>NFUW01000001.1:0-11852 GCA_002127285.1 Chitinophagaceae bacterium IBVUCB1
CGTAGTACGGGACTTGAACCCATCCGGCAGCCTCTAACCGCATCTACATAATCTTAACTAAAAAAGAACTTTTTATTACCACTCCGTTAACTCTCATCCCCAAAAGGGAGCGCAAAGATAGAAGAGCTTTTTAAAATTGCAAAATCTTTTTTCGAAATTTTATTTTCATCATTCATTTGCCACAATCCTGAACACACTGATTTTGCCAATACTGAAAGAACTAAACCCGTCTCATATTTGCGATTGGGGTTGCAAAGGTAGGCAAGATTCTACAAGTTCCAAACAGATGAGGGGATATTTTTAATCAGCATTTGTAATATGACCCGTGTAATGCCTATGCCTGCTGCTTTTGGGCGGCTTGCTGCATCCGCCTGATACGGTCTTCCAGCTTTTCACTACTCAGCTCTTCGCGCAGCGAATCTACTTTTATGGGGAAACAAAAGGGGGTGAGGCTGGCAGGGCGGGCTATAATGATGCTACCTGATGCTATGCGTTCCAGCGCACGATACAGACGTGTAGCCTCTACCTCATAGGTTAGTACCTCTGTATAGGCTTGCTGCAGCAGTATGTTGGACGGCTCGTTTTGTGTAATGACTTCATAAATAAGCGACGAGGAGTTTTGCAGATGCCTTTGCTTTTTGTACGCACCGGGCATACCCTGAAATACCAAGCCCGATATGACGGCTATATCCCTGAACTTGCGCCTGCCCATTTCGGCGGCATTGATGCTGCGCTGCAAATCTGCATACCACCCATCGGGGCTAAAGAGTGCCTGTACATTTTCTTCTGTCAACGGTATGGGCTGGTCGCTAAGCAGTTCAAAACCATAGTCGTTCATAGCTATGGAAAAGGTAATGGGCAGCAGGCGCGACAGCCTGTATGCCAGCATAGAAGCCATTGCCTGATGCACCAGCCTGCCCTCAAAGGGATATACAAACAAGTGATACCCGTCTTTGGTATGTATCAATTCTATCAGCAGTTCATCTTCTTTAGGTATCAGCGACAGTTCTTGCTGCTTATCGAACAGGGGTTTCATAAACGTCAGCAAATCATTGCCATGCGTATCGGTAGCAGCACGGCGGAATGTGCGCCTTAATACCTCGCCCAGATTAGACGACAAAGGCATTCTGCCACCTGCCCATGCAGGCACTTGTGCTTTCTTCGCATTCGATTTACGGACGTACGCCACCATATCGCGTATCATCACCAATTCCAGCTTTCTGCCAGCCAGCACAAACACATCGCCGGGCACCAGTTTAGAGATAAAGTATTCTTCTATCGTACCCACGTTGCCGCCACTCATGTACTTTACCCGCATCAGCGCATCGCCCACTATAGTGCCTATGTGCAACCTGTGGCGCATGGCTACCCGCCTGTTGGCTACGCGGTACACACCATCTGTCAATATCACCCTATGGTATTCATCATACTCTCGCAGCAGGCTGCCGCCGTTTGTAACGAATGATAACAGCCAATCCCATTCCGATTGCGTAATATCTCTATAGCAATGTGTACCCGTAACCTCTTTATATAAATCAGCTTCGGTAAAGCCATCGCCTACGGCACGGGTTACCATATACTGCACCAACGCATCGTGCGCTAATACTACGGGATGCCTGCTCTCAATACTTTGTGTTTCATAAGCATCTTGCAGGGCCGCAGCCTCTACAATCTCCAGCGAGTGGGTAGGCACAAAATAAATATTGCTAACGGCATCGGGCCTGTGCCCGCTACGCCCTGCCCTTTGCAAAAAACGGGCTATACCTTTAGGGCTGCCAACCTGTATCACCGTATCTACGGGACGGAAGTCAACCCCCAAATCGAGGCTTGCTGTGCATACTACGACCTTTAGCGTACCTGCGTGCAGTTGCTCCTCTACCCACACCCTTACATCGGCATCTATAGCGCTGTGATGCAGGGCTATAACGCCAGCAAGGCTCGGGTCTGCATCGAGCAATGCCTGATACCATATCTCTGCCTGCGAGCGTACGTTAGTGAACAGCAGGGTTGACTGGCTATTATGTATCACGGGCAATACATGCTGAACCATCTTTACACCCAGATGCCCCACCCAAGGGAAACATTCTACCGTTTCGGGCAAGATGGTATGGATGGCTACTTCTTTTTTGATGTCCGCTTTTACAATAGTGCCGTTATGGTCATCACCCAGTAATACATATAGTGCTTCGTCCAGATTGCCGATGGTGGCAGATATACCCCAGATGCGGAGTTGCCAGTGAGCAGTTGGCAGTTGGCAATTTGCAGTTTGCGGTTGTGAGTTGGCAGTTGGGGTTTGTTTGAGTGTTTTTAAATATGCCAATGCAAGTTCTACCTGCACACCGCGTTTAGAGCCAAGTAGTTCGTGCCATTCATCTACGGCCACACATTGCAGATTATTAAAGATTTCTTTGTTGTTTTTTGTAGCGATGAGCAGGTGCAGGCTTTCAGGGGTGATGATAAGCACCTCGGGCATATTGTTCTTCTGCTTTTGCCGTTCACTGGTTGTAGTATCGCCATTCCTTACCGCTACTTTCCATGGTATGTCCAGTTCCAGCAATGCCTCTTCCATAGCGCGCCCTACGTCTTTTGCCAATGCGCGCAGTGGCGTTATCCATAGCAGTTGCAGTCCGTTTTTCTTTTTTGTTTGATAATCGGGATGTTGATTTATCCAATCAATAACCACTGCAAGGAACACTGAAAATGTTTTGCCAAAGCCAGTAGGTGCATTTACGATACCGCTTAGTCCCTCTGCATATAGCTGCCATGTTTCTTCCTGAAAAGGGAAGGGTTGCCTGCCTTTTGCCTGCAGCCAGTTTTGGATTACATCGAAGCCGCTATGCTGTATGTTGTCTTTCTTTCGCGTCACTTATCTTTTTTCTGCTACTACCGCATACAGCATGGGCAGCTTACCTTCCATGCCTTTGATGTTGAATTTACCCTTTGCTACCTCTACCGTATTGGCAAAGCAATCGTACGGACAGTAATCATATTCATTGAACAGGTTTATTTGCAGCCCTGCATCTATCAGGCTTTGCAGCACATCGCTCAGCGGGTGATTCCAGCCAATTTCTTCCATTTCCATATCCGCATCCCTATCGGCATACGTGCCTTTCAGTGTTTCTATAATAGCTTCTTTGTTGAAGTACGGGTATTGCACATAGGTAAATTCATTATCGAACATCCACACAACAGGGTGCATTTCTACCAATACCAGTTTGCCGCCCTGTTTCAGGAAATGTGCTACTACTTTTGCCCAGCGTTGCATATCGGGCAGCCAACCCAACACGCCGTAGCTTGTAAAAACGATGTCAAATTGCCCTGTCAATACATTGGGCAGGTTATATACGTCGGCACAAACAAACTTGGCATCAAGCCTCAGTTGCGCATTAAACTCCGTTGCTTTCCGGATAGCTTCGTCCGATAAATCTGCCCCAGTACACTTAGCTCCCATCCTCGCCAGCGACATCGTATCTTGTCCAAAGTGGCATTGCAAGTGCAATATTTCCTTGCCTGCCACATTGCCCAATATGGCCAATTCAGGTTCTTTCAGCGTGCTTTCGCCTGCCAAAAAAGCTGTATTGTTATAAAACGCCGACTGAATATGGTACTTTGTTTTCTCGTTCCACAATCGTTTGTTTACCTCTATATACCTTTCTTCTGCCCGCATGATGCGTACAAATTAAGCAGAAAACGCATCTCAACCATCGCAAAAAGAACTTAATTTGCGCTTCTATTTTCAATAAGATGATTACAGCATTAGAAATACTGAAATATACCCTGCCTGCTATCATTGTGCTGATAGCCTGCTACCTGATAGTGCAGAAGTTTTTAGTAACCGATACACAACGCAAGCAGATAGCCATGCTGAGCGAAAATCAGGAATATACAGTGCGTATGCGCTTGCAGGCATTGGAAAGGCTGGCATTGTATATAGAACGCATCAGCCCGCGCTCGCTGATACCTCGTGTGTATATGAGCGGCATGACGGTTACCGATTTACAACAGGCATTGGTATTCAACATACGCAGCGAGTTTGAACATAACCTTTCTCAACAGATATACGTATCGAGCAACGTATGGAACACCGTAAAGGGAGTGATGGAGCAGGAGATAAATATGGTGGGCGTAATAGCCCAGCAGCTACAGCCCGATGCACCTGCCAAAGAACTGCATATGCGCATAGTAGATGTGGTGCTGACAGATGCCAGCGAACCGCCAACTGCCGTTGCCCTGCAAATTATAAATGAAGAAGCCAAGCGCATCCTGCACATGGGCGCGATGGGATAAGGATACATAGAGTCAGAAAAATAAGTATTGTGAACGACAAGAAGATTGTTACCGATTCGGGTATAGAAATAAAACAGGTTTATTGCGAACCTGTACCTATGACGGAAATGCCGGGCGAGTTCCCATTTACCCGTGGTGTGCATGGTGCCATGTACCGCGACAGGCTTTGGACGATGCGTCAATATGCTGGCTTCAGCACGGCAGAAGAATCAAACAAACGCTATCATTATTTATTAAGTCAGGGTGTGATGGGCTTATCCGTTGCCTTCGACCTGCCAACACAAATAGGCTACGACTCCGACCATGTCATGAGCGAGGGCGAAGTAGGTAAAGTAGGCGTTGCCATAGATTCGCTGGAAGATATGGAGATACTATTCAAAGGTATCAACCTGCAAGACGTATCTACTTCCATGACTATCAATGCAACGGGTTTCATTTTGTTATCGCTCTACATAGCCCTTGCAAAAAAACAAGGTGCTGATGTACGCAAAATTTCAGGCACAATACAAAACGACATACTGAAAGAGTACGCAGCACGCGGCACATACATCTACCCGCCGGCACCGTCTATGCGCATCATCACCGATATATTTGAGTATTGCAGCAAAGAAGTACCCAAATGGAATACCATATCCATATCGGGCTATCATATTCGCGAGGCCGGTTCTACTGCTGTGCAGGAACTGGCATTTACACTTGCCAACGGTAAGGCCTATCTGCAAGCTGCAATAGACAAAGGGTTGGATATAAACGTATTTGCTCAACGCCTGTCTTTCTTCTTCAATGCACACAATAATATTTTTGAAGAGGTAGCAAAGTTCCGTGCAGCGCGTCGTATGTGGGCAAAGATTACCAAAGACCTCGGCGCAACAGACCCCAAAGCGCAAATGCTGCGTTTCCATACACAAACTGGCGGCAGTACCCTCACCGCGCAGCAGCCGCAAAATAATATAGTGCGTGTATCGTTACAGGCATTGAGCGCGGTATTGGGCGGCACACAATCATTGCATACCAATGGCTACGACGAAGCATTATCACTGCCAACAGAAACAGCAGCTACCATTGCACTGCGTACCCAGCAGATAATAGCGTTTGAAAGCGGCGCAACAGATACAGTAGACCCATTGGCAGGTTCTTATTATGTAGAGCAACTAACCAATAATGTAGAAGCTGCCGCATGGAAGCTGATTGATAAGATTGACGCGATGGGTGGTGCGGTAAAAGCCATAGAACAAGGCTTTGTACAAGAAGAAATAGCACGCAGTGCCTACAAATACAATAGCGCGATAGAAACAGGTGAAAAAATAATAGTGGGTGTCAATAAGTTTACATCAAAAGAAACAAACGATACACCCCTACTGAAAATTGATGACTCTATCCGTTTGGTACAGAGCGAAAAGCTGAAGGCACTACGCTCGAAACGCGATAATGCCAAAGCAGATGCCTGCCTTGTAACCATTCGCGAAAAAGCACTTGGCACAGACAACCTGATGCCTGCCGTAATAGAAGCGGTTGAAAACCTCTGTACACTCGGCGAAATAGCCGATACCCTGCGTGGTGTTTGGGGCGAGTACAAGGGCTAAGGTATATAGAGCTTACGCAATTTATAATTGCGTTGCTGCTCCCATAGCCATGCACTAACGGTTACTTTATCGTAGCTCTCTATGCCATCTTGCTGCCCGTTCAGCTTCAGGTACTGGTCATACACATCGCCGGTATAGCTACTTAGTTTGCTATGATACTTTTTGCGTTGCGCTTTCAATTCTTTCAGGTGTGCAATGGTAGTGCGGTTTAGTTGTGCTTTGATGGCGTTGGCAGCTACACTATCCCTCATGCGCAGTTGCGGATGTGTATAGAGCCATAAATTGAGGTAGGCAGCATACATAAAGCTGGTGTCTTGCGATGAAACAGCCAATGCATACGCCAGCAAATTGGCATCGTCTTCTGCCCCTACCCCTGTCTGATGCGCCATTTCGTGGCAAATAATGTACGGTTGCATAAAATGCAATTCCCCCCTGTTTACCTGCCCCTCTCCCGTAAAAGGATTGTAATAGCCCTGCACACCCATATACTGCATCCAATTACCAAATAATGATGGCTTTACCTGTAGCCCCTTACCGTTTTTGTAGCAATCCGTATATGTTTGATAATAGCTTTTGGCTTTCCTTACTGTTTCTTTAAAACTGTTTGCTTTATAACGCGGTGCAGTAGCATTCAGTTGCAGCACCAGATATCTGTCAAAAGCTGCGATGCTTGTATCGCCCCAGTTTTTTTCTTCCAGTTGCCAGTATCTTGCCAATGGCTCTTTGTAGTAGTTACCGCCCCAGCCAACCATAAACAATACATACAACCATACTAATGCAGATGCAGCTTTTATTACCGCATATCGCAATGTGGATGCATAAGTTTGTAACTTGGCGATATAGTACACCCACCTTATAACAAGCAGCAACAAACTAAAACCCCAGCTTACATACACAATATCTCCAATGCTGAATGGTATATACTTTAATACCGCAATACGCAATGCCTGATAGGGCTGAAAAACATATTCATTATACGCATCTGCATGGCACGGGCAATCTGCCAGATACCATGTACCTGCTACAGCAATTACCAACACCACTACCAGCCATATTAGTTTTTGCCTATAGTGCCAATACCATTTATGATGTGTTTCCTGCATATTGCGTGGGCGGTTATCGATATATTTGCTACACAATTTCTGAATAATTCATGAAAGCTACGCGCTTAGCATACCAAAAACACGGATTCATCTTTTTGCTGATGGCTATAGCCCTTATAGGGTGCAAAAACAGCCATGATGAAAATGCATCTGCAAAAGGCAAACCCAAAGAGCTGAATGCGGAAGCATATATTGCCGTGCCTCAGCCTTTCAGCAGCGAGTTGGCTGCCAGTGGCTCGCTAATAGCCAATGAAGAGATAGACATTCACCCCGAAATATCGGGCAGGGTTACGGGCATATACTTCAAAGAAGGCTGCCATGTACGCAAAGGACAATTATTGGTGCAGTTATTTGATGGTGAAATAAAAGCGCAGATACAAAAACTGAAATCACAACAAAAACTGCAACAAAACATCCTGAACAGGCAAGAAGAATTATTAAAGATTGGTGGCATCAGCAAGCAGGATTATGAAACCACCGAAACACAAATAGCATCTATCAATGCAGACATTGCATACGCCGAGGCGCAACTACGTAGCACCCGCATCATAGCACCGTTTGACGGTACGATTGGCATACGCAGCATCAGCGAGGGGGCAGTTATTTCTCCCGCTACCGTTATCTCTGCGCTGCAACAAACCCATCAATTAAAAATAGACTTCAACGTACCTGAGCAATATTTAAAATCTATCAACATTGGCAATACTGTACACTTTTCCGTATCAGGCAGAACAGATACGCTAACAGGAAAAATAGCAGCCATAGACGCTGGGGCAGAAGCAGGTACACGCACTGTAAAAGTGCGCGCCATCGTGCCAAACAAAGATAGCAAACTGATTGCCGGTTCTTTTGCCAACGTCATCATACCAATAAAGAGCGAAGCGGATGCTATATTAATACCATCGCAAGCTGTAATACCCACTACTAAGGAAAAGAAAGTAGCACGCATCAAAAACGGCAAGGTAGATATGGCAGTAGTGAAACTGGGGCAGCGTACCAGCGATAAAGTAGAGATATTACAAGGCTTAGCCGCAGGCGATACCATCATCCTGACAGGGCTGATGCAGGCAAAGCCCGGCATGGATGTGAAAGTTACTAGGCTGCGCAGCTAAGTACGCTTACACATTATACATTTCATAACAGCCTAAAGCATAACTTTGCAGCGCAATGAAATCATTTGACGTACCTGTACATTACCGCAGCACACTTGTTACGGCTATTAAATCCAAACGCAAGGCTGCCGATAAGATGAAGAAAGACTTCAGCCCGACAGTATTGGAGGCTGGCTCATTGCACCTTATCCTAGCAAGGCACTTCGGTTTTTGTTACGGAGTAGAAAATGCAATTGAAATCGCTTTTCGTGCTGTTGCAGAAAATCCTGACAAACGAGTCTTCCTGCTGAGCGAAATGATACACAATCCTGGTGTAAATGCCGACCTTCAAAACCTTGGTGTGCGGTTCATCATGGATACAAAGGGCAATATGCTGATGGGTTGGGATGAATTGACCGCTGACGACATCGTTATCATACCTGCATTCGGAACCACACTGGAGCTTGAAAAAACCTTGCGCGATAAAGGCATAGAACCCAGCCGTTACGAAACCACTTGTCCTTTTGTGGAGAAAGTATGGAACCGTGCAGAGAAGATAGGTAAAGAAGGCTACACTATCATCGTACACGGAAAGCCTAACCACGAAGAAACGCGCGCTACTTTTTCACATAGCAAAGCTAATACGCATACCATCGTGGTAAAGGATATGGAGCAAACCCTGCACCTTGCCAAATACATTACGGGCGAACTGCCTGCCACACAATTTTATGCCGACTTTAAAGGACAATACTCAGATGGTTTTGATGTAACAAAAGACATGCAACGCATTGGTGTGGTAAACCAAACTACCATGCTTGCCAGCGAAACACAAGGCATTGCAGACTACCTGAAGCAGGTAATGATAAACCATCATAAGCCAAGTGCTGATAATATTGGCGACTATGTTGCCGATACACGCGATACCCTTTGCTATGCCACCAACGATAACCAAAGTGCAGTGCAAGGCATGTTAGATACCGATGCCGACCTTGCTATTGTTATTGGCGGGTATAATAGTTCCAATACATCGCACCTTGTAGAGCTATGCGAATTGAAACTGCCCACTTATTTCATAAAAGACGAAACCTGCCTCATATCAGCAGACACCATCAGACACTTCAACCTGCATACACATACCGAACAGGAAACAAGCAACTATCTGCCTGCCAAACAACCGCTGCGTATCATGATTACCTCCGGCGCTTCCTGCCCCGATGCATTGGTAGAACGTGTAATGGAACGCCTTGCAGAACTAACGGGCAATACCCCTGCATTAGCAAGTGCTGCTCAATACTGGATGTAAATTTCACACACATCATAAACAAAGAAGCCGTACAATCATGTACGGCTTCTTCTGTAATATCAGATAGTGTTATCTTATTCTTTTGTAAACTTGGTAGTTATATTGTTTTCTGCATCTGCATATTGCAATATATACACACCTGATGCTAAGCCTGCTACATCCACATTCGTAGTCGCATTGTCTATTACTATACTGCGTACAACTGCTCCCTTCACATCTGTAATAGATGCCGTTGCTTTGCCTTTAGCAGCTCCGTTCAGTTTTATCACCAGATTGTTCTTTACAGGGTTGGGATAAGTTTCAATTGATGGCTTGATATGCGCATTGGCGGAGATATTAAGTGGTGGTTCACTTGTGAAATCTAACGATGACCATCCTGATGACGATTTAATACCATTATCAATACAATTGCATCGTACATGTGCAGAATAACTTGTATTCGGTTGCAAATATGGTGTTTGTAGTGATGGAGCTAGCAAAGGTGTACCATTTGCAGGTATAGTTGAAACTGAGCCAAAATAGTATTCGTAGTTTACAACTGTCTTTACAGGATTCCAATATATCACCGCATTGTTAGCCGATATGTAAGATAGCTGCAATACAGGCTTGCGGCAAGGGGTTGGCGTATAGAACGAATCTAATGCCCAACCCGAACTGTCGTTCTGAACACATCTTGTTTTAACATGCACATAATACCATGTGCCTTCTTTAAGGCCTGTCAATGAACGGAAACGGTTGGTTGTAACTTGTATAAGCGGATTACCGTTTGCAGGGTCTGCCCTATTCGTATCTATCAAAAAACGCCAGTTAACTACGTTATTCGCCGTATCCCATTGTATCTGCGCAGAATTTGAATCTACATATCCGATTGCAATTTTCGGTATCTTATTGCAAGGAGGAAGTGTCATAAACGCCATGGTGTCCCACATAGAATAGCTGATGGCGTTGCAGTAATTACGTACACGCAGGTAATGCATCTTGTTAGGTATTAAACCTGTTACAAATGCACTGGTAGCTGTTGTTGATACAATAGGCTGATATATCTTACCGGGGGTAGTAGTATCTATCAGGTATTCGTATCTAAATGAACCGGGTACTGCATTCCAGTTAACGGTGGCTGAGGTAGAATTGATATTCGTTGTGGCTGTAGCTATCGCTTTCGTACACGGAGAACCGGGAATGATTTCAATACCAAACTCGGGGCTTCCCGTACCTGCAGATGCTGTAGTAGCTGTCACATTACCCCACATACGTCTGTTGCCCCCAATACTGCCTTGCTGAATTATCACACCACTGGTGAGTCCAGTTTGCGATGCCTCTACGATAAAATTAGAGCTGCCATCGTAGAAAAATGGATTCGTTAATGTAAACTCAAACCATTGTCCGTTTACAAATGTGTTGGTATATGTTGCAGGGCCAAATACGGTTGTAAGTCCAGTATTCCATGGGCCACTAGTAAAACCTGTTAGCGTAGTAGTACCAATGCTTATTGTAACATTTGAAAATGTACCCGTAGTACTTGTAGCACTTTTGTAGTAAATCTTTGTAATCGTACCCATAGGCAAAGCAGGGATAAAATCTGAAGGCATAAATAAATTCTGAACCCTGTTACTACTTGTCGTATTAAAAGGAAATGAATTATTTGCACCACTTGCAGATCTTATGTGTGTAGGGGTTTGTGCATGCAGATTATAACTTACGAGCAACAAACAAATCAATATACGTATCATATGCCTCATTTTTATATTCAGTTATGCAGAGATTACACTCTACACACGCGAATATAAATTGCTGCTATTATTGCAAATTCAATCTCACTTCACTTAAAATACGATTTAATGAAGATATAATTGGTTTTTAATCCTTCATTAATTGATTTTTAATCTTAGCAATAGAATAGTGATAGTATATCAACATACAAAAAGAGCGACACAATTAGTGTCGCTCTTTTTAATATCAGAAATGTTATCTTATTCTTTTGTAAACTTGGTAGTTATATTGTTTTCTGCATCTGCATATTGCAACATATACACACCTGATGCTAAGCCTGCTACATCCACATTCGTAGTCGCATTGTCTATTACTATACTGCGTACAACTGCTCCCTTCACATCTGTAATAGATGCCGTTGCTTTGCCTTTAGCAGCTCCGTTCAGTTTTATCACCAGATTGTTCTTTACAGGGTTGGGATAAGTTTCAATTGATGGCTTGATATGCGCATTGGCGGAGATATTAAGTGGTGGTTCACTTGTGAAATCTAACGATGACCATCCTGATGACGATTTAATACCATTATCAACACAATTGCATCGTACATGTGCAGAATAACTTGTACTCGGTTGCAAATACGGTGTTTGTAATGACGCTACATAGAGAGGGGTGCCATTTCCTGGCAATGAAAAAATAGAACCGAAATAGTATTCATAATTAACAACTGTCTTTACAGGATTCCAATATATCACCGCGTTGTTAGCCGATATGTAAG
>NFUW01000001.1:12056-1494567 GCA_002127285.1 Chitinophagaceae bacterium IBVUCB1
CGTTTGCAGGGTCTGCCCTATTCGTATCTATCAAAAAACGCCAGTTAACTACGTTATTCGCCGTATCCCATTGTATCTGCGCAGAATTTGAATCTACATATCCGATTGCAATTTTCGGTATCTTATTGCAAGGAGGAAGTGTCATAAACGCCATGGTGTCCCACATAGAATAGCTGATGGCGTTGCAGTAATTACGTACACGCAGGTAATGCATCTTGTTAGGTATTAAACCTGTTACAAATGCACTGGTAGCTGTTGTTGATACAATAGGCTGATATATCTTACCGGGGGTAGTAGTATCTATCAGGTATTCGTATCTAAATGAACCGGGTACTGCATTCCAGTTAACGGTGGCTGAGGTAGAATTGATATTCGTTGTGGCTGTCGCTATCGCTTTCGTACACGGAGAACCGGGAATGATATCTAACGCAAGTTCTGCACAACCGGAGCCTCCACCATTACTTGTAGTGTTTGCATTAAGCCCCCACATGCGTCTATTACCATTAGAACCACCCTGCTGCAATGTTATACCTCCAGTGTAAGAGTTGTTTCTGTATATATCTATTATGATATTTGATGTACCATCCCAAAAGAAGGGTGTTGCTAATGTAAACGAAAACCATTGACCACTTACATGCGACACTGTTGCGCTTGATGCAAAATAACTTGGTGTAAGCCCAGTTATCCATGGGTTAATACCAGTAGGCATGGCAGTAAGCGTTGTTGTGCCTATTGATATGCCTAAGTTGGTAAATGAACTTGTGTTAGTAGATGCAGCTCTGAAATAAATAGTAGTAATTGTACCCATCGGTACTGCAGGGATAAAGTCTGTAGGCATATATAAATATTGTACCCTATCAGCTATTGTTGATCCAAAAGGGAAAACATTATTTGCACCGCTTTGTGAGCAAACATATGTTTGTGCTTTTGCGCTTACTGACAATAATAATACTACTAGAATAGATAGAATTTTTTTCATTCTTACCTGATATTTATTATATATTATAAAACAATAAATTCAATTGCTCTTGTTGCAATATAATTAAAACTACACAGAGATTAAAGATATATTAATTAGCATGTATTTTTTTAATCCCATTTTAATTTGAAATAAAATAGGGCTAACCAAACGGCAGCCCTATTTTACTAACTATTGATTAAAACTATTAATTCTTATTGAACTTCACTGCACTCACAGTACCATCGTCTTTCATACGAACCATATAGATTCCTGATGATAATTTAGTAACATCTACTTGCAATACACTGCTTGTTACTTTAACTGCAATAATTACTTTACCTGTTATGTCGGTTATTTCAAGTTCTGCATCATTGCTATAAGTACCTGCAATCTCTACATTTAATTTATCAGCAACCGGATTGGGATATAATGATATACGCGAAGAGGCAGTTGTTATAGCACTAATAGATGTTGGTGGTAACGTCTTGAAGTCTATTTCTGCCCATCTAGATTTTGATTCTACCCCAAAATCATTGCAGTTGCAACGGATATACATTGCATAATCGGTACTCGGTTGCAGATAAGGTGTCTGTATTCTTGTAGTAATAATAGGTGTTCCGATAGAAGGCGGATTTGAAGGAGTACCTAAAAAATATTCGTATTGATAAGCAGTATTCATGCTATTCCAGTAAACAATAGCATTATTGTTTGTAAGCCAAGACAACCCCAATATTGGTGCACGGCAAGGTACAGGCGTTCTAAATGAATCTAGCATCCAAGCCGAGCTGTCTATATTAGGACAAAGCGAACGATAATATACATAATAACGCGTACCCTCCATAAGGCCGGTAAGCGCGACAGACGTAGTAGCTAAAGTTGTTGCAGCACTACCAGTAGGTGTAAGTTTAGTAGCAGACCAAATATATTGGTAGTTGTTTGCCGTAGTAACTGCAGGCCACTGGAACGTACATGAGTTGGAATCTATATTAGCTATTATCAACTTGCCAGGCCTTGTACATTCAGCTCTTGTCCTGAAGGAAACCGTATCCCATTGAGAAATACTGGTGAGAGAGCAACGAGTGCGTATATGCGCATAGTATGTGGTATTGGGTAGCAAACCAGTAATACTACCGTTTGTATTGGGTGTTGTAAAAATTGTAGTAGCAACATTGGGCGCTAAATCTGCTCTTGTATCTACAGCATATTGATAATCTAACGCACCGGTAACACCAGTCCAACTGAATGATGCAGCTTGAGAATTTACATTACCTACTGTAAGTGCGGTAGCTTTGGGGCATGGAGTAGGTGGATCCCATTGATACACCTGATTATTGGCAGGATATGCAGTGTACGTGAATAAGGTTGTAAATGAAGGTACCGGGCTTACAGAAGGAGTAGGTAAGGACTGGTAATCAGATGAAGACCAAGCTATACCGATACCATAAGATGAAACACGGGTTGTAGTTCCTTCTCTTTTGTAAATAAATTGTATACGTCCTGATGTTTCATATAACCTTACTTGCATTGAATACTCGGAATTACTTTGCTGAGCATATGGCCTCCAGTTCCGCCATTCAAAAGTAAACACCCTGTTAGGGGCTGTACCTGTTGTTGAATACGATGCACTACCTGCAGTCCCCCACTCATCCCCCCACATTGGGAACAATACAGGCTGAGTGCTAGTAATAGCAGATGCAGAAACACCTAACCAAACGGAAGATGAATTCGATAAAGATAGATAACCATTTGAACCAACACTTACTGTTGTATAGTTATTACCACAAAACGGGAAAGTAAAATTAAGTGGTATGTTAGTTTGAATACAGTCATCACACAATATACTGCTAGATGTACCACCTGATAAATATGAATATGTTTCAGAACTTGTAGTAAATACATATGTAGAACAAGCAGGTATTTGCGCATATGTTCTGCCTGCAAATAACAGGGATGCCAACATTACAGAGAGTATGCCTAAGGATTTGTAAATATTACGCATAAATAAAGGTTTTTCTTAGTTTAAGTTAACTTCATAAAAATAACATTTTTTTAGAATAAAGCATAAAAAAATCTGCTATGATTATTCACATAGCAGATTTTAATCTATTTATTAGCTATATAATTACTAAGCTATTGTAACATCCTTATCCAGATACACGTCCTGGATGGTATTCAGCAGTTCCACACCTTCGTTCATTGGTTTTTGGAATGCTTTGCGGCCGCTTATGAGACCCATACCACCTGCACGCTTGTTTACAACGGCTGTCATCACAGCTTCTGCCATATCAGATGCGCCTTTCGACTCGCCACCAGAGTTTATCAGGCCTGCACGCCCCATGTAGCAGTTAGCAACCTGATAGCGGCACAGGTCTATCGGATGGTCTGTAGTCAGATTTTCGTACACTTTCTTGTGTGTTTTACCAAATGCCAGCGCATTATAGCCGCCATTGCCTGCAGGCAATTTTTGCTTAATGATGTCCGCCTGAATCGTTACACCCAGATGGTTGGCTTGCGCTGTCAGGTCGGCTGCGGTATGATAGTCTACGCCATCTTTCTTAAAGCCGCTATTGCGCAGGTAGCACCACAATACGGTAGCCATACCCAGTTCGTGTGCATATTCAAAAGCCTTAGCTACTTCTACTATCTGGCGCGCGCTTTCGTCGCTGCCAAAGTAGATAGTAGCACCTACTGCCGTAGCACCCATATTCCACGCATCCTTAATGGTGCCGAACATGATTTGGTCAAACTTATTGGGGTAAGAGATAAACTCGTTGTGGTTTATCTTTACTATGAAAGGTATCTTGTGCGCATACTTGCGTGCTACAGCACCCAATACACCATAAGTAGAAGCAACAGCATTGCAACCGCCTTCCATAGCCAGCTTCACAATATTTTCAGGGTCGAAATAAATAGGATTGGGAGCGAAAGATGCACCTGCACTATGTTCTATACCTTGGTCAACAGGCAGTATAGATACATAACCCGTATTGGCAAGACGGCCGTTGCCCATCAACGCTTGTATGCTTTTCAGCGTTTGTATGTTGCGGTTCGACATAGACCATACGTCATCTACCACATTGCCCGTAGGCAGATGCAGCGATGATTTGTCAATGGTTTTGCAAGTGTGTTCTAAATAAAAACCAGCTTGGTCGCCCAGAAGTTCCTGAATTTTTTTCGATGCCATATATATATGATAGTTTTACTTTAAAAAGTGTGCAAAGATAAATATTTAGCTGATAAGTAGATGCTGATAGGCATAATACCTAAACACAAACACCACAATGTGGATAATTGCCTTAGATTTGCGGCTCTCATTACAGTTCGAAATACACACATGGTCATATTATTATTTTTCATTGCACACTGGTATTTATCCCTTTTTTCGCAAACGTTTTTTCAGCACCGCTATGCAGCACATGGCTCTTATAGCATGAGCAAGGGCTGGGAACGCTTTTGGTTTATATTCACTTTCATTACCCAAGGCTCGTCTTACCTAAGCACACGCACCTATGCACTGATGCACCGTATGCACCATGCCTATGCCGATACCGATAAAGACCCGCACTCTCCGCTGCATCACAAAAACGTATTTGGTATGATGTGGCATACCAAAAAAGTATATACCGATATTTTTGACGGTAAAGTAGCCATCGAAGACCGTTTTAAAAAGAATGTACCCGAGTGGCGTTCTTTTGATGTGTTTGCACATAGCTGGATGCCACGCATTATTTGGATGGCACTATATATCGCTTTCTACATACAGTTTGCTACTGCTTGGTGGATGTATCTGCTGCTGCCTATACATGCCATGATGGGGCCGGTACATGGTGCTATTATCAATTGGTATGCACACAAATTCGGCTACAAGAATTTTGAAATGAAAAATACAGCAGATAATCTGTTTCACGTAGATATACTGATGCTGGGCGAGTCTTACCACAACAATCACCATATGCGTGCATCCAACCCCAACTTTGGTGTACGCTGGCACGAGATAGACCCAGTCTATTACATCATCCGCCTGTTTAGTAAAATTGGCATCATCAAACTAAAGCCCGTAAAACTAAACCCGATAGAAACGGATTTTTAGTTGGCTTCTTGCAGATGGTATAGTATCATATCTAATTGGGTGTAGGCTGTATCTAACGGTTTGTCATTTTCATCTACTATTTTCCAATCAGGGTTGTGTTTTGGATAATAGCAATAATACTTAATACCGTATTTCCTCAATTCAGGCAGCAGTTCCTGAAAACTCTTAGGTGCTTTGTGCATAATGTAATAAGCATTGCCGGTAAAATAGGCTATCCTTTGCATGGCTACCGCTTCGGGCTTACCGAATATTACATTGCTGGCATATCTTCCTATAATATCTTCTTGTCGCAGCTTTTGTGCCAACTCATATTCCTGTTTTCCAACGTTCCACATCTTACTAATACCATATACCGGCCATACAACATAGCTAATGGCAAACAGAGCCATTACCCATCCCTTATTCAGCAATCTGTTTTTCTTAATAATAGCCACACCCAGCACTATACTGATGGGCAGCATATACCATATATACCGTGCCTCGAAGTTGATTAGAAAAAAAGGCAATGGGAATAATATGAATGGAATAATGATGGGATAATACGCCCTGAATTTTTGTCGCCTCTGTTTACGAAATAGCAACAACCAAACCATATATACCCATACAGCAAGAAAGCCCACGCCTATCTGCAAACTGCTGATGGTAAACTTGAAACTATTTTGCACCAGTTTCATCATCTGTTTTAGAAACAAATCTGCCGAATGCCAAAACATGGGCGTTTGCCCGTTTACCATCAAAGGGTCTTCCCAATACGATACTGCATGTGTGTTGGGTGGCGGCAGTAAGTATTGAATATCTGCCTGCCAATAAGGATGCCCTACCAAATACCACGACATATTGAGCCGCCCCGCAGAGCCTGTCGTCCATATGCCATATTTATGATGCAGTGCATACAGCCACGGGCTGCTTACTAATAACATTGTGCCAATGATGATGATGCTAATCTTCAAGCACTCTACCCTATTGGCTTTGCGCCACGCCCTTGTATTGTAAAATACGATGGCTAAAGTGCTGATGATGAAAAACGAAAAAGCGTATGCTTTGGCAAAATAGGCTAATGCCCCCAACACACCTGCACCCACCCAATACGCTGGGGTATGCCTGAATTTGTGGCTTGCCATGATGCGCAATGCGTATAGCAAAAAGAAACATTCCCACAGGTCGTCAAAATTTTGCCAATACACTGCATAAGACAGAAACACTGCCATGGCAGCGCATAGCATCCACTGCCATGCTACCCTTACGCTATACTTCCTGAAAAAAGATTGTGTAACCCATACCAGCAACACAGCAGCTATACTGTTGGCAATAATAGCACCGCCAATGGCAGTCGTCCCCATTTTTATCAGCAATGCCGTAAGCCAGCAACTCCACGGGCTCCAGTACCCGTTGATGGCATATCGCCAATCGCCATCGGCATAATGTTGAGATATGGTAAGGTATGCCGTAGCATCGGGGTCTATATAATACTTGCAGTACGGGTAGTAAATAACTATCAGCAACACCAAGCCAATGGCAGATGCAAGAAAAGGTATGTATTGCCTGATGCGTTGCACAGTATGTTATTCTTCTTTATTATTAAGCTCTCCGCCGCGCATACGTTGCAGCATCATCTGATAACCCAATGCGGCGCAGCCTATCAGCAGCAATGATACTGGCATCAGGTAGCGGGCATATGCAACAGGGCCTGTGATGAATACAAAATAAAATAGCAGTAAGCCAAACACCCACTTATACTGTGCCTCTATGCTACGCGAAAAAAAGAACAGCACAGTCCCGATAAGTTTCAGCACGCAAAACAAAAGCACTAATAAAGCAATGGGGGCTGATGGATTGGTACTGATATAATTCCGCACTCCGCTAATGCCATCCTGCATCATTACTTCTCTGAAGGGGCGTGTAGATGGGCTGTGTATTTGCTGCAAAGTGGTTTGGGCTGTAAATAAATCCATCTCTCCCTTGCCGGGGTCTGCCAGCATTACCACACTCTTGCGGATGTGCATAGCGGTGTAAGGAAGAAAATTATCTTTCAGCATTTGCAATGCTTTGGCAGACTGATAGTCGTATCGTTTAGAGAAGTTTTTAATAGCCATTGAAGCCGCCAGTTCCGCTTCGTAGAAGCTACGGGCAGAATCTGCCCCATATGTTTCGCGTACATAATACTCCTGATTATAGAGTAACGCATTGATGGACTGGATGCTTGAAAAATGTATTTTGCCTGTTCGTGTATCGTTCCAGTAGCTATATATCAGCACTACAAACATGGGCAACAATGCAGCCACTGCGGGCCTGATGATACCGTTCCTGTACCGCCTCGATACCAGCATCAGCAATACGAAATGCATCATCACAAACGGATACCACACGGGTTTCATCATAATACCTGCTATCAGTGCAAGGCTCATAATAAATGCATGTTTCCACAATCTTGTTTGCAACAGCAACAGTAAATGCCTGCTATAAAACAATACGCAGGTTTGCAGCAACAATTCGGGCTGTATCAGGTTGGCATTGATAAACTGTGATGGGTATAACAATACGAAAGCCATCAGCAGCCAATCGTACTTGCGGCTATACCCTATCAACTTCAGCGTGCTGCGCAGGTACAGGATATTGAAAACCGAAATAGCATTTTGCAGCAGCAGCACTATCCAGTTATTAACACCGAAGATATATATTAGCCATAGGAAGAACGGATAGCCGGGCGGGCGCAGGGTATAATACATGGGGTCGAAAGGATCTAACAGGCTGCCCGAATAAAACCAACCTTTATTGAAGTTGATTGCCATATTGATATACTCCAGCGAATCGCCATTGTAGATGCATTTGTACTGCGTAGCCACAAGGAAATAAACCAAGTGAACCACTATCAGCGATGCTACGAAGCGGACATCTGCACGGGTAGGTTTTAAAAAAATGGAGCCTTTTGCCATGTATATACAAATATAACCCCTTAGCCTGCAAACTGAAATGTCTTGTTATGATTGTTTTAAGATATGCTGTATTACACTTTGGCTACCTTTAGCAAAACAGCAGACATGATAATAGGAGTAGCAGGGCCATACAGTGCCGATACTGAAGCGCAAAGGCAAGCGAACCTGAACAGGCTGAACGAGGCTGCTGCCATACTGCTTGCCAAGGGGCATATACCCCTGATAGGTATTAATGCAGCGCTACCCGTAGTAGATGCAGCCCATGTACCCGACCGCTACCAAGCCATTATGGATATATCTATGGCAGTGATAGACAAATGTGAAGCACTGCTACTGATAGCCGAAAGCAGAGGTGCAAACATGGAGCGCGACCATATACTTGCTAAAGGATTACCTGTATATTATAGTATAGAGGAAATACCGGATAGGAAAATCTAATAGTTAAGCACTAAATACCATATGCTAAATCCCAAATACTAAATCCTAAATGCTAAATACTAAATCCCAAATACTAAATCCTAAAAAAGAAAATCCTAACAATGTAAAAGTCGCTTGAAAAGGGATTTAGGGGTAGCAAAATCTACACAAATCACACAAGCAACTCACCCATATACTCCACCGCCTCTTTCATCCTGCTGCCATACCAGCTAAACATTTCGCCATCTACCAGTTTTACCTCTGCATCTGGCAATATGGCTTTTATCTCATCCATATGTTTTTCTTTAAACGGAAACGGCTCTGATGATAGTAAGACCATTTCAGGGTTTAACTCTTTCAGTTGTTCAAGGTTCACTTCGGGGTAGCGGCTTTCATTTTGCAATACATTTTGCCAACCAATAGTGTGTATCATATTGCTAATGAACGTATCGCCACCTACACTCATCCACGGGTTGTACCATATAAAATATGCCACTCGTTTAGGTGTCGTTGCTTTTTGCAAGTTGGTAAAACCCATTACTATTTCATCTACCAGTTCATTGGCCTTCGCTTCCTTATCTGTTAGCTGCCCTGTTACCTGTATCATTTGCAGGGCTTGTGGTATGTTTTGTATATCGCTTATCCATACAGGGAATTCCTTTGCCAATTCCTCAATCTGTTCACGCTCGTTTTCTTCTTTATTGGCAATGATTAAATCGGGCTGCAGTTCACGTATCTTTTCTATGTTCAGTTTTTTAGTACCACCTATGCGTGTTTTATTTCTGAACCAGTTATCAGGATGCACACAAAACTTAGTGATACCTACTACTTCATTTTCCAAACCCAAATAATGCAGCAACTCCGTTTGCGACGGCACTACAGACACAATGCGCTTTGGCGGAAACCGCAGTTCCACATCGCGCCCCAGCATATCGGTTATCAGTCTAATCATATCCCAAACCCCTAAAGGGGCTTTTATATTGTTACGTTACACCAAGTCCCCTTCAGGGGATTTAGGGGTTTACTCAAACCTTTTTATATATGCCATCACTATCATGGCAAAAATAGCATCTATCAAAAACAAACTACTATAATACAGTTCGTCTTTTACAAAGAAGTGTACTGCCATGTTGATGGTGGTAATGGCAATGTACGCATAAGCAGCCCGTCGGCGCATATCACATACAAACAACCATGCAATAGTATATGCCAGCATCCACAGGGGTTGCAACCAGTACAATAATGTTATGTGTTCGCTGGTTGCATCATAAATATTATACACAAGCAACACTATATGAAACAAAGCCACCAATGGAAACATCACCGGTGGCTTTTTTATAAATCTGTCTATCAAATTACTCATCATATACATTCAGCCATTAGAAACTAACCTTTGCTAAATGCATTCAGCACATCGTATTTGGTAAGGATATGGTACTGCCCGCTATCGTCTTTGGCAAGTACCGCGCCATTGTCTTTGCTGATGTAGTGCTTCAATCGCTCCAGCGGCATATCCATTTCTACCAATGGCAGGGCAGCTTCTTTTACATCACCAATATTGAAGTCTTTTACGTCTGTATTCTCTATCATCCGTTTGAACAAGCCTGCCTGCGTGATGGCTCCTGTTACGTTGTTATTCTTCAATACGGGTATCTGCTCTATGTCGTATTTCTTCATCAGTTCCAGCGCGTCGCTTACTTTGGCATCTTCATCAATGGTTACCAAGCGGCGGCGGCCCAGCCCGCCAATCAAATCGCGCACGGTAGATACTTCAAGGAAGCCACGGTCCAGCATCCACTCGTCATTATATATCTTGCCCACATAACGGCTGCCGTGGTCGTGAAATACCACTACCACCAAGTCTGTTGGTTTCAGGTGTTGCTTCAACTGCTTCAATCCTGCTATTACAGAACCCGCAGAGTAGCCCACAAACAAGCCTTCTTCTTTGGCTATGCGGCGCGCCATCACTGCACCGTCTTTATCCGTTACTTTTTCAAAATGGTCTATTACTTCTTTGATATAGTTCTGAGGCAGGAAGTCTTCGCCAAAGCCCTCTGATATATACGGGTGCACCTCGTTCATATCCAGTTCGCCCGTATCAAACCATTTTTTCAGCAGCGAGCCATAGGTATCTATCGCCCACATTTTTATGTCGGGGTTCTTCTCCTTCATAAACATACCAATGCCCGTAATGGTGCCACCCGTACCACTTGCTACTACTATATGCGTTACCTTACCCTCTGTCTGCTCCCAAATTTCGGGGGCTGTGCTTTCGTAGTGTGCCAGGCGGTTGGCAAGGTTATCGTATTGATTTACATACCAGCTATTGGGTATCTCGGTAGCCAGTCTTTTTGATACCGAATAGTAAGAGCGGGGATCTTCAGGTTCTACATTGGTAGGGCATACTATTACCTCTGCACCTACGGCCTTTAGTATGTCCACTTTTTCTTTCGATTGCTTATCGGTAGTAGCAAATATGCACTTGTACCCTTTGATGATGGCAGCCAGTGCCAGCCCCATACCAGTATTGCCGCTTGTGCCCTCTATTATAGTGCCACCGGGTTTTATCTTACCTTCTTTCTCTGCTACTTCCAGCATTTTCAGTGCCATACGGTCTTTGATGCTGTTGCCGGGATTGTAGAAGTCCACCTTAGCATACACGAGGCATGGCAGGTCTGCGGTTACTTTATTCAGTTTGATGAGTGGTGTGTTACCGATTGTTTGCAGTACGTTATCGTACACGCGCTTTGCTGCATTCATAGATTATAATCTTGGGGCGAAGATACTCAAATGCTTAATAACAAAACGAATGGCATTATCTGTGTACTTATGTAATAATAAACCTAATACACATCTATGTATAACTATGTATCACAGTGCATTGTAGAATTAATTCTACTCCATACATTTGAGCCTCCTCTGTACTGTAACCTTATCAAAACCATTTACACAACATGTTAATCAGAAAAATAACGGGGTTCGGTTTTGTTTTTTTAGCCGGCATCTTGTTAATGTTTACCATCCTGAGCTATAGCGACTGGAAGTACGAGGATGAATTGGTGCAGCACCTTGCAGAAGAAATCTATAATCGTTGCCCAGACAAGAGCCTGCCATGCCTTACAGATACCGCCATATATTATACCCACCTGATACAAGACCCTATGATGGATTTGTTTTCGGGCAAAAAGTTCAGCTCTCCCAAAATGATGCTTACGCACAGTTCGTTCAGCAATTTCTACTTTGGTAAGGGTGCGTGTGGTGCGTATGCCAGTTTTTTTGCACGGTTGATGGCACGGCTTGGTTACCGTAGCAAATTTGTGATAATGAATGGTAAAGACAGGGAAGGAATGCACATCAGCATAGTGTTGGATGTAGATAATAAACTACTGTTGGTAGACCCCTTTTATGGCATTGTGTACCGCAATCCTCAACATGAAATGGTTGAAATAGATACGGTAGCCAAATATTGGGGTAGCTTTTATGCAGCACAAACACCCATAAAATACACCAAACTGTACGACTATCAGCACGGATGGAAATATACCAACTGGGGGAAACTGGGCTTTCTATCCAAAACAGTATATAAAATCACCGAGTTGTTTATTGGTACCGAACGTACCGAAAAGTTATCAATCCGCTACTACATGATACGGATGAACCACGCTACTGTATTACTGGCAGCAGGCGGTTTCGTCTTATCACTGCTGATGGCTGCCAAACTCTTTCTACCCGAAATCCGCTCTTTAATTGAGTACCTCCGAAACAGAAAACGCAATAAACACAGCAGCAGCTAAAAACATAGACAAGCCGGTCAATAGAGCCAGCATAGATAGTACTGACGGTGCAGATGCAGGTGCTTCGTATTCTTTTTTAAGTTCCATAATCTTCATTTTATTCTTTAACCTGTCGTGTAACGGGGAACCTATTTACATGAAAAGAAAAAATCATGCCAAAACGGTAAAATCAACCGCATCAAAAGCAAATCCTGCCTATCTTTGCCCCGATTATTAATTACCTCACAATAAAAAGAAGATAATAAAATGAAAGTAACGGTAGTGGGTGCAGGCGCGGTAGGCGCTACTTGTGCCGACAACATTGCCCGCAGGGGTTTGGTTGAAGAACTGGTATTGGTAGATATTAAAGAAGGTTTTGCAGAGGGCAAGGCGCTGGATATTATGCAAACCTCGTCGCTGCTGGGCTTCGATACCCGCGTTATAGGCAGCACAAACGACTATAGCAAAACGGCTAATTCGGATGTATGCGTTATCACATCGGGCATACCACGCAAGCCTGGCATGACGCGCGAAGAACTGATAGGCACCAATGCCAAAATAGTTGAAACAGTTGCAAAAAACCTGTTGGAACATTCTCCCAATACCATCATTGTGGTAATAAGCAACCCGATGGACACGATGACTTACCTGACGCTGAAAGCTACAGGCCTGCCAAAAAACCGCATCATAGGCATGGGCGGCATATTGGATAGCGCACGCTTTAAAACATACCTGCAAATAGCACTGAACTGCTCGCAAAACGACCTGCACGCAGTAGTGATAGGCGGCCACGGCGATACGACCATGATACCACTGACACGTCTTGCCACGCTGAACGGCACACCTGTTAGCAACTTCCTGAACGAAGAACAACTGAAGCAAGTAGCTGCCGATACGATGGTAGGTGGTGCTACCCTTACCAAACTGCTGGGCACCAGCGCATGGTATGCACCGGGTGCAGCAGGCGCGGCATTGGTAGAAAGCATCATCCGCAATCAGAAAAAAGTATTCCCCTGCTGCGTAGCATTAGACGGCGAGTACGGACAGAGCGATATATGCCTGGGCGTACCAGTAGTAATAGGCAGCAATGGCTGGGAAAAAATAATAGACTACAAGCTGAATGCTGAAGAACAGGAAGCTTTTAACAAAAGTGCCGAAGCCGTACGCAGCATGAATGCCGTACTGGAAACACTGGTAGCATAATTGCATTATTGATTGCCCGTTTAGATATAATACAGCCGTCCCGCAAAATGCGGGGCGGTTTTGTTTTTGACATAATCGTTGCAAAAGAATAAATAACTGACTGTAGCTTTATGTAAATTTTTAACCTATGCGTACCTTAATTCTAATCATTGCGGCAATCGTCGCTTCGCAATCAGCAATTGCACAAGCATATCAGCCGTTACCTACCAACAACGCGCAGTGGCGTGTAAGGCATCATGCTGATAGCTGCATAGACATGCAATATTATGTAAACGGAAGTGATACCATGATAAAAGGGTTAAAGTACACTAAGGTCTTTGTGCGAACTGCCAAAACACCTCGTGGAAGTGCACCACAGTTTCTTTTTCCTGCGATAAAAAATATATCTGCTACAAAACCTGATGAATATGTCTACGCCTTTCGTGAAGACAATAAAAAGTTATACACAATACGAAAAAAAGACACCGCTGAATATCTATATTATGATGCAAACTTAACTGTTGGTGATACGGTTACATCTAATGATGACATCTTGTACAAAAGGGTGATTACAGCAATAGATTCTGTCAGGATAGGAAGCATATTTCATAAGCGTTTTCTTGTAACTACAACAAATAATAGCGTAAGTGGACTAACTAATTTATACTTCACAGAGGGTGTAGGGATTGATAATAATTCACCATTCGATATTTTAAACGGTCAAAACTATGTTAGGCTCCATTGCTTCACCAATAGTAGCGGCACTTATAATATAGATACATTCCCCTGCACTTACATCTTCCCCTATGGTACACCTACAAGCATCAGCACTAGTAACGAAAATAAGAAAGCCAATATCTACCCCAACCCATTCACTGATTATATTGATATAGATGCAAATGCTGCTGACATCAGGCTATACGATATGACTGGCAGAACTGTTTTAGCAACACAGATAGATAACAGACGCATCAATACTGCACAATTACCCAAAGGCATCTACATGCTTACCTTACTAAAAAAAGACGGCTCACTTATTGAGCATAAGAAGATGGTGAAAGAGTAGTTCTTATTGATTCTCTCTGATTTTTGTGTAAGAATATACGATGCGCTTGCCTACTACTTTCATCTCTACCTCTACCAACTCTCCGCGAAAGGGATTGAGCTTGGTGAAATAGTGCAGCACTTTGTTGCTGAATAATTTTGGGCGCGCTGCCATGTACTGGGCTTTCATTTTATTGTTTATTTTCTGCTTTGCATAAATATCTCACATATTCATGCTGTGTCAAAAAATAAACGGGGGCTTAACAGCCATTTAACTATGCAGATAAAAGCATTGCCAGTTACCTTGTAATCATGCTCACTTCTTAATGCCGGGCAATATCCTGCCACCCTGCCGCAGGTTCAGCTTCTCTACCTTGCCTGCCGCATCTCTGGCAAACGAAAATTGCGCATCTACCAGTTTCAGAAAGAAGAAGTCTTTGCGCTCGGCATACATACGCAGTTTGGTTTGTCCTGTTGCTTGTGCAAAAAGTTTATCGCCTTCTAATGTAATGTCGATATAAAAATTAGGAGCTAATTCGTATTTACCTGCATAATCTTTCAATAGCGCGGCGGGCAGCTTTATTTCATTTCTGAATTCGGGTAACTCGAAGGGTTTATTGTTTACAATAGCTGTAATGTTCCTTCTGATGGGTGCCAGGTCATTATCCATCACGTTGGACAATAAGATAACAGTATGTGCATCATCGGGTGTCATAAACATGTTCGACACAAAGCCATGCACACCACCATTATGCCCTATGCTTTTCTTTGATAATGATTCGCCAATCATCCAGCCATAGCCATAGTGCTGTTTATATTCTGTAGTTGCTGCTATCCAGCTTTCTTTGCGCAATAGTTTGGCTCGTTGCACTGCATCAGCCCATTTCATCAGGTCGCCCACTGTGGTGTATATACAACCCGCAGCGTAAGATACGGATGAATCTACCAGTGGTGCTTTTATGCCATTGTTATCATCTATCGAAAAATAGCCAGTGGCTTTGTACTTGTTTTTAAGTCCTGCAAAATTGCTACCTGTATTATGCATACCCAATGGCTGCAACATCATTTCGCGCAGGGCGGTGTAGTATGGCTTGCCTGTTATATCTTCAATAATATAACCAAGCAGTATGTAGTTAGAATTGCTGTAGTTGAACGTTGTGCCGGGCTCTATACCCGTCAGCTTATCTTTAAACACCGCCAGCATTTCTTTGCGGCTTTTTGTTGTAAACAATCCCTTGTTTGCAAACGTGGTATCTTCTGTATAGTTATATATGCCCGATGTGTGCGTCAGCAGGTTTTCTATCGTTATCTTTTCCCCGTCCGGATAGTCGGGCATGTATTTAGCCAGTTTGTCTTTCACGTTCAGTTTGCCTTGCTCTTGCAGCATCAGCACCATGGTAGCTGTATAGGTTTTGGTTATGGAACCTATCTGAAATACGGTATTGGTATCGTTCGCTATTTTCTTAGCCACATCTCTGTAGCCATAGCCTTTTGCAAATAATGGCCTGCCGTATTGTGTTACCAATACCGCGCCGTTAAACATACCTTGCTTGTTGTAAACTGCCAATACCGAATCTATCGTCTTTGCTCTATTATCCTGCGCATAAACACCAGATAGACAACTGCTTATTAATACTAATCCGCTTATTATTTTTTTCATACCCATAATAAGACTGCAATCTAATCAAAAAAGAAAGCTCCCCGATTGGGGAGCCCTCGTATTTGGATGAAAAAGATCCGGGATTAAAGCTGCGTAGCAGTATAAACCACATCTACAGTGTAAGTACCTGCAGGGTAAGTGAAACCAGGTTGTGCTTCGTAAGACACGCTGAACAATTGGTTGCCACCGTTAGCTGCGTTTGTTATCAGGTTTTGTGCACTTGATGTAAGACCGGCATATGCACTTGTGCTGAAAGGAGAAGCGATAGCACCACCTGTGCTGTTAGCACCTATTTTCAGACCTAATACACCACTTACAGGCATTACAGGAGCAGGTGTTACAGCACCAGTGTAAGTAAAGTTTGCATTGTTGGTACGAACCGTTACACCGAAACGACGGTTAGAACGTACACGCAGTTCCTGATTAGCAGAGGTAACACCGTTTGCATAGTCATTCACTGTGTTGAAAGCCAGGTTAACAGCAGCACCTGTAGCAGTACCAGACCCTGTGAAAGTCAATTCGATTGCGTTGCTAAGGTTCAGATTAACTGTCTGTGTAGCAGTAGATGAAGGAGACTGTGCTTTAGCAGCAAAACCAGTGATACCCAGAGCGATGATTGCGATTACTTTTTTCATTGTTGTTTGTTTTTGTTTGTTTGTTAATGTTTGTTGTTAAAAAATTTGTTTTTGTTGTTGATTATGAAGCAAATATGGGGGTGCGGAGCCCCGACAGTCAAATTTTCGGGCTTTGTTAACGCCTGCTTTGCAATCGGTTAACAAACGGTTAACAACTGAAAATCAATAAGTTAGGTTAAAAAGTGGTTAAAACCCGCATCTACGTAGTAATACGGATTTTTTGTACTAAAACAGTCATAATTATTTAATATTCCCTTAATAATTTTTATTTTTAAACTGATTATTCTAATTGTTAACGATTAATATAGAAAAGCACGTATGAAAATTCGTTTACTAAGCACATTATTACTTGCTGGCAGCATAACGGCATTAGCTCAGCCCAAACTAATAAAAGACATCAATCCTTTAGGGGATTCCTATCCGGGTTGGGTAACGGGCTTTGGTAGCCGTGTTGCATTCTTTGCCGATAATGGTACTGACGGGTATGAACTATGGGCTTATGATACTGCTGCAAATTTGCAGTATAATATTAACCCGGGTGCATCGTCAGGTACTTGGGCTACAAATCACATGAAAATGGCAGCATCGGGCAATTATTTATATTTCCCGGCAGATAATGGTACTACAGGCTTAGAATTGTATCGCTGGAATGGAAATAATGCACCTGAATTGGCTACAGACGTCAATAGTGGTGGTAGCAGCAACGTAACTGAAGTGTACGCAAATGACGGCCGTATATATTTTACTGCCAATACACCAGCTAATGGTACAGAATTATGGTCGTACACTACAAATAGTGGCTACACACAAAGGCTAACTGATATTGTAACAGGTTCAGGAAGTAGCAATCCTTATGGATACATTGCATTTAAAGATAAAATTTACTTTGGGGCTACAGCTACTACAACAGGCGCAGAACTATACAGCTACAACCCAGTAAACAACACCGTTAGTATTGCTTTTGACATAAATACAGGCCTTGGCGGAAGCAGCCCTCAAGGCTTTATGGTAGCAAATAACAAGCTCTATTTCTCAGCTTACACTCCTGCATTTGGCAGAGAATTGTATGTATTTGACGGCACAAACATTCAAAGGCTGACAAATATAGATAACAGCGGTTTGGACGGTGTTGTAACAGTATCCCCGGGTCAAACACAGTTTATCTGGTACAACAATAAAATATATTTTGCCGGTGATGATGGTGTAAGCGGCTCTCATCTTTATGAATACAATCCTGGTAATGGTGTAGCTATGAAGGTATTTAATATCAACCCTGGTGGAGCAAGTAACCCGCAAAACTTCACGTATTATGCAGGTAAAATCTTTTTCAGTGCAGACGATGGCACACATGGAGAAGAATTGTGGATGTTTAATGGCAAAACCAGCCCAACAATGGTAGCAGACCTTGACACTACAGTAGGTTCATCTCCAATGAACATGCTCCGCTGGGGTACTAAGTTGTATTTCAGCGCATTTACATTACCAACTGGTAGTGAACTATATGTGCTAAGCGATTCCGCAGCATTAGGCATACAGCACATTTCATTTGATGCTGCTGTTACAGCATTCCCTAATCCTACAACAGGTGATGCAAACATAAAACTAACACTGGGTAAAGACGCGCAGATTGCCTATACTATTACAGATATTAGCGGCAGGCTTATACAAAACGGAGCTGCAACTACTTATGCAAAAGGCGAGCATATGATTAATATCAACCTGCAATCAGTACCTGCCGGTACATACATCTACAAGTTACAAGGCGCAGATGGCAATATGCTGGCTACAGGCAAAATACAGAAACAATAACGGATACATCAATTAGCTAACCAAAACACAATAACATAAAACAACTTTATTATGAAGCATAGCATACTAAGTATAGCATTGCTGGCAGGAATGGCGAATGCATTTGCGCAACCCATGCTGGTAAGAGACATCAACCCCGGCACTGCAAGCAGCACACCATCGCGCCTTGCAGCAATGGGTAAGAAATTGGTATTTTCTGCAAACGACGGCACCAATGGCTTCGAACTTTGGGTAAGAGACACAAGCGGTGCTAATCTAGCCTTCAACATCAATCCTGCATCTGCCAGCAGTATGTCTACTACTGCGAACAGAAGCATGGCAATGTCAGGCAAATTCATCTACTTCCCTGCCAACAATGGCACATCTGGTACGGAGTTGTATCGCTGGGATGGAACAAACCCACCGATGCTGGCAGCTGAAATTTGGTCAGGAACTAATAGTTCAGGCGTAGACGAAGTAATTAGCTACAAGGGCAAAATATATTTTGATGCAAATGATGGTATTAATGGTGAAGAATTGTGGGTATATGACACCACATCTAACACTGCTACAAGGCTTACAGATGTAAACAATGCAGGTTCAAGCACCGTAAGTAGCATTACAGTTTATGATACACTGATTTATTTTACTGCTTTTAATAATACTGTAGGTACAGAACTTTACTCTTACAATCCGAATACAAACAGCACGATGCTGGTATCTGATATTGAAGCAGGCATAAGCAGTTCATCCCCTAACAACCTTACTGTAATCGCAGGTAAGTTGTATTTCACAGCGTTTACTACTGCTAACGGACGCGAATTATATTCTTATAACGGCATGAATGTAATGCGTCTTACAGATATAGTTGTTGGTAGCAATAGCAGCATCAATAATACAAGTACAGGTGCTAAAATAATAGCTGCCTTAGGCACTAAAATTTATTTTGCAGGTAATGATGGCACTAATTTCGGGCATCTATATGCGTACGACCCTGCCAATGGCAATACGGCATTGGTATACCGTACAAACCCAATTGGCAATAGCAATATCAACACGATATTTGCAGTAAAAAACAAACTGTATTTCGGTGCTGAAAACGGCGTAAACGGCAATGAGTTGTGGATGTACAATGGCACAGCTACTCCATCTATGATTGCGGATATTTACAGCGGCTCACTTAGCAGCAGCCCAACCGACTTCCTGCAAATGGATAAAACAATCTACTTCCGCGCTACAGACAGCGCAAATGGCACTGAACTTTTCAGCCTGATGGATAGCACACTGAGCATCAAAAACATAGCTTTTGCAGGTAATGTAAATGTATATCCTAACCCAACTGCCGGTAATGTTAATATGGACATCACGCTGGAAAAAGCTGCTACGCTTAGTGTAACGGTAGCAGATATGGCTGGTCGTGTAGTGTATCAAAACAACAGCACTAACTATGCTGTCGGACGTAACAATGTAACAATACCAATGGCTAATGCAGCAGCAGGTGTATATATCTACAGCCTTAAAGATGAGCAAGGCCGTATGATGACTACGGGCAGGTTAGTAAAACAATAATTAAATATTCTTCTTCATAAAAAATCCCGCTTGATAAAAGCGGGATTTTTTTATTGCATTATACTAATTACTTCTTTTAGTTTTTTCAGGTCTATCTATTGGAGAGAACAAATAAATGATGGTCATTACTACGCTAAATACCAGTGCATTTACCGTTTTATTAAAATCAATAACGTGGATAGGATTTTCTATAATAGCAAACTCAATGCAATGCGTAACATAGGCTACTAACAGGTAAATGAACAGGATAAGTAAGAAATAGCGTAACGCTTTCATATTACATACAGCTTATATCGCGCCAACTACACACACCTCTGTAGGTGTAGAGTTACCGCCTTCTTTCTCTAAGGATATGGCGAATGCCTGCCCTGCTTTTATCTGCATCGGCACTTTGAACATGGTGCCTGCATTAGCTACCAACTGATTATCTATTACACCCATGCTTACGGGCTTGCCATCTTGAATTACCCATAGCTGGTATTGCTTACCTTTTTCGGGCATGGGCATATTATGTATCGTCAGGTACGATTCTCCTGTTGTTTTGCTCCAGAACATCATACCCGTCATATCCTTGCCCTGCTGCACACTGCGCATTACTACCGTTTTCATAGCGGTATCTGCCAGCATATCCCTGCCTTTTTTGTATTCTGCCAGCATTACTTTTTGCGATACTTTCAGCGAATCCATCTGCGATGACAGGGCGGCAATTTCTTCTTTGCTCTTATTGCGCTGCGATAATAGCATAAAGTTGGTGAGCACACTTACCACAACGGCTGCCCATACAGCCGCACGTTGCCATACTGAGCGCTGCGCAGGTGGCGCAAACTCTACCACTTTGGGTTGAGGCTTAGGTTGCGGTTCGGGGCTTGCTTGTGGTGCACCTTGCTGCTGTATGGCATTCCATATCTGCTGCTGCATGTGTGCAGGTGGCTGCTCGGCATTGGCTTCGGCAAAAGACTGCATGGCAGCCTCTATGGCTGCTACCTCTTTGGCCAATTCAGGATACATCACCATATCGGCCTCTACTGCGGCACGCTCACTGTCTGTGAGTGCGCCGAGTACATAGGCTTCCAAGATGCCCGATTCTATGTATTCCTTTATATTCACTTTACTCAATTACTATTATAATATGTCCGCAATGCCTGCATCGCTGCGCGCATACGGGTTTTTACCGTTCCCAACGGTATATCCAGCGTTTTGGCAATCTCATCTAATGTAAAACCTTTAAAGTAAGCCAGACTGACAATGGTCTGCTGTTCGGGCTTCAAGCCCCCCACTGCTTCCTTCAATCCGATAGTATCCGTTTGCTGCTCCGTTTTCATTCCGCTCTGCACATTATATACGGCATCTTCACCCGTGTGGATTTTCGATTTCATAATCTCCCCCTTCGATCGTAACTTATCTATCGCTGCATTGCGGGCTATGTTTATCATCCACGTATATATCCTGCCCTTCTCCGTATTGTATTGCGCTATATTATTCCAAATCTTTACAAACACATCCTGCAATACATCTTGTGCCGTTTGTTCGTCTGTTATTACTTTACGTATCACACCATACAGCACCCCTGCATAGTTTTTATACAGGTAGCTGAAAGCATGCTGACTTTGCTGCCTTAGCAGTATTACCAGTTCTTCTTCGCTATATGATAGTACGGGTGCCAAATCAGTTTCGTTACTAAAGTATATTTTATTTGCTAAACACCATCCGGTAGTCGGTCTTTATTTTTCCGTTACTGATGTCGTCCAGTCTTTTCTTTATCAACCTGCGCTTCAGCATAGGCAGATAGTCTATAAACAGTTTTCCGTCTATATGGTCGTACTCGTGTTGTATAACACGCGCAGTGATGCCTTCAAATACCTCTTCGTGCTCCGCAAAATTTTCGTCCATGTAGCGCAGCTTCACTTTAGGTTGGCGCAGCACGTCTTCCCTTACTTTTGGTATACTGAGGCAACCCTCATTGTATGCCCATGGCTCGCCGCTCTCATCCACCTTATGCGCATTGATGAACACTCGTTTGATAGGTTTTTCGTTGGGGTAGTCTTTTTTATCTTCTTCGTCAAAGTTTTCAACTATCTGCACGGTATCTACCACAAACAAGCGTATGGGGCGGTTGATTTGCGGAGCAGCCAAGCCAACACCATTGGTATGGTACATGCTTTCCCACATATCGGCTATCAGTTTTTTCAGTTCAGGGTATTCGGGGGATATATCTTCACACAATTTTCTCAATACAGGATGCCCGTAGGCAACAATCGGTAAAACCATTTTATTCTTTATTATATAATCCGCAAAAGTACGAATTAGCCACGGCTTTCAAGATACTCTCGTAAAATGATGACTGCGGCGATACTATCTACGAGTTCTTTCCGTTCGCGGATTTTCTTTTTCAGCCCCATTTCCGCTATTGCCTGCGATGCCATCTTAGAGGTCATGCGTTCGTCCCATGTTTCTATGGGCATATCGGGAAATACATTTTTAAACTTACCAATGAATTTTTCTACCAATGGTGTGGCATCAGTAGGGCTATCGTCAAAGTTCAGCGGGTAGCCTATTACTATTTTATCTACAGGCTCTGCGGCAATGTATTTTTTCAGCCAGCCAATCAGTTCATTGCTATCTATGGTATCAACTGCGGTAGCTATTATTCGCAAGGGGTCGGTAGCGGCTACGCCTGTACGCTTTTTGCCATAGTCGAGTGCCAGTATTCTGCCCATAGCTTATGGTTGGTTCTTCCAGAGTTTTAGTATTACGGTTCCCATCTTCTTTACTATCTCTGCCTCTGTTCGTTTCAGTTCCAGTTGCTTTTTCACCAATGCCATCACACGGGGTTGCTCGGTTTCTATAGCCAGCCTGTTGAGCAACTGCGCCTGCATCATCTTCAGGTTCTTCAATTCAAAATATGCCAGCGAGCTTTCAACCTCGTTCAGGTAGTTCATATCGCCGTTCAGCGTTTCTATACCATATATATCTTTCCAGTTGTGGCTGATGTCGCCGCGTATATACAATACGCTCGATATGATTTCCAACACATCTCTGCCTGTGTTATTTACAATATACTGTACATCGGGCGGTGTGCCATGTTCTGCATTGTACTTGTAATAATCGTCGTATATCCTGCGCACCAGTTCATTTTCTATCAGGTCGGGGTCCACATCTTTATATACTTTCTCCGCTACATTTTTATAACCAGCCATTGTTTTGCCCCCATGCTCTATCAGCACACGCACCAGCTCCCATTCCTGCTGCACATTGGGCTTTACTTTCGATACATAGTCAGTCAGTTCCGTTTCTACGGTTACCTGTTCAGGATCAACAGTTGGTGTGGCGGCTGCTTTATCACGCTCTTGCTGCCTGCGGTCATTCTCTACCCTATCGCGTATGTATTTGTTTACAAGGTTTACAAGTTTTGTTTCGTCGACCTGCAAACGCCTTGCTGCCTCTCGTATATAATAATCTTGCAGCGCAAAGTCTTCTGCTTTGTTGATGCGGGCAACACTCTCTGCAATCTCATTCACCAGTTTCGATTTCCGCACGGGATCGTCGCCTACATCTTTCATCCCCACATCCATACGGAAGTTGATGATGTCTTGCTTGTGTTCTTTCACATATTCGCGAAAGCCCAACTCTCCATTCTTCTGTATAAAACTATCGGGGTCTTCACCCTCTGGCAGCAATACCAGCTTCACGTTGAAGCTTTGCGACAGTGCCATATCCAGTCCGCGCAGCGCGGCTTTTACACCAGCCGCATCGCCATCGTATAGTATCGTCAGGTTGTGCGTCAGTTGTCCTATCAGTCGTAGCTGCCCCTCTGTAAGCGATGTGCCGCTGCTCGCCACTACATTCTCAACACCACCCTGATGCAGCGATATAACATCGGTATAACCCTCTACCAAAAAACACTCGTCTTGCTTGCTAATGGCCGTACGGCTTTGGTACATGCCATACAGCACACGGCTCTTGTTATAGAGTTCGTTCTCTGGTGTGTTGATGTACTTAGGTGCACGGTCGTTTGTCTTCAGTATGCGCGCGCCAAAGCCCAGCACCCGCCCCGTCATACTTTGGATGGGGAATATTACCCTGCCGCGATATACATCGTAATAGCCTCGCCCGCTGTTTTTTACAAGCCCTGCTTTTTCAAGCAGGTCGGCACTATGCCCTTTTTTGATGGCTTCGCTATAAAACGCTTCGCCACTTTCTGGGTTGTACCCCAGCCTGAATTTCTCTATCGTTTCTTTTGAAAAACCTCTTTGCTTGAAATAGCTGCCACCTACCACCTGCCCCTCGTCCGTATTCAGCAGGGTTTCGCTGAAATATTGGGCGGCATATTCGTTGAGGATGCGCAGTGCTTCCTCTGCCAGTTGTTGTTGTTGCTGCTCGGGTGTGCGCTCGGTTTCTTCCAGCTTAATTTTGTAATAATCTGCCAACCAACGGATGGCTTCGGGGTAGGTCAGTTTTTCATGCTCTTGTACAAAACTCACCACATTGCCACCCTTGCCGCAGCCAAAACATTTATACAAACCTTTTGCCCCCGACACGGTAAATGATGGTGTTTTCTCGTTATGGAAAGGGCAGTTGGCAATATAATTCACCCCGCGCTTCTTTAAACGCAGAAACTGGCCAATGACTTCTACCACATCGGCGCGGTTCATTACTTCCTGTATAGAGGCAGGGGAAATCATGCTGCTAAGTTAGTTAAAAACTACCCCCTAACCCCCTAAATGGGGAAAGTAAGATATTAATTAGCCCCCCTTTAGGGGGTTAGGGGGTATACCTGATATTCGTTACAAACTTCACCCTTTCCCTCTTTTTGGTAAAGACATGCCAGTTGCCATCGTATTCTATATACGATGGCACCATCTTGCCGTGGGCATGCGTCATGCGCACTTTCATGCGCACATCAAAATCGTACACACCTGCACGGTAAGACAAGGAATAATCTCTTGCTACAATGCTGTAGTCCGATTTTCGAAACCATGTTGTCAAGTTATCGTACACCACCTCTTTTTCATATCCCTTTTTTGGTATGGCACTGAATACATAACAATCCTCGCCATCATGTTCCTGCGATGATAGTTTGAAATCGTACATCTTTGCTATTTCGGGTTCAAAGATGGCACTCTTATCGCCCATCAACGGCACGCCTGTTACCCTGCTGCCGGGGTTGAACATCAGTTGCTTTAGTTTATAACTATTACTCTCATTTTTATTATTACCCACTTTGCGGATGCCGCCAGTTACATAATCATCCTCTCCGCATTTTTTGCCTTGGGTAAAGAACAGGTAAGCGTACAACTCAGCGGTATAATAATTGTATTGCCGTTTGCGGTTGTAAAAATCGCCAGTCGTTTTTTCTTCCAGTACCTGCATAGTGCGACAGCCGTTGGAATACAACTGTTTTGTTTTGCTGTAGAGCGATGCCTGCACACCGCCCTTGTTGTTATACACCCGTACGTCGTTGGTGGCGTACCATGTAAGCACATGCAGGCTGCGGAATGCTTTGTAGAATGTCGTGTCTGTCTTTACCCTTTTGATGAAGCCTTGTACATCCCAACCCTTGCGTACAGCTTTTATCACCACATCATCCATCTTTATTGGCAGTTTGAAGATGCTGGTATCTTTCGTCTGCGCTATAGACATACAAGCTGTAAGTACCAATATCGCAATGATGATGCTACGCATTGTCTTCTCTCGCTTTCAGCAGGGCGGCTGCCACTATCATGTCTTCGGGTGTGGTTACTTTTATATTACTGCGTTCGCCATCTACCAGATGGACGGTATCGCCGTATGCTTCTACCACCGTAGCCTCGTCTGTAAAAGCGGCTTGGTATTCCTGTGCAAAGGCAGGCAGTATCACCTCTGCCCTGAAGGTTTGCGGTGTTTGTATAATGCGCATCTGCTCTCTGTCTATAGGGCGACTGTCTTCATCTTCCAATACACGCATACTATCGGCTACGGGTATAGCAGGTATAGCACTGCCTTTATCGGCAGCTTGTGTATAACAGCGTTGTATCAAATCTTTAGTTGCCAGCGGACGCACCCCATCGTGTACAAAAACAATGCTGTCTTGCTCTACTACTTTCAATCCGTTCTGCACACTATGATAACGGGTTTCGCCACCTGCTACAATGGTTATATCTATGCGTTCAGGAAAAGATTGCAGTACCATCTGCGCATAGCTTAGCTGGTCTTGCGGTAGCACCAATACCAGTTGCATATCATCATACGCATCTGCAAAAGCCTTGATGGTATGGTATAGTATAGGCTGCCCGTTGAGCGGCAGAAACTGTTTGGGCACTGCGCTACCCATGCGTACACCCTTGCCACCAGCTACTATTACCGCGTATTTCTTCATAGATATGGGTACAAAAAACGTGAAAAAACCTGAATTAAGTATCAATAAAACCGCAAAAGCGCTAAGACGCAAAGGGATATGCATCTTAGCGCCTTTGATTCTATAGCGGTTATTTTACATCGCCCATCATCTTTCTGATGACAGGTGAAATAGCTATTAATACTACACCCGTAATAATGGCATAGATACCAAACTGCTTGTAGCCTTCGCTATATACCGATAGTTTTTCTACAGCCGTCATGCTTTCTGCGGGTGATATGGCAGCACCAAAAAGCCCTGCCACATATTGCCCGTATGCACTTGCCAAAAACCACATCCCCATCATCACGCCCTGCAGTTTTTGGGTAGATAACTTGGTCATTAAAGACAAACCAATGGGCGACAACGCTATCTCACCAAATGTAATTATCAGATAAGCAAACGTAAACAAGTTGAGCGATGCGATACCTTTGGCATCTGCACCAAACTTGCCAGTAAAGAATGTATAAAAACCAACGCCCAAAAACAGAAAACCCAGCCCGAATTTCACCACACTGTTAGGCTCAAGTTTGCGCTTGTGCAGCCACAACCAAAACAAACCTACCAACGGAGCAAAGATGATAACGAATAATGCGTTAGCGGAGTTATTAATCTGGTTGGGGTCCAGCATCAATATCTTGCCCTGCAAATGCTCTGCTGCATAGATACTCAGCGAACCGCCTGCCTGCTCAAATATTGCCCAAAACACAACCGAGAAAATGATGAATACCAATGCTGCAACTAATTTCAGGTTCGATTTTCTGTCCAGCTTCGTCATTTCATAAAACAGATACAGTAAACTGAAAGGCCCGATAACATACATGAAATAATCCGTGTACACTGTATTAGCTACCATGATTTGTATAATGGGTATGCACGCCAATGCACCTATATATACCAACCACTCACGCAGCTTCGATTTATTGCCCTCTACTTTGAAAGGCGATAAGCCGATAGGGCCCAGTTTTTTATGGTTCAGTACAAATGTCGTCAGGCTTATTATCATCACTACCGCTACCAATCCGAATGCGATATTCCAACGCAGGTTTTCAGGTATCATACTGCTTAATATTTCGCCCTTACCTACACCTATCATCAGTATGCCACCCAAAAACGCACCTATATTGATGCCTGAATAAAACAGCGAGAACCCTGCATCTCTTCGATGGTCGCCACTTTTGTACAACTGCCCCACCATAGACGATATATTGGGTTTGAAAAAGCCAGTACCTATCACCAAAAAGCTGATACCTGTAAAGAAAAATACTTTGGGGTCTATCATCAGCAATATACTGCCCACTATCATCAGCAAGCCACCCCAAAACAATGATTTTTTAAACCCAAGTATCCTATCAGCAAACAAGCCACCTATAAATGTGAACGCATATACCCATGCCTGAGTAGCACCGTATTGCAGGTTGGCAACGGGTTTTTCCATCAGCATTTGGTACACCATAAAATAGGTGAGCATACCGCGCATACCATAGAAACAAAATCGTTCCCACATCTCGCTGAAAAACAGAAACCATATCTGCTTGGGGTACTTGCCTTTGAAATCCTGTATCTGGTCTAATGTCAGTTCTTGCGACATATACTTGATTTAGTTGTTAGATATAACGCACCAAAATAAAACTTTATTTCGGTTAACCCCTTTTATCACCCATAAAAAAGCCCCGCGATTGCGGGGCAGTTATTTATCTTATCTGCATAGGCTATTTTACGCCGTGCATCATTTTCTTCAACTTAGGCGTAATGGCAAAAAGCACAACAGATGCTATACCACACAATACGACAAATACCATAAAGAACTCATACAGATTGTGAATAGTAAAGCCTGCAAATGCCGGATATTCAGTTACAATTTTATTATCTGCCAGTAGCTTCAACTGGTCTGCAGTTGGTACTACCGTTTTGTCAAGTACAGCCTTAAGGTCTATACCCAACGTTTCTGCTTTTTGAAATTTATCTCCCGTTGGTGGTAGTATTGAGCCAAGCGTACCCGCCAATGCATAACCCGATGCATTTGACAAGAAGAACACACCATACAATAATGATGCAAAACGCTTTGGTGCCAGTTTACCAACTAAAGACAAGCCTATGGGCGACAAACAAAGTTCGCCGCAAGTTTGTATCAGATATAACAATATCAACCATTTAACAGCCAGTAAACCCGAATTGCCTAAATCTTTAACATTATGCGCAATGATAAAATAACTCAATGCTATCAATGCAAGACCAAAAGACTGCTTCATAGGCGAAATAGGCTCTCTTCCCTTTGCCCTCAGCCTATCCCACAACATACTGAAAGGCACTGCCAATGCAACAACAAACAATCCGTTAAAAATCTGTACCATAGATGGTGGAATCTGCCATCCAAGAAAGTTTCTGTCTGTTTGGTTATCGGCAATAAATGTTAATGAAGAACCTGCCTGTTCAAATGCTGCCCAGAAAAAGATTACGAAAAACGAAACAATGTAAATAACCCAAATGCGCTGTGTTTCTATCTTGGTAAGAGACTTATCTGACAGTATCAACCCTGCAAGTGTCAGGCCGCTGGAATAAATAAACGAGTAAATAAGGTTTTGCCCGAATACAAAAAAGAACAAGCACCATAAACCAGCCAATAATACTACTGCTATACCCAGTGACTTATTGGTAAAATGCGCGGATTGTGCTTCGCCATCTTCAAAATCAGACGCTTCTCTTTTAGATGGCAAACCTCCTATGGCTTTACCTTCAGGTGTTACTACATACTTATTTTTTAAAAATAAAAACACCAACGTACCTATCAACATGGCAATACCTGCTGCAAGAAAACCCCACTTAAATGCATGTATATCCCTTACGCCTCCTGCATCCTTCACATCACCTATCAGCGGGCATATAAACTGACCAAGTAAAGCACCAAGGTTGATGCCCATGTAGAATATGGTAAATGCAGTATCGAGTTTGCTTTTTTCTTCTTTTGGGTATAGGCTACTAACCATGCTCGATATATTCGGCTTGAAGAATCCATTACCAAAAATCAATACGCCAAGGGCTACCCACATCAGCGTAGTAGCAGTGCTTAAACTTGAACTGAAAATACTGGCGCTGGCAAACAGCAGTAACTGACCAACGGCCATCATTGAACCACCGAGCAATATACAGTTACGATTACCAAGGTATTTATCAGAAATAAAGCCACCTAACATAGGTGTCAGGTAACATAGACCAAGAAACGCGCCATATATAATAGATACATCCGCTTCTTGCATCAACAACGAATTCACCAAAAACAGGGTGAGCAACGCCCTCATGCCATAGAAGTTGAAACGCTCCCACATTTCGGTACCAAACAATACCCATAAACCCTTCGGGTGTCCTTGTTGTGCTGCTGCCATATTAGATTATTATGGTATAATAAATTGATTAAGTCTCGAAAGATAATAAAAAAAGCCTGTGATAAAAGCCCGATAAACGAAAAATACCGCGCAGGGCGGTATTTTATAATTTACTGACAATCTATTGTTAATGCAGATTTTTCTCTTTCATAATACGGTTTAGCCAGCGCAGCACTAAAAATGCCAATACACTCGCCACCATCAGCAGCATACAGTTAAAGAGGAAAAAGTCTGCTTTGTTGTCGTAGTCGTACCACATACTCGCCAATACGCCCGACATCTTATTGCCGATGGATGTGGACAGGAAGAAGCCACCCATCATCAGTGCGGTCAGGCGTGGCGGACTTAGTTTCGATACCAATGATAATCCCATCGGGCTTAGCAGCAGTTCGCCTACTGTTATTACACCATAACAGCCCACCAGCCACATGGGCGATACTTTTACATCGCCGTTGCTGCCTGCATATACAGCCCATACCATCACCAAAGTAGATAGCCCTGAAATCAGCAAGCCAAATGCGATTTTTGTAGCCGTAGAGGGTTCTTTCTTCCGCCTGCCCAGCATGGCAAAGAAACCGACGACTACTGGTGTAAGCAGCACCACCCATGCAGGGTTGATGGACTGAAACAATTCCGTACTTATCAGGTAAACAGGCTCGTTATCTTGTGGTATTTTATCTGCGGGCTGGTTACGAAAGTACACATCCCTGCCCCACTCTTTCTGCACTTTGCCATCCACTTTCACGGCTTGGTATTGCACATCGTATTTAGTTACAGAATCTATTTTGGTAGGCATCGTTTCTACCTGATACAAAGCCCTTGCGGGTTTTTCTACTAAGGTAGCCACCTCTCTATCGGTATAATATTTTGCCCATCTGGTAAGTGCCGTTCCGTTTTGCTTAAACACTGCCCAAAATGCTGCGCTCAATGCAAATATCACCAGCAAAGCTGCTATCGGGCGTTTATCGTTATGGTTTGCCCTAAACCACAACGAAACATAAAATATCACTACAGGAATTGCTGCCGATATGAAAGCATCTGTACTATCACTGCCAAAAATATTGTCGGGTATCATCCAGCCCAGCACACCTGCTACCATAGCGGGTAAGAATACTACACCAAACACCTGCCCCATACTGGCATCGCCTTTCTCAACAGGTTTCAGTACATCAGCTTGCTTTATGTGTTTCAACCCGAAAGAAAATACAACCAACCCAATCAGCATACCAACACCTGCCGTAGCAAAAGCAGCAGGCCAGCTATATTTATTGCGCATAAACGCAGCCAGTATTGGCCCGAGAAACGCACCGATATTGATACCCATGTAGAACAGGTTGTAACCACTGTCTTTTTTCGATTTGTACGCTTCGGTAGAATACAGATTGCCCAACAGGGTAGATATATTGGGTTTGAAAAAGCCGTTACCTATTATTATCAATGCTACTGAAATGTAGAAAGTATTGATATTGTGCAATGCCAGCCCCAGATAGCCCAATGCCATCAGCAAGCCCCCCGCATATACTGATTTGATGTAGCCAAACTTTCTGTCTGCCAGAAAACCACCCAGAAAGGGCGTGAGGTAGGTAAAGGCGATGAACGTACCAAACACATCATCAGCCATCTTATCGGGTATGGCAAGGCCGTTTTTTACGTCTATCATATACAGTACGAAGATGCCCAGCATCAGGTAATACCCGAAACGCTCCCACATTTCAGTGAAAAACAAAAAGGGCAAACCCTTAGGGTGTTTTTTCTCATTCGTCTGTTCCATATACTTTCAATATTTTTGCAGCCTCAAGATAGTAAATTAGCACACATCACAATGTCATCTTACAATATACTGCTACTGGGCTCGGGCGGCCGCGAAAATGCACTGGCGTGGAAGCTGCGCCAAAGCAAGCTATGCAAAGAACTGTTTATTGCACCCGGCAATCCCGGCACAGCACAGCTTGGCAGCAACCTCAATATCAGCATCACCGATTTTGAGGGTATTAAGGAAGCATGTATTGAGTATAAGATAGACATATTGCTGCCCGGCGGAGAAGACTCGCTGGTAGCAGGTATATACGACTACTTCAAAAAAGATGCGCAACTGCAGCACATCATCGTGGCTGGGCCGTCCAAAGATGGTGCGCAGCTTGAAGGCAGCAAGGCTTTTTCTAAAAAATTCATGCAGCGGCATAACATACCGACTGCTGCATACAGAGAGTTTACCGATGCTAATTTTGATGAGGGCATTACTTACCTGCAACAACACAAGTTGCCGATTGTACTGAAAGCAGACGGCTTGGCAGCAGGCAAGGGTGTGGTAATAACACAAAGCCACGACGAAGCAGTGCAGGCTTTTACCACCATGATAAAAGAGGCACAGTTTGGTGATGCAAGTAAAAAAGTAGTGGTAGAAGAATTTTTGACGGGTATAGAACTATCGGTATTCGCATTTACAGACGGCAAAAACTATGTGCTGCTGCCAGAAGCCAAAGATTATAAACGCATAGGCGAGGGCGACACGGGATTGAATACGGGTGGTATGGGTGCCATATCTCCAGTACCATTTGCCCAGGGCGATTTCATGCAAAAAGTGGTAGAGCGCATCGTTAATCCTACCATCAATGGATTGGCTGCCGAGCAAATTATTTATCACGGTTTTGTTTTCTTCGGGCTGATAAATGTTGAGGGTAATCCCTATGTGATAGAATATAACTGCCGCATGGGCGACCCTGAAACCGAAGTTGTAATGCCCCGCCTGCAAAACGATTTGGTAGAGATGATTGTAAAAATGGGCGAAGGCAAGCTGAACGAAATAACTGTGCTGCACGACAGCCGCGCCGCTTGCACCGTAATGCTGGTATCAGAGGGCTACCCCGCCACCTACCCCAAAGGAAAAGTAATGAAGGGCTTAGAGAATGCACATAACAGCCTGTTATTCCACGCAGGTACTGCGCACAAAGACGGAGAACTGGTTACCAATGGTGGCCGTGTGTTAGCCATTACATCTTACGGAGCAACCATACAGGATGCGTTGGCAGTTAGTTATCAAAATGCCGCATTGATAACATACGATGGTAAATACTATCGCCGAGATATTGGTTACGAATTTCAGTAAAGAGGATTAGTAAACGGTAACACCATCAGGGTTGTATGTTCTCCTAAGAGAATCCATCGCCCTTGAAGAATCTGCCCTTGCAACAGATAAAGGCAGCACTATATAATAGGTGCTCGAATCTTCTGCTACCAGCTCTACCCTATGTCCGTAACTACGCAGGCGGTTGATGCGCTTTTCTGCTCTTGCACGTTCATCATAGGTATTCAATATTACTTTGAAGTTGAGCATTGGCCCTTTGTTTACAACTGGCTGCGCTGCAGGTACGGTTTCATCTACCACCATCGTACCGGCAGTATCTATCAGTTGCGTGGTATCAGTAGCAGGTTGCGATGTACCTATCGTATCGGCAGGGGCAGGCACTACCATTGGTTGCTGCTGTTGTGCAGGTGCAGAGCCACCACCTATTTTCAAAATATTTTTAGCTACATAGGCTACGCCACCTATCAACGCCAGCAGTATCAGTACAAATAGTATTATCCTGCCCCAGTTCAGCCCACCTTTTTTCTCTTCTTCTACCTGCGGATAAGGGTGCGGTACAGCAGGCTGTGTTGGCATTGTAGCTGCGGGTGGTGCCATATATGCAGGTGCTTGTTGCGGCGCATTATATCCTGTTTGTGGTGCTGCCATACCTGCTGCACCCGTATTGCGGCGTGGCAGGCTTTTTTCAGCAGGTATAGCAGGCGGTGCCAGCAATAGCTGCGGCGCGGTGGCAAATTGCAATTTGCCGTTCACCTCAAAGAAACTCCCTATAGCGGGTATCAGCACCTCTTTACCTGCCTGTACATCAGCTATAGCTGCGGCGGCATAGTCTTTCAGTGCATTACTGGCTTTGGATATACTTATCTGTTCGTTGGTAGCAATGAAGTTGGAAAGAGAATCGTCAACGGTATTCACAGGTACTACCACTACCTCGCTAACGGCAGGCACCAGATTGCGCCCGTCGTACGATGCAGGTTTCCTGCGCAGCTCTATGCTACCTAATCCATGCACATAGCAGGTTTGGTTTTTCAGCAGGTATAGCCCTATGTATTTTGCAATATCCATCTATCTCTTTTCCTAAATCGGCTGTAAAATAATTAAATAGGTTTAAAATTTCAGACGAACACCACCGAATATATTTACACCATACGCCCTGTACCCATACCAACGCTCATATTGATTATTAAATATATTATTTACCTGTGCAAATGCACTCAACCTCGGTATTATCTGATACTCTGCACCTGCACCCAAATCAAAAGCCGATGGCAGCTTCACACTGCGGTTGCCTTTATCTACCGCATACATCCCATCCAGCACAGTCAGGTAGCCAGTTATAACCAAATCCTGCATCGGCCTTACAGACAAGTCGGCTTGCAGCCTGAGCGATGGCAGATGCCATGCATGCCTGTTGACATCTGCATCGTAGGTAGTATAAGTGATGCTACCGCCAACAGACACTGTTTGTCCTACCGTGTAGCGCAAAGAACCTTGCAGCGATACGGCGTTTACCTTATCGTACACTACCAAAAACTCTTTATTGTCAGTTGCAGTATCGTTGATGAATAGAGGCATATTGCCATATTGCCACCACGATGCCCTGCCACCTACCGTTATGTGCTTGCCGATATTGGTTTGCAAACCTGCATACACTTCGTCGCTATGTGTTTGTGCCAATCCTTTGAAGATGGATAAGTAAGGATTATCAGTTGCCAGTTGCTCAAAGGTATTTTGACGAAGCTGCCCGTTCCAGCCTGCAGAGAATAGGAGTTGTGATGCCTTAGCCAATCTCACATTCAGTTGCACATCGGGCAGCAAATAAGTATTCTGTAATCCGAATGTTGGGTATAGCCCCAACTTTCCCTCAAGTGCACCTTTTCTGTATTGTACCGATGGTGCTACTTGCACATAATTGTTAGACTGTTGTATAGTTGTATTCGTAGTATAGTTTGACAATGCACCATTTACTGCCAATCCTATTTGTAATGAAGTATCTATCGTATAGGTAAATGGCAACTTGGCAGTTACATTATACTCGTTACAATCAAAACCAGTTATCCTGTTCATGCTATAGGTGCGCACATTCACATAAGGATGATAAGCCCATTTTTCATTATCCGTATTCTTCGCATCTATCGTTAGGTTAAAGCCCGTATGTCTTAGCCCTACTTGGTCTTCGGTGTAGTTATACAAGTTATTATCATACCCAAACAGGTTGAACCTATTATACAACACACCTACACCACCATGCCATAGCATTTTATCGGTTTTGTAATAACCATCCGCATCCAATCCCGTCAGTGCCGATTTCTGATACAACAAACTACCATCTTGCGACAAGTGTCTTACATTGAATACGGTGTAATAGTTGCGTCCTTTCAATCCACCAAAACCGGCATCTAATAACAATGTACCGAGGTTGCCACCTGCCAGCCGCACATAGTTAGCAAATTGTTTGCGCGCGCTATCCTTACCCAACGCCAAAGGACGTAATGGCAGCGCGCTATACGTGTATTGCAGGTTTTGTGCAGGTACATCGTAGCTCATGGGCAGTATTGCCGTATCAATGGGAGGCAGGTCGGGCGTGGTTTCAGGCTTTACCGCCTGCTTCACTTCCGGCCTGTACGATTGTATGATTTCTATAGTAGCAGCTTTCAGGTCTGCGCTGTCTTTGGCCTGCACTTTATTTTGTGATACTTTCTTTGCAACGGGTTTCTTTACTTCCTTTTTCTTCGTTACAGCTTTTGCTGTTTTTTTAGCCACGTTCTTTTTACGTTGCGCATCGGCAGTAAACGTCAATGGCAACAACAAAAGCAGTATATATGTTATTTTCAATTTCATGTTTGTGCCTTGTTAGTCTTGCTTCAGTTTACCTTGTTTCTTTTCGTTTGCTTTTGCTTCTTCCAGTTTCTTCTCCGCTACCGCTTTCAGTTCGGGTACTTTGGCATTCTTCACCATGCTTTGCAGCAATGCCTTGGCGTTGAAGTAGTCTTCCTGCTTCATCAACACATCCGCAATTATCAGGTACGATTTCAGCGTTATCACATCGTTGCCACCTGCCAGTTTCACCGCTTTATTAGCAAGTTCTTCCGCATCTTTCAGTTTATTATTTTTCAGCGCCGCTTCTGCTGTGTAGTAATTCGCCTCTGCTGCTACGATGGATTTTTTATTGCCTGTCATTTTGCCAAACATTACATAGGCTTCATCTTGCCTGCCTGCTTCGTACAGCGATTTAGCTTTGATATACGAACCCTCTGTTACAAGCGCGTCATTCAGCGATGGCATTTGCAGCAAAGTATCTGCATAGGCAGCCGCTTCATTATATTTCTTCTGATGATAACCCGTACGCATCATGCCCATGTACGCCTCTTGCAGGTTTTCCTTGCCCATTGCATAGTTGCGCAGCATACCATAATATCTGAAAGCATCGGGATGGTTATTGGCAAACGCTGCAATGCTCGCGGCTTTCAATGCACTACGCTCCGCAAAATCACTCCAGCCTTTTTGCAGCACTGCATCGTAATGAGCAAGCGCATCTTTCATTTCGTTAAGCTGATAATGCGTTTCTGCTTTGTAGTAGTGCGCTTTGGTTGCAAACACACCATCAGGGTATTGCTTCAGATACGCTCCCAGCGATTGCTTCGCTTTATCCCAATTGCCCGATGCATACAAGGCTTCTGCAGCACTGTAGTAGGTAGTGTCTAATGTATTATCATCCGTCAGGCGTATGTTATTATCCTTCAACAGTTGTGCAAAAGCTTGCGGCTGATTATTGTCTATATATAAACTACGCAGCGCATCTAATGCAGTAGTTCTTTCTTCTGCGTTGGTATGTTCAGTTACTATATGCTTATACGCCTCTATCGCTTTTTCATCCGCCTTTTGCTGCTGGTGGCAGAAACCTATTTTCATCCATGCTCTGGCTGCATAGCGTGTATTGTCTTGTGCAGTAGCAAGTGGTGTTAGTGTAGCAATCGCTTGCTGGTATTTATCTTCCTCTATCTGCACCAATGCCAACTCATAACGTGCATCATTCGCGTATTTAGATGCAGGTTTTGTATTCATCAATCCCTGCATCATGGCTGCTTTCTCTGCGCGTTTACCTATTACACCCAGCACAATACCTTTTTGGTAGCGTGCATAATCAGCATCCTCACCGTTTGCGGCTATTACTTTTTCGTACAGCCCAATGGCTTTCATATAGCCTTTCTGCATAAACACAGCATCCGCTTCGCGCAGCACGGCATCCATTGTACTGCTACCGGTGGCTTTCATTTGCGCTTGGGCAAAATACCATTGTGCCGCTTCAAAATCTTGCTGCTCCATAGCCGCATAGCCCATATTGGTATAGGCATTGTGCAACGTGGCATTGGGTGCAATGCCTTCTGCTTTGTTTGCTACCAGTGCTTTGGTTACAAACTGTTCGCAGTAGTTAATTACATCGGCAAACCTTCTTGTTTTATATGCCAGTTCACCTTTCCAAAAATTTGCAGCTTGTTCATATTTCTCATCAGGTGTTCGTTGCAGCGATACGCTGAGCAGGCTGTCTGCCATCAGCAGATTACCTGCTTGCAATTGTGCCATGGCATAGCCGTAAGCAACTTTTTGCTGCACTACCCAATAGGCGGCATCTTTTGTATTTACATCACTCAATATGGCATAGGCTTCGGTGTATTTATTGGTTTTAACTAACAAGTCCGACAGCATTGTTTTTGCTTCGTCTTTGTAGGCAGATGACGGGTAAGAAGTCAGCAGGTCGTTGATGCGCGTCAATGCTTCATCATTATACCCCATCGCATACGATAACTTGGCTGCTAATAACAGTGCGGCTTCTCTTTGCGTGGAGTTGAACGGCATATCGGCACATATGCCAAAGGCATTGCGTGCGCTTTTGCTATCATTCATTTTCAGGTGGCAATCGCCCAACAAGTACATGGCTGTCTGCGACAGCGAATCGCGGGTATCGCTTAGCTGGCTGAATTTATCAATGGCCTGCTCCCATTGCTGCTCGTTGTAGTAGCAATATGCCATCTCGTACAGATCTTCTTTGCGTATCCTGTCCACATTATTGTAGTAGTGTTCAAAATACGGCAATGCTTCTTTGTACCGTTTTTCTTCAAAGAGTATTTGTGCTGCCAGCAGGTGCAGCTCGTTATCGTAATACAGTTTTTCGCGCGATTGTATCAGGCGTTTCGCTTCCTGCAGTGCTTTTGCCTTATTGCCTGTGAAGTAGTATATCTCTGCTACATAATAAGGTACTATTATTTTATAATCCTTGTCATTGGCTATGCGTTCAAACGATTTCAGCGCATCCTCGTAGTCGTTCTTATTATATGCCAGCAAGCCATAGTAATAGTTGCCAGCCAGATAGTATTTACCATCTGCCAGTTCTTTAATAGACTGAAACAGTTCCCTTGCCCTGTCAAACTGCTTTACGTTGAAGTAACAGTATGCCAATTCAAACTTCGCATCTGCTATTTCTTTATTACTAAGGTTAGCAATGCCTGCCAATTCGTAGTAATAAATAGCACTTGCCAGTTGGTTGTGCTTAAAATAATATTGCGCTACTGCAAATGCGGTGCGTTCTTTATAAGCAGGGTTAGCCGTTTTGTTGATGTAGTTAGTAGCCGTCGCGTCGCAGTTTTGTTCTTCTGTTTTCAGTGCTGCGATGGCACGGTAATACCCTGCTCTATCAACTGCATCTTTATCTGCGGTTTGTTGTTGTTTGCTTACAGCGTCCAGATACTGCTTAGCGCTTTGCGCAGCATTGGCATACATGCCGCTTTCGTATTGCTGCGCAGCTTGTGTCAGCAAATTATCGGGCGCACGATGCGATGTGTGTAATTGAGCCGAAGCCTGATGGCTCAACAGCGACACTGCTAAACACATCAGGCTTCGTTTATAAAACTGTTCCTTTCTTTTAACCATTCAATTATTTACATTAAAAATTCCATGTGACATTCAGGCTTGGGAATAATGGCAACTGAAATACGCGCACATTATCTTTTCTATCTACATAAAATATATTATTCCTGTTATACACGTTCGTAATGCTCAAAGATGTTTCTAAGTTAGAATATTTGTTTAACAAAAATCTCTTTTTAACTGACATGTCTAAACGATGGTAGGACGACAACCTGCCTCCGTTTATGTCGCTAGCATATAAGAGTCCTTGCGTTCCGTTTTGTTGTGCAACATTTGTACCAATGCTATTGGAAAGCGGGTTAAGGTTTTCATAAAAACCTTGTGTTTGTGTAAAAGGGAATGGTGAACCGTAATTGAATCTGCCCGAAATTTCTAAATCTTTCTTTTTGCCGAATGTATATGATGCCAACAAATTCAGGTTCAATCTCCTGTCAAACGGAGGGGCATATGTTTGTTTTTCTACATCATACACAAAAGTATAGTTGGGTGGTGGTGCTGTTACCTTATTGTCTTTTACAACCAATGTTTCATACCTCACTTGCTGGTAAGAAATAACTCCCCACAAATACCACCTGTTTTTATTGTATTTGGCAGACAGGTCTATACCATATGCTTTACCCGAACCTGAAATAAAATTCGGGTCGCTGGATTGTATTTTGATACGGCTCAGCTCAATGTTTCTGGTAAAGTTCTTATACCAAGGCTCCAGATTAAATTCTACATCCTGTACATCTACCTCAATACCGCCTAAAACGTGATAGGCTGTCTGCAGGTTATTATCAATAGGCTGTTGGTCAGTATTAATAATCGTTTGGTCGGGGCTTAACAAAAAACCTGTAAAGAAGTTAACAATATCTCTGTCACTCTTGGTACTGATGATGTTTTGCGAATACATACCTGCTGCACCTTTCAGGCGAATGGTGTTTGTAAGGTTATACTTCAAACCCAAACGTGGTTCGGGCGATAACTTGCTGATAGCTGAATAATACTGTACCCTGATCCCTGGTTCAAAAACCAACTTTTCATTAAAGTTTTTTCTGTACATAAAATACAGGGCTGCCAATGTATTTCTTCTATCCAATGTAATGCGGTTGCCTACTACATCTTTATAGTCCAATGTTGTATGAAAACCACTAACCTCTACACCATATTTTATCTGGCTGTAGCCTGGCATAAAGTAGGTGAAATCTATAGCTCCTTCAAACCCCTCAATACTGCTGCCCCTTGGCACAATAGGCAATTCGTTGAAATTTGTGTAATCTATATCATATTTAGAATAGGCAAAGCGGCCGTTAATAAGTGCCGCACTTGTACCCGGTGTTACTACAAAGTTGGCGCCTGCGCCGGACGCCCTCCAGCGAAAATCTGCGTTGGCAACATCCGAATTTGGCTTTAATACTTTTGCTCTATCGTCAAAACTGAAGCCGAATACATTCAATTTGCTACCGTTATCTCCGTTATACGTCAGCTTGCCATACAAATCTGTAAATGCATATGGCAGCCCATACTCATATTGGTTGCCAAGTCCACCATACAGTGGTTGCGATGTTTGGTCAAGATAGCTATGTTTTACTGACATAAGGAATGTAAGCGATGAGCCGCCTTCTTCTTTCGATTTTGCCAGCGGGCCTTCCAGTAAAGCCCTCGCCATAATAGGCGATGCAGAAAGCTTGCCTGACAATCTGTTTTTATTACCATCTTTAGTGCGTACATCTAAAATAGCTGAAGTACGGTTACCGTATTGTGCGTTAAAGCCTGCTGTTTGCACTTCTACATTTCGAATGGCATCCGTTTCAAATACTGAATACAAACCTATTGAGTGGAAAGGGTTGTAAATGGTAATACCATCTAACAATATACCTGTTTGTGATGGTGCACCACCACGTATATACAGCTGTCCGCCCTGGTCGCCCGTAAACACCACACCGGGTACTACTTGCAGGTATTGGGCTATATCAGGCTCACCACCGGCACTGGGCAATAATTTCATTTCCCTCGGGGTAATGGTAATAGACCCTGCCTTTACCTGTGTTTGCTTTTCCGTCTTTCTTGCAGATACTTCTACACCTCCCAATTCTTGGCTTCTCTGGCCTAGAAACAACTTTTTCGTTATTACATCACCTGCTTTTACCGTAACAGGTACACGTACTGTATCATATCCTATAAGGCTGGTAAACAATGTATAAGACCCTGGTTTCACCTGTGTGATAGTAAAATAACCATTCACGTCTGTCTGCACCCCAATTTTGGTGCCTTCCAATATTACATTTGTAAATATTACAGGCTCACCCGATGCCTTATCATACACAAAGCCTTTGATGATACCTGTATTTGCTTGTTGCGCATATACCTTGATGCCCATAAGCGTGGTTATCATCAGTAAAAAACATGCAGCAGATTGCTGCAAATAGGTTGATTTCATTAAAATAGTATTAAAGTGCCCCGAAAAATAATTCTTTCAGTAATAATATGGGCGTAACAAAGATAGGAATTACATAACAGTGACCAAAAGCATATCTGGCGCATTTCAATTAGCATATTTGCATAATATAATAGCTTAGTTTTAGCTATTTATGTAATATTGCCCGCATGAAGATTTTCAGTGCTTCACAAATAAAAGCCTGCGATGCATACACCATACATGCAGCACATATCACCTCTATCAACCTGATGGAACGTGCTGCTGCTGCTTGTACAGAATGGCTGATTGCCAACATGCCTAAAGACAGCATCTATATACTACTATGTGGTAGTGGCAATAATGGAGGAGACGGACTGGCAATAGCCCGCATGCTGCATCAAACAGGTTATAGTGTCAAGGCTTTTCTACTCAATTTCAGCGGGCAGCTATCCGAAGACTGCCAAACAAACCTGCAAAGGCTGCAATCAATTGATAACAATCTGGTAGAATTGCTGCAACCAGATGTGTTTATTACTGATATACCATCCAATATCATCATCATTGATGCCATACTTGGTACGGGGCTCAATCGTGCCGTTGAGGGATGGATTGCTCAGTTCATAGACCACATCAACCAGCTTACCAATACCAAAATAGCAATAGATATACCAAGTGGTATGCCTGCCGATATGATACCTGCTAATGAGGGAGATATACTTAAAGTAAATCACACCCTCAGTTTTCAGCTATACAAGCGCACTTTTCTGCACCCGGAAACCGGCAGCTATGCAGGTAAAATAACACTGCTGGATATAGGGCTTCACCCTACTTTTATTGCATCTACACATACCAACTATCAAACTATTGACGAAGAAAAAATAAAAACACTCTATAAAAAACGTGCCCCCTTCACCCATAAAGGCGATTATGGCACAGCACTGATAGTGGCTGGAAGCAATGGCATGATAGGTGCTGCAACATTGGCTGCCAAAGCAACCTTGCGAAGCGGGGCGGGTAAAGTAAAGGTACTATTGCCGCAAATCGGGTATGGCATTGTTCAATCTTCAGTGCCCGAGGCTATGTGCATCACCAGCGGCGAAAACCATATTTCAAAAATCAACTGCCCTGCAGATGCGCAATGTATTGGCATAGGCCCAGGTATTGGCACACACGACTATACGATTAAAGCATTTGCCGACTTTATAGAGCAGCATAAAAACCCACTGGTACTGGATGCGGATGCACTGAATATATTAGCCAAACAACCTGAACTACTGCACAAAGTACCCGCAGGCAGTATCCTTACTCCACATCCTAAAGAGTACGAAAGATTGTTTGGAAAAACCAACAATACCATGCAGCAGGCAGAGCATGCACGTACACAAGCAATGCGCTATAATATTTATATCATCCTCAAAGGGCATCATACTGCTATTGCTACACCCGAGGGTGAATGCTGGTATTGTACAAACGGCAATGCAGGCATGGCTACCGCCGGCAGTGGCGATGTGCTCACAGGTATTGTTACAGGCTTAATGGCGCAAGGCTATAATAGCTACGATGCGGCGCTGCTTGGCGTGTACCTCCATGCCAAAGCAGGTGACCTTGCGGCCAGTAAATACGGGCAACAAGGCATGATTGCCGGAGATATTATTAAGAATATTGGTGAAGTATGGAAAGAGATAGAAAGATTTTTATAAATTTATCCAAACATTATAATGCAATGAAACAATTTCTACTGATACTATCAGCGGTTGCTACCCTTACAGTCTATACATCTTGCACCAATAAAGAATTTGTATGCGAGTGTATCAATACCAATACAGCCGATACCATTCGCACTCCTGTACTAAAAGCTTCACAAAAACAAGCAGAAAGGCAATGCGAAAACGGCAATGGACAAGTTAGCTCTACATTTGATTGCGAGCTGATTGGCAGCGACACAACTTCTGCTAAATAATTATTTACTTTCCATCTTTAGCAGCCTTTCCAGCACCACGTAAGTTGCAGGGCATACGGTAGCGTTCTTCAGTGTTAGCGGCACACGCTTTATTAATACATCTTCATCGGTATATGGATAACGACGACAGTCACTCGGCCTGTCGTCGTATATTTTACAGGTATTATCAGTATCCAAAAACGGGCAGGGCGATTGCTTCACCACATAATCATTGTCCTCATCCAGCCGCAGATAAGTTTCTACAAAATCTCCCTCTTTCATCCGCAGCAGCTTGGCTATGCGTTTTATATCGGGCGTTTTGAAACGGGGCGAATAGTTTTTGCAGCAGTTGGCACATTGCAGGCAGTCTATTTTGCTAAATGCTTCTTCGTGCAGCGTGGGCAAAGCTTTCAGCATGGCATTCTTGTTGCTTTTTTCCAGCATACGCTTATATGCCTTCTGGTTTTCTTTTGCTGCCTTTTCCCAATTGTCAGGTATCATAAGCCTCCTCCCTGCCTCCTCCCAAGGAGGAGGAGTTTTATTTTATAAAAAAAGGCTGCACTATACAGCCTTATATTTTTTTCATTGAGCCATTCAGCTATTATCAAATCATCACATCATCACATCAAGATTGAGCCATTCAGCAATTATCAAAGGTTCATCTTCTCCATTATGCGCTCCAAGTCGCTGTCGTTGTAAAACTCTATCAGCACTTGTCCCTTACCATTCTTCTTACGTTCCAGCTTTACTTTGGTGCTGAAGTGCGATGCCATATTATCTTCAATACGCTTGTATGCAGGTGGCAATTTATTAGAAGCAGTGCTTGCTACAGGCACAGCCTTGCCGCCACTCAGCATATTCTTCACCAATTGCTCTACCTGCCTTACAGACAATCCTTTTTCCAGTGTTTCGCGATACACATACAGTTGTTCATCCACCTTATCCAGCCCTATGATAGCGCGCGCATGCCCCATGCTCAGGTGACCATCACGTACGCTTTTTTGTATATCGGGTGGTAGTTTCAGCAGGCGCAGGTAGTTGGTAACCGTACTACGGTCTTTCTTCATGCGCTCTGCCACTTGCTCTTGCGTCAGTTCACATTCATCCATCAGCCGCTTATAGCTCAGCGATATTTCTATCGCGTTCAGGTCTTCGCGTTGCAGGTTTTCGAGCAGTGCCATTTCCAGCATCTGCTGATCGTCTGCCGTGCGTATATAGGCAGGTATATCTTTCAATCCAGCCAGCTTCGATGCACGCAAGCGGCGTTCTCCAGAAATCAGTTGGTATTGTGCAGGCCCCAGCTTCACTACCGTTATAGGCTGTATAATATCGTGCAGCCTGATGCTTTCCGATAGTTCTTTCAATGCCTGCTCATCAAAGTCGCGACGAGGCTGTTTGGGGTTTACCTCTATTTGCTCAACAGGTATGCGCACAATAGCACCCGCAGACGGTGTTTGCCCGCTAACGGCAGGCGGCACAGATGTTGCACCCTCGGCAGGTGTTTTCATCTCTTCGTCTATGGTATTGAGCAATGCGCGGATGCCTTTACCCAATGCTTGTTTCTTATTGTTGATCTGCGACATGGTCTCCTGTTTCAAATATTCTGTCTTCGTTCTTAATCTTAGTCAGGTTGTTTTTCTGCAATATCTCTTTGGCAAGGTTCAGGTAGTTGATGGCACCTGTACTCTCTGCGTCATACATCAGCGCGGGTGTGCCAAAGCTCGGTGCCTCGCCCAGCCTTGTGTTGCGGTGTACGATGGTGTTGAACACCAATTCGCCAAAGTGGTTTTTGATTTCTTCTACTACCTGATTGCTAAGGCGCAGGCGGCCATCATACATCGTCATCAGTATGCCCTCTATCTGCAAGTCGGTATTGATGCGTGTCTGCACTATCTTGATGGTGTTCAGCAATTTGCCCAGTCCCTCAAGGGCAAAGTACTCGCACTGTACGGGGATGGCTACACTGTCGGCAGCCGTCAGCGCGTTCACCGTTATCAGGCCCAGCGATGGCGAGCAGTCAATGATGATGAAGTCAAACTTCTTGGTTTGCTCTTCCAGCGCGGTGCGCATTACATGCTCCCTGTTGGGGTGGTGTATCAGTTCTATCTCCGCACCCACAAGGTCCAGATGGCTGGGCAGCAGGTACAGGTTGGGCGTTTCAGTCTCCAATATCACCTGCGATGCGGGCGTATCATTCACCATACAGTCATACAGGCTTAGCTGAATATTCTTCAGGTCAAAGCCATTGCCCGTAGTGCTGTTAGCCTGCGGGTCGGCATCTACCAGTAGTGTTTTATATTCCAGCACAGCCAAGCTGGCTGCCAGATTGATGGCTGTGGTTGTCTTGCCTACTCCGCCCTTTTGGTTCGCTATCGCTATTACTTTAGCCATATTTTATTGTTTAGTACCCTATACCGTAGCATAAGGTACGCCTTTTACTTGATAGTTATAATGTAATGGTTTCGCCGATGGCTGGCAGCAGCAATTCTTTGCCTGCCGCCGCAAACTGCTTCACCGCATCTGCCTTGTCTATTACTATGTACCCGAAGGTATCGTAGTGTACGCCTATTATCTTATTGCACTGTATATAACCTGCCGCTACTACTGCGTCTGCTACATCCATGGTAAAATTGCCACCTATGGGCATGATGGTGAATGCAGGCTTGGCAAAATGCGGTATCAACTGAAAATCGAGCATCAATGCCGTGTCGCCAGTGTAGTAAAAACAGCCCTCTTCCAGTTTCAGGATAAAGCCCCCTGCCGCACCGCCATACGTGCCATCGGCAAACGAGCTGCTATGGGCTGCCTGCACAAAGCGAACTTCGCCAAACGGAAAGCAAAACCGCCCGAAGTTCATGGGGTGTACTTTTTCGTAGCCCTGCTTCTTTACCCATTCTGTTACTTCCCATGCGCCTATTATGGTAGCGTCCGTGCGCTTGGCAATATCTATCAGGTCGGCGGTATGGTCCACATGCGCATGGCTTACCAATATATAATCGGCAGCTATGCTATTAACATCTATATCCTTTGCCAGCGGATTGCCACTGATAAAGGGGTCGAACAGGAAGCGTGTGCCGCCCGATGCGATGCTGAAACAAGCGTGCCCGTAAAACGTAAATTGCATGGAAAAATCCTCTCTTTGGGTTGCTATACAAAAATAATGTTCCACTATGGTATTTTGTGAAACGAGGCTGGATTGTGGATAAAAAGGGGGGCGATGCGTGTTTAGCTGTTTTAATATCTTCTTACACACTCTATCTTCATATATTATTTCTAATCATCAAAACCCATGCTACGTATGAAAAGGATTTTTGAACTATAGTTATTAGTAATTGCACCGCTACTTAGTACCCACCAATTATTGGCACAAACAGCATCACCATTGCTAACCGGCAAAATAGATATTTCCATAAAAAAGGCCTCCATGATTATCTGGAAGCAGATAGCAGTTTGCAACATATTTTTATGCGGGTGAAGAAATAATTACTATTCATTCAAAAAATCCCCCTTTTTGCTCTCAACCCTTTTGCATCGGCATTGTTTTATAGAGGTAAAATCAGGAATTATGATTAGGATATTTGCAAGTTTCATGCTGCTGTTAGTTACCAGCCTGCAAAGCATGGCTACAGACCATACTACACGCCTTACAGATGCCATTAACAACAAAGCGGGTACAAATGCGGTGGTTTCAAAATTCAGGTACAAGGCATGGATTAGCAATGATGCAGCTTGTGTTATACGAATTGCGGAGATGATTGACGTGTGGGGTGTGCAAGACTCAAACCCCGCCATCTATGATATAGACCTGAGCCGTGCAGTATTTGGGCAAAACGTAGAAATACTATCTGCCGGAAAAAGAGGGCAATTCTTAATACGGTTCGGGAAAGATATATGCCGTAAAAACAATCGCAAAAACGCAAAGCTTGAAGTCATATTCTTAGACGCCAAAAAAAGCGAAGAGGCCGCTTACAAAGAACTGGCTGCCATGTTAGAAGAAGCCATTAAAGCATCGGTATCTGCCTGCAAGGCATCATAATACGTGGTGCACTATCCTGTCCCATTCAGTGTGGCGTTTGATGTACGAACTGGCAAACGGGTATAGGGGTATTATCAACTATTACTGGTTTAATTATTATTGTTTGTTTTGTAAATGATAGCTATTACTGTCATTTATCTCTATCCATTAGCAGTGGGCAAGAATTGCTGATGCTGCTAATGAACAATTGACATAAAAAAGAAAATAAGAAAAATTATTATTAATGTATATTTGCAATAGTAAAATATCTGCTTGCACCTTAACATCCTTGCCGCGAAATATTAAATGTCAACAAAACATATTCTCTCATAATAAAGTCCCGCAATAAATGATTTTGGGATCAAGAGCAATAAAAATACACCTCACAAAAAATGGCAACAAAACGAAACATTTTTAACTTTCAGATAATAGAAAGTCTCCTGATAGGGGATTTAGTGGAGAACGGCAACAAAAATACACCCTACAAAAAACGGCAACAAAACGAAACATTTTTAACTTTCAGATAATAGAAAGCAGCTAAAAAGGGTATTTAGGACTTATATTTATACTATGAAAAAGCTATTGGTCATATCAGTACTTACCATATCGTTGGTAGCTTGTAAAGACAGTGCCACCCGCAAGGCAGAAGAAGGCAAAGAACTGGCAGCAACCTTCGCCCCCATCATCAATGGTGCATGGGTAATGACGGATTATATCAATCATTTGGGCAATAGCAAATCACCTTTAGCATCTTACAACCTGTTAAAAGACGTTGTGTCTATGAACATTAACACGGCAGACTATAGCGGCGATAGCCTCTACGTACCCATCAGCATCAACAACCACGAGGGTGATGGTTTTATGGTGTACTTCCGCAAAGGCCATGACGAAAACAGTTTGCCCACTTCCCTGCCCGATTATCAAAACAGCATCAACAGCTACGAGTTGGGGTACGAAGTGAAAGAAAAAGACACTTTCTTAGTATTGTATCATTATGGCGCCAATAATAAACTGCTGGATAAACGCAGTTTTTCAAAAATACCCCCTGCATCCGAAGATGGAGAACCCAACGCATTGCAACGCGCTGTCAACAGTTTGTTGTTTGCCGGCAGCTATTCAGCAACAAATGAGCAAGGCATTGTTGCAGATGTTACATTCACTGCCGATGGTTTGTTGCAGGGCATTGATGGGCACAACACATTTTACATCTTTACCGATTTTATGGCCGAAGAGGATGGTTATAAAATAGACGAGATTTGCTTTGACGAAAGGACCAAAAATCAGCAACCTTTCATCTTTGCCATCAGCGGAGATACTACCCGCCTCTATGCTGCCAAAGAGAACGAAGAACGCACCCGACTGGAAAAGGGAGCACTCAAATATACATTGGTAAAAAAGAAGTAGGCTATAGTTCTATTGTTTGTCCTGCATTCAATAGTAAAAGTTCTTTGCCAGATGCCGCAAACTTATCTACCGCTTGCTGTGTGTCTATCTTGATGTATTCAAACGTGTTGTAGTGTACGCCTATTATCTTGTTGCAATCTATGAAGTCGCTGGCTACGATAGCCATATCCACATTCATGGTAAAGTTGCCTCCGATGGGTAGTACTGCAAAGTCTAGCTTGGCATAGTACTTGGGTATCAGTTGCATATCGGTATTGAGGCCCGTATCGCCACTGTAGTAAAAGTTGCCCGATGCCAGTTTCAGGATAAAGCCCCCTGCACTGCCGCCATACGTACCATCGGGGAAGGCACTGCTGTGCAAGGCGGGCACCATACGCACCTCTCCAAAGTCGAAGTTGCAGGCACCATAGTTCATGGCATGAAACTTCTGTACCTGCAATGCCTTGGCTATTACCTCATAGGTAGCTATCACGGTAGCTCCTGTTTGTACAGCCAGCCTGTCAAGGTCTTCGGTATGCGCACGGTGGGCATGGCTTACCAGTATATAGTCAGCCTGTATTTTTGTGATGTCGATGTGCGTGGCTAATGGGTTGCCCGTAATAAAAGGGTCGAACAGAAACTTAAGTCCATCTGCCTCTACTAAAAAACAGGAATGTCCGTAGTATGTAAACTTCATCCGTTGTTATTTTGCTACTGTCCGCTCAAATCAAAACTGCCTGCAAAATAAGGCTTCATGCCTTATCAGTTAGGAATATGAATACTTTTTTTTAGTTCTGTTAATCGCACTATTCATAGTGCCTGATTATCAATCCATTAACCATAAACCTTAGTAATAACCTATGCATTATTGTAGATACAATACTTGTTAACCGCTTGTTAAGCGTTGCTTAATTTTTCATTAACAGGGTTCTGCAAATCTATATTCGCACCATCAAACAGACACTACAATGATACAAGACATCTCCCCGATAGAAGTTATCATGATGACTGAATACGATTCAGTGATTATGGACTTGATGATAGAACTGAACTAAGCAGACTGCTTTCTGCCCTGTATCATATACACCAATTTTACAGAAAGGCTATGTAATTGTGTTTTGCTATGTGCATTGCGCTCTATATAGTATATAGTCTTTGAGATGGCTTCGGTCATTTGCCCCAATACTTCAAAACTGATTTTCATGGCTGCCAGCTTTTGCGCAAAGAGTGCTTCTTCCTGCGGCAGTGCGGGTGGCTGCTGTGGCAGGTAGCGGCTGCGTATGGCATGCTCCAGCAGGCTTACTACATAGTGCAGAAAGTTCTTTTGCTGTTCTCTGCCCGCCTTACTCCAGTCCTCTGCAAATTTGGCAATGGCTATACCGTTGTTGGTAAACAGCGCATTGAACCAGTTTCTAACATCTGGGAAGAGGTCGTTTTGTGTATGCTGCAGCAGGCGCAGTGCTTCGGTATAGCTGCCGTTAGCAAGGTGTCCTATCTGCATGGCGTTGCGTTCATCTGCCTGCCCGCGCTGCACCAATGCGGCAGCTATATCTTGAGCCGAGAGGGGTATCAACCTAACATCTTGCGTACGCGATAGTATTGTTGGCAGTATGTCTTCGTGCTGTTCTGCCACTAATATCAATAAGGTATCTGCTGGGGGTTCTTCTATCAGTTTCAGTAGTATGTTACCTTCTTTGCCAAGGTATTCGGGCCGCCAGATGATTTGTACCTTCTTACCCCCCTCGTACGATTTCAGGTTCAGGGTATCTATCATCTCTCTGCACTCTTCTGCCGTGAGGTTGCCTTGTTTGTTTTCCGCATTGATGAATTGCAGCCAGTCGTAGGTGCTGCCATAAGGGGTTTGCACTACAAACTCTCTGAAGTCGCTCAGGTAGTAGCGGCTCATGGCTTTTGTGCCGCTCTTGGGTGGTATGGTTGGGAAGCTAAGATGCAAGTCGGCATGTTCCAGTTTACCCACCTTGTTGCAGTTAGCGCATTGCCCGCAGCTATCAGTATCCGTAGGTGCATGGCAAAATATGTATTGTGCCAATGCCAGCGCAAACGGCAACCCGCCTGTACCTTCATTGCCCGTCAGTAACAGGGCGTGCGGAAAGTGTCCGCTCCTGTACATATTGATAAGCCCTTGTTTAGCTGCCGCTTGTCCTACTACTGATGAAAATTGCATGGCTTCAAAAATAGGAAGAAAAGGGGCAGGCTTCTACTATTCATTCAGGATGATTTTTTGTTAATGTTTTTGTGGAGTGCAGAAAAGTATTATATCTTTGTGATATCAAATTAATATCATACTGAATTAATTAAAACAACGCAATATGGAAAAAGTAACAAAACCCATGGATGGCTACCTCGCACTGATATTATCACTGGTGCTGCTGTGCTTAGCTATCTATCTCTTTACGATGGCACCGGAGATGCCGCTTATCGTACTGCCCGGTATTCTCTGCTTCGCTACCACTATCTTCATCTGGAAAGGGCTGATGATAATACAACCCAACCACGCGCGTGTGCTCAACTTCTTTGGTAAGTATGTGGGCAGCGTAAAAGACAACGGCCTGTTTTTTGTAAACCCGCTGTTTGCCACCATCAAAATATCGCAGCGCGCGCAAAACCTTGCTACGCCTACCCTGAAGGTGAACGACAAAATGGGTAACCCTATAGAGATTGGCTCCGTTATCGTATGGCAGATTGCCGATACTTACAAAGCAGCCTACGAGGTATCGGACTATATGTCTTATGTAAAAACACAAAGCGAGGCTGCCCTGCGCAATCTGGCTACCAGCTTTGCATACGATAATATTGAGGACGAAACCGCCAGCATCACCCTGCGCGATGGCGGACAGAAGGTAAATGAACTGCTTGAAAAAGAATTGACGGAACGCCTGTCAAGTTCGGGCATCAGCATACTGGAAGCGCGCATCAGCCATCTGGCTTATGCACCCGAAATAGCAGGTGCCATGCTGCAACGCCAGCAGGCAACGGCCATCGTAGCGGCACGCTACAAGATAGTAGAGGGCGCGGTAGGTATGGTAGAAATGGCACTGGAACACCTGAGCAAAAAGAACATTGTAGAACTGGACGAAGATAAAAAAGCAACGATGGTGAGCAACCTGATGGTGGTACTATGCGGCGAGCGCGGCGCACAACCTGTATTAAACACAGGTACGCTGCATCAGTAATTAATTTAAACGTCAAAACTTAAAAGCAAAAAGCTTTGGGTTTTGACTTTTTACTTTTGACATTTTTAAGATATGCCTAAAAAAAGTTTTGTACTGCGGATAGAGGAAGATACATTCAAAGCCATTGAGAAATGGGCTGCGGATGAGTTTCGCAGTGCAAACGGGCAACTGGAATGGATTATAGACAAGGCACTGAAAGACGCGGGACGCAAGAAGCCTGAAAAGAAAAAAGACGATAGTAAACAAAAAGAGTAAATATTAAAGGCTGCCGATTGGCAGCCTTTAATGTATTCGCTATAAAAAAGATTAAGCGTTGTTTTCTTCTGTACCTTCAGCAGCAGGTGCTTCCGGTGTTGTGTCTGTTGCAGGTGTTTCGTCAACAACCGGTGCTTCGGCAACGGGTGCTGCTGCTGGTGCAGTAGTTTCAGCTTTTTTAGTAGCTGTACCTGCACGGCGGCTACGGCGTGTTTTCTTAGCACCTTCCTTAGCGTCTTTCTTGTAGATTTCGTTGAAGTCAACCAGTTCTATCATTGCCATATCTGCGGCATCGCCCATACGGCGTGGCAGCTTGATGATGCGTGTGTAACCACCGGGGCGGCTCGCTACTTTATCACCAATTGTACCAAACAATTCTTTGATAGCTTCTTTGTCTTGCAGGTAGCTGAACACAACACGACGGTTGTGCATATTATCGTTCTTAGAACGGGTAATCAGCGGCTCTGCGTATACACGCAAAGATTTAGCCTTAGCCAAAGTAGTGATGATGCGCTTGTGCTCTATCAACTGGCAAGTAAGGTTTGAAAGCAACGCAGCGCGGTGAGAAGCGGTGCGACCTAAGTTTTTGATTTTGTCTCCGTGACGCATGACTGTTCGTTTTAAATTCCTTCATACCGTGTCAAGGAATATGAAGTACTTGTGTTAAATAAAAAATATAAAAAGCCAAAACCCGAAAGGGCTCTGGCTTAATTAATTAATCGTTGCTGCGGTGGAATTTGCTGATGTCCATACCGAAGTGCAGGCCGCGTTCGCCAAGCACTTGTTCAATTTCAGACAATGATTTCTGTCCGAAGTTGCGGAACTTCATCAGTTCTTCCTGCGTGTATTGTACCAGCTCGCTCAGTGAGTTGATTTTAGCGGCTTTCAGGCAGTTGAATGCACGAACTGAAAGCTCTAAATCTTCAAGCGGTGTGTTCAATACTTTGCGCAGTTGCAGTGTTTCTTCATCCACTACTGCTTCTTTCTCTTCACGCTTCGTATCGAGGCTGATGTTCTCGTCAGTGATAATCATCAGGTGCTGGATGAGGATGCGCGATGCTTCTTTTACAGCTTCTTCAGGATGTATAGTACCATCGGTAACTACTTCCATTATCAGTTTTTCGAAGTCGGTGCGTTGTTCCACACGCGTATTTTCGATGCTGTATTTTACATTCTTAATCGGCGTGTAGATAGAGTCTATCGCCATCAGGCCAACGGGGGCTTCTAACTGGCGGTTCTCTTCTGCAGGCACATAACCACGGCCTTTACCGATGTGCAGTTCTATATGGAAATTGGTATTGCCATCCATTGTGCAGATAACCAATTCGGGGTTCATTACTTCAAAGTTGGGCAGTGCCTCACCAATCATACCTGCGGTGAAGACTTCTTTGCCTTTGATGTTCAGCTCTACCCTGTCAGACGAAATATCGCTGTCTATCGCTTTTTTCAGGCGAACTTGCTTCAGGTTCAGGATGATTTCAGTTACATCTTCCAGCACACCTTTGATGGTTGCAAATTCGTGGTCTGCACCCGCTATTTTGATAGCAGTGATAGCGTAGCCTTCTAAAGAAGAAAGCAATACGCGGCGCAACGCGTTACCGATGGTAACACCGTAACCCGGCTCAAGCGGGCGAAATTCGAACTGAGCTTCAAAATCGGTTGCCTTTTGCAGAACGATTTTGTCAGGCTTTTGAAAATTTAAGATTGCCATATACTTATTAATTTGTGATTCGCGAGGGACATTCTATCCAACGCAATCGGTTAATAAACTACGTTAAAAACTATTATTTAGAATACAATTCTACTATCAGTTGTTCCTTGATGTTTTCAGGCACATTGTCGCGCTCAGGATGAGCGATGTAAGTACCTTTCATCTCTTTTTCGTTCCAATCAACCCAACCTATTTTAGGGTTTTTGCCACGCATTAGGCTCAGCAAAGTAGGGTTGATTTTGCTCTTAGGCTTCAACTCGATGATGTCGCCTGGCCTTAACTGATAAGATGGGATGTTTACTACTTCACCATTTACCATGATGTGCTTGTGAGCAACCAACTGGCGTGCGGCAGGGCGTGTAGGAGATATACCCAAACGATAGATAGTATTATCCAAACGCGCTTCCAGCAATTTTATCAGGTTTTCACCTGTTGCACCCTTCAGGCGAGAAGCCTCTACATAGGTGTTGCGGAATTGCTTTTCCAATACACCATATGTGTATTTAGCTTTTTGCTTTTCTTTCAGCTGTATAGCGTACTCGCTGGCTGTTTTGCGCTTGCGTGTACCACCATGCTGACCCGGAGGGTTGCTGTTTTTACCAAGGTTCTTACCTGAACCCAGTATCGGTTCGCCGAAAATGCGACAGATTCTGTTCTTAGGGCCTGTATAACGTGCCATGTTCGATTTTTTTTAAAACCTGCTGCGTCTCATTCTAAATCGTAAATTTCGATACGTAGCAGTGTATTGTGATTAAATAATAAACTGATAATTGATTGCCTGCGGATTATACCCTGCGCTTTTTAGGCGGGCGGCAGCCATTGTGCGGCATAGGTGTAACGTCTTTGATAGACACTACCTCGATACCAACTGCACCCAACGCGCGGATAGCGCCTTCGCGGCCCGAACCGGGACCTTTAACGAAAACGTCCACTTTCTTCAAACCTGCATCTGCTGCTACTTTACCGCAGTCCTGAGATGCCATTTGAGCAGCGTATGGCGTGTTCTTTTTAGAACCACGGAAGCCCATTTTGCCGGCAGAAGACCAAGAGATAACCTGACCTTGTTTGTTAGTGATGCTAACGATGATGTTGTTGAACGTAGCACTGATGTGTACATCGCCGTGCGGGTCAACTTTTACTACGCGCTTTTTAGCAGCGGTTTTTGCAGAAGATTGTGCTTTTGCCATTTTACTTTTAAAATAAGGTAGTCGTTAATAAAAATACAAGCCGGCATACACCGGCCCCGTTCCACTCCTCCCTGCTGCAGCTTAGCAGATCCGGCAGTGGTGCGGAGTTTATTTCTTAGCTGCTTTCTTTTTACCTGCAACAGTTTTGCGCTTACCTTTACGGGTACGGCTGTTGGTACGTGTGCGCTGGCCACGCAAAGGCAAACCTTTACGATGACGCAAACCACGGTAACAAGCAATATCCATCAGGCGCTTGATGTTCATCTGAACTTCTGAACGCAACTGGCCTTCTACTTTGAACTCTGTGCTGATGATATTACGGATAGCAGCCTGCTCTTCGTCATTCCACTCCATCGCTTTCTTGTCATAATTAATCCCTGATTTATCAAGGATATACTGAGCAGTGCTACGGCCAATACCATAGATATAAGTGAGGGCTATCTCACCACGCTTGTTCTTCGGAAGGTCTATACCAGCTATACGAGCCATGTATTTTAACTTTTTGCCCCTTGCCACTATATGGCGGCAAGAGATTTTATTTTAAATATTAATTAATAACTTTTTGTCCAAACCCTTGCGGGCATTGGTATTATCCCTGACGTTGCTTGAAGCGGGGGTTCTTTTTGTTTATTACATACAGTTTGCCCTTGCGGCGAACTATTTTGCAATCTGCACTACGCTTTTTAATAGCAGCTCTAACCTTCATGACCGGTTATTGTTTTATTGTTTAATTATCTTGTTATTTATACCTGTATATAATACGACCTCTGCTCAAATCGTACGGACTCATTTCAACACCTACTTTATCGCCGGGTAGTATGCGGATGTAGTGCATACGCATCTTTCCCGATATAGTAGCCAAAATTTCGTGCCCGTTTTCAAGACGTACGCGGAACATTGCGTTTGACAGTGCTTCAACGATAGTACCGTCTTGTTTAATCAGAGACTGTTTAGCCATATTAAAAAGGACTGCAAAGGTAATGGGTATTTTTTTTCTATCCAAATAATTTGAAAGGCTGAATATGGGATAATTTTCAGCACCTGAGCAGGGTGCGAATATACGATAAACAGGCACGTTAAGTGCCTGTTTATCAATCATTTAACCCAAAATCCAATCATCAAACTACCATCTCCGGCCACTTAATGGTGGCAACCCAGTCTTTCAGCGATGCGTATTGCTCGTCTATCAAATCGTGCGGCAGCGGGTAGGGCTCGTGTTTGGTAGTGAGGAATACGGTATGCATCCCCATCCTTTTGCCAAACTCCATATCGCTTAGGCTATTACCTACCATTACGCTGCGCTTATAGTCTATTTCAGGAAAATCTTCTTTGGCTTGCAGTGCCATACCCGTATTCGGCTTGCGGTTATGGTCGTTATCGTCTGTAGCAGTGCAGGCATATATCTTATCTATACGTCCGCCGGCAGCTACTATATTATTAGTCATCTGCTCGCCTATTTCTTTCAGGTCTTCTTTGCTCATGATGCCCTTGCCTACACCACGCTGGTTGGTTACCACTACTATATTGCCAAATACCTCTGCCAGATGCTTCAGCGCCTGCGGCGCACCATCACAAAACTGAAACTCCTGCCAATTGGTAATATATGAACCGACATTCTCTACATTAATAACACCATCCCTGTCAAGGAACAAAGTCCAGCTTTTGTCTATCCTTGCCTGAATACTAAACGTTGCCATTGTTTTGCTTTTTTCTTCTTTAAAACATTTTTTCTTCTACCAACTGGCATATGATATGCCCCACGGTTATATGGCTTTCCTGTATTCTTGGTGTGTCGTTGCTCGGTATGTTTATCAGGTATTCGCAAAGTGGTTTCATTTTACCACCACCCTCTCCTGTAAATCCTACAGTAATCATACCAATCTCTCGTGCGGTTTGTAATGCATTTGTAATATTCACCGAATTGCCAGAGGTACTAAGCCCTATCAATACATCGCCTGCCTTGCCTGTGCCTTTTACTATCCTGCTATACACTACATCGTACCCGTAATCATTAGCCACTGCTGTTATATACGAAGTATTGCAGTGCAGGGCTTCAGATGGCAGAGGTAATCTGTCTGTATAAAACCTGCCGCTAAACTCTGCCGCTAAGTGCTGCGCATCGGCCGCACTGCCGCCATTGCCGCAAAACAATACTTTGTTGCCGTTCTTGAAAGCCGTAGTTATTTTTTCTACTACATCTGCAATGGTTTGCAGCAAGACCGGACTATTGAGTACCTGCGTTTTTACGTCTATCGAGTGTTGTAATATGTCTTTTATCTGCTGCTGCATATCTTTCAAAAATACAACAGCGCACGATACAATACGTGCGCTGTTTATAAAACGGTTATTTCTTGTGGATTATTATATTACCATCATGGCATCGCCATAGCTGAAGAAACGGTATTTTTCTTTGATAGCGGTGTTGTAGGCTTCCATCGTCAGTTCGTAACCCGCAAATGCACAAACCATAATCATCAGGCTCGTCTTTGGCAGGTGGAAGTTGGTAACCAAACTATTAGCTATAGAAAAATCGTATGGCGGGTGGATGAACAAGTTTGTCCAACCCTCTTCAGCTTTCAGCAGGCCTTGTGCCGTTACAGAGCTTTCCAGCGCACGCATGGTAGTAGTACCAATAGAGCATATGCGCCTGTTTTCCAGCTTGGCTTTGTTTACGATTTTTGTTGAGAAATCATCTACACGAAAGTACTCCGCATCCATCTTATGCTTCGACAGGTCTTCTACCTCTATTGGGCGAAATGTGCCTAAGCCTGTATGCAGGGTAACTTCTGAAAACTTTACCCCTTCAATTTCCAAACGCTTTATTAACTCTTTGCTGAAGTGCAGGCCTGCGGTTGGTGCTGCTACTGCACCCTCGTATTTTGCATATACGGTCTGGTAGCGTTCTTTATCTTCTTCTTCGGGCTTGCGTTTGATGTATTTGGGCAGCGGTGTTTCGCCCAGTGTATCTAATATTTTCTTGAATGCCTCTTCATCACCATCAAACAGGAAACGGATGGTACGACCACGAGATGTGGTATTATCTATTACCTCTGCTACCAGTTCGTCGTTATCGCCAAAGTACAGTTTGTTACCCACACGTATTTTGCGGGCAGGGTCCACTATCACGTCCCACAAACGATTGGGCTTGTTCAGTTCGCGCAGCAGAAACACTTCTATCTTGGCACCCGTTTTTTCTTTGCGTCCGTAAAGGCGGGCAGGGAAAACTTTGGTATTGTTTACTACCATCACGTCTTTATCATCAAAGTAATTGATGATATCGCGGAAGGTTTTATGTTCCATTTTACCCGTGTCGCGGTGTACAACCAACAGGCGGCTTTCTTCTCTTGTTTTAGCAGGGTGCTGGGCAACAAGGTTGAGCGGAAGGTCAAATTTGAATTGCGACAACTTCATATACGGAACTGTAATTTAAAAGTGTGCAAAGTTAATACAAAAACAAGCCTAAAACAACATATTATTTAATTGTTGATAATCAGCGAGTTGTATTGTATTTCGCATTCAATTACTTCGTTTTGTTATAAGCCTCCCCTTGGGGGAGGTTTGGAGGGGCTTTTTATTTACATTTGAGCCCTAAATCTTTTTTCATGCAAGTTTGGAATGAATACCTCGCTGCCAATAAGCAGCGTTTCCTTGATGAACTGTTAGACCTGCTGCGCATACCATCTGTAAGTGCAGACAGCAAGTATAAAGCAGACGTGGCACGCTGCGCGGATGCGGTGAAAGCCAGCCTGCTTGCGGCAGGTTGCGATAATGCGGAGATATGCCCTACGGCGGGACACCCCATCGTGTATGGCGAAAAGATGATAGACCCTAAGCTACCAACCGTACTGGTATATGGACACTATGACGTGCAGCCGCCCGACCCGCTGGAGTTGTGGCATAGCGGCCCGTTTGAGCCCGTAATAAAAGACGAAAAGATATACGCCCGCGGAGCCTGCGACGACAAGGGACAGATGTTTATGCACGTAAAGGCACTGGAAGTAATGGTAAAAACCAATACCCTGCCCTGCAACGTGAAGTTTATGATAGAAGGCGAGGAAGAAGTAGGCTCATCGAACCTTGGCAAGTTTTTAGAAGGCAATAAAGAAAAGCTGAAAGCAGACATCGTACTGGTATCTGATACATCTATGATAAGTATGGAGCACCCGTCTTTGGAAACAGGGCTGCGCGGGCTGGCGTATATGGAAGTAGAAGTAACAGGCCCCAACCGCGACCTGCATAGCGGTGTGTATGGCGGTGCAGTAGCCAACCCCATCAATACACTGGCTAAGATGATAGCATCGTTGCACGACGAGAATAACCACATCACTATCCCCGGCTTCTACGATAAAGTACAAGACCTGACAGATGCGGAACGTGCGGCATTGAATAGCGCGCCTTTCGACCTGAAAGAATATCAGGAAGAACTGGGCATCAAAGAAGTGCAGGGAGAAAAAGGCTACACTACACTGGAACGTACTGGCACTCGCCCTACGCTGGATGTAAACGGTATATGGGGCGGTTATATAGGCGAGGGTGCTAAAACGGTATTGCCATCTAAAGCGAATGCAAAAATATCTATGCGCCTTGTACCCAATCAAAGCTCTGACGAGATTTCGGCATTGTTCCAAAAACATTTTGAAAGCATAGCACCTGCGGGTGTAAAAGTGAAAGTAACACCACACCACGGCGGTGAACCGGTTGTAACGCCAACCGACTCAATTGCATACAAGGCGGCGGCTAAAGCCATACAAACGGCATTTGGCAAAGACCCGATACCTACACGCGGCGGCGGCAGCATACCCATCATCGCGTTGTTTGAACGTGTACTGGGTTTGAAAACCGTATTACTGGGCTTTGGATTGGATAACGACAACATCCACTCGCCCAATGAGAAGTATGATGTGTTCAATTACTTCAAGGGTATTGAAACCATCCCGTACTTCCATAAGTATCTGGCGGAGATGAGTTAACCACAACCCCTTAAGGGGCTTCATATAAAATTAAGATGGCACTCGATGAGTGCCATCTTAATTTACCACATTTTTATAACAAACACAATGTTTGTATTACCGAAAGGTTGACGGAAATTTGTGTTAATGGCTAAACCCAAAATCATAATAGCGATAGACGGCTACTCTTCTTGTGGAAAGAGTACGGTGGCAAAAGAACTGGCTGCTTTGCTGGGCTATAATTATATAGACAGCGGAGCCATGTACCGCGCCATCACGCTCTACTTTTTGCGTAATGATATAGATTATAAAAATGATGCTGAAGTAATAAATGCACTGAAAGATATTCACCTGTCATTTGCATTCAACGAGGTAAGCGGCAAATCGGAAATATTGCTTAATGACGAAAACGTAGAACACTATATACGCGATATGATAGTGGCAGAGAAAGTGAGTGAAGTAGCCGCCATTAAAGAAGTACGCAGTTTTGCCACTGCACAACAACAAAAGCTGGGCAGCGAGCGTGGCATTGTAATGGACGGGCGCGACATCGGCACAACGGTTTTCCCCGATGCGGAACTGAAAATATTTATGACAGCATCGCCCGAAGTGAGGGTGAAACGCCGCTTTCAGGAACTATATGCGGGCAACCCCAACATAACGCTGGAAGAAGTAAAACACAATCTGGAACTGCGCGACTATATAGACAGCAACCGCGAAGAAAGCCCGCTACGGCAAGCCAAAGATGCCGTAGTGCTGGATAACAGCCACCTGACGCGCGAAGAGCAGCTTGCCAAAGTGATGGGATGGGTAGAGGAGCGTGCGGTAGCAAAGGCGCTGTAAAAAATCATTTCTTTTTATCAGTTTGAATTTTGACTTTTGGGTATTGCTCAAAAGCATTTTTGTTTTTTCATTTTTGACTTTTTAGTTTTTGTATGACTAACTACGAAATAGCCGACCACTTTAGTTTTTTATCCAAGCTGATGGACTTGCATGGGGAGAATGCTTTTCGCTCCAAGTCTTTTGGTGTTGCTTCTTTTTATCTCGAAAAATTTGAGAAAGAAGTAGCAGATATGGACGATGCAGAACTGTTTGCACAGAAAGGCATCGGCGAAAGTATGGGACGCTATATACGTGAACTGCAAACCACAGGCAAGCTATCACCACTAGAAGATATACTGGCACGTACACCACAAGGCGTGCTGGATATTATGCAGATAAAGGGCCTCGGCCCTAAGAAAGTAGCGGTGATATGGAAAGAGATGGGAATAGAAAGCATTGGCGAACTGGAATATGCCTGCAACGAAAACCGCCTTGTCAACTACAAGGGCTTTGGTGCAAAAACACAGGAAGCTATTCTGCAAAACATCCGCTTCATCCGTGCCAATCAGGGCTTTCATTTGTGGGCAGAGGTGCACACGGTTGCCAATATGCTGCTTACACAATTGGGAAGGGCTAATTCAGGCAAATTATTTTCGCTGGCAGGGGCTTTCAGGCGGCAGATGCCAACTGTGGAGTGTATAGACATCGTTACCGATACGCCTGCTGCTACTATCAAACAACAATTCGGCATAACGCCTGATATAAAAATAGAAGAACAGGACAACCTGCTGTTGGTGAATGCACCCAACCAACCATTGATAAAAGTGCATTGCACCAGTACGGCATCTTTCTATACTACTCTTTTTAATAACAGTTGCAGTGAAGCTTTTCTCAATGCATTTAATGAAAGGTATAAAATACCTGCAAACCCAGCAAGCGAAGAAGCTATATTTGAAATAAACGGATTGCAATACATACCTGCACCACAAAGAGAAACTGTAGAGGTGCTTGAAAAAGCTGCGAAGAACGGCTTGCAACAAGTAATACAGCCCGCAGACATCAAAGGCATAGTACACAACCATAGCACATGGAGCGATGGCATGAATACCATTGCCGATATGGCAAAGGCTTGCATGGACAAGGGCTACGAATACCTTGTAATCAGCGACCACTCGCAGAGTGCCTACTATGCCAACGGGTTGAGCCCCGAACGTATTGCCGCGCAACAACAAGAGATAGACAACCTGAACGCCAAGCTGGCACCGTTTCGCATCTTCAAAAGTGTGGAAGCGGATATATTGGGCGATGGCAGCCTCGACTACAACGAGAGTGTGCTAAAAACATTTGATTTGGTGATAGCATCCGTACATAGCAACCTGCAAATGACGCAGGAGCGTGCTATGGAGCGTGTGTTGGCAGCTATACGTAATCCGTACACAACCATACTTGGACACCCGACTGGCAGGCTGCTACTAAGCAGAGAGGGTTATCCGTTGGATCATCAACTGATAATAGACGAATGTGTGAAGCACAATGTGGTGATAGAAATTAACGCTCACCCCCGAAGATTAGACCTTGACTGGACATGGATTGAATACGCTATGCAGCAAGGTGCGCTTTTATCTATAGACCCCGATGCACACGTAATAGGTGGTTTTGACGATGTGTACTTTGGTGTAATGGCTGCACAAAAAGGCGGATTGACAGCAAAGCACAACCTCAGTAGTTTTTCATTGAAGGAGTTTGAGGAACATTTGGCGAAAAAACTAAAACCATAGACTATACTCCACCCCTTATACTTGTATGAAAAACAAGTATGGATATAGTTACTGAACAGTATGCACGGGTTAGCAATATTGTGCAACGCAATTTGCTGCAGCAGCGCAAGGTTTTCCTTTGGGGGATGGTAGAGGATGAGAGTGCAAGAACGATAGTAGAACAACTACACTATCTGTCTGCACAAGACGCAGCAAGCCCCATACATTTTTACATCAACAGCCCTGGTGGTGTGGTAACTGCCGGCAATGCGATTTATGATACCATGAACAGCATTGCAGCACCTGTATATACCTACTGTATGGGCTTTGCTGCGTCTATGGGTTCGGTATTACTGTCTGCGGGAGATAAAGGTAACCGCTATATATACCCTACTGCCGAGGTGATGATACACCAACCCAGTATGGGTGGCTTTCAGGCAAGGGCAAAGGATATAGAAATACATGCGCAGCAAATTGTAAAAGCACGGGAAATAAGTGCTACCATACTGGCAACCAATTGCGGCAAAGACATCCAAACCATTCTGCAAGATTTTGACCGCGATTATTGGATGAATGCCGAAGAAGCCATTGCTTACGGCATTGTAGATAAGATGGCGGGCTAAGCAGCCTGCAGCATCTGCGGTAGCTCTATGATGTGGTTGGTGCGTTTTTCGTAGAGTGCCTGCCTTGCTTTGCTTAGCTGCATACGCAGGGCATGCAGGCGTTCTATCTCTTCGTCCACACCCGTTATTTTTATCTCTATCAGTTGCAGCAGTTTGGCTACATCCAGCACTTTGATGGATTGTAATACCAGCAACTCGCGTATTTCCTCGAGTGTAAAGCCGAGTGCTTTGTATTTGCGGATGGCAAGTAGCTGGTGCAGCACCTCATTGGGGTAGTCTTTGTAATTATTCTCTCTGCGCGCTTTACGGGGCAATACAATCAAGCCAATCTTCTCGTAATACCTGATGGTATCGCGCGAAAAACCTGATAGTTTTGAGAGTTGACCTATGAGCATGGGGGGGGGGGGGTATGTCAATTAATATGACAGCTTATTTTTCTCTTGATTAAACCTATCATGAAATTCTTTTGACAGAACTTTTAATAAATCAAGCTGTTTAATAAGTAATCGTTTTCTGAAATCTCCGTCAGTTTTTAGGCTCCCTTGTTCTAAATTAATAGCCATAGAAAATGTTACAGTTTTAAAAACATAATACATAAGGTCTTGCAAATTTGTGGCTATTTTAAAATCTAATATCTGACCTCTTTCCTTAGTAATTAATCTGAATGTTTGAAAATATTTACCTTCTATTATTATATACTGCCCCTCAACATTTTCGTTATCAACCAATGGCAATAACGATAATGGAGCATCTATAAGTTTAGCCATAGCCATCATCATTTCAATAACATCATGGTTAGTAATCACAATTAAATCTAATAAAAAAGCCGCTACAGAAGTAGCGGCGGTATTAAAATCAGGCAGCAATGTTTCGTTTCAATTCTTCCTGCAAAAAACCTTTCAGGCTTAAATCCTCGTCTAGCAATGGCCAATGTACACCTGTACCATCCGCTATCAATTCGTATTGTTGTAACGCTTGTGTGCTTGCTTGGCTTAGGGCTTTGAAAGTTGATATGGCAAAACGTAATACAGCTTTTGTATTCAGCAATACTATCATCACATCCTGCTCTTTATGAAAATCAATCGCCTCTATTCTGATATTTTGCTCAAATATCAGTTGTTCAATAGCATCATAACGATTACCCGAAGTACTCATACCATTTTGTTTTAAATGCTTCAGCATGTTCAGCAACTATTTCCATAATTTGCTTTACCTCACCATTTGTAAAGCCATGAAAGTAGCTAACGTCTATTGTTGGTTCAATCCATACTTTGCCATATCCGCTACCTTTCTTTATATGCACATGAGCAGGCTCATTGTTTTCATTACTATAAAAGAAAAACCTAAACCCATATAGCAATAGAAGCGTTGGCATGTATATCAAATATATGACAATATTTATTATTGTCCATTTTTCAACAGTCTATCATTACATAAAAAGCCGCTACAATATGCAGCGGCTTAGTATATCACCTATTTGACTTATCAACCAATTAACTAATCAACTAGTTAACCAAATAACTAATCAACCAGTCAACCAAACTACAAACGCTCTATCACTACCGAGCTACCACCACCACCGCCGTTGCAGATGCCTACAGCACCGTACTTAGCGTTTTTCTGGTTCAGTACGCTAATGAGTGTTACCAATATGCGCGCGCCACTTGCACCCAGCGGGTGTCCTAATGCTACAGCACCACCGTTTACATTCACCTGTTCGGGTTTCAGGTTCATGCGCTGGCTGTTTACGATGCCTACTACGGCAAACGCTTCATTCAGTTCAAAGTATTCGATGTCTTCCATCTTCAGTCCTGCTTTGGCTACCGCTTTGGGTACTACTACAGATGGTGTAGTGGTAAACCATTCGGGTGCCTGCTCTGCATCTGCATAGCCCTTAATCTTAGCCAGCGGTTTAATGCCTAATGCTTCCGCTTTTTCTTTGCTCATCAGTATCAGCGCGGCTGCACCATCGTTCATGGTACTGCTGTTGGCTGCTGTTACGCTGCCATCTTTTACAAATGCCGATTTCAGTTCGGGTATTTTTTCAAACTTCACATTCCAAGGCTCTTCGTCTTTGGCAAAGAGTACAGGCTCTCCTTTTTTGCTTGGTATGCTGATGGGTACTATCTCGTTATCAAAACGACCCTCGTTCCATGCGGCTTGGCTGCGCTTATAGCTTTCTATCGCAAATTCATCCTGCGCCTCACGGCTGATGTTGCATTCCTTTGCACACATTTCTGCCGCATTGCCCATCATGTAGTTGTGATACACATCCAGCAAGCCATCTTTTACAATACCGTCCGTCAGGTTTACGTTGCCGTATTTATTGCCCCAACGCATATGCTCGCTGTAAAAAGGCACATTGCTCATGCTTTCCATACCGCCTGCTATTACCACATCCGCATCGCCCAGCATAATGGCTTGTGCACCCTGCATCACGGCTTTCATACCGCTTGCGCATACTTTGTTTACGGTAGTGCATGGCACATTATCGGGCACACCTGCAAAGCGTGCAGCCTGCCGTGCAGGTGCCTGCCCCAGATTTGCCTGCATTACGCAGCCCATCAATACTTCGTTTACCTCGGCGGGGTTCAGCCCTATTCTGTCGAGCGCACCTTTGATGGCGAACGAACCGAGTTGGGTAGCCGAGAAACCTTTTAACGTACCACCCCATGCGCCCATTGCCGTGCGCACAGCCGATACGATATACACTTCTTTCATAAAAGAAAAATTTTTAAAGACCGCCAAAGCTACTGAAAAAATAGACTTATCAAAGCGGGGCTATAGGTAGCGGTTATGGGCTTATACCTATTAGTTTTATTGCGTATAAATGCTGTTAATCCGCCGTTAAAACGAAAATCCGTTAACAACACCTGAATGATGTTTTATATATTTTTGAATTCACTCATTACAATAAAATCTCATTACACGGCACAATGAAGCGGATGATATGCAGGGTACTGGTTTTGCTGCTGTTGGTTAGCACACATAACTTATCCTTTGCCGGTGAAATAAAAAGCACTGTTGCCGACAGGCATATAGAAGAAGTGTACCATGCTATATGCGCCAACGGGCAATCGCTGCCCTCTTTTCAGGTATTTGAAAAAGCGTATCGTGGTTATCTGAATCTGCAATCTGCTGGCAAGCTGAATGGAGAAAAACAAATACTCACTATTTGCGACCTCTCCTTATCTGCCAATGAAAACCGTATGTGGATAATAGACCTTGCCGCAGGAAAGGTATTGCTGCATACGCTGGTAGCGCACGGGCAAGGAAGCGGTGAGGAGTATGCCGTTAAGTTCTCTAACAAAATGAATTCTCACCAAACCAGCCTCGGATTTTATGTTACAGGCAATACCTACACGGGCGACCACGGGCGTTCTTTGTACCTGCATGGTGTGGACAGGGGCTTTAATAATATGGCGTACGAGCGCGCCATTGTGGTACATGGTGCAGACTATGTGTCTAAAGATTTTATTTGCGATAACGAAAGGCTGGGGCGTAGTTGGGGTTGCCCCGCAGTACCCAAGCAGCAGTCTGATGTTGTTATTAACCACATTAAAGACAGCACCTGTTTGTTTATATACTACCCGCAGCAGCGATATTTAAAATCGTCTGTTTGGCTTAATAAGCGCATCAATAACCTGCCTGCAAATGCAACAGAGCCTTTTGCCATCAAGCCGCAGCGAAAGATTGTGTATGAATACAGCCCTAAGCTGCAAGCCATGATAAAGCAAGTGCCCATCATCAGGCTGCCATTATTGTAGCAATGATTTTAATTTCCTGTCGCGCTTGTACACATCCGTCAGCAGGCGTATTTGTGTACCCGTTGTATCTTCAAAAGCCGTGAGGTAAACAATGTGTACGGGTATCTTGTTTTTCAATACTTCGTACCTTGTTTTTTTAGTGGTTATCACCGAGTCTATTCTTGATATAGGGTAGCGTTTTCCCTCTTGTTCCGTCAGTATAAACTCTGCCAGTTCTTTTGGCTTTTGTACCCGTACACAGCCCGAACTCAGGAAGCGGTCGTTCTTTCCAAAGTCCTCACGGTGAGGTGTATCATGCAGATAAATATCCCACTTATTGGGCAGGTTGAATTTTACATACCCTAACGCATTGTCATCACCCGGATCTTGACGAAATACATAACGCTTGTAATTATTACTGTTTACATTCGCTGCACTCACTCGGTTGCCTTTCAGGTCATATACTTTCAACCCTTTTTTATTGAGATAGGCTTGCCCGCTGCGCGCCATGCCGGGCAATACATCTTTCTTCATAATAGTAGGCGGTACGCCCCATGGCGGGTTGATGACCACGTTCGCCATATTTGCATTCAGGCTGGGTGTCTGGCGTAGTGTTTTGCCTACCACTACTTCCATGTGCATAGCGTTTTCTTCGTTTATACGGAAAAACAGTTCCAGCAACGGAATATTAACAATGATGTATTTTTGTTCGGGTACTTGCTGCATCCAGCGCAGGCGTTCCATGTTTACTGCCAGTCGTGCCGTCAGACTGTCAATAGGTGCTTTCAGATAGGCTTGTGTCAGGCTGTCTTTTTTACGGTGTGTTGTTATTCCTAAGTAATACTGGTACGATTTCAGCATACCGCTGTTCACGGCTATACTATCAGGCACTATTGCCTGCCATGGCAGTTCTGCGGTTATAATTGCATTGCGTATGCTATCTGTAAAGCCCCCACTGTTGGCTGCTTGCTTGGCATACAGGTAATTACTATCGGCTGCTAAAGCCCTGTATTTCTTCATCGCATCCCGCAGCAGGGTGTAGGTTTTATATCTGCTTCTGAAGCTATCGAGCGACGGGTAATCAGCATCTGCCCTGCCCAATGCAGCCAGCATACTATATGGCTGCCATACTGAGTCATTGGCATGAAACCAAAGCGAGTCGGCTTTTTTCGGCACAATAGCACCCAAGAACAAATCGCGCGCGGCTTGCAGATAACTTTGCGTACAGAGCGTATCAAAGTTCAGTACAAAATCTTCGTTCACCGTTTTTGATTGCTGATACTGCCCTAATAATCGTTTCAGTAATCCTACCCGATATCTTGCGGTGTCCAGCCCATCGTGCTGTATATCTTCCAACTCTTGCAGCAAGCCTGTTACATAACTCACATCACCGTTTTCCGTCAGCCATATCGGGAAATAATCTTCGTCGGCATAGGCTTTAGCCATTGCCCTGCTCACATCATATACTTTACCTTTTGCAAAAAGGCTGTCATCTACTCCCCTGCCCGACATTAGATTGTCTAACAAATCAGCAGCATCCGCTTCGTTGAATTTTGATTCCTGTACTGTGGCTTCTTTTGCCTGCGCGTGTTTACTGGCTTTCCGCTCTTTGCGGGAACGGCACGAACTGACTGTTGATACAGCAAATACAGCAAGAATGAATAATACGAGATAGTTGTTGGGGCGTTTGACGACTTCCATGAAAGGTATGCGATGTATTTTACAGGGTAATGATACAAAAACCGTTCCCGATTTTCTAACCTAATAATTCCTTAACGGGATCCCAGAACAAGGTATCAAAATCCACTACTTTATCGTCCACTACCCTGATGCCTTCTTTGCGCAGCAATTGTTCCATTTTTTCGGGCGGGGTAAAGTGGTGCTTACCTGTTAGCAATCCATTTCGGTTTACTACCCTATGCGCAGGCACAGCAGGCTTCATGTTTTTACAGGCATTCATAGCATAACCCACCATCCGCGCTCCCGACTTTACACCAATGGCAGCCGCTATAGCACCATACGATGTTACCCTGCCTTTGGGTATGGCACGCGCCACATCATATATCACATCATAGATGCTCTGCTCAGTTGCTTTGGCCATGCTGTTGTCTCTTTTCTAAAAGGCGTTGCCGTTTTTCGGGGTTATCCACATTTATATATTCGTAGGGGCAGCAAAGGCAACCCTTACCGCAACAATACCCGCGTTCCAGATGATATTTCTCTGAAAACACCAAACGTCCGTCGGGTAGTTTATAATAATCTTCGCCCTCAATCAACTGCTTCATGCTTCGCAAACCTTTCGGGTAATGTAATAGGCTTATCTGGCAGGGAGAATGAAATGAAATAAATAGTGCGCCCCTCTGCCAGATGCATTTTTTCGTAAAAAGTCTGTATTGACAAAGCACCCGTAGCCTTTCCCTTGCCATATATATCAGCAATGTTTTGGTGTATATGGCAGCCCTGCTCTGCAATGGTTTCTAAAGTAAAATCATATAATTCTTTAGAGTCGGTCTTTAGGTTGATGGTAGCATTGGGTACTAACACCTGCTGGTACAGGTACAGGAAACGAGCATGTGTCAGTCTGTTCTTTGCTCTTGATTCGCGCAAAAAAGGGTCGGGGAAAATTATCCATATTTCTTTCACCTCGCCCTGTTCAAAATACTCAGTCAGCTTACCAATGTGTGTACGCATAAACGCTACATTCTGCATACCTTCTGCCAATGCGGTTTTAGCACCAGTATATATACGGTTGCCTTTGATGTCTATGCCAATGAAATTTCTGTCGGTGTGTTCTCGCCCAAGCCCAACACTATATTCGCCTTTACCACATGCAAGCTCCAATGTTATGGGATGGTTGTTTTTAAAAAAATCACTCCATTTACCTTTGATATTCTCAGGATATTGTAGTACATTCGGATAATTGCCGATTGCCTCAAACTTTAGTAACTTCTTTTGCCCCATAATTAGGAAGCAAAGATAAGCATTAGCTTATTCTTAATTATTCGTCACACTTAAACAACAGATATGAAGAAAAAAAATCTACTACTAACTATTTTGGCTGGCTTTACGGCTCTTGCAGTATCAAGCTATTCAACAGGCCCGGCAGGGCAAGGTGCCAACCGTACGGGCAGCAACAGCACATCTGCAGGCTGCGATGGACCCGGTTGCCATGCAGCAAATAATACTGCATTGAGTGTTACTGTTGCCATAACGGACACTGCAAATACAACACCGGTAACATCCTATGTAGCAGGCAAGAAATACCGCTTACGTGTGATAGGCGGCACTACTGCTTTATCTCAATCTCAATTCGGATTTCAGGTATCAGCAGTAAGGGCAAGTAGCACATCTACACAAGCAGGTACGATTACTGCGGGTGGCACCAGCACAGCTAATACAACTGTAAAAACAGTAGGTAGCTTACAAATTGGCGAACACTCAGCCCCATTAACAGCTACAGGTGCTGGAATGGCTTGGGCATATACAGCCAACCTCTACTGGACTGCCCCTGCTGCAGGTGCCGGGCAAGTAAAATTCTTTGCAGTTATCAATGCGGTAAATGGTACCGGCACAGTTTCAGGTGATGCACCTAATGCCGGTTCGCTTACAATAGGAGAATCTACTTCTGTAAACAATGTAGAGAACAATGTTTCATTCAAAGCATTCCCCAACCCTGCTATTAACACCATCAACATCAATGCAGATGGTATAGGCACGGGCAATGTAACGATTAACGTGTATGACATACGCGGCAAAGTAATTGGTACGCAAAATGCAAGTGCATCTAACAACATGCTGAATACACAAATAGACTGCAGCAAATGGGCTGCTGGTATGTATTATGTACAAATTGCCAAAGAATCTTCAAGCAGTATCATTACTGTAGTGAAGCAATAAGCAATTAATATACAATCAATTATAACAGCCCCGCAATTGCGGGGCTGTTTTTTTATACCCACATTAAAACGGAGCAGGATTTTTTAATCCCATCATAGCATTTGTTGTGTTTAATTTTACATCAGTTCTTAGTGAAAACAGCATGGTATAGCACATCAATCTGGCAGTGTTTCAAGGTATCGGAATTATGTATTCTTTAACCACAAAACTGTTTTTATGATTAAGAAAGCTTTACTCTATTCGTTATCTTTTTTGCTCTGTACGGTTGTATTTATGAGCAACAAACCAGGGTCTGCCACCTCAGGCAACGGCAATAAAACTGGTGGCCCCGGCTCTAATGGCGAAAACTGCGCAAAACCGGGATGCCATAGCAGTGGTGCAGGCGCTACTACGGGCGGATTTGAAGTACGCAAAAAATTTCAGCCGGATTCTAATGCCGTAGTCAATTCGTACCTGCCCGATTCTCTTTACTTAGTAAGATTATCCGGCACCCATACTACACTCAGTAAATTCGGCTTTCAATTGCAAGCAGTAAAAATAAGCGACAGCAGTGATGTGGGTGTATACAGCGCACTTGGCTCTAAAGTACAGGTAGTGACGGTTGGCGGCAGAAAACTGCTGGAACATACTGATACGATTACTAAATCAGGTGCAAATGTAAATATCACCTTCACATGGAAAGCACCAGCTAAAAACAGTGGACAGGTTCGCTTCTATGGCATATTGAATGCTGTAAACGGAGATGGGCTACCCGCCAACGACCAACCGAGCAATACCATCGTATTTGCATTAGCTGAGTCTTTAAATATCCCTTACAATACACATGCAGGCAGTATAAAAGTATATCCCAATCCAGCAACGGATGTATTTACTATCGAAAATAAATACACTGCTAATGGCGCGTATGAAATAATGGTTCTGAACTCTACAGGACAGTTAATAGCACAAAATAAACTGACAGTGCAAAATAACCTGCTCAAATATCAAATGGCAACTACCAATTGGCAAAGCGGGCTCTACTTTATCCGCCTATCACACAATGGTAGGGAAGAAATAACGACGATTGTAAAACAATAAGTATGCCCTTATAACAACAATAACGGCTGCCAGATAGCAGCCGTTATTGTTTAGCAGAATAAAATAGATTACAATGGTATATTACCATGCTTGCGCTTAGGCATACTTACCGCTTTATTTTCCAGCATTTTGTATGCCTTTATCAGCTTTTCCCTTGTGGCTGATGGTAATATCACCTCATCAATAAAACCACGAGCAGCCGCACCATACGGGTTGGCAAATTTATCGGTGTATTCCAGTTCTTTTTCTTTCCATTTTGCATCGTGGTCTGTTGCTTCGGCTATCTCTTTTTTAAAGATGATTTCAGCAGCACCTTTCGCACCCATTACGGCAATCTCTGCAGTAGGCCATGCGTAGTTCAGGTCGGCACCAATGTGTTTTGAATTCATCACATCATATGCGCCACCGTATGCCTTGCGTGTTATCACCGTTACTTTGGGCACGGTAGCTTCGCTTAACGCATACAATAGTTTTGCCCCGTTGGTGATAATACCGTGCCACTCCTGGTCTGTACCAGGCAGGAAGCCCGGCACATCTACCAGCACCAATAATGGTATATTAAAAGCATCGCAGAAACGCACAAAACGCGCGCCTTTCTTGCTCGAATTAATATCCAGCACACCGGCAAGGAAAGCAGGCTGGTTAGCTACCACACCCACGCTGCGCCCGCCAATACGTGCAAAGCCTACTACTATATTCTCCGCGTATTCTTTATGCACTTCCAAAAACGAATCGGCATCTACTACTTCTTCTATCACTTCTTTTATATCATAGGGTTGGTTAGGATTTTCAGGTATAATGTTGTTCAGCTTTTCGCGTGTTTCATCACCTGCTTCATATGCATATACAGGTGCTTCTTCCTCGCAGTTTTGCGGCATATAACTCAGCAAGCGTTTGATGTGGTCTATACATTCCACCTCGTTGGCACATGCAAAGTGTGTAACCCCCGATTTGGACGCATGTGTATGCGCACCACCCAATTCCTCACTCGTTACGGTTTCATGCGTTACAGTTTTTACTACATTCGGACCTGTTACAAACATATACGAGGTGTTCTCTACCATCAGTATAAAATCTGTAATAGCAGGCGAATACACTGCACCACCCGCGCACGGTCCCATAATAGCCGACAACTGAGGCACTACGCCCGATGATTTTACGTTGCGGTAAAATATATCGGCATAACCACCCAGCGATACCACACCTTCCTGTATGCGCGCACCACCACTATCATTCAGCCCTACAACAGGTGTACCGTTTTGTATGGCAAGGTCCATTATCTTACAAATCTTTTCAGCATGTGTTTCTGAAAGGCTGCCACCAAATACAGTAAAGTCTTGTGAATACACATATACCAGCCTGCCGTTTACCGTGCCATATCCTGTTACTACACCATCGCCTGGGTATATTTCTTTTTCCATACCGAAATCGCGGCAACGGTGCTGCACCATCATGCCTATCTCTTCAAAAGAACCCTCATCCAGCAACAACTGCAAGCGCTCACGCGCTGTCAGCTTGCCTTTTTTATGCTGGCCTTCTATACGTTTAGCACCACCGCCTTGCAGTGCTTCTTCTTGTTTCGCTTTTAATACAGATACTTTATCCATCTCGCTATATCGAAAAAAATTTACGGAACAAACCTAATGTAAAACCACCCAAACAACAACTATTTATATAACAAGGTTTTATACCACCCATCATTGTAAACTAACCACTGCCTGCCTACCTTTACTTATAAATTGAGGGGGAATGAAACAAATAGCAACTATTATATTATTTATATTATCGCTACGGGCAGATGCGCAGATAGCAGCATACAAGGCGCAGGATGTAATGAACCGTGTATCGAACACAGATACTTTTTATGTAGTCAACTTTTGGGCTACGTGGTGTGGGCCTTGCATCAAAGAGCTACCTGAGTTTACGAAAATATCAAAACAATTTGCAGGCAAGCCGGTAAAAATCCTGCTCGTCAGCCTCGACTTTAAAGAAGCATACCCTAAGAAAATAGCCGCTTTTGTACAAAAGAAAAAACTGGAGCACGAAGTAGTATGGCTGAACGAAACCAATGCCAACGACTTCATACCCAAGATAGACGACCGCTGGCAAGGCTCAATACCTGCCACACTATTGTATTACAAACACAATGAATACACCAATTTCTTTGAAGGCATGGTTACCGCTTCTCAACTGCAATTACTGATAGAAAAACAACTGGCACTACAATAAACATTGCGCATACTACCATCATATAAAAAGCTAAACCAACTGGTAGAAGCCGAAAACTTCGAGCCTGTTTTCAGTTGGGGCTTGCGTATGGCTATTGCCGCCATTGTGCCCGTGTTATGGGGTGTATATACAGGGCGAACAGAAGACGCAAGCTGGATGGCACTGACTGCTGAGAGCATTTGCTGGGTAGAGATGAAAGGCTCTTTCGGACAGCGTTTGCGCATACTTTCCGGCGGTATTGTACTCACTATTTTCTTTGGCATACTGGGCAGCATTACGGGCAGCATACTATGGCTTACCATATTATGTATGCTGGGTGTGGGTTTTATATCGGGTTTGTTCAAAAATCTGGGTGACCGAGGCAGCGGGCTTGCCATGAGTGTATTTGTCCTCTTTATCATCGGCAACGAATACCCGACACGCAACTGGCAGGAACTGCAACACCGTGCAGAGATGATATTTGCAGGTGGCTTGTGGAATGCTGTTGTGGGTACTTTTGCCGCGCTTTACACACCTGCCAAGCAACCCTATCGCCGCACCATAGCCGTTATATTAAAAAGCATACACGGGCTGGTAGATACCGTAGCCAAAGGCTGGGATGGCAGTAGTGTGCGCAGTAACATACGCGATATATACCTGCAAGAAAAAGAGGTACATGCTGCCATAGACACGTCGCTGCACCTGTACGAAACCATGGCGCATCAAGCCAGCAAAAAAGATACACACGAATACGAACTGGCACAAGTGCGCAAAGCAACCGCGCTTGTAGCCACGCACATCATTGCCATCAGCGAAGAACTGGAGCAGGTAAACATCAAAGAAACACCCACCGAACTACGACTGAAAATATATGCCATACTGAAAGCACTACAACAAACCGTTGACCGCATGGCAGTGTATGTAGTGAACCTGAAGCCCGAAGAAGAGTTATTGTTATCTACCCGCATCAGCAAGCTCGAAAAACTGATTACTTTACTGAAAGAATACCCACTCGACGGTAACCCGCATTACCAACCCATCAAACGGGCAACACGCATAGCGGAGCGTTGCACCAAACTGATACAAAACAGTATGGAACGGCTCGAAAAATCGGGAAAAGAATTACCCGTATTCCGTTCCTACTCTCTAATAAAAACAGTCTTTATACTGCACCCCAAGCATTGGTGGAGAAACCTGCAATTACTTTTCAATTTCAATACATTCACCACACGCTATGCCATACGTGCTGCCGTAGCGGCTACTGTCGGTATGTTTATCGCCAAATGGTTTAGCATCAGCCACGGGTATTGGATACCGTTTACTACCCTGCTTGTATTGCAGCCCTATTTTGGTGCTACCATCAAAAAAGCAATAGACCGTGTGATAGGCACTGTAGCAGGCGGCATAGCGGGTGGATTACTCATGGGCTTGCCTGCGGGTTTGTTCATTAAAGAAATCATGCTCTTCATCAGCTTTGTACTGATGGTGTACTTCATACACAAACGCTATTCGGTAGCCGTGTTCTTCATCACACTCAGCCTTGTAATGCTATTTGATGTAGAGGGTTCGCTCAATACATCGCTGTTATTCATCAGAGGGCTTTCAACCGTTGGCGGTGCTACACTTGCCATCGTAGCGGGTTTTGCCCTGCTGCCACATTGGGACACCCAATGGCTGCCACTGCACCTTACGGAATCTATCAAGGCAAACTACCAATATTTTACTTCTGCATTTTTTGCAGAAAAGCCACTAACCAACTGGACAAGGCTGAAAAGACAGGCAGAATCAAAAAACACCAATGCCTTTGATTCTTTCAACCGCTATATGCAAGAGCCCAGCCTCAAACGCAAGCCCTTTGCCATCTATTACCACATCATTACCCACAACGTGCGCATCACCAGAGAATTGAACAACATACAACTGGAAGAAGAAAACAGGCAGTCCAAAGCTACCATACACCCGCATCAGCAGGAAAAGCTGATGGCTGCCCTGCATTGGTTTCATAAAAACCTGCACCATAGCAACAGCATCAATGCCGAAAAACCTGTGCAGATGCTGCCTGCAGATAGCCTACCTGCTTACCGTGCTGCCCTGTCAGACCTGCAACTGATGTATATAGACAGGATGATAATAGAACTTAGAGCCATGCATACCGATATGGAAAAACTGGCACAAAGGGAAAAGGAATAATGCCTTAGCTTCGCTGTATGAATTATCTGGGGCACGCTTATCTGTCTTATGGCAATGCAGGCATACTGACGGGCAATATGATAGGCGACTATGTGAAAGGGAAACTGGCATTGGAGAAATATCCTGCCGATGTACAACAAGGGCTGATGCTGCACCGCAAAATAGATGCTTTTGCAGATACACACCCGGCCAATCAACGCGCCAAAGTTTGGTTCAGAAACGATTACGGATTATATGCAGGTGCCATACTTGATACATTGTACGACCATTTTCTTGCCAACGACCCCAAGCACTTTGCATCTGCCGCAGATTTATTACAATTTTCTCAAGATACCTATGCAAAGCTGGCTGCCAACCAACAGCATTTTCCCGAACGCTTTGCTGCTATGTTTCCGTATATGCAAGAGCACAACTGGCTCTACAACTACCGCACCCTGCGCGGTGTGCAGCAATCATTGGGCGGACTGTCGAGGCGAGCCAAACATATTGGCAGTATAGACAAGGCCTACGCCACATTCATTACACAATTTTACCAACTAAACCAGTGCTATTATGAATATATGGATGACGTGGTTAAATTTGTTAAACTTGAGTTAAGCCTGTAGAATTGGTACTACGAGATATTATTTTTGAAAGGTCCGGTATTTTGGTATTTTAAATTAATCATGCGCAAATTCTTTTTCCCATATATAGCTACATTATTATTACTCATCATCATTGTAGCCTGCCATTCTAAAACAGAACCCGTCAACGCAAAGCCGCGCATCCCCGAAGAAAAAAAGTTCGGCAGCATCAAGCTGAAATATGAAGACACTTCACAGCCCGAGTTTCGCAACATGGTGCGCAGGCTCGATTCTTTTTATGCTGTACAAACAAGAGCAGGCTTCAATGGCAGCGTGTTGGTAGGCTACAAGGGCAAGGTATTATACGAAAGATATTATGGCATTGCCAATAGGGAAACAGGGCTGAAACTAAACCCTGCCGCATCGGTACAATTAGCCTCTGTTTCAAAGACATTTACAGCAGCCGCTATTCTATGGCTACACCAGCAGAAGTACCTGAATATTGACGAGAAAGTAAAAACATACATACCCGAATTACCTTATGCAGATGTTACCGTGCGTATGTTGCTCAATCACCGTTCGGGTATTCCTGACTACATCAAATGGGTTCCTAAATTTCGTAAAGACACCAAAACACCTATGACGAATGATGAGGTACTTGCGTTGTTTGCCAAACACAAACCTGCATTGGAATCTCGCCCCAACACAAGGTTCAAATACTGCAACAGCAACTATGCCATCCTTGCGTCTATCATAGAAAAAGTTGGCGGCATGAGCTATGCCGAGTTTATGAAGAAATATATCTTCGACCCGCTTGGCATGAAGCATACATTTGCTTACAACCCGTTTGACGGTCTGCCTTATGGTAATACCATCAGTTACAAAGCCAGTTGGGTAAAAGAACCCGATATGTTTGCCGATGGTGTGTGGGGCGATAAAGGCATATACAGTACCGTACAGGATATGTACCGTTGGGATCAGTCATTCTACAAAAACGCCTTCCTCGATAATGAAACACTTGAGATGGCTTATGGCCCATGCTCTTTTGAAAAACCCGGCGTAAAAAACTATGGGCTTGGCTGGCGTATGCTCTGCTACCCCGATGGTGATAAAATCATTTATCACAACGGCTGGTGGCACGGCAACAACACGGTATTTTATCGTTTTATTCAAGACAATTTTACCATCATCATCCTCGGCAACAAGTATAACAGCGGCATATACAGACAAGCGCCTGTAGTATATAGCATACTGAAAAATACAGATGTAGATAAGGGTTTTGATGCGGAAGAATAAAAAAAATAGAAAACAAAGAACACTAAATCTCCCCAAAATGTTAGTAATAATAAAAAACGAAACCATGCGGCATGAAAAGCATGGTATATATGGCTATGAAGAATTTTTTAGTCTTTTGTTGGGGAATATTATTGTGCCTGCAAGCATCGGCACAAACTAAAGTATCGGGCATTGTATTAGATGCAGAAACACATCGTCCCTTGCCTTTTGCCACTTTGCAGCAGGGCAATAGCAAGCAGGGTTTTATTGCCGACATCAACGGGCAGTTCAGCTTCAATATGCTATCGGGTGTTTATACCATCAAAGTATCTTATACCGGCTACAAGGGCATTACCATCAATGTGCAGCAAGCAGATACCATTTATCTGGAACCTGTATACAACCTTAAAGAAGAAGTAGTAGTGCGCCCGCCATACGAAAAGATAAAGCGCATCATTAACACCGCCATCCGAAACAAACCACAAAACAATCCCGATAAATACGATGCATACCGCTACGATATTTACTATAAAATGCACGCGGATGTATTGCCTAATGATGAAGCACTAAAAGCTCGCTATGCCAAACAAAACAAGCTGCAGAAATACAACGACACCATAAGCAAACGTTTAGACACTGCACTTAAACAAAACCATATACTGTTTTCAGAAACATACAGCAGGGTTCATTTTGAGAGGCCCGGCAAAAGACAAGAAATTGTATTGGCATCCCGCTTTTCAGGTTTTAAGAAAACATTTTTCACCAATGTAGTAACAGGCGTATTGCCTTTTCATGCCTACGGCGATTTTATAAAACTCAATACCGTAGATTATATCAATCCATTAGCTAACGGCTGGCAATCTCGTTATCAGTTCGACCTGATGGATGAAGTGCTGGATGGTACGGATACGATTTTCATCCTAAGGTACAAAGCAAAAAAGGGAATCAGTTTCAAATCGCTGCAAGGAAACTTGTATATACATAGCAATGGTTATGCCATATCGCACATCACCGCGCAAACACCCGATACGGGCGATGGCAGGGTATTGAAAATGCAGCAGGTATATCGTTTTGTAAAAGGCAAATGGTTTCCGCGAGAGCTGAACTATAGTTTTATATTCACCAAATACCCTAGCCCCGAAATGGGCATGACACTATCGGGGCATTCTACTATAGACTCAGTATTTTATGATGCCGGCGATGTGAAGTTTGACAAAGCACAGGCCGTGAAACTGCACGATTCTGTTGACCAGCGTACCGATAATGAATGGCAACGCTACCGCTTTGAACCTGTAACACTGAAAGAGCAAAAGACCTATGTACTGGTAGATAGCATCATGCAAGAAACAGGCATCGGCAAATACCTTGAAAATGCTACCAACCTTGCCATCGGGCGCATACCTGTATATTTTATGGATGTGGACCTTACGCGCCTGTTGGCTTTCAATACCTACGAGGGTACACGCCTTGGCTTAGGTGCATATACCAACGACAAGATTTCAAAATACTTTTCCGTTGGTGGCTGGTTCGGCTATGGCTTCAGAGACAGAGTGTGGAAGTATGGCGCATCCGCACGTATTTTTCCCAATGGCAAAAAAGAACATTGGGTAGAACTGGCTTATCAAAACAACTATCGCAATACGGGTAATATCAACATACACCCAGAGATAGACAGGCGTGGGCTGCAAAACTGGCTGCTGGTGCAGGTAGATAAAATAGAAGAATACAGAGCCACACTGCATGGCCGTTTCGGCTATTGGGAGATGGAGCTAAGCGGCAAGCAACAAAATCTGCAACCACAATATTTTTATAACTTCAACGAAGCAGGCAGCCAACGTGGCAACTTCGATGTAACTGAAGTATCGCTGAATCTGCGCTATGCATTCAGAGAAAAACGCACACCTGTATATGGTTACTATCTGCCTGCGGGTACTAAATTCCCAATTGTATATCTGCAATTAACAGGTGGGCAGCTTAGCAGCGGCTCTTATCTTACCAACTATACACGCGTATTGGCTGCGGTAGATTACAAAGTACACATCAACCGTTGGGGTACAGACAACATCAGGCTGATGGGCGGCATGATACAGGCCGAAAATGGCAATGCACTGCCACGTTCTTTATTATTGGCTGGCAATGGCTACCGCTTCAACAATGAGTATCAGATATACGCTTGGGGCGGCTTTATGACAATGCTGCCTTTTACTTACTTCAGCGATGCGTTTGGCTCTGTATTATACCGCCACGATTTTGACAGGTATTTTTATAACCACAAATACAGCAAGCCATCGCTAAGTGTGGCGCACAACCTGTTATATGGCAGCCTCTCTGCACGTAGCGCATTAGCAGACGGTAATATCAGCACACCCAGCAACGGCTACCACGAATCGGGTTTGATAATAAACAACCTTATACGCCTCAACTACCTCAACATCGCCCACTTCAACATCAATATTGGTGGCTTCTATCATTGGGCAAATGCGCCCTTTGATTGGGGCAGGCATGGCAGATGGGTAATCGGTTCATCTATCAGCTTCTGATAAATATAAAACGCCCCTGCATTTACAGGGGCATTTTATATTATATAGTAAGCATTTATTTACCTGCTATAGTTAGGTGCTTCTTTGGTTATCACAATATCGTGAGGGTGGCTCTCTGCCATACTCGCCGATGTGATGCGGATAAACTGCGCTTCGTCTTGCAGTGTTTTAATATCTTTTGCACCGCAGTAACCCATACCTGCACGCAGGCCACCTACAAACTGCTGCACTACTTCATTCAGTGAGCCTTTGTATGGCACACGTCCTACAATGCCTTCAGGCACCAGCTTCTTGATGTCTGCTTCCATATCCTGAAAATAGCGGTCTTTAGAACCTTCCTGCATCGCTTCTACACTACCCATCCCGCGATACGATTTGAACTTACGTCCTTCGTAAATAATTGTTTCGCCGGGGCTTTCTTCCGTACCTGCAAATATAGAACCCGCCATCACACACGATGCACCTGCTACAATGGCTTTTACCATATCGCCTGTATAGCGTATGCCACCATCGGCAATAACTGGTATACCGCGTTTCTTTAAAGCAGATACCGCTTCCATTATAGCCGTAAGCTGCGGTGCGCCTGCACCTGTTACCACACGGGTAGTACAGATAGAGCCCGGTCCTACGCCTACTTTCACCGCATCTGCACCAGCATCTGCTAATGCCTTTGCACCTGCAGAGGTAGCAATATTACCTGCTATTACTGGCAATCCTTTAAATGTTTTCTTTACCAGCTTCACCATATCCACCACACCTTTGGAGTGTCCGTGTGCGCTGTCAAGCGTTATTACGTCCACACCTGCTGCTTTCAATGCTTCTACACGTTGCAGTGTATCGGCAGTAATACCTACCGCAGCACCTGCAAGCAAACGCCCCATGCTGTCTTTTGCACTGTTTGGGTGGCTCTTTATTTGCATCGTATCGCGGAAGGTGATTAAACCTATCAGCTTGCCTTTCTTATCTACTATCGGCAGTTTTTCAATCTTGTATTGCTCTAGTATCAGTTCTGCTTTCGCCATGCTGGTACCTACGGCGGCGGTTACCAGATTGTCTTTCGTCATCACCTCGCTCACTTTCTTTTTGGTGTTACGCTCAAAGCGCATATCGCGGTTGGTAAGGATGCCTACAAGCAAGTGGTTTTTATCTACGATGGGTATGCCGCCTATTTTATTATCGCGCATCAGCTTTTGTGCTTCGGCAACGGTAGCATCGGGGGTAAGTGTGATGGGGTCAACAATCAGGCCGCTCTCGCTGCGCTTTACTTTGCGCACCTGCTCTGCCTGTCGCTCTATGCTCATGTTTTTGTGCAGCATACCAATGCCGCCTTCGCGCGCCAGTGCAATGGCCAATGTAGCTTCCGTAACGGTATCCATAGCAGCAGATACCATCGGAATGTTCAGCTTAATGTCTTTTGTCAGTTGAGTAACGGTACTTACTTCGCGAGGCAGTACTTCGGAGTAAGCCGGCACAAGGAGTACGTCGTCAAACGTAAGACCTTCGCCGTAGAACTTGGATTTTATTGCCATGTGCAAAGGTACTGTAAGAATTTGAATTTTTAAAACGCTTGATTGATTAGCTGATTGAGGTCCGTATGGATTGATTTAAAGTTAAAACGAGGTGATTTATCAGCTAATCGGCATATCAGCTAATCATCAAATTATCACATTATCAAATCATCACATCAAAAAATTGTATTTTTCACCCCGAATCATGATACAACAGCCGCATTTAGCATTTGAACCCCGCAGCAAGCAGGAAGCATGGCAATCACAAGCCCTTACAGCACTGTTGCAGTATGTACAAGCCAAATCGCCTTTTTATCAGCGATTGTTTGCAGAACACAATATCAATATAGCCAATATCAAGGGTGTGGGCGATATGGGCTTTCTGCCCACTACCACCAAAAGCGATATGCAAGAGCACAACTGGGATTTTCTTTGTGTGCCCTCTACTGCTGTAAAAGAATATACCGCTACATCGGGCACATTGGGCAGGCCTGTTACCATAGCCCTTACTGCCAATGATTTGGAACGCCTTGCCTACAACGAGCAGCAATCTTTCCTCACCGCCGATGGCAAGCCCGAAGACTGTTACCAACTCATGCTCACGCTCGACCGCCAGTTTATGGCGGGCATAGCCTATTATCAGGGCATCCGCAAGCTGGGTGGTGCGCTCGTGCGTACAGGGCCGGGGCTACCTGCCATGCAGTGGGATACCATCTTTCGCTTGCAGAGCAATAGCATCGTAGCCGTACCGTCTTTCATGCTCAAGATGATAGAGTATGCACAGGAACATCAGATTGACCTGAAACACACCCCTGTAAAAAAAGCCATCTGCATAGGCGAGAGCCTGCGTGCTGCCGATTTTGAACTGAATGTACTGGGGCAAAAGATTTATGACGATTGGCCTATCAAATTTTACAGCACCTATGCATCTACCGAAATGCAAACCGCCTTTACCGAATGCAGCGCGGGCATGGGTGGCCACGAAATACCCGACCTGATAATACTTGAAATACTGGACGACCACGGCAACCCGCTACCCGCAGGGCAGTATGGCGAGGTAACCATCACCACGCTGGGCGTAGAGGGCATGCCACTGATACGCTACCGCACGGGCGATATATGCACCTACTACGAAACGCAATGCAGTTGCGGCAGGTATAGCCGCAGGCTGAGCCCCGTGCTGGGGCGCAAGCAGCAGATGATAAAATACAAAGGCACTACACTCTACCCCCCTGCCGTGTTCGATATACTGAATAACATACCATTCATCAAAGAGTATGTAGTAGAAGTGTTTACCAATGAACTGGGTACGGACGAATTGCGCATACACATCAACAGCCCGCTACCCGTAGACGATTGCGAAGCAAAGCTGAAACCCCTGCTGCAATCGAGGCTGCGCGTAGCACCCTTGCTGCACTTCCATAGTGGTAGCGAAATGCAGCAAATGCAATTCCCCCCCAACAGCCGCAAGCAGGTAAAGTTTTTGGATAATAGGAAGAGTGAGGTGTAACGGTATGAATATTTTTTACAAGATACTCAAAAAGTTATGTGTAAATACTAGCAACTAACCATCTGACAAATATCATAATTGTACCTTTATGTATACACAAAGGAGATAAGTTAGTAGTAATCGCCATTTGACAAATTGTTCTTTAAATAAACTAACTTCTTAATAATATACTACTAGAAAAAACATAATGATACATTCAGAAAGAAGCGAAAATCCAACTTTAAGGATCGAAACAATTGGAGTTGTAATTACTGATGACCGATGGGTTGATGAAGGAAGATACTGTATAGCATTTTCAATGCTGGGCGGTGGTAAAAAATATTGGGACTATTTTTCTAAAGAACAAAGAGATAGAGAGTATGAAAGAGTAAAAAAAGAAATTAATACAGCAAGATAGTTATATACCCCGCGTTTTGCGTAGTTTCTGACTACGTCGTACTGGTAGCAAATCTCTTGATTTGCGAATACGTGTTGGGGATATGAAAAACACCGAATACTATATAGTACAGTTTTTTGAAAAACAAGAGATTTGTATCAGAAAACGACATAGTAAAAACTACGCCTAAAATTTAGTATGTTCAAGCAAAGAAACTTGAACGGGAAGCATAGCTTATTAATTCCTCCTTTGAAGGAGGTGTCCCGCAGGGACGGAGGATGTGTACTTGTGCTGTTTGTCTTCGCTTGTTCACATCCCTCTGATACTGCTGCACGCAGTATCGTCTCCCTTCTAAGGGAGAATTTCTTACATCCTTATAACCCCATAAATAAAATTGTATCTCCAAACTTTGACATTTCATTTTTCAGGCGTACTTTTGTGGAGTGATTAGTCAATCTGAATAATGGACAAGCAAAAAGAAATACTGAACGCCGCGCTCAAACTCTTTACTGAGTATGGCTTTCATGGCACGCCTACCAGCAAGATAGCGCAAGCGGCGGGTGTGGCAAACGGTACGCTGTTCCATTATTACCCTACCAAAGACGAACTGATTATAGCCTTGTATGCAGACATCAAACAACGCCTCGGCTTTTGCGTAATGCAGGGCGTTGTGCAGACGGATAGCGTGTACCAGCAAGCAAAAAAATTCTATACCGCCGCCCTGCAATGGGGTATTGAAAACAGCCTCGAGTTTCGATATGTGCAGCAGTTTACCAGTTCGCCCTACGCAGCCATGCTGCCCGAAGAACTGAAAGAACAGAACAATATCACCATCAACCTCATCAAGCAGGGCATCAAAGAGAAAACCATCAAAGTAATACCTGCCGAGTATGCAATGGCACTCATCAGCAGTCATCTCTACGGTGTCAATCAATACATCAACGAACACAAAATGAGTGCTGCCAAACAAAAGCAATTCGTCGCTGAATCTTTTGAATTGATTTGGAAAATGATAACCTGATATTTTTTTGTCCGTTTTATAGACTGACTGCTCAATCTAATAAAATTAAAAACAATCATAGTGATGAAAAATAAAGTAGTATTAATAACAGGTGCCTCATCGGGCATAGGTAAAGAAACAGCCAAAATGCTGGCTCAGCAAGGCTATACGGTATATGGAACCGCCCGCCGTACAGATAAGATGAAGGATTTGGAGCAATATGGCGTAAAGCTATTGGCAATGGATGTTACAGATGACGCGGCTATGGTAGCTGCCGTCAACACCATCATCGCAGCACATGGCACTATTGATATATTGGTAAACAATGCAGGCTACGGCTCTTACGGCGCGTTGGAAGATGTGCCACTCAGCGAGGCGCGTTATCAGTTCGAGGTCAACATATTCGGCCTCGCTAGGCTCACGCAGTTGGTACTGCCTTATATGCGCCAACAGCGTTCGGGGCGCATCATCAATATATCGTCTATGGGTGGCAAGATAGGCGAGCCGCATGGCGCATGGTATCACGCTACCAAATTCGCGTTAGAGGGCCTCAGCGATAGCCTGCGTATGGAACTGAAGCAATTTAATGTAGATGTGGTGGTGATACAGCCCGGTGCTATCAAAACCGAATGGAATACCATTGCCAGAGAAAACCTGATGAAGGTATCCGGCAATACGGCTTATAAAGAGCTTGCCACCAAACACTTTCGTATGCTGGAGCGTGCCGATGGCAAAATGGGTTCTGAACCTATTGTAATAGCCAGCACCATTGCCAAAGCGGTGAATGCAAGAAAACCTAAAACAAGGTATGTGGCAGGTGCTACGGCAAAGCCTGTATTGCTGGCACGCGCGCTGATGAGCGACCGTATGTTTGACGCGCTGATGCTAAGCCAAATGAAATAAAGATGAAAGCGCTGAAAAGGTTGGCGTACATCGTCGTCACCATAGTATTTATCATAACTTCAGTAACCATATTATATATGCAAAAAGCAACATTCGGCAAAACACCTGCAGGTGCCCGCCTCGAAAGGATAAAGCAATCGCCCAACTACCGCGATGGCAAGTTTCAGAACCTGAGCCATACGCCCGACCTTGCGGAAGGCGTATCGTACTACAGGGTGATGAAGGATTTCCTTTTTGATAAAGACAAACGCAATACACCTGCAGATGTGATTCCATCACAAAAAACAGATTTGCACACCTTGCCGATTGATAGTAATGTGTTGGTATGGTTTGGCCATTCGTCTTACTACATCCAACTCGATGGTAAGCGCATATTGGTAGATCCTGTATTCAGCGGCAGCGCATCGCCTTTACGCTTTACCACCAAAAGCTTTAAGGGTAGCGACGCATATACGGTAGATGATTTTCCTCATATAGATTACCTGTTCATCACTCACGACCATTACGACCATCTGGATTATGAAACCATCATGCAGCTAAAGCCGAAATTAGGTAAGATAATCATGGGCTTAGGCGTGGGTGCGCACTTCGAGCATTGGGGTTTTAATGCAGATAAACTGATAGAGCGCGACTGGAACGAAACCATCGTATTAGACGATAGCTTTACCATACATACCACCCCTGCAAGGCATTTTTCGGGCAGGGGCTTTAAGCGAAATCAATCGTTGTGGATGTCTTATGTATTGCAAAGCCCGAGTATGAAGTTATTTCTCGGTGGCGATTCCGGCTATGATACACATTTCAAAACCATCGGTGATACTTTCGGGCCATTCGACCTTGCCATACTGGAGTGCGGACAATACAATGCTTACTGGAAGTATATACACATGATGCCTGAACAAACAGCGCAGGCAGCCATAGACTTGCATGCCGGCAGGCTGATGCCCGTTCACTGGTCAAAATTCAGCCTCTCACTCCATGCGTGGGACGAACCCATAAACAGGGTAACAACCGCTGCTACGGCAAAAGACTTACCCATCGTTACAACCATGATAGGGCAGCCTATCAACCTAAACGACATGAGCAGTGGTAATACATGGTGGCTTGGAGTGAAGTAGGCGACGCTACTTCGCCCGCATACGATTGTTTTTAGGGTTATGTTCCAGCTCCACCAGCCCTAAGGCTTCCATAAGCGGTGGTACATATACCCCAAACCTGCCACGAAAGCCTTTCTTTAACCCATACCACCCACCAACGGGGTTATCAGTAGCGCGCCCCCATGCCTCAACGGTACCTTCTTTTGCAGGCTTTTGTTCATCTGCGCCGCCAAGGTCCATCCAGTCTCCATGCTTCTTCAGCATGGCGTGCAGGTCTTCTATACATCTCCATTGGTAGTGCAATATAGTTTTGCCAACGGTGCATACCAATATGGGCGGCTCTTTGCTGTCGTCCTTATACATGGTATATGCAGATGTACCCGGTGCAGTCAACAACTCCCATGGGCTTTCTTTCGTACCCTTGCCTTTTACTGTAGCCATAATCATGCATTTAGATACATACAAGTTACTACTTAAAACCGAATAGATAAACAACCAGAGATTATTTTAATATTGTACAAATTAATGTATATTTGCAGTAGTCTTACAAGGATGTTATCTGCTCTTTGACATACCGTTTCTTTATCACCAATAGTTAATATTGTTGCTGATTCGCACCGGCGAAAAACGGCAACAAAACGGCAACAATTTTTATTCACGCCGAAAATAGCACTGTAAATGAGCAAGTTATAAAGCCACAATAATTAAAACAACAATGCTGCCAGCAACAAAAACGGCCCCGATGTTTCGGAGCCGTTCGTTATATTGTTGCAATCGTTTAGCGGGCTATGTTCACCGCTCGCAGTTCGCGTATCACGGTTACTTTTACCTGTCCCGGGTATTGCATTTCTTTCTGAATCTTGTCTGCTATTTCAAAAGACAGGCGTGTGCTGTCTGCATCGGTTACTTTCTCAGCCTCTACTATCACGCGCAGCTCTCTGCCCGCTTGTATGGCGTATGCTTTTTCTACACCGTTGTAGCCCATAGCCAGTGCTTCCAAATCTTTGATGCGTTGCAGGTAACTCTGCATCATCTCTCTGCGTGCACCGGGTCTTGCACCACTGATGGCATCGCAGGCCTGTACTATCGGGCTGATGATGTAGGTCATTTCCATCTCATCGTGGTGGGCACCAATGGCGTTAACGATAGATGCATGTTCGCCGCATTTCTCTGCCAGTTTAGCACCCAGCAGCGCGTGGCTCAGTTCTGTTTCTTCGTCTGGTACTTTGCCTATATCGTGCAGCAGGCCGGCGCGTTTTGCCAGCTTCACTACTTTTTGCCCCAAGCCCAGTTCGGCAGCCATAATGCCGCACAGGTTGGCTGTTTCTTTAGAGTGCATCAGCAGGTTTTGCCCGTACGACGAGCGGAAGCGCATCTTACCTACCATACGCACAAGGTCTTTGTGCAGACCGTGTATGCCCAGTTCTATAATGGTACGCTCACCTATTTCAAGCACCTGCTCTTCCAGTTGCTTTTTGGTTTTCTCTACTACCTCTTCAATACGTGCTGGGTGTATGCGCCCGTCTTGTACCAGACGTTGCAGCGATAGGCGTGCTACCTCGCGGCGCAGCGGGTCGAAGCAACTAAGCACAATAGCCTCGGGCGTATCATCTATTATCAGGTCAACACCGGTAGCTGCTTCCAGCGCGCGTATGTTGCGCCCTTCGCGGCCTATGATTTGCCCTTTTATCTCATCGCTTTCCAGATTGAACACCGTGATGGCATTCTCAATGGTTTGCTCTGCACCTGTACGCTGTATGGTTTGGATGATGATTTTCTTAGCCTCTTTGGTAGCGTTCAGCTTGGCCTCTTCCATTATTTCTTTTACATGGGCCATAGCGGCGGTGCGGGCTTCTTCCTTCACCGCTTCCATCAATTCAGCTTTCGCCTGTTCGGCACTCAGGTTGGCTACTTTTTCAAGGCGCTTCACCTGCTCTTCGTGGTGCTTCTCTACCTCGGCACGCTTTATCTTAACGATTTCAATTTCGCGGTCCAGTTCTTCCGACTTCTTTTGCACATCATTGGCCTGCTTTTGTACTGCTGCCTGCTTATCACTTACGCTCTGCTGCTGCTGCTTGATGCGGCCTTCGGCTTCTGCCAGCTTCTGGTTGCGTTGTTGTGCTTCTTTGTCGTGTGTGCTCTTTAGCTGCTGAAAATGTTCTTTAGCTTCAAGTATCTTTTCTTTTTTGGTGGCTTCTGCCTGTCCTTCTGCGGCTTCTATTATCTTTTTGGCGGTCAGTTCTGCTTCTTCTACTTGTTTTTGCGTGTTTTTAGCGAATACTATTTTACCAAGAAAGATACCTATTAATATAGCCGCTACCGCCACAACGGCAACGATGATTGTTTGATCCATAATGTTGTTTAACTTTTGTTCCTGTTATTAATTCCATTTCAGTCTGCCTTTTCCTTCTATTACTTATATATTGTATATTATAATAATGCGGTTTGGCTTCATTAGCCTGCTAAGTTAAGAAAAGATTTCGGTTAAGGAAATGGCACAAGTGCATCCCTTATATGGCTTTATCGGCGTATTATTGTGGTGTTTAGCACATTATAATGGTATTATCATACGCTTATTGCAACGTATCTGTACTGCCCATGCGTAGCGAGCCATCGCATACTGCAGAGCAGGTAAACCAAATGCTCTATGGCGAACGTTGTGAAATATTGGAGATAAACGAGAAAGACTGGGCGAAGATACGCTGCGAGTGGGATGGCTACGAGGGCTGGTGCCGTACAGGCCAGTTAACGCTCCTGCATTTGAGGGAATACAGAAAAGCACCCAAGGCCATAGCATTTGCCACCAACAGCAGGCTGGTATTTGATGGTAGTGAACAACCCATACCAATAGGCAGCGATATATACGGGCTGAAAGGTGGCAAACCACCGCTAAACCTGCCTGCTGCCAAATATAAAGGCAAGCGGCTACGCTACGATAAGATGGTACTGGATGCCGAAACGCTGAAAGCGATGGCATTGAAGTACCTGCATACGCCCTATCTATGGGGTGGACGCAGCATAGTGGGTATAGACTGCTCGGGCTTGACGCAAATGGCTTTTAAGCTATGCGGCAAAGCGATACCCCGCGATGCCAGCCAGCAAGCCAATGAGGGCGAGTCGGTTGACTTTTTACAACATGCACGTTGCGGCGACCTTGCTTTCTTCAATAATGCGGATGGAAAGATTGTACACGTTGGTTTGTTATTAGACCACGACACCATCATACATGCTACTGAAACCAGCGGGCGTGTGGTGATAGACCGTATAGACCAAGGTGGCATCATCAGTGTTGGGCTGCGAAAGCGTACCCACCACCTGCGTTTGGTAAAGCGTTTGTTCTGATAATTTTAGTCGCTGTATTCAGTGCCTTTGTAGTAAATGCGAAATAGGTTCATCCCTATCTGATAACGCAGCACATCGTAGTTTAGCTCCCAGCTTTCCAACTCTGCATTGGTTACATCATACACTTCACCCTCTGTAAAGAGGCGCAGCATACCCATCCTGTTTACATAGGCTATAGAGTTGTATTGTACTACATACTTCTCTGGGTAGTAGCTTTCCAGCGAATAGATATTGCCTTTGTAAAAGACCTTGAAATAGCCACTCTGATCGCGGTAGCATACCATGTTATCTATCACGCGCATATCCTGCGGGGTAAAGAAGCCAATGCTGCGCACACTATCGCCATAAAAGATTTTGAAGTAGCCATCGTTCGATACATAGGCAGCTACATTATCGCCCGCCTGATAAGACATTGGAGGAAAGTCCTCTACCACATAGGTTTGTCCGCTATGGAATATTTTGAATTGCCTGTTAATATCAAGGTACGCTACGATATTGCGCCCTACTTCAAAACTACTGACAGCATAGTTTTCCTGCTCCAGTATCTCGCCATGATAAAAGATGCGGAATTGGTTTGCATAGTTGTCGTATGCTACTACATTGTCTGATACTTTAATTACCTCTAACGGATTGCCTGCCAGAAAGCCCTCTATCGGATATACCTGCCCGTTGTAGTAGGCTTTGTATTCGCTGCGTACCCCATCAAAGAAGAGGATTACACTATCGCCTAAAAAGTATTGTGTGCAAAATGTAGATAGGTTTTTGGTATTGCCTTTATCAAATACATGCAGCGACCTGTTGTTCATGAACGCTACTATATTGTCTGTTACTTTGAACTCGTTTGTGAAGCCTATATTCAGCGTCTTAACACCACCACCATAGTATATTTTGAAGGAACGGGAGTTGTCTATATACGGTATAGTAGTGCGCCCTACTTTTACTTCCATTGGCACCAGATAGTCCACCTTGCGTATCATACCCTTGTCCCATACCATTACCTGATTTTGCATATTGGTATAGTAAGACAACTGCGCATGTGTGGCATGGGTACAACGCAACACTAATAATACAATCAATAAGGCACGGAACATGTTTGGCATTTAGCCTACTAAAGTAAAATAAAAAAGCCGACCTGAGAACAGGCCAGCCCCTATAAACCCTATCACTATGAAAACTTTTACAAAATTAAATCCTCATTAAATTTCTTCCAAAAGTTTTTTTCAATAGCCTGATAAAAAAAGCCAGCCTGAGAACAGGCCAGCCCCTATAAACCCTATCACCATGAAAACTTCTTATGCAGAACGCCGAAGCGCAATACCGTATTCGTTTCTTGTACAAACAAAGGTAATACACCTTTTAATTCAAAACAAGTATCAAAAAACTTTTTTTGATATATTAACAAATTATTTATTTCTTTTTCTTAGGCGTAAAGATGGCAATCATCCTGCGGCCTTCCATTTTAGGCATAGACTCCAATGCGCCAACTTCTGCCAGCCTTTCGGCAAACTTCAGCAACAGCAACTCTCCCCTTTCCTGAAACATGATGGCGCGGCCTTTGAACTGCACATAACATTTCACCTTATTGCCTTCCTGCAAAAACTTCTCAGCGTGTTTGGCTTTGAAGTCAAAATCATGCTCATCTGTATTAGGCGTAAAGCGTATTTCTTTTACTTCCGATTGTTTTGCTTTAGCTTTCTGCTCTTTGTCTTTCCGCTTCTTTTCGTACAGAAACTTCTTGTAGTCTATGATACGGCACACGGGCGGCACAGCATTGGGCGATATTTCGACCAAATCAACTTGATGCTCTTCGGCCAGCCTCAGCGCTTCTGCAATGGGATAAACGGCAGGCTCTATACCCTCACCAATCAGGCGCACTTCGGGTGCGGTTATCTCACGGTTTAAACGATGCTCGTTTTGCGGTACTCTCGGTTTGAAATAAGGTCCTTTACTTCTTCTCTGCATTAATGATTTTTAATAAATGATGGCAAAAATAGTGTATTTAGTTTTTAAATGTATATACTGCCCGTATTAATAAATACGGGCAGTTAGCTTATTTTTTGCCGCTTAATTGCTCTTTTACGGTATTGGTAATATCTGTTACAAAATCCTGCAATGGCATAGTGCCTTTATCGCCCTCTCCGTGTTTGCGCACCGCTACCATGCCATCGTTCATTTCTTTTTCGCCTACTACCAGCATATAGGGTACTTTCATCAGTTCGGTATCGCGTATCTTCTTGCCTATCTTCTCGTTGCGGTCATCTACCTCTGCACGTATGCCTGCATATTTCAATGCACGGGCAACAGTTTCAGCGTATTCGCCAAACTTATCGCTGATAGGCAATACCTTCAACTGAACGGGTGCGAGCCACAAAGGCAGATTGCCGGCGCAGTGCTCCAGCAATACGGCTATGAAACGTTCCATAGAGCCGAATGGTGCACGGTGTATCATTACAGGGCGCTTGCGGCTGTTGTCGCTATCTACATATTCCAGTTCAAAACGCTCGGGAAGGTTATAGTCCACCTGTATAGTGCCTAATTGCCAGCTACGCCCCAATGCGTCCTTCACCATAAAGTCGAGCTTAGGGCCATAAAATGCAGCTTCACCATATTCTACTACTGTGTTCAAACCCTTTTCTGCTGCGGCTTGTATAATGGCCTGCTCGGCAATATGCCAGTTTTCTTCACTACCTATGTATTTACTGCGGTCTTCTTTATCGCGCAGCGATACTTGTGCAGTAAAGTTTTTAAAATCGAGCGAAGTGAAAACATACATCACTAAATCTATTACTTTCTTAAACTCTTCCAGCACCTGGTCTGGACGGCAGAAAAGGTGTGCATCGTCTTGTGTAAAGCCACGTACACGGGTAAGACCGTGCAACTCGCCCGATTGCTCGTAGCGATACACTGTACCAAACTCTGCCAAACGAAGTGGCAGGTCTTTGTAAGAACGTGGTGCAGTTTTATATATCTCGCAGTGGTGCGGGCAGTTCATGGGTTTCAGCATAAACTCCTCACCCTCTTGCGGTGTAGTAATGGGGCGGAAGCTATCCTTGCCATACTTTTCCCAGTGTCCAGATGTGATGTATAATTGCTTGCTGCCAATGTGCGGTGTCATTACAGGTACATAACCTGTATCGAGCTGTGCTTTTTGCAAAAACTGCTGCAGGCGTTCACGGAGCATAGCACCCTTGGGCAGCCACAAAGGCAAGCCGCTACCTACTTTTTCGGAGAAGGCAAATAGTTCCAGTTCCTTACCCAACTTGCGGTGGTCGCGCTTTTTGGCTTCTTCGAGTAGTGCCAGATGCTCGTCCAGTTCCTTTTGCGCAGGGAATGTAACACCGTATATACGGGTAAGCATTTTGTTCTTTTCATTGCCACGCCAGTAAGCACCTGCAATGTTCATTAGCTTGATGGCTTTGATGAAACCTGTATGCGGTATATGCGGGCCACGGCACAGGTCTGTAAACCCGCCCTGTGTGTAGAAAGTTATTTGTCCGTCTTCCAGGCCTTCAATCAGTTCCAGCTTGTACGGATCTTGCTTGTCTGTAAAATAAGCTACCGCATCGCCCTTGCCAACATCTTTGCGCACGTATGCGCTATTGCTTTTGGCAAGTTCCTTCATCTTATCTTCTATCTTCTTCAGGTCTTCTTCTTTTATTACCCTGTCGCCCAGGTCTATATCATAATAGAAGCCACTATCTATAGAAGGGCCGATGCCCAGCTTAACGCCCGGGTATAGTGCCTCTAACGCCTCTGCCATCAGGTGCGCAGACGAATGCCAGAAAGTAGATTTACCATTCTTATCATCCCAGGTCAGCAATTTGAGCGATGCATTGTTATTGATGGGGCGCGATGCATCCCACACCTCGCCGTTTACCTCAGCAGCCAGCACTTTGCGTGCCAGCCCCTCGCTGATAGATTTTGCCACATCCATGGCTGATGTACCCTCAGCGTATTCTCTTACCGCGCCGTCGGGCAATGTAATATGTATCATAAATTATTGAAATCGTTTGTTTTAAAAAATGCGTTGCAAATGTACGAATTGGCTTTGTGTATATAAAAAAACCCACCGGCGCACCGGTGGGCTATACAATATGTTTGTACCGGTTATTTCTTTTCCAGTTTGCACGTGATTTTTACCGTGATACTATCTCCTCCATTAGTAGGAACTTTCCTAGGAAAAGAGAACGCAAAGTTATCATCTTCAAAATACAGCATATCAGCATTTACATCCTGTCCAAACAAAGCGTATAAGCCGTACATGTACACTTTAGTGTCTGCATCGCGTAGCCCCCATGTAAACTCAATATCATTGGTTTCGCTGGTAGCACATTTATTAGGACCGGGAATATGAGAACCATCATTTTTATCCCTGAACTTTATAAAATCGTCTCGCAGGCAATCAGGTTTGTTAGAAACTTCTACACCCGACTCTGTGCGCTTCCATAAGCTTTGTACTTCTGAATCCGCTCCTGTATAAGACATATAAGTAATGGTAAGCGTATCTATCGTCCAGTCTGATGCACGCATTTTCTCCTGCTTCGACATAGGTACATCTACCTTATCGCAAGACACGAATATCAATACAGAGAAAAGGAACAATAAGCAATATTTCATAATAAGTTTTAGAATTATGCTCCTAAAACTAATGAATATATTGATGTTGCAAAAGTATTTGAGGGTAAATTATTTCTTCTTGTCTGCAAACACATTGTCGGCAATACCTTTATTCACCACATAGTCTATATAGCGTATCTGTATTTTACCTTTTTTATTGCCTTTTTGCGGCTTGTCGGCTTTGGTATTGGCGGGCTGTGTTTCATAGTCCATTGTTACCCCCTTGGGTAGTTTGAACTCTTTTACATCCAGATAAAAAGTAACCCTATCGGGCAACGACTGAGCTTCGTACTTACCAAATTCCAGCTCCATTTTGATGGTGCCGTTATCTCGTGTGGTAGTTTCCGTTTTCAGTGCCAGCAGCCTCTCTTCATCTACCCATATTTTTGATAGTATGATATCGCTCTCGGTATCAGGCACTACTTTCAGCACTCGTACTTTGCGAGTGCCCAGCATTTCGGTACCCATATCAATAACCGTAGCCGCAGCACCGGGCAACAGGTTGTTAACCGTCATATTGATGCTGTTTTTGGGCAGTATGGATATGCCCCCATTGCGCTCCAGTTTCATCTTATCAGGCGCTTTGAAGTAGAGCTTCCCTTTCAGTTTGGGTACACGGATGAAGGCTACATCTATCTTCATATCTACATTGGCCACATAGTCTTTTATAGCATCTATTTTGCCGCGCAGCCTCGTGTATAGCTGTGTAGCATCTGCTTGTGCATAGACATCTGCATATACCAACCATAGCAACAGCATAACAACAACTCTCTTCATGACTTAATATCTTTTCTATTGAACCAAAAAATGGTAGTACCCACAAACAGGATGGTATATACTACCAATACGGTTGCAGAACGCGCAATAGCAGTATATGGCACTGGGTCGTCAAAGAAACCTTTCCAGCCTATCATGTGTGTGGTAAACAGGTATTGCTTGATGGTGGCGAATATCGGCAGTTCTAAGGTGCTGAATATCATGAGTACCACGATAACCCCCATTGTACCCATGATGGGCCCGATGGCATTATCAGCCAATGATGACAGCAATAATGCTAATGACGCAACCGTAGCCATTGCCAATGCAGCGAAACCAAATGCAGCTACATAACGCCAGGGTATATCATGCTTCAACAGCACTACAAACGAATCGCTTTTCAGGTTTATCAAATCACCCTCTCCAAATATCAGAACTGATAAACCCAATGCAACAACTGCCAGCCATGTAATCAGCATCAACGCATAACAAAGCGATGCCACGAATTTTACCAATACTATCCGTGTGCGCGATTGTGGCTTGGTGAGCAATAAGCGCAGTGTACCCATACCTGCCTCTCCTGCCAGCACATCGCCAGCAACTAATGCTATAAGCAGAGGTATCTGTACCAATAAAGATTGCAGGATGATGTAGGCTACAAGGTAGCCATTCAGAATATTGCCCTGTATATCAAACTGCTCTGTAACTGCTTGCAGTGCGAATGAAATAAAGTTTTTACCATCGGCCACCATAGCCAATTGAATAACCAATGCAATAGCCGTAACGATAGCAAAGCTGATATAGGTACGCGGGCGTTTGAATATTTTATACAGCTCCAGCCTTAGCATGTTCGTTATTGGTTAATGATAAAAAATAAGACTCTAATGAGTGGGTAGATTTTATTTCCAATACACCTAAGCCGGCAGCTACCAGCCACTCATTCAGCAGTGGCATATCTGCCAATGGCATTTTGAAGGTATAGGTATCTGCATCATGGCTCTTCAGCAGACTGCTCCATACGCTGTTTTGTATCAGATAAAGTGATTTATCATTCGACTGCAAACGCACTTGCATCAGGTTTTCGGCGGGTGCCATCAGGGTTTTCACGTCGCCCTCTACTACCTTCCTGCCTTTGTGTATGATTATCATGCGTGTCGCCATCTGCTCTATTTCGTGCAGCAGGTGCGATGATATGAGGATGGTTTTACCGTATTCGCTGCTCAGTTTTTTTATGAGCATCCGCATCTCATAGATGCCTTGCGGGTCGAGCCCGTTGGTGGGTTCGTCGAGTATCAGCAAATCCGGATTATGAACCATGGCAATGGCAATGCCAAGGCGTTGTTTCATGCCCTGCGAATAGCCTTTTACCTTGTCTTGCTCGCGTCCTTTCAGCCCTACAACATCCAGCACATCATGCAGTCGTTCATCTTTAATATTGCCCCCGCTTAGTTTGGCAAACATCTTCAGGTTGTCCCAACCGGAGAGGTATTTGTATAAGTCGGGGCGTTCTATCACCGCGCCTACATGCTTCAGCAAATGGCGGCTGCTGTTATTAAACAGCTTGCCTTTTATATATACCGTGCCGTTATCGGGGAAGATGAGCCCCAGCAACATACGCATGGTGGTACTTTTGCCCGCGCCATTCTGCCCGAGGAAACCATATACATCGCCCTCGAAGATGGAGAAAGAAACATCTTGGACGGCTTTGAAATTGCCAAAGGATTTGGACAAGTTGCGTGCTTCTATGATGGGCTGCTGTTCCATTATTAGTTATGCAAATTAACACAGTCTGCCCGGTATAGTTCAATAACCGTTGTAAAAAGTAAGAACAATGGTATTTTTAACCTTTCGTTGCAGCAGTTAAACAGGCGTTAAAACCATTTGCCCCTACCTGCTTAATATCGTACTGCATCCATACCTTTGACATAGTATATGAAAAAAGTATTTCCACTGATTGTACTTCTTATTACCCTTTCCGTACTGGGCATCATTTTTATTCAGATGTCGTGGATACGCGATGCCATTAAACTAAGGCAGGGGCAGCGCAAGCAGGATATAGAATATGCTATGAACCAGATAAAGGAGATGGCATGGCGCAGTTACCTCATCAAATCGGGCAATATCGGCTATCTGGACGAGGAGTCGAAGATGTACTACCTGCAAGACTTTACGATACAGGCCCTGAGCAACGATGAGATGAGGCTGATAATAGACACATCGCTGCGCAAATACAATATCAAAGAATCTTACGACTATGGTGTAACGAATATCTTTCAGGTACCTGTAAAAAGCTCCAAAGGCTTTTCGGCAGATTATATTACCAGCAGCACATCCATATCTTTTACCCCCGACCCGGACAGGGCTCGTAACCCCGAAGTATTTCATCTGTATATACACGAAGACAAAAACTACATACTACGCAAAATGGGATGGATGATTGCAGCTTCCATCTTGTTTACAAGCATTATCATATCAGCATTTGCACTGACGGTACGCACATTGTTCAATCAGAAAAAGCTATCGGAAATCAAGTCGGACTTTATCAACAACATGACACATGAGTTGAAAACGCCATTGGCCACCATATCGCTGGCGATAGACGCGCTGACAAATGAAAAAGTGATACACGACAGCGACAAAGTGCGCTACTACAGCAGTATGATAAAGGACGAGAACAAGCGTATGAACAAGCAGGTAGAGAAAATACTGCAAGCCGCACGTATTGAGAAACAAGACATAAAACTGAACCTGCAAGAACTGAATGCACACGACATTATACAGAAAGTAGCAGACAACCTGCTGCTGCAGATACAAGAAAAAAATGGCAGCATATCGCTATCGCTGAATGCAGACAGGCATTTGATAATGGCAGATGAGGTACACTTCTCTAATATCGTCTTCAACCTGCTGGATAATGCTATTAAATACTCTAAAGACAACCTGCATATTGATGTATCTACCAAAGTAAGCAATGGTATGCTTGCCATCAGTGTAAAGGATAATGGTATTGGTATGAACAGAGAAACACAATCGCGGGTGTTTGAGAAGTTTTACAGAGCGCATACAGGCAATATCCATAATGTAAAAGGATTTGGCTTAGGGCTTAGTTATGTAAAAGCAACCGTAGAAGCACACCAGGGCAAAGTAACAGTAGATAGCTCACTCGGCAAGGGCAGTACATTTACCATCATGCTGCCGATAGCATAAATCAGAAACTGAAAAGTATTAAATAATAAACGGGCACAATTTGCGCCCGTTTTATTATTCGTTTATTTAAACCCTGAATCTATCTAATCAAAGTTACGTTGCCCGATTTCTTTAACCGTTTGCCCGAGTTGCAGAAACCATCCACATTCCAAACATACACACCAAGCGGAGCAATTTCACCATTTACCTTTCCATCCCATTGTTTAGTTGGGTCTGTTGTGGTAAAGACTTCTTTACCCCAGCGGTCGTAGATACTGAAAACAGCCAGTTTTACTATTTGGCTATTCGCCAAGCCAAAACGGTTTTGCGTATTTCTGCCTTCGGGAGCAAATGCATTCGGTAAGTTTACGTCATTGCAACCCACGTTTACCAATACTGTATCTATTGCCTGACAGCCCGATGTATCCGTTACGAATAAATAATAAGTATAATCAAACGGCGGGAATGCTGTAGGATTAGCTATGCCAAAATTATTCAAATACCTATCAGGCAGCCATTTATATGTGTAATTTATGCCTATGCTGGTAAACGGACCTCCTAATAAGGTGTTAGCACCATCTGCCAATGTACGGTCTGGACCTGCATCTGCCTGTACTTTATTCACCGTAACCCTGATAGCTGTATCTACAATACAACCAGAGGCGTATGGCAGGTATATCCTATACGTAGTATTAAAACGTGGCCATACTCGTACCTCGTCACTTGTAGTGCTGCTGATATTATAAGCAGGACTCCATGTTTTATTAACGGCTGTTACAGATAAGAGTTTCAAGCCTATGGTGTCGCCTTGACAAATATTTGTGTCATTGCTGATAGTAATAGGAGGTGTCGGTAATACATAAATCAACTTACATTGTACCTGCATAGTAGGCAAGCCCTCATCCGTCATATAATACAGATTATATGTACCAGCAGTATCGTATTTGAACGGCGGGGGTGTAACGGTTGTAGAAAATTGAATGCTTGAATTATTACACTGCTTGAACGCTATCTTAACTATGTTACTGTCTGTTTCGTTTACAGAAAACATAAAGATGTCGTTTTTGTCTCTGATAGCCCTTGTGAGTCCTGTAGGAGCTAACATACCGCCTAATATACCTAAGTTATTAGCCGTAAATGCACTTGGCGGGCCGGTAATATCTGTTACATCAACACGCATAAACTCGCGTGTGGTTTTATTTGTGATGAATATGTGAAAGCTATCGCAATCTCTGATAATTGATATGCCGGTAGGATTGCGTAGTTCGTTGGTGAAGTTGCCAATAACCGTACTGCTGATAACAGGTGCAGATAATGTAGCACCCATAGTAAGCCTAGTGAGGTTATTACCAGTTTCATTTGTTACGAAGAAATGCCACAAGCCATTGTGCCTGATAACTGCATAATCGTTGGGGGCGGTAACACCTGTTAAAACGCCCATGTTGGTAAGGCTTGGTGTTAATGACAACAATGTATCAAATTCCATTTTTACCAAGCTGTTGGTATTTCTGTTCAGCGTATAGCCATACCATTTGTTAGTTTCTTTGAAGATGTATAATCCAACCGGATTGTCAAGTGCATTATCAAGGTTACCGAAATTTACGATATTGGGGGTATTACCTAAACTTTTACCAAAATCTAAGCGTGTCATCGTAGAATTAGAGCCATTGATACCCCCCACAATGAATACGTGCCAGTTTCCTTTTGCAGTATCTTTTACAATGTGTAAAGAATTGGGAGAGAATGACAATACATCGTTCAGCGTACCGTAGTCAGTTATTTTAGGTATGTTATCCAAGCTATTCCCAAACTCAAGTCTTGCCATTACATTTTGCAAACCACGAATCAGTATGAACGCATAATATTTATCGCCATCTTTTTCAATTTCAATGGCAGAAGAACCCGGATAGGTCAATCTGGCAGTATTCTGAAAATTGCTACCTACAGGGTCGTTAAACATATAACCTGAGCAGAAGCCCCAAAAATGGGTAGATGCATTCGTCGCATTGCTTTTCAGTTGTACAGTTTGGCGCATACACACGGTGTCTGGTGCGGTAAAAAGCCCCTGAGCCCTCAACACGTCAATCTGCGACACCATAAAAAGCGCTGCAAGCAGTAGGTATTTTCTCATAATATCGAAAAGAATTTCACTTTCTAATGGGCTAATATAACAAATCGGGCAAAACTTTTATAGCAATACTGTATTTTTATTTCTTTAAACCAACACAATTGATATGCTCAAACAATGCCTTTTTTCCCCCACATCCTTAAAGACCGCCATTTTAGCGGCTTTGGTTGGCTATTGTATGCCCGCAATGGGCAAAGAGGGTATGTGGCTACCGCCCACGCTCAAAAACAGGGAAAATGACATGAAGAAAATGGGGTTGCAAATACCCGTTTCGCAACTATATAACGAAGATGGTACGGGGCTGAATAATGCCGTGGTATTGTTTGGCAAAGGCTGTACGGGAGAGGTTATCTCGTCTCGCGGGCTGGTACTTACCAACCACCACTGCGGCTATGGCACGGTACAGGGACTCAGCAGCAAAGAGAATGACTATTTCGCTGCCGGTTTTTGGGCAAAAAAAGACGAAGAAGAGCTACCCTGCCCCGGACTGACCGTAACATTTGTACGTAAAATGGAAAACGTTACCGACAAAATAGTTACAGGACTGGCAGACACCATGAACGAAGCCACACGCCAGCAATTGGTAGAGGTGCGCATCAAAAACCTGGAAAAAGGCTACAAAACAGCGACGGGTATGGATGCCATGATAAAACCCTATTTCAACGGCAATCAGTATTGGGTGATACTAACTGAAACTTTTAACGACATCAGGCTGGTAGGCTTTCCGCCAAACGGTATTGGCTCTTTCGGCGGCGATACCGACAACTGGATGTGGCCAAGGCATACGGGCGATTTCAGTATGTTTCGCATCTATGCCGGCAAGGGCAATAAACCCGCTGCCTATGCAAAAGACAACAAACCATATCAAACCAAACAGTTCTTCACCATCAACCCCAATGGTTATCGAGAGGGCGATTTTACAATGGTATATGGCTTCCCAGGCACTACAATGGAATACATCAGCTCTTATCAGCTAAACCAGGTATATTCTATACTGGACCCCATCCGCATTGAGTCACGCACACAACGCCTGAATGCATGGACGAAACACATGCAGGCATCGCGCGATGTATTTCTGAAATACACATCGAAACGTGCAGGCATAGCCAATGGCTGGAAGAAATGGCAAGGCGAAGTGCGTGGCTTACGCATCAATAATGTGGTAGGAAAAAAGCAGGATTATGAGGCTTATTTTCAAGGCCTTGCATCACAAGACCAAAACCTGCCTTATGCAGATGACGTACTTGCTAATATGGCTGCCAAATCGAATGCGGTAAACGATGCGTTGAAGGCAGATGAGTATATAAAAGAGGCAGTGCTGGGTATAGAACTGATACAAAATGCCGCTGTACTCGATAAAATGCTGCAAGTGCTGCGAGCAAAGAATATTGCCAATAAAAACGATAGCCTGATGAAACTGGCTAAAGGGCTAGAGGGTATGTACAAAAACTACGACGTTGCTACAGATAAAGAAGTATTTGAAGTACTAATGCCCCTCTTTATGCAAAAGAATACAGGCTACATCCCAACTGCATTCAGCAATCAGTTGAGGGAACGTGGCAATAACTATAACGCATGGAGCAGTTATGCATTCAGTTCTATTGCTGCGAATCAGGAAAAGCTGAAAAGCTTTGCAGAGACGGCTACAGCGGCGGACAGTAATCGCCTGATTGGCGACCCTGCATGGCAATTGTATAATGGTATCAGCAAAATGAGGCAAGAAAAGATAACACCTTACGTATCTCGCTACTACAGCGATATGGCCTACCTGAACAGGCTGTATATGAACGCGCAGATGAGCCTTGATAAGCAAAAAAGTTTTTACCCCGATGCCAACCTTACGCTGCGCCTTACTTATGGCAAAGTAGCAGGTATAGACCCCGACGGTGCTGCGGGTTATTCTTACCAAACCAACCTGAATGAGGCAGTAAAAAAACACAACCCCGAAGTGGAAGAATTTAATATGCCCGCCAAACTAATGGCATTGCACAACGAGCGCGACTTTGGCAAATGGTCTGTAGGCGGTTCTGTTCCCATTGCCTTCATTGCCAGCAACCACACATCGGGCGGTAATTCGGGCAGCCCTGTATTAAATGCGAAGGGCGAATTGATAGGCACCAACTTTGACCGTATATGGGAAGGCACGATGAGCGACCTGTACTTTGATGAAAAGCTATGCCGCAACATAAGTGTTGATATACGTTATACATTATTCATCATAGAAAAATTCGGCGGGGCAGGCAGGCTGCTGAAAGAGATGGATATTGTAAAAGCTTGTGATTAAATAAGTTGCAACCAAATGATGCTTAATGCAGCTTACCTGAAAGGGTAAGCTGCATTTTCATTATATTTACAGGCTATTCATGTATATGACGTATAACAAAACATTACTGATTGCTATAGTATGTGCCTGTACAGGCATGAATGCCTGCGCACAACCTAAAAAAGCAGCAACACCCAAAATTGGTAGTACCCATGTCAGGCTGATAGAATGCAGCGAGCAAACAACACTACCAGGGAGGCCCGAAATGGAACCTACTACACAAAAGCGGATGCTGATAGTTTGGAAAAGCAAAACACCTCCGCATCAAATCTTTTGGCGCGGACAAGATGGTTGGACAGACTGTGTTATCGCAAAGGCACGCAAAAACAATAATAAACAACCCAAATACGAATTTGGTGAAAACTGGTATGATGCAGAACAAATATCGCCGGAGAAAGTAAAAAGAGGCGACACACTGGAACTGACATTGATGTATGGAGGAAAGAATACGATACCTGACGAAGTAACCCCTGCCATGAAGAACAGGATATTTTTTAAAACAGAAAAAAGCCAGTGGATGTTTTTGCCCGTAAATACGTGTAAGAAACGCCCGGACATAGCAATGCCATAACTATAATGAAGAAATTATTTTTAGCAGTACTCATCATATCAATCATATATAATAGCGTTAGCGCACAGCCTTGGGCAGATGACATTACCAAACGCCGTGTAAAGCTGAATGAGATAGATGAAAGGATGAAAGCGACGCTGCCGCAAGTAAGCAACGAGCGCGATGAAGAAGAACATGAAAACTACCACTACAGTCGATGGAAGTGGTATTGGGAACACCATACGGACAAAGACGGCTACTTAGTATCGCCCATGTACCGCTTTAACGAATGGTTGAAAACATACTATACAAACAAGCAGAATAAAACGACCGGCAATAGCCCTGCATGGACGTTTCGGGGGCCATACAAATCACCTGGCGGATATAATGGGATAGGCAGGATAAATGTAGTTGCATTTCATCCTACAGATACCAATAGCTTTTGGATAGGAAGCGCAGGCGGCGGCACTTGGAAGACCACGAACGGAGGGCAATCATGGACATCGTTAGGTGACCAGTTTCCTGTAATGGGTGTATCAGACATCGCATTCAATCAACTCAACCCAAACACAGTTTATTTGGCAACGGGCGATAAAGAAGCGAATGACACCTATACTATCGGGCTATTAAAGTCTACAAATAATGGTATATCATGGGATACCACAGGGCTTAAATGGAGTATCACTGACTTCAGGCAAATAGCAGGTGTACTTGTCAACCCACTTGATACGAACACACTTACTGTAGCAAGTACTGCAGGCATTTACAAATCGCACAACGGGGGGATAAGTTTCATTCAGACACAGGGTGGTTTTTTTAAGCAGATTATTTATCATCCTAACGATACGAATATATTATTTGCAACAGGTTATACATCGGGCACTCATCAGGTATTCCGCTCTGCAGATGGTGGCTATACATGGACACAACAAACAAATTTTCCAGGCAACACACGCGTAGCCATAGCAGTAACACCTGCCAACCCCGCTATTGTCAAAGCAGTTGTTTCCAATGCTGCATTCGGATTAGAAGGTATTTATAATTCAAAAGATACAGGAAAGACTTTTGTGCAAATCTATACAGCCACTGGTTCTGGTTGTAATGGCAATATATTGGCCAGCGCACCATCGGGGAATGCATGTGGCGGCCAAGGCTGGTACGACCTTACAATTGCCATCAACCCGATTGATGAAAAGAATGTAGTAGTAGGTGGTGTAAACACTTGGTACTCTGCCGATAGTGGTAAAACCTGGCAAATAGCCAACCAGTGGCAAAGCACATTACCCGGCATCAAAGTAGTACATGCCGATAAGCACTATCATGCATACCATCCAATCAATAAGCAGGTTTTGTTTGAGTGCAACGATGGTGGTATTTATAAAACTACCAACCCTGTCAGTTCATTATGGACAGACTTGACAAACGGACTTGGCATTACCCAATTTTACAGAAATGCTGTGTCTAACATATCACCCTTTGTAGTTGGTGGTTCTCAAGATAACGGCTCTAAAAAATTGCAAGACACTGTATTTTCAGAACTTACAGGTGGCGATGGTATGGACTGCCAATTAGACCCTACAGACAACAATACTTTTTATACATCTATACAATATGGCGAACTAAGGCGCACAACAAACGGAGGTGGCAATTTTACAGATATTTCCAATAATATAACAGGGAATCCTAAAGGAGATTGGATTACTCCGTTTATACTGCACCCATTTGACAATAGTATCATCCTTGCCGCATACGCAAAAGTATATTTGTCTGAAAACAAAGGCACAACATGGAAAGAAATCTCTCCGAGTTTTGGCAGTAATGCAAAACGTATTGCCATGTCTCCCAATAGCCAAGAAAACATTTTTGTGGTTGTAGATAATCAGGTGAGGTACACAACCAACTTTGGGCAGAACTGGCAATTAATAATCGGTAAACCTGCAGGTACTATATCTGATATTGCAATAGACCCCAAAAATGGTGATAGGTTTTTTGTAACGCAAAGCGGTTATGGTACAGAAAAAGTGTTTGAGTATACATTAGGTGGCAGTTGGAATGCGATTAGCCAAAACCTGCCTGATATACCACTGTACTGCATAGCCATAGATAGTGCAGATGGCACATTGTATGTGGGTACAGATTTTGGCGTGTACTACCGTACCACTACCATGAACCAGTGGGAACCATACAATACAGGGCTTGCCAATGTTGAAGTAACAGACCTCGGCATTAACTATACTACTAACGAGATATGGGCATCTACCTACGGGCGCGGTATGTGGAAGAGTGTGCGCTATGGTTACCCTGTAGGCATTATGAACGCAATACCTTATGCTGCTGATGCGATGCAGATATACCCTAACCCCAACAAGGGTGCATATACATTGCAGGTGAATAATAATCTTTCAGGAAAGTCTGCAACTTTACAGCTTGTATCTGTTACGGGGCAAGTAGTGATGCAACAACAAGTGCAGATACCTGCCAACGGCAAACTGCAATTGGCAACAGACCTGCCATCCGGTACATATATGGCGCAACTGGTAAGCGATAATATGGTGAAAGCTAAATGTAAAATGATAAAATACTAACCGTAGTACATACTAATTAATAGAAATGAGGGGTGTATATGATATCCATCCCTCATTTATTTATGCTGCTACTAATTCCTTAGCATTTGCAATGGCTGCATGGCTGGGTGTATCGCCACCTATCATACGGGCAATAGCAGTGATGCGTTCTTCTTTATCCAAGGCTTTCAGGCGGGTTTGTATGCTGCCGTTTGCAACCTCTTCTTTATAGACATAAAAATGCGTAGTACCTTTGGCTGCTACCTGTGGTTGGTGCGTAATGCATATTACCTGATGGTGTGTTGCCAATTGGTGCAGCAGTATGCCTACCTGTCTTGCTGCTTCGCCCGATATGCCTGTATCTACCTCATCAAATATCAATGTAGGCAGGTGCATAGCAGATGCGGTGAGCGACTTGATACAAAGCATGATGCGGCTCATCTCTCCACCAGATGCTGCCTTGCTGACGGGTAAAAACTTATTGCTTTTATTCGCGTCAAACAGGAAAGCTATATTGTCTATACCAAACTTATCGGGCTGTGTTTTACTTGTAAGCGTTACCTGCATTCGTGCATTAGGCATTCCTACCAGTGCAAGGCGTTTATTTATCTCTTCTGCAAATGATGGTATGGCTGCCGACCTGCGGGCAGACAACCTTTGCGCCGCTTGCAGCATAGAAGTCTCTATTTGACTTAGTTCTTTTTCTAATGTTGTAATTTTTTCAGAAGCATCTGCAACCGATTGCAATTCTTGTTGCAGTTGTTGCTGCAAGGCTATCAAGTCTGCAGTGGTTTGCAGTGCGTGTTTTTTCAGCAATTTATAACCTGCATCTGCACGCTCTTGCATCTGTTGCATTTTGGCATCATCCAGTTGCACATTACTTTCCAGCCTTTCCAGTTCACCGGCTACATCTTTCAAATCTATCAACGCACTGCTAATCCGCTCCTGCACTGCATTTGCATCGGGCAGCACATCGATAATGGCTTGCAATTGCTGTACTAATTTTTTTAGTTCGTTCACAAGCGGGGCATCGCCTTCTACCAATACATAACGCGATGATTGCAGTGCCGACAATATTTTTTCCGCATGTTCCAACTGCTTCAGTTGTTGTGCAGCATCTTCTATTTCATTATCCGCAAAATTGGCTTCTTCCAATTCGTTTAGCAGAAACTGTTTATAGTCGGCATCTTTCTGCTGTTGTGCCTGCTGCTTGTATAGCACATCCAGCGAGGCTTTTACCTGTTTGTATTGCAGGTATAGTGTGGTATATGCCTCTCTTTCTGCCTTGTTTTGCGCAACTGCGTCTATCACATCATACTGAAAAGCATCTTCCTGCAAAGCAAGATGACCAAACTGTTGTTGCAAATCTACCAGCATACCCGTCAATTTGCCAAGCACGTCCAGCGTTACGGGTGAGTCATTGATAAAAGCGCGTGATTTACCCGCACTGCTTATCTCTCGCCTGATGATGCACTGTGTATCATCATCCATATCAGCTTCCAGCAATGCGGTTCTGAAACTTTCATTGCCTGCTACATCAAATACTGCCTCTATCACACATTTATCGTCTTTATTGATGAGGACGGATGTATCTGCCCGCTCACCCAATATCAACGACAGCGCGCCGAGGATAATACTCTTACCAGCACCCGTTTCGCCAGTGATGGTATTGAGCTGCCCATCGGGCACTACTTCCAGCCTGTCTATTATCGCGTAATTCTTTATGGTCAGCTTTTGTAACATATACCTTGGTTGCAAAAATAAATAACCCCTGTTGTTGACTGTACATTATTTTTGCACGATGGCTAAATTCTTTTTGAGGAAAAAAGCAGGCGACCGTGTTATCAACGGTCACCCGTGGATATTTGGTAACGAACTGGGCGATAGCGAGGGCAGCTACGAAGCGGGAGATATGGTAGATGTGTTTTCGTACAATGGCTCTTTTGTGGGCAAGGGGTATGTAAACCCCGCATCGCAGATACGCATACGCCTTGTAACAAGGGTGAAAGATGAGGTAATAGACGAGGCTTTTTTTCACAAACGCATAGCTGAGGCATGGGCATATCGCCAAAGCATTGGTTATGTTGAAAATTGCCGCCTGATATTCGGCGAGGCCGACCAGTTGCCTGCTCTTATCATTGATAAGTTTAACGACTACTTTGTAATACAAACCCTTGCTTTGGGTATAGATAAATGGAAACCTGCTATCGTAAAAGCATTGGAATCTATTTTCAAACCCAAAGGCATCTATGAAAGAAACGATGTACCCGTGCGCGAACTGGAAGGAATGGCACAACAAAAAGGCTTTTTGTCAGCCCCGTTCGATACCAATATCATCCTGAACGAAAACGGGTTGAAATTTCATGTAGATATAGAGAACGGACAAAAAACAGGGTATTTCCTCGACCAGCAAGACAATCGCCGTGCCATACAGCATATTGTAAAAGATGCCGATGTGCTGGAGGCTTTTTGCTACACGGGCACTTTTTCTCTACACGCAGCGCATTACGGGGCTAAATCGGTATTAGGATTGGATATATCTGAAAACGCGGTAAATACAGCAAGGCGTAATGCTATACTGAACGGTTATGAAAATACCTGCAAGTTTGAAGCCGTTAATGCCTTTGACGTGTTGAAACAATGGGTAAAAGATGGCAAACGTTACGATGTGGTGATGCTGGACCCGCCCGCCTTTACTAAAAGCAGGGAAAACATACAAAAAGCCATCACTGGCTATAAGGAAATAAACCTGCGCGGCATGAAGCTAACCAAACCGGGGGGCTTTTTAGTAACCGCATCCTGCACCAATCTGGTACCACCCGACCTGTTTTTGAAAACGATAGACATGGCAGCCAAAGATGCGAGGCGAAAAATAAGGCAGGTAACATGGCAAACACAGGCATCAGACCACCCTATACTATGGCATGTGCCGACTACACAATACCTGAAATTTTTGATAGTGCAGGTTTTGTAAAAGCTGCATCTATTTGATACAAATATTTAAGGCTGCCAATCGGCAGCCTTAAATGTATATACTTACTAAATGCTTTATAGCTGATTGTAGATTTGAGCATCTGCACCACGCGCAATACCGAAGTATTGGAAAGACTTTTTGCGGAAACCTTTTTTGTAGTATGCATCTGTATTGCCCTCTTCAGGTATTGTAACCCAATCGTGGTTTTTAGGAACATACCAACGATAAACTGTAACCGTATTAGCACCACGACCTGTTAATGCATAAAACTGGATATGTTTGTTAGTATAACCCATTTTAATCATCTGGTCGTCGCTGAATTCATCTTCAGATATGCTAACATAATCTTTCGTATCAGGATTGTACCAACTATTTACAGCTACGCGGCCCGGACCGGGATTGCGGTAAGCAGCAAACATCATAGTTTTTTCTTTCCAGTTCCAGTTCAGCATCTGACCGTCCTGATATTCTCCCTCTGCAACAGTTACATAATTCTGGTCGTTTGGATTGTACCAACGGTAAACCCTAACCAGTTCATCGTTTTGAGCAAAACCAGTATTAGTAGCAAAAACCGATGCCAGTACAGTTGTAACGAGGATGAAGGTTTTTTTCATAATTAATCGCTTTTTTTTCTTAATCGTTTCCCAAAATACATAAAAATTTTCTTGCCTTGCAAGTGGTTCGCTCAATTTTTTTTTAACCCATACTAAAAGCGCCTGATTGTCCTTGTTCAAATGAGGCTTTTGGCGTAGCTTTGATGCCCTTTGAGTGCCAGCCTGTCAGTCTGTAAAAACTGCACGGCTTTTGATACTTAATTGGTTCAACACCGGATGGCTCGCAGAGATATTTCGGCATTTTATATATAAGTAATAGAACAAAAACAACAATGATAGGTTTCCTTTCCAAACTGTTTGGCGGCAGCAAATCTGACAAAGACGTAAAACGCCTGCAACCCATAGTAGCCGAAATAAACAGGATATACAACGAACTGCAATCCCTCTCTCACGACCAACTACGCAGCAAAACGGCAGAATTTCGCCAACAGATACGCCAGCATCTGGCTACGGTAGATGCTGAAATAGCGGCTCAAAAAGCGGCCGCAGACAGCAGCCCTGAAACAGACCTGCACGCCAGCGAAGCAATATATAATGAAGTAGATAAGCTGATAAAAAAGCGCGACCAGCAGATAGAAGAAATATTGGAGAAGATACTGCCCGAAGCATTTGCGGTAGTAAAAGAAGCAGCACGCAGGCTGAAGGAAAATCCCGTTATCGTATCGAAAGCTACGGAACTGGATAAAGAACTGGCACTTGAAAAAGACTATATCCGTATAGATGGCGACCAGTGCCACTTTAGCAATACATGGCAGGCGGCAGGTAATACCGTTACATGGAACATGGTGCATTATGATGTACAGTTGATAGGTGGTATGACGCTGCATGAAGGTAAGATTTCGGAAATGGCTACGGGTGAGGGTAAAACACTTGTATCTACCCTGCCTGCTTACCTAAATGCGTTAGCGGCAGACGGTGTACATATAGTAACGGTGAACGACTATCTGGCACGACGTGACCAAGAATGGAATGGCCCATTGTTTGAATTCTTGGGCTTAACGGTTGATTGTATAGACAAGCACCAGCCCAACTCGCCCATGCGCCGCAAAGCGTACATGGCAGATATTACCTATGGTACAAATAACGAATTCGGCTTCGACTATCTGCGCGATAATATGGTGCACCACCCCGACGAGAAGGTGCAACGCAAGCACCACTACGCTATGGTGGATGAGGTGGATAGTGTATTGGTGGATGATGCACGTACGCCGCTTATCATATCCGGCCCCGTACCTAAAGGTGATGAGCAACAATTTCATCAACTGAAACCACGCATAGAGCGACTGATAGAAGCGCAAAAGCGTGTGGTAAACAATAGTATTACCGAGGCAAAGAAACTGATAGCCGAGGGCAAAGCAGATAAAGACAATGGTGGCTTGCAGCTATACCGTGCATTCAGGGGCTTGCCTAAGAACAATGCACTGATAAAATTCCTGAGCGAAGAGGGTAATAAACAAATACTGCAAAAGGCAGAGAACCACTATATAGGCGAGCAAAAACGCCATATGCCTGTAGTAGATGCGGAACTGTACTTTAGCATAGACGAAAAGAACAACAGTGTAGAACTGACGGAAAAAGGTATTGCGCTTGTAACACAATCGGGCGAAGACCCTAACTTCTTTGTACTACCCGATATTGCTACCGGACTGAGTGCTATTGAGAATGCAGCCGCTACACCCGAAGAGAAAGCACAACGTAAAGATGCCCTGCTGCAAGAGTATTCTGCAAAAGCAGACCGCATACACTCACTGCAACAATTACTGAAAGCATATACCCTGTTTGACAAAGACGTGGAATATGTGGTAATGGACGGCAAAGTGAAAATAGTTGACGAGCAGACAGGCCGTATATTGGATGGCCGCCGATACAGCGACGGGCTGCATCAGGCTATAGAAGCAAAAGAAAACGTAGAAGTAGAAGCTGCCACACAAACTTTTGCTACCATCACGCTGCAAAACTTCTTCCGTATGTATCACAAGTTGGCGGGTATGACGGGTACTGCCGAAACGGAAGCAGGCGAATTGTGGGAAATCTACAAACTGGATGTGGTAGCTATACCAACCAATGTACCCATATCCCGTAAAGATCAGCAAGACCTTGTATATAAGACCAAGCGCGAAAAATACAAAGCCGTAATAGACGAAATAGAAGCCCTACGTGGCGTAGGCCGCCCTGTATTGGTTGGTACTACATCGGTAGAGGTGTCGGAATTGCTGAGCCGTATGCTGCAGCAAAAGAAAATACCGCATAATGTACTGAACGCCAAACAACACTCTAAAGAAGCGCAGGTAGTAGCAGAAGCAGGCTTGACAGGTGCGGTAACCATTGCTACCAATATGGCTGGCCGTGGTACGGACATTAAACTAGGCCCTGGTGTTAAAGAAGCGGGCGGACTTGCCATCATAGGTACAGAACGCCACGAGAGCCGCCGTGTTGACCGCCAGTTGCGCGGGCGTGCAGGCCGTCAGGGCGACCCCGGTACATCACAGTTCTTCGTATCGCTGGAAGATGATTTGATGCGCCTGTTTGGTTCAGAACGCATCGCATCGCTGATGGATAAGATGGGGCATAAAGATGGGGAAGTGCTGCAACATAGCATGATTACCAAGTCTATAGAGCGTGCGCAGAAGAAAGTAGAAGAAAACAACTTTGGCATACGAAAACGCCTGCTGGAGTATGACGATGTCATGAACTCTCAGCGTGATGTAATATATAAACGCCGCAACCACGCCCTGTTTGGCGATCGCCTTGCTATAGATATAGACAACGCGATGTATGATGTGTGCGGCGATACGGCTACCAAATTTGAAGACAACAGGGACTTTGAAGCATTCAAAATGGATGTGATGATGCACCTTGCTATGGAGCCGCAAAACATTACGGAAGAAGAATTTGCGAAGGCAGACCTGACGACAATAGGCGATAAACTGTACCATCAGGCTAAAGAGTTTTATAACCGCAAAGTAGCAGGCATCAGCGAAAATATACTGCCTGCACTAACGCAAATACTGAACGACAACGGCGACCGTGTAGAAAACATCGTGATACCGTTTACAGACGGCATACGCGGCATACAGGTATATGCCAACCTGAAAGAAGCAGTTGGCAGCCATGGCCGCAGTGTAATGCAGACATTGGAAAAGAATATGACGCTGGCACTGATAGACGATGCATGGAAAGACCACCTGCGTGCTATGGACGACCTGCGCAATTCTGTACAAATGGCATCGTACGAGCAGAAAGACCCGCTGCTGATATATAAGTTTGAGGCTTTCAACCTGTTTAAGCAGATGATGCTAGAAACGAACAAAAACATCGTTTCATTCCTACTGCGCGCGGGCATACCAATGGAAGAAACACCACCGCAAGCTGCACGTAATATGCCGCAACAGCATACAGATATGAGCCAATACCAGATGAACAAAGACGAAATAGACGAAGCTGGGCAGGATTATGGGGCAGACGAGCGCGATGTGTATAATGAAACAGCCGTTAAGCGTACACCCGTGCAGGCAGGCCCCAAAATAGGCCGAAACGACCCCTGCCCTTGCGGTAGCGGCAAGAAATATAAAAGCTGTCATGGTAAGGGGCTATAAACCCCATACATGACGATTGGGGATATGTGAATTTTTGTTTTTTAATAATTGCTTACGAGTTTATACTTTTGACTTAATATGAAACGTAACTATACTGATATTATAATGGCTGCAGTACTTATATTGGCTGTAGCTGCTATGCGCATTATTACTGCAGAGCTTCGCTTGCCTAACTACACACCAGTAGAAGCTGTAGGGCTATTTGCAGGTGCTGTAATTCTTGATAAAAAGTACGCTTATATTTTGCCGTTACTAACAATGTTTATTGCTGATACTTATTTCCAGTTTTTTACAACTGTAAACGGTTTCTATGGTTTTGAACAAGTGATAGTATATATAGCAATGGCTCTCGTTACATTTATGGGCACGAAAATGGGCAAAATAAACGGTATCAAAGTTCTAGGTTACTCAATAACCGGTTCTTTCGTATTCTTCGCTCTATCAAATTTTTCATATTTCCTAGCTGGATGGAATGGATATACAACTTCCGGTTTTATAAAAACTTATATAGATGCCTTAGAATTTTACCGCACAAGCCTTACTGTAAACCTAGTTGGCAGCATTGTTCTGTTTGGACTATATTTCACAAGCAAGAACGTTATTGCACGTCAGCCCCAAAACGCATAATTAGTCTTAATAAAATATTCAAACATCCCGCCGAGGCGGGATGTTTTGTTTTACGCCATATTCCAAAGACATTTGCAGTATGGTATATCATGCGCTGTATATTGATAGCACTAAGGATAAAGGAAGGGGTGTATTTACATCGCAAGCCATAGCTGCAGATGAAGTGGTAGAAATATCGCCCGTGATAGTGCTGAGTGCCGAAGAACGCAAACTGCTTGACCAAACCAAATTGCACGATTATATTTTTGAGTGGACACCCGATGGCAACGTGCAATGCTGCATGGCGCAGGGATATATATCGGTGTACAATCATTCTTATGCATCCAACTGTGAGTATTTTATGAACTATGACGACCATACTATATTAATAAAAACAGTACGCCCCATAGCGGCAGGCGAAGAACTGACCATCAACTACAATGGCGACTGGAACGATGAAAAAAAAGTATGGTTTGAGGTAAAGTAAAATCCGAAAAACTGATTTCTATATTCTAATTTTATAAAGCATTGCATTTACTATGAGTTGGGAAGAAAAAGACAATACGCTTTATCGCTGTTTTAAATTCAAAGATTTTTCAGAGGCTTTTGCTTTTATGACAAGGGTAGCCATACTGGCCGAAAAACATAACCACCACCCCAAATGGACGAATGTTTGGAACACCGTAGAGATATGGCTGAATACGCATGATGCAGGCAATATCATTACCGATAAAGACCACGCGCTTGCAAAGGACATAGACAAACTACTCTAACCTGAACACGGGATAACGCATGTGTACAGGCTCGTAGTAGGGCGAATGTTTGTACACAAAATCGAGTTGCGCATCACCATCTGCTGCAAACTTTGCATCGCTTGCTTTCTTTTCTTCCAGCTTCTTGCGTAGTGCTTCGTTGGTTTGCAATATCCTTGCCGCTTCGTCTTCAAACACATAATCGCTGTAGCCTTCTTTCTGTTGCAAAATGGCATCAAAGAAACCCCATGCAAAATAAGAGTCGGGCGCGATGGGTTCTAATACTTCTGTAATGAAGCGTTTGGCGGGTTGTTGCATAGGTATGATATAATCGCCCTTATAGAGTTTTATATACCGCTTCTCCTTTCGGGTTTTTATTTTGCTATGCAGGTAATGCCCCTCGTAGGGGCGTTGTGTAGTTTCGTAGCTTTCAATATAATATACCCCAACATAGATGATGGTGTCTTTATCCACATGTATCATCTGTACCTTATTATCTTGCAGCCTGCTGATGACTTTGTGCCAAGCACCTGATAACAAATAGGCTTGTGGCAGTGTTACAACTTGTTTGTCTTTATAAGTATCGTATAGCACTACTTCTTTGGTATAAGGTTTGTTCCTATCATAATACAAGCGTTGCTGCCCCGATACATCACTTGGCTTGTAACCCGCCTCGTAGCCTTTGTACACCATCTTGGTTTTCTTTGCAGTATCGCTCGCCCACTCTACAGGCAATTGTGTAGCTATAGCACATGCTTGTATATCTGCCTGCCTTGCTTGTTTAATATCGGCACCATGGGCAGATGCTACGCTTATAAAACTCTTCATCAATTCGTATGTACCATACACACGTTTATCAAAAGGCTTCAGCATATGTGTTTCGGTAACGAATGCGTATGTATGGTGCATAGCTGCAAAGCCGCTGGCAAAACGCGGCCCTTCGTGGAAGGCAGTCCAGCCATTATCGGGCGTATGCCCCCAATGGTTTACATAAGGCACCAAATCGTAGCCTTTTGCGGACATATCTTTATATATCAATGGTTCGAAATGCTGATACAGATAGTTGCCCATAGCACCACCCAGCTTATTGTGCTGCGTGCTAAGCAGTGTAACGATGTGCTGATAATCTGCTCCGTTGCTTACATGGTTATCTATCAATACATCGGGCGATAGTTTGTGAAACAAGCGCACGAGGCTGCGTGTTTCCTTAGCATCCATCTTGATAAAATCACGGTTCAGGTCAAGGTTTTGTGCATTACCCCGAAAGCCGTATTCCTTTGGCCCGTTTTGGTTGGCACGGCTATGGCTGCCCCTGTTCAGCATACCACCAATATTAAAAACAGGTATTACAGCTAAGATGATATTATCAGGTACTACTACCTTACCCATTGCCGCATCGCGCAGCAGCATCGTGCTGGCATCTATACCATCTGGCTCGCCGGGGTGTATGCCGTTGTTTATCAGGATGATGATTTTGCCCGCACGTTTCCATTCAGTTATATTAAACCTGCCGTCTTTGCTGTAATACACTACCTGCAAGGGATAGTAAGCATCGGTTTCGCCCGCATCCTTCATTCGGATGCATTCGTAAGCAGCATCCAGCCTTTCGTAATAATCTATCAGCTGGGCATAGGTAGCAGATACTGTACCATTGCTTTTTTCAAAAGGCGTATCAAAAGATTGTGCCCTGCAAATGATGGTCATCATCATGCAGGGCACAAGTATTAACCATTTTTTCATCATGGTTAAAAATAATAGAATTAACCCAAGCTGTTAATAATAGTTTTTGTGTCTGGCTTTCCAGCCTTTGTACATTTTGTAAGAATTTCGCGAATTGTTCCACCAGCCATTATCCGGCCAATCATAGGAGAAAGGCATCAGCACCAATGATACTGTAAGTGTGTTATTGCCCCTGAGGTTAAAACTACTTACGCCGAAAGGATTATTTTTATTCCACGCATCACCGTTTTCTACGAGTTTGTAGTCTCCTACAGCATAGTTCACTCTTATCTTCCAACAAAAACCAGTAAACAGCCCTACTTCAAACTTCATGTATGGCATAAAGCCCAAATGCCTGTACACGGGTGGTTTTTTTGATGAATCTTGCAATTTAGTGCGATTATACATTGGCATAATACCTGCCCCGAAGCTAAGGCAATAGCGATGGTTTTTTTCAAGCCTCGCATCACTGCCTATTTTCAGGTCCAGTCCGGTAGCCAATGCAATTTGCCTTGTAGTACCTCCGTTATTCCATTCCCTTTCTATATAGTAACCTGTACCTATGCCTTTCCAGTAAATCATGTTATACATAAAGTCAAAGTCCCATGTTACAGCAGCACGCTTCCCCAATTTAGCTAAACGAGAATACGTTCCTAATGTCAGTCCAAGACCGCCTTTAGATACTGTAGGTCCTTCATAATAGACACTTACAGGGCGATCCAACACTTTGCTGTCGAAATAGCTTTTGTAATATCCTGCTGCACCAACTGATGAAATACCAATCTGAAATTTTTGAAGGCTACGAGGCAACCTGCTTTGTTTTACATATCCTTGCTTGATATAATCGTCTTGTGCGTAAGAAATGATACTGAACAAAAACATTAGTAATAATAACAAAACACTCATTAAGGGCAATCTGTACATAATAGGTGAATTTTGATACAAAATAGTAATTTTTACTTTTTAAATAAAAGTATATCAGACACAGTTTATGGAATATTAATTTTATTGTGTCTGATTACTATTAACCCGCTATTTGGCAAGCAACGAACATACGAACCTGAGCGACGAAGCATTACTGTTGGCATACCAACGGCAAAAAGACAATGCACTGCTTGGCATATTGCTGCAGCGCTATACCCTGCTGCTACTGGGTGTAGCTATGAAGTACATGAAAGACAAAACCAATGCACAGGATGCCGTGCAGCAGGTTTTTCTGAAAACCATTACACATCTACCTGCAGAACCAGTACAAAACTTCAAAGGCTGGCTGTATATATTGATGCGCAACCATTGCCTGCAAATACTGCGCGATAAGCAGTACCTTACAGAAGATAGTATATTAGAGCTTACCCCGATTGCTGAAGATGACAGGGATGAAAGAATATGGAAGGAAGCAACACTTGAAAAAATAGAACCTGCCATTGCCCAGCTCGAGGAACAGCAACGGGTATGTATCACTTTATTTTACCTGCAAAAGAAAAGCTACAAACAAATAACGGATGGCACAGGCTACAGTTTTGAGCAAGTAAAAAGCTATATTCAAAATGGAAAACGCAACCTGAAAATACTACTGACAAAAAAAGGATGAGCCAAGCACATAATATATGGAACAATGGCAATAGCAGGCTGACAGACGAAGTGCTGCGGGCTTACTTGGATGGTAAGTTATCTGCAGACAAGCAGCATGAAGTAGAACAATGGTTGGCAGATGCAGGTATGGAAGCGGATGCGCTTGAAGGCTTGAAAAGCATACCTGCTAAAGAAATAAATAACATAACAACCAAACTAAACCTGCAATTAGAGCAACACATACGCAAGCAGCCACGCAGACGCACCAAAGCCATTAAAGACAATTATTGGGCATTGGTTGCAGTAATTTTAGTGTTATTGTTATGCATTATAGGTTATTGGGTTTTACGAATGGCAAATGCACAATAAAAGGTAACTCCTTAAAAAATCGTAATTTGCACCGCTATGCAATTAGCAGGTAAAAAAATCATATTGGCCGTAACCGGGAGCATTGCTGCTTACAAAACACCTCATTTGGTGCGCCTGCTTGTGAAGGCTGGTGCTGAGGTGCGTGTATTAACCACCCCCGCTGCTGAAGATTTTGTAAGCCCGCTGGCATTGGCTACTGTATCTAAGCACCCTGTTTACAGCAATGTAGCAGACGGAACAGCATGGAACAACCATGTGGAGATGGGCAGGTGGGCAGATGCTATGCTAATAGCACCATGCAGCGCCAATACCCTTGCTAAAATGGCAAACGGCCTTTGTGATAATTTAGTTTGTGCCGTGTACTTGTCGGCTATATGCCCTGTATTTGTAGCACCTGCTATGGACGAGGATATGTGGCTGCACGCCAGCACAAAAAATAATCTGGATAAACTACGCAGCTATGGTAACTACATCATACCCGTTGCACATGGCGAGCTGGCTAGCGGATTGGTAGGCGAAGGCCGAATGGCTGAACCCGAAGACTTAGTCAGCTATCTGGACAGCTACTTTCAAAAAAAAAACAATAGTCCGCTAAAGGGGCAAAAAGTATTGGTAACCGCCGGGCCTACTTACGAGCGTATAGATCCTGTACGTTTTATTGGCAATTTTTCGAGTGGTAAGATGGGTATAGCTCTAGCAGAAGCGTTAGCAGCGCAGGGCGCGTTTGTACATTTAGTATTAGGTCCAACGCACCTCCAAGTACTCAATAAAAACATTACTACCATACGAGTAGAGAGTGCCGAAGACATGTATAATGCCAGCCTGCGGGCTTTTCAGGATGCAGATATAGCTATATTATCGGCGGCAGTAGCAGATTACCGCCCTGCCGAAACAGCACCTGAGAAAATAAAAAAGCGGGGCGATACGTTAGATATAAGCTTGGTGAAAAACAAAGACATACTCGCAACACTCGGTACTTTGAAAAAAGACGGGCAGTTGTTGGTTGGTTTTGCATTGGAAACTACTGATGAGTTACACCATGCTACTGACAAAATGAACCGGAAAAATGCGGATATGATTGTGTTGAATTCGTTAAAAGATGCAGGAGCAGGCTTTGGGCATGACACAAATAAAGTAACTTTAATAGATAAAACAGGATACAAAGCCGAGCTACCACTCATGACAAAACAACAAGTGGCAGAGGCTATAGTAAATCATATATCGTTGCTAAAGAATGCTTAAAAAACTATTAAGTACCACCATCATACTTGCTTGCATATCGTTCTCAGGCTTTGCGCAGGAGCTAAACTGCAAAGTAAAAGTGATGCGAGATGCTATACAAGGTATAGATAAAGAAGTGTTCATAGCTATGGAGCGCAACATACTGGAGTTCCTGAACAACCGTAAATGGACCAGTGATCAGTTTCAGAATAATGAGCGTATTGATTGCAATATACTTATCAACCTTACTAAGCAATTGGATCAGGATGTATTTCAAGGTACAATAAATATACAGGCATCACGACCTGTGTTTAATGCGAGCTATACAACTTCTATTGTCAACCATATTGATAAAGAATTCGCATTTCGTTTTAATCAGTTTACTCCTCTTCAATTTGACGATAACCGCGTAGCCGGAAACGACCCGTTGGCATCTAACCTCACAGCGACACTCGCTTATTACGTCTATATTATACTGGGTTTGGATTATGAGAGTTTCGCCCCTAATGCGGGGAATGACTTATTTAAACGTGCGCAAAACGTTGTGAATAATGCGCCTGAGTCGGGCAAGACAATTGTAGGCTGGCGCGCAGTAGATGGCAATAAAAACAGGTATTGGATAATAGACCAGATACTAAACCCCCGCTTTAAGGAATTCAGAACAGTATGGTACACCATGCACCGAGAGGGACTTGATAAAATGTATAACAAGCCCGAAGAATCTCGTAAATTGATATTAGAAGCATTGCCAAAGTTTGTACAATTAAACAGGGAAAATCCAAGCTCTATGTTATTGCAATTCTTTTTCAGCGCAAAATCTGATGAATTTGCAGGGTTGGTGTCTCAGGAAGATGCAGCACAAAAAACACAGTATATATCTATGTTGCAGCAAATTGATGTGCCTAACATTCAGAAGTATAACAGCATCAAATAATCTTCATGAAGCTGAAAAAAAGTTTTGCGGCCATTTTTCTTACAGTATGTTTTACATCATGCAAACTATTTTCTAAAAGTAATGATGGTGTAATACAGCCTGATAATATGAAGTTGATACTTTCGGACTTGCATATTGCCGAAGTATATAGCTCTATGGTAAACGATAGCCTGTACCAAGTAAGGGATAAGAACAAAGATTCGCTTGCAGTGTACTACAAAACTGTGCTAACGCACCACAACATAACAAAAGAACAGCTGGTGCAAAGTATTAAATGGTATAAGATGCACCCCGCCGAGCTCGACTCAGTATACGCAGATATGATAACTGACTTCAGCAAGCTGGAAAGTGAATATCCTGTAAAGTAAAAGACTACTTTAATGCTGCCAATGCCTTAGCCATCCTTATCATTGCTTCCTGTAGTTTTTCCATACTGGTTGCAAATGATATGCGTATGCAGTTTTCGTTGCCGAATGCCGTACCGTTTACAGTACTGATGTGTGCCGTATGAAGCAGGTACATACTCATGTCTTCATCGTTGTTAATGACTGTGGTGCCATCTGTTTTTCCGAAGAAAGAACTGATATTGGCAAAAGCATAGAATGCACCTTCGGGCATATTAATTTCAACACCGGGCATTTTTTGCAATTCGCCTATTACAAAATCTCTGCGTTGCTTGAAGGATGCCGTCATAGTATGCGTAGGTGTCAAATCGCCTGTTAACGCGGCAATAGATGCACGTTGTGTGATGGAACTTGTAGCCGAGGTAAACTGTCCCTGCATTTTTTCGCAAGCCTGCACTATTTCTTTAGGGCCAGCCATATACCCCAATCTCCAGCCCGTCATAGCAAAGCCTTTTGACATACCGTTTACAACCATTACCCTATCCCGCAATTCGGGAAATTGAGCGATACTTTCGTGCTTGCCTACATAATTGATGTATTCATAAATCTCATCGCTGATGATGGCAACATGGGGGTGGCATTTGAACACTTCTGCCAATGCCATCAACTCCGCTTTCGAATACACACTACCCGTGGGGTTGCAGGGAGAGGAAAATATAAACAGCTTAGTAGCAGGCGATATAGCCGCTTCCAGTTTATCCGCTGTCAGTTTGTAGTCGGTATCAATATAACAATCAATAAACTTGACCGTACCTTCTGCCAGTTGCACCAATGCGCTGTAAGTTACCCAATATGGTGTAGGTATTATCACTTCATCGCCCGGATTAACAATACTCAGCACCGCATTGGCAAGGCATTGCTTGGCACCGGTAGATACAATGATTTCGTCTATTGTATAACTAAGCCCGTTATCTCGCTTCAGTTTGTCGGCTATGGCTTGCCTCAATTCGGGGTAACCAACTACAGGTGTGTATTTTGTAAACCCCGCTTCCATTGCTTCAGCAGCGGCTCTGCATATATGTGCAGGTGTTTTGAAGTCGGGTTCGCCGAGGCTCAGGTCTATTATATCAGCACCTTGCGCCTTTAACTCTCTGCCAAGTTTGGCCATCTTAATAGTCTGCGGCTCTGAGATGCGGTTAAGTCTTTGGGCTAATTGCATATAATAATCCTGTGTTGCTACAAAACAACAAATCTACTGAAGAATGCTTGAAATATGTTCAAAAACAACTGCTGTTAAGAAGCAGAAGACATGTGCGAAAACGCAGATGTAAAGAATGTAAGATATAAAGCAAGCAATACGATAAGACCTATAACAACCGCCAGAAAAACAATGGTTTTCTTATATGCGTTATTAATGGTCTTTACCTTATGCAGTTCGCTTACATTATTGATGATATTTTCTGTACGGGAAAAAGCAGTTTCGCCTTTTACTACATAGTCGTAAGCACCATACTTCATACTGTCTATAGCTACATCTATCTTATCTTGCCCTGATAGCATGATAACCTGCGCATCCGGATTGCGCTCTTTGATAGCTTTCAGTATTTCCACACCGTTTTTTGCATTGGGTAGGTGCGCGTTCAGGTGATAGTCTAAGACTATAATTTCAGGGTTGAGCGACAGGTTGTTTATCGCGTCTTCTCCGTTATCAAATGTTTTGATATTGTATAAAAACCTTTCCGAAAGATAGTCTTTCAACATCTCGTTTTGGATGGGTTCATCATCCACCAAAAACATGTAACGTGTAGTATTATCAGTAGCCATGGCTATGTTATTCAAAAATTGGGTAGTAAAATAGCTAAAATATTGACAATATGCAACATAGCAGTTAATTCTTAATGTATTATTGTTGTTTCTTTAATTCTGCAAATGCTTTTTCGCATACCCGTGCCAAATTAGCTACCAGCGTAGGCAACCTATCATAGTGAGCAGATTCTCCTGCTGTTTGCTCTATCAGGAATATATGGCTCACATCTTCTTTTACACCCATATAAGACAGTTGCGGTTTCATGGAGTGTGCTGCTATTTTTACTGCACCATAGTCTTTTGTTTGCAGCGACTGCTGAATAGTAGTTAATAGTTTAGGTCCGTTTTCAAGAAACATACCCACATATTTTGCCATTTTTTCGTCGTTGCCGCCCGTAAATTGTTTCAGAAACTGCATATCCGTTATCACATCGGGCAATGATGGCATAGCAGGCTCTGCAACGATGGTATTTTTTACTGTACCGTTGTTGGCATTAGCAGGTGCCTGCCCATCTAATACAGCTGCCATTTTCAGCAGCAGTTCATCTGCCTGAAATGGTTTTGATACATAAGCGTTCATCCCTGTATTGAAGTATTGATTAACATCTTCCTGCAATACATTAGCCGTCATGGCTATAATCTTTACATCTTTGGCAGGTGCAGGTAGTGTAGTGCGGATATTTCTTGTAGCAGTAACGCCATCCATAACGGGCATTTGAATATCCATCAGCACTATATCATACTGTTGCTGTTGCACCCTGTTTACTGCTTCTTGTCCATTGATGGCTATATCTATTTTAATGTTTGGTAGCAGTTCTTTTAGTGTATCTTCTGCTACCATCCGGTTGAATTCATTGTCTTCTACCAATAGCAGTTTCACTTTATTCAAGCGTTGCATACTTTGTGCATCCAGCACACTGCTTTTTTGTTCCACTACTTGCACATCCGACTCGGTAATAGGCAATACCACCGTAAATGTTGTGCCTTTCCCAAGTTCACTTGTTACGCTTATTTCGCCGCCCATCAATTCAGTCAGTTGTTTTGATATGGTGAGCCCTAAACCAGTACCGCCAAACTTGCGAGCAACGTCCGTACCTGCCTGCGTAAAACTCTCAAATATCTTGCCTACATAATCGGGCGATATACCGATACCTGTATCTGCTACATCAAACTTCAACCAATATTTTTTATCCTGCTTCTTCTGTATAGTTACATTGATGGCTACAAAACCATTTTCAGTAAACTTTAATGCATTACCCGCCAGATTAATCAGTATCTGATTGATACGTGTAGGATCGCCCGTTACACGGGCTGGTATTCCCTCTTCTACAGACACCTTGAAATTGAGCTTCTTTTCCTCTGCTTTCAACATCAGCATATCTCGCACACTATGAATTACCTCCCGAAGCGAAAAATCGGTTTGCTCAATAACAATTTTACCTGCTTCAATTTTAGATAGGTCGAGTATATCATTGATAATTACAAGTAAGTTGTCTGCAGATTGCTGAATGGCTTTCAGGTATTTTACTTGCTCAGGCAATGGGTTTTTGCTTTGCAGCAGGCTCGTCATGCCTACAATGGCATTCATAGGTGTACGTATCTCATGGCTCATATTTGCCATGAACTGTTGTTTCAATTGAGCCGTACGTTCTGCTACTTCTTTTTCTTTCTGTGCAAGCTCTACCTGTTGGCGTGTTTGCAGGTTGCGTATCTTATTAAAAGTTGTTTGCTTGAAAATATCCTCTTTTAATTGTTCGTATGCTTTCAGGTGATGGAATGCTTTGGGGATATCCCCCATTTTATCGTACAGCATAGAGAGGGCTTCATGTACGCTCATCACATCGTGTCTGCGGCTATACTCGTCTGCTAATTCAAAAGCGGCATTCATGTGCTGCTGCGATTGGCGATAGTTGCCCTCGTCCATCATCATGCGGCCTATATAAAAATGGCATATTATCTGCACCTCTACATTACCAAGTTCTTCAGATTGTTTGAGTGCATTTACCAAGTTGATTCTGGCATTTTCAAAATCGTTCATGGCATAGCATACTTTGCCCAAACCACTGATGGCTAAGGCATGCATACTGCTATCCGGTTCGCTCAGCCGCAGGTTCTCTTCAAAATAGTGAAGCGCTTGTTGCAGTTCTTCTTGCTTGAAGTATATATTACCAAGTATATGATACAGCGCGTTTAACCGATGCAGGTCGTTGGCTTTTTCAAATATCGGCATGCATCGTAATGCAAATTCAAGGGCATTGTCATAGTCGTTCAGGTCGTACAGCAAATACGCGATGCTTGACAGGTTTACAGATTGCGCTACTTCATCACCCAACTTCTCATTTATCTTCAGGGCTGCTTCAAAATGATTTAAGGCATCTGCAAGGTCGCCTCTATCGCGATATATATACCCAAGATTGTTGAGCACACGCGCTTGCAGGGGCTTATTATTTATGTCATGCGATATTTTCAGTGCATCTTGCAGAATATCTACACCGTTATCGTACTCTCCCTGCTGCCAATAACACCAACCTTTCAAGTTCATCCCCCTACCCTTACCCAAACGATAACCTATTGCTTCCGAGCGGTCAATGATTTCATTGGCCATATCCAGTGCCTGCTCTACATCCGAACTACGCACCTCTACAACCATCTGTATATAGATGTCTATTCTTGCCCGCTCGTCCTTGACTATTTCATATTCTTTTTGTAGCTCTTTATACCGCTGCGTATCCATACTACTTGTTTGTATTGCTAAAATTAAACACCCCTCGCAATACTGCAAGGGGTGTTTAATTATTTAAAAAAAGAAAGATTAACCATTATTTTCCTGACGGGTATATTCAGTATGCCCGTGGTCTTCGTAGCTGGTATATACTGCGCACCAGTGCCCTATCAGCGACAATGCCCAAGCCGCAATTATCCATGCGTGCCAAGGGTATGCCCAATGTTCTTTGCCCTGCTCTTTATGTATCATCACCATTATAACTGTTGCAATGGCAAATACGATAAAGTGCACAAGAAATATTGATTTCTGACGGCCTGTTGGTTTTATTTTCTGAGGCATTGTATTTTATTAATTTGATTGCAAATATAGTAGCTAATGCCTTAAAGTCAAAACTGGCAGTTTAGCTTATCTGAAACCTATCGTGCAGGCTTTCATTCGTTTCGGCTGCACGGGCTTCTACCTCAAGGGGATTATTTATATAACCATATCTGATATGATATATTATATATCTGCCCACGAAACCTGAAAAACCATATCGCTGATACTGAACCACATGCTGCAACTCGTGGCGCAGCCACTTAGTATTTTGCAGAAAGGCAACCTTTGACGTACCATAAATAAATATGCTGCTACCAAACACAATAGCCGCACTTGGCAATTTGAGCCACCAAGCTGCTATTCGTGCCACAAATGCACTTTCAATCACCCGTACTTTGTTCAATTCTATTAATTATTCTGATGTAATTACCCAAACAATATTAAAAAGAAATTAAAAATTACTTATATTAGCAAATTCTGATTTTTAAGAAAAGTTAAAATACGGTTATTAATGATAAAAAGGATTTTGCTTTTTGCAGGGATTTGCGCGGCAACACAAGTAAATGCACAGCCCTGGCTGGAAAATGTAAATGTAGAACAAACAAAACTACAAGACATTGTAGCCGCATACGAGGCTAAAAAAGAAGCCGAGATAGAAGAAAAAAGAGCGGCAGGCGAACCTATTAAAGAAAAGAAATACTATCATTTCTATCGCTGGCTCTCTCATGCAGAGTCTCACACAGATAAAGACGGGTATTTAGTACCTGCTACCAAAAACTACGAGGAGTGGAAAAAACACTATGGCAACGCACATGGTAAAACCACTGCTGCCAAAACCACTGCCAACTGGGCTTTTCAGGGCCCTACTACCAGCACGGGCGGGTATGCAGGCATTGGTCGTATCAATTCAATAGGCTTCCACCCCACAGACCCCAATCATGTATGGATAGCCAGCGCAGGCGGGGGTGCTTGGCGTACTTTGAACAATGGATTGAGTTGGGTATCTATGTCGCATATGTTGCCGGTATTGGGTGTGTCTGATATTGATATTCACCCCACTAACCCTGCTATCATATATATGTGTACTGGCGATAAAAATGCCAGCGACACATATAGCATCGGGGTAATGAAATCGACAAATGGCGGTGCTTCTTGGGACACAACAGGGCTTAAATGGGCTGTTACACAAAGCAGGCTAACGAATACACTTGTTATCAACAAACAAAATCCTAATACAATCATTGTAGCAACCAGCAATGGTATATACAGGTCTACCAATGGTGGTACTACCTTCGTACAAGAGAAAACAGGTAATTATAAAGAAGTAGTTTATCACCCTACCGATAGTAATATATTGTATGCAACAGGCAGTGCATTGGTATCTCGCTCTGCAAATGGTGGCGATACTTGGACTGATATTAGTGGTTTTAGTGGTAAAGGCCGTGTTGCCGTTGCAGTAACGCCTGCAAACGTAGCTATAGTGAAATTGGTTGTTAGTAACACTGCAAACGGGTTGGACGGTATTTATAATTCTTCCGATACCGGAAAATCATATAGCCTTATATATCAAGCAACTGGTAGTGGCTGTAACGGCAACATTCTGAGTGGCAATAACAGTGGTAATGGCTGCGGCGGACAAGGATGGTATGACCTGTGTATTGCCATAGACCCTGCTAATGCTAATAACGTAACAGTTGGAGGTGTTAACACATGGTATTCTACAAATGGTGGCACTTCATGGACTATCTCTACCAACTGGTATAGCATAAGTGGTGTAGCTACCGTGCATGCCGACAAACATTATATGGTTTATCACCCGTTAGTTGCTGGCAGGCTGTATCAGGCCAATGACGGTGGAATATACAGAACAGATGCCCCAATGGGTAAAAACTCTATCTGGACGGATATGACAAATGGCTTAGGCATTACTCAGTTCTATCGCAATGCAGTAAGCCCTGATAAAAACTTTCAACTGGCAGGTGCGCAAGACAATGGTACAAAAGGGCTACGCAATACTACCTGGACTGACGAAAATGGCGGTGACGGCATGGACTGCCAGATAGATTTCTCTGACAGTACAATTTACTACTGCGGTGTACAAAATGGTTCTATAACAAGAAAATCTCCTTCGGGCAGTGTAGAGATTTCTGACAATATCCCTCCCGGTAGTGGCTTCATGTCAAACAAAGGTGCATGGATAACGCCATATATTATCAACCCGCACAACCCCACACACATCATAGCAGGCTACAGGCAGGTATATGTATCTGCAGACAGGGGCAATACATGGATTTCATTATCTAATGGCGACTCTTTGAATAAGACACAAAACATTCACCGTCTTGCCATGACACCTGCTGATAATAAAACGCTGTATGCCATCACAAACCAAGGTGGCAGTGATACGGCAAAAGTGTATTACACATACAGCTATAGCGCTACAACGCCGGTTACATTTAATGTCATCACATCTCCGTACAGATGGAGACCAACAGATATAAAAGTGGACCCTAAAAAGAAAGACCGTTTCTGGCTGACGTTTGGTGGATATGGCAGCCCGCAGGTTGTTGAATACAACGCGGGTGTATGGGCTTCAAAGAAAACAGGCTTGCCCGATGTGCCGGTGCAATGTATAGAAGTTGACAGTTCTAATGGCTTTATGTATGTGGGTACAGACATAGGCGTATATCACTGGGATACAAGCAGCAACCAATGGGAAGTATATAATAACAGCAATGCTATGCCGAGCATAGAGGTGTCAGATTTAGCTATCAACTACAAAAAGAAAGAAATATGGGCATCTACTTATGGTCGTGGTTTATGGAAAAGTGCCATACAGTTGTACCCAGTACCCGTTGATACTACAGATACGACCGATACTACAACAGTGGTGCACATCATCCCTTATTCAAACAAAAATCTCAGCATTTACCCCAATCCAAACAATGGTGTATTTGAAGTTAAAACTGACTTTGCAAAATATGCCGGCATGATGGCGGATGTGCGTATAGTTGATAATACCGGTCGTACGGTATGGAAAAACAAGCAGCAAATTTCTGAAGCAGGCACCATGTACATCCGTGCAGTAGGTTTGCCTGTTGGTGTGTATATATTAGATGTATCGCATAACAACGACGTGATAGGCAGGCAACGATTATCTATCGAATAAGCAGCAACATACTATCAATAAAAAAGCACCGCTCGCGGTGCTTTTTTATTATATCTCTATCCCTATGGCTATACTGCCAATGGCTTAAAATTCATTATTCCTTACAGGAGCATCCGTAGCACGTTGTGCCAATATACCTGCTCTGCCTTCTTCCTCACTCACTTCTTCAACTTTTACCTTAGTAATGCCTTTTTGATGGAAGTTGAGACGCTTGGCAGCAATGCTTGCAAGGTCTATCAGACGTTTGTTGCTGGCTGCCATACGGTCGTTGATTTTTACATATACCACCTCACCGTTGCTCAGGTTCGTAACTTTTACATAAGAACCTAATTTCAGCTTATTGCTGGCAGCAGTAAACTTATCGTTTGTAAAAACCTCTCCGTTAGCTGTTTTTCTGCCTGTAAATTTATCGTGGTAATAGCTGGCAATACCTTTCTCACTCTCAGAAACAGTTGCCTGTTTTTGAGCTTCCTGAGCTTTAAGCCCCGTCAGCGAGCAAGATAATATCGTTAATAAAAACAACCGCCTCATACACATTATAAATATTTGCAAACATACAACCTTATCGGCTAAGATGCAAGCACATATAGCTATTTATCGTTATTTCTCCTGTTAAACTTCTGTGAACCACCCCTGCCCTGTCTGTAGCCACCACCATCGTTACTCCTTGAAAATGAACGATTTGTAGGGAATCCACCACGTTCACGGTCGCGCTGCTCGGCTTCTTCTATCCTTATCTTTCTGCCCTTATATTTTTTGGCAGACAGGGTTTGAACGATGTATTCTGCCGCCGAACCGTTAACATTGAAGAAGCTGCTCAGGTCGCGCACGGTGATGCGGTCTATCACATTCGGCTCTATATCTGTACTGTCTGTAATAAAATGGAGCAACCTTTCTGCACTATTGATGCCATCTTTCATACCTATGTTGATGAACAAACGCACATTGCTACGGTTGCCACGACTGCGGTTATCGCGCTGCTCATAACCTGCATTCAGGTCTTCAGCATCGTTATAAGCCTCTATGGTTTCTTTCAGTTGTATCCATACCAACCTGCGGATAAGTTCATCCTTATCCATATCCTCAAACTTCTCGTGGATGGTTGACTGATATATAGCACCAAAATCTGCCTCAGGTTTAGCCGTTTCAATCTGCTCCAGATAATAGAACAGTTTTTTGCGTACTACTTCTGCCCCATCAGGTATATCGCTCTTGTGAAAGCGTGTCTTTGACAAGCGTTCTACCTGACGTATGCCCGATATTTCCTTTGGCGTAACAATAGACATACAAATACCCGACTTGCCCGCACGTGCCGTACGACCGCTGCGGTGTGTATATACTTCGGGGTCGTCGGGCAGTTCATAATTGATAACGTGGGTAATGTCGTTTACGTCTATACCCCTTGCTGCTACGTCTGTAGCCACAATACATTGCAGGGTTTTGTTTTTGAAACGCTCCATCACCTTGCTGCGCATCTTCTGGTCCATATCGCCATGTAGCGGGCTAACGTGGTAGCCCATCTTCATCAGCTTTTCGGCAATGTCCTGACAATCCTGCTTGGTACGGGTAAAGATTATACCGTAAATACCAGGGGCAAAATCGAGCAGGCGGCGCAGGGTTTCAAACCTGTTGTGGTGATTGGTAACATAGTACTGATGGTCTATGTTTTCGTTGGTTATATTTTCTTTCGCAACGGCATATTCCTGCCATTTGCTCATAAAGCGCTTGGCAATATTGCGCACATCATTGTTCATGGTTGCAGAAAACAGCCATGTGTACTGGCGCGATGGGGTGTTTTTCAGGATAAACTCTATATCCTCACGAAAGCCCATGTTCAGCATCTCGTCGGCTTCGTCCAGCACTACATACTGCACCTGCTCCAGCGACAGGGCTTTGCGTTCCAGCAAATCTATCAGCCTGCCGGGCGTAGCAACTATCACCTGCGGATGTGCTTTTACTTCGCGTATCTGCCCGCCTATGGGCACACCGCCGTAAACAGCCGTGGTTTTAAGGCCACGCATGTAATAGCCATATTTTTTAAATTCCTCTTGTATTTGCATACACAATTCGCGTGTAGGGCTCAATACAAGGGCTTGCACATGTTTCTGTGCAACGTCTGTGTGGTGCAGTAGCGGAAGTCCGAAAGCAGCAGTTTTACCGGTACCGGTCTGTGCTAATCCAATAATATCAGAAGGTTGAGATAAGAGTTGCGGAATAACTTTTTGTTGAATAGGCGTCGGCGTCTCAAAACCCATGTCCGATACGGCACGAGTCAATTCCTCTCTCAGCGAGAGGCTCGAAAATGAAATCATCTAATAAAGAACTTTTTAATAAGAAGCCGCAAAGATACTGCTAATAAACGGGATTATGTGAAAATATTAGAAATAAGGCTAAAATATCATGATGTTACTTGTCAGGAGATAACTCCTGACAGCACAATTAGTGGGATGTAGTGGCGTCAGGAGTTTCTCCTGACACATAGGCGAGCAGCGTATGATATACTATCCTGCAATTACCGACAACTATATGCAATATGCCTATACAGCATGTATATTAGCACTATCAACCAATAAAAGCTATGTACACACGTCGAACCATCAGATGGGGTATCATCATGCTGTATGGATGGAAGTATATTATCTTCTTCCTGCTATACAGCAGTGCGGTAGTAGCCGCTCACCATTATTTTGGTTTGCATTTTTTGCAGGTACCGTTTATGCCAATCTCTGCCATAGCGGTAGCCGTTGCCTTTTATATCGGTTTCAAAAACAACTCGTCGTACGACAGGCTATGGGAAGCCCGCCGTATATGGGGTGCGCTGGTAAACAGCAGCCGGACATGGAGCATACAAGTGCTGGATTTTGTCAATAATAAGAAAGTAACCGAGCAATGCGGACAGATAGAACTGGAAGAAGTACACCGCAAGCTGATATACAGACACCTCGCTTTCCTCAACGCATTGCGGGTGCAACTACGCCGCCCTACTTATTGGGAGCAGGCATACAAAACAGGGCAACGCCTTGTAGAGCATGAAGATGCCTTCCATACAGAAACAATGGATAAGGAACTGCAACCCTACCTGTCTATAGACGAAGTAGAGGCTTGTGTTAAAAACCGCAATGCCGCTACACAACTTATACGCAGGCAATCGCGCGATGTAGAGGAGCTACATAGTAAAGGGATGATAGATTCTTTTCATCATGTAGAAATGACGCGTACATTAGCTGAATTGTACAACCAGCAAGGTGCTGCCGAGCGCATCAAAAACTTTCCTTTCCCAAGGCAGTATGCCTATTTCAGTTTTGTGTTTACATGGATATTCATCATACTGCTGCCCTTTGGCCTGATAACTGAGTTTCAGAAATTGGGCGATGAGTTTGAATGGCTGGTAATACCATTTCACTGCCTGATAGCATGGATTTTCAATACGATGGAAATAGTAGGAGCCAGCAGCGAGAACCCTTTTGAAAACTCTATAAACGATGTACCGATGACTGCACTATGCCGCACCATAGAAATAGACCTGCGCGAGATGCTTGGTGAAGAAGATCTGCCACCCAAAGCAGAGCCTGTGCATGATATACTGATGTAAAATCCTAAATGATAATTTCTAAATGCTAAAGTTCTTTCCCTGTATCTATTTCTGTTTAGATTGTGTATTTACCTCCATTCCAAACCCACATCTAACTCTCGGTTTTGCATTTACTCCTACGTAAATCAGAATAGGGTCATATTTGATTTTTTTTACTTGACAGGTATCGCACACCAGTTCAATATCATCAATATAGTATTTGTCTCCTTTCTTGCCTCTTTTCAACATATCAAGTTGTCCTGAGTTAAGACTATCTGTATTTGAAGCTATAGGACCAACAGGCTCGCCACGTTTAGGCACAACAGTAATGCTAAATCCACTAATTCTATATTTTGAGTTGTTGGGAGTAATGTAGAGACGTGGATTATCAATTAAGGTATCTATTGCAAAGCTATCTGTACATAGTTGCCCTGCGGGCAAAACAATCATGGCATTCCTGTATTTTAATCGGAAAATTTTTGTTCCTAATATTTCTTTCCCTTTAAAAAATATCATGGTATCAAATAACGGTAAGCGACAATAGCTCTCTTTGATATAATATTGCTTATCAGCTAATTCACTCACATACCCCCTACTCATTCTTATTTTGGTACCGTTAGGTGCATTTACTAATTGGACAAGATTATTCTCGCCTGCATAAAGTGTATTAGCATTACCATTATTTAGCACCCTTATAGACACTTGTGCCTCTGTAACAATAGAAAAGAAAATAAATAATATAGTCGTCCTAATATTCACATACCTAAATTACAAAAAAACTGGCGGTGCATTTGCACCGCCAGTTACTTGTTTATTATAGTTTCTAATCCTTCAACACCGTTCTGCTGATAACGATTTTCTGCACCTCGCTGGTGCCTTCGTATATCTGTGTAATCTTCGCATCACGCATCAGTCGCTCTACGTGGAATTCTTTTACATAACCATAGCCACCATGTATCTGTACGGCTTCATTAGTAACCCACTGCGCTATTTCAGATGCATAGAGCTTTGCCATAGATGCAGACAGCGTATAATCTTTACCTTGGTCTTTCGTCCATGCAGATTTTATTACCATCAGCCTTGCACCTTCTATAGCCGTAGCCATATCTGCCAGCTTAAAGGCAATTGACTGGTGGTTAGATATTTCTGTACCAAATGCTTTGCGCTCTTTAGAGTATTTTAGTGCCAGTTCGTACGCGCCGCTGGCTATGCCCAATGCTTGCGCTGCAATACCAATACGGCCACCTGCCAGCACTTTCATGGCAAATGTAAAGCCAAAGCCATCATCGCCTATGCGGTTTGCCTTTGGTACTTTCACATCCTGAAACATGATGCTGTGTGTATCACTGCCGCGTATGCCCAGCTTGTTTTCTTTTGCACCAACCGTTACACCCGGCCAGTCTTTATGCACTATCAATGCATTGATGCCTTTGTGCTTTTTATCGGGGTATGTTTGTGCTATCACAAGGTAGTACGATGCCGTGCTACCATTTGTTATCCAGTTTTTCGTACCGTTCAGCAGGTAATAGTCGCCCATATCTTCGGCAGTAGTACGCTGCGATGTAGCGTCAGAGCCTGCTTCGGGTTCGCTCAGCAAAAACGCGCCTATCTTTTGCCCGCTTGCCATCTCCGTCAGGTAGGTTTGTTTTTGTTCTTCGTTGCCATAAGTTTCCAAACCCCAGCATACCAATGAGTTATTTACACTCATACATACAGAAGTAGAAGCATCTACTTTAGAAATTTCTTCCATAGCCAGTACATACGACACAGTATCCATACCCGAACCACCGTATTTTGGGTCAACCATCATACCAAGGAAACCGAGTTCGCCCAATTTCTTTACCTGCTCTGCCGGAAATTTCTGATGCTCATCGCGCTCAATAACACCGGGCAGCAATTCATTTTTCGCAAAATCGCGGGCGGCTGCCTGTACGGCCAATTGTTCTTCTGTTAGTTGAAAATTCATATTGAATAACAAAAATTTGGTGCTGCAAACCTACGGCTTTTATCCCTATTTTCTTAATGCCTGCCAACTATGTTTAATAGATTCATACTCAGATTGTAATAGTCCATAAACAGCCGAATCTTCCGCCATGGCATTTCGTCCGTAATGCTGCCTGAGCAAGCCTTCTTTTGTGAAGCCGTATCTCTCAATCAACTTTATTGAAGGCACATTCAATGGGCTTACAAAAGCTTCTATTCTGTTCAGGTTCATACTCTCAAAGCCATATATCAATAATGGTTTCATAGCCTCTTTCATATATCCTTTCTGTTTATGGCTATCATTATTAATAAAATAACCAATCTCAGACCTTCTATGAGATGGTTTCCATGTATGATACCCGATTCTGCCTACCACCTCTTTCGTGCTTTTCAATATCATATTAAAGCCCTTATACGCTAAGTCAAAACCTGTAATACCTTCCTTCCATTTACGTTTCTCCAAGTCATAGCTTTCTTGCGTATCCATACCTAAAAACGACATCCCATCAGGGGCATCCAAACTATTAAAAATATATTCCATCAACTCAGGAGTCAGTTCTTTCAGTAGCAGTCTTTCGGTCTCTAATACAATAGTATCAGGCATTCCAACATGTTCCATATCAAAGCAATATCGTTAATATTTCTCTAACCCATACCCGTATAAGCGAAACTGATTTGGCAATGACAATTAGATGTACGTACATTTGTTGTATAAACATTGAAATAATCATTTAAAACTAAACTGTTATGAAAAAATTATTCTTCCTTTCTGCATTGGCATTAGCGCCAATGGTAATGGTAGCACAAACTTCTAAAAAGCCCATAGCTGCTGCCGAAACACCAACAAAATGGAGTCTTGACCGTAGCCATTCAGGCGTTAAGTTCAGCGTATCTCATCTGGTAATATCTGAAACAGAGGGTACTTTCCGTGTGTTCGATGGCTCTGTTACTTCACCTACTGCTGATTTTAATAATGCGGCCATCAACTTTTCGGTAGATGTTAATAGCATCAATACAGACGATGAAAAACGCGATGGACACCTGAAGAGCGATGACTTCTTCAATGCGGAGAAATACCCTACTATGAAGTTCGCAAGCACTTCATTCAAAAAAGTAAAGGGCAACCAATATGTATTAGAAGGCAACCTGACAATCCGCGATGTTACTAAAAAAGTAAAGCTGAATGTAGTATATGGTGGTACAGTAAAAGACCCTTGGGGTAATACCAAAGCAGGTTTTAAAGCTACAGGCAAAATCAACCGCAAAGATTATGGTTTGAAGTGGAGTGCCATGACAGAAGCTGGTGGTGCAGTAGTAGGCGATGAAGTGAATATGGAAATCAAAGTAGAGTTTGCACAACAAAAAGCATAGGTTTAGTGGTAAATGGTGGTTTAGTGAAGCAGTCCCTGATTAGGGGCTGCTTTATTTTTTGTTCACTAATTTGAAGTAATACACCGCAAGGCTGCCCGGCCCCTTGCCAAAAGTATGTTTGCTGCCATCGTTGCACGTCAGCTTTACGTTATATATCCAGATAGTACCATTATTACCGGTTTTCATTATCAGCTTGCGTTGTGCAGGGCTGATGTTTGCACCATCAGATGATACAGGACCTATATCTCTCTTAGCTTTATATGCCTCTCCATACATATCGAAAGACTCTACCTTGCACCCTTGTTTCTTACTTATCATCACTGGCTTTGCGAGTAATGCAGATGGGGTTGCAGAATATATACCTGTGTTGGGATAGTTGCCATACCGTACCCAATCATTCACATCTTGTGCTTCAGATGTAAGATGCATAAAGCATAACAGGACAGCGCAGTAGAAAAACTTCATACACCAAGTATAAAGCAAAAATCCCGGACGTAGCCGGGCTTGTCCATGAAAATGGTATTAAAATATCAACCTATTGACTGTACAGCAGCTTGCTGTGCAGGTGCAGGCATTACCATTGTCATCTTCCTAGGCGGACGAGGATGAACCTGTGGACGAGGCACTTTATGAGATGGTCCGCAAGATTCTAATATTGCAGTAAGGGCAAATAACACGCCCGCAAAAACAATCAGCTTTTTCATGACTGTGAAAATAAGAAGCAATCTGCAAAAAAGCAATCGCTAAGTCTATTTGATGCTATAATTTACGAAATATAAATAATGTGCCGTTCATAGATATATTTACACGATGACAACTATACGCTTGGCAACTATTGCAGATGTTGGCGGAATACGCAGGTTAGCTGCTGATGTGTGGTGGCCTACCTACAGCACCATCATATCTGCGGAGCAGATAAGGTATATGCTGGGCAAAATGTATAATGAGGAAACCATAAAGCAACAAATAGAAACGAATAGCCAAACTTATTTGATGTTTGAAGTAGATGGAGTAGCTACCGGGTTTACAGCTTACAGCCCCCGTACCGAAAACCCTGATGTGTATAAACTGCACAAGCTATACTGCCTTACCCATACTAAGGGCTTGGGGTATGGCAAATTGTTATTACAGGCAGTAGAAAGCGCGGTTCTAAGTGCAGGAAAATCTGTATTAGAATTGAACGTAAACAGGCACAATCCTGCAGTGGGTTTCTATCAAAAAATGGGCTTTGAAATAGCTTATACAGAAGATATAGATATAGGGAACGGCTACTGGATGAACGACTATGTAATGCGAAAAATATTATGAATTAGCACTATTACCCGAAGGATATTAAACTGATTGACGTCTAAATAGTCATACATAAAAAATACAGCTATGCATACCCCCAAGTATTTGATTGCATTTTTATTGGTTCTGATCCATATATCAAGTTGTAAGAAAACTAAAACCACACCAAACAATACAACAGGCACAACAACATCTAAAACTGACAATGAGATAATTGCCGCTATGCTCAACTTGCCAGAGACTCCGTATAACTACTCGGTACTCAGTTTGCCCGGTTATTTCGGCGCACCGCCAATAGCTTCTACAGATAATACACCTGTTAATACTAATCCTATTACAAATGATGGCGCTACATTAGGTCGCGTGTTGTTTTATGACAAATCATTATCTCTCAATAATACCATTGCATGCGCTTCTTGCCACAAACAGGAAAATAGCTTTTCCGACCCACTACAGTTCAGCAAAGGTTTTCTTAACGGCAATACAGACCGAAACAGCATGAGCCTTGCTAATGCGCGATATTATACCAATGGCAGATTTTTCTGGGATGAAAGAGCCATAACCCTTGAAGACCAAACACTGATGCCAATTCAGCATCCTGTAGAAATGGGTATGACACTGGATAGCCTTGAAGCTAAACTGAATACAAAAGATTATTACAAAGTTTTGTTTCGCAAAGCATTTGGAGAGGAGAAAGTAACAAGAGACAGAATATCGAAAGCACTTGCCCAATTTATACGTTCAATGGTTTCTTACCAATCAAAATATGATGATGGTTTGGTATCGCTCGGACATCCGCCTGCCCCTAATGAAGACCTGCCTGGCTTCAGCCAATTAGAAAACCAGGGGCTTAGGGCTTTTAATGCAAACTGCGCCGGCCCTTGTCATAATACAGAATTGCAGACAATGCCTGTTGCCCGCAATAACGGGCTCGACCTGGTTTATACAGACAATGGTGTTGGTAAAATAACAGGACGACCTACAGACAATGGTAAATTCAAATCGCCATCATTAAGAAACGTCATGCTAACAGCACCATATATGCACGATGGCAGGTTTTTGACGATAGAACAGGTTATAGAGCATTACAGCTCTGGTATAAAAAACCATCCTAATTTAGACAACAGGCTAAAAGACCCTGTAACAGGGCAAGCAAGGCCACTCAACCTTACTCAACAGCAAAAAAATGCCATCGTTGCCTTTTTAAACACACTCACTGATAATAAGTTTATAAGTGACATGAAATACTCAAACCCTTTTAAGTAACTGCAGATTGTATCTAAAAAAAGTGTAGCAGCTATAACAATGGTTTGCCAGCTACCGCAAACATACAATCAAAATAATATGCTGTAAATCTGGCATCTCGCAGCATATTACCTATCAATTCTTTGGGTTTCCAATCTAAATCGTTGACGGTGTATGCCTCTCCAAGCCATTTTATTTCCAGCCATAGTATGGGTTTGATGAATGGACGAAGCCAGTTATCGGGCATTTTGTAGTCGAAGAAGCAAAACCTGCCTGTTTCTTTATCCATGAATTCCGATACTTTGTCAATCCACTTTCGCGATAAGTCCTTATCATACCAACATAGCGCGAAGAATGCGAAATCTATCTTTATATCCAGCTTCAAATCTTCTATTGGACACTCTATAAAGCTGATATTATCCCAACCGTTCTTTCTTGCTCTGTTCTTTGCCAGTTGCAGCATATAGCCATTTGCATCAACGGCTATTATTTTACCTTTCTTACCTATTATTTCTTGTGTTGCTTTAAAACTTAGTCCACTGCCACAACACAAATCCAGCACTGTATCACCTTCTTTCAGCCCTGCAAAACGCAACGCTTTGCTGCGGTGCTTTGTATCCATACCAAGCTGAAAGAGGTTGACAATCAGGTCGTACCGGGTGTACGATTTATCGTACTCTAACGCATAGTTCCTGCTTTCCATAGGTTGGTAAATATAACGGCAAAACAGGTAAGCGATTTAAGCATACGATGTTAATTAATCTTTATTTAGCAATAGCACAAAAAAACATCCCCGCCTATTAGGCGGGGATGCTCTGTTATGTAGTCTGATTATTTGTTCAGATTAATCCCTTCTCAAGTTAGGGAATGGTGGTGCTACGTTAGCAGGGCCTTCTTCACCAGGCATTGCAGAACGGTACATTACACCATTTGCATCACCGGCTTGGCCATATTGGAATATGAAGCGGTTGCGGTCTATGCCATGCTTTTCGCTCATATACTCAATGATAGCATTTACGCGATCCCAAGAACGTTGCTGCTGTATTTTGCTGCCATTACCTGCACCAGTGATAACTACTTTACAAGTTGGGTTAGCTTGCATTTGAGCAGCCAGTGTAGCCAACTGTGCTTGTGCAGCAGGGCGTATCTTAGATGCATTGTTATCAAATGTTACGCTACCGGCACCAATGCTACCGCAAGATGGAGCAACTGTACCACAACCTTCAGGACAAGGGCATTTACCAACACCGTCCGCATCAACCGGTTGACACTCAGTAGGTGTTATCAATTGCTTATCACGATCATCAGGTACGCCATCACCATCTGTATCAAGCGGGCAACCGTGGCTGTCAACAGCTACACCAGCAGGTGTACCAGGACATTTGTCGAACTGGTCAGTGATACCATCGCCATCACTGTCAGGCAGAATTGGATCAGGCAGTTGCATATGACGAGGATAAGACAACTCGTTGTAAGCATGATCCAGAGGATTGATCCAGTAAAGAGGTTCGATGCTCTTACGTTTGTTACCTAAGTTAAAGTTCAGGCCAAGGTTCAGATAGTTAACGAAATCGTTCTGATTTGTTTGTACCGGAGAACCGAATACTTGCTCAGACCAACGTTGTCCATCTAACAAATCCTCATCCCATGGCATTGTAACACGGTCTTCGATAGACAGGTTGATACGCTGGCTGAGACGGAATTGGAAACCTATACCCGCACTTGGTGCAAATTGTAAAGTTTTGTTGTTGAAAACTTCAGGACGGCGACGGTCGCGCTCATTTTCAGCGTCTGTTTCATAAGTACCATCCATACTTTCCTGCAGTTTCTTTTGAATATCCCTGCGATTTTCGTGTATCTGAGTTTGAGCGTTAGAAATACCCAAAATCTGATGGAAATTATACTTCTGGCTGCTAGCATTTAATGCATCAACACGTGTGTTGTATGCAAAAGCGCCTAAGCCGATGAAAGCATATGCTGAAATAGCAGTACGTGCCTTATGGAATTTAATATTGTTAAGAGAAGCTATCATATCCAGGTTCAACTGGTGAGCTTCCATACGATAGTTATAGAATACCGGATCAGAAGGCTGATTCAGGTTTTCAAATACCGCTGCCTGATAATAGTCTTTCCATGCACTGTTGTAACGATAGTTACGGCTTTCTTGCCATTGCAAACCTTTCGCTACACCATAGATGTATTGCAAACGAGTAGACAATACATATCCCCATGCTTTGCGAACATGCAGATGGTAGCCAAGGCCACCGCCGCCTTTTGTTTGCCAAGCCATAAGCGTTGGCACATCGCTTGATACGTTGTAAAGACCTGCTCCAAAACCGATTTCCCACATGTTGCGAGGACGTGCAGGGAAAGCATACTGGTGGTTAAGGAATTTACGATGTTGTTTCATACGGAAGCCGGGCACATAGTTTGTATCCAACACGTCATAGCTCTGACCGCGATACGTCATATCGCGACCCGACCATTTAGCGGTTTGAGAACCTTCCTGTGCAAATACCGGCTGCGTTGCCAATAGTGAGCAAACACCGGCTAGCAATAGGTACTTTTTGTTGACCATAACAGATTGTTTAATTATAAAAATTTTGGTTAAATTACTCAAAACATGGCAAAGGTATAGTACCCTATCCAAAAAAACAAAGGACGTGGAAATAATTCTATTCCCTGACTATACGGATGCCTAATTTTAAGACCCGACGTAAAAGTAGTAGTAATAATCAATAAGTTCAATGAATTTTGCTTTTTTTACGAACGCTTAACATGGTGTTCACCCGTTATTAACACAATATGGAGCTTGTAAGGCAGGTAATAGGGCAGGAATTAGACTTATTTGAGAAGAAATTTGCGGATAGCGTAAAAGGCTCAAACCCTTTACTAGACAGGATTATGCGCTTCATCATCAAACGAAAAGGGAAGCAGATGCGCCCTATGTTCGTTTTCCTGTCTGCTAAAATTGCCGGTACTATTCAAGACAAGACCTACAGGGCTGCTTCTTTGATAGAATTGCTGCATACGGCTACTCTCGTACACGACGATGTGGTAGATAATGCCATGCTACGCCGCAGTTTTTTTTCGATAAATGCCCTGTGGAAAAATAAGATTGCCGTGTTGGTAGGCGATTATTTATTGGCAAAAGGACTGCTTTTATCGCTGGAACATGATGATTATCAAATACTTAAGATAACATCTCGGGCTGTAAAGGAGATGAGCGAAGGTGAGCTGTTGCAGATGGAAAAGGCACGAAAACTGGATATAAAGGAAGATATATACTTTGAAATAATACGAGCTAAAACCGCCTCACTCCTATCATCTGCATGTGCAGCAGGTGCCTATTCTGCATCAGACGACCTTGAAAAATCAGCATTTTTCAGGCTTTTTGGCGAAAAAGTAGGTATAGCCTTCCAAATAAAGGACGACCTTTTTGACTATGGACAGGATAACGTAGGGAAACCTACGGGTATAGACATCAAAGAGAAAAAAATGACCTTGCCTATTATATACACTCTCAATAATACGGACGAAGCCACCAAACGCAAAATCATCTACATTGTAAAAAATCAAAACACCGACCGCAAAAAAGTACAGGAAGTGATTGAACTCGTACATCAAAGCGGCGGCATTGAATATGCACGCAATAAGATGAACGCATACAAACAAGAAGCATTAGATATGCTGCGTCAATACCCCCAAAGCCCTGCACGAGATGCTATGGAGTCGCTGGTTAATTATGCCATAGAAAGAAAGTACTGAGCATAGCCAACCGTTTCAGCAAGCCATTGTTTATATTGCACACCTACCGCAAGGTAGCAGTATGTATGGCAAAGACAAAAACAGTTTCCAAAACTAATCAGCATATAGAGGTTTTGGGCGCAAGGGTACACAATTTGAAAAACATTGATGTGCTCATCCCCAAAAATCAGTTAGTTGTTATTACAGGCATCAGTGGCAGTGGTAAATCTTCATTGGCTTTCGATACCATATTTGCAGAAGGGCAAAGACGCTATATGGAAAGCTTTGCAGCCTATGCACGGCAGTTTATGGGCGACCTTGACCGCCCTGATGTTGATAAAGTAAGCGGACTATCGCCTGTTATATCCATAGAGCAAAAAACCACCAATCGCAATCCACGCTCAACCGTTGGTACAGTTACAGAAGTGTACGATTTCATGCGCCTCTTATATGCGCGCGTTGCAGATGCCTATTCTTACAATACAGGTAAGAAAATGACAAAATTCAGCGAAGAAGAAATCGTAGCGCATGTAGAAGAACATTTTAAAGGCAGAAAGATTGTATTGCTTGCCCCTATAGTGCGCGGGCGCAAAGGACATTATCGCGAATTGTTTGAGCAACTGCGCAAGCAAGGCTATGTAAAAGTGCGTGTAGACGGAGAGATAGTAGAGATGAAAGAACGCATGCAACTCGACAGGTATAAAATACACGACATAGAGTTGGTAATAGACAGGCTGATAATACAAGACGACGCGCATGCACGACTGGCTCAAAGCATACAAAAGAGCCTGCAAACAGGTAAAGACCTGATGTTTTTGCTTGATGCGGATAAGAACACCGTTACACAATACAGCAAACAACTGATGTGTGCAGATACCGGCTTGTCGTACGAAGAACCATCGCCCAATACCTTTTCATTCAATTCTCCGTATGGTGCATGCCCCAAATGCAAAGGGCTGGGTAGTGTGTACCAAGTGAATATGAATGAGGTAATACCTGACAATACGAAAAGCATCAACGATGGTGGCATAGCTCCACTGGGTGGCGAGCGCGAGGCATGGACATTCAACCAAGCTACCATCTTAGCAAAAAAACATAAAATACCCCTGAATACTGCCATCAAAGATATTCCTCAAAAACAACTGAATATTTTGCTTTATGGCAATGAAGAGGGTATCATCACATACGAGCGGGAAGAAGCGGATGGCTATCACCATAAAGTAGCCGAAAATCAGTACGAAGGCATCATCAACATGCTGCTGCGATGGTTTAACGAAACTACAAGCGAAGCCATACGCGATTGGGCAGAGGGCTACATGGAACTGAATACCTGCCCTGAATGTAATGGCACCAGACTAAAGAAAGAAAGCCTTTGGTTTAAGCTGGCAGATAAGAATATTGCAGACCTCTCGCAATCATCGTTGCAGGAATTAGCAACATGGTTTGCAACAGTTGAAAAAAAGCTAAGCAATAAGCAACAGGTAATAGCCAAAGACATACTGAAAGAAATACGCGACAGGCTACACTTTTTGCTCGATGTGGGTTTACACTATCTGACACTTAACCGCCCTACCCGCACACTTAGTGGTGGAGAAAGCCAACGCATTAGGCTGGCTACACAAATAGGCTCGCAACTTACTGGTATTACATACATACTGGATGAGCCAAGTATCGGCCTGCATCAGCGCGACAATCAAAAATTAATATCCGCTCTCAAAAACCTGCGAGATGGCGGCAATAGTGTACTGGTAGTAGAACATGACAAAGACATCATGCTGGCTGCAGATTACCTGATAGACATTGGCCCTGCTGCAGGCAAGCATGGCGGACGTATCGTAACACAAGGTACACCAGCACAAATCCTGAAAGGAAATACAACTACAGCTGGTTATCTGAACCATCAATTAAACATTGAAGTACCCAAAGAAAGGCGCAAGGGCAATGGCAAAAAAATTGTAGTGAAAGGCGCAACGGGTAACAACCTGAAAAACGTAAGTATAGAAATGCCGCTTGGCAGTTTTATCTGCGTTAGTGGTGTGTCAGGTAGCGGCAAGAGTACGCTCATCAACGAAACGCTCTACCCTATCCTTGCCAGGCATTGTTACCACAACTTCAAACAGATGCCCATGCCTTATAAAAAGGCAGACGGCATAGAGCATATTGACAAAGTAATAGAAATAGACCAAAGTCCTATCGGGCGCACACCGCGCAGCAACCCTGCTACCTATTGCGGTTTCTTCAACGAAGTACGCCAGCTATTTGCCCAGATACCCGAAGCTAAAATAAGGGGCTATAATGCTGGCAGGTTTTCTTTCAACGTTAAAGGCGGACGATGCGAAGAATGTCAGGGTGGCGGTATGCGTGTAATAGAAATGAACTTTCTGCCTGATGTATATGTACCATGCGAAAAATGTAATGGCAGACGTTACAATCGCGAAACACTGGAGATACGTTACAAAGGAAAATCTATTGCCGACGTGCTGGATATGACGGTTGACGAAGCGGTTGATTTTTTTGTAAACGTCAACTACCTGCACCGAAAAATAAAAACATTGCAAGATGTGGGCTTAGGGTATGTAACATTGGGGCAAAGCGCCGTAACCCTGAGTGGTGGCGAAGCGCAACGTGTAAAACTGGCAACTGAATTATCTAAACGTGATACAGGACAAACCATCTACATACTGGATGAGCCGACAACGGGGCTGCATTTTGAAGACATCAAGCACCTGTTAGCCGTACTCAACAGGCTTGTTGACAGAGGCAATACCGTGTTGGTAATTGAGCACAATCTGGATGTAATAAAAGTAGCCGACTATGTGATAGATATGGGGCCGGAAGGTGGTAGTGGTGGTGGGCAATTAGTAGGCTGCGGCACACCCGAGGCTATTGCAAAAATAAAAGAAAGTCATACAGGCAAATACTTGAAAGAAGAACTGAAATACTAAAGGCTGCGAATGCAGCCTTTAGTATTAGAATGTATTTACAAACGCCTACTCAACTACAAACTTCCTTACCATAGTTTCATTAGTAGCCATATCTATTAATTGCAGAGAATAAACACCCGCTGCCCATGTAGCTACATTTACACTTGCATTTTGATGAATACTACCTGTCCATACTTGCTGTCCTAGTGTGTTGGTAACAGATGCCTTGTATTGCTTATTAGTTTTCAATTCTATTTGTAATACATCTTTTGCAGGAACGGGATAGATGCTTACCTGTTCATCAACACTTACATTACCCACAGATGCAGACCAAGGGAAGATGGAAAAATTTTCATTACTAATATCGAAGAACACATTACCCGCACCTTTCACTTTTACCCTGCATCCTTTAGAATAAATATTGTTGGGCACTGTTATCGTTTCGCTACCATCGTTGGGTGTGTTAATTGCCAATGTATATGGGTATGTATAGCCACCATCTATAGATAAAAATATATCAACATTAGCTGCGCTCACAGGAGCGTTTGTGGTATTGGCAACATTCCAATTTACTGTTTGCGTACTGCCGCATTGCCAATAATCTGTAATGGCGTTGGGCGCATTCACTACAAACGGACCCGAACTGTTTGTTACATTCAACAATACTTTATCATCAGACATATTGATAGTACCAAATCCGCTTTTTATATCCCTAACTGTTAATTTGAATTCTAATATCCTAGTTGTTTCAGGCAGTTTTTCTCCTAAATAATTAGTAACGTTTACCAATAGTTTTTCGAGTGTTGGGAATACCCGTGTTCTTGAAAAGCTTGGATTGAAAGAACGGAATATAGGACCCGAACCAACCGTATTGGCAAATGAAGAACCAAAGCTACCCAAGTCCCATTGTTCCCAACAATATGTAAGGGCATCATGGTCAGAATCATTCGCTTCGGGGGCTATCAATTCAAACGGAGTAAGGTGTGGTATCTCATACGTTTGCTGAATAGACGCTACTGATGGCGGTGTATTGTTAGCAGGCGTTGTATTGCCGCAAAATGCACCGTTACCTGCCAGAAAATCCGTAATCTGGTCGAGGCTTTTGTAATGAAAATAGGCATCGCTATGCGGCTGCAAATTGTCTTGCGTACCACATATGCCTGCATACCCCATGATGCTGGAACCGCTGCCCGGCTCGTGAGAACTTGAAACATCACCATTACCACTGCAAGAACCGGTATTGGCATTAAACGTATGCGTAGCACCTAACTGATGCCCTATTTCATGCGCTACAAAATCTATATCAAATGACGCGCCAACAGGATTGGGCTGTCCTGAAACACCTTTTGCCTTGTTTCCACCATCGCACACACTTGCAAGTTGCGCTATGGCATTACCTACTGTAATGATAATATGCCCGATGTCATAATTAGACGTACCGATTACAGCATCCAGATTTATTTGGTTAGTTCCAAAATCCGCGCCGCTATTGGCATAAGGGTCTGTAGAACCATCTAAATAAATTACGTCGTCGTTATTCCCTATCAGGCTGAGGCTAACACCTATCTCCCTTTCGTAAATGCCATTTATTCTGTTCACCGTTGTAGTAATTGCACTTAAGGATATGGCTTTTGAAGGCGTAGCAGTACCCGCAACTTTTACAGAATATTGCCCTGTACATGCCATAGCCAGCCTGTATGTACGGCGCACTGTTCCATGCGTTTTATATTGCACTACGGGTGGCTCTGTTTGTATGTTTATAGCCTGATGATTTGTAAGATTAGATTCTTCGTCATTATTACTACACACCCTGATGCCTTCTTCAACAGCAAGGTCTTTTTTGTAATAACATACATAATACCCTGTTGAAGGATTGCTGTACGGGTCTATTATGTAGGTATTGCTGCCATCAAACACCATGGCATGAAAACCCATATAGGTATAATCTATCTTGGCAGTAATGGCTTTGTTGTGCAAAGCAACGCCTGTAAATGTTTTTATCTCAGGGTATTTTGCTGCTAATGCAGGCTCCATACAAGGCGTTTCTTCCATTCTGAAAGCTATCATCTTACCGTCTGGCGACGGGAACTGCAATACCGCACCTTGCGGCAGATGGAAAAGTGTATTTTTCAATTGCGCCTCTTGCAGGCTGAATAACAAACACTTGGTGGGGGTAATGGATTGCGCTATGCTCGTTGGCGCTTTGTCTATTCTTTGCCATTGGCTTAGGTTTGCCTTAGCAAATACAGGTGTAGCTAATAATAGTATAGCAAGGTATTTTCTCATAATTCTGTAATTAGGGCTTATTGCCTGTATGTAAAATAACAAAACAAGTGCCTGATTTTGTAATGCTTATGTCTTATTTATGACATTTTAACTAACGGCTAATCTTCCGTACGCCTAAACGAAGCGAATTAATAATCAGCACCACATCACTCAATGCCATGATACCTGCGCCGTATGTAGGCTTCAACATACCTGCTGCTGCAACGGGTATGGCAATGATGTTGTACAGAAATGCCCAGAATAAGTTTTGCTTAATGGTTTGTGATGTATAGACACCCAAACGAATAGCTTTGGGTAGTGTTGATAATTGATTGTTTGACAGTATGACGTTAGCAGATTGTATCGCTATCTGTGTAGATTCACTTAGCGATATGCCAACTGTAGCCCTTGCCAATGCAGGCGCATCATTAATACCATCGCCCACCATAGCGGTTGGGGCTGCTTGCAGCAGTTCATCCAGTTTGGTATTTTTCATTTCGGGGCTATGCTCTGCATATACCTCATCCATGCCCAATTGGGTAGCTATATGCTTGCATTTATCTTTCTTATCGCCACTCAGCAAGATGGTTTTAAAACCCATTGTTTTCAATTCGGCTATCGTCGCTGCGGCATCCGTGCGTAGCGTATCCGCTATTTTTAAAGCACCTGCATATATATTGTTTTTGTACAGGTACAAATCATATCCGCCATTTTCGTTCTTGCTATGCAGCCATCTTTCAGAACCAAGTTGCCAAATATTTCCTTCCCCATCTTTGGCTTCCATGCCTTTGCCCTTCACTTCTTTCACATCCTCAAATTGCATTTGCCCCACGCCCTTCCATTGTGTGCTGATGGATTTTGCAATGGGGTGCGAAGAATGATTTTCTATTGATGCTATGATGGATTTGAAACTATCTTCATTCAGCAGATTATTGTCATATACAAATTCACTTACTTCCAGCTTGCCTGTTGTCAGCGTACCTGTTTTATCAAACACTATTTGCCTGATAGTTTTCATACGCTCCAGCGTATCACCACCCTTTATCAGCATACCGTTGCGCGCTGCACGCCCCAACCCAACGGCTACTGCAGCAGGTGTAGCCAAGCCCATAGCGCATGGACAAGAAATAACCATAACGGCTATAGCCCGCATCATGGCTTCGGCAAAGCTATGCTCCAGCACAAAGTAGTTTACCAGTATCGTCAGCAAAGCAATACCTGCAACAACAGGCACAAAAACAGCACTGATTTTATCAGCCAGTTTTTGCAATGGAGGTTTTACACCCTGCGCCTCTCTCACCATCCGTATAATGCTTGATAGTACAGAGGTATTGCCAACAGTCGTAGCCCGTAGTTTTATGTTGCCATCTACCACCAGTGTACCACCCACTACGGCATCGCCTGTTAGTTTATGCACAGGCACACTCTCACCCGTTATCATGTGTTCATCCACCTGCGCATCGCCATATATTATCTCACCATCTACGGGTATGCTGTCGCCGTGGTTTACAAGCACTACATCACCTGCTTTTACATATTTGCTCTCTGCATCCAGTATGGTTTCTTTACCCATACTGTCTGTCATTACTATCCTCGCCTGTTGTGGTTGCAGTTTCACCAGCGCATCTATGGCTACGGTGGTAGATTTTACCGTTCTATGTTCCAACCAGTTACCAAACATCACCAATGTGATGATAGATGCTGTTGTTTCAAAAAACAGGTAATCATGTGCGCTGGCAGTATATGCCAGTAGGCCAATCAGCGAATAGATATAGGCTGCAGATGCGCCAAGCACTATCAACACATCCATATTGGGCAGCCCATGTTTCAGTGAGCGTACTGCACTTCTGCCAAACACCCACAACCCTATTGCATATACGGGGGTAGATAATACCAACTGTACCCAAGGATTGTGCAACCAATGCCAGCTTACAAACATGTGCATCAGCAAGGGCAATGTAAATACGGCACAAATAATCAGGTATAGCGTTGTGTTATCATAGCTTTCATTATGTGCGGATGCTGCTCCGTCCTCATCGCGCACCACTTTATAACCCATGCTATCTATGGTATCATAAATCACATTCACATCGTCTGCATCAGGCAAGCTGAAGCTCACTTCTCCGGATGCGGCGTTGGCTGCAATATTGGTCGCACCTTTTTTCTCCAATAGTTTAGAAATAGTAAGTGCGCAGTTGCCGCACGTCATCCCTTCTACAACCGTTGCATGTGTTTTTTGCATCTTATTCAATGCGAACCGATGTTTGACAGTATCTTTGCAGCCACTATGGCATCAGCTCCACTACTGCAAATTTCTTATTCTTTGGCCACAATAGAAAATGCCGCACATCAGTTGTGGCAATCCGCACATCAATATAACGTATGGGCATTTAGCGGAGAGATGGGTGCGGGCAAAACCACTTTCATTCATGCTTTGTGCAATGTATTGGGTGTAACCGATGCCGTCAGCAGCCCTACATTCGCGCTCATCAACGAATATCATTTTCTGCAAGATGGAAAGGACCGCACCATTTACCACATGGATTGGTATCGCCTGCGCGATGCCGAAGAAGCCATCAACGCGGGCATGGAAGATTGTGTGTTGCAAAAAAATAATTATTCCTTAATAGAGTGGCCTGAAAAAGCCCCCGAACTACTGCCGCACCCGCATATATGGATTAGCATTGAGGCTAAAGATGCTACCAACCGCAGCATGACTGTTGTTGTAAATGAATGATAAACCCCACTGTCGAATTTTAGAATTGCATTATGATTTTTATCAGTAAGCGTTCGGTATAAGTTTTTTATCTTACAGCCATGCATATACTCGATGCCGTTATTAAAGGGTTATTGCTGGGGCTTTTTATGGCCATATCCGTAGGCCCTACTTTATTTGCCGTTTTGCGCTATAGCCTCAACCATAGCTACAGGGCAGGTATTGCATTTATAGCGGGCGTATCCCTTAGCGATATACTGTATGTAACCGTAGCCAATGTAGCCGCCGAATGGCTGGAACTGCTGCACGAATACGAAAAATACATAGCCTATGGCGGCGCTATCATATTAATAGCCGCAGGGCTGGCGGGGCTCATACGCAAGTACAGGCCCATACGCCCCAATGCCAAAACGGTTACCATCAGTGGCGGGCATTATTTCCGCATTTTCAGCAGTGGTTTTTTGATTAACACCATCAATCCCGGTGTTATCATTATATGGCTGGGGGCTGTTACGGCTACTGCCAATACCAGCAGCCTGTACAGAATCATGCTTTTCGGCACTTGTTTGGGCTTGATATTAACAGTAGATGTATGCAAAGTGTTTCTGGCAGATGCCATTCGCCGAAAGCTGACACTGCGCAGGGTGATGTACCTGCAAAAAATATCTGCCGGCTGCATCCTTTCCATAGGTATTGCTTTGCTGCTCAGTACGGCTCTCAATATCCACTTCAAACAGCCTGAAATAAAGCAGCCGCAGGCTTATCAGCATTTTCAATCTGCATATACTACAAACTTCGGCAAAGCTTAGTATCTTTGCCGCCTCATGTCTGACGCGATACGCCACGAATGTGGATTGGCTTATGTTCGCCTGCTGAAGCCACTGGCATATTACCACCGCAAATACGGTACAGCATTTTACGGCCTCAACAAACTATACCTGCTGATGGAAAAGCAGCACAACCGCGGGCAAGACGGCGCGGGTATAGCTACCGTTAAACTGAATACCGAAGCGGGGCACCAGTTTATGCACCGCCTGCGCATTAGTGGCGGGCAGGCTATATCGCAGATATTCCAGAATGTGCAGCACGAGGTGGCCGAACTGGAAAAAATGTACCCTGAAATACGCCAATACCCCGGCTTGCTGAAAGGCTACCTGCGTTTTATGGGCGAGGTATTACTGGGGCATCTTCGCTACGGTACGCAGGGCAAAAACAATGTAGAATTTTGCCACCCTTTCCATAAACCAGACATCAACCCTACGCGCAATCTGGCTATGGCAGGCAATTTCAATCTGGTGAATACAGATGAATTGTTTGACATGCTGAACGCGCACCCAAATAGTACCATCCGCGAGAGCGATTTGGGCGCCATGATAGAAACCGTACACTACTATCTATGCATGGCTGATGAAACAGACCCGCAAAACCTGAACCTTGAGGGGGTATTAAAGCAAGCAGCTTCACATTTCGATGGTGGCTTTGTATGCAGCGGGCTGGTGGGCAATGGCGATAGCTTTGTGCTGCGCGATGCCAATGGCATACGCCCTGCCTATTTCTACAAAACGGACGAGATAGTAGTCGTAGCATCAGAACGTCCCGCCATCATGACGGCGTTCAATACACAACCCGACGAGGTGCAGGAATTGAAACCCGGCCATGCCATTATTGTAAAAGCCAATGGCGAATTCAGCAACCCACGCATACTGCCCGAAAAAGAATTGAAAGCCTGTAGCTTCGAGCGTATCTACTTCAGTCGTGGTAGCGATATGGAGATATATAAGGAACGCAAACAGCTGGGGCGCAATCTGGCAGAGAAAGTATTGCAGGCTGTAGATTATAAACTGAAAAACACGATTGTTTCTTTCATACCCAACACGGCCGAAACAGCGTTTTACGGTTTGATAAAAGGGCTGGAGCAGTTTCTGAATAAAATAAAAATAGAACGCATCACATCGGGCAAGCTGAACAATGAAGAGATAGAAGAGATGATAGGCCGCCGTGTGCGCATCGAAAAGATTGCTATCAAAGACGTGAAGATGCGCACTTTCATTACCGAAGATGCAAGCCGCAATGAAATGGTGCAACACGTGTATGATATTACCTATGGCACTGTAGAGCGTGGCGTAGATACATTGGTGGTGATAGACGACTCGATAGTGCGTGGTACTACCCTGCGCGAGAGTATCATCAAGATGCTGGACAGGTTAGGACCTAAGCGCATCATCATCGTATCATCCGCACCACAAATACGCTACCCCGATTGCTATGGCATAGACATGAGCCGCATGGGCGATTTCATTGCCTTTCAGGCAGCGGTTGAGTTGTTGAAGCAAAACGGCAAAGCTGCATTGCTCGACGAAACCTATGATAAGTGTAAAGCAGCAGACGAAGCAGGTACGCTGAAAGAGCAGAACTTTGTGAAAGCTATATACGATGCTTATACACCTGATGAAATAAGCTCGCAGATAGCTAAGATGCTACGCCCCGATGATGTAACAGCAGAGGTAGATATCATTTATCAGTCTATTGAAGGATTGTACGATGCCTGCCCTAACAACCACGGCGACTGGTATTTTACGGGCAACTACCCCACTGCAGGTGGCAACAAAGTAGCCAACAAAGCCTTTATGAACTATATGGAACGTAAAGAAGGCAGGGGTTATTAAACCCTGTTGTTACTGATTTATAAGTACTTATTACCTGTTGGGTAAAAATTAATTTGCAGAAATTAGATAATTACATAGTTTCGGTGCCTTAAAAGAAAATAAGGCACCTTATTTTTTATGTGAAAATGAACTGTTGCTGAGGCCTAAATCAATATTGCAACGATGTAAAAAAATAAGACAACCAAATAGGTTGTTTGGTGTTGTATTGTTCTGAATGGCATTGAATTGATAACCCTTTAATAAATAAGTGTAAGAAGAGATGATAAACATCAAAAACAAAGAACAGGAAGTATGCTCGCTGATGGTGGTTGATATGAACGGTCGCGTGTGCTACGAAACGCACATGGAACCGCAAGACAACCTGACGCTCGATTTACGTTCGCTGTTATCCGGCATATACACCCTTATATTTGAAACCACTACTACCAGCTTTACACAACAGATAGTGAAGTATTGATTATGCATTTTTACACAACGATATATAAATAACAAAGCCGCTCATCGAGCGGCTTTGTTATTATCAATCAATTGTATCAAAACGTCCTGTTCACACCCACCAAATACCTGAACGCAGTATAGTCGGGATTGGCAGCAGGCGGGCGGTTCAGGAATAACGGCATATCAAAGCGCAGTGTCAATGGCTTGGCTTTATCAAACCAGCCCCATTTCTTTATTGTCAATGCAAAGCCCACACCCGCATCTACCCGTATATCGCTCCAGATGGTTGTTGGTGCAGTTATCCAGTATTGCGCTACAGTAGCGTTGCTCAATTCTATCGCACCTGCATCTGCAAATACATACGCATCAAGGTGCAGGTAATCTCTTAAATACCTCGGTCTGAATTTGATGTACTCATCAAAATCTACCTCTGCACTGGCAGATGCACCGCTGCGTCCTTTGTAGCCTATCAGTATATTACCATTGCGCTCATCTGCTATCAGGTAGCCCGCATAGCCACGCAGGTTCAGCCCGCCACCCATCTGGAAACGGTTTGTTTCAAACTGCGACAGGTCGCTCCAGCCATCGGGCACAAAGCCTAATGTGCGGGTATATTTATTATCCATCAGTTCTTCGGGGTTGGCACCTGCCAGCCACAAAGCACTTTCATACGGTATATTATTGCCTGTGCCGTATCTGCCAAACAGGCGTGTGCGTATTTCCAGCTTGCCCAGCCTGTTATAGTTCACAGCTTCCAGTTGCGCATACGCATAGTCAAATGCATTGGCATTATTACCCGTCAGGAAGGGTGCACGTGCATGCAGTCTGTAGTTGCCCCTGCCACGCTTATATACATAGCTATGTGCCCAAGATGCATTGAGCGATGAGTTAGGCAATCCGCGCCCGCTGCTCCATTCATTTTTATATAGCAGGTAATCTCTGTCGTAGCTCAGGGCACGCCACATGGTTTGTCCGTAGAGCGATAACGTATTATTGCCATTCACCAACCAGTTGCCACCAACACGATGATACCACAAGCCATCAAGGAAACGGCTGTTTATCTGCGATTGCAATTTGGGCATCCATCTGTTGATGGGTGATGTATGATTGAATGTATAGTTGATTGGCACATACCTGTCATACCATCCCTCGCTCTCAAAAGCCTGATAATCGTAATGCTGCAATACATGGGTGTTAAACCATATCGAGGCATCTACTTTGTGCATAGTGTACAGATAATCGCCCTCAAAATGTACACCTGCTTTTATGCCATCTACCACGTTGTACCACAAATCGGGGCGTATATACATACGCTTATGCCTTCTGTCCCAAGGTGCAGATACACCACCATCCAATTTTACAGCAATAGCTTTGGGTGATAGCGGCATGTGGCGAGATTTGTAGTTATCCAACACATACACATCTGCCAATCGGTGTGTAGTATCTATCTGCACATTGCGTATGCCACTCGGCACTTCTATAAGCGCGGTATATTCACTATTCAGTTTGCCCCATCCATACCACTTGGGCAGCACGCTTGCCTCTGTTTCTTTTACAAACCATGTATTGGGTATATGAAAGCTGCGCTTGGCACCGCCGCGGGATGTTACGGTAAAATCGAGCGGCATCTGCATCTGCCCCCTGCGGCGGAATGTGATGGCAAATGTATCGTTGTCTTTTTTGCGTATGCCCTCTATACTATAGTCTATCGCTTTGGTTGTTTCCATCCACTGGTCGAAGAACCAGTTGAGGTCTACTTTTGTAAACTGTATGATGGAATTGCGGAAGTCTTCAAAATACGGATGCGCGAAACGCCATTGGTGAAAATAGTTTTGTAATGCTGCTTTAAACAATGAATCGCCGAGTGTGTATTGCAGGTTATACAGCATGGTAGCTGTTTTGTAATACACCCCACGATAGCCACCCTCGTGCCCTACTGCATTGTTAAAGTCATTACTATGGGTATTCAATGGCAGTTCATCTTTATTCAGCGCGTCAAACAGATAAGCATTATATACACGCTTATCTACCACTATCTCCGGCTCGTGAAACATACGCCTGTACCAGTTGCGTGGCTTGCTCTCTACTAACGTATCGCCATCAATACGGCGCAGTCCCCATGCGGTGAGGAATTGTGTAAAGCCCTCATCCAACGCTGCGCGGTAGGTTTCATTATTGCCCACTTGCCCGTAAAACCAATTGTGTGCTATCTCGTGCACCAGCAAGCCACGATAGCCGGGGTCGCTGCCGCCGTCCAGCGTCAGCATAGGATATTCCATACCATCGGCAGCATCAGCCGCTACCATTTTGGGGTATTGGTACATGCCTATGTCTTCAGAAAAAGTGCGTATGATTTTAGAAACATAATCTGCCGCGTTCTGCCATCCGCTGGCATGTGGTTCTTGCGCTATGGCTACACACTCTACACCATTCCACGTAGTAGTACCAATGCGGTAGCTGGGGTCTGCGGTAAAAGCAAAATCGTGCACGTTATTGGCTTTGTATCGCCATACTTTGCGCTCGCCTTTTTTATAAGGTATTATCTCGCTTGGTTTTTCATTCCACGGTTTTTTTGCAAAGTTTTTCAGGTCTATTTTCTCACGCAAGTCATCGGGCAATGCTTCTTTCCTGTTTTGCAATACACCCGTTGCTTCTACTATATAATTAGATGCAAAATCGAGCGACACATCATAAGAACCGAAGTCTGCATAAAATTCTTTGTTCAGGTGCTGATAAGTGTCCCAGCCAAACTTACGGTCGTAAACACATATTTTAGGAAACCATTGTACACCATTATAATGCTTGAAGCCCCATGCATCATACATCTTCATACGGCGTCGAGTAGCCCCGTTATCAAAATACGTTTTGAAACTCATGGAAAATGTAACCTTGCTATTGGGGTACAGTGGCTTTGGCAGGTACACTTTCAGGATGGTATTATCCAGTTCCGTTTTTACCTCTTTGCCATCTACCATCAAATCTTCGATGGTAGTACCCAGCCCCTTGCGTTCATACCTACCCATGCGCACTTTGGTATTCACCGCTTTTTCAAGCGAGTGCAGGTAAGAACCTTTTACAAACGCATTCTGCCATAGGTGGAAGTACACATAATACAGCGTATCGGGCGAGTTGTTCCAATAATCAAGCGTCTCGTCTGCACTGATGATGTTGGTTTCTTCATCAATCTTTGCATCTATTTTATAATGCACATCCTGCTGCCAATAGGCTGCATCTGGTTGGCGGTTCTTCCAGTAGAGCGGATTGCTCTTACTTCTGTACTCACCCTCTTGTGCAAACACGGTAGTTGCCAATACAATACCCATCAAAGCAGATAATACTAATCTCATACAATGCTATATATAAAAACAGGCTTCAAAATACGAAAGAGAAACAAAGCAGAAGGGGGGAAGTTTGCAACAAACGGGGAAATAAAATCTTTAATTTAAGATAATATTTACATTCAAATTACCGTTTATTCAACAATTTTAGTATATTTTTGTACCTGTGGGTGGATAATTGTGAGTTTGAGTATGTTGCAGCCCCTGTATTACTTGCACCGTACCATTAAACAGCCTTATTGGATTTACCGCTTCTGGGCGGTTTTTCTTTTTATAGCCTGCCTATCATTGCACCACCTTCCAAAAAATCTTCTTGCATGCCGGTATATAGACTAAAGCCTGCTTCTTTCAGCTTGCCATCTATCAAGGCTTGATTTTGATAACTGTACACATGCAGGTAGCCGTATTTGCAAATGTAGAATACCCAATCGGCACCTGTTGCGGCAAAATGTATATATGGCAGTAATGCATTGCAACGCCCCAACCAGAATATAGTTTTCAATACCCGTTTCAATTCTACACCCGTTGCCGTGATGGCATCGGTACAATTCATATTCACACCTATGCTTTGTAAGTATTTCAACTCTGCCGCTACGGGTGGGTAGGCATTTTGCTGTTGCAGCCACGGGGTTTTGTATAATGCGATAAAAGAAAGTGCCTGCCAACCCATCAGGTCTGCAAGCAGAAATACTTTGTCTGATAGTAGCTGCACATAATCGTAGATATTATCTGCTTCTAATTTATATACCTGTTCGCCTATCAGTGAGTGGGGGTAAGTTATAGTTACATCATCAGTTAACTGGCGAAAGTCAGCCAGTTCGTCTTCATCCGTATCTTCCTGCATTTCCTCATACTCTGCCTGCTGCCAATCGAGCATATACTTTGCAAGCGCAGGGCAATGCAGCAACACATCTGTTCTCGGGTTAAGTTGTATCATTGGTTTGTAACTATATAGGAAGACTGGAAAGATCTACTCTTCCCAACCCAATTCTTTCAACATACGTTTTGCTTCACGTTTACGCGGACCGCCTTCGTTTACTATACTGATGAGTATATCTTTTGCCTTGTATCGGTTGCCCATTGCCAGATAACACTTGGCAGCACCAATAGCAGCTTCCTGTCGCTTGCCTTTGTTTGATGCGCCACGCATTTCCTGCGTGTACAGGTTCAGTGCATCGCCGTGCCTGCCTGCCTGATACAGCTTATCTGCCTGATCTGTTTTGCTGATGGCTTCTTCTTTGTCCTTACTACGTGCCGCGTTTGCTACATCTTCCGTATTGCTTTCGTAGGCATTACCTACAGATGGTGCAACCGTTCTGCTTGGCATTTTTTCCAGTTCGCTATTAGCACGCTCATCCTGCGGTTTTTGTTTTTGCTCTTCTGCATACTGGTTTTTGGCAGATGTAGCATACTTATCGGGGTTATCGTTTTTAATAGCCCCCATCACTTGTTGCGTAGCTTTTTTGGTGGCAGCGTTTTCTATTTTCTCGCCCAGCCGTTTCAGCATACTCGGCTTTTCCTTTTCTTTAGATGCATCTGCCATCGCCACTACTCCGCCTTTTTGCGCTACGCCGTTTGGCAATACCGCTTTATCTGCCTGCATATCAGCAGCCACCATACTCTCTGCCGTTTGCATATCTTCTACTATCGCCGCTACGGTTTCTTGCGGTGCGGCAGCTATCTCAGGTGCAGATTGTGTGGGTGCAGGCATCTCCTGCGCTATGGGCGCGTGTTGCAGTCTGGCATCTTCACTTAGTCTGTAGTACCATATAGCTGCCAGTGCCAGTAGTATGGTAGCCGCAATAGATGTAACCCTGAATGCGAAGTAGCTCCTGATGCGTTTTGTACGCACCATGGCAGGGGCGGGCTTCGGCGTTTTTTTACCTGTATTGTTGTTTGTTTGCATTGTTATGTTTGTAGCTAGCATATGGGCTTTCAGAAAGTCAGCATTTATCTCGCTCATTGTGGCAGTTCCTTTTCCATTCTCTGCCAGCAATCCGTCCACGGCATCCTTGCACATAGGGCAGCTATTCAGGTGCAGTTCTACGGCATGGGCTTCTTCGCCCGTCATACTACCGTCCACATAGGCTGTCAATTGCTTTTTGGTAAGGCAACTGCTCTGGTCAAATATATGTTTCAACTGCTCCCTGCTCATGTGCTCACTTTTCTTTTTGCTTCCAGTTTCAGTTTCAGGTTACGCTTGCCGTTTTGTATAGCGCTCTTTACTTGCAGCATGGTATAGCCCGTGCGCTGTGCAATATCGGCATAGCTCATTTTCTCAAGATAAAACATCCTGATGCATACTTGTTGCTCTGCTGCCAGTTCGGTTATACATAGCTCCAAATCATCCAGCAACTGTTCCTGCTCTATTTTATGATGCCATCCGTCGTCAAATTCCATATCCGCCTCGCTATCTATTTCGCCACTCACTTCATGCACTGTTTTGCGTAGCTGCATAAAGCAGTGGTTCTTGCTTACCTGATACAGCCATGGTTTGAAGCTATCTATCTTAAATCGTTTCAGGTCTTCCAGCAGCTTGATGAATATTTGCTGCATGGCATCTTTGGCGGTGTCTGCATCTTTCAGGTATTTGAGGCATATACCATATACAAGGTGTCCATACCGCTCGAAGAGGGTGGTAAATGCCGCCTGCTCGCTACGCTGCGCATAGCGAAACACAAGCTCCTCGTCCGATAATTTTTTATAATCCCCCTGCGGCAATGCGGTTGCTGTTGTTTGATTAGCTGCTTATAAAAATAGGTAAATAGCACGTAAGAATTACCGCCTCTACACATTGCAAAAAAGCTAATAAACAATCTGTCTGCATGGGGTTTTAAACCTATGTTTTTCAACCCCAAACTGCTATCTTTGCCCCACTTTAATTACAACATACATAGTTTTAATATGAATTCACTTTTCTACTTAGTACCTGCGTTCGGAGTATTAGCATTGCTATACACCATGGTCAAAGGTGCATGGGTTGGCAAACAGGATGCGGGCAACGACCGCATGAAAGAAATTTCTAAGTACATAGCAGAGGGCGCTATGGCGTTTCTGAAAGCGGAGTATAAAATACTCACCTACTTCGTTATTATAGCAGGTTTGCTGCTGGGCTTTATGGGTTACAGCAACCCTAAATCGAGCCCCGTGATAGCGTTGGCATTTATTATAGGTGCGGTGTTCAGCGCGCTGGCAGGCTTCATCGGTATGCGTATAGCTACCAAAGCCAATGTGCGTACGGCAAATGCTGCACGTACCAGCCTCAGCAAAGCATTGGCCGTGTCTTTCGGTGGTGGTTCTGTAATGGGCATGGGTGTTGCGGGTTTGGCTGTGTTGGGTTTGGGCAGCTTGTTCATCGTTTTCAAAATGATGTTTGCCCCCGATGCGGCTGTAGGCAGCGAAGAAATGGAGCGTGCTATCGAAGTATTAACAGGCTTCTCATTGGGTGCGGAAAGCATCGCTTTGTTTGCCCGTGTGGGCGGTGGTATCTATACTAAAGCTGCCGACGTAGGTGCCGACTTAGTAGGTAAGGTAGAAGCTGGCATACCCGAAGATGACCCGCGCAACCCCGCAACGATTGCCGATAACGTAGGCGACAATGTGGGCGACGTAGCAGGTATGGGTGCCGACTTGTTTGGTTCTTATGTTGCTACCGTACTGGCTACTATGGTACTGGGACGTGAAACGATTTCTGCTGATAATTTCAATGGTTTCGGCCCTATATTATTGCCTATGCTGATAGCAGGTTTCGGTATCGTGCTTTCTATCATCGGCACATGGATGGTGCGTATTTCCGATAATGCAGGCATCAGCACAAGCGCGGTACAAAAAGCACTGAACATGGGCAACTACGGTTCTATGATACTGACTGCTATTGTATGTTACTTCCTTACCATGTACATATTGCCTGCAAGTATGGAACTGCGCGGCACTACTTTCAGTAATACAGAAGTATTTGGTGCTATTGCCATCGGCCTTGTAGTAGGTACACTCATGAGCATCATTACAGAATACTATACAGCAATGGGCAAACGCCCTGTATTGAGCATCATCCGCCAATCGGCTACCGGCCACGCTACCAACGTGATAGGCGGTCTTGCCATCGGTATGGAAAGTACCTTCCTGCCTATTCTTGTATTGGCTGGTGGTATCTGGGGTTCTTATGCAATGGCAGGTTTGTACGGTGTGGCAATAGCTGCCGCAGGTATGATGGCTACTACGGCTATGCAATTAGCGATAGATGCTTTCGGCCCGATAGCTGATAACGCAGGTGGTATTGCAGAGATGAGCGAACTGCCTAAAGAAGTGCGCGAAAAAACAGACGTACTGGATGCGGTAGGTAATACAACTGCTGCTACGGGTAAAGGTTTTGCGATAGCATCTGCTGCACTGACTGCACTGGCGCTGTTTGCTGCGTATGTAGGTGTTGCGGGCATTGATGGTATCAATATATACAAAGCCGAGGTATTGGCGATGTTGTTTGTAGGTGCTATGATACCTTTCATCTTCTCATCACTCGCCATCCGCGCCGTAGGCGAGGCTGCTATGGCAATGGTAGAAGAAGTACGCCGCCAGTTTCGCGAGATACCCGGCATTATGGAAGGCAAAGGCAAACCTGAATACGATAAATGTGTTGCCATCTCTACAGATGCCTCTATCAAAAAAATGATACTCCCTGGCGCAATCACTATTGCTGCACCATTGCTGGTAGGCTTTATTGCAGGCCCCGAGGCATTGGGTGGTATGCTGGCAGGTGCTACCGTTAGCGGTGTGTTGATGGGTATGTTCCAGAACAACGCAGGCGGTGCATGGGATAACGCGAAGAAATCTTTTGAAAAAGGTGTAGAGATAAATGGTGAGATGTACTACAAAAAATCTGACCCGCACAAAGCATCTGTAACGGGCGATACAGTGGGCGATCCGTTCAAAGATACATCGGGACCGTCTATGAATATCCTCATCAAGCTGATGTCTATCGTGGCATTGGTTATAGCACCAACGCTTGCCAATATGCATGGTAAATCTACAGAAGCTGCTAAAGCACCCGTAAAGCAGGAAGTGAAAACAACTATAGTTACAATGAAATAATAAGCCATTGGCTGAAAGTAAAACACCGCTCGTTGAGCGGTGTTTTTTATTGCGGTTTGTTGTAGAGTTTACTTTTCACAATCCCCCTCTTGTGCAGCCAATGTGCCATAGACACACGCAGCACACCCAGCCCATACTTCATACTACGGCTGAAGTTGATGCTGCTGGCTTCTTCAAAATATTTAGTTGGGCAGGTAACCTCACCAATCTCAAAGCCATTCATGAAGATTTGAGAAATCATCTCATTGTCAAAAACAAAGTCGTCGCTGTTGTGGGTGAAGTCTATAGAACGGATAACCGCTGCACTGAATGCACGGTAGCCTGTATGGTATTCACTCAGCTTCTGCCCCAACATAATGTTTTCAAACAACGTAAGGCAACGGTTGAAGATGTATTTGTACATAGGCATACCGCCTTTCAGCGCGCCCTTACCCAGTATTCGGCTACCAAATGATACGGGATATACATCGTATGCTATCACCGCAGCCATAGCATGTATCAGTTTGGGTGTGTACTGGTAATCGGGGTGTAGCATGATGACTATATCAGCACCTACTTCCAACGCCTTGGCATAGCAGCTTTTTTGGTTGCCGCCATAACCCTTATTCACCTCGTGGCGAATGATATGTTTGATGCCCAGTTTAGCACCCACCTCAGCCGTGTTATCGGGGCTATGGTCATCTACCAATACCACATCATCTACTATATCAAAAGGTATCTCGGCATACGTACGTTCTATGGTGAGCGCAGCCCTGTATGCAGGCAGTACAACAACTATTTTTTTACCGTTCAGCATCTTACTGGTTCAAAAGTAAAAATTCAAATCTCAAAAGCGAAATATATACTTAGTTCGCTACTTTATAATCGCCATCTACGGGCTTCATACCTGTTACTATCAGGTTGCTGGTAGCTTTGCCCAGCAGCCTGTCTTGCATATCGTACACGCGGCACTCTACATGTATTATCTTCTTGCCGGCACGTACCACTTCCGATGTTGCTCTTAATCTATCCCCCTCTTTGATGGCATATAAAAAGTCAACATTCAGGTTCAGCGATGTGTAGTGGTTATTCGTATCGAGGCTTACAACCGCCCAGCCTATCACTTCGTCCATCACCAATGCCATCATGCCGCCATGTATATTGCCATACGGGTTCGTCATATCATGCTTCACTTCCAGCGATATGGTGGCTTTGCCTTTGTCTATCGCTTCCAGTGTAAAGCTCATCCAGTTACCTGCCGGCGAGCGTGAACCAGTAACTACCTTGCCAAGGTAATTATCTTTGATGTATTGCAAGACCGCACCTTGTGGTATTTCTTCTCTGTTCATTATTACTTCTTTGCGGCTTTTACTGTTTTCATCTTCAATAACGCTTCTATCATTTTATCTATACGACGTTGGCGTGTCTCGGGTTTCTTAGCATCTGCTATAGCTTCTACATATTCTTTCTTATGACTGAAAGACATGGCATTGAAAAAATCAGCCAAGCCTTTATATGGTTTCATTGCAGCGATGGCATCTGCCGGCAACACCACTATTCGTTTCACATAGTCTATGCAGTCTGTTTTGCGTTCGTTCATGGGTATATCGCGCAGTTTAGCACCAATAGCGGCCGTCTTCCTAAACCGCAGTGCAGACCAATCGGCATCTATTGCTATTTGGGTTACACCCTCGTATTGGTATTTGTTCATTACAGCCCAGCCCTCATCTCTTGTCAGGTCAGACGTTATGCTGCCACTCTTTTTAGGATACGCTACCCAAAACAAAGCATCCTCCTGCAACCTGCTTTGTAGTTTTTCAACGCCTTCATCCAGCATTTTTTTATCCTTAGCAAATAGAACTACCTGCATAAACAAGCCCTTACCCACTAATGACTTCTTCACTTCAAAACCATCAAACACACCTGCACATGAGGGTGGCAAATTCAAAACCAAAACGGGTAGTTCATTCTTAAGCCGCAACTTAGCCGCGATGCTCATATTGCAAAATTTGGCGCAAAGTTACCGCAATATCAATTGCCAATAAAAGAAAGCAGGTAGTTTTTAGCTACCTGCTTTCAGAATTGAAATATTAATTAACTACTACCTGCTAACAGTAAATGGTTTATTAGCTACCATCTTATCGCTTTGCAATTTCAGAATATAGTTGCCGGCAGGTAATGAGCTGATATCAATTACCTGTTTAGCAGCATTTGTTGCTTTTTGTTGCAAAACAACAGCACCCAGCATATTGACAACAATTATATCTGCATTTGCAGGCATTTCTTCATACTCTAACGTTATACTACTGTTTGCAGGGTTGGGGTACAGCAGCACTTTATCGTTTTGAGATGCGATATTATTGATGCCAAGGGGTATCAACAATTCCGTTGTATCAGAGCCGCATTTATTAGTAAGGATGAGTAGCACTTTATATATGCCGCCGGTTGCATAAGTGTGTTGCGGTGTTACGGCAGTAGAGGTAGTACCATCGCCAAAGTTCCACAATACTTTATCTGCGAATTGCAGCCCTGCCGCTGTAAATATGTATGCATTACCAACCCTTTGATATGATATACCAGATGTCTTAGGCAGTGGATCTAATTCTACAGTCACAGTATCGCTTGCAATACAATACTTGTCTACTTCTACCCAATATGTGCCTGGTGCATCTTTAACATTAATTGTTTGTGTAAACTCAACAGTATTCCACCTGTATGATGCACCGAAATGGCCTGCATCTAATATTATATTCTGTCCTTCGCAAGCTTTGATATCCTTACCCAAATTAACTACAGGAGCAGGTCCTGCATATGCACCAATAGGCTCTAAGGGGCTTTCGCAAATCTTAGGGCCGATGCTGTAATATACCGTACCATTAAACATACGGCTTGCATTTGTACCGGTAAATTGACCACATAAGCCAGTACCCGTCTGTATAATCATATCGGTATTAGAGAACGTAGTATTACCGTTTGTATAAGATGCATTGTAATTGACATAGATACCGTATGTATTGCCTACAGTAACATTCAGCGGTGTATTGACGGTAAATACAGTAGGCACGGTAGTAGAGCCTACTGTTATATTGGCTGTTCCTAACAGTGTCCATGCACTGGCATTGGTTTCGTTACCTGCAAAGCTGCCAAGTCTGTAATATACATTTACTGTTTGATTGCCGGTTGCAGCAAACAATGCGGCAAAACTATCAACACGCATATTTACGTTTGGCACAATATTGAACATAGCGCCACCGCCGCATCCGTTGCCTGCTGCTGTTGTTGTAGTCAGCGACCCTGTATTGTTAGTAGCCGGCTCTGAACAAACATAAAAGAATGTATCTCTTTGCAGATTAGGTATGCGCAAAGTATCTCCAGTAAACACTTTGGTACCATATACCGATGTCATGTACCAGTTATGTTTATAGCCATCGGGCAATACTCTGAGTACTGCTTCTTCGCCAAAGCAAACAGAGTCTTTACGAACTATTGGCGGATTGGCACTACCATTAAGGGTAAATGTATTAACCGTGCTTGAGTCATTAAATATATTAACGTCTCCGGATAGTGCTGTATGTGCCTGCACCCTGTACATGCCGGGTATTTGTAATACATAAGATGTAAACCAAAGTGTATCTGTTCTGAAAGGAGCTAATACATTGCTATACACAAATGAATTAGTAGCTGGTACAGGGCCCGTGAGATTTACTGTAACTGTAAAATTAGTTTGGGGAGCTGAGCCATTATTGTACACTACTATCCTTGCAGGAATATTTTTGTACGGACATAGTTCTACTCCATTTAAAGGTGATAACAGTGCTTGTAGTTTTATATCATTAACCGGTGCAGGTGTTATATTGATTACATAATCTTCAATTTCGCCCGATGCTATGTTGCTGCATGCATTAGCCGCACCATTGCTTGCTGTGGGTGCTGAACTACGAATGCGCATACCCGTAAGGCCTGACAAGGCGGTTGGCGGTACTTGAAATACTACTTCACCTGTTGTAGCATTCGTATTTATTCTTGTCCATTCAGACGCTTCAAATACATTGTTTTGATTGGCATCTATCCACAAAGAACCTGCTGCTGCCGAGCCATACTTTACAGTTAATGTATAAAGTCCTCCCGCTTGCAGCGATGTAGTAAGGCTACCTACGGGTTGGTATTGCGTATAAAAGCCGGGAGCTGTACCGGGGGAACCGTTTCTGAGTGTTGTGCCTGAAATAATTACAGAATCTATAGATGCAGCTGTGCTACCGCCCAGACCTGTTTTGCAATAGCATACATAAAAGCTATTGATACCTATTGATACCGGTGCTGTATTAACTGTTTGCGCACTATTGAAACATGTTACCACACATCTGTACTCTCTTGGTACAGTAGTATTGGTAGTAATAGCCGCAGTAGTAGCAGCAGGTATATTGGCAAATGTACCACCGGGCAGCGTACGAGACTGCCATTGATACAAAATGCCGGGGCCTACTGAATGACCTGACAATGCCAGATTGAAGTTAGCACCCGGACATACATTAGCAGGAGCATTTACTGTACCTGCTGTGGGCGTACCAACACAAGGAGGAGGCGGGTCGAAACGGTAACCATTACCGTTGCCCGGCCATGCAGTGGCAGTTGTTGTTAATGTAAACGAACCATTCAATGCATTAATAAAACGATTAGGACCACCTACTGCATCTTCAATACCAATAGCTCTGCCGGTAGTTAATGCGCCTGCTTGTGTACCGTATAACATTTCGATACGGCCTGGTGTAGCAGAGCCTTGTCCGTAAATCTTAATCATGAAGTTGATAAGATTGACAGCTGTGCTACCGAAACCTGAACCAGTGGCGTTTCTCCATTCAAAAGTATATTCGCCCGGGGCAGTAAGGCCATGCCTCATGCTACCTACGCCAGCGGGACCAGGAAAATTAGCAGACATATCTCCAAACCAAGCAGCTAATGTGTTATTGGGTACTGTGCCTGTAAACAAATTGCCTTGTATGCGTCCATTAGCAGCAGAAACGGTAAGCTGGTTGCCCAAGCCTACCCAACCGTTAGTACAAAATGTAGCCTGAGTAAAATTATTGTTGTCGTAAGGGAATGTGAATGGCAGGTTTACCAATACGGCACCATCGTCGGCATTGGTACTCATGCTGCCTGCACTAAGGCCTGCATTTGTGTTAATGACTGTACCACCAACCATGGGTGCGTACGTTTGCCCTGTCAGTACTGTGCGGCTGTAGAGGGTAATCTGCGCATGGGTATTTGTAGCCATGCAACATAAAAATGCAGCTATCAATGATAGATATACTGCGCGGGGGGATAGTAACTTTTTAAACATAAAAAGAATTTAGCGAACAATAAATGAAAGTATTGTAAGGAGTAATCTTAGTCTAGACGGCAAGTCTTACTAATGGAGACAACACAAAGGTACAGGAAGGTTTGAAGCATGTCAAAAAAACAGTTTTTTTTAACCCCTTTTTAATAGCGATACTATATTTGATTAGTCAGAAATTAAAGCAACCCGTAGGCTTATTTCGTTTTTAACTATTCGATATCGTTTATTAATTAACACTATCAATTTTCTCTATATAAAATAATAGTGTAGGTTTGTAGTAGTATTTAAGCCATTAAAAATGACCATAACGCAATTGGAATATGTAGTAGCGGTTGCTACTTACAAAAGTTTTGTTTCTGCCGCCGAAAAATGTTTTGTTACCCAGCCAACACTCAGTATGCAGATACAAAAACTGGAAGAAGAATTGGGTATCAAATTGTTTGACCGCAATAAACACCCCATAGCCATTACTGCGATGGGCGAAGCCATTGTAGAGCAGGCACGCAATATACTGTCTGAGTGTGAGCGTATAACAGAGCTGATACAAAATCAGCAAAACATAGTAACAGGCAAATTCAGGCTGGCGGTAATACCTACCGTTGCGCCATACATACTGCCGAATTTGCTGAAAACATACAGCACCAAATACCCCGACGTGAAGCTGGAAGTGAAAGAAATGGAAACCAAACAGATTGTATTGGCACTGCGCAATAACGAACTGGATGCAGCACTGCTTAGTACACCACTTGAAGAAAACAACATCAAAGAATATCCTTTATTCTCAGAGCCTTTCGTTGCTTATTTTGCAGCAGACGAGCCTGCGCTGAAAAAGCGTACCGTATCGGCAGATGATATTTCTATGGAGCGTATATGGCTGCTGAATGAAGGGCATTGTATGCGCAACCAGATACTGGATCTTTGCAGTGACCAGGTAGAACTGCTGCAAGCAGACAGACCATACAGGTACGACAGCAGCAATGTAGAAACACTGCGGAAGATGGTGGATAAAAACAATGGACTGACTGTACTACCCGAGTTGGCTACGTTTGAGTTTACTGAAGACCAGCAAGACAGGGTGCGTTATTTTGAAGACCCGGAGCCTGTACGCGAAATAAGCATTGTAACCAACGATCATTTTGTACGCCTGTCTTTACTGCAAACACTGATGGATGAAATAGGCGAACTGGTACCTGAAAAAATGCGTGTACAGAAAAAAAACAGAAAAGTATTGCGAATACAGTCTGCTAAGCTGTAGCAATGACGATGCGGTTCATACCGTCTTCCAATACTTCAATTTTACTGAAAGTTTTTTCGAGAAGATGCCTGGTTTTCTGCCAGGCATCTTTGTTTATTACAATATAGTTGAGGATGAAGTAGCCCTTGTTATTCAGCGCTCTTTTGCAAGTAAGTAAAAATGGTTCAGCAGTTACAAAATCGGGTACTACCCTGCTGTTAAATATATCTACCACTACCCAATCGTATTTTCCGGTATCGGATGCTATAAATTTCTGAGCATCTTCGTGTACGGGTGTAATACGCTCCAGCAATGCATCAGGCAATGTATCTGCAGCCCATTGCAATATGGTGGCATCGTGCTCTACCAATACAAAAGAAGACTGATACCCGTGCTGATGCATAATGCGGACTATACTGCCCAAACCCGTACCTAATACCAATACCGTTTGGGGTTGTGCTTTTCTTTTTTGCAGGTAATTGACTGCGAGCCTTAGCGGGCGATACCTGTTGCCATCAGAATACAGCGCATCGTATGTAGCCAATTGGTATTGGCCTTTGTAATAACAAAGTTCCAGCACCGCATTTTGGGGCGATGCTGCAGCAGCCAACTTTACAGGGAATACATAACTGAGCAGCCGCTTGTATAAGGGTAGCTTATACATTATAGTTATGGCTTGTAATACTGTATAGCTTTGGGCATCCAGCCTTTCAACTGATTGATGCGCGTAGCATCGCTTGGGTGGGTGCTCAAAAATTCCGGTGGTTTTTGTCCGCCTTTTGCTGCCATACGCTGCCAGAAATTAGGAGCCTCGTTCGGGTTGTACCCTGCCATAGCCATAAAGTACAAGCCCATTTCGTCGGCTTCGCTTTCGTGGGTACGAGAATATTTTAATACTGCCAATGTTGAGCCTACACCATAAGCAGAACTGAATAATTGCTGCGCCTGTTGTGGTTTGTTCGCCATTAAAACAGACATGGTTACACCGCCCGCTTCCTGCAACAAACCCTGACTCATGCGTTCGTTACCATGCCTTGCTACCGCGTGGGCTATTTCGTGTCCCATTATCACCGCCAATCCTGTTTCGTTAGCAGCTATTGGCATAATGCCTGTGTATACTACCACTTTGCCGCCGGGCATACAAAACGCATTCACTTCATTGTTGTTTACCAGATTGAATTCCCATTGGTATCCTGATATGAGATTCTGCTTGCCTATTTGCGTCAGATACTGTTGCACCGCTGCTGCCATTTTATTGCCAACACGCTTCACCATTTCTGCTTCGGCTGTACCATTTACAGGTCTGTTAGCCGCTAAAAAGCCATTGTATGATGTGGCAGACATTTGCCTTACGGAGCCCTCATCTACAAGGTTTACGGAACTTCTGCCCGTTACGGGGTTTTTAAAACATGCACTGAATACTACAGGCATCAATAATAAAGCCACGATGGCTGAAATCTTCTTCATATCCCAATTGATTTTCGGTAAAACTTTTTATTTGCTATGATCGTGGCTTACTTACGAAACCTGCGCTTGCGAAAGAGGGGGACTTTACTTTCGTTACCATTCAGCAGGCGATTGATGTTTTTGTGATGCGTAAGCACTACCAAACAAGCCGTAGCAACTGCAAATATACGATAACTGATTTCAGGTTCGCGAAAGATGAACAGGATTAATAACGGAAAAGTAATGCTGGCAACAATACTGCTGAGCGATACATAGCGTGTTAGATATAGCATACATACAAACACCAGCACCAGGCTTAGTGCCACCTGCGGTTGTATGCCCAATATCATCCCGAATAATGTGGCAATACCCTTGCCGCCACGGAAATCGGCCCAAATGGGGAAGATGTGGCCTATTACTGCACATAGGCCGAGTATTATTTGCAAATTGGTAATAGCTTCTGTATGCCAGCCGTAATGCGATAAAAGCGATAGCTTAACGGCTATAAAGCCCTTCATCATATCTATCAGCATTACAACAGAGCCTGCTTTAGAGCCCAGTATCCTGAATGTGTTTGTAGCACCTGCATTGCCGCTGCCATGCTCCCTAATGTCAATTCCATATACGTTTTTGCTAACCCAAACGGCAGTTGGTACCGAGCCGATGAGGTAAGCTAATACTACAAGGATTGCAATCGTCATTCTATTAATTTCGGGTTGAAGACAACAAATATAATATTTGAGGGCGGTAAATCCTATACCGCAAAGGGGCAAAAATAGCCCAAAAACTGTTTACAGTTATATAAAAAACTGCAGTTATCCATTGTTATTTTTCATATTCAAGGCATATCCAGTTGTTGTAGCTATCAGTACGCAGGAACTTAAAGCCTGCTTTACCGGCAGCGTCTTTGATGATGGCCTCGTCCTCTGCCAATAAACCACTCATCAGCAGCTTGCCACCTGCAATGGTAGCCGCAAACATATCGTCCATGTATTGTAACAAGATATGCCTGTTGATATTCGCTAATATTACATCGTATTGGCGGGGTGGCAGGTGTTCTAAACTACCTTGTTTGGTAATGATATGATGGCAGTCGTTTCTTTCAATATTTTCAAGGATGTTTTCGTATGCCCATTCGTCGTTATCAACCGCCAGTATATCAGCAGCACCCAGCTTTTCGGCAAGTATGGCGAGGATGCCTGTACCCGTACCAAAGTCTAATACAGATGTACCAGCAAAGTTGATGCCTCTCATATTCGATACCATCATCCTTGTGGTGGCATGGTGCCCTGTGCCGAAAGACATTTTGGGAGTGATGATGATGTCGTGTGCAGTGTGTACTTCTAAATTATGAAAATCGGCACGGATGGTACAAAAATCATCCACCATTACAGGCTGAAAGTTTTTTTCCCATTCAGCATTCCAGTTTTGCTGGCCTACTGTTTCGATTTCATAAGGCAGTGTGTATTCGTCAGCTATCAGTTGCAGGGTTTCAGCATCATAATTATCGGTGCCAATATATGCCAGCAGCGCATCATCTGTTTCTTCAAAGCCATCGTAACCCTCAATGCTCAGCCTGGCTATCAGTATCTCTCGTTTAGACGCTTCTGTAGTGTGGAATATTACTTTTTGGTATTGCATAAGGCAGCAAAGGTAGTGGCTTTGCTCGTGTATTAAAAAAGCAATCCCGCACTTACTGTGCGGGATTGCGATATACAAAAATAGTGTTCTTATTATTTATTAACCCTGCTGCCCGGGTTTGTTACATCAGGCATATTATCTGTAGGGTCTGCATCTTCGTTATTATTCTCGTTCTGCATCAGGTTTTTAGACTGGTCGTCCATATTGCCTGGCTTAGCACTGTTGTACAGTATGCGGCGTGTGGGCACATCCGTAACGATACGGAATTCTGTACGACGGTTCAACTGGCGACCAGTGGGGTTGTCTTTACCATTGGTAGTATTAGGAGCTGCAGGCATAGCTGCACCAAAACCTTTAGCTACCAAACGTGTCTGCTCTATACCAGCACCAACTAAGTAGTCTATTACAGATTGAGCACGTTTTTCAGACAGTTTCTTGTTGTAATCATCTTTACCCTTACCATCGGTGAAAGAGTAAACCTCAACATTAAATGAAGGGTTGTCTTTCAGGAAGTTAACTACAGAATCCAAAGAAGCAACAGATTCGGGACGTAGGTCTGCTTTATCATAATCGTAATACACGTTGCTTACAGAGAATGTATAAACAGGCGTTATCTCGTCCATGTAAATAGTAACAGTCAAAGTATCATCCGGGTCTGTGCGTTTTACATCCATTGTATTAACGCTGGCGCGGCTTGAAGCATATCCTTGCCTATCACCATTCAGCACATAAGATTTGGTGCGAGCGATGTTGAACATAAAGCTACCATCTGTAGAGTTATATGTTTTCAGGTCGCCATTTTGGTCAACCATTTTAACAACTACCTCATTCATTGGCTGAGATGTTTTACGATCTACCACTTTACCGAGTACTACGAGTTTAGGCTCGTATTGTATGCGCCAGATATCATCGCAACATGTTGGATTTTTCAACGCTACGGAACCGATACGGTTTGATACTACATACGCATCAGGCTTACCAATCGGATCTTTGATATAATAGATTTCGTCTGCAGATGTGTTGATGGGGTAACCCAAATTAGTTACGTTGGCATAACGGGAAGGGCCACCATCAGCAGAGTAGATGTCAAAACCACCCATCGTTACCCAACCGTTCGACGCGAAGTACAGTTTATTAACGCGTGTATCGTAGTATGGCGTTATCTCGTCGCGCTCTGTATTGATTTGCTTACCTGCATTTTGCGGACGGCGATAGCTACCGTTACGTGTATCTATAACTGAATACCAGATATCGTAACCACCACGGCTTTGCAATTTGCGGTTTGAAGAGAAGAATAGGATTTCTTTCTTACCTACTTTAGCTATGAAAGGTTGTGTGTTAGAACCACCTTCATTGATGCCTTCGCCCAAGAGTTGAGGTTCGCTCCATTTAGCTTTTTCAAATTTAGATACGTAGATTTTACATTCTACTTTCAATGAATCGCCTTCAGCACATTTAGTAAAGTAAAAGCGCTCTCCGGTAGGGCTATAACAGCCATTACCAACGTGTGCTTTCTTTGTGTTGAAATTGCCGTCTTTGAACTCGAGTGCCCATTGGAATGAGTCTACACGTTCTGTATACGTCTGCTTACGAGACACCATGAAACGAGACATGTATTCTGCAGAACGCTTGTCAATCTCAGCCAATGTATTTTTAGACATTGAAGAATACAAAAGAGCTGAGTCTCCCAACGGGTAAGGCGCAGATTCAGTATATGCAGTATTTACGTTAGGACCTGCATTAATGATAGTAACGGGCTGCGGGTCTTTAACAGAGTTCATAGCCATGTTACAACCTTCTATTTCGCGCAGGGCACGTTTTTTCTCTTTCTTGAAAGTTTTAGGATTGTCTGTTATGAACTTATTGAACTGTACAATCGCATCTTCATAACGGCCTTGCTGCTTCAGCATCAATGCGCTTTTGAAAATTGCTTCAGGATACAGTTTTGAAGACATAGCATACACCTCTGAGTAGTAAGCTGCAGCAGGCGCATAGTCGCGTGTCATCCAATAGCATTCTGCCAGTTGGTATGTCAGGTAAGGATTACGTTCGTCCTCTTGTTTCAGTTGTTGATAATACTCTATCGCGTTGAAGTAACTTCCTTCACGGAAGAGTCCATCTGCCCAACGTAGTTTTTTATAGTATGGGAGCTTCGATACGGGATCGTCAGCTTTGTTTCTATACTTCTCTTTACGTTGCTGCTGTGCTATAGCATCAAATTGAATAGTAACCAGAACAGTTGCAAGAATCAGTAGCAGCCAATTTTTTCTCATGTTAGCGAGCGTTGTTAATGGGTATAAAAGTATAAATTGCTTTAAAAAAAAGAAAGGGCTTTAAAAAATTTTTTTGCCCTTTCTTTTTTGGTTATTTAGAATGTTGTTAGAAGCGAGAGCAAGGATATATCAATTTCCGTGCAAAATCAAGCGGGTTGGGGGCTACATATATCAATGATATTTCGAAACCACCATTACCATTAGATGCTGTTTTCAGGTTTGATGTGTTGTAGTCGTAGCTAACACCCACTCTCCAGCCTTTAAATTCAACGCCGGCGTTCACCATCATGGCATCGTTAGAGCGGTAATAACCACCCAGGAATATAGCTGTAGTGAAACTGCGGAATTCAGGGTTGCCCACAATCAGATGAAACTCATTACCGGCAACTAATTCAGTAGCTGTAGATTGAGATTGGTACAACACAGCAGGGCGTAAGCTGAACTTTTCGCTTACATATGCTACAGCACCAATTTGTGCAGTATAACGCATACCTAAACCTACATCACTTGTGCGTTTCCTCATGAATGACTCCTGAGGCTGGTTTAAATTATTAGCACCTAAACCTATTACATAACTAAAATTTGAACCAACGCCCTGCGCCCAAGATATACCAGCGTTCAGTGTAAAATAATTTACCCTGTTATTCATAGCCTCGCCCGATGTTCCAGGGTCGAATTGACCATTATTGAACTCGTTTTGGAAATACAATTTAGTAAGGTCTATACTTTTTTGCGTATAGCCGCCCTGGAAGCCCACTGACAACACTTTGTTTTGATTGCTGCCAAGGAATTTGTGGTACGCAACAGATGCTAATACTGATAAATTTGACAGATTGCCATCGCCAGCACGGTCGTTATACAATTGCAAGCCACCTGCCAAATAATCGTCGTGAGACAAATCATTGATAATAGGTGCATCAACAGATACAGCATACGTCTTGAACGGAGAAGTAACACTCCTCCATTGGTCGCGATAGATTGCTGCCGCACGCCATTGTCCGTCGAAGTTGCCTGTAAACGCAGGGTTCAAGATAAGCGGTGCAGCGTTGAACTGTGTGAAGTGCACGTCTTGCGCCTGTACAGTGTTGATTGTGAGCGCCAATGCTGCTACGATGCTTGCCCGGCTAATTGTATTTTTCATCGTCATGATATATTAACCTTGTTGTTAGTATCTGAATGTTAAAAGTATAGTTTTTATTTAAGAGATACAAGCTATGCCAAGTAGCATAACATTCGTTTCCCAACGGTTGAAAATACGGAAATATTTCAAAGTTGCAATGCCTGTACGCAGATTTTTAGGTATCTGCTACTTACGGGCTTCATTAACCAACTGCTAAAAAGAGCTATTCCCGCCGTCAAAAATGATAGACAGTATGGGTTGTTTATTGGTTGGTTGTCATTTTATCTTCATATATAACTATTGCCTCAAAACCATAGAATAAGTTTTGCCCCTATGGTTTATTTTAGCTTGTGGTTTATTGAAAATTGTACTTTTGCCACCTACTGCCTGCTATGGCCAAAACTAAGACTACCCAGAAAAAAGCTGCTGAACAGCCAGCCGACAATGCAATCGCAACTACAGACCGTTTAAGGCAAGTACGCCTTGGGCTTGGTATGTTTTTACTCTTATCCGGCATCTTTCTTACTATATCTATCGTCAGCTATTTCTACAATTGGACTGCCGATTTTGACAAAGCATCCTTAAGTATGCTGCTTAAAGGCAAAACAACCGTGGCAAACTGGGGTGGCAGGCTGGGTGCCACATTAGCCCACGCATTAGTATTTAAAGGCGCAGGTGTGGCCTCACTTGCCATTGGTATATGGGTGGGTATGCTGGGGCTCAATATGATATACGGCAAACGCATAGTACCCATTGTACGCTACCTGCGCTGGCTATCTATATTGTTGCTGATAGTTGCTCCCATACTGGCTTATGTATTGCCGCACGCGGGCTTTCCCTATGGTGGTGCATGGGGTACTGAGGCTATCGCATATATGAATGGCTTTTTTGGCAGGGGTGGCACGGGTATGATACTTTTTGCCATTGTTTGCTTCTTTGCATTCGTAGTCTTTGCACTTGATATTTCGCCCATACTACGCAGGGCAAGGACGACTGCCAAAGCCGTTGCCAGCATAATACCTACATCTGTAAAAACAGACGACCAAGCGATTAATGATGCTGGCGATGAAACGGCTGCAACACCTGCTAAATCTGTAAAAACAGAAGGCGGCGATTTTGTGAAGCCCATACTGATGGAAGATGAACCTGTGCAGGATGATTGGAACATGACGATGACAGACAAGGCATCGCCACATACCAATGCGCTGAAAACAAACCCTGTAGCCGATTTGGGGATGGAAGCAGAGGAAGAAATTGAAGAATACGAAACGGATGAAGAATATGAAGAGGAGCAGGAAGAAGACGAGGCTGCTGAAGAAGTAGAACTGATAATACCCGCAGCAGAAAAGACTAACAAGCAACAACAAGAACCGGAGCTATCCATAGAAATAATACAACAAGACGAAGAGCCAACCGTCGTTACCAAAAACGCACACATCAGCATAGAGGACAATGAACCCTACGCACCCGAACTGGATTTGAGGGATTATAAATTCCCTACGCTCGACCTGCTGCAAGACCGCAGCGAAGCCATTACGCTTGACAAAGAAGAACTGGAGAAAAACAAGAACCAGATTATCCAAACCCTGCGCAGCTTTGGCATAGAAATACAGCGCATCAGCGCTACGGTAGGACCTACCGTTACACTCTACGAAATAGTGCCGGCAGAGGGTGTGCGCATCTCTAAAATACGCAATCTGGAAGATGATATAGCCCTGAACCTTGCTGCATTGGGCATACGCATCATTGCGCCCATACCGGGGCGCGGCACAATAGGTATAGAAGTGCCTAATACCAATAAGCAGATAGTATCTATGCGTACACTACTGGCAAGCGAAAAGTTTGCCAAATCGAACATGAGCCTGCCGATAGCACTGGGTAAGAAAATAGACAACGAAAACTATATCGTTGACCTTGCCACCATGCCCCACTTGCTGATGGCGGGTGCAACCGGGCAGGGTAAATCGGTTGGTATCAACGCCATACTGGTATCGCTGCTGTACAAGAAACACCCATCGCAACTGAAGTTTGTAATGGTGGACCCTAAGAAAGTAGAACTGTCCATCTACCGCACGATAGAGAAGCACTTCCTTGCCAAGCTGCCCAATGAAGAAGAAGCCATTATTACTGACACCAAAAAAGTAATCTATACGCTGAATGCCTTGTGTATAGAGATGGATAACCGCTACGAACTACTGAAAGAAGCGGGCGCGAGGAACATCAAAGAATACAACGAGAAATTCATCAACCGCAGACTGAACCCGCAGCGTGGACATAAATACCTGCCATTCATCGTACTGGTAATAGACGAATTTGCCGACCTGATAATGACAGCAGGTAAAGAAGTGGAAATGCCGATAGCGCGCCTTGCACAGCTAGCCCGCGCCGTTGGCATACACCTGATAATAGCTACCCAACGCCCCAGTGTGAATGTAATAACGGGTACTATCAAAGCCAACTTTCCGGGGCGTATTGCCTTTAAGGTTTCTGCCAAAGTAGATAGCCGTACCATACTGGATGCAGGTGGTGCGGAACAGTTGATAGGGCGTGGCGATATGCTGGTGTCTTATGGCAGCGAACTGCTGCGTGTGCAGTGTGCGTTTGTTGATACACCCGAAGTAGAAAAAATAGTTGACTTCATCGGCACACAACGTGGTTATCCATCGGCATTTGAACTGCCGGAATACGAGGGTGAAGATGGCGAGAATGATAAAATCGTTGACCTGACCAACCGCGACAAACTGTTTGAAGACTGTGCGCGTACCGTAGTGCAGACACAAAGCGGTAGCACCAGTATGCTGCAACGCCGTTACAATCTGGGATACAACCGCGCTGGGCGCATCATGGATCAGCTTGAAGGCGCAGGCATTGTAGGCCCTGCCGTTGGCAGCAAACCCAGAGAAGTGTATTTTAAAACAGAAGCCGAACTGGAGCAGTTTTTAAGTAACCTTAACGATTAATGGCATAAATTTGCCGCTCGTTTTACAGCATTACAAACAAGATTATCCATAACTAAATAAGAGAAATAAGCAGATGAAAAAGATATTGTGTACCTGCATAGTGGCCGTAATGGCATTTGTAAACCCCGCAATGGCGCAAGGCGATGCCAAAGCTAAGACCATACTGGAAGCGGTGAGCAAGAAAGTAAACAGCCTGAAATCGCTGAAAGCCAATTTTGCACTGCACCTGACGGGTAATGGCGGCAAAGTAAAAGAAACGAAGAAAGGTACTTTCTACATGAAAGGACCGAAGTACCGTGTAGAGATAGCAGGCCAGCAGATAATGTGCGATAACAAAACCGTGTGGACGTACATGAAAGCTACCAATGAGGTGCAGGTGAGCAACTATAACCCAAACGAACAAACCATATCGCCTACCAAACTGTTTACCAACTTCTACGACAAGGAATATAATTACAAATACATAGGCACACGCAAAGTAGGCACTAAGACTTGCGACATCATTGAAATGACACCCATTGCCAAAGGCAAGCAGCTAAGCAAAGTAGAGTTGGCGGTTGACAATACCAGCACTATAGTAGGCGGCAATGTGTGGGAGAAGAACGGTAATATGTACAAATACGAGGTGAGTGGCTTTACCCCTAATGCTGCTGTAAATGACGGTATGTTCAGCTTCGATACTAAGAAATATCCCGGTGTAGAGGTGGTGGATTTAAGATAAACCCCCAACCCCTAAAGGGGCTTTATGATATTTTTAAAAGCACTCATTGAGTGCTTTTTTATTGGTATAGAAGTCATACTACGCTAAACAAAAAAGCTGCCGAAAACGGCAGCCCCTCTGTACTGTAGCTTTAATATAATGAATAATTATTGCTTCACTACTCTTTTTATAAAACCTGAACCATTATCGTCTTGCAGGCCTATGAAGTACATGCCATACGCATAACTGCTCATATCTACCTGCGTGGTGGTGTTTATCTTTTTTTCCTGCAATACTTTGCCCTCAGTATTATATACCGTCAGGGTATAGTTTTTATTCTCTTTCAGTTGTACGGTCAGGTAGTCTTTTACCGGTACAGGAAACATTTTCACCGCATCGTCCATCGCCTCTACCGCTGCTACGCCCGTGGTGGGCTGGTATTGTGTAGCACCGCCGGGTACTGTTGCCTTGCCACCCATGGGGCCTGTATTACCATTTTGCAGATTGCCATAGAATGTTGGCCCTATGAAGTAAGGATATATCGGTTTGAGGCTTGCATCTACAGTAGTGAAGTATGCATACGTGCCGTTAGGGTATTCGGGTGTTTTGCAAAAGCGGCCATTATGTTCATCCAAATCGCCGGAACCTGCATTGTATTGCCAGTCTTCTATAAAGCATCCAATAGGGTATTGCGCATTTACATTCGGCCCGTTGGTGCGTGTAGTGTAAGACTTGGTGCCATAGCTTGTTTTCATCCTTGTAATGCCGCCTGTACCATCTGTATTGGCATATGCATAAGGGCCATATACAGGGTATCCATCCCATGCGTATGCTACTATGGGTGAGTGTTTGGTGGCATCAAAATCGTGCAGAGCCAGATTGTCGAAATGGTGATGATACATATTGGTAGGCGTGCTGTGGCCGTTGTAAGGATCCATATCATTGCCTTCAAAATAGTATGCCAACCTGTTCCATACACCCGCATTGTTGTACGTCTGCGCATCGCCGGGATGGAAGAAGACTGAGCCATCATACATCAAACCCATTTGCCCGCCAATCAAACTTGGCTTGGTAGTAGCAACCGTAGGTGTACGGGGTATGTTCCAGGTAGCTTGCAGGTCTTTAGCGTTATTAACAGTCAGCCCGTCTTTATAATAGTTGGGTATGCCGCTTGTTTTTACATACACGTTGGTAGTAGTGTAGTACACGGCTTCTACATCGGTCAGTATGCCGTTGTATTTATTGTTCGTTGTGTTGAACCACCATTTGGTAATCATGGGGTCTGTAACGGTTTGTGCGCCTGCATTGGCAGCATACACAAGCATCAGCGCAAGGAGTATTTTCTTAAACATGCCAGTAGTTTTTTAGTAGTGTGCAATTGATTGTATAAGAGTTTAGACGCTGCCACTATCATAATCCTTCGTTCGGTTCAAAATTTTTTTTCGGGTAACCGTATGATGGATTGGAAACAAATGATTTATCGTTGAGCGTACCGAGAAAAGCCAGTAACAAAAACTTTTCTTCGTTATTCAAAAAAATACCTTTTTGCAGTTGCGATGCCAGTGTGGGTGTACGTTGTATGCCCATAGCGTAATGATTGAGCACCTGCCCCAGATGCTTGAACCTCCCATCGTGCATATACGGATAGCTGTACTTGAGGTTGCGGAGTGTGGGCACTTTAAACTTCAGAGAGTCTGTTTTGTTTTTTGAGATAGCCATGCGCCCTTTATCGTTCAGTGTATTATCTACATACAAGCCGTTGTTTTCAAAGCTGTTGTTGGTAAACAGGGGCTCTGCATGGCAGGATGCACAATGTTGCTTGTATAGTGTGTAGCCTTTAGTTTCCTGCTCGGTAAATACAGCCTGTTTGCGCATCACACTATCGTATTTGGCATTGTTGCTTACCAATGTGAGCATGAATTGCGAGAGGGCTTTCAGCAATCGCTCCCCTGTAATAACCGAATCGCCATAGGCTTTGTAGAACATGGCAGTATAACGCTTGCTGCTTTGCAGTTTGCGGATAACATTTGGCAGGGTTTCATCCATCTCCAACGGATTGGTAATAGGTGCCAGCGATTGCACGTCTAAATGATTAACCGCACCATCCCACATAAAGCTGCTGCCCCATGCAAGGTTCATCAGCGCGGGCGAATTGCGTGTACCAATCCTGTTTTCTATGCCGTGGCTCAGGTCATGGTCCACATGCGTAAAGGCATTGTATTGCGAATGGCAACTGGCGCAGGATGTAGTGCTGTCTCTCGACAATACAGGGTCGTAAAACAACATACTGCCCAAGTCTATCTTCTGCTGCGATAGCGGATTTTTAGCAAAATCATATACCGGCTTAGGCCAGCCCTTTGGTATGGCAAACTGTAGCCTGCCCGACTTGAAAGACAGCAAAGCGACTACCGCCAACAGGCACGATATGACAAGTGCTTTCCTCACGTTAACGGGCTATTTTTATAACCGATGCCAATTGCTTTGCCAACTGTACGGCTTCTACACTTGGTGTCATGATGGTGTGTTGCCTGCGCAGGTCTATCTGCTGCATCCATGCGTCTAATGGTATTTCAATGGTCACTTCATTGGGCGCATCCGCATTTTGCAGGCTTACCTGTACCAGTGCATTGTCCTTGCCCGCATAGCCACCTATATGAAACTGAAACTCGTTGCGGCGGGTATTACACAAAGGGCTGCTGCCCTCTATCTTGAAGTTGATATAACCACTCTGCCATGCCCAGTACATGCCATGCTCGGGGTCAAGATCTCCGCCGAGCGCACCCGATACACTCTTAGTGCTATCTACACCAATGGTAAAACGTAACTCTTGGTATTTTGGGATGTGTGGCAACACGATGCGCATGGTTTGCGGCTCTGCCATATCCAGCAAGTGATAGCTGTTTGCCTCTGTATATACAGCCTTTCCATTGGCAGCCAGCACGATGCCCGATATATAGCAACGAAAATTGCTGAATTGCAGACTATCGCCCGAAGGCAGTTTGTAATACACACCCGCCACGATGGGCTTGCCTGCCCATGTGGGCTGAAACTGCAACGCGAGCTGTTGCTGCGCCAGCGCGGGGCGCACCAAGCAAGACAAACAGATAAACAGCCAAAAACGGATATGCATACGAGGGAGTTTCACTACAATATACAGACGTTTTTGCGGCGATTATCCTTCGGGGGTAATACGGGAAATAAACAAATGCTATATAATAGCTTACCAGCAACTACTAAACCCACCACACGCATACTGTACTGTAGCTGTAGTGTTATATACTATCCTGTTCTTTATTGTACTATCCTCTCCTTGGTGAGAGTTTGGTTCACCAGTGGTTAACCAACCGTTGATAAGTGATTGATTGTGAATGGGGGTTAGGAAATAAATTGTTCTATTTTTTTTACAATATCTAAAAGTGTATTAGATTTTATTCCATCATTCCATGCGAACTCATGAAATTTAGCAATTGCCAATGGATTCTTTATTAAATCATTTGCGTTACCATAGTGTGCGCATGATTTATTACTATATAACTGGTATTTATTACCTAAATCTAATTTGATAGCTGTAGTTAAATTGGGGCTAACGCAAAAAAGATTACTATCTCCTATATGACTATTAGGAATGAAATCTACAGTACTTGATTCCTGAATAGTAAAGATGCATTTATTATCTTTTTGATGCTTAATTAGTTCATCATGCCCTTTATCATTGTCAGAATCAAAAATTGCAAATACTGGAATAGATAGCAGCTTAGCTATTAATAAGGGTTTTATCATGTTGCTCTTACCTGAAACCGGTACTATGTGAGCACCAGATTTTCTAAACAAATCTTTATTCCCCAATAAAAAAATATATGCCATAATATGTGCTATATCTTCATTTCCCTCTACCAGTATTAACTTTTTACAGAAAAACATCTCATTAATTATTGGGTTTAGATTACCATACAACTTTGCTACCATGCCAGTCTCTTTGTAAGCTCGTTCTCCTAAACTCTCTAATTCTTTTGATAGTCTTTCATAATCAGCACTTAATACTTGGGTGCTACTTGGACTCCCTACTTCTCTAACAATTCTAATTTTATCAAAATTGTCGCTTGGAATAAATAATGGGCTATGAGTACATACTAAAACTTGTGTTCCTTTTTCAGATAATTCTATTAATGTTTCTGCTAAATATCTTGCTTGTGGCGGGTGCTGATATAGCTCAGGCTCTTCTATACACATAATTAATGTTGGCGACTTTTCTTCATCTGCATAAGTTAATTCTTGAAGTAAGGCTAACATAAATGAACGTTGTAATCCATGTCCAAACCTGACAAGATTTCCATAGAAACCTCTTTCTCCAAAATCCACGGAAGCTAAGGGCTCTTCGATTTTTACTGATTTATCAGGATCCTGCTTCCAAAATAACTTTGCTTTAATTTCTGGATGCGCCCAAGAAGTTAGCCTCTTTTGTAATGAGTCTGAAATTCCATCTAATGCACTCTGCTCTGAATCAAGTAATTTTTGATATAAATCTTTTGCTTGTCGTCTTAGGTCAGAAACTTTTTCGTCGAAATTTACTTTCGCCCTCACAGTTCTTGCCAGTAATATTCCTAGTGCTGAGTTTTTAGATTCATCACTTTCTTCTGTAACATCCTTAGATGCTGGAATAAATACCCATTGAATAAATTGCGCCAACTTATTTGCACCACGAGTCACACCATAAAATTGATCCTCACTAGGTATCAATACACATAATTCTGGCTTGCTTGATTCATAGTCTCTTAAACTATCACTCATAGCTTGCTTAGTAATTGCAGATTTTAAATCTGTAAATTCTTTCTTTAGCTCACCGTAAATAACATTTAAGTCCGGCACCTTTGCGCCTGCTTTTTCAGCCTCAAAATATCTACGAAACTTCTCTATACCTAGTCGGCTACCATACTGCTTTACTTCTGCGATTTCTAGTTTTGGGTCATATTTAGCAAGTGCTGTAACAATTAACTTATCCTGACGAACATACGACGAAAAGATTTCCTTCGCTTCATCTTCTAATGATGTAAATGTTACAGTAATCTTTATTTCAGAATTAATATTCTTATGGTGAAAATCCTCTGCCGATAGTTTACTTAAATCAGTTTTACTGTCCTTAAATTGTCTGAAGAATACATTAAGAGCATTCAATACTGTAGACTTACCAGCACCATTAGCTCCCACGAAACAATTATAATCATCAAAATAAATAGTCTGATCCTTTATAGAACGAAAATTTTCAATTCTAACTGACTCAATTTTCATAGGAAAACATTTTCCACCAATCTACACCACCCTATTCATCCTGTCAACTGTATGAAAACAACGGTTTTTGAAATGACAATATGTAGTTAATTGAAAATCAAATAAGTAAGAAATCTGTGCAGGGGCATTTTTTAGTAAAAACCTGCAATTTTTAATCTGCACCCATAAAAAAGCGGGAAAAATCCCGCCTTCTTCTATTTATCTGTTTCTTGCTATCAGAGTTTTGCCAGCTGCACTTTGGTAAAGAAACCCTCTGTAATTACCATCGAGTCGGTCATGGTAAATGTTTCGGTATCTCCATTGTAACGATAAAGTGTACCGCTGAATTTGCCGGTTGCTTTTCTATCGCTTGTCAGCTCCGTCATCTCGAGACTGCCTTTATTGCTCATGTACATTTTACTGGTTTCAGGAAAATAATATATCCTGCCCCTGCCTTTCAGGCGTTTATCGCCCACGGTATAGCTACCTGTTGTATTGCCGAAAATATCTATTGACAGTTGCTTGGCTCCTTCCTCATACTTAACGAACGTAAACGTATCTGCCATCAGATAACCGCCGCCCGTTTTGCTGATTTGTGTGCCGTTGAGCTTGAAGCATACATTGCCATCGCCGCAACCGCCGTTGTTGTTATTGTTATTATTAGTTGGCGTAGTGGTTGTGCTGTCTTTTTTGCATGATGCCAATATAGCCATGCTCATACATACAAAGAATAGTTTTTTCATACACAAGAGATTTTTATCCGTTGTAAAGCTATATCAAAGCCTATTGCAGATACCTACCACTATTGGTGTATTTATATATACCTGCCAGTACGGATGCAAAAAAAGCAGGAGTTATCCTGCTTTTCTTAACCTGTAAGGTACTGCTATGTATAAGCGGTTTGAACACGCATCAATCCCTGCGTTATAACATGAGGCGTACACCCACATTGGTTAAAAACCCGTTGGCATATATAGGCTTGCCTGCGCTTTTTTCGGCAGTGCCACCCGTGCCCATACCGCCCATCTCTATGTGGAACGCGATGGGCTTGGCAAGAAAGAACTCGAACCCGAACAGACCGTAACCACCAACGGTGCTGTTGGCAGAAAATTCGTCGTTTGGCATGATGAACACAACACCACCCTCGCCATAGAAGCGCATGTTTTTCTTAACGATGCCATCGCCACCCACAAGCCCCAATTGCAGCATACCATACGGCGACCATACCGTAGCAGCAGGCGCGGTGGTAGGTATGTGTTGCAGAAACGGCAAATTGCCACGCAGGCGCACGGCTACACTGTTTTTAAGAAAATAAGGGCTGGTAATATTCAGCCCGAAGCCAAAGCTGTTTTGCACATCCGTCAGGTGATAACCCAAGGCTATTTTTTGTGCCGCTTTGGTTGGCCTGCCTTCCATGTCTTTGTCTTCTTTTTGTGCATAGACAGTAGCAGTGAGCGCCATGCACATACATAATGTAATTTTTTTGAGCATTTAGATAGATTTTGAGTGAACAATAAGCCTTGCAGCAAATAATTATCGGCAGGCATTTTATACACCAAAACTATCTTCATACTTTCTAAAACATTCTTAATTAAGCCTAAGGAAACACTAAAACGAATTAGCAGCGTACTATTTACATAAAACGAAAAAACCTGCCAGATGGCAGGTTCCCCCCTTCAGGGTGGAAAGGTTGCAGCGGTGCGCCGCTATGTTAGCAGACGGGCAATGATGCCCTTATGTTTTTATTTTTTGCCGCAATTCTTTTACATCAGTATCAGGCAAATGGCTATGATGCCCATTACAATACCCGCAATCAGTTCTGCCGTTTTCATTGATTTACTCATCGTACAGGTTTTTAAAAAGTTAAGCAATACAATACCTATCGGCGCAAAGCCAACTCTCCTGCTCTTTTTCCCTTGTTTGTTTTGCTGAACTGATAGAACCCTGTGCGGAAACTCTATCCTCTATACTTTAAAAAATCTCTCTGGTACAAATGTAAATATATTTTTCAAATAAAAAACCCGCTATATAACGGGCTTTTATTATAATTCATTCCAAAACAGCTATTTAACTGAAAAAAACGCGCTGATAATTTACTATTAATTAATTCCCGCCGTTTCTGCCTCTTTGTGTATCTTCTTTACCAAGCCCTGCAATACATTTCCGGGGCCTACTTCTGTAAACTTGGCCGCACCGTCTGCTACCATCTGCTGTACGCTCTGCGTCCACCTTACGGGGGCGGTCAGTTGGTTTATCAGGTTTTGTTTGATGCTTGCAGCATCTGTATATGGCTTCGCATCTACGTTTTGATATACAGGGCAGATGGCATTGCCAAATGTGGTAGCCTCTATGGCAGCCTGCAATTCTTCTCGTGCAGGCTCCATCAGCGGAGAGTGGAATGCGCCACCCACCTGCAATACCAAAGCGCGTTTAGCACCTGCTGCTTTCAGCAACTCGCAGGCATTGTTTACACCCGCTATGCTGCCGCTTATCACCAACTGGCCGGGGCAATTGTAGTTGGCTGCCACTACCACTTCGTCCGTTATGCCGGCGCATATTTCTTCTACCTTAGCATCTTCCAGCCCCAATACTGCAGCCATAGTTGATGGGTTGATTTCACAAGCGCGCTGCATGGCTGCCGCACGTTTGGCTACCAGCCTCAGCCCGTCTTCAAAAGACAATACTTTATTGGCTACCAATGCGCTGAATTCGCCCAGTGAATGCCCTGTTACCATATCGGGCTGCAAACCCTGTGTTGTAAGGAAGAGTATAGTGCTATGCAAAAAGATGGCAGGTTGCGTTACTTTGGTTTGTTTCAATTCTTCGTCTGTACCCGCAAACATGGTATCTGTAATACGGAAACCAAGTATTTCGTTGGCTTGTTCAAAATATTCTTTTGCCAATGAATTAGCCTCGTACAGGCTCTTGCCCATACCCGAAAATTGTGCCCCCTGACCGGGAAATACAAAAGCATGCTTCATAATCTATAATGGATATTTCTGTGTGGCGAAAGTAGTAATTAATGTGGCAATATGACAATAAGGCAATTAGGCAATAGGTGTTATAACTAAAACAAATTGCCGTATTAGCGCATTTCATCACATTATAGCAACACCATGCCTAACTTTGCAGCATGAATTGGATTGATTTATCGGACGAAGCGCAATTAGCGAGCATTAAACAGGAGAGCGCAACCCAGCCTGTTGTTATCTTCAAACATAGTACCCGTTGCAGCATCAGCGTGATGGTAAAAAACAGGCTCGACAAGGCAGAACAGCCCGATGGTATTAAGTTCTACTACCTCGACCTGTTGCAGCACCGCAACATATCAAACAAAGTGGCAGAAGATTTTCATGTTCACCATGAAAGCCCACAGGTATTACTCATCAAAAACGGTGAGTGCATTTATGACGAAAGCCATAATGGTATTTTTGTAGAAGAAATAGCTGAGCAAGCATTTGCTAATTGATGTGATAATGTGATAATTATCGAATCATCAAATAGTTTTCCCTTTCCATTTGCCGCTGCGCAGGTACAGGTAACTGATGATAAAGAGCGATGTCCAATACACAAATTCGGATGCCCAAGCCAATGCCAGTGGCAGCTTTGCACGCTCTATAACAATGTAACAATACACAAGATAGACACCAACGCAGGCTACTTCTATCAGCAGATTCACCATAGTATTCCCGGTACCTACTACCCCGTTGAACAATACGGTGGATAAAGACATAATAAGCGTTGCCAGTACAATCAGTTTGAGGCTGGGTAGCGATAAAAGTATCAACGCGGCATCATCTCTGTAGAGCGATAAGAAAGCCGAAGGGAATAATAGTAAGGGCACACAAATAACGGTTGTGCATAACAAGCTCAGCTTGCCTATTTTTTTGATGACGGGTATCACTTCATTTTGCTTGCCCTGCCCTATTACGTTGCTCACCAAGGTATTGCAGGTGCTTGCAAAAGCCCATGTTACCACGCTCACCGCGCCAAATACACTGCGCAATATCTGCGATGCTGCCAACTCTCGCTCGCCCAGATGCTCTACAAAAATGAAGAACACCTGCCAGCCCCCAATGCTGAAAAGGTATTGCAGTATTAACGGGGCAGACACATTGAGGCTGCGGCGAGCCAATGAAAAATCGAATGTAGATTGGGTGAATACAGGGAATGTTTTTTGCATCTTGCGGAAGTAGAAGATGCCACACATCACGGCACAATATACTGCCTCTGCTATTACAGATGCTACGGCAGCACCATTCAGCCCCATTTGCGGGAAACCTGCCTTACCGAATATGAAAAAGTAATCGAGCACGATATTGACAATTGTTGCAGCCAGCGAACCATACATCAGGAATTTGGATTGTCCTGTAGAAATGTAAAACGCATTCATCAACTGCACCATCAACAGAAACGGCAAGCCCCAAACACGGATATACAAATAGTTGACACTGCTCTGCACATGGCTCTGGTCGTGCAGGCTAAGCCCGAAAATGAATGGTGCCATCCACATGGCAAGCAACATCAGTGCAACAGATGAAACCAACCCGAGCAACATACCGTTGGTGAGTGTTTTACCAAGCCCCTCGTTATCGCCCTCGCCGCCACGGCGTGCCATTTGTGCCTGTATACCACTATTCAGCCCATAACCTATCATACTCATAATGAGGTAGAAAACACCTGTCAGCCCGTTTACCGCCAATTCATGTTCTCCCAACCTGCCAAGAAAAGCGGTATTGGTAAGGAAATTGAGTTGCGGTATCAGTATGGCAAGCGATATGGGGGCTGCCAGCCTGATGATGCCTTTGTTGGTAACGGATAATTGCACGGGCTGTTAATTCTTAAAACAAGCTATAAATAATAATATTTCCCACTATGACAGCACCCATCAGCCTTTTGAAGGAATAACAATCGGCATGTACGGATGGGCTATGCTATAAGTGTCGCAAATTTATTCTATAATTGTGTGCTTTTCTATGTCGGAAGTTACAAATAGCGGATTTAACCAGCAGATATATAAAGTGCACAATGGCGATAGCCTTGTGTCGCAGGTAGCGCGTATTATCATCGTGCTGACACCTCGTAGTGTTACTACGGCAGGCTTTAGTGAACAGGGAGATTTGCTGATGATAAGCCACAACGACTATAAGAAAAGCCTGCCGCCATGGATTATTGACTTCTTTGAGCATGAATTTCTGAACGATACATTGCTGGGTGCACCGCACAAAGTCATCTCGGCTTTTATAGCTACAGACAAGTCAATGCTGATACCCGAAATACTGTTTAAAGAACAGGAAGCGGACAAGTGGGTAAGGCAATTGCATTTTGTAGAGAAGAACGAAATAATGAGTACATATCATCTGCGCGAGGATAAAGCGCATTATATGTACGCATGGCCAGCCGCCATCAAAAGCCTGATAGGCAGGTACTTCAGCAAAGCGAAGATATTACCGTTTTCGGCTTATCAATTTTATAAACCTTTCAAGTCTGAATGTTCGCTGCAATGCACTGTTACCAACGAGCAGGTATTTGCTACATTGTACAAAGACCGCGCACTGTATTGGCATCAGGTATTTGGCTACCAAACGGCAGAAGACATCGCTTATCATCTGAAACACCTTTGCCAGCACCATGGCATACACGAGGGCGACCTTGTGCTGCAATGCACCAATGCCAACCGCAATCTGGCAGGCATTGTTACTGAGTTATCTCAATACTTTCCCGAATTGAAAGACGGTACGGGCAATGTGCCATCGAACGACCGAAGCTGGACGGGTACGATATATTTACTACAACAGTTGTACGCATGCGCATTGTAGGCGGAGAGTTCAGCGGCAGGCGTTTCAGCCCGCCAACCAATACACCCGCACGCCCCACTACAGACGTGGCAAAGGAAGGACTGTTCAACATACTGGAAAACCTGATAGACATAGAGGGCATTAAAACCTGCGACTTGTTTGGCGGTACGGGCAGTATCAGTTACGAACTGGCATCGCGCGGGGCAGCCGACCTTACGTTGATAGAGCGCGACCTTGGCAATATAGACTTTATCAAAAAAACGGCTACTGCATTGGGCATTATGGACCGTCTGCACATCATACGAGGCGATGTATTTAAGTTTATGAAACAAAGCATAGACCAATACGACTTCATCTTTGCCGGGCCGCCATACGCATTGCAAAACATAGACGATATACCCATGCTGGTGTTTGATAAAAAAATGCTGGCACCAAACGGGATATTTGTACATGAACATACACCACGCAACGACTACCAAAAACACCCTAACTTTATGCGGATGAAAAACTACGGCACTACCGTATTTACATTCTTCAACCAACCAAGCGAATAGACTATGCAACGCATTTGCTTATTTCCCGGCACGTTCGACCCCATAACACTTGGGCATGTAGATGTCATCAAACGCTCTGCTTCTTTGTTTGATAAACTGATAATAGCAATAGGTATCAATTCGCAAAAGACACCTATGTTTTCCGTTGAGCAGCGCATTGCGTGGATTGAAGAAATTTTTAAAGACTACCCGCAGGTGAGTGCTACCAGCTATTCCGGGTTGACTATTAATTTTTGCAAAGAAGTAGGCGCGCAATACATGATGCGAGGCATACGCTACATAGCAGATTTTGAATATGAAAAAGCCATAGCCGACATGAACCGTATGCTGGCACCCGAAGTAGAAACCATCTTCCTGACCTGCGCACCCGAATACTCAACCATCTCATCTACCATAGTAAGGGATGTAATACGCAACAACGGCGATGTAAGTAAGATAGTACCTAAGGAAGTGAAGTTTTAGCAATCTGCCCTGCGCTCCATCACTTTAGCACGAACAAAACGTTGTGTTTCTTTTTGCAGGCGTTTTATCATTAGTAGTAAAATAGCTGCATCATCCAGCCAACCCAATATCGGTATCCAATCAAAATCGAACGGAAGCAGAATATATAATGTGCCTGCTAACAGCAACCATTTACTCAAGCCGGATATGCTGTATTGTCTGCGCCATACTGCTTTCAGCATACACCACATGGTTTTTCGGTTCTTTATCAAATGCCAACCTGCTTGTGCACTTTCTAACTTTCTTAATGGTAAAACCCGCTTCATCTTCCGCTCCTTTTGTATACAAAATTACGCCTGCTACTGTTGCGGGTATGTTAAGGTATAGCTTATGTTACGTTAAAACGGATTTACCATTTCAGCCCTGCTTCTGTCAACACTTCTCTGATGGCTTCGTACGATTTATACACCACAAAACGTAAGTCTTTCTCTTTCAGCCATTCCGCTTTTTCTATGTTCTCTTCCGCTTGCGGGGCAAGGGTATCGGCACTGCTGCCGTGCATCTTGTACCACGCAGTACACTTCAGCAGGCTTTGTCCGTTTTGAGCATACACATGATAGGTATCACATATTTTTTCGCCCAGCTTCACTTGTTGCAACCCTGTTTCTTCGCTCACCTCGCGCAGAGCACAGTTAGCAATATCTTCACCGTCATCACGTTTGCCCTTGGGCAGGTCCCACTTGCCACGCCTGTATATCATTAATACCGCACCATCTTCATTCATCACCACACCGCCACCTGCATCTATGGGTTCATAAAGTTCATATAACTGTTCCTGCAATGAATTGGGTGAAACATCTTCAATAATAGCACCAAGCGTACCTGCCTTTTCAAGATGTTGCAAAGCCAGCCTGAAATTGCGGCTGAAAGCACCTGTAAACAGCATATACCCCCCTGCTATGGCATGTGTTTCCATATAGCTTCGGGCATTGGTAGTCAGTATCAGGGGCTTGTTATTAACGTATATTTTTTGTGTGAACATCTGCTGCCTTAGTTTGTAAACTTATGTATTTGACGTAGGTTTGAGCGGTTATGAGTACACAAAAACATTTCGCCGAAAAACTATTGCAAATTAAAGCATTGCAGATAAACCTGCAAAAGCCTTATGTATGGGCTTCGGGCTGGAACTCGCCTGTTTATTGCGACAATCGTAAAGTATTGTCTTACCCCTATGTGCGCGATTTTGTAAAAAGTGAATTGGCAAATATGGTACTGGAGCATTTTCCGGATGCGGAAGTGATTGCAGGCGTAGCAACAGCAGGCATAGCGCATGGCGTAATGGCTGCCGACTTACTGAAGCTGCCATTTATATACGTGCGCAGCAAACCCAAAGAACATGGCATGGGCAACCAGATAGAAGGCTATATGGAAGCAGGTAAGAAAGTGGTAGTAGTAGAAGACTTGGTTTCTACAGGTAAGAGCAGCCTACAGGCGGTGGATGCTATACGTGCTGCAGGTGGCGAGGTGATAGGTATGTGTGCATTGTTTACCTATGGCTTTAATGCCGCGTCAGAGGCTTTTGCACAAGCAGATGTACCCTTGCATACCATCAGCAATTATCAGGCTTTGATGGAAGTGGCAGAAGAGCAACAATTGGTAGCAAGCGAACAAAAATCGTCGTTAGAACAATGGCGCATAGACCCTGCGGGATGGGGGAAATAGTTGATTAGTTAATCAGTTGATTTGGATACAGGTCAACTCATCAACTAATCAACCAATCAACTAAAAACATGTACTGGCTGCAACTGATAAGATGGAAGAACCTGCTGATAGTATTCCTAACCCAACTGCTGGCATGGGCATGTGTTATATTACCCGTTCAAGACTACAGTAGCCTAACCCTGCTGCTCGATGGCAGGCATTTTTTTTTACTCTCCTTATCAACTGTACTGATAGCCGCTGCGGGTTATATTATCAACGATTATTTTGACATTAAGATAGACGTCATCAACCGTCCTGAAAAAATGGTATTGGAAAAACAAATACCATTGAAGTTTGCCATTGTGATGCATAGTGCGCTGAACATTGTGGCACTCCTTATGTCGGCATATATAGCACGGCAGGCAGGGCACTATGGATGGTTGACGATACAATTGGGCTGCACGGTATTGTTATGGTTCTATTCAACACATTTCAAAAGGCAATTCATGATTGGCAATGTAGTAGTTGCCATGCTCACCGCACTCACCATCGTCGTGCTTATACTCTACGAGCCTGCCATTCATACATTAGCATCAGCAGGCGCATTTATCATTACCCCTACCAATAAAATACCCAACCCTGTATGGGTATTGGGCATCTATACCTGCTTTGCATTTACACTCACTTGGATGCGCGAGATAGTAAAAGACATGGAAGATTTTAAAGGCGATGCACAAGAGGGCTGCATTACGATGCCCATACAATGGGGACTGCAACGCTCCGAACGTTTTACGCAATCATTGGGCATAGTGGCATTGATACCATTGCTGACGGGTGCCGTGAAACTCATTAATGCTGATTGGGTATTACTTGGCATATACACCATTGCACTATTGGCTATACCCATTATTGTATGGATGTATTACCTGCCGAAAAAAGCAACATCACACCACTACCATATCATGAGCCGATGGCTGAAATTCATTATGCTATCCGGTATCGGCTCGCTCATCATTTATTATTTTCAGGCACATGCATAAGATTATACTCGCATCACAATCGCCGCGACGCAAACAATTGATGGAAGCTGCCGAATTATCGTTCGACATCATAATAGCCGATGTAGATGAAACCAACCCCGAGGGTATGCATGGTAGTTTAGTGCCAGAATACCTTGCCAAAAAGAAAGCGGCTGCCATAGAAGAGCGTGTGCATGATGCCATCATCATAGCTGCCGATACCGTTGTATTGCTCGACGATGAAATACTTGGCAAACCAACAGACGAGGCAGATGCCATCAATATACTATCCAAGCTATCGGGACGGAAACATGAAGTGGTAACGGGCGTGTGTATGCAACAGGGCGACAAACAAATATGCTTCTCCACTACTACAGAAGTGTATTTCAGAACCCTGACGCTTGACCAAATCAAACATTATGTTGCTGCTTACAAACCTTATGATAAAGCAGGTGCATACGCCATACAAGAATGGATAGGCATGATAGGCATTGAAAAAATAAACGGTGATTATTACAATGTAATGGGCTTGCCGATTGGTGAGGTAGTGCAAATCCTGAACAGAGATTTTCAGAATTAATCCCGGTTCATACTTACCAACTGCCGTGCTACATCACTACCCAATGCAACACCCATACCACCCATGCGGAATGCACCATACACTCTTTTTGAAAATGCTTTCACTATGGGTTGTTTTGTTTTACCGAATGCCATAATACCTGCCCAACGTTGAGCTATTTTAAAATCTGTATCTGGCAGTATGATGGCTCTTAGTTTGGCTTCAAGGTCTTTTTGTATCAAATCCGTCAATACGAAATCAGTTGTAGTTTCACCTTCAAAGTCAAGGTTTCTGCCACCGCCCAATAATACCCTGCCATCCACCTCTCTGAAGTAGTAATAACCCTTATCAAAGTGGAATACGCCCTTCAATTTCAGCCCGTTAATTGGCTCTGTAATCAGTACTTGTCCACGACCGGGTACCACGTCTTCATCAGGCAATAGTTGCTTTGTAAACGCATTGGTGCAGATACTTAGTGTATTACATTGCAAGGCAAGTTCCTCACCCCTAAGTCCGTCTGCAATAAATACGGTTACACATTTATCTTCTTCTTCAAATCTTGTTACATGCGCACCTGTCTTTATTTCTACCCCATTCATCAATGCGTAGTCCGTCAGCGCACGTAGCATTTTACCTGTATGCAATTCGCCCTCGCAGGTATTTTCAATCAATGTTTTTATATGTTGCCTGTTAAACCCGAAGCTGTCAATTTTATCATTGGCTATCTTGAATGCAGGCTGTTTTGTAATGGGCAATAATAATTCATTCACATAATCCATCTTATCAAGCGCAGCTAATTCTGCATCGCCTATCAATTCGTAGCTGCCATTGTTTTTGTAACCTATGGTATCATCGCCCAATCTTGTACGCAGCAGTTCCAAGCCTCGCTTGCGCCATTCGTATAGTTTCAGTATTTCATCTTCGTTTGTGTATTGGCTATCGTCCAGTATTTCGGTAAGGCTGCCCATACAGGCAAAGCCTGCATTGCGGCTGCTGGCTCCTGTAGGCAGTAGTCCGCGCTCCAATACCAAAACAGACTGCTTGGGGTATTTTTGTTTCAACTCTATGGCTGTACTAAGCCCGACTATACCTGCACCAATCACTATATGGTGATAGCTTACAAAACTTTGTTGCTCCCAATAACTTAGCATAGATACAAATGTGCAAATTATTCGCTAATCATGTAAATTGCCGTTATGAAAAGGTTATTGGCACTGATAGGATTATTACCGATGGCTGCATTTGCGCAAAAAGATACAGCCAACTGCAAAATGGATATTTACGGCTGCTATGTATATGCATTGAATGCATTGGCAAAAGGCACTAACGGACTGTCGCCGCTTAAAAAGCAAATAGCTGGCAAGGCAAAAGAAATAGTAGTTGCCAAGCAATATTTCACCGTCAACCTGCCGAAACAGGCAGACAAAATGCAGTATCGGTACGAAGACATTAATGAGCATATGCCTGAATACTATGCCCAGCAACAAGCAGGAAACGCAGGTATTATGTATATGACGGAACTAAGCATCAGCGCAGATACCTGCCATTTGTGGATGATGCCTATTGTGCTGAAAAAAGAAGGGACAGAGGTGGAAATGGATTATCCGTCAAAAGGTTGTAAGTTGAACTTTATTGTAAACAAAAACTCTGGCAAGTTGTGTTTTGCCAACACGCATTGCCCACCAGCCGATAAAATAGATTAATTGCTACGCATACTCCTGATATTTTTATGTTTCCCGCTGCTGCTGCAAGCGCAGGCTGCTAAAGACCATGAAATATGGCGTGAAAAAGATTTGTATGTACATGCCCTGAAACTGATAACGGAAAACAAGGGAAAAGTAAATGACACATGCCGAAACCTGTTACCTGCAAACACTAAGGATATTTACATCATCAAGGCGGCACATATCGCATCCTTGCCCGATACACTGAACGGTTATCGCATACACTATATAGATGCAGATAGCAATATCAAGCTACTATACCATCTGCAAAAAGAAAAGAATGTGCCCATCTTCTACCTTGGTAAGTGGCACAATTTTACAGAACTATACCAGTTTTGGCTGATGCCCGTTCAAATGAAAAAAAAGAAAGTATGGTATGCCCCCGAAGCATTCAAATTTCATTACTATTTCAGACACGACCTGTCTCGTTTCGAGTTTACGCGCTCCGAATGTGTAAGCTGGTAGCCCCTTTCAGGCTTATTTCCCATTCAGTAGGCGTTTTCGTACTTTTGGCATCCCTTAATTAAGGCATAGCATGGAATACGCGTTCAATACCATAGAAAAAAAGTGGAAGCAGTACTGGAAAGACAATCATGTATATCGGGTTAGTAATGACAGCACTAAGCCCAAATACTATATACTCGATATGTTTCCCTACCCTAGTGGCGCAGGGCTGCATGTAGGGCATCCGTTGGGCTATATAGCTTCGGATATTTATGCACGCTACAAACGGATGAAAGGCTTTAACGTGCTGCACCCTATGGGCTTTGACGCATTCGGGCTGCCTGCCGAGCAGTACGCTTTAGAAACAGGTCAACACCCCGCAGTTACTACAGAAAAAAATATTGCACGTTATAAAGAACAATTAGACAATATCGGTTTTTGCTACGATTGGGAACGTGAAGTACGCACCAGTGATGCAGGTTATTACAAATGGACGCAGTGGATATTCCTGCAATTATTCCATAGTTGGTACGATAGAAAACAACAAAAAGCACGCCCCATCAAAGATCTGATTAGCATTTTTGATAAAGAGGGTAATAATAATAATCCATGTCCTGATGATGAGAAGCTGAGCTTTGACAGCAAAGCATGGGCAGCCATGAGCGAGAAAGACAAGCGTGATACGCTGATGAAATACAGGCTAGCATTTCAGGGATATGCTGAGGTATGGTGGTGCGAGGCATTGGGTACTGTATTGGCAAATGACGAGGTGGTGAATGGTGTATCGGAGCGAGGCGGACACCCCGTTATCCGCAAGCAAATGCGCCAATGGTTTTTGCGCATTACGGAATATGCAGATCGCTTGCTAAGCAGCCTCGACACACTGGAATGGAGCGATGCGATGAAAGAAATGCAGCGCAACTGGATTGGTAAAAGTAATGGTGCGGAAGTGCGCTTTGATGTGCAGGGTTTTGCAGATAAACACATCACGGTTTTCACTACCCGCCCTGATACTATTTTCGGGGTTGATTTTATGGTGCTTGCGCCGGAGCATGAACTGGTGGATGTAATAAGTACCGAAGCACAGAAAGAAGCTATTGCCGAATACAAAAAATATGTGCAAAGCCGTAGCGAGCGTGAGCGTATGGCAGAGGTAAAGCAGGTTACAGGTTGCTTTACGGGTGCGTATGTTACCCACCCCTTTACACGCAAGCAAGTGCCGATATGGATTTCGGAATATGTGCTGGCAGGTTATGGCACGGGCGCCATCATGGCTGTACCGAGTGGCGATGAGCGCGACCACGCATTTGCCAAACACTTCAACATACCCATTACCAATATCTTCGGCAGCAATTATCATGGCGATTTTGCCTATACTGAAAAATCGGGCACACTGGAAAACAGCGGCTTCCTGAGTGGTATTGATTTATCTAAAGCAATAGATGTAGCCATACGTGCCATTGTAGATGCAGGCATCGGCAAAGCGAAAGTGAATTATAAAATGCGCGATGCAGGTTTCAGCCGCCAGCGATATTGGGGTGAGCCATTCCCCATTGTGTATGTAAACGGCATACCTTATGCAACTGATGAAATTGACAATAATGGGGCAATACCAGTAGAACTACCCATGGTAGAAAACTACAAGCCCGGCCCTGAAGGTGAAGGTCCGCTTGCGAACGTAACAGAATGGGTAACTACCGATAAAGGCAAACGCGAAACCAATACCATGCCTGGCTACGCTGGTAGTAGCTGGTATTTTTTGCGGTATATGGACCCGATGAATGATACCGAATTTGCAAGCCGAAAAGCTACCGACTATTGGCGAGAAGTTGACTTGTATATTGGTGGCACAGAACACGCCGTAGGGCATTTACTATATAGCCGACTATGGACAAAAGTATTGCACGACTTAGGGCATATTGGCTTTGAAGAACCATTTAAGAAATTGGTGAATCAGGGTATGATACAGGGTAGTTCGAGGTTTGTATATCGTGTACAGGGTTCAAAGCAATTCGTGTCTGCTGGTTTAAAAAGTTCGTACCAAACAAATGCTATGAACGTGGATGTGAACATTGTAAATGGCACTGAACTGGATATTGAAGCATTCAAAAAATGGCGACCTGAATATGCGGATGCTGAATTTATACTTGAAGATGGCAAATACATTTGCGGTGCTGAAGTAGAAAAAATGTCAAAGTCGAAATACAATGTCGTGAACCCCGATGATATTGTTGATGATTTTGGTGCAGATACATTCCGTATGTACGAGATGTTTCTGGGACCAATAGATGTAAGCAAACCCTGGGAGCAGAAAGGCATTGAGGGTGTACACCGCTTCATTAAAAAAATGTGGCGTTTGTATGCTGATGAACAGGCAGGATGGATTGTAACCGACGAAACAGCAACGGATGCTGAACTGAAAACACTGCACAAGACCATCAAGAAAATAGGCGAAGACATAGAACGCTTTTCGTTCAATACTGCCGTTAGCCAGTTTATGATATGTGTAAACGAACTGACTGCTGCTAACTGCCATAAAAAAGCCATATTAGAGCCATTGGCTGTATTGATAACGCCATTTGCACCGCATTTGGCAGAGGAGCTTTGGCAAAACTGCTTAGGCAATACTACAACGGTATTAGATGCGCCATTCCCTGCTTATGAAGAGAAATACACTGTTGATAATAGTAAGATGTACCCTGTAGCAGTGAATGGTAAAACCCGTGCTGAAATGGAGTTTGCACTGGATGCTGAACAGCGTGCAATTGAAGCTGCAGTATTGGCAGATGCTGCCATACAAAAATGGATGGAAGGCAAACCCGTTAAGAAGTTTATATATGTAAAGGGTAAGATGATAAATGTGGTTGTGTAATTGAATTGTATGTTTTCAAAACTATTCAGCTAATTAACTACTCAACTAATCTGCCAACCCCCTAACTTTGCACCGCTATGAGTAAAAGGACTACAACCATCATACTGGTTTCGTTTTTTATTGTTTTCTCTGCCGTGTTTATGACGTACTTCTACCGTGTAACACGCGAGGCTCCTAAAAAGCTGAATATACTTGGCAACCCCGGCCATAAAGTGAGCGGCTTTTCATTTACCAATCAGGACGGGCAAACAGTAACACTTGCTGATGTAGATAATAAAATCCGTGTAGTCAATTATTTCTTTACTACCTGCAAAGGCATCTGCCCTCGCATGAATGAGAATATGACTAAAGTATATCACGCATATCGCGGCAATAACGATGTACTAATCCTATCGCATACAGTTGACCCGAAGAAAGATACAGTTGGCGCTTTGAAAGCGTACAGCCTGCGCTTTGATGCAGACCCTAAACAATGGATATTCCTTACAGGCGATAAAAAAGCATTGTACGAGATGGCGCGTGAAGAATACCTTGTTACTGCCGTTGACGATACAGCTACCGTAAATATTGAGGCAGACTTCATCCACTCTGAACGCTTTATACTGGTTGACAAAGGCGGGCGAATACGTGGGCAATACGATGGACTGAATAACGGCGAAGTGAACCAATTAATTGGTGACATCAAAGAATTGCTGAAAGAAAAATAGCCTTACACATTCATAGCAAGCCCCAATAGCAACCAACCCACCACCACATAAGGTGATGGTATTTTGGTGAAATTCAGGATAGCGAAAGTTATCACCGCTACTACTACATTCGTCCATTCAAACGTCATTGTTTGAAATAGCACAATACCAGATGCCCAGATGATACCTACAATAGCAGCATTAATACCTTCCAACGCGCGGAAAATGATAACGTGCTGTTTCAAATGCTGATAAACAGGGTATAAAAACAATAACAACAATGTGCTGGGCAAGAAAACGGCTATTGTAGCAACAAGGCTACCAGCCAACTGCCACATGGGGCCATAACTGCTCATTACCATACCACCCGTAAAAGCACATATAGAAAATACTGGGCCCGGCACAGCCTGCACTAATCCGTAACCTGTCAATAGATTTTCTCCTGATATCATCGGTACATCCCCAATAGCTTGCGGGCGATTTACAAACTGATACAGCATCATGGGCAGTAAGGCTTGCCCACCTCCAAATACAAAAGAACCGAAACGATAAAAGTTTTCAAAGAGATTGAAGAACCTGCCATACTCCCAATTACCAATACGCGATAGCTGACTCAATATACCTGCAATAATGAAGATGGCGAAAAATATCCAGAGGCTCATCCACTTGATGGGCTTGGGCTTTTCGTATTTAACAGGTATGCGCTTGTTGCTGAAATTGCTGATAGTACCCGACACCAGCAGCAATGCAGGAAATACCCAAGGTGTGGGTATAATAATGGTAACTATCATACAGCCCGTCATGATAGCCCATGTAGCTACATGCCGCACACTTGTTTTCATCATACGTACTGCCGCAAAAGCAATGAAGCCAACCGACATGGGCTGCACGTATTTGAAGAGGTTGGTTTGCACATCTTTTACATCAAAATAATATATCAGAAAAGAGAATGCAGACATGATAACGGTAGCAGGGAATATCCACAACAAGAGCGTTACGATAGCCAAAGGCACTCCGCCCCGCTTGTAGCCTATCAGCATCACTGTTTGGGTAGAAGAAGGGCCCGGCAGCATCTGGCAAAAAGAGTTGTATTCCGCTATCTCTGCCTCTGTAACATCGTGCCTTTTATTGGCAAATGTTTTTACCATCATACCCAAATGCCCCAGCGGCCCGCCAAAGGCTGTAAACGCGTACAAGAGTACGGTTTTCAAAAACGGTATGTGACGCAAAAACATAAGCTGTACGCGGTAATCGGTAGCGAAAATTACTCACAAAAACGGGAATTGCATACTGTAGTATTTCCAATCAGGATTTTGTATCTTGCAGCCCTAATCACATTTTTTCAGGATATGAAATCTTTAATATTAGGCGCTTTTTACGATTCTTTCCAATACACAATCGGCAATATATTGGTTTATACATTCATCATACTCATGACGATTGAACTGATATATGTAATGGCGAAATATCTGGGCGGCGAGAAAAAGAATAAATAATTTGTCCCATTCGGGTAAACATATTGCAGCAATCAGAAAGGATTATCAGCTTGCGGTACTTGATGAACAAGTAGCAGGTGATAATCCTTTCTCTTTTTTTCACAAATGGTTTGATGATGCACATAAGGCAGATGCAGAAGAAGTAAATGCCATGACACTGGCAACCGTAAATGCTGCCGGAAAGCCTCATGCCCGCATTGTACTGCTGAAGGGGTTAGACGAAAAGGGGTTCGTATTCTTTACCAATTACAATAGCGAAAAAGGAAGAGACATATCAGAAAACCCACATGTATCATTGGTTTTTTTCTGGAAAGAACTGGAGCGACAAGTGTGTATAGAAGGCATGGCCGAAAAAGTAAGCGAAGCAGAAAGTGATGAGTACTTTATGAGCCGACCTGCCGGCAGTCGCCTTGGCGCATGGTCCTCTCCTCAAAGCACTATAATAGCAGACAGAAGTATATTAGAAGAAAACTATACCCGTTACGCATCACAATATGGTGATGATATACCCCGCCCGCAACACTGGGGCGGCTACCGTGTAATACCTACAACCATTGAATTTTGGCAAGGGCGAAGCAGCCGTATGCACGACCGCATACAATTCACCCGAAGCAGCAACGGTAATTGGCTGAAAAACCGCCTTGCTCCTTAATCTTCATATCCTTAACAGCACAATAACGCTGTAGTATTTTAGCTTGTTTTATTTTTGTTTCAGACGCACGAAAGCGACTGTGGACAAGTTGTTAATAACCTGTTGATAAGTTATCCACAATTGTTTATAATGCACTAATAACAAAGTATTTTGCACTATTATATAATATAATAAAGATGTAAACCCGTGCTGAAATATGCATCAAACAACGCTTTTGCAATAATAGTGCCTTATACACAACTTACATATACCGTGTGGAGAGAGCAATCTGTTGATTGTTTAGTAAAATCTTCTGCTGCGCCCGAAAAAGCATCACAACACCCATTTAAATTCATACATATATGCGTCGGTTTATACATACACTCGCCATAGCAAGCCTGTTGATGATTATAGGCTGCACAGCCCCGCAAAAGACCATTTATTTTTCGGAAAACGCAGTGCAGAATGCAGCCGTACAGGTGGATAATATTGACAGGCGCAAGGAAGTAACCATACTGCCTGAGGATATTATTGCCATCAAAGTATCTACCATCAGCAGTATTATTGAGAAGGGTGGTGTTAGCCCGGCAGCTATATTCAACGAGGGTGGTACTGCGTATAGCATTACTACAGGTGGCGGCGGCGGTGGTGGTACAGGCAACTCTGCTCAGAATCTGGGTTATCTGGTAGATGTAAATGGCTTTATAGATTATCCTGTTATCGGAAAGCTGAAAGTATCAGGCCTCACGCTCAGGCAAATAAAGGATTTGCTTGCAGACAAGCTCAAAGCTTATGTAAAAGACCCCGTAGTAGAAGCCAACATCATCAACTTTCGCGTAACGGTATTGGGAGAGGTGGGCAGGCAGGGACAGATAGTAGCACCCAACCAGAAAATCAGCATCATAGATGCCATTGCAGCAGCAGGCGATATACCCATAACAGGGCGTAAAGACAATGTGCTGATAATACGTGAAACAGAAGGCAAACGTGAGTATGCCCGCCTGAATCTGAATAGCAGGACTGTATTCAGCAGCCCTTATTATTATTTGAAGCAAAATGACATAGTGTATGTAGAGCCTGCACGCATACGCCGTCAGGAAAGCAACGACTTCCTGAGGTTCTACCTGCCAACTATCATGACGGTTATCACTTCAGCAGTAACGATTTATGGTATAACACAAATAGCAAAATAAAGGAGGTATGCAGACAGGATAAATGGAACAACCTAACCAACAGCAGTTTTCTGAAAAGATACTGAAGCAGTTTAATTCGTCGTTCGACTTTAAACGCTTGCTGGGCACATTGGTCAGCAACTGGTATTGGTTTGTCTTGTCTGTATCAATAACCGTAACGGCTGGGTTCTTGTATCTGCGCTACACTACCCCTATCTACGAAATTGGTAGTTCTGTACTGATAGACGAATCGCAAGATAATAACGTAGCACAAAACGTACTAAGCAAGCTCGACCCCAAAAACGATAAATCAAAAGTCAACCTATTCAACGAACAGGTAATACTGCAATCGCAGGATATGCTGGCTAAGGTTGTAGATTCATTAGCATTAAACGTGCGCTACTGGGCACTGGGCCGTGTTAAGGAAACAGAGATTTACAAAGAATGCCCCATCAAAGTAGTATTTGACACTACAGGGCTGACGGGTGGCACCATAGAGCTAACCATCAAACAAGTGATGGAAGGTCAGTTTGAAGTGACCTATGCAGGCAATACGGATAAAGTATTGTATGACACATGGGTTACAAAACCCTACGGGCGTTTTAAAATACAATATACAGAAGGGCTTGGCGTAAACCGCGGATATTTGAAAACAGCCGAGTTTATCGTAAAAATAGAACCGCGTGCTGCCGCATTGGGGCGTGTTACAGGTTTATTTACAGTATCGCTGAACGATGGACGTACCAGCTTGCTCGGGCTTAGTTATACCGATAATATTCCGCAGCGCGGAGTAGATTTTCTGAATGCGCTAATTCATTTCTACCAGAAAAACGAACTTGAAAATATTAACAAGAAAGCTGAGAAAACCCGCGACTTTCTGAAAGCTAAAAAGGCGACTATCAAAGACGAGTTGAAGTTTATTGACTCGATGCAGGTTGACATTAAACTGAATAACGACATCGTTGACCCTGCTGCACAAACAGAGCAGTTTATGGGACAAAAGACGGAAGCGGAAGCCAAGATAAATGAAATGTATTTGCAAAAACAATCGCTTGTTAGCTTAAAAGAAACGGTTAAGGGGTTGCCTCCTAACCGATATCCTATCCTTAGTGTTTCTCCTGAGGATGCGACATTAAGCGGGCTTGTTGCTCAGCATAATGCTACTGTACTAAATAGAGATAATATGGCTCGCAACATGGGGCCTGAACATCCTTTTTTGAAAGATAAAGAGATTGAAATTAAAGAGTTAAGGAAACGTATCATTACTGCTTGTGACAATCAATTAGCAAAACTTGATTTACTCATACAAAATGCATCAAAAAACGCTGCAGAGGTTACAAGTCGAATCCGCAACACACCCAATGTAGAGCGTAACATAAAAGATGTATCACGAGGTTACGATGTATTGCAGCAAACCTATTTGTTACTATACCAAAAAGATGTTGAGAATGAGATTTCCGTATATGCAGCCACCAATAAATCGAAAGTAATTGTTGTGCCGTTCGCATCAGCACAACCCATCAAGCCGGTACCTAAAACCATTTATGCGATTGTCTTTTTGCTTGGTTTATTAATCCCCGGCGGCTACCTGATAGCAAGGGAAATGCTGAACAACAAAGTGATGAATGACCATGATATTGAGTCGCTAACCAATATCCCCATCGTTGGTAGCATCAGCCGGGTTGAGGCAGCTACAAATCGTGAAAGCACCATTGTTGTAGGGCCGCATATCCGTACGGGCGTTGCAGAGCAGTTTCGCCTGATACGTGCCAATCTTGAGTTTATGGCTGCCTCCCAAAATAATCGAGTGTTTATGATAACATCGAGCAGCAGTGGCGAGGGTAAATCTTTTATATCCATCAACCTCGGTATAACGATGACGCTAGCCAAAAAGCGTGTTGTCATTATGGAGTTCGACTTGAGGAAGCCTAAAATATCGCAATACCTCGGCCTGCCCAATCATGGGGGCATCAGTAGCTATCTGGCTGGCCTGGGCGATTTGGATATTGCCATTAAAGCATCAGGCATACATGAAAACCTGTACATAGCCAATTGCGGCCCTATACCACCAAACCCAGGCGAGTTATTAGTATTGCCCAAAACGGCACAAATGATAGCGGAATTGAAAGAAATGTTCGACGTTATCATCATAGACACTGCGCCTATCGGTTTGGTGTCTGACGCATTGGTGCTTTCACAATATGCCGGCATCAACCTGTTCGTTATCCGTCAGTCATATACTATCAAAGACCAGGTGCGTATGTTTGATGTATTGCATAAAGATGGTAAAGTGCAAAACCCTGCCATCATATTTAACGGTGTAGAATTTCTGAAAAAATATGGATACGGGTACGGCGGCAGCGGATACGGATATTCTTACGGATATGGATATGGTTACGGATACTATGAAGAAACAAACCCTAAAAAGAAGCAACAAAACGGCGGCTTGAAAGGGTTCTTTACTAAATAAGAGGGGTATGGCAAAAATGCCATTCACATATCAATAACACTGCACGGCTACTATCTGTAATGGCATATAGATAGCTTTGCGGTAAGTAAAAATATAGAGAGGTTTCATAATGAACTTAAAACAGGTAGGTGCTATAGCAAGCACTGCTAAGTTATATAAGCTGTTTACACACGCACAAAAGAAGCACTTCTTTTGGTTGGTTGTATTCACTTTCATCAGTTCTCTTACTGATCTTATAGGGCTTGGCTTTGTAATACCCGTTGTAGGGCTTGTGCTTTCCGAAGATTTTCACAAAACGATGAGCAATGCTGTTCCTGCTTTGGCATCGCTTAGCAAAAACCAATTGCTGATATATACCGTTTCTATCTTCTTCTTTATTATCATCCTCAAAAACGCATTCGGGCTATATATCAATAAGCTGCAAGTAAACTTTGTACGCAACCTGTATGTAACATCGTCTATGAATGTGCTTGACAAAATCTACGACCGACCACTGCTCGATATACAAAAAGATACTTCAAATGAATTGGTAACAAAGCTCACTTTCTATCAGGCGGCACTATGCAGCAATGCTGCCATATCAACCATTATCCTTATCAACGAAGCTATGATATTTTTACTGACTGCTATCAGCACCTGCTTATGGGACTGGAAGCTGTTTTTACTATTGATTGGGGTAATGGCACCGAGCATGGGGTTGTTTTACAATCGTGTAAAGAATATGATAAAACAGGCGGGATTGGAAAAAACAGAGAATGCCACACGACTGTATGCAAGCGCTCAAGAAATGATATTTGGATATACAGACATCAAAATAGCAGGTACAGAGAAAAATTTTAAAGAACGGTTCAGGGGGTTTGCGAAAAACTATAGTATATATCAGGGCCGGCTCGATTTCATGATGTTTATACCAACACGTATAATAGAGATAACTATTTTCTTCTGTATCATCCTCATATTGCTATATGGTGTTTTTGTATTGAAAGACAGCGGAAAAATCATTACAACTATCAGCTTCTTTTCAGTAATAGCATACCGCAGCATTCCGTCCGTCAACAGATTTGTGATAGCGATGAACAACCTGAACTCTACTGAATTTGTTTTTAACGACCCCGACTTTATTCCGAAAGAAGAAATAGCTGTAACTGAAATACCCGAAGCCATTACATATAACAACGCTATTAACTTCGACCATGTATCGTATCAATATCCCGGCGATAACAAAGAGGTAATAAAAGACTGTAACCTGACTATTAAGAAAGGAGAAAAAATAGGTTTCATCGGCAAATCTGGCGCGGGCAAATCTACACTGATAGGCAACATACTCGGCTTTTTATATCCTACACAAGGCAGGATATTGATTGACGGCACTGAATTACAGAAAAACAATACCGCACAGTGGTGGAAGATACTTGGCTATGTAAGGCAGGAAGTATTTATAATGAATAAAAGTTTTGCAGAAAATATTGCTATTGGTGAAGACAAAGAAAATATTGATGCTGCCAGGATGGACAAAGCAATCAGGCTATCTAGCTTATCAGACCTTGTATCCGGCTGGGAAGATGGCATTCATACCATGCTGAATGAAAGAGGCAACAATCTGTCTGGTGGGCAAAAACAACGTATTGCTATTGCTCGCGCTATTTATAAAGGCGCACAAGTGTTGATATTTGACGAAGCCACATCTGCACTCGATTCAAAAACAGAAGAAGAAATTACAAACTCAATACGAGAGCTTGGGCACGAAGACCTGACCATCGTCATTATAGCACACCGATACACATCTTTGAAGTATTGCGACACTATATACGAACTGAATAAAGGCAGCATATCTGCAAGCTATACCTACAATGAACTATTAAAACAGAACACTCACTAAGCCAATGAAAGTCAGTGTCATAATGTGCTCATACAATACAGAAGCCTTTATACAAGAGGCTATCGAGTGCATTATACAACAATCCTATACTGATTGGGAACTGATAATAAGTGATGATAAATCATCCGACAATACTGTCAGTATTATTAAGTCTTTTAACGATTCTCGCATCAAGCTGTATGAACATTCAGAAAATGTTGGCTATGTGGCCAATAAAAATCGTGCGTTCAGCTATGCAAACGGCAACTTATTGACGCAATTAGATGCAGACGACATCTGTCCGCCAGACAGATTAGAGAAGCAAGTGGCAGTATTTGAGAAGCATACAGATATAAAAATATGCGGCACTAATTATAGCATTATAAATACAGAAGGGAAGACTATACAAACATGGACATACGATAGCGATGATACCATTAATGAATTAATGCTGAATTATCCATTTTGGTTTCCGGGATTAATGTTTCGGAAAGAATTGACAGATGAATTCGGCATGTTTTCTATTTACTTCAATGGCATATATGGCGACGACCATTACTGGGCCATGCGAGTGAATAAGAAATATACTATCTACTTTCTGAAAGATGCTTTGTATGGATACCGCATTAACCCTAATTCACTGACTAATGTATTTAATAACCCCAGAAAGCTGATAGCGCAGGATATTATTGCTGAGTTGCACAGACAACTAACAACAAATGGCAGTGATTATATCAGCGGAGGGGATACAGAAAAAATGATGGCTTTTGAGCAAAGCTTGTTTAATGATAAAAAGTTGATGGCTGAAAGATATAGGATGTGGGCAGCAAAAGCCATTGACAAAAAACAATGGGGACAGGCTGCAGACTTATTAAAACAATCGCTGCGGACGGGCAAAGCTGATAGCGCTGCATACCGCACGTTGTTTTATTATTTCAAAAAAAGGTACTTAGGTATAAACTGACAACGCATTGAAGAGGCTTAATATATTATTAGCAACAGAAGTAATACACCCCGGCGGGGCGGAAACTTTTGTATTGCGCCTATCAAATGCTTTGCGGCAAAAAGGCCATAAAGTCCACATTTTCATTTTTTACGAAGAGCAATTCAATGAAAAATTATACAAGCTCTTTGCACCCGATGTGCCACTTACCATAGCAGCGATACCGTTCCCGTGGTTATTAGGAAAGATTGATGCCGGGTTATTTAGGATGAATATTGATGTGAGCCTTCGTAATTTCTTCATCAAGCGTTCCCTTGCAAAAATCATCCGCAGAGAAAAGGTAAAAGTGATACATAGCAACTTGCTGAAGTCGGACAAGTTATGCCTTGAAGTAGCACGCCAATTTGGCAAACCTGTCATTACTACTATACATGGCGATTATTTGCAGTTTTATAACAAAACACAAAATAAGCTTCCTATACCGCTGTTGCAGTATAAAACCAAAGCTCTGAAAAATATCAAAGAGTTAGACGAGATTGTGTGTATATCAGACAAACAACTTGCTTTTTTTCATGAGAAATTTGAACCAATTGTTCACAACAAACTTGCCAAGATATATAATGGTTATGACGGTAGCCCGTCTACTGATGCAGGTTCTTTGAAAAAGCTCTTAAATATTCCTGAGGGAGATTTCGTATTCGGCATGGTATCGCGGGGCATACCCGAAAAAGGCTGGGAAGTAGCTATACAAGCATTTCTAAAATTGAATAAACCCAATACGCATTTAGTGTTGGTTGGCGAAAGCGACCATCTCAGGGCGCTCAGCAATTCCTATTCACAATATGCCAATATTCATTTTACAGGCCACTCAGACAAACCGCTTGACTGGATACAGATAATGGATGCAGGTCTATTACCAACAACATACCCGTCAGAAAGCTTGCCGACAGTTATTATCGAATACCTGTGTTGTGGTGTGCCATGTATTGCATCTGACGCAGGTGAGATTGTAAATATGATTGAGAAAGACGGCAATGTTGCGGGATTAGTAGTGCCAATAGTCAACAATGCCGTAAGTGTAGATGGAATTGCAACAGCAATGAACAGCTACCTTACAGACTCTGTGTTGTACAAACAACATAAAAATAATGCAAAGCTGTGTTACGAACAATTTGACATGGACAAGTGCATAAAAGCATACTACGACATATACTACGATGTAATACTTGATAAAATAGAACTTCAAACTGCTAATACCTGACTATGAGATTTGCTATACGGGATGACGATACAAATTTTTTTACGACACCTGCTGAATTAGAGGCATGTTATGAAGATATATGGACTGATTTTGCTCCTACACTTTGCATCATATCGAAAGTAAAAGGGGATTGGGCTAAATGGGTACATCAAATATATAAAGACAAACAAGAGACTGATTGGGCAGCATGGCAAGCAGATAACATGCCACACCCTATAGAAAACAATGCAGCACTAATTACGTTTCTTAAACAAAAGATAGCTGATGGCAAACTGGATATTGGGTATCATGCCAAATATCATCGGAATGAAGATGATAAATTGCCTGCCGAAATGACTAATAATTATGTACGCGGTGCTGAATACTATACAACAAGGAATGTAACTGCGGAAATCAAGGAAGAAGTTACGCATCTCAACAAATTACTTAACTGCAGCATCTCTGTATTTACGCCACCTCAAAACCTGCTTTCGCTCAACGGTTACAATTGTGTACTCAATGCAGGGCTTAATCTTTGCGGTGGAGGTATCAGCTTTTACAAAAAAGAAAAAGACATAAAAGGGTTGATAAACATAGTTAAACAGTCAGCATTTAAGATTATTAACAGAGAGGCAGACTACCCTAAAGTGTTGAAATATACTAAACACAATGAGATTGCCTATCATTACCCGCTACAGCCAAGTACAAGGCTCAATACATTGATTGAAGATTTTGAAATGGTGCGCAAATATAATGGCGACTTCGTATTATCAACCCATTATGTGGAGTTTAATTACCAGATGGTATATGACGAAAAAATAACCATGAAGCAAGTGTTGATGCAGTTTCTTGATTATATTTCTAAATATAATGATGTTAAAAAAATGTCGTTATCGGCAATGCTTAAATAATAACTATTGAGCACAAAGAAAAAAATATTAGTCGCGTCGTTTCAATCCTTGACAGCCAATAGTGGTGCAGGAATGGCACGTTTAGGCTATTACCTGTCTGAGGCTTTAGATAAAAAAGGAATACTGAAAGACTTTATTGTCTATTCAAAAGGGAAGTTCACCACTACATTCAAATCATCTCCTGTTTCTCCGTTATCAAGGTATGTACTTTTCTTTCTGAATAAACTGAATAGCTATTTTCATTTTGCCCCACATAAATTCAGGCTGCTGCAAGAATATGTTTACGACTGGTTTTGTGTTTCTAAAATAAATAAAGACACGGGCATACTATTCGTAACCCAGCCATACCTGCCACGTACTTTCAAAAAAGCAAAAAGGCTGGATATTCCTATCATCTTTATACCTGCCAACCCTGAAGAGAACTACATCAGGAAAATGATAATTGAGGAGCAGAAGAAATTAGACATTGTTGTAGTAGATGCTTATACCTATGCTGCAAGAATTGCCTTATTCAATAAATCAATACAATATATAGATAAAGTCATAGGCACCTACCCCACGGTTTACGATACCTATAAAGCATCTGATTTCAAAGGCGAGGTGATAAAAATGATCGGGCATATCAAACCAGACTTTAATGCTGTATCAATCGAAAATACTAAAGCAAATACTGGCACGTTCAAAGTAGGTTATCTGGCTCATACTGTTGCACTGAAAGGTTTGCACTATCTATTAGAAGCATGGCAACAATTAAAAGCTGAACATGCTGAGTATAACATAGAGCTATACATTGCAGGAAAAATTGACACAGGTATTAAAAGCTATATTGATGAGCATTTTAGTAACTTATCAAATGTTAAATACATGGGCAAGATACCTGATGCACCTGCATTTCTGAAAACACTTGATTTGTTTGTAGTACCAAGCCTGATAGATGGTGGCCCATACACTGCTCTTGAAGCCGCACACTATGCCATACCTGTATTGATAACAGAAAACTGCGGCTCTGCGGAGCTGTTAGCAAGAAACGAGTCGGGATGTGTCATTGTGCCAATAAGGGATGCAAAAAGCATAAAAGAAAAAATAGAATGGGCATACAACAATAGAGAAGCTATTGCACAAATGGGTATGAATGCTAAATATAATTTAGACACTTACAGAATGGATGAATTGGTTAATGATATAGCGAATTATCTTGAAAATAATTTGAAGAAAATAAATAATTGATAGTATGTGCGGCATAGCAGGCTGTTGGGGAAAATATGATGAGCATCAGATAAGTGCTTCTTTTGAAAGCATCAGACATAGAGGACCTGATGCTAATGGCATATATAAACATGACGACCTCACATTAATGCACCACAGGCTCTCTATCATAGACCTGACGGAACTTGGCGCGCAACCTTACCATTATGAACACCTGAGCATGGTATATAATGGCGAGGTATATAATTTTGAGTATGTAAAAAGAGAATTAATTGCAGAAGGGTATAGCTTCATATCTCGTTGCGATACTGAAGTAATCATAAAAGCATTCCACAAATGGGGCGTAGAAGCTGTACACCACTTTGTAGGCATGTTCGCAATTGCATTGTATGACAAGAAGGAAAATGAAATGTACCTGTTTCGCGACAGGTTTGGGGTAAAGCCGATATACTACACCACACAAGGGGGCTTTGCTTTTGGTAGCGAACTAAGAGCAGTCTTACCGTTTATAAAAAACAAGACCCTTGACAACAACTCGGTATTTGAATACTTCAGGTTTGGCTATATCTCTGAAGAAAAGACAATATTCAAAGAAGCAAAAAAACTGATGCCGGGCTATTACTTGAAATACAAAGACGGCAAAGCAAGAGCCTACTGTTATTGGGATGCTAAGCTATTGGCAGCACAACCTACCCCACAACTTACAGATGAAGAATGGCAAGAATTGCTGCACAAAGAACTGATCGAAGCATTCAGCCTGCGTATGGTATCTGATGTGCCTGTGGGTATATTTCTTAGCGGTGGTATAGACAGCTCTTTGGTATCTGCGATTTTGCAAAAACACTATGGCAATATCAACACCTTCACCATTGGTTTTGACCACGAAAGATATAACGAGGCCCCGTATGCAAAAAAAGTAGCCGATTATCTTGGTACAACGCATACAGAGTTCACACTGAATACAAGCGAAGCATACGAGGTACTTGAAAAGTTTTATGATATATACGATGAGCCTTATGCCGACTCTTCGGGCATACCCAGTACTATCGTATCTAAATTGGCTGCTGCACAAGGTGTTAAGGTAGTGCTGTCTGCCAATGGCGGCGATGAATTGTTTGCAGGTTACAGGCACTACCACACTACACTCAGCTACTACAATAAATTTTTATCAATCCCGGTTGCGCTTCGTAAAGCAATGCACTATGGTACATCTGCATTATACGAAACAGGCCTGTTTAAACGCATATATAATAAAAACACTGAACACAGAATTGCTGTGCTGAATGAACTGCTGAATGTAGAAGAACTTGGCAGTTTTTATAATTCATTCCTTGCCAATCAGGGCAATCTTGAAATGAAATCGTTATTGAGGATTAATGGGAGAGATACGCAAGACACAGAATTAGTTACTGATGATATGACTGGGTTGATGTTGTACGACATAAGTCACTATCTACCGGATGACTTATTAGTTAAAATGGACAGGGCAACCATGTATAATAGCATTGAGGGGCGTGAGCCATTCCTCGACCATAGGTTGGTAAAAATTGCTTGCCAGATGCCCATCGGCCTAAAATGGAGAGATGATGAAAGCAAGTGGATATTGAAACGAATACTGGCAGAATATATACCGAGAGAATTATTTGTACGTCCTAAAATGGGGTTTTCAATCCCGATATTCAGTTGGTTCAGCACACACATGGATGTGATGTTTGAACACTACTTCACAAAACAACGTATTGAAAAAACCGGCGTCTTCAATGCCGGTGCAGTACTGGATGAGTACAAGAAATACCGCTGGAATAAACAAAACAACAAAGAATATAACATAGAAAAAATGTGGCGTATGCTCAGCTTTATGATGTGGTGGGATAAATGGTGTGAAAAATTATAAGGTTATGGTACAAAAGAAAAAAATACAGGTTGTATCGTTCCAATCACTGTCTGCAACAAGTGGTGCAGGTATGGCGCGGTTAGGTTATATGTTGTCTGCAACACTCAACAATCGCGGACTTCTATCCAACTTTATTGTTCACTCAAAAGGCAAGTATGATACACCTTTCAAATCCGTTCCTGTAAGTTTTTCATCAAGGTTCTATCTATTGGCATTAAACAAACTTGTCAATACGTTTAATATTCCATCATATAAGTTTCGACTATGGCAAGAGATGCTGTTTGACTGGTTTTGCCAATGGCGAATTAAGAAAGATACAGGCATCCTGTTTACGACGAATGCTTTTATGCACCGCACATTTAAACGTGCCAAAAAACTGGGCATTATTATCGTATTGTTGCCCGGCACCCCCGAAGAAAACTATATTTATGAATTAGTGTCAGAAGAAAATAAAAGAATGGGCATAAAAACCATAGATGCCTATACATACGATAAAAGAGTTGCATATTTCAATAAAAGCGTAGCGTATATAGACAAGGTAATCGGTTCACTACCTACTGTATACACCTCGTATACCACAGCCAATCATAGCCTTGAAATAATAAAAATACTCGGGCACATGACTCCCGATTTCAAGCCAGCAACAATTGTCCCGAAAACGACAGCAGACTCTTTTCATATTGGCTATATAGCACACACGGTTATACTGAAAGGTTTGCATTACTTGTTAGATGCATGGAAAGAAATTTCAACCAATCCCCAACATGGCAATATAACACTTCATATTGGCGGCAGTATGGACGGTGCTATGCAAGATTATGTTGATAAACATTACGCTGGGCTGGTCAATGTAATATGGGAAGGTCATATTGCAGATACAGCATCTTTTATGCAGAAAATAGATGTCTTAGTCGTGCCAAGTTTGATTGATGGTGCACCTATGACCGCATTAGAAGCAGCGCACAATGGTGTGCCATGTATTATTACAGACCACTGCGGCTCGTCTGAACTACTTAGCAGAAACGAATCTGGTTGTTGGGTAATTCCTATAAGAGATAAAACAGCTATTACTGAGCGTATTTTGTATGCTTATAACAACAGAGAAACTACAAGAACCGTAGGCATGAATGCTAAGCAAAATATAGACCGGTACAGTATGCAAAAATTTATTGACGAAGTAGCAGATTATCTCGAACAGCATATATAAAAGATGAAAAACGTATTGTTGATAGGTTCGGAATTGGGGAAAGGTGGTGCAGAACGTTCCATCTCGCTGCTTAGCTATTACCTTGAACAGTATGGCTATAATGTAACACTATGTATATTATCCGGAACAGACAGAGAAAAATTTTATAAAACATGTAAAAATGTGGTTTTCATCGACCCGCCTGCATATACTGGCATTATTGGCAAGATAAGAGCATGGAGACACCGCATAAGCAGTATAAAAAGACTGAAAAAAAGCACCGCCACTGATGTATCAATCAGCTTTCTGGAAGGTCCCGACTATGTAAACATACTAACAAAAGGCAAAGAGAAGGTAGTGCTCAGCATACGTGGCTCTAAAATGCACGACAAAGTAATAAGTGGTGCAATAGGTACGGTAAGAAAGGAAATACTAATACCTCGCTTATACAGCAAAGCAGATGCAATTGTATGCGTTACGAATGCTTTGGCAGATGAACTTCACGAACATTTTAGCATCCTGCGTAAAAATCTAAAGACAATTAATAATTTTTACGAAATAAAAGATATTCAGGGCAAAGCTAATGATGACCTGTCTACAGAAGAAATAAAGATATTCACTAAACCTGTTATTATATCATCTGGTAGATTACACGTTGGTAAAGAGTTTGACAAACTCATCAAAATATACGCCTCTGTAAATCAAATAAAATCCTCACGACTTTTGATATTAGGTGACGGGGAAACAAAAAGTGAGCTAATAGACCTTTCTCATAAACTGCAACTGAATATTTGTGATTGGCAAGCAGGTGAAAGGCACGATGCCGATGTGTACTTAATGGGATTTCAGCATAACGCATTTAAATTTTATAAACATAGCAAATTGTTTGCGCTTACTTCATCTTGGGAAGGCTTTCCGAATGTACTGGCAGAGGCACTTATTTGCTGCATTCCTGTTGTTACTACAGACTGCCCTACAGGCCCGAGAGAAATACTAAATGTTTCAGACCTGCCAAAAGAACCGATTAATTACAGCATCAATACGCCAGTAGGCACATTATTGCCAATGGTGAATGTACTGACAGAAAACATAAAACAATTGTGGGTAGATGCCATAGTTGATCGGCTGAAAAAGCCTGCACCAGATAAAGAGGCATTTGAAACACTAACCCAACGCTTTACGCTTGAAGCTATGCTGCAGCAATGGGCAAATGTAATTGAAGAATAAATGAACATTCTGATAATAGACAACTCTATGGCTTTTACAGGCGCATTCAAATGTGCACTTAGCGAGGCTATGTTATTATCAAACAGACATAAGTTTGTGTTTATCATTCACCCAGACAGTAAAGTAAAATCAATTTTAGAAGAACATCACATAACATACCACACAATCCCATTGCTCGAAGTAAGAAAGTCTCTTTCATTATTATTATACCCGTTTGTACTGCTACAGAACACATACAGAACATGGATAATAGTAAAGCGAGAAAGAATTGATGTGGTTCAAATAAACGACTTTTACAACCTTATTGGCGCTTTACTGAAACTATTTGGCTACAAGGGGAAAATCATTACTTATGTACGCTTTGTACCTGCAGCAATACCTAAGCCATTAAGAAAAATATGGACATTTTTTGCTCAGTGTTTTTCATACAAAGTAATTGCTGTATCCGATACAGTCTTAAAACAACTACCAGCCAAAAGCAACACTATCAGACTATATGACCCTGTCAATCTTACAGAAAAAATTAATTCTGTGAAAAAAGATGACGACACTGTTCAATTACTTTATCTATCAAACTACATTCGTGGCAAAGGACAAGAATATGCTCTGCAAGCGTTTGCAAATGCATACAATAAAAATAATAAACTCCGTCTTCGGTTTGTAGGGGGCGATATGGGCTTAGAAAAGAACAAACAATTTAAGCAGAACCTGATAGATGAAGTAAGCAGATTAGAGCTTAACGTATTGGTTAGCTTTTCAGGTTTCAATAGTAACATTGAAGCAGCAATTAAGGACGCTGATATTCTTTTGAATTTTTCTGAGTCAGAATCTTTATCCATGACCTGCCTTGAGGCTGCGTATTACGGCACTGCTGTAATTGCAACTAAATGTGGTGGGCCAGAAGAAGTAATTGACAATAATAAAACAGGCATTTTAGTACCTGTTGCAGATATAGAAGCCATGACTGATGCCATATTGAAGCTAAGCTATAGCAAAGAGTTACGACAACAATATGCAGATGCTGGCAAAACGTATGTTAGAGAAAAATTCAGCCAAGAGGCATTTATAACAACATTTGAAGCTATACTTTCAGCATAATGAAGAAGCCGAAAATATTATTTATGGTTCCCTACCCGATTGGCAATGCTCCATCGCAGCGCTTTCGTGTAGAATTGTTTGAACCATATTTGAAAGAGGCTGGCTTTAGTTATGAAATTGCACCATTTATGGATGCAACTACTTGGAAGCATTTATATAAGCAAGGTTCCTTATTACAAAAAGCATGGGGAATTGCCAAAGGATACCTGAAGCGGATAAAAAATGTACTGATTGATGTGCATGGTTACGATTACATATTCGTACATAGAGAGGCTGCGCCATTAGGGCCGCCAGTATTTGAGTGGATTATCGCAAGGCTTTGGGGCAAGAAAATGATATTCGATTTTGACGATGCCATTTGGATACCCAATACGAGTAACGAAAATAGCATCGCTGCAAGATTAAAATGTTTCTGGAAAACGAAGCACATAATAAAATGGAGTTACAAAATAGCTGCGGGCAATGATTATTTAAGCAAATATGCGTTACAATATAATAGCGAAGTGGTGTTGATGCCTACTTGTGTAGATATGGAGCGTATGCATAATGGCACAAAAGCGCATACAAACCACAAACCTATTGTCGGGTGGACGGGCAGCCACTCTACCTTACCATACCTCGATAATATTATCTCTGTTATCAATGCTTTACAAGCAAAACACGACTTTACTTTTTTAGTGATTGCAGATAAAAACCCTGAACTGCCATTAAAGAGTTTTCAGTTTGTCCCTTGGAATGCAGCAACGGAAATAGAAGATTTATTGCGCATGGATATTGGCATCATGCCATTAAAAGCAGATGCTTGGAGTGAGGGTAAATGTGGTTTCAAACTCATACAGTATCTGTCATTAGCTATTCCAGCATTAGCAAGCCCGGTGGGTGTTAATTCAGTAATTATACAACAAGGTGAAAACGGTTATTTATGCAATAGTGAAGAAGAATGGAAAAACCATCTTGAAGAACTTATTGCAAACACAAGCAAACGAAAACAAATGGGAGAAGTAGGACAGCAACTAATATTGAAAAATTACAGTACCCAATCTCAACACACTACTTTCTTACAACTATTCTCGTAGCTACTTTAGCCTTAGCGAAAAGATATTCTTATCTAAAGAATTGTTTTTATAGTATATCAACATCAGTGCAATGCCATAAAACGGCAATGCAGGTATGCGGTAGCGCGATAGGGCACCAAAGTTGCCCGATGATATACCAACAGCAAAGGCAAAAATGATAGCGAATATCAGGCAAAACTGAATAGTAGGGTCTGCCGAAATAGTAGCCCATGCCCTACGCGGCCCGATGGTGAGCAGCACTTTAATGGTTATCCAAAGGAACATGGCAGCTTCCAATGCATTCAGCATTTGCATTATTTTTCTTGTCTCCCATATATACGGCCTGAAAAGCGATACTACTACAGCTTGCGGAAACTTCTTAATCATTCCACCAAAGGATGGGTCCATAGCTCCTAAATCGTATGCAGAACCTTCGTCTGATACAGATGCAATGTAAGTACTGGTGATGTATGATGTTTGTGCTACGTTCTCAAGTGAATACTTTCCCAGTGTGCTGGCAAATTGCGATGTAATAGCCATAAAGCCTCCTGCTGCACCGCCAATCACCATTATTTTTACAATAAACCTGCCAAACGAGCTTCTTATTTTATGAGAATAGGTAAACAATACCCACAACATAAGCGCAGGCAAAAACGCCATGATGATATATACTTTGATAGAAACGATGAGATAAAAACTCATAACTGTTAAAGCGATAACACTAAAGCTAAAATCTCGGTTTATCAGCAATCTGAACACTCCATACGTCAGCCAACCCAAACCAAACATACAGACAGTATCTTTGAAAATACCAGACCCCCACATCACCGTACTTGGTATATATAACACGCAAATAGCAATCTGCTTTGTGTACATAGGATACTTAGTAGCAAATGTGCGAAACAACGCCCAAAGCCCTGTAAAAGCCAACGTACCCAATAGTACAGCAGTTGGCAGATAAGTTGTAAATGTGAATATGCCAAGAAAAGCAATGATAGCACAAACTACATACTCTGTGGGTCCCTCGTAGTACCATGTCATTTGCGATATATACTTACCGTAGTAAGAGGGGTCGTACCATTCGGGGATGTGAAACAACAGGTTGAACCATTTATTAGCCGATTCATTAAACGACCAGTTGATTACCTCTGCGTGCCTGAAGTAATTGACGGTATCTCCACCCCCGCCATAGTAGTATTGATATATCAACCCGATGAATATAGCCCCACCCAATTTTGCCGTGAGTCCAGTTAAGAAATATGGACGCCATTTATGCCCCGGCGGATACCTGACATCCCGTATCTTGATAGCGATGAGGTAGATGATGCCAAGATAGAATGGTAGCAACAAATAGTCGAGCAAGTGAATAAATTGATTGCTATCTTGCATCAGGTTTTTAAAATTTCATATTTACTAACTTAATCACAACTATTTGTCTGTCTCATGTGTGGCATTACAGGTTATTACGCTTTCAGGGCAAACGCTGCATCCAACCTTACAAAAATAACACAATCAACAGATAAATTATTCCTTCGCGGTCCAGATAGTGGCAATGTTTATACACATCGCAATGTGGCATTGGGACATCGTCGCCTATCTATCATTGACACCTCATCAGGGGCTTCACAACCCATGACGGATGTATCAGGCAGATATACGATAGTTTTCAATGGTGAGATATTCAACTACCAATCATTATCAGACAAATACCTGCAAGATGTATGGCAACGCATCGGTGGTGCCAAAACAACGTCTGACACCGAAGTATTGCTTTATTTGCTGATAAAATACGGAGCATCCTGTATCGAATGGTTAGCAGGTTTCTTTGCTTTCAGTTTGTACGACGCAGAAACAGGCAGTATGATAATTGCCAGAGATAGATTTGGAAAGAAACCTCTATTATATCATGCTACCGAAGAACACCTAGCTTTTGCATCAGAAATGAAGGCATTACTTGAATGGGGGATACCGAAATTCATCAACTACACTACATTGCACCAATACCTTCAACTCAACTATATACCCCAGCCACAAAGCATCCTGCAAGGTGTGTCTAAACTACCACAGGGGCATTATATGATTTGTAATGCAAATGGCATCGAAGAAATAAAACCATACTACCAAATAAGCATCAATAAAGCTGCATACACTCAATATGATTATGCTACCGCACAAAAGGAACTCGTTAACCGAATGGATATATCTGTGCAGGAACGCATGATTGCTGATGTGCCGCTCGGTGCATTTCTTAGTGGGGGTATTGATTCTTCTGTTATCGTTGCACTTGCAAGCAAGTACACTAATAAACTCAATACTTTTTCTATAGGCTATAAAGACAATCCCTTTTTTGACGAAACGAAATACGCAAAACTTGTAGCTGACAAATACCAAACCAACCATACCGTTTTTTCTCTTACTACAGACAATTTCCTTGAACACCTATATAGTGTACTTGATTATCTGGACGAGCCTTTTGCAGATTCTTCTGCCATACCAGAATACATACTTTGCTATCATACACGCAAACATGTTACGGTAGCCCTTAGCGGAGACGGCGGTGATGAAGTGTTTGCAGGCTACAATAAACATGCTGCAGAATGGAAAATAAGGCAGCAGTCGCTGCTGAATACAATGGTAAAAGCAGGCGCACCACTATGGAAAATGCTGCCACGTAGCAGAAACAATAAAATTACCAACCTATTCCGCCAGCTACATCGTTTTGCAGAGGGTGCAAATCTTTCAGAAAAAGACAGGTATTGGCGTTGGGCATCATTTAATACGCCGCAACAGGCATCTGCGCTTTTGGCAGATACTGCACGTAATCAGGTTGATTATAACCTTTCAGCAAAGCAAAGGGAAGAAATATTGCAGCATTTTAAAACAGGCGACTTTAACGAGGTATTACAGACCGACATGAACCTTGTTTTACTCAGCGATATGCTGGTAAAAGTGGATATGATGAGTATGGCAAACAGTTTAGAAGTACGCAGCCCGTTCCTTGATTATAAAGTAGTTGATTTTGCCTTTTCGCTGCCCGTAGCATATAAGGTTGACGGCAGCATGAAAAAGAAAATAGTACAGGATGCTTTTCGCGGGATGTTACCTGCAGAAATATATAACCGTCCTAAGCATGGTTTTGAAATACCACTGCTCGATTGGTTCAGAAAGGAATTGTGGGGTTTAATAAATGATGATTTGCTAAGTAAAAGCTTTGTACAAGAACAAGGCATATTTGATGTACATGCTGTAGAACAATTAAAGAAGAAATTACACAGTAACAACCCTGAAGATAGCCACGCTACCATTTGGGCTATTATTGTATTCCAATATTGGTGGAAAAAGTACTTCAACTGATACAAATGCTTTTAATAGCAACCGATTTGTCGTAATTTTGACCCGTTATAAGCTACAAATGCCAAGGGTTTTAAGGATTCTCAACAGGTTGATTATAGGTGGCCCTGCCATCAATGCCACATACCTAACCAAGTATATGGCTCCTGAATTTGAGACCATGTTGGTTATCGGTGGTAAAGACGACCATGAACAAGATGCTGACCATTTGAGTATGGATTTAGGTATTACTCCTGTTGAAGTACCTGAAATGAAACGAAATATAAGCCCTGTAGATGATGGTATCGCTTACAAAAAAATCAAACGGCTTATAGAGAAATTTCGTCCTGATGTAGTGCATACACATGCTGCCAAATCCGGCGTTATCGGGCGATTAGCGGCAGATGCCTGCAAAGTACCTGTAATAGTCCATACTTTTCACGGACATGTATTTCATAGCTATTTCAACAAGTGGAAGACAAACACTTTCATACAAATAGAACGTTACCTTGCCAAACGCTCCACTGGCATAATAGCCATTAGCGAACTGCAAAAGCACGAGCTGGCCAACGTCTATAAAATATGCCCTGAAGAAAAAATGAAAATCATCCAACTGGGGCTTGATTTAGATAAATTTCAACTGCATCAGGATATTAAACGTGCTGAATTCAGACAGAAGTATAACCTCTTTGATGGTGATATTGCCATCGGCATCATTGGCCGCGTTGTACCGGTAAAAAATCATAGCCTGTTTGTAGCCGCTGCTAAAAAAGTATTAGACCAAACATCGGCCAGAGTAAAATTTGTGGTAATAGGCGATGGAGATATGCGTCCGCAAATGGAAGCAGAATTCAGAGAAGCGGGCATAGACTATGCTTACTACCCAGAAAGCCCCCGAGAGGCTACTGCAATATGCACATCATGGCAAACGGATATGGATGTTGTTTTGGCAGGGCTTGATATTGTCGCCTTAACATCTCACAACGAAGGTACACCTGTATCTTTGATAGAAGCGCAAGCGGCATCTCGCCCTGTAGTTTCTACCAATGTGGGTGGTGTAGCAGATGTAGTTACCGACAATTTATGCGGCTTTATTACCGAGCCAAACGATGCGGATATTTTTGCACAAGCCTTATTACAACTCATCAACAAGCCCGAAATGCGCACCTACTTCGGTACACAAGGCCGAAACTTCGTGCAAAGCAAATTTTCCTACCAACGCTTGGTAAGCGACATGAGCGAGTACTACTATACACTATTAGACAAGAAAGGTGTCAACTACCGCGAACGCTTAGGTCGGCCGGTACCATCTTTTTTAGAGGAGTAGCTATTACATAAAAAACTATAAGCAGCAAGTTAATACAACCATACTATGAGCCGTATGCTTTCAGCGCATTTTCAAGGCAGTCCATGGCGTGGTTTATGTCATCAGTATTCAGCACATAAGCAAGCCTTACTTCGTTGCGTCCCTTCCCGGGTGTAGCATAAAAACCTGCGGCAGGTGCCATCATAACGGTAGCTCCGTTGTATGCAAATTCTTCCAGCAGCCATTGGCAAAATTTTTCGCTGTCATCTACAGGTAGCTGTGCTATAGCATAAAATGCACCACCCGGCATAGGGCATTTAACACCTGGCATAGCTTGCAGGCGGGCAACTAATAGGTCGCGGCGTTTATTGTATTCTGCATGTACTTCATTAAAGTAGTCAGACGACAGGTCTACAGCTGCCTCACCAAGTATCTGCGCAAAGGATGGCGGGCTCAGGCGGGCTTGTGCAAACTTCATGGCCGCATCCAGCACTTGTTGGTTTTTTGTAACAAATGCACCAATTCGTCCACCACAAGCACTATATCTTTTCGATATGGTGTCCATCAGTATGGCATGTTCTTCAAGTCCTTCAAGCGACAGGGCAGAAATGTGCTTTCTGCCATCGTAACAAAACTCTCTATATGCTTCATCGCTAAACAGAAACAAGTCGTGCTTCAGGCATATTGCTTTCAGCACTTCCAATTCTTCTTTGCTATACAAATACCCGGTAGGGTTATTGGGATTGCATATCATGATGGCTTTTGTTTTGGTTGTAACCGCTTTTTCAAAAGCCTCTATTGGTGGTAGTGCAAAGCCCTCATCAATAGTAGATGGTATGGGTACTACTTTTACGCCTGCACTGGTAGCAAAGCCATTGTAGTTAGCATAAAACGGCTCCGGAATGATGATTTCATCTCCTGGGTCCATACAACTCATAATGGCAAACAGGATAGCCTCAGAGCCACCTGTAGTTACAATCACTTGATTGTGGTTGATGTTTACATCGTTGCGCTTGTAATATTCCACCAGTTTCTTACGATAGCTTTCAAAGCCAGCGCTATGGCTATATTCAAGCACTTTCATATCTACATGGCGTACTGCGTCTAATATTGCTTTAGGCGTTTCAATATCTGGCTGTCCAATGTTGAGGTGGTATACTTTTGTGCCGCGCTTTTTAGCTGCTTCTGCAAATGGCACTAATTTTCTGATGGGCGATGGCGGCATCTGCGCCCCGCGATGTGAAATTACCGGCATGCAGCAAAAATAGAAAACAAGTAGCGTATTATGGAAATAAAAATCGCCCCGTTACAGGGCGATTCAATTTATAATTCTTAATGCCTTTATCCTTTCGCAGGTTCAGGTTCTTTAGCAGCTACTACAGTACCTTTTATTTTCAGTTCGTAGCGCTCTTTGCCACCCTGGCCCGGTGCGTTCGATTTGATGTAAATATACTTACTGAATGGCGATACCCTGCCTTGAGTATTATATTCAACCTGTATTTTACCACTTTGCCCGGGCAATATGGGCTGCTTTGGCCAACTTGGTTTTGTGCAGCCGCAGTCGGCAGTAGCATCATATATTATTAATGGCTCTTTGCCAGTATTGGTAAATTCAAAATCATACTTAACAGTAGGGCCCTCTTTGAGGGTACCGAAATCATGCGTTTCAGTTTTGAATTTGAATTGAGGGCCATTCTGCGCATTTACTGTTATTGCAATAAATGCAAACACTACCAAAGCTATTAACTGTTTCATATTCCTATCTTATATAAACGCAATATTAATTGGCTTTCATCATCGACTTATTAGCAGGCACTGACGATTCAGGGGCTTTTTCAACTGTACCTTTTATTGTCAGCACTTTTACACCTGCGTTAGACGTTACCGTAATAGCTTTATTGAAAGGACCGGGGCGGCCTGCAGAATGATAAACGGCTTTAATATATCCTTTTTTACCAGGCAATACTGGCTCTTTAGAATATTCAGGAGCTGTACAACCACATGAAGCAGTAGCTGTAGCAACGATAATAGGCTCTTTACCTGTATTTTTAAACTCAAACTTCACTTCAGCATCAGGACCTTCAGCTATTGTTCCAAAGTCATGTATATCAACCTTAAACTCCATGTTTTCGGGTTTCAAAGAAGTAGCCGTTACGGCAGGTTGTGTTACGGCTTGTACATTGCCTGCAGATGCAGGGCTCGCGGCACCATGATTATGCCCAGCATGGTTGTCTTGTGCAATTGCAAAGCCAGATGTTAATACAGCCAAACCAAAAGAAAGTAATATCTTTTTCATTTTAGTAATTGTTTAAATGATTAATACAAATATAGTACCTAAGACAGAGGCAAAACACATAAAAGGTTGTTAATCCACTGTTAAGTATGCTTAATTTCGCTTAAAAATCAAAATTAGGTATTAATCCTCATTTATTTACATAGATATGAGTGAGTTTGAAATAGACATTAAAAAATGTTTAAATACAATTGAAGCTAACGGCACCATTCTATACCCTACAGATACGGTATGGGGCATAGGCTGCGATGCAACCAACGAAGCCGCAGTAGAGAAAATATATAACCTGAAACAACGCTCCAAAGAAAAAAGCCTGATAGTATTACTGGCAGAAGCCAGAGACATTATGCAATATGTAGCGGCACCACCGCCGGATATTATCGCTATTGTTGAAAACTTCGATACACCAACAACAGTTATCTATGATGGTGCTATCGGCTTTGCAGATAATGCCGTAAACGAAAACGGCAGCATTGCCATCCGTGTTACCAATGACCCGTTTTGCAAAGCCCTGATAAAACGCCTGCAACGCCCATTGGTTTCTACATCTGCAAACATTACAGGGCATCCAACACCTGCTATTTACAGCATGGTAGATACGACTATTATTAATGGTGTAGATTATATTGTTCAGCACAGGCAACAAGACAAAACTACAAGACAACCATCCCGATTGGTGAAAATAGATGATGAGGGGCACATCACCGTTTTGCGCCCGTAAATAAATAGTAGATTTGCCAGCCCAAATGGATATTAACTGCACACCCGAAGAGTTGGATTTGCTTCACCGTATTGGCACCGCTGCTGATGCTATGCGCGTACCCAGCTATTTAGTAGGTGGTTTTGTACGCGATAAGCTGCTGGGGCGCAATACCAAAGATGCTGACTTTGTATGTGTGGGCAATGGAATAGAATTGGCACATGTTGTTGCCGCAACATATCCGCACCAGCCCCAAGTCAACTTTTTTAAAAACTTCGGTACGGCACACTTCAACCTGCATGGCTTTGATGTAGAGTTTGTAGGCGCACGGCGGGAATCATATAACAGAGATAGCCGCAAGCCCGATGTTGAGCCCGGCACGTTGGACGACGACCAGAAACGTCGCGATTTCACCATCAATGCATTGGCTATCAGCCTGAATAAAAATGACTTTGGCAAACTGATAGACCCCTTTGATGGGCTGTCTGATTTACACAATAAAATACTTCGTACACCGCTCAACCCCGACATTACTTTTTCTGACGACCCGCTGCGCATGATGCGTTGCATCCGCTTTGCCAATCAGTTAGGCTTTGAAATAATGCCCGAAACTTTCGATGCCATCATTCGAAACAAAGAGCGTATAAAAATCATTTCGGGCGAGCGCATTGCCGATGAGCTGAATAAAATTATGCTGACGGATAAACCATCAGTAGGTTTAGATTTACTGTACCGTAGCGGCTTGCTCAAAGAATTCTTCTGGCAGTTTACAGAATTAGCAGGTACTGAAATGATAGATGGTAAAGGGCATAAGGATAATTTTTACCACACGCTACAGGTAATTGACAATGTAGCAGCACGCAGCAACGATTTGTGGCTGCGATGGGCAGCTTTACTGCACGATATTGCCAAACCTGCTACTAAGCGCTTTGAGCCGGGGCATGGGTGGACGTTTCATGGGCACGATGCAGTGGGCGAGCGAATGGTGCCGCGCATATTCAAACAACTGAAGCTGCCGCAAAACGAAAAGATGAAGTATGTGGCAAAGCTGGTAGGGCTGCACCTGCGCCCCATCAGCCTAACTAAAGAAGATATAACCGACTCTGCCATGCGCCGCTTGTTGTTTGATGCAGGCGACGAACTCGAAGACCTGATGATACTTTGCGAAAGCGACATTACATCAAAAAATAAACTGAAAGTCAGGCGCTACCTCGACAATTTTGAACTGGTAAAGAAACGACTGAAAGAAGTAGAAGAAGCAGACAAGATGCGCAACTGGCAACCGCCCATCAGCGGAGAGGAAATCATGAAGCTGTTCAACCTGCCACCATCACGAGATGTAGGTACACTCAAAACTGCTATACGAGAAGCTATACTTGACGGAGAAATACCGAATACATACGAGGCAGCTTATGAATACCTAATTGCAAAAGCGGCTGCAATAGGCATACACCCTGCATTATGATGCAATAAATAACTGCGGCAAATCCGCAATTCAACTATATTTTTGGTACATGGATACTCGTAGTTTGTTTTTACGGCATGTAGCGCAAACATCAGACGCACCTATCGGCTTGCACATTATATCAGCAGATGGTTGTTATCTCTACGATGCAGATGGCAATGCATACCTCGATTTGATTGGGGGTATAAGTGTATGCAATATCGGGCATGGTAATAAAGCTGTAAAGGATGCTGTACACCAGCAGGTAGAAAAATACATGCATATCATGGTGTATGGCGAAGTGGTGCAAAGCCCGCAAGTGCAATATGCCAAACTGCTTACAGACAACCTTCCATCAGGTTTAGATTGTGTGTACTTTACCAATTCGGGTACGGAAGCTACAGAAGGTGCAATAAAACTGGCACGCCGCGCTACTGGCAAAACGGATATTGTAGCTTGTAACAATAGTTATCATGGTGCTACATTGGGAGCATTGAGTGTGATGGGCGACGAATACTGGCGCAATGCATTTCGTCCATTGATGCCAGGCGTATGGCACCACAACTATAACAGCGATGCTTTTGTTGATGCCATCAATGAAAATACAGCCTGTGCAATCATTGAAACGATACAAGCTGAGTCGGGAGTGACTGTGCCGTCTGCTGATTGGTTACAACGTGTCAGAACCAGATGCAACGAAACAGGTACTATGCTCATAATGGACGAAATACAATGTGGCTTCGGCCGTACTGGTAAGCTATGGGCTTTTGAGCACTATGGTGTTGTGCCTGATATATTATTGCTTGGCAAGGCACTGGGCGGCGGTATGCCGTTAGGTGCTTTCATTGCTTCATACAGTAAAATGAATGTATTCACGCATCAACCCGTACTGGGGCATATTACTACGTTTGGCGGGCATCCGGTTAGCTGCACCGCAGGTATGGCAGCATTTCAGGTATTGTTGCAGGAAAACATTATCAGAGAAGTTGCTGCAAAAGAAAAACTGTTCAGAGAATTACTTGTTCACCCTGCCATTAAATCTGTACGCAGCAAAGGGCTGCTGATGGCCATAGAATTGGAAAGCAGGGATGCTGTACTGAGTACACTGCAACGCTGCCTGCAAAAAGGCTTGTTTTCGGATTGGTTTTTATTCGCTGCCAACTGCATACGCATAGCCCCGCCACTCACTATTACAGAAGATGAAATAAAAAAAGCAGTTGCGATACTATTAAAGTGTCTGTAAATAATAAAGGGGCGATTGCCCCTTTATTATTTATACTATCAATTTATAATTGACTTAGTCCAACGTTAGTGTTTTTGTATCATCATCTGCACGCAGTGTCGCTTTATTATCGCAGCCAATACCGCCGTAGTTAAAAACGCGTGCAGGGCCGTTAATTTGGGTCAGCTCAACAATTCCCTGCAATGGCCAGTCGCAATTTGGGCTTATATTCAGGCTTTGCTCAATGCTGTAATTATATTTTGCACCGTTGGGCATGGTCAGCAAACCATAACCTTCAATAGCGTATGTGTCGTCATATACATCTTCCGTATTAGCTCCTGTTTTTACAATACGCCTGCCTTCTGTAGTCCTTGTGGTTATTTCGCCCGTAATGCTGTTTGTTGCAGACAGGTTAGCACTCAATACATAATACGAACCTATTTGAGCATTAACTCCTTTGTATGTGCTGGATATGGTACCATCTACTTTAAAGTCGTTTACATAGTAATTATCAAAAATTACATTTTGTGTTTTGCCCGTATCTGCAAATTTGCCCGTATATCTTCTGATGATGCGACCTTTGCGTTTACGACTGTCTTTACAAAGGCAATATTCCGTGCCGAAATCAACAATGACGGTGCGGTTTGCGGTATCAACCGTTACTGTTGCGCAACTGAATGCGGTGCTTTTCATATTCAACTTACCTGCAACATAAGATTGTTGTGTAAAAGTAAGCGCGTCGTTCATCAACTGCTCCATACGGGCATTGTAAAGACCATAGTCAGTATTTTCTACCTTTATCAGGTCGTCATTATCGTCATCATCTTTTTTACAAGCTGAAACAATTACTGTCAATGCGGTTGCAAATGCCGCAATTACTGTAAATAGCTTTTTGCCATTCATAAACGTTATTTTTTTATTTAATACAATATTGCTTATCAGAAAGCTAAATGTAATGCTAAGCAAAATTTTCAGAATATGCTAATATGCACGCTGTTAATATGCTATATGCACAGCAAAATAATAACTACATTTGCGCAAAATTTTACAATCAATCCATTATGCAGGTAGCAATCGTAGGCACCGGATATGTAGGCTTGGTTTCGGGTACTTGTTTTGCCGAAACGGGAAATAACGTAGTATGTATAGACGTAAACGAGGATAAGATAGCCCAGCTTAAAAGCGGCAAATCGCCCATATACGAGCCGGGGCTCGATGTGTTGCTGGAGCGCAATATCAAAGAAAAGCGCATCACTTTTACCACATCGCTGGCAGAGGGTATTAAAAACGCGCAAATTGTATTTCTGGCATTACCTACACCCCCCGGCGAGGATGGTGCTGCCGACCTGCGCTATGTATTGGGCGTGGCAGATGACCTGAGCAAAATCATAGACAAATACACCGTTATAGTAAATAAAAGTACTGTACCTGTAGGCACTGCCGAAAAAGTAGCTGCCGTGCTGGCAAAAAATCTGGACAAGAGCCTGTACGACGTGGTATCTAACCCCGAGTTTCTGCGCGAGGGTGTGGCGGTAGAAGACTTTTTGAAGCCCGACCGCGTGGTTGTTGGTACATCGTCTGACAAGGCTAAAAAGCTGATGGAAGAACTGTATCAACCCTATGTACGTCAGGGCAATCCTATCTACTTTATGGACGAACGCTCGTCTGAAATGACGAAGTACGCTGCCAACTCTTATCTGGCTATGCGTATCTCTTTTATGAACGAGATGGCCAACCTCTGCGAAAAAGCAGGCGCGAATGTGGATATGGTGCGCATAGGCATGGGTAGCGATGGCCGTATTGGTAAGCGTTTCCTCTTCCCCGGTGTGGGTTATGGTGGTAGCTGCTTCCCCAAAGATGTGCAGGCATTGGCACTTACGGCGCGCGAGTTGGAATACGATTTCCGCCTTGTGAATACCGTAATGGAAGTAAATGATAAACAAAAACTGCGCCTCGGCAAAAAGATACGCGAGGCTTTCGGCAGCGATTTATCAGGACGCACATTTGCCGTTTGGGGGCTTGCCTTCAAACCCGAAACGGACGATATACGCGAAGCACCCGCATTGGAACTGATACGCGAAATACTGGAAGCAGGCGGACAGGTGCGCACCTACGACCCTGAAGCTATGGCGAATGTGAAAAAGATATTGGGCGATAAGATATACTTTGCAGAAGACCAATACGATGCATTGACTGGTGCAGACGCACTGGTGATAGTAACGGAGTGGAGCGAATTCCGCAACCCCAACTTTGAGCAGATAAGCAATACGCTGAAATTCCCTGCTATTTTTGACGGGCGCAATGTGTATAGCCTTGAGAAGATGGAAGAACTCGGTTTCTACTACGAAAGCATTGGCCGCAAAACAGTACACGAAAACCTGCGAAATAAAATAACCGTCAACAACGGTACGGGTATCAGAGAGCGTGGCGTATTAGACTAATTTTCCATTACAGCATTAACTGAACAATACATGAGTACTAAGAAACGTATATTAATAACAGGTGCAGCAGGCTTTCTCGGCTCTCACCTCTGCGACAGGTTTTTGAAAGAAGGATATACGGTAGTAGGTATGGACAACCTGCTGACGGGTAATATCAAAAACATCGAACACCTGTTTCCTAATAAAGATTTTGAATTCTATCACCACGACGTTACCAAGTTTGTACACGTGCCGGGGCATATAGATTACATCCTGCACTTTGCATCACCTGCCAGCCCGATAGATTATTTGAAAATGCCCATCCAAACGCTGAAAGTAGGCGCTATGGGTACGCACAACCTGCTTGGCTTGGCAAAAGCAAAAGGCGCACGCATACTGGTAGCGTCCACATCTGAAGTGTATGGCGACCCGCTGGTACACCCGCAAACAGAAGAATACTGGGGCAATGTAAACCCCATAGGCCCGCGTGGTGTGTACGACGAAGCCAAACGCTATATGGAAAGCATCACGATGGCATACCACAACTTTCATGGTGTGGAAACGCGCATCATCCGCATATTTAATACCTACGGCCCGCGTATGCGCCTCGATGATGGCCGTGCGCTGCCTACATTCATGAGTCAGGCACTGCGTGGCGAAGATGTAACCGTATTTGGCGATGGCTCTCAAACACGTTCATTCTGTTATTGCGACGACCTTGTAGAAGGTATTTACCGCCTGCTGTTATCAGACTATCACTTGCCCGTAAACATTGGCAACCCTGTAGAGATAACGCTGTTGCAGTTTGCCGAAGAGGTAATAGCGCTGACAGGCTCTAAATCGAAGATTGTGTATGAGCCACTACCAAAGGACGACCCCAAGCAACGCCAGCCAAACATTACCAAAGCAAAAGAAATACTCGGATGGCAACCAACTGTTGACCGTAGCGAGGGTCTGAAGCGTACACTGGAGTATTTTAAGAAGCATATATAGAACCCTCCCCCCAAGTGGAGTTGATAAAAGTTGTGGCTAAAGCCAACTATAAAAGTATCATAACCCCATGCTTTAGCATGGGGTTGTTTTTTGTTAGTATATCATCAGTTTCCATTTTGACGACACAAGCAAATAACTGTCTTGCTGAACATATTGAAGCATCTGCCTGTCATCAATAGTACAAATGCGTCATGCTGCCGAAAGGCAGTATCTGTAGTATGAGTAATGTACTGGCAATATAGAGATGGCGGAGCAGTGTCCGCCATGACGAATGTGCGTGTATCTTAGTGTATCGCTGTATCACCTGTTACAGTGTTACAACGCTACACCCAAAAGCAGATAATGTAAAACAAGTCCCCTCCCCTTGGGGGAGGACGGGTGGGGCTTCTACTTCACCAGCTTCCCTTCCAACTCCAGTACCCTCACCTCACATACTTTCAGGTTGAAGGCCGCATTGTATAAACGCAGCATGGCTTGCACATAGCTGTTCTCGGCTTCGCGGGTTTCCAGCGTGTTGGCTATGCCCACACGGAAGCGGGCTTTCTGTATATCAAGATTTTCTTTTGCATAGCCTATGTTTTCCTGCTCCAGTTTGTAGGCGGCCAACGCCATTTCATAATTGCGCCATGCGGTGCGGTATTGTCTGCTCAGCTCTGTGTTTTGCCAGTCGTATAGTAGCTGGTCGCGCGTAGCTTGCAGCGATGCTATCTTTGCCTGCCTGCGGATATTGCCACCCTGAAACAAGGGCAAACTGAGATTTGCACTGCCACTGGGTCCATAGCTCTGATTGAACAATGCAAAGCCTGCCTGACTTTGTGTGCGGTTGTAACTGTAAGCCCCGTTTACAGACAAGGCAGGCAGCATGAATGTTTTGGCAATTTTCGCATTCAGCGCAGATGCTTCCGCATTTTGTTTTGCTATCAGCAATGACGGGCTTACTTGTTGCAAGCGCTCTTTATCGGTGGGTTGCAGTGCGGCGTTGTGTTGCAGCGAATCGTCCAGTACATACACCTTATCTGCGTCTTCACCCATCAGGGTGTTCAGCGTGGCCAGCGATGATACTTGCAGGGCTTCTCGGCTCAGCGAGTCTGATTGCCTTGTGTTGTAATCTACACGCGCTTGCAGGTAATCAACCTTTGCAGATGTGCCTGTTTCATATTTCACTTGCGATAGTATCATCCTTGTTTTGGCAAGTACCAGTGCAGTATCAATAGCAATACTTTGCTGTTTTTGCAATAAAGCTGCCGCATAGGCCTGTATGGTTTGCGATACGATGGACTGTACACGTTCTTTCAGTTGCGCATTAGCAACAGCCTCTTGTGTATTCAGTAATTGTTTGTTCAGAAACATCCTGCCACCGTCAAACAACGTCCACCCAAGCGATACAGAGCCGTTATACCCCAGCGATGCCGCATTGGCTACTTGCTGCACACGCCCGTCAGCAAATTCTATCCTTGTATTGGCACTACCTGTTGTAAGCCCTGCATTGGCATTGATGTCGGGAGAAAAGCCTGCATTGCCAAGTGTGTTGTTACGTTCTGCCAGCTGCACAGCTACTTTTGCTATCCGTATATCAAAATTGTACTCCAGTGCTTTTGCTATGGCATCATTCAGCGACAAGCGTTGTTGTGCGGCAACATCGGCAGTGTACAGAAATAATATGGCAGCCAGTAATCGCTTCATCAATCGTTTAGTTTTTCAATGGCAGTAGCCGTCTTCGGTTTTCTGCGAGAGAAGAAAGTATAAATAACAGGCACTATGAACAAAGACAACACCAGCGAAAACAACAATCCCCCCACTATCACAATACCCAATGGCATACGGCTGGTAGATGCCGCACCTAAAGACAGTGCCAATGGCAGCGCGCCAAACATCATGGCAAGGCTCGTCATCAGTATGGGGCGCAGGCGCATAGATGCTGCTTCTATTGCGGCATTCAGCTTAGTAGCCCCTCTGTCTCGTATATGGTTGGCGTATTCTACTATCAGGATGCCGTTTTTAGTAACAAGTCCTATCAGCATTATCATGCCTATCTGCGAAAAGATGTTGAGCGTTTGCCCGAATAGCCACAACGACAATACCGCACCTGCTATTGCAAGGGGTACGGTCAGCATGATGATAAGCGGGTCAATAAAACTTTCAAACTGTGCTGCGAGTATCAGGTATATCAACACCAATGCCAGCAAAAACGCAAATAGCGTGTTTGATGAACTCTCTACATAATCTTTGGATGCCCCACCCAGCGAGGTGGTAAATGACTCATCTACTGTTTTATCTTGTTTCAGCTTATCGTATATCTTCTGCATTTCGGCTATGCCATCGCCAATGGTTTTGCCTTGTGCAAGCCCTGTAGATATGGTGGCAGACTTGTACCTGTTGTAGTGGTATATCTGCGATGGGCTGGTGGTTTCTTCTACTGTTACAAAATTGTCAATAGACATTACCTGCCCTGCATTGTTGCGTACATAAAATGTTTTCAGGTCTATGGGGGCTTCACGATTTTCTCTTGATACCTGCCCCAACACCTGATATTGCTTACCGTTTTTGGTAAAGTAACCCAGCCTGCGGTTGCTTAGTGCCAGTTGCAATGTTTGCGCAATATCCTGTATAGAAACACCCGCCTGCGATGCTTTTGCGCGGTTGATGCTGACTGACAATTCAGGCTTATTAAATTTCAAATCAACATCCGCACCCTGAAATACAGGGTTTTGGTTTACCTCGTCCAGAAATGCAGGTACAGCTTTCGCCAGCTTTTCAAAATTGATGTTTTGCAGAATGAACACAACAGGGTAGGCACTACCACCACGCTGCACCGATATGGTTTGCTCCTGTATGGCAAATGCGCGGCCGAAGTTTTGCTTTTGCAAATTGCGGTTTACTACCTGTACTATATCATCTTGTGTACGGCTGCGTTTATCCGCGTCGCTCAGGCGCACATTCATAAAACCTGTATTAACAGCACCTGAACCGGTAAAGCCCGGTGCAGTTACAGATAAGGCTACCTCTCTTTCAGGTACGGAATCCAGCACTACGTTTACCAGTTGCTCCATATACCTGTCCATCGCATCGTACGATGTTCCCTCTGGTGCAGATACCTGCGCACGGAAACGTCCACGGTCTTCAAGTGGTGCCAGTTCACTTTGCAAACCTTTTCCAATAAAAAATATCAAAGCAAAACTTACGATAACACCTGTAACGGCAACCCATTTGTGCCGCATTATCCATACCAGCCCTTGTTTGTAAATATGTTCCATCCATTGAAAAAATGGTTCAGACTTTACATAGAACTTTGAGGGCTTATGTTCTTTGCGTGTCATCAACACATTCAATACGGGGGTTAGCGACAATGAAACAAATGCTGATATAAGCACCGCGCCTGCAACTACTATACCAAATTCTCTAAACAATCTGCCGGTAAAACCCTGCAGGAACACAATGGGCAGGAACACAACCGCCAGTGTGATGGATGTAGATATAACGGCAAAGTAAATCTCCTCGCTACCTTCCTTTGCTGCACGGTTTTTCTCCATGCCCTGTTCTATTTTCTTATAGATGTTTTCCGTCACTACAATACCATCATCTACCACAAGCCCTGTTGCCAGTACAATAGCCAGCAGCGTAAGTATATTGATGGTAAAACCCATAGTGTACATAATGAAGAATGCACCAATAAGGCTTACGGGTATATCTATCAACGGACGGAAAGCTATCAGCCAGTCGCGGAAGAAGAGATAAATAATGAGTATCACCAACGCAAAGGCTATGAACAAAGTTTCCTCTACCTCGCTGATGGATTTTTTGATATAAGCGGTAGTGTCAAGCGCTATGTTTACTTTGAAGTCGGCAGGTATATCTTTTTTCAGCGCATCGTAGCGTTTATAAAATTCATCTGCAATAGCTACATAATTAGAGCCCGGCTGCGGTGTAATAGCAAGCGCTATCATCGGCACATTGCTTTCTTTCAGAATGGTTTCTTCATTCTCGGGTCCCAGCACGGCCTCGCCTACATCGCGCAGATGAATGTCTGTTCCGTTTATATTTCGGATTATCAGGTTATTAAAATCTTCTTCTGTAAACAGCCTGCCAAATGTGCGTACAGATAGTTCGGTATTCGCACCCGATAATTTGCCCGATGGCAATTCCACATTTTGCCTTGCCAGCGATTGCTCCACATCGCCAAACGTAATGCCGTAGCCTGCCATCTTCAATGGGTCGAGCCATAGGCGCATGGCATAGCGTTTTTGTCCCCATATCTGTATGCTGCTTACACCAGCGATGGTTTGCAGGCGTTCTACCAATACATTTTCCGCATACTCCGTCAGTTCCAGTTGATTTTTGGTATCGCTCTGCACCGTCATGGATATGATAGGTTGCGAGTTGGCATCGGCCTTTGATACTACTGGTGGCGCATCAATATCCTGCGGCAGGTTGCGTATGGCTTGCGATACTTTATCGCGTACATCGTTGGCGGCAGCTTCTAAATCAATACCCAAATCAAACTCTACCGTGATGTTGCTATTGCCCTGCGCGCTGGTAGACGATATACTTTTGATACCTGCAATGCCGTTAATCGACTTTTCAAGTGGCTCTGTTATCTGCGATTCAATAATGTCGGGATTCGCACCTGCATAAGATGTGCGAACATTGATGATGGGCGGGTCTATAGACGGATAATCGCGAACACCGAGAGCATTGAACCCGATGAACCCGAAAACCACTATCAATATATTTAATACGATGGCTAATACAGGCCGCCGTAACGATAACGAGGGAAGACTCATGTACGGTATTTCGAAATACCATTCAAATATACAGCATTAGGCTTGCGATGCTGTTTATACACCCATTTTAAATAACTATTTAGTCACCCCTGCCATTTTGGGCTTTCGCTAATCAGGTTTAACTTTGGCGTTCTTAAAACAATTTAAAACAATACAATTATGGCACATACTCTTCCTGCATTAAGCTATGCATTCGACGCACTGGAACCACATATTGACGCACTCACCATGCAGATACACCACGACAGGCACCATCAGGCTTATGTAGATAACCTGAACAAAGCATTGGCAGGTACGGATGGCGAAAACAAATCGCTGGAAGAACTGATGGCAAATATATCTGCTTACCCTGCTGCGGTACGCAACAATGGTGGCGGACATTGGAACCACAGCCTGTTTTGGGAAATACTGGGTGCTAACGGTAGCCAGCCATCTGGTCCGTTGGCAGATGCTATCAACGCTGCATTCGGCACATTAGATGCGCTGAAAGAAAAAATGAACACGGCAGGTACTACACGCTTTGGTAGTGGCTGGGCATGGCTGATAGTGAAAGACGGTAACCTGGAAGTAACATCTACACCTAACCAAGACAATCCCCTGATGGATATTGCCGAAGTAAAAGGCACACCGATACTGGGTATAGATGTGTGGGAACATGCATACTACCTGAAGTATCAGAACAAACGCCCCGACTACCTTGGTGCTATCTGGAACGTGATAAACTGGGATGTGGTAGCAGCTAAGTACAACGCTGCGCTTTAACCGCAGATTAATCAAAATGCATAAATACTTTAGCCTTACAGTTTTGTAAGGCTTTTTTAATGCCATTTTTAACCACTATCAGCAATATACAGGCAGCGCCTGCGTTATAGGCTTTCAAACCAACTGATAATGAATAAGATAATAACAATACTATGGCTGCTGGCAGTACAAACAGCCACTGCGCAAGAAACAAACCAAACAGTGCAAACTAAAAAGCCACTCCAGATAAAGAAAAATGAACTAGGCTTGATGGGCGAAACGCACTTCAACAGAGATGTACATCGCGGCGACATCAGCTTTGCCGGCTTACAATACAAACGCTGGGTAAAACCCAACATGGGCTACAGGCTGATGCTGGCTTATGGTGAGTTTTTTGAAAATTATTACCCAACCATAATGAGTAAAAATGGCGATACGGTGATAGAAGTAAGCAGGCAAACTACCATCCCCAATGTGGTGGCAGGCTTGGGTGTAGAGATGCAGCGCAAGTTTTACAAGCGGGTATATTTATTCGCGGCTGTAGAGGCGCGTTTCGGGTATGGCAGGGGCAACTACAGTTATGTTACATCTGAAAGGGTAGAGAATAACCGTTTTAGTCAATACACAAGTACAACATTCAGCCCCGATGCCGATGCGTCCATGTTTTCAGCAAATGTAGCTCCTTCTATTGGTGCCAAGATTCAGTTTCGCAGCCTGTGTATAGGTACAGAGCTATCTGCCATACAGTTGGGGTACAAAAGCATACGTTATTCACAAGGCTTTCCATTGTACACTTCCATGTCAGAATTTGATGCAGGGCAGTTCAGACAACGCTTTTTTATACACTATCGTTTTTAAACAAACAAGGGATGCGAATTGCATCCCTCTTGTTTGTTATATATAGTTTGAAGCTTATCGCAAAACTCCGAAAGACATACCAAAACCTACCATAAAACCACCCGGTGCTAATACGTCGATCGCCGTCTTACCATCAGATGTTAGTTCAGAACCATCCGTTATGCGATATACAGGGTCTGTAAACCTGTATGAATAGCCGATGTTAGTATGTATTCTGTGTCCTCTTCTGCCGATGTTCCAGAAATAATATAAAGACACAAATGCGTTGGTTGACGGCTCAAATACCAACGATACATCTCTATCCCCTGTAGTAGTTGGTAATGTTGTACTTAGTGTACTAAGCCCTGTGTTATAAGTAGCCCCTAAACCAATGGCAGGGCCTCTGTTACAGTCCTTAAAATACACCCTGCCCTCGCCAAACGCTTTGAGGCCCCATGTGCTTAGTCCTGCACCTGTACCTAATGAAAAACGTTGCGTAACAGGTACATCAAAATTAAATCCTATAAACCCATTCGGATTTTCCATGCCAAGACTAAAACCGGTGTAGAGTTTCGGGCAGCTTTCGTTATAACCCCGCTGTGCAAAAAGGCTTGTAGCGAATAGCATCAGTAATGCGGTAATTGTTAACTTTCTCATTTCTATTTATTTGGATTTTAATAAGTGACTATTGTATATCGGCAAGCATAGCCTTAGCTTGCTCGTGTTGGGGATGCTTTTTTAATAAATGCAGCAAGTGCTTCCTTGCATTGCCATCGTTACCATTATTGTGTTGCCATACGGCAAGGTTAATGAGTGTTTGCGGATAGTCAGGATTTAACTGCAGCGCACGCATCAGGTAATTATAAGCCATCGTATTATTGCCCTGTTGCATGTACAGGTATCCGATGTTTAAGTTCGCACTCAGATTGTCCGGATTTTCTTTCAATATGTACATAAACACATCTTGCGCTTCTTTTGTTCGCTTTAGTGTCAATAAACAATTAGCGTATTTGTTCTGAAAATCAAGCGATTGCGGCCATATTGCTACTGCACGCTGATACCATGCCAGTGCTTTACTTGCTTGTGCTGTATTGTAGTACGACTCGCCAATACGATAGCAAGCCCACGCATCTTTTACATTATCCGGTTGCAGTGCGGCAGCATATTGCACTACTTTATTAAAATCGTTCAGTAAAAAATAAGCGCGAATATAATCCCTGTTTTGTTTTTCGTTTGCTTCGCGTGGCTGTTCTTTGGCTAAGTATTTTAACGCAGAGTCTATCAACCCATTATTAGGATTATACCTTTCGTAAAACTCCATAAATGCCCGCGCGGTAGTAATGGCATCGGGTTTATCGTTGTTGTAAGACTTCATACCCAGAAATGCGGTGATTTTACTTTTCGTTGCATCGTCTATCGGGCGTTTGCGTATATAATGGTCTGTTACGGCTACATGTGGTATGTCTATACTGCCATTGCGTGGCATGTGGCAGGTAATGCAGTCGTTGTTTTTTGCATTTCGCAACGCTTCTTTTTCAGTACAAATTTGCGTGCCGGTAGTATGACAATTATTACATGCATTGATGTATTGTGTACGTGGTGTAAACTTCACACTCACATGGGGGTTGTGGCATGTGATGCAGCTCATTTTGGCAGATGTTACATAGCAATCGCTCTTCTTCATTCGCTCTACATGCGATGCCATAATCATCTTATCTTCCGCACCCTCGTATTGCGGCATAAAAACATTCATCACTTCAGACAAGTGCATACCGGGGCGAAAGTCAAAAAACGTTTTATCATCATTAAGCACTGCTATGCCTTGTAAATGGCAACGCTGGCAGATGTTGTTTTGCAATTCTGTAGGCAGCCTGCGCGGGTTCACGATAGTATAATCGGGCCATTTAGAAGTATCTACGATATTGCCTGCCATTTTTTCTTTCACGTGCAAGCCCCCCGGCCCGTGGCATCGCTCGCAGTCTATGCCTGTTTTCAGGCTCACATATTTGTTTTGGCTGGTGGGCACAAAATCGGGGTAGCCATTGTGGCAGGTCATACATTCCGACTCTATCAATCTTGTAAAACGGCTGCTGGCACCTTTTTCAAATCCGGGTGCAAGATCCCATTGTTTTTTTTGTGTGTAAAATGTGATGGGTGCTTGATACAAATACCCGTTTTTACTGAAGATATGTGAGTTGGTATGTTGTCCCGAACCGATGATATAGTCAATCTTCTGCACCAGCAAATGCGTTGTATCGCCATCTATTATTCGATACTCTTTTACATACAGTGAATCGCCCTGCCAAAAGGGTTTGTAATAAAAATCAAAATCTTTATCGTACACGGGTGCGTGTGTAAAATCAGCAGCAGATTTTTGTTTGGTGGCATAATGAAAAGATTGCCCCATACCTGTTTGTATGTATGTATTATACACCTCTGCATGGCAGCCTCGGCATGTTTCCATACCAACGTACTGTATGCTGGTGTCATATACATTATGCCATGCAGATACTCCTGATGTTTGTATAGTCTTTTCAGACGGGCTGCTGCAATAAAAAGCAGGCAGCGATACCGCTGCCACTGCCAGTAATATTAATATAGTCCGTATGGTGCGAGAAGACATGCCCTTCAAAAATAAAGAAATAAGAGCAGCTATTGTTTAACTGAATATAGCCAGCGTGTAGTTTGATTTACCTTTTTGTATCAGCAGGTATTTATCATTCAACAACTGGGCTGCTGTTAGTTTATGGTCTATCGCAGTCAGTTTTTCTTTATTGATGCTCACACCGCCACCTTGTATCATCTTGCGGGCTTCTCCTTTTGATGGGAATACTTTGTTATCTGCCAAAAAGCTGAGAAAATCCGCACCCTCGCCATCAAGCATTTCTTTCGCAGCCGTTACCTGCGGCACGCCTTCCATCACTTCCAGCAGTTGTTTTTCGTTCAGCGAACGGAGCGCATCTACCGTACTTTGCCCAAAGAGTATCTCAGATGCTTTTTGTGCAAAAGCAAGGTCGGCCTCGCTATGTACCAATATGGTCAGTTCTTCTGCCAGTGCCTTTTGCAGCGCACGCAAGTGCGGAGCTTGTTGATGTTCAGCAATTAAGGCTTTAATTTCTTCAACCGTCTTAAATGAGAAAGTAAATGCCATACGCTCTGCATCTGCATCAGGCAGTTTTAGCCAAAACTGGTAGAACTGATAAGGCGATGTTTTCTCTGCATCCAGCCACACATTGCCACTCTCGCTCTTGCCAAATTTGCTGCCATCGCTTTTGGTAATTAGCGGGCAGGTAGCCGCAAAAGCCTCGCTGCCACCTTTGCGGCGGATGAGTTCTGTACCCGTTACAATATTACCCCATTGGTCGGCACCGCCCATTTGCAGTTTTATATTGTGATGCTGGTTGAGGTAGTAAAAATCGTAGCCTTGTATCAGTTGGTACGAAAACTCCGTAAACGATAAGCCTGTTTCCAAACGTTTTTGTACAGAGTCTTTCGCCATCATGTAGCTTACTGTTATGTGCTTACCTACATCGCGTATAAAATCAAGAAAGCCATAGTCTTTGAACCAATCATAATTATTTACCATCACTGCACTATTGGGGTGCTGCTCGTCAAAGTCCAGAAATTTCTCTAATTGTTTTCTGATGCCATCGCAGTTTTTTTGCAGTGTTTCTTTGTCCAGCAGGTTGCGTTCTGCCGACTTGCCCGATGGGTCACCAATCATACCTGTAGCACCGCCAACCAAAGCATAAGGTTTGTGGCCTGCACGTTGCATACGCATCAGCAGGGTAATGGGCAATAAACTACCCACATGCAGGCTATCAGCCGTAGGGTCGAAACCGATATAGCCCGAAGTCATTTCTTTATTCAGTTGTTCCTGCGTGCCGGGCATTATGTCCTGTATCAAGCCCCTTTCCTGTAAGTCTTTTATTAAATCCATTGTTTATATTATGCGAAGTCCGCAAAAATAAGGTTTCCCTTGCAGCCTGCCACATCATTAAAGACTGATTAAAAAAACAGTACAATATAATATGTCGCATGTTTATAATGCGTAGAAAGTCGCTACAGTAAAGTAATATATTGTATTATGTCTATATTTAATAAATTAGCTTACTGTCAGTCTTTTGTTTTTCAGAAATTGTTTCTATCTTTCGAATTGTATCCTTTAACAAAACTTTCAGGCTTTGAAACGTATTATACTATCGTTGGCTTTGGTTATACCCTTTTTAGCATCTGCACAGACGCACCATGAATTTGGTCTGAGTGCCGGAGCGGCTAATTACTACGGCGATTTGCAGAATAAGTTATACCCGAATTATGGCTTCAGGCCTATGGGTGGTTTGATGTATAAATACTTCTTCAACCCTAATCTGGGCATACGTTTTGGCGCAGCTTATTCAAACGTTACCGCGGCAGACAGCCTATCGGATGTTCCGGTAAAAAGAGCACGCAATCTTCGTTTTGCAAGTAATATATTCGAGGTGCATGGTGGTTTTGAATTAAACCTCTTCCGTGTAGAGAAAGAGCGTATGAAGTTCAGCCCTTACATCTTTGGTGGCATAGCATTATTCCATTTCAACCCATATACAGATGGTATGCGTGGTGAGAAAGTATATCTGCGCGCATTGGGGACTGAGGGGCAGGGCATACCTAACTACCCCGACCGTAAAGAATACAAACTAACCAATATGGCATTCCCTATAGGTGGTGGTTTGAAATTATTTGTAGGTAAAACATTCTTCATAGCGGCCGAAGCTGGCTTCCGTTATACGAATACAGATTATCTGGACGACGTGAGCAAGTCATATGTTAATCTCGACGTACTGAAAGCATACAAAGGTCAACAATCGGTAGATCTTGCTTTCCGTGGCGATGAAATAAACAGGGTTTTCCATAGTGCAGACCAAGTGCCTACTACACCCAGCACTATACACAATCAGCAATATCCTGACTACAAATACCAGCGTGGCGATAGCAAGGCAAACGATTGGTATTATTTTACAAGCGTTACGGTTACCGTTTATCTCGATGCTTTTGGCAATGTGAAGAAATACTGGCAAGCTGCTTGTCCTGCATTCCGCAGAAACTAAAATTGATACAATACTATATCATAACAAAACCCCGCAAATGCGGGGTTTTCTATTATTTTCTGTTACTGTTATCGTTAGCTAAGGATGTTTATAGCCTCAGTAATTGTAACTGATTGCTGACCGCCTGTTACAAAGTTTTTAATACTTATTTTGTTTTGCATTCTTTCGTCATCTCCCAATAGCAATACATAGGTAATGCCGCGCTTGTTGGCATACTTCATTTGCTTATCAAATTTAGCAGCCTCAGGGTATATTTCAGCAGCTATGTTATTGGTACGTAGTTGTTGTAGTACTTGCAAAGCATACGTTTCGTTATCGCCGCCAAAATTCAGTATCAATACATTGGCACCTGTCTGCAATGCCGGCGGAAACAGGTTTAGCTCTTCCATTACATCATATATCCTGTCTATACCAAACGATACACCCACACCCGATAAATTTTTCAAACCAAAAAGACCAGTCAGGTCGTCGTAACGGCCGCCGCCGCCGATGCTGCCCATCTGTACGGCACGGCATACCACCTCTACAATCACACCCGTATAATAATTAAGCCCGCGCGCAAGGCTGATATCAACTTCTATTGTTGACTGCCATGCAGCATCTTTTATTTGCTGATGGTATGCAAGGGTTTGCTTCAATTCATTTATGCCTTCTAAGCCAGTAGCACTATCAGCCATTATATTTGTAAGGGCAGCCAGTTTCTCGTTATTGTTACCGTTTACGTTGATGACTTTTTCTATTTGTGCTATGCCCTCATCTGCTATGCCTCTTTCCTGTAGTTCTTTTACAACACCATCCCAGCCAATTTTATCCAGCTTATCCAGTGCGATAGTAATGTCCATCATTAATTCAGGTGTGCCACATATCTCTGCTAAACCAGCTAATAGCTTTCGGCTGTTAATTTTGATAGCTACTTGCGGCAACCCTAATTGCTGAAAAGCACTCTGATAAATACAAAGTAATTCCGCCTCGTTTATAAGGGATGTACTGCCTACTACATCTGCATCGCATTGCCAAAACTCCCTATAGCGACCTTTTTGCGGGCGGTCTGCACGCCACACTGGCTGCATCTGGTATCGGCGAAAAGGGAAAGCCAGTTCGTGCTGGTGCATAACCACATAGCGGGCAAAAGGTATGGTAAGGTCGTAGCGTAGCGCTCGTTCCGTTACGATAGGAGAAGATACAGAGCGCTCCAGTATCCTTGTCCATTCTGCATTCAGTTTTTCTTTGTCTGCATCTTTCTTCTCGTGCAGGCCGTTGTTCAGTATTTTAAATATCAGCCTGTCACCTTCCTCTCCGTACTTGCCTGTTAGTGTAGCTAAGTTCTCCATTGCAGGTGTTTCCAATGGCTGAAAACCATATAGCTCGAATATGTTGCGCAGCGTATTAAATATGTACTGTCGCTTGCGTACTTCCGCAGGCGAAAAATCTCTTGTTCCTTGTGGTATTGCAGGTTTCGACATAATTAGTTCCTTACTTATATTTTTCTATAATGGCGTTGCAGGTTTGGTCTATCAATTCATACACGGGCAGGTATCCGTCTTCGTCTCCATACCATGGGTCTGGTACAGATTGGTTTGAATCCGGATGTAACTCATTTACAAATAACGCTACTTTACCCATGTCCGTCCCATGCCCGCCTATATGTTTTATCTCATCATATACATCTGCTGCCATCGCGTATATTTTATCAAACTGGTCGAAGTCGTTTTTGGTAAACTTCCTTGCACGCTGCTTAGATATATCAATGCCATTTGCAAGGCAAACTTTTTGAGAATACCTGTGTGGTGGCTCGCCGATGTGGTACGACTCTGTACCAGCAGAATCTACTTTCCAGTCAAGCCCGTTTGTTTCAATCTTCCGCTGCATCAAACCCTCTGCTATGGGCGACCTGCAGATGTTTCCCAAGCATACCATTAATATACGCATACTGCCTAAAGTGTGCAAAAATACCCTATTTACCTGCTTTCTTCAAACATTCAGACATTAAAAGAAGAAGCCCTGCAATATTGCGGGGCTTCTTCTTTTAAAAACGTTATAGCTCATCATACTTTCAACGTGTATTGCTCTACAGATGAGTGGATGATTTTACGAAATTCGTTTGTAACACCATCAAGGTCCACATCTTTATCATCACGAATTTTTTTGATGATGTTGATAGCTGCAGTCATCAATGTTACATTGATGTATTGCATGTTATTAATCATGCTACCCAGATAATCGTAAGAATTCAGGGCTTGTTCTCTGATTTGTTTTTTAACAACAAACTGCGCCATGCGGGCAAATGCTGCTATCTTTCTCTCCTGGTTGTTCATAAAATATTGTTTTGTTGTTTGTTTGATGCTACAAATATGCCCTATGCATATATACCAATGCAAAAAACATGCCTTTGTTAACGCCCGTTTTGCAAGCGGTTAACAAGTAATTAACAAGTGATATACAACCGTCTTATTCTTTCTTTTTAATGTTGATGCTGCGTTTGCGTTGCTTGATGTAGAAGTAGATTGTTTTCTCGTTATTAAGGGCAAGGTCAACTTGCTGAGAAAATTCAGTAGGCCTGAAGTTGTCATCAAATGCTACCTGACTAAGAGAAATAGTATATACACCACCAGGCAGGTTAAAGTAGAACTCACCGGTTTCGCTTGTCAGGGTTGAATATTCAATAGTATCGGTTTTACTGACGATGCGTGCCGTTACTTTAATATTGGACAGTTTAAATGTAAGGTTCGATTTATCATCAACTTCCAGGTTCAGCTTACCATTCAGTATTTTACTGGCTTTGTAGGGTATAAAGAATGTTTTATTGCCTGTAAGCTGGAAAGTTTGCACAGGCCCGCCACTTGGCACCCAACCACGCACTTTGCTGGCAAATCCGAAATCCACTTTATACTGACCCTTATCTACGTTTTTAAACACTATATTACCCTTATCGTCTGTAATAAAACGGCTGCCTTTTATTGACAACATCTGCCCTTCTATCGGTTCTTCTCCCGGATCCATTTCCCCGTCATTATCCATGTCTTTAAACAGTACCATCTTCAGATTGTAGTATTTGCGTATGGCAACAAACGGAGTATGCAAACGCACACGCAGTGATGTGGTAATAAAAGGCCGTCTGTCGAGCTGCTTTATGGGTAATATACCTATCAGACTAAAATCGAAGCCATGTTTAGCATTTGCATACAAAATATTGGTAAGCAAGTTGGATGTTTCTATACCCCCCGGCAGTGTTTTGGCATAGTTGAATTGCGAACGCAGATTCAACGAGTTTTTAAATAATCCCAACTCCAGATAGGGGCTGATAATAAGACGTTCGTACTCTTCGGGGTTTTTAATATAAGCGGTGAATTCATGATAATAATAGGGCCCCTTATCGTAACGCAGTGAAGCACCTACCCAGCGGTATTGTATATTTCCCTGATTACTACTGATAGTAGTAGCAGTTTGTGCTTCTTTACCGGGTATTGAACCTTGCCCGTAATAGCTGTTCATGGTTAAAAATAAACGCCTGAATATCAGAAAAGACGCACTCAGGTTTAAATAGCGAAACCTGTACTGTGCAAAATCGCCAGTATCGCTTTGTATCTGTAATTGATCTGCGCCGGATAGTGTAAAGTTGGCTCCTTTGAAACCTGTACCAACACGTGCGCCATAGGTTTGTGTTTGCAGGTTGAATACATTTTCGAACAAAGCTGTATCCTGATAAAAGTTCGCTTTGCGCAGGCTGAAATCATAAAAACCACCAACAAAGCTTTTGCCAAATATGTAACGTGCATCGTGACTTTGCATACGCTGGCCCTTGAATATACCCGGGTATGTATTACTGTTTAGCAGTACTATAGAGGTGATTCCTGTGTGCTTGGTTTCCCATTGCAAATTATACCCTATAGAAGTACCTATTTGTGTATTCTTTGCTCCGCCAACCAGTTTGGCGGTAGATTGCTCCATACCCACGCCACCATTTACCGACAGTTTGCCGTTTTCAGCAAACTTCCATTCACCGCCTTGCTTTACCAGATAGCTATTCAGTTTTCTGTCAACATCAAAGTTGGCACTCAATCCCCCATTGGCTATTACATTGTGCCGCAGTCCGCCATACACATAATTCATACCGCCCAACTTACTATTACCCGCCCTGCTTTTTAATAAGCCATATACATCTACTTTGTCTCTTTCTTTCCAGTTTCTACCTACTTTGGCACCATAGCCATCCATGTAGAAGTCTGTTAGTTCGTTGATGTTACCTGCAGATGCACTCCATTTATACCCTGTATAGTCTACCCTTACAACACTGTTATCAATTGACTGGCCTTGTGTTAATGTTTTGCTCCTTAAATCAAGCGATACTTTGTCTTGATTACCCAGGTCAAGCGAACCATGCAGTGCGCCATAGTACTGAAAGTTTTCTTCGCCCTGATAAGAAGAACCCACCTCTACTTGTAATGGCATATCCAGATAGGCTGATTTATTGTCTTTCAACATACTGCCTACTCTTGTAATGACCTGGTTCAGGTTCATGGTTTCGCCACCCTCAACGCCTACCTGCACTTTTATATCTTCTCTGCGCAGTTGCGACCATTGCCTTTCTGTAATATGTATGGGCAACATAAATGTGCTGTCTTTACCAGGCTCTAAGGTTATTTCTTTTTTATAATCCAGATTTAAGAAATGATTTGAAAATGTAAGGGTGTATTTATTGATTGTATTGCCGGAGTTTTTCAGATATACAGGGAAGCGTATATTCTTTTCATAGCCTGCCAGTGCATAGTTGGACAATGGCAAGTCGGCTTTAAACTTGGTAAATTCCTTAACCCGTACTCTGAAAGTATCTGTCAGCTTTTCCAAACCGTCGTTCAACCGATATTCGATACGTACGGTTTGCCACTGTGCTGTTTTTGACTTTGAAGCAACAAGCCTGATGGGGATACTGGTCTGTTCGTTTTCGTTCAGGCTTACTGTAAGCAGCTTTTGGGTAACCATATCCCAACCATCAGGGGCAAACACATTGACGATAACACTGATTTTTTTATCCGTCAGGTTGGTAATGTTGATGGTATTGAACATGAAATCGCGGTTGCCTTTTGCAACCAGTGTGTCGTTCAGTATGGCTGTTTTGTAGATGGTTTTGCTAAGCTGTGCTGTAGCTTCTATACAGCACAACGATAATAATAAAGACATTATACACAATGCCTTTAGCAACTTGTATGTTTTGTCGCCGCTCATTTAATGGGTTACAGCAATGCCATAAAAAATAGTTTTAAGGCAATGCATGCAATGTAACAGTCCCCTGTTGCGGCAAAATACACAAAAGACTGCAATCAACAGACTGCACTATGGCACTAATGCACATTATTCTACGGTTTTGTGAATTAAAAAAGAGCCCTATAAAGGGCCCTTCTGTATAAGGGATAAGAGAGAGACTAATTAAAGCTGCGTAGCAGTATAAACCACATCTACCGTATAAGTACCTGCAGGGTAAGCAAAACCGGGAGTAGCATTGTACTGTATATTGAAAGTTTGGTTACCACCGTTTGCACAGTTGCTCAACAGGTTTTGTGCAGTGTTGCTCAGGTCGGCATATGAAGATGCACTAAAAGGAGAAGCGATAGTACCACCAGTACCATTTGCAGGTACACGCAGGTCTAACACACCAGTTACAGGCATTACGGGAGCAGGCGTTACAGCACCAGTATAAGTAAAGTTAGCATTGTTGGTACGAACTGTTACACCGAAACGACGGTTAGAACGTACACGCAATGTTTGTTCAGCTGATGCTACACCGTTTGCGTAGTCGTTTACTGTGTTGAAAGCCAAATTTACAGCAGCACCTGTAGCAGTACCAGACCCTGTGAAAGTCAATTCGATAGCGTTGCTCAGGTTCAGATTAACTGTTTGTGTAGCAGTAGATGAAGGAGACTGTGCTTTAGCAGCAAAACCAGTGATACCTAGAGCGATGATTGCGATTACTTTTTTCATAATTTTTGTTTGTTTAATTTGATTGATTTGTTTTTGTTTGATGACACAAAGATGCTATCATCCACCCCCGATAGCCAAAAAAACAGGGCTTGTTAACCCCATATTGACAAGTGGTTAACGAGCGGTTAACAAACCAAGAATAATAAGTGCCCTAAGACAGGATAGCATATTGCATAAGTAATGGAAAATGAACCAATTAGCTACTCTTCATTAGCGTTATCAGCAGATTCTTCATCCAGCAGATTGTTAATAGTAATATTATCAGTTTCGCCTATGGGATAGGCTTGATGTTTAACAAGAATGGCATAGACATTCATGTTCACCTGATGCTTAATATCCTGTAGTTCGACACCATCCGGCAATGGCGCAGGCAATCCGTAAGACACTGTTAACTGAAATGAATTCTCCGAAAAACCATCTACTACTACTTCTACAGGGTTTGTAACATACAGCATGTGTTGTAGCGATGCCCTGATGTCTTTTACTATTTGCTGCAAAGTTTCATGGGTTACCCCATACTTAATACTAAGTACCAGTTTCATCCTGCGGCTGGTTCGATTACTTAAGTTCTCCAGATTTTCGTACACCAGCTTTTTGTTTGGTATAGTAATAGCAGAACCGTCTGCAGTACGCAACCTTGTACTGCGAAAACCAATACGCTCCACAGTACCCTCAACCAAACCCAACTTAATAATATCGCCGACTCTGAATGGCTTGTCTGTAAGAATAGTAAACGCTCCGAAGAGGTTTTCAACACTCTCTTTTGCTGCAAGAGCTATGGCAACACCACCAATACCCAAACCAGTAATGAGCGCAGGAATATTAACATGAAACACTGTACCCAACAACCAAAAAACACCAATAGTCCACAACACCACTTTTATGGCATCTTTCAGTATTGGCAGTAGCTGTTGTGATTGTATATTATCTTTTTCCCTTGCTTCATCCATTTTAATATGATAGGCAAAGTCAATGGTACGGGCAATTGCTAACGTAGCATAGAAAATAATCAGGAAAAGGAAAATATGGTCAACAATATCACTTACCCGCACAGCCCATTGTTCATGCTTATCGTTTATTCGTTGCAATAAAAGACTATCAAGCAAAACATGCAGCTGATTGATGGCAATGTAAAAAAGCACAATTTGCAACAGGGCTTCCAAAGGGCCTTTTATCAGCTCGCGAAATACCGTTCCATGTTTTTTATTAGTGATACGGCCTGTAGTAAAAGCTATAAGCCTTGCCATGGTTTTCGCAATCGGCTTTTTCAATACCAGCGTTGCCAGTATTATACCTGCACACCAAAGAATATCCGATATTTTTTCGCCGCAAAACTCGGTACCTGTCTTGTCTAATAATCCTGTTAACAGCAATGTGCGCATAATATAGCGTGCAGACGAAATTATACAGAAACATTAAACTCTCTTAATGCATCATTGAGGCTTGTCTTCAGGTCTGTAGATGCTTTTCTTTGTCCTATTATAAATGCACAGCTCACCTGATATTCGCCTGCAGGAAACTTTTTGGTATAGCTACCGGGGATAACCACGCTACGTGCCGGTACACGCCCTTTATATTCAATCGGCTCGTTGCCGCTTACATCTATTATTTTTGTTGATTGGGTGAGCACAACATTAGCGCCCAACACCGCTTCTTTTTCTACAATTACCCCCTCTACCACTATACAGCGAGAACCTATAAAACAACCATCCTCTATTACAACAGGTGATGCCTGCAATGGTTCTAACACCCCCCCTATACCTACTCCGCCACTCAAGTGTACACCCTTTCCTATCTGCGCGCAAGAGCCTACTGTAGCCCATGTATCTACCATTGTACCCTCATCTACATACGCGCCGATATTTACATAAGATGGCATCAATACCACGTTTTTAGCAACATACGCCCCATATCGCGCTACTGCATGTGGTACTGCACGCACACCCAGCGATGCGTAATCTTTTTTCAGTAACATTTTATCGTAAAACTCAAACGGCTCCACATTCCACGTTTGCATAGGTTGTATACCAAAGTACAGCAGGATGGCTTGTTTTACCCATTGGTTTACTTGCCAGCCATCAGCAGACGGAGACGCAACACGCAAGCGGCCTTTATCTACCTCTTCTATCACCGCACGAACGGCTTCTTTGTATGTTTCTTCTTTCAGCAGTTCGCGGTTAGCGTATGCCGCCTCTATCATTGTTTGCCATTGTGTTTGCATATCAAATCTCTTTATCAGCTTGCGAAAATACTAAAGCCCAGCCTATTACACAGAATAAGCAACATATATGAATGATTTTTTTTTGAAAAAGCCTTTGGAGAAAAAGGAAAGCTACCTATATTTGCACTCCGTTTCCGAACAGGAAACAAGGTAAGGAAGCATAGCTCAGCTGGTTCAGAGCATCTGCCTTACAAGCAGAGGGTCCGCGGTTCGATCCCGTGTGCTTCCACTCTACGGGAAAGCAGATTAGATTTTTCTAATCTGCTTTCTTTTTTTACGCCCAAACCCTTGCCAGTAGCGGCAATCAGCAGCAAGACATTATTATCAGAAGCGGTTCGATACCTGTTATTTTCAAAAATCAACTTTTCGGGGAAGGTCGAACCGATTATCCGGCGTTTTACCTCTAAATCCGCAGCAGTAAAGAGTTTGTCGAGATTTGCTAAAAAATAGAAACCATACTCCATGATGGCGGTTTCGTCTTTTGGTTTGACTTCTTCTATTGCATCTATCTTTATTCTGATGCGATGTATATCTTCTTGCAACTTCGATTTGATAGGTTGGTATTCCATAAAATCCATTTGACCATCCAGCATGAATAGCTGCGCACGTTCCAACCTTTGTTCGTACGTATCCAATTGTTTCTTTAAGGTAGCAAGTTCTTCTGCACGGTCGTCTGTAGCATCCTTATGTTTACCACCCATTATCAGTTCCAATGAACGGAATATTTTATCATTGGCACTCACAGCACGTAATACATCATAGAAAACACCATTCGCTTCATCTGCGCGAAAGCGTTCCTTGCATCCTGCTTTACAGTGATAATAATAATACCTTGCGTTCCTGCCTTTTGAGGCACTGCCGGTTAACGGCTTTCCGCACTTAGCACATGCTAAAAATCCACGCAGCGGCAGTTCGTCTTGCTGACAAATTGTAACAGGCTGTTCTTTCTTTTTTCTGCCATCTAAAATATCCTGTACATCATAAAATAAAGCTTCAGGTACAATCGCTTCATGCACACCCTTTACAAGGCAGGCAGGCTCCTGTTTATAAGCAGTAACAAAAACCTTTCCCATATATGTAGGGTTACGCATCATATACCAGAAACGGGTGCGTCCTAAAGGCATCCCTTTTTGATATAACATACGGCGGAGTTCTTCTATCTGGTATAAACCCGTTGCCATCATTTCAAAAGACTGCAATACCATTTTCTTTTCCTTTGATGGTACTATAGTAGGCTTGTTGTTTTCCGTACGCCCGTGTTTATAGCCATAAGGTGCAGAACCCATATAGCGACCCTCTTTCATTGCCTTGCGTACACCTGCCAATATATTCAATGACCGCCTGTCGTTCTCTACTTCGGGAGCCGTGAGGTAAAGAGCGAGTAAGAATTTCTGTTCAGGTATTTCCATATTCAGCGGTTGCTCAATTGCCTGCGGCTCAAGCCCCAGTTTATGCAATTTAGCAATCATGCTATACGCTTCCGGCGCATTACGGGAGAACCTGTCCCATTTCAGGAACAGGAGTAAATCGGCCATGCCTTTATTCTTTCGCTGAAATTCCAGGAGCTTGTTGAACTGAGGGCGCTCAAATGTTTTAGCAGAATAGTCTTCCTTAAAAAAAGCCACCACCTCTATGTTATGCATGGCACAGTATTTTCGGAGTGAGTCATCCTGGTGTGCAAGGCTGTGTCCCTTCTCAGCCTGTTCATCCGTACTTACACGTATATATAATATAGCCTTTCTTTTTTTCATCTTAATGCCAATTTATCAGTATGTTTTCTAATGTGACTTAGGTACAATAGTATTGTAACTCTTTATCATTGTAAAGATACAAAATATTGATAATCAATTATTTATAAAAATATTATAGTGTTTTAGCAAGTAAAACCTTAGATGTCGTTTGAGCTAGATGGCGTAAATTGGAGTACGTCTTTACGAATACGCTTCCTGTTATCTGTAGCTACCATCTGTTCGAGGGTATCGGCAGGGGTGTTTTCCATGACCTGTACAGCAGCCCCTGCTATTACATAGAGCCATTCCCGTATCTGGTATAGTTCCTCATCGGTATATTGCCTGTTTTTGTCGTCCCAAATGACACGTAGCTTATCAATACTTACACGGTCAGTGAAAATATCGGCTGCATTGTCTTCTTCTCTATCAGCGGCAATGGCTTCGCGTAATGATTGATCCCTTAACATGTATCAGGCAGGTAAAATGTTTAATCAGATAATGGTGCAATACATAGTTTGTATTACAAATGCATTCAAACAGATGGCAATGTTCCCGAAATCTCTTGAACCGTTGATGCCTATTGATGCTTAACGATGCTTAATGATGCCCATTGATGCTTTTTGATAAGATACTTGTTACAGTTGCCGTATTAAGTCAACCTGTTACCGTAACAAAATGTATTAATATTGTAAAATAGCTGTAAATGAAAATGTAATAATGTTGTAAAATTGCACGTTTATGTATTGGTATGACTGCTTATCAGGCAGTATAATAAAAAAGTCGTCTAATGTTTTGTACAGTTGCACCTAAATGAATAGGCAGATTATACATTTGCCGGAAATAATAACCCATAAACATGTTTGAATTAAAACCGTACTCCCGAAAAGAACTTGTATCCCTTTATTTTCCTGAGAGCCATAACACGAAAAGTGCCAGTTTAAGTTTCCGTCGTTTATTGGATTTAAGTCCGCAAGGCACAGCGGTCAGAATATCCTTATTACGCAGGCGTCATTTAACCAAAGCAGAGGTTGCCCGAATTATAGATGTGCTGGGTGAACCTTAAAAAAACATAGACTTCCACAATAATACTTTAAGGCGTTACCCCCCCCTTTCTTGAACGCAAACCCGCCATATCCTGGCGGGTTATTTTTTGTGTAACTATTTTCTATCCATTCGAATAGATTACGTAAGCCATTAATAATTATACAGACGTATTGCAAATTTGACAGCACCTGAAATCCTGTAGCATTTGTAGCATCTTGTAGTAAAAACGGTTGAAAGTAAATACGGTAGTGATATACAGCCGATTGATACTTCCATTATTTTCCAGACGGGCATCTTAGATTGTAGCAAACACATATATACAAATGCTCCCATCTTGCTACAAAGCTGCTCCCATCAATCAATAGTGAAAACAAGCTCAAACTTGCTGCTGTATTGCATCCATGCAGATGACTACCATTGCTACGACAAAACCTTGCAAAATATTTGTAAGTGCGTAGTAGGCAAGGGCAGACACAAACCGGATGCATACAGATGGCGTCAAATGCATGACTATTTACATAGCTGGAAATAAAAAAGCCCGACTTAAACAAGCCAGGCCCCTATAAACCCTATCACTATGAAAGCATGTAAATTAATGTATCCGTTTTACTTCAACAATAAAAAAGCCCGGCTTAAATAAGCCAAGCCCTTATAAACCTATCACATGAATACTGCAAGTTAAGGGATAGTTTATACAGCTACCATACATCCGCGTTGACGAAGCAATAACGTAACAAGCACATCATTGGGTATCATTAGGCATCATTCGACATCGTTGGGCATCAAAAGGCATCAGCCAGCAATAAACCTGTTGTAATCTTTGCATTACCACGGACAATACATACCGTGCTGCATTATCAAAAAGATGGATTATCAATCTCAACATAACAATGACTGGTCTGCCGGAGAAGTTACGACACTATGGACAGTAGCTTCCGGCACCATAGGCGGTGTATATAAAGCGCAAGCCATGCCCAAGCTATTACTCAACAGTTTAACCGCAGATGGTAGTATGGCCGTTGTTGCTTATGCATTTATCAGTGCCGTAGTAGGTTACTGCACAAAGAAGGGACTGGATTATCTGTTTGTCAAATGCAGGAAGAAGCGATAACAGATGCACAACGCGCTAAAAATAGGATTGGGTATCGGTGCCGGGGTGGTCATCATTCGCTTGTTACAGCTTAATAAGCTGGCAGCCAATGTGTCTGTGTCCTTATCCAAAGTGCGCATCCATAAAGTGAATTTATCAGGGATAGAGATAGCTGCGACAGCAAAAGTAAACAATCCATCTGCTGTGTCTGTAACTATTGTCAACCCGGTCGTCCGTTTATGGAACACAAAAGGAAACATGATAGCGGAAAGCCCGGCAAGCAACCGCAGTTTTCCTATCGGCAGCAACCGGCAGAGTGAAGTAGGAGAGCTGACATTGCCGCTTACCTGGAATACTGTTTTACCGTTGATGGGCATTAAGAACATAACAAGCATTATCAACCTGTTCAGCAAAGGCGGCACCAACGGGTTGCTGCAATCTTTCACGCAACCGGTTGCGATGTCGGTTATCATGCAGGCAGATGGCATGACTGTCGAAACGCCGAAAACGATTATCAATACATGACGATGAAAATTTTTAACAGGGATTATCATCCTGACCCGGAAATCAGCAGTGGCCAGCGCATATTGCGAACCGATGGTGCGCAATACAACCATTTGTTCAGCGGTGCTGACGTAAGGGATACAATCGTCATGGATAATGGTGAAGTCGCAGATACGCTGCAAGTCATTGAAGAAGTTGTCTGGAAATATATCAACGATACAAAAGCGATAGCGGATAAACTGAAAGCAGGCAGTTTGGAAGATACCCTGCGCAATATTTGGGAGTTCCTCTATTACCATATCCAGTATAAACTGGATGCACAGGGTTTGGAAGAGTTGCGCCGCCCGGCAAGGGCATGGCATGACAGGTTGACAGGCATTGATTGTGATTGCTTCTCCATTTTCTGTTCGTCGATTTTATGCAATCTCGGCATACCGCACCGTTTTCGTATAACAAGGTATTCGCAGCCGCACTGGCAGCATATTTATGTAATTGTACCGGTAGCAGGCAGCGGAGCATATTATACGGTTGATGCCGTACTCGGGCAATTTAATTATGAAAAGCCCTTTACCCAAAAGATGGATTATACGATGAGTTTGAACGGAATAAAAATCGCTGTGTTAAGCGGCGTAGAAAATCATTCGCCATCCGCAAACGATACCGGCAGAATAGTAATGAACGCTATGCAGCTTGCTGCTGCCAATAATACGGCGCTACATGCAGCCCTATTCGGCGTGGACTTACAGGGGTTGGGTATCCTGGATGGCGAAACATATTTGCAGGGACTGGTAAGAGACCCGGCATTGGAGCAGGGTCTTTACCGCTACCTGCTGGCTACCAGGCAAGCCATAGCAGAAAATCCGGTTACTTCTTTTGTAGCAGGTTATAATCACGAAGAGCTGCTGAAAATGTTGGATTATGCTGTCCAATATTGGTTTACGGATAAACGGGAGCAGGCATTGGGACAATTGATGGCCAATGAAGCCTTACTGGATCAGCTCAATGGCTTCGGCAGTCTGGAAGGGACATTGAGTGATGACGAACTGTACGGCGATGATGATATACTCACCGGTGACAGCAACGACCTGTACTTAGGCCGGGTGAAGCAACGGCAAAAGCAACCGGGACAGAAAAAACAGGTGCGCCAGCCCAAAGCCAAAAAGAAAGCATTTTTCAAAAAAGTCGGACAGGGATTAAAAAAAGCAGGCAAAGGCATTGTACGGTTTAACCCTGCCACGATTGCAGCACGTAACGGCTTTCTATTGGCATTGAAACTGAATGTCGGTAAAATGTCCAGCAGGTTGAAATGGGCGTATGCTACCCCGGAGCAGGCAAGGGCTAAAGGGATGAACGCGGCAGTCATTGAGCGTGCGAAAAAAGCCCTGCTAAAAGTCGAAAGGCTGTTTGAAAAAACCGGCGGCAAGAAAGATAACCTGCGCAAAGCCATCCTGAGCAGCAGGCAGGGAAGGCTGAACGGATTAGATACATTAGGTGCAGTGCCGGTAGCGGCAGCCGTAGCCTCCGCCACGCCGCTGATTACAGCCGTGGTAAGTATCATGCGTGAAACAGGGTTGGTAAAAAAAGACGAAGCCATTGATATATCCGCTACAGAAGGGGAAGCAACCGAAGATGACGGTGTTGTATTCAATGAACCTGAAGATACGGCTGAACCCGAGTCTATTTATCCGGATAATACAGCAGATACAACAGGGGAAGATGTGACTGATGGGTTGGGTAACATTGCGACGGGTGCAGTCAAATTTGCACAAAACAATCCCATACTGGGTATCGCATTGGGAGGTGCGCTGGCATACGGTGTATACAAACTACTGGACAGTGATGCCGATAAAGCTGCCATGGAAACACCGCCCATCAACAGGCAGTTAAACGGTTACATGGAAAGTGTTAGCGGCAGGCATCCGTTGACCCAAGCAAAGATATTTCAACTGGCATAAATAATTTCTTAACACGATAAATACAAGTACAATGGTAAATACATCAACTGCAAAACCAGGCGTGAAGGATGTACTGAAGCAGGTACAACCCATGATTGAAAATGTTGCCGGTTTTGTTATCGGCAACCTGGCCATCAATATGGCTAACAAGATGCTGAAAATAGACCCTGCGGATACATCACAAAAAGGGTTTAAAAAAATGTTGCCGCCGCTGGCAGTATCAGCAGGTGCCATGTACGGTGCGACCAAAGTGGAACAACCCATGCTGAAGAATATCCTTCAGGGTGCAGCGATTGCGGGTGCATACAAAACAGCCAAAACACTGATGCCGACTGCGACTTTCCTCGCCGGTGACGGATTAGGGTTGACACCTGTGGCAGCCGTATCCAACAATGACCGCTGGCTATACCATGAGCGTACACCTATATCGGGCATGGGCTTTCCTGACCTCGGTGATGTGCAGCCGCCGGCAGGCCAGACAGGGTATTATATAGATGCGCCTGCCTATATGGGTGAACCTGAACAGGACAATAATTACTTGCCGCCAACCAATTATATGCGTGGTGCCGATGAAAGTTTATATGGTAACGAAGAAGAGCAGTTGCATGGTGAGGCGGGAGCATACAATGAACAAATGTACGGGCAGGACGATATACAGATTTTGTAATGCTTACCGGACACTGATACATATTGCAGATGCAATAGCAATACAATTATTATTTAACCGCTTGATTTCCGCAAGGAAGGAAGTCAAGCATAAAACAAGACAAGATGTTTACTTTAGGACAGATCAACGAGAGTGAATACAACCTGCTGGGTGCAATGAATGAAGCAGAGTTCCTTGGTGCGGTAGAGCAGGCACCGGCAGAAGAAAAAGCACGTTTTTTCAGGAAGACCAAAGAAATAGCCAAACAAAGTGCCGGGAAAAATGCACGCGGCAGCCGGGGTGATTTTGAAAGCCGCATCAATTTATTGCCGCGTGATATACAGAAAGGCTTAGCAAGCAAATCGCTGCAATCAGTGGATATAAGCTATTATGCCGTCAAGGATATTACCAACAGCAAAGTGGTAAAAATGCTGCGTGATGATGATAACAAAACAGTGGGTTATACCAATATCAGTTCCGCGAAACTGGAGAAAGGTGCTTTCTTCTTACTACACGCCATCCGCCTGATGTATGGTGTTGCAGACCAGGGGGCAGGTTCGCCGCTTAATGTCAACTTCTCTATTACACCAGATTTTATCCGTAATGGTGAGTTTGAATTTAAAGCAAACGGTGCAGTGCTTATTCCCAATACATCACTGGAAGTATTCAATACCAAGGGAAATAACAAACTCGTGGAAGGCACCTATGTATTGGATAACCCCAAGCTGATACGTGACCAGCAAACCATTGAGTTTAACCTGGAATGGGGAACCAACGCACCACAGAACGCTTACCTGAAAGTAGTGCTTATCGGAACAACCGTTGTAAAAGCTTAGGGGTCATCAGTACGACAAGTTCATAGTTCAACAGACACCATACATCATACGTACATCGTCAGCCAGTGAAGAGCAATAAATTTCAGCGTATTCGCCTGCGGGTATCAGCAGCAGGGGAAACCATCCGTTTCAATGCGGTCTGCGACCGTGGCTTCCGTACCATCAAAGGTATTTTCGTATCGCTTCCGCAGGACAAAGCCGTACAGGGGGCGACCCTTGGTTTTCGGTTAAACAATGTGGAAGTATTGGATGACGGACATGAAGTGAAGAACCTGACGGCGACCAATAGTGTCGCGCCGAACAGCAAGTTCTTCCTGTTCCCTGAAAAAATAGAAGCGGCGGGTGGCAGTATTGAAGGCCGTTATACAGACGGCAGCAAATACCCTTTACTGGTGGATAACGGAGAGGATAGTGGTGTCTACGACCCGGGCAAAGTCAATTTCAAAACCCTTTCGGGGTATACCACTAATCCTTTCGGAGTGGTATTCCCTTATGATGTAGTCATCAATATCTGGCTTACGAACGATTAAAGATGCAAGTATGAGGGGATTCAGGTATCAACAGGTAAACCTGCGCATCAGCCGCAGCGGGCAGCGTGTATATTTCAATGCGGAGAGCCATAAAGACTATACAATGCTGAAAGGTATTGCATTGTCGATAGGTTATGATGGCGCATTGTTTGGCAGCACATTCGGTTTTCGGGTGGATGAGAAAAAAATACTGGATGAGAGCCATGAAGCGCACTTGCTGGTATTCGGCAATGATGTACCACCTAATGAGCGTATGATGTTCTTTGAAACCCCCGTTCCGCTACAAGCCTCTAAACTGGAAGGTATATATACCGATAGTGCATTGCAGGCTTTACTGGGCAATACCAGTTACAGCCCCGGTGGTGGTGTGATACCACCCGCAGCGGTGAATGTAAAGAAGACCTTTGTGTCAGGTAAAGATATTGTTTCATATAGCCATGTTATAGCAGATGCGATTTTGATTTCAGATAATGCAGGGGTGTTCACAGGTGGCGGCGGATTGAGTAGCGGTGTGGCAGCAGGCTCGCCTGATCCTGCCAACCCTGCCCCTGTATATTATCCCTATGATGTACGAATAACCATGTATTTATCAAAGTAGGGATGAGCAGCACAAGGGTTATACACCATCCGGTACAATTGATTGTTCGACAACCGCTGACGCCGGTGAATATCTATACGGTCTTGCCCGGGCATATCCGCCGTGTGGTTGGCGTGAAAGTCGTGCATTCGGTAGGTGTGCATTTAATGAGTACGGATATGTACCTGCCGGCAATCGGTTACCTGTCACTGGAATTTAATAACCGCAATTACCATATGGGTCATATTGATGTCCCTTTTGATAACCGTGCTGAAGCCAGCGATGCCTACCTGGATACACAGATAGATATTATCCCCGACAGCCTGCTGAGCGGCCATTACGAGAACAACGTTTTTACAGGAACGGATTACCAGCGAGCTGACGGGACGATAACGGACAAGTGGAGTAATTACATTGTAACCATTTACCTCAAAGCCTTATCGGATGATTAATATAGAAGATTATGCAGAGCGACAGATGCGGCGCAGAGGGATGGAAATTGCATATGCCAGAATATTGCCCGTTGTGGTACGCCGCATTACTGACAATAACGGACAGGTGTTGGTCAACAGCATGGAGTTCGATGCGTATAACCAGTATTGGTATTTAGTCAATGCCTATGAATTGCCGGTAGGAACACGCATCACCAGTGATACGCATGTTGTCCTGCTGGAAACCCATACCAATGATACCATGGAGGAGTTCAGCGGCAAGATAAAAATACAGTTGCCGGTTTCTTTTACCGGCCATGTCTGCCAGGCATTGTTTTATCAGGTACTGGTTAAATAAAAAACAATTCAACGAATAAGAACAATAGCATGGCACAAAGTGATTTTCCGGAACTACGCGCGCTCTTTGATAAAAACCGTGAAGTAGTCAAAATGCTCAAAGGGGAGAAAAACCTGTCCGATAAGCAGATTGCCTTTACAGCAGTATACAATAAGCTGGGTAAAAAGATTGCAGAGAGCAAAGACAAGACATCTTTGACAGCTTTTACAACCGTTATCTGCGGACGTTACCAGGTATGCCAGCCGGATAGTATTACCGTCACCTGGCATAATAGCGAGACAAGTGAAAAGCTCTTTGAACACACATTTGCAGTCGGCAAGTTACAACGTGAGGAAGAACCATCCGTCCGTGTGATACAGATGCCCTCCCAGCAAACGGGTTTTCAGGGGTTAGGGGAAGCGGATGTCAATAATCTGGTAGAGAAACGATTGACCGAAATGCGCCAACGGGAAGAATATGAACGGTTGCGGGAAGAAAATCAGAAAATGCAACACCAGATTGCCGAACTGGAGACGCGCAATGCTGACCTGAAGCACGACATTGCTGCCAAGGAAACAACGGAGAGTTATATGCGTATCCTCGGCATGGCACTGCCGGGTATATCCAAATTTTTCGGTGGTGCCGGTATACTCAGTATGCTGGCAGGTACGGAAGAAAATGTACAAGCGGCATCACCCGCATTAGGCACTGCAACAGCCGTAACAAGCGAACCGGCAGCAGAGCCGAAAGATGAACGGGAGCAGATGATCGGGATGCTGCGGGACTATATGACTGAAGAACTCAGTCAGCAGGAGATAGCCACTCTGTACCTGCTTTTTGTGGAAATACAGAAAGACAAAACATTGATTCAGCAAATACTTAACCAAATAACAGCAAAAGATGAAATTACCCATACTGAATACAAAAACGACAACAGGGCAAAAGCAACAAGTTGATATTACCATACGTGTCGGGGCGGACAGTAAAGAAGAAGCGGCCGCTATGCAGGAAGCCATCCAAAGTTTTGTACAGCATTTTTCCTTGAAAGAAATGCAATCTGCCGCGCGGAAATTGCAAACGCCGAGCAACCGAAAGATGATTAAAACTTTTCTGTAGATGCAGGAAAGTGGTTCTAAACTACAGGAACAGTTGCTGCAAAACCTGCCGATGATACTGCTTGCCGGGGGAGCAATTTATCTGGCTTCAAAAATAATCAAGGGTGCCGGGCATACTGCTGACGAGATAGCACAAGCCTTGCAATTGAAAAAATCGGACGAGCAGGTCAGAAGTGAAAAGCAATCACAGGAGGCTATTGAACGCTATGTCAATGAAGTGCCGCAGAAACAAAAGCCCACGAGACCTGAAGGTTTTTGGGCACAACTGGCAGAACGTATTTACAGGGATACACAATACAGTGCAGTCGGTGATGCACATGAAGATGCCAGGTATTGCATGACCTATGTAGGCAATGATGCCGACTTTGCCCTGCTGTACAAATACTATGGCAGGCGGCAGGAGACCTGGTTCGGCATATTGCCGGATGGAGGCCCCAAAGACCTGATACAAACGATTGTGTCTAACCTGAATAAGGGGCAGAAGCAATCCATTAATAAAAACTATGCCCGCAAAGGGGTAGCGATTCGGTTTATATAAACCAACCTGTTGTAAAAAAACAGTACATAAAAAACGAAGGATTGGATACGCTTATAACAGAAGAGAAAACAACCGGTAAAAAAGATAATACGGTGTTATATATCGTGTATGCTGCTGCGGCTTATTTCGGTTTGCAATACCTGTTGCAACCAAAGCGTGTCACGGCAGCTATGGTGGTGCAGACACCTGTAAAAGAAACCGTTGCGGTTGATGATACCACCAATGCCCCTGATGTGCAAGCAGCCCATACAGCAGCGCAAGTGCCGGTACATACAGGGTATGTCAATGAGTCCTTTCCCCTTCGTACAGGTATGAGGGGACAACGGATAAAAGCGGTACAGCAAAAATTAGGCATACAGGCTGATGGCATTTTCGGCAAGGGGACGGAAGCGGCACTTGTTCGGCAATACCGTATCAGTACAGTGAGCGAAATACAATACCGCCATATCATGCAGCCCGGGCAAAAGCTTGCTGTTGCACCAGTTAGCCGCACAGATACAACGACGGTATTAAAGAAAGGCAGCAAGGGAACGGATGTATACCGATTGCAGCGATGGCTGGGCTTTAAAGACAAGCGTGTAGCCCGAAAGGGCGAGCCGGTAGCTGACAGCGATTTCGGGACACAAACAGAAACCGCCTTGCTGAAAAAAACAGGGCGCGGATGGATCAGTATCGCGAGCCTCAACCAATACCTGCATCAGGCAAGAACAAGAGGATAGTGAGCCCGATAGTATAACTGCTTGCAATAAATATTCAGTATAAACCATAAAAAATGTCTGTTTTTTCACTCCGCTCACAACGCAATGGTCAATACAAGGATTTTACGCTCCTTGAAATCCTGCACCTACTGGGTGATGCGGTCAATGATGAGATATGGCTGCCGCGACATGAGGATGTTTTTAACCTGTCGAGCTTCCGTGAAATAAACGGAAGTGGCACAACAGCGCAGCCGCAAAACTGGCATACAGAAATATTTGCGCAGGTGCAAGGCCAGTCTTTTGTTTCGTTACAACACATCCCGGCTCCACCCGTGCTGATGGTTGTGTTGAATGGCATTGTACAAAGCAGGTATACAGACTATCAGTTGAATGGCAACCGGCTGCTGTTCCCTTTCACGTTTAACGCGCAGGATAGCCTGCAATGCATATATACATACTAAGTGACCGGTCAAATTTTCATAACAATTAAAATCAATTTCAGCAATGGCAGAAACAAGAATCAGGCTAGACAAACAAATCCAGAAAGCACCGGGTAATAAATACGTACCGCTTTCTGACGGCAACGGCGAATTGCAGTATGCAGGTATAGATGCAGTCGTAAAAGCAACAGAGACCCTTACCAGGCTCAACTCGGTTGAAGTAGTAAACGGCCACCTTGTGGTAAAGTATACACCCGAAGATGGTAACCAGCAGGTGGTATCTACACCGCTTAATTTCAGCCAGACGGATATTAACGTAGCGGATGCGAGGCTGGAAAATCCAAGCACGGGCGTATATCGCCTGATTATTACTGAATCAGATGGTACGACTTATCCCGTTGACCTCACAGCCTTACTGGCAACCGTTACACAAAACACGGAACAAATCATACTCTCCGGCAATGGTACGCCGCAGAGCCCCTTGTCTGCAACGCTATCACAGGTGTTGCTGGATAGCATACCGCGTAACCTCGATGCGCTGGACGATGTGGCTGTTTCGATAGATATAGTCAATCAGGAAGCACTGAAAGGTTCCGGTGTTGTACTGGCATGGGATAGTGTTACCAGCCAATGGGTGCCTAAGTCAGCCGGCACAGTCGGACAGGCAAACGAATTAACAGAGGTGTTCCGTAACCTGGTGAGTGGCGACCATGTGAACCTGAGCTATGCCATATCCCAGATTGACACCACCAGTATCAAAGTATACCGTAACGGACTGCGCCTGGAACACATGATGGATTACAGGTACAACAATGCGGGCTTACCGAACGGTATCGTGCTGGCTGGCGGGTTTACAGAAGGATACCCTGAAAAAATCATCGTGGACTACCGTCTTAAACCCGGTGTGCCGCTAAGTTAATTTTTCAGCAGGCAGGGCTAGTGTAATCCTACCCTGCCTGCTGCTTCAATGATATTGCATGAAATTGTACACAGCGTTTATCTACAGGCTGACAGCAGCTACCCCGCGTACCCATGTATGGCGATGGGTGTTTATGACCGCTTTGTATGGTTGCAGCCTGCTGATTAATGAGCATTTTGAATTGATTGCAGCTCTCGGATTTACATTACGGCAACAAGCCCTAATACGTATAGCCGGTGTTATGCTCTACATTTTTTTAACAACCTATTCTTTTCAAAAAACTAACAATGATGAAACTATTCCGCCTTTTCAAATTCCCGATAACATGGTGCCTGCTATTACTGACAATAGTGATACTGCTGATATGGCAAACACGCTCTTTCCAAAAGGAAATAGCAAGGATGAACCGCAATCAGGCATTGCTCCAGCAAAGCCAGGAAAAAATCCTGCTGACTAATGGCCGTATCGCTTCGCAAACAGGGGTATTGCAACTAAAGCAAAATGAATTGTTCAGGTTATTCCCTTCTGTACGGGAAGAAGTCAGGCAGTTACAGATCAGGCCACGTAGGGTACAAACCGTATCTACGGTTGCTTTCGGTGTACAGCAAAGGATTTTTGCGCAACTCAGGGATAGTATCGCCATCGCCGCAAAAGGAACAATGGCAACAAGGATGCCACCTGATACATTGCAGTTCCGGGTATTTAATTACAGGGATGCATACTATGACGTATCAGGGTACGCATTAGGTGACAGGCAGGTGCTGCATATCAGCAGCCGGGATACCATGACACAGGTCGTATTCCGCAGGCGTAAGCACAGATGGTTATGGATATTCAGTCGTAAAACACTGGAACAGCGGGTCTATTTTAAAAACCCCGATGCGCATATTTATTATTCACAAACAATACAGGTTGACAGATGAAAGAACAAAGTAAAAACGGATGGTTGCTCCCGCTGGGTATCGGTGCGGGTGTATTGTTATTGATAGCTGGCGTGAAAAAGAAAGCTAATGCAACGCCTGTTATGCCTGGTGCTGATGCAGCAGGCAGTGTAGCATTGGAAACGCAAGTGCCGAAAGCATCGGGACAAATCAATCCTTCGCCCGCACCGTCTTATACCCGGTCAAGCTTACCACAGCCTGAAAATGCCGGGAGCGGTACAGATGCGCGGCAACAGATAACGGAGGATGAAGCGGATACTTTACCGGCGAACAGTGAACAGGCATCTTATGATACCGACCAAGGTATGGAAGAACAGGATGCCTATCGTGAAAGCAGCAACGAAGAAGAAGATGAAACAGGTGATCATACCGCATACACGAAGGCTGCACCGATGTATGCAAACGGTAAACAACAAAGTTATCACCCGGGTAATGCCTCCGGGGCATCGGCAGGCAGTATGTCAGTAGCGCATAGGCCGGGGGCATACAACCCTAAGCAAATGCGTTTTGACAATACCGTGCGCTCAGGCAACAAACATAGCATTAAAGCGTATGCTGACCCATCAGCTAAGCAATCGGCTTATAAACCCATGTTGAAGACCACGCAAAAACCCTCCATGCGGCATCAAACGTCTATATCACGCAAACCGAGTATGCGGGTCTTGCAACCTGTTGCTGCTTCAAACATGCGAGCTGTCAACCCTGCTGCCACACGTATGGTAAGTGTTTTTCCTTTGCGTATGGGTAGCCGTAATACCTATGTGAAGGAATTGCAACGCCGCATCGGTGTATCAGCAACCGGTTATTTCGGCACTGCCACATCAGCCACTATTCGTAATAAGTACGGTGTGTCTGAAGTATCAGAAGCTCTGTATACACAAATCATCAGGGGGAAAGCAGTTGCACGTAAACCGCCAGCCAAAACAATCGTCAGGCAAAAACCGGTACAACAAAAACATATCGTAGCCAGGCACCCCGCTCCTGCTCAAAAGAACACCGGCAGGTAAGACCGCGGATGCGCTATCGGCTTACCTGTCCAACAATCTCATAATATATGATTTTAAGAACGCAATCTTTTCCTTCTATTTATTTACCTAACCCGTTTACACAAACGGATATGGTACGTTTTTTTGAGCGTATCAAAAACAACTGGCTGCCTTATTTCATAAAAGCCGCCGATGTTACAGGATTGCCGTTGTCCTTATTAGTTGCCAAAGCTGCTGTAGAAAGCGGCGGTAATCAAAAGACACCCAATACATCCTACGTAGGCTTGATGCAGGTAGGAAAAATGACTGTAGCAGCCTGTCTGGATTACCTGCAAGGTACTATGTATGCAGACGGGAAAAAATGGTCTGCGCCGGCAGCGGTGGTTGCTAAAGCAGTACCCATTGTACGGACATCGTTTCCTGCTTTCGGGAAGGGTGGCAAAGTACACCCGGATGCTGCTTTTGCGCTTGCCAAATCAGATACAGCGAAAGGTGCAGAATTTAATGTGTTAATAGGCGCATTGTACTTACAGTTTCTCTGTCAGCATCCCAAGTTCATTGACGGGGATATTGTAAGGTTGGATAAAATTATGAGTGCGTATAATACAGGGCCTAATTATTCATTTTATAATGTACCGGTTGCTGATACAGGCAGCCTGGTAAATATCATACGACAGTCGCGGCTTTCCGCATCCAAAAAACGGGAGACCAGCAGGCATATCCTGAAATTCTGCGGGCAGGGAGGTGCTTTTGATTTATTATTTAACCACAAATACAGGCTGACCTGAATCAGCTATTACAACATGAGTTCTACAAACCGTACTGCTATCAGACATGATAACGATTATTATGTAACACCGTTGCAGACAGTCGCCGATTTTTTCAGTGTATTCCGTTTACTGGAACCGACATTCTGTTTAGCTGAAGCGCATATCCTTGACCCGTCAGCCGGTGGAGACGCTAACAGTCCCATGCCCTACCCTTCGTATTTATCCTCCATCGGTAACAGGACAGTAACCACATTGGATATTCGCAGGGACAGCAAAGCCGCCATCAAGAAAGATTACCTGCAATGGAAGAGCCAAAGAAAATTTGATGCTGTTATTACCAATCCACCTTTTCATGCCGCTATTGCATTTATACAGAAGGCATTGTCGGAGGTCAGGCCTGGTGGGTTTGTCTGTATGTTGCTACGACTGAATTTTCTGGGCTCACTGAAACGAAAATCTTTTTGGTTACAATATATGCCGAAGTGGATTATTGTTCATGCTAGGAGGCCATCATTTGTCAAGGGTGGTAATGACTCGGTTGAATATGCACATATCGTATGGCAGAAAGAGTATATGCCCGAACACAGCCGTCTGGTGATTATATTATTAAGAACAGTAAAAAATGATGCAACTCATTCATATTGATCATCCCAACATACCTGTAGGTATCCGTCAAGCATTTGAAAAAAAAGTAACGGATATAGCAGACTGGTTGGGTATAAACCCTAATTGGCTGATGCAGGTGATGTATGCGGAAAGCAGGATGAACGCCCAAGCAAAAAATATACAGAACGGACGGCTGATTGCTGCCGGTTTGTTGCAATGGACAAAAGCCTCCGGTCTTCCCGGCGCACCGAAAACGGTGTTGCAATACAACCACTTGCAACAGCTTGACTGGGTAAAAAAATATTTTGCCCCCTATCGCGGTGCAATGCACAGCTATTTTGACGTGTACCTCGTTACGTTTTTTCCGTCTGCTGTCGGTCAGGGTGACGGCTATGTGTTTGCTACCCGTAAACTTCCTGCATCCTTGATTGCTAAACAGAACCCGGCTATCAACATGGTCAGAGACGGAAAAATTACAATGGCTGAATTTAAACAATATGTATGGAGCAGTACACCTGTTGCTGTACGCAGCCTGGTATTCACAACAAGTCAATTTGTAAAAGCCCTGAAAGACAAAACCACTAAAGTCATCACTGCTGTCAAAGAAGACCCTGACAATCTGGGTGACACTGTTGCCGGCATCGGCACCATACTGGCTTTTTTTTTCTTATCCGCCGCATGAGACAATAACTATAGAACTATGATATACGAGTTTTCGGATCACCTGTCGCCAACGGCACGGTATTACTCTTTTGCTGACGGAGGCATAGCCGGTTTGGAATGCAGTACTGATAATTATGCGTTATATGTGCAAACTGTTGAACAGGATTTACAGCAGAGAAGTAAACAAAACAAACGCAGCCTTGCAATAAGGGCGGCAGAGATGGGGATAGCGGATCAGCATACGGTCAAAGAGTTAACAGAACTTGCTATTGTGAATACCGCCAGAGAGATTGCGCAAATACCCGGCCGGACAGTTGCTGAAAAATTCAATCGTTTGGTGGAACTATACCATGACCAGGTGAATTTATCACATCGTAGCTCACAAAGTATTTTACTGCAACAATACAGCACACCAGCCCCTATCGGTTACCTGATGGGTATCTTCTGCGGCATAGACCAACTGCATCAGAAAGGGGGTTATGCATTTGAGCCTTCGGCAGGCAATGGCTTACTCACAGTAGCTGCCGACCCGCAGCGTGTATATGTGAATGAGGTAGATACACTGCGTCGTAAAAACCTTGCCGGACAGGGTTTTGCAGGTGTGTGGAACCGTGATGCGGCGATGCCTTTTTTTGATGTACGCCATCATTTCACCGCCGTACTTACCAACCCGCCTTTCGGGCAGCTTGATACGCCTGTATCCATCAGCGGCTATCCCATCCGGAGCCTGGAACACCTGATGGCTATCTACGCTTTAGATACCATGGTAAGCAGTGGCAAGGCGGCTATCATCATAGGTGGCCATACAGGTTGGGATGATAAAGGGCGTATAAAAGCAGGGAAAAACAGGCTGTTTTTTAATTATCTCTATCACCACTATCATGTCGCAGCCGTCATACAATTAAACGGGAAGCAATTGTATACCCGGCAAGGTACCGGCTTCAACACGCGGTTGATTCTTATCAGTGGACGTAAAGAAAAACCCGGTGGGGTCGCACCGGTTTACGATCAACAAAAAGATACTGTAACGCACAGTTTTGAAGCATTGTTTCAACGAGTCGTGGAAGCTATGCAAACTGCATTTCATCAGGATATGATAACAGACAAAACTACTTCAACAATACATCAAAATGTACATGATGCTATGAACAGTGAAGCACAACGATTATTACAAGCCTTACGTGCGAAACCCTTGGGTGAGAGTGGTACAGAAGATAATCAATATGCAATGGCTTATACCGAATACTATCTGCCGCTTCTTGATTATTACAACCATGCTATTGTATTCCTGCGTAATGGCGATTATTATGAGGTCTACGGGAAAGATACAAGTTTTATCAAGCACCTCTTACCCGATATAACGCTTACAACTTTTTTATGCGATAGCATATATGTCGGATATATTACACTGGATGAAGAAGCAGTTGCTAAGCTGACTGTGCTGTTTCGTTCGATGGGTGTCCGTTTTATTCTAACGGATAGTACGGAGGCTTCTTATCCGGTAACAAGGGTGGATACAGGCATAGCCGCAACGCTGCTATGGGAAATCACTTTGGAGCAGTTTTTACAGGCTGAAGAACAGCATTACAGGCAACAGGTGCAAACCGGACAAACGTATGAACTGCCTTATAAAACTGAGTATGTACTCCTGTTCAATACCTTGTCCGGGGCTGACATATACAAACCGCACCCTGCAAATCCTTATACGCACAGCGGATACAGGCAATTATCCCAATCAGCATTCAGGAAGCGGTGCCTGCAAATCATCCACAGTTATAATGTTCGTTTAGCCATGGCGATGGATATTGTTATCAGCGAGCCTGTGCTGAAAGATTATCCCGCTCTGAAATTAAAACAGGATGCAAAAATCACTTACCTGAAAACCATCGTACACAGCGGTAACCGGTTGAACGGTTCAGCACAGCCGTTCGTAATGCTGCCATTCGATACATTTTTACAGGTATGCAGGGATGTACAACCATTATTTGCAATACCGCAGAAAGAAACTTTGCAGGGAGATGAAGACGAAACAATAGTAGACCACGACGCATTATTTGAACAATTCAAAGAACATAAAGCAAGGGATAAGAACGCATTGTATTTATTTGAAACCCCCGGAACTTTTGTCGCATTTGATGAAGATGCCGAAGTATTGGCTAAGACCTGTAACATCGGCATCATCAAGATGTCAGCAAATAGAGCGTTCAAATATTTTATTGCCGGTTCATCCAAGGCTTTGTTGTTTGCGCGCATAGCTGTTTTACAGGATGCTGGCTATAACCCTGTATGTATTGATTATCAGCGTTATCATGCCGACACACTGACTGCACACGTTGACAGTGAACTGAGCAGGTTATTGCGTCAGGTAAGTGAACAGGAGGAGGTGAAAGACAAAAAAGGGTTAGGCGCACCGTACCAGCCCTCATCGAATGCCTGTATCGTATTGGATACGCAAGTGCCGGACAGCATGGCTTTTGAAACCCATGAAGCATTGGCTGCTATTAAGCAAGCCGTAGGCGGCGATACGGATAATTTTGTGCGCGACCGTTTGGGTTACCCTACCAAGACTGCTTTATGCAAAGCCTTATCGGCAGAACAAACCGATGCGGTCATGATGGCAATCTATAATGTGGAAGCGAGGGGGCAAGGTATGATTATCGGCGACCAGACTGGTATCGGTAAAGGGCGTGTAGCTGCCGCTATGATACGCTACAGTTGCCATCAGGGTATGAAACCTGTATTTCTTACAGAAAAAGCCAACCTGTTTTCGGATTTGTACCGCGACCTATATGCAATCGGTTCAGGGCATCTGCGCCCTTTTATCGTCAATGGTAGGGAGAGTAAAACGGACATCAAAGATGAGGATGGCCAGATTATTTATCAGGCAATGCCCTACAGCGAACAGGCAGCCATTATGAAAACGGGTAAGCTGCCGGCAGGCTTTGACTTTGCAGTAGCAACCTATAGCCAATTCAACAGCCCGGAAAAGAAACCCGAAAAACCATCATTCCTGCAAGCGATAGCCAGGGATACCTTATTTATCATGGATGAGTCACATAACAGCAGCGGCACATCCAACACCGGTAATTTTTTACAAGGTGTTATTGCACAAGCCAGCGGGGTGGTATACCTGTCCGCTACGTTTGCCAAACGCCCGGATAATATGCCTATCTATGCGGCCAAAACCGCTATTTCGGACTGTAATATGAGCCGTGACCAGTTAGTGGAAGCCATACAACGCGGTGGTGTCGCTTTACAGGAAGTATTGTCTTCGCAACTGGTGGCTGAAGGACAGATGATACGCAGGGAACGCAGCTTTGAAGGTGTTGAAGTCAATTATATCAGTTTACAGGAGCAGGCACAGGAACATGCTGCCATCGCAGATAATATTACAGGCATCATCCGTGACATCATCAGCTTTCAAAAAGATTTTATTGACACCATCGTGGAAGAACTGGATACAATAGCTGTAGCTGAAGGCAAAGGGGTGGATAGGCGGGAAGGTACGGGTAAAGCAGGCGTTGATAATACACCCTATTTCAGCAAGGTGTTTAATATCATCAACCAGATGCTGTTCTCGATTAAGGCAGCGGCTGTAGCAGAACGTGCCATCGAACGGCTCAAGGAAGGGAAGAAACCTGTCATTGCGTTTTCCTCCACGATGGGCAGCTTTTTGGAAGACATGACGGATGAAAAAGGCTTGCCTGTCAGTGACGGTTCTGTGATCGTACCTGATTTTTCGGAAGTCTTGCGCAAGGGGCTGGATGGTGTGATGCGCTATACAGAAAAAGATGTAAACGGTACACCTATATACAAAACTTTTGAGATTACAGAACTTCCGCCTGAAGCACAGGCCGTGTACAATAGTATCCGCAAACGCATTGAAGAAATAGCAACCGGCATTTCAATCTCTCCGATTGATGTGGTGATACAGAAAATAAAAGCTGCCGGCTATACGGTGGCAGAAGTAACGGGACGTAAATATGAATTGCAATGGTTGGAAGCTGACAACCCTTTACATGATATACTGCCCGAAAATAGCAGCGGGAATCGAAAACAGGCAGGTGCTGTTATGCATAAGGCGATAGTGGCCCTGCGCAAAAAACTCAACACCAATGATGCGTTCCGTGAGTTTAATAATAATGAAACAGATGTATTGCTGATTAACCAGAGTGGCAGTACGGGGGCATCAGCACATGCCATTGCCACTTCCAAAGTGGCCAAGGACAAAGTAAGGCAACGTGTGATGATTGTTTTGCAGGCAGAGCTTGATATTAATACGGAAGTACAGAAACGTGGGCGTATCAATCGCACCGGGCAATTACTCAAACCGATTTATGATTACATGACTTCCGCCATACCGGCAGAACTGCGCCTGATGATGATGCTCCAGAAAAAACTCAAATCACTGGATGCCAATACGGCTTCTAACCAGAAGCAGTCCTCGAAAATATTGGACGTGCCGGACTTTTTGAATAAATATGGCGACCGTGTTGTTAAAGAGTACCTGCTGGAAAACCCCGCAATCAACAGGATGCTGGACGACCCGCTGCGGTTAAAGGATACTACGGACAGTGACGGGGGTGAAGCACAGACTTTGGAGAACGCTGCCCATAAAGTAAGCGGACGTGTGGCGGTTTTATCTGTAAAAATGCAGCAGGAGTTTTACGCAGAGATAACAGAACGATACAATGACTATGTAGCTTATATGCAACAAATCGGGGAATATGACCTGGAAATGGAAGCAATGAACCTCGAGGCGGAAACGGTCAATAGTAAAATCGTGAAAGTGGGCAGCGGTTCAGGTAGTGTATTCAGCGAGGACAGCATATTGGAAACCGTACAGGCGAACGTGCTGCGCAAACCTTTTACGGCAACAGAACTTGACAACCTGCTCAAAGAAGCATTGCAGGGTGAAGATGCAGATAAAATCCGGCAGGATATTATCCGTGACTATAACGAAGAAACGGCCATGGCGGCTGATATTGAAGAAAAAGAATTGTCTGAACGTTATAGTGAACTACATAAACGTATCCCCTTAGAAAAGAAGTTTCAGCGGCTTAAAACGGATGCAGAACGTACGGCTTATTACGAAAACAGGACACAGCAACTGGAAGAAGCACATGCGAAAGCACTGAAGCAACTGCGTGAAAAAGCAGCAGCCAGAAAATTTTACTTAGAAAAACTGTTCCGCTTTTTTTATATCGGCCGCAACCTCAGCTTCCCTGTCAATAATGGCAGCGGCTATGCGGAATATGTGCCGACTGTATTTTTAGGCTTTGTCATTGACTGGAAGCGTAAAAACCCTTTCCTGCCATCTAAAATCAAATTGCGGTTTGCGCTCGCCAACAGCAATAAATATTTTGCCATACCGGCTTCCTTTGATGATATTGACAAGATTATAGGTGCGAGTGCGGAATTGCCCAAGCTGACGCAGGAACAGATACTGCATAACTGGGGGACGTATATCCAGCAAAACAATGCAGACAGAAAGACACGCCATATTGTAACCGGTAACCTCTTACAGGCATTCAGCGATTTCAGGGGCAAGCTGGTTAATTATACGACCATAGACGGGAAAATAGAAAAAGGTATCCTGCTGCCCGATAATTGGGTCATGGATGAGCAGGTGCAGGATAAGGTCAGCATACCGGTTATTAAAGCGTTGCCACTTATCAAATCAATAACTACAGGGCATTCCATTGTAACGACTACCGGGATTGGTTTTGTAAGGCAACCCGATAATTACAAAATCATCGTGCCTATGTCACGCAAAGTAGCGGGTGATATTTATCTCGATAAGGATTTACTGGGATTGGTGAATGGCAACAATTTCAACAGGGTGGCAGACAGGATGGTAGCGCAACTGCCATTACACCGTATAGATGATTTTATCAGCATCATACAGGACAGGCACACCTGTTCGGTGATGGTCAGCCGCTACCAGTTCAACCAGATGGAGAAGCAAACGGCGATATATAACAACAGAAAGCCGATACGCCCGCCCGGAGAAGAAAAAGAACATCCTGATGACGAGATGGAGTCGGAATTACTCCAGTTGGAAGCAGAAGCACTCAAACTTACACTACGCCTCAAATTAAGATTAACAGCATAAAGCAAAAAACAGTTCAGATATGAAATTAAACAGCACCAACTATTTTCAGCAGATAGACAGTTATATGGATATTATCCGTTCAGATGCGGATTTTGAAGCTACTTACCGTTTTATCAATAAAGTAACAAAGAACGGGAAAGAACCGCAGAACCTGAACAAAAGCCCTGAGATCAAAGAAACGTTCAATCTGTTTTTACAAAACCTGAACAGCAGGGAGAGCAAACAGAAAAAAACAACCGCAAAAAAAGCACCGGATAAACAGGCTAAGAAGCCATTACAACCGAAACAGGAAACTACTACAAAAGTTGCAAAGGGAGTAATAAAACCTACGCCAAAGAAAAAGCCTGTAGCCCGGCACAAAGCTGTTCAGGTGGCGCATATACCTTCCGATATTGTATTGGTAAAAAAATATCTCGGGCTGCATGATAAAGAGAAAACCTATGAACAGTTGCTGGCGATATGGCGTGCATTCAACAAAGCGATTGTAGAAAGAAAAGTGATGAGAGGGTCGCCTTATCAGACAGATATAACAGCCATGAATAACAGCTTACTGATGGCAATTGACAGGGCAGCAGAAGCCGGCAGCATCCACCTGACAATACCTGAGGCGCGCTTACAAGTTTATCAGGAGATAGCCCACAGTGTGGAGCGGTCTGCGGGTGTCGGTATCCTCATAGAATACATCAACATATCAGGCAAGGCCGGGATACAGGAACGGGCTGAAAAACTATTGCGCCGTATCGAAAAAGCAGCAGCAGACGGCCACTTGAAAACAGACCGTTATGCCAAAGAGGTAAACAAGGCGAAGGCAGTGCTTAAAGCCTGCATAGACAGGGAAACAAATATGGTAGATGTGAGTACCTACAGCCTGAGTGGAATCGGGGAATTATCGGTGTTCGGATGCACTTGTGAAGATGGGCTGGACGGGTTTAACAAGGCGCAAAACGCAGTTATATATAAGCTGATGGAAGAGAAAGTGAAAAACCTCAGTGATGATGAGTTTGACAGGGCATTCGGTGATACCGTAGCACCGAGCCTCTGTAAAGCCATCGCACATAAATTAGTGCATAGTGGCTTGCTTACCATGAGCCTGTTGCGCAACCCGGCAAGGGTTGCCCGTGGGAAGGCGTTAGCGGGTACATCTTCATATGATATGGAAACAGAATTGATGGATATGCGCCTGAAAAAAGCAGGCAGGCAACCGTATAAAAACAGTCCTGCAAAAACTGGCTTGCATGGTACTGGTGAAACTGAGATCGGTACTGCCGTTGCAGAAGACGTGCGTATTATATCGGCGAAGGAACTGGTCAGTAAGCAGTTCCGGACAATAGGGCTGAAAGGTAAATACAGGCAATTACTCGGAGACCCGGAACCGGGCTTTTCTGCTATGATATATGGTAAACCCAAACAGGGTAAATCTACCGTTGCCATTGACCTCGCTAAAGAACTGACGAAACATGGAAAAGTCTTGTATTGCGCTTTTGAAGAAGGACACGGGCTTACATTAAAAGATAAAGTAGTACGCAACCATGCGGATGTACCGGGGCTTGATTTTGCCGATAAGTTACCGCCGCATATAAAATCCTATCAGTATGTCTTTATTGATAGTGTCAGTGACGCAGGGCTGGATGAGCAGGCGTTCAAACAACTGATAAAATCAAGTAAACCCAGTTCAGTGATTGGCATATTTCATGCGACAAAAGACGGAAAATTCAGGGGCGGGCAAACCTATGCGCATGATGTGGATGTGCTGATACGGGTCGAGGATGGCGTTGCATATGCACAGGGCAGGTTCGCACCACCCGGGGAAATGAATATCGCACCCTTACACACAAGGCTATGATATGGGGTATCATCAAAACGGGGACAAACAAACTGTTTGTCCCCGTTGTATGTATAGTATTTATTTTTTCGATTGTAATAGCTGTAGTAGCTGTTCGCTATGTTTCCGTTCTGTTTCGAGCAGCCGTTCATACAGTTCTATGATTTTATCAACCGGATTATTCTGATAAAATACACTTTCTGTAATACTGCCTGAATTAAAAATACTCTGAGAGCCTGCCGTATCTAATTCCTTGATAAGTTCTTCAGGGAAATCAAGGATGCCGGCAATCAGGCTTAACATGTCGTCGTCGATCGTTTCTGCATTTTCAATCAGGGAGTAATTCTGCTGTGTCATATGCAGGCGTTGCGCCATGTCTAACTGTTTAATCCCTTTAAAACTTCTGAGCCTGCTGATATTTCTCCCGATATGTTGCATGGATTGATATTTTACAGTGAGTAAGGTACAAATTTATGGTAAATGGTAAAATACAAGCAAATGCTTGTAAGATACAAGCTGCTGTTTCAGAAGCTGTGGCTAAAAACATATTACTTCGTATAGAGAAAACCGAATTGAATTATCCGCATGATGAAAACGAACACATACCCGGCATTTCCGTACCATGCATCTGAACTGTCAGCTTTTTTATTCAGTATTGACACGTTTATCGTATCGCTGAAAAACGGACAGATTATTCATTTTGTGGCTGATGATGCAGATGCCTTCAAGCAATGGTTGTATGAAAAAGGCGTCAGGGATATTAATAAAGATGACGGTGTGTCAGTAATTATGAGAAGTTTGTAATAAACTGACGGGCTGATTTACATAAATATCAAGCAGAAATATTTAAAACTCATTGTCCCATGACGAAGTTAAAAAATGAACAATTAATAGTTATCTCTAAAAATATTTTTGCATAAATGCTTGACAATGACAATGTTTTTTTTTTAAATTAGAGTTACCATTATATCACAACACAGAACAAACTACAAACATATAGCTTTATCAGAAACCGAGTAATGTCACCCGAGCCTTGGACTGGCACCCGTAATACTACCGATTTCTTTTGTTGAAATAGTGCGATTTATCGTAAACGGAATTATCAAATGGGAAACCCTGCCGTTTGATAAAAGTAATATGTATTTGTACGTGAAAACCAATCGGCTCATCCTGATACTTATATTGACTATTTTGTCAATAATAAAGCTTCATGCGACGACAGATAGCAGTTTCATATTGTCTGTCAGTCCGCTATATGCAGAATACAATACAGTTTATCAGCCTATAAGCTACAAAGCGGGAAACGCTGTTGCGTCCTATCTCAAATTATCTTGTTTTCAAAACAGAGGTGAAGATAGTATCTGCCTGTATAATATTGAGTTTGAGAATATTAGTTTTAATACTGGAGTTTATGAATTCTCACTTGACCTCAATAAAAATACTAAGGTTAATAGTATTTCTTATCAGTTTTTGGATGTGATAAAAAAATTTGAGTTTTTCCCTCCCGGTGAATACACGACTTATATCACTTTATATAATAAGGATACCCATGATTCCAGCATTTTCTCTTTTGTATGGGATATTGATAGCACTTTAGCCTATAATTCTGAGTTCAGAAATGATATTGACGAAGCGTTACAAGAGAAAACGCCAGTATCGGTTCCAGTAAAACTTAAAAAGAAACCTCGTAGTGGGTTAAGCATACAGGATATTAATACACAGACGGGGTATCTAAGCAAAAAAATAGATAAGCGGTATCATACAACATCCGTTGTCGCACGTAAGGATAATATTACTTATAATGCCTATTATAGCGATGAGTGGTTTTTGGGTTATTATCAGTTACACACCAAAGATGTACGCGGTAACACTTTAATATCAGAACATGAGCGGTTATCGGATAGGCCGCAGGCACTTGTTAATTCACGATTAGGTGGTTTTACCGGATTAAACACGCAGTTAAAATCACTTAACAAACGAAAAAGCAAACAGGATGCTGAAGATATTGATGGTAATATCACCCTATCCAGTAATTTCAGTACAGGGCAAGAACCCAATTCCATGCAGGATAACAATTTTCAGGAAATACGCGGGAGGGTAGGCATGGAATTATTCAATATGCCGGTTGTCATAGAAGGTTATTATACCACACAGGATAATAACCGAAAAGCTAAAGCCAGTTTTATACGTATTAAATATGATGTTGAAAAAGCTAAAAGCAAGCTCAATAAGTCAGCCTACAACTACAAAAACTCCTATGAGAATATCAAAGCAGGCACTGGCTCTGTAACAGGGGAAGCAAAAAATGAGATTTTAAAGTTAGCACGACTGCATACCGCTGTTCTCATGGATTTGCAAAAAGACTTCAATATCACGCCGGACATGATTGCTTCCTGTGGCTGTGATATAGACAAACTGTCATCCGGCTTAGATGATTCAACAAAGAAAAAACTCTACATAGATAAACAAAATGTACAGAAGAAATGCCAGCAGGCTAACAAATCAAAGCAAAGGATAGCCAGGCTCGAGAAACAACTATTACAATATCGAAATCAACAATATTTTGATTCTACCTTAAGCTATAGTAAGCTTCAAAAAATAGGCTCAGGGCACGAAATGTCTGCTAAAGATTTAACAAAAGCCTCTAAACATTTTTTGCCACAATCACTGACTTCCTCCGTTTTATCTGGCTTGACGAGGCTTGACATCGGTATATTGAATGACTATGAATCTAATTATACTATGTCTGGTCAAACATTAAAAGGCGGCAGTGTGGGTTATGACCTTTCAGGAGTAAAGGTCACGCTTTCAGCGGGTAAGACAGAATATATTTCGAGGGAAGGGAATGTAGACCGGTATAATACCTATTTACTGAGAGCTGATTTAAAACCTATACGTAAACAAAAAATCAGCTTTCTATATTATGGGTATACGCCGACCAAACAGATTATAAACGACAATAGTTTTTTTAAATCAGACGCTGCCCTGCCTAGTTTTCGACAGCCGGTACATATTGTATCCTTATTGCATAGTGGCACTATATCAAAATCATTGACTATAGAATCAGAAGGGGCTGCATCTTATAGGAATATAGCCAATAGGGCTTTGATCGGTAAAGATAACTGGGCGTTAAAAACAGGTATTATTTACAACATACCAAAAACAAACGCAGAACTAAAAGCGGAATGGGAACATGTAGGCAAGCGTTTTGAAAATAATGCGTTGCCATATACGAGAGCCGCAACTGAAAGGTATACCTTATCAACGCATGTAATCCTGTTTGAATCATTCCTGCGTGTCGGGGTACAATATAATATGCTGAAACAGGAGACATTTTCTTCAACAGGATATAATACTAAATGGGGTTTCGATATACAAACAAGATCAAAACGATATCCAAATATATATTTGTCTTACAAGCCCTTCAGCACCTTCAGGCGTTTTGACGATACAATGGCTATAGCTCAAAGACCTGTGTCAGGTTCTGTATGGATTGCGAGAACAAGTTACCAGATAAAAAGAAAGTATGTAAATCATCGCTTCAGCCTTAGTTATAACCGAAACCATAGTAATATGGATACTATACGTTATGAAAGCCAAACGCTTCAAGGTGGCTATACCTATACTACTAAAAAAGAAATAATCAATTCAAATATTGGATGGTTAGTACAACCTGTGGTCGCAGCAAAAGACCCAAGCGGATCAATGAGGAGCTTTTTTATTAACGCTTCTATTACCCGAAACATGAATGACAAACTAAGTCTAAGCTTAGGGCAAGATATAGCAATCGCACCTTTTGGTATCCAGCGTACTATTACCTCTTTGGGAACTGCCTATTCGTTTGCCAAACTTCCTGTCTTGTTATTCATACAAACCAGGTATTCACAAATCAGGTTGAATGAAACGGTGGGACATAAAGAAATCTGGAATGTGACATTGGGGGTTAATTACAGGTTTAGGGCAAGAGAACCTAAATGGAAATCTATGAACAACAAACATAAATAAAGTACTATGAAAAAGACATTCATACTATATCTGCATTATTATTTGCTGATGTTCGTATTAAGCTTTGGTTGGTCAAATGCTATGATGGCACAACAGGCTGCCGTAATTGTAAACATGGCAGGACTTGAAGGCATAGAGATTAACCAGCAAAACGTTTTCAACTATGATTTGGTCAATAATACGGGTAAACAACTTGATGTTACTATCAAAGGTTCTATACGTTACCGAAATTCTTCATTGAATGCTTTTTATGTTTTTACAACAAGCTTGATTGAGGGGAATAACCGCTTTAGCAAGGATAAGGTAAACAATGCAGTGTGGACATTTTCTGACAATGGGTTCAGGGAGCTATTTTTTGATTATAATAAAATGCCGCAAGGTACTTATGAGTATTGTATTAGTATAGGACTGAATAAGAATAATCCGGAGTACCAGATAGGAGACCCGATACAGGAGTGCGTTTACCAGATAGTCAATGATATATTTCTCATCAACTTAGTTGAACCTGAGAATAACGCAAAAATATATGAATACAATCCCATGCTCTCTTGGGTAGTAAATTATCCCTTTGCCAGTCAATTAACCTACAGGTTGCGGGTGGCAGAAGCCAGAGACGGTCAAAACAACGAAAACGCTATCAACAGGAATAATCCCATATATCAGGATAACCAAGTCTTTGCAACCAGTCTCACTTATCCGGTTACTGCAAGGCCACTGGTAAAATACCAGCCGTATGTGTGGACGGTTGATGCCTATTATAAAGGTATTCTGTTAGGCGGTGCAGAAGCATGGCGGTTTACCATTATTGAAGATTCTTTGCTAAGGGAAGTGTCTGTAGATTTAGCATATTATGAATTTGAAGAGCATATAGGAGATACGCGATTGAATATTGCCGGTGAGATGAAACTCAAATACCGGGCTGATGGCAACACAGACACCTTATTCTTTAAGATTGTCAATGATAAAGGCGATGAAATAAAATTCAACGAAAATGTCAGGCCTTTATCTAATGGTTATAACTGGCTGGTATTGCAGTTTCATGAAAAACTAAGCCTGAAGCATAACAATAAATACACATTATTAATTGAAAATGTTAAAGGCCAGTCGTTTAAAGTGCCATTCACATATCTTAATCCCCTTTTTATAAAATGAGTAACAGAAGGATAAAATTGGACAGGGTGTTATTGTATTGCGTTAGTATAGTAGTACTCTTTATTGGCAGTTATATATTGTATCATCATGGTTCAGGTACTGGTAGTAAAGAGGTGGGTTATATTGATATTGGACGTTTGGTAGAAGGATACAAGCTAAAGAAAGACCTTGAAAATATAAGTAGCCAGAATTTATATAAAATCAAAGCAGTGGTTGACAGCTTGGAAATGTTGAAAAAAGTAAGTGGCACCCAGTCCAATATTGAACTGGACAAACAACTTGAAAATGCGCAATATGCATTTCAGCAATATTACTCAAAGACAAATCAGGAGATCAATAAAAAAATCTGGGAAAGGTTAAATCCAGTGCTTGAACAATATGGTAGTGAGCAACATTTACAGATGCTGATTGGGGCTAATGGTGCAGGCACGTTGTTGTATGCGGATAAAAGCAGGGATTATACCGAGGATTTAATCAGGTACGCGAATGAAAAATATGAAAAAACTCATTAAGGTTGCTGTAACTCTGACAGTACTGCTTACAGGGTGTGGTCATAAAACCATGTCCCCTGTTGAGTATATATACTATATGGAAGATGCGGCTAATAAAGCAAGGCAATCAGTCAAAGCTGGTGGATTGAATTATATTATCCAATTATCGCCGCCTGAATATATGGTATCAAAAGAATTACTCACAGACGAATCTACCTATGTAAATTATACAGAAAGGTTAAACGAACTAAAAGGCAATGTCTTTTTTCAGATTCAAATAGGTAAAGAACGAGTGGGTGAAAGTATGATAGAAAAGAAGCAGGAAGATACACGGGCTGAGAGCAGGGTTATGTACTACGCATCATCAGCAGCAAACGACATAGGATTGTCAGTTGATGGACAGTTAATAGCCCCTGTTGCCTACCACTTTGAAGACAATTACGGATTAGCACCTTATAACACCATATTGGTTGGATTTAAGATGCCTGAAAAATATGAAGTAATCACGTTGAACTTTAATGATAGGTATAGCAATATACCCCTGATAAAGGCAAGTTATACGGAACAGTTTATTAAAAACCTGCCCGCATTAAGTATAAAATGACAGCATTTATGAAAAAAGTACTCCTTAGATCTACTGCAAGAACACTGATACTCTGTTTGGGATACCAGTTAGTGTTTCCTGTTGTTACTTATGCGTTGACATCAGGGCCATCACAACCTGAAGTGCAGAGTTTTGAACCAGTGGGAACAACAGAAATGGTGGATATGTTCACCGGTGATTTTACATACAATATCCCGCTGATGGATGTGGAGGGGTTCCCGATAAATATATCTTATCATGGGGGCGTTAATATTGAACAGGAGGCAAGCTGGGTAGGGCTTGGATGGAATATTAATCCTGGTGAAATTAACAGGGCTGTTCGCGGCTTACCAGATGATTTTAACGGAGAAACTATTGAAAAGACAATCCATATTGAAGATGAGGTAAACTATCGGGTCGGGATGGGGGTGTCCGCGTCGCTTGAGGTATTTGGATTCAATCCTAATCAGTATGGATTGAATTTATCGATTGGTGTTGGAAACTATATAGCCTATAGCAATTATAAAGGCATGAGTGTTGGTGGTAATATCGGTGTAACCGTTTCAACTCCTATTGCAAGTGCAGGCGTAGACGTAGGTGTAGGGTCTCAATCCGGAGCGGATGTAGATTTGAATGCCGGGTTGCACTTACCAATGAAAATTACCCAAGATGCAGGTGCGGGTATTGGTGTTACAGGTAGCACCGGTTTTAATTCGCGTTCAGGCCTTAAAGACCTTTCTTTTGGTGTAAATATGACTACATCTATCACTACAAACGGAAAAGTTGGGAATGAGGATAAGTATAAAGAAAAAAGAGCTACTACAACCATACCGGGACAATCTTTCGGTTCAAGTATTCCCATTGGGTTACAAAATTATGTACCTGTCATTACAAACCCGAGCGTTCAAAAGACGTTTCAATTTCAGGCAAGGTTTGGGGGTGAAGTATTTTATGTCTTTCCTAATGTGCATATGAGCATTATGAAAAGCACATTGAAATTTGAGGAGGATGGATCAAGAAAAGGCTACGGCTACCTCTATTCAGAAAATGCACCCGAAGATGGTATCATGGATTTTAGCCGTGAGAAAGACGGATATTATAACAGTACATTGAAGAACCTACCCTTGTCGTCAATGACTTATGATGTATACGCCATAAGCGGTCAGGGAACAGGTGGTGTGTTCAGGCCATTCAGAAATGATATCGGCTCTATACATGACCCGTTGGTAGCTCCGCCTAAAAGTACGACCAGAGACTTAAAGTTAGAAGCAGGTATTGGTAATATTTTTGAGGTTGGTACAGATTTGACGTTCTATGATAATGAAACAAAATCCGGTGCATGGAAAAGATTTCCTTTCAGAGGTAAAGAGGTTAATAACTTATTCGAAAAAGCATATTTCAAACAAGCGGGAGAACTTACCTATAACAATCAACAGTTAACCACTGCGTTATTCAATAGTAACCCTCAATACTTATATGATGACGAAAATACGCTCAAAGGCATTGGCAGTTCAGCAAGTATGCCCGGAAAGCTGGGTGGTAGCTTTATTTATACAGGTAGCAATACAGACAGGACAGCCAGGGCAAACGTGCTGAATTATATTACAGGTGAGGAGTCGGATGTTAAAGATGTCGCGCATGTAAAAAAAGTCATCAGCTATACGAATAACGGTTCAAATCCATTTTGTAATCCTACTTCCACAGAATATAATAGGCATGGAACAAATAGTGATCAGGCTAAAAAACATCATTTGACTGAACTTACCCAAACGCTACCTGACGGAAGAAGATATGTATATGGGATACCTGCAATGAACCACGTCACTAAAGAAGTATCGTTCGGCGTATCTGGCAGCAAAGCAAATATAAATACGGGAATTGTTGAAATTGATCGTAGTACCAGTGATCATGATGATTCTAAGAATAACAAAAAAGGTAAAGAGCATTTTTATTCTTACACGGGTACACCTGCTTATGCATATAGCTATTTGCTAACATCGGTTTTATCAAATGATTATGTAGATGTTTTAGGTGATGGGCCAAGCGATGATGACCTTGGTGCGTTTACGAAAATTAACTACACCAAATGGGATGATGATTATCGTTGGAGAGCACCATATCATTCCGATTCTGCACAGTATAACCCCGGATTCTGGTGCGATGTAGATGATGATAAGGGTAACTATATCATGGGTTCGAAAGACATATGGCATATCCGCTCCATAGAAACCAAGAATTTCGTAGCAGAGTTTTATATCTCTACAAGGGACGACGCCAAAGGGGTGAGTTCTTCTATCCTGCATTCCGGAAGTACCATTGACGTGTCAGGTAAATATGCAGGCTCAAAAACCAGTAATGGCGGACAATCCTATTCGTATAAGCTGGATTCAATAAAGCTTTACAATAAACATGACCGATATATTAATGAAAATAATGCCGTACCCATCAAGACGGTAGTATTCCGCTACTCTTATAATTTATGCCAAGGTATCCCGAATACTTTTTCTTCGAGTCCTTCAACAGCAGGTAAGCTTACTCTCGAACGTATATACATCAAGCATGGTAATTCACAAAAAAGCCTTCTTAGCCCTTATGTATTTACTTACAATGGGAATAATCCCCGATATAATTTCGCATGTAAAGACCGTTGGGGAAATTACAAGCCTTCAGATCTAAGTCTTGGGAATTATGAGTTCCCTTATGTTTCACAAGACCCTGCTTTAAAGTCTGATAATGATGCCAATGCAGCATCATGGAGTCTGACAGATATTAAATTGCCGTCCGGTGGTAAGATACATGTGGACTATGAAAGTGATGATTATTCTTACGTGCAGGATAGACGTACGATGGATATGTTTAAAGTGGAAGGTTTTGGCAGTAGCTCTAATAAAGATATTAAATCTACGTTGTATGAAAGTGTTGACCAAGTGAATGAATATGTTTACTTCAAAAGAAGAATATCCAGGGAAAATACAAGCTTGTCAATTAAGCAGAACTACCTGGAGAATGCACAATATTTATATTACAGCTTCAATTTGGATATTTCTGGTACTGGGCGGCATGAGCATATTAAAGGCTATGCTTTGATAGACGATGCCGGTATCTGTCCCAATGATACTGATTACGGATGGGTAAAATTGAAAAAAGAAAAGCCAGGTAATAATAGCAATCATTTATTCCATCCTGCTACTATATATGGGTTGAATATAGGCAGAAGGTATTTGCCACATGTTATTTATCCGGGATTTAAAAATGGGAATAGTGGACCAATTCAAATCATGCAAGGGTTAAAAGCTGCTGGTAATGAATTGTTAACTATTTCAAAAAATCCTATTGTCCGTTTTGTAGAAAAGGATAAAAAAGCAAAGAATGTCAACGTAAATAAATCATGGATCAGGTTAAATACTCCCGGGCTTACCAAACAAGGAGGCGGGATAAGGGTAAAACAATTAACACTGAACGATGCTTGGAGCACATTGACCTCAAATCCAAGTAGTGCTAATTATGGGAAGGTTTACGATTATACTGTTTGGGATGCTAAATGGAACAAAAATATCAGTAGTGGTGTTGCCAGTTATGAACCGTCAATAGGCGGAGATGAAAACCCGTTTAAATTGCCTGTAAAGTATACTGAAGATGCAGGCCGCTTATTACCTGCTATCGAATTCTTCCAGGAAGAGCCTTTCGGAGAGTCATTTTTCCCGCCGCCGACAGTTGGATATAGTAAGGTGAGGGTTAGCAGTATTCATGCTAATAGCGCCCGTTCTTCACAGTCGGAAGAAGAATTTATTTTTTATACTGCTAAAGATTTTCCGATACAGGTTAATTACACAGGCAAAGATGCACCTGGGACAATTAAGAAGAAAACGCTCCGAAAAAAATACCAGGAAGAAAGAGTCATGCAGGGGTATTCTCTTTGCTTTAATGACATGCATGGTAAATTACGCAGTTCCAATGTGTACATTATTAAAACTGATGGAACAAACAGGAAGCGGGAATTAGTTTCCGGCATGACATATAACTATCAGGTAGATGCTAAAGGACAATTAAACAATGTTGTCAATGCAGTTGTGCGCGACCGTGGTTCAGATAAGAATATGAGTATCCAGTCAATTAAACTGGGAGAGGAAGTGGATTTTACGATTGACACTAGAGAAAGAGATGTAAGGTCCTACTCAAGAAACGTGGATATAAATTGTAACGTAGTATTATTTGGTTTCATCCCTATACCTATTCCTACTGCGTTTTTCCCGGATAAGGAAGAGAAAGTGATTTTCAGGTCAATGGTATCTACCAAGATTATACAGCGATATGGTATCCTGAAATCTGTTGAAAATTATGACCATGGGGCTACAACAGTTACAGAGAACCTGTTGTATGATAGTGAAACGGGAGGTGTATTGCTTACACGTACGAATAATGAATACCAGGATGGTATTTATAAATTAAGAACACCGGCATATTGGGGATATATATGTATGGGGCCTGCTTATGTCAATATCAACTATGAAGAAGAGAATGATACACTGATTTTGCAAACCCGTTCTGGTATATCAGGGTATAAACCAACATTTTATGCAGATATGCTGGTTAATCATCCGGAGCGTTTCTTTCCCGGTGATGAATTATTAATATCTTATAAAATTGGTGGAACTGATCACCAGGTAAAAGTATGGGTGAATGATAACTATCGCGCTCCCGTACAGCATCCTTTGACTTATCTTAATGCACCTTATCCAGGTGAGCGTTCGCTACCCTATGCATTGGATATTCGAGTTGTACCCAGGTATATTTTTAAGAACGGTGTTGCCCAATGGCCAGGTAATCCTTCCGCAGGTGACACGATTACAGGGGTAGCCGTAAAAGTGTTACGATCTGGGAAAAGAAATAATTTGGACAAAGATGTTCAGACAACAGAATTTGCGCAAAACCCGTATAGCACTAACATAGGCACTTTAATAGGTAATTTTAATCATTTCAGCCCTGCACCTGCTTATGCTAAAGTGATTAATTCAGTTGTTAAAAAATATTCTGATTATAGTGTAGGGCCATATTTTTCTGATTCAGCAGAAGCTATTTTACCAAACTATCCACTATCTAGCGCTAATCCTCATTATTACAAGCCGAATATTTATGCGGTAAATAAATTGGATGGCAGCGATACTTTACAAGTGTTTAATAAATTTGTTTTAGGGCATGCGGGTAATTACAGGCAAAATATTGAGGCAGTTTTCAGAGGAAAAAGAAATTATTCGAATAATTCGGCCAGGTATGACGGAACCTATAGCATTCAGAATAATAATATCTGGTCTCTAACATACAATGGTGAGAGAGCAGTTATATGGGCTACTTATGAACCTGATTGGGTTGCATCAAAAACTATTCATAAATATGACGTATTTGGTAATGCAATTGAAGAGTCAGATGCGACAGGTAAAAAATCGTCAGCTCAATATGAGTATAATAAATCACTACCTGTAGCAGTAGCTAACAATATTGACCAAGACCGTTTCTTCTTCGAAGGGTTTGAAGACTACTACAACTTAAGGCCTGACCTTATTTTTAACATGTTTGGAAGTAGCCATTATTACCATACACCATTCAGTAAGTATTTCAAATCTTCTCAAAGTACATTGACCAGATATAACCAGAAATATGTACGAACCAACCTGATTAATAATAACGATACTATTACATCTGTTGCCAGTCATACTGGCAAATATTCATTGAGGTGTTCTACAGGAAGATCATTTAATATAAAATTAAAAGGAACGAATGCTTGGTATGTTGCTCACTATGCCCATATAAGGGATTTTGGTATTGATACAAACAAAAAGTATATCATAAGCCTTTGGTTGAAACCTGCCGGCGGGACATTTGCAGACGCACAAACAGTTGCTGATAACACCCAAATGGTTCTTACTGATAATAGTATGTCTCATTTGTATCGTTTCCAATTAAAAACCCAAAGCATAGATGGTTGGTATAAAGCAGAATGTATTATTGACCCGAGAAATCTGATAAGCCAAATTCAATTAGTACTGTCAGGAGATGCATACTACGATGATATACGTTTTATTCCATTGGATGCGACGATGAAATCTTTTGTCTATGACCCGTTATCGTTTAAACTGCAAGCACTGTTAGATGAAAATAATTTTGCGACATTTTATGAATATGATCAAGAAGGCCTGCTAATAAGGACTAAGAAAGAGACGGACAGGGGTATTATGACTATAGGGGAAAATAGGCGTTCAAATTCTAAAAAATAGCTGTATGAATATGTTAAGATTATTGCTGATGCTGGTTGTATGCTTGTTCCAAATCAATGTCCTAGCTCAAGACCAGGCGATAGGTTTAATGAGAAAACTAAAGAACACCCATACTGCACAGCTTATCGGTTATGATTATAAAGTCTATTTAAAGAATACAACAGGTCGTATTGAAGACAGTTTGGGAGGGCGTTTCTATAAAGTACAAGATGATTATATTGATAGTAATGAAACATCTATTTGTATCAAGGCTTCTGGTTACTATGCAAAATTAGATTTACAGGAACGTTCGGCACTTATATTCAGTGTAGCCGCATTGGAAAGCAAGCTTGGGGGTAAGCTTGACTATAAACCGGTTATGCTGGATATATCAGATTCCATCATTTTAAAATATGGAAAGACATCTGTTCAAAGATTAGCCAACGGAGACGACCGTATCAGAGTAATGTTCAGAGACTTGCCAATTACAAGTATTACTGCCGATATAGATCCTCGTTCAAGCGAGATTATGGCCATGCAGATAGTAACTGAGGAGAAAGATAAGTATGGGGATGCATCTGGTTACAGCCGTTTGTTTATAATGCGCAATTTTACTTACAACTTTAATCGGCGGCTTGTGTCTACTGAACGTTTTTTTACGACTAGTCAGGATAAAGTAACCCTTGCTAACAAGTATGCCAAATATAAACTTAATACCATAACCAATTAAAACTGAAGTAGTATGAATAACAAAGTATTGTTAATCTGCCTCGGATTATTGATTTCCCTGTCAACTATGGGACAGGGGTTCCAGTTCTTACCTGATGAACATAGCCAGCGCCTATATAGTTATGATATTATTAATAACGGTAGCTATAAACCGGTCAATGCTTACAGTGACTCATTGCCTTTGAATAAAGACAATGAATACGACCAGTTGGTAATAAACCCTACCTTGACGGCTTTTTCTATCAAGAGTATTCAGGATTACGTCCTAGTAGGGGTGAATCACGATACAAAAGTTGCTGAGGCTGCCTATTCTTATGATGTTACATTAATACTATGGTGCTTTAATTATACGGCACCTACCATGCCGGATCAAAAAATTATCAAGTTAAATATAACGTATGACCCGGATTCTGGAAAATCCTACGTTGACACAAGGGTATTTAAGTTTTCAGGCTATCATAAAGTTATAGTTGAAGTTTCAGATATTACAGATACTGGTACACATGCTACGATTCTGCGGACACAATTACCTAAGAACTTTTACATCATGTCAACTATATCCGTGGAACGATATGATCGGGACGCCTTTTCACTTTATCCCGCATCTACGGCAATTAACAGCGGTAAGACGCTGCATGTAAATTGGGTGCCTTCTAAGTCAACCTATTCCGGTTGTGCAAGCAGCCCTACTCCATATGATCTTAAGCCTGTTGAATATGAACTGGAGTGGCAATATATAGATGATTATACTTACAATATTTATGGCAGTAGTTCTGGAACTCCCGGGTATGCATTTACAAGCAGTAGTACTATTGATTATGATTTTCGCAGAAACAGTACGCGGGTCAGGGTCAGGAATACGAGCTATGATATACCATTGATTTACGAACATGGGGCTATAGTCTTTCGGGTACGTGCAATACGCCCTGAATATTCCCCGGATTATAAACTAATTTTATATGGAGCATGGAACCTGCCGGATCAGGGTACTGTCGCAGCAAATGAAAGTTGTAAGGCTTTTCTGATTACTAATCCACATATTTCAGATAGTTTGAACTGGCAATATTCCATCAACTTTTCCGAAGAAGGCAAATATAAACATGTGATTAATTATTTCGACGGGTCTTTAAGAAACCGTCAGACTCAGACAAAAATAAACTCGGATAATGATTATGTTATTGGTATAGATAAGACTTATGATTATGAAGGCAGGGCTTCCATACAGACATTACCTACACCTTTTCAACAGCAATACCTTGGATACAGGACTGATATGAGCCTTCATATTACGACTACTAATCCATACACAGCTGCTGACTTTGATATACTGGGATGTTCAAACCCGGACTCTATTTCACCTCTTTCAAATAGTTCCCTCGCTAAACGTTACTATTCCTCTTTAAACCCGGATAAATCAGGTATGCAGAAATTCGTCCCTGATGCTAAAGGCTATCCTTTCACACAAACTATCTATTCACCTGACAATCAGTTGTTATGGCAAAGTGGTGCAGGATACGACCATCAGTTATGGACGAACCATGGAACAAGGTACGAATATATGCGTGCGACTCAACATGAATTGAATGCATTGTTTGGCAGTCAGGCAGGTCATTTCCAGTATTACCCCAAAACAGTGATAACAGACCCGAACGGCCAATCCAGCTATACGATCCAAAACCATCGTGGCCAAACAGTTGCCACAGGTCTAATTGGAATGATAGATACCACTATCATACCGATAGATGTATTACCTGAATCTGATACAGGAAGTAAGGAATGTTTCAATATTCTGGCAGGCACTACGCAGCATAAATTCAATTATGGCACAACTGTGGAAAATAATTTTTATGCAGAAAAAAACGGCTATCATAGCCTCCAATATAAAATTCGGGTACCTGCCTTTCCTGTTGCTTGCTCGACAAAATTACTAACGGCTAAAGCCTATTATTCCTATGAAGCAAGTAACGATTGCGGTGCTGAAGTGATTCCTGCACAAACAGGTGTTTTGGGTGATTATTCTGTATATACAGCAACTTCATCAGCACCGACATCTACTTATTTATCATCAACAGCAACAGATTACTGGTTGGTAAAAGGTAAATATGCAGCAAACAAAATACTCAACTTTTCTTGGCCGGAAATAAATAGCCAAGTAAAGAGCTTTGTGAAAGACTATGAGAACAATACAACTAACTGTTATCATGATGTCAAGTATTTTATCCGTGATGCAGTAGAAACTACCCAGTTCCCTTGCGTAGATAGTAATGAGTATTTAGACCCTTGCCAGAAACTAAAGAAAAAAATGATGGCGGAATTATGGCCTGGTGCAAAGTATGGGCAATACGATAAAGATAGTAATGGCAATTTCGATACATGCTCAACTGATAATTCCATTTTTACTGTGGTATTCAAATTCGATACCTGCTACAGCTCTATCATTACCTTAGTATGCGATACGATAATACTCAAAAGGTATCAATCTACATGCATCGGTGGACGTATGCCGTATTCTGTAACCAAGAACGGACATACTTATAATGATATAGTAAACGCGCCTGTAGATACATTTATTTACTATTTCAATGATGAAATTGCAGCCGCATTACTTCCTTTGCACCCAGAATTTTGCAAGCTGAATTTTTGTGATGATTTTGAATATTCCGAAAAAATAAAGAATATAGAAACTTTCCAGCAAGCACAGGCCATTAATAGGTTTCTGCTGGATAGTATTTGGGCTAACGACCCGGCAATTACGCATTCATTTACGCCTTTAGGAGAAGAATTGAAATGGTTCAGTAGTATTAACAAACGGTTGGATTCTCTCGCTATTGAACATGCCTATTCAAATGCAGGAATACAGAATGAAGCGTCGCATGTTGCTAAGTATGTATACAAAGACCAGATACAAAATTTTGTGTTTATAGACTCTACTGTAAAACAAAAATATTTTGACCTTCTAAAAGCTTATTATATTGGTAACAGGGGTTATCTGCTAAAGAGATTAGTAGACAGCCTTAACAATGATACTACTTTTGTATGCGGCCCATGTAATGGTAAAGAACCCGTTGACGGTTTCACGCCACACATTTGGCTTAATAGCAGAATGACATTGATACACCCTTCTGTATTCAGCTTGGATACAATAGTATATGTGCCGACCGGAGAAGATATACCGCAATGGATACAAGATATTTACGACGATGCTGATGACCCTAATTCGAACCACTCATCCATGAATCCGGCACCTTCTCAGATTCAGGATTCCATAAATGTTAAGAAAGTTCGGATGGCGGCATCCCAGATAGATTATATTATGCAAAAGCTGGCAAACTGCACTACATCAAGTACTGTATTAGCCACTATAAGGTCTAATCTGGAAACCCATGTCAGCACGTATGGTGGTGTTGAATCGTTGACACCACAAGCAGTTGCCACTGCAATAACCACAGGTACTGGATTATCCTTGAGTGATTTGTGCCATCCTTTTCTGGCTGAATTAAACACTTATGATCATTCTTCGGAAATAGATTATCCCTACAACTGCGGCAAACCTGAGTTATATGATAGGTTGAAGCAATTTTTAAATCGTTCTGATATTATCACTTTGATGAAAACGGCTACACTAACCGGTAGCAGTGCAACCTCTTTCGCATTAAGCGGAAACAGTAACACCTACGAAGGAAAGATAGCCGGTTACTTATCTATATCAAATACGGCAACAATTAATGCTAAGAGCATTTTGGACACCTTGAAATATGTAGACCCCGCTAATAGCAGTAATATAATTGTTGTAAAAATAATACAGATAAAAGTGTATACATCTGGTGCAGACACATTCAGGCTATACCTGAAACGAAAACTAAGTACAGCTGGATACCTTGATACCGTAAGCGGTGGAATTAATACGGATACTGTATTCTGTTTGAACGATGACAGAGACCTTAATTACATGGGATATATAGCCAGGAATACGGCGGTGGCTGATTTGACACTTAATAGTGACAATTTCCGAACAAGGTATCTTGTATGGAGCAACGGTATTTACCTCATGTCATTACCCGCAGAAGGTGATCTGCTTCACTGCCTGACTTGTAAGGATATTAAAAAAGCCATTGATAGTTTCCAGTCGGAGAAATCTGTATACTATTATGATGATGCCTACAACCACCCTTTGTTTACATCCACGCTCATGAATTACCTGAATTATAAATTAGGTAAAAAGTATACTTACTATGATTATATCGATTTAATGAGAGGTTGTGCGTTGTCTGATTTGCTGACCCTAAACAGACATTATGCCACTATGAAAATCGTAACTTCTTCTTCTGATGCTGCAACGTTCATTAATAATGTTAAGAGTTTTACCGGCAGGGATGTGATTGATACGAGAATCCAATACACGACTAGTGGCAATAATGTATTTGGAATAGATTTGAACGGGGTGCCTGATGATTCAATATACATTTACAGGGAACACATCAAAGGGTTGGTGTCATCATCAAATTACACGTATTTACCAAATAATGCATTAATTGTACTGGATAAAACAAGTTGTTCCCCATCGACTTCACTGTCCACCTACATGTCGCCTTACTCAACAACTGCCTGTAGCGTCTATTATAATGGAACGGCACAGGCATACAATCTATACGAATATACAGGCAGCTATTCGACTGCAAAACAGCACGCAGATATGCTTGCTGGTGTAAGGCAATACACCGAGCAATGCACAGGTTCATTTGTAATTGCAAATGCTGAATTATTGCGTAGTGCTGATTACAACACTACCGATAAACAGGATTACCTGACATACATCTATGGTTTATCCAATACATCAAGAAATGAAATAGCTGACTCTATAAGCGGATATAATCTCAAGCAACGTATAAGCGGGTATAGCGGAAATACTGTTGCCTATGCTGACCCGTATTGTTCTAAAGAAAAACGAAACCTATATATATATGCCGGCAATCAAACCAACCATGCGGGATATAAGCTATTGGTTGACACTATCCTGAATGGGGTGAAAAGTACATTTGGCAGCAACAAGCTTTTCCCTGCTGAAGGTTTCAATAATATGACTACTACAGGAAGTCTTACAGGGCTCATGATATACCATAAAGCTAATAAGTATGTATGGTATCGGTATTTTAATGGCGTTAATACCCTTCGTAATGTACACATTGCACCACCAATGTATCCTTTTTATGGTATTGAAACACTTATAATGGATTCTGTGAAGATTGGCCCGGGCGCTGACAGCATTTATACATTTACTGTATATATGCACTATGCATCACTGTCTAGCCAAGTGGTTGAATGTAAGGGCTATACTGATTTCCCATTAGGCTATGGCAGAAAGGTAGCTAATGTTGTATTAGGTAATAAACCTGGATTAAATTATTGCTTAGATAGCTTGGATTGCGAATATAGCTTGTTGCAAGATGCTATTTATGCAGGTAAAATCAGGTATCAACAGTATTTTGATTCCACGACCACCGACATCACAAATAGTATGGTACAATACCTGGCTGACAGTACCTCCGATTCATTGTATCTATGTTCACAGGCGCAGAAAAACCAAATGACGTTGTATTATTATGACCTCGCTGGTAATTTAATGAGAACAGTTCCGCCAGCCGGTGTATTTAGAGGTTATCCTGACGGTCATTGGAAAGACTCAAAGTATAAATACGGATCACTAAATGAATTATATTTTCAACATACACCGGATGGTGGAAACACGGAATATTTTACAGATGTAGTAGGCAGGGTTGCGTTTTCTCAAAATAGCAAGCAGCGGCCTGATAGTAACTACAGTTATACACTACATGATAAATTGGGGCGCGTGATTGAGACAGGGCGCGTGAAACTTAACTGTTCAGGCCAATGTGATTTTGTAACCAATGCGCATAAGTATGTTGTAGATACCTTGACAAGTTATATAAGACATTTGGACAGGTACGAAGTTGTGCAGACATTTTATGATACGGCAACAATTAACCTAGCAGGGGTATCAGGGTATAAGCTAAGTGAGCAAGAAAACCTATTTAACAGGGTGTCTGCTATACTATACTATGAGTCGAAAAGTAATGACCATAATGCTACTAGTATTCCGGCACCTTTCTTCGGCACTTATTATAGTTATGACATGGTTGGTAATGTTAAGACCATAACGTATGAATGTATGGCACTTGACCATCTAAGGCAGAAATTCAAGAGGGTAGATTACGATTTCGACCAGATCAGCGGTAAAGTAAATATGTTCAGCTATAACAGGGGTATGCCAGACCAACTGTTCCATAAATATAAATACGATGCAGATAACAGGATCATTGAGGTAAAAACAAGTAAGGATGGTGTTATATGGAACAGGGATGCTGCCTATGAGTATTACAAGCATGGGCCGCTTGCAAGTACTAAAATTGGAGACGCGCAGCTACAGAGCATTGAATATGCATATACGATCCAGGGGTGGTTGAAAGCAATAAACGGAGATATACTGAAGCCTGATAAAGATATGGGGCAAAATGGTAAACCTGGAGACATGACCTACGCGAGGGACGTTATGGCAATGGCTTTGAATTATTTCCAAAATGATTATGCACCAATTGACAATACTGTAATGGTAACAAACCTACCCGAGCATAACAAGAGCTTGTTTAATGGTAATATAGCTAGACAAACAATGTCACTTAATACATTCGGAAGCCTCCAACGTACTTACCGTTACGATCAGGTACAGCGATTGAAGCTGGCAACTTATGCACCCGTTGATGAAGACAACATGACTGTTGCAAGCCCGTCTGATATTTATAAGAATGCTTATGAGTATGATGCAGATGGTAATATCCTGACATTGAACAGGTTTGATGAGAATGGGGATATTATGGATAGTTTGTTTTATACCTATCCTTACCAGGGCAATAACATGCTGCTAAATGTAGAAGAACAATTGACTGCCCCTACAGCCGTTGTACATGATATTGAACGCGTAACACCGCCTAGTAACGGCATCAATTATGAATATGATAGTATTGGCAATATGACACATGATTTAGCCAGCAATCAATTTGTAGATTGGAACTTATATGGCAAAGTGAGTCTGATAACGGATACAGCACTGAATGAAGCTGTAGGATACGATTATGACGGATTGGGTAATAGGGTAAGAAAAGATGTGGGGATAAAGATAGATAGTACCAACGAACAGCATTATGGTGAATACTATGTAAATGATGCAAATGGCAATACGCTTGCTACATACGCATTCAAGAGCAGGTATGACCCTGTAGCACTTATTAAAGCTGCTAATGATGGCCTGCATACCAATTCAGCTTTTATTCCATTTATTATGAGTAAAGTTTATCCCTATGCAGATTTTGGTAACCAGTTTGCTTACCTGAGTATAAATAAAGAACCAACATGGGCTGCGGGGCTAACATCCCAACCGCTTATGTTTTACATTCAGCACAGTGTATCAATATTTGAGAGGCTCATGCATAACGAGGTGGACTATTTAGACGATGTACAGAGTTATGACATTATAAACCCTCCTCTTGATGTAATGGCTAATGGAATGGTAGGTGCCGGTAGCGATGGTGCAAACCTTATTACAGAAATACTGGATTTTCAGACTGAAGCAGAATTGATGCTGGCATATTTTGACCAGAGGTATACTTTGGCTCATCAGGTTTGGAATGCTTTGAGCGTAACCCATACTATGGGAAATTATTCTGCAAATGCCAGTGCTATGTGGACGTATATTACAGGGAATGGTAAGGCTAATGTGCTAACAGAAATGATGAATGTTATTAACCAAGACATCATGAATGGCGGCATGGAATCCAAACCATTCTATGAAGATGTATTTTTTGATAACAGTATATTCAAATCTACGAATCTTAGAAGCACATCTACACCATTCACGGACTTTGAGACAGTGCTTGCAGACATACTGTATCTTCATGCAAATAATAATTTCCTGCACATGGCTATAAATACATGGTCTGGTGCAAGCACATGGTTATCTTCCAATACTACTTTCCATGAGCGCATGTATACTTATTTTACGTTTGCCCCGGCATGGACTATGAATGATGCTATAACCAATACTACTTATGGTACTGATATAATAGACAGGGCAATAGCATATACTAATAAATTAAGTGCCTTGGCATACATACGCTGGCTGAAGGCAGACCCTATACTTGGGCCATTGACGAATATTGGTCAATTCTCAGGTGTTGCTGAAGATACATTGAGCCTGGCCGAGCACCATATATATGGCAGTAGTAAACTTGCAGTTCAATACTATAACACAGCTCATGATAGCCTAGTTAATACTTATAATGTAGTAAATACTGTAACCCCTCTTACAAAACTGGAATTACAAACACCTTGGTATAGCGAAGCTTATGGCGATATCATTAAAGGAGATACAACTGAGCCATGGGGTAATGGGCATACAGATACATTTACAGTAAATCGCAGATTAGCACTACGTTGGTATCATATTACTGATCACTCGAGTAATATAGTGGCAGTAATTAAAGACCGTAAAAGCGGGAATAAGGTGGTGCCTACAGATGATACATTTAACTATTGGCAACCCAACCTTGCAGACCTTGCAGATTATTACCCATTTGGTATGAAGATGCCTAGTAGGTTGATAGTAGGCGACAGTAATAACTACGGCTATAATGGGCAGCGTGGAGAACAGGATATCTACAGATCTATAAACCCCGACTTAGGAAAGTATGATGTACACGCAACTGCTAAATTTTGGGAGTATAATAATAGGATAGCAAGAAGATGGAATTTAGACCCCAAACCAATTATTGGGACAAGTTATTATTCTGTTTTTAATAATAATTCCATACTGTATAAGGATGTATTAGGTGATAGTAGCGTTTTTGACAATAAGGGCAATAAGCTTCATTATGATAAAAATGATAAAGATCTACGTGTATTTATGAAAGATGGGGATAATTTGACTCTTATTGGAGAATTAGGGAAAAGCTTAAATGTTAATAAAATCTTAGGAAACGTCATAAAAGACCATCATAATGAAACATCAACTATGACACCAGTCGATTGGTTTAATAAAGTTAAACAAAATGGAGAGTGGGATTTAAAAAATAATCAACAGACCATTTTTGGTGTTACTTGGCACTATGATGTTGATGTCAATTCTTCAAAGCCCCATACTAAATTTATTTATAAAGATTTTAGTTTAAATGGAAACTTCAATGCCGCAGATATAGGCAATTATCATGCTGGATATATGGGTACGTTGATTAATATTCCTGATAAAATGCAAATGCTTGGAGCTGGTGTTGTAGAAGCATTAAAGAATAGCACATTTACCAGTGATTTATTTAAAGGGGCATTTTTTAAAGCTCCTTATGGTGACAGGAAAATTGACTATTATTGGAATAATAGAGGTATGCGAGACTCAAAACCGCTGCAAGGAACTTGTATTGGAGATATAAACGATTTAAAATGATAAAATACGTTTTAGTAGCTATTTTATTTGTTTCTGGGTGCTCTCCAGATAAGCATAGCAAAAAAAAGCATGTCAGTACAATTAATATATGTCTAGGTGTATTCCTCGAGAGCTATTCTGTTTATGGAAGTGGTGCATTTGGTGGCGATTTGTATTCTTACTATTTAACAGATAGTAGTAATTTTCGAATTTACATTGACACCTATGACACATACTCAGAAGGTATTTCTGCTGGATGTAGTGGTGATACAGTCTATGTTTTAAAGTATGTTGATAAAGAAACAAAACCCAAAATTTCATATAGGAAAACATATAGTAAAAGTGAGCTGATAAAGAAAAATATCAAGCAATAATTTCAAGAGTATTAGGCGTTCTAATGAGAAAAGTAATAAGATTATTGTCCGTTATTTTACTTTGTTCTTGTAGCTATGATAAGACAGACTTGGTTAACATAAATAAGGTTGATACAACGGATAAAAAAATATCTAACATTGATAGTAGAATAATTGATATGGTAAATTTTTATTGCAAAAAATATGATACAGCCATCATTATTTATACCCTTGGATGTTGGATTAATGATTGTTCTCCCAAGGGATATACATATTATGTAGATAATTCTAGCTCACATTTAATAGCATTTAATCTCAAAAAAATGTATCAATCATTGCCATATAATGATAGCGTCACGGAAATAGGAAAATTATTAGTTTTTCATGATTTATATATTGATAAGGCTTTATCAAAAAGCTTTAATTATTCATTATCTGAATTGGTGAATAATAGAATTCCTGTAGAAGGACGAATAGCAATGAGTCATGATGATACAGTCTATATTTGGTACAAACAAAACAATAATATCAAATCAGCAATTACGTTAATATCAACTATGTTTCATAATAATTTATCTCAACATTTCAATTTTTCAACAGCTTTTTCTAAAGCGGATTCTATGGCGGTCGAATTATTTGATAATAATGATACATTGAAATAAAAGAAGCGTATAAAGATGCATTCGTTAATAGTGAAACGTTATAAATAATAATTGCTTATTAAAGTTTATTACAATGGGGGCAAAATATATTCTTTCATTTTCATTTTGTGCATTAGCGAACCTTAACACCATAGCTAAGCAATTTGAATTATCTACACAGCCTATTTTTTTTATCGAAAATAAAGGCCAAATAATTGACCAAAACAACAACCTGCGGCATGATATACAGTTTAAACTTGAAGCACCGGGAATTAACATTTTTATTGGTAATGGTCAAATGCATTATCAATGGTACAAAGTTGAGGAGCAGTCACCTGACTTAAGCATCATTGATAAAAGATCGGAAACAATACAATTGAACAGCTACAGAATGGATGTTGAGTTATTGAATGCTAATCCTAATGCTGAATTTATTATTGAAGAAAAAACGGAATATTATGAGAACTACTTGTTGGGTAATAAAAGTATATTTAACGTTGGTAGTTTTCGAAAAGCAATTTATAAAAATATCTACCCCAATATTGATTGGATAGTCTATCTTAAAAACGATGAATTGAAATACGATTTTATTGTTCATGCCGGGGGGGATGTAAAAAAAATTCAACTTAAATATTCAGGTGCTACAAGCATAAACTTGGAGAATGGAAGATTATTTGTTAAGACACCTTTGGGTAATATTATTGAACAAGCTCCATATAGTTTTATAAATGAAGATAACAAACCTGTGCAGTCAGGATTTGTATTAAACCGTAACATTCTTAGTTTTCAGGTCGCACAGCATAAAGGTACGTTGGTAATTGACCCTGGCATTGCATGGGCCACTTATTACGGTGGTACTAAACTGGACTACGCTTATAGTATTGCTGCTGATAATATAGGGAACAGTTTCTTTATTGGTCGCACAAATAGTACTAGCAATGTCGTTACAACCGGGGTGTACCAAACTATTTTATTAGGAAATACCAATAACGGGTTACTAGCGAAAATAAATGCCTCAGGGAATAAGGTATGGGGAACTTATATAGGTTCAGGGAATACGGACTTTTATGGTATAACATGCGATAGTAAAGGGAATATATATATAACAGGGTGGGGAAATGGAATAACTGCTACAACGGGTAGTCATCAGCCGTCACCAGCAAGCAGTATGGAGGATGCCATTTTAATGAAATTCAATCCTACAGGTAACCTTATATGGGCTACTTATTATGGTGGTTTAGCACAGGATTTTGGTTGGAATGTTTCGTGTGATTATTTTGATAATGTATACTTATGTGGTGCAACGCTTTCCAATACTGGTATCTCGACATCTGGTGGATATCAAACAACTCATAATGGTGATCAGGATGGCTTTATTGCAAAATTTGACCCGTTAGGCAAGCGTATATGGGGAACATATTTTGGTAGTACAGGAGGGGACAGATTTTTCAATATTAGAATTGATAAGAGAGGAAATATATACGCAGTTGGAGTTACCGGAAGTCAATCCGGAATAGCAACAAGCGGCGCTCATAAAACGGTCACAAGTAGTGCTGACGGTATGATTGTTAAATTTGACTCAACTTGTAATTTGCAATGGGCGACATATTACGGGGAGGGTAGCATTGGTGGGCTAGGTTTAGATGATTCAGGCAATGTGTATGTTTCAGGGCCTACGTATGCTACAACTGGGATTGCAACGCCTGGGGCGTATCAATCTGCTAATGCTAATGTAGGATATGCTGATGCTTTTATTGCCAAGTTTAATAGTTTGGGGGTAAGGCAATGGGGTAGCTATTTTGGGGGGACATCAGATGAAAAAGGATGTGCATTGACTGTATCTCCTTCGGGTAATGCTTTTATTGCCGGCATGACTAGAAGCCCGAATGGGATTGCAAGCCCTAATGCCTTGCAGTCGTCATTGAGAGGGTCTGCCGATGCTTTTGTTGCTGCTTTTTCTCCCTTTGGCTCTTTATTTTATAGCAGTTATTTTGGTGGTAATGATGCAGAGACTGCTGAATACTACTCAACGTCATATTCCTACAATGGCAGGTTATATATTGGGGGTTATACAATTAGTACAACAGGGTTATCTTCCGGCGGAGTAATACAGTCCAGCCATAATGGTGGCGGATATGATGCCTATGTTGCTTGTATGGCTCTGGATACAGTGGTATATATTGAATCGCCATTTAAAGATACTCTCTTCTGCCCTAATGATACTTTTAAAGTAAAGTGTCTAGTATCGAATAAATTTAAATCAGGTAATACGTTCAGTGTCCAGCTATCTGATTCAACTGGCAGTTTTCAAACACCTTTAATAATAGGAACGAAAGTAGCAGATAGTGCAGACAGTGTGGTATGTATTATACCCAGTAGTATATTGCTAGGTGCAAAATATCGTATACGTGTTATTGCGAACAACCCGAATTGCATTTCTTTTGATAATGGAATAAATATTACAATAAAAGGATTTACATATCCGTCTGTTACTATTACTGCTACACCTGATACTATAATTAAGGCTGGTACAAAAATTGATTTTAAGGTCCATTTTCTGAATGCAGGCAATAAGCCTTCATTTCAATGGCAGTTAAATGGAACTGATATCCCATTAGCTATTGATAGTTTATGGAGCAGTAATACTTTATCTGATAATGACAAAGTAAGCTGTATTGTTACTATTAGTGATAAATGTGCAGTGCCAAAAAATCCCACTAGTAATATTATAACTGTGCATGTTGATACAAATACCGTTGTGGATAATATCCTAACAGAAGATAATGATGTTGTTATTTTTCCAAATCCGTCGAATGGTAATTTTGTAATCAGTAATCTTCGAGGGAACGGCATTATAATTATTCGTAATCCTCTCGGACAGATAATAACCAAGCTTAATTACAACGCTGACAATAATGGGAAGAAAGAAGTACAACTTGATAATTTATCGTCAGGAATATTTATGGTTTCAGTGCTTAGATACGATAAAAGTGTATATACATGTAGGCTATTGAGTATCAAAAAATAGCTACTCAATCAGCATAGATAGGAAAGTAACTTGTATGTCAATCTACGCATGGACTGCTGTTGTGGTTAATGATGTTGGTAAGCGTGCCCGCTTTAATATTCTATTTCTTCAAGAGAAGTAGTAAAATCCTTACGATGAAAAGTGTAAAACCTACCTTTGAATTTTACATATTCACAACACAGGTGTATTTCGCCATTTGACTCCCGCCGTTCACTGATGCGCGGAAAATATTTTGAGGATGGGTAATCAGATGATTTATACCCCATCCTTTTCAGCACTTCACTCACATAGCTTTTGTTATTTTGCTGTTTTATCAGTACTGCCATGTCGGTTAGTGGCATAGTTATAACATGTTCTCCGCTTGATTCAAATAATTCAGTAAGTGCAATCTCAATTTGTTTTTCTACTGTTATCTTGCTATGTGCTACAATTGATTGCAGTGCCTCTGTTATCAAGAGACGGCTTTCAAACCAATGTCGTTCTTTTTCGGGTGCTTTGATTTGGCGGGCGTTCAGGTAATGTAAGAAATTAGGAATTTCATCTACCATTTTACGCAGCAGTTTTACGTCAAGCGTTTCTTCAGATAATGTAGGGACACGAATGACCCAAAACCGAATTTCGTGTTTGTCAATACGAATAAAATCTTCCTCTCTGTTAGAGATAAGTATAAATTTGGCAAAAGTGGGTATGCTTTTCTGGTCTTTACCTTTACTGTTCCAAATCGCTGATTTGGCTGTTGATAATGCTTTTAATCTTTCTACCACTACTTCCTGGTCAACCTTGGTCTCATCCACCATTACAATGAGCTTACTTATCCAATGAGCGTTAAACTCACTTTTTAAGTCAGCATTTCCAACTATAGCCATATTTTCCTTGTATAGTTCCTTCAGCCAATCCCCGAAAGTTGTCTTGCCTGTTTGTCGTTCTTTGCTGATTAAACAAAGTATAGGAAGTACCTGCTGTGGCTTCTGATATAATAATTGTAAATAATCAAGCCCTAACTCCCAACGTTCAATAGCACTATCAGCATCATTTTTATCCAATTGGATTTGCTCTGTACCAAAAATATGCTTGATAAACCCCAATGTATGGGGACAAGCTGTGTCTGCTTCATCCTGTTGCCAGTCAAAAGGATGATAAAGGTTATAGCAATTATGAATAACCTGCTGATAATGCGTATGGCTCGGGACATTACAAAATGAAGTGTATTTACGTATATGCTCAAAGATTTCTTTACCGTTATCTTCCAATATGGTTTTGCGTTCCCTTCGTTCAAAGGTTTTTATTATCGTATTCCACTGGTCAGGTATTTCTACATATTGGTAATACGTATCGCCTACCCTGAAATAATTGGATGCACTTTTAGGCGTTACAATAACACATTTTTGCGAGCTATGGTCATATTGGTAGGTGGTGCCAAAGAATTTGAAACGCGTTTCTTTAAGTTCTGTGCGTTGTTCTAAATGAAAATGATAAAAATCGTCTACACTATCCAGCATAAAATACTGGTATACCAATCGCGTAGAACGAGTAATTTCAATTTTTGTCAGGTAGATACCATTGAATATACCTGCTTTTTGTACCCTGAAATCATTAAACTCCTTAACCACTTCTTGCTGTTCGGTACTACTAAGAGAACAAAGTAAATCATCAATGCCTTTAGGGCTTCCTGTAAGTTCTGAAGAATTTATATGTGCAAAATACAATCGTATACCTTCTTTACTCATCAGGTCATGAAAAGACTCTACGCTCTTATAAAAAGTATAAGGTCTTACAGAGAGGTCAATCTGTCCGCTAATTTCCTTGGATGTAATATTGCGACAGTCGCCGTCGTGCAGCCATACTAATCTCTGTACCTGGCATCTCTTGACTAGCTGAATAATATCCTCATGCATGAACCCATCCTTGTCTCTGAGGCAAGTGATAGATGGTAACCCGATGCAGCAAATGCCATGCATGGTCGCTTTATAAGCCTTAAAATGCCCTTCTGTCAGATACAGCGTATCAATCTGTTCACCTGACTCAAAGCAATCCAGTAACTGTGGAGGGAAAAATGGAAGTGTCTTCTGTCCTTTAGGGATGTCATATTTTTGAACTGACTTATCTTTCCTCGTTTTAGGATGTAATAACCTGGTCTGGCGGTACTCCCTTGTTTTCTGTTTACCCTCTAAGGTGCGGAACCACTGTACTTCTCTTTTGATTGAATATAGTAATATACCAATGCCCTTATCATTTGCCTCGAATATGCGGTATTTCTTCTTTGTATTGGGTAGGCCATGGTATGCTGTATTGGTAAAACTATCCGTATACAAATCAATCTCAAGCATTTCGTTACTAATGCCAAGTGCTTTCATTCGCTTTTCAAAGAAATGCTGAGTATCTGTTATCTGGCTATTAACCATCATTGTGCGCAAGTGTACCGCATTCGATAAGATGTTATCGTTGCTTGATAAAATGATTAGGAGTTAAGACCTATTGCAGGATGACAATATTCCCTTTGCTTATTTCATATCTAACGGATAGCCTGTTAAGGATACCAGTGATGGAAGGCATCAACTGTGCTTCTAAATGGCTGACATTTGAATTTAAACTGGTTAGTTCCATGCCGAATGAAATCATACGTACTTTGCAGGCATAGCATTGGCATGTAAGGTATTGCTCTTCCAAGGCCAGGTATAGTTCCTCGTACCTTGGTTGCAGTGCGGAAAGGGAATGGTATAATTCCAGCACTTGCTCCATATTGGAATTCATTATTTCTTAATTGTAGGGTATTCAAAATCGGTAATGTCTTTGTTCAATATCTTACATATAGCTTCGACTGTTTCACGACGGACATAGCTGGTGTCATCTTGTTTCATATACATGATGCGTCTAATTGTGTACCTGCTCTGTCCACTTTCTTTAACTAACTTGTTTATTGTCAATCGTTTACTTTGTGTGCTATAGGTAGACAGCCACTCTTTGAGTTTATACCGGTAGGTTTTATTAAGTTCCATTTTGTATTTATATTCCTTATTATGCCCAATTTCCTATCTATTGTATGCTAATCCTTGCTTATTTGTCTAAAATATTGTACATTTGATAACGTTTAAGTAATGCAAAAGTAATAAAAAGGCATAATAAACCATGAAAAGATATTTATTAAACGCTGTACCACAGTCATATATTCAATGAAGGTTTTCGATTTAAAGAAATTCAGGGGCGGTACGGGGCTTAATCAAGAAGCATTTGCCAAACGTATTCAGCGTTCACAAACTACAGTCTGTCGCATAGAAAAAGGAGAGAAAGCGATTAGTGATAAATTTTTAGATGCTATCAGTAAAGGTTTTTCCATTGATTTAGAAATATATAAAAGTTATAACCAATCGGCTCAGGATGCGAGTAATCATTCAGGGAAAATAACAGATAGTCAATTCGCCAGCAATTATTTGTATCACAAGCATGATATAAGTGATTTAGAACAACGATATATTTTACTATTAGAAGAAAAAAAGAGAATCGAAAACGAACACCATGAGCTTTACAAAAAAATGCAATCACTCGAGCCTGCTTTAGTAGCAGAAAATAATGAGCTACTTAAAAAACTGACATCTCAAAATGAGTTGATCCTGACATTACTTAACGGGAAAGACTAATGGATAGAGCATATAGGTCTTTTATGAAAACACAACATATCAGACATTGATATAAAAAGCCCTTTTTCTACTCTTGTGCTACAGATTAGTTTTTACCCCAGTTTAATTGGAGTTGGTCTTTGTATTGGCATATCTTATTACTTTCATTCTTTTCATAAGATAGTAAATTTGCTCATTAAGTATATGATTTAATAGAGTATTCTATTTATATAAAATACATGAATAGTAATATCTGCAAGTTCGTTTGGACCAGCAGTTAGAATTTCACCAATAGTATCCAGCAAATTTAAGCGTAACTAGGTTAACGTCACAGAAAATACATGAATTATAATTTAGTTTTGTTAATGCCAATATCTCTACAGACATTGTTGTATTAGCATATCCTCTGGCTATTTGAATGTTTAAATGATTTGGTGTTTCCAGCGTATTGAAAATGTTAGCAAAGTGCTAGGACATCGGAGTATAAAGATTACTCAACACTTTGCGAAGATTATTGATAAAAAGGCCAATGAAGGCTCGTTATCGTTACAAACTAGGTTAAATAAAATCTAATCTTCTCTTCTTTATTTTTTAATTGATTATTAATTAGTTGCAAGAATTTAACATATTATTTTTATTTTTTGGTGGACAAAATGAAATTAATATGTACATTTGTCAACAGAACGAAATAACTATATGAACAATAATGATCAAAATGTATTTGGTGCGAGATTAAAACTTGCTCGGAAAATGGCAGGAATGTCATTGCAAGATTTATCAGATGCTTTGGTCAATAAAGTAACCAAACAAGCTCTAAATAAGTATGAGCAAGGTTTAATGAACCCTACTGTTGACGTGCTATTATCAATTGCTAAAGCACTAAACGTTAAGCCTGACTATTTTCTGAAGAAAAAAAGTTTGGAGCTAGGCAAAGTGTTATTTCGTAAAAGGACTACCCTATCTAAAAAAGATGAAGAGGCAATTATTGAAAAAGTCAGAGACTATGTAGAAAGATATCAGGAACTAGAACATATATTAAGTGTCGAAATAGCTTTTGAAAATCCATTAGATAAGTTTCCGATTAACGCAAAGAGCGATATTGAAAGTGCTGCAAAAAAACTTCGTACTGATTGGAATTTGGGTAGCACCCCAATACAGAATTTAGTTGAGATGTTGGAATTAAAAGGAATAAAAGTGCTATTAATGGATGAAGTCGATGCAATTGATGGCTTGGCTGTTTTTACTTCCAGTGGAACTCCGATAGTGGTTGTAAACAAAAATGGTAAATCGCTTGAGCGCATCAGGTTTACTATAGTTCATGAATTAGCTCACTTATTATTGGACTTATCAGTATTGGGAGAAGACAACAAATTAATAGAAGAATGGTGCCACTTTTTTGCTAGTAATTTTCTTCTTCCAAGTGAAATGTTAGTCAAAATGATTGGAAATGGGAAAAGAAGCTATATCGCGATAAGTGAGTTAATAACAATCAAGGAATATTTTGGCATTTCAATTCGTGCAATAGTTCATCGCCTCAAAACGCTTGAAATAATAACTGATAACTATTATCAACGGTGGATAATTTATATGAGTAAAACTTATGGCCAAAAAGATGAGCCGGGCGGGTATATAGGAGAAGAAAAGTCGCGGGGCTTTGATCAGCTTATTGCACGGGCTTTAGCAGAAGGTATAATAAGCCTTAGCAAAGCAGCAAATTTATGCAATACTAATATTGATAACTTAAGAAATCATTTTATTAGTGTTGGATAAAGGTGCTATTGTAATTAAGGATGCGTGTATCCTGTTTGATTTAATTGACTTAGAAATACTAAGTGAATTTTACAAATTGGATTGTGTAGTTATTACAACACCGCAAGTGATTTATGAAATTACAAATGAGAAGCAATTGGCTGAAATTAACGGATATATTGAGGCGGACAAGCTTAAAGTGGACGGTACAGGTGATTTAAGCGACATTGTTACTATAACTGACGAAAATCCAGGGTTAACCCTTACAGATGCTTCGGTAATTGAAATTGCTTTACGAAAAAATGCCGCGGTACTAAGCTCTGACAAAAGTCTTAGAAATATATCACAAAAGAAAGGATTACAAGTCATGGGAGTGTTATGGATTATCGAGAGGTTATATAACGTAGGTATTATTGAAAAAGAAGTAGCATTGACAAAGCTTGCTATTTATCCTGAAATAAATAAACGAGCACCCAAACAGGAAACAGATGACCTAATAGGTAAAATTCAAAACCAATAAACAGAACATTGATGGAGATACAAGATTTAGAAAAGATATTATTATCAAGTGGCTCACTAACAGTAGGTGCATATTTAACAGCTGTAAGAGGCAAAATAAACTCCTCTAAAATCCAAAATAGGTTGCACTATGTCTTTTATGCTGTATGTGTTTTAGTTGCATTATTGGGTTTATATTCAGTTTACGCGTTTTGGTCCCAAATTGCGAAACTGAACTGGTTTTTTATCACTTGCGTAATTTTATGCTTATTAGCAAGTTATTTACTTTTCAAGTTTACGTTCAATAATGCAAGTAAAACACAGCAATATAAGACCCGAGATCTAGACCCAATAGTAAATAGATTTACCATCGATGCCGATACAGACAACATCATACTAATTGCAGGGGACCTTAATTTTTTTGGTCAAACACCCGAGGATATGAGTGCGAACTCGCAATATCAGTGCTTATTGAAAGCAGGTTTCAGAAACATACAAATATTATGTTTTGAGCCTAATACTGATGCAGAAAGACGTAGATATGGTAAAGTCATTAATGATTTTGAACGGGTTGAGATAAAATTCTATAGCCCAGAAAATGCAGATTTAAGAATACGAGGAAGAATGAAAACACTACGGAATGTTACACATCTTCTCATTTATAAAAAAATTAAAGCAGGCACATATGAAGCATTGGAATGGGATACAGCAAACGAAAATGGTGCGTTATACACGAATTTATGGACCTTACTATGGTCTATAGCGAGGGTACCTACAGAAGAACAATTACAGGAATACAGAAGATTGTTAATTAATTAAAGATGAACAATTATGAAAGTAATAATAATTAACTCGCCTCTTTTTCGGGAATGTAATAGGTTGTATGATGAGGATTCGCTACCACCTATTGGCTTAGGCTATATTGCAACAATTTTGCACCATAATAATATTGATGTAGAGTTAATAGATGCTGTTGATAGGCGTTTGTCTTTGCAACAAATTATTCAAATGTTGGAAGAAAAGCAGCCAGAGTTTATTGCACTAAATATTTTTACAACAAATTATGATATAGTATATGAGTTGGTAGAATCAATTAGTTTTAGCACTCACTTTATTATTGGAGGTTTATCGACTAAGCAACTGTATAATAAGATTGTTTCCTGGAACACTCAAAATCAAATAGATATTGTAACAGGAGACGGAGAATTAATTACACTTGATATCGTTAATAATTGTGTAAAAGATGTACCATTTTTCTCTTGCGAAAACCGTAGGGTATTTAAGATTGACACATCTTCTCATTATCTTGTAAATGATATTTCAAACGTCCCTCTTAATAGGTCTTTTTTTTCAAACGAACCTGTGAAGCATCCATTGGGTTTTACAGAAGCTAATATCGTAGCTAGTCGAGGTTGTGTTTACAATTGTACCTTTTGTGCTGCAGCACGTTCACTAAATAAAGATTACCCTGTAAGAGAAAGAACAAATGCCTCATTAATCAATGAACTTATAAGCATTAAGGAAACATTCCCTTCTGTTAACTCTATTCGAGTTCTCGATGATCTTTTTTTGAAAAATAATTGTAGTGTCCAGAAGGCAATCGATGTCTTTAGTCAATTTGAGTTTCAATGGCGGTCAATGGCTCATGTAATGACTTTTAAGAATGTTGATGATAATTTGATGAGGTCGCTTAAAGCCAGTGGCTGTTATGAGCTTTTTATTGGTATCGAATCAGGCTCACCGACCGTATTGAGCAGTATTAACAAGACAAAGGACGTTAGTACAATAATTCAAAATTTGACCAAAGTTTTCAAAGCAGGCATAAATATTAAGGGATATTTTATATATGGATTTCCCAACGAGGATGAAAACGACATGAAATTGACCTTTGCACTGGCTGATCAGTTAAAGAATCTCTCTTTGTATTATGGAGTCAATTTCAGAACGAGCGTGTTTCAGTATAGGCCTTATCATGGTACCCAGATATATCATGACCTTGAACAAGAAGGGACGAACCTCAATGTGTTAAACATAGCTCCAAATCGCCTTTTATCCAATTTAGTGGGGCGACAACAGTTTAATTTTCATAGTGGAAACTACTCATCTGTTTCAAATGAAGTACTTCACGACTATATTTACCGTACAATTAACCTCAATGACGGTAAAATATTCGCAAGACTTCGCTCAAAGAGCCAATCTGTGTAAAAGCAAAAGATGTAAGGAATGTGGTCTCTTTTTGAACCAATTGCCAATTTTTGATGAGCAGAAAATATCAAATGTATTTTGGGTTGGATTATCTGCAGTTCAGTTTCAAGACGATGAAGAAATGCAACCTTTATCGCCACTTACAAGGTCAGGTGCTTTGATACATTCTATTGAAGCACCATATTTAGATAAAATATCATTTTATAAAACAAACATAGTTAAATGTGTTCCACTTAAAGAAGATAAAATACGATATCCGGTTGAGCATGAAATGGAAAAGTGTTTTCCAAACTTTGAGCTCGAATTGAGTGAGTTGAAACCAACTACGGTTTTTCTTTTAGGAAAACAAGTGGCAACGTTTGTACTAAAAAAATTATCACACGCTATACCTGAATTTTCACAGGATTTCAATTATGAGCCTATAAAGATAGGCGAAGTAAATTTTGTGCCGGTTCACCATCCTTCGTTTATTTTGGTTTATAAGCGAAAATACATTGACTCATATATTCAAAATATCCAGAAATTATTTATGAAGCAACAATCTGTCTCAAAGTATAAGCATAGAGTTGTTATTAATGAATGTGAATTTGTGTGTGTCTAAATTACAAATGTATTTTCTGAGTTTTTAAGCTTTTTGGCTCAAAATTGAGCCGTGTTAATGACTCCTCACTATCCATAAATAATACACACGCTTTCTGACCTTTGTTTTTAGAAGATGGATATACAATGCCATCAATTTGTATGTGTTTGTTTTTTGAGTAGATGTACCTAAAAAACTCTGTTACTATCTGCGTAGGGACATAATCAATGTGTTCTCTGCCATCTCGCTTTATATCACTTGCTAAATCAACAACAAAATCAATTAAGAAGCCTATTGAATAGTAATGTTTGACACCTTTTCTATCAAAAATACTTGGTAATGGAGGTAGCTGTGTAAAATCAAGTATTGTTAATTCTTCTTTATTCCTAAAAACTGCTGTAGACATTAAACCCTTATCGCTTGTAATGTCTATTGTTTCTTTTACTGAAGTGCTTATATCAAAAGCACAGTAAAACATTGATACTCCGGCAGGACTCATTCTATTTGAATAAATTGCATACTGATCGGGTGGTGCTGCCATATCTTTTGCTTCTCTTACCTCTCCAATTATTTTATGTTGCCTGCATCGAAATAAATCAGTATTACTTGATATTTTATTAATAAGATTTATTGAGTAAACTTTGTCGCCTATTTCTTCAAGAATTGAGTAGGCATCTCTTTTCCGATAGTCTGAAGTTTTGAATTCTGAAATACTAGAAAAAAGATAACGCGATTTTTTTTTTACGATTTTTTTGAAAAATGTCCAATGAGAGAATAGTAAGTCTTTTTCTGTATCATAATAGTCATGAGGTGAACTCCACGGTCTATCATCTATGCACAAAGATATATCTTCATTTAGCTGGTCATTATCAATTTCGATACCAATTACTTCATTAATTAACTCCCAGCCAGAATATGTATCTCCTAAATAACCTCCTTCACTAGAATCATACCCCATAAAATTAGCAGCATCTGTATAAAATTCTATTATACCTTTCATCATAAACCCCATCAGATGTTCTAGGCGCACAACATCTCTATATCTTTTGCAATAAGAGCACGTTCCTCCTATTGAATTTGTGCTGATATATTCTTGTATCGCATAATCGCTAATGTGTTTTGAACATACATGGGTATCTTTAGGCTCTTTCATACCTAGAGCTTCCAATTCTATCCATCTTGATTTTGCTAGACCCATATCTAGTTGTATTTTTATAAGATTACTTGTCAAATTTACTGAGGCATTTTTACAAACGCTGTTAAGGATTATTATTTAAAATATTTTAGCTCCTTTATAAAGGAGCTAATAAATGGTATGCTATTCTTTCCCGTGACAGTAGTCAGGGCAGTACTTTTTCTGGAGCTTTGAAAAGTGTATTGCTGAGTAATTGTACATTAATAGACCAAGTCTTCCCTTAAGGACGAACAAAGACAACACAGGTGACGACTCTGCAACGCCAGCACCTAGTAAAGCACATCTTTATTGCAGCGGATACATTACAGATATAAGTAAATTAGCGGATTCAGGTAAAAAAAAATGAATACCCTCACATTTACTAAACCCTGATATAGCTCGTATGGTAATGACTTGTTCAATCTCAATGTATATAACAGCAACCCAAGCAATCAGGGTATGGCATCAAGTGCCATGTATTGGGCAACAAGCATTATGAACTGACCAATCATCTGTGTAATGTGCAAGTAGTGGTACTTGTTAGGGCAACACCGAAATTCAATCAAACTGATTGTAGCGGGATACAAATCGGACATTAATCTGGCACATGATTATTATCCGTTCTGAATGTTAATGCGTGGGCATTATTTAGCCGATGATTCTCAGAAATGTGTAACAATTAATACCACGGTACTTATACCGATCTACCAGTGGATATATCATATACTGACTAGATGCATTTTCGATCATACTGCCTGTTTCGATATACTATAGCTTTAGGTCTTTATCAATTCGGGTTAAAAGAATACAAATAGCATAAACTCATCCACATTTACTACAATGTTGCTACAAACCTGCTACAATAAGAATACTTGATTTTTAATCTATCTTATTTGTTTTGAGTGAGTTAAATGAAATGCTACAAAATGCTACCGTTCTGTAAGCAAGAAAAATTGTGCCGTCCGGCTATAGGTTTACACCTTTTGTGAGTAAATATTAATCTTTATTAGCAATTCGAGTGTGCGATTCTTATGAAAAAATACTGTTTTTATCCTTAATCCGGCAAAAAGTCAACAGTCAAAAAACTAGTCCTGAAAAAGTTAACAGGTATTTTGCTATTAATCCTGAAAAAGTCAACACGCTTAAAATTGGTATTTTCGATGCTCAGGTGAAGCAGACCGTAGCGCTGCTGAGGAGCAACTACGGAAGGAATAACCTGAGCCGATAGCGTATAAGCTATAATACCGGTTACTTATGGTGACCGGTTTCTTTGTCTTACGCATTCGGCAGTATGCCTGAAAAAACCTTTACATAACATGGTATTGTTCTTTTTTCTTATTCCACTTAGAGGGCAAATATTCCTGCTTGGTATGGGCCTGTGCGGGAGTGAGGTAATTACAACTGCTGTGCGGGCGTAATTCGTTATAAGCCCATATCGCTTTTTTGACAAAGTGCATAGCTTCTTCAAAACTCCTGAAAGAAACATTCAATTTAAACTCTGACTTTAGAATACCGTTCACCCGTTCTGCAATGGCATTTTCATAAGGGTCTCCCATTTCTGTCATACTAATCAGAATTTTCCTTGACTGTAAGAGTCTAGTATAATCATGACAGCAGTACTGCAATCCTCTATCTGAATGGTGTATCAATTTATAAGGGTGTACTTCAGTATCACTATTCAATGCCATCTCTAATGCCAGTAGAGGACCTTCTTTCTCAAGCGTTGGATGCAGCCTCCAGCCAACTATTTTACGTGAATAAGCATCTGTAATAAGGCTTAAGTAACAAAAACCGTTTGCCTGCGATATGTAGGTTATATCACTTACCCAGAGTGCTCCCGGACATAGCACCTCTAACTCCCTTATTAGATTAGGGTATTTTCTGAAAGGATGATTGGAGTCTGTGGTAAAGACTTTTCGTCTTTTACGTTTTCGTACCAACATACCGTAATGAGCTAACAGGTCAAACAAGCTGTCTCGTCCAATTATAATGTTATGTTCCTTTAAAGTATCAGTGAGCATAAATTGTAGTTTTCTTGTGCCAATGCGAGGCAAATCAGCTCTAATCTCTTTTATCCTCTTGATGATAATAGCATTGCTCATTACCTGCTTCTCTTCTGACCAGCCCTTTTTATAGTAAGCATGTCGCGTAAAACCAAACAGTCCGCAGAGTTGTCCCAATCCAACACCGGGATAACACTGCCGCATTTTCAGGACTGTTTGGTGCCATACTTTTTTCGGATGCTTACTCCTAATTGTTCATCAGCAATACTGATCATAGTTTCCAGCCCGGCAATTTTCAACTTTGCTTGTTCCAACTCTTTTTGCAGTGCCAGATACTCCGGCGAATCAGGCTGTTTGACATTGAGCAGTTTGAATGTTTCAGGCACTACTACCTTGCCTTCAGCCTTTAGCTCTTGCTTTAGTGCTCTTGCCCAGGCAGCTACCTGGGTATGGTCAACTGTACCATATTTTTCTGCTACTTGTCTGCACGACTTTCCGCCTTCCAGGTATTCTAATGCAACTTTACGCTTGAATGAAGGATCATGGCGTAAATGCCAATTCCTTCTTATTTTCTTAGATGAAACATTTTTATTATCCATTATCTACAATGTAGCTTTTGTAGTGTAAACTTTTTGACGGACGAGACAAATGACTATTACTTGTATCGTCCGTCTATAGGTATAGACTTAACCCGAGTTAGAACAATGGTAACAGGTACATTAAAAGATAAAGGAGCCCAAAAGGGCTCCTTTATCTTTTCGTCTAACCATATCATATTATAAATAATCGTCAATTTTCTAAAATACTATATTTTGAACGAGTTTGAAAAATTGGCTCAATGTAAACCGCTTAAAGCCAACCCTACACTGTCTTTCAGTGAGTATATACGCCAGAAAAAATCCTTCAGTTGGTTCGACACTCGTTCCGTAGACTCCACAAAATAGCCTCGCATTGCGGGGCTATTTTATTTTATAGTATATCATTTCTCAATCAGCAAATTGAACATCCTATCTGAAAAATGTAATTTCATGTAGCGTATCAAAAAATGACACCTGAAAAATAGGAAGGGTATGATAAAAGAGCCTGTAAGAATACTTGATACTTTGTATAAATACACATTTGTTGTATTGGGTTGCGGACTTATTTTATACTGGTGCAAGGATTTATTTGTACCCATGTTTATGGGTTTACTGATTGCGATGATTATGTACCCTGTTTGTGTAAATATAGAAAGACGCGGCATCAGCAAAGGTGTTGCAATCACCATATGTTTATCAATTGTAGTACTGGTATTTCTGGCATTAGTATGGCTGTTATTCTGGCAATTAAGTTTGTTTTGGCAAGACGTCCCATCTATTATTGATAAATTGATGTTGATGCTTCCGGAGATGCAAAGCTGGATGGAAAACAAATGGGGCTTGTCTATTGCTACACAAAATCAATGGATAGAAATGTTTGCATCAAATGCCAAACAAGATGCAGGCAGTTTTATTTCATCTACTTTTTCTGCCACTGCATCTACACTATTTTTTCTGTTTGTTATACCAATTTATTCGGCTCTCTTTTTGTATCACAGGCACACATTTGTACTCTTTATAAAAAGCGCTGCTGGCGATAAAAGGCACAGTAAGATTAACAAAATACTATCCGCAACAACTCGTACTTATTACAAGTACATAAAAGGTATGATAATGGTATATATTATTGTAGGTGTACTAAATAGTATAGGCTTGCTGGCTCTTGGCATTAAACATGCCGTATTGTTCGGTATGCTTACCGCCATCATGACCATTGTACCTTATGTAGGTATTATCATTAGTGCCATGCTGCCAATATCAGTAGCATTTCTTACCAAAGATTCATTATTATATCCATTGGCAGTAGTGGCAGTTTTTTCATTCGTTCAATATCTTGAAGCAAATGTAATATTCCCACACGTCGTAGGTGTTCAACTTAATGTGAGTACATGGGCTACATTAGTTGCAATAATTCTGGGTGGTATTATTTGGGGTATAGCCGGCATGATATTGTTTATACCATTTGTAGCAATACTAAAAATAGTTACCGACCATCTCGAAGAAAGTAAATCAATTAATATATTATTAAGCCGAAAAGACTGATTGTTAATGAATAATTCTCAAGGCATCACAGAGATGTACCTCTCTAAACAAACAAGCGACGTTTTGCATGAAATAGGCACTGTAAAATCATACGCTGAAGGAGAGGTAATCATGAATGAGAATGCATACATACGCGCTATTCCCATTGTATTAACAGGTAGTATACGTGTAATGCGTTCTGATGAAGAAGGGAGGGAAATATTGCTTTATTATATCAGGCCGGGCGAAAGTTGTATCATGTCTTTTCTTGGTGGCATACACCGTGAAACAAGCAAGGTCAAAGCCATAGCTGAAGAAAATGTTGAAATCTTATTCATTCCTATAGAAAAAGCTGGCAGCCTGATTCAGGACAACAGCGAATGGCTTGATTACATATTTCGTCTATACCACAAGCGCTTTGAAGAATTGTTATCAGTTGTCAATGAAGTGGCATTCAAAAAAATGGACGACCGGATATTGCATTACTTGCAACAAAAGCAAAAACTGACTGACAAAAAAGACATTAACATTACACATCAGGAATTGGCAGACGAGCTTGGCAGTTCGCGCGTTGTTGTATCTCGCCTGCTAAAACAAATGGAGGGAGAAGGAATAGTAAAACTTGGCAGAAATAAAATTTCTCTTGTGTAACAAATGTAACCGTAGAAGCACAAAAGACGTTGGATATTTGCATTACTAAATCATTTTTTATGAAAGTAAATATGGGTTCTGCAGACAGAATTATCAGGGTGATAATAGCTGTCATCTTCGCGACACTGTACTTCACAGGCACTGTACCGGGCACACTGGGATTGGTATTAACCATAGCCGCTGTAGTATTTGTGCTCACAAGCCTGATGGGCTTTTGTCCGTTGTACACTTTATTTGGCATACGCACAAAGAAAGATGCCTGATTTGCGTATTACCTTGTTTACTCTCAATCAAAACAAATAAATGAAGCAACTGATACTAAAAAATAAGCTTGTGATAGCAGGTGTTATTTTAGGTACCATAGGCGGTTTTGCATATTGGTATTTTATAGGATGTGCTGGCGGAGCTTGCATGATAACGTCTAAACCTTTGAATAGCAGTATTTATGGCGCAATAATGGGTGGCTTATTTTTTAGTATTCTTAAAAAAGAAAAGAAAACAAGCAAATAATATTAATCAACATGACAGTAATAGATGTACGCACCCGCGAAGAATATGCCGGCGGCCACGTTGCAGATTCATTGAACATTCCATTAAATGAACTACCTGGTAAAATTGACGAGCTAAAAGCAGTGAATGGCGATATTGTACTATGCTGCGCATCTGGTATGCGTAGTAGTGTGGCAAAGCAATTGCTGATGCAGCAAGGCATCTACAATGTAGCTGATGGCGGACCATGGACGAATGTTCAATATAAAATAGTAAACAATTTAATATAGCAACCGTATATGGGATTTCTGAGTAAGTTATTCGGGTTTGGACCCAAAGCAGATATCGGGCAATTAATACATGAAGGAGCTATTATTTTAGACGTGCGTACACAGGGCGAATACGCAAGCGGTCATATCAAAGGCTCTATCAATATTCCAGTTGACCAACTGAAATCAAAAATGGCTTCACTAAAAAAAGATAAGGCTATCATAACCTGCTGTGCATCCGGTATGCGTAGCGCATCTGCCAAAGGAATACTCAAAGCCAATGGTTTTGCAGAGGTACATAACGGCGGCAGCTGGCAAAGCCTTAAGAAATACAAGCAATAATGCAAAATAGTATTAAGAACAGGTTATTATCCGGTTGGCACTTCATGCGTGTACTAAGGCTTGTATTTGGTGTAGTATTTGCCATACAAGCTGTTATAATGAAAGACTATATAATCGGTCTTATGTCAGTATTCTTTCTTTATCAGGGCATTACCAATACTGGGTGTTGCGGAGAAACATGTACCCGAAAATATGATGGGGCAAAAGAAAAGGCAAAAAATGAGGTAGTTAGTTTTGAGGAAGTAAAATAGAAAAAACATGTCAACAAAATTCACAGATATTATTAACGTTGATAAGCCCGTATTAATAGACTTTTCGGCGGAATGGTGCGGGCCTTGCAAAATGATGGCTCCTATACTACAAGAATTAAAAAAGGCTGTCGGCGATACAGCTACTATCATTAAGATAGATGTAGATAAAAACCCGGCGGTAGCTGCCAGTTATAATATTTCGGGCGTACCTACATTAATATTGTTTAAAAATGGTGAGGTGAAATGGAGACAAAGTGGTGTGATGCAAGCCGGTAAACTAAAACAGATTATAGAACAGTACAAATAAAACAAGCATGAGCGAAGCACATTATTACGAAGTAGCAGTTAAGTGGCAGGCAGACAGATTAGGCGTTATGAGCTCACCGGATTTTGGCAATACGCTGGAAGTAGTAACGCCCCCGCAGTTTGCCAAAGGAATACCTGATAAATGGTCGCCTGAACATTTGCTGGTTGCGGCTGTAAATAGCTGCCTTATGACTACTTTTCTGGCTATTGCCGAAAATTCAAAGCTTGCCTATGAGCATTTCGAATCTACAGGAGTAGGCAAACTGGAAATAGTGGACGGTAAATACATGATAAGTGAAGTGGCCTTGAAACCAGTAATCATCATCAATAATCATGAGGATAAAGAAAAAGCAATGCGGATAATTCAAAAATCTGAAGCTGCCTGCCTGATATCCAACTCTATTAAATCTAAGATTATCTTTACACCTGAAATAAAACTTGCTGCAACTGTATGATAAATAACATAAAGAAGTCTTTTGTACTGATTTTAACCATTGCAGGCGTATTAACAGCTGCATCTTGCCAACAGGCATCTGCCAACAACGAATTGAAAGCCGTTGAGTTCAAACAGAAAATGGAAGCAGAAAAAAACAAAACACTGCTCGATGTACGCACGCCTAGCGAGTATGCTGACGGCCACTTGGCCGGTGCGACGAATATTGATTGGAATGGCGGAAATTTTGGTGCTGAGATTGCAAAGCTGGATAAAACAAAACCTGTGTATGTGTATTGCCTTGCGGGCAGCCGCAGTGCATCCGCGGCAAGTGTTATGCGCAAAAATGGCTTTAAACAAGTATATGAGTTGCAAGGTGGTATATTGAAATGGCGCGCAGCAGGATTGCCCGAAGAAGGTGGTGCGACAAAAGCTGCCGGCATGACACAGCAAGACTTTGATGGCTTGCTGAATACAGATAAAATAGTGCTGGTAGATTTTTTTGCCACATGGTGCGGACCTTGCAAAAAAATGGAACCATACCTCAATGAAATCAGCAAAGACATGGCCGCAACGGTAAATGTGGCGCGCATTGATGCAGACATACATTCATCTCTGGCTACACAACTGCATGTAGATGCACTGCCAACCGTATTCATTTACAAAAACAAGCAATTGATGTGGCACCATGTAGGCTTTGTAAGTAAAGAAGATATGATTGCAAAGTTGAAGAGCATCAAATAATACAAACTAATAAAATTAGAAAGCCTGCACACGATGCAGGCTTTTCTGCTTGTGTTAACACAGTATTAAGTTAATATTAAGCCTCTGCCTGGCTATATTTTACAGCACCGATGCACGATATTTTTGCTGTAAATAATCATAAGCATGGCATCGCTGCAAAAGTTGTTTATGCCTGACGGGCAAAAGTTTTACAGACTGTTTGATGAAGTGGCTGACAACTTGGTTGTGATGGGTAAGCTCTACTATGAAACCATTTGCGCAGGTGATGGCATTATGTTGCAGAACATAAGCAAACTGGATGAATTGGAGAAAGCCATTGATGTATCTACTCGCAAACTATTTCACGAATTAGGCAGAAACTTCATTACCCCTTTCGACAGGGAAGATATACATGCGCTTGCATCCGGACTGGATGACATAGCCGACCTGACCTATGGCACTATTAGGCAGATGAATAATTACGGGCTTACCAATCCCGGCAATACCACCCAATATGTAGCAGGAGAGTATAAACGATTGATTGCATTATTAACTGACTCCATTAAATCACTCAACAATAAACGCAACCTTGCCAAATTAGCATCTCCGTGCAGGGAAATGCGCAAAATCATCAATCTGTGCGACAATCGTATAGATGCAGCCATCACTGGTTTGTTTCCTACCAATACCAATGTAGTTGACATAATCAAATGGATGGAACACTACGATATACTGCAAGTACTACTTGAAAAATGCGAGAATGTAGTTGATACCATCGAGGCTATTGTTATTAAGTATAGCTAACACTACAAATGAGAACGCCCCGTAATGATTACGGGGCGTTCTTTTATATAAAACCTTGCATGCCTTAAGCTATTTTTTCTACCTGCATATAGTTGAGCTCTACCGGTGTAGCACGGCCAAATATCTTCACCACTACTTTCAGTTTTTTCTTCTCTTCATTTACTTCTTCTACTGTACCGTTAAAGTCGTTGAAAGGCCCGTCGGTAATGCGTACAGTTTCGCCTACAATATATGGTTCAGCGTAGCCTATTCCCTGCTCGCTCACTTCATCCATTTTACCAAACATCTTGTTCACCTCGCTTTTGCGCAGCGATGTAGGATGGTCTTTGCCAAGGAAGTGGATAACACCCGATACATTCTTGATAGTCTGTATCATATCATCCGTCAGTTTACCATCGGCAGCTTCCAGCATCAGGTAGCCTGGATAAAGTATTTTTTCGCGCAGTACTTTTTTACCTGCCTGCACTTTGAATACTTTTTCTACAGGGCATAATACCTGATGTATGGCGGCACCCCAACCATTTATTTTCACCTCTTTATCTACGTATTCTTTGGCTTTTTTTTCTTTGCCGCTGATAACACGCAGTACATACCACTTCGACTCTTGTGTTGTAGTAGTTTCTGCCATTTTTCTGATTACTTTACTTACCTAAAATACCGTATACTACCGATAGCAGGGCTTCAGAAGCCTTGTCCATACCCCATATTATGGCAGTAGTGATAAGCAGCCCTACCAATACGATGCCGGTTGTTTGCTGCAATTCGCTCCACGATGGCCAGCTTACTTTATGTACCAGCTCGTCATACGCTTCCTGGATATATGTACCGAATTTTGCCATACCCCAACCCCTAAAGGGGCTATTTTTTTTAGATTAATAATACTGTTTCGTTTTCCAAAGCCCCTTCAGGGGTTTGGGGTTGCACGGGCACGCGGATTCGAACCACGATCTAAGGTTTTGGAGACCTCTATTCTACCGTTGAACTATGCCCGTAAAAAAAGCCCCCTTTCGAGGGCGAATGCAAATGTAGCGAAATTTCGTTCAATTTTCCCAAAAATAATCAGTGAGCAGGTACATATTAGATATTAATAATTAAAAAACTTTCTCATACATCCTACAAATGCCTCTACATCCTGTTCCGTATTATAATAATGCATGCTGATACGCAGTAATCCGCCCCGTTGTGTTACCACTATACCATGCTTTTTCAGCCAATCGCCCAGCCCGTTTTCGTCTTGCAGCAATACAAAAGCCGCTCTGTTATCCATCGTCAGCTTACCTATTGGCTTTACGGGCAGGTTACTGATACCATCCAGCAGTTGCTGCATCAATGCCGCATTATTGTGGGCTATATTCGCCACACCCAGTTCAGTTTTATGTCTGATGGCTGCACTCAGTACCGTTAGCCCATACATATTAGGGTGTCCCGGCTCGTAGCAAAGTATGGGCAGCGTGTATTGCATCGTGCCATCAACCATACGGAAACTATTATTGCCTCCTGTTACAGGCGGATATTTATCCAGAAATGCTTGTTTGATACTTAATACTCCCGTGCCAAAACCCGCGTTCATCCACTTGTAATTACTGGCAGCAAATACATCTATATGCAGCCTGCCAAGGTCTATGGGCTGTGCACCCATGCTTTGGGTGGCATCTACAAACAACATCACACCGTTTGCCTTACACACATCGCTGATACGCTGCAAATCAAGCAGGTAACCCGATGTCCATTGCACATGGCTTATGGCTACTATATCTACTTCCTTATTCTTTACCGTTTTTTCAATGGCTTCTATATCAATATTAAAACCATCTGGGGCATCTACCCATGTTATATCAAAACCGTTTATTTTGAAGGGTTCTAATAGTGAAGGATAATCATGCTTATACAGCAATACCCTTTCCGTTCCTTTCAACGACTGTATTACCGCATTCATACCCCAAGAAAAATTGGGCACCATAGCAACCGTATCAACAGGCGTATTAAGAAATGTGGCTATTTGCTGCCTGATGGCTTGCTCTTCTTCAAAACGCCATTGCTCTGCACGGGTACTGCTGTTTGTTTCCATTGCCCTGTATAGCTCATTAGCAGCAGCTACTGTTGTGGCAGGTACTAATCCGCAAGCTGCGGTGTTTAGGTATGTGATGGATGGCATATGATTGCAAGTGTATGTAAACAAATATCGTTCATTATCAAAATAAAACAGCCCCGAAAATCGGGGCTGTTTCAATTTTATATCAATGTAAGTTGATTACTTGATAATTTCAGTTACCTGTCCGGCACCTACTGTACGGCCACCTTCGCGTATCGCGAATTTCAGACCTTTTTCCATTGCTATAGGAGCAATCAGTTGTACGTGCAGGTTCACGTTATCGCCAGGCATTACCATTTCTACACCATCAGGCAGTTTGCACTCACCTGTAACGTCTGTAGTACGGAAATAGAACTGAGGACGGTATTTGTTGAAGAATGGCGTGTGACGACCACCTTCTTCCTTGCTCAGTACGTATACTTCACCTTTGAATTCTGTGTGCGGAGTGATGCTCTTAGGAGCACAGATAACCATACCACGACGGATATCTTTCTTCTCAATACCGCGCAGAAGGATACCAGCGTTGTCGCCAGCCTGACCTTGGTCAAGAAGTTTTTTGAACATCTCAACACCTGTACATGTAGAAGACAAAGGAGCATCGTTGAAACCAACGATTTCTACGTTTTCACCTACTTTAATGATACCACGCTCGATACGACCTGTAGCAACTGTACCACGACCAGTGATCGTAAATACGTCTTCTACAGACATCAGGAAAGCCTGATCTACCGGACGAGGAGGCAGCGGAATATATTCGTCAACCGCAGCCATCAATTCGTCAACTGCAGCAACCCATTTGTCTTCACCAGCCAATGCGCCAGTAGCAGAACCTTTGATGATTGGTGTGTTATCACCATCATATTCGTACTTGCTCAGCAATTCGCGGATTTCCATTTCAACCAGGTCAAGGATTTCAGCATCATCAACCAGGTCAACTTTGTTCATGAACACAACGATACGTGGAACGCCTACCTGACGAGCCAACAGTATGTGTTCTTTAGTTTGTGGCATAGGACCATCCGTAGCAGCAACTACCAGGATAGCACCATCCATCTGAGCAGCACCTGTAATCATGTTCTTCACATAGTCAGCGTGACCAGGACAGTCAACGTGCGCATAGTGGCGATTAGCAGTTTGATACTCTACGTGTGCAGTATTGATAGTGATACCACGCTCTTTTTCTTCAGGAGCAGCATCAATCTCATCGTAACCTTTTTTCTCTGCCAAACCTTTGTTTGCCAGGATAGTAGTTATAGCCGCAGTCAATGTAGTTTTACCATGGTCCACGTGGCCAATGGTACCAATGTTTACGTGGGGTTTTTCCCGCTTGAACGTCTCTTTTGCCATTGTTATTGTTGTTTAAAAATTTGAATTTTCCTTTTTCTAAAAAGTGTGCAAATATAAGTTATTTTTGATTCAAATAAATTTATTTTTCGGCGCTCATATATTGTTTTTTCAATTCGTTTGCGGAAAGCCCTACCCACAAGCACAGAACGGGCATAGAGATATAAAACATCCTTTCCAACGAGCCCGACAAAAGCATCTGTACCAATACCGATACAAAGAACCAAACTATCAGCCAATCTACCCTGCTGAAAAACCTTTTAAAATAACCGGGTATGAATAAATAGGCAGCAATTGGCACCAGTAGCCAAAAGAAAAGATTTGACACAATTTTATATACCCCACTAAAGCTGATAAGCGACTTTAAGAATACTGGTACATTGTATAGGTGATTCATATCTGTAGTCAGGCTGTCAACACCATTTGTTGGTGCTAACTGTTGGTAAATGTACCTGTACAGAAATACACAAGCACCCGAGAGCAAAAAATAGCCAACTTGTTTTTTCTTATCTAAATGGCTGTAGAAAAATATCAATGGTGCTATAAAAACGAACGATTCTTTTGCAAAAGGGCCAATGAAAATGGCTGCAATCAACATCTTAGTATTTTGTTCTCTGATGCCTGTTAACGTCATTGCTACTACTACACAAAAAAGCGAATCTACAATGGGCAATGCCGCTAAGTAAGGAGTATATCTGCATGTAAGCATTACCAATAAAGCCAACAATGATAATAAAACAGATAAGCCATAAGCCCTGCAATATCTATATATCAGCACACCGAAATAAGCCATCAACGATGTGTTGACTAGAAAAAAAGAAAATGGCAGACTGAAATCTCTTTTGAAATAGGCTGGTGCCAAAACATTAAAAAAACCAAACGTAGCTTTATCAATACACGTCGCTGCTAATGGTATCAACAGACGGAAACGCCTTACAGGGCTTTGGTCAAAATCAAACGTAGCCAAGCCAAGGTAGGTATCTGTATCGGGATACAACGACAAGTCGTAAACAAACAATATACTGATAGCAGGGCCTGCTACAACAGCCAAGCAAAACATAAACACGAGGTTATGTTCTTTAAAGAGAAAACGACGTATTGCCTGCATTTACAGCAAACATATCAAAAACAATAAACAGTAAGGAGAAAAAGAGAACTGCCGACCTTCCCGCTATGGCGGGATACACTACCAAAAAGATAATTGAAAAAAGAAGAGAGCTGTTGAGCAGGATTGAACTGCCGACCTCTTCCTTACCAAGGAAGTGCTCTACCACTGAGCTACAACAGCTGCAATCAAATCAAAGAAGCTAAGAAAGAGAGCGGGAGACGAGATTCGAACCCGCGACCTACAGTTTGGAAGACTGTCGCTCTACCAACTGAGCTACTCCCGCAATTACTAAAAGTGGGCAGAGAAGGATTCGAACCTCCGAAGTCGTAAGACAGCAGATTTACAGTCTGCCCCCGTTGGCCGCTTGGGTATCTGCCCGACACGAAATAAAAAAAGAGCCGCTTGCCGGAATCGAACCAGCGACCTACTGATTACAAATCAGTTGCTCTACCAGCTGAGCTAAAGCGGCTTCTTAAATATTATTTAGTCAGAAACTATCAAAGAACTGCCGACCGAAATCGGGATTGCAAAAGTAGGTAACAAAATGATTTTTGCAAATTTTTTTCAACCGTATCTTATATATAAAACTTTATCTTCTATTGATGTTATGGTAAGTATTCAGCGGTTACACTGATGGTGTCATTTACAACTACACTGTTGTCTAAATACCTTACATAATATATCGCCGCAATATTATTACCTGCATCATTTATACTTCCGTTTCCATACAGAATAGTTGTATAAGACCCTGTTGGTGTTTGGTTAGCCGTTATTACAAACTGCAGTGCATTATCAAACACTAGCTGCCCGCTTTCGTACCTTCTGCTTAATATACCTTTGATGCCATTGTAGCTATTGCTGAAATTATCAAATAACAAATCAAGGCTTAAATCTCCTTTATTGATTTTCAACGTATAATCTTTCTGCTTGTTTTTGTTTGTTGCCTTACTGCTACCTGTTACTATTTCCGTAGTCTTCCAGTTCCCAATGTAGCGAAGGTTTGATGCTTTTTCGCAGTATTGTCCCTCATATCCTGCCGCACATTGGCATACCCCATTCAGGCAACTACCATTGTTTTGGCATATAATTCCCTTACAAGCATTATTAGCAGGCGGTGGCGTTTCTTCTTTTTTACAGGCAGTGTATCCTACCAATAAAAAACATAGCATCGTTACAAATGCGACACTACCTGCTTTTAACATTCTTTTCATTCCTTCAAATTTACATCTTATTACCTACGCCATAAAAAATATACCGTCACGTTTGTGTCTTTAGTTTCCGTATTGCTAATGGGTATTTTCCTTAGATAAGCATAGCTGCCTTTTATTTGTCCAGTTACAGAGTCCAACGTACCTATACCACTTTTTAATATCAGAAAACTATCAATTTTCTGCTCTGGTATTTTGAAACTACGGTAGGCTTGCCGTGTACACATTATCTGCATCGAAACCGTATCTGCAAAACCTGCCATGTAAAAACTATCTCTGTTATTGCCTATGTTATTCGTTATCTCGTACTTATACCTTGTTATATTGTCTTTTGCCACGCTATCTGCAGCTTGCCACCTGCCTGCAAATTTTTCATTCCACATCTGGCTGCAAGATACCCCCTCGTAGCCCGCAGGACAAGCGCATACACCCGCCACACATACGCCACCGTTATTACACACTACCTGCCTGCACTTATCCTTTACACATGCGTCGTGTGCCACCAATATGGCTACTATACAACTCATCAGTACGGCAAACAATCTTTTCTTCATTACAGCAAATATAACCCTTTAGCACATGCACAAAAAAAGCGTTGCAGTTGCAACGCTTAAAAAACATATTTGCCATCACTATACCTGCTTCAATTCAGACACCAAATCCTGCAATACCTTTTTGGCATCACCAAATAACATAGACGTTTTGGGGCGGAAGAACAGTTCATTTTCAATACCTGCATAGCCGGGTTTCATGCTGCGCTTGTTTACTATCACATGCTCGGCTCTTTCTACTTCCAGTATAGGCATACCATATATGGGGCTGCTCGGGTCTTCTTTTGCAGCGGGGTTTACTACGTCGTTAGCACCCAATATCATCACCACGCTGGTGCTGCTCATCTGATCGTTAGCATCTTCCATCTCCAGCAGCTTTTCATAAGGCACATCTGCCTCTGCGAGCAATACGTTCATATGCCCTGGCATACGCCCGGCTACGGGGTGTATGCCATAGGCCACTTCCACACCTTTTTCCTGCAGTATTTTTTCAAGTTCATGGCACACGTGCTGCGCTTGCGCTACTGCCAAACCATAACCAGGGATTATCATCACTTTCGATGCATACGCCATGAGTACAGCCGTATCGTTAAGCGATATTTCTTTATAGTTACCCTGCTCTTTAGCGCCGCCACCGCCGCTTGCTTTTGCTCCGCCAAATGAACCTATCAATACATTTTTCAATGAGCGGTTCATGGCTTTACACATCAATATAGTAAGGATAGTACCTGCCGAGCCTACTAATATACCACCCGTCAGCATAACTGGGTTGTTGTACAAGAAGCCGCCAAATGCTGCTGCTACACCTGTAAATGAGTTGAGCAATGATATAACCACAGGCATATCCGCACCACCTATCGGAAATACGAACAGTACACCATACAAAAGAGATATTACCAGTATAGCGTAGAAAAGAGCCACTGTTGCATCTGGGCGAACAGCCACTACATATACAGTAAGTGCAGTAATAATACCGAGCAGTAAGAGGTTGACAATATGCTGCCCGTTGAATGAAAAATCTTTGATTTTACCATTCAGCTTACCCCATGCTATAATGCTACCTGCAAAAGACACACTGCCTATCACCATACCTACTATGATGGTGATGAACAGAGTACCTGGTATCATCTTCAATGCAGATGCACCAGCTTCTTCGTACAGGTCGGCTGGGATAGATGTGTGGTGCTTGAATTCTATAATGGAAATCAGCATGGCACAAGCACCGCCCATACCATTGAAAAGGCTCACCATTTCGGGCATAGCTGTCATCTGCACTCGCTTGGCAGCCAATGTACCCACTATCGTCCCGATAACCAGCCCGCCGAATATCCATGCGTAGTTACCCAGCTTATTACCGTTTTCATCGGTGTACAAAAAAATGGTAGCCAGTATGGCAATCGTCATACCAACAGCAGCTACAAGATTGCCCTTGCGCGCGCTATCCGGATGCGACAGCATCTTAAGACCTATTATAAATGTTACCGAACCTATCAGATAACTAAGTGGTAATAATATTTCTGTCATAAACCCCAAACCCCTAAAGGGGATTTTTATAGTTAATATTTAATCTCTTACTATCAGAAGCCCTCACACTTCCCCCTTCAGGGGGTTAGGTGGTTTTCTTTTTTTTCTTTTTATCAAACATTTCCAGCATCCTGTCAGTTACCACAAAACCACCTACCACATTCAGTGTTCCTAATACCACAGACAAGAAACCGAGTATCAGTGCCAGATAATCATCGCTATGCGCTTGCCCCATTACAATGATGGCGCCTATTATTACTACACCATGTATGGCATTAGCACCACTCATCAGCGGTGTGTGCAGTACCGATGGCACACGCGATATAACTTCTATACCCAAAAAGATAGACAGTATCACTATTGTGAGTAACCTGTACGTTGCCGGGTCTGCAAATAATTGTGTTATAAAATCCATAGTCCTTGTTATGCGTTTGCTGTTTGTGGATTAACTAATGACTGTACACGCTCGTTGGTAATGCTGCCACCTGTTGCTATGCACGTTCCTTTCACAAGGTCGTCTTCAAAGTTCAGGTTCATATTACCCTCTTTGTCTATTATCAGTTTCAGGAAGTTCAGTACATTTTTGGCATATACCTTACTGGCGTCTGCCGATGCGGTTGCTGCTAATGCCGAGTTACCTATAATGCTCACCCCATTTTGCATCACGGTTTCATTATCCTTTGTAAAGTCTGTATTGCCACCTGTTACAGATGCAATATCTATGATAACGGAACCTGCACGCATATCTGCTATCATATCTTTCGTTATCAGTATCGGCGCTTTTCTACCCGGTATCTGCGCAGTGGTTATGATGATGTCAGCTTTCTTAGCGTGCTCATGTATTTTATCGCGTTGACGGCGTTGAAATTCTTCGCTTTGCTCTACTGCATAGCCCCCAGCTTTCGATGCATCAGCTGCACCCTCTACCTCTACAAACTTGGCACCGAGGCTCATTACTTCTTCTTTTACTGCAGGGCGGGTGTCAAACACCTCTACAACTGCGCCCAGCCTTCGCGCTGTTGCAATGGCTTGTAACCCTGCTACGCCTGCACCCAATATCAATACTTTGGCGGGTGGTATGCTGCCTGCCGCCGTCATAAACATGGGGAAGTATCTGCAATACTGAAATGCTGCAAGCAATACCGCCTTATAGCCTGCTATATTTGCTTGCGAACTAAGTACGTCCATAGCTTGTGCACGGGTAGTACGCGGTATGGTATCGAGGCTGAATACTGATATGCCCTTACTTGCCCATTGCTGCATCAACGATGCATTGAATAGCGGCTGATACACACCCATCGCTACCGCTCCGCTTTTCAAATTATCGGGCAGGTTGTGTGTATGGATGGCTAATACAAGGTCGGCTTCATTTGATATGGCAGCCCTGTCTTTTATCACTGCACCTGCATCGGTATAGCTCTTGTCGTTATGAAAAGCGGTATCTCCCGCACCTGCTTCTACATACACCTGCACATTCATCTTCACCAATGCGGCTACCACCTCAGGCACCAGCGACACGCGGGTTTCGGGTGCCTGTTCCTTCAATACGCCTATTATCATATTATTTCAGGATTCGTTTTTAAGATTCATGAAAATAATTTTTTTATATCATTCCTACAAGCAATAGCAGCAATATTGCAAATAAAATAACCGCAGTTCGGCTATTGAGGCTAATTTTGCGCCATGCATTACGTTTCTGCAGAGGGTATCAGCAAATCATTCGGCGTAAAACCACTTTTTCAAAATATTACATTCCACATCAGCGAGGGCGATAAAATTGCGCTGGTTGCTAAAAACGGCAGTGGCAAGTCTACCCTCTTAAAGATACTGGCAGGTCAAGACCAGCCCGACGAAGGTACAGTTTGGATTCACAAAGATGTAACCGTTGCCCTCTTTGAACAGGAACCGAAATTCAATGAAGACTTATCTGTAGTAGATAATATCTTCCATTACAAACACCCTGTAGCCGAAGCCCTGCGAGATTATGAAAGAATACTGGATAGTGAGGATAAAGACCCTGTAGCACTATCGGATGCTTTGGCAAAAATTGACGAGTTGGGTGCGTGGGATTTTGAAGCCAAGGTAAAACAGATACTCGGTAAGCTTAATATCCACCATCTGGACCAACCCGTAAAAACCTTATCTGGCGGGCAACGCAAGCGGGTGGCACTTGCACAAACGTTGATAGATATTGGTTTTGAGCACAAGCATGTATTGCTGATAATGGACGAACCTACCAACCACCTGGATGTGGAAATGGTAGAATGGCTGGAACATTACCTGAATCAGGAAAACGTAACCCTGCTGATGGTAACCCACGACCGCTATTTTTTAGATGCCGTTTGCGATGAGATATGGGAGCTTGATGGCAGCACATTGTTTGAATACAAAGGCGACTATGAAAACTATATAGAGAAGAAAGCCGCCCGTGTAGAAAGCCAACAGGCAAGTATAGACAAAGCGCGCAACGAATACCGTAAAGAGTTGGAATGGATGCGCAAGCAACCCAAAGCACGCAGTACTAAAGCACGCAGCCGGATAGATAATTTTTACGATGTAGAAGCCCGTGCAAAGCAACGTATTGAAGACAGCAAAGTAGAACTGCAAATGAAGATGAACCGCCTCGGCGGTAAAATTGCAGAACTGAAAAAAGTATATAAAAGCTACGGTAATAAAGTGTTGCTGAAAGGTTTTGACTATACTTTCAAAAAAGGCGATAGGATTGGTGTAGTGGGTAAAAACGGTGCGGGCAAATCTACCTTCCTGCAAATGCTGCAAGGGCTGGAGCCTGCCGATAGCGGCAAGATTAACATTGGTGATACAGTTATCTTCGGCAACTTCTCGCAACAAGGGCTGGAGATAAAAGAAGATATGCGGGTAATAGAATATGTCAAGAATATTGCGGAGAGTTTCCCTTTGGCAGGCGGCGGAACTATTACTGCTGCACAATTCCTGCAATTATTTCTTTTTCCGCCCGAACAACAATATACCTACCTCAGCAAACTGAGTGGTGGTGAGAAAAAACGCCTTCAATTATTATCTATATTATTCCGTAATCCAAATTTCCTGATACTTGATGAACCTACTAACGACCTCGACCTGCCTACACTTTCTGTACTTGAGCAGTTTTTGAGCGAGTACCAAGGTTGCTTGCTCATCGTTTCTCACGACAGGTATTTTATGGATAGGCTGGTTGACCATCTCTTTGTGTTTGAAGGCGATGGCGTGATACGCGACTTCCCCGGCAACTATACACTCTACCGCATTGCCCAAAAAGAAGAAGAACAAAAGAAAAAATTACAGGAACAAAACATTCAAACTACAACAATCGAAACTGCAAAACCCAAAGAGAAAAAGAAATTATCCTTTAACGAAAAGCGTGAATTTGAACAATTAGAACAAGACATACCTGCATTAGAGAAGGAAAAAGCAGCGATAACAGAAAAAATGAGCGCAGGCAGCATTGCTTATGAAGAGCTGGACAAACTAAGCAAGCGTATAACGGAAGTAACCCAACTACTGGAAGAAAAAGAAATGCGCTGGTTGGAACTCAGCGAACTTGCATAAAGAGAAACGCCACGCAATGCGTGGCGTTTTGTATAGTTAATACTATTGAGTCCTTATTCAGTAGTAGTTTCCTCTTTTTTCAGCTTGTCAAACTCAAACATCAGCGAGAAGCGCAGGGTGTTAGACAATGGATTTCTGTTGATGCCGCTACCCGATGGTATCAAGTATGCAAAGTTCAGATTGAATACATTGTAACGCACACCAAGACCACAAGTAAAATATCTACGGTCTCCCTTGTCTCTGTTTTCGTAAAAATAACCCGCGCGTACTGCAAATTGGTTTTGATACCAATATTCAAGTCCTGCAGATATTTGCCATTCTTTCAGCTCTTCGCTAAAGCCACCCGGCGCATCACCAAAAGAACTGAACACACCCGACACTACTGTTCTGTCAGGTATAGCATATTTCTTAACACCCGGCGTAGTAGAGGTGTCTTGCGGTGTTGGTACTAATAATTTATTCAGATCCAAAGCAGCTGTGATTTTATTGTACTCATCCATCTTGTATGTGTAGGCTGCACCTAAACCAAGATTAATGGGTATAAAATCGCGGCGGGTAGAACTGTATGCTATCTTAGAACCAAGGTTGCTAACAACAGCGCCGAAGCTGAACGTACCACTGCGGAAGTCATCTATGTCTTTCGTCTTATTATAGTAAACACCCAAATCTGCCCCAAACGCGTTGCCCGGCCTGTAATCTATACCCATAGTTCCGTTTACCAATCCTGATGCTATTGCAGAATGGATGTAACGGAAGCTTAAACCTGTAGATAAATACTGTGACAACTGTCGAGAATAGCCTAAATCAAAGGCAAATTCATTGGGGCGACCTGTACCAATAGGATCACCTAAACTATTGGTGTAATTGATTTCTCCTAAAGAAAAATAACGAAACCCGAAACTGATTGCCTGTGGTGTTTTTTCACCAAACTTGGAATAACCTGATAGATACGCCAAAAATATATCTGGTACTATATCCTTTAGCCATGGGGTATATGTAGCAGACACACCATATTTCTTTTCTGCAAAAGGCAGTTTTGCAACATTCCAGTATTGCGCATTCGCATCAGGCGTTATGGCGATACCTACATCGCCCATTGCGCCCGAACGTGCGTCAGGAGATATACGTAAAAAGGGAACTGCTGTTGTTACGGTGTTTACGGTACTTTGTCCGCTAAGGCTTGTCTGTGCTGTAGCATTAAGGGTTAATGCTAAACCTAATCCAATTAAAGCAAAGCGTTTTGCCATTCTAATTAAAATTTATTTTAAAGTTTTGCAAAGGTATCTTATTTCGCGTTTCGGGCAAATAATATCATAATTGCCAGCGAAAACGCTAAGATACGGCTAAATACTTGTTATTAACGTGTGATTACCAGCTTTTGGTATGCAATATCGTTCACTCCTTTTTCACTTGTAATTGAAAGCTTATATAAATACACCCCTGATTGAAGCAATACCCCATTATTATCAGTGCCATCCCAATTCAACTCTCTGCTGGCTCCGCTACCTGCGGTGTATACTTGTTTTAAACTTCTTACAAGCCTTCCTTCCATACTGTATATGTGTATCTCAGCGTACAAATACTCGTCGGGATGATTGTGTTCAAACACGAATGTAGTATTGTTTTTAAAAGGATTGGGGTAGTTGCCCAATTTCTGAAGTTTTACCAAATTCCCGTTCGCTACCTCAAAATCTACTGTACCTTCTCCAGAATTATTATTCACATCCCATGCTTTTACTCTTAACCTATGCCTGCCATCTGGTATATTATACAATGGAAAATTTACATAACCTCTTTTGTATGTATTTGCTTCTGTTTCATAATACTCATTCATTATGTACGGAGACTCTACATTATCATCCAATATACCTACCAAATCGTGCCCTACTGCATTACCCGATACATTGATGCCTGTTTCATCTTCCAATATTGCAAACAACAATGTATTGCTACCTGTCAGCCCACCGTTCCTGAATAAACTGTCGCCTATATATGGTCGCACAATAGGAGGGTTGTATTCAAGAATTGGGTTATCAGAATACCCGCCAATATTATATGAAGTATCTGCTCCTGCTGCGTCAGTCTGTCCATTTTCGGCATAAAAACTGATTTTACCCTTACCTATTTCATAGTTAATATCTTTTGGCGCAATGAATGCGACAGAAAATTTTCCGTTTGTAACAGTGGCTTTGCCCCTGTATATAATGTTATTCCGTTGTTTGAAGCTTTTATTAATACCGGTTAATGTTTTTACTGTTCGTGGCTTATCGTATATCACTATGTTCATCCTGCCATTAAATCCACTCAATATACTGCCTACTGCATCTGTTACAATACCGTTTACAACATAACTGCCAAGTGCACTGATGCTACTTACCGCATTACCCGAAATACCATCTTTGATATTCTCTGTACGGATATAATGCTCAGGAAAATTAGGCGTTAATGCAGGATCTCCCAGCAGCGCAAACTTTCTGAAGTTGACAATATATGATGCTGAAGTAGAAGCAATGCTATATGTTTTATTTTTGCCTATGCGTAGCGCATCTCCCAGTGTGTTCCACCTTCCGTTCACTCTGCCGAACTGCGCATCCAGAAAGTCTCTATTGATAATTCGGTTAGGGTCTTGATATACAAGTTGTGTAGTAGTTAATGAGCCGATAGCACCACCATCTTTTTTCAATACTACCTGCTCACCTGCCGATACGAATTGGGGTTGGTCAAACTGACCGAAATCACAAGTAGCTGTAATCATAATGGGCATTTTATAAATATCATCCCATTTGTTATAATCATCTTGCGTTATTATTCTCTCATGAGAAAGCACATCAATATTACCATGGCCGCTATAGTTTAGCAACAATGTACCCTTGTACATTTGGTCATTAATCATTTTATTGGCTTCGGGTGCTCGCAGCCCGCCGGGTGTAGATACAAACGGGATAGCATCCTGATAAATCTTTGTACTATTATATAGTATGCTTCTGCTTTGTACTATACCGTCCATTATTTCGCCATCTTCCATATGAGGGCCTGCATTATCTTCATTATCTGCTATGAATGTGGTACTCAAGCGCCATGCTCCTAATGATGCAGGGCTTTTGTACGCCTTAATCTTATTAACCATTGCCAATGCTTCATCCAGGCTTTTTACAGGAAACCTGCCCATACCTACATCAAGCGTATTGGCAATGTTAGTTGCCTCTATGTTTTCATTATCATCCAAAAAACCAAAAAAATCATCCCCGCTATAACTACCTATTTTATCAAATGATTGTGCCGATTCAAAAGTGGGCACAAAATTGGTATTGTTACTCAACCTGTCTTTATAGTCGTACGAAGCATCACCCAACAATAACAGGTATTTAGGCATTTGCGTAGTATCGGCACCGGCTCTGTCATAAAACATTTTTACGAAATCGCGTATAGCGCTGATGTCTTGCCCGCCAGACGAAAATTCATTGTATATCGTTTCGGGCGTAGTTACTAATACACGCAGGTTATTACGCTGTCTGTGGAAGTCTGCCAGTTCATTCGCTGCTTGTAAAAAGGCACTGTTCGATACGATGATATAGTCTGTTTGCGGTTCTCCGTGCAGGTTTTGATTTTGCACCTTGCCTATAAACTCTGGTGCAGGGGCATTACCACCTTTGCTGGCAGCATACTCCCTGAGTGTACCAGCACCATTGCTGAAGGTGTAGGTATTACCCGATAAGCTGCCGTTCATCATTACAGGTTCATGCTTGTCAGTTACATCCCATACTTGTGTCGCACCATCAGCATTAGCTATGCTGAAAGATGCTGTATTGCCTGTTGCAACACTGTTTACATCTCTGAAGGTAAACGCATCTGCCTCAAACATCAGTTGCCTGCGGGTATTTATTTCTATAAAATCCAAATAACCAGTACCATCATTGTTGGCAGGGCTGTAGGTAATACCTATCGTGTTCTTTCCGCCTGCGCCAGCCAGTTTTACAAACCCTGTTTCATATGTTAGCGGCACTGCGTCGTCATTGTACGCAGCCCTGCCAAGCGTATAGTTGCCAATAGTGCTGCCATTGCGTGTTACAGTAAAATTATTAGGTGCATCTGAACACCTTGAAGCCAAAGCAATACGATAGCTGGCATCACCCGCCAGTGTACCCAACTCAAACTCAAAGCTTTTGCTTAATGATGCACCCGATTTATTGCTCATATCCTCACCCACCCAATTTTTCCCATACCTGGCGGGGTTGAAAAGATCTTGCTCGTGCAGCTTATAATCATTGTAACTACTAACGAATGCGTTAGGCGTTGGCGGCGTACCTTGCTTACTTACACGCTTACCATTTGCTCCGTTTACATTGATGAAATAATAGCCCTTATCCTCATACAGGTTTTTTGTATGTATAAATATCCCCAGAGTAGCGTCAAAAGCCCAGCCTGTAGGGCCTACCGCGTAAAACATGAAATAGTCGCCCGGACCAAAACTACCATCACCTCCATCGTTCATCCAAATAGCTGTTTCGCTCAGGTCTTCTTTTCTTGGTATAGCGTTGTCTTCGGGCAGCATATTACCTCCATTACCAAATACACGTATTTGCGCAGATGGTATATTACCACTAATGCCTGTTTTTGATGATAGCAATGCATAATCAACTTTGAATAATCCATTGTATGTCACGGCTACTTTATACCAGTCTCCTATTGCTAATGGCGAATTAGCAGCAGTCGTTTTATATGCAGTTGCAGCAGGCGTTTCAGCCGCTTCCATTACATCAAGCGTTAGCGATGATAATTGTTTGAGCCCCTCAGCACCATTCACATATACCGGTATACGTACAAGGGCAAACGGGCGTTTGCGTTCTTTGCCCATTATCACATCGAACCCTATAGTCGATACAGGTATGGCATCTGCAGGCAATTGGTTGACTTGTTTATATGTCACATCCTCTAATTGAAGGATAGGCTTGGCATACTGCTGCAGCCATATCTTCTTGACAACATAGCCATTGCTGATGTCTGAAGACAATACTTGTACAGTATATTTTTCGCCTGCTTGTGTAATAACGGCAGCCACACAACATGCAACAATGATTAACAATTTCCTCATATTCTGATTATCAGGTTTTGATGGTTTGTAGATTAATTCAAATTTACGGCTTTAAGGGCTTCAAATGCCTTTATTTGCCACCGTAATGTAATCTTAACGTAAAACCTTATAAGATATTATAATAAACGAATTATTTATCAAAAAAGCACATTTTTAAGATTATAAGTTTCAGATGCTTGACTTTGTGAAAAGAATGCTCTATCATTGTAACAACTTTTAACAAATTGTTCAACCAATTCGTAGCAAATATTTTTCTCTGATTATGAAAAGAACTCTCATCGGCGTGAGCTTGCTTTGCATCGGGACAGCTACCTTTCTTACGGCTTGCTCTTCTAAACAAAATGTCGGTGTTTCACAGACAACCGGCTGGGATTACAATGACCCGCGCCTCGGTGGTTTTGATGTGGCCAATTATCCCGGCCAGCAAACAGGCCCCGGCCTTACCTTCGTAGAAGGCGGACGCTTTACAATGGGTCAAACTGAGGAAGACCTGACTGTAGAACGCAACAACATCCCGCGTACCGTATCTGTTTCTTCATTTTATATGGACGAAACAGAGGTGGCAAACATCCACTACCGTGAGTACATCTACTGGATGTATCGTTCTTACGGTTCTGACTATCCTGAAGTGATAGCCAAAGCATTGCCCGACACTACATGCTGGCGCAAAGCTTTGTCTTACAACGAACCATTGGTTCAATATTATTTCCGCCATGCGGCCTATAACTACTATCCGGTAGTAGGTGTAAACTGGAATCAGGCAAATGAATTTGCTAAATGGCGTAGCGACCGTGTAAATGAGTACATCCTCATCAAAAACGGTTTCCTGAAAAAGAACGCAACTCAGGTGAACGAAGACATCTTCGACTCTGAAACTTATACAAACGGTCAGTACGATGGTACACCCGGCAGAAATCGCAAACGCGACCTAGACCCTCAAGGTTCTGGCAAGCGCAATATGCGTTACTCTGACGGCTATTTGCTGCCAAACTACCGCCTCCCGACAGAAGCTGAGTGGGAATATGCTGCCGTAGCTAATATAGGCAACAACCCTGAGCGCGAAACTGGTCGCCGTCGTGGTGAAGAAGTAATTACAGACCGCAACGTGTATCCTTGGGGCGATGCTTACACTACACGTTATGGCATACGCAACTCTTATCAAGGCCAGTTCTTGGGCAACTTTAAACGTGGCAAAGGCGATGCGATGGGTCTTGCGGGTGGTTTGAATGATAATGCAGATATCCCTGCTCCTATCTATTCTTATCAGCCAAACTCTTATGGCTTGTACAATATGGCTGGCAACGTATCTGAGTGGGTATTGGATACTTATCGTCCTTATACTAGTGATGTAAATGACTTCCGTCCTTTCCGTGGTAATGTGTACAATACATATAAGCGTATTGCTGAAGATAACCAACTGGATGAAAAGGACAGCTTAGGTCACTTATCTACCCGCATACTGACTGACGAAGAAGTAATGGCAAAAGAGATATTTGATGGTAATACTGCCGACTTGCGCAACTATCAGGATGGCGACAGTGCATCTCAATACACCTACAACTATGGTATGAATACATTGATTAATAATGATTCAAAAATATACAAAGGTGCATCATGGAACGACCGTGCTTACTGGATGTCTCCAGGTACACGCCGTTTCATGCAGGCTAAGCAATCAAGCAGCACAGTAGGTTTCCGTTGTGTAATGGATCGCTTGGGTTCTCCTAATGGTCGCAACGACGAAAGGGCTGGTAACTACTTCGGTAAGAAAGGTGGCCGTCCTCCACGCAAATAATCAGAGTTTCTTTTCATAATTCAAACCCCTTCTTCCGAAGGGGTTTGTTATTTTTATACCCTAAACAGACAGGTATTGGAAACAGCAGCTTTATACGAAATCTATAAACAACACCCTTCTGTACAGACAGATACCCGTAAACTAAAGCAGGGCGATATTTTCTTTGCGCTGAAAGGCCCCAACTTTAATGGCAACGCCTTTGCCAAACAAGCACTTGATGCTGGTGCTGCTTATGCAGTAATAGATGATGCTGCATATGCTGCTGATGAACGTTATATATTAGTAGAAGATGTACTTGCCGCTTTGCAGCAATTAGCCAAGCATCACCGCCAGCAATTCAATATACCATTTATAGCCATTACAGGCTCTAATGGCAAAACAACCACTAAAGAACTGGTTACTGCCGTACTGCAACAGCAATATAAAACCTATGCAACAGAAGGCAACCTGAACAACCACATAGGTGTACCTCTTACACTGCTGAAAATAAAAAGCGATGCACAAATGGCAGTGATAGAGATGGGTGCCAACCATCAAAAAGAAATAGAAAGTTATTGCCGTATTGCATTCCCTACCCACGCCATCATTACCAACTGTGGCAAAGCGCACATTGAAGGCTTTGGCGGTATTGATGGCGTACGCAAAGGCAAGGGTGAACTGTACGACTTCATTCGGGATAATAACGGCTCTATATTTCGCAATACAAACCTCAACTACCTGACGGACATGAGCCACAATATTGCTAACCAAATAACCTACGGCACTGCAAATGCAAATTATGAAGGAAGTCCTGTAATGCAAGATGTATTTGTAAACATCATGCTACACAAACCCATTGCTACAACCATCAAAACACAATTAGTAGGCGATTATAATTATCCCAATGCCATGGTAGCCATTGCAGTCGGTATGCATTTTGGCATCCGTATAGATTTGATAAAACAAGCGATTGAAAACTACAACCCCGACAATAGCCGCTCTCAATGGTTGCAAAAAGGAAGCAATAAAATAATACTGGATGCATACAATGCCAACCCCACCAGTATGCGCGCTGCTATCAGCAACTTTGCCAACACACATTTAGACAATAAAATATTATGGCTTGGTGGCATGAAGGAAATGGGTAGTGAAGAAGCCAGTGAGCATACGGAACTTGTGCAACTCATTGAGCAACACAACTGGAGCAATGTGATACTTGTAGGCAAAGAGTTTGATGGCATAGTGCATAGCTACAAACACTTTCAAACATCTGCAGAGGCTGCATTGTATGTAAAAGAACATCAGCCTGCTAATGCTTCCATCCTAATCAAGGGCTCTCGCGGCAGCAAGATGGAGGTATTACTGGATGCTTTATCATAATTATGCTAATTTCACCAATAGAGAAACAGTTAAGCAATGAAAGCCGACGAAGTACCGCAAGATAAGCGCGACTTTAAAGAAGGGGATAAAATACACAAACTGATGTATGCCGTTGATACCGATGGCAAATACACCGGCATTACATCTGCAGGTTGGGAAGCAGAAAATATTGCTACAAAGCAAGCATGGGATGCCGTAGATGAAGAGTTGGCAGAAACAGCTGAAAAAGTAAAAAGAGGAGAGCTGAGCCCCATTGCCTACTTTATGCAAAAAAATCTGATGGAAGTATCGCTGCTGGCAAAATATGCAGGTAAATGGCAATGGCAGGTAAAACGCCACTTCAAACCAGCAGTATTCAAAAAACTAAGTGGCGATATGCTGGCTAAGTATGCTGCTATTTTCAATATTACTGCAGACGAATTGAAGAACTTCGGCAAATAAATAGGCATCCCCTTTATTAACTGATGAGTACAACGTCATATCAACATTACCAGCATGCCCATTGCGAAAGTGGCGTTACAGCCAACTTGCTGCGCCATGCAGGCATATCCATTAGCGAACCCATGGCTTTTGGTATTGGGGCAGGTATCTTTTTTGCACACCTGCCATTTGTAAAAGTCAGCGGTACGCCGGGCACTACTTTCCGTACATGGCCCGGGGCTATCTTCAAACGTACTACACAGCGTCTGGGTGTAGAGATGCACACGCAACGCTTCCGCACTCCGGAACGCGCCAATCAGGCATTAGATGATGTACTGGCAAGCGGCAAACCTGCAGGTATGCTTAGCAGTGTGTATTACCTGCCTTATCTGCCAGAGGCTTTTCGCTTTCATTTTAACGCGCATAATCTGGTAGTATACGGCAAACAAAAGGGACAATACCTTGTCAGCGACCCCATACTGGAAGATGTAACAACCATACTTCCGCAAGACCTTGCTAAAGCAAGATTTGCCAAAGGCACACCAGAACCCCGGGGCTTTATGTACTATGTAAAATCGGCACCACAACAAATTGACTATACCAGGGCCATACAGGCAGGCATTAAACAAACCTGCTTTTTTATGCTATCGCCTCCCCTGCCATGGTTTGGTAACAAAGCCATCTTCTTGTTGGCTAAACAAATAAAAAAATACCCGCAAAAACTAACACCACGCAAAGCATCCCTATACCTTGGCAACGTCATCCGTATGCAGGAAGAAATTGGTACAGGCGGTGCAGGCTTTCGTTTTTTATATGCCGCATTCCTGCAGGAAGCAGGTGTACTTTTGCAAAGGGACGATTTGCTGGGTTTCTCGGCAGAACTAACTAAAATCGGCGACGACTGGCGGAATTTTGCCTACCATGCAGCCCGTTTGATGAAAGACCGGAAGTCTGACCTTGTTTCTTATGATGAATTGAGCGATTTACTGCGTATTTGCGGCGAAAAGGAGCGCGATTTATTTACCCGTGTGCAGAAAATAAAGTGGTAAGGGTGGCATTTTAACAATGCGGTCAAAAATTATCTTTATTTTTGTAAGCTAATTGTCCCCCGGTTGTGAACGGCAATAACAGACGTGCCATATTAAGCTTTATTGACTTTTTTCATCCCCCATTCTCACGGTGGATAAACAAGCAAACATTCCGCTACTTAGCCTGCGGGGGGTCTAATACTGCGCTTGATATCATAATTTACTGGTTCAGCTACAACTTTGTACTACACAAACAAACGGTACATATAGCAGGGCTACATATTGCTGCGCACATTTTTGCATTTATTATTTCATTTTCTATCAGCTTTCCATTAGGTTTTGCCCTGTCCAAATACTTAGTCTTCCCCGAGTCGAACCTCAAAGGGCGCATACAGCTATTTCGCTATGCAGTGCTGGTAGGTATGTGCATCATCCTCAACTATGTTTTCCTCAAGCTATTTGTAGAAGGCTTTGGCTGGTTTGCAACCCCATCCAAAATCCTGACAACGGCACTTGTAGCCATCTTCAGCTATGTATCCCAACGCAATTTCACCTTTAAGGTGAAACCTGACACGGCGGTAGTGGAATAATCCCAAATAACTTATTTGTGTTTAGTAAAACTAAAGTAGTCATTGTTGTTCAAGGTGATTTGCTATATATACATTGATGGAGTATCAAAAGAATACTATCTCCCTGACTATGGATTTAATAATAAAAAAGTTGTAGAAAGAGGGAAAGAATGCAATCATCTCTTTGGAAAAAATAATCTGATTAAAGAAATTAAGACGTTCATCAGGAACTCGATTCCTTTGATTCTTTACGCTTTTGGACACTACAGACTAAGCTTAATACTTCCATCAAAGCCCGAACAAGACCTTGAATAAAAAATGTGGATAGATTTTGTTACTCTTATTCATTATAGTGCCAAAGTCTATCATTTACCTTTTCAACATAGTTCTGTTAACGAAGTTGTCAACTCTTTTTTAGAAACCACTTCTGAAGCGATACACCTAAAGCGAAAGGATATCATCATCAATTGATTCTATAGATTAACAGTAATGGTAGTTCAATGAATGCCGTACCTTTACCCCCACAATTATGACACAGGAATACCTGAAAGAAATGCGCGAGCGGGTACAGCATCTGCATCGCTTTTTGAAAGTTGAAGACCGGAATGCTAAGGTACAAAACGACCGTACCCTCACACTCGCACCCGGCTTTTGGGACGATAATACCCGCGCTACAGGCATACTGAAAGAAATTAAAATTAATAAATACTGGATAGACCTATGGACCAGTGTCAATACATCTGTTGAGGATTTTGCAATCCTGTTCGATTTTTGGAAAGAGGGTGCAGCCAGTGAAGAAGAAACACAGGAAGCCTACAACAAAGCCCTGAAAGCGATAGACGACCTCGAATTTAAATCAACCCTCAACCAGCCCGAAGATGAAATGCCTGCCGTGATGGTGATAAACAGTGGTGCGGGTGGTACGGAAAGTCAGGACTGGGCGGAGATGCTGCTGCGTATGTACCGTATGTATGGCGAAAAACAAGGATGGAAACTGGCAGAGATTGACGTACAGTACGGCGATGGTGCAGGCATCAAACAGGCAACCATAGAGTTTGATGGTGAATTTGCTTACGGACTGCTGAAAGCAGAAAGTGGTGTACACCGCTTAGTACGCATATCGCCTTTTGATAGCAACGCACGCAGGCATACTTCATTTGCATCAGTGTTTGTTTATCCGCTGGTAGATGATAGTATAGAAATAGCAGTTAGTCCCGCCGATTTGGAATGGGAGTTTTACCGTGCTGGTGGTAAGGGCGGCCAAAACGTAAACAAAGTAGAAACAGCCGTTCGACTGAAGCATATACCCAGTGGCATCATCGTAGAATGTCAGCAGGCACGTACACAGGGCGAAAACCGCGAAAAAGCACTCACCATGCTGAAAAGCCGCCTGTATGAAGAAGAACTGCGCAAACGCGAAGAACTGAAAAACGCTACCAACAGCAGCAAGAAAAAAATTGAGTGGGGCTCGCAGATACGTTCTTATGTTTTTCATCCGTACAAGATGATAAAGGACCACCGTACCGATTACGAAGTAGGCAATGTAGGGCCAGTAATGGATGGAGAAATAGATGATTTCATCAAAGCATACCTTATGAGTTTTAAAGAAGAGGTGTGAGCGAAGCCAAAAAAATATTCGACCTCTCTTTATTGCGTCGCATATTCTCATTTGCATCGCCATACAAGCGCAGCCTGTATATATCTATGGCTATGTCGGTAGTATTGGCTGCTACATCGCCATTGCGACCTTACCTCATACAGCTATCAGTAGATAAATACATTACTAACCATCTACTCCAGATGCTTATCAATATCAGCATCATACAGTTAGTGGTGTTGCTGGCAGAGAATGCATTGCGCTTCTGGTTTTTGTACCGCATCAACTGGCTGGGGCAGGCTGTAATAAACGATATGCGCAAAACGGTATTCAGCAAAATATTGTTTCAAAATATAGGTTACTACGACCGTACGCCTATTGGCACACTTACTACACGCACCATCAACGATGTAGAGGCAGTAAACGATGTGTTTTCCGAAGGTATCATATCCATCATAGCCGATGTACTGACGATAGTGGCTATTATGACTATCATGTTTGCTACAGATTGGCGGCTGACGCTGGTGTGCCTCGCACCTTTCCCTGTATTGATATTAGCTACCTATTGGTTCAAAGAGAGCGTAAACAAATCTTTTCAGCGGGTGCGTAATGCGGTAGCTGCGCTCAATGCTTTTGTACAAGAGCATATCGTGGGTATGTATATCGTACAGGCTTTCGCTGCTGAAAAGCATGAGATGGATAAATTCAAAACCATCAATAAAGAACACCGCGATGCAAATATCAAAGCCATCTTTGCTTACTCGGTATTTTTTCCTGTGGTTGAAATCATCCTTGCCATGTCTATGGGTTTGCTGGTATGGTGGGGTGCACATCGTATGCTCAACTACAGCGTAACGCCCGGCGTAGTGATAGCATTTGTTATGTACCTCAACCTGTTGTTCCGCCCGTTGCGGATGATGGCAGATAAATTCAATGTACTGCAAATGGGCATGATAGCGGGAGAGCGTGTTTTCACGGTACTGGATAGTAACGAACACCTTACCGCTAATGGAACAATAAAGGCTGATAAGATAAAGGGCGATGTGCGTTTTAATGACGTTCACTTCAGCTACAAGCAAGGCACACCTGTGCTAAAGGGTGTTTCGTTTGATATACCTGTAGGTAAAACACTGGCAGTAGTAGGGCATACGGGTGCGGGCAAAACATCCATCATCAGCATACTGAACAGGCTATACGAAATAGAAAGCGGCAGCATAGCGATTGATGGCACCAACCTGCAAGACTATGATATATACAGCCTGCGCAGCCATATAGGTATTGTGTTGCAAGATGTATTTCTTTTTTCGGGTACGATAGCCGACAATATCACACTACGCAATGCAGATATATCCCGTGACAAGGTAGAAGCTGTTTGTAAATTACTTGGCATACACCACTTCATTATGAGCCTGCCAAAGGGGTATGATTATAATGTAATGGAACGTGGCAACACATTATCGCAAGGGCAGCGGCAACTATTGTCTTTTGCAAGGGCATTGCTTTATAATCCGTCAATTTTGATACTGGACGAAGCCACCTCATCCGTTGACAGCGAGAGTGAACAACTGATACAGCAAGCCATAGACAAGATGATAACGGGGCGAACATCCATCGTGATAGCACACCGTCTTTCAACCATCCGCCGTGCAGACGAAATCATTGTAATGGACAAAGGCCAAATAATAGAACGCGGCAATCACCAATCACTTATAGCAGCGCAGGGCGAGTATTATAAGCTATATACTGCGGTGGAGAGGAAGAAGGAGAAGGTGTTGTAGTATTTTAATATCGTATATTTATATAAATCTATTGTATGCGGTATTGGGGATTAACAATGCTCTGTATGATGAGCATCTATTGTGTGCAAGCACAAATCACTTCTCCTATAAAGGTTACAATCAGTACTAATAATTATGTGATAGGTACTCATATTGATACAAGCCTGTTAGACGAGGTTTACGATAATATTTGCTCTATAACAGTTAAGATAGAAAACATCAGTAAGAAACCAGTCGTAGTCAATCAGTCAATTTATGGTAATTACAGCTACATCATGCCCCCCGATTATATTTCCTTTAAAATATACTATAGAAAAAATCATAAAAGTAAATATGTAGAATGCCAGTATCAATTCAAAATGAACTGCATATTCAGTGATGAAGAATATACTCAAGTATTACGCCCACGACAGAGCATTAGTGAAAGAATCAATCCTTTCACTGATGTTATTTTCAAGGGTGCTGGAGAATACAAGATTTATTGTCTATACAGAATGCCATTAAAAGACACGAACACAATTATAAAATCTAATACAATTAATATTGAGTTTAAACCTGATACATTCATTACTGAGGACAATAGTTTTATTCTAAGAGCCAGAGCTAGAGAAGCATACGAAAAAGGAGATTATGTATTGGCTGGTATTATGTACCAAAGACTAACAGAGAATGAACAGTTAAATGCTGAATGGCAATATAGGTTGGGGCTATGCTATTTGAAAGTTAAAAATTACGAACGTGCATATAATTCTTTAGGAAGTGCAAGCTACAACTCATCTAATATAGAATATCGTAAAGCATACATTTCACTATTAAAAGAAATGAATGATAGTACTCAATTGGATATAGAACTCAAAGAATTAAGCCAAATAATACAATCTGCTGATAGTTTTAAAAAACAAATTGCACCTTATATTAACAACAGATAAATAATATTTATCGTAATAATGTTTCATTATCATTTCACCCATTTATCCAACCAATCGCCAACTGCCTGCAAAGCGATGGGTGCTATGGTTTCTTCCAGTATGCCATATTCCTGCACGGTGCATTTTTTGCAGGTTTGGAAGAGGTGGTTAAGCCCCTGCAGTTCTTTTATTTCATAATTCTTTGTCTTGCTCTTTGTAAGCATTTGCCTCATGCCTTCAAGGTTCGGTTTGGATAGCACCTGCATATCCTTATCGCCATTCAGTGCCAATACTTTGCAGCTTAGTTTTTGCAGTACGGGTTGTGGGTCGTATTTCAGAAAGTAATTGAACCATGCATCGTGATATATCTTCATAAACTCTGCCACAAATTTTTTCTCTTTCTCAAAGTCGTCAATATCAACCAATGCAATCGCATCTTTTGATGCAGTATTTTTCCATGCAGTAGTTACCTGTATCATTTTATTCTGCGCTTCCTCACCAGTTGCAGATGATATGATGGATTGCTCTATGCCCCTGTACAACTTGCGGTATTCAGCCACAATAGCGGGGGCTACACCACTTGCCTGCATCACAGCCGCGCTCTGGTCTTCCATCAGTTCATATATTTTCACCCCCGGCCCTGCCATTAGCACTATGAAGTCTATATCTTTGCGTTCAATAGCCACCATCGGGGCTATCATACCGCCCTCGCTATGCCCAAGCATACCTATTTTTTTCGCATTCACTTCTTTACGTGTTTTCAGATAGTCTATGGCTGCATGGGCATCTTTGGCAAAATCGGCACTGGTGGCTTTTTTACGGTCGCCCGTAGTTTGTCCTACGCCTCTGTCATCTACACGTAGCACGATGTATCCTTTCTTCGTCAGGTAATCGGCCATTACTGCAAAGGGTTTATGCCCCATCAATTCCTCATCCCTGTTTTGCGGACCTGAACCGCTTATCAGCAATACGGCAGGATATGTTTTGCCGCCCGCAGGCATGGTTATGGTAGCCCCATAGCTAATGCTGCCATCTGCGTTTTTGAATGTAACATCTTCGCTCAGATAGCCATACGGCGGCTTGGGCGTTTGCGGCCTGCTCAGTTCGGTTGGCTTATCGGTGCGCTTCATTAGTAACGGAAAATTCATGCCGCCCTGTTTCCATACACCTGTTATCTCGTTGTCTTTTAACAAGCCTGCGTATTGTATACCCGCATTGTTCAGATCGAACAATATGCTATCACCCGTTATGGTAGTGCTGGCTACCGGTACACCCGTTACGCCTTGGTCGGGGCTATCCATCGTGGCCGCCAGTTTACCATTTGCTTCCTTTACACGAAATACCAATCTTACTTTTTGCCCTACATTCATTTCTCCTTCCCAATTGCCTACAGGGCTTTGCGCTGCTGCGGCTATAGAACAAGTTATTCCTACCAAAGTGCTGAATAGTTTTTGCATACTATGATTTTGCTTGTTTGCTTTTTTTGAATAATGAATAGGAATACCATACGGGTATGGCAACGATGCACACAACTACTGCAATTAATATGCTGCCTGCCAATACGGGCTTTAGCGTAAGCGAAGCGATGCTGATTGAGATGCCACCTGCCACCCACAAGTGGCTGGCAACACGATGTGTTTGCTTCCAGTTATTTTCATCGCTCAGCGTCCACGGCAGGCGGATGCCTGCAAAATAGTTGGGCTTCAGGTTGTGCATATAGTTACCAACAAACGCCAGCAGCAAACCTACTAATGGTATGATAGCTTTGTCTGCTACACTCTTGCCACCACTCATGCCATCTGCAATGATGATGATATTGATAGCTGTAAGGAACAGGCTGACACCTGTTGCCAGTTTGTCGAACGTAGCAGACTGTTCTGCTTTTACGCGCTTAGGATCTATTTTATGAATATTACTGATGAGCAAATACGTGAGCAGGTTGACGATGGTAATTATCAGTACACCGGTAAGAAATTCATTTTTATTTCCTACTCTGTCCACCTCGCCATGTATGTTGTAGTGCAGTGGCATAGTTGCAGGCATATCATTCCACATGTAGGCAATATATGCCAGTGGCAACAGGATGATGGTGCCTATGATTACTTGCTTATATGTACGAGCGTTTTGCATTGTTTACAGTTTTATGTTTTTTAGCGGCAGGTGTTAATTGCACCAGCCATTTTAAAAACTCATCCACCACGGTTGTGTTCAGCGAGTAGTAGATAAACTGCCCTTGTTTATCTGCCTCTATCAGGCCCGCCTGCTTCAATATATCCAGATGGTGAGAGATACTGGGCTTTGAGATGTTGAATTGGTCAGCTATCTCTCCTGCCGTTCGTTCTTTTGCTTTCAGCAGTTCCAGTATGTCCCTTCTCGTCTGGTCGTTCAGGGCTTTGAATAACTTATCCATTTAGATATTTAGTTAATTAGACAAATTTCTAAATACTTTCTCATATGGCAAAATCATTAACAAAAAAGGCTCGCAACTGCGAGCCTTTTTAACAATATGAACCGTTTGATTTATGCAACAGTAGTGGCTGCATTTTCAAATTCCAGTGCTTTTTCTACCATGTTTTTTGAACCTATGTAGATGGGTACACGCTGGTGCAGTTCTGTAGGTGCTACGCTTAGTACGCTGCTATACCCCGTGCTTGCCAAACCGCCTGCCGCCTCTACAAGAAAAGCCATAGGGTTGCACTCGTATTGAAGGCGCAGCTTGCCATTGGGGTTGCTCTTATCGGCAGGGTACATAAAGATGCCGCCCTTTATCAGGGTTCGGTGCATATCTGCCACCATGCTGCCAATATAGCGTTGAGAATAAGGGCGGCCCTCTTCTTTATTGCTTTCCATACAATAGTTGAGGAAGTTTTTTGTACCCTCGTGATACTTCACTGTATTACCCTGATTGATGGAATATATCTTGCCTTTTTCAGGACATTTCATATTGGCGTGGCTGAGGCAAAACTCACCTATTGAGGGTTCGAGCGTGAAGCCGTTGATGCCCGTTTTAGTAGCATATACCAGCATGGTGCTGCTACCGTATATTACGTAACCGGCAGCCATTAGCTTACTGCCGGGTTGCAGAAAATCTGCAGCAGTACATGGTTTGCCTAATTCGCTGACACGGCGGTATATGGAAAATATAGTGCCTATCGGCGCGTTCACATCTATGTTTGAAGAACCATCCAAAGGGTCGAACAATACCACGTATTTAGAATTCATAGACCATTCGTCCTCAAAGCTGATGAAGTCGTCATTTTCCTCGGATGCGATGCCCGCGCAATCGGCACTATTGCGCAATACGTTTATCAGGGTTTCGTCCGCATATATGTCCAGCTTCATTTGTTCTTCACCCTGCACATTGGTTGCGCCGTGCTTGCCCAGTATATCTACAAGCCCTGCTTTCAATACTTGTTTATTTATCAGTTTGCAGGCAAGGCCGATGTCTCTTAACAGGGCAGATAATTCGCCCGTTGCTTGCGGAAACCTTCTCGTTTCACGGATGGTAAACTCATCCAGTGTCATCAATTTTTTCGGATTCATATTGCAAAGATAATATCCCATGCTGCTACCCCCAAGGGAGAGGGGTAAAAAAGTCTTTAATTCAGTGAAGCCTGCTGTAAGCAGGCAGCGATTTAATAGGGGCTTTTACAAGCGCTTTTATTACCTTTGGAACACATTTTTAAACACCCCCTGCCGGAGCAATGGTTCAATACTTCAAAAACATCAACCGCCAGACGCTGGAGATACAACTGCCTGAGGGTGCCAACTGGATAAATGTTACGCCGCCCTTTCAGGAAAACGAGATTGACAATCTGTCCCGTTCGCTGACCATCCCCCGCGACTTGCTGACCGATACGCTTGATATTGAAGAGCGCGCCCGTTACGAAATTGAAGATGGGGTGAAGTTGATTATTCTAAAAACACCAGTTGACAATAAATCGCTGAACGAGGGTGATGCCGATTACGTTACCATCCCCATATCCATCATCATCAACGAGCGCAATCAGGTAGTAACCGTTAACTCGTTTGAGAATGTAGCCATCCGCCGTTTTCTGAACACGTTTGCCAAACGGCATCCCGAGCGCCCCAATATGATGGTGCTGAAAATTTTTGAGAAAGTGGTGATGGACTTTATGGAAGTGCTGAAAGAGATAAACCATAGCCGCAACATACTGGAGCAAAAACTATACGACAGCAACCGTAATGAGGAATTGCTATACCTGATGCGAGTGCAGAAAAGCCTTGTGTATTTTGTAACCGCGCTACGAAGTAACGAACTGCTGCTGATGAAGATGGAGCGCACCAATTTTTTGAACTGCGATGAAGAGGAGCGTGAGTTTTTGAGCGATTTGATAGTAGAGTTTTCGCAAGCCCTTGAGATGGCGAATACTTATACCAACATCCTGAGCAGTACGATGGATGCTTTTGCCAGCATCATCAACAACAATATGAACCTTGTTATAAAACGCCTGACAAGTATCACCATCATGATTTCGATACCTACGCTGATAGCCAGTTTGTTTGGTATGAACGTGGAGATACCTTTTGCGCATGGTACATACAGTTTCTACCTGCCTATACTTATAGCCTTGCTGGTATCGGTACTGGTGGTGTTTTATTTCAACAAGAAGCGGTGGTTTTAAATGCAGCCTGCCAAACGATTTAACATACGTGTGTACGGGCTATGGCTGCACAACGGGCAGGTGCTGGTAAATGAAGAACTGATACGTGGCAGGAAAGTAATTAAATTCCCCGGTGGCGGGCTCGATTGGGGCGAGGGTACAATAGCCTGCCTGCAACGCGAATGGATGGAAGAACTGAACCTTGACATACAAGTCCTTTCTCATTTTTATACCACCGATTTTTTTCAGCACTCAGCATTTGACGATTCGCAGGTTATCAGTATTTACTACCTCGTAACGGGTGACGCAAATACACCCATCATCAACAATGTGCTCGAAGAACGCACCTACTGGCTGCCACTAACAGAAATTAACGATGATACTTTTACCCTGCCGATAGATAAAGTGGTGGGGAAGATGCTGGTGGGTTAGATTTCTTACCAAAAGTCAAGAGTAGAGCAAGTTCAGCGCAATAGCTTTGCAGCAAAATTGTGTATGAAGGATAATTTCCAACAAAATACAGACCGGAAAATATCTATAACAGCGGGCTTATCATTTCTAAGCATGGCTATACTTGCTGGTTTTGGATATGGCTATGGGTTCTCGGCTATTTACGTTAAGGGAAACCCTGCAAAAACGATACAAGCTCTTCAATCTCATGTATCCTTATTCAGGATGGTTCTTATGTCATTCATCCTCATATTGTTGTTAGACGTGTTTATTGCATGGGCACTATACCTGTTCTTTGATAAGACGAATAAAAATCTATCACTATTAGCAGCGTGGCTTCGTTTAGTTTATGCTGCTATGTTAGGTGTTGCTATCGAGCATTTATCAAATATTGCTATGGCTACAAATGGAAATAACACGGAAATATATTCTCATTTTGATAGTTTCTTACATACATGGTCGTGGGGGTTGATTATTTTCGGATGCCATTTACTAGTGGTCGGGTTGTTGATACTCAAAACCAATGCCATACCTGCATGGATAGGTATGCTTATGTTATTTGCGGGTTTGTGTTATTGCGCAATCAATGCTGCCAATGTGTTGCTGCCAGATTTTGCACTTTATAAAGATGATGCAGATACTATACTTGCATTACCAATGGCAGCAGGAGAGATAGTATTTGCTTTATGGTTATTATTCAAAGGTGAGAAAAAGATAATTACCTAACAATCCTTTTTCTTATTCTGCTTAATGATTCAGGAGTAATGCCCAAGTAGCTGGCTATTTGATTTAGTGGTGCCCTTTGCAATAGGCTTGGACGTGTTTCTAATAAATTGAGATAACGCTCTTCAGCGCTGCTTGCAATGAATTTTGCATAATCATTTTGTATTTTCCCAAAGCTTTGTTCCATCATTTGTCTTGTAACCTGCAGCAATTTTGGATAGCGGTTATACATTTCAGACTCGTCCTCTAAATTGCCAACTATAAGTATGCTATCTTCATTGCAAATCAGATTTGTATCTGCTGCTGTGCCATTTACATAACTACTGAATAATACTGCCGCTTGTTCTTCTGTATAGAATTGGGTTGTTATTTCTATGCCATCATCTATGTGATATTGGCGCAGACAGCCTTTTAATACAAAATAACACTCCTTACACACTTCTCCCTCTCTAATCAGCATCGTGCCTTTAAGATATTTCTTTGCATTTAGCTTATCTGCAATCTCTTCAATTTCTTGATTAGTAAATGCATCAAACGTGGATAAAAATGTCAACAATTTTTTTCTTACTTCCGTCTGCATGATTCTTTTTATAATAGTATGAAGCTAAAGGCTAACTGACAAAATATACTTTTTTCATGGCATAGCCGCTATCAGTCGTTTAGTATAATTGTTGTGTGGTTGTTGTAATACCTGTGTGGCATCACCTGCCTCTACTATATGCCCTGCCTGCATTACCATTACACGGTGGCTCATATAATGCACCACATTCAGGTTGTGAGAAATAAACAGGTAGGTAAGATTATTCTCACTCTGCAAATCTTTCAGCAGGTTCAGTATCTGCGCCTGTACACTCACATCTAATGCAGATACGCTTTCGTCGCATATCAATAGTTGAGGGCGTAGTGCCAATGCACGTGCTATGCCAATGCGCTGACGTTGCCCGCCACTAAACTGGTGAGCATACCGCCGCATACTATCGGCAGGCAGTTGCACCATATCCAGCAGGCGTTGGGCTTCTTTTTTTAATTCACTACGTGGCACTATGTCGTGCGTGCGCATAGGTTCTATGAGCATATCACCTACCGTCAAGCGCGGATTGAGCGATGCATACGGGTCTTGAAAAATTAATTGTATCTGCCTGCGTATTCGTGCCCAGTCATTACTATGCAGCTTTGCAAGATCTTCGCCGTTAAAGACAACCTGCCCATTGTGTACGGGCAGTAAACCCATCAGGCAGCGGCTGATGGTGCTTTTGCCGCAGCCGCTTTCGCCTACCAAGCCCAGCACTTCACCACGTTTCAAATCAAAGCTTACATCATCTACCGCTTTAAAATAATTAACAGGCCTGCCGAGCCAGTCTTTATTTTCGGTAAACCATACCCGCAGGTTGTTTACTTGTAGTATCGTATCACCTATGGGTGTTTCGTTATTTGAGATGACAGCAGGTGCTTCGCCTTGTAAAAAATCGGCTACTATGGGCAGGCGTTTGCCTTTGTTAGCGGCATTGGGTTTGCATGCCAGCAGGGCTTTGGTATATGCGTGTTGCGGATGTTGCAGCACATCAGTTGCTTTGCCGTATTCCATCACCTCGCCTTTGTACATCACCAACACATCATCTGCTATCTGCGCTGCCAGTGCCAGGTCGTGTGTAATAAATATCATGGCAGTTTGATGTTCTGCCTGCAATTCTTTCATTAATGTGATTACCTCTTGCTGTACAGTAACATCCAGCGCAGTAGTCGGTTCGTCAGCTATCAGCAACAGGGGATTGTTGCACATAGCCATCGCAATCATTACCCGTTGCTTCTGCCCGCCCGATAGCTGATGCGGATAACGCTCGTATATTTTTTCGGGTTGCGGTAGCTGCACTTTACCCAGCCAATCTGTAGCCTGTTGTTTAGCGGCTGCTTTGTCTATCGGTTGGTGGGCAAGTATAGCTTCTGCAAGCTGCCTGCCAATTTTCATTACAGGGTTCAGTGAGCTCATCGGCTCCTGAAACACCATGCCCATCTTGCCCCCACGCAGCTTTTGCCATGCTGTATTGTCGGTACTAATCAGGTTATATATTTCATCGCCTGTTGCTAACTGTAAACTACCAACTACTGCAGCTTCTTTTGGCAATAAGCCCATCAGTGATAGTGCGGTGAGCGATTTACCACTGCCACTCTCGCCCACAATGGCTAAGGTTTTACCTTTTTCTATAGCAAACGAAATACCATTTACCGCAACAAAATCGTTGAAAGCGATTTTGAGATTAGTGGCTTGTATGATGCTGTTATCCTGCATTAGTACTAAGATACGACATCTGTGTGCATTGTTTTAGATGTGATTGTGTGAATTAGTGTATTACAAACAATCTGGCAGTGAGTGTTCGTTAAAAACACTTGCGATCTATGACATTGCTATAAACCTTTTTTATGATAGGCTATCAAGCCGTCCATAGGGCTTTTGATGATAGTACCGAGGTCCAACTCGTATTGGTTGCAAAGGTTTTCAATTACATCTTTGAATTCGTAGGCTACGCTGCCTGTAAAGTATAGTGGCAGCTTCCAGCTTTGGCGATACTTCAATATGTGATGATGAAAAAAATCGTTCAGGCAGTCTTCGATGATATTCTCTGTCATGTAATGCCCGCGTGTGTTTACCAACAATTGCACAAACCCTGCAAGATACCTGTTGGGGAATGGCGATGCATATAACTTGCTGACGATACCCTGTACATCGTTACCGAATAACTGCTCGAAAGCCAGTTTCAGTTCCGCGTCAAAAGTGTTGTAGGCATAATATTGCAATACCCGCTTACCTATATAATTGCCGCTACCTTCATCACCTGCTATGTAGCCCAACGATGGCTTTTGCTCAGCTATTTTGCTGCCGTTATAGTAGCAGCAGTTGCTGCCAGTGCCCAATATGCTCACCATGCCTTTTTTATTGCCGCACAACGCTCTGGCAGCAGCCATCATATCGCCATGTACTTCTGTTTTGGCTATGCCGAAGTGTTTTTTCAGTACCTGTGCTATTTCCTTTTGTTTGGATGCACTGCCTGCACCCGCGCCATAGTACACGATACTATCTGCTTTGTGCTTACGGTCATCCCATGGAAGTTCTGCCTGTAACTGTTGTAAAATACTGTCTTTGCTTTGCAGATGCGGGTTAATGCCACTTGTATGAAAGTGGACTGGTTTCTTGCCTTTGGCAAGCAGGCACCAATCTGTTTTGGTAGAGCCGCTTTCTGCAAGCAGTATGGATGGCATAACGGGAGATTTATACACAAATTTGCAGTTTAGCCCCTCATTTTCCTAATACTGTTTTGTTAATAGCGACATGGTAACGAATATGTGTATTATTTAATCATTAATTGCGCCTAACTTTGCCCATCTTTTTTGGGTAATGGACGATAAGCAGCCGAGGGGCTTCAAAGTATGGACACCCTTGTTTTTTTCGGTAGTAATGGTAGGTGGCATGGCGCTGGGCTTCAACCTGCGCGATACCCTGCGTGGCAAGCGCGATATACAGGCAGTAATACAACGAAACGACAGGCTGGAGCAGATTATAGACCTCATCAACGAAAAATATGTGGATAGCGTTAATAGTTCCGATCTGTACGAGGGAGCTATCAATGGCATCCTGAGCGGACTGGACCCCCACACCAATTATATACCTGCCGACGAATTACAAGGCGAAAACGAAAAACTGGACGGCAGTTTCTACGGCATTGGTGTAGCGTTTCATGTATTTGACGATACCATCAATATCACATCCGTAATACAAGACGGACCCGCAGCCAAAGCAGGCATTGCAACAGGCGATAAACTGATACGTGTTGGCGATAGCGTGGTAGCAGGTAAAATGATACCCAGCGATGCAGTAGTAAAAATGCTGAAAGGCAAACTCAACAGTAAAGTAACCATTACCTTGAAAGATGCTGCAAGCCATCAGCTAAAACAAACTACCATAGCACGCGGTGCTATACCCGTATATAGTGTAGAGGCCAGCCTGATGCTGGATAGCAAAACAGGCTATATTAAAATTGTGCGTTTCAGCGCTACTACCTATAATGAATTTGCCAGAGCGTTGAAAGCGCTCAAAAAGAGCGGCATGGAGCAATTGGTAATAGATGTGCGCCAAAACCCCGGCGGCTATCTGGAAGCCGCACAACACATTGCTGATGAACTGTTGGCAGATGATAAACTGGTAGTATATACACAAGGGGTGCATAGCAAGCGTACCGATTATAAAACAAATGGTCGCAACAGTTTTGAAAAAGGCAGAATAGCTATATTGATTGACGAGGGTGCAGCATCTGCCAGTGAGATATTGGCTGGTGCGGTGCAGGATTGGGACAGGGGCATCATTGTAGGCAGGCGCAGCTACGGCAAGGGGCTGGTACAAGAGCAGTATGAAATGGACGACGGCGCCGCGATACGGTTGACCATAGCCAGATATTATACACCATCTGGCAGGAGCATACAACGCAGCTATGCCAATGGCCGTAATGCGTATGAAGAAGATTTTATGCGCCACTTTGAATATGATGTGCTTCGTGGCAATGATACAAGCCTTACCGATGATACCACCCGCTACTATACTGCTAACAAACGTATTGTATATGGCGGTGGCGGCATCAAGCCGGATGTGTTTGTACCATACGACACAGCACGCCTTACACCGGGCATCAGCAATATGGTATATAGCGAAGATGCTTATCGTGTAGTATGGAATTATTATATGCAACACAGGGCTGCACTACACGGTTATAAAAATGTTGCAACATTCAGTAGTGCGTTTACGGGAGAAGAACTGGTAGCTGGATTTGTAAAGATGCAAGAGCCTGTATTTCGCAAGGCAGTTGAGCGAGTGTTGCGTAATAAAATAAACCACGATTATTTCCGCCTGCAGTTGAAGGCACAACTGGCACGTATTTTATACAAAGACAATGGCTACTATGCCATTACTGCATCAGACGATAATACCATACGTGAGGCTGTAAAAGTGATGAACAGCGCACAATATTCAGCCATTATAGGCAGGCAGGGTTTCTAACCATTTGATGTTTGCGGTATCTGATGCATCAGCACAAAAAGCCTCTCGCCCATTGCAAAGCAGCCAATACCTGCATTGCAGGCTGTTGTGGTATTGCAATAGTTGGTTCAGGGTATTGTTGTTAATATCTACATCGGGGGCTTTACATTCTGCCAGCAGCCATGGACTATGCTCTTCTCTGTTATACACCACAATATCAAACCGCTTGGCAAGGCTGCCGAGTTTTATCTGTTTTTCAACAGCTATGAGTGATGGCGGGTATTGCAGCGTATTGATAAGATATTGTAACAGGTATTGCCTCACATGTTCTTCAGGGGTAAGGGCTATCCACTTTCGGCGTACGGTGTCGTACACTTGTGTTTTGCCCTCATGCTTGCGTAGCTGCAAGCTATTGCCCAAAAAATCTATTGCTATCATTTAATTATTAAAATTATCTAAATAGTCGTACATTTGCTATAATTAATTATTGTATTTTATTGTGAAGCAAAATAAAAATACAACCCATAAAAAAAGCAACAAAACGCAACAAAACACTAAAAAATACATACCGAAACGATTAATAAACAAGCATATATTTCATCCTGATTTACTTTTATGTCAAAACGAAACAAACTGTAAAGCACATTATACACCCGAAACGATGTTGTTTGTCAGCAAAATATCATAAAAAAGAGGTATCGTCATCCTATCCATTAAAAACATATCTTTGTCTGCTTAGTTTTTTTAAATTCAAACATGAAGAAGTATTTATATATTCTAACTGCCGTCCTCATTGGTTTTACTTCCTGCAAAGACGATTTTCAGATAGCAGCTCCGTATAAAGATATTGTAGTAGCATATGGCATGCTAAATGCTGCCGATACCGCACATTATATACGTGTACAAAAGGCTTTTCTTGATAATAACAAGAGTGCTATTGATTTGGCACTCATTGCAGATAGTAGTTATTTTGATAGTCTGAGTGTTTCGATGCATGAATATAATGACAACAACACACTTCGCCGCTCTGTTGCTATGATGAAAGTTAATATGGCTGCTGAAGGCTACCCAAAAGATGCAGCAGGTAGTCAGGGATTTTTTCAAAACCCATCTTATGCTTACAAATTAAAAATAGACTCTCTGAATCCATATTATAAATACCGTCTTATTATAAAAAACAATAAATCCGGCGCTACTGATTCAAGCGAATATATCATGGTAGTGAATGGCGCAAGAAGCAAGAACGCACAAAACTTTTATATAGACGACTTTACAAAAGGAAACTATGCTATCAACTTTGCCAAAACACAGTTTCAGGCATCTTATACATTATTTGGTACTACACCTCGCAATGCTAAAATGATAGAAGGCATTCTTCGTTTTCATATTGTAGAAGTGGATGTTTCTACAGGTAGACGAACACGTAAAAGTGCTGACTTCACTTTTGCCAAAGATGTAAAAAACAGCTCAGACCAGTTTTCACTCAAAACAGTCAACACTGCTTTTTACGGTTTTCTATATGATGCCTTTGGCCCTGCTCCTGCAAATACACAACGCTTCTTAGATAGTTGCGATATGTTTGTATACGCAGGCAGCAACGAGTTATACAGTTACTTTTCGCTGGCACAGGTACAAAATGCAAGTTTGCTAGGCGACCAGATAAAGCCGACCTACTCTAATATGGCTGGTGCTGATGCATATGGTATTGTAGCATCCAGGGCTTTAGCCACTTATAAAAACGTAATTATAGATGATGTTACATTAGACTCTATCAAACTGAACCCGATTACAAAAGATATGTTGTTCATCGGCAGAACCACTGATTAATTGACAAAATTTCACATATCTATACTTGGAAGTGCCTTAATGTTAGCTCATTAGGGCATTTTTCTTTCATGCTGTCATATAATCTGACAATATTGCCGACATGTGCCGACTGGCATATCTATTGACAATAATTCCTTAACAACTGTAAACGACAAAACGATATAATAAAAAAAGACTATGAGTAAGATTATCGGCATTGACTTAGGTACTACCAACTCTTGCGTTTCTGTAATGGAAGGCAACGAACCTGTGGTGATTGCGAACGACGAAGGTCGCCGCACCACCCCATCGGTAGTGGCTTTTTTGAAAAACGGTGAACGTAAAGTGGGCGACCCTGCCAAGCGCCAAGCCATCACCAACCCCATGAACACCATCATGTCCATAAAACGATATATGGGCCGCCGTTACGACGAGGTAACGGGCGAGATGACACACAACTCTTACAAGATTGTGAAGGGCGATAACAATACCCCCCGTGTAGAGATAGAAGGTCGTATGTACACCCCACAGGAAATCAGCGCGATGATTCTGCAAAAGATGAAAAAGACGGCTGAAGACTTTTTGGGACAGGAAGTAAAAGAAGCGGTTATTACCGTACCTGCATACTTCAACGACGCGCAACGCCAAGCTACTAAAGAAGCGGGTGAGATTGCAGGTCTGAATGTACGCCGCATCATCAACGAGCCTACAGCCGCCGCATTGGCTTATGGTCTTGACAAGAAAAATCAAGATAGTAAAATAGCTGTGTTCGACCTTGGTGGTGGTACGTTCGACGTATCTGTACTGGAACTGGGCGACGGTGTATTTGAAGTAAAATCTACCAACGGCGATACCCACTTGGGTGGTGATGACTTTGATAAAGTTATCATGGACTGGCTGGCAGATGAGTTTAAGAAAGACGAAGCGATAGACCTACGCAAAGACCCGATGGCATGGCAGCGTTTGAAGGAAAGCTCTGAAAAAGCGAAGATAGAATTGTCTTCTTCTCAGGAAACGGAAATCAACCTGCCATATATAACGGCTGTTGATGGTGTGCCCAAACACTTGGTGCGCAAACTGAGCCGTGCTAAGTTTGAACAACTGGCGGATAGCCTGATAGAGCGTACACTCGAGCCATGCCGCAAAGCATTGAAAGATGCAGGTATGAACCCAAGCGATATAGACGAAGTGATATTGGTAGGTGGTAGTACCCGCATACCAAAGGTGCAGGAAGTAGTTGAGAAATTCTTTGGTAAAAAACCAAACCGTAGCGTGAACCCCGATGAGGTAGTAGCTATTGGTGCTGCTATACAAGGTGGTGTGTTGACGGGTGATGTAAAAGACGTGCTGTTGCTGGACGTAACGCCACTAAGCCTTGGTATAGAAACAATGGGCGGTGTAATGACTAAATTGATAGAGTCAAACACAACGATACCAACCAAAAAGAGCGAAGTGTTTTCTACCGCCAGCGACAACCAGCCAAGTGTGGAGATAAACGTGCTGCAAGGCGAACGCCCGATGGCAAACCAAAACAAATCGCTTGGACGCTTTATACTGGACGGTATTCCACCCGCACCACGCGGCGTGCCTCAGGTAGAAGTTATATTTGACATAGATGCCAATGGCATACTGCATGTAACGGCTAAAGACAAAGGCACGGGCAAGCAACAAAACATACGCATAGAAGCAGGTAGCGGCCTTAGCAAAGAAGAGATAGAAAAGATGAAGAACGAAGCGAAAGCTAATGAAGAAGCAGACAAAGCAGTGCGCGAGCGTGTAGAGAAACTGAACATGGCAGACGGTCTTGTCTTCAACTCTGAGAAACAACTGAAAGACTACGGCGATAAAATACCTGATGCTGAAAAAGCAAATATTGAAGCTGCTGTTGCTAAGCTGAAAGAAGCCCACAAAGCAGAAGATATGGACGGTATAGACAAAGCTGCAGAAGAACTGAATACGGCTTGGCAGGCTGCCAGCCAGCACATCTACAACGCGCAGCAGCAAGCAGGCGCAGAAGGTGGCGCAGAGCCTAATACTAATGCAAGCAACGACAGCGATGTAGTAGATGCGGAAGTAGTAGAAGAAACGAAGTAATATAACCCTTTAACGGGCTTGAACGGTGGCGCAGTGCGCTACCGTTTTTTTGTTTGTAACTTGATAGCCGGCTTGTAAAATATACTGCACGTTGTTACGTTTATTGTTTATGCGCGTCTTTTATACATACCTCATAGCATGTACCTTAATGGCTATGCCTAATGCAAAGGCACAATCACTGCATGTATTTTTGGGACCTGCTGTTGCAAACGACATCTTTCTAAGGAATAAAAGCGTAACGACTAATCCCGTTTCACGGTATGTGTTGCCTGCACCGCAATTTGTTACGGGCTTCCGCCTTAAAACACAACAAAACTTCAACCTGATGCTGGATGCCACACTGGGGCTATCGCGCATACACATGCCTACACAAAATAATAACGCTTATAAATTCTCTTACGAGCAAGTACGCTCGCTGATAACCATTGGCAGCGGTTACTACATACAGTGGGAAGGCAAGCAAAGTTTTATGCCCTTTCTGCAACTGGGCATCGGCTTTTATGAGTTTCACAATATGGAGCAGAAAACTCCCATCGGTTCGGTTGGCGTAGCAACAGACCATAATACGAGCAGATGGATACCTGTATGCGGCGCGGGTATGGAGTATCGCTTTGGTATTGGCGGATTCAACCTGCGGTGCGTTTATACACCGCTCGATGTTTTTAAACAACCTGTTTTGTACGACATTACCGGCATCAACAAAACCGGCCCTTATGCCTTGCAGGGCAGGCTATTGCAGTTTGTGTTGGGTATGCACTTCAACCTCAAGCTATTCAACAGGGAAGAGTATTATTAAATCAGTTTTTCCAAATCATCTTGATGTAATCTGTACTGGGTATTTTGGTAACGCCTGCTTGCCGCAGCATGGTTATCAATTGCCCCCGATGGTACGTAGCATGATTGAACGTATGTTGCAATACCTGATAAACAGGTGTTTTGAATAGCTGCTTTTGCATATTGTAATATTGCACCACATGCTCCAATGCCCTGTCGTCAAACTGTTTTTCTACAAAGGCCGCTAATGCCTCACTTACTTTCAGCCAGTCGGCACATACATCGGCTATGGCCATATCGGTATCATTGCCTGCCCATACGGGGTTTTCAACCAATTGCAGGCGTTGCAACCATATATATTCAGCCGCGTATGTATGTTGCACCGTTTTGCGGATGGTATTGAAGCTACTCGTAATTTCCATATCAAGCTGCTCTGCCGTTAGTTTCAGCAGCGTGTCTATCATCAGCTTATTGGCCCAAATATTATAACGGGCAAATTGTAATAAAGCCTCTTTCATACTATAAATGTACCTTTGCACTGCTAAATTAATCATCCTCTGACATGAGCGGAGCAAATAATTCTACAGGTTTCGATACCCTTTGCATACACGGTGGCCACAAAGCCGAAAACAACAGGGCACACCTCACCCCCATCTATGCCACCAGCACCTATACGTTTGACAGTGCGGAGCAAGGCATAGCGGTGTTCAAAGGCGAAGAACAGGGCTATATCTACGGGCGTTTTGGAAGCCCCACCACCAACGAGGTAGAAGAGAAAATAGCCTTGCTGGAAGCATACGGATTGCAAGATGGGGCAGGCAATCCCCTGCAACTGAAAGCCATACTGCACGCATCGGGCATGGCGGCTATTACCACCATGCTGCTTGCCAACCTGCAAGCGGGCGATACCATCATCACGCACCACTCGCTATATGGTGGTACGCAAGAGATGATTGATAAGATACTGCCCAATATAGGCATCCGTGTTACGATTGTTGACTTTCATGATACAGCATCCGTAGAAGCAGCCATTAAAGCAGATAAGAGCATCAGGCTGATGTATATAGAAACGCCTGCCAACCCCACCCTGCAATGCGTAGATATGCAGGCACTGGCAGCCATCGGTAAAGCAAACGGACTGATAGTATGTGCCGACAATACATTTGCTACACCCTATCTGCAACAGCCTTTTAAGTACGATGTAGATTTTGTGATGCACTCTACTACCAAATTCCTGAACGGGCACGGTACGGCTATAGGCGGCATATTGGTAGGCAGGGATTTGGAGAAAATGAAAACCACCGTTACCAAAACGCATAGGCTGCTGGGTGGTAACAGTAATTCGTTTGAGGCTTTTTTGCTGAATAACGGTTTGCGCACTTTCGCGCTGCGGATGGAAAGACATTGCAGCAATGCGGAGAAAGTAGCTCAGTTTTTGGAGCAACACCCCGCAGTAACTAAAGTGAATTATCTGGGGCTTAGCTCTCACCCCGACCACGCCATTGCCATGCGGCAAATGAAACATGCAGGTGCTATGCTGAGTTTTGAACTGAAAGGTGGCTTTGATGCAGGCACAAGATTCATCAATAAGCTGAAACTTTGCATCAGTGCCGTATCACTCGGCACATGCGATACACTGATTTCTCATCCTGCATCTACCACGCACTTCGGTGTAAAAAAAGAAGACCGTGAACGATTCGGGATAACGGATGGGCTTATCAGAATGAGTGTGGGGATAGAGAACGTGGAAGATATAATCAATGATTTAAAACAAGCGTTGAATTAAAAACAATATGCGTCATTTCGAACAAGCGAATGTATATGAGCGAAGAGAGAAATCTCCTGAAGCTATGTCATGCAGCTTAAGTGAGGCTATTAAGGAGATTTCTCCTCGCTGCTCTCGTCGAAATGACGTGTTAATAAAACAAAATAATACATGAAAGAAGTATTTGTAATAGACGCTGTACGTACAGCAGTAGGTAAATACGGTGGCACACTTAGCACCGTGCGCCCTGATGATTTATTGGCGCATGTTATTAAATCGTTGGTAGAGCGCAATCCGTCTGTAGATGTGAATGCGATAGAAGATGTGATTGCAGGTGCTGCTAATCAGGCGGGGGAAGATAACCGCAATGTGGCGCGTATGGCGGCTTTGCTTGCAGGATTGCCCGTAACGGTTGGTGGCAATACGGTCAACAGGCTTTGTGCATCGGGCTTGCAAGCTATTATGGATGCATCGCGCGCCATTATGTGCGGCGACGGCGATATATACATAGCAGGCGGCGTAGAGAGCATGACACGCGCACCGTTTGTTATGGGCAAAGCGGATAGCGCGTTCAGCCGAAACAATGAGGTATATGATACGACAATGGGTTGGCGTTTCATCAATAAGAAATTCAATAAGGATAACTACTACCCATATACGATGGGCGAAACAGCAGAGAATGTGGCTGCGAAGTATAATGTAACGCGCGAGGCGCAGGATGCTTTCGGACTGCAAAGCCAGCAACGCTATTTTGCCGCACAAGCTGCAGGCAAGTTTAAAGATGAGATAGTGCCGATAACGATTGATTTGGGCAAAGGCAAAACAATCGTATTTGATACAGACGAACATCCTCGCGAAACTACACTGGAAAAAATGGCGACATTGAAAGCTGCTTTCAAAAAAGATGGTACGGTAACGGCGGGTAATTCAAGTGGTATAAACGATGGTGCATCGGCATTGCTATTGGCAAGCGAAGAGGCGGTAAAGAAATACGGATTGAAACCGATTGCTAAAATAAAGAGCATGGCCATAGCGGGTGTGGACCCTGCTTATATGGGCATGGGGCCTGTACCTGCATCGCAAAAAGCGCTGCAACGTGCGGGCATTACAACTAACGACCTTGACCTGACAGAACTGAACGAGGCTTTTGCGGCGCAGGGCATACCTTGTATGCAAGAGTTGGGATTAGACGCGGAGAAAGTAAACGTAAACGGCGGCGCAATAGCGATAGGGCATCCGTTGGGATGCAGTGGCGCGCGTATATCTACTACGCTACTGCATGAGTTGAAACGCCGTGGTGGTAAATATGGATTGGCTACCATGTGCATAGGCGTGGGGCAAGGTGCAGCGATTGTGTATGAAATGGTGTAACCTCAGATGCGCCTGATGAAACTGAATAAAGAGCCCCGCTGCATTGCGGGGCTCTTTACTTTTTGAGTATTAATGATAATCCCAACCCAGCCAGTTGAGCTCGAATACAATGGCATTGGGCTTAGGGGTGTTGGGGTTAGCAATAGCATAGCCACCACATAGCTGTATACGCTTACTAAGTACATACATAGCACCCAGCACACCTACACCCGCATCATTGCGGCCAGAAACCCAGTCGCCCATCAGATACCAGTGTTTGGTGAGTTTGTATTCAAAGCCTACTAACGCACCTGCTACATTGCCCGTGCCTGTAAACATACGGTTGGAAAAATAACCACCGGCTATCAACCTGCGTCCCTCTCCCAATTGGTAACTTGCCAGCGCGTAGTTGAAGTAGTTTATCTTTTTATTGTACACTTTATTACTGAGGTTCACGCCCATTTGCGTACCCACGTTCAGGTTTAGCTTTTTGAATACGGGCACTTGCTTTTGCAGTGTACCCATCAGCACGGGGTAGAGCGCGCCTTGTCCCGCATCACTATTGTACAGTCCATTCCATTCGGGTGTAAAGTAGGCACCCTTACCTACAAGATTCATACCCGCATCCCAACCATCGCCCAAACCATATACCAAATGTGATTTTGACTCTACTTTTTTCGAGTACACATTCAACTGGTGCTGATAAAAGAATTTGTTTTTAGGCGTGATGTCGGCAGACGGGATGTTGAAGAGGTTTTGCTGAGCAAACCCCGTTGTGAACCCCGACAGTAACAGTAACAAACATAGTTTTCGTATCATCTACGATGCGGTTAATCTTATTGTACAATATCCGGGGAGATTTGCGTGCGCAATTTAGTTTAGTTTATGGCACCAACATGAAAGGAAATGTTAAACCCGCTTTTATACACCGATAATAAAGATTGATAGCCTTTCGTATCTTAGGGCTGTAGTTTGGATACAGATACCTATGAGAAAGATAGATATACATACGCACATCATGCCCGAAAACATACCCAACTGGTTTCAGAAATTCGGGTATGGAGAGTTCATCAGGCTGGAACATCATAAGCCCTGCTGCGCCAAAATGATAAAAGGGGACAAGGTTTTTCGAGAGATAGAGGAAAACTGCTGGGACCCTAAAGCACGGATGAAGGAAATGGATATGACGGATGTAACCGTTCAGGTATTATCTACCATCCCCGTACTGTTCAACTATTGGGCGAAACCCGAACACGGGCACGAAACATCGCGCTTTTTTAACGACCATATAGCACAATGTGTAGCAGATAACCCCAACCGTTTTATAGGACTTGGTACAGTGCCCATGCAGGATATGTATTTTGCCATCAAAGAGATGGAGCGATGCGTAACTGAACTGAAAATGCCGGGACTGGAGATTGGCTCTAACATCAACAACAAAAACCTGAGCGATCCATCTTTCGACCCGTTTTGGAAAGCGGCTGAAGAACTCGGCTGCTGCATATTTGTGCATCCGTGGGAAATGATGGGCGAAAACGATATGCAAAAATACTGGCTGCCGTGGCTGGTAGGTATGCCAGCCGAAACGGCTCGTGCCATCAGTTCCATGATATTCGCCGGTGTGTTTGAGCGCTTCCCCAAGTTGCGAGTGGCTTTTGCACATGGTGGTGGTTCATTCCCCTTTACCATCGGGCGGATAGAGCATGGCTTTAATGTACGCCCTGATTTGTGTGCAGTAGATAATAATGTAAACCCGCGCGACTACCTTGGCAAATTCTGGATAGATGCATTGGTACACGACCCTAAAACGTTGCAATACGTAACCGATGTAATGGGACACGATAAAGTGTGTATGGGCAGCGACTACCCCTTTCCGCTGGGCGAGCACCATCCCGGCAAGCTGATAGAAAGTATGGAAAGCTATACCGCTACGCAAACGGAGCAACTGCTTTATAAAAACGCGATGGACTGGATGGCATTGAAAGAAGGCAGCTTTACAAAATAGTTGAATGCCCCCCGGCCATTTGCTTGCAGGATATGTACCGGGGAGCGAACTTCAACTGTAAGAGCTACACTCAAAATGTTTCATGGCAATAGAGTTATATTAATTAAGCATTACCTGTTGCTGCTCTGCGCTTCTCGTCTTCCGCACCACCTTTCCGCCTTTGCACCGGTGCTACGGTGCGCTTACCAAACCTGTATGTGATTGTCATACTAAGCTGGCGAGTTTCGCGCTGCGCTGTAAATCGTTCTGTATAATCTGTATATGATGAAGAAGCAGTTGGGTAGCTGCGCCAAAAAATATCGGTGCAGTTCAGCCGCATCGTCAGCCGTTTATCAAACAAATGTTTTTGTACTCCCGCGCTCAAAGACCATAACGGGTGTATGAGCATATAACCATGTATCTGCTGCGACTGGTAGAAGAAACTCAATTCTCCCGACCAGTTTTTGGGTAGTATAAAACTATTGGCAGAATATAAATCAAATGTCAACTGTCCGCGATTGAGTTGCGAGTTGGCTATGTTTCCTTGAAACTGGCTATAATAGAGATTTGCATTGGTTACATTCGTCCACCATTTGAAAAACTGAAACTGGTACGAACCGCTTAGCGAAGTAAAATATTGCCTGCTGAGGTTTTTATTTGTCTGCACTGTTACCCGTTTTTGATTTGTATCATCGCTGGGTTGTATCACTTCTGTAATGGGTTGGTCGAGTATGCTATAATTGAATGATGTAACGAAACGTTGCTTGTAGGTGTGAGACACCTCTGCCACATATATCAATTCAGGCATCAGGAACGGATAACCCGCTTTGTAGGTGCTGGGGTCGAGGTAATATTTAAAAGGATTTAATTGTTCGTAATTGGGGCGGGTGATACGGCGGCTGAGTGTAATCCCTATATCGTGTTTATCATTCACATGCCTTTGCACTGCAAGGCTCGGAAACAGTTGCGCATAGTTGCGGTCGAAGTTTTGAGCATATATTTTCTGTTCTCCGGTAGCAATGGTCTGCTCGTAGCGCAGCCCTATTTGCGTGCTCCATTTCTGCCAGTCTTTTGTACTGTTTACATATACAGCGTTGATGTTTTCGGTATAGATGAAGTGATTGCTCTTAGTCGTATCAAAAACATTCGTGCCATTGCTCTGGTCAAAGAACTGTACATTATTGTCTTGCGTTACATAGCTCCATTTTGCACCTGCTTCTAAGCGCAGGTTGTTTTGCAGGGGGTGAATATAATCGGTCTTTACGGAGCGGATTGTCGTTGTACCATTCAAATCGCCCATTAGCAAATACTTGGGCAGATAGTCTTGCCCGTTGGTATTGATGTAGCGAGTAGTAAAATGCTGGTCGCGCCCTGCGGTGAATGTACCATAATCGGCATCCACACTTAATTCTTTGCCGGTACTGTCAAACTTATGCCGCAGATTAATATTGGCAGCATAGTTTTGGTTTGTGTTTGCAGAACGGTTTATGGTTGTGAAATAGGATTGTATATGCTTATTGGCATCCAATATCTTGGAATTGTTGTTTCCATTTATATCAAAGCCCGTTATATCCGTATTCATATTCAGCCCGATGCTTGTTTTCTTTGATATTGAATAATCCATACCCAATGCGGCATTATGAACATCTAAACCGTATTTGGCCATATTATCCTGATCATACGCATTTTGAAAAACACCTTTATCGTAGAAGCTGCGATAAAGCGTTAGATGATTGAATGCTTTACGGTGCGCATAGTTGTAGCTTGCATTCATGTTGAATTTTTTGTTTCGGTAGTTGAGGCTGAAACCGCCACCCAGTTTGGGATATACACCCTGTGCATAGAAACCATTTACAGAGCCGTTCACACCAAAGCGTTTATCTTTTTTGGTTTTGATATTGATGATACCCGCCGTACCTGCCGCATCGTAGCGGGATGATGGATTGGTGATGATTTCAATCTGCTCTACCGCGCCCGATGGCATAGACTTCAGCATATTGGCAAGGTCTGCACCACTCATTACCGTTCTGCGCCCGTCTATCATCACATTTACCCCTGCCTTTCCTTTCAGGCTGATGTTATCGTTCTGGTCAACACGTACGCCGGGGGAGCGTGCTATTACATCGAGTACGGAAGAACCTGCATTTATGATACTGTTCTCTACGTTTACAATCAGCTTGTCGGCTTTAATTTCAATCAATGGTTTTTGAGAACGAACGGTTACTTCTTTCAACGAGCCTGCTTTGGGTTGCATACTGATAGCAGGCAGTGTAACACCTGCACCCGTCAGCCTGATGGTATCTGAATTGTAGATTTCGTAGCCAGCAGTTGTGATTTTCAAAACATACTCGCCATCGGGTATATTGTCAAAACTAAAACTGCCACCTTCATCAGTCATATCCGCTTTCACCAATGTTTTGCTATCCGTTTTTAACAATACGACATTGGCAGATGGCAATGGTTGCTTATCACTACCCATTACTTTCCCTATAATGTCAGCCGCATTTGCAAAATGACTTAGAGAAGAGAACAACAACACAACCGACAAGAAAAAAATTCTGTTGAAAAGCATGGGAGATGATTCTGCATCAAATGTATGTGTACGAAAAAAGCAAGTCTTCACCCATCACGGGGGATTTGCATTTTTTGCCACCACCCCAAACGGGGGATTTATTTGTAAACGAGAAATGAAAACAACTGAAAAACAATAAATGCCTTTAAAAATGTAATTTCATTGCAGTGAATATCCGATTGAAAATAATACTGGTAATAGGTGTATGCTGCATCATAAAAACAGCATCTGCACAACGATACCCATTCTACAACCTGAATGTAGAAAACGGCTTGATACAATCGCAGGTTACATCTATGGTGCAAGATACTTACGGGCATTTATGGGTGGGCACGTTGGGCGGGCTATCGCGCTACGATGGTAATACGTTTACCAACTTCACCGTGCGAGATGGCATGACCGATAATACCGTGAACGCATTGGCTACTGATAAGCAAGGCAATATTTGGCTTGGTACACGCAAGGGAATATCTAAGTATGACGGCAAGCGCTTTCAGCATTTTGTGTTCAACTCTCCCGAAAACCCAGCCGCCAATGCAGTAAGTAATATCGAGATAGCTAAAGACGGCAATATATGGTGCATAGCTGGCGGCAAGCTATATAAAATTCAAAACGGCAAAAGCAGCAGCATCTCATTGCCAAACAAAGCGGCTAACGTAACAGCCATACTGCCAGACGGCAATCAGTTATGGGTAGCTTGTAATCATGGTGTGATATACAGGCTGCAAAATAATGTGTGGGATAGTGTTGTATTCAACGAGCCGCAACTCAATGGTATACCGCAGGCATTGTCTTTATATAAAGACAGTCGTAACAGGCTATGGGCAACCACCAACGGCGGATTGTATAACATACAAGACAATAAAATAACCGTTGCCAAACTGAAAACCACACCATTGTATGCACTACCACCTATACTTAGCATTACGGAAGACAAACAAAAAAACATTTGGCTTGGCACAAGCAGCGGGGCATTCAGGCTGAACGATAGCAGCCTTGTGTACTGCAATAAGAAAAACGGGCTGACGGATAATATCATCAATCACGTATTGACGGATAAAGAGGGCAATGTGTGGATGGCAACAGACGGGCGCGGCTTGTACCGCTTTTCGGGTGCGCAGTTTTCGGTACTCGACGAAACATCGGGGCTACCCAGTGCGCAGATAATGAGCATAGCCGCTAAGGGTGGCAAAGTATATCTGGGCACATTTGACGCAGGGCTGTTTGTATATGAAAACGGGCAGGTACGCACCATACCAATACCCCTGCAACCCATGACGGCAATTACGGCTATCTACATCAACAACAGCAACGAGATATGGCTGGGCACACGCAACAGGGGATTATGGAAATACAATGGCAGCAGCTTCAAACAATATACTACGCCCACCATCCCGTCCAATCTTGTAACGAATATTTACAAAGACGAACAAGACCGTATATGGATAGGCACGGGTAGCGGTGCAACCTATTACAGACAAGACAGTTTTCATACTATACCACTAAAAGCAACGGTACAGGATGTTGTCAGCATGGGTGCCGACAGCATCATACTGGCTACTACTGATGGCTTGCAACTATACCTTAATGATGAAGCAATAAAACTGCAAACCAATGGCGCAGCAGACAGCTCATCGCCACAATGCCTGATGTTAAAGGGTAAAGAGCTATGGATAGGCAGCAGTGATAATGGTGTGATTTGCTACAACATGGAAAATGGCAAAACCACCGTCATCAATAAAAACAACGGACTGAAATCGGATTTTATATACAACATCATAGCCGACGATGCAGGCTGTGTATGGATTGGCACTGGCTACGGCATCCATAAAATAACAGCCACACGCGGCAAGTACAATGTGCAGTTTTATGGTAAGGAGCAAGGCATCACGGGTATGGAAAGCAACCACAATGCCGTGTTTAAAAGCGAGGACGGCAGTATATGGTTTGGCACTACCAATGGCGCGGTGCGCTACAATCCCAAATCTAAAATAGTAACACCAGAAGCTGCCAGCATTGTGCTGCAATCGGTAAAACTATTTGGCGAGCACATCAGCGATAGCAGCTACTACGACGGTACAGATATGTGGTATAAGATACCGCAGGGGCTGCGCCTACCGTACAAGAAAAACAATATCACATTTACATTTCAGGCATTGACACTGAGCGGTACGGAACAACTGAAATACAGATACCGCATTGCAGGTTTGGAAACAAAGTGGAGCGAATGGGCTGCCGTCAACAGCATCACCTACTCTGCCCTGCCGCCGGGTAAATACACCTTGCAAGTAGAGTGCAGCACGGGCGATAGCAGTGTGGTGAAGAAAATGAGCTATACTTTTGAAATCATAACACCGTTTCATAAAACGAGCTGGTTCAGGTTGGTGATACTGGCGGGCTGCATATTGCTGGGCATTACCATACAGTATATTGTAAACAAACGCAAACAAAACAGGCTGGCACTGCTGGAACGCCTGCGCAGAGAAGAACAGGGCAAAGTGCGCCAACGTACCGCAGAAGATTTTCATGACGAGGTGGGTAATAAGCTGACCCGCATCAATGTGCTGACCAATGTGCTGAAAAACAAAATCGGTGATATGACACCCGATACCAAACGCATACTGGAACAGATACAAGACAATACGGGCCAGCTATACAGTGGTACGCGCGATATTTTGTGGTCGTTGAAGCCTGCAAACGACAACCTGTATGAGATACTGCACCGCATCCGCGACTTTGGAGGCGAGTTGTTTCAGGATACAGAAATAGATTTTGAATTCAGTGGTACTGACGACAGGTGGAAAGACTACAGGATGCCGCTTGATACCAGCCGTAACCTCATCATGATATTTAAAGAAGCCCTGAACAACTGCCTGAAATATGCGGGTGCTACCAAAGTGTCGCTTGTGGCAGAGTTGAAGGAACAAAACATACTGCATCTGGAACTGCGCGATAATGGTAAAGGCTTTGACATAGAAACCGTAAAACGCGGGCATGGCATAGATAATATAAACACCCGTGCCAAACGGCTGGATGGCAGGCTGTATATAGATGCACACGCCGGTAGCGGCACAGTTATCAGCCTCAGCTTTAAGCTGCCAAAGCAAATGTCATAGACTTGTTAATATTTAAAAATAACCTGATTGGGGGGAGAAGCATCCCCCGCAATATGCAGACCTTTATCTAAACAACAGCCAATGAGCCGCGACCTCGACATACGCATTTGCATTATAGAAGACGATGAAACCATCCGCGAGGGGTATGTGTATCTGATAGGCAATACGCCCGGATACAAAGTAGTAGGTAGCTATCCCTCTTTTGAAGATGCGGCAAAAAAACTGGCAAGCGACGACCCCGATGTAATACTGCTGGACGTAGAACTGCCAGGCATATCGGGCATAGACGCGCTGCCTAAGATTAAGAAGCTAACACCGGAAGCATATATACTGATACTGACGGTGTATGAACAAGATATTCTTATTTTCCGCGCGCTGGGTAATGGCGCATCGGGCTATCTGACTAAAAACACCCCACCCGAAAAAATTATCAGCGCGATACAGGAAGTAATGGAAGGCGGCGGGCCTATGAGCGCACATATAGCCCGCATGGTTATAAGCTCTTTTCAGCGAAACGAAGCATCACCCCTTACCCGCAGAGAAACCGAAATACTTGAACAGATTGCTACGGGCAAAAGCCGCAAACGTATAGCGCAAGAGTTGTTTATAGACTTGGAAACCGTAAAATCGCACATCAAAAACATATACCACAAGCTGAATGTACACAGCAAGGCAGATGCCATCAAAACGGCTAAAGACAATAAATTCATCTAATCCACTCTGCAACCATTTGTTGATATTTTTTGTTTTTACATAGTTGATATTCTGCTTACTTTTGCAATTAGAAAGGGCTACGTCAATATAGTAAGCATACAGAGGATGATACAACAACTATTTGCCCGTAAAAAAAGATTACAGGTAATAAGCAGGTTATCAACATGGTGTGCTGAAATTTTTGGTTGGTTTCAGACGAAGATTATTATATTAGCACTAATTAAAAAAGCGGATGGTTCGCACAATACTGTTAGTCGTTGCGGGTATTTTATCTGTCATCCTGTACAGGATGCTAAGCCGTGGTGGCAAAACCTACGCCTACGACCGTACGCAGATGCTTACTTTCCTGAACGACGGCTCTGAAAATGTGATACACGAATCTACCAGCGGCAGCATTATCATTACCAATAAAACCGTGCTGATAGACGGGCTGGAATATATATACAAACCCAACGACGACGAGCCATTGCAAGCCCTGCTGGATTATGACGATAACGGGCTGCGCAGCGTGCGTGTATTGCTTACAGAGGGCGAAAAACAATACTTTATCAATCGGAACCCTGCCATGCGTATGGCTTAGTAACCGACGAATGATATACTAATAAAAAAGCAGCCTGTTGGCTGTTTTTTTATTCTGTAAAGTTTAATTCCTTTTTCATCTGCTCTACCGTATTGTAGATGATGGGGCAACTGCCATAGTGCAGCAATGTACCCAAAAAACGTTCCCGAAAGCCCGGCTTGTGCAGGTGAGGGAAATCCCTGCACTCGGTAAACCTCTCGGTATATATGCTGCAACTGGTGCCCGATAAAAAATGACAGGGTATGCTGTTGATAAAGCAATTGCCGGCGAGGCTTTCTTCAATGTATTTATCGCGCAGGGCAGCTTCTTCCATTTGCATAAATACTGCCAGCCTCTCTATTTCGGGTGAGGTAATGTTTACTACCAATGTTTTGCAACAATTACCACAAGTAGTACAGTCTATCGCTGCGTTTACATCTTCATACACACGATGCGCCATCTCATCCAGCATTGCCCCATCGTAGTGGCGGAGCGAGCGCATAAAGTGGTCGTTCTCCTCTTCTTTTTCCGTAGCGGCAACGGCTATAGTTTGCAGATTGGTTTCGTATGCTGTATGTGGCAAGTGCGCAGATTGAATACTAAAGGTATAAAAAAGAAAACAGCCGCATGGTGCGGCTGTTTGTGTATTGTCAGTTTGTACTAATTACTCAAACTACGGAAGTCAACAGGTACTAACTTGCTAACGCCGGGCTCCTGCATGGTTACACCGTATATAACGTCAACAGCAGCCATTGTTTGCTTATTGTGCGTAACGATGATGAACTGTGAGTTGTCGCTAAACTTGCGTATCATCTGCGTGAATTTGCCTACGTTGGCATCATCGAGCGGGGCATCTACCTCGTCGAGGATACAGAACGGAGCGGGCTTTATCAGATAGATAGCAAACAAGAACGCTGTAGAGGTAAGCGTTTTTTCACCACCCGATAGCTGTGTCAGCGTACTCGGTTTTTTACCTTTTGGTTGTGCATATATCTCTATGCCGCTGTCTGCCAGATTATCGGGGTCTGTCAGGCGCAGGTCGCAATTATCTTCTGCCGTAAAGAGCGCTTTAAATACCTCGATAAAGTTTTCGCGCACTTTATCAAAAGTCTCACGGAATTTGGCATTGGCCGTTTGCTCTACTTCTTCTATTGTAGCCATCAGCGACTCCTTAGCATTTACCAAGTCGGTTTTTTGCTCTACAATAAAATCGTGGCGGGCTTTCATTTCCGTATATGCCTCAATAGCCGTTGGGTTGATTTCGCCCATATTCTCTAAGCGTTTCTTCATACGCTCAGCTTCGGCATTCAATTCATCTACTGTCAGTTCATTAGCGCGCGCTTGGTCTAATATTTCATCCAAATTCACTTTAAACTCCACACTCAAACGCTCCTTCATACCAGCCAGTTTCAGCTTCATATCATTTAGCTGGTCTTTGATGCTGTTGAGTAATGTTTCGGCGTGTTCTTTCTCGCGGCGTTTCTGGTTCAGTTGTCCCTCTTGCGCAGATATGGTATTGCGCATCTCGTAATACTGACGGTCTTTCTCGTTCAGTATTTTTTCTTCTGTTTCCTTGCGCGTCAGCAATTCGTATAGTTCGTTATCACCTGCATGTAGTTGCGTTTCCGTTTCACCAAGTTGTCCTGCTATTTGTTGCAGTTGCTCGCTGTTGCTGGCTATCTGGCGTTTCAGGTCGTTCAGTTGGTTGCTGCGGAAGCTCAATTCCTGTTTCAGCCCTTCCAGCTTACTTTGCTGGCGTGTGTACAGGATGTTGTGGTTGTTGTATTGCTGCGTAGCCATGTTAAATTCCTGCTCTACTGCATGGAAATCGGCTTCAGCATTTTGTATGTTTTGCTGCAATGACTGTAACTGCTCGTTGATGTCTTGCAGTTCTGCACGGGTATCGGCAATACTGGCATGCGTGTCTTCCAACTGGCTTTGCAGGTCTTGCAAACGTTGCTCACCGTTTTGGTTCAGGTGTTCAAAATTTTCAATCCTGTTGCTCAGGTTGACGATATGGTTTTGCAGGCGGTTTATCTCCTGTCGTGTTTGCTCTATCGCCCTGTCGTTCAGTTCCTGATTAAAGCCCGTTATCTGCGTTTGTGTATCGCTGATGTATTGTTTCAGTTGTGTAGTAACAACCGTCAGGTCTTCTATTTCTTTTGCAAGGCGTTCCAGATTTTTGGCACGACCTATTTTATTGCCTTCAAACAAGCCTACCGAACCACCGCCCAACGTGTATTTGCCACGTACTACCTTACCGCCTTTCTCTACTATCACATTGCCGTTCATCATAGCGAGGTCTGTAACGGTGCTTTCGTTTTCAGCAATATACACATGGCCCAGCAAGTGCTGTGCAAGCGGCAAGTATTGCTCATCTACATTCACCACGCTCAATGCGGGTACTAAGCCATCGGGCGCATTGTGCTGCGTTGCCTGATATTGCTGAAACTGATTGGTGATGAAGAAATTGGCTTTACCTTTTTTATTGCTTTCCAGCAGGTGTACGGCTTTAGCAGCCTCACCTATATTTTCAACTATATAATAGTTCAGGTAATTGTCCAGTACGTTTTCTAATGCCGTGCGGTATTCGTTTTGCACTACAAACACGTCTGACAATAACGGTGCTTCGCTATTCCAATCTTTATTCTTTTTCAGGAATTTAATACTGTCTGGATAACCCTCAAGGCTTTCTACCAACGACTTCAACAAGTCGTGCTCGTTGCGGCGGCTATCCAGTTTACGGTTTTCGTCAACAGATTGCGCACGGAGTGTTTCCAGTTGCTCCTGACTTTGCAGTATTTTCGATTTTACCTCTTCATATCGGGTAACGAGGGTTTGCAATTCGTCGTTCTTATCCTGCAACTGTCCTTCAGCATCTGTACGCTCGTTGGTTAGTTGTCCTATCTGCCCTGTGCGCTGTGCTTTCTCATCTTGTATCTGTTGTATGCTGCGTTGCAGGTTCATGACAGATGTATCTGCAATGGCTACTTTCTTCTCCGCGTCAAACTGTATGCGCTGTTTATTTTGATATTCTGCACGTAGCTGTTCCAGCACTTTTTTCTTCTCGTCAAATGCGTCGCGTTTTTCATCTACTATACCACGCATACTTTCCAACTCATCTCGCAGCTTGTCCAACACACCGTTCTCGTCATCTATCTGCTTCTCTGCAAACGTGATGGACTCTTCAAGGCTTTGCAACTGCATACCAGCACCCGACAGAAAGTCGCTCAAACTCTTTTCGCGCTCTTTCAAATGGTCGAGGCGTTGTGCGGCAAGGCGTTTATCACTTTCCAGTTGGCGCACACGGTTTATCAGTTCGTTGAATTGCTTTTGCAAACCATTCAACTCCTGTTCTTTTTCTATCAGCTTTACTTTATCCTGCTCTACTACCGCTTCTTCTGTAGCTACTATAGCTTCCAGTTGTGTTCTGCGGTCTGTTTCGGTATCGTGCTGCTCGTTGAGGGTTTTATATTGTTCGTTAAAATGCTCCAGCGATGCTTTAGCCAGTTCTACACTTACCTCTTTGTATTCCCCTTTTATCTGGAAATAACGCTCCGCTTTTTTTGCCTGACTTTCGAGTGTGCGCAGGTTGTTGCCAATCTCAAACAGCAGGTCTTCTATACGCGCCAAGTCTTGCTCAGTAGCATCCAGTTTCAGCTTGGCTTCTTTCTTACGGGTTTTGTAGATAGATATACCGGCTGCCTGCTCCAGCATACGGCGGCGAGAGTTGTCTTTGTCTTTGATAATATCATCTACCATGCCCAACTCGATGATGGCATACGAATCGTTGCTAACGCCCGTATCCAAAAACAAGTTGTGAATATCCTTCAGGCGGCAGGTAACATCATTGAGGCGGTATTCGCTCTCTCCGTTTTTGTAAAACTTACGGGTGATGGTAACGGTTGTAAATTCCGTAGGCAACAGGTTGCGGGTATTCTCGAACGTCAGCGATACCTCTGCCATACCCGAGCCGGCGCGTGTGCGCGAGCCGTTAAATATCAGGTCTTCGAGGTTGTCTGAACGTAAGGCTTTTATCTTATGCTCACCTATCACCCAACGAATGGCATCCACGATATTCGACTTACCGCATCCATTCGGACCAACGATACCTGTAATGGGGTGATCGAGCAGCACATGAGTCTTATCTGCAAAGGACTTAAATCCTTTTATATCCAACGATTTTAAACGCAAAATTTCAGTTTTTATGGGGATGACAAATTTATACAATTCACCCGTTTGTCAAGGTTTTATTATGTGGCTTGGCTGGTTTTGTGGGTAATGAGTGGAATATATGTTACACAACCCCCCCACACATGATTTTTTATTTACAGTGTAGCTATATAATTAAACTTATTATTCATTTCAAATATGCGTATTGACATGTAAATAGTATATTTATAGCAGGAATGTTAAAACAAATACCCAGCCTTAACGGACTAAGGGCTATCAGTATCCTATTAGTGATAATAGCCCATATAGACCAGAAGAATTTTGACGAATATTTTCATAATAAATGGCCTATGCTTATTGACGGCCAATTTGGTGTGAATGTATTTTTTGTACTCTCAGGCTTTCTCATCACTACCCTGCTGCTGCAAGAAGAGCGGCGCACAACTACCATTTCGTTATACGGGTTTTACATCAAGCGGGCATTGCGCATCTTCCCTGTGTATTATACATTGCTCGCACTCTATCTGCTATTGCAATTAGCAGGCGTTTTATACTTCAGCAACGCATCATGGCTTACCTCACTCACTTATACCAAATACCTGAACTGGCACGACGATTGGGAAACAGGGCACTTGTGGTCTTTATCCATAGAAGAGCAGTTTTACCTGATATGGCCTTTTATCTTCAAATTCGCTAAGCGATACCGTAAGCTATTTGCGTTCTCCATCATACTGATTGTACCTGCATTGCGTATGCTGTATATAAAAACGCAAGACCAGTGGATGGATGAACTCACCCTTTTCCAACGTGTAGATGCCATTATGTGGGGTTGTGTATTTGCCATGTACCACGATAAGCTATGGGGCATCTGCCAGCGTATTATAACAAAAAGCAGCTTATTCATGTGGTTGCCTTTTCTGGCAATACCCGCGCTGTCTGCGTTTACGCTTATTAACCATCAGTATGATATGCATTTAGGTTGGTTCATTGTGCCATTTGGTAATACTACCGGTACAATAGCTGATATTGCTATCGGGTTTATCATTATCATCTGCATACACTACAGCAGTACTGTCGTATTCAAGTTGTTGAACACGAAACCATTAGATTATCTCGGCAGGTTATCGTACAGCCTGTATATATGGCAGCAATTATTTTTCTCTCAAAATATAGGCAGAGCAGGTAGTTTACCACTGAATATCGTTCTGCTATTTATCGTAGCAAACATATCGTATTACGGCATAGAAAAGCCATTTATGCGGATGCGGCAACGATTACTACCAAATGGTTGATGCTATTCTATCGGGCGGGGAAAGTCGTTCTTATCGGCATATTCATCCAGATGCCGGAACATGATATCGTGCTTGGCAAGGTCTTCCTTAGTACAGGCAAATAAATTGTTGACAGCCAATTGTATCACCTCATCCGGCGTGTCGCCTGTAAAAGACTCAAATACCATCATTTTGGTAACAATACTGTCGCTTTCATATTTCAGAATATCTAACATAGCAGCCCTGAACTTTTCTGAGCCGCCTACATCTTTCATACTCTTTACATGCTCGGTTTTGTGGCGTATAAAATCCTCAACCTGCTTGCGGTATGGGGGCAAATGGCTGAAATCTTTGGTATTAACGGCGATTTTAAACTCATCTCCCCAAACCTTGCCCATATAGTTGAGCGAATCGTTGATTTGCGTTATTTCGTTACAAAGGTGCATGGCATCTTCCCGCTTGTTCCAATTGCAGGAAACCAGCGAAATGCCCAATAGCAGAACAAATATGTATGCAAAAGAACGCATATATGGCGCCAAACTAATTAAAATCTGTTTATTCTATCGTTTAAGAAACGTGAAAGTTACAGGAATATTACCCTTTTATAGGTACATAGGCAATATTAGCGGTGCAACTGCCCTGCATACGCTACCTTTGTGCCTCGAAAAAGAGTGTTTATGGGCAAAGTAGCCATCAATATAGCCACAGGTAGCCTGCAACAAAAAGAAACCATTGTAGGTATAGACCTCGGCACAACCAATAGCCTGATTGCGATAGTACGTGAAGATACCCGCCAGCCATTGGCACTACGCGAGGTGGACGGTCTTACATTAGTACCTTCCATTGTGCATTTTGATGAATATGGTGGAGCTACCGTTGGTAACCCCGCACGCCAAAAACTGATAGCTGAACCGCACCGTACCATATACAGTGCCAAACGATTGATGGGCAAATCGTACAAAGACATCGGCGAACATGCAGGCTTTTTTGCCTACAAAGTGATAGACGACAATACCGACTCGCTTGTAAAAGTGCAGGTAGGCGATAAGTTTTATTCTCCCATTGAGTTATCGTCATACATACTGAAAGAACTGAAACAACGTGCAGAGCATATTCTGAAAACACCTGTAAATAAAGCGGTGATAACCGTGCCGGCCTACTTCAACGATGCACAAAGGCAGGCAACACGCGACGCGGGCAGATTGGCAGGACTGGATGTATTGCGCATCGTAAACGAACCTACTGCAGCAAGCCTTGCATACGGACTTGGTGTAAGCCCCGATGAAGAAAAAACCATCGCGGTGTATGACTTGGGTGGTGGTACGTTTGATATTTCGATACTGAAAATAACCAATGGTATTTTTGAGGTATTATCTACCAATGGCGATACTTACTTGGGTGGCGACGACCTCGACAGGGCATTAGCAATGCACTGGCAGGCAGCATTGGGCATCACTAACGAGGAACTGAATAGCCACAAATCATTAGCACAGCAACTACGCCTTACCGCCGAAGAAGCTAAGAAACACCTTAGCAACAACGACAGCTTTGAAGGCACTATTGCAGGTGAAAAAGTGAGCATAACGAAAGAAGCATTCAACCAACTGATACAGCCACTGATAAACCGCACCATAGATTGCTGCAAAAACGCCATGCGCGATGCAGGATTGCAAACAAGCGCCATAGACGCGGTAGTAATGGTGGGTGGCAGTACACGTGTACCATTGGTAAAAGAAAGTGTGAGCAAATTCTTTGGTAAAGAAGTATTTGACAACCTGAACCCTGACGAAGTAGTAGCACTGGGTGCTGCTGTGCAGGCTGATATACTGGCTGGTAACAATACCGACATGCTGCTGCTGGACATTACACCACTAAGCCTTGGCATAGAAACCATGGGGGGATTGATGGATGTATTGATACCCCGCAACTCTAAAATACCTGTGCGAGCAGGCAGACAATACACAACACAAAAAGACGGGCAAAGTGGTATGCGTATATCTGTATATCAGGGTGAGCGAGACTTGGTGAAGGATAACCGTAAACTGGCGGAGTTTAACCTGACGGGCATACCTGCTATGCCTGCGGGATTGCCGAAAGTAGAGGTGGGCTTTTTGATAGACGCAGACGGCATACTGAAAGTAAGTGCTAAAGAACTGCGCAGTGGTGTAGAAACGAGTGTAGAAGTGAAACCGCAATACGGGCTTACCGATGAGCAGGTAGAAAACATGCTGATGGACTCACTGACACATGCTAAAGAAGATATACAAACCCGTGCATTGGTAGAGGCCACTACAGAAGCTGAACAAATGCTGGATACAACCGAGAAGTTTATAACCAAACACCGCGAACTGCTTGCGGACGAAGAGATAACCCTGACACAACAACACATGCAGCAACTACGCGATGCTATTGCAGCCAAAGACAAAGACCGTGTGCAGAAAGAAACCGAACAGCTGAATGATGTGAGTCGCCCATTTGCAGAACGTGTAATGGATGCCGCACTAAAAGATGCAATGAAGGGGAAGAAGATAGTTTAGTTGATTGGTTGAATAGTTGACTGGTTAAATTGTAATGTATAAATAATCAACAAGTAACTATTCTATCAAAATATAACTTTATTATTTCCACATACTATCAGTAGATTTTTCACGTTGTAAAAACATTAACTTGATGCAAGTGATATCTGTTAAAGTGTATTGCCTAAAAAGTTATAAACAAAATATTGCTGCATGAAGGCACTCTCGTTATTTTTATTACTTCTTTCATGCTTTACATCAAAATCACAAGATTTTAAAAAGGCTTTTGAACCTGGTTATGATTGTTGTAATTATAAAGTTTATGGTTTAGGCGATGTAACTGAAAAAAGAATTGAAACGGACACAATTCAAGCTGTAGTCTATCGAAACTATAGGAATACTGGCGATACCACTCTTGAAAATAAGGTTAACTACAAAAGTATTACACTATTACAACAACAACTTCAATCGCCATTAGTTCGTAAACACTTAAAGTGTATACGGTTTGAGGACTGTAGTTTAGATTCCAATACAATAACGTTATTATACCAATTAACTGAATTAAGAACTATAACCATGGATAATGTTCAACTTATTGACACTATATATCTTGCGCGCTTAAAGAATCTATCCTGCCTAGTTCTGCACCAAGTTAAATTAATAGATAAAATTATCTTCGCTAATTCTATCAATACAATTAAATCCTTAACCATCAATAGTAGTTATGTTACTGACAACTTCTTTATGTCAATCTGTAACAATAGGAAACTAAAGTATTTTAAGTTGGTGAATACGGATGTTAAACACATACCCAATTGCATTTGTAATTTAAAAAAGCTGGAAAGTTTAATACTTATTAATACACAACTTGAAGAATTGCCAGACTGTATTGCGAAATTAAACCATATAAATCTAATCAATATCACACGCACGTCAATTAATAAAATCCCAGAAAGCATGTATAAAATTAAAAACTTGCGACTGGTAATATCAGGAGGGTGCGACAATATTTTTGGGGGATTTGAATTTAATCGGATTATTGACTTGTTCAAGAAATCTAAAAACTTGAACTGGGACATAAGGATTTTAGAAGAATAACTATGTGAGTTACTTTCTCGACACATCACATAAATTTTGTAAATAGACATGATACTTATTAATGACTGGTTGATTAGACGAACTACAAATCAACCAGTCAACAAATCAACTATTTCATAACAACCTGCACCGTATGTCTTGTTTTTTGTTCCAATAAAGTATAGCGTCCTTTAGTGAGTTCAAATACAATCTCCGGTGTGTAGTGGCGGATGGTCAGCAGGCTCACATCATCGTTGCGCAGCACTTTATAGTTTTGGCTTAATACGTTTACCAGCTTCGTAACATTGTCTTCCTTATTATCTATACACGCTACAAAGCTGATAGCAGCGTTTTGTATCAGGTTTACCTTTATCTTCAAATCGTGCAGAATGCTGTAGAGTTCGCTCAGGTTGTCTTCTGTAACAAACGAGAAATCTTTTGTTGTTACCTGCAACAATACCTGATCTTTTTTCAACACAATCAGCGGTGGGTAAAAAATGCTGTTTACCTCGTTTTGTATAACCGTCCCTTTCAGGTCTTTATCCAAAAAGCATTTTACATACAGGGGTATGTTGTTGTTTTGCAATGGCTTGATGGTTTTGGGGTGGATAACCTGCGCGCCATAGTATGCCATTTCAATCACCTCGTGATAAGTAATCGCTTCAATCTTTACCGTATTCGGAAACAGCTTAGGGTCGGCATTTTGCAGGCCCTCTACGTCTTTCCATATCGTTACACCATTTGCGCCCAGCATAGCAGCCAGCATGGCGGCTGTATAGTCAGAACCTTCTCGACCAAGCGTTACAGATGCATTGTCTTGTGTAGCACCAATAAACCCTTGTGTTATGATGCTGCTACCTGATGTAAGTATCGGGGAAAATAGTTCTGCGGCTTTCGCCTTGGAGTAGTCCCAATCTACCCTCGCATCGCGGTAGGTATCGTCTGTACGTATCACATCGCGCACGTCTTTCCACTCAAAAGCCAAACCCGACTGTTGCAGGTAAAAACCGAATATGCGGGTAGAAAGCAGTTCACCCATACATACTATCTGGTCGTAAGAATAATCGTATTTATCGGCAGTAGCATCATCTACCGCCCATTGCAATTCAGTAAAAAAAACATTCAGTGCCTTTACCGCATCTGCATAATACACATCATTCAGCAAAGCCCTTGCATATTCAAGATGCGCTTGCTCCATGGCTTTCACTTGCTCTTGCGCCTCTTGCTTCTTTCCCTTGCAGGCATTGGTTACGATCGCTTCCAGTGCATTGGTTGTTTTGCCATAGGCAGATACCACCAGTATGATGGGTTGTACTGCATCTTTAATAATCGGCAACAATGCCGTCATCCGCTCGGGGCTTGCTATAGAAGCACCACCAAATTTGTAAACCTGCATTTTATATTAAGTCAAAATTTAAACGTCAAAAACAAAAAAATGTATCAATTCAATACGAATAGTTTTTGCAGGGCTGCTTCCAGCATACCCAGCATCTCGCTTATTTCTTCTTTCTTACAAGTACCAATGCTCAGCCTGTACCAAGGCGATGTGCGGTCGGCACCGAAAGCATAAAACGGTACGATAGCCAGTTTAGCCTCACTCAGTAAGTACTCGGTAACGTCTGCTTGTGTTTGCAGTTGCCTGTCACCAGCCTGCATACCTTTCAGGTCTATCTTGATAGTGAGGTATATCGCAGCTTGTGGCGATACCGCATCAACAGGGTAGCCTTTTTCTTTCAGTGCCATGATGCCATTGTATATAGCCCAAAGCCGTTCTTCCAGCTCTTTTTTAAAAGAAGACAAATACGTTTCTACTGTATCTTTTTGCATTAAAAACTGAGCCGTGGCTTTTTGTTCTGCCATTGGCGCCCATGCACCTATATGGCTCAAGAGAGCTTTCATTTTGCCTATGAGATGTGCCGGCCCAAGCGACCAGCCTACACGTACACCCGTAGCTGAAAATGCTTTAGATATACCATCTACAAATACGATGTATGGCTTCATTTCGGGGCGTAGCGATACAGGATTGTAATGTTCCGTTTCGCCATAGGTGAGTGTAAAATACATTTGGTCGAACATGACGTAGAGTTTCTTTTCATCTGCACCTCGGCGGTTGTTTTCTGCCAGTACGAGGTCGCATATCTTTTCCAGTTCGGCTTTTGCCAGTGTAGTACCTGTAGGGTTTTGTGGTGTACAAAGGCATAACAGCGTTGCGCCCTCAATATGCGGAGCAATATCAGCAGCAGTAGGCATAAAGTCGTTTTCAACCGTAGCCTCTATCACGCAGTGCTGCCCGCCATTCATGTGTGTGTAGTGATTGTTGTTCCAAGACGGAACAGCGTAAATCACTTTATCGCCTGCATCCACTACCGCACGGAATATGGAGTATATCAACGGGCGGCCACCGCCTGCTATCAGCACTTCGTTTGCTGCATAGTCTATGCCCTCTCTATCTTTGATAAAAGCAGCCACTGCCTGCCTTAGCTCCAATATACCATCGCCGGGGGGGTAGTTAGTTTGTTTATCGCAGTACGCTTGTATTATCGCATCTTCCAACGCCTGTGGTATGGGGAAAAGCTGCGGGTCGAAATCGCCGATAGTGTAATTGTATATTTTCTCGCCACGGTTCACTCGCACGGCTATTTCATTGCCAAGACGCACTATTTCAGAACCTATCAATGTTTCGGCAAGTTGGCTAAGCTTACTCATCCTGTTACTAATTTTCCTAAAAGATATAAAAAAGGGCTCACCTTTTGCGGTAAGCCCTTGTAAACTATATTGTAGCTACATAAGAAAGCGGCTTACCACATTGGTATGCGTTTTTTGGCCTTCTTATATTGCTTGTTCAGCATCATTGCGGGTGCAAAACTAATTATATTTTTAAAACTGCCAAATACCGTTTAGTCAAAGAGTTGTTGCAAAGACGTAGGGCGTTGATCGTTGAGCCATTTAAAGCGCGACAACTTCATGTTGGGCAGGTCAGCTTTGTCGAGCGGTGTCATCTTCGTTTTCACATCCTGTTCATACAGAATTTTATACAAACCCTCGTCTCTGAAGAATATACGCATTCTTGTACCAGTCGCTTCATTAACACCTAAGTAAGCGCCGTTATCGTCCTTGCCGTAGTATATGGTTTGTGCATCTGGTTTTACTATCATGTAATCCATTTGCCCGTCTTTAAAAAAGCCGGTCATGGTTTTGCCCTGCACCTGATCATAGAGCCTTGCCTTATCAGGCCCCGATTGCGATACCATAAAAGCATTGTTAGGGACGTATATCTTTCGGATTTTACTGCTATCCATATACAGCAATATCGTATCGCCCGTTATCTGACTTTTGCGAGACCATACAATCGGGTTGTACATCATCCGCATAATAGAATCTGCTTGCGAATAACTGATACTATCGCACTTGCCCTGCATCGAGTCTGAAAATATGAGCACATGATGATACCCAATAAAACTCCTTGGCGCTTTATCATCTATCTCAGTAGTATCTGTCGGAGTTACTTTGGCTACTGGCTGTTTGCTTTTCTTTTTATTTTTTACAACAGGCTGTTGCTTGATGGTATCTTTTTTCTTCAGTACGGGGAAGGAGAAAAACGTATCGGCCCTGATATAGATACTGTCTTTATCGCTTACCTGCTTTAGAACTGGCTTGATGGTAGCCAATGTTGTTTTCTTTTTCTCGTTGAAGTCTGAACGACCGCAATAAAGTGTAGTATGTTGTGTTGTATCAATAGCTATCACATTTCCTTTTGCAAAGCCAATACCCGTTTTACGATTGTGGTTGATGGTGTCGGCTTCCAAGTATTGTTCTTTGGTGAGTATGGACGAACGACAGGTAAAATATGCTGCCTCTTGCTTGGTATCGTACCTGCCGCAAGTGGTGCGCAGTACAGAGCTATCGCTGGTAACGACCGACGGGCCATAGAATACCACAATTTTGGTTTCGGTATTATAACCCATATCGTCTGATACGATTTCGTACTGCGGGTCTATCACTATCACCTCGCCCGTAAAGCGCGCATCTTTTGTTTTAGTATTATACGTTCCCGCATTACTCGACAAAGTAGTAGTGCTATCCTGCAATGTTCCACCTTGTGTATATACACCTAATTTGGTAGATGTATTATATGTCAAATCCTCTGACCACAAGTTGCTGCGCCCATCCGTCAGCATCACATTGCCCCTCATATAGGCTGTTTTCTGATTGCCAAGGTAGCGCATATAATCGCTCTGCGCCTCGCTGCCCGGCTGCAGTACGCGCACATTGCCAAATGCCTCTACCATGTTCTTTGCCAGGCTGAAATAGGCACTATCGCAGTACATCAGCGTTTCACCCTGTTTGATTCTTACTGTATCTACCAGTTTATCAATTTCGCCTGTATCTGTTACCAAGTGCAGTAAAGAACCTGCACCCAATATCTCTACCTTAGTTGTAGAGTCTGTTTTTTTCTGCGCATGAGAAGCAGTGATGAACAAGCACAATAAAGCCAATGAAAAAGTAATTTTCAGCAGCAAGGATTGTATTGTAATGCCTGATGATGGATGCGCCACCGTTTATTAGTTCTTATTTTTTCTACCAAAGATGGTAACGTTAATGTAGCGAGAGGGATGTGCTTTCATATCTGCCATCAGGGCATCTAAGGTTTTTAGTGATTCTGCCAGATTATTATGCAATGCTTTATCGTTCACCAACATACCCAATGAGCCCTCATTATTATTAATCTTTGCCATGATACCATTTAGCTGCGCGATGGTAGCTTGCAGGTCTTTTACGGTTTGCTCAATGGGCGAATGAGCAAGTTGGGTGCTGATATCGTCAGCATTTTTCATGATATTGGTTATCTGCTGATTGCTATTAGCAAGATTGGTAGTGATGCTGTTTGCATTACGTATAACACCAGCTAATTGGTTGCTTTCGTTATTCAGCTTTTGCGATAGTGCAGAGAAATTACTCAATGTTACATCAAGCGACGACATACTGTTTGCAAGATGCTTGCGTGTATCTTTATTCAGCATATCGTTTACACCATATAATACAGTATCTAACGATGCTACTACATGCCGTATGTCAGTTATCAGCGGCGCTATTTCTCCTGAAAGATTATCTACAATACCACCTTCTACCTTTGCAGGTAGCGTAGCACCTTCTTCCAGTTCTTTACCTTTATCCGACAATTCTAATTTCAACACCTTTGTGCCCAGCAAATCGGCAGATGCAAGTTTTACAGATGAGCCTTCTTTTACATCAATATCTTTTTTAACCGCAATCAGCACTTTTACTAAACTGTCTTTGTCATTCAGTTTGATGGCCACTACCCTGCCCACCGTCAGGCCTTTTACCTGTACAGCAGACGATGTCTGTAACCCCTGCACATCATTGAAGTAAGCATAGTATTCATTTTCTCCTGAAAAAAGATTGGCCCCTTTCAGAAAATAAAAGCCTGCGAAAAAAATTAAAAATGCCAATGCAACTACAAGTCCTATTCTGGCTTCTTTGGTAAACTTCATACAGGTGCTAATGAGATAAATGATATAGCTGCAAAAGTAATAAAAAGGGGCGCAATACCCCCATCTATACTGTTAAAACAAACGCCCTGCTTGTGCAGGGCGTTATTAATATATCTAAAAATCGGTGCCTATGGAGAAATGGATAAGTGGTGTTTGTGTCCTGTTCTCAACATTCCAGGCTGCGTCAAGCCTTAAAAAATATCCGAAAACCATTGTGCGTAAGCCTGCACCATAACCTAAACCCACTCCACCAGATTCATCAATTATTTCCAATGTGACTTGTTGACCGGTAGTTGGACTATTCGGGCCAGGCAAGAAACGGTTGTTTTGCAATTTTTCTACTGTCGGCAGAAAACCTTGCCAGGCTGAACCAATATCTGCAAATGCTACTACTTGCAGGTTTTTTAAAAAATTAGATTGTATAGGCCTCTTCATAAATGTGGTAAGTACGGGCAAACGCAGCTCTGTATTAAATAGTGCGTAGCTATTACCGTTTCTCGAGTTCTGTTCGTATCCGCGAAGGTTGTTAGCAAGGGCCTCAAACCCATAGTTTTGGGCGGGGCGCACAGGTGTGTATTCGCTATATTCCGAATTAAGCCAATTATCTACACCGCCAATGTGGTACAATATTTTCATTCCACCACCAGATGTAGCAGCTGCAAAACGATTAGCCCATATAAAGTTTTTGTAGATTTTGGTATAATGCCTGATGTCTGTTCCTATATTGTAAAAGCCTGAAGTATTATTATTCATCTTGTACATATACTCAGCAAATATTTTATACCTGCTACCATTAAGTATATTCAAAGCTGGCCTTATCGTATTATCATGTACATATTCAACACGACTCAATGCCCAGTATTGATTTTTTTCAGCAATATCGTAGGTAAGGCTTAAAAGCTCCTGCGCTTTGAACCTGAATGCATCTGAGCGGAAAGCGAGGTGCATTCTGATACTGCGTATCCTGTCTAAGGGATAAGAGGCAGAACCTTGTAACATATTGGTAACCGTTTTGCCAATTTGCTCCTGTACAAATACAGAGCGGCTTACTGTATCTATGTATCCGACTGTATAGCTGTTGTTAGTTGCTGAACGGAGATAAAGGAGGCTCCAATCTACCAAGCGTTTCGCATTTTCGTATTGCAAAAAGTAAGTAGTCCCTGAAAAGTTTAGCGGCAACCTAAAGCCACCAGTAATGCGGTAATTTTCCATGAGGTCATTCAGGCTTACACTTATCAGTCCGCCTAAAGGGGGGTTAATAAACTGTCCACCCGTTTGCGAAGCTGATTGATAACGATTGAACAATACATTATTATCTAAACGGATAGTAAAAAAATCGGGCTTGAATGCTAACCTATATGGCTGCGCTTTCATTTTCAGATACTCGCTGTCTGCTGCTTGCATAGCATTTATCTCTGCCTCCGAATCGTCAATAATGCCACTCAGTTTTTTACGCTTTATCTTCGCCGCTTCGTCTTCTTTAAAATCACTTTGGAAAGTATTACCACCTTTCAGCAATGTAGTTTCGCCCGTTTCGTTAGTTGAATTAACATTGGCAGAGCCTTTTTGTTGCTCAGTTTGTTTTAGTATAGTAGGCTGTAATTGCTTCGCTTCAGCATTTTTACCCGGAACTAACTGAGGTTTGTAATACACACGATATTTATCGCCTACCTGCAATACATCAGACACTAAATTACCAGCAGGTATATATTGGTGATTGATGATATTTCGGGCATGATTTGTAACAGGTATTGCAACCGCCGAATCCATATTATTGGCGGTGCGTTTTATCTCAACAATATATTGGTTTTGTATCCCATTGCTATCATACAAAAATGCATAATTATCGCTACCATACTGGATAGGCTGAGTTGCATTGCCTGTTTTAAAATGCGATAATTGCAGCAGTTCCTTACGTTTAGTTTTGGTGTTGTAAAAAAATACGTTCATAGGACCGTTTGGCAATTCATTTACTTGCAGCGGCACATCAAGGTTTGGCTTTATACGATTTGACAAAAACAAAATACCCCTGCGAGACCCCCCACTGACAAAAGCAGGTTGTACATCATCCCATGCATCATTGGTAATATTCTTCAACTTTGCACCACGTATGATGAATTCAAATAAATCTGTTTGGCTTTTTTTGATAGCAGAAAATACGATTCTGTCATCATCTTCATTAAAGGTCATACCCAATGCACGGTCGAATCTATTGGCAGGTATGTTGTAGTTTTCAATTTTAGCCTTATAAGAATTGTAAATTCTCAGGTTAATATTTTTGCCCCGTTTATATAATATGGCCAATTTGTAACCGTTGTTTGACCATGCCATTATAGGGTAATCTGGATCTGGGACTTCATTATAATCCAGTCTCCCGCCTTGCAATATCATACTTTCAACCTGTTCACCTGCTGCTTTTTTCAAATACACTTTATATTCACCGTTCTTCCATGTAACATATGCTACATCTGTACCACGGGGAGCTACCAGTATATTGCGTAATACAGTTCCGTCTTTGGGCACATTTATCTGGGTAAGTATATTATCATCTGCCGGTTTTTCCTGTACCAACTCATCTTTTGCATATATGCTTTTATAGTATGCTATTGTGGAGTCGTATGCTTGCTTGATGTTAATACCGAGTGTACTCCTTACGCCTTGGTTTAGGTTACTTTTCAGTTGCATCGTGTACAATACATTCTTAGTAGTTGCTTCTCCATATTTATCTGTAATATACTTCCAGAATGCCTTTCCTGACAGTTCGGGTTGTTTCTCAGCCAATTCATAAAAGCCAGCATCAGGTTGAGACTCAAGTAGGTTTTTCCAATCACTGTTGCTTTTGCTATCCCATCCATCAACCAAGTATGATATGAAGCCATACACTGTCCAGTTGGGTAGGTTCATCATAACGGCATTACGTACCATTTCTCTAAAGTTGTCGCCAAACAACATACGCTCCATAATGACACGAGACATCCCAGCTCTTGTTTGTCTTCTCAAATCTGTATGTACACCAGTATAATACACGACTAATTTATCACCGACCAAATCTACTGTGCCGGCAGGCATATCCTGCAGTTGCGAATCGTACTTGCGACCGATATTTGTTTGGCGATACTCATCGTAACTATTGTAAACAATTATCTTGAACCTGTGAGGGAATTTACCACCCATTTTTCTTTCTACTACCCTAATGTCATTTTCTACCTGCTCTGCTACATAGCGCGCCAATTGCCTGCCTGCAGCATCGTAATGATAAATACGAAAGTGTTTGGTATCAAAAAATTTCCAGTCAAACTTGCGGTATTGCAACCTGTTTTGCCCAAAAACCTCTACGTTGGTTTGCGCATTAGCCGTAGCCAGCCATGTGAATGAGGCAATTAACGCCAACACTGCTTTCCTAAGCATTTGTTTCATATAAAATCTCATAGCAACTGCATACTTTAGTAATAACCTGCGGATGTGCTGCTTATGTTTTAAGTTTGTGTTCTAAATTAATGAAAAAATACGCAAGTAATGCTACAAGTTGAGTGTTTTACGTTTAATCCGTTTCAGGAGAATACCTACCTCATATTAAATGACAAAAAAGAATGTTGGATTGTTGACCCGGGTATGTACGAAACTGCAGAAGTAAGTATGCTGACAGGCTATATTAAAAAGCATGAATTAAAACCCATAGCTATTATTAATACACATACCCACTTAGACCATATATTTGGTGTTAACGCCCTAAAAAACCTATATAATATTCCGTTTGGCATACATGAAAAAGACTTGCCGGTGCTAAACGGAGCTGCCGGAGCCTCTATGCTCTTCGGGTTCAACTTTAAAGATGTACCAGTAGCAGATTTTTTCATAACCGAACAACAACCTATACCCAATGGCCCATCAGGTATAGAAACACGATTAGCACCAGGGCATTCCCCGGGCAGCATTGTTTTTTACCATCAGGCAGGCAATTGGCTCATCGGTGGCGACGTGCTATTTAATGGCAGCATTGGCCGCACAGACCTGCCAGGTGGTAACCACAACACATTAATACAAAGCATAACCAGCCAAATCTATTCTTTGCCAGACGAAACAACAGTATATAGCGGGCATGGGATAACTACTACTATCGGGCATGAAAAAAAGTACAATCCATTTGTTAGAGCATGATCTCTCTAAATCTTTTCCATTATTTTTTACCGAGCTTGGGGGTGTATTTCTTTGATTGTGATTTTATACTCTTTATTCTTCAAAAAGATAAAAATCTACTGAACATGAGGTCACTTAGTATTGTTTCGGCTATGGATGTACGTGATTTTCAGACAATACTTACACCCAAAAGAATACATAGATGAAAGTGCTGCAAATGCAGTCCGTTTATTTTTATGTGTGTACAATCAATTCTCTACCACGTAATATAGGCACTACCGGGTGTAAATCGGGTGTTGCGCAATACTCCATATCGTACGAAAGCCCGTATGCAGAAAGGCGTTTGTAATGAGAGCTATCTCGCAAGAAGTCTATAAATGTAGATTCTTTTGCATGTTCGTAGAGATAATTAGCGGCCCTTGCACTGTCGCAATTTATACTGAAATATTCTTTAATCCTGCTCACTACTGCACCTGCAAAAAGTGTATCCTCCAGGTTGAATCTATCTTTCCATGCCGCACAACCCAGTAATACGGGTTTGTTTTGTTGTATCAAAAAATTGCATACTGCTGATAAGTTTAAAAAAGAACCGGTAATAATAGTATCTGCATCTTGTACCATGTGCAGCAATCGTGTACCGTTTGTGGTAGTAAGCACCAATGTTTTATTCTCAACGAATGCACGAGGATATTCCGAGGGTGAATTGCCATATTGCAAACCATCAGCTACTTTGCCATCACGTTCACCTGCTGTTATACTGTTAGGTATTTGCATACCCAGGTTGATACATTCCTGCACATCTGCAACGGGTATTACACATTTAGCACCGTTATGCAATGCAGCTGCTATGGTAGATGTAGCCCTGAATACATCAATAATTACAACTACTGCACCTTGTGTATTGTATAAGTGTAGTAATGCAGGCGACAAGCAGACTTCCAACTTTGGCAATGTAGCGACCATTCTATTCTCTATCAGTTAAATCGGTTGCAAGATAAGGCAACAAGTGTATGTAAAAAACTAGACGCTGCCATCAGGCAGCGTCTAGAAATATGATATAAGAAGTTATAGTATTAATAAACCCACATATCGTGTTCTTTATTAAAGAGCATTTCCGTTGATTTTTGACCTTCATACAGTGCTTCCAGATTGCTCATGCCCTTTTCTTTGAAAGACAGATCGAAAGGATTGCTTACTTTTATTACACGACTGGCAAAGTAGCGACCTTCAAAAAATTCGTACCATGTAAGCCTTGCCATGTCATTATCCGGATTAAACACTTCGTACTGTGCAAACATATTAGAGGCTTCAGGATAATATAGCCAAAACAGCGCTTGAGAAGCACGGTAAGTGCCATCGTCATTGTATTTATCAATGATAGGTGCAATGCCTATTATTTGCCTATGCAACCTGCCGGTATTCCTATCTATGTACCAATCTTCTTTCAAACGATATTTGGTAACATCATCAGGGTTAAATTCCCTGCGGATAATTTTGATTGTTTCCTGTTGTGTAACAGGGTCAACAATTACCTGTGTATCAGGAGGCCCAAGCAGCATGTCATCAATATTCTGCTTAGTTAGTGTAGCAGTAAAACGATCATCAATATTTGAATAGGCTTTTACTTTACCTTTTTTGATGGCATCCAATACGATTTCTATAAAATAACCACCACCAGTATAGTCATCACCAGGATACCTGAAAGCCATGTTTTGTTTTTCGCGGATGTCAATCTCACGCCAAACACGCTTCTTCCACATAATGTCGTTTTCACGAACAGCCTGCTGTACTAATGGTGTATTGATGTGGTCAACCCTGTCGTAAACGCCGTCCCTCACCAAGGTTGGCTCCCAATCAGGCTTTACACGCTCAACACTTTTGAACGAATTAGGGTCTGACTGAGCATTTGCTACAGCATTGACAAAGAGAAACGCGGCAGTTGCAGCTAATTTGTATGTTTTGAGGATACTCATAATCCTAGAACTATTTGCTAATGATGAAAATACAATAATTATCTTAAATTAAATACTAATGAGCCTAATTTACGTGTTTGCCTATCAGGACCGATTGCCTGAATTTCTTCGATAAACACTTTATCACCAGGTTTCAACCTGTTAATGGCATCAGCAACTTGTTTATTTGTATCAAATTTTGCTCCCTTTACAGCATATGGACCAATTGGCTCACCACGTTTAGGTACAACACTGAAATCAAAATAAGTAACTACATACTTAGCTTCAAAGTCAAAGTTTTCTAATACTGCCAATACACCTAATTGAGCCTTAAACTCATTAACCTGCATAGGACCGCCGTTTTTAGAACCAACTTTAGGTATTGGATTAGGTATACGTTTTACACGAATTTCTTGTGCACCAACCTGTTTTGGACCACCAGCTTGTGTCTTAGCCATTATTTTAGCAATTACCGTACCTGGCTTAGATACTTCAATGCTAAATTTACCTTTACCAGCACCAGCAGATACAGATGCACCATCAATGCTAACAGAAACGTCTTCCAAAGAGTACCCTGCTGCAGATACTGTAATTGGGTTTGGTACACCTATGTAAAACACGTTCATCTTATCCAGTTGCATAGAGGCACCTTCAGAACCCACCATGTAGTTAAATTCGTAATCACGTTTCTCAATACGACCACCCATATCAAGTGTTACCGTACCGCGTACTTTCTGTTCACCTACACCAGAGGCGGTGGTCTCCCATGTTGCTAAACCATTTTCTACTTTTACAACACGTCCACCACTTGAAGTTACTTGCGGATTAACAGCTTTATTGTAAGCAGCAAGCATGATGTTAGCCTCTACTTTTTGACCGGCTAAAACATAACTGTTTTTAGGTACAGCTATAGCTTGAATCTCATCAAATTTAACCTGTACATCACCAGCCTCGTTAGCAAGTTCATTTATTATTAATGCCTCGCTATTACGTATGTCATTTTGAAACTTAGAAAGCAGCGTTACAACCGCCATAGTAGGCATATTGTAGAAATAACCCGTCGCCCAGTCTGCCTGTGGATTATTGTCTGTTTTTTCAGGATCTTTTACTTTTATTGGTAAGTCGTTTGAAAACTGCTCTTTTAATTCAGGTTTGATGACACCCAACATCATATTGCGCAAATCAGTCAATTTTTTCTTGATTTCATCACCACCTTTCTTTTCAACCAACAACAATGTACTCGCATCAATATTATCCTTACGTTTGATGTCTCCATCTGCTTCACGTCCACCTGATTCCTGTACTACTTTTTCTTTCCAGTCTTCCAGATATTTAATCATATCAGCAGAAGCAGCTTTTACCTGCTTAGCTTTATCGTTATAAGGTTTAACGCGGTCGCGGGATGCTTCCTGGGCTTCCTGATCATCCAAACCTTTATACAGCTTATCGTTTTTATCTTCAATAGCCTGGTTTGACGATGTAATGCTCTGATTAATCGTTTGGAAAGCGTGCAGAATTTCCGAAGACACATTAAGCGCCAGCATTGCAGTCAACACCAAGTACATGAGGTTGATCATTAACTGCCGTGGCTCTTTGGGGATTGACATGCTGCAAAAAATTTACGAGTTATCTAAATTATTTCTTTACTTAAAAATTATACCTAATTATCTATTAACGACCTTGCATAGCAGCAAGCATATTTCCGTATATAGAGTTTAATGTAGTCAGGTTCTTAGACAACAGTGATATTTGCTCTTTAGCAGCCACTGCATCTGTTGCGCTTGAAGCCATAGCATCTGATGCGCTTACCAGGTTGCTATAAAACTTGTTCATAGCTTTCAGATGGTTGTTAGCATCCTGCAATTCCACTTCATATATCTGATTCAGAGAACCAAGGTTGCGAGACAATACTACTACTTGCTCATGGAACCTGGCTGTATCATCAGCCGCATTGTTGAAAGAAGCCATTGTGTTAGAAGCACCAACGAACGTGTTTTTCATTTCGCCCAGTGCGCTGGCAGCTTCGCGAGCGCTCTGAGAATATTCAGAAGTAGCAGAAGTAACGTCAGATATATCTTTTATCTGCTCTACTACTACACCAAAGCGTTGGAAGTTTTCACCCAGTTTGCGGATGTTGGCAGGTGTTATCTGCGCATCTTCCATCATCTTATCCAAAGACGCACCCGGAGAAATTTTACCTGCAGCAGAGTCAAACTTAGTACCCTTACGGTAAGCTTCTACATGCGGGTTTTCATCAATATTCGGATAAAAACGCTCCCAATAGTAATCTTTATGAGGAGGCAGGATACCCAATAATGCGAAAATGAAAGCTTCTGTCAACATACCAGCTGTCAACATCGGGCCGGCACCAGGCCAGTGTTGTATTTTAAACAACGCACCCATCAATACTATCGATGCACCAAAACCAATGATTAGGTTTTTGATGTATTTACCCTGTTTGGTCTCGAAAAACAGTGCTATTGAATTCATTTCTTATTAATTTCTAAAAGGTTTAAAAAAGCTGTTTAATTATTAACGCTTAGTTATTAAAATTATTGTTTACCTGACTATCTTCTATTAGTAAGTGCCGGTGCAATTTGCTGATACACACAACGGAAACCAATATAGGCTTTAGCAGTATCAGCATATTCAAAGTCGCGGGTACTGTTTTGCAGATAGAAAGATACATCCCTCCAGCTACCACCACGCAATACTTTACGCTTCATCCATTGAGGGTCGTTATCGCGCATTTTATAGCCAACTTCGGGATTCAGGTCTGATACTGTCTGATATGCTGTACCGAAATAAGAATCGCGTGTCCATTCAGCTACGTTACCCGCCATATTGTATAAGCCGTAATCATTGGGCCAATAACGGTCAACTGGCACAGTGTACAATCCACCGTCAGCAGCATAATTACCGCGCTGAGGCTTAAAGTTTGCCAAATAACAGCCTTTCTTATTAACTAAGTAAGGACCACCCCATGGATACGGAGATTCTGTACGACCACCGCGAGCAGCCCACTCCCATTGTTGCTCATTAGGCAGCATAAACTCTCCTTCAAAATACATCTTGTTCTTTTCACGGTCTTGCTTCCACAGCATGGTACGCCAGTTACAGAATGCATTTGCCTGATGCCAGTTAACACCCACCACAGGGTATGTATTGAACGCAGGGAACCAGTTGTATTGCAGTGCTATTGGTTCATTGTATGAATATGTCAGTTGACGAACCCATACTGTAGTATCTGGATATACATTAACTGTATATTTCTTAATAAACGTGTTTTTAGCAGCAGTAGGGTTTTTTACATTCTCCTGGTAATCATATGTTTCATATGCATATGTCAGCTTAGAGTTATCAAACTCTTTCTTACCCCAGCCGCTTTGTTCAGCAGGTATAAAGAAACTGCTCAACTGCTCTTGGAGGTCAGGATCTTTCCAGTTGATTTTTTTGCGCATATCCAAACGCTGTGTACCATTGGCATCGTCAATCACATCGCCCAGTTGAGCGTGAGCCATAGAGTCGCGCACCCAATTTGTAAACTGACGATATTCCGCAGTAGTTATCTCAGTAGCATCCATGTAATAGCCTATCATCTGGGCAGTACGGATTAACGCGTCGTTTTTACCGCGAACATCCTCATCACTAGCCCCCATTTTTAATATGCCAGACGGAACATACACCATGCCAATCGGAACAGGCGGCTTATACGTCATCATGTTAGGCTCACCTACAAGCTGACCACCGTTGCCTGGGTTTCCGCAGCTGGCAGCCAATGCTAGTAACGCTACAGCCGAGATCTTCAGGGAAAGTTGTTTCATACTACTATTAGTTATTGTTTTTGCTATTAGGCAAATAAAGTAATTTTTTAGGCTTGTAGGTAGTTTTCCTACAAAACCGTTGCACAATATTTAAAGTTTTTTCCAAAAATGCAAGCATCGCAAAAAATTTGTTAAGAAATTTTTCGGGTTGTTTGCCCTCATAATTTTATCAAAATAAACATTTATTCCCACAAATGCAAGTATGCCAAAACATCAGCTGGGCTTTGCTTTGGCGGCAAACAGGCATCTTGTGTGCAAATTAAAATACCGTTTACAAATGCAGATTTTTTTAACGCCTTTGGGGCATTTTCAGATATTTCTTTTTGTGAAGTGATTATAAATGCACCCGAGAGGAGGTATTGCTGCAATACAGCTGCATCTTCCTTGTTGCATTGTATGGTTTTAAAACCGTGGGCATATTGCTGCATAAGCCCTGCCCAATAAGCAAATGAATAGGTGTATCGGCTTACAGAACCAGCCATGCGCTGCATCAAGGCAAATGCCTGCTCCGTTAGCTCAAAACGCTCCATACAAAGCCCCAGCAGCAGCATATTATGCGTCATAACAGCGTTTGCGGAGGGGGTTGCCCCGTCGTAATTATCTATTTTACGAACAGGTATATCTGTTCTGTCTGCTGATGTGTAGTAAAAAAAGCAATAGTTTTCGTCAATAAACATGCGCGATGCATCGTTCAGCAAGGTGTTTGCCCTTGTTATCCAATCATTTTGCCCACTGGCAGATGCCAATTGCAGCATAGCTTGTATCAGGTACGCATAATCGTCCAAATTAGCCTCTATCCTTGCTTTGCCTGCCTTCCATGTATGCTTCCACTTACCATCTGCCCAAAAATGCTTGTGCATCCAATCCATGTGTTTAGTGGCTGCTTGCAGATAGCTTTTATTGCTCAATACCGCGCCTGCTTTGCTGAGTGCTATGTTCATTAGTGCGTTCCACGATAGCAGGCATTTGTCGTCTGTCAAAGGACGTATGCGCGTATTCCTTGTTGCTAATAGCTTTTGCTTTGCAGTTAATATTTTGTCGGCAATAGCTGCTTCATCCAAGTTGAATTTTGTTGCTAATGCAGCCATACCTGTTGCCACATGCAATATATTCGTGTGTTCCCAGTTGCCTTCTTCTTCTATACCGAAATAAGCCTGCAACATTGCGTCATCACCTATTACTGCCTGCCAGTCTTGCCATGTGAATGTATAATACTTGCCCTCTACTCCTTCGCTATCGGCATCTATAGCACTGTAATAGCCGCCTGTAGCGTCTTTCAATTCAGCCTCAGCAAATGCGATTGTTTCTTCTATTACTTCTTTGTAGCGTTTGTTTTTGGTAAGCGCATACGCATCGCACAGTGCCATTATCAGCAATGCATTATCGTACAGCATCTTTTCAAAATGCGGTACTAACCATTTTTCATCAGTTGCATAACGGGCAAAACCACCGCCAAGCTGGTCGTAAATGCCACCTGCTATCATGGCATCGAGGCTATGCAACGCTTGTGTTTTAGCTGCTTCGTTGCCTGTGAGTGTAAAGTGGTGCAGCAAATAGCTGATGGCCATTGTACCGGGGAATTTAGGCGCACGACCAAAGCCTCCATTTTCGGTATCGGCTTGTTGCAACAATGTATTTGTCATTGCCACACAGGTTTCTTTAGTCCAAGCCTCACTATTAGCTGCCGTGGCATATTTAGATGCATTTTGCAGGTATTGTACCATCTGCTTGCTTTGCGCCTGTACTTCATCTTGCTGCTGTTGCCATATCGTGTGCATGCGCTCTAATACCTGCATCCAAGACATACGGCTATACATAGGCCTTGGCGGAAAGTATGTACCCCCATAAAAAGGCACTCTATCGGGTGTGGCAAATGCATTGAGCGGCCAGCCTCCACTACCGCTAATGGCTTGCACGGCATCTATATACAGATGGTCAACATCGGGGTGTTCTTCCCTATCTACTTTTATACATACAAAATGCTCGTTCATATAGGCAGCGACGGTAGCATCTTCAAAGCTTTCGCGCTCCATTACATGGCACCAATGGCAGGCAGCATAGCCAATACTCACAATTACAGGTTTATTTTCCTGCTTTGCTTTTTCAAAAGGCTCGTCTCCCCAAGCATACCAATCAACAGGGTTGTGCGCGTGTTGCAATAAATAAGGGCTCAATTCATTGATTAACCTGTTTGCCATACTATGTAAGTTATTCGTAAATGTACATTGCAGAATGGCGATAAAAATAAGGCTCAACATAACAATGTTGAGCCTTACATCTATTGCATTATAGCTGTTAGTTATTTCTTTATTTCTATCAGGTATCTTTCCAACGCCGAAACCATAGAAGGTGCATTGGGTGCGGGTGCTTTAACATCCAGCCTCAGACCTGCATCTTCAATGGCTTTTGATGTAGTAGGACCAAAAGCACCTATCAAAGTGCCATTTTGCTTAAACTTAGGGTCATGTTCAAACAAAGTTTGTACGCTAAACGGGCTGAAAAACACAATCATATCATACTTGTCTTTCATCACCTGTGTTATCTCGTTCGATACGGTACGATACAGGGTAGCCTCTGCATATTGAATGTTATGGGCTGCTAAAAACTGTGCAATGTCATTCTTCCCATTATCAGCCGTTGGCAGTATAAATTTTTCGTTGTGTTTGTGTTTGCCAATCACTTCGAGCAAACCATCTGTACTGCCATCTGCAGAGAAAAATACCTTACGCTTGCGGTATAGTATGAATTTTTGCAGGTACAATGCTACCGCTTCGGTTATACAGAAGTACTTCATGTCCTGAGACACTTTTACTTTCAGTTCTTCACAGATGCGGAAGAAATGGTCAACTGCATTGCGGCTTGTAAATATGATAGCTGTATGTTCTGCAATATCAATGCGTTGTTTGCGAAAGTCTTTGCCAGCAAGCCCCTCTACCCTGATGAACGGGTGAAAAGCCAATTGCACATTGTATTTCTTAGCTAATTCAAAATACGGCGATTTCTCCGTTTCCGGACGCGGTTGGGTGATGAGAATAGACTCTAATTTGTGCGTCGTTTCTTTCTTACCGGTGCTTTTGCTCTGCGAACGTTCAGCTTTTGCCATATTTGGGTTAAAAACGGGTGTTTTAGCCAATTTATTATCAGCAAAAAATATGCCGTTAGTACAACAACATTTTTACCAACAATTTCATCAACACTGCCAAAGGCAATATTTCCGAGGCGCAAAGGTACGTAAAAAAATGAAATTTACTGTACTGAAAGAAGGAACCGAATACTTGCCAAGACCGTAAGTATCTGCTTACAAAGAGAAGGCTAATGAGAATAGCTGCCACGATGAGTACAGGCCCTTTATATACTGCATCTGCAAAGGCAAGAAAAAATACAAAAGGTAGCAGGATAACTGCCAGTACCTTGTTTATTAAGAAAATATTGAATAAATAACCTTCAGATACACTATCTAACTTGAATGCCCAACCACCAAACCTTACGGCAATGTATTTTCCTGTATAAATAGCAGCCAAGCCCCCCATCATAGATAACATTAATAACAGCGGGTTAATATTGCCTGCTGTTACGGGTGAATAAATCTTGACAAGATAATACATAAACATCCCCACCACCATAAAGAATAGCAGGTTCATAAGGGTGTTAGAGATGCCTGCTGTTTCTAACTGCTCTCGGGATGCACTGGAATAAGACGGGCTGCGAAATACCGACCATAGATTAGTGAAATACCGATTGTTTGTATAGCGGATAATGCCCAAAAAAATACAGATGGCTACCAATATATAGAAATCAACCGTTTTATTGTTGAAATACCTCGGTGCTTCTACCGCATTTATAACCACCTGCGACGACATCATTGGGTGCTCATGCATCAGGCTGTCGAATTGCCGATTATTGGCTGCCGCGTCGGGCTTTACAACAAATGGAAGGCTATTATATGCCGGTACTGCCACCGTATGGTTACACCACACAACGAAACCAAGCAATAACAAGGAAATACGGGATAGCTTGTTCATACAATACCTGTGGCAAAACTAATATTAAAGCGTAACATGAACATAGTACTACCTGACAGATAACTGAAGATGTGCCCGTATCTGGTTATAAATAATCTCCAGTTTGTCTTTATTGTCCGTGTTGCACATTTCTAAAGCCAGTAAACGCGATTGTCTGAAACATTCCTTCAGCGTTGTTTCGCAGTTGGCATCAATATCATCAGCAATGGCTTTTGCCCATGCTTCTTTGTAAACAGGCTTGACGGTTTTTGAAAACAGCAATAACACAACATCGTCAGGCCTGTTTTGTATATACCTGCGGCAGGCATTACCCAAGGATTGTTTCAGTTCTTTGTCTTTGGTAAGAAATAATGTCTTTGATACTAAAAAGATATAGAACGGCCTAGTATCATCGTTTTCAGTACTCATGCTATCCATAATGCTCGACATAATATCGTCATCCGCAGGCTTCACAGTACCTACATGAATATCTTTTGCCGCTTTAGACACGTTGGGCAGGCCCATATAGTAAACAGTAGGCTTTAGCTCTTGCGCATGTGCGGCAAATGCCATCAAACAAACTATGATGCTTAGCAGTTTACGCATTATCTTTTCGTTAACGTGCTAATAAAAATAGCATTAGCCTCTGAAAATATATAATTGCGTTATCAAATTTTTTGCAATTACATATTACGGGAAGCAGCATTAGCTTTGCAGATATTTCAATCAGGCATTGGCTGGCATTTATATTCATATACCGTTTTGCAGGCAGGCATGCACCTACTGCAATTTCCATTTCAGCACATCGCTGCGTCATAAAAATGAGATGCTGCAAGCCATACAGCAAGAGTTGGCTATGCAGGCCAGCTACCTCAACGGGCAAGCTATAGAAACCATCTATTTTGGTGGCGGCACCCCCAGCCTGCTAAGTGCAGACGAGATAAACCGAATTACAGATACGGTAATGCAGCATTATACAGTCGTCAATCTGAAAGAATTTACATTAGAAACAAACCCCGACGACCTGTCTTACGCCTACATCAAATCATTGAAAAGCACTTTGGTAAACAGGTTCAGTATTGGCATACAATCTTTTAGAGATAATGACCTGCAATACATGAACAGGGCACACAATGCACAACAGGCTGAGGCATCTGTAAAAACTGCACAGGATGCTGGCTTTGAGAATATCACCATCGACCTGATATACGGCACCCCTAAGCTTAGTGATGAGGATTGGAAGAATAACCTTGACAGGGTAAGAGAATACAGCATACCCCACTTCAGCGCATACGCACTAACGGTAGAAGAAGGAACAGCACTACACCACAACATTAAGCACAAGAAAACTATACCTGTTGACGCGGCGCAAGCAGCAGCTCAATTTGAAATACTGATGGCCTATGCAGCAGATAACGGTTACGAGCATTACGAAATTTCAAACTTCGCCCTACCCGATATGTATGCGGTACACAACACCAACTATTGGATGGGTGTACCCTATTTAGGTATTGGGCCGTCAGCACATTCGTATAACGGGAATGCCCGCAGATGGAATATTGCTAACAATGCCCTCTACCTAAAAAGTATATTACAACAGCGAACAGTACCCTATGAAGAAGAAGTACTGACAACAGAACAACGTGTAAATGAGTACGTTATGACATCACTTCGTACCATGTGGGGTTGCGATTTGGATAAAATAACAAAACAATACGGGGAAGATTACAGTCAATCTATCGCAAGCAATGCACAGGCTTTTTACAACAACGGGCAAATGATAGCTGAGGGCAACAAACTGATACTAACGCAAACAGGGAAACTATTTGCCGATAATATTGCCGCAACGCTTTTTATTTAATACAAATAAGTTTTATTTTTATCAAAACCCCTTTGTATGTGGATACAAATGAAACGCTTGTTACTTCTATTATGTTTTATATGTACTTCTCTTTTTGCATCTGCACAAAGCGTGATGATTACTAAAATGAGCAGGGCAGATGTGTATGCACGAACTGACAATTCGCCCGTATGCTTTCCTGCTGATATTTTAGAAGACATAAGCGACCAAATGTATAAAGAAGGAAACCCTAAATACATTTGGGTTGACTTGATTAGAGATGGATATATATCTAACAGCGATGGCATCAGCTACCATGTTTACCTGTACTTACATAGTACAGAAAATGGTGGCAACATAACTATACCTCGTGAAAAACAGATAGCGTACATCGAAAAATGGAAACAGTTCATTATAAGCATAAAAGAGCCTGTAAGCGAACATGGCACATACAGTTTGCACAGAGAAGGTGGTATTGTATGTGCAGACCTTACAAATGAACAAGCTGATTTCAGAAAAACAACTAAACGTGAGTTGTATTTTCTGGATTTGAATAATCGAGGCGAATTACGCTTCCTAGAAGCGTTTCTTAACGACAAACTTTTGCCGGCAGATGTGCCATTGAATCTGAGTTTTAGCAACAAGGGGTATTATGTTAATGGCAAAAGAATGAGTGCAGAACATGCCGAAAAGTACGCTGCGATATGCCTTGAAGAATTCGGAACAGATTATAAAGGGCGTAATGAAAAAATGGAGAAAGGGCCTTTGCCTGAAAATACATTGGGAAAACAGATTGCTGCCTTGAAAACTGCCATTAACGCCACTGAGCAATAACTATCACAAACAATCTTGCAAACGAAATGTTATTTGAATTGTAAATACATTGTTTAAGAAATGAAGCTTCAATTGTTAAACACCAAAAATAAAGACAAGTAATATGTAATACCATTATACTTTAGTACAAACAAACAACAAACTAACAAACTAATATTAAAGCTATGAGTTCAAAATCCCCTATTAAAGTAGCTATTGCGCACAGCAATAAGCTTACTTGTGTTGCGCTTAGTACTATTGCATCTAAAAATGGCTGCAAGGTACTTTTTGAAACAACATCGGGCAAAAGCCTTATCTCTAAATTGAAACAAGATAAGAGTATTGAGATTCTTTTGATGGATATTCCATTAAAAGACCTGAATGCCTATACGGTTATTAAAGAGATAGCACGCATAAACCCTAAGCTGAAAGTGCTGATTGTATCTTCTTACACTCATCCGTTTACCATCAGCTACATGGCATACCATGGTATTTGCGGTTTTATTGGCGATGAAGCAGACGAAACAATTATTGCCAACGCTATTAAGAGCGTACATCTGAAGGGTTATTTTTCAGGAAAAACATTGAGCCGCAGAGAAATGAATGAACTGGCTGAAATACCTGTATTACAAGTAACCAAAAAACAGGTTACTTTTCTTCAATATTGCTGCACGGATATGAACTATTACGAAATGGCTGAAAAAATGAAAATAAGCCATAGAACGGTAGATTGGTATCGCGATTTATTATTTGAAAGGCATAACCTTACCAATCGTGCTGATTTGGTGTTATTCAGCCTTAAGACAGGACTGGTAACACTTTCATAAACTATTTTTTCAGGTACACAATTACCGGAAAGTGGTCGCTGTAACCATTATTCCAGTATGTACCACGAAAACTGCGAAACGGGTAATTGCGAAACTTGCCCGTTTCTTGCCGTAAAAAAGGACGGTCGTATATCTCTGCGCCTGCATATTGCAGGCCTTTGTTTTTTACGAACCCTGCAGTTAATACTATCTGGTCAAACAAGTCCCATCTGCGTTGAAATACTGCCGTGCCCTTGCCACTTGCATACATGGCAGCAAAGGGGTTGAACAACGTATTATTCCCTACATTATCCTGATTGGCAGTAGCACCTAACACCTGCGTCAGGCTCTCGTTATCAGGGTTATCATTCAGGTCGCCCATCAGCACTATCTTTGCATTGCTATTAATTCGTCTTATCTCGTCAATCAACTTGCGGTTAGCTGCCGCCATTTCTTTTCGTTTGTGTTCTGTTTCGTCTGCTCCATCTTTACGAGATGGCCAATGGTTTACCAAAATGTGCAATGTATCTCCTGCAAGCACACCCTTTACATATAATGGCTCTCGCGCTCCTTTGCGCACATTCAGTTGCCTCGATGCAATGACTTTGAAATGTGCAGGATTGTATAGTATTGCGACATCAATACCGCGCGGGTCGGTGCTGTTATACCATACGTATTTGTAGCCACGAGCTTTCAATTCTGGTTGAGCAATCAGGGCATTTAATACGGTATTATTTTCCACCTCTGCCAACCCTATTATGGATGCACCTTTTGGGCTCTTGTCTGTACCTGCTCGTTGGAGGGCATAAGCCATATTGCGCAGCTTTTGCTTGTATATTTTATCGGTATAGCGGTAGTTGCCTGTTGGTGTAAACTCATCATCATCCGTCAGCGGATCGTTAACAGTATCAAACAGGTTTTCAAGATTATAAAACACAACGGGATAAACTTGTTGCGCATTTGCTGTAAAAGCAAAAAGAAAAAGTAAAAAAGTAAAAAATATGCGTTGCAAAAGCACTTGTAGTTTGTAGTAATTAATATACAGTTTACACCGCCAGCACGTGTATCATATCTATCATGTCTTTGCTGATAACGGCATTCTGTTTTACACAATTTTCAAACGGTGTATAAACAACCGTATCATTTACAATACCTGCCATTACCTGCGTCTTGCCAATTCGTAGCGCCTCTACAGCAGCATGTCCCAGCCTGCTTGCCAATACCCTATCTGCGCAAGAAGGGCTACCGCCACGCTGTATATGCCCCAATACCGTACTGCGTACATCCAGCATCGGGAAACGACGTTGTACTGCAGCATGTAATTCCTTAGCACCGCCAAAATCATCGCCCTCTGCCACTACTATAATATGCACATTCTTTTTGCGGCGTTCATCCATATCAATTCGGTTTAGCACGGCATCAATATCTGTATTGGTTTCCGGTATCAGTATATCTTCTGCACCGCAAGCTATGCCGCTATGCAGTGCTATATAACCAGCGTCCCTACCCATTACCTCTACAATAAACAATCGGTTGTGTGCTTCTGCCGTATCGCGTATTTTATCTATTGCGCCTACAGCTGTATTAACTGCCGTATCAAAACCTATGGTATAATCAGTACCTGCCAAGTCTTTATCAATAGTGCCTGGCAAGCCAACTGCGGGTATGGTAAACTGTTTGAAGAATGCTACCGCACCACGAAATGTACCATCTCCACCTATCAACACCAAACCCTCTATACCATGCGTTTGTAATTGTTCGTATGCTTTGCGCATACCCTCTTCAGTCATAAAGTCTTTGCTACGGGCAGTTTTCAATACAGTACCGCCGCGTTGTATGATGTTTGATACATCGGTAGCTTCCATACGGTAAATATCTCCCTCTATCATACCCTGATAACCACGGCGTATGCCATATACTTCCATGCCATGATAAATAGCCGTACGAACTGCGGCACGCACAGCAGCATTCATACCCGGGCTATCGCCGCCCGATGTCATAATTCCTATTTTGCGGATTGGCTTCATAGTATATTTTTCTTATGGCATGAAAGTAGGGAATTGTAATAATCTTCTGTTGTGGTAGCAGAGAATTAACAAATAGTTGAATAAGCAGCAATGTAAAGCATACTTTACATTGCCAGTTTTGCGTTATCTTTATAAAAACTTAGCTATGATTCAGAAAGTCTTATTGCCACACCGATACAAAAAAGCAGGCGTGTGGTTTGCACCTATCGGTTTTATAACATGGTGTGCAGCACAACAAGGTGCATTTAGCGGATGGATAGAAACAGGTAGCTGGCAAATGGTAACTATATTAGCCACCTCTTTCTTTGGCTTCCTTGCAGGTTTGTACTTCTTGATATTTGCAAAGGAAAAGAACGAGGATGAATATATTGCCAAGTTACGGTTGCAATCCTTTCAAACAGCCGCATTCGGGCAACTGGCTTTTTTTATTTTATCGTTTGTGTACATTGCATTGTCGGTTAACGAACCTGCAGGCGATGCGCAATTGGAGTTATTCTTAATATTGGCAATACTATTGTTTTGGGTATTTTATATAGCTTATTTCAACATTACGATGTACCGAATCAGGAAAATGGCACATGAAAAATAACGTAAGGGAAGAGCGTATAAAGCTGGACATCACCCAACAAGAACTGGCAGATGCCATATCTGTATCTCGACAAACAATTTTTGCCATCGAAACGGGCAAATATACCCCGAGTGTAATATTAGCATTGAAACTAAGCCAGTGTCTGAAAAGAAAGGTAGAAGATCTGTTTGTTTTAGAAAAAGAAGATTAAGCTAAAGCGCAATGTAAATCACGTTTTTTCGTTATTAGCTTTACCACGCTTATATTCGCAAATTCTACTGCTGCCAAATGAAGCTATCGGTTATTATTGTCAACTATAATGTAAAATACTTCCTCGAGGTGTGTGTACATAGTGTACAGCGCGCTACACAGGGTATGGACGCAGAGATAATAGTGGTTGATAATAACAGCACCGACGGCAGCATACAAATGCTGGCAGATAAGTTTCCGGGTGTTGTACGGATAGAAAACAAACACAACGCAGGCTTTGGAAAGGCAAATAACCAAGGGGTGGCAATAGCCAAAGGCGAATACATATTATTCCTGAACCCCGACACGGTAATGCCGGAAGATTTCTTCCGCAAGATGCTGGCATACATGGATGCGCATCCGGAAGCAGGCAGCATAGGTCCAAAATTACTTGACGGTAAAGGACAATTTGCACCAGATGGCAAAAAATCTTTCCCATCACTATCTGTTGCTATCTTCAAAACAACGGGTATTAATAAGCTATTCAGCAAATCGCCTTATTTCAATAAATACTACGCAGTTCATATTAGTGAAGACGAAACTGCGGCGGTAGATGTACTATCGGGCTGCTGCATGTTAGTACGTGCATCTATACTACCACAAATTGGTGGCGCGTTCGACGAAGATTATTTTATGTATTGCGAAGACGTAGATTTGTCGTACCGCATACAAAAAGCAGGCCATCAGAATATCTATTATCCTGAAGTATCACTGATACATTATAAAGGAGAAAGCACACGCAAAGCAACGCTCTCTTATGTGCGCATCTTCAACGAAGCACTATCCACTTTTGTAAAAAAACATTATAGCAAAAACAACGCAAGACTTTTTATACTCTTCATCAATATCGGCATTGTGTTGCGTGCTATTCTCAGTGCTGCAAAGCAGGTATTGAAAGTATTGCGGATGCCTATGTTTGACGCGCTCATCATGTTGGGTACGCTTTGGTTTATGAAGGAATTTTGGGTGGTGCACGTAAAGAATATAGAACCTATACCTCGCAATTCCGTACTGGCTACTTTCCCTGTATATATAGCATTATGGGTTGCCAGCTTGTACATCAACGGTGTGTACGACCAATCATATAGAGGGCTGCGGGTAATACGTGGCATGGTCATCGGTACGGTATTGATACTGGCTTATTATGGCTTATTGCAGCCGGGGCTTCGGTATTCTCGTGCTATCATTATATTCAGTGGTATATCTGGCACGGTTATCATGCTGGCATTGCACGAGGTATTATATCGCTTGGGTATATTCAAATTTATACCGTACGATAAACTGCCACGCAAAGCAGTAATTGTAGCCGATGAATATAACTACAATGAAACTGCCAACACACTACGCCGTGTAAACTATGCACCTGATGTAAACGGGCGTATTGCAACAAACGATACTAAGGGCTCTGCCTTAGCAGCATTATATGAGTTGAAGCCATACTTGTTTACTGCCGGCATCAACGAGGTGATTTTTTGTGTAAATGGCTTGACTTATGCTCAGATACTGCAAAAGATGCAGCAATGCGGCAATGGATATGAGTATAAAATTCACTTACAAGGCAGCCAAAGCTTTGTTGGCAGCAACAGCAGTCATACAGCAGGTGATTTATATACGCTCGATAAACGATTCAACCTTTCCAAATTTTCGCAACTACGCAATAAGCGGATACTGGATGCAGGTATGGCTTTCATCTTTCTATTAACTTGGCCATTCTTATTGTTTTTGGTAAAAAACGGCCTGCAGTTTTGGGTTAATTGCTGGCTGGTTTTGACAGGGCAGCGCACTTGGGTAGGCTATACAAGTAATCATGAACATATGCCTGCAATACGCGCAAGCATTTTGCCGGCTTATTTCATTGCAGAAGATTATGAACCTGCACCTGAAATAACGGCACAATTAGACAGTATTTATGCGCAACAATACAGTGCTGGCGCAGATTTGACGTTGATACTTAAGAATTTTAAATATCTGGGTATGAAGCCAAAAAAGATTTTGCAGAAATAAGAAAACGTTTATTTTTGCAATCCCATTGAGGGCTAATTCCTCCTTAGCTCAGTTGGTTAGAGCACCTGACTGTTAATCAGGGGGTCTCAGGTTCAAGTCCTGAAGGGGGAGCTTAATAATCAAACGGTTATACATTAGTATAACCGTTTTTTATTTTTGTTCTCCCAGTTTTCTCCCAAATACCCCATTATTCAGACAATAAAAGCCGTCTGAAAACAAGTGAGCTCTAAATCCCGTTACAATCAATTATTCTAATATACAATAGTGCATCTCTGATATACTCGAATACTTGTTGCGAATACTCCTAAGTTCTTTTAACGCACAACATCTTAAAATCAAACTGTTAAATAACAATTATCCAGCTTTGATGTCTTAATACCATACAATACCTTTGTTAGCAATATGAAAAAGCTATTTGTAGTAGGTATGTTGCTGGCATTGTGTATGCCATTGGCATTATTGCCTGCGGCAAAGGTTTTTGGATTTAGCACGCAACATGCTACTAATAACAACAAATTATCTTTTCAATCTACTGAGTCCAATCATTTCTCTTTTTGCATTGGCATAATTGATACTGAAGACTACGAACAAGATGACAAAGAAGATGAGTATTTACATCCTTCTGTTGGTGTAATACATAGCTTTATTAAGCATTATCCTCAATATCCTATTCATCAAGCACCAGCTTATCTTTATAAGTTTCACTGTTTACAAGCAAGTCCCATCCTGCTAAGGGTTCTTAGGATTTGATTTCATTTTCAGGTTAGCCTATCTAACTAATAAAAGTTTACTATTTGTTTTTTCGACAAATAATTCTGCATTTGCTTACAAACTACTGTTAGCAAGCTATTTAATTCATTTTCTATTACACTAAAAGTACATTATGAATAAGTACGCCTATTCATTGAGCATATTAATGCTATTGCATCTTACTGCCTGCAATCATAAACAAGAAGAAAAACACGAAGCTGAAAAATATATGGTAACCAGCCCTATCATATTAGATACGGCTTATACCAAAGAATATGTTGCCCAAATCCAGTCTTTTCAGAATATTGAAATACGGGCAATGGTAAAAGGGTATATATCCGCCATTAATGTAGATGAAGGGCAACAAGTAAAAACAGGGCAGATTCTATTCAGGATAATGCCTAAAGAATATGAGGCAGAACTGCAAAAAACACAAGCAGAGGCAAAAACTGCAGAGCTTGAAATGCTTAATGTTAAGACATTAGCCGACAAAAACATCGTTTCTCAAACGGAGCTTTCGCTGGCAAAAGCAAGATATGAAAAAGCAAAAGCAGAAGTAGCCCGTGCATCTTTATTCGTATCATTTACAATCATCAAAGCACCATTTGACGGTGTAATAGACAGAATACGTTTCAAATTGGGTAGCCTGATTGATGAGGGCACATTGCTTACTTCTTTATCAAACAATAAAGAAGTGTATGCATACTTCAATGTTACTGAAGCTGAATACCTGAATTATAAAACCCAAGTGCAAAACAAAAGCGAGCATGACATTCACCTGTTGCTTGCTAACGGACAACCGTATAACCATACTGGCGAGATTGTGAATATTGAAGGCGAGTTTGATAACACTACTGGCAATATAGCCTTTAGGGCAAAATTTCCCAATCCCGAACTGCTGCTAAAACATGGTGAAACCGGCAAAATACAATTGAAAACAAGCATTAAAAACGCTTTAATCATTCCGCAAAAAGCTACTTACGAAATTCAGGATAAGAAATATGTATTTGTTGTAGATAATAACAATGTGGTACACTCCAGAAACATACAGGTAAAAGCCGAAATGACTGATTTGTATGTAATAGAAAGTGGTATTTCTGAAAAAGAAAAAATACTACTTGAAGGGTTGCAGAAAGTAAAAGACGATGATAAGATTACTTATAACTACATGCAGCCTGCACAAGTCATATCTCACTTAAAACTAAAGGCAGAATAGAACTATATAAGCGTTAACCAATTCGAAAAATCAATGTTCAAAAAATTCATACAGCGGCCTGTACTCTCTATAGTCATTTCGCTTATAATAGTTTTTCTTGGTGCTTTGGCAATCAAAAGCCTACCAGTTACGCAATTCCCGTCCATTTCTCCACCCAAAGTGAATGTAGTGGCAGACTATCCGGGTGCTAACGCAGACCTCATGATAAAATCTGTTATCATCCCACTGGAAAGAGCTTTAAATGGCGTGCCGGGCATGAAGTATATGACTTCTGATGCTGGTAATGATGGCGAAGCAAGCATACAAGTAATATTCAATCTTGGTACAGACCCCAATCAGGCGGCACTTAATGTACAAAACAGGGTTGCATCCGTTGTAAATAAACTACCACCACTTGTTGTGCGTGAGGGTGTAAAAATAACAAGGGAAGAATCGAACATGCTGATGTATGTAAACCTGTATAGTACAGATAAGAATGTTGACCAAAAGTTTCTATTTAATTATGCAGACATCAACTTATTGGCAGAGTTGAAACGTGTTAACGGTGTTGGCTTTGCAGATATATTGGGCAATAGAGAATATGCCATGCGTATATGGCTGAAGCCAGACCGTATGCTGGCTTATAAAATATCTGCTGAAGAAGTAATGGAAGCCCTTAGTGAACAAAGCCTTGAAGCATCCCCAGGAAAAACAGGTGAGGCATCTGGTAAACGTTCGCAGTCTTTTGAGTATGTAGTAAAATATACAGGGCGTTTTACCACCAAAGAAGAATATGAAAATGTAGTAGTTAAGGCAAATGAAAATGGTGAGTTGCTCCGTCTTAAAGATATTGCCGATATAGAGTTTGGCAGTTCTATGTACGACATCTATTCCAACTTAGATGGTAAGCCATCAGCAGCCATTGTATTAAAACAGTCTTATGGTAGTAATGCAAGTCAGGTTATCAAAGATGTAAAGGCAAAGTTGGCTGAAATCAAAAAAAGTTCATTTCCCAAAGGAATGGATTATGAAATAAGCTATGACGTTTCTAAGTTTTTGGATGCCTCGATAGAAAAGGTATTGCATACACTTGTTGAAGCATTTATACTGGTAGGGCTTGTTGTATTTCTTTTCTTGGGCGATTGGCGTTCTACACTAATACCTGCATTGGCAGTACCCGTTTCTTTGATAGGCACGTTTGTATTTATGCAATATTTCAGCATAACGCTCAATCTGATTACGCTATTTGCATTAGTACTTGCCATTGGTATAGTGGTTGATGATGCTATTGTGGTAATAGAGGCAGTACATGCCAATATGGAGAAAGAGCATCTAAGCCCACGAAAGGCAACGGCAAAAGCATTGGGCGAAATTTCTGGTGCTATCATTGCTATTACCTTCCTTATGGCAGCAGTATTTATCCCCGTTGCATTCATGCCCGGCCCTGTTGGTATGTTTTACAAGCAGTTTTCTATAACTATGGCTACGGCAATTGTTTTATCAGGTATTGTTGCCTTAACCCTTACACCTGCATTATGTGCTATTATTCTAAAAAACAATCATGGTAAAGAAAGAAAAAAGACACCTGTTAATAGGCTTATTGATGGCTTTAATAATTTATTCAACTGCTCTGCAAACAGGTATGAAAATTTACTAAAACGTATCGTAAATAGGCGCGTACTAACATTCGGTGTTTTGATTGCATTTAGCATCGGCACGTATTTACTCAATAAAACAGTACCGTCTGGCTTTATTCCCAATGAAGACCAAGGCATGTTGTATGCCATCATACAAACGCCCCCCGGCTCGTCTTTAGAAAGGACAAATGAAATAGCCGAACGGTTACAAAAAATATGTGAAGATATTGATGGTGTGCAGTCTGTTTCAGCATTAGCAGGCTACGAAATACTTACTGAGGGTACTGCCACCAATTCAGGCACTTGCCTTATCAACCTCAAAGACTGGTCGGCACGAAAACATAACGTGCAGGAAATAATTGAACAACTTGAAGAAAAATGTAAAGACATTACAGGAGCTACAATAGAGTTTTTCCAACCGCCAGCCGTACCGGGCTATGGTGCAGCAGGTGGTTTTGAACTGCGCTTGCTCGATAAGACCGGGGCAGTAGATTATAAACGAATGGAAAAAGTTAATAGCGATTTCGTTAAAGAGCTAAGCCGCCGCCCAGAGCTTACATCTGTATTCAGCTTTTATAGTGCCAGCTACCCGCAATTTATGCTAAGGGTAGATAATGACATTGCACAACAAAAAGGCGTAACAATTGAAAACGCTATGAATACCCTATCAACCTTGATGGGTAGTAACTACGAAATCAGTTTTATCAAATTCGGCAGACAATATAAAGTAATAGTTCAGGCGGCACCGCAATACAGAGCACTGCCTGATGATATTCTAAAACTGTATGTAAAAAACGATAAGGGCGATATGGTTCCGTTCTCTGCTTTTATGCGTATGGAAAAAATATATGGGCTGTCGGAAATAACAAGGCACAATATGTATTATTCATCAGAAATAAGCGGTGCAGCTTCAGCAGGGCATAGTAGTGGTGAGGTTATTAATATTATCAATCAAATAGCTGAAAAAACATTACCAAGAGGGTTTGGTATTGGCTGGGCAGGTATATCGGCAGACGAGGTAGCTCAAGGCAATCAAGCCATCTATATATTCCTTATTTGTCTTGGCTTTGTATATCTGATACTCGCCGCTCAGTACGAGAGTTTTATCTTACCATTATCTGTCATTCTATCATTACCTGCTGGCATATTCGGTGCATTTCTGTTACTCAAATTATTTGGGTTGGAAAACAATATATACGCACAGGTAGCAATGGTAATGCTGATAGGCTTGCTTGGTAAAAATGCAGTATTGATTGTAGAGTTTGCAGCACAACGCCATAGTACGGGTATGTCTGTATATCAATCTGCATTGGCAGGGGCAAAAGCCCGTTTCCGACCTATCCTGATGACTTCCTTTGCATTCATTGCCGGGTTGATACCCTTAGTATTTGCTACAGGCCCCGGTAGGCTTGGCAACCGTACTATTGGTACAGCAGCAGCAGGTGGTATGCTATTGGGTACGGTATTCGGCGTGTTAATAATACCCGGCTTATACTTCATCTTTGGCTCGCTTGCCAACAAACATAAGTTTATAAAAGAAGAAGAAGAAAATCCATTGTCAGAAGAAATACAATAATATGCGTAGTAACTACAAGACTATAATATCTGTACTGTCAATATTGTTATTGACAGCATGTAATACATTAAAACCTGTACCCAAAATAGAGCTAAGGCAAGTGCCAGCATATTATAGTATGGGTACAGACACAATTAATAGTGCTGCTATAAATTGGCGAGATTTTTTTGCTGATAAAAATTTAGTATCGCTAATAGATACTGCGCTGAAAAACAATCCTGATGCGTTGATTGCTATGCAAAATATTGAGATAGCGAAAAATAATGTACGGCTAAGAAAAGGCAAGCTCTTTCCATTTGTTACCGCTGGTGGCGAAGCGGGCTTTGAAAAAGCAGGTCGCTATACAAGTCAAGGTGCTGGCGATGCATCTGCTGATATTACCCCCGGCGAGGTAGTGCCTGAACATTTGCCCAATTATCTTGTCGGGCTTAATACCGCTTGGGAAATTGATGTATGGGGCAAATTGCGAAATGCAAAAAAAGCAGCATTTTACAAATACCTGCAAAGCATTGATGGCAGAAACCTTGTAACTACTAATCTTGTAGCAGAAATAGCTAACTCGTATTACGAACTACTATCGCTCGACAATAAGTTAGATATTATCAGAGCAACCATAGAACTGCAACAAAACGCATTAGATATTGTAAGGGTGCAAAAACAAGCAACAGTGGTAACGGAATTGGCTGTAAAGCAGTTTGAAGCACAAGTGTACAAACTGCAAGCTATGGAATATGATGTGAGGCAACAGATAACCGAAACGGAAAACAAAATCAACTTTTTAGCAGGTAGATTTCCTCAACCTATAGTACGCAACAAAACAATATTCAAAGACGAACTACCAAAACAAGTTGCTGCTGGCATCCCATCTCAGATGCTTGCCAACCGCCCCGATATTCGGATGGCAGAATATGAATTGATGGCTGCTAAATGTGATGTAAAAGTTGCAAAAGCAGAGTTTTACCCGTCTTTCGGCATTACAGGTTTTGTAGGGTTTAATGCTTTTAAAACATCTTACCTTTTTACCTCTCCTCAATCGCTTGCTTATTCACTTGTTGGCGAATTGGCAGCACCCTTAGTAAACCGTTCTGCTATTGTTGCAGAGTTCAACACGGCTAAAGCTAATCAGATAAAAGCATTGTATGATTATCAGCAATCTATACTGAATGGGTATGTAGAAGTGTCAAACGAATTGGCACGTATCAGCAATCTGCAACAGGCATATACTTTGAAAAATAAGCAGGTAGAAACACTTACACAATCTATAGATATTGCAAAGGACTTATTCAACTCTGCCAGGGCAGATTATCTGGAAGTATTAGTAGCGCAGCGGGATGCGCTGGATGCTAAACTGGAATTGATAGAAACCAAACAACAGCAATTAAATGCTGTAGCAAATATCTATAAGGCTTTAGGGGGTGGGTGGAAATAACTTCATTAGAATAAGCCTAAAAAAATCAATAACTCCTGTTAAGGATTTTAAAATCGACTATTACAGAGAAATGTTTACTTAAGACTGATACTATATATTAGTATTCAGGTTTAGTTTTTCTTAAATCGTTATTATTATCGCATCCAAATTTCTATAATGTTCTAATATGTATATTTACATCGGTGAGCGGGTTATCCCAATTACCTCCACAGCAAGGGCAGCCTTTAAGGGTTGCCTTTGTCATTCATACTCAATACAGGCAAGGCTTTTAGCCAAATATAGTACCATGTATTTGTTAACCACTCGTTAACCGTTCGCTAAGCTCAGGTTAACCAAGCCTGTTTTTTTGGCTATCGGGTGCCTGCCGATGCATCTTTGCATTATCAAACGAACAAAAACAAATAAATCAAATTTAAAACAAACAAAAACAAAGTAAAATGAAAAAAGTAATTGCAATCATCGCTCTGGGTATCACTGGTTTTGCTGCTAAAGCACAAGCTCCATCTTCTACTGCTACACAAACAGTTAACCTGAACCTGAGCAACGCTATCGAATTGACTTTCACAGGGTCTGGTACTGCAACAGGTGCTGCTGTTAACCTGGCTTTCAACACAGTGAATGACTACGCAAACGGTGTTACTTCATCTGCACAAGAGTTGCGTGTACGTTCAAACCGTCGCTTCGGTGTATCGGTTCGTACCAACAATACTAACTTTACTTATACAGGTTCTGTAACTCCTGCTCCTGTAATGCCAGTTTCTGGTGTATTAGGTCTGATGGTATCTGCTAACAGCACAGGTGGTGCTATCGCTTCTCCATTCAGCACTACTGCTTATGCTGGTCTTACATCAACTGCGCAAAACCTGATAACAAACGCTGCAAACGGTGGCAACCAACTGTTCAGCGTACGTTACGAAGCACAGCCTGGTTTCACTTACCCAGCAGGTACTTATACTGTAGATGTGGTTTATACTGCTACTCAACTATAAGATTAGAATTTACGATTGGTTTTATACAGCAAGGGCTTTTGCCCTTGCTTTTTTTGTCATTTCTTGCCAAAATCCAGTAGTTGTGTATTAACCTTTATTAGCTCCTTATCCTCAAAGCCATTAAAGTAAGCATCGGTAGTACGTTTACTTTGATGCCCCATAGCTTTTTGAGCAAACTCTACAGACTGGCCACCTCTTATAATAGCTGTAGCAAAAGTGTGCCTTGCCACCATATTAGCAAGGTTAATATCAAGATTTAGTTTTTTAGCAATGCCTTTCAGGTTTTGGCTTACAAAGCGGGTAAAATTGCTTACAGCCCTTGTTTGTTCTTTAGCCGTCATACCATCATTAATGATAGGGAAAATATAGTTTTCACTTACTTGTGTATTGCCATAGGTATCTATCATGTATTGCACATGTGCTGTAATGAGTACAGTTATGGGTGCCTGATTGCCTATTGTGGTATTTTTGGTTTTATGCCTCACGAAGTGAAAAAACTCCCCGCTGATGTTTTTGTATTTCAGGTGTGCAATATCCTTAAACTGCATACCATTACATACATATGATAGCAGCCAGAAATCACGGGCTTTCTTTGCTTTCAGATTGTTGGATAAATCCATATTGTATATGGCCTGCACCTGCTCTTTACTTAAACCCTTCTTTACCTTTTTACCAGCAGGCGTTTGAAACTTTTGCTTGTTTTTGCCGAATGGGTACAGGTCTTTATGTATTATCTTATCATCAATAGCTCGGTTAAATATGGCTCTTAATGCCCTTGTATAGCTACCCACAGTACTGATAGACAATTTCTTCTTTACCACCTTACCAGCTTTCACAATCTCAACATCAGTCATATACTTTTGGTATTCCTTTAGCAGTTGCGGTGTTATTTCCTTGTAGTTGATTTTATTAACCTCTCTGCCTGTACGATACTGAAAGAAATCTATAACAGAGCGTTTAGATGAAAGATAAGCCTCTGCATTTTTGATACGGTCTTCTTTCTCGTTTTCAGCAATTACCCTGTCGTACATGGCCAGCAGGTCTGTTTTATCGCCTATACTACCCTTATACTCCATTTCAAAGGTTTCAAAAACAAAAGGGTCTAAGCTATCTACAATTTTTTGAGCCTTAATATAGCAGGCCTCTATGGCTGTTTTATACTCTCTATGCAGGTTCTTTGGTCTGATGGCATTATAGCTACTTTGAAAATCAGCATTTGACAGCCTAAGCCTTTGATGATTGTAAAATACAGGGTAAGCCCTTCTGTCTCCGTCTGCATTTATGCGAAGCACTACGGGGTATAGTCCGCTTTTACTTTCTTTTCTGTTATCGTGATAAACTACTATAGAAACCTTGCTCATTTTTTTCTCCCATTTTTCTCCCATTTTCTCCCAAAATAACACAAAACAAACAAGCATGCATATTTCGTAAAATCGGCTGAAAGCATTGTATTTACTGTGTTTTTAAAGAATATCCAAAAAAAAACGATAAACAATAAAAAACACAAAATTCTGACTGTTAATCAGGGGGTCTCAGGTTCAAGTCCTGAAGGGGGAGCTTAACAATCAAACGGTTATACATAAGTATAACCGTTTTTATTTTTGTTCTTCCAGTTTTCTCCCAAATATCCTTTTATTCAGGTAAAAAATCAGCCTGAAACAGGCCAACAGCTAAATTCTATTACTATCTATTTATCCTAAATTACAATCAGAGAATTGTGCTTTACTATACCACTTGCCTCAAATACTTTTGACTCCCTTAACCAATTCAATGTAATAATAGCTAATTAATATGTAGCTTATTTCAGACTCTTATGACCCTTACTTACCCTTAGTCACTACCAGTGCTTTAGAAAACACAAACTTCTCCAAGTCTTTTTTATGCATATAGCTGGTACGATAAGGTATCAATGGTACTCTTTGGTTGTTCTCTGTTGTGTATGGAACGGCTTCCCATATTTTCTGCTTCTGCTTGTCTATCAATAGTATCAGGTTCATCGTACCTCCGCTTACCAATACACAGTCATCATCCAGTATAGATATACTGCCACCACGCACGCTTAGCTGAAAAGCTTTTTTGTCTTGTACTAACCGAAGACCTACATCCCAATTTTTTATCAGGCTGTTATTGCTGCCTGGCGGTTGCTTATACTTTACGATGTGCGATGTCAGGTAACCTTCTGCATCCAACTGCGACGCTGCAAGTGGCAGATAGTCACTATGGTTATTGTTGTACAAATACAGCTCGTTTGTCCGTGGATTAACACGGCAAGCATGCTGCCCGTAAAAAAGGTTTTGACTGCCATTAGCACCGTAGATATTCAACACCTCTCCGCCCGGGTAGGCAATTTTCATTACCCTGTTTATATTTTTGTAACTGATGTATATTACTTTGTTGGCCTCGTCATAGTCAAATCCATTCAGGTAGGGATTACAGTCAAATGGCTTGGTTAGTTTGTTTTTAGTTACAAAGAAATCGGTACTGTTCATGTGTTCTGCCGCTTTCCAAAACCATACTACATTACCTGCTACATCATACTCTATCAATGTACCGCAGGTAAACTCTGCAAAGTAGTTTCCCGCAGCATCTTTAGATATTTGTTTATCACCCTCTGCAAAATAATCATCATGGGGTGCGGGTACTTGCATCTTAACTATTTCTGCACCTGCTACCATATAATGTCCGTTGGCAAGTTTGGTAAACTCGTGGTGATACCCTTCTATTTTTTTGCCGCTTACCTTGCCATCATTAGGGGCTGTCCATACTATCTTACCATTATAGTCTATTTCTATCGCTTCGTCATTGTTCAGCAATGTAAACGTACCATCTGCGGTTGGCTTGAAATCGCGGATATTAAAATCCCGCTTTTTGATTTCAGGAATATCGGGCATATACCATACAGGGCTGCCTTTCATATCGTACATCACCAATGCCCTGTCGACCAGCACCAACAGGTCTTTGTGATCTGTAGCCTGCTTTACTATTACAAGCCCGTTTTTTGTAGTATCTGCATAAGGCAAGTTTCCCGTAGTGAAATGGTGTAAACCAGAATTGCCTATTTCTTTGCCGGCCTTGTCGCAATACACCACACGCCATGTATATGGTTTGCCCCACTGCGGCAGTTCTTCTATATCAGTTGTCTTATCTGATTTATGCTTTATAAAAATTGCACTTGCAAAAGCGGCTTCATTGGGTTGATTACCTTTGGCTATTTGAAATACATAAGATGCTGCTTTTGTGTTTTGCGGCACCGAAAGACCTACAATTCGATAATTCAACGTTGCATTATCTGCTGGCAACTGTTGTGCCTGCAATGCTATTGAAAGCAAGGTAGCGCATATTATCCCTATGTATTTAGCCATACATCATTTTATAAATGGTTGGTAACGACATTAAGGAGTAATTAAAAATAGATTAAAAAGCAATTAAATTTACAATATAAAATAACAAATCAAAGGTATTGAGTTAAAAATTATATGTAACGTCTGGCTTGTGACACATTTCGTTCAGGTCAATATTGTTACGGTATATTATTGTATGGTATGCAAAAAAATATAGGGAAAGCAATGCTTTCCCTATAACATATCAAAAAAGTGGTGACTATTATTCGCCAGCTACTTCAAATTCCACTTCTATCACATTGTCTTTACCAAAGTCTATTTGCGCTTTGTAAGAGCCAGCCTCTTTCACATCGTCTGTGATGCTGATGCGGCGGCGGTCTATTTCATATCCTTTCTGCTCGCGTATTGCGCGCGCCAGTTGAATAGATGTTACAGAACCGAAGATTTTGCCATTGCTGCCCAGCTTAGCACCCAGTTTCACAGGGGCTGCTTTCAGCACTTTAGTTACATCTGCAATTTCAGCCATCAGTTTAGCTTCGCGCTTAGCCAGTTGTTTCTGGCGCTCCTGCATTATTTTCAGGTTGCTGCCACTTGCTTCGATAGCATATTTCTGAGGTATTAGGTAGTTGCGGGCATATCCCGGCCTTACTTCTACCAGCTCATGGGCACTGCCCAGGTTGTCTACGTCTTTGATTAATATTACTTGCATGACTTTACAATCTTATTTTAAAAGGTCAGTAACATAAGGCATCAGTGCCATTTGGCGAGCCTTCTTAACAGCGTGTGCTACCTTGCGCTGAAACTTCAGCGAGTTGCCAGTAATACGGCGTGGCAGCATTTTACCTTGTTCGTTCACAAATTTTTTCAAAAACTCCGCGTCTTTGTAGTCGATGTACTTAATGCCCATCTTCTTGAAGCGGCAGTATTTCTTCTGGCGTTTTTCTACACGTGTAGATGTCAGAAATTTAATATCGTTTTGCTTTGCCATTGTTCAAAGTTGTTTTTAAAATGATGATTAAGCGGTAGCCGTTTCAGCTACTTTATTGCGCTTTTTTGCATTGTAAGCCACAGCGTATTTGTCAAGACGGGTAATCATCTGGCGCATGATGCTCTCATCACGGTTCATCTGAATTTCCAGCTTGCTGTTTACGTCTGTTGGCGCTTTGTACTCAAGCAACCAGTAAAGGCCTGTAGTTTTTTTGTCGATGGGGTAAGCTAATGAACGTAAGCCCCATGCATCCTGGTGAACGATTTCGCCACCATTTTCTTTAATGAAGTCTGTAAACTTCTTCTGAGCCGCTTTGAACTCATCTTCTGCCAATACCGGCGTAAAGATGACCATCAGCTCGTAGCTTTGAAGGTTTTGTGTTGCCATAAAAACTTTAAATAGTTAAACAATAATCCCGCATATCCGGCAAACAACATTGGATACCCTTGCACTACGGCGCAGGTAGCCGGATAATTTTTGGGACTGCAAAGGTAAGGAAAATAATCTGACATCAACAAATTATATACTGTTTTTCTGTCAAATAATAAGAGGATGCTTAAAAGCACCCTCTTATATAATATAAATCAACTATTCTTATTGTTTCAAGAAAGGTTTAACAGCAAATATGGCTCCGTCTTTAGTATATAACACCAAATTGTACATACCTGCTACCATATTTTGTAGTGGCATATTGATACTCGTTTTATCTTTCTCAAATGCCTGTTCAACCAATAGCTTACCAGTATTGTCAAATATCTTGGCTATCAACCCATCTTTATGTTCTGCACGGATGGTAATCATATCTTTTGCTGGGTTGGGATAAACTTTAATATCTGTTTTTTGATATGTTTTATTATTAACAGATAGAGAACCTTGCTTGATTGATACTTCATCTATCAAACAGGTTGACCCAATGGCACCATTTGTAAAATCACTTGATGCAAAAATGATATACAGTTCGTCAGGCACTTGGGTTGCCTGAAATGGCATGCTGAATTTTTTATATGTCGAAGATGCAGTCAAGGATTCAATAATGCTATTACCTACAGGCATTCCATTTTTGAAAAACATAACTATTATCTGCCCCTCATCTCCGGGAGCACCTGCAGTGTATTTATAATATCCAGTAAGTGTGTCTGGCGATGTACTAGTATAAGGCATTGTAACATAAACATCACCGGTATAAGGTGAACCTGTACCGTCATCTATAGTAACCATTTTTGCGGCATAGTTGCCTGCATATTTATCTGTAGTTCTGGTAACATCTCCATCAACAGAGCAATCTTGAGGAACCTGGTAGCTTTTAGCAGACCATCCTTCAAAATCACCATTCATGATAGGTTGTGTTATCCCAGGCCCTGTAAAGCTCAATTGGTCAAACTCTATCCAACTATTTGCGTTAACACCGCCATTAATAAAGTTACCTGATGCAGCTAATACAACTACAGAATCAGGCGTTACACTCATAGATACCGGGTAGTTGAATGAAGTAAAAGTGGGCAGACTGCCTGTACCTTTTATTTTAAATGTGTTAGAACTAATAACTGTTCCATTCTTCTTAAATACTACTATTAGTAGTGCTGTATCATTTGCCGGCAAATTGTACTTGTAAAAGCCAGTAATAGCAGTTGGCATTTGTGAATAAGGCACTCCACCTTCACCAGTTGTAGGGTCTCCCTCAGTATTTGTAAAATAACCTACCAAGGTATCAGTACCCGATGCATAGGTTTCTAACCTTACTGCGTTGGTACTTAAGTGACCTGTTACCTTTTTGACATTAGATGCACCGAAATTCGGGACGGTTGTTTCATTAGATGTAATCCACGGTGCATTTAAATCATCATAATTAGTTATAGTCCAATTTTCAAAATCGGAAACAGGTATTGTTTGTGCAAATGAAAAACTTGTTGCTAAAACTAATAGAGCTGATAAGAGTTGCTTCATAACGTAAATTTTATAAATCAAAATTAATCTTGAGGTGTACCTGTATATCATATACCAGTCCTATAATTTTGTTAAAGCATATTATTATTAATCTGCTGTTATTATTCATAGTGTCGCACTTCGGGCAGTACTTTGATTTATTCAAAAGATATTAGCAAAGATTTTCTTTTTCGGTTTCAAAACCTGCTATTACATTCGCACCGCAAGAAAACTGAACAATGATAGCATTTGCAGGCAGCGTATCTGCCAAACTGAATATAAGTCAACAACAAGTAGCAGCCGTATTGGCTTTGCTGGACGAAGGAGCCACTATACCATTCATTGCCCGATACCGAAAAGATAAAACAGGCGCGCTGGACGAGGTGCAGGTACAAAACATACAAGACGAAGCAAAATTTCAACAGGAATTTACCGACAGGAAAGCCTTTATAGAAAAGACCATTACCGAGCAAGGCAAAATGACGGATGCCTTGCAGGATAAAATAAACAATGCCATAACCCTTGCGGCACTTGAAGACATCTACCTGCCATACAAACCCAAACGAAAAACCAAAGCGCAGACTGCACGAGAAAACGGCTTGGAACCATTGGCGTTGTTGTTATTGGAGCAAGGCAATACAATACCGCTTGACGAAGCCACTAAGTATATTACAGACAATGTAAAAACCGCCGAAGATGCACTGCAAGGAGCAAGAGATATTATTGCAGAAACCATCAACGAAGATGCTACCGTGCGCGCTAAAATGCGCAAGCTGTTTGAAGATAGTGCCACCGTACAGAGCAAGGTATTGGCAGACAAAGAGGCAGAAGGTGTGAAGTACAAAGACTATTACGATTTCTCGGAGCCTGTCAGTAAAATACCATCGCACCGCATATTGGCGGTGATGCGTGGTTTTATGGAAGGGGTGCTGCGCATGAGCATTGCACCTGTTGAAGAAGATGCACTCACCATCCTTGAAAAACTATATGTAAAAGCTAACAACTATGCCGGCGAACAGGTAGCCAAAGCAGCTAAAGACGCGTACAGGCGATTGCTGCAACCCAGCCTTGAGAGCGAGTTTCGTATGGCATTGAAAACGAAAGGTGATGAAGAAGCCATCAATGTATTTGCCGAAAACCTGCGGCAGTTATTGTTGAGTTCGCCATTGGGTGGCAAACGTTTGCTGGCAATAGACCCCGGCTACCGTACAGGCTGCAAAGTAGTGTGCCTCGACGATAAGGGCAGCCTCAAAAAAACAGACCTGATATATATACACGAACCCGGCAGGCTGGCAAGCGCAGAGCAAACGATACGCAGCCTTGTGAAGCAATACGATGTGCAGAGCATAGCCGTGGGCGACGGTACGGCTGGCAGAGAAACGGAACAGTTTATCAAAAAGCTGAACCTCGGTTTGCCCATATTTTTAGTGAACGAAGATGGTGCTTCTATCTACTCGGCATCAGAGATAGCAAGGGAAGAATTTCCCGAACAGGATATTACCGTGCGTGGTGCGGTAAGTATAGGACGCAGATTGATGGACCCGTTGGCAGAATTGGTGAAGATAGACCCTAAGAGCATTGGTGTGGGGCAATATCAACACGACGTAAACCAAGTGCGCCTGAAAGAACGCCTTGACCAGACCGTTGTAAGCTGCGTGAACCTTGTGGGCGTAAACCTGAATACCGCCAGCAAACACCTGCTTAGTTATGTAAGTGGTATAGGCCCGTCTATAGCTGATAATATAGTAAAATACAGAGATGAAATAGGTGGTTTTACATCGCGCAAGCAACTGCTGAAAGTACCCCGATTGGGAAACAAAGCATACGAGCAGTGCGCAGGCTTTCTACGCATACAAAATGGCGACAACCCGCTGGACGCAAGTGCCGTGCATCCCGAAGTATATGATGTAGTAGCCAGTATGGCTACCGATATGGGGCTGGATGTAAAAACGCTGATAGGCAACGAGGGTGTCATAAAACAATTAGACACTAAAAAATACATATCGGACACCATAGGCGAGCATACTATTAAAGACATACTGAACGAATTGAAAAAGCCGGGACTCGACCCGCGCAGCGAGGCGCAGGCTTTTGAGTTTGCCAATATATACAGTATAGAAGATGTGAATGTGGGCATGATAGTGCCCGGCGTTGTAACCAATATCACCCGCTTTGGCGCGTTTGTAGATATAGGTGTAAAACAAGACGGCTTGGTGCATGTGTCTGAAATATCGCACACTTATATAACCGACCCAAACGAGGCGCTGAAACTAAACCAGCAGGTGAATGTAAAAGTGCTGGAAGTAGATGCAGCGCGCAAACGTATATCGCTATCCATCAAACAGACGATGGAAGCACCTGCAAAGCCCGCGAGAAATAATCATAACAACAGGCAGCAACCGCAGCGCAAAGAACCGGACACAAGCAATATGAATATGAACGATGCCCTGAGTATGCTGAAGAAAAAATTCGGCAAATAGATAATCAGATATAACTAAGCCACCATTTTTTATAGTTCATCTTGATGAACATAAACCACCTGCATGGCAGGTAGAGCAATGCTACCGCCAGCAGCCAAAAAACATACACCATCGGCAAACCGAAACCCCAGCCCGGCTTTGCACCAAACACCGCATCGCCTGTAAAATAGCTGGCAGAAAAGCCCATGCATAAAGCTATTGCTAATGCCATGCCGTGTATCAGGTATATATGCAGTATGTAGTAAAACATAGGCACCCTGCCAAATACGGTAAAGAACCTTGTTAGCATATTATTGATACGCTCCAGCAAGGGTAATGCTATCAGCGCGGGGCCAATCGTCATTAAGAGATAGAGCAACGATGGCGGGTATTTGCTGCAATTAATAAAACTCAACACGGTAAACCATGCCGTGTCTTGAACTTGCCACAATTTCGCATCGCCATAAAGATTGGTGTAGCGCAGCACTATAAACAGGACGATTGCCGATATACCCAACTTGTAAAGTGTATTATTTCTCTGCCTTTCGTCTTGGAGCATCACGCCGCCAAGTACATAGCCCGCAGCCATTATACCTACCCACGGCACAAGCGGATATATAACCATCAGCCCTGCGCCATTGTTTCCCAATTTGGTATAGCCAAACTCGTGCAGTATGCGCCAATACAATGCTTTATCCCCCATCGCATCAGCATGTATGGCATCCAGTGCATTATGTCCGAAAATCATCAGCAGGCTGATGGTGAGTATTGCCCAGCGTGGCAAATGCAGCAGCCCCGCAAGGCATACCATGCTCCACCCGATGGCCCATATCACTTGCGCCACCATATCGGTTATGGCCAGATTGAAGAGCCAGCCAAAACGCACAATGGTTAGCTCCAGTATCACCAACCATACACCACGTTTTAATAAAAACAACGAAGCCTCTTTTTTAGTCTTGCCCTTGCTGAGCGACAAATACGCACTGGTGCCCGACAGGAAAATAAATATAGGCGCGCAAAAATGCGTTACCCAACGGGTGAAGAACATGGTGGTATTGGTATGCTCCAAATCGGTAGGGTTGTAGGCGAAGTTGCTGAAATAGTCGCGCGTATGGTCAAGTGCCATTACCACCATCACCATACCACGCAGTATGTCTATAGATGCTATACGCTTATTTGTAACAGGCAACATGATAGAATAAACATACTACAAAGCACCGCCACTTACAATGCCATTAAGATTTATTAACTGTTGGTGAAAAAAAGTGAGACTTCTTAGAAAAACATGAACTGTAGAAAAGCATCACGACCTCATACCATCCCAACCCCAAGCAGCATGCATACCATGTTGTTTTAGGAAACGGTATTTTAATCTATCATTTTCAATTGGCGGGATGAAAAATTTTGATCTGCAGTTATTAATAATCATATCAGAGGTTGGCAAAGGGTGAGACTCAAAAAATGTGTCAAGCAAACCAACTCCAAAGAAACATTGTCCCTTAGATATATCTGGAATTTTAGCAGGATACACTATATATTCCATATCATATATAGACGCTACATCCTTTGGGTGCATATTCCCTTTGGCGATTTGGCTGACAAAAAAGCTGTCATTAAAAAGTTTATAGTTTGAAAATTGATGTTCATAATGTAACAGTATTGGGAAGTACAAAGTAGATGCTAAAAACTCTTCTTCTAATTCAAATTGTTCTTGTTTAACTCGATACTCCTTTTTATACTTATAATAATACACTTTTAAGTCTTGCCTGCCTGTCTTAAGCTCATATTGAATATCATTTTGGTCAATTCCGATGAGTTTATCTGCTGGGAAGCCCTTTCTATCTATTACTTCTTTGAACTTCTTAAAAGTTGTGTTTATTGCATTTTTATACCGAAGGTTATATTGTGGAACAGTTTCATGCAAAAGAGCGTTTTTCTCAAGTTGATCCCAAGCATATAAACTATATACTTCCTTTACAATAGCAGTATCTAATCTGCGTAGATAAAATTGTCTGTTCTGTTTAATAATTTCAATAACAGTAATTTTTTGTTTGGTAAAAATAGGATGTGTATTTATGTACCTTATCGCCGTTAGATGTCGCAACAATAGGCCATTTTTTGCACCTTTTGTTATCAACACAATAAATTTATTTTCATCATTAAGCATCAATGCAATCTGCATCGCAGTTACACAATCTTGCAGAAAGATGAAATCATAATTTTCAAAAGTCTTTACATACAATGCTAATCCATCTACTATTTTATTCTCTACAAATATCTTACGTTCAGCATTGGCTATTGACTGGTGGTATTTAATATAATCTTGACACTTTGACTTGAATGTAACCCCAAGCATAAAAACAAAAATCAAAATTATAGCCGACCTATTCATAGTATGCAAATTAAGTGCCGATTGAAAATACATGCAGTAGTATTCTCCTACTCCTCTATTGTAACTGACATCCCTAAAAACGCACCGTTTTTATAAAATGCTACAGTATCATTTTTTGCATAAACGCTATCGTAAGGTGGTGCTTGGTTGCCATAGTGCCTTGTTACGAAATCGTTTATTGTCTTTTGTATAGCTACTTCTTTTTTCAGGCTGTTTATACGTTTATAGTTATATACAAACTGAAACACGAGTAATACTACTAAGATGCCGTTTGTTATAATAAGCAATGTGTTGTTCTTCATGTTTTTGGTATTAAGTGTATGTAAGTTACGTTTTTCTATTCTACGGAATAAGCTCCCTCAGCATCCCCAAAAACTCATCCCTTGCTATCATCCTCGCGCCGAGGCTTTCTAAATGCTCGGTATATACCTGGCAGTCTATCAGTTGCACACCCTCGCTTTGCAGTTGCTGCACGTATTGTATAAAAGCATACTTGCTGGCATTGCTCACATGGCTATACATGCTCTCACCAAAAAACACACCGCCCATGCGTATGCCATACAGTCCGCCCACTAATTTGCCGTCTTGCCATGCCTCGGCGCTATGCGCATAGCCCAGTTGGTGCATTTGTATGTATGCCTGCTCTACTGCATCGGTAATCCACGTACCATCTTGCCCCGCTCTGGCTGTTTGTTTGCAATACCGTATTACATCATTAAAAGCTTTGTTCACTGTAAAACGAAACGTCCCTTTCTTTATCACCTGCATCATGCTTTTACTGATGTACAATTCGTTGGGATATAATACAAAGCGCGGGTCGGGACACCACCACATCGGCAGTTCGTCATCAAACCACGGAAAGATGCCCTGCCTGTATGCCAGTACCAGCCTGTCGGGGCGTAAATCGCCACCTATTGCCAGTAAGCCGTCATCCAGTGCCTGTTCAGCAGCAGGAAACCATAAGGCGTTATCTAATACATGCAGATGCACCCCTGCAAGTTAATGAACGGGGATAGTAAAAGGCTTATTTCTTCGCTAACTTTATAACACGTATGCAGCAGGCTACAGCACCTAATAAAAATGAGCGCGATTACACTTTGCAAAACAAGGTAGAGTTGGTGCATGGTGGCAAGGCATATTTCGATACGTTAGTGCGTCTCATTGATGAAGCACAACACACCATCCACCTGCAAGTGTACATCTACACAACAGACGAAACAGGCAGGCAGGTGGGCGATGCGCTGATAGCGGCTGCGCAGCGCGGAGTGCAAATATTTTTTCTGGCAGATGGCTATGCTTCGCAAAACATAGATGATGATTATATCAACACCATTCGCAGCGCAGGCATATATTTCCGTTTGTTCGAACCTATTTTCAAAAGCAGTAATTTCTACTTCGGCAGGCGGCTGCACCATAAAGTATTTGTGGCAGACTATAGCAAGGCATTGGTAGGCGGCATCAATATAGAGAACAAATACAATGATATGCCCGCACAACCCGCGTGGTTCGATATGGCATTATATACCGAGGGCGAGGCTGCTACCCAATTATCAGCCATCTGCTGCGAGATGTGGAACGGCGGGCGTGACAAAGCAATCATCGCACATCCGCCAGATGCACAAAGGATTACGCAAATCCTAAACAACCATACGGGTACTGAATATGCGGTACGTGTGCGCCGCAACGATTGGGTAAAACGCAAAAGCCAGATATGGAAGAGCTACTTCAATATGCTGAATACTTGCAGCGATGAAATGATAATAGCCAGCAGTTATTTTTTGCCCGGCTGGGTATTCAGACAACGTATGCTGGCAGCCATAAAGCGAGGTGTGAAAATAAAAGTAATCGTCGCAGGTCAGTCAGACGTAGTGCTTGCCAAGAGTGCCGAAAAATACCTGTATCGCTGGATGCTGAAAAACGGCATAGAGCTATACGAATATACCCGCAGCATACTGCACGCAAAAGTAGCCTGTGCAGACAGTAAACGACTGACGATAGGCTCTTACAATGTAAACAACATCAGTGCTTATGCCAGCATAGAGCTGAATCTGGATGTACGCAACAAACCTTTTGTTAGTACTGTACAAGAAGAATTGAACCATGTAATCAATACAGATTGCAAACGCATAACCGAAGAAGAATATTGCCGCAAAACACATTACCTGCGGCGCGTGTGGCAATATGTGGCATACCTCACCGTCAAGCTATTGCTGAATGTGGTAACTTTTTATTACACGCAGGAAAAGTAAATCAACGCCCCATCATCCTGTTCCACAAGCTGGGTATTGCCGTATTATCCCATTTGGCAAATCGTCCGCGCTGTATCACCAAATCGTTGCCTGCGGGCTGTTGCAAAAAATAATGGAAAACAAATTTTTCATCAGGGTTCTTCCACCCCACCATCTGCCCGAAGCGCAGGTCGCTGAACACAAGCGTATCGCCCCATTGCTGCGCTATATAATACCCTTGCGAAAAGCGTTTTAGTTTTTGCAGGCTTTCGTTATCATGTACATCATTCAGCAATGCTTCATTGCGTTTAAAATATACCAATGGCAATGTAGCCTGTTTATCAAATACCGACCTGTAGCCTACATAACTGCCGCTATCGTCGTTGGCTACTACATACCATAGCAGGTTGTTGAGCGGCGTGGGTGTAACGAAGTTTTTATTGTACGTGATATGTTGTTTAGCAAGCATAGCTTCTACCTCACTAGTTACCATCAGTTTATTGATGGTGCAGATAAATAAATAGAGCGCACTGGTTGCGATACCTGCTGTAGCCCATATCAGCCTGCGCCTGTCTTTCTTACTGCGAAAAATAAGGAGTACAATACTGGCTATCAGTGCCACGATGGTAAACAGCGGATCTGCCACAAACATGGTATTAAAAGATACCCGCGCATGACTGAAGGGCTCGAACAGGCCCGTGCCATAAGCATTCTGGCTATCCAGAAAAATATGGCAAAACATCTCTACGCCAAACAACCACATCCATGTACGCAAATGCACATTTCTGCTACGGTGTATGCGCTTTGCCATCAATGCGAAGAAAGGCGTGAATAACAGGCACGATAATATGGAATGCGTAAACCCACGATGCGCCAGCAGATTGCTTGGTGTATCCAGCCATAACTCTGCCACCACATCTATATCCGGAAAAGTTTGAGCCAATGCTCCCCACAACATAGCTCTGCGCCCAAGTTCTTTGCCGGCAATCACCTCGCCAATACACGCCCCTAATACGATGTGGGTTAATGAATCCATATCCTGTTATTATGGTATAAAAATACGAATAGGCTTGAGATATATAATAAGAAAAACCTTGCTGTTAATATCAACCTTGTGTACGCAACTATAGCAAGCCTGACACTAACATCCTCCTCAATGATGTATAGCTGATGATATTCGGGGGCATAAGTTATTGAGCTATATTTGCATTAACTGTAAGTTGGCAGCATGCATAACAGACAACAGTGACAAAAATCAACAATGCACGACGTACTATTCGACTTCATATCAAAATACATATCTCTTACAGAAGATGAGAAGAACGCCATACTATCGGTAGATATATTTCGCACTGTTAAGAAAGGGACGATTCTACTAAAAGAAGGACAATACACCAAAGACAGCTACTTTGTGCTGAAAGGCTGCATCCGTACCTATTATGTTTTAGATAATGAAGAAAAAACAACCGCTTTCTATACCGAAATGGAAGCGCTGACACCCCCTTGTGTAATAAGTAAAACACCCTCTGAATTTTATGTAAGCTGTATAGAAGAGACTATTCTCACGGTTTCAAATGCCGATATGGAAGCAGAAATAAACGCTCAATTCCCCAAGTTTGAGACCATGTGCAAAATGTTATCCGAAGAATTGCTGGCAAAACAACGAATAGACTTTGACGAGTTCAAGACTTCATCGCCCGAACAACGATACCTCAATTTATTAGACAAAAGACCCGACCTTATTCAGCGTGTGCCACAATACCAATTAGCAAGCTATTTAGGCATCAAGCCCGAATCACTAAGCAGGTTGAGAGGAAGAATTACAGAGAAGAATAGAGGCTAAGGTTCATTTCTTAACTTAAGTGAATAAGTCGTAGCACCTCTCCCATCTACTTTTGCAGCATCATTTAATATAAATAAAAAAATGCAAAAGAAGATTTTACGGATTGGACTTGCTTTAGTATTGGCAAGCAGCTTACAGGCAAAAGCCCAATATGCCAAAACAGATAGTACATACAAAAAGTGTTTCATCGGTAGCACTTTGTTTTTATTAGGCAATCTTGCTACTACAAACCCGCCCAACTTTGCTCAAATCAATATTGGCTATCGTCTTACAGGCAAAGATGTAATTACATTAGAACCCAAAACATGGAAATATGCCTGGCCAAATGGTATTCACCCGTTTTTTAATACCGCATACGGAAAGCCTGAAGAACAATTTCCGGGCTATGTTCGCGAATATGGCATATCCCTGTCTTACCAGCGATTTTTGTGGAAAGGTTTGTATGCAGAGCTTAACGTAATGCCTTCTTTGCAAAACTTTATGAACAGCAAAGGCAAAAAAATGGACAATGGTTTTCAGATTTTCAACACCTACCGTATTGGTTATCACATCAAGCTATTTAAAGACAGGTTTTTCATTCAACCATCCATTGCAATCACCCATCGTGCTTATCACACAGAGCTGCCAGATGGATTTAAACAGTTAGACGACAAATGGTCAAAATTCGTTTTCGGCGAACCGGGATTCCATTTTGGTTTTAATTTTTAACAGACGATGTATGAGCACGAAAAAAACACAACAAATTTCGCTGGAAGACATTAAAGTCAATGTAAAACTGAAACTCGCAGCATTATGGACGAGCTTAATGTTTCTCATCATCTATATTGATTACTTCCACTTGTATATGCCGGGTATGATAAAAGATGTTCTTATCGGGAGAGTCTATGTATTTAATATTACACAAGGGTTTCTTCTGGCAGCACTCGTGTCAGTTAGTATTCCCGCACTCATGATTTTTCTTTCTGTTGCACTACCGGCTAAAACGAACCGCCTAACGAACATCATAATTGCCACTGTAAATATCCCCTTTATGTTATTTAATCTGGCTGGGGAAGCATGGATACACATGGTATTAGGTGCTGTTGTTGAAGTGGTTCTTCTTTGTCTCATTATCCGTTATGCATGGAACTGGCCTCGTATTAAAATATAAAACCTATTAACGCTCTATATATGAAAAGTATGCATGTTTTTGACGCTAACATATCCTAACACCTTCAGCATTAATATAGAGCCTGCATGCAAAGTTATTGGTGACGAAGATCTGCAAAGCAGAAAAGAAAAAAGCAGTTATGAATATTCTTCATAACTGCTTTGTGTTTTTGATGTGGTGCGGGAGGGAATTGAACCCCCGACACAAGGATTTTCAGTCACTAAAATGCTTTATATATATGGTTTTATATGTTCTTAAACCATTGATAACCAGTGTTAATTTTTCAAATTAAACCACATCGGTACAGATAAATAGGGTATTTGTTCGACCATTGTTCGACCAAAGTTTCTAATTTTGTTGAACCAAACACCCTAACCTTAAACCTATCAGGTCATCATGGCATCCGTGAAAATTATTCTTCGCAAGAGGGCTAATAAAGATGGTACACACGCCCTCGTACTTCAGATTATTAAAGATCGTAAAAAATCTATCATTCATCTTGGCCACCATGTAAAAAAATCGGATTGGGATGATGATAAAAAGCAAGTGAAAAAGTCACACCCCAATTCAGCAAGGTTAAATTCATTTCTGCTGACTAAACATTCCGAAGCACTTTCAAAAGTGCTGGAAGAAGAAACAGGTAAAACCCCTGTTTCAGCAAAGGCTCTCAAAAATAAAATTAAGCCTAAAACTGGTGTGTCATTCTTTGCGCAAGCGCAGGATTATATTGATACCTTGCAAAAGGCTGGTAAGTACAACCGCTATATTGCCGACAAATCAAGAATAAAACGCTTCAAGGAATTCTTAAAAGAAGATATTTCCTTCTCTGATATTACGCCTGGCTTGCTTGATAAATACTATGCTTTTTTGAAGGGATATATTTCCGGAAAAGTGAATAAAAAGAAGTTGAGTGAAAGAACGATTGTAAACCATTTAGCAGTTATTCGCTGTGTATTTGCTCATGCTAGGCGTAACAAGGTTATCACCAAAGCTCAAAGCCCTTTTGGTGGGGATGATGGGACTAAAATTAAGTTCCCTGACTCTACAAAGACAGGGCCATCGGAAGATGCAATCTCCAGGCTTGAAGCATTAAGATTTGAGGATCAACGACATGACCACGCAAGAAAATTATGGCTGTTCTCATTTTATTTCGCGGGGATGCGTATATCTGATGTTTTAAGACTTCGTTGGTCTGACTTTGTAAATTATCGCCTTGTTTATTCAATGGGCAAGAATAACAAAGTTGACTCTTTAAAAGTTCCGGATAAAGCAGTGCAAATCCTAAAACATTACGAACAATTTAGAGAGAATGCAGATGACCTCGTTTTCCCTGACCTAAAGGGCGTGGATTTTAAGGACGACTTTAAAACTCAAAAAGCAATCGCATTCAAAACAAGTGCCCTGGATAAAGTATTAAGAACATTCGTTGCACCTGCTGCGGGTATTGAAGGAAAGTTGACTATGCATATGGCCAGGCATTCTTTTGGTGAGCTTGCGGGTGACGCTATTCCAATTCAAATGTTGCAAAAGCTTTATAGACACTCAAATGTTGCAACTACGATAGGATACCAGTCGAATTTCATCCACAAGGAGGCGGATGACGCATTGGATACTGTATTAAAAAAAGTAAAACCGATTCCTTAATGCATACAATATGCGATAATTGAATTGTCACATTTTAATTAGCTTCATGGAATACAAAATTTAAATCTGAAATCCTGTCATATAAAATTTTGTCCGCTGTGTGTATATCCTCGAATGTAATATCAACATTCCTGACATGGATTTTAATTTCATCAGCCAGCATGGGAGAGCCTATAGAAAACTCTGTTGGGGAATTCAACGCACCGTTCAGCATTGGATACAGCAATAGAACATCGTTGCAATTTCTCTTAACGGCATAGCTGACCATTTGGTAAAGGTCGCTTTGACTAACGCCAGCTTTCAAAGAGCCGTCTGTGTACCTGATTTTATACTTAGTGTCGATTATCAGCCTGTTTGGAATATAAATGTCGTTTCTGATTTGAAATACTTTTTTTCCCTGACTTAGAGCGAGAAAATCAGAGCTTTGACTTCTGACATTAAGGTGTGGCCATTTGTCCTGAACAAAACCGAAAATAAAATCCTCGAATATATACTCCATCGGAACAAGGAAACAAAAGTTCCGGCTGTCCTCCGTATCCAGGTCTATTACCTGATTTGACAAATAGAGCTTGCACAAGTCGAGGATATGCCGGTGTTCCTCGAACAATGGATTTAGCTTTACCCTGTCACAATCTGCTGCCGTACAGCGAACATCTGAAACGTCATCAAGCAAGAACAATATCTCGTTTAATTTATCTTTGTTCAGGTGATTTTCGCTAATCAGGAAAAGCCTTCGCGTCACGTATTTTATAATCCTGTTAAACAGATTGTCGTACACAAACGGCTGGTGGGAGCAGTAAAAATTTTGCCACTTGCCTGTCGTCAGATTGTGTTTGGTGTAATTTTCAAACATCAATCTGCCTTTTAAAAATACTGTTTCCTCCTCAACCGTTTGGTATGCCTGAAATGGTTGCTTTGATATTGTTTCCTCGGTATAATTTGCGAAAATGTAAATCAGTAATTCGAGATAATCGTCGAATTTCATTTTTGATACATCTGCAAAGGAGAAAGGGAACTTAATCTTGCGGCAATACATCAACCAATACAATAAATTCAACTGCCACTTTGCAGTATTTTCTTCGGCATCCTCCGAAAATATCTTAGGATATACTTCTATCCTTACATCATTGTACTGGACAACCCCGACATAGTTACGCGCTGAAACTTTGCCATCGAAAGTGAAATCAAAAAATCGTTGCTTGTGCAGCGTGGCTTCCTGTTCTTCTTCACTGGCTTCATCATCGGACAAATCAACATAGCGATTCCTGTTCTGCCAAACGCCTGCAAGGTATTTGACAAAATCAGGAAGCATGTTTTTATGCTTGTCAAATGAAGCTGATTTCCATTCAAAAAGCCTCACTCTGCAACAATTTGAAAGTTCTCTTTAATACCTGTCGGCTTTGTATTCACCCCTGCATCAGATAGTATTTTTTTGACGGCATCGGTGTTGTTCTGGCAATACTCATACAGCAACGGAATAATTTTGGTGTTCAAAATGCGTGTCAAATCAGCTGGCTGCTTGTTGATAAAAAACGCATGACCGATAAAAAAGTCAGGGTTCTTTTTCCAGTTATATATTGCTGCATTAAGTGCTTCCAGTAATGCCGCCCACCACTGCCCCTCCTGATATTCAGGATAGAGGGCTTTAAATTCAAAACGACGACGTAGGGCTATGTCGAGAAGCGCGATAGAACGGTCTGCCGTGTTCATTGTTCCGATAACATAGAGGTTAGGCGGCACACAAAATTTTTCATTCGAATATGGTAGTTCAATCCACATTTCATTTTCTTCTCCAATCCTCTTGTCATCTTCCAGCAAGGTAATAAGCTCACCGAATACTGCGGATATATTTGCCCTGTTGATTTCATCAATGAAAAGTGCGAATTGTTTTGAGGGCAGGTTCTTTGCCGCTTCAAATTTAGAGTTACGATTTATGACTGAATCGCTATAGCATTCATTAAAGGTTTCGTAATCAGCAAGCCTTAATGCTTCAAGGCAACTGTTGTAAAAAATTCCCTTTTTAAGCTCAAATTGCAGATTACCGTCGCCCACATCGTCAAACTCGTCGTCCTTCAATACCGGCTTTATGCCTTCGATAAAGTCTTCATAGCTATACTTCTGATGAAAGGTGATAAAATTAAAGCGGGTTTTAGATGTTACGTCCCTAACGGGGGCTGTTAGTGGATTTGTCGCAATATCTATTATCTCCTGACCGATAATGTCCGAAAGTTCCGTAACCTTGTCCTCTGCGATTGTCCACTTGTTCTTGTCTTCCTTGTGAAAGAGTTTTATTGACCTGCGAAGACTATTATCCAACTGCGTGGAATCATCATCAGCGTATGAATGTAAACTATTCCAAATCTGATTATAGGGGTCTGTTTTGTTCGCTGGATTTAATTTTGCACTGACCAATGGATGCTGTATCAGTTCCGTTATGCCTATTGGCTCTTTTGACGCATGTATTACTGCCGCCAAAACCTTCCACAGCGGAAAGGAAGGCACTTTATTCCTTAAAGCATCTTCTGGTGAAATTGAAACGCCCCTGTCAGTAAAATATTCGTCTTTATATTCATTCAGGCGATAGGTTTTACCTGTACCTGGAGGGCCGTATAAAATCGTGTTGATGAACAAGTCTATTTTTGCACTCATATTCTGATTGGCTTTTTCAACCATGTTAAGAAGAATTTTATATTGCTTTTTGGTTGCCGAGAAATTTGTCCCTCGATGACCCACTTTCATTTCTTCAAGCCCATTTGTGTCTTTAATCTTTTGCCACAATAGCGGGTTGCCCGTCAGGGCATGTGTCAGTTCAATGCCAGCTTTCAAAGAAGCCTTCGGCTCGTTCTTCCACAAATGGCTGTCGGGTGAATTATCTTTTTCTTCGGGTGGTGAAGTAATACGGGCAAGGGCGTAACAACCAGCACGCTTGCCAGTAAGCCAAAGTATGACCTTGTCGCCTGTTTTTATTTTGTCTTTATGTGCGGTAACTGTCCAGTCATACAGAACGTCGTCGTGAACAGCCCTGCCAAAATCAAATTCCGTTGGGTCGCCCTGAAATATCCAGTAATTGATAAAGCGGTCTTTCCAAAGGTTTAGGGCAAGATTTCTTATGTGGTAGTTATTGACGCGGCAGATACCTTTTCTCTCCGAATATTCAAAAATATCGTCTTTCTCAAGTTCGTACCATTCAGCTTGCGCCGTATTCACGTAATCGTCATACTCGATTTGATATTTGGCAAACTCGATTTCCAACCCAGGGTCATCGGTGACGGTCGTTGTCTCGCTGATAACTTTCGCAATGGCATAAACGGTGAAACCCTCCGTGATGATGACCAAATCACCAGGTCTGTATAATTTGTGATTCACGCCTATTACTATGGAGCGTGACTTTATCATTTCGTAGAAGCTATTCGGGTTTCCAGTACCCCAAAAACAGCCAAGTTTGAAAACATTTCCAGTCAGTTCATATTCTGTGACTGCTTTAGGTGCCTCATCTTTACCGACAATCTCAAAACCCCAAGCCTTTAAATATCTATTTGTTGGTTCGCCGCCGCTTAGTGACCATTCCTTTACGCCATTTGCCAGCAAATTGGCATAGCGCATAATTTCTTTAGGCGGGTAGCTTTTGCCATTAATGACTACGTCAAATTTTGTTGACGGCTCTAAGGTGATACTCTCGTCTTCGATTTTCTTGACAGCATCCAAAACGTGTTGCTGTGTAATACGGGTATAGTCAATATCCTGTGACATGGTACTCTTTAAATAATATTTATTTACATTTCGGTTCTTTAGTACTCTTTATTATTAAACCGGTATCCTACAAACACCAAAGTACAAAACCTTAGATATATGGCAGTGATTCCGCACCGATTTATTGACAGGCTTAACCCGCAACCCTCTATTGGGGTACTGAATACTTTGATTATTGGAACGTTTAATCCAGGTCTGCCCATAGACGAAACGCTTACCGACCAGGAAAGGTTATTGTTTCAGGGGATAAGAGCAACCGATAAGTTCAGGCGATTTAACGAAGTGCGAAATTTCTATGACAGGCCGCAAAACAGGTTTTGGAAAATAATGGATGTTATTAATTCTCCGGAATATTATTTGCAGAACCCATACAACACACAAAACCCCAAAGGACTCAAATATTATCGTGGTTTTGACAGAAACAATGTATTCCAATGTCAGCAACAATTTTGTGCTGATAAAGGGCTATTTATTACTGATATAGTTCGCAAGATTAATACATCAAACTTCGATATTATCTATAATAACTTTGCCGATTCTGTTATTGACAGGTTAGTTTCAGAATGGAACACCGAGCACATTATTGATACTATTACTCAATTCGGACCAGCCCAAGTGATAATCAATTTTGGAACAAATGGTGCAATTCCCCGCATTTCAGAACAAGTGAATTTAATGAAACAGCAATTCCCTAATATTATTACACATGCTTTGTCAACATCCGGCGCTGCCGGAAATACGTACCAGGATTTAGTAGCTGATTGGGGAAGGTTCTTTAATTAAGTTGAGATGCTTTCAAGCATAAAGTGCCCATTTGAATACAGGACTGTTACCTGCAACGTTATACTTTGATTGTCAGGGCCGGCGGCTTTGTAAGGATCAGAAAGGTATACAACACTGGTTATATGGATTGCATCTTGACCTGCATCATAACTGTCAGACTGCTTTATCTGGTCAACAGCCTTTTCAAATACTTCTTCCAGTGCGATAGGCTGATTTTTAAGCCGAACCTTCCCTTGCAGGATTTTGAGTTGTGCTATTAACGCATCAAAAGCCAAAGCTTCTTCCTCATATATCATTTCTTCCAGCATGGTTTGATAATCGCTCCGATATTGGTCTATAACAGCATCCGGCGGTATAAATGATACTGTATTATGCGAATGTGTTGTATAATCTACCCCGGTAATTTTACTGTACCATTCCCTATGCTGTATCAATTCCTCATATAAAGCATGGTCAGATAGTGCCTGTGCCAGCACATCCGTCTGCATGATTTTACCCAAATCATACAAGTGTCTTGACATACGCTCGGTTCGTATCCTTGCTACATCAGGCTTGCTGAATTCTTCATGCAGAAGAAATATCTTTTCCAGAAACGTTTTTCTTGGCTCAACAGTTTCAACACTGAACGGAGTTTCGCCATACACCGTCAGAGGATGATACTTGTTCAGAATGGTCTGCATTTCAGCCTGTCGTGAAGGAACACTCAATGAACGTACACTTACCTCAATCTTAACTCTAGGTTCTACATACTCATTACGTGGATATAAAGAATTATAATTGACGTACAAGGTTTGAGGGTCAGTGTCTGGTCGTTGTGCAGGTACTGGTTCAGCTTCAATGGTCAATATTCCATCAGGCACACCTAATGCACGAAACTGATTTTCCAATTCAGTTCTAAGTTGATTGGTAGTAAAATCACATCCCGCTCGCTTTAACTGGTTTACAAAGCCTCTTGAAGGATTTTCTGCATACGCCATTCCAAAAGCGGCGGGGTCAAGAGCTATATCAATATCTTCAGAAAACCTCGCTATCAAATCCCAACCCTTGCTTAAAGAAGTCCCTCCTTTAAACACCATGTGTTGGCTGTACTGCGATTGGAACAATGCTTTTAGAGTAAGTGTTACCCACCAGTCTTTCTCAATGACATAGGCCGGAATACCGCTTTCTCGTTCTGCCTCGCCTATAACGGTTCTTTTCTGCTCGTCTGTAAGTTGCAACCAGCCTATCATTTATTGTTTTCTTTTAGTAGTTTAAGGATAAAGTTATTGATTTTGACAGGTGATAGCTCCAGGTCATGCTTGAGCATACGAGGATTTTCTTTCAGTAATAGCTCCCGTATCTTTTCTTTAGTCGTTACATCGATATGCTCCGTTCCTAATTCTTCCAGCGCCTCAATAACAAGACTGCTTATTTTCCCTTTTCTTTGCAACTTTTTGGAGGTCGTTGACTTGAACTTCACTTGCAGCTTTCCCAAAGAAAACTGCCTGGAATGGCCATCTGTTATATACACCCTGCGTGTTGGAACCTGAGTCGTTAATCCCAACTGGTGAAGCGCATATGTACCGGAAGGCTTTATCCTGATTTTTTCTTTCTCTGCAATCATCTTTATCACATCGTCAGCAGCAGGCCGTACCTCACCTAAGACAGGGTCAACTTTCGGTATGTAGTAAATCCCGTGCGCCAGACGCTTAAGGATGCCTTGCATCGCAAGCCTAGACAGTGCTTTTTTTATTGCCGCATCCGTACCTATTCCTCGAAAGTCTGTGGTGAATATAAGCTCACCCTTTTTCTTCCTGGCTATTACCCGTTCAATATGAGTATGTGTTTTCTCCAGCATATCGCACCTTAATTTGTCACCAATTTAGCAATTATAGTGACATATACAAAATTAAAATGTCACTAATTTTATAAAAAGGGTGACAATTCAGAGTTGTCAATCTTGTTGCCTATTGTTATAGGCATGGTTACACTGTTTAGAAATCAATATGTTACGACATACATGACCCTGAAAAAGGTAAGGAACGGAAATATTGGAAAAATATCTGGTGCAGGAGTGATATTAACACCATTCTCCATAATGCAACCAAATATCACAATCATTTACAGGCACTCTATTATTCCCCTGAAGATTAGTTGAGCTTATTGAGATTGCAGATAATGGAAGTTTATTTTTTGTCTGCCCAACCATAGTTTCGGAAATTGAAAACAGGTTTTCAATTTTACTATATTCTTCTATTTCGTCTTCTCTTAAAAAGAAATTCCAGAGATCTGTTTCATACTCTATTCCTGTTGGTGTAATACCACATTTAACAACACCATTAAGTTGTGCATTCCATTTGTTATCGATATCCCAGCAGATGCCTTCTACCCATTCGAATTTCAGTGTTTCTAATGGTCCGTAAAGTGCTATCATGACATTTAAGAAATTGTCTGACGATATTTTTACGGTGAACGTATCAATATTCTTTGTTGCCATTGATGATAATTTTTATCTAACTAAATTAAGCAATCTAAAGTGAACTAATACCAACTACTATAGTTGCAATCTGTGCTTATACTACTGTCGTGCTAACACTATCCAAGCATTTCAAGTATTTTCTTTGAAACTGATGGGGGAAAAATATTACATGATTCCCAAGCATCGATAGTAATACCTAATTTGTCTATATTTCTTTTGACGTTTTCTGCAACGGTTTTATAATCTGAAGCAGACAATTCAGCGATTTGCTTCTTTGTCAAAATAAGTGACGTGTCACTCCCAAAACTGGCTTTAATTCCTATAACTTCTAACCGGGTTAAATTTCTTTTGTGTTGCCAATCATCTATGGGTATTTCACTCTGAAAATACCTGATCCATTTTAAAAGCGTAGGGCGTGTGATATTGTAAAATTTTGCCAGTGATTGCTTTGATTCTTTTCTGCTGAATAATGCAGCTATGAAAAGAAAGATTATCAATAAAATAAAAAGTATGTTTTCTGACTTCATAAAATATTTTTCTCAAAAATAAGTAGTCACAACACCAACGCTCTAAACTTTTCGCAATGCACCAATGTAAATATATGGCAATATTTAATTTAATTACACGTTCTACAAAATAGGTGATAAGGCATGACTTGTGCTGATTAAAAGACGGATATAATAACTACTTCATTTACGTGTAAATATGTTTAAGGCAGACAAAGTGTGCCTTCATCCGCATAGGAATAGTAGCCATCCTTTGTCACAATCAGATGGTCCAGCACCCGCAGGTCTAAGAAGCTGCCCGCCTCCCTCATCTTTGAAGTGACTGCATTGTCTTCTTTGCTTGGCTGTAAATTACCTGACGGGTGGTTATGAGCCAGGATGATACTAGATGCATTCGCCTTCAGTGCAGTAGAAAAAACAATCTTGGGGTCAACAACAGTTCCTGCAACACCGCCGGTTGAAATATCACTGATACCGATCACATGACTTGCACGGTTCAGTAGCAGGATTTTGAACTGTTCCAGCAGTTCAATTTTATTCTCATCCCAATATTGCATCAGGATATTGTAAGCGTCACCCGAAGTATTGACCGAAGGCCGCTCCGAAGCCTTCACTTTCGTTCGATATACAAGTTCTACTTCAGAAATCTTATACAATGTATCTACTGCCATTGTTCACCTCTCTAGAAGGCACAAAGCATAGCCAGAAATGATTCGGGGCATTTTATGCTCAAATTAAAGCCCATATATAAAAAACATTCACCGGGATTTGTTCATATACAAACGAGGGTTTGTATGTTAACAAATCGAGCCTTATTTAGTGGTTTTCTACCCGTATTCCGAATGCAAAACCTTCCATTTTACAGGGGATTCAGTTACACAACTAAGTCCATCTTTCTCTTTTCAGACTGAAAGCCATTCAAAGATAAACCCTCGTTTGTATATGAATAAGCGGCAGGTCTGAAACACATTTACAAGGGGTTTTGCAAATGAAATCAGACATGAAAATAGCCTATGCGTATTACAGGGTATCCACAGTAAAACAGGGTAAATCAGGCTTAGGCCTGGAAGCCCAGCAAGAGGCTGTGAGCGCATTTTGTAAGACACATGGTTTTGAAATAAAGGGCGAGTTCATTGAAATAGAATCAGGCAAAAGAAGCAACAGGCCGGTACTGACTGAATCACTGGCTGTGTGTAAAAAACAACGTGCAACACTACTGATTGCAAAACTGGACAGGTTAGGACGAAATGTGGCTTTTATCTCCATGCTGATGGAAGCAAAAGTTGAATTCAAAGCAGTTGATAATCCGGATGCTGATAAAGTCGTAGTGCATGTGATGGCTGCTTTTGCAGAATTTGAACGGGATATGATTAGCAGGCGGACAAAAGCTGCCCTGCAAGCAGCAAAGCGGCGTGGTGTGGAATTAGGGTCAAACGGCAAATATGTACTGTCCAGGCTCAATCATGAAAACGCTGTAAAGTTTGCGGAAAAGATGTCACCGATAATTGAAAAGATTAAAGCAAAAGGAATGAAAACAATCAAGGCCGTAACGAATGAATTGAACAGGTTAGAAGTGCCGACATTCCGGGCGCATCACCATAAATGGCATCCTGCAACCGTCCACCAACTATTAAGAAGAATTAAAAACCAATCAATACAATACCAATGAACATCAAAAAACTATTCATGACATTGCTTTGTTGTGCAGTATTACAAGTAACAGCCCAACCATGCAAGTACGTCAAGCCGCAAAAAGACCAGTTTACTAATGAAACTTATAACCTTGCAAAGATGGCCATTGGTGCACCGATGGCTATGCGAGAATTGATTATTTATGAGTCAGACGGAAAATTCAATCTTGGTTTACGATTGACCTTCAACACGGATTTTCCTGAAGTTGCATTCAAAAAAGGTGACAAGGTAAGCCTGAAACTTGCAAACGGTGAAATCATAGAAATAACAGCAGAAAAAGACCTCCCCCCAACTACAATCCGTGTCCTCGATGTGCCGCTCCGTATGTGGTATATCAATCAACAAGTTGCACGGAATGTCTACGAAAAACTATCTGTTTCACCCATTACCGCAGTTCGGGTAAAACTGAATGATGCAGACCATGATTTGCAGGGTATCAAAGACAAACAATCAGCGAAAATCATGGAGACAGTGAAATGTATGCTTGACAATTATAGTAAATAACCATTCTGAACTTAAAGCCAATTTTATATGAAACAACTGACATTGATAATTTCAACACTGTGTGTACTTAGCGCATGTTCCAAGAAAAATACCACACCCGCAAACAATACAACTAATACACAACAACCTTCTGGCAACCTGAATGCGGATGAACAAAAACTGGTTGGTAATTGGATGGTAGAATTTCGCACGGATACTTTTTATGACGGGTCGGGTAAAAATTATACACATCAAAAAACTATCCCGATTTTATGTGAGCAGGATGATACATACATATTCAGGGCTGATAAGACTTATATCATTGATGAAGGGAAAGACACCTGTAAGGCAGGTGAACAATACGGGCCTTGGGAATGGTCGATTAGCTATGACATGCTAAACTATGAGCATGGGCCTAATCCTCCACAATTTTCAAGCCAGTATAACATGCCGGACGATAGCCATTTTTCTGTACAATGGTCAACACAGGGCTTGAAAGGGCTTGTTAAGTACACCTACCATTACAAAAGAAAATAATCTCTTATGAAACGACTAATCTTAGTAGTTTTGACCAGCGGGACATTGCTTACTGCTTGTGTCAAGACAGAAACGGTTAAGCCTGTACCTGCTCCTGTGGTAAAAGATACCATCCTTACTGCTGAAAAGCTTGAAGGCAAATGGGACGTTATCTATTCTTCTTTCGTGACCTATAAAAACGGCGAGAAGTCCGAAAGCCTCGAATGGATAAAAACGAAAGGCCATTTTATTGATGGGAATGGGCCTGTGACACGTTTCTGGAATGACTCCACTGACATCAGTTTTATTACGTTTCATACAGACGGCAGTTTCCAACAGACTAAGAGAGACGGAACACAAGGCAGTTACATGCTCGGTTATATCCTGCCTGGATCAGGTAAATGGATACTGAAAGACAGTACTATCATATTGACCACTTATATTGATGGCGGTACCCTGGACTACACTTATGAATTAGAAGATAATGAACTTGTTGTCACTGGATTAGAAACAGAGACAAGGAATGGCGCTGACTGGTTATATATAAACACATTCGTCATCAGGAAAGAGTAAGTATATACACATGCGCAAAAGTATTCATTGTGTAATGATAGGCTCCGAAAAGTGTTTTGCAGCGTACAGACAAGGTTTGAGAAAAAAGAATACAACATGGCAATCAGGTATTTTCTGCTCATGTGGAGATTGTTTTTTCTCAACTCGCAAGCAACCAGACTTAACCGGTTGCGCCGACCTTTTCTGTACGCGGTAAAACGGCATTAACTTTGCCTTTCAGAGCGCAATGAAAAAATTGGAAACACCATCCGCAATAGTTAGATTTGTAGTGTATAAAAAGTTTTCATGGTGATAGGGTTTATAGGGGCTGGCCTGTTCTCGGGCCGGCTTTTTTATTCATCACTCAACTTCCAGTTCCAATCACCACCTCTAATAATGAAGTCGTTTTCATCTAGACGGTAAATAAAATTACTTCGTGATTTTAAAACTTGGTAGTTATCTAACTCTGGAAACACCATCGCTTCGTACATCAATGAGGAGATTCCTGGCCAATCAACACCGAATTTGTTTTTGGCTGCATTTGTGTTGTTAAATAATATCGGATTTGGGAAAAATCTACCAGTCTTGATTTCGGTCGTTTGACCATCCTTAGTTTCAAAAAATGAAAAATAAACATAGTCATACTCAATAGGAACAGTATATAGTCCCTCTTTTATATCCTGCAGACAATGAACTTCATCAATAGATACCGTCTCTATTACAACTCCCCAACTTTCTTTAGAATGGCAGGGAATCATTATTTTTCTAAAATTCGTGTAGGTTATTCCTGGCTTCTCTGAAAAATCCATAAATAATATTTCAATGTCCGCCAAATTTAAGAAGCATAATTAAACATTATGATTTTAAAACGCCTTATATTTGCATTACCTAAAACCTGAAAACATGAATGTAATTTGTCTTGAAGAACCTGCATTATTTCAACTCGTAGAAATCGTAGTTGCCAGGTTACAATCCTCAAACGGTCAGGAATATAAAAAGTGGATACCTCCATCGGAGGCTATGCAATTACTTAACCTGAAAAGCAAAACCAGTCTCCAGGCATTAAGAGATACGGGTAAAATCCGTTTCAGCCAACCACAGAAAAAAGTCATTCTGTATGACAGAGATTCAATTATCACCTACTTAGAAAAGAACGCACAAAACACCTTTTAATCATGGAAAAATATTTAGACATCGACCCTCACTCTGATTATGTTGAAGGGTATAATCAAGCTTATGTATTGATGCAGGAGTATCGTGAACTTGCCGACAACCTTGCCAAATCTATGCCGCAATCGGAAAGAGGCATTGGCTTTAAAGATGGCAGAGAACAATATTTGTTAGAGAAAAACGACAGGATGCCAAAATGGCTTCAAAACAAAGCTGATATTCAGAAGGACGTAGAGCCAGAGCCTGACAAAGACATGGATGACTACGAGCCGGATCGATAGAGCCGACCGGAGCAAAAACATTACTTGGTTGTAAGCTGTGAAATTATTATATCCAATTCCTTATCTGGTTTATCTTCTCTCAACCACGTAGCAAACTTATTTTTTATTGAATCAGCTAATTTGAATTTAGTTTCCCAATTTTTAATAATCTTATCTGCATCTTTAGGGGCAGGCTTCCCTTTCCACTCATCAATAAATTTTTGAGCCTGGTTCTCATCGTTACATATTGCAAGCGTCATTGTTCCGATTCTGCTTTCTCTGATTGGCGGCATATCCTCATAGTGGGCAACATACGTCCCGGTGATTTTGTCCGCCTCGGTATTCAACTCGAAAAGAAATACGCCGGCATGCTCCTTGAATTGGTCAGCATTTTTATACCGCAGAATCAATATGCTATTATAATTAAACCATCCGCTTATAACTAATTTTTCAGTGACTGTCTTATAACTAAGGTCCGGATTTTGATACAGGACTTCAAATACTCCTCCTATAACGCTATTCCCCTCGGTTTTAAATCGTAAGACAGCACGGTCTATCAACTGCCCTTGCCGGTATTCGGTGAGGTAGACTTTGTTGTCCAAGTTGCGGTACCGACCAACCGAATAATCCAAATCAGCCCCAATATCAGTACTCTTAGTTCTCCAACTATAATTGACTACGATATCAATATAATCAGGTTGTTGCGAGAAATATTTTTTAAGGAATTTTGTGCCCCACTCGTTTAGCCTTTCTGTGTACGTATAGTCCAAATCGGTCTTTTTAGTAGGGATTTTATAGCCTAAAAATTGCAAAGCATCACAGAATAAATCTCTGTCAAATGAAATCAGATGTTTCGGATTTCCGCGTTGCTCTAACTTTCTGTAAATGTGATTTGGCTTAAATTTTTGACTTCTGAATAAATCCCTATAGTACTTGCTTCTCTCAAATGCCTCCCACAACTGAGCATCTGTTGCTGTAAGAACAGCACCGCCCAATTTCGTCTTAACCTTCAGTACCAGCATATGATACAGCTTGTCATACACTTCAGTAGGCAATTTTATTTTTACCATTACAGCAGTTTGTAACGGAAGCTACAAAAATCCCGAAAATTCCAAAAATTTTCCACCGGGATCATTGGAATTCCAGAATGTAATAATGCTTACAGAAATCAAAAACCTTTGCATTTAGTACGGGGATCGTGTGGCTTGTTTAAATGATTTAAATCAACGCCATTTCCTTCGGAAAAATTAAACAAAGCATTATGAAGGTTAGAAACTTTACCAAGAACTGTAGATTTAGTTTCCCTGAAGCCATCTACCTCGAATTTTTTTACGTACAGTATTTTATTAAGTACTTCGGTAAATTCCGTCAATGCTTTAAAATATCCGGAAGCAGCTTCTTTACCATGTGTTTCGGCGAACAAATCGAATGCGTGTTGATCTATCCTGTTTGCCTCACCATCAAAAATACCACTGTTTTCTTTAAAAAACTCCACCGAAGACATCATTTCCCCTTTGCCCGATCGCCATGCTGTGATTTCAAATTCCTTAATACACCAGTTAATGGTGTATGTAAATCAAAATCTAAAATAACAACAGTCATTTTTTAAAAAAAACATAATAGTATGTATCAAAATGAAAAGGGTGAAGCCGCCAAAAGGGCTATCAAAGAAGGCTATACACAGGATAGCCAGGACAAAAGCAGATATACGAATGGAATCAAAACTGTCCGAATCAATGACAACTCCATTTTCGTAAACGGAACGACCTACAACAACATCAAGGACATCAAAAACAGTAAGAAGTTCTGATGTTGGTTTTTGGCAGGCGGTGTTTAACCGCCTGCCAAAACTTATAAACCACACCGCCATGACACAGGAAGAAAAAGAACAATTAGCCAGGGAATATTGGGAATCCCGATTTGAGTACCTGGCACAGTTCGAGCCACCGCAGGATGATACCATCTACTACTGGAACGACTGTCCTCCTGTAATTGATGAAAAACCAATTCATGATAAACCAAAGTCAAAAAAACGTAACGTATGACACGTTGGAATTTAGATACGGAACTTATAAGATTTGTCGGAGAAACGCCCGATTCCAGCTTTACTATCCGCAATGCTGTGGAAGGCGTGCAAGTCTTCGGCGGGATAGGCGGAGGAAAAAGCTCGTCCTCCGGCAGGTTACTAGCTCTAAAGTATTTGGCTCATGGTTTTGGTGGGCTGGTACTCACTGTGAAACCTGATGAAAAACAGGCTTGGCTTGAGTATGCCTCCATGACTAACCGCCTTCATGATATCATTGTTATTGAACCAGGACAAAAGAAATACCTGTTCAATTTCCTGGAATACGAAAGCAAGGCAAAGTACGGCACTTCATACACTGATAATATCCACCAAGTATTGCGGACAGTTATACGCGCCTCCGAGGAGCAAAGCGAAGGACGCAGTGATGATGCTTTCTGGCAAGACTCTATGGATTTGTTCCTGAATAACCTGATAACGCTTTGCCTCTTGGCATACAACAAGGTAACCGTTCAGTTATTGTTTGACATTGCACAGACAGTACCTAAGAAAACAACAGCAGAATCAACTAAGCCAGAAGAGGAAAAAGAAGAAAATCCCGAAACTCCTGTTATAGAATTAACGCCGTATGAGAAAGCTATCGAGCGTGCCAATGAAAAGATAAAACAGGCCATGAAAGAATGGAGTGAAAGCCAGCCTGTCGGATACGTGCATTCCCTGACTGAAGAAAAATATGAGGATGTATTGGATGAAGCCATACCCGGTTACAGGGAACTCAAAATGCTCGTAAACTTCTTTAAAGATAGCTTTTACAACATAGGCGAAAAGACCAGGGCGATAATAGAATTCTGCCTTACGTCATTTTTGCAACGCCTCCTGCGTGATCCGATCTATTCCCTATTTGCACAATATACATCCACCGTTACACCTGAAGACTGCCTGAAAGGTAAAATCATTATCGTTAACCTCCCCGTCAAGACGTTTCACAAAGCCGGAAGGGATGCACAGTTACTTTTTAAGTATATCTGGCAACGTGCAATGGAGCAAAGGAATGTAAACGAGAATCAACGTCCTGTATTTCTGTGGGCGGATGAAGCGCAGCATTTTCTGCATGAAGAAGATACCACCTTCCAGGCGACTGCACGGAGCAGCCGGGTAGCCACCGTGTATTTATCCCAAAACCTGCCGAATTATTTCGCCAGCATGGGCGGTGAAAAATCGTCCCATAAGGTTAAGAGTTTCCTTGGCACGTTAGCCACGAAAATATTTCATGCGAATTCCGATGCGGATACCAATACCTATGCCAGCGAGTTGATTGGCGAAGCATACCAAAACGATTATTCAAAGAATGTCAATATGGGAGAAAACTTCAGCATCAGCAAAGGCACTTCCGTGAAGCTGGAGTCTATGGTGCGGAAAGAGGAATTCAGCAGACTTAAAACGGGTGGGGAGCGCAATGATTATATCTGCGAGGCTTATATCATCATCCAGGGTAAGAAGTTCTGTTCCGGAATGAACTTTCTGAAAGTAGGCTTTCATCAAAATATCAATCCATACACAAACATAAATTCCTAACAATTAAAAACAAATAACGTGAAACAAAATCTCTATTACAGGTCTACCTTCAAAAGGTACAACGTATTCAAAAGCTCCATTCTTGGTTTTGCATGGGCTATGGCATCTTATCCCCGTTTATTACTGGAAGTATTTATCAGGCGGGACTTCGGGCATAGGTATTTCAGTCTCTCTTCCTGCATTACCATTTTTGTCATTTTGGCATTTCTGCCAATGGTAAGGCCCGGCTATGGTTTTAGCCTGGACACACTGTATTACCTGATTTTTGAGCAGCCGTTATGGTACATCTACCTGATTGTATTTCTCGTGTTTTCGATAAAGAGGCACAAAGAACTGAAAGTAAAACCCGGCCATTATGATGCCAAATGGTTTTCCATGTCTACCGGCCTGACCCTTGACTGGTTTTACAAGCTGTCATTTAAAGGCAAGCCATTCAGCAACAGGACGATTGAAATCTGGCTGGAGCCTGCCCCGTTCTTTTTAGCAGGGCTTATCTTGATACTCCTGCAAAGCAGCCTGGGTATTCTTTTAGTTTTCTGTGCGGTTGCTTATAGTCTTAGCTACAGTGCGGCATATGCTTCCGGGGATGGTATTATCTGGGACATTATCGACAATAAGCTGATGGTGGAAGCAACTGAAAAATACTATGTCGATGACGAAGACACTGAAGGAACTAAAGGTGTCCATTTCTACACGAACAGGCCTGACGACAAGCAACTAGGTAAGACGATTTCAGATGCCCTAAATCAGAAAGACGATGACGACACCAGTTATGCGTTCTGACCTAAGTACATTCTTACGGGAAGATGTCTGACAAAAAAAACAAAAAATCACACTATGAAAACAAGCAGGAAACAGCCCCTTACCCTTCACCCGCACAGCCCCTAAAAAACCCGAACATGAAAACAAAAAACCTATAGACCCTTTCTTTTTTAACTGACCCACTTTGTCACCTGATCCAAAAGAAAAAATGCAAAACACATTTTAAACCACCTAAAACCTCCATCCATGATACGGATGATAATGTCAACATCAGCAGCGTCCGCGAAGTCTTACTTCACGGACGCGCTGATTAAATCAGATTACTATATCAACGACCAGGAACTCAAAGGAGTATTCGGAGGCAGGTTAGCCGAGCGGTTAGGTATCAGGGGGGATGTTGACAAAAACAGTTTCTTTAATCTCTGCGAAAATATCAACCCGAACACAGGCAATCCCCTCACCCCGAAAACAAAAGAAGAAAGGACGGTAGGGTACGATATCAATTTCCATTGCCCGAAATCAGTTTCCATTGTCCATGCACTGTCCGGTGACGACCATATCCTTAAAGCATTCTCGGGCAGCGTTAAAGAAACCATGCAGCTCTTAGAAAAAGATGCGTTTACAAGGGTACGAGTGGGTGGGGCAGACCATGACAGGGTGACAGGTGAATTGATATGGACGGAGTTCATCCACCAGACGGCAAGGCCGGCAGGTGAACATCATCCCGACCCTCATCTTCATGCGCACTGTTTTACGTTTAACGCTACGTATGATGCCGCCGAGGATAAAATCAAAGCAGGGCAATTCAGGGAAATAAAACGCGCCATGCCTTTTTATCAAAGTTACTTTCATAAGGTGCTATCTGATAAGCTTATGGATTTGGGCTATGAAATCGAAAGGACGAAAAACTCTTTTGAACTTTCCGGTGTGCCATCAAAAGCCGTTGAATTATTCTCAAAGCGGACAAATGAGATCGGGCAGGTCGCCAAAGAAAAAGGCATCACCGATGCGAAGGAACTGGACAAGCTGGGCGCAAAGACCCGCAACAGGAAACAGAAACACCTGTCCATGTCGGAACTGAAATTACAGTGGCGCAAACAGATTACGGATGCAGGGATTCGCCCTGAACCCTCTAAACCTGTTATCCGCTACGGATACAGTGAGGCAAAGAACCTTGTTACGCCGGATAAATGTGTCACACACAGCCTGCAACATAGTTTTGAACGTGCCTCGGTTGTACCGGAAAGGGTTATCCTGGAGGCGGCGTTGAAACAAGGTATCGGGAGCCGCTTTGCAAAAGCTGATGCTATCGTGGGAGCTGTAAAGGCAAACCAGTTTATTATCAAAGTCACTGATGGGGGGATTTCAAAATGCACGACAAAGGAAGTGCTTGAAGAAGAAAAACGCATGGTCAAACTGGCAAGGCGTGGCCTTGATGCCGTTACACCTATGTACAAAGAATGTCCAAAGCTGCAACTGGACGGACAACAGAAAGAAGCAGTGTCTTTCCTTTTAACCAGCAGTAACAGGGTTAATATTGTAAGGGGTGGCGCAGGAACGGGTAAAACAACCTTGATGCAGGAAGCGGTTAAGCATATCCGCAAGACAGGCAAAGAAGTGTTTACCGTTGCTCCTACTTCTGAAGCGTCCAGGGGCGTTTTAAGAAACGAAGGTTTTGGCAATGCGGAAACAGTTGCATCTCTATTGCTGAACAAAAAAGAACATGACAAGCTGAAACATAATATCATCTGGGTGGATGAAGCGGGATTGCTTGGCACAAAAGATATGCGGGCCTTACTGGAGCTTGCTGAACAGCAAAAGGCGCGTTTGATTTTAAGCGGCGATACCCGGCAACATGCGAGTGTGGTCAGAGGCGATGCTCTGCGTATCCTAAATACCGTTGCGAAAATCCCTGTGGCAGAAGTCAGTAAAATCTACCGCCAGAAAAAACATCATTACAGGACTGCGGTGGAGCATATTGCCAAAGGGGAAATTGAAGCAGGTTTCAAGCAACTGGACAGCATAGGGTATATCCGAAAAATGGACGACCTGAACCCTTACCAGGAACTGGTCAAAGACTATGTGCAATCCCTGAAGATAGGCAAAAAATCCCTCGTGATCGCCCCGACCCATAAGGAAGGCGAAGCAGTTACAAAGCAAATACGCCAGTCGTTGCGCGCGGAAAAAATAATTGGACAAAAAGAACGACAGGTTACAAGGCTTGTAAACCTGAACCTCACCGAGGCGCAACGTGCCGATTGGCGCAACTTCAAGAAAGGACAGGTTGTGCAATTCAGCCAGAAAGCGACAAGGGAACTCACCAGGGGCAGTAAATGGTTGATCGCAGGGGTGACGGAAAACTATGTCAGCCTGAAGGGTAAAAACGGTATGACGGCATCCCTCCCCCTTAACAGGTCAAAACAATATGATGTCTATGAAATGCAGCCGCTCGCTATTTCAAATGGTGACACGCTTCGCATCACACGTAACGGTATCGATGAAAAAAGAAATGACCTGTACAACGGCCAGGTGCTTGAAGTGGTGCATATCGATAAAAAGGGAAAGATTGAACTACGTAACAAGGCCAGTAAATGCACCTATACGCTTTCTCCAACCTTTGGCCATATGACCCATGCCCATTGCATGACCTCCCATGCATCACAAGGCAAAACATTAGACAGAGTATTCGTAGCCCAACCAACGGCCACATTTGAAGCGACCAACGACAAGCAATTTTATGTGTCGGCCTCGAGGGCAAAGGAACAAGTCACGTTTTACACCGATGACAAAGAAGGGTTACTGAAACACGCAGCAAGGGTGAGTGAACGGCAATCCGCTATTGAGTTATCAGTGCAGCATGATTTGCATAAAGATGCCATTGAACGACTGTTACGCAGCGAAGTCAATAAAGACAAAAAGCAGCAAAAGCAATTAGACAAACAACCGACCCGCAGGGCAAGGTTTGAAGACAGGGATTATGAGCCAAGACCTTAGAAGCAAACTCGACCGGATGCTGGAGAATGACCCTTCTCCCTCATCCAAATCCCCTGCGCAGGGACAGGATAATTATCCTGATGCAGGTTATGCAAGGAACCTGTGCTTTATCCTGCCCGGTGAAAGCAGGGTGTTTTTCGGGTATGGTTATATCGTAAGCTGTACCTATGACCCCGAGGCCAATACTATCAAGGTAGCTTTCACCACGCATACGGTGACCATTGCAGGACACAATTTACTTTCGTTGTTTGAGCAACTCATGAACCAGACGGCGAGGATTATCGCCACCTCTGACGAACGGTATAATTCGCTGAATAAAACGCAGTGCCTAATCAATAACATCACGATTACAGAGAACCAGCCAGGGTAAAAAAGTCCCTGTATTTTCATACAGGGACTTTATACTTAAGGTTTTGGCTTGTTACGTTTACGCTGGATTATTGACTGAAATGCTTTATTCAAACTCATTTCGTCACGGGTAATCTGCCCTTCCAATTTTGCCGCCTCCGCATAGATGCTCATCGGATAAGTGCCGACAAAAAATGGATTGCTTAAAACAGAAAATCCGAATGGCCCGACCTTGATTGATTGTAACTCTTCAAGATCAACGGACCCGAGTTCCGGGAATCCCATGCCGAGATCGCATAAACCGAAAGCGATATTCGGGTTTTCAGGGTCGAGTTCAGAAATCAGCCATTCGCATTTTGTATACGGCAAGTGCAAATGAATAATTGGTGGATGATCTTTATCCCTGTTCTCCGGCTTGCCGTTTTCCAGCAGCTTTTGATATTGTTGTTCGGTAAAGAGTGTCATTGTTTTTTCCTTTCATAAGGTTGATGGTTACAAGTGTGAACCAACTGCGGGGCTGAAGCGAATGAACAAGCTGTATTTTGGTTGGGCGGGTGAATGCCGCAGGCAGAGGGAAAATACTGCTTAGTGAAATGAGTGCACGCAGTTAACACTTGTAGCCAACCATCAACCCTTCCTGACCGAAAGGAAAAATTGGTGACACAGCATAGGGGAACAACTATCATCACAGCAGCAAAAAAAAGAGGATTGGATAGACCAACCCTCCTTCTTGCGTTACATTGACGGTTGCAGTGATTTCAGGTACTCAACGGCACGGGATGCAGCATTCGCTGACGCAGCGACAAGGTATTTATTGCTCTTGAGTGCCTGCATCCAATGGCCGATATAATCAGCATGGTCTTTACGGGGTTCACGGCTTATATTAAGTTCCGCGCAAAGAAAGCTGGCACCGAATTCCGCGACAAGTTCTTCGGCTGCATAGGCTTTGTCACCGAAGCGTTTTCCGAATTCACGGTTGAGGCGCTTTTCATGGCCAACCCAATGTACCAACTCATGGCACAGGGTGCTGTGATAATTTTCGGTGGCGGAACTATGAACTGTATCGATAAACAAGGAAGGTTTAGGCATCAGGATTTTATCTTCAGCAGGTATGTAACAAGCTTTCGACCCTTTGTGTTTGATTACGGCTTTGGTATTGGCGACAAATGCTTCCACCTGTTCCAGGCGCTGGGCAAGCGGTTCTAGCGGTTCTGCAACGGCTTCTTCCGGTTGATAGCTTGCCAACTGGCATTTGTTGAATACCACGTAGGATTTTACGAAAGGCACTTTCTTTAGCTCGCCGCTTTCATCTTCCTTTTCGATGAAATCATAATATAATACCATCGTGCCTTTCTGCCCTTTGGAAATCTGCTCACCTTTCGATTGCCACTGCCGAAAGCTGCCCCAGACATTAGAGGAAAATTCCTGTTCGTGGGCTGCGCCCCAAAGCAACAAGGTATTGATACCGTTGTAAGGCTTACCGCTTACCAGGTTTCGTGGCATTCGGAAGGATGTGTCGGACGACTTCCAGGGTTTTACCCAAGGAGTGATACCGTTCTCAAGATATTTAAGGATGGTATCGGTGACGCGTTGATGAACATCGGTTTTTGCATTGTCAATGACGGCAGGGATAGTTTCAGAGATATGTTTCATGGCAGTTGCCTTTCTGTTTAGGTTAATGGTTACAGGTGATGGCACAACCGAAGGACTAGTGACCAAACCGGCTGTTATTTTGTTTCGCGATGAATCACGCTGAAAGCGTGAGAGGAAAATAATAGTTGGTGACGGGAGCGGCTTCGGTTAATCACCTGTACTGAAACCATTGACCGTCACTTAACTGAAAGGCAATTTCCATGCTCACGCTCATACTGTTCTATTGTTTTGAACAACTGCAAGGCGATTTCCGGCACGATGGCGTTGCCGAACATCCTGATCGATTGGGACACCCATTTTGGAAGGGTAATACCGTCCAGTCGGGCGGGAACCCCATCATCTCCCCCACAAAGCGGGGGTTGAGTCGGCCAGTCCTGCCAACGATATCCTGTATCCTTGAAGCGAGGTCGTCTCCGCGCCAGTTTTCCGTTTTCCGTTTGTGGTTGCTGTCGCTGGCAATGGGTGTTGGTAACAGCTTGTGGCGGTTGTACAGCACATAGGCCGTGAGTTTGCTGGTGTTGTCGGGTGTTTCGTCCGCGCGAAGCCTTGCCGAGAATCCCGGTGCGTTCCCATCGAAGGCTGTCGGTGTCGGGAGCAACTTGCGTATTCCCCACGGCGGCAGGTTCAAATAGTCGTCCGACAATCCAGACCCTGTACCTTTGGTGCGGGGCGTTGACACCTGAAGCTGGCAATACATACGATGCGACTTCGTAGCCTTCAGCTTCCAGGTCAGATTGCACCGTGTCGAAGACCAGTCCCTCGTTCCAATTAAGCAGGCCGTAAACATTTTCGCAAACAACCCATCGGGGTTTGATTTGTTGAATAACGCGATACATTGCAGGCCAGAGATAACGGTCATCTGCCGTGCCTGCGCGCTTCCCGGCAGCACTAAAGGGCTGGCAGGGGAAGCCGCCCGTGAGGATGTCGATTTTTCCTTTGTAGGGTGTGGCATCAAAATCTCCGATGTCGTGGTAACAGGCCGCATCAGGCCAGTAATGTTGCAGGATGGTTTGGCAGAACATATCTTTTTCGCAATGGAATATGTTCTTCCATCCCATTTTTTCAGCAGCGAGGTCAAAGCCCCCGCCACCGGAAAACAAGCTTCCGTGTCTCAATTGATGTCCTTTCGGTTATTTGAATCGGGTTAGCATTTCATTCAGGTCTTTGAATGAATAGTAATCTTCGTTTTTAGGATAATGCTTCATGTCTTCAGCAATCGAAAACTGCTTAAGTAAATCAGTACATGCTTTCCATTGTTCATCATTGCCCAGCCATGAGCACAGGTATTGATAGCCGTAGTTGCGCACATACCCTGTCATATCCTGCAAGCAATCCACGCTGTTCAGGATGATGCAATCATCATCAAACAGCCTGCCGTTCCGGAGTAGTATTTCAGAGAGGTAATCGTAAATGTCTTTGAAAATATGGACACCGGGTGGTTTGGGAATTTTCCCCCTGATAAAGCTGATCGCACGAGGGCCAACATGGGCTTTGATAGTCGGGTTGCGTATAGCAAAGCCGCCGTCCTCGTTTTCAAAGCCAATGGCGATAAAGCTCTTGTCCGTTAAACCGTTTCTGATACGCACCTGTTTTAGTGCATGTCTTGCGGTATGAAACGGGATGCCACGGCGTAGTTCAAGGTAGCGTATAAGCACAGGTTCGCTTAACGGGCTTACGTCTTTTATCGTTAGTGGGTGGTCAATCGTTTTATAATCCGGTGTGCCGGGTGGAAGAAGGATGATAGCAGGATTATAACCAATCATGTTCTTCAGCCATCGCAGCGCATCCATAACAGTATGGTTGACATCCTGGCTTTGCAGGTAAAGACAAACCAGTTTAATGACATTCCCCATCTGTTCCGTGACAGGGTCAAACCATGTGTTGGTTGTATTGTTCACAACCAGCCTGGAGCGTTGCCCGTCATTGAATGGGGATTTGTATAAATCAAGTCCGTTGCTTGTTGGCTTAGGTGATATGCCCCATACCTCAAAAATTTTACGCAGGGGTATTGTGTTAGCAAATTGAATATCCATTGCTATTCCTTCAAAATTATTATTGTGAAAATCAGAAGGCGCTTAGGCGGCGTTCTTCCAGGAAAGCGTCCAGTGCAGACTTGCGGTAACGGACACTGCGCCCGATTTTAATAGGCTTAAGGTCATAGCGTTTGGTACAGTCCCACACAGCTAAAGTGCCGTAACTGTAATTGATGTAACGGGCGGCCTCCTTGCGGTTCAACAATGGTTCATGGGCAGGCAAATTCATGTGAATTCCTTTCAATAAAAAAACAAAACTTTTTTTGGGTTGGACAAAACGAAGTGGGTGATATGCGAAATGAATATGCGCTGTCAAAGAAAAAACGCTTTTAATATCACAAACCATATCCATTAATGTCAGATGGATATGGTGAAGTGTTTTTACTAAGTATTCTTACGGATGGGTTTTAAGAGCTTTGGAAGCTTTATGCACACTTTGCGAATCACCCTCGCAGCAATAGGCAACATGAACCTGATATATACTTTATCTGCTGTATGAATGGATGTATTACAAATTGGCATCGCAAATGGTGCTGTACAATGAACACACGACAGGATAAAATAAAAGCCTGTTTAATGTTCGTTTATGCAGATTGTCCCCTAATTGTCCCCTTAGGAATGACTAATAAATGATGATGCAATATAAGTGTTTGAAAAATGGTGCTGTTGAGCAGGATTGAACTGCCGACCTCTCCATTACCAATTTTTCCAAGCAATATTATTGTTCGTATTTCCTGATACGAAAATCATTTATTTTCAGCAACTAAGAGCCGAATCAGTCAGGGTCAACATCTGCATTAATACACGGATTTTAATGCAGATTGTCCCCTAATTGCCCCCTAAAGGTTCTTATGCAAACAGTATTTAATTTTACAAAATCAGCCTTAGAAGCCCTGCCCTTCACTGATACCCAATATGAGGTACGGGACATAAAAACCCCCAGCCTTATCCTGCGGGTGAACCCTGGCGGTATCAAAACCTTTATGTTTTACCGACGTGTGCAGTATAGAAACCTGCGTATCAAAATCGGGCGGTTGAAGGAAATATCAATAGAAGCTGCCCGACAAAAAGCTATTTTTCTTAACAGCCAGATTATTGCTGGTGTTAACCCCAATCAGGTACATAAAGAAAAAAGGCAGGAGTTAACTTTCAGGGAACTCTATTATAAATACTATCGTGAACACGCTTTAATCAATACGAAAACGCCCCATGATAGTAAGGCGACTATTGAATTTCACCTGATGCCGAAAATCGGCAACTGGAAGCTAAGCGATATTACCAGACAGAAAATGAAAGAACTTCATCTGAACCAAGGGGAAGCCAGAGGTAGAATACAGGCAAATAAAGTGCTGAACATCGCCAGTGCGGTCTTTAACTTCGGTATCAGAGAGCAATACTATAAAGGTCAAAACCCATGTAAAGACATCAGGCGATTTAAAACCATCAGCCGCGACAGGTTTTTAAATGGTGAAGAACTACGCCTGTTTTTTGAAGCGTTAAAAGAAGAAGAACAAATCTATCAGGATTTCTTCATGCTCTGCCTGTTTATTGGTGCCAGAAAAACGACCATGCTGCGTATGAAATACGTGGATATTGATTTTGACCTGAAACGCTGGCGGTTATCTGAAACGGAAACAAAAAACGGGGATGTCAATATCCACGCTTTGCCGGATGCGGCAGTTGATATTCTAAGACGGCGGTCAGAACAGAATAAACTATCTGTCTCACCTTCCCTGTATGTATTTCCCGGGGATGGTAAAGAGGGCCACCTGGTTGACCCTAAAAAATCGTTTGCGCGTATCAAGAAGCGCATGGGAGTGTATGATTTCAGAATACATGATTTGCGCCGTACACTTGGTAGTTACATGGCTATCGGCAATACCAGCTTGCAGATAATCGGCAAAGCCCTTAACCATAAAAGTCAAGTGTCTACTGAAATATATGCGCGGTTGTGCTATGACCCAGTATTAGAAGCGGTGAACGATGCGACTAACTTGATAATGGAAAAAGCAAGTAAGCAGCTTAACTCTGTTAATGCAACACCCTATCTTGTTCAGGTGTCAACAGCCTTCAATTTAGCTAAGTTTTGAATTCGATTTTGTATCTACTTATTGCCCCTAATAAGTAAACTTATCTGTAATTCTTTTTAGTTTAGCATTAAGCTCGTGCAATTCAGTATTCATTTCTACTTTCTTATTGAATTGCACTTCCTTCTTTATAGCTTTTTTTAATTGAAATATGGCTTTCTCAATAGCACAGATTTTTTGTTCAGTTTCTACTAACTGTGTTGAGCTAACTCGTTTAGTGAATTTTTTACCGGACAACTGGATAGCAAAATCATTTACAACTCTATCCAGGCTATATTTGAGATTTAAAACAAATGGCTGGTCTGCACCGTTAAGCCAGGCAGATTTATAAGTCCAGTCCAACACTGAAATATTTTCATTTGCTGGGTTGGGATGTTTAAATGCAAGCCTGACAAAATATTCATCTTCATAGCTCGAAATAAATATTATTGGATATGGAATGGCTTTATCAATGGCATCAAGGACTTCATCTGCATAAGTCTTGCATTTTAACGTTATTTCAAAAATCTGTATTTCGTGGATGTCAGAGCCGTTAAGGTTGATAGTCTGTTTAGATAATTTATTTGCCCACTTAATCCTGTCAATTAACTCTGAAAATTGTTTTCGTTGTTTATAACTAACATACGTATCAAAGCTATTTTTAGGAATAGCTTTGTTAATCTCCGTTGATATGGGCAGATCGAATATCTTCACTATCTGACAACAATAAATGAAATGAGAGTGAAGTCTTCAATACCCTTAATTTTGTCACCAAGTGCAGTTGTTCCTCCAGTTCTAAATAAACTCATGACATCCTTTTCTTCTTCAACTTTAAGAATAGACGCTATCCCTTTTTTCAGCAATGTTGAGTATAAAGTCATGTCTTTATAGTCATTGGTTTCTTTACTAAATTGCTGACACAATTCAAGCAAAGGTTCTTCTTTCCCTTTTGTAAGATGCCTTAAAATATCCAGTGTCTTCTTAGCGTCAACGTGGTTGTAATGTACCAGTCCATCCTGTTTTATATATACCAGGTAGTAGGGATGCAGCCTGTTAATCTTATCAATGTCAATCTGATTATTAATATTTTTCAAAACAAAGATAACGCCTCGCTGTTCAGGGTCCTTCGCTTCAACAATAGCGTGCAATCCTTCAGGGATGTTTTTTAATGCGCTATATTTTTTTAGAAGATTTGAAAGGTCTACCCGGAACTCATTAAGGCCAAGATCAGTTATTGATACCCCTTCTCTCAAATCTTCTAAATCAACTACTTCCTCGCGGAGCTTTTTAAGCTGTATCTTACGATATTCCAGGTCTTTTTCTTCAGTATTAAGAATGTTATCATCACCTGTACTTGCCATGTTACTGATAAGCATTCTGTTCTGAACACGCTGTTTCAGATTGATATAGGCATCCAATGTTACATCAGGCCAGAAGTTAACCATTGTAATGCAGTCATTCTTTGAGCCAATCCTGTCAATACGGCCGAATCGTTGTATGATACGTACCGGATTCCAGTGAATATCATAGTTAACCAAGAAGTCACAATCCTGAAGGTTTTGACCTTCTGAAATACAATCTGTTGCAATAATCAGGTCTATTTCTTGGTCAATATTCGGGTATAGTAAGGTTTTATCTTTTGAGTTTGGTGAAAAGCAACTCAACAACACATTCAGGTCTGTCGGAATTGATTTTACTGACACCTGCCTGGTTGAACCCGTAATCAATGCAGTGTTTATGCCGAAATTCTGTGCCATAAACTTATTTAACTGTTTGTATAGGTAGTTTGCAGTATCTGCAAAAGCGGTAAAGACTATAATTTTTTTGTTGCCTGGGTTAATTGGGTTGCCGATTTTATCTTCAATAATTGATTTCAGATGTGACAGCTTTAAATCATTATCGCCGGGTATTGGTTCAATTTCTGATAGTAGGTCAGTCAGGATTACTAAATCTGCAATCAAGTCTTCTGACCACTTTGTTATATCGACATCCGATACGCTAACTTTGACTTTCCCGCCAATTAGATTTTCTTCATCGCCCCACTCCGGCTCCCAATCGACTTCTTCAGATAATGGGTCAATCTGTGTACTGGTAATACTTTCGTCGCCTTTCCTCAATGAATTAAGAAGGGAATCTATTTGTTTCTTTATGCTTTCTATTGTTAAGCGGAATGACTCAACCGAGCTTTCGATACGCTTCAGCAAGTTAATACGCATCAATAACTGTAAGCTCTTTTCCCTGTCCCTTTGCGTGAAAGTCCCAGACTTTACCTTTTTATCATACCGCTCTGCATAGTAGGCAACCTTACTTGGCAGAATATAGTTTAACGGTGAATACACGGAAAGATTGAGCATAGTCAATCTTTCTGCAATGTCTTTAAAGTTTATACCATCTTTCACTAACGGGCTGTCAATCGCAATCGGAGTATTCCTCTTTGGGAATTTCCCAATATCATTGGTATCATAATAAGTTGTGATGTGCTTACGGGATCGTGCGATTGTTAAGCTATCCAGGATTTCAAAGAAGTCAAAATCCAACATTTCAAGTAGCTTTTCAGTAGTACGTTCTTCGGCATTAAACTTAGACCAGGCATTAAATGCTACCTGCGCCCTCCGGAACACATGCTCTATCCCATGTTCTGTCCCAAGCTTTTCGTCTATCTGTGTCGGTTTACCTTCATAAGCCAGAGCTAATTGATTTTTCAGGTCATTAAATCTATTATTTACAGGGGTTGCGGATAGCATCAGCACTCTCGTTTCGATACCATCCTGAATAACCTTCTTTAAAAGCTTTTGGTATCGGTTTTCTTTCCCAGCGATTTGATTATTATTGCGGAAATTGTGGGATTCATCAATTACAACTAATCCATAATTCCCCCAGTTCACATTCGCAAGTTCTCTGCCATTACTCATACCTCGATCACGAGAGAGGTCTGTATGAAATAGAACATCATAGCGGAATCTGTCTTTTGCTAGAATGTTATTCTTGTCGTTATGGCGGTAAGTATTCCAGTTGGCTTCAAGTTTCTTTGGGCATAACACAAGAACGTCTTTGTTGCGTTTCTCATAGTATTTGATAATCCCTAATGCAGTGTAGGTCTTTCCTAAGCCTACGCTATCAGCAATAATACATCCATTATACTTTTCAAGTTTGTTTATTGCACCAATCACAGCATCCTTTTGAAAGTTGTATAACTTATTCCAGATGTCAGTTTGTTTAAATCCAATTTCGTCATTAGGCAAATTATCTAAAGCGATATCGCCCAAAAAATCATTGAATATATTGTAGAGAGCAATGAAATAGATAAATTCAGGGCTATTTTCCTTGTAGGCACTTTCAAAGTAATCACGTACAGCATGTGTTACGTCTTTTAAACTATCTTCATCTTCCCATACCTGGTTAAACCAATCAAGGAATGCTTGGGTTTGAGGGTATTCTACTTTTTGTATTAAAGTGGGGAATCCTTTCTTAGGAGTAAACCCCAAATCAGAAGTCGTAAATCCATTTATTCCGGAATAAGCGGCTCCTGCGTCACCGCCATTAACATGCACAATACCTGCCAATGGAATATTCGAGTGCCTGTTAGTTTTAAACTGAACCTTATCCTGTACCCATAATGAACACTCTTTAGCTATGGCACGTTGATTTAATTCATTTTTCAGCCTTAGTTCAAATTCTCCCCCGCACAAGTGGGCTTCATTAAAGATGTGGGGTATATAAAATTCTCTTGCTTCACGTTGGAGATTTTCTTCAATAAAGGTAGGTGAAGTAAAAATAAACCGAAGATCATCAATCGATTTCAATTCCTTCTTGAGGGCTTCAAAGGCGTAAATTGAGAATGTAGATGCCGCAATAGATAACTTACTGCCCTTCCTAATCTCCTCCTTAAGATCATCTCCAAACCTTATATTTACGTTATCTATAATCTTCATGCTATTATTTAACTTGTACGATTTCTAATAGTTGCTCATAGCTATTTACTTTTGAGAATTTCACTTCCTGGCCGCTGATTGCTTTAAAGTGTTCATCCGCACAGTGGATTTTCAACTTTTCAATTTCTCGCAATTCCAGATTTGAATCAGAGCCTTTTGTTTCAGCTACAAAGTAAATATGACGTACTCGCTCCTTATCCAACACAATAGCCCAATCCGGACTGTAATTAGCTACAGGCGTAGTAATATAAAAGCTCTTAGGTAATTTGGCATACACAACAACTTCCGTACTGTTTTCAAGAGCCTCGGCAAACCTCGCTTCTGTTTTTGAATCCGTTGTCAAATAGTCATATATGTGTTTCTTGAGCAATTCCGATTGGCGGATTACAGATTTATCATTTGTAAAGACAGTCGTTGCGTCGTGTCTTTCATCTATTTTATGATAGATAATATTGTTGATAATCAGGCTCGCTTTTACTTCATTGATTAGTTTGCCACACTTAGCTATAAACTCCTCGGGATTTTTGCGAAGTAATAAAAATTTCTTGGGGCTGATACTTTTAAGAATATCAACCACAGTTCGTCTTGTAAGATTTGTAGCGGTAACAATCTCTCCAACTATGTCATAAACTGTGTTGGTGTAAATATCAGCGTTTAGGCTTCTGGTCTCCCGCATAGTTTGCTTAAAACCTTCCCTGTTTGACAACTCTTCTTTAGATGTTTCTTTGAGTTCCCCTTCTTTTAATTCATATCGTCTATCAGCAATCTCGAGGTCGGCATTTATACGTAGTTTGCTATCATTGACTAATTTCTCTGTATCAAACTTAACTTCATAAATGGTTTTGAGGTTTATTCTCTCCCAAAGTTCTTTAAACTCCTTCTTATGAAAGTTAGAATTTACCGATACAGGCAAATCATTGCGTTCATTTTCAGGCATTGGAACTTCCCCTGAATACACTAATTGCAACAATTTTGTTATACTATTACGGTATGGTTCCAGGTTCTCGGGTAAGGGCAGTTTGTTATCTTCAATTATTGTGCGTCCTTCGTCTGTGACTTTATCATCATCGTCCAGAATATCGTTCTTAAACCAAAGCTTGTTTAGTTTTTTGGCAATTTCTTCATCTATTCTAAGAGTAATGCCCTTTTCGTCTTTTACGATTTTGCCGACAAAGTACTCTACTTCTGCTTTTTGAGGCCTGTTTTTGATGGTGGCGGCTATTTCTGACTGAAGTGCTTTTGCAAAGTCTTCATAGCTCTCCGAGGCAATTACTGTAAGACGGTTAATTTCATGCACCTGTTCTCCAACAGTATCGTAATCAAGTCTGATACCATTACTATTAACACATAGGCGCATACCTCGCCCCACTTCCTGCCTTCGGCGTATATTCGCATCAGAGTGTTTGAGGGTGCATATCTGGAATACATTGGGGTTGTCCCAGCCTTCCTTTAAAGCGGAGTGCGAAAAGATAAACCTGGTCGGCTCGTTGAAATCCAAAAGCCTTTCTTTATCCTTCATGATTAAATCATAGGCACTTACATCATCTGATTCTGCTTCTTCATCCTTCTTGGCTTTTTTGACCGAAGGATCAATAAGGCGTTTTTGCTTGTCTATCGAAAAATACCCGTTATGTACTCTTTCAGCAGCATCTCTTTCCAGATATGCGGCATAAGTTCCCGGCATATAGGCTTTTCTTGCAGTAGCTGGATCAGTTGTTTGCAGATATTTATTATAGTCCTGATGGAATAAATCCACGAATTCGTTTCTAAGAAGATTGTACTCTTCCTCGAACATTTTAGCGTATTCACCAGGTTGCTCAATTCCCTCCGCATCATATACCTTGTATTTTTCAACTGAATCAATAAAGAACAGCGACAATACTTTAATACCCTTATCAAAAAGTTGTTTCTCTTTTGTCAGATGTGAAAGGATTGTTTCGCGAATTTGAATTCTTCTAAAAGCCTTTTCGTCCAGGTCACCTACTGCTTCCCCTGCAAATAGCTCCTGCCCATTGATAACAATCTTGTTAAAATATCCGTCAATATCCTGAATGGTATAGTTCTTGTACTGCGGCATTTCACCAGATAACTGGTAAAGGTTTGCGCCTTTCTCAAGTTTCTGACGTACCCGCTTTACTGATGTTCCACTGCGTTTCTCATATTCGATTAGCGCAACAGGAGGTTTGCTCGTGCTTAATTCTATCTGCTCAAGATACAGGTATCCGGTCGTTCCGGTTGACCCCTTGAGGTTAATACCTTTTACTTGAATTTTCTTTACCAGTTTCCGGTTATAAGCATCCAGTGCATCGAGCCTGAATATTTTATTATACTCATTCTTGTGCGTAGCAGAGTATCGAAGCGTGAGCAGCGGATTAAAGTCCTGCATTCCCTCTAATGTCTTGTCACCTTCAACTGATTGAGGTTCATCTATAATTAGAATTGGATTGGTTTGCGCGATTATATCAATGGGTCTTCTTGAACCGAATTGGTCAAGTTCCATCTTAATCCTTCTTGCATCCTTTCCGCTTGCATTAAATGCCTGCGTGTTAATAATCATGACGCTTATACGGCTGTCGGAAGCGAAATTCTCAATATCCTGTGGACGGCTTGAATTATATATAAATGGCTTGATTTTGTGGCCGTAGATTTCCTGAAAGTGTTCCTGTGTCAATTCAAAGGATTTATAAACACCCTCACGAATTGCGATACTCGGCACAATAATTATAAACTTGCTCCAGCGGTAATGCTTATTTAGCTCATACATCGTGCGTATGTACGTATAAGTCTTACCTGTACCGGTTTCCATCTCAATGGTAAGGTTACACCCGAGTTTTACCTTTGCAGGGCGTTCAATCGTTTTACTTTCCGCAATGTCATTAGCATGCTGTACATGCTGAATATTTTGAAGTAGCTGTGCCTCTGTTAAGCGTATAGGCCTGTTACGATAACCAATACTTTCTTCCACATCCTTTTCTAAATCCAAGGTGTTGACCCCAAGTGCTGCTTCCTTTGCTTTTCTGATAATTTCGTGGCTACGCTCCAGGGTGAAGCGTGCCGTTTCCATAGGCTGCCCTGTAAAGCAATCTGTAACTGCCTTTACCGCCTGAATTTGAAACTGTTGTTCTTTAAATTGTAGTTTCATAGCTTAGATAACACGCATTTCGGTTTCTGGACTTAGTTGTTTGAGCAACTGTTTCACATTCTCTTTAGCAGTATCATTCTTAAACGATGAATCCCTGAACACGACACGCAATGGTGTGTATTTTGCTATTTCTTTGGCAAAAGCTTCATCAATGTCTTTATCAAAGCAAGCCATCAAAGAATTTTCAGCGACCTTAAAAACTGTCCTGTCGATAATTGATAACTGCTCAATTTTTAGTGAAAGGGGTAACCCCCAATCCAACATCACCTGCGCCAATAAATCATCACCACTTCTACCAGGCTTTACATTGTCTGCAAATAATTCCAGGTTCTCCTGTTTATAATCTTGAGGCCTATAATAAACATCTTGCATATTGCTTTCATCAAGACGATAGACACGGAAGCCGTAATCAATTTCCGCACCAGTTTCAGCTTTTATTTTCTTCGCTGCACGTCTGATACGCTCTTTTCCAATATCACAAATTGTTTTATATCCTTGTTGCCAAGAAGACGCATCTTCTTGCAATGACTCTGGCACTTGAACCATAATAAAACGCCTGTTCCCGTTGTCATTGGCGTTAAGTTCTAAGACAGCATGTGCGGTGGTACCAGAGCCTGAAAAAAAGTCTAAAAAGATAGCTCCTGTGTCTGGTGGGGCAGCATATTGTATTAAGTCACTTAGCATTTCTACAGGTTTTGGGTTTGTAAAATTTATATCTCCCATTATTGACCTGTATTTTTTAGTGGCTCCGTCCGTTGAGTAAGCTGAACCAGCCATTACAGATTTTGGCTTAATTCTTCTTAATTCACCATTTTGCTCTAAATAGTCTTTTTCATATATATTGTATCTATTTGTACCTTGTACGGGTTTGCCAATCAATAAATCAATCCGTTGTTTCACGGTATCCTTACCCCATCTCCATCGACCAGCGGTGCCATCCGATTTTTTTGGAATGGCCTCTATGGAATATATCTCGCTTTTATTAAGTGAGACCGTTCCAGATGTAGGGTCAACATATATAGGGAAGTACATGTTAGGCCTTTCTGCGCGAGTGTCAGGTCCACCACGTTTCCTTAATTCGATTAGTCTATATTTTTGATCATCTTGCCCTTCATTATAAGTTGATAACTTATCGTCAGGTAGTGAAAGTCCATACTCTTGAAACTCATCTGTTTTAACATACATAAAAAGTTTCTCGTTTGCTGTGGCAATGTACTTCTTATCATTCCTTCCTTTGAGGTTATTAACAACAGTAATATCAGAAATGAAGTTGTTCTCCCCAAATATCTCATCTAACATTTTTTTCAGATTGTGAGCTTCATGGTCATCGATTGAGACAAATATCATCCCATCGTTAGCTAATAGATTCCTCGCTAATTTTAATCGTGGATACATCATAGTTAGCCAGATAGAATGGTAGCGTCCTTCAGTTTCAACGTTGGGCACTAACCTTTGACTATATTCATTAGTTTGTCCTGATTGCTCTTTAAATTCAACTGAATCTTGCTTGAAATTGTCACGATAAACAAAATCCTTACCCGTATTATATGGTGGGTCGATGTAAATCATCTTGACTTTGCCAAGGTAACTCTCTTGCAAAAGTTTCAACACTTCCAGATTGTCACCTTCAATGTAGAGGTTCTCTGTATTGTCAAAATCAACTGAATCTTCCCGCACTGGACGCAAGGTTTTTGTGGTAGGCAAGTTTGCTGTAACAATAGCCTCTTTCTTGCCTGGCCATTCCAGGCGGTAGCGTTCTTTAGTCCCTTCTACGATATAATTATTCAACTCCTGTTTTAGCAGATCGAAGTCAACTACCAACCCCTCTGCGGATTCTGTCACGCAGTTAGGGAACAAGGCTGCTATTTTCTTAACATTATTATTCGCTCCATCCGGAGTCGTCATATCCAGCTTATCTGTCATGGTATGTCCACTTATATAAATTATCAGGTTATTATTGCCGAAAATTAAGGTTATTAAAAGGCAGTAATTAACAAACCTTCTAATATTAACCCTTTAAAATCCTAAATTAAACGATTTATACCCAAAAGTATCATAAGACTGTTGCGGGATAGGACTATTCAAGTCAGATATTTAATTTATTGAAAAATATCTTGTTACGGAGATTGGCATCACGAAGCAGCTTTCTAAAACTAATTATTTCGACATACATTTTGTATCCGGAATGAAACCCAAAGTAGCCCTCACCATCAGGACTTTGTGTTAATGAATGAACTTTGGCAAAGCCTTTTATCTTATCCGTCAAATCTGCGACTACATAACAATATACTGGCGTATTCTCGTTAACCTTTACTTTTTCCAATCCGTCAGGCAATTCGTACTTGCCAGCACGAATTTTTTCTATGTATTCACCTACCTGAAGCACTGGGTCTTCTTCTTGTTTATACGTCTCTCGTTTCGGACGTTTAAATTCAAAGACAGTTAATGGGTTGCTGAATTCATTATCACCATTCCTAAATGTTTTCTTTTTATCAAAGATTAATAGGTCTGGCTCATCTAATGCGTCTTTCTTTTTTGATATTTTTTTGTCAGATGCAACATATTCAGAAAAGACCAGGCGTTCATCTAGCAACCAAAGGTTATGGTCTTCGTATGATACGTTTGTAGAGTCTTTCCCCATAGGAAAAATAATTTCATGAATCTCTTTCTCAAGATTGGTTTTTCCATCGGTGTTTCTTCGCAATAAATCTTCAAAAATCTGAAGCACAGTCTTTCTGGTGCTTACATAGTGAGCTAAGTCATTTTTGCCAGCTTCAGTAATTTTAGAAATAACACCCGCTAACTTTTCTTCAAACTCGTTATTTTCAGCTTGAAGGATTTCACTAATTTCAGCCTTGGCTTCTTGTTCTTTACGGAACTTGACCTGTTGTAGTGTCAATTCGATTTTTTCATTGCTCAAAGAGTATGGCATTGAAGCAAAGTCTAAATCATTGATATATGGCTTGTGCCAGGGAGCCTCATCATTTATATACTCAACAATCTTTTTACGCTTTTTATCACTTCTAACCTGTACTTCCTTCTTAAATGCCTCTTTGGTAACTTCTGCCGCCCTTGCCTCAATGTCTGCTTGAGAAAGCGGATATATACTGTCTCCTCGTTCCTTGTCAAAATTGAATGTTTCTCGTTCATGTGAAACAGACTCATTTAGGTAATCACCTAAAACATATGTTTTTATAATATAGTTTTTCCGTGTATAACTTTCCCCGTTTTGCTCCTCCTCAAAAAAATCGTCCTCAAACTCAGGTATGTAGTTATGCAACGATACGTCAGTAACTTCACGATTATTTGCAGTGAGGCTTATTTTACTCCGCAGGTTACCGGCAAAATATACTTTAAAAATCTTTGCGACAAATTCTTGTTTTACCTCACTATAGGAGTTGGCCAACGAAAAATTTACAGAGTCTACTAATCGTATATCACTTGTGACGGATACGAAATCATTTAGAACGATTGTATGGCTTCCATCAAATTCTTTTAACACAATTTGAGGGCAGTTAAATTTCTCGTTGATAAAAAATATAAGCAGTTTTTCAACCAACTTCCTTGCAATAGTGTCTAATTCTTTGTCAAGCAGGTTTTCGTTTAAAACTGTGTTCAGAAAAAGAGTTGTACCGGATTCTGCTTGGTTCGCAATTTCATCGTTCGTCTCTTTTTCAATAATCTGGTACTTTTTCCCAAATACAAATGTTCTTTTAAATACCTTTTCATTTTCATGATAGATACTTTCAACTTTTGCATCATTAAAGTACTTCAGGAACATGAACCTACCAAAGCCTTTGCCTCCGGCATCTATTTTATTTTCAGTTAAATATGTATCAAATGAATCCCTGTTTTTTGGAGTAAACCCAATCCCATTGTCGCTAACCTCAAAACTCTTGATAGAAGGTATGCTATTATCATTCAGCGATAAAGTATTTTCTCGCTTAACCGAGATAGTTATTCGGCCATTCTCTACTCCGCTTTCCGTGATTGCGTCTATCGAATTTACAATCGCCTCAATGATAGGAGTATAGACGTTGGTCTTACTTCTAATATTTTTTATGATGCCTTGTATATTTAACCTACTCATATCGCGTACCGTACAAAAGTTACCCAGCTTCTACAATGTCAATCTTCCTGCCAGCAAATGTACCATAGGATTTGCCTGATACCTCACCTCGTTTATAATAATCGGCTAACATTTTAAGTGCCAGGTCAATATCCGCTTCATCTTCAATATTGAGCTTGCCCTCTTTAATTTTCAATTTGTCACCGTATTGTTTACAGACCTTTTGCATCTTCTTGATTATTGCCGGGCTTAGATCACGGTAATTACCAATTTTAGATAGTCTTACCAGTTTTTTGTGAATTGAAGGGTTGCTTTCAATTTGCTGCTTAACCAGGTCAAGGCCTTCAATCATTTTTGTCTCAATTAATTCAACTAACACTTCTGATGCCTGCACCTTATATTCTTCTTCCAATCCAATTATCTGTTCAAACTGTGTTTTTTTGGCGATATAGAACGTATCCTCGTAGAATATACAATCTACCTGCTTATCAAGGTTGACTGTTTCTCCCTCTATCAGCTCCAGTTTTTGGCTTCTTGTGTTAAATATTGTCCTTATCGTCTTTTGCAATTTGGTATGCTTGTTACCATCTTTTTCATCAACAGCTACCTTCCCGGATAATATTTTCCTGAAAGTGTATATCCAATCATCTTTCTTATTAAAGAACCCTACACAATAAGCCCAAAGTTCTTCAGTCTTGATAATGTCTTCAAGGCTTTTTATTTTAGGTGGGTTTGACTGAAGCTGATTATTGACAACATCAGCAAATGACATAGCTTTGTTCGTCATGTGGTAGGTGAATAACTGTTCCGTATCATCGGTAATTACATCATATTCATGCATTTCTGTTTTCTTACGGAGCAAATATTGTAATTGCTCTTTCGTCAGATCATGGAGGTGCTGGCGGATTTCATCATTAACGTCAATCTGATATACTTTGAAATCATATTTATCCAGGATTTTTGCTGACTTTTTCATGTCAGGTTTTAAAACCCGTGTAATAAAATACAGGTGTGTATTGTTCACCTTTATTCCGTCAACCTTGTCAAAAAAATCGCTTAGTATCATGCCTGATTATTAATTGTTATTAATTGCGAAATAGAGCTTATGTCCAATTTCATAAAGTTTAAGCTCACAGTCTTCCATTAAATACTTGTCCCTCGAAATTATCAATCCCTTTTTACTCTTATCCTTTGCAGAGTATTCAATCTCATAGATTGCATATTTAAAACTCAACAGAGGGTTTATCAATAGAAGGGATGAATTGATATATATTCTATAAATCACTACCAGCAAAAAAAGGACCGAGAAACACTCATACCAGCCACTAAAACTCTGGAATAAGAATGGTATAATGTATGTGGCGATATAGCCAATAGCTTCACTATTCTTATTTGTCACTTCTTTGACGGTAACAGGAAAACCGTTTTCTGCAACTTCCTCAATATTGGAGAGTGTTTTTGTGAAACCTACTAATCCCAAAATTGAAACTGCAATCAGGATAGTTGAGAGTCCGAATTTTGTAAGGAAAATTGATGTGCTGTCTAAGCTAAAGCCTCCCCAATTTAAATAATTGATATTTTCTGAAACCTGGCGAACTATTATCAGTATAAATAATGGCAGATATGAGGATACAAATAGCGCGAATTGTGCTATCCCATGCAAGTTATTTATTTGCGCTTTCGGGGCCATGTTTTCAATTATACATTTTTTCAATGCATATAGATAGTGTGTATGGGTAGTAATGAAGGTTGTGCCTCATCTGTAAAAATATAATAATCGCAATTAAATACCAGAGAATTTACCAGTTAGATATTCCTTATTTGGTAATAAATAAGCGACTAACTATTGTTGGATTCGTGTTAGTCGGTTATTTAAATGAAATGTTCGACCATTGTTCGACCAAAGAAAAAAGCAGCTATGAATTTTCGTCATAACTGCTTGATTTTTAAGTGGTGCGGGAGGGAATTGAACCCCCGACACAAGGATTTTCAGTCCTTTGCTCTACCAACTGAGCTACCGCACCTTCCCGTTTTGGGATTGCAAAAATAGGTTTAATATCCAATTTTCCAAAAATGATGCTAAACTATTTACTGTATAGCTACGCCGGTAACTGCCTGTAGTGCCGCACCATCATATACCATCAGCTTGTATAGCCCTGCAGGCAAGGTTTTCACACCGATGGCAGTAGATGAATTTTGCAGTTTTCCCTGCATCACTACTTGTCCGTTCATATTCACAATCTTATAATCTGCACTGCCTTTAAATACATACTGCTTTATTTTAATTGTAAGCATATCTGTAGCAGGGTTGGGGTACGCTTCTATACTTGGCTGCTGGTTTTCTGTTTGTGCTATGCTGTTGTAAGACGGGTCGTATATCTCCACTATCCTGTCTATACGTGTACCTGTGCCGCTTGATGCCGAATTGCTGGTAGAAATATAGATACGCCCTTCGGGTGATATACATATATCGCGCAGGCGGCGGTATTTTATCAATGCCACTTTGCTGATGCTGCTTACATCATCGCTTGCGGTGTTCAGTTTCAGTTGGTATAGTGTAGAGTCTTTCAATGTTGTCATCAGCAGCGATTTCTGAAACTGCGGAAACATAGGATGGTCGTAATAATCCATACCGCATACAGCCAGTGTGGGTGTCCAAGCCTCAATAGGTTCAACAACGGCAGAATCGTTACAGAAACTAATTTCGGTAGCCGTGTTGCAATAACCTTGCACGGTAGGCCATCCGTAGTTTCGTCCTTTTTGTATTACGTTCACTTCGTCGTCAGTATTGGCACCATGTTCTGTCTGGTATATTTTGCCATTGGCATACACCATGCCTTGCGCGTTTCTATGTCCCCAACTCCATGCGGCATTGCCTGCTATGGGATTGTCTGCAGGTATGCTGCCGTCAAGATTCAGGCGCAGCAGTTTGCCATTCAGCGAGCCTAGGTTTTGAGAAGTAGATGTAACGGTTGCATCTCCAGTAGTAATGTATAAGTATCCGTCAATTATCAACAACCTGCACCCATTATGAAAGCTGGCAGCACCTATGTTTTCTATGATTGTTTGCGGGTTTTGCAATGTGTTGGTAGTACTGTTATACTCGTAACGCGCCACACGCAGCTTATATACCGATGCATCCAAATAATTATAGGCAACAAATACATGCGGCGTATTGCTGAATTGCGGGTGCAGTACCATACCAAGCATTCCGCCCTCGCTCTGTATGCGGGTATTCGTTTCATTATACAATGTATCTATCTTGCCGCTGGCAGGTTGCATTCGGCAGATGTAGCCGTTCTTTTGTGTAAACCATATATGATTATCGGGCCCGTACACAAGCTCCCAAGGTATAAAGAGTGAATCGCGTACTACACGCACTGTCAGTTGAGCTTCAGCATCAGTATCGACAGAGAAAACAATCAGCAATAACAGTAACAGCTTTTTCATATACCTGTGTTTAGTATATTGAAGTTACGAAATATGCTACCAACAATGCCAGTTGTGGAATGTTGGACTATTTTTACACTCGATGGATGTATCGGCAATAGCAGAACAATTTTATACTCAACTACAAGCAACAAAGCCTGTAGAGTTTGTAGCTGTATTGTTCGGGATGATAAGTGTGATATTAGCAAACAGGAACAATGTATTGTTATATCCTACAGGCATCATCAGCACCGTATTATATATGTGGATAATGGCAAAAGTAGGTCTGTATGCAGAGTCGTTGCTGAACCTCTATTATTTTATCATGAGCATCTATGGTTGGGCAATATGGAGTATAAGAAAAGAAAATGAAAACCCTGCTTCTATATCGCACAATACTTTTAAAGACTGGATGATAACAGTAACCATATGCATCATAGGTGCGGGTGTACTTTACTTTGTATTATCCCGCTATACAGACTCTACCGTGCCCATGCTCGATGCCATTGTATCTGCCACTGCATGGGCGGGTATGTGGCTGCTGGCAAAGCATAAAATAGAAAACTGGCTGTTGCTTAATATATCCAACGCCATAGCCATACCATTGTATATATATAAAGGCATCCCCTTTACTGCGTTTCTAACATTGTTTTTGTTTATTGTTGCTATCTTCGGTTACTTCAGATGGAAAAAACAATATCGTATGCAGCACGCATCTTGATGGCGGCAATTATCATGCTGCTGCCTTGCAGTATGCAGGCGCAAAGCAATGACATAGAATGGCTGCGCAGCATCAATGGTACACGCGGCAGTAGTGCCGATTCGTTCATGAATGGCATCTCTCAATCTACCTACCCCATTTCTTTTGCCATACCCGCCTCGCAATTATTAATAGGCTATATAAAAAAAGATACACAAACCATTCGTAATGGATGGCAAACGGTGGCAAGTCTGGGCACAACAGTTGTTGTAGGCTATGGCATGAAGTATGCCATCAACCGCAGCCGTCCGTACGAAAGCTATAAAGATATTGTACCTTATCATTACGATACCGACCCATCGTTTCCATCAGGGCATACCAGTATCGCATTTGCTACGGCTACATCCATTAGTCTGCAATACCGAAAATGGTATGTGATAGCACCTGCATACTTGTGGGCAGGCACCATTGGTTATTCGCGCATGCACTTGGGTATGCACTACCCCAGCGATGTATTGGCAGGTGCGGTAGTAGGCGCAGGTAGTGCATGGCTATCATACAAAGGGCAGCAATGGTTGCTGAAACGCAAACAACAAAAAATAAAAGGGCGTATTGAATAACATCAGGAAAATAGTAGTCATAGGCCCTGAATCTACAGGCAAAAGCACACTGAGCCAATCGTTGGCTGCAAGCCTGCAAACCGTATGGGTACCCGAATATGCCCGTACTTATCTGGAAACGCTGGGCAGAGAATATACAGAGGCTGATTTATTGGATATAGCCAAAGGGCAGCTTGCCGCCGAAGACGCTGCCATGCAAAAAGCTCATCAATACCTTGTTTGTGATACCGACCTGTATGTGATAAAAGTATGGAGCGAAGCAAAATATGGCCGATGCCACCCTTGGGTGCTGGAACAGATAGCCAAGCGTTCTTACGATTTGTATTTGCTTACATATATAGATGTGCCATGGACAGACGACCCACTACGAGAACACCCCCAACCACAGGAAAGACAGTATTTTTATAATATATATAGGGATATAGTAATGGAGTCTTGCTGCCTTTGGGCAGATATCAGGGGCAATGAAAATGAACGCCTGTTGGCGGCAACAAATGCCGTGCAAAAACTGTTATAAATCCGTATATTTACTATACAGATTTATGTTGCTCCATATTCATCCAAAAGATCCACAGTCGCGCCATATTAAAACAGTTGTCGATTGCCTGAAAAGTGGCGGGGTAATCATTTATCCTACCGATACGATATACGGTTTGGGATGCGATATTTATAATGTTGAAGCTATAGACCGTATCTGCCGTATCAAAAATATAGACCCAAAAAAGGCACAATTCACTTTTGTGTGCAACGACCTGAGTCATATCAGCGATTATGCTAAAAGTATTGATACCCCCGTATTCAGGGTAATGAAAAAATGCCTGCCCGGCCCATATACATTCATACTGGAAGCCAGTAAGATGGTACCCAAAATGCTGAAGACCAAAAAAGATACCGTCGGCATACGTGTACCCAACCATACCATCAGTCAGGAGATTGTGAAGCAATTGGGCAACCCAATCATGAGTGTATCGCTGCCAATGGAAGACGAGGTAGAATATTATACAGACCCCCTGCTGATACACGAGATATTTGAAGACCGTGTAGATATAGTAGTGGACGGCGGGCACGGAAGCACGACGCCCTCTACAGTTATTGACTTCTCCGGCAGCGAGCCCGAACTGATACGCGAGGGTGCGGGCGAATGGGAAAAAATTCTTGGCTAATTAGCACATTCCTTTTTTCTTTGTCCTATGTACACCACGCAGGACGAGCAACGCCTTTACAATCTGGCTAAAACATTGATGGATGCCGATGGCGAAAACGCGGAAAGTACCATCATACAACTACGCGAAGTACTGAACTATGCCGACTGGAAATACTATGTACAAAGCGAACCTGTACTGGCAGATGTAGAATACGATACCCTCTTCAAAAAACTGCAACGCCTTGAAGAGCAACACCCCGAATACGTAACAGCAGACTCACCTACACAACGTGTGGCAAAAGGCTTGAGCGAAAAGTTTCCCGCCGTCAGCCACCTTGTACCTATGCTGAGCCTTGATAATACTTACAATGCAGACGACCTGCGCGATTGGGACAGACGTTGCAAAGAACTGGCAGGGACTGACGATATTGAATATTGCGCCGAACCAAAATACGATGGAGCCAGTATATCCATCATCTACGAAAACGGGCAACTCGCTCGTGGTGCTACACGTGGCGATGGTGTGATGGGAGAAGAAGTAACAACCAATATCAAACAGATACGCTCCATCCCCCTATCTGCTGCATTCACAAAAGCAGGCATTAATCAGATAGAAATACGGGGCGAGGTGGTTATCAATAAAGATGTATTTACCGCTTATAATACCCAACGTATTGCAGAGGGTTTATCGCCGTTGGCAAACCCGCGCAATGCTGCATCGGGCACGCTACGTATATTAGACCCTGCGGAAGTAGGCAAGCGTAAACTGTCTGCCATACTATACCATATCAGCTACTACACACAAACGGGCGATGCAATACCTGATGCCTTGCATACACACTACGGCTCACTCAATTGGTTGTACGAATTAGGTTTCCCCACACCAGTAAAGGAAATGAAACGCTTCCGTTCTATAGACGAGGTGATAGCTTTCTGCGAAGCCTTTGAAGTGCGCAGAGACGACCTGCCTTATGAAGTGGATGGCTTGGTGATAAAAGTAAACAGCTTTGCCCTGCAAGATAAAATGGGCATGACAACCCACCACCCGCGCTGGGCAGTAGCATATAAATTCAAAGCGAGGCAGGCTACCAGCAAACTGCTGCGTGTAGAGTTTCAGGTAGGCCGCACGGGTTCTGTAACACCTGTAGCCAAGATAGAACCAGTACCCATCGGCGGTGTTACGGTTAGCTCTATATCACTATTTAATGAAGATGTGGTACGCGAAAAAGACCTGCACATCGGCGATACCGTATTGGTAGAGCGTGCAGGTGATGTGATACCCTATATCGTTAAGCCATTGGCAGAATTGCGAAACGGCACGGAAGAAAAAATCATCTTCCCTACCCACTGCCCTGTATGTAATGAGGAGCTTGAAAAGCCAGAGGAAGAAGCCGTATGGCGTTGCATCAATATCAGTTGCCCTGCGCAAGTGGTAGAGCGCATCATACACTTCGCCAGTAAAGACGCGATGGACATCCGCAATATGGGTGATGCCAATGTGCGCAAGTTTTACGAACTGGGCTTGCTCAAAAACATCCCAGCCATATATACTATCAACTGGGATGAAGTAAGCAAGTTGGGCGGCTTTGGCGAAAAGTCTGTTACCAACCTGCAAACCGCTATTGACAATAGCAAACAACAACCGCTGAACCGTGTCATATACGGGCTGGGCATACGCCATGTAGGCGAAACAATGGCAAAGACATTGGCAAACGCCGTAACGCACATCCGCGATTTGTATGACTATACCGAAGAGCAACTGCTGGCATTAGATGATGTAGGTCCTAAAGTGGCTGCATCTGTTTTGCACTTCTTCCACACACAAGAGAACAGGCACATGATAGACCTGCTGGAGCAGGCTGGTGTAAATCTTGTGAACCAAAAAAGGAATACACCGCAAGGCAGTGGCGAGTTGGAAGGAAAAACATTCCTGTTTACAGGTACGCTCAGCCGCTTCAAGCGTAGTGATGCCGAAGCGATGGTAGAAGCCAAAGGCGGCACACTACTTAGCAGCGTCAGCAGTAAGCTCAATTATCTGGTAGTGGGCGAAGATGCAGGCAGCAAACTGGAAAAAGCCAAGAAGCTCGGCACTGTAGCTATATTGAGTGAAGATGAATTTTTAGGGTTGATAAATGGTTAGTACAATCTGTTTATGTAAATTCATCTTATGAAACACACCCTCTGCATAGCATTCATGGCATTATCTGTAATGGCTTGCAACTCTGCCAATACAGAGCGCCCGTCTGATAAATACGAAGCCAAAAAGAAATCGTTGGAAGAAACCGAGCGCGAAAACCCCTTGCAGTTTCTGCGCATTCAGGGCGATAACCACGTCAACCTGCTCAATCAGGAAGTAGTAGAGGGCGAGATAACCAACAAAGCCACTCTCGCGTCTTTCAAAGATGTAGAGGTACGCATCACATTCAAAAGCAAAACTGGCAGCACCATAGAAAAAGCCGTAAAGACAGTGAACGAGGTAGTAGCCCCGCAAGAGTCGGTATCTTTCAAATTCAAGATGAAGAAACCCAAAGGCACTGCATCCGTAGCAGTTGACATCATTAGTGCCGTACCCGATAAATAAGCCTTTAGCTTATATATGTTATTAAAAGCCGTTTACAGACGGCTTTTTGCGTGTATTCACCACACATTATATTACCTTTGCAAACGTTTTAAGAGCACTGTATAACTGATGTCTGAAATTAGGCCATATCTCAGGTTGAGCGGGTTAGAACCCCTTGTAGTTCGCCCCGAAACAAATTTTGTAAATGTGGGCGAAAGAACCAATGTAACGGGTTCTAAAAAATTCGCGCGCCTCATCAAAGAAAATCAATATGAAGAAGCACTATCCGTTGCCCGTCAGCAAGTAGAAAGCGGCGCGCAGATACTGGATATAAATATGGACGATGCCCTGCTGGACGGGGAAAAAGCCATGACCACTTTTGTGAACCTGCTGCAGAGCGAACCCGATATTGCCAAAATACCCATCATGCTCGATTCGTCTAAGTTCTCCATCATACTGGCAGGGCTTAAATGCATTCAGGGTAAGTGTATTGTTAACTCCATATCGCTCAAAGAAGGCGAAGAGAAATTTATAGAGCAGGCTACTATTTGCAAAAGCTTCGGCGCTTCGGTTATCGTCATGGCTTTTGACGAGTTAGGACAGGCAGACAACCTGCAACGCCGTGTAGATATTTGCCAGCGCGCGTACGATATACTGACGCAGCAAGTAGGCTTTGCACCGCAAGACATCATCTTCGACCCCAACATATTTGCCGTAGCTACCGGTATAGAAGAGCACAACAACTACGCGGTAGAGTTTATAGAAGCAACACGCATCATCAAGCAACGTATGCCGCTTACCAAAGTGAGTGGCGGGGTAAGCAATGTATCGTTTTCGTTTCGTGGCAACGACCATGTGCGCGAGGCTATCCATAGTGTGTTTCTGTATCATGCCATCAAAGCGGGCATGGATATGGGCATCGTAAACGCAGGCCAGTTGGTAGTGTACGATGAGATAGAACCGCAACTGCGAGAGCTATGCGAAGACGTAGTACTCAACCGTCGCCCCGACTCTACCGAACGCCTCGTAACATTTGCCGAAACCGTAAAGGCAAAAGGCAAGGAAGAAAAGAAAGACGAAGCATGGCGTGGCAACAGTGTGGAAGAACGCCTGAAACACGCGCTGGTAAATGGCATAACAGATTATATAGACGAAGACACGGAAGAAGCAAGGCAAAAGTACCCCCGCCCGTTGGATGTGATTGAAGGCCCGCTGATGGCAGGTATGAATGTAGTGGGCGACCTCTTTGGCAGTGGTAAAATGTTTCTGCCGCAAGTGGTAAAGAGCGCGCGCGTAATGAAGAAGAGCGTAGCATGGCTTACCCCATATATAGAAGAAGAAAAAAGAAACAACCCTGCGGCGCAGCAAGGCAGCGTTGCCAAAATACTGATGGCAACCGTTAAGGGCGATGTACACGATATTGGTAAAAACATTGTAGGTGTGGTGCTGGGCTGCAATGGCTACGACATCATAGACCTTGGCGTGATGGTGCCTGCCGATAAAATATTGGAAACGGCACAAAAAGAAAATGTGGACATCATAGGCTTGAGTGGTTTGATAACCCCATCGCTGGATGAGATGGTGCATGTAGCCAAAGAAATGAAACGCCGTGGCATGAAGCAGCCTTTGCTGATAGGTGGTGCTACCACATCGCGTACACACACGGCCGTAAAGATTGCACCAGAGTATGATAATGGCGTGGTGTATGTATTGGATGCCAGCCGCAGTGTAACGGTTGCGGGCAGCCTGCTAAGCAACGAGCAAAAAAGTGGTTTCCTCGATAGTATCAAAACAGAGTACATCAAACTACAGGAAGATTTTGCAAGCAAGCGTACTGCTAAAGAATACGTGCCATTCAGCGAAGCGCAGCAAAACCCCGTGAAGATTGATTGGGACAACTATACCCCACCAGTGCCGCAGTTTACAGGCACTAAAGTGTTTGAGGATTACAGTATTGCCGATATACGCCGATACATAGATTGGGGGCCTTTCTTCATAGCATGGGAGATGAAGGGTAAGTACCCTGATATATTGAAAGATGCCACCATCGGTACAGAAGCTACCAAGCTATTTAACGATGCCAATGCCATGCTCGATAAGATTGTGAGCGAACAATGGCTGCACGCCGAGGGTGTTATAGGTTTTTGGAACGCAACTAAAACTGCTCCAGATACCATTGTGTTGAAAGATGATGCAGGCAATACCTTACATACATTAGAAAGCCTGCGCCAGCAACAAAAGAAAGCAGCCAACCAGCCGCATTTTTCTTTGTCAGATTTCATAAGCCCTGTCAAGCCAGACCACATGGGTGCATTCGCCGTCAGCATACACGGCATAGAGCCGCACCTCAAGGCATTTGCCGATAACCATGATGACTATAATAAAATTATGCTGCAAGCATTGGCAGACAGGCTGGCAGAGGCATTTGCCGAATTGCTGCACCACAAAGTACGTACAGACTATTGGGGTTATGCAAAAGACGAAAGTCTGAGCAATGAAGAAATGATTAAGGAAACCTATCAAGGCATACGCCCCGCGCCGGGCTATCCTGCCTGCCCCGACCATACTGAGAAATACAAACTATTCGACCTGCTGAAAGCGACCGACAATGCAGGTATAACGCTTACGGAGTCGTTGGCTATGTACCCTGCGGCATCTGTATGCGGTTGGTATTTCAGCCATCCGCAAAGCACATATTTTGGCATCAACAAAATACAGCAAGACCAGTTGGAAGACTACGCCAAACGCAAGGGCATGACACTGGAAGAAATGACCAAATGGCTAAGCCCCATATTAGAAGGATAACCCATGAGCGACATCAGAAAAACAGAACAGGCAGGCACATCCTCTTCCGCATTACGGATATTGGCAAACATCGTTTCGTTTGTTTTTCATCCCGTATTTATGCCTACGGTGTTGTTTGTAATATTATTTTTCTTAGCTCAGTCTAGTTTTGTAGGGATGGACTCAAGGGGCTTCTTAAAATGGTTCGCTCGTATTGGATACATCACAATGCTAATACCTTTAATCATTGTATTCTTATTAAAGAAACTTGATTTTATACAAAGCATTTACATGCATGACCCGAAAGACCGTATCATTCCCCTTATTGGCATTATGATAATGTATTTCTGGATTTATCATGTTGCCAATAGTATCAGTGATCCTAAAGACGTACCAGCTCCCTTTATTTTAAAAGTAATGCTGCTTGGCAATTTTTGGGGTATCATCCTGCTGTTTATCATCAATATATTTTTCAAGCTCAGTATGCACACCAGTGCGGCAGGTGGTTTTTTGGGTGTCATGATTGTACTGCTGCTCACCAACCCCGTTAATATGATGTTGCCACTGTTTGTATCGCTCATTGTATGCGGTATCATCGGTACGGCACGTCTGTTGTTGGGGGCACATAAGCCAGCCGAGGTGTGGTGGGGTTATGCCATCGGCATATTGGCGCAGTTGGCTGCCTATGTATATATTACTTGGTAATGAACATCTTATTTGTATGTAGCCGCAATCAATGGCGCAGCCCTACTGCCGAGGCAATTTATAAAAACGTACATGGCATTACTGCCAAGTCTGCAGGCACCTCGCCATCTGCAAGGATAAGGGTTAATGAAAGCCTTATTCAATGGGCAGATATGGTTTTTGTGATGGAAGATAAGCATAAACAGATACTACTGTCGCAATACCCGCTGGCTATGCAGCATAAGCAAATAGTGGTAATGGATATACCCGACGAGTACAAGTATATGAACAAAGAACTGATTGAAATGATACAGGATATTGTCAGTCCATATATCGTATAAATGTCGTAAATTTGTCATTGTAATTCCCGCTCTTTGACATACTGTATAAACCCTGCTTCCCAATCGTTTTGTTACAAATTGTTGCTTTTTTCAACTATTGAAAAACGGCAACAAAACGAAACATTTTCTCTTATAACGTATTGATTACCAATAAAAATTATTACTCAGCCTTGTTTCAGCAACAAAACATTAAGGCTCCCCGTTTGGAGAGCCTTAATGTAGTATAACGTTCCCTTCCTCCTTGGGAGGAGATAGGGAGGAGGCTATTAGTAACGATACATTTCAGGTTTGAACGGACCGTTCTTAGAAATGCCGAGGTATTCAGCTTGTTCATTAGTCAGTTCTTCCAGTTCTACACCAATCTTAGCAAGGTGCAGGCGGGCAACTTTCTCATCCAGATGCTTTGGCAACACATATACTTTGTTTTCGTAGTTGCTGTGGTTGTTCCACAACTCTATCTGTGCCAGCGTTTGGTTGCTGAAAGAGTTACTCATTACGAATGATGGGTGACCTGTAGCGCAGCCAAGGTTCACCAAACGACCTTCTGCCAATACGATAACGTCTTTACCTTCTATCGTATACAAATCTACCTGCGGCTTGATGGTATTCTTCGTATTGCCATAGTTGTCGTTCAGCCATGCCATATCAATTTCAATATCGAAGTGGCCTATGTTGCAAACGATAGCCTTGTCTTTCATCAGGCGGAAGTGTTGTTCTGTAATCAGGTCGCGGCAGCCCGAAGCTGTAACGATGATGTCTGCTTCTTTTACTGCATCTACCATCTTCTTCACTTCAAAGCCATCCATAGCAGCTTGCAGCGCGCATATCGGGTCTATTTCTGTAACGATAACACGGGCACCGGCACCACGCAAAGATTCTGCTGAACCTTTACCTACGTCACCATAACCACCTACAACGGCTACTTTACCAGCCATCATCACGTCTGTAGCGCGGCGGATAGAGTCAACCAATGATTCTTTACAACCGTATTTGTTATCAAATTTAGATTTAGTAACCGAGTCGTTTACATTGATAGCAGGCATTGGCAATGTACCTTTCTGCATACGCTCGTACAGGCGGTGTACACCCGTAGTAGTTTCTTCGCTCAGGCCTTTTATGTGCTGTACCAGTTCTGTATAGTTGTCCAGTACGATGTTTGTCAGGTCGCCACCATCGTCCAGTATCATGTTCAGCGGGCGGTCTTCACCACCAAAGAACAATGTTTGCTCTATACACCAGTCAGCCTCAGCTTGTGTCTGCCCTTTCCAAGCATATACGCCTATACCTGCAGCAGCTATGGCAGCAGCAGCGTGGTCTTGTGTAGAGAAGATGTTGCAAGAACTCCATTTCACCTCTGCACCCAGTGCCACCAATGTTTCTATCAACACCGCAGTTTGTATTGTCATGTGCAGGCAACCAGCTATGCGCGCGCCTTTCAATGGTTGTTGGGGACCATATTCTGCACGGATAGCCATCAGGCCGGGCATCTCTGCTTCAGCCAGTTTTATTTCTTTACGGCCCCACTCAGCCAAGCTCATGTCCTTAACTTTGTAAGGCAATTTGAAGTCAATTTGTGAACGCGTCATTGTGCTCATTTTCAGTCTATTTATAGTTTTTATTTTTTTCGAAGCGCAAAGGTAAGCTATTTACTATTATTAACCAATTAAATAATATGTGTTTAACAATATCTCTTTGCAACATAAATAACAGTCAGCAGCCTTAAAAGTTGCTCAGATACTGCTGAATTTTCTGATTGGTATCAGCACTTACATTTACCAATGGCAGGCGTACGGTATCGCCGCAAATGCCCATTTGTTTCAGTACGCACTTCACACCGGCAGGGTTGCCTTCAACAAACAACAGGCGGATGCCTTCCAGCAGTTTATAATGCAGGTTTTGTGCTTGGGTGTAATTGCCTGCCAATGCCTCATTTACCAGTGTGGTAAAGTCTTTGGTAAAACAATTGGCAGCAACGGATATAACGCCTTCCATACCAATGGCTATCTGCGGCAGCACCAAATCATCATCGCCCGAAAGGATAGCGAAGTGCGCTGGCTTGCCTTGTACTAAATCCATGCATTGCCCCATATTGCCACTGGCCTCTTTTACAGCTACTATATGCTTAAACTCGTTTGCCAGCCTCAGTGTGGTAGCAGGCAGCATATTGGTAACCGTGCGTCCGGGTACATTGTATAATATAATGGGCTTAGTGGTAGCCTGTGCAATGGCTTTAAAGTGCTGGTACAAACCTTCCTGGGTTGGCTTATTATAATAAGGTACTACACTTAGTATGCCGTCAACATTCGTCAGGTCGTATTCGCTTAGTTGGGCTATCACCTCTGCTGTATTATTGCCGCCTATGCCGCAAACTACAGGTACGCGCTTATTGCATTTCTCTACGATAAAAGCCAGCACTTGTTTTCGCTCTGTGGCGCTCATGGTCGGAGCTTCGCTGGTAGTACCCAATGCTACCAAATAATTAACCCCACCTGTTATAACATGGTTTACCAGTTTTTCCAATGCAGGGTAGTCAATACTGCCATCTGTATTAAAAGGTGTAACCAATGCTACACCTGTACCGCGAAATTGATTCATTTATGATGTTGATTATTATTCTGCTACTTCGTCGTAAAAGCCCATTTTAGAAAACTTCTCTATGCGCTGCTCTATGCGCTCTTCGGGGCTTAGTTTATTAAGACCTGCCAACGTACTTAATAGATATGTTTTGATGGTAGCAGCCATTTCCTCGGGTTTGGCATGTGCACCGCCAACTGGTTCGGGCAATACATCATCTACCAGTCCAAAACCCTTCATATCTTCCGAAGTAAGCTTTAGTTGCTCGGCTGCTTTTTCTTTAAAGTTCCAGCTACGCCATAGGATAGACGAGCAAGACTCTGGTGATATTACTGTGTACCATGTATTTTCCAGCATGGTTACCTTATCACCAATACCTATGCCCAATGCACCACCCGATGCACCCTCACCAATGATGATGCAAATAACAGGTACTTTCAGATTCACCATTTCAAACAGGTTGCGGGCTATGGCTTCTCCCTGTCCACGCTCTTCAGCTTCCAGACCGGGGTAGGCTCCGGGGGTATCTATCAACGTAACGATTGGGCGGTTGAATTTCTCTGCCATCTTCATCAGCCGCAGGGCTTTGCGATAGCCTTCGGGGTTGGCCATACCAAAATTGCGTAGCTGGCGCATCTTGGTGTTAATACCTTTCTGCTGTCCCATTACCATTACAGGCATGCCATCCAGCTCTGCCATACCGCCAACCATGGCTTTATCATCGTTTACCTGCCTGTCGCCATACAGCTCTGTAAAATTGCTGAATATCTTTTCGATATAGTAGAGCGTATAAGGGCGCTCGGGGTGGCGGCTCAGTTGCACTCGCTGCCAGGGGGTAAGGTTGTTATATATCTTTTCTCTTGTCTTTTCGATAGAAACCTCCAGTTCTCTCACGGTAGCAGACACATCTACCTGATTTTTGGCAGACATTTCTTTCAGCTTATTCATCTGGTTGTATAATTCTTCCAGCGGCTTTTCAAAATCCAGAAACTGCATATAAAAGATTTAGGGCTGTAAAAGTACAATATTGCACATCAAAAGGCTACCATTCGGCAGGTTAATTCTGTATATGTATCTTAAAAAGATAAGATATTATTAAAATACAAAAGCTACTCGTTGAGAGTAGCTTTTGCGGACCGGACGGGACTCGAACCCGCGACCTCCGCCGTGACAGGGCGGCATTCTAACCAACTGAACTACCGGTCCGTGTTAGTTGGGGTGCAAAGATAAATTCAATTTTTTGATTTCTGCAAATCTATTTTATCAAAATACGTCTGCAATCTGAACCTTATTGCTTCACCAATTTCTTCACGACGGTGTTAGTGCCGCTAACCAGTTTTATGATGTAAACGCCCGGCGTTTGTGCTTGCATATTAAAGGCTTTGGTGCCGCTGACACCATCTATATTCTGCGTTTGCAGTACCCTGCCTTGTATATCCGTGAGGTATATTTTACCATTCTCGTTCAGCCCATTATAAGTTATATATACTTTATCGCCCGCCGGGTTGGGATATACTTCTACACTTGCTGCATTAGCCGATGTATTGGTTACATCCATGCCGAAAGCAGCCATGAAGTATAAACCATACAAAGCACCAAAATCTCCACCAGTAGTATTATACGGACCTCCTGCAACTGCTGTTACATCTTTCAACGTAGCACCATTTGCCGCGTTGCGTATTCTTAATACACCTGTTCCCTCATACGCATTTAAAGCCCAAAAATTGAGTCCGTCTTTATTAGACCCTGTACCACTTGACGATACGCCCTCGTCGGAAAAACGGAAGTAATAACAATTGCCCGGACTGAGGTCTATAGTATCTAAATACAATTTCTCGTTTGTAAAACCCGATTTTTGATAATGTACTTTATTGGTGGTAGCATTGAAGATGGTATAGTTGTTCTCGCTTGCATCTTTATTTGTCTGAAAATGCACAATAATCTTTGTTGGGAAAACGACGGGTGCAGTAAATTGTGACGTTAATACATTATCATCGGTGTATTCATCTGCAACACCATTTACTGTTTTGATATCTACCACAAACTTGCCCGAAGACTTAGTCCAGTTTACCGGATTGGTCAATTCTACCGTGTCATATTGTTGAGTCGCAAGGCTTCCTGTCCATTGATAAGTAGCCATTGTGCCACCCTCTACTCCGTATTCAATCTGCGCAGATGTAAGGTTGGCGCTGCCATTATTGCGTATTACTACTATCGGTGTATTGCATATGGGGTTCATTCTTTTAAACTCTACCTCCTTGCTTGGTGCCATGATGGTTTCCAGCGAAGCATCGTTTGTTTTGGCAGCATTTTTATACTCTATCAGGTAGGCAGTAGTATAAATGTTGCCAAAGTTCTTGTATGCTACATAAGGCTGCATATTCATATCTACTGTATGCGAGCTGCCGCCTGTTAGGTTTTTAACATCTACATGGTCGTATGCTACCGGAGAACCTGGACACCATCCCGCACGGTCGTATAGCCAAGTACCTGCTTGCGGATATACTGCGTTATAACCACAATCATTTCGCCAAACGTCACGTTTGCTTACAGAACTTCCGTCCCACAAAATCTCTCTGTATTTGCTGCAAAACTCCATACATCCTTCTGCACTATCACTGCCATGCCCTGTGTTCATCATCTTTACACGTACTTGCTGCGTTAGTGCATCCAGTGTTATATTTTGTGCCGTCAGATAGTTTTCTACAGGCATAGAAGTATCGCCCATGCGGTAAGAACCATCCCATAACTTAGTAATTTTTACAGGCTCTAATACCGGCGTTCCTTCTATGCAAATGAACTTCAGATTTACCTTCCATCCCCTGTCGTTATTGGCTTCGTAGCCCGAATGGCGGTATATTACTTCAACAGAATCGTGCAACAACAGCGCAAAGTCTGTAACATCGTAATACCAGCTATGCTGCCAGTTCATAGACGAGTTCCAGTAAAAACCGTAGGGAGTAATGTAACGTGCTATCTCATAATTGAGCGGGCTGTTGTTTTTGCTGCCCGTGCGACCAATGATGATGTTATTGATATAGTCCCACTCGCCGCACTTGAGACCGGGAGCACATTCAAAAGACAACTGCATCAATACTTTGCGGTATTGCTTGGTTGTATTTGGGAAAGTAGCCCATTGAGGGTATTTAGTTTCTCCGATGGCAGGGTTCGTTTTTATCACTATATCTTGATGCGATACTACAGTAGTCGTATCGGCAGCGAATACTACATGATGAAACAAAATGCATAACAGCCATAATGCTGCTTTTTTCATAAGCTAATATTTTATCAATCTTACAAGTTACAAAATAATATGGCATCAATTAGTATAGCCATATAAAAACCCCTATCGAGCTAGGAGATTATTGCTTATCTTGTATGCTATACAACAGGCGGGCATATTGTTTTGTCATGTGAGCAAATAACAATAATCCGTATTTTTAATCTGTTTTTAATATAGCCTTTACTCAACTGCATTATTTTAAATGCTGCATATACTAATTGAAACTACATGAAACACAGCATATTATTAGTAGAAGATGAAAAAAAAATAGCTGACAGCTTGCAGGCAGGCCTGCAGGAAGATCAGTTTGATGTTGCATTGGCATATAACGGACTTGAAGGCAAAAAACTGTACCTCAACAACGCGTACGACCTGATTATACTTGATATCAACCTGCCTTTCCTCAATGGCTACGAGCTTTGTAAAATCATCCGTGAAAGGGACAAACGTATTCCCATCATCATGCTTACAGCACTGAACTTTATGGATAATAAAATTCAGGGATTTGATGTGGGGGCTGATGATTATATAGTAAAACCATTTGAGTTCAGAGAACTATTAGCAAGGGTAAAAGCCATGCTACGCCGTGCAGATGTGGTTGCCGAAACACCGGCAGAAAAGATACTGAACCTGGCAGATCTTGAAGTGAACCTTGATAATAAAGACGTAAAGCGCAGCGGTCAAAAAATATCGCTTACAGCCAAAGAATTTCAATTGCTGGAATATTTGCTGAAGAACAAAGGCAAAGTCGTTTCTCGTGCAGACATTGCAAAAGATGTGTGGGATATAGACTTTGACACCCAAACCAATGTGATAGACGTGTATGTAAACTTTCTGCGAAAAAAGCTGGATAAAGACTTTACACCCAAACTGATACACACACAAGTGGGTATGGGCTATATCTTAAAAACCGAAGAAGACTAATGCAATTAAAGTATAGAATAACCTTTGGCTACTTGCTTATTGCGTTATTGCTGCTGCTATCGGGCTGTGGTCTATTGTATTACTTCGCGTATCAAAATCACACAAACGATTTTAATAATAAATTACAAGCACAAGCAGAAAGTATTTATCACATATACGATATACAAAGCAATAAAGACAGCCTTGTATATACAGCCTGCATACACTCTGCCAGTACGCTTGCAGACAAAAGCATCCTCATTTACAACCAAGTAGGCAAAGAGTTATTCAGCTACGACCAAGATGCTACGCAATCACTGCATATCAACAACAACATCATCCGCAAATTGCAGGCAGGCAGGCCGCATTTTTTTACAGCTGCTTACAGAAACGCGGTTGCCTATACCAATAACAATAAGCATATAGTAGTAGTAGCTGCCAATAACACACTACACGATGCATGGATGGTGCATCTTAGAAACAAGATGATAACAGGTATCATTGCATTTATTATTGTATTTTTTATTGCAGGGTATATCTATTCAAAATATGTAGTGCGCTCTATCAGCAAGCTGACGGATAAACTGACGAAAATATCTTCTGAAGCCTTTTCGGCGCGCCTTAGTACAGGTAAAGAAAAAGACGAGTTGTGGGAACTTGCTACCACTATCAATAACCTGCTTGACCGACTGCAATCTTCTTTCGATACGCAACGCCGTTTCCTCTCCAACGCATCGCATGAGCTTACTACACCATTAGCTGCCATCAGTAGCCAGCTCGATGTGGCACTGCATAAAGAACGTACGAATGAAGAATACAAAAAAGTATTCCTATCCGTAAAGGATGACGTAAAACGACTTGCCTTGCTGGTGCGCAGCATCTTGGAGATAGCCAAAGCGAGCGGCTCTGTTGGTGGTATAGACCTGACCAAAGTGCGTATAGACGAGTTGCTGATGCGCATACCCGGTGAAATGAAAAAAATAAGCCAGTTGTATGATGTGAAGCTGAGTTTTGAAGACTTTCCCGAGAGTGAGGGCTTTGACATCCTATACGGAAACGAGGCACTGCTGTATAGTGCACTCAGGAACATCATTCACAATGCCTGTAAGTTTTCTAAAGACAAATGTGCCAAAGTATCGCTTACCTATACTTTTCAGAATATAGTAGTAGAAGTGAAAGATAATGGCCCCGGCATACCGCCCAATGAATTGGAAACTATCTTTCAGCCTTTCTTTCGCGGCTTGAAGTATGAAAACACCAATATGATACATGGTACAGGTTTGGGCTTGGCGTTGGCACACCGTATCATAGAATTGCACAAGGGCGATATTTATGTAGAATCAACCGTTGGCGAGGGTAGTACTTTCAGTATATTCTTGCCGGTAGATAGTACCAAAACATACAAAAAATAAGGGCGGAATTTCCGCCCTTATTTTTCTATTAACGTGTTATGGTTATTGTGTTTCGTTGTACAATAATTCCGTCATTGTCTGTAATGGTGTAGTAATAATTTCCTTGCGCAAGTGCTGATGTATTGACAGTTGTTTTACCGGTAATACCCGCACTCATCATTTGCCTGCCATCTATACTATAAATAGTAAATCGCTGCATATTATCATTACCGTTTATGTATAAAACATCATTCGCGGGGTTAGGATATACCGCAATTGCACCCTTAGGCACATTATTTACACTTGCCGGAAAGATGGAGTAACTGACATCATCAATCAACAATTCACTACCGATAGTCGCCCTTCTGCCGCTGCTTGCAAAGCTTATCTGTAATGCATCAGGGTCTAATGTTGTAGCCCCGTAGGTAATAGCTACATCAATTAATGTATACGGCATTGGGGTTGTTATCCTACTAAGCCCGACTCCCAAAACAGAGTCTTTGCCGCCTGCGCCTGCATTTTTTCTGATAGCACTTACCGTAATATTAGCAGTGTCTCCACCCTGCGGATTGTATTTTATCCAAGCGTTTACAAAATATACCCTCCCGTATATTGGTGTTCCTCCCGACAGGGTATAGCTTTGATTAACCAAATCGAGGTTTATAACCGCACTCGTCAAAATACCGGCAGAGTTGCCAAAGCTGCCCTGAGCCTCCGATACAATTCTTGCTGCGTAGTTACCATTCACTTTATCGGTACTCTTATATAATTGCCGCTTAGGGTTACCTATTAGAAAACCAAACTCGTGAGCAATAGAATCAGGACAACGCCAACCATTGACAACATCCAACGCTACTGGCGGAATGCCTACCGAGGTGGTTCGCCATTGCTCCATATCATTCACAATTACTTGTGCATTGGCGCTAAGACCTATGAAACATATAATAACTGCTAACAGTTTATTTATATACATGCTCTAAAGTTATACCTTAATTCAATCGGTTGAGCGTTTCATTTATCGCGTTGAAATCGGGTACGTCTCCAGCGTTTTCCAACACTTCTGCATATTGTACTATACCCTCTTTGTCTATAACGAAAGCGGAGCGTTTTGATACGCCTTTCATATCGTTGAACCAGTTTTCGTAAATTGTATCGTAAGCTGTAGATGCTTCTTTATTAAAATCGCTCAAAAGGGTGAAGTTCAGGTTTTGTTCTTCCTTAAACTTACCCAGCGAAAACAGGGCATCTACCGATATGCCATATACCACCGCATTGGCATTGTTATAGAAAGAAAGATTATCGCGCACGCCACATAGTTCTGTAGTGCATACACTGGTAAAAGCGGCAGGAAAGAACAGTAATAATACGTTTTTACCCTTCTGTTCGCTCAGGGTTACTTTGTTCTTTTCAGTATCGCGCAGTGCGAAATCGGGTGCTTGCTGACCTACTTGAATTGCCATAATTAATGTTTTAGTGATTATACGATGCGAAGATAACACCCTGTCAAAATGAAAGTTCAGAAAAGGGGAGGAAAATATAAACTGACAGAAAATCAAAAAAACATATTAAGAAAAGTACTTTTTTCATGAAATTTTGGCGCAACTTTGCCACCCTGCAACCAATGGCACAAAAGATGAGGGCTATGGGTACAAAGTAATTTTTAAATATTTAAATATTAATAAACTATGGCTAACGTAAACATCACACCGCTGCACGACAGGGTAATTGTGAAACCCGCAGCAGCAGAAGAGAAAACAGCAGGTGGCATCATCATCCCAGATACTGCTAAAGAAAAACCACAACGCGGCACGGTAATAGCTGCCGGGCCTGGCAAAAAAGACGAACCCATGTCTGTAAAGTCGGGCGATACAGTTCTGTACGGTAAGTATGCAGGTACAGAAATATCTATTGAAGGTGGCGACTACCTGATAATGCGCGAAAGCGATATACTGGCTATTGTGTAACCCCAACCCCTAAAGGGGCTTTTTCAGTAACAATATTTAATTAAATAATACGCTTCTATTTCCTTTTATAGGGCAGGAGTAAATAAAAACCAGAAAAAATGGCAAAGCAATTATTTTTCAATACAGATGCACGCAACAAAATGAAGCGTGGCGTAGATACACTGGCAGATGCAGTAAAAGTAACATTGGGACCTAAAGGTCGCAATGTAGTAATTGAAAAGAAATTTGGCGCACCGAGCATCACCAAAGATGGTGTATCAGTAGCTAAAGAAATAGAACTGGAAGACGCAATAGAAAATATGGGCGCACAAATGGTAAAAGAAGTAGCGTCTAAAACTGCTGACGTAGCGGGTGATGGTACTACTACCGCTACCGTACTGGCACAGTCTATCATAGGCGAAGGTTTGAAAAACGTAGCAGCAGGTGCCAACCCGATGGACTTGAAGCGCGGTATAGACAAAGCCGTAGCTACAGTAGTAGAAAACCTGAAAAAACAATCTGAAAAAGTTGGCAACGACAATAAAAAGATTGAACAAGTAGCTACTATCTCTGCAAACAATGATAGCGAAATAGGCAAGCTGATAGCACAAGCTATGGGCAAAGTAGGCAACGAAGGCGTTATAACTGTAGAAGAAGCAAAAGGTACTGAAACGACTGTTGACGTAGTAGAAGGTATGCAGTTTGACCGTGGTTACCTGAGCCCATACTTCGTAACAAATACAGAAAAGATGCAGGCTGAACTGCAAAACCCTTACATTCTTATCTACGATAAGAAAATAAGCACACTGAAAGACATATTGCCCATACTGGAAAGCACTGTACAAAGTGGTCGCCCGTTGTTGATAATTGCTGAAGATGTAGATGGCGAAGCACTGGCAACATTGGTAGTAAACAAACTGCGCGGTTCTCTGAAAATAGCTGCGGTAAAAGCACCGGGCTTTGGCGACCGCCGCAAAGAAATGCTGCAAGATATAGCCGTGCTGACAGGTGGTACTGTTATAAGCGAAGAGCAAGGTTATAAATTAGAGAACGCAACCATCGCATCTCTTGGCCAGGCAGAAAGCATTACAATAGATAAAGACAATACAACCATAGTAGGTGGAAAAGGTGAAAAAGACGGTATCGTTGCACGCGTTAACCAGATTAAAGCGCAAATGGAAACCACTACCAGCGACTACGACCGCGAAAAACTGCAAGAGCGCCTTGCTAAGTTGAGCGGTGGTGTTGCAGTACTGTACGTTGGTGCATCTACAGAAGTAGAAATGAAAGAAAAGAAAGACCGCGTTGATGATGCACTGCACGCTACACGCGCTGCTGTAGAAGAAGGCATTGTACCTGGTGGCGGTGTTGCTTACATCCGTTCTATCGAAGCACTGGACGGTATGAAGGGAGATAACAACGATGAAACTACAGGTGTAGCCATCGTACGCCGCGCACTGGAAGAGCCACTGCGCCAGATAGTTGCCAATGCAGGTATCGAAGGTTCTATCATAGTGCAGAAAGTGAAAGAAGGCAAAGCAGATTTCGGCTTCAACGCGCGTACAGAAACTTACGAAAATATGCTGGCTGCGGGTGTAATAGACCCAACTAAAGTAAGCCGTGTAGCATTGGAAAACGCAGCGTCTATAGCAAGTATGCTACTGACTACAGAATGTGTTATTGCCGACAAGCCTGCTCCGAAAGAAGCAGCACACAGCCACGATATGCCGGGTGGTGGCATGGGTATGGGTGGTTACTAATCTATACACTAATCATAATAGCAAAGGGCTGCCACATAATTATGTGGCAGCCCTTTATATTTTGTGGAGTCTACTTGAATTAATGATGCTAATGATGAATTAATTTTTCAAAACCTCATGATTTCTAAAACATTAGACATTTCGTCATTTTAAATGATACGAGCCAATGAAATTAAAAACTATATCGAATTTTAGTGTTTTACTAATTTAAGTTTTGTCTGCTTATTTCCGCATTTAACTTTCACAATATAGATGCCAGTGCTAAGTCCTTCAACCCCAATAGTCTCTTCCCCACTGTTTTTTGTCATTAACCTACTGCTATAAATAATTTTGCCGCTCAAATCGCTTACTTCAATAGTCATGATATCATTGATAGTAGTTTCGTATTTCAGTTTTACGTTGTTAGTAGCCGGGTTGGGATATATTGCAACATTCAATTCGCCATCTTGACTATGTACAGACGATACACTCGTTGGCTTACCCAAAGTGCGCAGTTCAAATCGTTTATCTCCTTGAGACAGACTATCTGATGTTACATCAAATATATAACTGCCGCCACTCAACAACTCAACTTGCTGATTGAGGTATTTATCAAAAAGATACAATTTCGTTCCGGTGGGCATATTGGCTTCGTCAACTTTTAAAGTATATGTACGTTGGGGCGCGTACACAAGGCCAAGCGGAATGATATTACTGTCTACATATGGCATTACATTGATAGCCATTATTTTATTATCTGCCGAAAAAGAATAAAGACTAGCGTCTGGGTTATATAACTTCACCGCGTCATGCCAATCGCTATCAGATGTTCCAGCAGCGTCAAAATAAATGCGTGTTTGATCCCAGTCTACTGAGTCACTATTACTATATAAATGCAGTAATACACTATTGCTTAATCCTCCTGTTGTTTTGAATACTGTTCCACTTGGAGTAGTTGGATTTTTGTCTCCTTCTTCAAATGTTATTGTATTGTTGCTATTGGCGCTTACCGTACAAAAAGCAAAAAACACACAACCTGCTGCATATCTTGTTAAACCTTTTAATACCGCTTCCTTACTTGTATCGGTAGAGCTTGCGATACACAATTTTGCCACGCTGAGAAATACAGATAAAAAAAACGAAATAGCAGAAGATACAGATGATGGTTTTTACCTGAAGGAGGGTTATTTATTTATAAAAGACGGCCAGACTTTTTTCAAAGTTTACATGCACGATATCTTATATTTATCTTCAGATGATAATTATATACGTGTAGCAACAAAGCAAAAGAACATACTTGTTCGCTCCACGCTGACGCGTGCTTTGGAAAAATTGCAACAACCCTATTTTGTCCGCATACACCGTTCTCACGCAATCAATATAAACAACATCAATTCATTTACAGAAAATGAAGTTGTAGTAGGAAATCAAAAGCTACCTATTGGCAGAAACTACAAAGAAGAAATAGGCAAAATATTCAAATTCGGATAGTGGTATGCAATTGTGTTGAACTAATACATTACCTGAAATATTGTTGACATACCGTTACTTGATTTTGCAGCAAATAATAGCTTTGTTGACTTTTAAATTAACAATGTGTAAACCGATAAATATTTACTCCAGCTAAATTGGCCTCATACCAACACAATATCCTACTAGCATTATATTAAACCAATAAAAAGCCGGCAGGATTCGAACCTAAAAAATGTTCAAATTCAATATTTTATTAATAAAAATAGAAAACCCCTGCAATTCGCTATAGTAGCGAATTGCAGGGGTTCATAATTTAAAGAGTGGAGTCTACGGAACGAGTGTCGAACCAACTTAAGTTTTTTTTCTGGCGCATATACCCCTTGAAAGACATTGTGGGCTTGACTTATAGCATTTTACATTGAGCCAATTTTTCAAACTCATTTAAAATATAAAATTTTATAAAAAATGATTTTTTATACCACTATTCCGTCTGACTAATAACTAAAGGGTTCTAATATGACTCCTCTATTTCTGACATTACCATATCCATCATTAATTCTTGCTGTCACTTCCACTTAAGCTTCAAAAATATCTTCTTAGAATTTAACTTCTGTGAATATCATTGTGAATTTTCTATTTATACTCATTGCAAATGCGTTTAATTTCACCATCATATCACTTGATTATATCGTTTAATAATGTGAAAAATCTGTTGGGGGGTTACAATGCGCCTTTGGCATTAGGTAGCAATTTTATTGGAACATCTGGCATTTGTAATAGCATATTAGCTAGCTCTTGGGAAGTAATATATATGCATGGGTTACCGGTAAATAACTCTAAGCGCGTTTGATTATCATTGCATGTTGTTAACCTTAATATTTATTTGAGAATGGTTAGTATAGAAGTCAACTAGTCATTGAGCATAGAATATGACTTTGTAGAACAGGTTTTAAATCTCCCAATTACTGAAGTAATATAAAATGCCCCCCACTTTTGTGAAAAACTGTACTGCTTAGCATCCTTGGCTTGGTGATAAAAACTAAGTATCAATTTATTACATTATTAATATTTCAGTGGATCGTTTTCATGTATTCAGTAAGCTCAGCTACAGAGCTTTTAACATCTTTCAGGAAATTTTGTATGTCACCCATATATTCTTGCATATCAACATTTTCATTGTCTTCAATACTATTTGCAATCGCAAGGGCTGCAGCCATACCCATGATGGCACATTTAGGCTTAAAGGCATGTAGCAGATTTTTGATTTTTTCAATATCATTGTTTGCTAAGGATGCTTCCATTTCAGAGTAAAAAGCTGGTACGCTTTTTAAATATAAGTTTATATATTGCTCCATGCGTTTCTCATCATCTTCGCAAAACTCGCTCAATTCTGCAAGATTAGTAACATTCCTATTATAATGCTTAACGACATAGGCATTTGTAGTTTGTTGGGCAATACTATTTTCAGTTCTATGCGTTAGTATTGCTATCTCTTTAATCAGGGTCTGCGCATTGAATGGCTTAGTAATACAAACATTCATACCCGCTGTTAGACATTCTTGCATATATACATGCTGCACACTCGCTGTCATTGCTATAATCGGGATATCTCTTTTACTTGCATCAAAATCCTTTCTGATGTGCTTAGTTGCTTCAATACCGCTCATCACAGGCATTTGTGCATCCATCAAAATAATATCATACTCTTTTTCAGGTAGCAAATCCAGTGCCTCTTTGCCATTTGTTGCAATATCAATCGTCACATCCGCTTTCAATTTCAGTGTATCAATTACTGCCCACCTATTATATTCATTATCATCTACTAATAAAATATTCAGTCCGTTTAGCAAGCTACCGTCAATTTGTTGTGATATTTTCAGTATGCTGTTTGTTTCGTCAGCATCGGTACGCAACAGCGGAATTATAAATGAAAATACAGAGCCTACATTGGGGATGCTTTCGGCAGCAATGCTGCCGCCCATCAGCGTTACGAGTCCCTTTGATATGGAAAGTCCAAGACCAGTGCCACCGTGTATTCTGGTATCAGATGTATTTACTTGTGCAAAGTCTCTAAATAATAATTTTAGTTTATCGAATGATATGCCAATACCAGTATCGGTAATTATTAGTTTAATACTGTCTTCCTGCGCCAACTCTACACAAATAGATACATAGCCCTTTTCTGTAAATTTTATAGAATTGTTGCATAGATTTAATAATACCTGGCTCAGCCTGTAAGGGTCCCCTTTTATCACATCCGGTACATTGTCGTTGACTGTTACTTTAAGTTGCAGATTTTTCTCTTTTGCCAATACTGATAGTGTTTCTGCTACATCGGTTATGGTTTGTCTTAAAGAAAAAGGAATATTTTCAAGCTGTAGCTTGCCAGCATCCATTTTAGAAATATCCAGTACATCGTTTATGATGTGTAACAGTAGCCCAGAAGATTTTGAAATAGCAGTCAGGTATTGTACCTGCTCGGGCTTGGGTTCTTTTTCTATCAATAGATTCACAAAGCTATTCACTGCATTCATTGGCGTACGTATTTCGTGGCTCATGTTTGCCAGAAATTGTTGACGCAACCGTTCACTTATTTCCGCCTTTTCTTTTTGTTCCTTGTATTGTATGGTTCGTTCCTCCACTTGTTTTTCCAAAAGCCTTGTGCGCTTCTCAAAGGTACGGGTGCGATATCTATTGTATGAGTATGTAACGGCAACCACTGATAAAAAACAAGCTGTATAAAACCACCAAGATTGCCACCACGGTGTTGCTATCTCTATGGTCAATGGCAAGCTCTCGCTCGTGTACTTGCCGTCTCTGGTACTGGCGCGCACTTTAAAAACATAGGTACCTGGGTTAAGATTTGTAAAGTTAGCTTCTTGCTTATCAGCAATATTTACCCAATCATCATTCAGCCCTTCCAGTTTGTAAGCATAGTTGTACGATACATTCTCTGTATAATTAAGCAGATTATAATTGATTGTAATGAAGTTTTGATCGTGTGCAAAATGATACATCCCTTTTATAAACGCTGAGGAATCAGCTTTTACTGGCTTGTTGAACAACTTAAACCCTGTAACATAAATAGGGGGCACAGTATTTTTATCTCTCAATCTTTTCGGGTAAAATTTGACCAAGCCCTCATTGGCAGTAAAATATACGGCATCGTCGTAGCTATCATATACCATTTTATATTCAGGCTTGTGCACAGGCATATCTCGGTATGGCTCGTAGGTGGTTATTTCATTGTCAGCATTCATTTTTATCAACGCATCGCTGGTGATAAACCACATATTACCATCTCCATCTTCGGTCATACCCCGTATGCTACTATCTGGCAAATGTTTTATCTGCTTATAACTAAACCACTTATTACTGTCAATATCAAGCAAGTCAAGTCTTCTATTACTGGCTATCCACAATCTGTTTTTTGCATCAACATACATTGCTTTTACTATCTCGTCTTTATAAGCAGTCCTTGTATTGCTAACAAGCTTAGTTACTTTATTGTCCTTCCCAATTTTTATGACTATATCTCCGGGTGTCAAATACAACGAAGCCCATAAATCACCATTTCTGTCTTTTACTACAATGTTATTAATCCCATTTATTATACTATCCGTTTTTCGAGTATTGACGTAGAATACAAATGTGAATTTTCCAAAATGGTTAGCAAACAAGCTGGTATCATTTCGTTCTGTTAATGATAAAATATTAAGCGGTATTCTGCTTGAATATTTTCTATATGGGTATGGTATCAGTTGCCCTTTATTGGGATAGTACTTCCATAAATCGTTGATATATGCCACCCAAAAATGTCCTAATACAGATGGATATATAGCCTGTACTTTCTCTGCTTCATTTTGGCTATTAAACATTCTGAATTTTTGCAACAATTTCACATCGTTAGTACGTGTATCTAATACGGTCAGCCCATCGCTACCACCCAGCAATATGCGCCCTTCGCCGTCTGTACACATTGCATGTATAGTTACGTCTTCAACCCTGTTATTGGGCCGTATCTTTAGGAAGCTATAGGGGTACACTATAAAATCTTGTTTAGGCGGGTCTATTATGTTAATGCCGCCACCTATTGTACCAATCCAAATCCTGCTGCTCCTATCTTTATATATGTACCTTACAAAGTCATCAGACAGACTGTTGGGGTTTCGCGGATTATTCTTATAATTTGTGAATTTCCAAGTAGTGGTATCAAGCACACTCAATCCCCCACCCTCTGTAGCCAGGTATAGTTTACCATTGAGTTGGCAAATAGAACGAACTATATCGTTTGACAAACTTTGCGGGTCGTCGTCTTGAAACTTAAATCCGATAAATGATTTTGAGGCGATGTGATATCGCAATAAGCCTGCATAGGTTCCAAACCACAAGTTGCCGCTACCATCGGGCTGTATGGTATGCACTAAGCGGTGCATATGCTTTACGCTGCCCTTATAACGCTTGTTAATTAGCGCCTCTTCGATAGGTAATGCGTAGAACCTGTTTGTTCTGAAGTCGAAATAATTGATGCCTCCTGCATTACGTAAGTCTTTATGCAGGTTACCGCCAGCCTCAAAAGTGCCTACTATGTATTTGTCGTCAGATAATTCGTAGATAGATTTACACTTAATACCAGCTATGCAATAGGGGTCGTTTTGCTTCCATACATGATGAATGAATGTTTGTGCTTTCTCATCAAACAAGTCAAGCCCACCGCCATATAAACATATCCAAAATCTGCCCTTGCTATCTTCGTATATCTGCGCTACGTAGCCTGTATTAATACTTCCGGGCTTCTTTGCGTCATGCTCATATCGCTTGAACTGTTGTGTAACAGGATTGTAAATAGTAATCCCATTGTTTTGTGTACCTATCCATATTCTACCCTGCCTATCTTCAAATAGCGCACTGACGTAGTTCCCGCTCAGGCTATTGGTATCTTTCGAATTATGAACAAACAGTTCAAAGTTTTTACCATCGTACCGGTTCAAACCCTTATCTGTACCAAACCACATAAACCCCTTGTGGTCTTGCAATATGGCACTAACCGTATTGCCTGCCAAGCCGTGAGACATATTCAGATGCCTGAACACAACCGGCTGCCCTAAATCATTGTCAATATTGTTCTGGGCAAATGCAGCAGATGCCAAAAGCACGAGGCATATCAGTAGCACTCTTTTCATACTGCATTATTAAGAATTAACTGATATTGAATGTCAGAATTGCGAAACGAGTTTTAGTAATTCATCTTTTTTTCTTCTCGATACATCCAGTGCCGTACCATTTGCCATAATCACTTGCCCGCCTTCGCCTTTTAAATATTTCTTCAGATGATGCAGGTTAATAAGATGCGATTTATGTATTCTGAAAAAACCATGCGATAAAAGCAATTCTTCAAAACTACCGAGTGTCCTCGACGACATAATCATCTTATTATCGTGCAAGTATATTTTAGTATATCTGTCATCACCTTCGCAATATACTATATCGTCAAGGCCAATAAACAGTAAGCCTTCCATGGTAGGTATTGCCAGGTTCTCTATTTTCGTTTTGGCTTGTGTTACCACTTCCATTTGCCATAGCGATAGGTCAGCATTGCTGCTGCGCTTTTCATTAACCCGGCTTACAGCTTCTTGCAGGTCTGTTACGTTTACGGGTTTTAACAAATAATCTATTGCCGAAAAACGTATGGCTCTGATAGCATAATGCTCATGCGATGTGGTAAAAATAATCTCGAAGTTGATAGCCGGTAGTTTTTTCAGCATATCAAACCCACTCATACCGCCAGGCATTTCTACATCCAGAAATACAACATCCGGCTTCAAAGATGATAGCTTCCCGATAGCATCTTCCGCACTGTTAAATACGGCTATCACATCCACATTGCCCACCTTATGCTTTATAACATCTTGCAGGTGAAAACAAGAAAACTCGTCGTCGTCTATTATAACTGCTTTTAGTTGGTAAGGGGTACCCATTCCCTAAAGATAATATTTTAGGGAATGGGCAATACCTCATTTACTATTTATTGCTTTATAATTTTATATACGGCCTCTTCCCCATTGCTTGCTATGCGCAGTATATATATACCTGCGGGGTTGTTGCCCATATTCACTATCTGCTCGCTACCGCCTGTCAATGTACCTACATTATTACTATATACTATTTTGCCGGTAATGTCTGCAATATTTATCGTCGTATTATTAGCCTGCTTGTCAAAAGCTATGTGCAGTTCATTGCTTGCAGGGTTAGGATATACTTTCAACGTATTTTTAACGGCTGCTTTTTCTATACTCAGCGTCATACCCATAAAGGCATTTATTTTACCCCAGCCCCATGTATTGCTGCCAGTAGCAGGTATTGTACCTGTATAGCTATCGGTAATAGCGGTCTTCTTCATCATATCCAATGCCTGCTCTCTTGTAAGGCTTGGATATTTCTGCAACCACAATGCCAATATACCAGTAACCACTGGGCAAGCCATAGATGTACCAGACATAGTACCAAAATACCAAGTATCTGAACCATGTGTTACGCTCTTAACCGTACTATTATATGTTGGGCTATATAGTGTGGAAAATCTATTTACAGAAGAAGCTATAGCATTGCCGGGAGCTGTTATCTCCGGTTTGGTTCTGCCATCTGCCGTAGGCCCTCTGCTTGAATTAGGCGCAATATTACCGACAGCAGTATTTGATACTATATCAAGGCCTGCTTGTTGATTATATAATGATATCCAGTGATTTTTTGTGGTATAAGACCCAACAGTAATAACACTATTACCAGTAGCATAACCATCAGATACGGTATAATCTGTACGGCCATCAAGAACCAGATTAGCTACATTATTAATACCTGCAACCGCTATGTACCCTAAATTAGTAAACCAAGTATTATAACTGAATTGTCCCCACATCTGAATACTCGTGTTGTATCCTGTAACTTCTAACAATACCCTTCTGCCTGTACTATCCGGTTGTGTATTCACAAAAGCTATAGTAATATGAGGTTTACCGTTAACAGGGCTGATTTCAGTACTATATAGTACAACAGCTTGTATACCATTACTTCCATACAATGTGTCAAACATCGTCATATTAGATGTTGCAGGTATTTTAAACATTTGAGCATCCTCAATTTTATTTGTTTTTGTGTTGTATAGCAACATCCGTACAGCAAAATTCTCATTAACATTCCCCCAGATGTTCATGCGACCAACATCATTAGGACCTTTACGCATAATAGGAAATGTGTAGAAAACAGTATCTGTAAAAACGAACTTATGGTCTATATACATCGGGTTAATCCCATCATTACCGGCAGCCACTACAATTAACTTGCCGGGGCCAACAGTGCTATCTGTAAATTTATCTTCGGTGCTGGTACCATCATGAGGGCCAGATTGTCCGCCCAAACTCATATTAATAACACATGGTTTGCCAACAGATGCAGCATATGCCTGTATATACTTTATACCATCTGCTATAGAGGGAGATGTAAATTTGCTTGCTACCAAAACTAATTCGCTTTCATAAGCTACGCCTCGATATGGGCTGCCCGGGTAGCCTCCGGAACCTGCCGCTATACCTGCTGTATGTGTGCCATGGTCAGAATCTTTGTTGGTTTGAAAAAATGGAAAATCAGCTTTTGCATTCAGTATCTGTGCTTCTGTAATATACTCTCCGCCATAAGCGTAGCCCGTAGGCGGCACACCTGAGTTATCAAATTGATTCCAAACTCTTTTTACACGATAATTATATTGCCCGGTGCTATCGTAAAAGTTAGGGTGGGTAAAATCAATGCCCTGATCAATTACACCCACTACTACACCTTTACCTGTATAGGGCATATTCAACGGTGCCATGCCTGCATGTACTTTGTCTACATTCGTTTGTTTGCGGGCACTATCCATCGTAGAGCTTAAAACGCTGCCTATATCCACATATCTTACATTGGGCTGCTTTACTATCTCTGCTATAAGCTCTACAGGCAACATAGCCGTAAATACATCACCCGATTTGCTGCCTGGCAGTACACCCAACTCGCCCAATGATGCAGTGGTAAATCCTTTTGTTCCCATCAGGAAGGAGTTGGCATATAACTTGCCGCCCTTTTTAATTAAGCCATATTTTTCAATCAATTCTTTTTCTTTGGTTGTAGATGGATTGCTTTTAAACTGCATCCAATCTACCAATAACAAAGCTGTATTGGCAGACATACCTTTGGTAGAAAAAAGACCGTCCTTTTCTGTAAGATAGCCTGTAGCAGGCGGTATGGCAGGGAGCGTTTTCCCAATACCGTTTTCCTGTCCTTGCGCATTGATGGCAAATGCCAGGAATAGAATTAAGTAAATGTTTAGATGTTTCATACAGAGTATTTATATTCCAAACTTCTTACAATAAAAACTGTTGTAGTAGCACCATGTAGCCAACGGCAGAAATGAGTAGTAAGTGGCATGGGCTTGTAAACAACAAAGCCCCGTGTTAAGGAGCTTTGCTGTATCGTTTAATAAAGGGGCAATGGCATTGTTTTATATAAGTTATTGCTTCACAATCTTATATACAGCCTCTTCTCCATTGCTTGCTATGCGCAGTATATATATTCCTGCAGGGTTGTTGCCCATATTCACTATCTGCTCGCTACCGCCTGTCAATGAACCTACATTATTGCTATATACTATTTTGCCGGTAATGTCTGCAATGGTTATCATTGTATTATTTGCCTGCTTGTCAAAAGCTATGTGCAGTTCATTGCTTGCAGGGTTAGGATATACTTTCAGCGTATTTTTAACGGCTGCTTTTTCTACACTCAGCGTCATACCCATAAAGGCATTTATTTTACCCCAGCCCCATGTATTGCTGCCCGTAGCAGGTATTGTACCTGTATAACTATCTGTAATGGCAGTCTTCTTCATCATATCCAATGCCTGCTGTCTTGTAAGGTTTGGATATTTCTGCAGCCACAATGCCAATATGCCAGTAACCATAGGGCAAGACATGGATGTACCTTGCATACTACCAAAATACCACGTATCAGACCCATGAGTAACACTTTTTAGTGTACCCGTGGCTGTAGCAGAATAACGAGGCGAATAGTGATTAACAGATGATACTATAACGTTACCCGGTGCAGTAATATCCGGCTTTGTTCTACCATCAGCAGTTGGGCCAATGCTTGAAAATGGTGCTATTTCTCCAATTGGTGCCATAAAAGGGGTATACGTTTGTTGATTAAATAATGATATCCATTGATTTTTTGAGGTATAAGCACCTACTGTAATAACGTTATTACCACATGGCCCGCCTTCACCTATACTATGATCTGTGCGACCATTTGTTACGCCAGCAATACCCAAACTCGAAAAAGTGCCAGTTAGATTCCACATTTGAATGCTGGTATTCAACCCTGAAACTTCTATAAATATTTTTTTATGATTACTATCTGGCTGGTTATTCTTGACATATAAATAAACATGGGGTTTCGAATTTATGGGATCTATTTCACAAGTATATTGAGCCCATGATTTTATACCATTAGTACTATATATAGTATCAATGATAATAGTATTGAGCGCAGCAGCGAATTTAAGAGCAGGGGCATATTCTATTGTTGGAATCTTTGTGTTGAGTGTCATTACCCTTACCGAAAAATTTTCATTGGGTTTACCCCATATATCAATACCAATTTCGCCTTGCGATTTACCACCTGCATCTACCGGGATAGTGTACAAAATATCATTTGAAAGCAAGAAATCATGATCTATAAACAGGTGGTCATCTCCGCTATTACCCGCAGACTGTGCCAGCAATTTTCCGGGTCCAGCCAAACTGTCCCTATATCTATCGCTTATGCTAGTACCATCGTGAGGACCATATTGGCCACCAAAGCTCATATTAATAACACATGGTTTACCAACAGATGCGGCATAATCCTGTATATATTTTATTGCATCCGCAGCTGTAGATGGTATTAATGGGCATGCTACCAAAACTATGTCGCTTTCGTAAGCTACGCCTCTATAAGGGCTGCCAGGGTAGCCACCTGCGCCAGCTACAGTACCTGCGGTATGTGTACCATGATCTGTACCACTTGATATTTGTTGAAAAAATGGGTAATCAGCTTTTGCATTTAATATCTGTGCCTCCGTTATGTACTCTCCGCCGTAAGCATAACCTGCTGGTGGCACACCTGTACCATCAAACTGATTCCAAACCCTTTTTACACGATAATTTTTTTGCCCTGTGCTGTCATAAAAATTAGGATGGGTAAAATCAAAGCCCTGATCAATGATACCCACAACTACACCTTTACCCGTATAGGGCATATTCAATGGTGCCATACCTGCATGTACTTTATCTACGTTGGTTTGCCTGCGGGCACTATCCATCGTTGGGCTTAAAACGCTGCCTATATCCACATACCTCACATTGGGTTGTTTTACTATCTCTGCTATGCGCTCTACCGGCAACATAGCAGTAAATACATCGCCCGATTTGCTACCAGGCAGTACACCTAACTCACCAAGCGAAGCGGTAGTAAATCCTTTTATACCCATCAGGAAAGAGTTGGCATATAGCTTGCCACCCTTTTTAATTAAGCCGTACTTCTCTATCAGTTCCTTTTCGCCAATAGCAGATGGGTTCTTATTAAGCTGCATCCAATCTACCAACAACAAAGCTGTATTGGCAGACATGCCTTTTGTAGAAAAAAGGCCGTCTTTTTCTGTAAAGTAGCCTGTAGCAGGTGGTATGGCAGGGAGCGTTTTCCCAGTACCGTTTTCCTGCGCTTTGGCATTAAAGCCAAATGCCAGGAATAGAAGAAAGAGAATGTTGAGCTGTTTCATATAGTTGATATTTAATTGACTTCAAGTTTTTTGGATAGTTCGAAATAGGTAATGCCTTTTTGATTCAGAAATGACGTAAAAGCAGATAGTGGAATCATAACCGTTCTGATGCCCCCTGATGGCTGCCCCGGATGCACTTTTATCTTCCTGAGTTTTTTCTCTGAAAAGGCATTATTGGTTTGTATAAAACCGCTTATGTAATACTTGCCCTTTATTTTTTGCAGGTTGTATTTTTCAACAAATCGTGTACTAGGAACAAAGTTTTTTAAGGTCTGTTTTGATGCATTCAGTTCATTCTGCAAATCCAACATCAACATTTTAGCATCTACTGATACAGGAAAGCTGCCCAGCTCTATTTTGTTAGTAGCAGTTTGTGCACGTACAGTGGTGCAGCAGGCAAAGAAGAATATTAGGAGTATCGGCATCAAAAAAATGCTAAACGGCTTCATACGGCGTATTTATGAGTCCAAACTTCACGCTAATTGAAATGAAATACTACCGCTATGTAGGGAACGGCAGAAATGGGTAGGGAACGGTTAGCCTGCGTTGATTGACGCAATTACTTTTGAAGCAAAATATTTTTTGATGGAAGAGATGCAAATTGCCAAAGAACAATCATGTGCCAATTGCGGCGCTGCAATTGATGGTAAGTTTTGTAAGCAATGTGGGCAAAAAGTAATTGAGCATAAGCAAACTATATGGCACTTGCTGGTACACTTCATTTCTGATATTATCCATTATGATGGAAGAATTGTAAGGACTTTGAAATTATTACTTACCAAACCGGGCTTTTTATCTTCTGAATATAAGCATGATGTGAGGCAAAAATATGTAGACCCTTTCAGGCTCTATTTATTTATATCCGCAGCCGCGTTTATTGCTTTCGTGGCTTTTGATAATGCAGAAAAAACTGCTACAAAAATCAGCAACCCCGAAATTATACATTATATCGACTCTACCAGGCTTGCCTTGCAGAAAGACACTGCATACCAAGCCAAGCTGGAAAAAATAAGATTCCATACTATTAAAGACACGGTGTATGGTAAAAAAATTCACATATTCGAGGTGTCGGATATGCTGAGGCATGGTGAGCGATATTACGACTCAGTACAAAATGCACTATCTACTGAAAAAAGAAGCAAAGGTTATAAGCGGTACATAGAGAAAAAAATAAGCAGGGTATATGAAATATACGATACCGCACCTTATAATTATATAGTAAAAACATGGGAAAGAATAAGGCTGATTATCCCAAAATCTTTTTTATTCTCAATGCCCTTTTTCATTTTCGGATTGTTTCTACTCTACTACAAAAAACGAAAAGAATACCCTTCAGCATATCATGCCATATTCACTATGCACTTTTTTTCTATGGTTCAGATTTTCATGACACTTGATAGCATCTTTTCAGGATTGTTTGAAAACCCTGCAACTAAAACCATATATACATACATAGGATACGGAATTATTGCAGGTTGTATCATATACCTGTATGTAGCTATGTTTCGCTTTTATAAAGAGCGTTGGTGGCTTACCTTCATCAAATCAATCTTATTAATAATTTTTATCGCGTTTATGTACTACTGCATACTACTGGTTATGAGACAATACTATATCATAAGCCTCACTTCTCTACCAGCGTAAGCATTGTGGTAAACAGAAATGAGTTTGAAGATAATGGTAATCCTAGTTTATTACACAAAATGAAAATGCTTCATAATTATGCTGGGCGTTTTTTTGAGGTTCATCTATACAATTTGTCTTAGAATTGCAAGACAGCCTAAGGGATATCGAACCATTAAATAAATGACTATCGAAATTTTACAGATAAAAATAAAAAACGACCAGAAGAAAGAACCCCTGAAAAACCGCTGCTGCAGCGAATTTCAGGGGTTAAAATTTTAAATTGTGGAACCGGCGGGATTCGAACCCGCGTCCAAACATATGCCCGATAAGCTTTCTACATGTGTATTCCTGCATTTGATTTCGGAAAGTTGCCGGAGCAGGACGAACCTACAATTTCCCTATCTGCTTTAGTTTCGCCCCGCAGGCGCAGCACTACGAGACTATCCTATTGATGGTTGAGTTAGGCGGCGGTAGCGTCAACAGGCCAAAGCCAGCCGCGGCCATAATGGTTGCGCTAATTTAATTAGGCAGCCATGGCAAAGTTAGATTCGCCATTTAAAAGTTGAATATTCAGATTTACGTGCTAATTATCCAACGCACGACATGCTTACTTACCCTGCCCTATGCTGTCAAAACCAGTCGGCCCCAAAATCAGTTGACAGTTGTCAATTGGCAGTTCTTGTAATTTTTCAAAGAACTGATGCAAAGTTACGAAACATGCACCGTTTTATATTGTTAAATTGGCAACCGTTTACTGCAATGCTGAAAATAGCCTTCCATAGCCTCTATGCACACCCGCTACCTGCGGGGCATCGCTTCCCTATGGAAAAATATGAGTTGATACCCGCACAGCTTCTGCACGAGGATATCATTACCCAAGACAACCTCTTTGCACCTCACCCTGCTGACGAAGCTACCATACTGCTGACACATGATGCTGATTATTGGCAGCGTATGAAGAATCTGCAACTGACCGAAAAAGAAATACGCGCCATCGGGTTTCCGTTATCTGCTAAGTTGGTAGAACGTGAGATAAGGATATGCCAAGGCACAATAGACTGCGCCATGTATGCACTGCAATATGGTGCGGCACTGAATGTAGCAGGCGGCACACACCATGCTTTTGCCAACAAGGGAGAGGGCTTTTGCCTGCTGAATGATTTTGCTGTGGCGGCTAATTATTTGCTGCAGCAAAAAATGGTAAGGAAAATACTTATTGTTGATTTGGATGTGCATCAGGGTAATGGCACAGCAGCATTATTTGCAGGCAGAGATGATGTATTTACATTCAGTATGCACGGGCAGCACAATTATCCTTTTCATAAAGAAAAAAGCCATCTAGATATAGGGTTGCAAGACGGCACAACGGGCAGCGAATATCTTGCCATACTGAACGATACATTGCCCCGATTGATTGACACAGTTCGCCCAGATGTAGTTTTTTACCTATGTGGTGTAGATGTATTGGCTACTGACAAATTTGGCAAGCTGAAGCTGACGATGGACGAATGTGCTGAGCGTGATTTAGTTGTATATACCCTTTGCAAAAAGCATGGCATACCTGTTGCAGCCGCAATGGGTGGCGGTTATTCGCCCAAAGTAAAGCATATTGTAAACGCGCATTGCAATACATTCCGTATTGCTAAAGATGTGTATGGTCTTTAGCCGAGGTCTATCTCTGTATTATCACCGATGTTCAGGCTTTGGCTTAGTCCGCGTACGAAAGCATCGCTGCCGATGATGGATGAATGTAGCACCACCTCTACCAATTCGGCATAAGAGCCGATGATGGAATCTTTAATAATAGACGACTCCACACTGGTAAACTCGCCTATCGTAACATTTGGCCCGATGATGGAATTATGTATTGTGCAGCCCTCTGCAATGCTAACAGGTGGTATAATGACGCTGGTACCGAAGTTGTAAGGTTTATCATCTTCGCCACGCTCTTCGCTCATTTCCTTTAGTAGGGTGGCGTTGGTAGATAAGAGGGTTTCTTTCTTACCGCAATCAAACCAATTGTTTACCCGAAAAGCTTCAAACTTAATACCCCCCTCTATCATGAATTGCAGCGCATTCGTCAGGTGGTACTCGCCCTCTTCTTCCAGCCTGCTGTTGATGTGTTTTTCCAGTGCCTCGTACAGTGCTTTGGTTTCTTTAATACAATACACACCTACCATTGCCATGTTCGATTTTGGTATCAATGGCTTTTCTACCGCACGCAGTACTCGGTCTTTGCTATCCAGTTCTACTACACCAAAGCTGCGCGGGTCGTCCACTTTCTTCACCCCTATTTGCGATGTGTTGTGGTTCAGTATGTCTTTTACATTATAGTCGCAAACGGTATCGCCCAGCACAATTATCACTTCCTCGTCCTTTACCGCATCTTTGGTAAGCCATATAGCATGGCCCGTGCCGCGCCTGTCTTCCTGCGTTACGATGGTGTAAGACAGGTTGGGGTATGTTTTGGCAATGTAGCGTTGTATTTTTTCGCCGAGATAGCCTATTACAAATACAAACTCGGTAACACCTGCCTCTAATAGCTGGTCAACAATAACGCTGAGGATGGTTTTACCCGCAATAGGTATCAGTGCCTTTGGTTGTGTATATGTTAGCGGGCGTAGCTTAGTACCTGCACCTGCAACGGGGATAATAGCTTTCACAAAAAATTGTTTTGCTTCCGTGTGTGAAAATACGGTAAAATGATATAATACCCTATGCTATGATAACGTTAAATATCTCACCTCATTCAGTCTTTATAATACATCATCAACTGCTTCCCATAGTTCTATCTTGGTGCCTTCGGGGTCTATAATGTGGGCAAACTTACCATATTCATACACCTGCATTTCGCCTATCTGTTCTATTCCTTCTTTTTTCAACTCGGCAAGCAACCACTCCAAATCTTCTACCCGCAGGTTTATCATAAATTCTTTTTCGGATGGCATAAAATAGTCTGTGGTATTCTTAAACGGGTTCCATACCGTCATGCCTTTTTCGTCTGGCTTGTCAGTCTTCAGCCATTCAAAAGTTGCACCGTATTGTGTTGCGTTAAAGCCGAGATGCTTATTATACCAGTTGCGCATATATTCGGGGTCGTTGCTTTTCATAAATATGCCGCCTATACCCGTTACCCGTTTTTTATGTTCGTTGCTCATTTGTGCTGTTTTTATATAACACAAATATGCGCATAGTATTGCGCAGATAAAAGAATACCTGCCAATTGGCAGGTATTTTTATGTTTTATTCCATCACTTGTGCTTCCTCTCCATACATCTGGTGCTGGTACTTCAGCGATGGCGATGGTATCAACTTACCGAGATTCAATTCACCCCATTTACTATCTATCGTTTCTATCGTCTGGGCATCGGCGGCTATCACATTGGGCCATGGGCGCTCAAAGCCATCATAGGCTTTTGTTTTGCGTGTGCCGTCCAGCCCCAGTATATTCCTGTCCTCACCGCCAAACAGATGGTCGCGGCGGGGGTCTAAGTTGTTACAGAAACGCCATAGCACATCGGCTATATCATTGGCATCTACCGTATGTTCTACATACAATATCATCTTCATGCCCTGCATGGCGGGTTCTTTGCATAGCACATCGTGCAGGGCAGCAATATGCCCTTTACGGTTTTTCTCTACCGCTACAAACAATACGGGTATATCCATATACCTTGCCAGCTTATCGTTCAGCGATGCTATTTCGGGATATTGTTTTTGCAATGCTGTTGCGTTAAATGCCCCGTTCAGTTTGAATGGCGCAAGTGGTGCTGCCATCTCTTCTTCCCACTTCTTGGTGCCGTCTATACACATCTTGCCGCCAAAGCCCAGCTTGCTGCAGCTATGGTCCAGCACATCCATCGGCCCTTGGCTGAAGTACACATCGGTAGCGGGGTTCAGGTTATCAAACACATATTTTGCCAGTGTCTTGTAATCATCAATCTTCACCTTGCCATCAGCCAGCACCAGTATTTTGTTAAACATCATTTGCCCTGCACCCCACATGGCGTTCATTACTTTCTGCCCCTGCCCTGCATATTCTTTTTCTATACTGGTGATGACGAGGTTGTGAAACACACCCTCTACAGGCATATTCATATCCCTTATTTCCGGCACCATCGTCATTTTAATAGGTGCTAAAAATATACGCTCCGTTGCCTTTCCTATCCATGCATCCTCTTGTGGCGGTATGCCCACAATGGTAGCGGGGTATATCGCGTCTTTTTTATGCGTGATGGCAGTAACATGAAAGCGCGGATAAAAATCGGGCAGTGAATAATAGCCTGTATGGTCGCCGAAAGGGCCTTCCCATATCAATTCTTCATTCGGATCTACATATCCCTCTATGATGATGTCTGCATCGGCAGGCACTTCTATTTCTGGTTGCGTTATGCATTTCACTAATTCTACCCGCTTCTTGCGCAGGAAGCCAGCCAGCATATATTCATCCACATTCTCGGGCAGTGGTGCAGTGGCTGCATATGTATATACAGGGTCGCCACCCAATGCCACGGCTACTGGCATCAGCTTGCCTTGCTTTTTATATTCGTTGTAGTGGCGGGCACTCACTTTGTGTTTATGCCAGTGCATACCCGTCATGGTTTCGGTAAATACCTGCATACGATACATGCCTATATTGCGGGTGCCGTTCAGCAGGTCTTTGGTATGTATAGCGGGTAGTGTTATGAAACGTCCGCCGTCTTTGGGCCAGCATTTCAGTACTGGCAGTTTTGATAAATCGGGTTTATCCATCACCACTTGTTGGCATTCACCCCTGCCGCTTACAACTTTCGGCATCCACGATGAAAACTTTGCCAGTTGCGGCAGCATCGCCAGTTTTTCAAGCAAGCCGTTTTTGGGTGCTGTCATGGTCTTTAGCAAATCCTCTATTTCATGCGCTACATCGTCCAGTTCATTCACACCCAATGCCATACACATACGCTGCTCATTGCCCATACTGTTTATCAACAGCGGGAAGCCAGTGCCTGTATTCTCAAACAATAATGCCTTGTTCCTGTCGGGTGTTTTAGAAACCCTATCGGTTATCTCTGCAATCTCCAACACGGGGTCAACGAATGTCTTAATCCTTACCAGTTCGCCTGCTTTCTCTAATGCTTCCGCAAATGCCCTTAATGATTTGTGTGCCATAATGCTCGTTGTGTGATAATAACAAATAAGCAAGCCTATCGTTCACTACACGGCGCAAAGTTAAGGCGGCATTAGCTAAACTATTGGCTAATTTTGCCCTGTTTTGAAGCGCAGCATACGATATATGGTTTGGGGGCTTGCATCCTTAGCATTTTTGCTTGGCGGGGTTGCCGTATGGTATTATGCTTTTGCCCTGCCCAAGCATCATCATACAGTGCATTCGATGGCTGCCAACCCATATAACAAACACCTGATAGACTCTGCTGCACAATTTTTACAACATGGCGACGTAGTAGTGCGTACGGGCAATGATATGACGAGCGAGATGTTTCGGCAAGCTAACCAAACTGACAAAACATACTCGCATTGCGGCATTGTGATGATAGAGGAAGGGAAACCATATGTGTATCATTGCATTGGCGGAGAGGACAATCCTAACGAGGTGCTGCGCAGGGATAGCTTATCATTCTGGGCATCGCCCCGAAACAATTATGGCTTTGGCATAGTTCGCTACCGCTTTACACCCACGCAACTTGACAGTTTTTGCGCAATAGCCAAGCATTACTATCAACAGAAAAAGAAGTTTGATTTAGACTTCGACCTGCAAAGTGATGATAAACTCTATTGTGCAGAGTTACTATACATTGCCATCAACCGCAGTATGGGCAAGCCAGTCATCCAAACCACCCAAGCAATGGGGCATGATTATGCAGCGATAGACAATATAACACACAACGCTTATTGCCAAATGATTTGCGAGGTAAGGTATAAATAGATACCTTTGCCGAAATTTGAAAAATAAGAATATGAAAAAAGCATTTTCGGGTATCGTAGCGGCCATTGTGTTGTCCCTTGTGCTGACAGCCTGTAACAACAATGCGCCCGAGCCCGTTGCTAAAAAATTCCTCAACAGCTTTTGGCAGATGAATTATAAAGAAGCCAAAACTGTATCTACAGAGGCTACCAAGCAACTGATAGAACTGTTGGAAACAACATCGGCACGTGTACCCGATAGTGTGTTTAAAAAAGCTAAAAGCATCAGTATAGAAATAACCAAAGTAGAAGAAAACGGCGACAAGGCAGTAGTGCATTATAAGAAATCGGACGACAATGACTCACACGTTCTGAACCTTGTAAAGCAAAACGATAAATGGCTTGCCAACCTTACTAAAAACGATGATATTTTTCAGGAAGAACCTGCAGACGAAGCACCTGAAGCAGAGCCTGCTCCGGAAGGAGAACCTACACAAGTAGCACCTGCAGACACAACATCTGCCAAGTAATTCAATAGCATATATAAAGAAGAAGGGCTGCAAAATTTGCAGCCCTTCTTCTTTTATGCAGATGCGCCGAAGAACATATAACACAATACAATGGCGGTAATGATGCCTACCAAATCGGCCAGTAGCATAGCGCCAATGGTATAGCGTGTGTTCTTCACCGCTACTGCACCAAAGTAAACGGCTATTACATAAAACGTAGTATCTGAAGAACCCTGCAATATGCACGAGAGCCTGCCGGCAAAAGAATCGGGGCCAAAGTTTTTCATGGTGTCAATCATCATGCCACGCGCACCACTGCCACTCATGGGTTTTATCAATGCGGTAGGCAGACCGTCAACAAAACGGGTATCAGTACCCATAGCACTAAAAAGCGATTTCATACCTGCTATTACTACATCGAACGTACCACTGGTGCGCAGCATACTGATGGCTACCAACATACCTACCAGATAAGGGATAATTTTGATGGCTGTTTCAAAACCACCTTTCGCGCCATCTACAAAAGCGTCGAAGACGTTTATTTTTTTATAGATACCACCCAGTATTATCAGTATAAATATTAACAGTATCAGCCCGTTGCTTAGCAGCGATGAAAAAGATTGCATCCCGTCAAGGTTCAGCGTTCGCAGATATACTACTAATACGGCTATGATGGCAGACAAGCCACCTACCCAAGCCAGTATTACGGGTTGCAGCAAGTTTATCTTCTGCCTGATGGATACGATAAACATGGCAGCCATTGTAGCCGCAAAAGTGGCTATCATACAGGGCACAAAAATATCAGTCGGGTTGGTTGCTTTTACTGCTGCCCTCGCAGCAATGATGCTGACAGGTATCAGCGTAAGCCCCGATGCGTGCAGGCAAAGAAACATGATTTGCGCATTGCTGGCGGTTTTCTTATCGGGGTTTATCTCTTGCAGGCTCTCCATAGCCTTGATGCCGAATGGTGTAGCTGCATTATCGAGCCCCAAGAGGTTAGCCGAAAAGTTCATCATCATGTGTCCCATAGCGGGGTGTCCTTTGGGTAGTTCGGGAAACAGCTTTGAAAAAAACGGGCCGATGATTCTTGATAATAGATTGATGCCACCAGCTTTCTCTGCAATACTCATAAAGCCCATAAACAATGCCATAATACCTATCAGCCCGATGCAGATGTTGACCGCGCTTTTGCAGGTTTCAATAATACCGTCTGCCTTTTTAGTCAGTTTTGCCTGTATGCTTTTGTAGGTATAGACTTTTGTGCCAATTGGCAATTGCATGGCAGCAAGGCTTTGTTTGTCGGTTATTACAAGCGTTGCAGGATGCAGTGAGTCTGACTCTTTATAACCATAACCTGCAATGTATTTGGTAAAACTTTCTTCGGATGCGAAGCCCTCATTTAAGGGTGACCCATATTTCTGATAGTAAACCGTATCATACGCATCATCGGCTTTACCCGTTACCATACGGCTGAAGATGGCTTTATCTGCCGCAAAGAATGATTTATACCCCGCTACTGCAATGGCAATAATGATAAAAGCCGACCATATCCTGCTAAGCGCCATCCGAAATGTAGATTAATGGCTATGAAGATAAAACTTAGCAGCTAATAATTTATGTGTCTGATTTGTGATCCATTACTTGCTCTACACTCGGAGCTTCAAACCCATGCATCATCTCCAGCAGTTCTTCTATCGATTCGCTGGTCATTAATATCTCTGCCGTACATTCTTCCAGAAAACCCTCTTGTATCATGTTATTCACCAGCACTTTCAGGCTATCATAAAAGCCGTGAATATTCAGCAAAGCAATGGGCTTTTTGTGCAACCCCAACTGTCCCCAAGTCAGCATTTCAAACATTTCATCCATCGTGCCCCATCCGCCCGGCAGCACTATCACACCATCGCTCAGTTCGTGCATCTTTACCTTGCGACTGTGCATACTGTCGGTAACAATCATTTCCGTCAGCCCCTCGTGCGCTACTTCTTTGGTTTGCAGAAAATCGGGTATCACGCCTATCACTTTACCGCCGTTTTGCAACACGCCATCTGCTACAGCACCCATCAGCCCTACTTTTCCACCGCCATACACCAAACCTATACCACGCTCTGCCAGCGTTGCGCCTAGTATATAAGCCGTTTCTCTGTATGCTTCGTGATAGCCCTCTTTAGAGCCGCAAAAGACTACAATATTTTGCATAAGCACAGATGGTTGTTTTATTAAAAATACAACGATTACCGATACAACAGTTGTTATAGAAATAATAAAAAAGCCCCCGATGGCGGGGGCTGGTATCATTACAGTACTTCTACCTGATTTCGCAGCAGGTCTTCAAATACATCCCGCTCGCGTATCAGGAAAGCTTTGCCATCTTTCACCATTACTTCGGCAGGCTTCAATCGGGAATTGAAATTGCTGCTCATTTCAAAACCATAGGCACCTGCGTTGTAGAACACAAGGTAGTCGCCTTCCCGCACTTCGTTTAGTACCCTGTCCCATGCAAACGTATCCGTTTCGCAGATATTACCTACAATGGTATAAATACGTTCTGCACCAGATGGGTTCGATATGTTTTCAATACGATGGTAGGCATCATAAAACATAGGGCGTATCAGGTGATTGAAACCCGAATTGACACCCACAAAAACTGTTGCAGGTGTTTGTTTGATGACATTCGCTTTTACCAGAAAATAGCCGCATTCACTTACCAAATATTTTCCGGGCTCAAACCATACTTCCAGCGTGCGGTTATATTCCGCTTCAAATTCCTTAACGGCTGCCGTCAGTTTTTCGCCCAGCAGGTACACGTCTGTTTCTTTATCGCCCTCTTTATACGGCACTTTAAAGCCGCTACCCATGTCTATAAACTCCAGCGTATCGAAATGGCGGGCTATTTCAAACATTACATCCAACCCGCGCAGAAATACATCTACGTCTTTTATCTCACTGCCTGTGTGCATGTGCAGACCTTTTACATGCAGCTTGGTTGTTTTCACCACACGCTCTATATGGCGCAGTTGGTGTACCGATATACCAAACTTGCTGTCTATATGCCCTGTAGATATTTTATAATTGCCTCCAGCCTCAATATGCGGGTTGATGCGAATACATACTGGATAGCCACTACCGAATTTATTACCAAACTGCTCCAGTATAGATATGTTGTCTATGTTTATGTTGACACCCATTTGTTGTGCTTCCACTATCTCGTTGAAGTCAACACAGTTGGGTGTGTACAATATTTCATTAGGCTCAAAACCCGCTTTCAGTGCCAGTTTCACCTCATAGATGCTTACACAGTCTATAGAGGCACCGAGGCTTTTCAGATACTTCAGTACGTTGATATTGGTCAATGCCTTGCAAGCATAAAAAAAGCGGGTAGGATGGCTTTTGAACGCGTCCTTCAGCTTGTTGTATTGCTCGGCTATTTTTTCGGCATGATACACATACACGGGCGTACCAAATTCGTTGGCTACGCTTATCAACTGTTCTTTACTAAGTGGCTGAAACATATTTTAAAAAAGGACTGCAAAAGTATAAAAACTATGCTCAGGTTAAAAGTACCTGCCTATACCAACCAGCATGGGTATATTACTTCATGCATACAGGTACAATGTCGGTCTTCAGAATAGACGCTTCACATTAAATTAACCACTAATTAATAATACCCGTATCAATCATTAAAATACTATGAAAAAAGGCAACCATAGCTCATTTTATATCGTCTATACTTTTAACATTTCTTAACTTTATAGTAGGCCTACAACTACCGTAGCAACGTATGAAAAATACCATAAAAGCCATCATATTGATTGTACTGTCAATATGTGGCAATAAAGCTTATTCTCAATTAAATGCAGACTTCACCGCGTCTGTTACTAATGGTTGTGCCCCATTGGTTGTCAGCTTTTTCGATAACTCTAGCGGCAGCCCTACAAGTTATTCATGGAACATGGGTGGCACGCCCAGTACGTTAAAAAACCCTTCGCGCACTTTTACAAGTCCGGGCACTTATACTGTAAGCCTTACAATATACAAAGGCAGCAGTTCTGATGTAGAAACAAAAACAAATTACATAACCGTACACCCCGCACCCGTTGTCAATTTCAGCGCAACACCACTTACGGGTTGCGCGCCACTCACTGTTAGCTTTACGGATGCAAGCACAGCAGGTGGCACAGGCAGCAATACCTATTCATGGTATATGGGTGCATCTGTAGGTACGCGTACAGGGCCTACACCTACTGCTACTTTCAGCACGCCTGGCTCCCAGTCTATTACCCTCACTGTTACAAACAGTTTCGGGTGCAGTACTACGCATACCAAGCCTAATTATATAACAGTACTGCCACGTCCTACTGGCAACTTCACTGCTTCTCCAATAGATTTTTGCAGTTCTCCTGCTGTTACTACATTCACCGGCACAGCCACTGGTAATGGCCCTTTTGCATATAGATGGATATACGGGGATGGCTCTCCGGATGGTACTGGTATTTCTAGTGGCCATACATATGTAGCACCACCAAACAGTTGGACACCAAGAATGGTGGTAACAGACGTTAATGGTTGTACCGATTCTGTGAGCCGCTCTGCATACATCAATATCCATTATCCTACAGCATCTATATCATCGGCCAATAGTGTGTGCCAAGGTAGCTCTATCAGTTTCACTAGCACTGTAACACCAGGCGGAGGTACATATTCATGGAATTTTGGTGATGGCTTGGGAACATCCGGCGCAGCCAATCCATCATATACTTATAGTACATCCGGCACTTTTACCGTCACACTTATCTATACATTCAGGGGATGTAGTGTCACTGCTCAAAAAACTGTCATTGTACATCCGAAACCTGTAGCAGATTTTACATACAATCCAGATTCTCTTTGTCCTGCACCTGTCACTACACAGTTTGTTGCTAATGGCAGCTATAGTAGTTATCTGTGGAACTTTGGCGTAGTGCCATTAACTACCAGCACTGCTGTATCACCATCTCATACCTACATAGCAAACGGCTTATACTCTCCCACACTAATCGTATCTACTGCCAATGGCTGCAGAGATACCATTACTAAAACAAACTATGTAGAAATATACGACTTGCAAGCAGGCGCTTCTGCCGATAAAGACAAAGGCTGCGTTCCTTTAACAGTTACTTTTTCTGCCAGTGCCATTACCAATACACCAGGTCCATTGCCTGCACCATATCCCTATGGCATCAAGTCTTATTCATGGAATTTCAATGATGGTAGTTCACTCAACACACAAGCGTCTCCTACATACACGTTTATAGATACAGGCGTATTCAATGTGACAGTAACTATAACTACCAATAACGGATGCACCAAAACAGCTACCGTACAAATAAAAGTTGGACCTAAACCCGATGCCGCGTTTGGTGTTTCACCTCCACGTATCTGCATGAACAATCTAATCAACATCACAGACTCTTCTACCGGCAAAATAGATACATGGCTATGGGATTTCTTAGATAGCAATTATGCGGTTGTTCAGGGCTATACTGGCAAAAGCCCCGGTATTAAATACAAAGGATTGCCCGGTACATTTACAATCAGACAGATAGTAAGCTATTACGGATGTGCGGATACTGCATACAAAATGTATTATATCACTATTGATTCACCTAAAGCCGTATTCAATAAAGAAATATCATGTGATACCCTGCATAAAGTCAACTTTAAATACGAGGCTATTGGCGCTACGTCTCATGTGTGGCTATTCGGAGACCCGCTCAATACAACATCTACGGCACTTAACCCCGGATTTGTGTACCCTAATGCAGGCACCTACACCGCCCGCCTTGCTACCCACAACAGCCGCTCGGGATGCAGAGATACAATGGAGCAACAAATCGTACTCACCAACCGGACGATGACACTATCGGTCAATGACACTACTATTTGCCCGGGCGATAGCATACGGTTTACTTCTATACTTACTGGCAGGCCTTATCATATATACTCATGGTATATCAACGATGCATTAGTAGCAGATAGCGCCGTTAACTTCACCAGAAAATTCACAGTTCCCGGTTTTCATAAAATAAAAGTTATTATTACAGATGCCTTGCTTTGCAAAGACTCCATCGTCCGCAACAATTATATTTTTGTTTCAAAACCAACTGCTGCATTTTCAGGTACTCCTACAGATGGCTGCATACCTATGACAGTCAGCTTCAACAACAGCAGTACAGTAATACCAGGTCCGGGTTCTACAATTACAGACAAGGTATGGAACTTTGGAGTAGGCGCTAACGTACCAATAACACCTAATACTACATCGTTTACATACACCAGCAGAGGGCTCTACGATGTGAAGCTGATGGTAAAAGACATCAACGGATGTACTGATACCCTCACCCGAACCGCTTATATCAACGCCCGTAAGCCCATAGCACAGTTTTCTGTAAAAGACACCGCCTGTATTGATGAACTACTGACATTCACCAATTCATCCGTAAATGCCTTGACGGCAGTATGGGATTTTGGCGATGGCGGCACATCTAATAACCTGGTACCCACATACAGGTACAAAGCAAAGGGTAATTATACCGTCAGACTGATTGTAACAGATGCTATTGGATGCAAGGATACGATAACAATACCCAATGCTGTCAACATTGTGAAACCAGACCCATCATTTACCATTTCAGACTCTGTAGCAGTATGCCCGCCTTTACTTGTCAACTTTACCAATACAACGCCCAACGCATCTACATACCTATGGCGTACAGGCCTCAGTACCAGCAACTCATTTAATACGAACGAATTTTATACTGCAAAAAACAAGTATGATGTAACACTCATCACAACAAATAAATTCGGGTGTGCAGACTCTATTACTAAAAGCGTCAGGATATTGGGATATGCAGGTGCGTTTTCTTACACACCGCTGAATGGGTGTAAACCACTCGATGTCAACTTTACAACTATCACTACCAATATTGCAGGCATGACGTGGGACTTTGATGATGGTTATGTTGTTAAATCATTGACGGGCACAATAAGTCATAGGTACGATATACCCGGTGCCTATGTACCCAGAATAATATATGAAGATGCTAAAGGATGCAAAACGTCTAGTGATGGAGAGGATACCATAAAAGTTGATGCCGTAGAAGCAGACTTTTACGCAACATCGCCGTGCCAATACAGCACAGTTACGTTTGTAGATACGAGCAAGTCTTATTTTTCAAGCGTCAACGGATGGAAATGGACTTTTAACGACAATACAACAAGCGGCTTAAAAAAGCCAACTAAATTTTATGGTCCAGCAGGCAAATACCCTATCAAATTGTGGGTACAAAATCAGCGTGGTTGTATAGACAGCATTAATAAAGAAATAGAAATCCACCCCTTACCTGTTATATCTGCAGGTGCAGATACTACCATCTGCCTTAAGGATACTGCAACACTTACTGCAAGCGGAGGATTGACATATATATGGAATACGACACCATACCTTAGTTGCCTCGACTGTCCGTCTCCGTTAGCTTATCCAGCAGAAGCATTCAGGTTTGTTGTTACAGGTAAAGACGCAAATGGCTGTACAAACAAAGATAGCGTATGGGTACGATTGAAAACAAAAGTAGTAGCTATTTCAGGCCCCGATGAGGATATATGTGAAAAAGATGCCGTAACCCTTACCATCAGCGGAGCTAAAACATACAAATGGACACCACCTACAGGGCTTGATAACGATGGCAGCGCAGCGCCAGTAGCCAGCCCCTCAATTACTACAAAATATACTGTAATATCGTATGAAGGCAGTTGTATACCCGATACCGACTTTGTAAATGTAACGGTACACCCGCTACCAGAAGTAACAGCTACCGGCAGCGCTAAAATAATTGCCGGCAATAGTACTCCCATATCTGCTACCGGTAAGCTGATTGACAGATTTAAATGGGTGCCTGCAGAAAGCCTCAGTTGCAGCGATTGTCCCGACCCCACAGCTTCTCCATCAAAAACAACAGAGTATACCATTCATGTATTCACCGATTTCGGCTGTGTAGACTCTGATAAGGTAACCATTACCGTATTGTGCGATAAGAGCCAATTATTTATCCCGAACACATTCACCCCCAATGGCGATGGACAGAACGACATATTCTATCCGCGTGGTAATGGATTAGATAAGTTAAAATCTTTCCGTATATACAACCGATGGGGAGAAACTGTATTTGAAAGGAGCAACATAGCACTAAACGATCAATACAGCGGATGGGATGGCAATTTCAGGGGTGCCCAACTTCCACCAGATGTATTTGTATACATTGTTGAAGCCTACTGCGATAACGGCGATGTAATGACGATAAAAGGAGACATAACATTAGTACGATAACCTCATGACTATGAAGAAAAAACACCTTAAAAAAATACTTGCCGCAGGTGCATTGGGGCTTTCCTTATCTGCGGGTGCGCAAGACATACATTTCTCTCAATTTTATGAAACCTCTATTTTGCGAAACCCATCGTTAACAGGGCTCTTTACCGGCGATTATAAAGTGGGTGCTTTATATAAAAACCAATGGAGCAGCATAAGCAAGCCATATCAAACCGCTTTGCTGAATGCAGAAGCACGAATACCGATAAACGAAGTAAACGATTATGTGAGCATTGGCTTTTTAGGCTACTATGATAAAGCAGGAAGTGTGAACCTTAGAACTACTTCATTATATCCTGCCATCAATTACAATAAATCCCTGGCTCGCGACAGAAACAGTTATTTATCAGTTGGCTTTACGGGTGGCTACATACAGCGCAGCTTCGATGCATCAAAAGCTACATTTAACAACCAATATCAGAATAACGTTTTCAGCCCATACAACCCAACGGGCGAAAACTTAGGAAACCCAACATTCAGCTATTGGGATCTTGGTGCAGGTATTACATACAGCGGGTCATCAACAAGTGAGGAGAACAGCCTGAACTATATAATAGGCGTGGCAGGCTATCACTTTACACGTCCTCGAAACTCATTTTTTGGCAACAATACCATTCGCTTGTCTACACGCTGGAATGTAAATGCTGCCATCAGCAAACAACTGAATACTATCTGGAGCATGCAATTGCATACCAACGTATCTGTACAAGGCAGCTACAGAGAAGTGATTGCAGGAGGGCTGATAGGATGGAATAAAAAAGAAGATAATGACGCTGTATTATTTGTACTATTTGGCGGTGTCTTTTACAGGCTCAATGATGCCATTATCCCAACTCTGAAGATGAGGTATAAAGATTTTGCTTGCACCTTCAGTTACGACATCAACGTATCGCGCCTGCGGGCTGCCAGCAATATGCAAGGCGGCTACGAAATCAGCATTACTAAAATGGGGCTTATTAATAATCCTAACAGAGAAAAAAGCAGGACTATCTGTCCCGATTTTTACTGATCGTTTTTATTCTTCTTCAATAGGTGCATTTATGCTATTATCAAAGGTATAAAGCAAATAGTCACAAAATTATTGCAACAGTATTTAGCTACTCAAGCAGGCAAAAAAGCAGCCATCGAAGCATTTATGTAAATCATGAAGCTGTCGCACAAAATCATCGGCTGATATATTCACAAAAATAATCATAGCCTACATCTGTGCAGTTGGCTGCAAAAAAATGGGGGCAGTATGCGCTGCCCCCATTTATATTGGTAATATCTGTCTATCTATTGCTTTGCAAATTGGATTGTTTCAGATATGTTACTATCCGCATTTGCAACTTGTATCATATACACACCAGCAGCCAATGCCTGCAAGTTGATGCTTGCAATATTGTTTTTCAACTGCTCGATGGTTGTCTTATACACTACTTTACCCAGTTTGTCCATCACTTTGATGTCTGTAGCGCCTTTCACATCCTTTCTGAATACAATATTGAGTTCGTTGCCCGACATCGGGTTTGGATATACTGTAACGCCATTATCTTCAGACTTGATGCCAGATACAGACAATGCAGGGTCTATAACCAATGTACCAAACTTGCTGGTAACGGTGCTAACACATACGCCGTTTATTACACAGCGATACTTGTTGCCACTCATCGTTAGTTGTATCGGGTCAATAATCAGCGTATTGGTATATACACCTTTGTATGGTATTCCTTCTCTCAGGTCTTTATAACCACCGCCTTTATTATCATCTTCTTGCCATTGGTAAGATGTGCCAGTGTTAGGCACTGTGAATACAGCAACATGTAGTGGCGGTATGATGAGATTTTCCGGATTAGTAGCCGGAAGCGGTCTTACACCTACAGGTATATCAGGCGTAAAGAACCATAAGTTACAAAGTTGTGTTTCTGTAATGGCGCAACGATAAACATTTCCGTTAAATGTAGCAGGCGCTCCGCTAATACGCAGAGAATCCGTATTAACACCTGAATATGGCGGAATGTTTGTCAGGTCAACATATGCTGTGCCCGATTTTATCTGCCATTGATACATTACTCCCGCACCGGTAACACGCACACCCAGTTTCGATGTTCCGCCTTCGCAAAAAGTATCTGTAAGCGAATTGCTGTTTATCACAATCGGGTTATGCACATTCAGTCTTGCAGCAGCAGATGTTGCTATCGGACTACATGTACCACGTACTACACACCTATACAGGTAATTGTGCATAGCAGGTGTAACAGATGTAATCATTAAAGTAGGATTATTAGAGCCTGTATAAGGCGGTGTACCGGGTACATTTACATAACCTGTACCAGCGTTTACCTGCCATTGATAAACAATATTAGTACCTGTAGCACTGATGCTGAAATTTGTATTAGAACCCGGGCATACTGTTTTGTCTGTTGGTTGAGTAGTAACCGTTGGCAACGTGTTTACAGTTAGCATGGCAGCATTAGTAGTTGCAACCGGCAAGCAAGTACTGTTTGAAATAACACAACGGTACATATAATTATTCAACGCGATTGTTGCACCTGTAATTGTCAGGTTCGGGGTAGTAACATTGCTATAAGGTGCCCCATTCACCAAGTTAGTAAACCCTGAACCGGTATTCACCTGCCACTGATAAGACAAGGAGCCTACAATAGTCGCTGCTGTACCATTAGTAGTAAATACAACATTACTACCAGCACATACCTGCATATCTGTTGGCTGCCATGATACGGTTGGTGCAGAGTTTACAAACAATAATGCCTGGCCACTGGTAACACTAGCAGGGCAAGTACCACTTACTTCACAACGATAAGCAACAGAGTGCATTGTATTTGGCACACTTGTAAGCGTTAGTATAGGTGTAGTAGCACCGCTATACACACCACCATTAGTAACATTGACAAAGTTTGTACCTGTAGCAACCTGCCACTGATATGTAAGATTAGTACCTGTAGCACCTACGGTGAATGAAGTATTATCTCCTGCACACATAGTTACAGTTGCAGGGTTCGACGTTAGTACAGGCCTGTTTAAAATATTAAGTGTTGATACATTGCTGATAACAGCTGGTGTACAAGTACCTGTTACTACACACCTGTACTGAAAACCATTCATACTGCTGTTTACATTCGCAATGTTTAATGTGGGGTCTAATGCACCGCTATACGGAGGCGTATTCGTCAGATTGATGAACCCTAAACCAGCGTTTATTTGCCATTGGTAGCTGAGGCTTGTGCCTGAAGCTGCAACGGCTATGCTTGCAGTTTGGAAATCGCAACTGGTAGTAACCGCAGGCGGCTGACTTGTAATAACAGGCAGCGCGTTGACAGTTAATAAAGCTGCATTGCTTAAAACAGGTGCCGTACAGCTATTGCTCAACACACACCTGTATTGATAACCATTGAATGTAAGTGGAGTACCTGTAATATTAAGCGTTGCAGATGTAGCACCACTATACACACCACCGTTCGTCACGTTTGCATAACCTGAACCTGTATTTACCTGCCATTGATGGCTGATGCCGGATGAACCGCCGGTTACGGTAAAGCTGCTATTGCTTGTTGCGCAAGCAATGACACTTGCAGGCTGACTAATGATGGGGACTCCCGAACCGATAGTAAGTGAACCGGCGCTTGAAGTCATACTGAACGGAGGACACGAGCCAGTGATAACACAACGATATGCGAAGCCGTTAATGGCTGGCGATACCGAAGATATATTCAGCGTAGCACCGTTTACATTACTATATATACCACCGTTACTTAAATTGTAGTACCCTGTACCATCGTGCACTTGCCATTGATATGTAATATTGCTGGCAACAGCATTGATAGTAAATGAAGTAGGCGAACCGTTACATACTGTTTGATTTGGCGGATTGCCCAGTATAGCAGTAGTAGTACCTAAAGTTAGCGTTGCTACGTTTGATATTGCAGTGGTAGTACCGCAAGATATACCTGCCACACAACGGTACTGATAGCCGTTAAATGTAGCAGGAGGCAGTACAAGTGTCAGGTTAGCACTTGTAGCACCGCTATATACACCACCATTTGTAATATTAGTAAACCCAAATCCACTATTCTCTTGCCATTGGTAAGTAATACCACTACCAGTTGCAGATGCGCTGAATGTTACATTGTTGCCTGCACACAAAGTAGTTGAAGACGGGTGAGATCCGAAACTTGGCAACGTGCACACAAGATTTACATTATAATCTTCTGTTTCTCCCCAACTAAATGTAGTACAAGGGTCTGTAGCTAATATTTGTGGTGTAGTGGTAAATGAATACCTGACACGAACACGCATTTTGGTAACACCGGTTAGTGCAGTACTTGGTACATTTATTGGGGTTGTAAGTGTTGTGCCATTGCCCCTGCCTACATAAGTATATTCCGTAGTCTCAAATACGCCGTTTTGGTTATAGTCTATCCAAACGGCTACGTGCTCGCTACCACCTGCTCCTACTGTAACGCTTATTGGAGTACTGGTACCCAAATTTATGGTAGGTGCCGCTACAGAAGAGCCATAGTCTGTACTTGCAGGTACTGCCGTACAGCCAGATGTATTATTCAAAGTACCGAAAGTTACGTTTGTAATAACATCGCTGAATCCGCAGCCGCTTGTATAATTCGCAGCACAATAACAACCCAAAAAGCTGTTCATATTTATCAGTTGGCTATTGGAGAAGCCTGTATTGCTGCCGCAAGTTACCGCACAACGGTAATGTGTAGCTACAGATTGTGTAGTAGTATATGTAGATGATGTAGCGCCACTTACGTTTGTCCATGTGCTACCGTTAGGTGATGTTTGCCACTGATAGCTAACACCAGAACCTGAAGTAGCGTTTTGCAGAGATAATGTAAAGCTTGTGCTTGGGCATACAGGATTGGCAGTTGTCAATGTATTACCTGGTGCCGGTGTACCTGTACAACCCGAGCCACCTGTAACTGTTACATTATAGTCTTCTACTTCACCAAAACCATATTGCATACAAGGATCCATTGAACTGTTACCATTCCACCAGCATCTTACTCTCATACGCTTCAAACCAGCAGAGGTGCCTGAAGGCACAGTAACACTTGTACTTACAAAAGCATATATTGATAATGCACCTTGATAAACTTGTTCACCTACATCATAAAAATCACCATCGGCATTATAGTCTATCCAAACCTTGTAGTATTCGTCATAATAATAATTGTTCAAAAGGAACAGGGTAAAAGTCCCTCCTGCAGCAATTGTTAAATTCTGAGTAGAATAATAGGCATAGGCTGAACCACCTGCACAACCCGAGTACCAGTTGCTTATGTTGGTAGAGCCTCCCGAAGTAGCTACTGCTTCTATCTGGTCTCCCCAAAAACAACCTGTAGAATATAAACTAGTAGTACAATATTGCGAATATGCACTATTACTATAAATCACTACTGTTAATACAAGGGTAATTTTTTTAAACCAATTGTAAATTCTTGACTTCATACCGTATAGATTTGGAATACTATGACTTATTTCAATGCGTAATAAACACTAATTTAGAATATATTTTTAATTATTATCAAAAATGTTAAAAAAAATATTAACTATACTTTTACTTATAGTTAATTATTTGAATAAAAACATGTATAAATCCTCTTTTCTTAGGTAGCTAACCCTGTATTGAGGCAATGGTTTTAGCTCTCCATCCATCCTTTTAAAATAAGGGATTGCATTCCATAATAGGTTTTTTTTCATATCAACAATAAAAACACGACCTGAACCACCTGTACATACCAGCATAGTTGTATCACTAATTGGGTATATACTACCGCCTGTTGGCGAGCCAGCTGTTGTAAATGTATCTATATTACAAGGGTATGACCATATTTTTCTCAGCATTCCGCTATTGCTTTCTGGTTCTTTATATATCTGAGCCATAGAAGCAAAATCAGTACTTTTTGTTGTATTATTATTGAATATATATACTCTTCCCTTTTCTACCCTACATGCATGTTGAGAAGAAAACATTTCTTCATCCTCATTTACAACATTGCCTCTTACAGCTTCAGCGCGCTCTGATCTTTGGAAACGCTCCGGCATTTTACCGCTATACATGGCTATCAGCTTACCGCTTGGGTATTTTATTTTTAATATCTTACTGATGTTTCTAAAACCAATATACACTACGTTACTATCTTCATCAAAGTAAAAACTATTCATATGCGTGCCCGAGCTTATCCTTCTGTTATTAAAGCCTGTTATTTCGTTAGATGGAAAAATGTCTGAAGATCGCCAAGACCATACAAGTTTCCCGGATTTATCATATTCTAAAATATTGCCTGAAGTAGATTTTCTGTAGCGTTTATTGTTTCGAACTACAGTATTGCCGGTATCTGCGTCCTTTATATCACCTTGCATCTCATTTTCTATTATTTCATTGCCCGCTACCATATAGTGACCGTTTTTGAGTTTTGTAAATTCATGATGATATACCGGCGTACTCTCCAATAATTTTACTCCATTCTGTGGCCCCGACCATAGTACTTTCCCATTATAGTCAAACTCATATATGGCATTTTCAAATAAAGCAGTAAACGTACCATCGTTCGTAGGCTTCAAATCTCGCATTATATGCATATTTGTATCTAAGCTTGATAACTTCGGAAGATACCAAACCGGGTAGCCGTCTAAATCATACATTACACCACTATTATCCAACATCACGAAGATATTCTTGTCTTGGATGTTGTTTTTGAGTACTCTAAGCTTGTATTGACTCGAGTCAACATATTTAATATACCCTGTTTTAAAATAACTGATTGGGCTTTTGCCTATTATTTTACCCGTTTTATCAGCGTAAGAAACCTGCCATGTATAAGACATGTTAAAATATGGTACAGTAGCTATTATCTTATTGGATGAAGATTGAAGTTCTATTTCTGTTCGCCTTTCAAGATACTCTTCGTTAACAACCGAATCTAAGGCTACTCTTAATATATAACTTGCGGCTTTAGGATTAGCAGGCACTTGAAAACCGATGACACGATAATTCAACACACTGTTCTTTGTCGGTTTTATTTGAGCATTCGTTACATTTATACTCAGAAAAGTCAATAAGTAGAGTAATTTCTTCAACATGGAGCTTAAACTTAATCTTTGTAAATCTAAACCATTCATACTACTTACCCTAACATTGTACGTAGCTTTTATTGCATGTAATGAAAATACAATAGATACTAAAAGTGCCTCAGTTGCAGATAGCGTTCACACCCCGCCAGATACCAACACCATACCCAACGACGAGCTGGGCGATATGATACGCTATGGCAAGGAACTACTGCGCAATACTGCCTACTACATAGGTCCTAATGGCACTAAGGGCAAGTATCTGGGCAATAAAATGAATTGCAACAACTGCCACCTGAAAGAGGGTACTGTGCCTTACGGGCTCAATTTTTTCAGTACACATGCGCGCTATCCGCAATACCGAGGCAGAGAAAATAAAGTAATGACATTGCCTGAAAGGGTTAATAATTGCATTGAGCGCCCCCACAACGGTACACCTATGCCCTTGGATAGCAAGGAAATGGTGGCTATCGTTTCTTATATGCGATGGCTGGCATCTAATGTACCTGTAGGCAAAAACGTACCCGGCGATGGTGGCATGACATTAGCATACCCAAAAAGGGCTGCCGACCTGGGTAATGGTGCGAAAATATACACTTTGCACTGTGCCAGTTGCCATGGCAATAATGGCGAAGGCCAGTTTAACGGAGACTCCAGCACTTACATATATCCGCCGCTATGGGGCAAGTACGGTTTTGAGGCGGGCTCCAGTATGCACAGGGTATTGAAAATGGCAAGGTTTGTAAAAGCCAATATGCCACACCTCAAAGCCAGTTGGGATAAGCCTTTCTTGACAGATGCAGAAGCCATTGATGTGAGTGCCTTTGTAGTATGTGATAGCTTGCACCCGCGCCCGCAAAAAGAAGCAGCACCCAGTTATTCCAACATCAAAGTAAAACCAATTGACTATGACCAAGGACCTTACCCGGATTCTTTTTCAGCAAGGCAACATAAATACGGTCCTTATCAACCTATTATTGATTATCACAAAGCACACAATCTGCCAGTAATATTCTAAAAGAAATCATACTCCCGTCTATTAAAGTTCAGACGGAAACCGCCATACAGAAAGGTGGTAGTTTGTGCAGGCAATACGCCTGTTTCATATACATACCGGCGGTGTACGGCACCTAAATCAAAGAAGATATTTTCACGCAATTCGTACGATAAGTTCAGATTTACCATTGCGCATTGCACCTTTACGCCGTTTATCAGTTTTACACCATACCCACTGGGGCGGGTATCGTAGTCCTTAAAGATATTACCGCCATAATTGACACCACCCGTATCCACACCCTTGTTATAATACATTCCTTTCAGGGTGATGAACAGGTTTTTCACTGGTTGGTAGCGCACTACACCCAGCACCTCGGCAAAGCTGGCACCCAACGGATGCGCTAATGGTTGATTGTAATGCGTATAGTTGGCAGTGCTGTCAAAATGCGTATAGGTATATGGGCGTACGATGTTTATCTCGCCCTGCAAGTCAAGGTTCTTTACGGTAAAGGCATCAAAGTATTTACCACCAACCTGTATAGCAAATTTATTAGCCCAATAACCATTGCCTGCTATCAGTTCTTTGGATGTAAACTCATCCAGCAATAGCTGTCCGTAAAACTGTAAATGCTTGGCTGCTATGGCTTTGAAATTCAGCCCCAGCACTACGTTATCGGGGCTGCCCAGCGAGCGTTCTACCTGCCTGTACAGGATGATGGGGTTCATATAACTGAACTCGTATCTGTCGCGCCTGTCAAATATCACACCTTCAAATATGCCTACATTCAGCCACTTGGTAGCGTTAATGCTCAGGTGGTGCATGGTAGCGTATTTGTGTGGCAGTTCCCTGTCTGCACCACGCACATACTGCGGTTGCAGTTCCATATACAGGTTTTGATAGTTGAATTTCCAAACCCTTGTATTCAGCCGCAGAAAAGTAGCCCCTGCCGAAAAATCGCTCAGAAACAAACTGCGAATACCATCTCCAATAAAATGTTTATCGTACCCGAATGTTACATTGATATGGTCTTTCACTACGGCGAAGTCTATATAACCCCTCGCCATCAGGTAGTCATATTTACCACCGCCTTTTCTTGTATAGAAGTCGTTGCCCGGCACTGCGTCTGCACTATCCGTCCATTGCGCGGCATAGCTTGGCATGGTTTCCTGATTATCAGTAAACATAGTATAGAAGCCTACACGCTTCGCTACCAATCCTCTTGCCTCTAAGCCCCTGCTGCTGCTGAATAGTGTGCCGTTGTTTTGTTCATATAATCCATGCGCCGTTATGATGGGATTGGCAGAAAAAAAGAAGTTATCGTTGTTGACATATATCATGTCGGGCTGCTTCTTATAAAAGCTTTTCAGTATCGGGCGTTTGGAATCTAATGCCCCGTTTTGCTCCAATGCCCACTCACCGCTTACAGATATGGCATGGTCCAGATTGTACCTGTCTATCTTGCTAAGCCCGCTGATGCGCGACTCCCTGCGTTGCTGCTGCAAAAAACTCACCGCGCCTTTTCGTTGCGTAGGCTTTACGGATAAAAACAAATCATCACTCAACTGCCCCGACCGTGTCTCTAATCTATCCAGCACATGATAATCTTCCTGATTCAGTTGCAGATAGGTTGTTTGTGCGGTAGATGTATATGCGGTGATGGCAAAGATGGCAATGAATAATGCTGCTTTTTTGTACATAGAATATGTTTTCTACAAGCGTATGCGCTAACTTGCTGCAAAAATAGATTTATAATTCAGTTTATCATTTATTTATGTCTATGCTTTTAATCAAAAATGCCTCTGTAGTTAACGAGGGCACTACCACTGTTCAGGATGTACTTATCAAAAACGGACGTATCGAAAAAATAGCGGCGTCTATTCAACCCTCAAATGATTGTAAAGAAATAAATGCCGAAGGGCTGTACCTGATGCCAGGCGTTATAGACGACCAGGTGCATTTTCGCGAGCCGGGGCTTACGCACAAAGCCAGCATTGGCAGCGAGGCGCGCGCTGCGGTAGCGGGCGGCACTACTTCTTTTATGGAGATGCCCAATACCAACCCGCCTGCGCTGACGCAGGAATTGCTGGAAGATAAATATGCCATTGCTGCCAACACATCTGTTGCCAACTATTCTTTCTTCATGGGTGTATCAAACGACAATGCCGATGAGGTGCTGAAAACCAACGCTAAGAAAAACGACATCTGCGGCATCAAAATATTCATGGGCAGCAGCACGGGCAATATGCTTGTTGATAATTATTTAACACTGAACAAAATTTTTGGCGAGAGCGAAGTATTGATAGCTACCCACTGCGAGGACGAGCGTGTAGTAGCCCGCAACAAAGAAAAATACCCCAACCCTACAGATGCATCTTACCACCCGCTGATACGCGACGTGGACGCTTGCTTTGAAAGCTCTTTTTCTGCCATACAACTGGCAAAACAAAACAATACACGCCTGCACATACTGCACATCACCACTGCTAAAGAATTGCAGTTGTTTACCAATATGATGCCATTGGCAGATAAGCGTATTACGGCAGAAGTATGCGTACACCACCTGCATTTTACCGCCGATGATTATGCACAACAGGGCAACCTGATAAAATGCAATCCTGCCGTAAAAGCGGCTGAAAACAAAGCGGCTATATGGGAAGCCTTGCTGGATAACAGGATAGATATTATTGCGACAGACCACGCCCCTCATACGTGGGAAGAAAAACAACAGCCGTATGCACAAGCACCTGCAGGCTTGCCATTGGTGCAACACGGGCTGCAACTGATGCTGCAATACGCGCAACAGGGTAAAATAAGCATAGAGTGTGTGGCAGAAAAAATGAGCCATGCACCGGCAGTATGTTTTCAGATAGCAGAGCGCGGTTTTATTCGTGAGGGTTATTTTGCCGATTTAGTTTTGGTTGACCTGAACGCGCCTTATAAAGTAACCAAAGAAAACCTGCTGTATAAATGCGGCTGGTCGCCATTTGAAGGGCACACATTCCCCGCTACTATCAAATACACATTTGTAAACGGCGAAATAGCTTACGAAAACGGCAAAGTGAACGATACAGTGCGCGGGCAGAGGCTGCGTTTCGACAGGTAATGCAGAGCGACAAAACCACACTTAAAGACCTTTCCGTATTTGCTGCCGACGAGCAGGGCAGCATCTTCGGGCTGCTGGCGCATACCACCACGCAGGCTGGTAAAGAGGTGCTGCGCAGGCATATACAGTCGCCGCCCGATGGCTACGAGCACCTGCTGCAAATGCAGGAAGTGGTGCAGTTCTTCACCCGCCATACCGATGTGTGGCCCGATGTCATTACCAATGGCACACTCGTGATGCTGGAAAAGTTTTTTGATGAAACGGACGGCCACCGTGCGCAGCCATCGGGGGTAGAATTGTTGTTTGGTAAATACATCCAGAAATACCTCAACAAGCAGGAATATTTCTTTACGCAGTTTTCGCTATCGCATATTACAGACTTGCTGCGTGGCTGTATGCAACTCACCTCACTTGCTTCGCTGCCGGATGTACCTGCTCTGTTAAAACGCGAATTGGAATTGATGGCGCGGGAGATGGTGCATCCGCTTACATCCGTATTATTAAACATCAATAAAGACACGCCATACAGAGAACTTGCCGCGCTCAATTACAAACTGCGCCGCGAGATGAAGAGCAATATTCAACGCCTCGTTTCCCACTACACAAGGCTGGATGCATGGCAGGCGATGGCAAAAGCTACACTGCTGCACAACTGGCATTTCCCTGTTTTGTTGCCACCTGCAACATCGGTGTTGCAAGTGCAGGGTTTGTACCATCCTTTGTTGCCGCAGCCCATACCCTACGATATAGCCCTGCAACAAAACCAAAATTTCTTGTTGCTGACAGGTGCTAATATGTCGGGCAAAACCACTTTTATGCGTGCATTGGGTGTGGCGGCACTATTGGCGCACTTGGGCATGGGCGTACCTGCCGCAGCCATGCGCATCAGCTTTTTGCAGGGCATCGTTACCAATATGCATGTAGAAGACAACCTGATAAAAGGGGAGAGCTACTTTTTTGCAGAGGTGCAGCGCATGAAGCTGACCGCCCGGCAACTGCAACAGCAGGGCGCGCATCTGGTGCTGATGGATGAACTCTTTAAAGGCACCAACGTACACGATGCCTACGAGTGTACCAAAGCCGTAGTAGAGGGGCTGCTGAACCATCCACACCACCTGATGGTATTATCTACCCACCTGCACGAGGTAGCACAGCACTTCAGCACCAACTCATCTATTAATTTTGCATACTTCACTACGCAAATGGCAGGCGACGACCAGTTTCTGTTTACCTATCAATTGCAAAAAGGCATATCTAACGACCGCATCGGCTACCGCATACTGCAAAAAGAAGGCGTGCTGAAACTATTGCAAGGCAGCAAGGAAAACACTTGATTAGCTGCTGCGGTTTTTATAATATTAACATTTATTATTTGAGGCTAACAAGCACGATAACGTGTAATTTTGGCAGCACTATTTATCAAGCGTGATAATTGAGTGCTGTTACAAAGACGAAACATTAAACGATGACCGAATTCAGGCCGGGGCGCTTTCAGATACTTCCACCGATAGTTAAGAATTTAATTATCATCAATTCCATTATGGCTTTCGCTCAGTTTGTGCTTGGCAGGTTCGGTATAGACCTGTCAGACTATCTGGGGCTGCATCATTGGAAGTCCGTTTACTTCAAACCGTGGCAATACATTACCCACATGTTCATGCATGGTAGCTACAACGACGTGAACGGTACTATCATGCACCTGTTTTCAAACATGTTTGCCCTATGGATGTTTGGTAGCATATTGGAAAACGTATGGGGTGCAAAGCGTTTCCTCACATTCTATGTTGTTTGCGGATTGGGTGCGGCTGCCCTGCACATGGGCGTATTGGCTTATGAATACAAAGTAATAGAGCAGGCATTTACCCACTATCAGCAAAACCCTACTATAGACCAGTTCAATCTGTTTCTGAACCAACGTGTACGATTAAGCGGCAACCCGCTTAGCTTGCAGCTATATCAGGTAGCAAAAGATTGGGGCAATTTACCATCGCAAGACCTTGCCAATGAATCCATATCAGCCATCAATCAATACCTGCATGGCACTACATATATGCCTACAGGGCAGTATTTCCCCGGTATATATGACGAGGCTACCGTTGGTGCTTCGGGTGCGGTATTCGGCATCCTGTTTGCATTCGGCTACTTGTTTCCCAATACATTACTCTACTTATATTTCTTAGTACCCATCAAGGCAAAATATGTAGTGGCTGCTTATGCGCTGTTCGAGTTGTATGCAGGCATACAAAACTCGGCAGGTGATAATGTAGCCCACTTCGCGCACTTGGGTGGTATGCTGGTCGGCTTCATATTGCTGAAGATATGGAATAAACAAAACAGAAAACATTTCTATTAACATGAACACGACTCGCAAACGTTCGCCATTATCTGCCATTCCCGGCTACAGCCAAAATGCGGTGCTGCAACTCATCGTGGCATCGGCAACGGGCTTCATCACGTATCACCTCATACGTGTCATACTACTGGTTGTGGGGCTTAGCGAGGGTTATTTCGCTACACACTTTACACCTTATGTAGCCTTGCCATCTATACAACAGTTCGGCACCAAGTTTTGGACCGTCTTTACTTATGGCTGGACACACGATGGATTTTGGGTACTCTTTACCAATATGGTATGGCTCTATGCTTTCGGTGCGGTTATGCAGTCGCTCGTGGGCTACAAGCAGGTGATACCTCTGTTTGTATATAGCCTCATCGTGGGCGGTTTGTTTTACGAGTGCAGCCAGTTGCTCCCCGTTGTTAGCACGGCTGGCTATATGGTAGGCGCGCACGCGGGCGTAGTAGGTGTGGCAACGGCTATCCTTACACTATCGCCCAATTACCGTTTTTATCTGGCACCCACATTCAGCATACCCATCGTAGTGTTAGCCATTATATTCTACGCGCTGATGCTGGTTAATATCAATATGCATACACCGTCTTTATTTATGATAGCGGGGGGTGCGCTTACGGGCTTTACATACATGATGCTGCTTAAAAACGGTAAGCAACCCGGTATGTGGATATACAATATGTTCGACCGCCTGAGCGATATGGCAGAACCTGATGCGGATAAGCTGCGTGAAAAGAACAGCCGCAAGCGCAACGAGGCGCTGAGTGCTTATCAGGCAAGGCAAAACAACCAGCAACGCATTGACGATATACTGGATAAGATAAACAGGAAAGGCTACAACTCGCTGACGCAGGAAGAAAAAGACATACTGATAAAAGCAAGCAAAGACAATAACGCCTAATTGCTCCCCGATATTGAAAGATAAACAACCCGGCATAATAAGGAAGCTGCTCAGCTACACGCTCTTGTTCATCAACATAGGTAGTGTGGTATGGCTGGCACTCTGCGTCGTTGCGGCTACTACCAGCCCGTTGGAAGTAAAGCACATCGCCCTGTTCAGCCTTACTACACCCTTTGCCATACTGGTAAATGTTTTTTTCGTTTTGCTATGGTTATTCACCCGTAAAAAAATCAGGTCTTTATTATCGCTCATTGCGCTGGCTTGTTGTTACAAACTGATAATTACCATCTTCGGTTTCAACTTCGGCAGCAACGACAATGGCAAGACACCCGGCCGCATCCGCATCATGACGTGGAATGTACATGGCATGGGCATCTTCAAAGTGCCACGCGATAAGCCTTTTGAAAAAGAGATACTGAATTTCCTGTCGCTGAAAGATGCAGACATCATGTGCCTGCCCGAATACTCCGTACCCAAAACGGACTCTATGAAGCCCTATGCCCGAAAGATAATGGAGAACGGTAGCTATACAGATTACCGTTTTCATTACGACAATACATTGGGTACAACCATCTACCTTGGCACGGCGGCTTTCTCACGCTACACACTGCACAATTATATAGTGCATCAGTTGGCAGAATATACTTTTCTCTTGCAGGGCGATGTGGCGTTGCCCGCTGGCGATACCATGCGTATGTTCTTTGTACACCTCAGCACATTCGGCCTCAGCGACGATGAGAAAGCCTATATAGAATATGTGAAGAAAAATAGTTCTGCACTTGCCAACAGCCTCGGGCTTACGCGCACGTTTGTGTGGAAGTTTAACTATGCCTTTGCCAAGCGAGCCGAAGAGGTGGACAAAGCGGCAGCCATCATGGCTACCAGCCCTTACCCCATATTCGTTTGCGGCGACTTCAACGACCTGCCCGGCTCTTATACCTATACCAAACTGCGCGGCAACCTGAACGATGCTTTTGAAGAAAAAGGACGTTTCTTTGGCCGCACCTACAGTCAGATACTGCCCACCCTGCGGATAGACCATATTTTTTACGACCCTCGTGTGCTGAAGATAACCGGCATGGAATGTCCGCACACCGAGCTATCAGACCACCGCCCCGTGATAGCCAATTTTGAAATAATACCAAAGGCTGGCAACTAAAGCCTTATTTTTGCGCTTATTTTACAATATGTCGGAGTTTCATATATACAATTCATATACAAGAGAAAAGGAAAAGTTTGAACCGATAACCCCCGGCCATGTGGGCCTGTATGTGTGCGGCCCTACCGTATCGGGCGAAAGCCATCTGGGCCATGCCCGCCCCTACATTACGTTTGATGTAGTGAACCGCTACCTGCAACACCTTGGCTATAAAGTACGCTATGTACGCAACATAACCGATGCAGGCCATTTTGAAGAAGAAGGCAGGGACGCTGAAGATAAAATTGCAGGTAAGGCACAGCTGGAAAAACTGGAGCCGATGGAATTGGTGCATAAATACACCAACCTGTTTCATTGGGGTATGCGCCTGTTCAATAATCTGGAACCGAGCATAGAGCCTACCGCTACGGGGCATATTATAGAGCAGATAGACATGATTCAGAAAATCATCCGCGAGGGTTATGCGTATGAGGTAAACGGCTCTGTCTATTTTGATGTAAAGAAATACGCTGAAAAATACCCTTACGGCAAGCTGTCTGGCCGTATACTGGAAGACTTGCTGGAAACCACGCGCGAACTGGAAGGGCAAGACGAAAAACGCAACAAGACCGACTTTGCACTATGGAAGAGCGCACCACCCGAACACATTATGCGCTGGAACAGCCCATGGGGCGAGGGTTTCCCCGGATGGCACATAGAATGTTCTGCCATGAGCCGCAAATACCTCGGCGAAACTTTTGATATACATGGTGGTGGTATGGACTTGCAGTTTCCGCACCACGAAAGCGAGATAGCACAATCAACCATAGCACACGGGCACGCACCTGTACGCTACTGGATGCACAATAACATGATTACCATCAATGGCAAAAAGATGGGCAAATCATATAATAATGTCATTAAGCTAACCGAACTGTTTAGCGGCAACCACCCGATACTGGAGCAGCCCTACCACCCTATGACGGTTCGCTTCTACATACTGCAAACACACTACCGCAGTACGCTCGATTTCTCGAACGAGGCATTGCAAGGTGCTGAAAAAGGCCTGCGCCGCTTGTGGGAAGCATACGAGGTGCTGAAGAAGCTGGCACATACCGGCAATGAAAAAGCTGCTGACGCTGCGCTCGATACACAGGTAACTACATGGTGCAACGAATGTGCCGACTTTATGAATGACGACCTGAATACTGCAAAAGTCATTGCTAATCTGTTTGAACTGGCACCCGTTATCAATGGCATGAAAGGCGGGCAGGTAGCGATGGATGCATTGAGCGCAGGCACGTTCTCACTACTGGCATCTACATACAAAACCTATCTGGAAGATGTACTGGGGCTGCAACCACTGCAAGCGCAGCAAAGCAATAAGATAGATCAGGTATTGTCTTTACTGATAGAGATACGCAAAGACGCGCGCACACGCAAAGACTTTGCAACGTCCGACCAGATACGCAATAAACTGGCAGAGGCGGGCATCACACTGAAAGATGAAAAAGACGGCACGGTGTCTTATACCATAGAATAAAAAGAAGATGAAGAAACTCTCGTTGATACTGCACTATCTGCAAAACTACAAAGGCAAGATAGTGCTGTATTTTGTTACCAGCTTGCTGGCAGTACTGTTTGGCTTATTTTCATTTGCCATGCTGCAACCCGTGCTGGAAACGCTCTTTATGAGTGGTAAAGCCATGCTGCCAACGGGTAGCGGGCTGGCATCCAAAGTATCGCGCTTTGTTACAGAGTTCATATTGCAGCACGACAGGCAAACAGCACTCACCTATTCCGTACTGATAGTAGTTGGTTTCACCATTCTCAAAAACCTGTTCATATACTTATCATTTCGCATACTGAACCCCATACGCTATTCGGTAATGCGCAAGTTGCGCAACGAAATGTTTACCAAAGTACTATCACTACCCATCGGCTTTTTTACAGAAGAGCGCAAGTCCGACCTTATATCGCGCATGACCAACGACCTGAACGAAGTGGAAGTTTCCATCATGAATGTGCTGGAAACCTTTATCAGAGAGCCACTTACCATCATCTTCGTTCTTAGCTATATGCTGTTTCTTAGTCCGCAGCTTACTTTATTTTTGTTACTCTTTCTGCCATTTGCAGGCCTGCTCATCGGGCGCATCGGCAAGTCATTAAAGAAGCCGTCCAACTTGGCACAGGAGCAGCTTGGGCACATGCTGGGCGTGATAGACGAAACCCTCGTAGGTATGCGTGTGGTAAAAGCCTTTAATGCCGAAGCACATCAAAAAAGCAGGTTCATCAGCCTCAACAATACTTGGTATCGCATACGCAATAAACTGGCATCGCGCAAAGACCTCGGTTCTCCCCTGTCCGAAACATTGGGTGTACTGGTTGTGTGCATCATACTATGGTATGGCGGCAGGCTCATCTTTTCGGGGCAAGCTACCCTTACGGGCGCTTCGTTCGTGGTGTTCATTTCTCTTTTTTACCAAATCATCAATCCTATCAAGAATCTATCGGGTGCGGTATATAATATTCAGAAAGGTACGGCCGCGTTAGAGCGTATTGAGTTTTTGCTGAAAGCGGATAACAACATAACAGAGAAAGCAGATGCAAAAGCCTTGCCTGCATTCCAACATGCCATTGAGCTGCGCAATGTACATTTTGCCTATGGCGATAAAGTGATACTCGACAATATCAATATCACCATTCCCAAAGGCAAAACAGTCGCATTGGTTGGCGCATCGGGTGCGGGCAAATCTACTTTAGTTGATTTGATACCACGCTTTCACGATGTTACAAGCGGACAAATACTGATAGACGGCATTGACGTAAAAGACTACAAATTGTCTGACCTGCGCAAGCAGATGGGCGTAGTAAGTCAGGAGCCTATTCTCTTTAACGATACGATTTATAACAACATCATACTGGGTACTGGCAATGCAACGGCAGCACAGGTAGAAGAAGCTGCACGTATAGCCCATGCACACAATTTCATCATCAACAAGCCCGATGGCTATAACACATCTGTTGGCGATAGGGGTACAAAGCTAAGCGGTGGCGAACGCCAGCGTGTAACGATAGCCCGCGCGGTGCTGAAAAACCCGCCTATACTCATATTGGACGAAGCAACCTCGTCGCTCGATACGGAAAGTGAACGCATAGTACAAGATGCCATCAACACACTGATGAAAAACCGTACCTGCATCGTTATCGCACATAGGCTATCTACCGTACAACACGCGGATGAAATCATTGTACTTGAAAAAGGCAGAGAAGCCGAGCGTGGTACACACAACGAACTGATTGCAAAAAACGGCTTGTATAAAAAGCTGGTAGAAATGCAGCAGGTTAAATAATACGGTATATTTGCAGTAGGATTAATCCCCCTTTTTTGATGAAGAAGATATTGGTAACAGGCGGCTGCGGCTATATTGGCGGGCATACCATCACAGACCTGATAGCGAATGGATTTGAAGTAATATCGGTGGACGATTTGTCTTGCGGTTCGCTGCGTATGCTGCAAGGCGTAGAGCGCATTGTAGGCAAGCCTGTAAAGAATTACAAAGTAAACCTTTGCGATGCGGACGATACAGAAACCATCTTTATTGAAAACCCCGACATAGTAGGTATCATACACTTCGCGGCTTTCAAATCAGTACCCGAATCGGTAGAAGCACCGCTGAAGTATTACCGCAACAACCTCGACTCGTTGGTGAACATACTGCAATGCGCGCAGACGTATAATGTGAATCATTTTGTATTCTCGTCTTCCTGCTCGGTATATGGCAATACCAAGAAGCTGCCTGTTGAAGAAACAGCACCATTGGCAGAGCCTGAATCTCCCTACGCACGTACCAAGCAAATTGGCGAGGCGATATGCAGGGATATGGCAAAGCAAAACCCCGACTTCAACGTAACGTTGCTGCGCTACTTCAACCCCGTAGGCGCACACCCGACCGTACACATCGGTGAGTTGCAAGAGAAGCCTGAAAACCTTGTACCCGTAATTACACAAACCGCCATTGGCAAGCGGCAAGAAATGCAGGTGTTTGGTAAAGACTACCCAACCCGCGATGGCTCTTGCGTGCGCGATTATATACACGTAATGGATATAGCCAACGCGCATACCAAAGCCCTGCAATTCACACTTGATGGCAATAACAGCAGCAATTGCGATGTGTTCAATCTCGGTTCGGGCAATGGTGTTACGGTGCTGGAGCTCATCAATGCTTTTGAAAAAGTATCGGGCGAAAAGCTGAATTATAAATTAGGGCCACGCCGTGCAGGCGATGTGGTAGAAGTATATGCCAACAATGCCAAAGCGCGCGCCCTGCTCGATTGGGACATCCGCTTCTCGCTCGATGAGATGATGGATACCGCATGGCGATGGGAGCAGGCTATGAAGAAAGAAGCGGCACAATTATCAATGAATTAAAAAACGGGGCGATTGCCCCGTTTTTATTTTATCGTTATTCGTTTCGCTTATTTTGAAAACAGCCTGAATATATCCAGCCCGTTGGCATATACCATCAGTGCCAGTAATAGTATCAGACCTACGGTGGTGGCACGTTCCATAATCTTCTCGCTTACTTGTTTGCCCGTTATCATTTCAAACAGCAGGAAGATGACATAACCGCCATCCAGCCCCGGCACGGGCAGCAAGTTCATCACTGCCAGTATGATAGATACAAAAGCCGTCAGCATCAAAAAGCTCTGCCAGTCAAACTCTGAAGGGAACATCTTACCAAAGCTCACAATGCCGCCTACACTTTCAGATGCCTTTATTTCTTTAGAGGTGAATATCAGTTTCAGTTGTCGCCAGTAGTTACCAATCTCCGCAAACGTGTGTGTAAAACCCTTGCCCATAGCAGATATGGGATTGTAAGTAACTTTATCAAGCGTGAAAAATGCAGCATACGATTTAGGCGCGAAGCCTAATATTTTTGTATCGGGCACTTTACCATTCAGCGTTAGTATTGCACCACTACGAACCACAGTTAATGCAATAGGCATATTTACGGATGCACGCTTTATTTTTTCAAACTCATCGTAAAACATGATGGGCTGACCGTTAACAGCTATCACGCTGTCACCAGCTTTCAGCCCCATCTTCGATGCTTCGCTCTTATCATTTACATTATCAATTACTAATGGCGTGCGTGCTTGTATAAACGTACCGCGCTGCGCTTTAATGATTTTACGAACAGTGCCTTGTGGTATGGCTATATCCATGCCTGCACCATCACGTTCTATATTCAGCACCTTCGCCTCGCTGAAAATCATTTCAGGTACAATCTTATTAAACCTGTCCACTTTCTTACCATCTACGCCTGTTATTTTATCACCATTGCGCAGGCCAATGCTCTCGCCGATGCTGTCAACCGCAATACCAAATTTGGCATTTTGTGTTGGCAGGTATTCCTCTCCCCATATTCCGAATATCAGCGCGTAGATGAAGATGGCTACCAGTACGTTCATAATGATACCACCCAGCATGATGAACAAACGCTGCCAAGGTTTTTTAGAACGGTATTCCCAAGGCTGCGGTGGTTGCTTCATGGCTTCTTTATCCATGCTCTCGTCTACCATACCGGCAATCTTTACATAGCCCCCAAGCGGAAACCAACCAAGCCCGTATTCCGTATCGCCTTTCTTCTTTTTAAACAAAGAGAAGTTGAGCAGTCCAGGAAACGGAAACAGGAAATCGAAAAACAGGTAAAACTTCTCAACCCTTGTTTTGAATAAACGGGCAAAAAAGTAGTGGCCGAATTCGTGTAGTAATATGAGTAGGGACAAAGCGGCCAGCAATTGCAGTGCCTGCACGGCTCCACCCGACATTAAAAGCATTGAGTTCAATAACATGATGTGCAAAAATAGTATTTAGTGTGATAGTTGGCTGTGTTTTACTAATTCGGAAGCATAAGCCCTTGCTTCTTTATCGGCTCTACGGTAGTCGTCGAGCGAGGCATTATCTGTAAATGCTACTTTGTTCATTACATTTTCTATGATGTCGCTCATTTCAATAAAGCTCACCCTGTTGTTGAGGAACGACTGCACTACTACCTCGTTTGCAGCATTCAATACACAAGGCGCATTGCCCCCTTTGTACATGGCATCTATTGCCAATGCCAGATTGCGAAACGTCTTGAGGTCGGGCTGCTCAAAGGTAAACTTGGTATAGTCTTTAAAATCGAACCGCTTGAAGTCGTTATGTATGCGTTGCGGAAAGGCAAGCGCGTATTGTATAGGCAGCTTCATATCGGGCAATCCCAGTTGGGCTTTCATAGAGCCATCTGTAAACTGCACCAACGAGTGGATGATAGACTGCGGGTGTACTATCACTTCTATCTGCTCGTTCTTTAACCCAAACAACCACTTCGCTTCAATCATCTCAAGGCCTTTATTCATCAGCGTAGCACTGTCAATAGTTATCTTTGCGCCCATCGTCCAGTTGGGGTGTTGCAGTGCGTGGCTTGCTTTTACATTCAGCAGGTAGTTGGTCTTTTTACCCAAAAACGGACCGCCCGATGCGGTGAGTATTATCTTCTCAATCGTGCGCCAGTCTTCGCCTACCAAGCATTGAAAGATTGCGGAGTGTTCGCTGTCAACAGGTATGATGCGCGCGCCTTTTTCAGCAGCCGCTTTCATTACTATGTCTCCCGCTACTACCAGTGTTTCTTTATTGGCGAGTGCTATCGTCTTGCCTGCATTTACCGCCGCCAGTGTAGATGATAAACCCGCAAAGCCAACGATGGCAGTCAATACGGTATCTACTGTATCCCACTGTACTACGTCGTTCAGGGCATCAGCACCTGCAAATACTTTGATGGGCAGGTTGGATAAGGCATATTTCACCGCCTCGTAGCTGTCTTGGTCTGTTACAACCACCGCATTGGGGCTGAACTTCCTTGCCTGCTCTATAAGTAATGCACTATTGCTGTGTGCAGTCAGTATCTCTACTTCAAACAAATCGGGGTGCGCTGCCACAACATCCAAAGCCTGTGTACCGATAGATCCTGTAGAACCCAATATGGCTAAACGCGTCATTTAATACTATTATTAATATATACTTTGTAAGAACCTCAAAGGTAGTTAAAACCTTGTGCTTACGGGTTAAAAATCAGTTAGTTTGTGTACAAGTTGTCAAAGCTAAACGCATTATCATTTATATTCGTAGCTGTTTGCATCATTTCAATAAATCTTAACAACTGCGCATGTTACAACAAGCCACCATCGAGTTTTTGAAAAAGCTGGAAAAGAACAATAACAAGGAATGGTTTGACAAAAACCGCCATTTGTACGAAGCCGCCAAAGCCGATTTTGAAACTTTTGTAACCAGCATCCATACAGAGCTTACTAAACTTGAACCGCGCCTTGCGGAACATAAGGCCAAAGATGCCATCTTCCGCATATTTCGAGATGTGCGCTTTGCAAAAGATAAGACACCATATAAGGCCAACTTTGGTGCATACTTTTGCAGAGCAGGTAAGAAAGCACCCGATGCAGGCTTTTATATGCACTTGCAGCCCAATGGCAAATCTTTCCTCGCTGGTGGTATGTGGATGCCAGAAGCACCCGTATTGAAAAAAGTGCGGCAGGAACTGGACTACAATTTCGATGAATTCAAAGGCATTATCAATAAAGCGTCTTTCAAAAAGCTATTCAAAAAATGGGAAGGCGAAAAGCTAAAAACCCTACCACAAGGCTATACAGCCGACAACCCCGCTATTGAATTTCTGAAAATGAAAAGTGTGATTGTAAGCGTACCTGTGGATGATGCAGACTATACATCGAAAACGGCGGTAGCGAAGATGGTGAAGACCTTCACCGAAATGAAACCCTTGATAGACTTCCTGAACAGGGCGATAGACTAAGGCATCAGTTACGAAACACCAAAAACTCGAAAGGGCGGCCGGTAGGGTCTGCTTTTTTGCGCCTGCTCTTTTTCGGTTTGCTCTTGGTGCGGTACACATCCATCACTTCCGATGCGTGTTCTACCTGTTCATCGGTATCTACTTTGTTTACAACTGCCATCAACTCCTCTACACGCTGCTCAAAATCCTGTTCTTGCCAGTTTTGCGCGGCTTTGGTAGTTACCAGCAATTCCCTCGATGTTTGCTTCATGTGGCTATGTTTTGGTATAGCTGAACAATATCGTCTTTCAGAAAATTAAAACATTTTTTTGCCAGATGGAATAGCGGTTTTGTGATATATAATTTTTACCGCAAGGGTTTGGCATAGCTATAAAGCCTAGCTATATGTTAGGTTTTGTTGCCGGTTTGCATTGTCTGATACAAATACCATTTTCGTAAAGCATTGACAGGCAAGGGTTACAAAAGGTATTGTTGCATTTTGTTGCAAATTCGCGATGATAGAAAAACGGCAACAAAACGAAACAATTTTAACTTTCGACTAATAAACCCAACAATAGCTTAACCAAAATAATATATATGCTTAACATGGTTGAACGGATTATGATATGTCAAAGAGCGCGATAATATGGCTTATATATTATCATAGCAAATTTACAATATTTATGCGAAATCACCTGATGTATTTTAGCAAGTGTGCCGTTGCAATACGAGAACCGATAGCAGATAAGTGTGTCTTATCCCGATAGACGGGGGTGGTGCGCATATTATAAAGAAATGCAGTGTCGTTAAGCAAATCGGTACCTATGGGCAATATATTGGCATGACGGCTAATGCTACTGAAGAATTTTAATAAAGCATTGTTATCTGCGTTGTATTCGTCAGTAGATGCTATGAAATGATTGTGCGTCATCCCTTGCAGTTTTTCAATTACCAACATTTCATTTACTGATGTTTTCAATTCGGGCAAAGGGGCGGTAATAAACACTTCCCTGCCGAGTTTGTTCAGTTCATTTAGTGTAGTCATTAACCCTTTCCGAAAAAGGATTTGTTGTTCATTATCATGTTGAAGCCATTTCAATATACCGGCATCTCTCACATCCCTAAATTTTTCTGCTGCTAAGTACGGCTCTCGATAATATCTTGGCCAACGGGCAGTTAGGATAATTGTATTTATTTCGGGATGAGTATTTATAAACTCTAACGCGCTTTGGCTAAATGTTGACAGTTGCCTTTTATCATCCTGATAACGGATACCTGAAAGCGGAGGCGAAAGCGGGGCACTGAGTACATATCCAGAAAAGCAGGTTGCCCTACCCAATGAATCGAGCCCCGGGGCTAAGGAACGGGCGTGAGAATCTCCCCAAAGTATGAATGATGGCTTTGCCGTATCACTACCTGTACGGTATGGTTTCAGTTGTTTATAATCTTCTATGTTTCGCTGCTCCAGTTCACTAATGTCTTCCCACACTTTATCGCCGTAGGCATTCAGTTGACTTTGATAAGCGGCGTATTCTTTGCGGCAAATCCCGTCTTTATTGTCAATAAACAATAAAGCGCAAACCATTAATGTAGCCGAGCTACCGAGAATAGCCCAAGGGATATATGGGTTGGAAGCAGCGCGTTTGGTTCTGAATGGTTGCTCGATAAAACGATAAGACAATGCCGATAACAGAAATACAAAAACTATCAACAGTAGCTTTTGCAGAGGACTGACAGGACCTACCGAAAAAAATACCGCAAATACCCATACAGGCCAATGCCACATATAGAGCGAATAGGATATTTTGCCTGTATATACTACTGGCTTTGCCGATAGCAAACGATACACATACGTGCCCTGCTTTGCTCTATGTATCAGCAATACAGCACCTGCTACGGGCAGTATGGCCCGCAAGCCGGGATAGGTAATGCCATCCTGATAAAATAATACAGTAAATAGTAATAGTGATAACCCAACAAGCGATAAGAGGTTACCGGTTGGTTTTGTTTTTGCGTCTTTCCAAATACCTGTAGCCAGTAAAGCACCTGCCAATAACTGCCATGCACGGGTATGCGGCCAGTAATATGCTTTTTGCGCATTCCATGTTGTAACGATGATATTGGCAGTGAAAGATGCGAGTGCAAGCAGCACCAGCCAACGCCACCATTTGCTGCCGCCATAACGCAACAATAGCAGCATGGTAAGCGGAAAGATGATGTAAAATTGCTCCTCTACCGAAAGCGACCATGTATGCAGTAGCGGATTTTCCTGCATACCGGGGTCGAAGTAGCCCTTTTTGCGCAGCAGAAGGAAGTTGGATACAAATACCAGTGAGCTTTTTACAACATGGTTGATACTGGCATATTGCTTTTCAAAAAACAGGAAATAACAAATAGCCAGTACAATGGCATAAACCGCCACTGTAAGCGGGATGATGCGCCTGATACGCCTTTTATAAAAATCGAGCAGGGTGAAACGCCCCTGACGATGGCCTTGTAATATGATGCTTGTGATGAGATAGCCCGATATTACAAAGAATACATCTACCCCCACATAGCCACCTGTAAATGGTGCTACCTGCAAGTGAAACAATATGACACTCACCACGGCTATTGCCCGCAGGCCATCTATTTCAGGACGGTATTGTAATGACATTTCTGAACCGTAAAATAGTGCATTACATCAATAAAACTGCGTGAGATACGGATAGCGGATGGCGTATAGTTCTTTTACTTTATCCAGTATGGTATGGCGCAGGGCATCTATATTACGGCGTTCGGTAGCTGATATAAATACGCAACTGCCCGATGTTTCGTGCTCCCAACGTGCTCTTAGCTGGCGCAGCAAGTCTTCTTTCACTTCGCTATCCAGCCATTCGTCAAACACGCGCTCTTCATACAAATCCATCTTATTGAAGATGGTAACAATTGGCTTATCAAACGCGCCTATGTCTTGCAGGGTTTTGTTTACTACGCCCATCTGGTCTTCGTAAGCAGGGTGAGAAATATCTACCACATGCAGCAGGCAGTCTGCCTCGCGTACTTCATCCAGCGTACTTTTAAAACTCTCTACTAAATGGTGCGGCAGCTTGCGGATGAAGCCCACCGTATCGCTCAGCAAAAAAGGTGTTTGTTCATACACCACTTTGCGCGTGGTGGTATCAAGCGTAGCAAATAGTTTGTTCTCTGCAAATACTTCCGACTTAGTGAGCAAAGTCATCAGCGTACTCTTACCCACGTTGGTGTAACCAACCAATGCTACCCGTATATACGTGCCGCGCTCCTGCCTTTGGGTGGCAGCTTGCTTGTCTATCTCTCCCAGCCTGCGGCGCAGCAACGATATTTTGTCTTTTACGATACGGCGGTCGGTTTCTATTTCTGTTTCGCCAGGACCACGGGAACCGATACCACCACCCTGACGCTCCAAGTGCTTCCACATACCACGCAGGCGTGGCAGTATATATTGATACTGCGCGAGTTCTACCTGCACTTTGGCCTGCGCAGTCTTTGCACGGCGGGCAAATATGTCCAGTATCAAATCGCTGCGGTCTATCACTTTTACACCAATGGCATCGGTGATATTGCCTATCTGCGAGCCTGTCAATTCATCGTCAAATATCACAAGGTTTACACCCTTCGCTTTTACACACTCTCGTATCTCTTCAATCTTGCCCTTGCCTACAAAGGTTTTGCTATCTGGGTGTGGTAGTTTTTGTATAAACTGCTTCACCGATTCGGCACCTGCTGTTTCTGCCAGAAAAGCCAGCTCTGCCAAATACTCTACCGTCTGCGCCTCGGTTTGGTTTTTGTGAACCAAACCAACCAGCACGGCTTTCTCTTCGTTTTTAATTATGTTCTTATTCTCAATCATTCGGAAACAAAAACCACCCGCCAAGCGGATGGTTCAGTATGCAAAATTACGTTATTTGTAGCAAATACTATCAGATAAGGCGTTCCTGCTCCCGCAGCCAGCGTTCGGGTATCTCGTCGTTGCTGGCAGCCAGATAATCGTTGTATGAGCAGGGTACATAACTGCCATTGGGCAGCTTCATCCACCAGCGGTTGGTGCGTTTGCTTTTCAAGAAGATGGTTTCATTTTCCGTAAACGCTACGTGGAAAGATATAAACTCGTCGTGGTCTGTCAGTTTTGCCTCTGCTTTGCGCACCAGATAGCCATCTATGAAATACCATATCATTTGTGATATGAGTTTGGCAGTCATGTTATGCACATCGTGCTGCGGATGATAACCGTATATACCGAATGACGAGAGGTTGGTACCCATACCCGCATAGCGTGTCAGGATGCAGGCCTCATCGCCTGTGAAGCCGTTGGGAGAACCATTGATATTAACAGGCGCATCGCTATAGCGGATGGCAGACATATCGAAACTGAACAGGTGGCTATTGCGCAGCACGGGTTCTACATCTTCAAAATGCTCCCGCACTTTGCCAAGTCGGTAGAAATCAAAGCGTAGCTTGTCTAAGGTTTCGAGCATACGCGGGTGTGCGTAGTAGCTCTGGAAACCGATATGGCTGTAGTGGTTTACAAAATTGGGCTGCCCCGTCAGCATATCCATCAAAAAGCTGCTCGACGTAACGGCTTCGCTTTCGTCAAGGTCTATCAGCATATCTGCTACGGTGGCGTTTATCATCTTTTCAGATTTTTTAAACGCTTCGTATTGTTGCAATGTAAGGTCGTGAGAGCCGCCGAGTACTATCACGGTTTTGCCAGCCTGCTGCAATTCGTGCAGTACGGTACGCAATGCGGCGCGCGAATCGCCCAAGCCTGCACCTTCCAGTATATTGCCTGCATCGGTTATCTTAACTGCAGGGTGCCATGCATACATCTTATATAACTCTTCCCTGATGGCATCGGGTGCATGGCTGAATGGTGCATCGTCGGCATCGCCTCTTTGCTCGCCGCATCCTACAATCACAATCTCGGCATCGTCCCAATCAAAATTATCCTGTGTGGCAAATTGTATGTTGGCACCGAGTTGTAATGGCTGGTAGGTGCCTGTTGGTTTTGTTTCGATGAAATGCCTGTTGGCAAAGAAATGGGTTAAATCCTGCATGTGTTGATTGATTCGTTGGCTAAAATAGATAAATGTTGGTTGGGTATATAACGCAGACACATAAATGAAATTGTTAAATACAATGCAAAAAGCATGAAGCACCCCTGTTTTCTGCCTTATTTTTTTATTTTTGAGCGATAAGCAAATTGAATGTCTGCCTCGAAAAAAGCTAAACCATCTTATATATATGCCATCATCGGTATCTCATTAGTATTGTTCCTGCTGGGCAATCTGGGATGGCTGATGATAAACGGGCGCGCACTGAGCCGTGTGTTTAAAGAAGACATACAGGTAGAGGTGATACTGCACGATAATACCCGCGATGAAAATATACAGAAACTGAAAGCGATACTGGACAGCCAACCCTTTACCCGCAAATCGGGCATTATAACAAAAGAAGAAGCGGCGAAGAAATTTTTTGAAGAAGGCGGCGAGGAATTTACCGAATTGCTCGATTTTAATCCGCTATACGCATCCATCACGCTGAATCTGCATTCGGAATATGTAAATAAAGACAGCCTCGATAAAATAAAGGCATTTGCGATGCAGAGCAATGTGGTGCGCGATGTGGCATACCCCAATACGGTGGTAGATAATATCAACAGTAATTTCCGCAAAATCGGTTTGATACTTGGTGCTATATCGTTGCTGCTATTTATTGTAGTGGTGATACTGATAGACAATACGGTGCGCTTGGCTATGTTCAGCAATCGCTTCCTTATCAAGACGATGCAGATGGTAGGTGCTACACGCTATTTCATATCGCGACCGTTTGATAAACGCGCTGTGCTGAACGGGCTGATAAGTGGTGTCATTTCCGTAATAGGATTGTGGATAGTGATTTCGTTTGCAGAGAGTTGGTTTCCGCCTGTGCGCGCGCTGCGCGAGCCGGGGCTGCTGGCTTTGCTTGTAACGGGTATGCTGGTAGTTGGTATATTAATATCGCTGCTGAGCACGCATCGCTCTGTAGTGAAATATTTAAAAATGCACGTTGACGACCTTTATTAAAATTGTTTCCTAATATTGTAAACTATGGCTACGACAAAAGCAACAAAAGATTTGACACCGAAAGGCAACCAGACATTCCTGTTTGACAAGACTAACTATATGTGGATGATTGGCGGCGTAATACTGATACTGATTGGCTTTATGCTGATGAGTGGCGGCAAGAGCGCAGACCCCAACAAGTTTAACTACGACGAAGTGTATAGCACTACGCGCATTACCATCGCACCATTGCTGATATTGATTGGCTTTGCTGTAGAGGTGTACGCGATTATGAAAAAGCCTGCTGATACACAAGCATAAACTATAAAAGCATTGAAAGAAAAATCCCCGTTCTTGTAAGAACGGGGATTTTTTATGCTCGTAAAGTAAAGCGGTTACTTAAAGACTTTATCTATTACCGCAAAAATCCTATCAAAGTCAGTATCCGTTAGGTTGGAGCCTGAAGGCAGGCACAAACCATCGCGAAACAGGCGCTCGGCAGTACCATCGCCATAAAAAGGTGCAGATGCAAAAACGGGCTGCATATGCATCGGCTTCCACAACGGGCGAGATTCTATATTGTCTTCATTAAATGCCAGCCGCAGTGTTTCTCTTGTAATGCTGTTTGGTTTTTCGGTATCTATCAGGATGGTCGTCAGCCAACGGTTGCTGAAGCAGCCTGCGGGTTCATCTACAAATGATATGCCTGCAATATTTTTCAGCTTGTTGTAATAGCGTGTATATACCGCACGGCGTTGCTCAATACGCTTTGCCAATACTTCCATTTGTCCGCAGCCTATGCCCGCGCATATATTGCTCATGCGGTAGTTGTAGCCAATGTGTGAATGTTCGTAATGTGGTGCGGCATCGCGTGCTTGTGTGGCAAGGAATGTGGCTTTTTGCGCCAGTTCTTTACTATGCGCTACCAATGCACCGCCGCCCGATGTGGTGATGATTTTATTGCCGTTGAAAGATAAGGCACTCATCATGCCATAGGTGCCGCACATCCTACCATTGATATGAGAACCCAATGCCTCTGCCGCATCTTCTATAATGATGATGCCGTATTTATTTGCAATGGCTTCTATCTCATCCATCTTAGCAGGCATACCGTACAGATGAACGGGTATGATGGCTTTGGGCTTTTTGCCTTTTGCTATCCTGTCTTGTATTGCCTGCTCCAGCCACTGCGGAGACATATTCCATGTATCAGCCTCGCTATCTACAAATACCGGTGTAGCACCGAGATATGCAATGGGGTTGGCACTGGCGGAGAAGGTCATGCTCTGGCATATCACTTCATCGCCCGCCTCAACACCTGCCAATATCAATGCAAGATGTAAAGCCGCAGTACCCGAGCTAAGGGCAGCAGCGTGTACATCTGCCTGCAAAAATGATACGATACTTTTTTCAAAATTATCAACATTGGGGCCAAGTGGCGCTACCCAATTCGTATCAAACGCTTCATGGATGTAGTTCAGTTCAGTACCGCCCATGTGTGGCGATGAAAGCCAGATTTTCGGATTCATGTATCGCTAATCTTTCTTTGAAGTTTTTATTATCCTGCCGGGGTTGCCTACTACAGTTGCATAGTCGGGGACGTCATTTATCACTACTGTACCCGCGCCTATCGTGCACCATTTACCAATTTTCTTACCGGGTATCACAACACTGCCTGCACCTATGTGTGTACCTTCGCCTACTGACACATTGCCGCAAAGCGCTACGTTGGGTGAGATATGTACATAGTCGCCGATTTGGCAATCATGGTCAACTGAGGCATTTGTATTGATGATGCAATGCTTACCGATAGTCGTATCGGGGTTGATAGCTACACCTGCCATGATAGCTGTGCCGTTATCTACATTCACCGTTCTTGCAAGTAATGCCTGTGGATGAATAGCAACAATATAGTTTGCTTCTGCTGGCAAGCGTTCAACAACTTTTTTTCTGTTTTCATTGCTGCCTATGGAAATGATAATCGGCTCGTCTGACAATTGGGTTATATTAGGCTTCTTTGTTTCGTATCCCCATACCGGTGTTACGGAATTATCATCCCATATCACTATATCGTCCACGCCGTTTAATTCCAGTATGTCTATAATTACTTTGCCATGCCCGCTTGCGCCAAATAGTATCATACCGCTTGCTTTGGTGTGCCTTTAAATTTCTCCATCGTTGCCGCGCCTTCCTGACTGATGCCTTTGCCACGAAACACATTGACAACCGTCATCAATAAAATCTTTACATCCAGCAACAAAGACATATTATTTACATAATAAACGTCCAGTTCAAATTTCTCTTCCCAAGATATGGAATTACGTCCGTTTACCTGCGCCCAACCCGTGATTCCGGGTTTTACCTCGTGCCGGCGGCGTTGGCGTTCGTTGTACAATGGCAGGTATTCTGCCAACAAAGGGCGCGGGCCAATCAGGCTCATATTGCCTATCAGTACGTTGAGCAGTTGGGGTATTTCGTCTATAGATGTTTTGCGGACGATGCTGCCAACAAGCGTGAGGCGTTTGGCATCGGGTAGCAATTCGCCATTCGTGTCTTTGGCATCATTCATGGTTTTGAACTTGATGATGCGGAAAATTCTGCCACCTTTGCCGGGGCGTGGTTGCAGGAAGAATGGCTTACCGTTATTAGCTACAAACAACAAGATAGTTGCCAATACAAATAAAGGCGATAGGATGATGAACCCTATCAAGGCTATCAGTTTATCTAACAATGGTTTTATCAGTTGCCTATACATGCCACTGTAAACTGTGTGCAAAATTATTTGCCAGTTCTTTGGTGAAGTTTGTAGCGCAGCTTGCTGCATTTTGTTGCAGTTGCAGATGTTGTTCTTCAGTAATTGCGAGCAGTTTAGTTACTACTTCGTTTAATTCATTCTCTTTGAAATATAGCCCAACATTATGTGTATCAATCAGCGACGCGATTTCCGATGCACTATTTACCATAGCAAGTAGTGGAATACCCTCTGCTAACAGGTTGTATGTTTTACTGGGTACGGAATTGTTGGTAGCACTTGTATCGAGCGTTACATATCCCCATGTAGCGATAGAGAGTAGTTGCGACAAATCTTCAAAAGGAACGGGTGGATGAAATTGAATGTTCGTAAGCCCTGCTGACAGGTCTTTCAACTTTACTTTTTTATTATCATTACCTACTACCACTACCGCCCAATCTGTATGCGATGCTAATTTTTTAGCTATCTCAACAATATATTCAAGCGGATGTGTCAGGCCGATGTTACCTGAATAGAGAATTATTTTTTTATCCTGAAGCTCCCACTCTTTTCTGAAATCTCTGCCAGATGTATTGTGTTTATCCGTTTGCTTGTTCCAAATAGGCACTACTTGTACTTTATCTTTATCACTTGCAAGCAGGTATTGTTCTATGGCAGTTTTCAAACCTGTACCAAGTGTAAAAATTTTTTGTGCGGCAGGTAACACTTTTCGGTTTCGTTTAGCCCAACGCTTCACCATCGTACTCGTAACAGTATTCTTTCGGAAACCACTCAATACATCGGGATATAAATCGTATATCAAACAAGCGAACTGCATTTTATGCAATCGGGGCAGGAAGACGAACAATGGAGGGTTTGATACGAAAAAGAATTTTGTGTCAGCGACTTCACTTCTCACCTTACCTCGCATCCACATATAGAACCGAAACCAAGAACGGAAACGCTTTGCAAAACTGCTACGGTCGTACACGGGGCCTTTTTGCAAACTGATATTTTGGGGCAATTGAGAAGTATCATAATCGAAACTACCATACCACGCTTCGATACGCGCATCGGGCATCTTGTGTGCAAATGCTGTGATGATGTCTGCAAACAAGTAGTTGGCGGTTTGGTTTACAAATACAATCTTCTTTGCCACTATCTTTCTACAACGCAGTTTTCTAAGACCAGCATATCCATTTTGGTACGCAGGAAACAATCCAATGCTTCGGCAGGTGTGTTTACAATAGGTTCGTTTTCATTAAACGATGTATTGAGCAATATCGGCACACCTGTTTTTTGACGAAACGCATCTATCAGGTTGTAATAACGTGGCGATACTGTTTTATCAACACTCTGCAAACGCCCCGTACCATCTACGTGTGTAACGGCAGGTATGGCACTATGCTTTTCTTTTTTGATGGGGAATACTTTTTCCATGAACGGTACGTTTTCAGTACGCTCAAAGTACTCGGGAACATATTCTTTTAAGATAGACGGCGCAAATGGGCGGAAACTTTCGCGGCGTTTTATTTTGGCATTCAGTAAATCTTTTGCATCCGTACGGCGGGGGTCTGCCAATATAGAACGTGCACCCAATGCGCGCGGTCCAAACTCTGCACGCCCCTGAAACCAACCAACCACACCCGCATCTACCAATCTGTCTGCAACATGATTGTATAAAGCTGCATCATCCAAACGCTTATAGGTGATATTACGTTCTTTCAAAAATGCTTCTATTTCTTCATTGCTGAATTTGCTGCCAGTGTATGCACTAAATACTGCCTTAGCACGCGGCTGATTCATCACCTGATTGTACACATAAAAAGCAGAGCCCATAGAGATCCCCGCATCGTGCCCTGCAGATGGTATGTAGAGGTTTTCAAAAGCAGAGTTGGCTAATATCTTACCGTTGGCAACGGAGTTTTGTGCAACACCGCCTGCTATACACAGGTTTTTGAGCCCTGTACTTTTTTGCAAATGGTTGACGATATGAAAAATCAATTCTTCGGTAAATCGCTGTACCGATGCTGCTATGTCTTTGTGATATTGTGTTAATTCATCCCCTTTGCCGCGTGCTTTGCCAAACTGCTGCTCGAAGTAAGGCGTAAATAGACCACCTACAAAAGGTATATGGTCGTCGCCATAAGTAACTACTACGTCTTTGGCAGACTTAAAATATTGTTGATTCCAAGTAAACAAACCATCTGGTGTAAACTTGATTACATCCCTAATCTTATCTACATACTTCGGTTCGCCGTAGGGTGCAAGGCCCATTACTTTGTATTCATCTCCGTAATGCGGGAAGCCGAGATATTGTGTGAAGGCTGTATAGAATGTACCGACAGATACAGGGAAGTCAACGGAATCTATTACTTGTATTTTGTTGCCCTTACCAGTAGCAATCATCGTGCTTGTAAAATCGCCTGAACCGTCAATAGATAATAGTGCAGCCTCATCGTAAGGACTGGCGAAAAACGCTGATGCCAAATGGCTGCGGTGATGTTCTACATTATGAATCTTGGGTTTTATCAAAGCTGCGTCAACACCAGTTATGCGCGATAGTTCCTGTTCAAGCGAAGCGACTTTTTTGGTATTGCTCAATCGGTTCAATACTGTCTTTAAACCGCCTTGCGGATTTTTCAAGAGGTAGAGTAGCTTTTTATTCAGCTTCGCTTTAGGATCTCTGCCGATAGCTATATGGTCAACCTCGTTGATAGTTATACCTAATTCATTGAGGCAAAACAGAATGGCTTTTTCAGGAAATCCTGCCCAATGTTTTACCCGTGTAAACCTTTCTTCTTCTGACGCAGCAATCAGTTCACCATCTTTTAGTATGGCTGCGCTGGAATCTGCGTGATAGGCATTAATACCTAAAATTATCATTACTGTATCTTATTTATGTGTTTACAAACATCGCGTCGTAGCTTTTTTTGATAGACGTGATGTCAATTTTATCGGTTGCGTATTGTACTGCGCCGTTGCTGTATTGCTGCATTGCATTATTATCTGCGGCAGCCATAGCTTCTATAGCATTTGCTATGGTTGATGTATTGTTTATGTCAACATTAAAACCTGCACGATACTTTTCTAAATCGTTCCACGGAGTATTATGGCTTGTAATTACAGGCCTGCCTGCTGCAAATGCCTCATATATCGCATGTCCGAAGTTTTCGCTCTTGCTGGGTAAGATAAAACAATGGCAAGCCGCTAATGCATCCTGCACCTGATGTGGTGGTATAGCACCATGATAATGCACTTTAATGTTTTGAGGCAGTGTGGTTATCACGGTTTTACATTCTTCCCAATAAGCAGCATCCTTTACAGGACCATATATATCGTACACTACATTTGCTTTACAAGCGGCAAGTGCTTCTAATACCAATTTGATATTCTTCATGGGGCTGATGAGTGCAACAGATAATAATCTGAGTGAGCCTGCTTCCCTTGCGGGCATTGGCAAAGTTCTTATTACATTCGGGAAATTGGGAGCTACATAAACTGTTGTGTCGCTACCAAAAGTATTTTGTATATATCCTTTCTCTTCTTCGGTTGTAGCATGGAAAACACATTTTTTATGTAAGCCAAGTAGTTTATATGCTACAAGATAAAGTTTCTTCTTCAAAGATTTCTGAGACAATGCCCCGGGGTGCAACATACCCCTTGCAGAAACGATTTTACGCCCACTACCAGTCCAGAATAATGGCTTGATATTAAAACGAGGTGAAAAAATACCGTTGATAAAAACAACATCCGGGTTGATGGTTGTCAGCACATTATAGACTGTTTCTTTGCCTGTAGTATAGTACACTTTTGTATGATGGTTGTACGTTACCCATTCATCGTGCTTGACATTGGTAAGTACACTACCATCCATATCTGTATGGCGACAAAAAATGTAAATGTTTGCATTGGTATAATTTGCCGCCAGATTAGCTAATGACTGCACCGGACCACCTGCTTTGTAAGCAGGCAAAAAGTATTCGTATGTGATAAAGAGCTTCATCAAGCCTTTATGTACTTATTGAGGAATGGGAACAGAAAGAAATTGCCTAACAGCATGAACACTGCATAATTTATTACAGAGCCGATATAGAATATGATATCAGACTCAAAAGTACCCAAACTTAAAATAGTGCCTATAAAGAGTGAATAAGTAAAAATGATATTGTACTTATCGGAGTTAATAATATAGTTTGATACTTTACCAATCATCAGTGTAAGTCCTAATAAAGGTATTATCATCCACCACAAACCGAAATCAATAAACAAGTCGCAAAAATAACCCATTGATATAGAGGTGCCCTGTGCCGCATTAGCAAAAGTTTTGCCAGTGTAGTATGAAGATTTTGAAGAAGGGTCTAGAATTGCCTTATTCGGGTCTAGAAACCTCGGCATCAACAAGAAGTTGATTGTACCTGTAAGGTTTCCACCATTAGTATGTGGTATAATATCCGGCACTCTTTCATATACTGTAATATATTGCTGCATATACTGCATACGGTATATGAGCTTATCTGTACCATTTTTGAAAGAATCGACATTGAACTGTCCTACTTTATCACCTAAATAATTGAGCGCGTCTGATGTGCTTACATTAACCTCCTGCATCCTTGTACCTTGATTCAGATAATTTCTGTAACCCTCTTTTACCCCTGACCAAAATATCAGAAACGTGAGCAAAATAATACTAACAGGTATTAACCTGAATAATTGCTTTGATTGCATCTTCGGCTTTATAGTGAGGTAAGCAAAAATTGCCATCAATAATATTTCTTTAAAGCTAGAGAAGTATGACACGAAACTTAATACAAACTCCAATACTATTAATATTATGATAGTGTTATTATAATTCGTTTTTCTGAGCAAGACGACAAAAATCATCATCAGCATGATCACTTTCCTGATAACCGCGAATGCTTGCACCAACTGATTGACTGATGAATTGGAACGTGTGATGGCCAACAAGGTGGGGAATACAAGCGTAACAACAGCGTAGAGTAATAAGAGTTTTTTCACATCCAATTTGGCAGCAGCTTCGTTAAACAACTCCAAAGTTGGTTTATTTTCTATCTTCAGTATCCTTGATAGGTAGTAAACCATAATACCTATTTGCATCATGGTGATAATCAATAATACATCAATATTTTTTTCTGCTGTGTTGAACGCTTGCTCTAAGGTCTTACCATTGTAATCGGCATACAATACGGCTGCAAATACTTGCAACCAGTGAACACCGAATAAATAAATAAGTACCGGCGGCACATATTGTTTATGCAATAGGTTTACTACGAGTAAGAAAACAACTCCGGAAAAAATACTTAACCATATATATTGCGACAAAAACGCATAACAAATAAAACATAACATCACAGGTATTACATTTTGCTGTTGCGATTGGTTTGTCATGTTGCGAGTGTGGGTGTACTGATGCATTATTACTTCCTCTCCTGCTTAATCCGATCTGTTAATTGTATAATATTATCTACAATGACATCGAATGAAAAACCTTGAATTCTATTTATTGAGGCAGATTTACTCTCAGTAAAAAAGCTTTTATCTGTCCTCAGTTTAGTAATATAAGATACCGCTTTGCCAATTTCATCCGGAGATATTATGATGCCATTTTCTTTTATCAAATCTATTGCTCCGCCTACTTTATTAGTTGCAATAACAGGCCTGCCACAAGCCATAGCCTCATTTAGTGCCAAGCCCCATGTTTCGTTCGGGCCTATAGATGGCAATATAAAAACGTCGGCCATATTATATATAACAGGCATTATTTTTTGATTCTGAAAATCGAGAAATACTATTCTATTGTCATTTTGGGCACTCTCTTTTAAAGATGTCTCAAGTTCGCCATTGCCAACAATTACAAATCTCATTTTATCTCCTTTCAATTGGGCAGCTAATTGCATTAGAAAGGCAGGATTCTTTTTTTCTTCCAACTTTCCGGCAAATAAGACAACAAAATCATCTACCGCTATCCCCATCTTCTCTCTCAACTTGTATGCTTCATTTGCATAACTTCCGTCAGTATCTATAAAGCGTGTATTGTCAATTGCATGTGGGGCATATACCAATTGATTAGTCTTAATGCCATGTGCTTTGAAATACTGCTTATTGTTTTCGCCTACATATAATGCATAGTCAATATGCCTGTACACATACGTGAGAGCTAACCTACGCAGGTATTTCTTCAAACCAGCTTTTTCGTCCAGTAGTGTAGAGTCTCCTCTGAATAAGACGGGTATTTTCCCTTTAAAATATCGTAAACATGCCAAGTGGCTTTTATAAGCCCAGCCTATTATCAAAACCGCCTCAGCTTTCCAATCTTTAATCTCTTGTATCAACGTAGGATTATCAATACCCTTGAAATGGTGCGAACCCTGTTGAGATGCTACATTCTTTACAAAAACATGGTCGTACCCATCAAGCAAAGGTATATCCCAGCCAATAACACGTTTAAAGCCAGGATCGTATTTTTCATTATTTTTTGATGCTTCCCAAGTATAAAACACCCTTACATCCAATTTGCCGGTTTGTGCAAGCAACCTGAACCAAGGTGCATTATATTGTATGGGATGGGTTGTTACTACTGCCAATCTCATGATTAGTGCTGTATATCATTTAGCAATCCGTTCATCTTGTATTGCATATCTGCCAACGAGTAGTTGGCAATAATATGACGGCGGGCTGCACTCCCCATTGATTCTAATTTTTCAGGATGACTGTACAATTGATAAATGGCATCAAATATTTCCTGCGGCTTTTCTTTATTCACCAAAATACCTGTTTCATTATCTATAATATTCTCCGGTAAAGCGCCCGACCTTGTGGCAATAACAGGTACTTTGTGTGCGCCTGCTTCAATTGCTACCAGAGAGAAGGCCTCATCACACACAGAAGGAACAACTACTATATCTACAGTATTGTATATTTTTTGTTTATCAGCTACATATCCTATCCATTCTATATTGCTCTCAATACCCAATGCAGTAGCCAATGCCTTCAATTCATCTATATATGATGCATTACCACTGCCGAAAACATATAACTTATAAGCAATACTTGCTTTGGACAACATGCTGCAAGCAGTCAGCATATCTGTATGTCCTTTCACTTTCAATATCTGCCCAACGATTCCAATTTTCAATATGTTTTGTTGTATGTACTGTTTGGGGGTATCGGCAACAGAAGTTATTGCATTGCGTATTACTTCAATTCGGACAGGTGCTGCACCTGATGCAATGAGGTCTTTTTTTATGAAGTCTGAAACGGCAATATATTTACTGATTCGTTTATTGATAGGTTTAATAAACATGCGCTGATTGGCACTGAATGTAATAGCCTCGTGCACATGAAAAACAATCTTCGTTTTTATAAATGGTGCAAGCAAAACTACGGGACGAAAACTATCTACATATAACACATCAGGGCGAAAGTGTTTTTGTACTGCTAAGAATTTCCTGACAGCACCAGGATAATGTATCAGTGAATCGAACGACCACTTGATATTTTTAAGATAGTACCAACCCAACTTTACTGGGTGGCACTTTACATGCATAGCTTGCAATCGCTCCATGAACTTTCCGTCATGCCATCCTACAAACATCGCTTCAACGCTATGCCCAGCCTGTAACCAACCACTTATTGCATCCAATGCTACATACTCTTTACCTGAGAGAATACTGCCGCTTAAAAAACAAAGAATCCTCATGATGCCAGACTTAGCGAATCCGTTGTTTAGGTTGTATTTTTTCTAGTGCATCACATAGTATTTTGGTTACTGCATATGCACTGTATTTATTAAAAGCTTCTTTATTCACAGCATTTTTATCAAACAAATGCATAAATGCTATGTATTGCTGAAAAGTGTCTGAAAACTGCTGTTCAATACCATTCAGATCTTCGGGGATGATTGGTAATACAATACCCGCCTTAGTATCTTGCAACAGTTCCAGGGCATTAGACTCTGAATGCAAGAGAGCCAAAACCGGTTTGCCCGATAATACCGCTTGATAAACTTTTGACGGCGTGTAGTGTGGCTCGGTGCTACCTAAAATAAAAACTCCATCTGCTGCATCAAGATGTATTAATACATCTAAGTATGGTATACGTGCCGGATACTCGAATATTATACTGCCCCACAAACCATATTTAATTGCCAACGGCTTTATATTATACCCGTTTTTATCATTTGGGGATTTTCCTGTACCTATAAAATGTATTTCTACATCTTGAAACTGTTGCTTGTTGGCAGCGATAGACTCGAAGACTTTTTCCAATGGCTCGTAAGCCTTTGGCAACATTGCACCCGCATATACCAACTGTGTTTTATCTGATTTATTGAATAAATAAGGGCTAATGCTTAGTCGTTTTATTGCATCATGGTCTTGTTGTTCGCCGCCATATGGCATAGCCGCAAAAAAACAAGACTTTTTTAAATGTGGATTTCTTTCTATAACCCCTGCATAATACCCCTCTGCAACACCTGTAATAAGTGATGCATATTTTACTGCTATTGGCTCTAACGTTTTTGCAACAGTTTCGCTTAGCCTGTGGCGTAGTGTTTTTTGTGGAAAAGTATGCACCCACGGGTCAATATAGTCTATACCATATGCTACGCCTGTTGCTTTATGCAACATTCTGCCTATTAACGATACATAAAACGATGGAATAGGTATATATACAAAATCTATCTTTTGTTCTTTTACTATATTTCGGGCAACATTATATAATTGCCAAAAACCTCTGAGCCCGATGTCTCCTATTATGCGCGGCTTCGTCACTTTAAAGGCACCGCACTTTATAATCTTTAATGAAGCAGGCAATAGCTTTACTAAGTTGTAGTCAAGAGCTTCTTCATAATACTTCTCATCTACAGTCAGCACAATAGGTTGCCAACCAAAGGCAGGCATGTGTTGCGCAAACAACCTGGAACGGTGTACCGCTGCCAGATTGGATGGCGGAAAATGAGGCGATATAATAAGTACTTTATTCACCTGCTTTGCTGACCAATGCCAAAAATTTATGCTGTTCAATATCCCAATTCATAGTAGCTGAAGCAAGCGTATATGATGCCGACCTATACTTATATAATGTCTCTTGATTATTATAGAAATCACTTAGCAATGCTGCTAATTGTGTAATATCTCCTGAATTATAAACTTTCCCTACACCAGTATATTGTGATAAAAATGTCTTTTGTGCTTCCGTATCGGAGGCTATAATGGCATTACCACATAATAAGTAGGTAAACAGCTTATTGGTAAGGCATAAACGTCTGTTAAGATTCGGACTCTTTTCCAACGCAAGTCCTACATCGTGCAAAGACACTTCTTCAAGTAATTCTTTTTCGGGCATTGCAGATTTTATAACAATGTTATGCTTCTTATTTTTCAGTTGTTCATTAATCATTTGCTGCACAGTATCATTAGCATAACCAATCAGCGTAAGTGTAATGCTAAAATCGTGCAATACATTCATAGCCTCAATTATATCGTCTAACCCTCTGTCGAGACCTATGTATTGAGAAAACCAAACTAATCTCAATGAATCAACTGTTGTCTCGCGATTTTTAAATAATGGCTGCAGGGTTTTGGGAAATACATTGTTGATTGTATGAACTTTATCTGCAGTTCCAATATCCTTAGCGGTGTGCTGCGCAATCAATGGCGATGCACAAGAAACATATACTGCATTATTCAGCGTTTGTTGCATGAGCATACGCATACAACGCTCTGTATGGACATCTTGGTACTCTCCAGGATGATAGTCTTCTACATCAATAGCGTATTTCACATGTTTTTTTAATGCATAGTTACTCACAGGCCAAAATGTACCTGGATTATGTGCAATTACTAAATCGTATTGCGTAGTAATCTGACGCAACTTTCTGTTTAGCATATAACTGCGTTTGTCTAAGTAACAGGCTATGTTCTTTGCAGTACGAATACCTGCCCGAACAAAATATTTGCTGTATAGCTGCACTATGCTTGCTACTACCCATATAAAAAGATTCTGTGACTTATCGGGCAGTTTTATCCAATTAACGCCGGGGTAGTTTGCCTCAATTTCTTTTTCAAATGATACTGACCAGTTATTGGTATTAAACTTTAATACAGAAACCTGATGACCTGCATTTGTCAATGCCATTACCTCTTTATGACATCTGGGATTTGATGCTATGTTTACATTGGTAACTAATAATACCTTCAAAGCTTGCTATTAATTATTGCAAATAGGCAGCAATCTTCTTTATCTGCGCTGCATACAAGTGCTGTCTTGCAAATGCAATTCTCTTTTCCTGTAATGCTTTTGTGTTGTATACGGCAATATCATTAACAACACTATTAAACAATTGTGGCAGGCTATCATTCAGTTTTGTGTCTGGCATTTCTATCAGCCCGCTACCTGCGTATGTGGTAATGTTATTAGACACAATAACCTTACCTACCGCAAGGTATTCCAATACTTTATGATAATTAGTACCCCCGCTCTGGTCTTTCAGTACATCGTAGCAAATCAAAAAACAATCTGCTTTTTTCAACTCTGTTGCAAGTGTTTGCGGAGATACCTGCCCATGTAATACAACATTCTTTTTTTGTTTCAGCTTGTTAATATTGGCAATTGCGGCATCCGCATGTGCAATACCTAAGTTGGCATTACCAACATTTACTGAACCATAAAAATGAAAAATAGCTTTATCGTTCTCATCAATAATACGTAACAGCGTTTGCCAATCTATATCGGGCCTCAAAAAATTGCCCGATAGCGAGATGTTTATCGGTTCATGGTTAGCCTCTGTAATATCATTGTTGATAAAGTATGGCGCTACACCATGATTCAAGAAAATTTTAGGAACAGCGAAGTGTTGAAACTTGGCTAATATTTCATTTGTTACAGAGAATATTGCTGATGCGCCGATGCTTGCTTTGGCAGCACTATCAGCAGACAGTTCATCTACAGGAATGAATATCTTTTTTATGTCATTTGGGAAGCAACGCAACGGTAACGTATCGGACAAGTCAAAAGACCAAACATAGTCAACTTTATTTTTTACCTCTTTAAGTATATTGGCAATATGTCGTTTAATCAACCAATTATATACAGCACTCAGCTTGTATTTTACAAACAATGGAAAAGAAATTCTATGATTGACAATAAACAGGTTTTCATGGCTTGCAGCCGATACTACAACTTCTCCTTTTTTCAATCCGTGTATGTGCGGCCCGTTTATAAAATACACTTGATTGCCCGCTTTGGCTAATTCTAGAGCATAATGATGCTTTGAGATAAACATTTCTCCCCAATCTTGCTGCGACAAAATAACTATAGTCTTTCCTGTCATAGGAAGATTAACCCACTGTATAAAACTCCTTAATTGTATTAGCTATGTATATAATGCTATCTTCTGTAAGTTCGGGGTACATGGGCAATGATAGAATTTCAGATTGATATTGTGTAGCAATCGGGAAATTATTTGGTGTTTTTCCCAAATACCGATAGGCTTGTAAATTGGGCAAAGCTGTAGGATAATGGATAGCTGTTTCTATCCCTTTTTCTTTAAGAAAATGCTGTAACCTATCCCTTTCTTTTGCACGAATAACGTACAAATGAAAGGTGTGTTTTGAATCAGGGCGGATAGTGGGAACTACTATTTGATTGATGCCGGCAAGATGTCTTGCATATAACTGCGCATTATTAATCCTTTGTTCTGTCCACTGCAATATATAAGGTAATTTGGCTGTTAAAATCGCAGCTTGCAGCCCATCCAGCCTGCTGTTTATACCTTCAATTTCGTGCTTGTGCTTTGTTAATGCACCATGGTTGGCATACATCCTGCACATTTCTGCCAATTTATCATCGTTTGTGATAATAGCACCTGCATCTCCATATGCACCTAAGTTTTTGCCAGGATAAAAACTAAAACTGCCTGCAATTCCCCTCAACCCAGCTCTGATACCCTTGTATTCAGAAAAATGAGACTGTGCACAATCTTCAATCAAGTGTATATTTCTTTCTTTGCAAATGACCTGTATGGCCTCAATATTTGCCATCTGTCCTTGCAGATGCACAAGTATCAGGGCTTTTGTATTGTTTGTAATAGCACCTTTCAGTAAGTTTTCATCAATGCTATAGTATTCGGGATGTATGTCTACAAAAACAGGAGTAGCACCTGTTTGTGAGATTGTTTCTGAGCTCGATATCCAGCTATTTGCAACTGTAATCACTTCATCACCTTTGCCTATACCAAGCATCTTCATAGTAATGTATAATGAGTCTGTACCATTTGCACAACTAATAACATGCTTTACACCATACAGTTCAGCAAATTTTTGTTCAAACTCTTTCACATATTTTCCGCCAATGAACGCGGTTTCATTTACTACGCAGCTAATAGCATCGTCTATACTTTGTTTAATGCTTTGGTACTGCGATTTTAGATCTACAAATGGAATATTCATGTATTATTTATTTTATTTTTTTAGCTGGATTGCCTGCGTAGGTACCTGGCTCCGTTATATTTTTTGTTACTACTGCACCTGCACCTATTACAACGTTGTCGCAAATACTTACAGGCAGTATAGTAGCATTTGAACCGATAGATACATGGTTACCTATTTTCGTCTCTTTCCACAATGTTTTATCGCCACGTGCGGGTCCGCCTTTGGCAAATAGGTCGTTTATAAACATAACTCCATGGCCTATAAAACAATCATCGCCTGTAGATACCAACTCACAAATAAAACTATGAGATTGTACTTTTGTTCTGCTGCCAATGGTTACGTCTTTTTGAATTTCTACAAAAGGCCCTATAAAACAATCATCACCAATAGTGCAACCATATATATTTACGGGTTGCACTACCTTCACATTGTTTCCGAAGGCAACATCTTTTATCTGCGAATTGTACAATGTTGGCTCGTTCATTATTGTACGTTTTTAGCAGATGAATAAATTTTATCAATTACCTCCACTGTCTTCAGTCCTTCAAAAGCACTGGTAGAAATTACCGCGTTGTTTAACAGTACATTTATCAGGTTTTCATACACTTTATCGTGGTTCGACATAGAGCCCTGATAAGAGCCGTAATTGTTGGCTTTATTGCCTTCGGGCAAGTTTTCAATTTTATAATCTTTTATATGCTGATACTCTAGTTCATTCAGATATTGACCACCAATTTTTATAGTGCCATTTTCTGCAAAAATGGTAAGTGAGCCTTCCATGTTTTTCTCATAACTATTGACAGTATAATTAATTGTGCCGATAGCACCGTTGTAGAACTCTAGAATGATAGCACCCGTATCTTCAAACTCAATGGTATTTTTGTGTGCATAGTTGGCCGTATATGCCTGCACATTTTTTATATCGCCTATTAGCCAGTATAGCAAATCTACAAAATGAGAAAACTGGGTATATAGTGTTCCTCCGTCCATATCTTTTGTTCCTTTCCAAGAATTGGCATAGTAATCGTCATTCCTGTTCCAGAAACAACTGAGCTGCACGCTGTATATTTTACCTAAACGCCCTTCATCAATAGCTTGCTTTACTGCTGCTACAGGTGGGTTGAACCTGTTTTGCTTTATGGCAAACAATCTTTTATTAGATTGCTCTGCTGCTTTTATCATTTCACCACAATCGTTTACAGTGGTAGCCATTGGCTTTTCGCACAACACATGAAAGCCCGCCTTGAGCGACTGTATGGAATGTGTAGCATGCAAGCCATTGGGAGAACAAATAGATACAACATCTACATTTTTTTCGTTAGCCAGCATGTCGTTAACATCGTAGTATGCTTTGGCACTATATGTAGCAGCCAGTGCGTCTGCTCTTTCTTTAACAACATCGCACACAGCAACAAGTATGCCTTGTTTGTTTATATGTTCAGCATGCCTTTGTGCAATTCTTCCGCATCCTACCAATGCGAAACGAACCTGATTTGTAGTCATTATTAATACTTTATTTTTATTATTGTTTACTGAATGCTGTGAAAATCTAAACCGATTTATCAAGGTTTTTCCCAGTCGGAAAATTTATCAATACCCCCATGCCCTTTTTCTGAAATACAAACATACTACCAGCAGCTACTGCAGATGCGCCATTATTCACTGCTTTTTGCAAGTCGTCTAAAGAACCTGCACCACCGCACGCGATGAGTGGCACTGATACATTGGCTGAAACTTCTTTTATAATATCATATGCATAACCATTCCATGTGCCATCTGCATCAATACTATTAATCATTATTTCGCCTGCTCCGTTTGCTTCCAGGTTTTTTGCCCATTCTATAGGGTTGCTGTTTGTAGATTTTGAACCTGAGTGCGCGTACACTCTATTTTTGCCGAGTAGATTTTTTTTAAAGTCTATACACCCAACTACTGCCTGACTGCCATATACAGCGGCAATTTTTTCAGCCAACTTAATATCATCGAACAAGATGGAATTTAATATCACTTTTTCGTAGCCTGCGTCAAATACTTTTTTAGCAGTATCAAAACTTTTAATACCGCCGCCATATGCCATTGGCATAAAAGCCTCACCGGCTATTTCATTAATTTTTACAAAATCTGGTTCACGTTTTTCCAAAGAAGCATTATAGTCTAGTAAAATCAGTTCATCTGCTTCCTTTTCATTAAATATCTTGACTGCGTTAATAGGGTCGCCAACATAAACAGGATTTTTAAACTTAACTGTTTTATACAAGCCGCTGTTTTTGAGCAGCAATACGGGTATGATTCTGACTCTTGCCATTTATTATTTTGGCGGAAAAATTGTTCTGTAAATCTTTTTAATCGGTTTCAGTAAGGGGTAGCGTTTATCGATAGGCATTTCATAATCAAAGTCGTAATGACTACGTGGCGGAGTATCCATAATGGCTTTAAACTCGCTTTCAGATAAGCCAAGTTTTTTCAATACAAATTCGTAGTCTGCATTAAACTGTTCCGCATCATATATTGGTTTTGCCAACTCGTCTATAGCCTGTTGCTTTGTTATTTGTCCTGAAAAAATCAAATCGCTCAGATGGGCTTTGCGCTTATCTATCTTAAACTTTGTTGGCAAGATATATCCTTGATAGAATCTTGTCCAAATGCTTTCGTAATGCTTGCCGCCATAATCGCGCCAGCTTAGTTCTTTTTGGATGGTATCTTTTACTGCCTGTTTATTATAATCTACATAATTGAGCAATGATACTGAGGTGATGCCTTTTGTTTGTTGATAATATCGCTTCACCTTAGCATCCATAAACGGAAATGTTTTCAGCTTAATAGAGCCGTATGTTTTATGTATAGACTTGATGTTTATATGATCTGCTTTTGCGTGTATCCAGCTTTTGGGCAGGGTGTTTTCGGTCTGCACATTTGTGCCGCTAAGTATATACTTAATATTTTTCTGCCCTGCTATCCGATATAGGCTGGCAAAAATAGCGTGGTCTGTTATCGCTTCTATATCTACTACTGATGCTTTTAGGTATGCTATCTGTAAATCTTTGAACTCTTCCCAATTGATAACATATGTAAACAAATCGAAGCCCAATTTCGCCACGATGTTTTCAATATTTTTTACAGCCAGTTCGCTGTTCCATCCGTTATCAAAATGTACTGCAAGTGGCCGTAATCCATATTGCTTTGCAATCAGGGCAATATAAGTACTGTCTACCCCGCCACTAAGCCCCATGATACAATCGTACTCTTTGCCCTTGCCTGCTTCTTTTATAGTAGTTACTACTTGCGTTAGTTTATCGTGAGCTTCTTTCCCAGTAAAGACATTATTTTTGAATGCATCCTGGAACTCATAATAATAGTTTGATATACCTTTTGCATCGAACGATATATTTGGGTCTGCAATGGTGTCCATTACTGATATGGCACACTGCTGATATGTTTTATCTTCCTGCATTTGCTATACTCGCATTATCTATGCTGCATTCTTAGCTTTTGTATAAATACGCTCTATTCTTTCAAGAAATTTTTTACTTCCGAATTCCTCTAAAGTGGCAGCACTTATATTGACATGATTATAGTTTTCAGTATTTGTAATCATATCTCTCATAGCAACTGCCAATGCTTCCGGATTTTCTCTATCCACCAAAAGCCCGTTTTCTTTTGTTACAAAAGATTCCGGACCGCCACAACGTGTAGATATTACAGGCTTGCCATACAGCATGGCTTCAATCAATACAACACCAAAAGTTTCCACATTGCTCGACAACACGACGCAATCTGCTTTATACAGTTCATTTGCTATCTGCTGTCTGTTTAATAGCCCAACGAGCGACACGTTTGCTTGCAACTTTTTATCACTTATCATGGCAAGTAAATTGTCCATTTCAGTGCCAGTTCCTGCAATTATCAGCTTGGCATCAGCAAAACTGTTATCATTTTTCAATATCGCGAAAGCCTCAATCAATAATTTTTGGTTCTTTTTAGGGTGCAATTCTGCAATATTCAAAAAGCTAAACGTACGATTCTTACTTGCATTCTTCCTAAGCGTGATATCATTTTCTAAATAGGGGTCTATTACGTTGGGCAAATATGAAAATGTAATGTCGTTGAACTTATTATTAAGCAAATCGCAAAACGGCTTGCTGACAGCATAGTTACCATTGCTTTTTTGATAAGCTGTTCGCATTCTTGTCAGCAGCCTGTTATCCGTTATTATTCCCCGAGCAAAGTGTGTGCTATGCTCTGTAATGACGTATGGGATGTGGTGTCTGCGTTTTATCTCGCAAGCCAGCATACCTGCATACATCGCATTGTGCGCATGTATCACATCAGGCTTTCCATGTTCTTTGATATAAATATCAAATGCAGTCAATCCGGCTTTTACCCATCCATATGCATTATTGTAATCGCTTGGGGGCAAATAATAAAAACCATCTATCCTCACTACGTCAATCTCTTCAACTTTGTCTTGTGATACAAACGATGTAGGATTAAATAGCTTATTATAAAGCAGACTAACAACTTGCATCATAGACAGAGCATCAGTATTATTATTTGTCTTTGTGAACAAGCATTTCAAAAGAATTGCTTTCAACAACATCGGTATCGAGTATGTCTGTGTAATTGATAATGCACCTGCTTTGTAACCGGCATTTTGCCAGATAGCTGCCTGATGAAACTGAAAAATGCCTAACGCGTGATTATGTTCCGGCACAAATTCTTCTGATGGTATTACTAATACATGCATTATATCGCCTTGCAAATCCAGAATTCCTGCGCTGGGGTAGTGCTTTTAATCCTTGTCAGTAGCCATTCTATAGGGTACACACAACCCCACCACATGTATGCTAGTTTGGGAAATCTCCTTGATATTCTTACAGACAGTGCCCACCAGTATTTGTAGAGCAGACTATTGGTACCTGTAGGGTCTGACATCAGTACATAGTTTGGCATAGATTTAACTACTTCAAAACCTGCTGCTTTCAATGCTTGTTTATAATGTTCTCTGCTACGCGAAACCTGGTGCGTAATGTCAAAATTCTCAACAGGAAAACCTTCGGAAAAGACAAATGTTCCTCCTATATTCATTGCACTTCGGATATTAACCAAGGCATTCTGCCAATTGTCATTATCAACTATGTGATATAAAACAGAGGCACAAGTCACGTAGTCATACTTTTTACCATTCAGTACATCAATATTTTTAGCAATGTCCAGTTCGCAAAATCCATAAGCCGGAAAGGCTTTCTTTAATTGTTCTACTGCGTAGGTACTGATGTCTGAACCATCAATATTTTCATAACCTGCATCGCGCCACGTTGTAATAATAAAACCTATCCCAGAGCCTATATCCAATATGTGTCCGTTTTTATCGGCGCAGTATTTTCTGTATATACTATGCAACCCACTACGAGTAATAGCATAAGACAGCTTATTGTATGCCATACCCATAGATATATCACCTACGCCAACGAGGTTGAAATTTTTCTTAAGTCTTTCGTTCCAGTATTCTGATGGGCTGAATGTCATTTAATCAGTTTTTAAATAGTTGATAAACCAAAACCGGAAAATCTTTTGAAAACAAAAAAGATGGCTTCCACCTTATAAAGCTTATTAGCGTGGCAACTGTTTCTTTGTATTTTCTATCCTTAAACAGGTGCTTTATTACATTAGTGTAAAGGCTTTGCATTTTGGTTGAATACTCAGGTGTTTTTGCAACATGAGCGTAATACTCGTCCTTTACCATATCTGAAAACTCTATGAGTTGCATAGAATAAAACTTCAATGCCTGCTCGGCAGTTTTGGCTACACTGATGTTGGCATTATGAATATGCATGTACACAGTAGCATGATTCAACATGTGCGGAGGCGCTAATGAAGCGCATCTGGCACAAAAATCATAGCACTCTGTATAATTATATTTCGGGTTAAACGCTACCTTTTTTTTCATTAAAGATGGCAAACAAATAGTTTGTACGGGTGGTGAATATGGCAAAAAAACACTAAGCACATTATTTAAACCACCATCTTCTTGATAATACTTTTGAAAAGGTGGTTCGTACACTTCTTCTTTGCTATCTTCTTTACTTATAAACTTTGTAAACAGAAAGTGATTACTAAACCCTGCGTCAATAGTTTCTTTAAATACCTGTAAGTGGTTTTGTTTGTACTCATCATCACTATCCAAAAAACAGATATATCTGCCAGTAGCATTCGCTAATCCGTTATTGCGGGCAGCAGATACTTTTTGATTTTCTTGATACAGGTACCTTATTCTTGCATCCGATTTGCTATACTGATTTATAATAGCAGCTGTATCATCTGTTGAGCCATCATCAACTATCAGCAATTCCCAATCTGTATAAGTTTGTGCAATAACGCTTTCGATAGCACGTTTTATAAACCCGCTTCTGTTATACGTTGGTATTATTATTGAGAAAAAAGGGGATTGCATTATTTTACAGCATTGATAACTTCTGCCAATGTAATCTTACATTCTTTCATCAAATACAGCACTTCCTTAAACTTCAGCTTCAACAAGCCTCCAAAAATATTTTGCCTTATAAAACCACGTCTCCATAAGTGCAATGCTTTTTGCCTATCTTCATTACTCAACGGGCAATTACTATCTTTTAGTGCACCAATGGATATATTATGTGTTAATGCTTTTTTGTATAAATAGTTCTTACTTTTCTCTTGTCCATCGTGGTCAAAATTCCATGTAAGGAAGGCAGGAACACGCACTACAGCATACTTGGCAGATAACCTGAGCCACAAATCATAATCTCCGCGATGCCTGATATTATTGAACCCGCCTTCTTTTTCAAACTCAGCGCGTCTTATTATTGTAGAAGTAGGTGCATTATGAAAAAAATCTTTTTTGAAATAGTGCCACTTATATGCCTCTTCTGATGATACCATGTAAGGCAATCTTCTTACATCATGGATATGCGATAAACCAAGTGCACCATTAGGGTTTTCTTCCATTGAACCAACCATCATTTCAAGACAGAAGGGATATAACTCTTCATCGCTATCACAATATTTCAGGTATTTACCTTGTGCATAGGAGGCGGCTTTGTTTCTATTTGGGTAGTCGCCGAGATTCGTATCGTTTTTGTAAATTTTAATACGTGTGTCTTTTTCTGCGAATTGATTGGCTACTTCCAATGTATTATCCGTAGAGCAGTCGTCAACTATTATGAGTTCAAAGTTTGTATAAGTATTAGCCAATACACTTTCAATAGCGCTGCCGATATAAGCACCTCTGTTATAGGCGGTCATTAATACACTTACTAAGGGTTGATGCTGCATATTATCCTATCTTGAAGTATTCTTTATACCAATTAACAAAAGAAGTTAATCCTGTTCTGATATCTGTAACCGGCCTATATCCTGTAGCATTACTAAGTGCTTCTATATCGGCATATGTTTCCAACATATCGCCTTTCTGTATTGGCAGGTTTTCAATGACTGCTTTCTTGCCAATCAAATCTTCGAGTATATGAATAAAGTCTGAAAGGTTTACAGGATTATTGTTTCCTATATTATATACCTTGTACGGTGCATAACTTTCAGAAGGTAATAGTATCTGACCTTGTTTATCTGGCTGTACTGATGGTTGTTTATCTATCAGCAATGCAATTACATTTACAATATCATCTATATACGTAAAATCTCTCCGCATATTGCCATTATTGAAAACCTTAATTGTTTTACCATGATATATGCTGTCTGTAAATGAGAAGTATGCCATATCGGGTCTGCCCCATGGGCCGTATACTGTGAAAAACCTTAATGCAGTGCTTGGTATTCCATACAATGCTGCATAGCTATGTGCTAAAGCTTCATTTGCTTTTTTAGTAGCGGCGTACAAAGACAATGGATGGTCTGTAGTATCATTTTCGGCAAAGGGTACTTTGGCATTGGCACCATATACTGAACTTGATGATGCAAAAATTAGGTGCTTTACAGGAAACCTTCGGCATGCCTCTAATATATTGGTAAACCCGCTTATGTTACTATCAAGGTAATTATAGGGCTTTTCGATACTATAACGCACCCCGGCCTGTGCCGCCAGATTGATAACTATATCAAACTTTTCTTTTTCGAACAGCGCATCAAGTTTTGCCTTATCGCATATGTTTATCTCTTCAAAGTAAAAATCGGGCAAGCCTTTCAGGTTACCTATTCTATCTTTTTTTAACCCTACATTGTAGTAGTCATTTATAGAGTCTATACCTACTACATTATAACCCAAGCTAACCAGCTTTTTTACTACATGAAAACCAATAAAACCCGCAGCACCTGTTACTAAAACTTTTTTCAACTTATAAATTTTTATCTGCCCACAATGCCAGCACTAATAATGAGTGCAACATTGCAGGTTTATTTCGTAATAGATTCTGGGTTTGTTTGTAAGGCAGTACATTATACAAAGGGCTGCTTTGTGCCATTACATAATCATTGTACAGTACCTGCATCTCTTTTGTGCCTGACCATGTATTTTTTACCAAGCCAAATCCCTGTTTTGACCTTTCTCTTATCTGTAATGGCCAACGCATCTGCATGGCTTCCCTCAATAATATCTTATCTGCATTACTTGTTACTTTGTAATACCCGGGCATAGATATGCAAAACTCTGCCAATGCTACATCAAGAAAAGGAGCCCTTAATTCAATACTATTAGCCATAGATGCCCTGTCGGTTTTTACTAAAATATCGCCCGGCATATAGTCTGAAATATCAAACTTCATGGCGTCGTTGATAGTGCCATCTTCAACCCACTCCGCAAACATGGGTTGTCTTTCAGGCAGTTCTAATGCTTGTAAAGATGAGGCAGGCAAACCATCAAACCTGGATTGAATGGCAGCTAAGGGTGTTGGGTATTTCTTGCCACTTTGGGAATAATGATATTTATCTCGCCAGTTCCTATTAGCAGTGTTACCTGTAATCAACTCTATGGCTTTTTCTGCTAAGGCTGCCATATGCACAAATGCATACTTAAGTGCATTATTATCATTGCATTCTAATTGTTTTATGATAGGCTGATACCACCATACATATCCTCCCAACAACTCATCTGCACCATCGCCCGTCAGTACTACTTTGCCGTGTTTTTTTGCTTCTTTGCAAATCAGGTAAGTAGCTACTGCAGATGAGTCTCCAAATGGCTCATCATATACTGTTGCAATTTTTTGTAACACTTCGCTTACGCTTACATTTTCCTCCATCATTTCAATATGATGAGTAGCGTACATATCTGCCACCAACCTTGCGTAAGGCAGCTCGCTATCTTCTCCCTTGTACCCATAGGTAAGTGTTTTCAGTGTATTATTTACTGACTTAGCTGCACTAACTACAGATGACGAGTCTAGCCCACCACTCAAAAATGCACAACACTCTACATCTGCAACCATCTGTTTTTTTACAGCATCATCAAACAACGATTGAAACTTATCCGCCGCATCACTCAGCGATATGTTTGTATTTTCTATCGGCAATTGCCAGTATCTACTTATTGTAAGCCCTGTGCTGTTATATACCAGATAATGCGCAGCAGGCAAAACATTTACTGAATTGTATATAGACATTGACGGACCAGTATAGCCATGTGTTAAGTACTTGCTGAGTGCCTGACGGTTTATTTCACTATTGCAGAATGACGTTCTATTTATTGCTTTTATCTCTGATGCAAAAACCATTTCATTCTCCTTGATGGAGTAGTAAAATGGTTTTTCTCCAAATCTGTCTCTAGCAGCAAATAGCTGTTGTTTATCGTTATCCCAAATAGCGAATGCAAACATACCCGGCAACCTGTTTAACATACCTATGCCGTATTGCTTATACATGGCTATGATGAGCTCTGTATCAGAGTTGGTTTTGAAAGGGTAGTTCAGTTGACTACGTAATTCTTTATATCCGTATATCTCACCATTAAACACTATGCAAATGCTACCTGTATCATCGTGCATGGGTTGGTTGCCAGTGGCAATATCTACAATACTAAGTCTGTTGTGTCCTAACAAACAGTTTTCAAAATGGTATTGCCCGTTGCCATCTGGTCCACGATGGTGCATAGCCGCAATCATGCTACTAAGGTCTACCTTGTATCTAACTGCTTGCTTTGCTACAATGCCTGATATTCCGCACATAATATATCTAACCCTGCGCAGAGGGAGCCACCGGGGGGATGCCACACAACGCTTCGTGTGTAGCATCTAGTACTTGTTCCCCCTTATTTAGTGTATTCAAAAAATCTTTTATAGCAGATGCAATACTTGCTCTTGCTCTATTATTATAATTATACCATTTCCACTTATCCCTTATAGATAGTGACGACTCCTTCCATAGCAATTTGATAAGCCTTAACTTACTAATGAATGTATTATAGCTTTCAACAGGTTTATACCCAAAATAACGATACATATGATACAACACAGTAAAAGTGCGTTTGTATGTATAATCGGGGTTTTCGTGATGGTAATGATACACACTCGCTACAGGATTGTAAACCAATGTATACCCGGCAGCATAAGCATCTTTTGCCCATAATGCATCTTCGGCAAAGCTTGTTTTGCGAAATGGAATCTTTTCCAACACGCTTTTTTTATACATCGCTGTTACATCATCCCAACCACATGCTGCCTTTTTTTCTTCAGGTGACAGGTTTTGAAAAGATACAGCATCAAAACTGTGAACTACAGGGGCAGGTTTAGACATCGGCCGGAACCAATCGGCCGGATTTTTATCTTTATCATGCGGCACAATTTGTGAACCACATACACCTGCTACATTATCAGACAACTTAAACCCATCTAATAAATTCTCAAGCCATTTATCATTTGTTGCCCTCGCATCTTGCACTGTCATTACAACATACTCTCCTTTGCTATAAGTCACCCCCAGGTTTCTTGTAAGACCGTGATTAAAATCTTCCGGACTAATACTTATCACACGCACATCATAGTCTTTCAATATTTCCAATGTCTTATCAGTAGATCCTGAATCAATAATTATTGTTTCGGTTTGGTGATGCAATGTCTGCGCCTCAATTGCCTTCAGGCAGTTTTCAATCCAAGGCTCACCGTTCTTAACAGGTATTACTACTGATATCAACACGCAATCTTTCACCTTCTTAAAGCCTAACTTCTTTTTGCCAATCAACTTGCGACAGCGTTGAACCGTTATATGGTGCCAAGTCTGCTACTTTTTGCCATATCGGATGGTACAAAGACCTGAATTTATATAATTTATATTGAGATAGCATTATCAGCCTTTTCATTCTTTTTGTTTCCGCATTATTGAATATCAGTACTTTCTCAAATAATGCAACAGTTTTTTTAGCCCCTGCATAATATCCACTTTTCAGCGTACCTAAAAGTATATCGAGCCCCATCACACGCAAGCTTTGTGCATATTTACTTACTATACCCAATGACTCCATCTTACTGCAAATATCTGTAAACACTTGCACCCTGCTCTCCATTTTTGGTGCGGAGTAATAACCAACACGAGACAGGCTATCATCAGAAATTCGCAAAAAAACATCGGGCTCTAAATCCATTCTCTTTTTGTATTTCACAGGCCATAATAAAGATCTGATGTGCAACTCTACGTCTTGCCACAACTTCAAACCTTCTTGCCACATGCCAATATCTATAAATGACTGACGCTTCCATAGCGTTCCGGTACCTTGACATATTGCATCTCCTTTCAATATTCGGTTCAAGTCGTCTTCATCTTTATCTATATTCCACAGCAACTTTGTATCATCCGGCTTATTTTTAAACAGCAGCATTGGGAAAATGATAAAGTCCGCATCAGGGTCTGCAACGGCTGCAAGTGCGCGCTGCTCCAGACAAAAACTTGCCAGTACATCGTCGGTATCTAAAAACATAACAAAGTCTCCGGTACACTTTTCTACAGCTATATTTCTACAGGTGCATGCCCCTTTGGGCTCTCTATCTCGCTGATATACTTTTACTCTGTTGTCTTTTGCAGCATAGGTGCGTAGCTTCTCCCAACTATCGTCCGTACTTCCATCGTCAACAATTACCCACTCCCAATTGTCATGAGTTTGTGAAAATATTGATTGGGCGGTTTCATCTATTATATAGCCCCTGTTGTAACTGGGGGTAATGATTGATATTTTGACTTTTGCTTCCAACTATACTACTTATTACTCAACAGCCATGCGTTGATGTAAGGCCAAAAGCTATTGCACTGTTCATGCATCCAAGCTTTTTCTTTTGTAAGTTTCAGGGCGTGGTCTCTCAATAATGGTCCATTCCAAATATCTGATTCAAGAAAGGACTTTGAACTGACAGCATCAGCAATAAAGCTACTCAAGACACCATTGAACCACTCAGTCATCGGTGCATTAATACCAATTTTGTGCTTACGGTTTCTTATTGGTTCAGGCATTAAACCAACCATAGCATCTCGTAGTATTTTCTTTGTATAACCATCGCCCACCTTGCTGCTGCCTGGCAAGCTAAATATATATGTAACCAATCTCCAATCCATAAAAGGCATCCTTATTTCTACACCGTGCCGCATAGATGCCAAATCCCAATTTCGTAGTAAAGTTGGTAAAATATCTACGTGAAACAATCTGTATGGTATGTCGTAAGGAGCTTTGCCTGTTAATGGCGGATAAACATCTTCTGGCATATGCAATTCTTGCAACCATTCAGTATGTTTTATCTTATTGTATTTATATCTGCGTATTTTATTTTTAACCCCGACTGGCAATGTATTATACAACAACTTGCCTTTATTTTCTTTTTTTGCAGTTGTACCTAAATATTTTGCATGTACAACCTCTAACGGCAGGTTCAGCATACCGGCAAGGGTGTGGCAAAGCATATCTTTTGTACCTGCATCTTTTTCATTTACCATCCACTCTGCCACCATATTCGGATATCCGAAAAGCATTTCGTCTACACCGTGTCCGTCTAATGACACAGTAACGCCGCTTTCCCGCATATGTTTGTATATATTATGTACTACAGGTGGAGATAAATATATAAAGTCTTCTTGTTTCACTTCATCTACCAAAGCATCTGCAAGATTATTACTATTGGGATATATATATTTTGCAACTCCGTTTGTGTAAGCTACCACTTGGTCTGCATGTTCTTTTTCATCCATCGCAGTATCAGGAAAAACAGCCACAAATGCAGTCTGCCAGTCTTTCGGGGTGCTGCCTTTTTCAAAAAGGTGTTTGTCGTGTATCTCTCTAACCAAAGAGTAAACCGAAGAAGAATCCAGCCCACCGCTTAATGCAGTTCCAATATTTACATCGCTCCTCAGCCTCAATCTGCATGCATCTGTCAATAGCTCTTTAAATTGAGCTACTTGGTCGTTGTAAGCATCAGGCACAGTTACTAAATGCTCTTCCGTTTTCCACCACTTATGTATTGTTAATTTTGAGCCTGCGCTTATCTCTGCATTATGCCCGGGTTTCAACTTATATATCTGCTGATAGATTGTTTCTCCTACAGACTCGAGGTAAAAAGGATACTTAACTCCAAGATTAGTATTCTTCTTATCAATTTGCTTCACAAAACCATTCAGTTTTGAAAAAGCAATTGTTTCAGACGCAAATGCAAATAAACTACCCGGAGCATACGTATAGTATAGCGGCTTTACACCAAATCTGTCTCTGGAGATAAAAATAGTCTTTTGCTCTCTATCCCAAATAGCGAATGCCCACATACCGTTGAATCTATAGACACATTCTTTACCCCATGCCTTATATGCCTCCAGAATAACTTCTGTATCTGTTCTGGTACTGAAGTGATGCCCTTTCGCACTCAGTTCTTGTTTTAATTCTATGTAGTTAAATACTTCTCCGTTATATGTTATAACATATCTACCAGAGACATCGCTCATAGGCTGCTTTCCCATGTCTGTCAGGTCTATTATTGATAACCGTCTGTGGCCAAGTGCAAGGCAAGACTGTTCGTCAATAAAAACATCTCCACCATCTGGCCCTCTATGACGTTGCGTATCGTTAAACGAAATAATGTCTTCTCGTTTTACTGGCTTGCTATTAAGATTCCATATGCCTGTTATACCACACATAGTATTATCAGCAGTCTGCTAATATTGCATTTCTAATAATGGGGTAATATGCTTCAGCAGCCTCTTTTTCAGCTGCATAGCCTGTATTTTTCTTATACCTTACAATGTCGTGTGCAGTCAATGCATTTAATGCATTAGCCATACTCTTCGCTGTATGGTCTTCGGTTACTATACCAATACCATATTGCTCCACTACTTTCATCATCTCTACAGATGGGCTAATGGCTACCATCAATCTTGCTTGAATAAACTCATACAATTTATTTGGCAGCATATGCCTCGTGTTAAAGTTTGTAGGTTCCAAAATATACATCCCAATATCGTATTGATTAAGTTCTGGCAATAGTTTGTCATAACTTACCGAATCATGTAAGATTATATTTTTTCTTTGGTAGATACTTTCGATTAGCTTGTTGTAATAATCAGGATTAGTGGGCATTAGATATAAATGGAGCTCAAATCTGTCATCAAGATAATCGCAGGCATTAATCATGGTTTCAATTTTCCTGTCTTCGTTGGCATATCCTTGATGCACGATTCTGATTTTATTGTTTGAAACGACGGATGGTTCTAATTCTGCGTATGGTTTTACACATGGTACTATTATACTGTCCTTTTTATAATCTTCCTTATAAGCATCTGCAAGTCCATCAGAAACTGTAATGATTTTCTTTACAGCGGGCAGGTATTTCTCACATATATATTTCACCATTGGCTGTGTGCCTCTTACCCAATGTATATCGTTTTCAAATTCCTTAGGGTAGTATTCATGCGCGTTAAAAAACAATGTTGCCTGATATGCATTTGCCAGCTTTGCTGCTAAAGGCAAATTAGTTGCATGATGGCAAATAACGACATCGTACTTTTCTTTAGATAATAGCTGATAATTATGCTTATACCCCTGTGTCTGAATTATTTTTTCATAATAATATGATGGCCAAATTATCTTTAGCCTATTATATGTCTGCAAGTATAACGACACGAGTTTCCTGAGTAGTGTGGGATAATTAAAATGAAAGTTTTGTCTTTTTGCTATTGATGGCTCAATCTTTATATAACCGTACCCACCTTCATCGTCTTTATCTGTAGCGGCTACTGTTATATCACAAAAGTCTTTCAAAGCTCGCACCATTGTTTGTGCTCTCGGCGCTAGTGAAAGCTTATTATCAATAATCAACAGTACTTTTTTCTTATTGCTCACTACCTATACACATCATTTCGGCAAGCATCATTACTTGCCAATCTCTACTCCTTTCTGAGTAATTTTCTCTTTTATTTACTATACCCTCTTTTTTTAGTATATCTTGCGCATTGTGTAGCTTGTCTTTCATTTTTGATGATGCAAACCAGTCTTGCTGAGGTGGTTCATAACCAATTTTGTCTTTTCTCCAGCATATTTCTTCAGGCAGCAGTTGCTCCATGCTTTTGCGCATAATGTACTTGCTCCATCCATTATGTATCTTAAACTCAGGCGGCAGAGTAAACAGAAATTCTATCAATTTATGATTCAAAAAAGGTAGTCTTACTTCTCTTGAAAAAGCCATTGAGTTTCTATCGCTATACCTCAATAATGTTTGTAAGTTTCCGCGTGTTGCATCGTACCACAACATTTCATTAAGGGTTGCGGGTATATATGTTTCAGTATTTTTCTCAGGCAATACATCCATTAAGAAATCTTTTGTAAAAAAAGATCCTTTTGCTCTATAAGATAACCATAGGCTCTTTAATACAGGCGATAACATAAAGCTTTTAGATACTTTTTGTTTGCTATCAGGCAAAAAGTTGTATGCAGTTTCAGGTATTATTCTGTTATGAATTGCAGTATTACTCTTTTGTTCAAGGCGCAGTAAATCTTCTCTACCCGAAAAATGCAATTCTCTTAAAAAGTAATTGAAATAATGATTGTACCCCGTAACCGACTCATCTGCCCCCTGCCCGTCCAACAATACGATTACTCCATGCTGCTTAGCCAATTTCATTACTTCCCACTGTGCGTATTGACTGGCGCCCGCAGTAGGCTCTTCTTGATGATATACAAAGCATGATATCTCATCTATAAATTTTTCACTATCGGGATAAGTAGTATAGCCTTTAACACCGGTTTTCTGCAATACCTTGTCAATGTATTTCCCTTCGTCTTTTTCGTAACCTGGGAAACGTGCGCTGAAAGTATGCTGATGAGGCTTGAAGTATTGATGTATCGTACATACTATTGATGAGCTATCTAACCCTCCTGACAAACTGGAGCCTACCGGCACATCAGAGCGTAAGCGGCGTCCTACACTTGTTGTAAATAGATGTTTGAATTCTTCTACTGCATCATCAAAACTTATTTCATTATTTACACTTCTATAGTTCAGGTCCCAGTATTTTCTTTTTGACAAAGACAAAGATGCATCTATAGTAAGAAAATGTCCGGGTTCTATCTGATATATATCCTGAAAGAATGTTTGAGAAAGGTCTTCATTATTTTGCAAATAATATTTATCATTCACATAACGATATACCATCTTGTTATTGAACGTAGTACTGACACCCACTTTCCACAAGGCTTTCATTTCTGATGCAAATACAAATTTTTTACCTTGTTGATAGCTATAATAAAATGGTTTTTCTCCAAACCTGTCCCTTGCACAAAAGAGTTGCTTAGTTTGCTCATCCCAAATGGCAAAAGCAAACATACCATCCAGGTCGTTCAAACAATCTGCACCTTTTTGCGAATACAGTTGCAACAACACCTCTGTATCAGAATCTGATTTGAACTGTATTCCTTGCTTTATTAGCTCTTCTTTAAGTTCTATATAATTGTATATCTCACCGTTGAATACTATCGTGTATCTCCCATCTTTTGAGTGCATGGGTTGTGATGCATTATCAGACAAATCAATTATAGACAACCTTCTATGTCCCAAACACACACTATTACTACTATTAGCCCAATGACCAGCACCATCTGGCCCTCTATGTGCTATTGCATCGGTCATTGACACAACATCTTCAACAAATATCCCGCCAGTACCTACTATGCCTGCTATTCCGCACATGCAATATTCCAGTTTTGTTTAAACAACACCTGCCCTTGATTTTTGTCTGATATTCTGCCCGTTCCGAAAAAATCTCCAGCATTTACGTTGAAATAACCTGCATATTCCAAGCCATCTGCCACCTCGTTATTTATTCTGCAAAACAGATTGTACCTGTATACGCCTTCGTTCAGTGGCAGTGATGGTAATTCACATGTTATGGTTATTTTATTTTGCACACTCAATTTTATATCACTAGTAGCGTGCAAGTTTGATAAGTCTGTTATTTGATAACCCATATAATCGTACAATGCAAATGCTATAGTAATATTTTCGTGAATATTTTCTTGTGTAGTATTTATTATCTCAGCAACAATCTTAATTGATTGTCCGCTTACTACATGCTCTACGGTTTCTCCATTGGCGTTTTCTACCCATGTATTAGCAAACTTCAGCTTTTGGTTACCAACTCTATCCTTCCTGTCTATTACGTCTTTATTGCTATGGGTGCGGTTTATTTCAAGGTATTTGTTTATAGTCTTATCAATATCGCCAGCATAATGCAGGTTGCCTTTTTCAAGAATCATACCCGATGTACACAATGAATTCATAGCAGCCATATTATGGCTTACAAACAATACGGTTCTGCCTTCGTTTGATGATACGTCTTTCATCTTACCAAGACACTTACTCTGAAACTCAGCGTCGCCAACCGCTAATACTTCGTCAACAATCAATATCTCGCTTTGCAAATGTGCCGCAACGGCAAATGCAAGCCTCACATACATACCACTACTATAACGCTTTACAGGTGTATCTACATATCGTTCAACACCACTGAATGCAATTATTTCATCCAATTTTTTCTTTATTTCCGCTTTCTTCATGCCCATTATGGCACCATTCAGAAAAATATTATCCTTGCCGCTAAGCTCAGGATGGAAACCAGTACCTACTTCCAGCAAACTGGCTATTCTGCCCTTTATACTTATTTTCCCCGCCGTTGGCGATGTAACCCTCGATAGTATCTTCAGCAAGGTGCTTTTACCAGCACCATTCCTACCAATGATACCTACTGCCTCTCCTTGCTTCACCTCGAAGCTTAGGTCTTGCAGGCTATATACAACATTACTGTCTCCTTTCGACGCTCTATCGTTCGTTTCGCCGATGCGCAGGTAGGGGTCTTCCTTTCCTCTCACAAGTGCCCACCAACGCTCAATATCTCGCGATAGCGTACCAGTACCAATCTCTCCTAAATTATAAACCTTGCTTAGGTTTTCTACTTTGATTGCTAAAGACATATTAATTGTCAGACTGTATCGACAAAACTTTTTTCAACTTTATTGAAGGTTATGATACCTATAAACAGCACAACGACAACTACCGTTACTGCATACAGCAGTGATGCAATGGTTATATCTCCCTTACCGAGCAAACCCAAGCGTATGCCTTCCAAAATAGGTGTCATCGGGTTTATTGATAGTACCCATTTTACTTTTTCGTGTGCTGCACTCAACGGGTATATTACAGGCGTTACATACATCAACAACTGAATACCGAATGAAACTAAAAAACTGAGGTCGCGGTATTTAGTTGTCATTGCAGATATTATCATGCCAGCTCCTAAACCAAATGCAGCCATCAGTAATACCATCAACGGGAAAAGCAATATGTACCATGTGATATGGAAAGTATAATCCTTAAATACTGCATAATACAACATTGCCAATGCCAGTAAAATCAGTTGCACACCGAAACGCGTAAGGTTACTGATAACTATACTCAAAGGCATTACAAGGCGTGGAAAGTATACTTTGCCGAAAATATTGGCGTTATCTCTGAATACTGTAGATGTTTTATTGAGGCATTCTGAAAAATAATTCCATGCCACAATATTGGTGAGGTAAAACAAGGTCTGCGGCAAGCCATCTGTACTTAATGATGCAAGTGTACCAAATATAAATACGTATATAAACGTGGTAAAGAAAGGTTGTATAAAAAACCAAACCGGTCCAAATATCGTTTGTTTATAAAACGACACAAAATCTCGGCGTACCAACAGGAGTATAAGATCTTTATAATTCCAAACCTCTGCCAGATTCAGATTAAACAAACTACTTCTTTGCTTGATGACTAAACTCCAGTTCTCATCATTATCATGCATGATTATGCAAACTTATTTTTTAGTTTTAAAAACCTTTTCTCCATCAATTCGTAAGACAATGATGATAGAAGTACAGTTATTAAAAACATCGATAAAAAATCTATAACATACAAATTACTGATGCCTTTTATCTTGAGACCTGAGAGAAAAGACTTAATACCATTGTCAGATAAATATTGAAAATATATCGCTTTCACAAAATTGTGAAATATGTAAATGCCGTATGATATCACACCTAAATATGCAATTACTCTATTTTCTAAGAAAAGCTTCAATGGTTTTCTAAATCCTTTTATCACAGAATAGCCAATCATTAAAAAACCTGCTGATGCAGCACCAACTCTGAAAAAAGTATTATCAGTAATATTATCGCCCATACTTCGTATAATATATACCGAAACAAATAGCAAAACTATTGCTGCCAAAACCGCCTTGCCGTTGGAAAATACCCTTTGCAATATTGCAGGCTTATGTGTCTTCAAATAAGCTAGCAATACACCTGCAAATAGGCAATCGAAGGCAAAGAGTGTAAATCTCATATTGATAACATAATAATCGGGCACTTGTATTATTGACAATAATGCCCTACCTATTATTGCTAGTAATATACCCCCAATTACAACCTTGTAAATATTATTACGGCTTAGGTAGAACACTAAAAACGGGAATACAATGTAAAATTGCTCTTCTACAGACAGAGACCATAAATGCGCATAAGATGCAGGCATTCTTGATTTATCAATGCACTCCAATATATTGTTGGTATATGTAAGGTTCCATAGCAATATACCGCCAGTACCAAATAAGATACCATATGTTATAATAGTGATATAATACAGCGGAAATATCCTCAGCATACGCCGGATATAAAATTTTTTCAGCGCAGCTTTTACATCCGTTGTTTGCTCTTTTTCAACCAATAGTATCTCACCTATTAAAAAACCACTGAGTACAAAAAACAAATCAACGCCCAACCCTCCTAAATGCAATTTCTCATAAATCCATTCGGGCCCCCAATGCTCTATCAACACCATGAGTATAAACAAAAACCTAAAACCGTTTAGTTGAGGATAATAGCGCACTAATTGGTATCGAATTTTTGTTTGTAAACTTCTTTTATACCATCTTTCAATTGTATTGTAGCTTTCCAGCCAAGCTTTGTAAGCTTAGTTACGTCCATCAATTTTCTGGGTGTACCGTCGGGTTTTTCGGTATCCCATATTATTTTTCCTTTATAGCCTACTATATCTTTAATCATCTCTGCCAATTCGGCAATACTGATATCGGTGCCTACGCCTATGTTTACAAACCCGGCATCATTATATTGCTGCATAAGGTAGTAACACGCATCAGCAAGGTCGTCTGCATGCAGAAACTCTCTTAGCGGCGTGCCAGTCCCCCATACTACCACTTCTGCTGTTCCATTAGCTTTTGCTTCGTGAAATTTTCTGATTAGTGCAGGCAGCACATGTGATTTTTGTAAATCGTAATTATCATTCGGACCATACAGATTGGTTGGCATTACAGAAATGAAATTGCAGCCGTATTGATAACGGTAAGCATCGCACATTTTAATACCGGCAATTTTTGCTACTGCGTATGGCTCATTTGTTGGCTCAAGCAAACCTGTAAGTAGGTATTCTTCTTTCAATGGTTGTGGAGCCATTTTGGGATATATACAAGATGAGCCTAAAAACATGAGCTTCTTCACTCCATACTCATAAGCCTGATGAATAACATTGTTTTGTATCATTAGGTTATCGTACAAAAAATCAGCTTTGTATTCATTATTGGCTAATATCCCTCCCACTTTCGCTGCAGCCAGAAAAACATACTCGGGTTTGTGTTCTTTAAAAAAATCGGCTGTCACTTGCTGATTTCTTAAGTCTAATTCCTGCGATGCCTTTACTATTATATTATCATGCCCTTCTCTCAATAATTTCCTATGAATGGCACTACCTACCATACCTCTATGCCCTGCGATATATATCCTACTATCTTTTTGCATCATTACTCATACTTTGGCAAAAACTGATAACCTGCAGCTTTCAGTAATTTTTGCTTTTCAAAGGTTTTAATATCGTGCGCTACCATTTCACTCACCATTTCCTGTAAGGTATACTTTGGTTGCCAGCCAAGCTTCTCTCTTGCTTTAGTTGCATCGCCTATCAACAAATCTACCTCCGTTGGCCTGAAGTATTTTGGATCTACAGATACTACTACCTGGCCCGTTTTCAGTATTGCATTGTCTTTTACAGATTTCACAATGCCAACTTCATCTATACCATTACCTTTAAATTCAATTTCAATTCCCGCTTCTGCAAATGCCATTTTTACAAAATCCCTTACATAGGTTGTGGTGCCAGTTGCTATAACAAAATCATCTGGAGTGTCTTGTTGCAACATCAACCACATAGCCTCTACATAATCTTTCGCATGCCCCCAATCGCGCTGTGCATTGAGGTTGCCTATATACAATTTATCTTGCAGACCCAAAGATATTTGCGCTACCGCTCTTGTAATTTTTCTGGTAACAAAAGTTTCGCCACGCATCGGGCTTTCGTGGTTAAAGAGTATGCCATTACAGGCAAAAATATTGTATGCTTCTCTGTAGTTTACCGTTATCCAATATGCATACAACTTTGCAACGCCATATGGAGACCTTGGGTAGAAAGGTGTTTTTTCTGATTGCGGCACTTCCTGCACCAAACCGTACAATTCTGATGTAGATGCCTGGTATATTTTAGTTTTCTCTGTGAGGTTCAGTAACCTTACAGCTTCTAATATCCGCAAAGTACCTGTACCATCTACATTAGCCGTATATTCAGGTGTAGCAAAGCTAACCTGTACATGGCTCATAGCACCCAGGTTATATATTTCATCAGGCTGTACTTCCTGTATTATTCTAATGATATTGGTGCTGTCTGTAAGGTCGCCGTAATGTAATACAAAATGTCTGTTTGCAATGTGCGGGTCTTCATACAAATGGTCTATCCGTTCCGTATTAAATAAAGAACTCCTGCGCTTGATGCCATGCACTTCATATCCTTTTCGCAGCAGCAATTCGCTCAGGTATGCACCATCTTGCCCTGTAACACCTGTTATTAATGCTTTCTTCGCCATTTCTGCTAATTAAGTATTGATTGTAATATGGTTTTCAGGTTTCCTTTATATGTATCGAAGCCGAAATAGTTGACTACCTTTTTTTGCAGCAGTGCCGATTGCGTATCGTTAAACTGATTTATTGAAAGAATCTTATCTTCTATTGCTTTTGCTATTGCATATACATCGTCAGCATTTACTATTGTTCCCATATCTCCACCACGCAATGCATCAATACTTCCATCTGCATTACCCCCAATTACTTGCCTGCCACATGCCATTGCTTCTATGAAAACTATTCCAAAACCTTCGCCAGTACTGGGCATTACAAATACATCTGCCAGCTGATAGTGTTTTACAATTTCTCTTTCATCAACGTATCCTGCAAGTATCACTTTATCTGTAAGTCCTTTAACAGTAACTAACTCGTTTACACGTTTTTTTTCTACTTCATCGTACTTTCCTGCAATCAGGTATTTTACATGTTGATACTTGCTGCATAACGTAGCTATTGCTTCTATCACCGCATCATACCCTTTATATTGCTCTTTTGACGACAGCCTGCATAAGGTGTACACTACAAAATCGGTGGGTTTTATACCATAGCGCTTCTGAAGCACTACATCTTTTTTATACGCTGCAGGGTAACTGAAATACGGGTCAATGGTATTGTGAAAAACAAATACCATACTTGCAGGCTTACCTTGTTTTTGCACTATCTGCTGTTTGGTATATTCACTTACCGCTAATATATAGTCGGCTTTATCCATTACACGCTTCTTTATTCCTTTCAGCGGTTGCCAAACTTCTATACCGTGGCATACAAGCACCAATTTTCTTTCAGGGAATAATGTTTTGAATACTATGCCTATAACAGATGTATTGATATGACCTAATATCAGTATGTCTTGCTTTAGCATCTTCAGGATGCTATGCAGCACAAACATAAATTTATTATTATTGAACCCTTTGTACAGCGATTGCGGAAAATATTTTTCATCTGCCTCCTCATCGCATAAAGACACTCCTGTTGCATTATACTTCAAATCACTCCCAAGCCCGTCTAATGCTTTAAGAAAGCACCTATTAAATTTTTCTAATCCGCCATAATTGCGAAAGGCAGCGAGGTTTAGAAATAAGATGTTTTTCAAGATGCCTGCAGATATTGATAGTTGGCAGTAATAAGATATGCCCAGTACCTGCTCCAGCTAAGGTTGCCTGCATTGTATGATTGTGTCATTTTCTTATCTACCACTTTAAAGTACATATTTTCATTCCCTTTCATCCAATGCTGAAACGGGAATACAAACCCTTGCTTTTTTCTGTCCCATATTTCCCTTGGCAATAAATCGGCATATGCTTTTACCAACAAATGCTTGGGCGTGTTTTCACTAAACTTTATTGCAGGTGCAATACTGTTTACTAAGCTTACTAAATCTGTATCCAAAAACGGCACCCGCACCTCTATGCTATGCCACATACTCATCATATCCGTATCTTTCAATAACTGGCTCTGCATATAGATGTTCTTTTCCAGATACGATACTTTATTACCATAATCCCACCCTCCAATATCTGCAGGTATATTGATGCTTTCTATTGTTTCTATAATATTTTTCTCATACGCACCAAGTATCCTTGCTGCCTCTTTCGTGCTAAAATAGCCTCGGTGAAACAAGTATTCGCCTACCTGGTTTTTAGCAGACAGAAACGAGAGTTTTCTATACTTGTCTTTGATAGAGAGGTTACCTGCACGTAACGCAATTGCAGGTATTTTTTTCAATTTGTTTATCATCTTCTCTCTCCCAAAAGATGCATATCCGCCAAACAACTCATCGGCACCCAAGCCGGAAAGAACAGCCTTTAACCCGTATGTTTTTGCATATTTACAAATGAAGTAGGTATTAATACCATCTGTAGTAGGTTGATCCATTGCCCGAAAAATATCAGGCAACTCATTTGTAAATATCTGTGCATCAAGATTGAAGCGCCTGTGATTTGATTTGGTTTTTTCAGCAATTATGTCTTGATAGGTTTGCTCTGAGAAATGTTTATCATCAAACACTATCGAAAGTGTATGCAAATCTGTATGACCTGTTTGCTTCGCGATTAATGTAAGTAAGCTGCTATCAATACCACCACTAAGAAACAAACCGATAGGCGCATCTGATATCAAGTGTCTGTCAACAGCTATATTCAATTTGTTTCTTACTTCTTCTATTGCTGTTTGTTCATCCGTTATATTACTTGCATATACATCTGTATTGTAGTTCGTAATTGAGTACGATATTGTATGCACATCTACACACATATAACTACCTTTCGGCAACATGTAAACACCCGTCAATGTAGTGTATGGTTCGGGCAGGTAGCCATATACCAATATGTATGCTTTCCAGTTTTCAAACTCCTGCCAGTCTGGTTTCAGTTTTTTAAAAGCTTTTACTTCAGACGCAAAACATACTGTATTACTATCTGCATAATAATACAAAGGTTTGATGCCGTTCGGATCTCTGGCTAATATTAGCTGTTGTTTTTCTTTATCATATATAGCAATAGCAAACATACCCTTTAGCATAGTGAAGCAATCTGCCCCCCATTGCTCATAAGCTTTTAGTATTACTTCTGTATCTGACGACGAATGAAACTTCTTTCCTTTTTGTGTTAATATTTGTTTTAGCTCCCTGTAATTATAAACTTCACCATTGTATGCTATTATTACATTGCCCCCATCGTTTATCATTGGTTGATGGCCACCATTTGTTAGATCTATTATAGATAGCCGCCTGTGTGCTAATGCAAACCCCACACTCGGGTCGCAATATATACCTGCATCATCAGGGCCACCATGCGCCATACTATCGCGCATACGAATAGCCGATGCCCTTATATCTGCAGTCTTATTGATTAGCCCTGCAATACGGCACACGGCATATATTTTATGTATTGGAGATTTATTTTTTTCATGGCTTCGCCTCAGTCAGTTACATTAACAGACTGCTTTTAAAAAAACAGGGTTCACGATGGCTTATTTCCGCTTTGTGACAGAACGGCGGATATTACCTGCAATCCGCTTTAGCAGGTTGGTATTCTTGTTATCTTCCTCAAAGTACCCGTTTGAGTATTTGCCATAACCGTAGCCGTACCCATAACCGTAGCCATACCCATAGCCCGATTCGTAACCATACCCATAGCCATACGCATAGCCGCGCCTGTACACTACGTCGTTAATAACGTAGCTAAGCCTGTTCATCTTCTTATTTTCGTTCAGTTCGTTTGGTATTTGTAACTGCTGCCTGAAAGTGTAACCCTGTCTGATGATATAAAGCGTAGCACTTGTAAATCGGTTCAGCAATAATGCATCTGTAACAAGACCTACCGGAGCAGTATCTATCAATATGTAGTCAAAGTGCTCCTTCAGATAATCAAATAATTCATCTACTTTTTGCAGCATGATTAGTTCTGCAGGATTGGGCGGTATTGGGCCTGAAGGGATAACAAACAGATTATCCTCAAAACCGGAAGGCAGTATGATATCTTTTATCTCACTTTGACCAACTGCATAGCTCGATAAACCTATCTTATTGTTAAGACCCAGGTGTTTGGATATTTTGGGTTTTCTAAGGTCAAGCTCCATCAACACCACTTTTTTGCCTGAAATAGCAAAAGTGTTTGCCAAATTAATGGCTATAAACGACTTACCCTCACCGCTCATGCTGGATGTAAGCAGTATTACTTTATCTCTCTTATCGGGCATCAGAAACTGCAAATTGGTTCTCAGTGCCCTGAACTGTTCGGATAATGCTGAGTGGCTATTACTTTTTACAGCTACAGCTTCTTCATTTTCATTATGACCTATTTCGCCTATAACTGGTATTTCAGAATTGGTAGTTATATCCGTCTTCGTAATGATACGGGTATTCAACATACGCCTTAGCAATAATATCAGAATGGGTATGATAAAACCTATCAAAATTGCAGTACTCTTAACCCTCGATCTATTGGGTTTTACCGCACCAAAGTTTTCGGCACTGTTTATTACCGATACATTGGATACTGTAGATGATTTGGCAACTTCTGTTTCTTCTCTTTTTTTCAGCAGATACAAAAACAACTCTTCATATATGTGTTGCTTGCGAGAGTAGTCTAAGTATATCCTTTTTGTTTTAGGCACTTCGCGTATTTGAGCATCTATACTGCCTGCTTGTTTCTTTAGCTCTGATATTACAACCAGCAAGCTGCGTTTGGTAGCAGCAAGGCTGGTACGCATATCATCTCGCAGTGCCTCCAATTGTTTTTTAGCTGCAACCAATTCGGGGTGCGTCTCTGTCTTAGAAAGTTCTAATTGTTCTTTTTTATGTAGTAAATCATTGTACCGCTCAGCAATCTTCAGCACTAAGCTATTATCTGCAAGTAACCCTGCAGGTATTAACCTTTCGCTATTTTTGCTGTTGTTTATATAATTTTCAATAGAGTTAATAACCTCTAACTCTACTTCTTTTTCATATACTTCTTTATAATTTTCGTTGGTGTTAGATATAAGTGCTTTCGACTGGTCTGCAACATCGCCTGTTATCTTTTTGCTCTTTTCAAAGTACTCTATATCTTTTTCTACACCTGTTAGCTCCTCATTTACCCTGTTCAGCCTTTCGTTTATAAAGTCAACGGTTTGAATAGCAATTCTATTCCTGTCTTCAATATTTGTAGTAGCATACACTTTTACCAATTCGTCCAGCACTTCTTTACCTCGTTGCGGTATCTCGTCTTGTATATAAATATTCAGGTAGCTTGATCCTTTATCAGGTTTAATGATATCCAATCCTCCAACCAAAGATGATGCGATGCCCGATGCATCAAATAATAGTACTCCGTAGCGTGCATTGGGTTTGATAGCAGATGCAGTTGCATTTCTTATTATTACCACTTCTCCTATGGGCAATTGAATCGGCACGTCAATTTTACCGCTCCACTTCTTATCGCCCTCACTGATAACGTACCCTCCATTTTTATTAAACACAACATTATAAGACACCCCGCCGGCAGTTTGCAGCACACTATCAGCAATTATCATACTGAAAGGACAGTCGTTATAGTATTTTGTCGTTTTTACATTGCCGTATTCAAAATATTGCAGGTTCAGACGTAGCTTATTAACAACTTTCAGCATAAGGGGCTTGCTCTTTATCACCCGTACCACATTGTTGATATCATTGTTTTTTGCAGAAAGGCCCAAACCTTCCAGCAATACTTCGTCTTTGCTCGATTTACTGTTGCTTTCGTTCAGTAGTATTTCAGTACCCATTTTATAGACGGGGGTACTATACCTAAGATACAATGTAGCGCATAGCAAAGCAATGGCAATACTGCCTGCAAATAATGGCCATGTACCCAGTAAAGTAGTAAGCAACCACCTTACATTTAGTGTAGTATTATCGCCTTCTTGTTTATTTTTAAAAGAGAAGTTATTGTCCATTATTATGCGGTATTATTTTCAGGCATTTATGCAGGCAATATGCTACCCGACACGCCCAATCAGCTCATTATAAATTATGCTATTTCGGCTACCCGTTTCAAGCGGCAAAAGTACTTCAAAAATCCTATACATCACAGTATCTATGTGTTACGCGAATAATAATTCAGTAGCTGCTTTGGGCTATTTACTCGCTACATTTGTTTAGTTATATTTTTAAGCTACTTTTGATGAAAAATAGAATAATACATGCAAAAACCTCGCAGCATTCATATTCCGTTTATCAGCATCTTACTCATCATCATGACGGCAGTTGCTTTTCAATCATGTTCTAATGCTAAAAAAGTAACATATTTTCAGAATGTTCCGGATAGCATTTCCAACTCATATACAATAAGCGAACACACTTACGTAGAGCCTGTGATACAGGTAAATGATCAACTATATGTTACCGTACAAACAATTGATGTAAAACCAAGCGGTACTGAAACATCTACAGGCGTAGCCAATGAAAAAAACAGCACTTACATAGTAGATAAAAATGGCATGATTGAAGTACCGCTCGTAGGGAGGGTAAATGTATTGGGGCAAACAACTACGCAGGCAAAGGAAACAATCAGAGGAAAAGCAGCTAAATATTATGTTGACCCGATCATCAACGTCAGATTGATGAATTTTTACATTAATATAATTGGCGATGTAACTCGCCCCGGAAAATATAATATAGTTGATGAAAAGACCAGCATACTGGATGCACTCGCCATGGCTGGCGATATGAGCATAACAGGTAAGCGCAACAACGTAATGCTGATAAGAGAAGAGCAAGGCCAAAAAAGGTTTGTGCGTTTTGACTTTAACTCTACCAACATCTTCACATCTCCATACTACTTTCTGCGTAGCGGCGACGTGATATATGTAGAACCTCTTAAGGCAAAATCACGCTCTGCAACTACAGACTATTCTAAAGACAGGTGGTTATCTATTGCTACTTCTATCATCTCATTGTTCGCACTTACATATACAATTGTCAGTCAGAGCAATAATAATTAATTGCCCCTCCCTTTCCAGAACTAATACTATACTTTATTTATCAAAATATAAACGGGATGCAAACGCATCCCGTTTATATTAATTCGAGGCTATACTTAGTATTTACCTCTGTTATATCGTTTACTTTCGTAGTAGCGGCGGTTCGTTTTGTTGTAAGTACCATATGCACTACCTGGTACTTTGTAGAAGGTATAGCGCAAACCGAATGTAACAGGAAACGCCATAATGCTATACTTCAGTACTTGAGGGTTCACCCATATTTGCGGTGCACCGGCATCTTTGTAGTCAAAATTATAGTACCTCATCGCAGCTTCCAGGTATATACCTATGTTTGACGATACATTGGCAGCATAGCCAAGTTGCGCGCCATATGTCAACCCACGCCCGCCATCCGGGCCGTTGTACGATTCGTTTGCTGCATAAGAGTGTGCGTTGTTTCTTGCAAAACCAACACCTAATGCTGCCCCCAAGTATGCATAACTGGCGCCACCATTAAAGTCGAAACGCTTATTAATAACCAATGTGATGTTTACTGCATTTTTTGCATACACCAACTTTTTATCATCTCCACCTACAGAGTCTATAAGCCTTGTACCATTTATGAACCCACCGTATTTTTTAGACGATTTTGAAGATAGTTCGTGCATATGTCCTTCAAGCCCTATCTGCCACAGGTTTTTGGTAGTATAGAGCAAGCGCATATTGGTAGAGTAGTTCATCAGCGATTGGTCGCCTTTGTACACCATATTATCTGTGGGTTGTCCATTGATACTGAAACCACCACCAACACCACCTTCAAACTCCTGTGCCTGTGCCTTAATACCTATCAACAGCGTGAATAGCAACAATTTTTTCATACGGCAGATTTTTCAGAAAACTATCCTAAATATATTATTTATTATGATTATAGCTTACGCAAGCGTTAAATTAATCAAATTTCCGATTTACCTATAACTTTTAGCTCATTTTTTATATCTGCACAAAATATTTGTACTCATAACAGAATATGCCGGCAGCAAATGGCATAAAAAAGCCGGCTAAAAGCCGGCTCTGTATTATGTATGATAATGTATTCGTAATTACATTTTCCAATCATCTACACCTGCACTATTATCAACAGTTTCGCTAACACTCACTTCGTCTGTTGCAGCAACAGGTGCACCCTCTTCGTTTTCCTGATCGTGGTTGTACGCATCAAAGTCAAAGTCGGGCATCAGGTCGGTTTTTACATAGTTTACCGTATCCGTCAGGGCGTTCAGAAATTTGTTGAAGTCTTCTTTGTACAAAAACATTTTATGCCTTTCGTATCCATTATCGTCAAAGCGTTTTTTGCTTTCTGTGATGGTAATGAAGTAGTCGTTGCCGCGGGTAGAGCGTACGTCAAAAAAATACGTTCTGCGCTTGCCTGCCTTAATGCGTTTGCTGTATAAGCTCTCACTGTTACGGTTTTCACCAAAGTTTTTGTTTTCGTACGCCACTATTCTGTTTTTTTAGTTTTGCTGTTTTTTTACGGAAGACAAATATATACAAGATAACGTACTATCCAAATCCCCCATTTTCAGACTGTTGATAAGAACAGGGATTTTCAACATAAAAGTTTTACATAATATCAGAGTATGGTATTGAAAAGCTTTGCCAGCACATCGTTCAGGTTATGAACCGCCAATGGTATATCCCATTTTTCTCTATTCCTCGGCTCTACATAGTTGGATATTGCCCTTATTTGCAAAAAGGGCACGCCCTCCATAAGGCATACATAGTGCATGGCTGCTCCTTCCATGCTTTCGGTATCGGGTGCATACTCGGTTTGCATTCTTGCTATGGTAGCTTCGTTGCCCGACACGGTATTAACTGTTATGCCGCTTACAACTTGCAGTTGCAACGCCTTGCCGGCTTCAGTTTCAGGTGCAGGTAGTTTGCCATCTATATACGGATGCGTATTACCATCCAGCAAGCCAAGTGCATTTATATCTATATAGCTGTCGTGGTCTTGCGCACCCATATCGCCATACTGTTCTGTAGCTATCAACACCACCTGCCCCAATTGCAGTTGCCTGTTATATGCCCCGCCAATGCCTGCCTGCACCACTATATCGTACCGATGCGCAGCCAGTTGCTTAGTAAGGGCATAAGCAGTAGCAACCATGCCCACACCTGCCACACACACCACCAGCCTGCCCCATGCAAAGTGGTATGCAGTCTCACTGCCTGAAACCTTATTGTTGGCTATTAGCTTAGCCAATGGAGCTATTTCAGCCTCTGTAGCGGCTATCAGCAATATATCCATACTGCAAATAACTACTTTTTTGTCTAAACCATTATCTAAAGCTAATTTTGCAGCCTATAATTAAAACGATATGGTGTACCTGACAAGAGTGGAACATTTTAATGCCGCCCACAGGCTATATAACAATGATTGGAGTGATGAGCAAAACCGTGAGGTATTTGGCAAATGCGCCAATGCCAACTGGCACGGACATAACTACGAACTGCATGTGACCGTTAAAGGTACCCCCCACCCCGACACGGGTTTTATATTTAATGCCAAGACGCTTGGTGAACTTATCAGGGATGTAATTGTTGAAAGAGTGGATCATCGGAATCTGAACCTTGATGTAGATTTTATGAAAGGTAAATTTACCAGTGCCGAAAATTTTGCCATTGCTATATGGGACGAATTGCAACCCCATATACAAAGTAATGGTGCATCACTGCACTGCATAAAGCTGCTGGAAACACCACGCATCTACGTTGAGTATTTTGGGTAAATACTTTTTTGCTAACTGCTGAACTGACTGACGTGTCTTATAAAAAAACAGAACATTACGACGAAGCCACCACTGCTAAGCTGATAGAAAACTATCGTACCGCTATAGAGCAACTGGGCGAAGACCCCGAACGTGAAGGGCTGATAAAAACTCCTGAGCGTGTTGCCAAAGCTATGCAATACATGACGCAGGGCTACGATATGGATGCTAAAGCCATACTGAACTCGGCAAAGTTTCAGGAGTCGTATAGCGAGATGGTGATTGTAAAGGACATAGAACTATACTCTATGTGCGAACACCATATGCTGCCTTTCTTTGGAAAGGCGCATATAGCCTACATACCCAATGGCTACATCACGGGGCTTAGCAAACTGGCGCGCGTGGTTGATTGCTTCTCTCGTCGTATGCAAGTGCAGGAAAGGCTGACGCATCAGATATTGGATGCCATACAGGAAACGCTGAACCCACTGGGCGTAGCTGTAGTAATAGAAGCCAAGCACCTATGTATGATGATGCGCGGCGTGCAAAAACAAAACAGCATCACCACCACATCCGCATTCAGCGGACAGTTTGAGAAAAATGAAACCCGCAGCGAATTTTTAAGGCTTATATCTGCCGATTTGCACTAAACTTGCACATTTTACATACCATACTGAGAAAACCATCCGTACGGATGGTTTTCTTGTTAACGTCTTAGCGCCATTGTGGCTTCATCAAGTATCATACAAACAAAAGCCCAACAGCGATGTTGAGCTTTCCTTTTGTTCGTCGGGAAGACAAGATTCGAACTTGCGACCCTCCCGCCTCAAGCGGGATGCGCCATCCATTCATAACATAAAACAAAAAACCCAACATCGCTGTTGAGCTTTCCTTTTGTTCGTCGGGAAGACAAGATTCGAACTTGCGACCCTCCCGCCTCAAGCGGGATGCGCCATCCATTCATAACATAAAACAAAAAGCCCAACATCGCTGTTGAGCTTTCCTTTTGTTCGTCGGGAAGACAAGATTCGAACTTGCGACCCCTTGCACCCCATACAAGTGCGCTACCGGGCTGCGCCACTTCCCGAACAATTACAAGACATCTATATCTTGTAAATATCGTTTAATTCCTCTTTTCTTTATTTTCTGTTCCAATCTTACAGCTTCGCTTTTTGTAGCGCAAGCAATAATATGTACCAGTATCCAAGGTAACCCTTTAGAGGTAAAATTACCTTTCCCATTATTATGCTCCTCTATTCTTCGCTCCACATCTTCTGTATGCCCTACATAATACTTTTCTAATTTAGTACTATACAGTATATACACCTTATAACTCATAGCTTCCGAACTTGCAACCCTCCCGCCTCAAGCGGGATGCGCTACCGGGCTGCGCCACTTCCCGAACGGTGAAAAAGAGTTTTCACTCCTTTTGGGGACGGCAAAGATAAAAGAATTTTCCTTTCCTGCGTCGCTGTTTTCACATTATACATTGCAGTTATATCCGTATCATGCGTATTCCGTTACTGCATCGTAATTTTACCGCATGAAACTAACGCTCGGCTTCAGTCCATGCCCAAACGATACGTTTATCTTCGATGCGATGTTGCATGGCAAGATAGATACACGCGGCTTGCAGTTTGACGTGGTGATGGAAGATGTTGAAACCCTGAATGAGTGGGCACTAACTGGCAAGCTGCACGTTACCAAACTAAGCTATAGTACGCTGCTGCATACCACCCGCCACTATGCATTGCTGCATAGCGGCAGCGCACTGGGTATGGGTGTAGGTCCGTTACTGGTTGCAAAGCAACCGCTCAATCCAGCAGATGCCGCCAATTGGCGAATAGCCATACCGGGGCTGCACACCACTGCCAATCTTTTGTTATCCCTTGCATTGCCGCAAGCCGCTAATAAAACACCAACACTGTTTAGCGATATTGAGCAGGCAGTACTCGATGGCAACTACGATGCAGGGCTCATCATACACGAAGGGCGTTTTACTTATGCGCAAAAAGGGTTGGTGAAACTGATGGACTTGGGTGATTGGTGGGAGCATACCGTACAAGCTGCCATACCGCTTGGCGGCATCGTAGCCAAACGAGAACTTGGACATGATGTAGCCGCTACTATAGATGCAGTGTTGAAAGACAGCATAGCCTACGCATGGAAAAACTATCCAACTCTTAGCCATTATGTAACAGATAACGCGCAGGAAATGCAGGAAGATGTAATGCGCCAACACATCAACCTGTATGTGAATGAATATACTGCAGACTTGGGCAATGCGGGGCGTAGTGCTATCCAAACCCTGTTTGCCAAAGCGCAAGAAGCAGGCATGATTGATGCACAGCCGAATAATATTTTTTATTGATTTAATCGCATAAGCGATATAGATGAGGCAGATTGCGCCCTTGCCCGTCATAGTCGAGCCCATAACCTACTACAAAGGTATCCTGTATCTCAAAACACATATAACGAGGTACAACCTCACATACACGCGCTTCGGGTTTTGACAGAAAACAGGCTATCTGTACAGATGCGGGTTGTTGTTGTAGTACTTGCGGTAGAAAGCTATGCAGCGTACGCCCTGTATCTACAATGTCTTCCACTATCACGATATGCCTGCCTGCGATATTTTCTTCCAGCCCGATGGCTGTTACAATATTGCCTGTAGAGGTAGTGCCTCTGTAAGATGCCAGTTTGATAAAAGATATTTCAGCAGGGGTGCTTATATGCCTGAACAGGTCTGCCGCGAATATAAAAGAACCGTTCAATATACCGAGAAATAATGGATTCAAGCCTTTGTAGTCGGCATCTATTTGCTTGGCAAGTGCAACCACTTTATTGGCTATGGTAGCTTTGTCAATAAATACTTCAAAGCGTTTATCGTGTAGCTGCACTATATCCATACCATTATGGTTTTATACGCAGTTTCTGCCCCTCTTGTATCGCACCGAAGTTCAGCCCGTTCCATTCGTTCAGTTGCTTTACACTAATACCATACTTCTGCGCAATAGCAAAACCCGTATCTCCTTTCTTTACTATATAGTATTTGCTTGCATCGCTCGACGGAGCAAGTGGTTTTATTTTTTCCTCGGGCTTGGGTGCTGTTGTTACCGCTTTTATTGTATCCGGCTTGGGTATAGTAGTGGCAACGGGCTGCGCAGGTGGCGGTGTAGTCCTTACATTGTCTTTTGCATATACTACTTTGTCAAATTTCTTTTTCAGTCTGTCTAGTTCATCTTTAGGTTCTTCTTCTATTACCGGCACTTCTACAGGTTTTACTACCGCAGCTACTGGCTTGCTCGTAGGCAATGCAGCAGGTTTATTGACAGCAGCTACGGGCTCTATATTTACAGTAGGTAACGGCTTTGTTTCTTCTACTATTGGCGCGGCTTGTATGGCTATTGCTGTATCTTTTGCAATGGGTGTTGTCTCTACAACGGGAACAGGTATAGCTTGTGTAGTAACTGCAACAGGTGCGGCAGGTTCAATGGCTACAGGCTTGGCTTCAGCTTGTATGGCAACTACGGGTGCCGCCTCAACGGGTGCGGGCACAGCAGGTGCAGTTATGGTTGGTTGCGTTACAACTGCTACTGCTTGTTGTACGGTGTCTTTTTTCATTTCGGCAACTACCACGGGTTCTTTCACTACAACCGGCTGTGTAGCTACAGTTGCAGCTACTTCCGTTTTTGCGGGCGCGATTATTGGTTTTGCCACAGTAGTATCCATTATTTTTTCAGCAGCAGGCACACTGTTTTCATTTACTACTATATTAGATGTTTTAATAGCCGGCTTGGTAGATACAGTAGCTGAATTAGCCGCTACAGGTACTGCCTGCGGATATGCAGTAGGCTTTGTGTATATAACAGGAGTTTCCTTTTTCCTTATAACCACTACCGGTTTTGAAGTGCGGTATTGTTGCAGCTCCAATACTGTGCCGGGGTAGGGCTCTTCGCCGGGTTGCAGCATATTCATATCCATCAGGCTTTTTAGTTGCAAGCCCTCTGCCTGCGCAATGCTATAAGTTGTTTCTCCAGATTTTACCACATGCTTAGGGCGCACACCTCTTGTATTCTTGCGCTCCAGATACAGGTACATATCATTGGGCAATGGACGTTCGTCAATTTCATTCAGCTCCAGCAGTTTCTGATATCTAAAGCTTGTTTTATACGCATACTCCAGCGGTGTATCGCCCTTACGTGCATAGACGGCTTTCAGGCCGTTTACGCGCACCATCTGTCCGTACGCAGGTTTAAAACCATTGCCAGTACTTTCTGCAACAGGTATCTCCTGTACCTCTGTTACCATTTCCTGTTCAGGTACATTGGTAGGTGGTGCAGATACTACAGCAGGCGCGGTCGTTACAGGTACTACTACTGGCGCTGATGTTACTTGTGGTGCTGCCACTACAGGCTTGGGTTGCTTTGCAACGGCTTGCGTAGCTTTGGCGGGTGTATTATTAACGCCTGCCGTCATCCCTTTTGCCTGTTGTTGTGGCATCTCTCTTGCATCTTCTTCGGGTATCACCTCTGCCTTGCGGTCGGGCGATACAGCATTGATGTCAACATCGTTTAGTGCTGCGTAGGTATATGCTTGTAGCTTATAGTCTTCTACAATTTTTATCAGCATCTGCGCATAGCGTGGGTTGGTGGCATAGCCGCAGCGTTTCAGCCCTACCGCCCATGCTGCATAGTCTGTTATAGACAGCTTGAACAATTCGGCATAACGCGGGCTTTTCATCAGGTAGTCCGAATGGTCTTTGTAAGAATCCTCTGCCCTGCTATATTTTCTAAAACATTCATTGGGTGCATCGTCTGTGTGTGCAAAAGTTTCGCCAGTCCATTCTTTTTTGCATTTGATGCCAAAGTGATTATTGGCCATCGTAGCCAATTCGCTGCTGCCTGCACTGGTTTCGTGTATGCCCTGCGCCAGTGTGATGGCTGCGGGTATGCCACTGCGTTTCTGCTCTGCTACCGCCAGATGCTTGTATTGTTCTATATACGATTTAGCCCTTTCCTCATATGCACCCCCCTGCGCACCTGCGCATAGCGATGTCAGCATTATTATACCAAAGAATACAGCTTTTCTCATACGTTCATTCAAAATACGTTAGTAATCAATTTTCAATCTTCCTTACCAGCATTAAGCCATCCCTTACGGGCAGCAATATATGCTCTACTCTCTTATCCGCTTTTATTTTTTCATTGTACGCGTGCATGGCTTTTGCATTTTTGCTTTGCTCTGCATCGGGCCATACTACCTCGCCGTTGTACAATACATTATCTGCTAAAATAAAGCCGCCTACGGGTACTTTATCAAATACCATATCATAGTACAGGTGATAGTTTTGTTTATCGGCATCAATGAACACTAAATCAAATTGTTCGTTGATGTTTGGTATTATCTCCGCAGCCTTACCTATATGTTGGGTTATGTTGTTCTCTAATCCTGCTTTGCAAAAGTAACGAAAACACATGTCTTGCAACTCTTCGTTTATATCTATGGTATGCAAATGCCCACCCTGCGCCAATCCCTTAGCAAGGCATATTGCCGAATAACCCGTATAAGTGCCTATTTCCAACACGCAGCGCGGTTTTATCATACAGCTTATCATCTGCAATAGCGTGCCTTGCAACTTGCCCGATAGCATGACGGGCAGTTCTATTTTCAAGTGCGTTTCTCGGTTCAGTTGTGCCAATGCTTCGCTCTCTGCAGTAGTGTATGTTTCCGCATAATTGTCTATGGCTGCAGGCAGCAATACTTGTGTCATCAGAAATTGGGTTGCAGTTTGTTATGCGAATAAAACTCGTGCAGGTAGTTTACCACCTCATCAGCCGTGTCAAATATCTTTATCATATCCAAATCCCCTGGGCTGATGTATCCTTCGCCATCCAGCATGGTTTCTTTCATCCAGTCTATCAGTCCTTTCCAATAAGATGAGCCCATACATATCATGGGTGTTTGGATGAATTTCTCTGTTTGTATCAGCGTGGCTACTTCAAAAAACTCATCCATAGTGCCCCACCCGCCCGGCATCATGATGAAGCCCTGCGAGTATTTTGCAAACATCACTTTGCGCACAAAGAAGTAATCGAAATGCAGCGATTTGTCGGCATCTATATATGGGTTGCCGTGCTGCTCAAAGGGTAGCTCTATATTCAACCCTACTGAACGGCCGCCTGCCATATTCGCGCCTTTGTTGCCCGCTTCCATAATACCGGGGCCACCGCCTGTTATAATACCAAAACCTTCTTCCGCCAATCGTTTGGCTACTTCTACCGTCATCTCGTAGTGCGGATGCCCTGGTTTGGTGCGCGCTGAACCGAAGATGGAAATACAAGGCCCTATCTTGGCGAGGGTTTCAAAGCCCTGTACAAACTCTGCCATTATCTTAAACACCTGCCAACTGCTATGTGCACGGGTTTCCGTCCAGTCGCGCAGTTTTATATTCGTCAGTTTATCTTTCATGTTATGCCTGTTTTATGGCAGAATTTCCCTGCCTGTTCGAGAACAAAAATAAGAGTACAAAGGTCAAAGCGGCGTTAATAATCAATAGCTCCGTACCTATTGCATAGCCCCCCAACCATTCTTTATCGTGCTGCTTTAGTATATAACAAAGTACTGGAGCAAGTATGCAAATAATGGGTACGGTCGGGCTGTTTACTCCACGCTTGGTGAGGATGCCAAATGAGAACAATGCGAGTAGTGGCCCATAAGTATAACCCGCTACAACCAGTAGTATCTGTATCAGCGAACCATTATCTACTTCTCTGAAAAAAAACACACAAGCAAGGAAGATGATGGCAAACGCGTTATGCACCATGAGCCTTATTTTAGATTGCTGTTGCTCTGTCAATCCCTGTTTCCTTTTGATACCCAAAATATCTATGCAGAAAGAAGATGTCAGTGCCGTTAGTGCACCATCTGCGCTGGGGAATAGTGCCGACACCAAACCTATCATAAAACAGACAGTGATGAAAAAAGGCAAGCCACTCTGTACCGCTATGGTGGGGAATATATCGTCGCCCACAGCAGTTATGCCATTAGCACCGGCATACAAATACAATAAGCCGCCCAGCAGCAGGAAGATGAAGTTGGCAGCCAGCAGCGTAAAGCAGAATGTTATCATGTTCTTTTGCGAGTCTTTCAGGTTGCTGACGCTGATGTTTTTCTGCATCATCTCCTGGTCAAGCCCCGTCATGGCGATGGTAATAAATGCGCCACCCAGTACCTGTTTCAAAAAGAAGTTGGGAGCCATCACATCTGTACCTATCATTTTGGTAAATCCTTTTTCGGTCATTGCCTGCCATGTAGTACCAAGGTCAAGATGCAATGAATTCATGATATATACCACACAAACCAGCAATGCCAGTATCATAAAAGTGGTTTGCAAAGTATCAGTCCATACAATGGTCTTTACGCCGCCGCGATAAGTATATAATAGTATCAATGCTAGTATCACAACAGCAGTCACCTCAAAAGAGATGCCCATATCTTCCAGCACAAATTTCTCCAGCACTTTTATCACAAGGTACAAGCGCAGCGTAGCGCCCAGTGTGCGCGACAGGATGAAAAACAACGCGCCCGTTTTATACGATGTAACTCCCAACCTGCGCTCCAGATAGGTATAGATAGATGTGAGCTGCATTTTGTAATAGATGGGCAACAGTATAAATGCTACCGCAAAATAGCCCAACCAATAACCTATTACTACCTGAAAATAATCGAAGCCCTTTGCCCCCACCGTTCCCGGTACGGATATAAACGTCATGCCAGATAGGGAAGTACCTATCATACCGAAAGCTACCACCCACCACTTGCTGTTGCGGTTGCCTATAAAAAACGATTCATTATCGGAATGGCGGGATGTATAAAATGCGATACCAAGCAGCAGGGCAAAATAGCCCAACACGATGGTTAATAACAAGGCAGAACTCATGGCGTGAAAATAGCCACTTTTTACGGATTAGTTGAATAGCTGTTTTGCTCTAACTAAAACCCTGCCAATATACCGAAGCGGAATGCGACTGTACCCCTGTACGGGCTGTTCTTATCTTGCAATATGTCGTACAATCCTTGAAAAACGATAGATACACGTTCCGAAACCGGCTGGCGAATACCGCCACCTACCAGTATAGATGGTGCACTGTAGTTTACATTGCGTGTCAGTATATCGTTGCTTACGGTGTAGTTGTTATAATATTCTTTAAAGGACATGAAATTATGTTCATACTCCACATGGGCAAATACATTGTTCCATAATATATACCTCATCCATAAACTGGGGGAATATACATTGGCTGTAAATGGTCTGTACACAGTATTGTAGCTGGCATCAAACACCGGGTAGTAATTCTTAACACGAACATACTGATACCCCATACCTATACCCGCAGAAAACCTGTCTGATATACGATAACCTACTGCAGGTGCTACATTGATGTTGGTAACATTGCCAAAGCCAAAGCCAAAACCACCCCCAAATATTATTCTGCTGGCATCAAAGCCTTTTTGCTTGCGGCCGGCCACCTTACCATCCCTCACGGGCTTGCCACTGCTGCTATATACAGGCACATCGTCTTGTGCATATACTGCGGTAATACCCAAACACAACATCAATGCTATTAGTATCTGTTTCATATTCGCGATAATCTGTCTTACGAAGTTAGGGTAAAAACGCATTGAAAGTGCCTTTTATTGCGGGTTATGCTATTGTAAAACCAATGTCATTTTAATCGGCGAATACCTTGCCGGGGTTTAGGATGCCAATAGGGTCAAATACCTGCTTTATGGAACGCATGATTTGTAACTGCCTGTTGCTAAAAGCGATGTCCATATAATCTTTCTGTACAAGCCCTATGCCATGCTCGCCCGATAGTGTGCCCCCCAACCGCACCACTTCCGCAAACAGCTTGCGTATGCCTTCTGTAAGTTTTGTATTCCAGTCCTCGTCGCTCATGCTTCCTTTTACAATGTTTACATGCAGGTTGCCATCGCCTGCGTGCCCGTAGCATACCGACTGAAAACCATATTCCCTGCCCAGTTGCTTGATGATGCGCAACAGTTCGGGCAGTTCTGCCCTCGGCACTACCGTATCTTCTTCTTTGTATATAGAGTTGCTTTTTACCGCCTCGCCTACTTTGCGGCGCAGTGTCCACAGCATTTGTTTCTGCTCATGTGTATCGGCAAACAGCACATCCCCTATGTCGTAATGCTGCACCACGGCAGCTATTGCTTCCATGTCATTGTACAGCGCGTCTTTATCGTTACCGTCCACCTCTATCAGCAGGTGTGCTTCAATATCATCGGGCAACGATATGCCCGTAGCCTGTGTATAGCGCATAGACCATTCCAGCGCATCCCGCTCCATAAACTCCATAGCCGATGGTGTATAACCTGCCATGAAGATGGCATTTACTGCCTCACACGCCTGCACCGCTTGCCGAAATGGTACCAGCATCAGCACATCATGCCGCACGGCGGGTATCAGCCGCAGCACTATTTTGGTTATAATGCCCAATGTACCCTCGCTGCCCACCATAAGTTGAGTCAGGTTGTAGCCGGTAGCATTCTTCAGTACATTGGCACCAGTCCACACCACTTCGCCATCGGGCAGTACTACTTCAAGATTCAGCACATAGTCCTTCACCACCCCGTATTTCACAGCCCTTGGTCCGCCTGAGTTTTCGGCCACATTACCGCCAATAAAACAAGAACCTTTGCTGGCAGGGTCTGGCGGGTAAAATAAACCCGCTTCTTTTACATAGTCTTGCAAAACTTGTGTTATCACCCCTGGCTCAGTGGTTACTTGCAGGTTGCGTTTGTCGAGATGAATAATCTTGTCAAAGGCCTTCATATCCAGCACCACACCACCATATACTGGCAATGCGCCGCCACTCAGCCCTGTGCCTGCACCACGCGGGGTAACGGGTATCAGTTGTTCATTACAATACGCCATCAACCGGCTGATGGCTGCTACCGTTTGGGCTTGCACCACTACCTCGGGCATATAATGCAGGTCTTCTGTTTCGTCGCTGGCGCAGCTTTCCAGCGACTCATTATCCGTCAGCACCGCTTTCATACCCTCAATAGATTGAAAGAAGGCTATATCGGCAGCGGTTATCTTTTTAAAAACCATACTACAAAGTTGTTCCAGAACCATCTAAAATAAAAATGCCCCCTATTTGGGGGCATTTCACTTATCATCTCGTTATGATTATGATTTCTTTTCAGTGGCTGCTTTGTCGTCTTTCTTTGCTGTTTCACCTTTTTCGCAAGACTTTTTATCGCCTTTCTTGCAGCATTCTTTCTTTTCGCTCTTCTTACAGCAAGCTTTGTCGCCCTTGCCTTTACCATCGCATGCATATACTGCACCTGCTATCACGAGGGCACCGAGTAATAATGTGAGTTTTTTCATATCAGTTGTTTTTTTTCTGCTTTAAATAATATATGAAGTTACAAATTTATGCAATACTACCCAAAACCGTTACCCCGCCTTTCACATTATCACCAATTTTAACATCTATTTTGGTGCCAATGGGGAAGTAAATATCTACCCGAGAGCCGAAACGGATAAAGCCAAACTCTTCGTTTTGCTTCACGGGCTGGTCTGCTTTTATGTAATAACATATCCTGCGTGCCAATGCACCCGCTATCTGGCGCATCAGTATTTCTGTCCGTTTATTGGCAAGCACTACGGTAGTGCGCTCGTTTTCGGTAGATGATTTAGGGTGCCATGCCACCAAATACTTGCCGGGGTGGTATTTTACATATTTAACAATTCCGCCTATGGGGTTGCGGTTCACATGCACATTCAGCGGCGACATGAAGATGGATACCTGTAACCTCTTGTCGTTAAAGTATTCGGTTTCTACCGTTTCTTCTATTACCACTACTTTACCATCGGCAGGGGATACATACAGATTGTCGTTATAGGTATAATCCCTTTCTGGCAGGCGGAAAAACCATATCACCCAAAACCATAACAGGAAGCAAGCTACATTGATAGGCCAAAACAGTATAGGCCAGTCGGTCAGCAAATACGTGTAGGTAACATAACCGATAATAGCCCATAGCACCGATGCTATGAGTATGTATTTATATCCTTCGCGATGAATTGTCATGGGTGCAAAGATAGACTATGAATGCTATGATAGCTATGATTCTAATGATGAAATGATAACTATGATGGCTATGATTAAGAATGATTAATATGAATGGGCTATAATGTATTAGTACATTACCAATGATATGTATGCAAACGCAAAAGGGGTTGCAATTAACAGGGAATCAAACCTATCAAGTGCTCCGCCGTGTCCCGGCATCATGGCTCCGCTGTCTTTTACATCTGCCATGCGTTTCAGTTTCGATTCCAGCAAATCGCCAAAAGTGCCTGTAATGGCAACAACCAATGCCAGCCCTACCCACTGCATGATGGTATAGTCCGTTTGTTTGAAATAAGCCCAAACCGCCACGCTTACTAATGTCAGGATGACACCCCCCACTGTACCTTCCCATGTCTTTTTGGGCGATATTTTGGTAAGTGGTGTTTTACCTATAAACGAACCAACCAGATATGCCAGCGTATCGTTGCACCAAATCATCAGGATAATCATTAGGGGGAAAAGGGTATCAAACATATACAACTGCATCAGCAGTATCATGGGTAGCGACAAATAGAAGAAACTCAAAAACGCATAACCTGCCGCATAGCGCGATTTGTGTACCGACAATGCCGCTGCCATCAATACAAATTGCGGCAGCATAATGACGGCAAAGATGATTTGCTCATATTCTATAAACAAAGCCGAGTAATAAATAAGATATCCGAGGCAACCTACCTGCATGGCTACCTGCATCCACATAGGCCAGTAATACTTCGGGTATATCTTTTTCATCAGCCTGAAATACTCCCGCATGCACAGCACCTGTATCAAAGCCACTAATGCCAGAAAAGACCACTCGTTGCATAACAGCCCGGCCATCATCACCGCGCAGAAAACAACTGCACTGCCGAGGCGGGTAAAAAATGTAGGCCAGTTCATTGCCATAATTATGCTTCCGTTTGTTCTTGTTTTTGTTCTGTCAGTTCCGCTTCCGAAAAATTAGCCGACCAATCAGGTGGCAATGGAGTTTTTGTTTTCCAGAACGCGAATAAGGATGCTGCAAATACCAATGCGCCAGCCGCTACCACCCATACGGGCAGGTGCTTCGCGTTGCTTATCTGCTGCATGGTTTCGTTGCTGTTAGACAAGTATGCCATGTATATCTGCGTACCGTTATATACAAAATGCGCTACCATGCCCGTCAGTAATGAGCCGCTCCAGTAATATATCAAACATAGCAACCCGCCCGCTATAGCAATGGGCAGAAAATTATACAACGTGCCGTGCACTGCACCGAATAAAACAGAAGTAATAATGATAGGTAGTGTCATCTTTACCATGCGTTGATGGGCAAAACGCAACAATACGCCCCTGAAAAAAAACTCCTCGCTGATAGCTGGTATCAATGCCATCACTATCAGTACCTCTGCCAGTTGTCTGTTCGTTTTTATATCCAGCAATGCTTTTGTCAGCCGCTCTACCTTATCATCGCCAGTGCCTAGCACAAGATTTTTAAGTACCAGACCTATCTCTATCAGCAATGGCATAGCTCCCAGCATCATGCCAATACCCAGCAGTATATGTAAGGGTTGTACAGGTGCTTTTAAACCCAGATACTCCTTTACTCGTGGCGTACTCAGATAAGCAAATAGTAACGGCGCAATGAGGAAACTAAATACAGATGATGCGCCCTGAACCCACAAAAATGCAGACTTCAGTTTATCACTGCTATCAGCATCTATTCCAAGTATCGTTTGTACGGTGTACCCCGTAATATATGGTACAGCGGTATATAGTACCAACGCTGCAAACGACACCATCGTAAATGCCATCAGCCCGAATAGGGTAACTTGTAAAAACCACGGGTAGTCCCGCCAATATCGGTTGAACATCAATTGAAAAATTAGGGCAAAGGTAACATAGCTTTGGCGCAATATTTGCCAATAGATTTTTACCCTCTATCAAAACATATTGGGGAAACATTAAACATTACTTTCTTTTTAACGTTATAATCAGTATCGCATAGCGGATTTTTACCTATTTTTGAACGATTAATCCCCCACGTTTTCGGTAGATGGAAGAAATAGCAGCAGGCCCATTGCTCGGCAGGATTGAATATCCTGCGGATTTGAGGAAACTGAATAAAACTGAACTACAGCAGGTTTGTAATGAGCTGAGGCAATTCATTATAGACTGCGTTAGCATACATGGCGGTCACTTTGGTGCTAGCCTCGGCGTGGTAGAACTGACCGTTGCCCTGCATTATGTCATGAATACACCCGACGACCAGCTTGTATGGGACGTGGGGCATCAGGCATACGGGCATAAGATACTTACAGGCCGCCGCAAAGTGTTTCATACCAACCGCAAATACGGCGGGTTGAGCGGTTTCCCCAAACGCAGCGAGAGCGAATATGATACATTTGGTGTAGGGCACTCGTCCACGTCTATATCTGCCGCATTGGGTATGGCTATCGCGTCCAAACTGCAGGGCGATACCAACCGCCAGCACGTAGCCATCATAGGCGATGGTGCCATGACGGCAGGGCTGCCTTTTGAGGCTATGAACCACGCGGGTGTCAGCAACAGCAATGTGCTGATAATACTTAACGACAATAATATGTCTATAGACCCCAACGTAGGGGCATTGAAAGAATACCTGACAGACATTACCACATCGCATACCTACAACAAGTTTCGCGATGATGTGTGGAAGCTGCTGGGCAAACTGCCTGCTGCCGACTTCCAGAAGATTGGTTCTAAGATTGAAGCCAGCCTGAAGGGCATGGTATCAAAATCGAGCAACCTGTTCGAGGCACTGAACCTACGCTACTTTGGGCCTGTTGACGGGCACAATGTATTGAAGCTGGTAGAAACGCTCGACCACCTGAAAGACATCCCCGGCCCCAAGCTGCTACACATCAAAACAGTGAAAGGTAAGGGCTACGATCTGGCAGAGCAAGACCAGACTTTGTGGCACGCCCCCGGCACGTTTGACAAGGTAACGGGCAAAATCAATAAGAAAATCATTACTACCCCCGAACCGCCTAAATATCAGGATGTGTTTGGGCATACGATTATAGAACTGGCAGAGAAAAACCCTGCTATTATGGGCATCACGCCTGCCATGCCATCGGGCTGCTCGCTGAAGTATATGATGGAAGCCATGCCCGACCGTGCCATAGATGTAGGCATAGCAGAACAACACGCCGTAACACTGAGCGCAGGGCTGGCTACAAGGGGCATGAAGGTGTTTTGCAATATCTATAGTTCCTTCATGCAGCGTGCATACGACATGGTGATACACGATGTGGCCATACAAAAGCTGCCCGTTATCTTCTGTCTGGACCGTGCAGGCCTTGTGGGCGACGACGGGCCAACACACCACGGCTGCTACGATATACCGTATATGCGCTGCATACCGCATATGGTAGTTAGTGCACCGATGAACGAGGCAGAACTGCGCAACCTGATGTATAGCGCACAGTTAGAAGACAACAAGCAGCCCTACGTTATCCGCTACCCACGCGGGCAGGGTGTAATGCCCGAATGGCGCACACCGATGCAGAAGATTGAAACAGGCACAGGCCGCATGATAAAAGACGGCGAAGATGTAGCGATACTGACGCTGGGGCACCCCGGCAACTTTGCCGTTAAAGCATGCAGCGATTTGCAAACCGAGGGACTGAACCCCGCGCACTACGATATGCGCTTTGCCAAGCCGCTGGATGAAAAACTGCTGCACCAGATAGCCCGCAAATACAATAAGATAATAACCGTAGAAGACGGTACCATAGTGGGTGGATTTGGTAGTGCGGTGCTGGAGTTTATGGCAGAAAACAACTACACACCAGAACTAAAGATGCTGGGCATCCCCGACAGGCTGGTAGAGCATGGCAAACCAGAAGAGCTGCACCACGAATGTGGCTACGATGCCAAAGGCATTGCCGAAGCTGTAAAGGAAATGGTGAGTAAGCAAGTAAGTGAATTAGTGTAAAAATCCATCAAAGACACAAGTACAAGCTCCTCACCTGCTAAGGAGGGGACAGATTTTGTTTTGCGTATGCAAAACGAAATCAGGGGTGGTAATACTCGCGCAAGTATTTTACCAAACACAAGTACAAGCTCCCCGCCTGCTAAGGAGGGGACAGATTTTGTTTTGCGCAGGCAAAACGAAATCAGGGGTGGTAACACTCGCGCAGGTAGTTTACCAAACACAAATACAAAACTCCCCGCCTGCTAAGGAGGGGACAGATTTTGTTTTGCGCAGGCAAAACGAAATCAGGGGTGGTGATACGCGCACAAGCAGTTTACTAAACACAAGTACAAGCTCCCCGCCTGCTAAGGAGGGGACAGATTTTGTTTTGCGCAGGCAAAACGAAATCAGGGGTGGTAAAGCTCGCGCAGGTAGTTTACCACCTCCCCCTACGGGTACTCCTCCTTACCAAGGAGGAGAGCTTTGTTTGCTTTGCATAACTTTACTTACTTTATTTTTATACTTGTAATTGCAAATGCACAACAGAAAAATCAATAACCTTTCTTATCTCAAAGACAGGCGAAAGGAGTTGAGGAACAACCTTACACCTGCTGAGGCTGCTTTATGGAAACTATTACAGAAAAGCCAGCTTAAAGGCAGAAAATTCAGGCGGCAGCATAGCATTGATAATTACATTGTTGATTTTTATTGTCCTGCCGAAAAATTAATAATCGAACTGGACGGTCAAGTACACAACAGCCCTATAACAGCACTCAATGATGCCGACCGCGACAATCACCTGAAATCACTTGGTTATAAAATATTACGGTTTGAAAATAAATTGGTTTTTGAAAACACCGAGTGGCTGTTGGACGAAATAGAGCGAGCGTTTAACTAAGCACTATTTCAAAACGCTAAAGACAATGGCAGAAATTGATGAATTGGAGGTTAATTGTGATTATGTGTTATAAACCAGTACTACAAATTGGTATAATCAAAACAACAGTACCGTCGGCTCTTGTGAGCTAGTTAAGAATACGCAATAGCTGGGCATTTGTACGTTACAATATATTTGTCAACTGCAAATATTGCATTAGCAAATAATATTAAAAACAACTGAGCCTAATTTACGTACATAGCCGTCAATATAAGCCTCAATTTCTTCAAAAAAAACCTTGTCGCCCTGCTTTAGTTCGTCAAACCATTTTTTTACTTCTTCATCACATTTCGGACCAATGATTTTTTTGCTTAATTGTTGTCCATCACACTTTAGTATTGTAACCTCAAAACTCTTAACATCATAGGTCGTACTATTTCCATAATAATTAAGTCGCTTTAAGTTTTCATTTAGGTAAATGCTAAGTTTGCTTTGCTTGATATAATTAGGCTCTCCACCCCCATCCATAATTGGATTAGGCAGAGACTTAATCCTGAATTCTTGTTTGCCAATTAGTTTATTATCTCTTTTAGAGTATAAACTTAATGTTGTGTATCCTTTTCGATTTAATGTCACGATATATTTACAAGGGTTGTCAGTTGGTTCTACTTTGCCGTAATTCGACACTAGCTTCAAGTCTTTACATTTATACATATTTGCAGCTAATGTTATTTCGTTAGGCATATCTACAAACAATATATTCACCTTGCTTGCAATAACAAACTCTTGTGCATTACAAGTAAAGTATGTCATTCCTACGATAAACAGCAGAATAGTCCTCATCTTATAAAGTTACAAAACAGGTAGATTTATGACTAATTATATTAATCAGATAATATTTAACGTATATTTGCTATAATAAAATCCTGTAAAATGCCATTCAATCACCTATATCAAAAAACACATCAGCCATCACACAAAATCAGCACTTCACTACCCTGAACTCAAAGCGAAACAATTTGCACACCGTCAAAAAACGGCAACAAAACGAAACATTTTTAACTATTGGTTGCAAAAAACTACCCTATTCAAGTGTTTGCTACCAAAACGAAACAGTTTTTGTGCTATCTGTTTCGGGCGGGTGGCTTTTCACTATAGCCCCAGTGTAGTTTCCACTGGTCGGGGGTGAGGGCATCTGCCACATCAAAGTCGCCTATTTTGGTACGGCGCAGCTCCTGCAGGTAGCCGCCACAACCAAGAGCAGCCCCAAAGTCGTTAGCCAGAGAGCGTATATATGTACCCGTGCTGCAAGCTACCCTAAAATGTACCTCGGGCAGGGCTATATGAGTTATCTCAAAAGCGGTAATGGTTATGGGGCGTGGATGCAGTACTATCTCTTTGCCTGCCCTTGCAAGATCGTAAGCACGCTCACCCTCTTTCTTAATGGCAGAATGGATGGGTGGCACCTGCATTATCTCACCTGTAAACTGCTTTACGGTTTCGTGTATGGCGGCTTCGGTAATGTGGTCGTAAGGTTGGGGGTTCTCGGGCTTGCTTTCCATATCGTAGGTAGGGGTAGTAGCGCCTAGGTGTATAATGCCCGTGTACTCTTTGGGCAAGCGTTGATAGTCGCTAATCTTTTTGGTATAAGTGCCTGTGCAGCAGATGAGCAGCCCCGTAGCCAGCGGGTCCAGCGTACCTGCATGGCCTATCTTCACCTTTACAAGGCGTTTCACCATATTCACGGCGTCAAAAGACGTCCATCTGTATGGCTTGTCTATCAGCAATACGGCACCCTCTTTCAGTTGTTCTTTGGCAGGCAAGGCTAACATGGGCGCAAAGATAATACCCCAACCCTAAAGGGCTGTTATTTTTAAAGCCCCCTTTAGGGGGTTAGGGGGTTTACCTTTAACTTTGCCCCATGTCTTTTTTCAAAACGGGCAGGCAACCGTTTATCATAGCCGGGCCGTGCAGTGCCGAAACGAGGGAGCAGGTATTGGAAGTAGCGGCAGGTATTGCCCGTCTGCCAGTTGGACTGTACCGCGCAGGTGTATGGAAGCCCCGCACACGCCCCGGCAGCTTTGAAGGCAATGGCATAGAGGCGTTGAAATGGCTGCAAGAGGTAAAGTCTGCTTATAATATACCAGTAACAGTTGAGGTAGCAGAACCTTTGCATATAGAGCAGGCACTAGCACATGGTATGGATGTATTGTGGATTGGTGCGCGTACTACGGTCAACCCGTTTCAGGTGCAGCGATTGGCAGATGCACTAAAGGGGGTGAATATACCTGTGATGGTAAAGAACCCTGTGAACCCCGATGTGGATTTGTGGCAGGGTGCTATAGAGCGCATGATGCAGGCAGGCATTACTGATATTGCCGCTATACATAGGGGCTTTTCTACTTATCAGGCTGCATCTGTATATCGCAATCAGCCCAACTGGCCGATACCCATTGAACTGAAACGCCGCAACCCCGAACTGCCCATCTTCTGCGACCCGAGCCATATTACCGGCAATCGCGAACTGGTAGCTGATATAGCTCAAAAGGCAATGGATATGGGCTTTGAGGGACTGATGATAGAAACGCACCCCAAGCCACCGCAGGCATGGAGCGATGCTGCCCAGCAGGTAACACCCGCAAGGCTTGCCGAGATATTGGAGCAGCTTGTGGTGCGTCAACAGCATACTACAGATAGCAGTCGAGGGCTGACATTGGAGCACCTGCGCCAACAGATGGATAGCCTTGATGCGGAAATCATAGACCTGATAGCCCGCCGGATGGAACTGAGCGAGCGCATGGGAGGAGTAAAGAAAGCTTGCAACATGACTGCCTACCAACCTGAACGCTGGCGAGAGATAGTGGCTACACGCGGAGCAAGGGCTGCTCAACACAATCTATCGCAGGAGTTTATTGTGTCGCTGTACGAAAAGATACACAACGAGAGCATCAAAAAGCAACTGGAGATACTACAGGCTTTGCTGAATGATGTAAAAGGTTAATTTTACCCCTTTCTACAAAATACCGATACTATACATTGGCGCTGAAACAACATAAAGACGACAGGGTACGCTACGAACAGCAGGTAGATAATGCACGCACCTATGTGCTGCCTTTTATAGAGCAGACCAAAGCCATAGGCAAGGGTGTGAACGTGCTGGAAATAGGCTGCGGCGAGGGTGGTGTACTGGTACCGTTTATGGATAAGGGTGCTTTTTGTGTGGGTGTTGACCTGAACCCGCTACGCATAGACCTTGCCAATGGCTTTTATGCACAAGAGGTAGCGGAAGGCAAGATTGAATTTCTGTACAAGAATGTATATGATGATGATTTCCTGCAACGATTCAAAGGCTTTTTTGATGTCATCATCCTGAAAGATGCGATAGAACATATACCAGAGCAGGAAAAGTTTATCCCCTACCTGAAAAACTTTTTGAGAGAGGGCGGGCAGATTTTCTTTGGCTTTCCGCCGTGGTATATGCCCTTTGGCGGACACCAACAGATATGCGAGCATAAACTGGGCATGATGCCTTGGTATCATATACTACCAAAGCCCATGTACAAAGGCATACTGAAGATGATTGGTGAGGATGAGGGCGTTATCCGAGAGTTGATGGAGATATACGATACACGTATTACCATAGAGCGTTTTGAAAGGATAGTGCGAAAGAGTAGCATGAAGTTTTTGAACAAAACTCATTTTCTCATCAACCCAATTTATAAATACAAATTCGGGTGGCAGCCGCGTAAGCAATTTGGCATTATCAGTGCCATACCTTTTGTCCGCAATTTTGTTACTACTTGTGTCTATTACACTATCGGTTAGTGTTCCAGATGCGCCACGATGCCTCTGCTTGCAGCACCAGCATTTCATAGCCGTTCTTAACGGTTGCCCCTGCCAAGATACCCTTTTGCATAAAGACTGTTTCAGCAGGGTTATATACTAAGTCGTATAGCAAATGCGATGTTGTAAGAAATTGATACGGTATATCAGGAGCGTTATCTGTATGCGGGTACATACCCAATGGCGTAGTGTTGATGATGATGGTATGAGCTTGGATGATGCTTTCGGTGAGTTGACTGTATTGATAATTGCCCCCATTCCTTGATACGATATTGTATTGAATACCGAGTTGTTTCAGTGCATATACTACGGCTTTAGACGAACCACCACTACCCAATACCAACGCATGTGTATGATCCGGTTGCAGTAATGGGTGTATGCTATCTGTAAAGCCTATCCAGTCTGTATTATAGCCGGCGAGTATGCCATCCTTTATCGTTATGCAGTTGACAGCACCTATGGCTTTTGCTGCATCGTCTATGGCATCAAGGTAGGGTATTACCTCTTGCTTGTAGGGTATGGTTACATTAAGCCCTTGTAATGAGGGATTGTTATTCAATAAAGCCGTTAGCTCTTCTATACTTGCTAAGGGATATGCTTTGTAATCGGCATCAATACCCTGCTCTGCAAACTTTTTGGCAAAGTATGGTGGTGAAAATGAATGACTAAGCGGGTAACCGATAAGGCCATAAGATGCTGCCATACTACTAATATACCTGTTGCTGTAATGAAAAAGGCGTACTGTATGTACGCCCCGTATATTGTTTAGTTGTTTGCATCCACATTCAGGTACAGGTGGAAGGTATCGCCGCGCAGCCCTACGCGCATCGCTTCCAAAGGTATCACCTCGTTGGGTGCTATATTACCGAGGTTTACGTTTGCGCCCAGCAATTCCTGAAAATATACCTGCTGTGCTTTTTGCGGTGCTTCCCATATTATCTTTTCGTAGGGTATCTGCGTCAGTATCTCTTGCACCAAACCCTCGCGCACCTCGCCACTACCACGGTAGATGCCAACATTACCTGCTTCTCGTGCTTCGGCTATCACATAGGTAGAGCCTGCTTCCAACTCCGCACGCATCAGTTCTATCCACTTATAAGGGGGTATGATGTGTGCTGCGTCTTTAGAACCTACTTCAGACAGTACGGTAACATGCTTTGCCAGCTTTTCTATATAGCCGCATTTTTCGGCATGGGGTATAGTGATGGAGCCGTCTGATACTTCTACATGCTCCAGCCCATATTCTTTAATTACATTCAGGTAGTCATCAAACTGTCCACGTATCAAAAAGGCTTCAAACAATGTGCCGCCAAAGTAAACTGGTATGCCGTGCGCCCTGTATATATCTATCTTTTCGCGCAGGTTGTTGGTTACAAAAGCCGTACCAAAGCCGAATTTTACGATATCTACATACGGTGCGGCAACAGATAAGAAATTCTTAACCTCGTCTAGCCCCATACCCTTGTCCATCACCATCGTCAAGCCATGCTGGCGCGGCTTTTGGGTACGTTCAGGCAGGTTTTTCAAATGAAAATTCATGCGTCTTCTTTTTGTCTTATTCAGCAACAAATGTACATCTTTAACGCATGTGTGTACAAAATGAATTTTTCACTTGTATATTAGCATAATATTTTTCAGGCTTATGAAACGCAATGTTCCATTATTAGGTTTTGTAATAGGTGCTATACTGCCTTTGATAGGTATGTTTATCGTTTACCTGATATTATTTCAGGGTATTGCTTTAGAAGACTTCATCAAGCAATTAAGGCATACACCATCGCAAGCCACTAAAGTCATCAGCCTTGGCATACTCATCAATATTATCCCTTTTATATTTTATACCAACAAACGCCTCGACCTAACGGCAAGAGGCATCTTTATAGCAACGATGCTATATGCAGTATTCATGCTGCTTATCAAGTTTGTTTGGAACTAATATGCGTTACTATATTATAGCGGGCGAAGCCAGTGGCGACTTGCATGGCAGCAACCTGATTAAAGCCATCCGCCAAAAGGATGCAGGTGCAGATGTGCGCTGCTGGGGTGGTGATAAGATGCAGGCTGCGGGTGCTACATTGGTAAAGCATTACCGCGAACTAGCATTTATGGGCTTTGTAGAAGTGCTGCTGCACCTGCGCACCATACTACGCAATATAGATTTCTGTAAAAAAGACATCGTCGCCTACAAACCTGATGTGTTGGTGCTGATAGACTACCCCGGCTTTAATATGCGCATTGCCGAATGGGCGAAAAAGCAGGGTATCAAAATCGTCTATTATATATCTCCGCAGGTATGGGCATGGAAAGAAAGCCGTGTGCATAAGCTGAAACGTGATGTAGATAAGATGCTGGTGATACTGCCATTTGAAAAAGACTTTTATAAGAAGTGGGATTATGAAACGGACTATGTAGGACATCCGCTGATACAGGTGGTAGAAGAAGAATTGAAAACACCTGCTGATAAACTATGTGAAAAGCCTGTGATAGCACTACTGCCCGGCAGCCGCGCTCAGGAGATAAAAGTGAAACTGCCCATTATGCTGCAAGCAGTAAAGCACTACCCCGATTATCAGTTCATAGTAGCACAAGCACCATCGCAGCCCGATGTACTTTATACCAATATCATAGGCAATCAAAACGTACTACTTGCCAAAGGGCAAACCTACAACCTGCTGAAACAGGCATCGGCCGCATTGGTAACGAGCGGTACGGCTACATTGGAAACCGCTTTGTTTGGCGTACCAGAAGTGGTATGCTACAAAGGCAATCCCATATCTTACCAACTGGCAAAACGGCTGATAAAAGTGAAATACATATCGCTGGTGAACCTGATAATGGATAAACCCGTGATAACCGAACTGATACAAGGCGACCTGAATGAAGCTATGCTAAAACAGCAACTGGACAAGCTGCTGCACAACCCCGCGCACATTGCCCAACTGAAGCAAGACTACGCGAAGCTATGGCATTTGCTGGGAGACAAGAACGCATCTGACAATGCAGCGCAGGCTATCATAGATGTATTGCATACCTAAGTATTCATAAACTCCGCTATCAGCGAGTGGAAGTGGTGTGTGCCTTGTTCTCGCGTTACGGAATAACGCCCATGCTTATAAAACCTTGAAAGTACACCACGCTGCACCTGCTCTACTATTTCTTCGTCTTCCATTTCTACGGTATCTAAATCGCTACCCGCGCCTGTATCCAGTTTGCTGTCATCCAACACATAGGTGATGAATTGTACTTTACATTCATCGGGGCTTTGGGGCAATACGATATTGAGCGACAAGCCCCAAGGATAGAAGTTGAACATCATATTGGGGAATACCCAGAAATAATAAGCGGCTACTTCCTTGCCATAGTCGGGCGACGAAGCAGGTAAATCAAAACACACATCTCCTTTTTTGCCGATGCCTAATTGCAGGTTGCTGTATCGAAACAACTCAGTGGTGTACTCCCCGAAATCGAGCACCTGATTGAGCCCTGCATGTACAAAAGGTATATGAAAACCTTCGAGGTAGTTTTCGCAATACAGTGCCCAGTTTGCTTTTACTGTAAACTCCCTGCTGCGCTCCTTCACCGTACGCAGCTTATCCATCGGAAACCAGTGCATACGCTGCATCATATCTGCAAACACGGCTTGCGCGGGTATGGTGGCTTGCAAAGAAGTGAATAACAACTTGCCCCAATTGAATAATAGCAGGTTATGCAAATTATCAGCCTCGGAAGGGAAATCCTCTACTTCTTTAAACTCGGGCATTGACATAAACCCACCATCCAAGCCGAACTGCTTGCCATGATATTTGCAACGGATATTGTGCAGCTTGCAAGGCTCTGTTACCAGCAGGTTGCCGCGATGGGTGCATACATTGCTCATGCAACGCAGAATACCTGCCTCGTCTTTTGTAAGCAACAGTGGCTCGTTCATATAACCATCGAGCAGGGTAAAGGGATGCGCATTGCCTTGCAGCATATCGGCATCGCCTATGTATTGCCATAACGGCGCAAATAGTTTTTCTTTTGCCGCACTGAAATATTGCGGCTCGCGATAGAAAGCAGTATCTAATGTATGCGCACGGGCTATGTTTGCATCTATAAAGAAACGCTGCATGGGCAGATGTTTTGCTTAAAGATAATATATGCTGCCGATGGCTGAAAAAGAAAAGCTGCCCGATGGGCAGCTTAGTATTGGTGGAGAATAACGGAGTCGAACCGATGACCTCTTGCATGCCATGCAAGCGCTCTAGCCAGCTGAGCTAATTCCCCATGCGGGTTGCAAATATAGCTTCTTGAAACTATTTGGCAAATTTCTTGTTAACTTTAAAAACAACTCATTTGCATTATGTGGCGGCAGATACTTACATATTTCTACTTGCGCAAGAAAGACCCCAATGCGCCGTCTAATACCAATATTAAATTCATGCATGGCATGAACAGGATTTCCCTGTTTGTATTCCTGATAGGTATTATCGTAATGATAGTGCGCCTGATACGCCGATAACACGAACCTATTTGCGGGTACGTTGTTATACCTGCATGAAAAGATATTTGATTGCGGGTGCCAGTTCAGGTATCGGCTATGCATTGGCAAAGCAACTCATCAGCAACGGGCACGAGGTTATTTCTATTTCCCGCACTGCACCCGATTTACAGGTATTGCAGCATATAGCTTACGATGTAAAAGACGAAGCATTGCCCCCAGCCATAGATGGTGCATTAGATGGCTTGGTATATTGTCCCGGCAGCATCAACCTGAAACCGTTTAAGGGCCTGAAGCAAAGCGATTTTCAAAACGATATAGACATCAGCCTGCATGGGGCAGTAAAAATGATACAGCGATACCTGCCCAACTTGCAGCAATCAAATAGTGCATCTATTGTACTGTTCAGCACCGTTGCCGTACAGACGGGTATGCCCTACCATGCATCTGTAGCAGCAGCAAAGGGCGCGGTTGAGGGACTTGGCAGGGCATTGGCCGCAGAGCTTGCACCCAACATACGGGTGAATGTAATAGCACCCTCTTTAGTAAAAACACCACTTGCCGCAAGGCTTACAGATAACGATACCAAAGTGCAGGCAGCAGCAGACAGGCATCCGTTGAAACGCATTGGCGATGCTGATGATATAGCATCTGTAGTGGCCATGCTACTGTCTGACAATGCATCATGGATTACAGGACAGGTGCTGCATATAGATGGTGGTATCTCTTCACTAAAACTGTAAGGTATGCATCCGCAACTTACCGCCGCAGATATAGACCGCATCATAGAAATGGCATGGGAAGACCGAACGCCGTTTGAAGCCATTGCTTTTCAATTCGGATTGTCTGAATCTGATGTTATATTACTTATGCGTACGCATAGCAAAGCATCCAGTTTTCGTATGTGGCGCAAACGTATGAAAGGCAGACAAACCAAACATCAAATGCTGCGTACCACGTCTGTTACAAGGTTTAAATGCCACAGGCAAAAAGCCATTAGCAATAATAAAATAAGCAAGCGATAAGGTCTTATTTCTTCTTATTGAAAAAGTCCTTCAGTTCGCGGCTCATTTCTTCGCCGCGGCGTTTCAGGTCTTGCAGTTCTTCGCCCATATTGCGTTGGATGGTTTCAAAATCCATTGGCCTGCCTGTAGTCATATATCCCAAATCTTCCAACGACCTTGCCGCAGGTATTATCATCCATGCCAGTATATAGGCTACAAAACCAATACCCGCCGTCAGGAACAATACCACCATTACCAAACGTACTATCACAGGGTCAATATCAAAGTAATTAGCTACGCCACTACACACACCGCCCAGTATTTTGTCGTAGGTATTTCTGTATAGCCTGCGTGGTTGCGCATAGTCATACTGTTGCTTGCTACCCTGCTGCTCTTGTCCATATACTGCAGGCAGGTAAGTAGTTTTTGCATGGTTGGCTACAGATGGCTCGTTTAGGTCTGCAGCGGCACCCAGCGTTTGGGTTACTTTTTGCACGTCGGCTTTATCTATAGCAGGCGCGCCGTTTTGCAAGCGTATAGCAAATAACTCGGCAATACGGTTTTCGATGTCTTGCAATATTTCGTCTTTGCCTTCTTCTTTGGCAAACTGTTTATCGAGCGATGCGATGTAGTTTTTCAGTAGTTGGTATGCATCTTCTTCTATGGGTATGATGCGTCCCACTATATTAATCTGGATAATGCGTTGCATAGTCTGTTATTTTGAATTGGTTAAATGATTGACTGATTGGCTTAGTTCGTCCCAGCTTTGCTTTAGCTGATGGTACATTTTTTGTCCATGTGCGGTAAGGGCATAGTATTTGCGTGGCGGCCCCGCAACCGATTCTTCCCACCTGTACGTCAACACCTCTGCATTTTTAAGCCTTGTGAGCAAGGGATAGAGCGTACCCTCAAGTACTACCAGCTTGGCAGCCTTCAATTGGTCGAGTATATCACTGGGGTATGCCTCTTTTTCTTTCTGTATAATGCCCAGAATACATAACTCCAGCAGCCCCTTCCGCATTTGCGATTCCGTGTTCTCTATATTCATCTTCACTGATTATGATGCAAACCTATGCAAAAACTTAGTACTATGCAATACATAGTACCTTTTTTAGCACGAGAAATCGGTGAACAGAGGCTTTAGGTCGGTTAATTGTATAATGTTAAGGATAAAAGCGGCAAATATTATAAAGTACAGTTAACAGATGGGTAAACAAAAAGAGTACTTTTGTTTCAGCACCAAAGCCAACAATTATTCTGCGCAAGCGCATCCATATAAAAGTATATGTATTGGTACTGATAACGGTTCTGTTATCGGCATTGTTCCTGTTGTTTGGATGGGCAGTATGGCATCAATCGAACGGGGGCAACAGGCTGGGCAAGCTGGGTAAATATGTGATAGATATTGCTACTATACCTAATGCTTTACTGGAAAGTGCTGAGGCAAAATCGCCTGTATGGGAAACTAACAAAACAAAACAGACCACCAACTTTGTCAGCCATCAACCCGATAGCGGCTATCTGCTGATACCTGCTTACGACAAAACGCACAAGCAGTTTGTGATAAAACTATTTTCGCTGGCTGCTAAACAAACAGTACATACGTGGATACCCGACCTGAAAGCAATAGCGAAACTGAATGAGGGAAAGGGGATTGCATTAGAAGCCGATTTGCTGCAACCTATATCATTCAAAACACAACACCCGATACTTACCAGCGACAAAGGGCTAATCATAAAAGGTGGCTATGGTTTGATGAAACTGAATAAAGACTCCAAGATTGAATGGTTTAGTGCAGGCAATTTTCATCATGCTACCGAGCAAGACCATGAGGGCAATTACTGGACGGCAGGCATGATAAACCCTACAGCGCTTGACACAAACCTATTTCCGAAAGTAAAAGATGATGCGATTGTAAAATTCAACCCGCAGGGTGAAGTCCTTTTCAAAAAATCCATTGCAAGCATCCTGATAGAAAATGGTGCGATGTATCTGCTTGCGGGCATAGGGCTGTATGAAGAAGACATGATACATGTGAACGATGTGCAGCCTGTACTTGTAAATACTACCTATGCACAACAGGGTGATGTTTTCATCAACATCCGAAACAGGAGTACGCTGATACTGTACAGCCCCGCAACCAACAAAATAAAATGGCTGCAAACAGGCCCATGGAGCAACGAGCACGATGTATCGCTGATAGACTCTGTACGCATAGGTGTATTGGGCAACAATGTCATCAGGCATGGCAAAAAGCGGTTTCAGTTTATACATGGGTATAATAGTTTTTATATCTACAACTTTGCTACCAAACAGGTTGATACGCCTTACAATGCCATTATGCGCAAGTATGATATTGCCACCAAATCGGAAGGGCGGATATGCATTTTAAAAAACGGCGACCTGTTTATAGAAGAAAGCAACAATGGCAGGCTGATGCGTGTAAATGACAACCAACCCGTATGGAGCTATATGGAAATAATAGACAAGACAAACGTATCTATACTTGGCTGGAGCAGGTATTATGAACGCCTGCCCTGGTAAAAACTTGGAAAACTGCGCTATCTTAGCCCTTTATTATATCATGCAGCATGATTGAATATCCCCGCAAAGTTTCCCTTTCACGATATATTGCCGAAATATTTCAGTACAGGCAGTTGCTGGCACTCATGTCTAAAAAATGGGTGAAAGCGAAATATGAAGACTCCTATGTAGGTTTTATATGGATGGTACTAAGCCCTGTTATCACTACTATCATGTACACCCTGTTTTTCAGCGTTATACTTGATACAGGGCAAACTAAAATACATTATTTCCTCTTTGTATACAGTGGCATGCTGCCATGGTTGTTTTTCAAAGATGTGTTTCTCGAGACACTCGACATTTTCCCCAAAGAAAGTTTACTGATAAAGCGTGCTAATTTTCCGCGCATTATCGTGCCACTGTCGGTGGTGTTGACTAAAATATTGCAATTCGGGTTTGGTATAGCGATACTCTTTATTGTGGCAGCGGTATCCGGCAAGGATATAAGTGAGAACTTTTTTCTGTTCCCTATACTGATGCTGCAGATTGTAATGGCCGCATTGGGCTTTGGCCTGCTTTTTATTGTGCCGTGTATTATTTACCGCGATGTGAAACACATGATACGTTTCGTTATGCCAGTAGGGCTTTATACATTACCCATATTTTACAAAATAGGTGCCGTTCCTCAGGAATGGCTGTCATATTATACCCTGAACCCGATGGTATCTTTTGTACAGTCATTTCGTTCGGTATTGTTTAAAGAAGCCATACCGTGGTATTTATTGGGCAAAGGTATGATAATAGCTTTTGTGATATTTGTAGCAGGGATTGCTATTTTCAGAACATACGAAAAACGGCTCTCCGATTTTATCTAATGGTAATACTTGAAAACATAACAAAACGTTTCAAACATAAGCAGCGAAAAAACTTTAGCCGCTTTCTTGTAGTGCAAACGATAAAAACATTACTAACCCGAAACCGGATAAATAATAATACCCCCGATTACTTCAACGCACTGGACGGCTTATCGCTCAAAGTCAGCCCCGGCGAACGGGTTGGCATCCTTGGCAAGAACAAGGCAGGGAAAACTACGCTGATGCAGGTTATCAGCGGCATCACTGTACCTACATCGGGCAGGTTGGAAGTAAGGGGGCGTGTCATACCTATCTTCGCGCAGGGGGCTGTTATTACACCAGACCAAACAGGGCGTGAATACATTTATCTGCATGCAGCGGCATTAGGTTACAGACCCAAAGAAGTAGATGCAGTTGTAGAAGACGTTATTGCTTTCAGTGGCATTACGAATATAGACAGCCTGATACGCATATACTCCACGGGTATGCGCACACGCCTTACGCTTAGTTTGGTACTGCATCTGCAGGCAGACATATATATATTTGATGAGGCATTTTATGGCAGCGATGTTTTTTTTAAAGAAAAAGCCATTGACCGTTTTAAAGAAATAATGCAAGACCCGAGCAAAACCATGATACTGGTGAGCCATAACGAAGATATCATACGCACCTTCTGTAATAGGCTGATAATACTGGAAGATGGGAAATTGCTGGCAGATAGCGATGTGGATAGCATTTTCAAACGTTATCTTTCTACCGATGCGATGAGAATAATTACAGAATAAAGCGGCAAGCCCTGATGAAGAAGATTCTTATCATTTCTAACAGCTATCCCAATTTTGGCGGACAGTCAACTACTGCGTATAATTTATTAAAGCTATTACAACAAGACAGCGAACTAAAAACAAGGCTGCTGTATATTAATTATCACAAGCAGGCAGATGCCGACCCTGATAATACAGGAAAGTCGGACAAGATAGCCTTGCGTCAAAACCTGCCATACAAAATATATCAATGGTATAAAAACCGCTTTAGCGGTAATAGCAAGCCACTCTATAAAATCATACTGATACTGAAAGACCTTTATTTTTCTACACTGCTTTTACCTCGCATTTTTTATCAAATGCTGCGTAAGCGTTATTACCCCGACCTTGTGATAACCAACATACCCGTTTACTATAATTTATTGAAGCGCGTCTTCAATCCTCAAAAAATACTGGTACTGGCAGGCAGCAGTTCTGAAATGTATGAGCTATCAAAAACAGGTATGGATGCACAAACTGTACTTGCTGATAGTGCGAAAGCCATATCACTGCTGAAGCATTTTCAATCTGTCAATTATGCTAAAACAAATGTGATATTTAACAGTGCTCTTACAAGAGATGTGTATGCTGCATTGCAGATACCTGCAGGTAATGCAAGAGTTCAATACTTTAACTTTGTGCCGCTGATACCCGATGCGTTCATACCTTTTCAAGAGCGTAGAAATGATATAGCTTTTATAGCATCTCTGTACGACCGCAGTATAAAAAACGCAGCACTTGCTTATAATATATTTGAATCAATGCCGGATGTCAAAAAACTTGCAATCGGTAAACACAATGAACATTTTGCGAACTTACCAAATACCGAAACAGGCAGCATTATAAAGCAAACAGAAATATTGCAAAAGCTGCGCGATACGAAGCTTCTCATCATAACGTCTTTTTTCGATTCATCTCCGGGTGTGCTTTCAGAAGCTATCATGAGTGGTTGCAATGTACTGGTATCAAAAAATGTTGGTTGGCATGAGAAACTGGATGAGCGTTGCGTGGTACAAAACTATAACAACCTGCAAGAGTGGATAGATAAGGCGACTCACCTGTTACAGCATAAAATAGATTATTCCGTATTTATTGAAATGACCGCAAACGCAGGTAATAATATTATTTCCGACATCAAAACACTTGCAAGGCAGTAATATTTATCTGTTGAGTATTGTATTTACTAACCCCTCTTCATCTGCCCTATACCACTGCATCTCTTTATCTTTTTTAAACCAAGTCATTTGTCGCTTGGCGTAGTGGCGGGTGTTTTGTTTTATTTTTTCTACAGCTTCTTCCAGCGTGTATAGCCCTTCTATATAATCGAACAGTTCGCTGTAGCCAACTGTTTGCAGGTTTTTGAGATGGCGCAGCGGGTAGAGGTTGCGCACTTCATCCAGCAAGCCGTTTGCCATCATATCGTCTACACGTTGATTGATGCGATCATACAGTACCTCTCTCGGCAATTCTAACCCTATCTTGATGATATTGAAATCGCGCTGCTTTTTTTCGCCAGTTCGGTAGTTGATGATACTATCGCCCGTAGAGCGTTTGAAGATGAGGGCGCGCAGCAGGCGGGCGGGGTTTTTTATTTCTCCCTCTCTGTAAAAATCTGGGTCTTCTTCCTGCACGGCATGTTGCAGCCAGTTCAGCCCGCGTGTTTCGTATTCATTATTTACATCCTGCACTATTTCATCGTTCACGGGTGGCATGGTATCGAGCCCCTCGGATAGTGCTTTGATGTACAAACCCGTACCGCCGCATACTACGGCAACATCCTTTGTTGCAAAAATTTCTTTGAGATAACCCAGTGCCAATGTTTCGTAATCGGCAGCATCCAGCGAATTGGTAATGGAGAACGCGTCTATAAAATAGTGCTGCACATGTGCCAGTTCTTCCTTAGTTGGCTTTGCCGTACCAACAGACATCTCTCGGTAGCACTGCCTGCTATCTGCCGATACGACGGCCGTACCCAACTGGCGCGCCAGTTGCATGGCAATAGCCGACTTGCCTACAGCCGTAGGCCCCACTATAATGTATGCTGTTTTCAACCTTTAGGTATTGCGTTACTATTCCTCGTAGCTTTCGTCGCCGCCGCCAGTATCCAAGCCTGCTTCCTCTGTTTCATCCTCGCCCTCGTTACCAAAGCCATCAGCCATATCGTCTGCTCCGAGGTCGTATTTTTCTTCTACTTCCAGCAGCTTATCCAGATTCACACCCTTAACACCATATTGTGCGGGTGCAACACCTTCTTTGCGCAGTACATGGGGGTAGGTACGCTTAGCATCTTCTTCTTTACTGATGCCAATCAGTTCTACCAAAAATGTCCATTTTTTGGCAGGGTCGTATTCATATACAAATTTATGGTCAGGTGTAGCTACCAAGGCAGATACGGGTGTGCGCATCATAGACAGGGCGGGGGCTTCTTTCTTATTCACCAATACCTCTGAATTGATTTCCCTGCCACGTCCCCATTTTTCGTTGCTATCGAAGAACGAGGCCGTATGCTTGCCATCAAACTCGTAAGCCGTGATGATTGCCTTGTGAAACTCCAAAAACGTTTGCGTAGGGCGTATTTCTATATCCCTGTACACCAAATCATCCTCTTCCCAGTAAACCCTGAATCTGAATAATGCCATAATGTAGCGTAAAAATAGGTGAAAAGCCTCATTAGTTAAATAGCCCGTGCATAACTTAAAATTCCATAACATTACCCTGCCTGCAAAGCAATACGGAATAAAGTTTGGCTTTATTTTGTTTGATTAGTAAAAAATGCTACCTTTGCCATCCCAAAAATTTTGAGGACATGCCAAAGGTGAAGACTCACAGCCGTGCTAAAAAGACTTTCAAAGTAACAGGTACGGGCAAAATACGCAGGTATAAAGCTTTTAAAAGCCACTTGCTGACTAAAAAATCAAAAACGCGCAAACGCCACCTGCGTCAGGCTGCATTTGTACACCCTGCAAATGAGAATCTGGTAAAACGCATGTTGTGCCTGCGATAAGATAACATTATTCTAAAACGAATTAATACAATTTAAGATATGCCACGTTCGGTAAATGCGGTTGCATCTCGCGCGAGAAGGAAGAAAATACTGAAACAAGCTAAAGGTTTCTACGGCAAACGTAAAAACGTATATACAGTAGCTAAGAACGTCCTTGAAAAAGGTCTCGGTTACAAATATGTAGGCCGTAAGCTGAAAAAACGCGACTACCGCGCTTTGTGGATAGTACGTATCAACGCTGCGTGCCGCGAAGAAGGCCTGAGCTATTCTCAATTTATGGGTAAGCTGAGTGCTAAAGGCATAGAACTGAACCGTAAAGTATTGGCTGACTTGGCTATGAACGAGCCTGAAAGCTTTAAGAAACTGGTTGCGGAAGTAAAATAAGCTGACGCTATACTATATTTTCAATAGCCGTTCCGATACTTCGGGACGGCTATTTCTATTTGCAGTAATGTTCTTCGTAAGGTAATGTTGTAGCAATACTTGCTTTGCACCCCTTCTCAAACACACCATACACCGTACTGCCACTACCACTCATGGCTGCATAGATAGCCCCTGCGTCGTATAGTTGTTGTTTGATGGCTGCCAGTTGGGGGTGTTGGGCAAAAACGGGTGCTTCAAAATCGTTGTTCACTAAGTCTTTCCATTGTGCGATAGGTATCGTTTGTAGTTGTCGCAAATCGAACGGGGCAGGTTTGGGCGTTATCATCTTAAAAGCTGCTGCGGTTGATACATGCACCTGCGGGCATATAAGCTGTATGCTGTAGGCAGATAAGTCTATTGCTATGGGCTGCATCACCTCTCCCCTGCCCGTTGCGTATTGTGGTGTGTTCTCTATAAAAAACGGGCAATCGCTGCCGAGTTGCAGGGCATAGCCAATCAATTGTTTATTATCTAACCCCAAACTGCAATAATCGTTGAGCAGGCGCAGCATAAAAGCCCCATCGGCACTGCCACCCCCCATACCAGCACCCATCGGTATGTTTTTGAGCAGGTGAACGGAAAAGGGTGGTATGGCGGGAAAATCCTTTTGCAGCAGCATATATGCTTTCCATACAAGATTGTCGTACACGTCTCCTGCTACTGCCTTGCCATATAGGTGCATGGCTACTGCTTCGGCAGGTACTATTTCAAGTACATCGTTAGGCTTGGCAAGCGGATAAAAAATAGTTTCCAGATTGTGGTAACCATCCGTGCGTTTTGACGTTATATATAAGCCGATATTTATTTTACCGTTCGGAAAGCAAACCATATACAAAGCGATGCGTAAAATTATCTGTATTTTTGAAATGGCACAGTGTAATATGCCCAATTAGATGAAAGAAGTTATCAGCCTGCAAGACATAAAAAAGAGCTACTATCTGGGCAAACAGGAATTGCCTGTGCTAAAGGGCATCAACCTCATCATCAATAGCAACGAATATGTGGCGTTGATGGGGCCGTCAGGGTCGGGCAAGTCAACACTGATGAATATTATCGGCTGTCTTGACACTACTACATCAGGCACTTATATACTGAATGGCAAAGACGTGAGCCGTATGGAAGACGACGAACTGGCCGATGTGCGGAATATAGAAATAGGCTTTGTATTTCAGCAATTCAACCTGCTGCCACGCCTCACTGCTTGGGAAAATGTAGCTATGCCGCTGATATATGCGGGTACAGGAAAAAAAGAACGTGAAGAGCGCGCCCGTGCCATGCTGGATAAAGTAGGGCTGGGAGACAGGGCACACCACAAACCCAACGAACTATCGGGCGGGCAGAGCCAACGGGTAGCCATTGCACGCGCACTGATAAACAACCCGTCCATTATACTGGCAGATGAACCAACGGGCAATCTTGATACGAAAACGTCTGTTGAGATTATGGATATCTTCAGCCAGATACATGCACAGGGCAATACGGTAGTGCTTGTAACACACGAGGAAGATATTGCTAACTATACACACCGTGTAGTGCGCATACGCGATGGTGTGGTAGAAACAGATACCCGCCGCCCGAAAGGGAATGTACAGACCAACGAAACAACGATTGCATAACAAATAAAAAAGCCCCTATAAGGGGTTTAGGGCATGTCATTTAAGATATATACAAAGACCGGAGACAAGGGCAGTACCAGCCTGATAGGTGGTGTGCGTGTACCCAAAAACCATATACGCATCGAAGCTTACGGTACAGTGGACGAACTGAACTCGTGCATAGGCATGGTGAACGATATGGCAGCTAATGAAAAAATAAGTGGCTGGCTGCGAGAGATACAAGACAGGCTTTTTACTATCGGTTCGGTACTGGCTACCAACCCCGATAAAGAAGTAAAAATGAAACTGCCTGATGTGCACGATGAAGATGTAATATGGCTGGAACAACGCATTGACGAAATGAACGAAGTATTACCCGAGATGCGCTCCTTTATACTGCCGGGTGGGCAGTTAGCAGCATCTACCTGCCATGTGGCGAGGTGCGTATGCCGCCGTGCAGAGCGTATATGCGTAGGTATGCAGGAGCAGCAAGAGCAAGTACCTGAATTGATTGTACGCTACCTGAACAGGTTATCAGATTTTCTGTTTGTATTAGCTCGTTATATTGCCCATATCAATGGGGTTGAAGATGTGCCATGGAGGGCAAGGATATGATACGACTGTCAATCATAACATTATGTATCATCACGATACTATCTGCCTGTTCATCAAACAATAGCGGTAATGATACCATTACGGGAAAGAACAGTAAAGTCATCGTTCCTACATGGTTGCTTGGCAACTGGCAGATGAAAACCGACAATGGCACGGTAACAGAAAGTTGGGCTAAGGCGAATGACAGTTTATGGATTGGCAGCAGCTATTTTATATTACCCAATGGCGATACAGCAAGTATGGAATCTATACGCCTTGCCACTATTGCCGATACGTTGTATTATATGCCAACCGTCAGTAATCAAAACGACGGTAGAGAAATACGTTTTAAAGAAACAGAAAGGACTGACACTTCCATTGTATTTGAGAACCCCTTGCACGATTTCCCTAAGCGCATTGTTTACATCCGCACAAGCGATAGTACCATATATGCTTATGTAGCAGGCAATGGCAAGCAGTTAGATTTCAACTACAACAAGATGCGCTGATAGCATTGATTTGCAGTATACATTCAGGTTGCGCAATTAACTTTTTACATCTCTTAAAAATCCGTTCATCGGACGAAAACGGCTTTTCGTCCGATGAAACCCGCTTTTCGTCAAATGGTTAGTGGGCTGCCCGTTTATTTATCGGTACTTTATGCTATCCTATAAACGAGCGACCTGTAATACCCAGCTGAACATCCGGCCCCTTTAATCCTTTTTTGGTAACTGCCCCTACAGTTACCATTTTTGTTTTCAGTATCTTACTGTTATGAAACAGGTATTATTAGCTGTATTGCTATTGTTAGGTAATATAGCATACTCTCAAAACGACGAACAGACAATAAGGACTATACTAAACACACAATCTGCCGCGTGGAACAAAGGGAGCATTGATGAATATATGCAAGCGGGGTATTGGCAGCACGATAGCCTGCTGTTTGTAGGCAAAAGCGGACCTGTATATGGGTATCGGCAAACACTGGAACGCTACAAAAAATCGTATAGCGATACTACACAAATGGGTAAGCTGTATTTTGATATATTATCCGTTAAACCATTGAGTAAGGACTATTATCATGTGCTGGGCAAATGGCATCTCAAACGGACTATCGGCGATTTAAATGGTTGTTTCACGCTCTTATTTCGCAAAATAAAAGGCAAATGGGTAATAGTAGCCGACCATAGCAGTTAATAAGGCCTGAAACATACTACAAGCCTAAAATATGCCATAAGTAAAAAATCATTATTGCAGGCCCATAAAGACTAAATCCCTATATTTGTATAGCACTCCGGTACTATTGACTGCCTCTCTTATTTCAGTCAAAACGTACCAACAGATACCGTAACCATTCATCGCAGGCACTAAAACTGCATACGGGTTACAATCATCGCAAGCCGATACATCGGCTCTGTTCAATTTTACTATTTTAAAAACTTACAATGGAATACAATACAATACGCAGCAAAATGCTGATGCCCGAATACGGACGGAATGTGCAACGCATGGTAGAATACCTGATGACTATCGAAGATCCTGCCAGACGGTTGCGCAATGCAGAAGCCATCGTAGAACTGATGGGTACACTAAACCCCCACCTGAAGCAGATGGAAGATTACAAACACAAATTGTGGGATCATCTGTACCAAATGACAGACTTCAAGCTGGATGTAGCCGCGCCATATCCTGCACCTACACCAGAGCAGGTATTTAAAAAACCCGAAGTAATACCCTACCCTCAAAGTGGTATCAAAAACCGCCATCTTGGCAAAAATTTTGACGGGCTAATTGCAAAAGCGCTAAAAGAAACAGACCCGGAAAAAAAACAAGGTTTTACGCAAATCATCGGCTACTACATGAAGCTGGCATACACTACTTGGCACAAAGAGCCTGTACACGATGATATGATACGCACAGAATTGGCAGAACTTACTAATGGAGAACTGATGTACGAGCCGGGCGGCTATCGTGTATATTTTGATACCCGTACCAACTTTAAGAACAATAATAATAACAACAACCGCAACAACCGTAATAACAATAACCGCAATAATAATAACAACAACAATAATAATAACAGGGGTGGCGGGTACGGAAATAATAACGGTTATAATAAAAACCGTAAATTCAATAAAAACAAGAATAAATAATTTTTGTATAAAATGGGTGCTTTCGAAATACGCGGTGGCAATACCCTGAGTGGCACTATAACGCCACAGGGTGCCAAAAACGAAGCCTTACAGGTACTATGTGCAGCATTGCTTACAGACGAAGCGGTCACATTCACCAACGTGCCGGATATATTGGATGTGAATATGCTGATAGAAGTATTGGGCGATATGGGGGTACAGGTAACTCGCCCCGCTGCCAATACCGTGATATTGCAGGCTACAGACATCAATACGGAATACTTTACAGATAAGAATTTCAAAAAGAAATCGGGCAAGCTGCGTGGCGCGGTGATGCTGGCAGGGCCTATGATAGCTCGTTTTCGCAAGGCGCATATACCACAACCGGGGGGCGACAAAATAGGTCGCCGCAGGCTCGATACCCACATACGTGGTTTTGAAAAGCTGGGCGTAGTATTTGATTACGACAATGAGCAGAGCCTGTTCTCGCTCGATGGCAGCAATCTGCAAGGTGCGTATATACTGATGGAAGAACCATCCGTTACAGGTACTGCCAATATTGTAATGGCGGCTGTAATGGCAGAGGGCACAACCGTAATATATAATGCCGCCTGCGAACCCTACGTGCAGCAGCTATGCCATATGCTCAATAGCATGGGTGCCAATATCAGCGGTATAGGCTCTAACATGCTCACCATACAGGGCGTTACCAAACTCAGAGGCTGCACACACCGTATGCTGGCAGACATGATTGAAGTTGGTTCTTTTATTGGTATGGCAGCCATGACACAAAGCGAGCTTACTATACGCAACTGCGATGTGGCACATCTCGGTGTGATACCCGAAATATTTCAACGCCTTGGCATAGCATTACAGATAAACGGTAATGATATTCACGTACCTAAACAAGAGCAATACCGTATTCAAAAATTCATAGACGGTTCTATACTTACTGTGTACGACCATCCGTGGCCGGGCTTTACACCCGACTTGTTAAGCATTGTACTCGTAACGGCTACACAAGCAAAGGGAACTGTATTGCTGCATCAGAAAATGTTTGAAAGCCGATTGTTCTTTGTAGATAAACTGATAGAGATGGGTGCACAAATAGTATTGTGCGACCCGCACCGTGCCGTAGTAATAGGGCTCGACAGACAAGTACCTTTGCGTGGCATTACCATGTCATCGCCCGATATACGCGCAGGGGTAGCATTGCTGATAGCTGCCCTTTCTGCAAAAGGCAAGAGCACCATACAAAACATAGACCAGATAGACCGTGGCTACGAACGTATAGACGAGCGATTGATAGCACTGGGTGCAGATATAAAACGTGTAAAAGTTGATTAAAACGGAAAGGGTGGCAATGCCACCCTTTTATATTCATATCTTGATCGTTCAGTTTAGAACAACAGTGTTCTTTGATTGAAGAAGTACGTAAACCTCGGCATGATGGTGTACCTGCGCCATGTACCATCGGGGCGTACATCGCGCTCAATAAATGGCAAACTACCCGTTACATCCAGTTTGAAAGAACCATACCTGCCAAAGCGCAGGAATATATTACCTACACCACTCAGCGTAAAACCTTGCGAGCCTTTTATTTCATTCCACAAGCCCATACGGTCTTCGTACAAATCATTTTGCAGGTGATACATTGCCAGCGGTCCGGCACTGAAACCAAAACGGTTAGTAGCAAAACGACCTTCGATGCGTGCCATCACATCACCATTTCTATGCAACTTACGGGCTATTGTGTATTCGCTGTTGTTATACACCGGGTCATTTACATAAGACAGACGATAATAATCATTCTCATTGTAGCGAATAATAGGTTGCTGATAGCCTACCGCAAAGCTCAGGTACTCTTTCCATGTAGCGTTCAGCCCTATCATTACATCGGTGCTACCTGCACCACTTTGGTAAGACATGGGTAAGGGACGCGCAGCACCGTCTATGCTGTTAGCCGTAGTCATACCAAACATGACACCACCAGTAGCCTGCAATGTCCACGTTTCCGGGTCTGCTTTAAAGACATGTGTGTAGGCAACCGTCAGGTCACCTGCACCCCATTTATTACCCAGACTGCCCGATGCAGAAAGAATGGGCAGGCGCACGTCAAAGTAGCCTGTTTCCATCATGGGCAAGCGCACTTCCAGTTGCGGTATATTAAGCTTCACGTCCTTTTCGCCCATAGCAAATGTATGCCCGAGGCTAAAGTGCGCACGCTGAAATTCATATTCATCTTCGGTGATGATGGCAGCAGAGCCCCAACGCATAGCACCAATATTGGTAAAGCCGGGGTCAGAGTCGCCTTGTGCATATACATTGGTAACAGATGCCAATGCTACTACAGCACCTAAGCAAAATGCTTGCAAATATCTCATAATTGTTAACGGATATGTTCTCAAATATAATTTTATAAAAGCAAAAATCTTAGCGTTTCTGCCATTTTTTTTGGCTTACTGCTGCTAAGATGCACTTATCGCAACCTGTCGAGCGATTTCACCAATTTTTCATCTTTATTGATGCCCTTTATTGCCAATACAAGGAAAATAATAGCAAACACGGGTAGAAAACCGCCAAAAGCATAGGCATTGGTATGTACAGGTGGTTTATGAATAACGGTTGCGCTATCTTTCGTAACGATGTAAAGTGCTATAAATGCAATATTCAGCACAATGCAGAAAACAGCCATCCATTTTTGCTGCTTTCTGTTTTTGAACAAGAGGATGGCAATGGCGGGCAATGCTACAGTAAAAATGGCAATAGCTATCAGCAGGTAGTTAGGATGCTCTAACAACTGGATACCTGTTTTCACTTCTTCGTTGTTCAGCACATATTTCACTGTCAATACATCAAACATAAATGTACCTGCACTAAACAATGCTGCCAACAACAGCCATACAGATTGAATACGTTGTATCATACTAAGTCAAAATTCAAAAGTTAAAACCCATATTTCAAATTACGGTTCATTAAGTCCCATTTAGGGCCTGCCTGCCGCAGGCAGAGATTTAGGGGTTAATCCACTCCGCACCAAAATACGGCTGCAATGCCTTTGGTATTTTTATGCCATCGGGTGTTTGATGATTTTCGAGCAAACAAGCAACAATACGGGGCAATGCGAGTGAACTGCCATTCAGCGAGTGCAACAAATGCGTTTTACCATTCGTGTCTTTATACCTTGCCTTCAGCCTGTTGGTCTGGAAGCTCTCAAAGTTAGACGTAGAGCTTACTTCAAGCCAACGCTCTTGCGCTGCACTATACACTTCAAAATCGTAAGTAAGTGCCGATGTAAAGCCCATATCTCCGCCACAAAGACGCAGTATGCGGTATTCCAACTCAAGCGATTGCAGCAGTTTTTCTACATGCAGCACCATGTCTTCCAGCACCTCGTAGCTTTTTTCAGGTTGTACCAATTGTACTATCTCTACTTTATCAAACTGATGCAGCCTGTTCAGCCCGCGCACATCTTTACCATAAGAACCCGCCTCTCTGCGGAAGCAGGGTGTGTAGGCTGTCATCTTTATAGGCAGGTCGCTTTCTTTTACTATTTCATCCCTGTACACATTTGTTACCGGTACTTCTGCCGTTGGTATCAGGTAAAAGTTATCATCCCTTGCATGGTACATCTGCCCTTCTTTATCGGGTAATTGTCCTGTACCTCTTGCAGAGTCTTCATTTACCATATAGGGCGGGTAATACTCTGTATAACCCGCATCAATATTATAGTTGAGAAAATAGCTGATAAGCGCGCGCTGCAACTTCGCACCTTTTCCTATATATACGGGGAAACCGCTACCTGTCAGCTTTGTACCCAGTTCAAAGTTGATGAGGTTATATTTTTCTGTCAGCTCCCAATGCGGTAGTTTTTGTGCGCTCAGGTCGGGCCTTGTGCCACCTTGCCTTACTACTTCATTGTCTTCCGGTGTTTTGCCATATGGTACGCTGCTATGTGGTATGTTGGGCAGGCGGATGATGAGTGCATATTGTTCTTGCTCCAGCGTTGCCAGTTTTTCCGCCAGTTGTTTGGTTTGTTCCTTATGGCTTGCTACATCAGTTTTCAGGGCTTCCGCTTCTTCTTTTTTGCCCTGCCCCATCAGTTGGCCTATGTTTTTAGATGCCACATTGATGGCAGCGGCCAGATTGTCGTTTTCTACCTGTATGCGGCGGCGCTCTTCGTCTATTGCTATTATCTGCTCTACCAGTTCGGGTTCTTTAAAGTTTCTCTTCTTCAACCCTTCCAGTACCAGTTCCTTATTTTGCCTGAATAATTGTATCGGCAGCATAGTGTGTAAAATAATTGTGGCGCAAACCTACATGAAAAAACGCTGATTTCATCTGCCATGCAGGGTATAAAAAGCAAAAAGAGACTGTACGAAACAGTCTCTTTTTTCGATTCGCTAAGATTGTACTTATTTTTTCTTAGCGGCTGCCTTTTTAGGGGCTGCGTTTTTCTTTGGAGCAGCTTTTTTAGGAGCCGCTTTTTTCGCAGCTTTCTTAGGAGCCGCTTTCTTTGCAGCTTTTTTAGGAGCCGCTTTTTTTGCAGCTTTTTTAGGAGCTGCCTTTTTGGCTGCAGCCTTCTTAGGGGCTGCTTTTTTCGCTGCAGCTTTTTTTGGAGCTGCTTTTTTTGCTGTTGCCATAACTGTGAATTTAAGGGTTAAACAAAAACCTTTATATATGGCAAACAGCCGAGGGGGTTATGCCTCGGCTGTAGCTGAAAATTCCTTAACTGATATCAATGTCTTAGTACGAGTTTTGCGGAACTCAACGATACCATCTTTCAATGCGAAAATGGTAAAGTCTTTACCAAGACCAACGTTTGTGCCGGGGTGATACACAGTACCACGCTGGCGTACGATGATGTTACCTGATATTGCAGGCTGGCCACCGTATATTTTAACTCCCAGTCTTTTACTCTGTGAGTCCCTGTTATTCTTTACGCTACCTTCACCTTTTTTATGTGCCATTACTTATGCTAACTATTTACGAATTTACAAAAAAAATAAATTATGCAATATCTTTTATTTTTATTTTGGTAAGATATTGACGGTGGCCGTTACTTTTCTGATATCCTTTACGGCGCTTTTTCTTGAAAACTATCACTTTATCACCTTTCAGATGATCTACAATTTCTGCTTTCACTTTTACAGAATCAGTAAATTTTATATTACCGCTGTTTGATGTCATCAGTACTTCTGAAAACTCAACACTCTCACCTACATTGCCTGACAGGCGGTGAACAAACAATTCATCATCTTTCTTCACTTTGAATTGCTGACCTGCTATATTAACTATCGCAAACATGACGCTCCTAAAATATTTCGCGCAAAGGTAAGATTATTTTTCCGTTATCCACAAATATTTTTTTATAATTTGTTGTTTCCCTTTATAAATACTGTTTTCCTGACATACTTCTCCTTTCATAAATAGATATTATAGAGTAAATCACTACACAAGGCACTATCCACGCAATACGGTATTGTAACCTATCTAGCACATTGGCAAATGTAGCGGTAACAAAGGCATTTATTATTATAAAAACTAATGCACTAATAATTATCATCATCACCTCGTCTTGTCGGCGAACTATATAAATACAAACTGGAAGTAGCAATAAGCATAGCAAGAAAGTACAGGTATAAACTATTGAATAATTGTCCGTTTCAATAGCCTTCATGTGTTGTTTACCTCTAAAATAACTTGCTGTATCCGATGGGTAGGCCCTCACAAATATTTCACGAACGTTATTATCGCCCATGGGGCATGTTACATTCCCCTTTATATTTATATAACTCATTTGTTTTACAGTAGCTTGCAGAGAGTGCTTTATAAAAGCGTTTCGATAGTACGAATTGCTAAACACCCCTTTAATGATAGCATTATATGCTGTTTTACTGCTATCCCAGCCACCTGTTTTGTAAAGTGGTCCGTCATAATCCCACAAAAACTGCCAACCCGTAGCGGGTAGGTTTTCTTTGAACTTACATAAACCACTATCATTTTGCTTGCAATTATCATTCAAATACGCTTTTAGTACCCCAGATTCAGACAACTTACCAACTATAAAAACATGCGAACCTCTTGACGGGACAAAACCAAAACCTTTAATAAAATGTATGCTGCAAATAGATACCACCGCCACGCAGGCAATGCTTGTCAATACTACGCTTTTCTTTAAAAAGAGGTTAAAGCGTTTCACTAAACAGGCAACTGCAATCATAACACTACTGCATAATAATGCAATAATAAAATGGGAATTATGTATGAGAGTTGATACATAAAACACAAATGCGTATAGTATCAATTCAGTATTTTTATTTGAAGTAAGGAATAATACTGCCGACAAATACAATACAGGTGTAAAAATATCGGGCATTATATGAACTGCTATCCATGGCAAACTGGTAAATGCAATTACAATAACAACAGCAGCTATCTGCATTTTGCTTTTTTTATTACCCTTACTGCAAGTTGTTGCAATAGAAGAGCAATAAGTAGTGCCTGCACAACTATTGTTACCCACAAAGAAGACCGAAGGCTGCTTATAGCGACAAATAAACTGTAAAAGGGGCTTCTATCGTTGGGCAGCTGCATATCAAATGCATATTTAATATACGAACCGCTATCTGGAGTTAGCAACGGATAGCCATTATATATTGCTATGCTGATAATAAGCATAGCATACACAGCTATTAAAAGGGTCTGTTTTATATACAGGTATAATGCTTTCAAATCACAATATTACTTCTTGCAATTAACGAAACAATTACCAGTATATGCAGTTTTGCTTTATGGGATTATATACCTTTGGTTTCCAATTTATCTTGGATGAAGCTGAAATCTTTCCTTGCCAGGCCTTATGCGTCTATTATACATAGCCGTATAAAAAAGAGCATGGCCACCGCCGTTGCCGACCAGCAAAGCATATTACAACAGTTGTTGAAGGTGGGCAGCCGTACGGTATTTGGCAAAGATCATAAGCTGAAAGAGGTAAAAACTTACGACGAATTCAAAGCGGCTGTGCCTATCCGCGATTATGAAGCTTTTAAGCCTTATATAGACCAAATAAAAGAAGGACACCAAAACGTATTGTGGAAAGGCAAGCCCATGTACTTTGCAAAAACATCGGGCACTACCAGCGGGGTTAAGTATATACCCATCAGCAAAGACTCTATACACAATCACATAGATACTGCCCGCAACGCGCTGCTTTGTTATATGGCAGAGAGTGGCAATACAGCGTTTGCAGATGGCAGGATGATTTTTTTATCAGGCTCGCCAGTGCTGGAGCGTGTAGGCGGCATACCTACCGGCAGGCTTAGCGGCATTGTCAACCACTTCATCCCCGGCTACCTGCGGGGAAATCAGCTACCCTCTTACGAAACCAATTGTATAGAAGACTGGGAAGAAAAACTGGGCAAAATAGTTGAGGAAACGTTTGATAAAAACATGAGCCTCATCAGCGGCATACCGCCGTGGATGCAGATGTATTTTGACTGGCTGACAGAAAAAAGCGGCAAAAAAATCAAAGAACTATATCCCAACCTGCAAGTGCTGGTGCATGGCGGTGTCAACTTCGAGCCATACAAAGCCAAATTATTTGAAAGCCTCGGCGGACCAATAGATACAGTAGAAACTTTTCCCGCATCAGAAGGATTTTTCGCTTTTCAGGATACATTAGATAAAGAGGGATTATTGCTCAATACCAATTCTGGCATCTTCTTCGAGTTTATTCCTGCGGCAGAAGTGTTTAATGAAAACCCCACCCGCCTGTCGCTGGCAGATGTGAAAGTAGGCGAAAACTATGCACTCATTATCAATAGCAATGCGGGTCTTTGGGGCTACAACATAGGCGACACCGTACGTTTTGTCAGTACCGAGCCATACAGATTAGTAGTAACAGGGCGCATCAAGCATTATATATCTGCTTTCGGAGAGCATGTTATAGGCGAAGAAGTAGAACATGCCATATTACAAGCCGCTAACGAACACAATGTGCGTATTATAGAATTTACCGTTGCACCCATGATACAAACAAGCGGCGAGTTGCCATATCATGAATGGTTTGTATCGTTTGAGCACACGCCGGATAATCTTACTGCGTTCAGCAAAGCGGTAGATGACAACCTGCGTAAAAAGAATATTTATTACGACGACCTGATACGTGGTAATATATTGCAACAGCTAAAAATACGCCCCTTACATAGCCATGCTTTTATAGAATACATGAAGTCTATTGGCAAACTTGGCGGGCAAAACAAAGTACCCCGCCTAAGCAACGATCGCATCATAGCAGATGCCATGCAGCCATGGCGGCAATAAGGTTGAACTTTACAGCATATTATTTTGTTAAAAAAGCCTGTATCTCAATAATTTCAAGCAATTTTGCGGTTTGCAATTTTTTACAATGCGTTTTTCTTTCAGGGCATTAGCCACGGTTTTGTTTTTCAGTCTCGGTAGTTCATTCTCTCAGGCACAAACAGGTAAACTAACAGGTAAGATTACAGATGCCCAAAACAAGGCGCTGGAATTTGTTACCGTTACCCTGTTAAAGCAAGACTCCAGCATAGTAAATGGCGACCTGACTAAAGAAGATGGCAGTTTTGCCATAGCGCCTACTGGTATTGGTAATTTTATACTACGCATTTCGGGGCTGGGTACACAAACCAAATATATTGGCAATATCAGCATCACCAACGAAGCTCCTGAAAAAAATATCGGTACTATCAAAGCAGGCACCACGTCCAAAGAATTAAAAGGGGTAACCGTGAGTGGCGAAAAAGCAGCTTTTGAAATGAACATTGATAAAAAGACATTCAATGTAGATAAGAATATAACAGCGACTGGCGGTAGTGCTACCGATGTACTGCAAAACATACCGTCCGTATCTGTAGATGTGGATGGTTCTGTATCGCTGCGTGGCAAATCAAGCATCATACTCATAGATGGCAAACCTGCAACGTTGTTTGGCGGCGATGTTACCAGTGCGTTGCAAAGCCTGCCTGCTGCCAGCATACAGAGTGTTGAAGTTATAACCAACCCATCGTCTAAATACGACGCGCAAGGTATGGCAGGCATCATCAACATCATAACCAAGCGCGATAAAAAATTCGGGTTCAACGGCTCAGCAACAGTTGGTGTTGGCACACGCGATAAATACAATGGCAGCCTGAACCTGAACATAAAAAACGAAAAGTGGAATATATTCCTCAATAGCAGTGCAAGATTCAACCGCAATTATAATCGCACTACCAACGAGCGCACCAACGCAGGTACAGATGATTACTTCAGAAGTTACGACGACAATATTCGTAAGTTCAATGGCATTTTCAACACCATTGGCGCAGAATACACTATTGATAAATACAACAGTGTAACGCTGACACAAAACCTGAACCGTATGCAATGGGGTGGTACTGGCACTTCCGACTACAAAGTTTTCAGTGGCGAATTGATTGATTCCACCCAACGCCGCAGCTCTTTCAATGTGGGCGGACCACTATCATCTTCTACCTCGCTGGACTATAAGCGCAAATTCAAAAAAGAAAAACAAGAACTGACTGCCAATGCTACTTATGCCAAAACATGGGTGGAGCGAAATCAGGAATATGAAACCGATATACTGAACGGAGATGGCAGCCAACGCCGCCGCACCATTTTTCAGAAAGCACCGGGCAGCGGCACCAATGCCAGCCTGAACGCGCAGATAGACTATACCATGCCTACCAATAAAACAGACAAGCTGGATGCAGGGCTGCGTACACAACTAATTTGGTTTGAAAGCAAAAATAATCCTACCATTGACTCCGGCTTTGGTCAGCAATTAGACTATACATTGCTGAACATCTTTAAATACAATCAGCAAACACATGCTGCTTATGCCAACTACGGCGGACAACGCGGCAAATGGGGTTACCAGGCAGGATTGCGTTTAGAATATTTCAACTATACGGGCAGTACCCAAATGCTGGTGGGTAGAACATATACTACCGAATTTCTCAACCTCTTCCCAACGGCGTATGCATCGTACAAACTACCCAAAGACCAAAATATTTTTCTTAGTTATAGCCGACGCACCAACAGGCCGGGCTTTATGCAGTTGATGCCATACATAGATTTATCAAACCCGCAGGATACGAATATGGGCAACCCCAACCTGAAGCCGGAGTTTCTGAACAATATAGAACTGAACTATAGCAAACCCTTTAAAAAAGGACACAACCTGACAGCCAGCGTGTATTATCAATACACCGAAAACATGATAGAGCGCTATCGCAAATTTTACAGCGATGGCACCACTTTTACACAACCGCAAAACCTGAATACAGGCATTACTTATGGCATGGAATTGATTGGCAAAGCACAACTGATACCGGTATGGGATGCAACGCTTAGCTTCAACTTCTTTCAAAACGAAGTAAGCGGCGCGAATATAGACCCTGTACTGAATAACAGCGGCTTTAGCTGGTTCAGCAAGCTGAATACAAATCTGAAACTGCCCAAAGGTTTTTCATTACAGATAAACGGCAACTACGAAGCACCCAAAGTAGCCGCTCAAGGCATCTTGCAACAAGTGTACTGGCTGGATATAGCCGTACGCAAAAACCTGCTGAAAAATAAAGCCACTTTGGTAGCAAACGTGTCTGACATTTTCAATACACGCAAATACACCACAATATTCGACTATCCGGCATATACCCAAAGCACCTACCGCGATAGGGAAACCCGTATTGGTAACATAAGTTTCACATATCGTTTTGGTGGCAACGAGCATAGCAGCAAAGAGCCACGCGGCATGGGCGGGAACGGGCGCAGAGGCGGTAAAGAACAGAAAAACCAGCAAACCAAAGAGCGAGACAACCTGAAAACGGACGAAGGCAGCGGCGGCGGCGAAGGCGGTGGGAGCAGCCCTGCACCATCCGGTAGTTAATAATTGGTGTTATATTTGATATACCTAATACAAGTAAAAAACGAAAGTATGCATAAATCATTCCTGATAGGGCTGGCTGCAGTAGCTACATTATATACAAACGCGGCACAGGCACAAACATTCAAAGACCTTGTAAACAAAGCGAATAAAACCCTCAATGGTGGTGGAAACAATTCCGGCTCACAAGGTGGCAACCTCAGCAATGGCGAGGTAGTATCTGCACTGAAGCAGGCATTGGAAATAGGCACTAAAAATGCATCGGGCAGACTCAATGTTACCAACGGCTTTTTTGGCAACCAACTGATAAAAATATTAATGCCACCCGAAGCAAGGCAGATAGAAACTACGCTGCGCTCGCTGGGTATGGGTGCGCAGGTAGATAAAGCCATCCTATCTATGAATCGTGCTGCAGAAGATGCGTCGGGCAAAGCCGTTAATATATTCGTCAATGCCATTACCAGCATGTCTATACAAGATGGCATCGGCATACTGCGTGGCGGGCAAGGTGCTGCTACCAACTTTTTGAAAAACAGAACTACAGCCGCATTGACTTCAGAATTTCGCCCGGTAATACAAAACTCACTCAATAGTGTAGGAGCAACACGCTATTGGTCAGACATTGTAAATATCTACAACCGCCTGCCAACGGTACGCAACAAAGTGAACCCCGACCTTGCGGGCTATGTTACGGAACGTGCGCTGAACGGGCTTTTTGTAACCATAGCAGATGAGGAAAATAAAATCCGTTTGGACCCCGCTGCCCGTGTTACCGATTTATTGAGAAAAGTATTTGGTTCTAACTAATCATACATCGTTTTCAAACTTTAGTCTTCACACTGCTACTACATTTTTATTATGGAAGAGATGATGCCACAACAGGAAGCCACTACTACACAACCCGCTATTTTAGTTTGGTGGGGAAACACCCGTTTCACTGGCAAGGAAAATTACAACCTTACGCAAGACGGACAGCTAATGCAAAATGCAATAGGCAGCCTCAAAGAAAGGGTTATCAGCACCTTGCAAGCAGACACGGCAGAGATAACACTCAAAGCCCTGAAAGATAAATTCGGCGAGGTAGAAAATAAGTTTAAAGAATTGGCTGCCGAATGGGATGCTACTGCTGACAAATTGAAACTGGCAGGCAAGGTAGAACGCATGAAAGACTACCTGCAACATACGGCTGCTGTCGGGGCAATTCAATCTTTTGTTACATCCTTATCAGACTATGAAGATGCCATTAAAGCTTTGGTAGAAGAAAACCATAATCTGAAAGCTGCATTGGCAAAAGAAGCAGAGGCTTTCGCAACGAGCAATACATGGAAGGAAACCACACAAGCATTTAAAGACCTTGCAGATAAGTGGAAGCAAATAGGCTATGTAGACAAGCAACGTAACGACGATTTGTGGGCAAAGATTGAAACAGCCAAAAATACTTTTTACGAACGCAAACGTCAGAATCACGAGGATGTAAACAAGGAACTGCTTCAAAACCTTGACCTTAAAATGGAAATGGTAGAGAAAGCGGAAAAACTGGCTGCATCGTCTGATTGGAAAGAAACCACCGAGGCCTTTCACAACCTGATGGATGAGTGGAAGAAAACCGGCCGCACCATACACGATAAAAACGAAGAACTATGGCACCGTTTCATCACTGCCAAAAATACGTTTTTCGATAAAAAGAAGGCCCACTTCGATAATATACAACAAGAACAGGAAACCAATTTGCTTGCCAAAATAGCATTGGCAGAAAAAGCTGAGGCATTGAAAGACAGCACAGAGTGGACACCCACTGCGCAGGCTTTCACCGCATTGATGGACGAATGGAAGAAAATAGGCCGTGTACCGCAAGACAAGGCAGATGAAGTATGGAACAGGTTTATAGGAGCCAAAGAACATTTCTTTAATGCCAAAAAACATCATACCGAAACCCTGAAAGTAACCCTGCAAGACAACTATGCCCAAAAGCTGGCATTGGTAAAACGCGCCGAGCAGTTACAACACTCCAACCAATGGCGGGAAGCGACAGATGAAATGGTGGAACTTATGGACGAGTGGAAAAAAATAGGCCCCGTACCACGCGAACACAACGAGCCTATCTGGGAACAATTCAGCAAGGCGCGCAAAAAATTCTTTGAGCGTAAAGATGCTAACCGCGAACAACGCAAGCAAATAGCGGAAAAGAACAAAGCACAACGAATAGAGCGTGCACACAGCTTTGTAAAGCAACTGGAAGAAGAGATAAAAGACGAAAAAGAAAGGCTGGAAGATTTTAAAAACAGCATTCAGAACATAACCCCCGGCCGCAAGGCTGAAGAACTACGGCAGCATCTTGAAAAACTGATAGCGCAAACCGAAAGTAAAATACAGCACAAACTAACCAAACTGGAAGACGCTAAAAAGCAAATAGCACAAGACCCCGAAGCATTGGCAAACGATATAAATAACGAAGTAGAAGAAGCATAAAACACAAGCCCCGAAAAACGGGGCTTTTATCATATTATTCCTTAATGGCTGCTAATAACTCTTCAATCTTAGCCCCGCCATTGAAAAGCTTAACAAATTTTTTCTTCTTATCGTAAATGGCAATGCCTGGTACAGAAGTCAGCTTATAAAAACCGGCAAAGAAAAAATCTACGTCTTTACCGAAAGTGATATTCTTATACCTGTTCAGTTTATACTTGGCTGCAAAGTTTTTTATCTGATACAAGTCCATAAAAGAGAACATATATATCTGTACGTCCTGCATTTCTTCCATATGATTGCGCATAGAGTCGGCCATATGCTGGCAATGCTCGCAATCGGGACTAAAGAGCATCAATACGGTTTTCTTTCCTTGTTTTATATTATAGGTATTTAAAACGGTCGTGCTATCCATCATTTGCAGCCTGAATGCAGGCAATTCCGGATGCTGTAAATATGGCAGCGAGTCATTGGCAGTCTGCGCATACAGATTGACCCCAACAAAAATTGACAGTAATAACAGTATAGCTTTCAGTTTCATAAACATATTTCCGTTAGGTTACAAATGTAAGGAAGTCTTCTTTTTAAGATAGCAATAGGTTTGTTAACTTCATAGCGTAGTATCGGCAACCTATGATAGTCAACGAAGAAATATTCCTGAAACGATATAATAACCTGAACGAGCAGCAGCGGCAAGCGGTAGATAACATCTACGGACCCGTGATGGTGATAGCAGGCCCCGGCACTGGCAAAACGGAAGTATTGTCTGTGCGAATAGCCAACCTGCTACGCAGCGATGCGCAAGTGCAGCCACAGGAAATCCTCTGCCTTACCTATACCGATGAGGCGACCAATGCCATGCGCCGCAGACTGGTACAGATAATAGGCACTGCTGCCCACAAGGTGAACATCTGCACATTCCATGCTTTTTGTAATAACGTTATTCAAAATAACAGCGAATACTTCAGCCTGCGTACACTGCAACCCATTACCGATTTGGAACGGACGGAACTACTATACGAATTACTGGATGAACTGCCAAGCGGACACATACTGCGTAAGCTAAGCGGACAAATCTATTACGACGCAGGCAGGCTGAACCGCCTGTTCGATATGATGAAGCGCGAAAACATAACACCGCAGCAAATAGTTGATGCTGCTGATGCGCAAATAGCCGCTATGCCCGATGATGAAAAATATGTGTATAAAAGAAATGGCAAAGGCTACCAGAAAGGCGACCTGAAGCAGGCAGAGATAGATGAAGAAACCCGCAAGCTGACGCAAACAAAAGCCGCAGCCCTACTCTTTGATGTGTACACCGAAAAGATGAAACAGAAAGGTCGTTACGATTTTAACGACATGATAATATGGGTACTTGATGCATTCAAAAATAACGAAGCGTTATTACTCAGCTATCAGGAAAGGCATCAGTTTATATTAGTAGATGAGTTTCAGGATACCAATGGCGCGCAAAGTGATTTACTGCATTTGCTTACCGATTTTTGGGAAGACCCCAACATATTTGTAGTGGGCGATGACGACCAGTCTATTTACGAATTTCAGGGTGCGCGCATACGCAACATACTCGATTTCTATCAGCAATACAAAGCTACCATCAAACTGATAGTATTACCGCAAAACTACCGCTCATCCCAGTTGATACTCGATAAGGCTATGGCTACCATCAATAATAATGAGCAAAGACTCATCAGGCAGTTGGACGATGTATTATTAGACAAAAATATAGTAGCCTCGGCAGATAGGTTTCGTAATGGCAATGACACTGTAACACCTGTAGTAAAAGTGTATAATAATATTCTGCAAGAAGAGGCAGATATTGTGATGCAGATAGAAGCCTTGCAAAAAGAAGGTATCGCCCTCAACCATGTAGCCGTGTTATATGCACAGCACAAGCAGGCAGATAATATCATCAGCCTGATGGAACGAAAAGGCATACCCTACACTGTTAAGAAACCTGTCAATGTATTGGAACTGCCGCTGATACAGCAAATCATCAATATATTCTTCTACCTGAACGATGAGCGAAATGAACCGTTCAGCAGCGAGGCTCGTTTATTCGAGATAATGCACGCTCCGTATTACGGCATATCGCCCATAGATGTAGCTACTTTATCATTGCACATCAATAATAATAAGTCGAAAGACAAAAGCCTGAGTGTATGGCGTTTGGTTATCAATAATACACTGCTATTAGAGAGCATGAATTTGGCATCTGCCAAATTCATAACCCGACTTGGCAGAAGCCTTGATAATTGGCTGCAAGAACAAAACAACCTGCCACTACCCCTGCTGCTTGAAAAAATAATCTACGAAAGCGGCATGATGGCTTACCTGCTAAAGCAGGCAGACCATGTGTGGCATGTACAGGTTGTCAATACGTTTTTCGATTTTGTAAAGGAGTCTTACGGCAGAGATGCCAAACTGAATGTACCCGCCCTGCTGCGTATGATAGAACGTATGCTCGATGAAAACATAAGCATACCAATACAAAAAGTAGTACAAAACGAAAACGGTGTACGCTTCTACACCGCGCACGGTGCAAAGGGAAATGAGTTTGAATATGTTTTTCTGATAGGTTGTACCAAAAACTTTTGGGAAGCCAAAGCAGCGAACAACAACCAATACAAACTGCCCGATGGCATCACTAATACACAAGACGATGCTGATAAATCGTACAAAACAGAAGTAGCTCGTCGCTTATTCTATGTTGCCCTTACCCGCGCTAAAAAACACTTGTACGTATCGTATGCCGCCAACGACAATAATGGCAAAGCATTGGAAAACTCCATCTTTATAGATGAGATAAGCCAAGCAGACGAACGCATCAATCAGTCGATAGCAACAGAAGATATTATACAGCATATACAGTGGGCATTGCAACCCGTGCCTGATGTACGCATCAAGCTGGCAAACGGTCAATGGATAGACTATATGCTGCAACAGTTTATCATGAGCTATACCTCACTATCCAAATACCTGCGCTGCCCGCTTACTTTCTATTACGAAAACATATTGCGTGTACCGTTCCTGAAAAGCGATGCCTTGGCTTTTGGTAGTGCTGTGCACTATGCACTGGAACGTATGTATAAGCTGATGAAAGATAATAGCGGTAGCTTCCCCCCGCTTGATGATGTAATAGCAGCTTTCAAATCAGAAATGTATCGCGAACGCGAATCGTTTACAGATATTCAATTCGACAGGCGCATGGAGCAAGGCACTACACTGTTAGACTCTTATTACAACAAATACATTACTACACTACCCACAAATGTTGAGATAGAATATAAAGTAGGGCGTTATGTGCTGGATGGGGTACCTGTTACAGGCAAGATAGACCTGATAGCCATAGCAGACGATGGCTGCAAAGTAATAGATTATAAAACCGGCGACCCGGACAGGTCGTCAAATACATATACTGCACCACCCAATGACAAAGAACCCAATGGCGGAGACTACTGGCGGCAGATGCTCTTTTACAAAATCATCCTCGAGAATCACCCCGATAGGCAATGGATTGTTAAAGAAGGCTTGTTTGACTATGTAGAAAAAGGGCGAAAGACCAATGAGTACAAGCGCATTACGATACCTTTTGTAGGCCAGCACGAAGACATTGTGCGCTTGCAAATGAAGAATGCCTATGCAGGTATTATGAATCATGAATTTGACAAGGGCTGCGGTAAAGAAGAATGTAACTGGTGCAATTTTGCCAAGCGTTATGAACTGATACGTCCTGAAGAAGAAGTAGAGATTGATGATGTGTAGTAAAAAATTATTATGGTTAGATTGACTATTCTGTTGCTATTACTAACTTTCAAATGTTTTGCTCAAAAAGCAGATAGTGTTGGTGTTGATAATAATGCTTTACTTAATTATAAAGAGGCAATTTTATTTAACAATCACTTTCAGTATCATAGGGAAGGTTTTGATTTCTCACATAAAAGAATATTATTTGTTACCGGCTCATCTGCGTCATATCTACAAACAAAAAAAGAATATTTTGCTCTGCTGAAAAAAAATAATACCCCTTCAGGTTCAGCACTTGGCAGAGTGTATATTTTCAGAGAAAAAGACAAAAAAATATTTCCCGAATACGATGCTGTAATATACTATTACACTAAAGTTATTTTTGGCACTAGTAACCTGAAACGAATAAAACGTCATCAAGACTAGAAGTTAACTAACTATCAAACATTCCCCGCTTTTCAAAAGGCTGCTTATAGCCATCTGTCATAAACACGTACTTACCTGATGGCAATCCCTTTGTACTAACGCTATAGCTCTGCGAGCCCGGTACAAACCTGCCCTGCCTTATCAATTGCCCGTCGGGCGTTGTTATACGGTAGGTGATATGTTCATCGGTTATGCTGCTTAGTACCACACGCACTTCCTGCGTCAGTTGGCTGTACATAACTACCATAACATATAGAGATTAGCATAAAGCTACTACCCCAATGTAAGGCTACCGTTATGCAACTGTTATGTATATGCTACCTTACTATTAAATGAAAGCGGGTGGCAAATGCCACCCGCTTTGTATTGTTTAATACCGGTTAAGTATTAGTTCTTCAGTTTCAAATCCATCGCAACGCGGCGGTTCTTAGCACGGCCTGCAGCAGTTTTGTTGCTTGCTACCGGCTTAGTATCACCAAAGCCATCATCGCTCAGTCTTTCTGCAGCTATACCTTTCGATACGAAGTATGCCTTAACAGATGCAGCACGGTCTTTAGACAGTTGCATGTTCTTCTCCGGCTTACCTGTATTATCTGTATGACCTTCGATAGTCATCATATAATCAGGATAATCCTTAAGAATCTTCACAACTTCGTCCAGCAGCTTATTAGATGTCTTCTTGATAGTTGCTTTACCCAAATCGAACTGGATAGCTGTTGCAGCAAATGCAAGGCGTTTCTTAACCTGTACACTTACTTCAGGACAACCGAAGTTGTTTACTGTACCTGCAACTGTAGGACACTTATCCAAGTGGTCAGCTACACCGTCGTTATCCGTATCAGGGCAGCCTTCGTTAGCTATCGGGCCGGCAGCCGTAGGACACTTATCTACGTTGTCAGCTATACCATCACCATCCGTATCAGGACAGCCTTTGTATTGTGCCAAACCAGCTAAATCAGGACAAGCGTCATCTATATCAGCTACGCCATCTTTATCGCGGTCTGGGCAGCCTTGCATAGCTACATCACCCGCTTCGGCAGGGCAACGGTCTTCAGCATCAGCTACGCCATCCAGGTCAGCATCCGGACAACCTGCAGCAGTTTTAGAACCAGCTACGTCAGGACACTTATCATCTTTATCCAGTATGCCGTCACCATCTTTATCAGGGTTAGGGCAACCTTTCATTTCCCAAACACCTTTTTCGTTTTTACACTTGTCTTTGCGGTTCGATACCAGGTCGCCATCGCTATCTCTTGGTTTCTTTTTGTTAAACGGAACAGACGCACCGAAGTACATGTTCATGCCATAACCATCACCAAAGAAAGAAAGCATGTCGTCGCTACCGAAGAAGAAGCCACCTACACGGATGCCGGCACCTGCTTTAATGCCTTTAGACAATGTGCTGTAAGTAATAGGCAATCCAAAGCTGAATACGCGTGTATCAAAACGAGGAGTCAATGTTATCTGGCTATACAGTGTATTGCCATAACGCAGGCGGTCAGCAATGTTAGCCATGTATGTAGCATTTACATACAAGCCACCTACAGCATGGTAATCCAAACCTACAACTAATGCTGTAGGCAGACCTACTTTCGTTGTAGTAGCCGCTTGGCTCAAAGCTAGGCCTCTTTGATTAAGATACCTTGACAATGAATCGAAATTATAAATATTGTTAGCTATACTGTCACCAAAAAGGCCAGTACCATTTCCTGTGAATTTAGATTCTTTGTTGTTTGATGAATAACTGATAGAACCAAGGTCTGTAACAGCAGCAGAGAAACGCAAAAGATATTGATTTTTGCTATTGTCGCTGATGCCGGTTTTACCATCCATATCATACTTATAGCTTTGGTATTTGGGGCGGAACTCATATACTACACCTAAATCAAAACCAAATCCACGACCGGCATTACCGAAAAAGTTGCTGGTAGCATCGTTACCACCTTCTACTGCTACGCCGCCTTGTGCATAACTCAGGTCTGTATTTGTTACATTGAACTGGGTTTGATTATTTGGCGCACTGATAAATGTTGCGTTCAGGTTACGGCTTACAAGGCTTGCATAGCCTGCACCCATCAAATAGCGTGCAGTAAAGCCACCCTTTACCTGATGCTTTCTTTTCTGCCAGATAACACCACCATAGCTAAGACCCAGTTCAGACCACAAATGCGTGGTAAAGTTGAAATTATCAGCCCTCACATTCACACCTGCTTGCGGGTTGAAGTTTGTGTCTGTAACGTTACGATACAGGTTTTGGTTCATGTTATGAAACTGAGCCATACCGCGCAGGCGCGTTGTTATAGCCACGCCATGCTTGTTGCCAATACTGAACATGAAACCAGGACCACGCACCTCTGCTGTTGGCAGCAGTATGCTGAACTTGTCATTATTGCTGAATGTAAGTGATTTAGACAGGTTGTCGCCATCCAATACACCGCTGAATATATCGCCCGCGTTGAACTTAGCGAGGCTGTTATCAGCACCGATGTTCATTGAAAACAGGTCAACAGTAAACTTGTGGCGAGAGTCTGCCAGATTTGCCGGGTTCAAATAAAGGCTATTGGTTCCGCTCCAGTTGCTGGTAGCTACCCCAAAGTACCTTTGCGCATCTGTAACTACCGGCAATGTAGCTGCTAATGCCAACGTGAGTGTAAACTTTCTCATATAGTGGTGTTTGATTCTCTTGATTATTTTAACATTCTCCTTAACACATACCATGCCAACACAAAAACATTAACAAAAAAATATATTTTATTCTTTTTTGCGCTGCAAAGCAACGAAAAACTTTCCGTACTATGAAAAGAATAATGGTTTTATTCTTTTACCAATGCGTTAAATACTGCCTTATTAAAAAAAATGATAACGCAAAAATAGAAGTTATTCTACAAAATTACTATACCGCATTAGCGGTATTTATGATGCGTATTTCTACGTTAGAAAAGAGAAAGACAGAAAACTTAGCAGATTATATCGCCATCTTATCTACACGGCGCTCGTGCCTACCACCTTCAAATGCAATACTCAAAAAAGTATCTATCATACCAAATGCAAGCTCTTGCGATACAAACCTGGCAGGTACACATATAATATTGGCATTATTGTGCTGGCGTGCCAGTGCGGCTATTTCTTCATTCCAGCATAGGGCTGCACGTACGCCCTTATGTTTATTGGCAGTCATGCACACACCATTACCACTCCCGCATATCAGTATGCCTACAGATGCAGCACCTGTGCTTACCATGTCGGCTACCGGATGTGCATAGTCGGGGTAGTCAGTGCTATCAGTGCTATATGTTCCTTTGTCTTCAACAGTCCAGCCGTTTTGTTGCAGTAGTGCCTTAACAGCTTCTTTCAGTTCGTAGCCTGCATGGTCGCAACCAAGTGCCAGTGGTAATTGCTGATTGAAAACAGTAGGTAACATAGCTTAATATCTTTTTAGTTCTTTTTTAGCACGTTCTTTATTCGCCCTGTCGCTGATGGATATACCTGCTTCGTACAGTATCAGCAAGGGTATAGCTACCAACCATATACTAAACCAATCGGGCGGGGTAATGATGGCAGCCAATACAAAGATAATAAGAATGGCATACCTGCGCTTCTCTCGCATCAGCTTAGGAGTTAACAATCCGATTTTTGACATGAAGAACACCACAACTGGCAGTTCAAACACTATACCCATACCCAGTATCAGGTCGCTCATCGTGTCGTAATAGTTCGACATGGTGATGATGTTCTTGAACGACGGGCTGAGTTGATAATTAGCAAAAAAGTTGATGGTAAACGGTGCTACTACATAGTAGGCAAACAATACACCCACAAAAAACAGTAGCGATGTCCAGAATATGATGCCGCGTGCGTTTTTCAGTTCACTCGGTTTCAAAGCCGGCTTGATGAATTTCCAGAACTCCCAAAATACAAACGGGAAAGCCACTACAAAACCTACCATAAATGAGGTAGAGAAACTAAGCATAAACTGCCCCGATAGCTGCGTGTTCTGAAATTCCAGTTTTATATCATCAAGGCATAGTGCCTTTACGCCTATACTATTACCAAAATCACAAAGCAGTTTGTACGATATAAAGTCGGAATGCGCAGGACCGAGGATGATATTGTGCCATATCCACTCTATCCTGAAGAATGCCAGTATAGACGCAATACCCACAACTATCAGCGAACGTATGATATGCCAGCGCAGCTCTTCTATATGGTCTATAAAAGACATCTCCGCATTGCCGGATTTTTGCCTTTTTTTAAAGAAGTTGTCGAGAAAACCCACTTGCTGTTCAGATACGTTAGGGCGCAAATTTATACAAACTATGCATAGTAATAACCCGCAGGATATATATTTAAAACATATGGCGGCATTGCGCCGCCATATCCATACACATATCTATGTAGTTATTATTTTTTATACACTTTGATGGCGCAGGTATAAAGCTGCAATCTGGCTATCTGCTGCTCTGTAGCCAAGCCTGCCAGCCTGTTGGCTTTTGGCATTTTCAGCCCCGTTTCTTTTGGCAGCGATTGCACCAGCCTGGCTACGGCCTTAGAACTTACTGCAAACGTAGTGCCGCTGCTTTCAGACTCCTTACCGGTTATCATTGCCAGTACATTGCCCTTTGTGTCTAATATGGGCGCGCCACTCTGCCCCGGGTGTGCTGCAATTTCCAATCTGTATTGAGACGAATCTCCCTGATAACCATTTACGGCACTTATATATCCCTCGTTATATACAATCTCATCCTGCGGAAAACCAAGGCTGTACACTTTTGTGCCCGGCATACGCTTAGCGGGTGCAAAGCTGTATGGCACTTCTCCCTTACCAAAACGGAAGAGCTTATCTTCTACTTTCAGTATAGCAATATCTGCTTGCTGGTCGTAGCCTACGGTATATGCTTTAAAATACCTGCCCTCGCTGTTTTGTATATATACTGAGTCTGCTCCTTCGGTTACGTGATAGTTGGTTACGAGATAACCATCGTTGCTCAATGCAAAGCCTGTACCTGTATAACGAACCTCTGCTGCAGGGCGTTGCTGTTCGCTGATATTATTTATAAGCTGATTTTGCGAACGCTTGTATTTCTCCAGGTCGCGTTTCAGCAGGCTATATTGCGACGCTATTTTTTTATTGCTATGCTGTATAGCCCAGTAAGTGCTAAGCGATGTAAGCATGGCTATACCCGCAGCTATACCTGCCGTACGCAGGTAGAAGGCACGCAGGGTAATGGTGCGTGCAGCTTTGGGCTTGTTCTCTTGCGCTGCTATGCTTTGCAGCATATTACTGAAACGCCTGCCTGCGCCTGCCTGCTGCAATCCGCGTACTAAGTTTACACATTCTGCAAACTCGTTGGCAAAAACCACATCTATCGCCAGCCTGTCTTTCAGCGTATTCAGTTCTTGTGCAGACAATGAGCCTGCTACATAACGCTCTGCCGTTTCCATCATCATTTGCTCGGTCATCATATCACTATCACTTATTGTTTCACCTGCGCCGCGTAGAAGATTTTTCTAAGCCGTGCAAGGCATTTGTATTTTTGCGTTTTGGCATTGTCGGTATTGGTATATCCAAATCCCGTTGCTATTTCCTGCATTGTTTTATCCTGATGATAAAACGCTTTTAACAGCGATTGGCAAGGTTCGCCTATCTGTTCCAACGCGGCATTCAGTTGTGCATAATACTGCTCCCGTTCTTTGTGTGCGCTGATGTCGTCTTCGTACGCCCACTCTTGCCTGTCTTCATCGGGCAGCGATATGGGGCCCTGCTGCATTTTGTTGGCTTTCTTGTACCATAAATGTTTGCTGATGGCAAACAGGTAAGTACCAATCCTGCAACTAAGCCTGAACGCTTCGTCCTGCGATTTTTCATACAGTATTACGATGGCTTCCTGATATATATCCGCCGCGTCTGCATCCGTGCCCCCGTTATGCATTATCCATTTGGTAATGGTAGGATAATGCTGCTTATATACCTGCTCAGTAGCTTCTCGCCCGCCTGTTGCCAGTTGAGCCAACAATAATTCTTCTGTATGATTAGAACCTTGCACTTATTAATCCTGCTTTTGATAAAAAGTAACCCTGCTGCGGGCAGAAAATTTGGTATTAAAACTTTGCTGTTATTTGTTTTATAAAGATAAACACCAAAATGTTAGGGGAATAATAATAATCTTTATTTGCTATAAGTATTTGACAATCAATAGAATAAACGACAATTCAGCGCTTAAATACAAATTAAACAAAAAAATCTTTAAAAATTTCATTGTTTCTTGGGTTACCTTTTTCTGTTTTGGGTATAAATGTGAAACATCTTAAAATTTTAAGTTTATGAAATTCGTTAAATTAAGCATTTTCGCTCTGACAATGGGTCTTTTCATCGCTTCTTGCGGTGGTAACACTGAAGCTGAAGCTCCAGCTGAAGATACAGCTGCTATGGCTGCTCCAGTTGAGCCTACTCCTGCTCCAGTTGCTGATACAGCTACTGCTGCTCCTGCAACTGACAGCGCTGCTGCAGCTGCTGCTCCTGCTGCTCACTAATATTGTCAGTAGTTCAAATTATAAAAGCCCCGTTTTTCGGGGCTTTTGTTTTTTATGTTTACCCGCTAAAATTCACAAAACAAACAGCCCCGCGAAGTTTTTCGCGGGGCTGTAATATATTCAGGATATATACCAGTTATTCCAGTACCAGTTTCTGCATAGCCTTCTGCCCGTCTGCTGCTACCTCTACATAGTACACGCCACGGCTCAGCTTAGCTACATTCACCTCTTGGGTAAAGTTGCCGCCATCGTGCTTGTACATCTGCTGGTACACTTTCTGACCTGTTACGCTCGTGATGCTTACACTCACTTCTTTCGCGTCCTTAGCTCCGCTGAACTGTACTTTGCATACGTCCTTTGCAGGGTTAGGGAACACCCCCAGGTTGCTGATGCCACCTACTATGCCTACGCCCGCAGCAAAGCGTTTGTTGAACTGTACCATCAGGTCTTCTGTTTCGCCGGATGTGTATGGACCGCAGGCTTCGTCTGACGGTATGCTCGGGCCTATATCGTTATTCAGTATGATGCGCATACCGGTAGGCACACCGGTTATTACCGTGCTCGGTATCGTTACTTTATCTACTACCGTAAAGTTGCCAACATTCGTATAGCCTGTATATACACGCTCGTACGGTGCATCGTATTCTTTATCATTGTTAAAGTCCATAAACACCGTAATCTTGGCATCGCCATGTACTGCCGTACGTTGTGTGTGGTACACCGTAAGCCCGTAGGTGCTGTCTACGTCCAGTTGCATCGGGCTCAGGTCGGTATGGTCGGTACGTTTCTCTTGTGCGCCCATATTCAGCAGGTGTGCGCCGCCTGTATTCGTATTGAACGTATGGAAGACGATGCCGCCTATATCGCTGCTGTCTTTCGGATTGCTCGAGTTCTTGGGGTTGCCGCCAACTGCCTGACTGAAGCAGTAGCATTTATAGCCTTCACGTGCATCTATCTTCAGCGCGCTGGTATAGGTAGTATCTTTCGTTCGGGGGCATACCATACGTACTTTGTAATACAATGGCTGACCGCTGAATACGCGCATCAGTGTGTCTTTATTGCTCGTATTGCTGATCGTTGTCCAGAAGATATTATCACCCGATACTTGCCATACTTTTTGTAGTTCCGATTTTGTCGTCTCATAGCCTGCATTCTCTGTTATATAGTCGTAACCGGGGCATAGCTTCGTTGATGTAGATGCCAATGTGCCTGCATTGCCGGGACCATTACATGGCTCATACCTCATATCTACCAGATAGTCTTCTACTTCGCCCTGTGCCATACCAAAGCCGCATGAGTCTATATTGCCGCTGCTCAGTATCACACGCATTCCCGTCAGACCTATCTGCGCCGTCATCGGTATACGGTAGGTGTCAAACTCTGTATTCGGTATCTGTGAGCCACCGTTGATGTTGCGGGTAAGAACACGCTCGCCGGGGTCGAATATGCCATTACGATCCAAATCTATAAACACGGCAACATTGCTCGGCGTAAACGTGGCAGCTGAATTGATTTGGGATATCAGAAAACGATAAACTGTATCGCGATACATGATCACTTCTTTATTCGGCGGATATTGGAAATTCGTATAGGCTCTGTTGGCGGTAGTGTTATTTTGCGGCGGAGTGGAATTACCATTATTCAACATCGTATCTCCACTGTTCATATTTATCACTTTCACATTACCTATATCCAACCCGGCAGTTGATGCAGCACCATTATCGCAATAACAATAATAAAACGGTGCAATCCTCACTTCCCATGGAGTGGTAGTAAATGTAAACGAGTTGTTCAAACATCTTACAGTGCAACGATACCAACGTGGTGCATTGATAGCATCTTGAATAGCTGCACTGAAAGCACCTACAGTAGCAGGGTGTGGTTGCCACGTAGAGCCGCCATTATCTGAGTACTCCCAACTGTAGCTGGCATCTGCATAAAACCTGTCTATATCAACAGTAAAGAGTTTGCCCGGGCATACCAGCGACGGAGCTTTTATATCTGTAGTAGGTGTTTGCGTACATGGATAACCATAAAAGAATTCTACTGTCAGTGTAACGGTTGGGTTACCACAATCTGGAAAACCCCATGCACCATTGTTATTGAAACATGTAGCACAACCACCTCGTACAGACCTGCCCGGATTCGTGCAGGCGCATATATTTTGGTTCATGCTCAGCTCAGGTCCAGATGTTGCAGTAGCACCGCAATTGCCCACGCGCCATGTACGGGTGCCATCTACCCAAGTATATGTGGGGCTGGCACTTGTGAATGTACGCAAGCGCATGGCTATGTCCTGTACAATAACAGGGTCCATACATGAATCGCTGTTTGTAACACTGCCCGTTACACCGGTTACTTTCATCTTGCTATATGGCAGTGGCAACAACGATGCCCTGAAAGTATTCCAGTTAGTTAACTGTGTTGCCGTAAGATTGCCTTGCGTAGAAGTATATGTATCTGTAAATATTATTTGTGCACTTGCAGATTGCAAAAACATACAGAATACAATCACTATCCCCAATGAAGTGAAGTACAGTTTTTTCATATGCTTAACTAATATTTTATTATTAGACCTGTGTTAAGGTAAATATAAATAACTGGAATTACAAAATTTCTATATGGTTTTAGTGGTTTTTATATCAATATAATCAACATAAATATAAATATCCTCATATGTTTAATGCTACTATTTGGTGTTCACCATTTTTAAATATTACAGCCCCGCGAAGTTTTTCGCGGGGCTGTAATATATTCAGGATATATACCAGTTATTCCAGTACCAGTTTCTGCATAGCCTTCTGCCCGTCTGCTGCTACCTCTACATAGTACACGCCACGGCTCAGCTTAGCTACATTCACCTCTTGGGTAAAGTTGCCGCCATCGTGCTTGTACATCTGCTGGTACACTTTCTGACCTGTTACGCTCGTGATGCTTACACTCACTTCTTTCGCGTCCTTAGCTCCGCTGAACTGTACTTTGCATACGTCCTTTGCAGGGTTAGGGAACACCCCCAGGTTGCTGATGCCACCTACTATGCCTACGCCCGCAGCAAAGCGTTTGTTGAACTGTACCATCAGGTCTTCTGTTTCGCCGGATGTGTATGGACCGCAGGCTTCGTCTGACGGTATGCTCGGGCCTATATCGTTATTCAGTATGATGCGCATACCGGTAGGCACACCGGTTATTACCGTGCTCGGTATCGTTACTTTATCTACTACCGTAAAGTTGCCAACATTCGTATAGCCTGTATATACACGCTCGTACGGTGCATCGTATTCTTTATCATTGTTAAAGTCCATAAACACCGTAATCTTGGCATCGCCATGTACTGCCGTACGTTGTGTGTGGTACACCGTAAGCCCGTAGGTGCTGTCTACGTCCAGTTGCATCGGGCTCAGGTCGGTATGGTCGGTACGTTTCTCTTGTGCGCCCATATTCAGCAGGTGTGCGCCGCCTGTATTCGTATTGAACGTATGGAAGACGATGCCGCCTATATCGCTGCTGTCTTTCGGATTGCTCGAGTTCTTGGGGTTGCCGCCAACTGCCTGACTGAAGCAGTAGCATTTATAGCCTTCACGTGCATCTATCTTCAGCGCGCTGGTATAGGTAGTATCTTTCGTTCGGGGGCATACCATACGTACTTTGTAATACAATGGCTGACCGCTGAATACGCGCATCAGTGTGTCTTTATTGCTCGTATTGCTGATCGTTGTCCAGAAGATATTATCACCCGATACTTGCCATACTTTTTGTAGTTCCGATTTTGTCGTCTCATAGCCTGCATTCTCTGTTATATAGTCGTAACCGGGGCATAGCTTCGTTGATGTAGATGCCAATGTGCCTGCATTGCCGGGACCATTACATGGCTCATACCTCATATCTACCAGATAGTCTTCTACTTCGCCCTGTGCCATACCAAAGCCGCATGAGTCTATATTGCCGCTGCTCAGTATCACACGCATTCCCGTCAGACCTATCTGCGCCGTCATCGGTATACGGTAGGTGTCAAACTCTGTATTCGGTATCTGTGAGCCACCGTTGATGTTGCGGGTAAGAACACGCTCGCCGGGGTCGAATATGCCATTACGATCCAAATCTATAAACACGGCAACATTGCTCGGCGTAAACGTGGCAGCTGAATTGATTTGGGATATCAGAAAACGATAAACTGTATCGCGATACATGATCACTTCTTTATTCGGCGGATATTGGAAATTCGTATAGGCTCTGTTGGCGGTAGTGTTATTTTGCGGCGGAGTGGAATTACCATTATTCAACATCGTATCTCCACTGTTCATATTTATCACTTTCACATTACCTATATCCAACCCGGCAGTTGATGCAGCACCATTATCGCAATAACAATAATAAAACGGTGCAATCTTAACTTCTTTTATATTAGTCTTGAATGTGAATGTGCTATTGTTTTTGCAAGTAATGGTTAAACGGTATGAACGTGCTATATTGATAGCATCTTTTATTTCGCCCAGCAAGCCTACGGTAGAAGGATGTGGAAACCAAGTAGCACCACTGTTATCAGAATACTCCCAAGCATAGGTGGCGTCTGCATAATAAGTTGTTGGCGATAACGTAAACTGTTTGCCCGGGCATACAATATCCGGCCCTGCGATTTGTGACTCAGGTACTTTGTTGCAAGGAAACCCTAAGAAAAAGTCGAAACCAAACTGATATGAATAACGCCTGGCTGTACCTGTGGGATTACTTGTAAGGCCATATGTTTGTGTGCTACCTGTGTATATAGGATTGATGGGTACACCACCTGCATATAGGATATAACCACCTATGCCGCCCACTTTGCCTGTTTGGCTTACATCTATCACCAATGGTTGAGACATATCTACATATACCGGTGTTGGCAGGTCTATGGGTATCCATGAGTTAGCGGTAGCTGCCGGCAATGTTACTGTACTGGCTGGTATGCTGCTGGTAAGGCCTGTAACATATGTTCCTGTAAGTGATGTACTTGTCGTATTGCCAATATCTACTTTAAAGTTGTTATACGTTGTTGATACAGAGTTTTGCCATGCCCGGAAATATATCCTTGTAATAAACCCTACACCACTGATAGCTGGTGCAAAATCGCCCGGCAGATACAAAAACTGCGAACGGTAATTATCCCATGTGGCACCATCGCCAAGTGGTATGTAGTTACCTCCAGTTGCGGCAGTATATGTGTACTGCGGCGTTTGCGCTTGCAGATTGGCGGTAAACATCATTACTGCCATCACAAACATTGATAAAACTTTGTTCATCGCTTAAAGTATTTAAGAGTTTATAATTTAGCTTTACAATAGATTTTTGCATCCTATTGTTCTAAAGGATGCAAGTATCACAATATTAGACGGTTAAAAATAACTAATGGTTAAGTTTTATAGCATTAAAATAGCCTAAAAATCTGCGTGAAAAAGGGGGATTTTTAGGTTGGGCATCCACAAATAGCACAAAGAATTACACAACAACAAAATACACATTAAATAAGTATGAAATATTTGCCAATTCCATCCAAAATCTTTACACAAAACAGGGAGCGTTTTATAAAAAAGATGAAACCCAACAGCATTGCCATCTTCCCCGGCAATCCTGTATTGCCTACCAATGGCGATGCCGTTTATACTTATCGCCCCAATGCCGATGTGATATGGCTATCGGGCGTGGTACAGGAAAAATCGATGGTAATCCTCTACCCCGATAACCCCGATAAAAACGCACGAGAGGTATTGGTATTGCTGCGCCCAAACGAGCATCTTGAAAAATGGGAAGGACATAAACTACGCAAAGACGAAGCGACTGCCATATCGGGTATCAAAAACGTGCAATGGCTGGATGGTGCAGATACCATGCTGCAGGTAATGATGCACCATGCCGAAAGCGTGTACCTGAATACCAACGAAAACGACAGGCTGGATACTTCTCTCTTCCGCCCCGACTTGTTGTTTGTACACCAGTTTATGAAGCGATACCCCGTGCACAAATACGAGCGCAGCGCACCCATCATCAAAGAACTACGTGCCATCAAAACAAAAGAAGAAATAGCCGTAACGCAACAGGCAGTAGATATCACACACAAAGCATTCAGCAGGGTGATGCAGTTTATACGCCCCGGCGTGTACGAGCATGAAATAGAAGCTGAGATAACACACGAGTTTCTGCGCAACCGCGCATCTCGCCATGCCTACGATTGCATCATCGCATCAGGAGACAGGGCGCGTGTACTGCACTATGTTGAAAACAACAGTGAGTGTAAAGACGGCGAACTGATACTGATGGACTTTGGCGCAGAGTATGGTAATTATTGTGCCGACCTGACGCGCACCATACCCGTAAACGGCAAGTTTACCAAAAGGCAGAAAGAAGTATATAATGCGGTACTGGATGTACACAACTTTGCCAAGAAGATTTTGAAACCCGGCATCTCGATAGTGGACTATACAGCCAAAGTATGCGCCGAAATGGAAAAGCAATTACTCAAAATAGGGCTAATAACAAAGACAGACATCAAAAACCAAGACCCTGACAACCCTGCTTACCGCAAGTATTTTTATCATGGCGTTACACACCATTTGGGTATAGACGTACACGATGTTGGTACACGCGTGCTGCCTGTAAAAGAGGGTATGCTCTTTACTATAGAACCCGGTATATATATTGAAGAAGAGCAAATGGGCATACGCATAGAAAACAATGTATGGCTCACCAAAACAGGCAGTATAGACTTATTTAAAAACATACCCATAACGGTAGAAGAAATAGAAGCCGCAATGAAGCGGAAATAGAGCATCCGACGCAATCTGTTTCTCTATGCAGTTTGTTATAACTATGCTCATAAGCTAAGTAATTTTTATGACTTCTGTCTTGCAGATTGCTTTGTGTCTATGCGTTTAAAAAATTATGTTTGCTTTTAAAGATTTGCAGCTGTTACATTCATATAAAACCATTAACTCGTAAAAAATAAAAAATGTATAGTAAACTGACGCTATTAACCACCTTTGTACTATTTGCATATGCTAATCTCTATGCTCAAAACAAAGTCAAAAAAGCATCTGAAAACAACTATGGATATATCCGCATGGGGGCGGGTTATAACATGCCTGTTTCAGGGCAAAGTACAGGATACTCAGACGTACCATACAGCGGCACAATAACCTATGGTCTTAGCGGGCCATTAGCTTTTAATGTACAGAGAGCTTCTTTCACTGCGGGTACCGTTGGCAATATAGCAGTGGGCGCAGTTTTCAAAAAAAATATAGGTTTCGAGGTAAATACCATTTTCAACATAAGCGGAACAAAATATACCGGCAATCTGGAAAGAAACGGCAATGGATATACTTCTAAAGAACGTTACCATTACAAGAAAAATAACAACCTTTTTATTAACCCTAATATTATTCTTGAAACTGGCAATAACGTCAAAGCCTATCTCAGAACAGGTGTAGTGTTGCCGGTGTTAAGCAGAATGGAAAATGATTTTTATTACGACGAGATTGATAGTGGTATCCAGAGAATAATATATGGTTCAGAAAAAATAAGGCATAGTTTCAATATAGGCTTTGCAGGTGCTGCCGGATTAAAAATAAAACTCACAAAAGAGGTAATGTTTTTATTAGAGGCAAATTATACTTCATTATCATTAAACACTAAATCTGTAGAATTAACCAGTTTGTTTTATAACAATCGGAATGTTTTTTCATATGTCTCAAATACTTCGCAGAGATACAGCTCAAACAGCAAAAATTCCGGCAACTCATACCCTGCTGCTACACATCCTTACAGTTCGGTAGGGCTTCATGTAGGATTAGAATTCTCATTCTGATGCTGCATTATACTTAGCGCTACACTTGTATTTTCATCTTTACTGATTGCATGTGAAGAACAACTGCAATGACGAAAAATTCCTCCTTTGAAGGAGGTGTCCCACAGGGACGAAGGATGTACAATCGTGCCGTGCTGCTTTATACAGGTTCACATCCCTCTGATGCTGCTATACGAAGCATAGTCTCCCTTGTAAGGGAGAATTTTCTTACCTCCAGTTAAGCGTCTTCGCTTGAAGATGTGCTGCTCCGTAGGAGCAATAGCTTTGTAGCAATACAGTATTACAAATAATACATTGTCCCATCAGGACAAAACATTCTGGCTTGTGCTGTACCGCGCCCTACGGGGCGGTGTGGTTGGTTGTGCATGGTGGCTACAAAGCTTGCACCCCTACGGGGTATATGCGGTTTGCAATAGGTATAATAGTATGTTGTTCATGATGTACTACTAGGCATCTTGAACATGTTGTATAAAGCTGTTCTCTGAACAGAATTTTAAATCCTTGAGTTATCCAAATATCATGGTAACAACGGCAGTTAAATTCCTATCATAGCTACCCATCTCAAAAATCACTCTACATTTTTCACCTTTTGAATATAATTGTACACTTTTAGTATAAAAAATCGCATGACCTGCTATCATACCTAATTCTTCATTGTATTCAGTAATCCAAGCAGAAACAACTTGAGTACCAGTAGGCAATCCTGTGATATTTAGAATATTTGTACCAGGTTTAGCAGTAAATTTTAAAACTGCTGTGTTCAGTTGTCTTACAACGCTTTTTATTTCTGTTACTTCAATTATGTTATCCATAGTATTTTATATTAGCATACTAAAAATAGTAACCATTAAAAAAAATCTTTATAAATTTTTTCATTCTGTCAGGAGTTAACTACCTACAGTAATATTCCTAAAAGCGAACTGTCAGGAACTAATTCCTGACAGCACAATAATAATTACTATTTTCTTTTACCAATCAAGCCAAAAAAAATAAGCAAAATAAAAAATGCAATAAAAAAAGTGAGGACAATGAAATAAATTTTTATGAATAACACCAATACTTCGAAACTATTTTCTGCTATAAGGCCATTGGTATATGCACGAATACAGTAGATAATACTTATAAAAGCACATGCTAAAAAAAGTTGTATTAATGACTTTCTTTCTTCAAGTAGCCCATATTTAATTGATTTTAATAATCTTTTCAAAGGATACTATTATTTGTTTCGCACCTTGAACCCCATAAAGTCTCTTTTCACTAACGTTAGCACTATTCACCAACAGCTAAAAGTTAAGACACTTTCGCGCCCTCTACTATCGGTACACCTTTTACGTCTTTTATCTTGCCAAAGCCGCCCAGTACATTGCGCAGGTTGTGGTAGCCCTGCCTTTTCAGCAGCGATGCAGCTATTACAGAACGGTAGCCGCCCGCGCAGTGTACATACAAGTTATTGTCAGTATCTATCATCGCCACGTTCATCGGGTCTGTCAGCGTATCGAGCGGTGCATTGTGCGCGCCTTTTACGTGCGCGGTATCAAACTCCGGTGGCTTGCGCACATCTATCACTTCCAGTTTGCTATCGTGCGGCATATCCATCGCCAGTTCTTCGGGCTCTATGTCTATCACCATGTCTATGTGTTCGCCTGCTGCCTTCCATGCTTCAAAGCCGCCCTGCAGGTAGCCCTGCACATTGTCTATACCCACGCGCGACAGGCGGATGGCACTCTCTTTTTCTTTACCTGCTTCCGTTACCAATACCAATGGCTGGTCGAAGGGTAAAAGGCTGCCTGCCCACTCTGCAAAACGCCCTTCCAGCCCTATGCTGATGGCATCGGGTATAAACCCTTGTGTAAAGGTGGTAGCAGGGCGCGTATCCAATATCCACGCACCGTCTTTTGTTTTTTGTTTAAAGTCTGCGACAGACAATGCCGTCATGGCGGTATCCATTACAGCATCCAGACTATCGTAGCCTTCTTTGTTTATCCGCGCGTTGATGGGGAAGTAAGCAGGCGGTGTACTCAATCCGTCCGTTACTACTTTTACAAATTCTTCCTTGCTCATATCCTGCAAGGCATAGTTATTATCCAGCTGCTCGCCGATGGTACTGAAAGTTTGCGGCCCCAGATTTTTGCCGCAAGAGCTGCCCGGCCCGTGTGCAGGATATACAATCACATCTTCGTTTAGTGTTTTGATTTTGTTTTGCAGCGAGTCGTACATAAAGCCTGCCAGTTCTTCTTTACTCAGGTTGCCGCTGAACAAATCGGGGCGGCCTACATCACCAACAAACAGCGTGTCGCCCGTAAAGACGCAATACTGCTGGCCCGCTTCGTTGTGCAGCAGGTAGCAGGTACTTTCTAATGTATGCCCGGGCGTGTGCAGCACTTTCAGCTTCAGCTTACCAATAGTAAACTCCTCGCCATCCGTTGCTTTATGAAAATCAAACTTCGCATTTGTCTGCGGGCCATATACAATCGGCGCGCCTGTTTTTTTAGATAGCTCCAAGTGCCCGCTCACAAAGTCGGCATGAAAATGCGTTTCAAAAATGTATTTGATTTTTACACCCAGCGCGTTCGCTTTCTCTATATATACATCCACATCGCGCAGCGGGTCCACTATCGCTGCTTCGCCATCGCTGGCTATAAAATAGGCAGCCTCGCTAAGGCAACCCGTGTATAATTGTTCTACTATCATGTTTGCGTATTACAGTCTTACAAGATACGGTTATTAATCGTCCCTGCGGTTTAAGAAAATCAGGATAAAATATATGAGGTTGGCTACCGATGCTACTGCCGCTACCACATAGGTACGGGCAGCCCATTTCAGCGCATCGCTCGCCTGGTCGTGCTCGCTGCGGGTAGTTACGTTGGTGCTTTCCAGCCACTTCAATGCGCGTGCACTGGCATCGTATTCTACAGGCAGTGTTATTACCGAAAACAGCGTAGATACCGCAAACAAAGCTATACCTATCAGCAGGATGGTTTGGTTGCCACCGCCAATGCCCATAAAGCCCACACCTGCAGCTATCACCCATTGCGATAGCGTAGTGCTTATCTGCACCATCGGCACCAGCTTGCTGCGCAGTTGCAGCATACTGTATGCGGTAGCATGCTGCACCGCGTGGCCACATTCGTGCGCCGCTACTGCCGCCGCGGCTATGCTGCGCCCTGCATATACATCGGGGCTCAGGTTCACGGTCTTATCGGCAGGGTTGTAGTGGTCTGACAGGAAGCCGGGGGTAGATATTACCTGCACATCGTAGATGCCGTTTTCCTGCAGCATACGTTCCGCCACTTCTTTACCACTCATGCCATTCTCCAGCGGCACTTCCGAATACTCCTTAAACTTACTCTTCAACCTGTTGCTCACTATCATGCCTACTACAAACATGATACCTGCAATTAAATAATATCCTAACATACTAGCTCTGATTAAAATGATTACTATGATAATGTTTGTATCAAATAACTTACCATTTCAGCACTTCGGCAATTTTGACATGTAAAATTAGGCTTTTATCTGTCAAATGGGCTTTGGCGCTATCTATATCGCTATAGACATAAATCGCAGGGCTAATGCCCTGCGATTTATGATGCCTGTATAAGAAATTGTTAAAACCTGAGTGTAAGGCTTGTAAGGAAATTGATGCCTGCTTGCGGAAAGAAGCGGTTATCTACCACGTTCTGTCCACCTGTTTGATAGACATACCATACATAGCCGTTGCTTGCATACCTGCGGTCGAAGATATTGTTGACTGCAATGGTAGCCAGCACTTCTTTAAATGGCTTCATCTTAATGCCGTATCGCAATCGTACATCACAGAGATTGTATGCCTGTAAACTGCGCTTCTCATCACCCGAATTATCGAGGTATTGTTTGCCCACGTGCTTGCCCAGTATATCCAGTTCCAGTGTCTGGTCGTGCTTCATATACCTGAATGGCGATAGCGTGATGCCACCACCCGCGATGGTTGCAGGCGAAAACGCAATGGGTGTATTATTGTGTACCACTGCTACCTGTGCAAAGTTGGGGTCGTCCCAATTATCTATGTACTCGGTATATTGTTTGATGCGGTTGTCGCTCAATGTAAGATTGGCATTTAGCTTCAGCCAATAGCTGGCAATGTATGCTCCCTGCAATTCTATACCCATACGGTAGCTTTCGGGTACATTGGTGCGGCTATATGCACCTACATCGTTTATCTGTCCTGTAAACACAAGCTGGTCGCGGTACATCATGTAGTAAAAATTGGCTGCTGCACTCCATTTCCTTTTATTGATTTCGTAGCCTGCTTCTACATCATACAATCGCTCAGCAACGGGTTGTTTCAGTGGAGATGCTTCAAAATCATCTCTGTTTGGTTCTTTGTTGGCAACGGCAACAGATGCGTAGAGCTTTTGTTGCTGGATTGTTGTTTTGCGCAGCAAATACGTAACACCTGCTTTGGGGTTGAAGAAGCTGAAATCTGCATTAGGTCGCAAAGTAGGGTTTCTGCGGAAGCCATTGATGGTGTAGGCTACATTGCGGTACTGCATATCGCCAAAGAGTATCCATTTTTCACCAACAGTTTGCTGTGCTTTTACATACAGGTTCATGTCGTTCTTTTGCGCATCCAGCATATACCAACGGTAGTTATCAGCTACGTTCAGTTGCGCCCATGTTATATATCCGTAATGGTCTCCCAAGTATTGTGTCCATCCACCACCAAATGATATTTGGGTTTGCTTCTTCTCGTACATCAGCGAGAAAACAGAGCCGTAATAATAATTGTCTAACCACAACTGGCGTATCAGGTCAGTACTGGTTACTGTGTCATTACCCGATGGCGATATATAATCTTTCAAGCCATAGCTGCTAAACGATTCACCTGCTTTGTATTCCTCATAATACCCTCGCCCGCGTGTCATAAACAATGCCATGTGGCCAGTGAGGTATTTGCCAAACTTATGGTCTGCAAAAAACTGGTAGTAGTCTTGTTGATAGTTATCGGTTTGGTTGTTGTAAAAACTGCCATCAGTCTTTCTTCCCAGTTCATTAAATGTACGGTTCGTCTTTAGAGAATCTTGTGGCACACCGTTCCATGCCTGCCCTGTTTTTTCCTTACCCGTCATCAGCATAAAGCGCAGCGATGTGCGTTTACTCAGCTTCCATCCGCCTATCAGTTGTATGGCTTCCAAGTCGCTGGCAGAGCGGTCTATAAACCCGTCAGACGAAATCTTTGATAACCTTGCATCAAACTGAAAGCCGTTTTTCATCATGCCTGTACCGCCTTTTACGGTATGCTTCCATGTATTGAAAGAGCCATAACTGTTACTGATTTCAGCACCCGCTCTGTCCATCTGCATCATATTGCTGATGCTCATCGTAGCACCAAATGCGCCTGCACCGTTGGTAGATGTACCCACACCGCGCTGCAACTGTATAGAGCCTGTTGACGAGGCAAGGTCCGGAAAGTTGACAAAGAATGTACCCTGCGACTCTGCATCGTTTACGGGTATGCCATTCAGCGTTACGTTCATACGCACACCGTCTGTACCACGCACCCGCACACCCGTGTAGCCTATACCTGTACCCGCATCGCTGGTAACTACGGCCGATGGTGTGTATTGCAACAGGTAGGGCAGGTCTTGCCCCAGATTGGCTTTCTCAATGTCTTTGGCATTGACCTCTGTAGTAACGAAAGGAGCGAGGCTGCCCGCCCGCAGCGAGCGTACCTCTACGGGTTGCAATGCTTTTTGCGCTTTGGTTGTGTCTTCCTGCGCTGTGGCTTGTGCGGCTGCTATGAGTGCAGCCATTGTAGCGATTAGTTTGTTGAAATGCTGCATGGCATCATCTGTTTAATTGTTTACAAATGAAGGGGTACCATGCTAATGTCTTTATTTCGCAGCACCCATCTGCAACATACACGCACGGCCGTAACGCATATTGATAAGCAGACGGCTTGCAACAAAATATGGTAGCTGAATTTGCTATTCCCTAACCGGCATTACCCTGTCGAGGTTCAGCGGGTATAATCTCAGCCCTTGTATTAAGGCACCCCGTGTTGTGTTCATCACAACGATGCAAAGGTATTATATAATTCACCAATTATGCAAGGGGCAGCTTATTTGTTGCGTTTACAACAAAACCGTGTTTTTCTAAACGATTGATTTGCAACTGTATAACTTCCAAATTGTTGCGTTTTGTTGCGTTTTTGAAAGATGTGACTGAATTGCAACAAACGGGCAATATTGCTTTTCAAAGAACTGATTTACAATAGCAAATATACATTATTAATTACTAATAAACAAGTAATAATTTTTCACTACAAAGGCGCGTAGTTGGGTATTGGCTGATTGGAATAAACTACTGAAACAAGAAAAAGGCATTGGCGTCAGAGGCAAGACGCATGGTTTAATTGTATATGCATTATATAGAATAGTGATTGTGTAAAAGGAATAACGTAAATTAGTGAATTACAATACTTCATAAATATGAGAAAATTATTCGCCTTAGTGGGGATTGCCCTAATTGGCACTGTTAGCAGCGATGCGCAAACAATATTACTGGAAGACTTTGAATCTGCGTCTGCACCTGCGTTGCCGGGTGGATGGTCGAAAATGACGAAGGCGGCAACTGCGTGGAAAACAGCCACCGGCAATCTGGATTTCACAAACGGGTGGAGGGTAAAAGAACATACTAAATACGCGGTGGTTGACGACTGGAACAATAACGAAACCAACGACTCTTCCATGCTCGTGTCTCCTTCATTCACCCTGATGGGTGCTACAAACCCGTATGTAGCTATGGATTATTATTTTGCAGGGGCTGCATACAGCGGGGGCTCTCCCAAAGAAACCGCATACTTGCGTATATCTACAGATGGCGGTAATGTATGGAGCAATATTGACACATTGGACGCGGATGGTGATGACTGGCAATATACTTTCAAAAGCCTCGCAGCATACATTGGCCAGCCCAATGTAAGGCTCGCAGTATATTATCATGATGGCGGCGATGCTACCAAAAAACTGATAGGCCTGGCTGTAGATTATATTAAAGTATATACCCCTGCTGCTAACGATATTCGTTTGATTTCAATGACTCCTGAAAAGGGTTCTCCCAAAAACTTCGGTATTGCCAGTGGCAACATTACAGTAGGCGGCATGATAATTAATTACGGTTCTTCGCCTATTACAAGTTTTGATGCTACTTACAAAACATCTGGAGGCACTCTTGCAACTTCTACAATGGGCAGTATCAATGTGGCTTCGTTTGCGGCTCACGATTTTACATGTTCCAATCCATTGGCATTACCAGCCACGCTGGGTAGCTACAATGTAGATATGTGGGTGACATTGCCCGGAGATATGGATGCAAGCAATGACTCTGCTAAAACGGATGTAACAATTGCCAATTTTATGCCGAAGAAGAAAATACTGGCAGAAGAAGGTACGGGTACATGGTGTGGTTTTTGTCCGCGTGGTGCTGTATATATGGACTCTATCGGCAAGACACACCCAGACAACTTCAGCCTGATAGCTGTGCATAATGGCGACCCGATGGTAGTACCTGCCTACGATACTTATATAGGTACTAAAATAGGCGGATACCCCAGTATGGTGATAGACCGCAGGGATGAGCGCGACCCGAGCGATTTATTTGACATTTACGATGAACAAAAAGATTATTTCGGTTATGCAGACATAACGCTTACAGATGTGCCTGCTCCGTCTTTCAACTATGCTTTAAAAGCGAGTGTAAAACCTGCCATAGACCTGAGCGGAGATTACAGATTGGCTTTGGCACTGGTAGAAGATGGCGTAACGGGTACTGCCAGCGGATATGACCAGAGCAACTACTACGCAGGTGGTGGCTATGGACCAATGGGCGGGTATGAAAACAAGCCAAGCAAAGTACCTGCATCTGAAATGGTGTATAACCACGTAGCACGTATGATAGTGCCAAGCCCTACCGGCGCGGCAGGCAGCCTGCCTGCTACCATGACTGCAGGCAATACCTACGATTATACTTTTAACACCGTGATACCACAGCCATATAAGAGGCCTAAAATGCACGCCGTGGTAATGCTGATACGCAACAGCGATGGTGTGGTGCTGAACAGTAATAATATTAAAGTACCACTTGGCATCAGCAATGTAGCGGCAGGTATTACCGCTACTACGGTATATCCAAATCCTGCTGCCGAAAAAGCGACACTTCGCTTTACGCTGGCAGAGCATGGCAATGTACAGGTGCTGGTATATGATATGACAGGGCGTATAGTGCATAATACAGGCAGCAAAGCCTGCGATACGGGTGCTAACAGCATAGACATTAATACGGCAGCTTTACCTGCCGGTGTATATACCATTAAGATGCAGGCAGATGGTGGCAACATAACGCTGCCGCTGAGCATTGCTAAATAATTGGCAGTATATATTAGTTTGTAAAAGAGCCACTCTGTAATACAGGGTGGCTCTTTTTTATGCTGTCATTTTGAATGATAGCGAAAAATCTGGCGGGCTTGGGCTCTACGCGAGTTAACCACCCTGATTGGCTTACGACAAGCTACGCATGTCTGCGCCAATATCCCCTCCTAAAAACAGGAGGGGAGCTAGAGGACGGTTTTACCCCTCAAAATATTCAATAATACACTCTTTCAGTATGCGCTCTTGGGTTTGCAGGCCGTTTGCGGTTATAGGTTGTAGCTGGTCGTAGTGAGGCCAGCCGTCTCCATCGCGGCCTTTGTATTCGTAATAGCCCCGGCGGCTCAGCAGGCTGCACACGGCTATGTGCATCAGGTCTTGCTTCTGTTCTTTAGAGTATTTTTTGGCGGGTAGTTTATCCAGTTCGTTTACCCCTATCAAAAAGAGGATGCTTTCCATATCGGGTGTTTTGCCAAAGCGTTCGTGCAGCAAAAATTCTACCTGTATCCAGCGTTCTTCAAAGTTTTCCATGAGGGGGCAAAATTAGTTGATTAGTTGATTGGTTGATTAGTTATCAGGGGTGTGTCTATAGCACAAAACATAAACTCTATCACACAAATCAACAAGTCAACTAATCAACTAAGTTCCCCACAGGGGGATTCAGGCTTTGTTTAACGCAGTTTTAACACCCACAAAATAACCCGCTTAATATTTTTGAGATGTAATATCTTTCCAATCATTATCGGAATATGGAACCAAGTACTACAACCGTTGACGTACGCGAACTGAACGAACGCATCCACCAGCAAAGTGCTTTTATAGACTTGCTGATGATGGAACTGAACAAAACCCTTGTAGGGCAAAAACACATGACGGAACGCCTGCTGATAGGGCTGCTTGCCAATGGCCATGTGCTGCTGGAGGGTGTGCCGGGGCTGGCTAAGACGCTCGCCATCAAATCGCTGGCATCTGCCATCCATGCGCGTTTTGCCCGCATACAGTTTACACCGGACCTGCTGCCTGCCGATGTGCTGGGCACGATGGTGTATAACCCGCAGGCACACGAGTTTGCAGTGCGCAAGGGGCCCATCTTTGCCAACTTTATACTGGCAGATGAGATAAACCGCGCCCCTGCCAAAGTGCAGAGTGCCTTGCTGGAAGCCATGCAGGAACGTCAGGTAACCATCGGCGATAATACCTACAAACTGGAAGAGCCTTTTCTGGTATTGGCTACACAAAACCCCATAGAGCAAGAGGGTACATACGAGTTGCCCGAAGCGCAGGTAGATCGCTTTATGCTGAAAGTGGTTATTACTTATCCTAAGAAAGAAGAAGAGCGCCACATCATACGCCAAAACCTGAACCCCGCAGGCGCGGCAAAAATCAACCCTGTTGTATCGCCCGAAGAAATACTGAACGCCCGCCAATTGGTGCGAGAGGTGTATATGGACGAGAAGATAGAGCAGTATATTCTGGATATCGTATTCGCTACACGCTTCCCCGATGATTATAAGCTGGGCAAGCTGAAACCGTTGATAAGCTATGGTGCATCGCCACGTGCCAGCATCAGTATGGCATTGGCGGCAAAGGCTTACGCGTTCATCAAGCGCAGGGGTTATGTAATACCCGAAGACATCCGCGCCGTGTGCCATGATGTAATGCGCCACCGCATAGGCATCAGCTACGAGGCCGAAGCCGAAAACATTACCAGCGAGCATATACTGAACGAGATACTGAATGCGGTGGAAGTGCCATAATAATGGCTGAATGGCTTGATGGCGCAATGGCTCAATGATAGTCGTAAGTCGTTAGTAGAGAGTAGAAAGTTATTGAACCATAAATGAGTTATATAATACTAAACGTCATTACTGCTATTAAGCCGCAATCATTTAAAAGAATTATTTACTGTTAACCCGCCGATGGCGGGTTTTGTTTTTTACATAATGTGTTGTTAAATACCCTGTTGCGGTTATGAATTTGCGTGGTTTTTGCATCTTATATGCAAAAGGGGCAATAATAATCAGCTATGGCTGATGGATGGATTAAATATTAAACTAATTTTGCACCTCAATTTTTCGGATAGACATGAGCATCGAAGAAAGAAATAACAAACCAACAGGCTACGACAAGCTGAAGGCTTACCGCCACATCGTAATGGGCATCATGTACCTCTGCTTTGCGGTGGTAATGTTTTACCTCAAGCAGTTTGGTGCTATTGAACTATCGGCGGCTGTAGCATACAGCCTAGGTGGCTTGCTGGTGGTGTATGGTGTGTTCCGTATATGGCGCGGCATAGCCGATGCCAAAGCCATGAGCGGCAAATAGCAGATTTTACACCGCGCTGACACGCTGTTAAATTAATGTTACAACATAAAGAGTTTTCATACGTTTTTTTAGAATATTGGTTAAAATTGCACTCCGTGAAAAAAGGTTTCTTACATATCACAATCTGCGCCGCGCTGCTGGCTGTTGCTGCCTCTTGCGGCAATGAGCCTGCTGCCAATAAACCAACCGACAATTTAGTAAGCGGCACGATAGACATCAGTGCAGATGAAACCTACAGACCTATTATAGAGCAGCAAAAACAGGTGTTCGATAGCAGCTTCCCCGATGCGCATGTCAATATTCACTACAAATCGGAAACAGAGTGTATCAAAGATTTCCTGAACGATAAGGCGAGGCTGATACTCGTAACCCGCGAACTGAGCAAGGATGAGAAAGCCATGCTGGAGGGTAAGAAAATAGTAGCTACATCGCTGGCAGTGGCAAAAGATGCAGTGGCAGTAGTAGTGAACAAAGCCGCTACCGATACGGTACTAAGCCGCAGCCAGTTGCAGGGCATTGTAGCAGGTACATACAACAAAAAGTACACGGTGGTGTTTGATAATCAGGGCTCGAGCACGGTGCGCTATGTAACCGACTCGCTGATGGCGGGTGGTAAGCTGGGCAGCAATGTATTTGCAGCGAAGGGCAACGACAGCGTGATACACTACGTAGCAAATAACCCCAATGCCATAGGCTTTGTGGGTGTAAGCTACATCAGCGATTATAACGACCCCGAAGGGCTGGCTTTTATTAAAGATGTGCGCGTGTTGGCTATCGTCAACGACAGCACCAAAAAAGAGTTTCAACCCTATCAGGCATATATAGCACCCAACTGGTATCCCCTTACCCGCAAGCTCTACTACATACACCGCGAAACGTACCAAGGCTTGGGTACAGGCTTTGCCAAATTCCTTTCGGAAGAAAGGGGGCAATTAGTCTTCAAGCAGGCAAGGCTCTTTCCGCTGCGCAGCAATATTATTTTTCGCGAGGCAGGGGTAGATACTAAACCACGATAAAAATAAAACGTCTAATTATAGAAACAACTGTACATAAAACGTACAAAAAATGAAAATGAAACAATCAATCGTACTGATAGCGGCGGCCGTAACGCTGGCCGTTAACGTGAAGGCGCAGACACTGGAAGAAGGCATTAAAATGTATAACTACGAGCGCTACCAGACAGCTAAGAAAATACTGGAGCCGCTTGCAGGTACCAACCCCCTTGCCAACTATTACTGGGGGCTCAGCGAGTTGCAGATAGGTAATAAAGACAAAGCACGCGAGATATTCATGAAGCATCCTGCCCACTATGCCAATATGGGTGGACTGGCACGTGTACTGTTTGTAGAGGGCAAGGCCGATGAAGGCATGAAAGCAGCTACGGAACTGGCATCGAAAGCGAAGAAGAAAGAATGGGAGCAACTGCGCTATGCCGCAGATGCCATTACCTATACAGAGGGTGGTGATGCAAACCAAGCTACGGGTTGGTACAAAACCGCACTTACCAATTATGATAATAATGATGTGCGTGTATCATTGGGCGATGCGTTTCAAAAACTGAACAGCGGTGGTGGCGAAGCCATGAGCAGCTATGAGAAAGTGGTGGAAAAAGACCCGAAAAACTCATTGGCATTCTCTCGCATTGGTAAATTGTGGTATGGCGCTAAAAACTATGCACTGGCTTTGGAAAACTGGAATAAAGCGAAAGATGCAGACCCCAACAACCCGCTGCCCTACCGCGATTTGGCAGATGCATACAGCTATACCGGCAAGTACGACCTGAGCAAGCAGAACATTGAGAAATATCTGGAGTTGAGCGACAAGACCGATGATGATATTGAAAAATACATGGATATTCTCTTCCTGTCTAAAAGCTATAAAGATGCTGCCGCCAAAGCAGAAGAAATGATAGGCAAGGGCATCAAAAAAACGAGGTATTACGGTATCCTCGCCTTCAGCCAGTACGAATTGAAAGATTCTGTAAACGCGCTGAAGAATGCACAGACTTATTTCTCTAAGCAAGTACCAGAAAAAATATTCCCGAAAGACTACAGGATGTATGCTAAAATCTTGTTGCAAAACAGCAAGATTGAAGAAGCTAACAACTACTTCAACAAAGCGGTAGAGATAGACACTGCCAAAAACAAATCGGAAGCATACCGCGATAATGCAGAAGCATTGAAACAAGCAAAAGAATACTTAATGGCTGCTAAATGGTATAACAGGCTGTTGGCCGAATACCCAGATAATGCTAAAGCTATAGACTATTTCTGGGCTGCTAACATGGCGTATTACGGCAAAGATTATGACGCGGCGGCAAGGGGTTATGAACAAATGGAAACTAAATTTCCAGACCAGCCATCTGCTACCTACTGGCGTGGTCGTGTGGCTATGGCGGTAGATAATGAAGCCAAAGACGGGCTTGCCATACCCTATTTTGAAAAATGGCTGGGCATACAGCAACAAGGCTACGAGCGCAAGAAAAACGACCTGATGTATGCTTATCAGTACATGGCGCTGTATTACTACAATAAGGGCGACAAAGCCAATACGGAAGTGTACCTGAAAAAGATAGAAGAAATAGACCCTGAAAATAGCATGCTGAAGCAAATAAGGGATTTGAACGGCAAGCCAGCCGCTAAACCTGCCGCCAAGCCAGGCAAAACAGGGGCAAGCAAATAATATTATTTTGTATCATACAAAGCCCTGTAAGCATATTGCAGGGCTTTTTTATGCAAAAAACCCTATTCTTTATTTGGCAGGGAAAAATATAACTGTTACCTTTGCACTCCTTAATTTTTAAAAACAATACCTGCCTTGCAGGGCTTTAAAGTATAGATTATGAAACGTACGTATCAACCAAGCCGCCGCCGCCGCAAATCAGTACATGGTTTCCGTAAGCGTATGCAAACTGCTAATGGCCGTAAAGTATTGGCATCCCGCCGCGCTAAAGGCCGCCACAAACTGTCGGTTTCTGACGAGCGCCGCGTTAAGTAATAACCATTAAAAATCAACTGCCATTCGTACTACTTTCAAAGCATACGAGCGGCTGAAGCGCGAGCAACATATTGATACGCTTTTCCGAACAGGGAAAGCGTTTTCTTTTTCGCCAGTAAGGTTTCTTTACATTGTTGTACCCCGTGCCGATGCCGCAGACGCGCCTGTGATGGCGGGTTTCAGTGTACCGAAGAAGAAATTCAGGAAATCGGTACACAGGCATCGTATTACCCGCCTGTTGCGAGAGGCATGGCGGCTGCATAAGCACCGCATCTACACCACCCTGCCGCCAGATAAGCAAATACATCTATTCATCATCTACAACAGCACAGAAATGCCCGATTATAAAACCATTGAAGATGCAGTGGTGAAGGGGATTGATTTTTTAGGGATGAGGGATAAGGAGTAAGGCATGAGGAGTGAGGAGTGAGGGATGAGGGGTAAGGAGTGAGGGATGAGAGGGATTTGAGAGATAGAAGGGATAAGGAGTGAGGCATGAGGAGTGAGGAGTGAGGGGAAAGTCTTTATCTTTAAGCAGGGAAATCAGTACCATAAGGTATATCTGAGGTTCAAAACAATGCGCACCATATTCATTTGGTTGATACGGGTTTATCAGGCGTTTATATCGCCACTGCTGGGGGCTAAGTGCCGCTATACACCCAGTTGTAGTGCTTATGGCGTAGAAGCCATCAACAAACACGGCGCATGGAAGGGCGGACGCATGGCAATCAGGCGTTTCCTATCCTGCCACCCATGGGGCAAGAGCGGGTACGACCCGGTGGAGTAGCGTTTATTTACCGTTTTACCATTATTTTGTGTTCATGTTCTATTCATTCAAAGGTTTTGTGCCTGTTGTTCATCCATCGGCATATGTGCATCCGCAAGCGGTAGTAACGGGCAATGTGATAATAGGCAAAGACGTATATATAGGCCCCGGTGCTGCCCTGCGTGGCGATTGGGGTGGCATTGTAATAGAAGACGGCTGCAATGTGCAGGAGAATTGTACAATACATATGTTTCCCGGTGTGACGGTATTGCTGAAAGAGGGCGCGCATATAGGGCATGGAGCTATTATACACGGCGCAACGATTGGCAAAAACGTACTGGTGGGTATGAACAGTGTGGTGATGGACGAGGTAGTAATAGGCGACGAGAGCATCATTGGCGCACTGTCTTTTGTTGCAGCCAATACGCAGATACCGCCCCGCAGCCTTGTAGTGGGCAACCCTGCCAAAATAATAAAGCAGGTGAGCGATGAGATGATAAGCTGGAAAACCAAAGGCACACAACTATACCAAAGCCTGCCGCAGGATATGTACCAACATGCCACAGTGTGCGAACCCCTTACCGAAATACCTGCCAACCGCCCCACACAGGAAAGCCTGTACGATACTTGGAACAAAATAAAGGGGGAATAGTATATGGTAAAATTACTGCTCTCTTTGGGAGCATGAGCAAACAGCAAATGAAATATACCTGCCCCGTAGGGGCAATAGCTTTGTAGCATAAAACGTACAATTAACATATTGTCCCAGCGGGACAAAACAATGTGTGTAATAATGTGCCGCACCCTACGGGGCGGTATGGTGGGTGGTGTGTTGCGGCTACAAAGCTTGTACCCCTACGGGGTGTAATGCGCAACAAAAAAGCAACCCGTAAGGTTGCTTCTATATTATTATATACTGTAAGCAGGGCAAATCAGCCGCATCAGTAGCATCTGAGGTTCATGTATTTACTTACCCATTATCGCCAAAAACTCTTCGTTGTTCTTGGTGCCTTTCATTTGCTTCATCAGGAAGCTCATTGCCTCGTCTGTATGCATATCGGCTATATGGTTGCGTAGTATCCACATCTTGTTCAGCACATCTTTTTCAAGTAGCAAATCATCGCGGCGTGTTGATGATGATGTAATATCTATAGCAGGGAAGATGCGCTTGTTTGCAAGTTTTCTATCCAGTTGCAATTCCATATTGCCCGTACCCTTAAATTCTTCAAATATCACCTCGTCCATCTTAGAGCCTGTATCTATCAGCGCGGTAGCCAGTATCGTCAGCGAGCCGCCATTTTCTATCTTACGTGCCGCACCAAAAAACTGTTTGGGCTTTTGCATGGCATTAGCTTCCACACCACCACTCAGCACCTTGCCACTGGCAGGGGCTACGGTATTGTGCGCACGGGCAAGGCGGGTAATGCTATCAAGCAGTATCACCACATCGTGCCCTACCTCTACCAATCGCTTGGCTTTTTGCAGGGCTATGGTAGATACTTTTACGTGCTTATCGGCTGGCTCGTCAAATGTAGATGCTATTACCTCGGCACGTACACTGCGCTGCATATCGGTTACCTCTTCGGGGCGTTCATCCACCAGTACTATCATCAGGTAGCACTCGGGGTGGTTAGCAGCTATGGCGTTTGCTACTTCTTTCAGCAGCATGGTTTTACCCGTTTTGGGTTGTGCCACTATCAGCCCGCGCTGCCCCTTGCCTATGGGTGTAAAGAGGTCCATAATACGGGTGCCGTAGTTGCTGCTTGTAGAAAAAAGGTTCAGCTTCTCGTACGGGAATAGTGGTGTCAGATAATCGAACGGTACACGGTCGCGTATCTCATCGGGCAGCTTGCCATTGATGGTATCTACCTTTAGCAGGGCAAAGTATTTTTCGCCCTCTTTGGGTGGGCGCACGGTGCCGCGTACGGTATCGCCCGTCTTCAGCCCGAAGAGTTTTATCTGCGATGGCGAAACATATACATCATCGGGAGAGCTTAAATAATTGTAATCGCTGCTGCGAAGAAAGCCATAACCATCGGGCATCATCTCCAGCACACCCTCGCTATATACTACACCATCAAACTCTACATTGAAGCTGGATTGCGGTGCTTCTCTGCGTTGTTGCTGATGCCTGTGCTGGTGCGGGTGCTGATGCTGCGGGCGTTCGCCTGCGGGCTCTGTCACGGGTTCTTGCGGTGGCTGCACTTCTGCCTCTGTGGTATCGGGCATGGTAATGCCTGATGGTTCTTCTTCTTGTGCTGCTGCCTCTGCGGGTGCAGGTGCTGTAGCTTGGGGTGCATCGGCTTCCTCTGCACGGGGCTTGCGTCCTCTGCGTTTTTTATCATCACCAGCCTCTGTGGCAGGGGTTTCTTCTTGCGGGGCGGCTTCTGTTTTGGGTTTGCGTGTGCGGCGTTTCTTTTCTTCGCCTGCGCCTTCCGATTGGTTTAATGCTTGCTGGTCCAATATCTTGTATATTAAAGTTTGTTTGTCTAATGCACGGGGATTGGCAATTTTCAGTTGTTCTGCCAAATCTATCAGTTCGGGAACGAGCATATCGTTCAGCGATGCCATGTCGTACTGCATGTATGTTACGTCAATATGGTTTTGTGTTCTTCAATTATCCACTAATTCTACAAACAATCCCTTTTTTAATTGCTTAGCCCGTATGTGTTTCTACGAACGGAGTAATAAAGAAGCAGGGAAAAAATTCAGGTTGTACTGAATATGTAAAGAATGGAACGAACGTCCTTGGATGCAAGTTTACAAATGTTTTGATTAAAAAACCAAAAAACGGCGTTTTTTTTAGCTTTTATGTGCCAGATAGGCTTTTGCCATACGCTCTATTGTGTGCTGTATGGGTGTGTAGGCAAAATGCGGCAGGTAGGCAGATAGCTTGGTATTGTTGTAAAAATTCTGCTTCTGCGCAGTGCGGGCTGTTTCTTTTGTTATAGTTATCTTCTTTCCTGTGATGCGATGCTTCAACATTTCCCATCGCCATACCAGTTCGGTCATCCACCATGTGGCTTTGATGCGGGGCGGCTTTTTGCCAAGCGCATTTGCCATACGGGTAAAGATGTGCTGATAGCTATGGTTGCCCTCGCAAAGTATAAAGCGTTCTCCGCTTACAGGCGATTGCATCAGTTGATACGTGATGCTTGCCACATCCTGCACATCTACCCATCCATTGATGCCTGTGGTATAAAACGGAAATTCCTGATAAGCTACTTTCATCAATCGGGCAGAGCCATCGTCCCATTGATGGCTTTCGCCCAATATCACAGCGGGGTTCACTATCACGGCATCTAAGCCCTCTGCCTGTCCGCGCCATACTTCCAACTCGGCACTATGCTTGCTGTAAGAGTACACGGAATTATACTTACTCTCTTCCCACTGCTCTTCTTCCGTTATTTCTTTGCTGCCCTCGCTACGCCCCAGCGATGCGATGGAACTGATGTATGCCAGCTTGCGTATGCCCTGCTCTATGGCTTGGTTCACTATATTGGCGGTGCTTTCTACATTAAAGTGCAGCATCCGTTCTTTGTCTTGCGGGTGAAACGATACCACTGCCGCGCAATGATATAAATCTGTTACTCCCTGCATAGCTGCTTCTACATCATATATATCCAGCAGGTCGTAGCGCTGCCAACTAACACGGGGCAGGTTTATCATATCGTCCGCAGGAGGGTTGCTGTGGTATAATGCGCGCACTGTATGCCCTTGTGCTGATAAGAGCCTTACAAGGTGGCGACCTAAGAAACCACTTGCACCAGTAACGAGGATGATATTTTGGTGTGAGGTCAAAAGTCAAAATTTATAACCAAAAAGTGGTTGTGCAATCCCATATATATGTTTTGACTTCTCACTTTTGCCCTTTGACTTAACTACAGCGATTGAAACTGCTTGAGGAATCGCACATCGTTTTGCGAATACAAGCGCAGGTCGTTTACCTGATATTTTATTTGTGTGATGCGCTCTACACCCATACCAAAAGCAAAGCCTGTATATACTTCGGGGTCTATACCAAAGTTGCGCAGCATATTGGGGTGTACCATGCCGCAGCCCAGTATCTCTACCCAACCCGTATGCTTGCACAGGCTGCAACCACTGCCGCCACATACCGTGCAGGATATATCCATCTCGGCACTCGGCTCTGTAAACGGAAAGTAAGACGGACGGAAACGTACTTTGGTATCTGCGCCAAACATTTCGGTCACGAAGTAGTACAGCGTTTGTTTCAGGTCTGCAAACGATACGTTTTTATCTATATACAGCCCCTCGCACTGATGGAAGAAACAATGCGCACGTGCAGATATGGTTTCGTTGCGGTACACACGTCCGGGGCATATTACACGCACGGGCAAGTGTCCCTGCTCCATAATACGCGCCTGTACCGACGAGGTATGCGTACGCAGCACCCAATCGGGGTTTTGCGATACATAGAACGTGTCTTGCATATCGCGGGCGGGGTGGTGTTCGGGCATATTCAGCGATGTGAAGTTGTGCCAGTCGTCCTCTATCTCGGGCCCCGTTGCTACACTAAAACCTATCTTCTCGAATATGGAAACGATTTCATTTTCTACCATCCGCAAGGGGTGGCGTGTGCCCAATGGTACAGATGTGCCGGGCAGGGTAGTATCTATGCCGCTATCTTGCTGTCCGTTGCCGCTTTGCAGATGTGCAAAGGCTTCGTACTTAGCTTCTGCCAGTTGCTTAAAGGTATTGAGCAATTGCCCTGCTTCTTTTTTCTGCTCTGCGGGTACATTCTTCATCTCGCCAAAAATGGCTTTGACGATACCTTTCGTACCAAGAAATTTGATACGGTAGTTTTCCAGTTCTGTAGCATCTGCGGGGGCAAATGCATTTATCTCCTGCTCGTATTGCTTTATCTGTTCCTGTAAGGATTGCATAGGGCGCAAAGATAGCAACTTAGTAGAAAGTAATGAGTAGAGAGTAGAAAGTAGGGAGTAATGAGTAGGGAGTAGAAAGTAGAGGTCTTTGGCAGCTATTGCATTTTATGGCAATATATTAATAGGTATGCCGACGGGGGTGTGGGCATACAGTTCGTCTATCTCCTCGTCTGTAACGGCTATGCAGCCATAAGTCCAATCGCTGGCGGTATGCAGCTTGCCTATATAACCCTGCCCGTTGGGTAGCCCGTGTATTTTAATATCTCCGCCTGTGGGCTTGCCGAGTGTATTGGCATGTTGCCTGTCTGCATCATTAGGGTAAGATATACCGAGGTTTTTGTGGCAGGTGCTGTTGGGGTTTTTATCGTGTATATAATACAAGCCCTCGGGTGTGCGCCTGTCGCCCTCGTATTGTTTATGCCCTATCGGGTTTTCGCCAAGGGCTATATCGTATGTTTTCAGCAGTTGTTTGTTTTGATATACCTGCATGATACGTTTGCTTTTATATACTACAATACTATCTATACTGGCAGCAGCAGGCAGTGCGTTATTCCCTTTGCAGGCAAGTGCCAATAAACTGACGGGCAATACCAGCCATGCTATATTTTTCATCTTCGGTTTTTTAGTACAGATGCCGTTTGGCATATATTTCATAAAAGCACATTGTTAAGAATATCATAAGCTGATAAAGAGCCGCGGTTTTTTGGTTAAATTGTGTATCTAAATAATTGGCATGAAGAACAGGACTATACGCAAGGTAGCGGTAGTAGGCAGTGGCGTAATGGGCAGCCGCATAGCCTGCCATTTTGCAGGCATCGGTGTGCAGGTATGGTTGCTGGATATTGTACCCAACGAACTGAACGCCGCAGAACAGGCTAAAGGGTTAACGCTGGCTGATAAAGCCGTGCGCAACCGTATAGTAAACGATGCGCTGCAAGCCACACTAAAGGGTAAGCCAAGTGCTGTATATACCAAAGAAGTAGCCAAGCTGATACAAACAGGCAATCTGGAAGATGATATTGCCGTACTAAGCGATTGCGACTGGATAATAGAAGCGGTAATAGAGCGGCTGGACATCAAACAGAAAGTATTTGAGAAAATAGAGCAATACCGCAAACAGGGTACACTCATCACCACCAATACATCGGGCATACCCATACACCTGATGAGCGAGGGCAGAAGCGAAGATTTCAAACAACATTTTTGCGGTACGCACTTCTTTAATCCACCACGCTATCTGCGCTTGTTGGAAGTAATACCCGCACCTGACACCAAACAGGATGTGATAGACTTTCTGATGCTGTATGGCGATAAGCACCTTGGCAAAACAACCGTGCTGTGCAAAGACACACCCGCATTTATTGCCAACCGTGTAGGCGTATTCGGCTTTATGGCTGTGTTTCATGCCATGCAACAATTAGGGCTGTCGGTAGATGAGGTAGATGCGCTGACGGGTACGGTAATGGGCAGGCCTAAATCTGCTACCTTCCGCACGGGCGATGTAGTAGGTTTGGACACGTTGGTGCATGTGGCAAAAGCATTGCCGCAAAACGTACCAAACGACGAGGCGAAAGACATCTTCAAACTACCATCGTTTCTGGAAAAAATGGTAGAGAACAAATGGCTGGGCGATAAAACAGGGCAAGGGTTTTATAAGAAAATGAAAGGTGGGGGAGCGAAACCCGAGATACTGACGCTGAACCTGCAAACAATGGACTATGGCCCTAAAGTGAAAGCCAAATTTGCTACACTGGAAACTGCCAAACCCATTGACAACCTGCATCAACGCTTAGGTGTGCTGTATGCAGGGCAAGACAAGGCAGGCGATTTTTACAGGCTCTTTCATCACATGCTGTTTGCCTACGCAAGCAACCGCATACCGGAAATAGCAGACGAACTATATAAAATAGACGATGCGCTGAAAGCGGGCTTTGGCTGGGAGATAGGCGCGTTTGAAAGCTGGGATGTATTGGGTGTTGCTAAAGTTGCTGCGCAGATGAAAGCTGCGGGCATTATGCCTGCCAGTTGGGTAGATGATATGCTGGCTGCGGGCAATACCACGTTCTACAAAACTGAAAACGGGCAACGCAAGTATTACGATGTAGTAAACAAAACATACAAAGCCATCCCCGGTACGGGTACATTCATATTGCTGGAGCATCTGGACGAACAAGTAGTTTGGAAAAACAGCGCCTGCAAGCTCTACGATATTGGCGATGGTGTAGTAGCCCTTCGATGGGATACGAAGATGAACAGCATTGGCGGCGAGGTATTGGAAGCAGTACAAAAATCTATCGTTATTGCTGAAGAGCAATATAACGGATTGGTAATAGCCAATGGCGGTGCCAACTTCAGCGCGGGGGCTAATGTGGGTTTGATATTCATGTTTGCAGCCGAGCAGGAATATGACGAGTTGGATATGGCTATACGCCAGTTTCAGAACACAACGATGCGTATGCGGTATAGCAGCATACCTGTTGTTATAGCCCCCCATGGCATGACGCTGGGCGGTGGCTGCGAAATGTGCCTGCATGCAGATGCCGTACAGGCTGCGGCAGAGAGTTATATAGGTTTGGTAGAGATGGGGGTAGGGTTGATACCGGGCGGTGGTGGCACTAAGGAGTTGGTAGTACGCGCGCACGATAGAAACATCAAAGAAGATATAGAACTGAATTATTTACAACAACTGTTTATCAATATCGGTACGGCAAAAGTATCTACATCTGCGCACGAGGCTTATGAATTATCTATCCTGCGCAAGGGTACAGATGCAATCTCCATCAACCCCGACAGGCGCATTGCTGATGCCAAACGCAAAGTAATGCTGCTGCACGAACAGGGCTATACACAACCTGCACCACGTACAGACATCAGGGTGCAAGGGCGTAGCGGGTTAGGTGCATTGATGGCAGGTATACACGGTATGTGGCGCGGCAACTACATCAGCGATTACGATAAATTCATAGCCGAAAAACTGGCGCATGTTATGTGTGGCGGCGACCTGAGCGCACCCACTTTGGTAAGCGAACAATATTTGCTTGACCTTGAACGGGAAACATTCCTTAGCTTGTGCGGGCAGCGCAAAACGCTGGAACGACTGCAAAGCATTTTACAAACAGGCAAACCATTGAGAAACTAAACTACTTGAAGACAATCTTTCTATATATCTCCTTATGGGCTACAACGGTCGCACCACTGTATGCACAAACACCACAACAAGTGCAGCAAGATTTGCAGGCACATTTGCAGCATATACAATATTGGCGGTTTGAGTATTCGGCAGAAGATACCGTGTTTAAAGAAACGGTTAGTCAGGATGATTCCATCATACAAGCCAACAAACAGTTATTGGCATACATCACCGCAAAAGGCGCATCAAGACAGATGCTGCAAGCAGACATCAAGCTACCCGAAAACAGCGACCTGAAAATCACCACATCGCCCGATGGCAAGCTGCGTGTATATAGTTGGGATGCACAAACAGGCAATACCACACACCACTACTATGCCATAGCCCAATACGAAACCAAAACAGGAGTTGCAACAACAGTACTGAATGATGTACCCCAACCCATAGTCGAAAGCACACCTGCAAGCGGCAGTTATTATGATGTGCAAACCATAACAGCTAATAATGGCAAAAAATATTACCTGCTGTTTTCTTCATCACTCGGCAATCAGGTTACTAAAACCGTCTCGGCATATAGTATTGATAACACATTGAGCACAGCGGATTTGTTTCGTGTGGCAGACAAGTCGCTTAACACGATTGAATATACCTACGATCAAGCCGCCAACTACGATTTTAAAAAAATGAAAGAGCGATACACCATACACATCAGCAAGCAGAAACTGTATGTACCCGTTATGGATGGGGCAAATATTTCGGGGCAATGGCTGATATATGTATGGAATGGTGAACAGTTTGTTTTTGATAAAAATGCAAAGTAAGAAGATATTATATACCATATTGGCTACGCTGTTATTATGCACAGCGCCTTGTTTGCTATACGCGCAGAGCGATGCGTTGACTACTGCCCGCAGCCATGTACAGAAAAAAGAATACACTAAAGCAACAGAGCTATACCAAAAGCTGTATGATAAAAACCCTGCTGACTACGACTTGTATAACGAGTATCTGGATATGCTGCTGACAGCCAAAGATTATAAGCAGGCAGAAAAAGTAGTAGATATACAAAAACAAGTGCGCACAGGGTTTCCTATGCTGTATGTAGATGCAGGCAGGGTGATGCTGGAAGCAGGCAAAGACAAAAAAGCAACGGAGCAATTTGACGAGGCAGTTGCTAAACTGAACGGAGATGAAAGCTGGACAAGGCAGACGGCTAATAAATTCATCGAGATAGGACAAGATGATTACGCCATCAAAACCTATGAAAAAATACGTGCTCAATACCGTACAGACTTTATGTATGCGGGTGTGTTATCGAGGCTGTATGCCAAGAAAGGAGAAACAGAAAAAGCCATTAGTGTTATGCTGGATGGTGGGCATCCGTATATGGTAAATGCCAGTGAAGACACCAAGGCAGGACTGTTAGAGATATTAGGTACAGATGCGAAGAAGCTGCAGGCAGGACAAAAAGCCATCATAAAAAAAATAAATGAGCAACCCGACAATCCGTATTATTCCGATTTGCTCACATGGCTATATACGCAAAAAGATGATTGGGATGGCGCACTGATGCAAGCCATAGCACTGGATGAGCGATTGAAGGAGCTGGGTGAGCGCATTATGGACTTTGCTCGATATGCTGCAAAAGAAGAACAGCATGAAATAGCAGTGAAAGCATACGAAGAAGTAATCAACATGGGCAACGATAAGCCCTACTATACCGTTGCAAGAAATGAACGACTGGGGGTACTCTTTGCGCAACTGCAAAAAAACGTAAGCTATACTAAAGAAGATGTAGCCGCATTGGCAAAGCAATATGACGAGTTCTTTACGCAATCGCCACAATACTACATCAACGAAGCCGTGCGCGACTATGCCAAGCTACAGGCGCAATACAATAACAATCCTAAGTCGGGCATCGCTATTCTGCAAAAAGCATTATCGCAAAATGGCATTACCAAATTCCTGAAAGGGCAATGCAAACTGCAACTGGGCGATTACAACATACTGGATGGCGAAATATGGGAAGCATCGCTGTTGTATAGCCAAGTAGATAAAGATTTCAGAGAAGATTTACTGGGTGAAGAAGCCCGTTTCAGAAACGCGAAACTTGCATATTACCGTGGCGATTTTGACTGGGCACAGGGGCAACTGACAGTACTGAAAGCATCTACCGCCGAGTTGATTGCCAATGATGCGCTCTACCTATCTATACTGATAACAGAGAATCTGGCAGAAGACAGCAACTATGTGCCGCTTCGCCGCTTTGCGTATGCAGATCTGCTGCTGTTTCAAAACAAGGACAAAGAAGCCGATGCATTGCTGGATAGCATCGTTACCCATTACCCCGAACATCCTTTGTACGACGATATACTACTGCAAAAAGCAAAGCTGGCACAAAAACACCGTGCTTATGATAAAGCTCTTGCCTATCTCAATATCATACACGATAAGCATGGCAAAGACGTATTGGGCGATGATGCGGTGTTTCGCATAGCAGATATATACGAGCGATACCTGCAAAAACCGGAGCAAGCGAAAAAATATTACGAGATGCTGATACTGGAATACCCTGGCAGCACCTATATACAAACGGCACGCAACAAATTGGGTGCATTGCAATCAGCCACAATCGTTCCTTAGCAACGCATGAAACGCTGGCCATTACAAGAAGCATGGTTTTGGGAGCGTGCACCGTTCTTTCGGTTGTTGTTGCCTGTTATACTTGGCATTATGCTGTATAGCTATATTCGCCCGGCTTACCACAGCGTTATACTCATATCCGCTATTGTATCATTTATAGGCTTTGCAGTAGTAAGCAGCATCAAGTCGCAAAGTAATGTATTGAGATGGCTGCGATTTGCAAGCCTGCATGTTACTTTGATGGCAGCCGCATGGTTGCTTTCTTATTTTAATGATGTACAAAACGATAGCCAATGGTATGCACACCACAATAGTGATGCATATATAGCCCGCATTACTATCCCGCCAACAGAAAAAGAGAAAACATGGAAACTGGCAGTAGATATCATCGGCACAATAGATGGCAAAGCCACAAGAGGCAGGGCTTTCGTGTATGTATATAAAAACAAATTGCCCCTGCTCTTTGCGCAAGGCGATACAATTATATTACCCAACAACCTGCAAACCATTGCTACAACCGGCAACCCGTTTGCATTTGACTATGCTGCTTATTGCAACAGAAACAATATCTATCATCAGCAATTCTTAAGCACCGATGATATAGTGCTATACAATAAAGCTAAGCCATCAGATATAGGGTGGGTTCAGCGTTTGCACAATCAAACTGTCAGCATTATTGACAGGTACATCAAAGACAAAAAAGTAGCGGGCTTGATGCAGGCTATGTTGATTGGCGAAGAAGCCAATCTGGATGCGGACACCAGAAATGCCTATGCAGCAACAGGCATTATACATATCATTGCTATTTCGGGTTCACACATTACTTTCTTCTTTATTGCTATCGCCGTTTTGCTTGGGTGGATAAAACACAAAAAATGGAAGTGGGTAAAATACATAGCAGCCATACCGTTGATATGGCTCTACGTAGCCATGAGTGGCGCACCACCAAGCGCCGTTCGTGCCGCGCTTATGTTCTCCATATTAGGCATTGGCTTTGCATTTGGCAAGCAATCGTATAGCCTGAACCACCTGTTTGCTACAGCGTTTATATTATTATGTGCAGAGCCGATGTGGCTATATGCCATTGGTTTTCAGTTATCTTTTATAGCGGTCTTGTCGCTAATCATTTTTTATCGCCCAATCTATAAATGGTATATACCCGCCAATCGTATTGCCCGTTTGCTATGGCAGGTAGTAGCAGCCAGTATTGCAGCCGAAATATTAGTAGCACCATTAGTAGTGTATTATTTCCACTTGTTTCCATTACTCTTTATCGTAGCCAATATAGCAGCGTATCTTTTTATGGGCATTGCATTAGTGGGTGGTATGTTGTTAGTAGTGTTCAGCACTGTGCCTGCTGTTGCAGGGGTTATCGGCTTATGTATCGAATACATTGTATCTCTCTTCAACAGGCTTGTATATACCATGCAAACTGTCAACCCTGCATCGTTCAGCTATTTGTACATAGACGCTACGGAGTTGTTTTTATTATTCCTGATAGTAACGGGATTGTCCGTTTACTTCTTCAAGCAGAAAAAAGAATGGCTTTATATAGGTTTAATAGCTGCTGTATTATTGATGGCTTCTTTCAACATAAAAGAATGGCAAGCACTGCATCAGCAAAAACTCGTAGTCTATAACATCAATAAAGCAAACCACGTAGAACTGATACAAGGCATGCAACACCAAATTATTTGCACTGACACTACTATTGATGAGCAAAAGAAAAACTATGTATTAAAACCAGCACATACAGGCTTCCGTGCTTGGCACAGGGGCAAACCAATAAATGAAGTCATTTTCTGCATAGGTAACAATACCGCGTTGGTACTGAACCAGAAGCCAATAACAAATAACAGTTTCCCTGTAGATTATGTCATTATTAATTATCAGGCAACACCTCAAGACCTGCCACTTATCAATAGGGCATTTTCGCCAAAGCAAATAGTGATGGGCAACAACCTGCCACGCTATGCGATGGATGTAATTGACACAGCCGCTGCCATACAAGGCATCCCTCTATGGGCAGTTTCCCGAAAAGGGGCATTTATATTATAAGTTTCCGCCCCCTTTTAATTATCTTTGCGGCTCATTTTTCATAGTCATTAAAAGTTTTTTGCATGAACCGCAGCATCAAGTCGGCACTAATATCTGTTTTTTATAAAGACGGGCTGGAGCCTATCGTTCGTAAACTGCACGATTTGGGTGTTACCATCTACTCTACCGGCGGTACGCAGAGCTTTGTAGAAAACCTTGGTATTCCTTGCGTGGCGGTGGAAGATGTAACCAGCTACCCCTCTATACTTGGCGGACGTGTAAAAACGTTGCACCCCAAAGTTTTTGGCGGCATCCTTGCCCGCAGAGATTTTGCGGACGACCAGCAGCATGTACAGGAGTTTGAAATACCCCTACTCGATTTGGTGATTGTGGACCTCTACCCTTTTGAAGAAACGGTACGTAGCACAACGGACGAAAAAGCCATCATTGAAAAAATAGACATTGGCGGTGTATCGCTGATACGTGCTGCTGCTAAGAACCATAAGGATGTTTGCATCGTCGCATCGCGCAATCAATATAGTGAACTACTATCGTTACTGAACGAAAAAAACGGCGAAACAAGCCTTGAAGACCGCCGCAAAATGGCCGCTGCCGCATTTACAGAGTGCGCGCATTACGATGTTGCCATTGCCGATTACTTTGTAAAAGGCACGGATGCAGCAGAGTTTCAACTGGCAGTGGGCAATAAACAACCCCTGCGCTATGGCGAAAATCCGCACCAGCCTGCCGCTTTCTATGGCGATATTGATGCACTGTTTGCCAAGCTGAACGGCAAGGAACTTTCTTACAACAATCTGGTAGATGTAGATGCTGCCTGCCAGATAATAACGGAATTTACTAACCCCGCATTTGCCATCATTAAACATACCAATGTGTGTGGTGTAGCAGAGCGTGGCGATGTACAGACAGCATGGGAAGCCGCACTGGCAGGCGACCCTGAAAGTGCTTTTGGCGGCGTATTGGTAACCAACCAAGCCATCAACATGGCCACGGCACAAAAGATAAACGAACTATTTTTTGAAATACTGATTGCTCCTGCTTTTGACGAAGAAGCACTTGCATTGCTGAAAGGCAAGAAGAACCGCATATTACTGCAACAGAAAAACAGTTTTTATCCCGAGCGTGAATACAAACGCATACTGAACGGTGTATTGGTACAGGATGCTGACAAAACAAACTATGCCGAATGGAATGAAGCGGGTGGCCGCAATACAACCGATACAGAAAGGGCAGACCTTGCATTTGCCAACATCATCTGCAAACACCTGAAATCGAACGCCATTGCATTGGTAAAAAACAAACAATTGGTAGGCAAGGGCTGCGGACAAACGAGCCGTATAGATGCGCTGCGCCAGTCGCTTGAAAAAGCAAAGCAATCGGGTTTCGACCTGCAAGGTGCCGTACTGGCATCAGATGCTTTCTTTCCGTTCGACGACTGCGCACGTATGGCACACGCCGCAGGCATCATGGCATTGATACAGCCGGGTGGTTCTATGCGCGACAATGATACCATACAATATTGCAAAGACCATAACATGGCATTAGTAATAACAGGCGTTCGCCACTTTAAGCACTAATGCTTATATTCACAGTCTATGGTATCCATCCTCATAGACAATGATTTGCTGCTGCGCAGTTATCAGGCAGAAGACGCTGCCGAACTGTTTCGTGCTGTAGATGCATCACGCCAGCATTTGCGCCCGTGGCTGCTATGGGTTGACCAGACTACCAAACCCGACCATTCTTTACTGTTTATTCAGGCATCGCTGCAACAGCAACACAATCAGGAAGCACTGGCACTGGGCATTTTTCATAAGCAGCGTATTGTGGGCGGCATCGGTATGCACCATTGGGATCGAACGCTCCAAAAAGCACAACTGGGTTATTGGGTCAGCAAAGACTACGAGGGCAAAGGCATTGTATCTGCCTGCCTTGAAAGGTTTATTGATTTTTTGTTTGACAAAGTAGGGCTGAACAAGCTGGAAATACATTTTGTAGTAAGCAACCAACGCAGCGCGAGGATTGCCGAAAGACACGGCTTCAAAACCGAGGGCATCATCCGCGACAGCTATTTGATGAACGGTATATTTACCGACCTTGCAGTAACAGGGTTATTGAAGCAGGAATGGAAGGAAAGGAAATGATGGTAATGGCTGGATGGCTTAATTGCTCAATGGCTGAATGAGGTGAGTATTTAGTGTTTTGAAATGCTATTGCTTTTGCATCTATGCTATAAACGGGGACGAGAGCAATTACACGACGTCTTTGTTAGTCATGAAATTCTTAATAATACTAAGCATAAGTAAAATAACATAATCTGTTATCCAAGCGAACAGAAGAATTAGATATTTTAATAACGGTATAGAATTTATTGGAAACATACTATCAGATAAAAACTCCAATAAAATTATTGGAAATATCCCTCGAGGAAAAACATACATATTTTCCCAATAGAAATCATTTGCAACATTATATTCATCTTGATATGATATTATCATCAAAAGGAATAATATTAATTCTAATAAACCTAATATTAATAGTTGTATTCTTCTTAGGTTTATTCCAAGAGTCTTAATTCCTTTGTAATTGAATATTTCATACAATAAATAGCAAAAGTATACTCCAACTGCAATTGTAAATATAAATCCCATTATATTAATCATACTATTTTACCGAACCGTCAGGAATTACTTCCTGACGGTTCGCGTTGGGTTCGTGTTATAACTGTCAGGAGATAACTCCTGACAGCACTGTAAATATTATGCCTTTACTAGTAGGGACGAGAGGTGGTAAAGACTATTGCCTAACAAAATCCTTGTACTTTAATTTATCTGAATTAGAAACCACTCTATAATGCATCTTTTTACCTATATCTGAAATCCCCGGAAGTAACGTGTTTATTTTTTTATGAATTTCATTTACTTCAATATCCAACAAACTATTATCTGACAAGTCAGTAGGCGAATTTAATACTACCAAAACTTGTAATTCACCATTTAATACTTCGGGTTCAAAAGTAATTATACTCGAAATAGAATTTAGATTTCTTATCTCTAATGGAAACTCATAAATGCTTTTTATTGAGGAAATAATACTTTTAGCATATTGTAAAACGCTATCTTCTTTTACATAATGAAAATAATCTAAACATGGATAGAGCAATCTCACTGATAACATTGCGTAGTAAACAGCAGCAATTGAGTTATTCTTACGCTGAAATGCTTTTGATATTTCATAAGCATCAATAGCAGACAATCCATCAGCTTTAATATATTTAGATGTTACAAACAGCAAACCCCAATCACTTTTGTTTTTTTCAAAAACTGCTGTTATCAACCATTCATTTTTATTAGATTGGTCTTTTATTGCTATTAGCTTTGTGTACCCATCATTTTTTAGTTTTATTATATTGAATTCAAAATCATCATCTTCAAATTTAGACTCTACAATACCAACAACATTATCAACAGTGGTTCTTATTTCTAATACCTGTTTATCTTGAAATAATGAATCTAAATCCACTTTTGTAACTAAACTATCGATTGATAATCTTCTTAAATTATTAGCGTTTGAAGCATCATACAATTCTAAAATTTTAGAACTTTCTTTTCTTAGAATTGCTTTTTTGATAATATTAATCTTACTATTTATAACATCCCTATCTGTAGTATTTATGTCATTATTGACTTTTAGGCTATCAGGATTAACCTTACACCCAATTAGTACGATACTAATAATAGATGCAATTAATAGAACACTATCTATGCATTTAATCTTTCTTCTTTGTCGCATGTTAGTTTACAATAAGGTCAGATTATGCACTGTCATATTGAGCGACAGCGAAATATTCGTCAAGCATTAGTGCGAAAGCCCGGCAGATGCTTCACTGCACTGCATTTCGTTCAGCATGACAAGTGTTTTTTTACCGTGCCGTAAGGAATTACTTCCTTACGGTTTGTGCAGGATTTGTTTAAAGCTATTTCATTACTCTTTCTCATGCAGCTTCTCCCATATTTCGGGGATGCGTTTTACCCAGTTCAGTTCTTTCATTTTTGTTTTGGCATCTTCTACGGGGCTGCCAAAGTATATCTTGCCGCCCTCTATGGTTTGCGCTACGCCGCTTTGCGCATACACTACTGCGCCCTTGCCTATCGTCAGGTCTTTACTAACACCTACCTGCCCCCATAGTATCACCTCATCTTCTATTATGGCTTTACCGCCAACACCTACCTGTGCGGCAAACAGGCAGTTTCTACCAATCACTGCACCGTGCCCTATATGTATGTGGTTGTCAAACTTAGTACCCATACCTATAATGGTATCACCACTTACGCCTTTGTCTATGGTGCAGCAGGCACCTATCTCTACATGGTCTTCAATTATCACACGCCCGCAGCTTTCCAGCTTATCGTATTGCGCGGCGCGCTCTTTGCGGCGTTTAAAGTAAAACGCATCCGCACCTATCACCGTATTGGCATGGATGATGACATTATCTCCTATCACGCAATGGTCGTAGATAACTACGTTGGCATGTATCAGGCAGTTTTTACCAATCTTCACATGGTTGCCAACCACTACGCCCGGCTGCAGGTGTGTACCCTCGCCTATGATAGCCGTTTCGCTTATGTGCTTATCTGCCAATATAAACTGGCGGAAGTGTGTAACGATTTTTACATAAATGCTAAAGGGGTCGTCGCACACCAGCAATGTTTTACCCTCCGGGCATTCCACCTCTTTATTGATGATGATAATGGTAGCTGCCGAGTTGAGGCATTTGCTGTAATATTTCTCAAAGTCAACAAAAGATATATCTCCTGCCGTTACTTTATGTATCTCGTTGATGCCTGTTGCTATTTGTTCGGTATTGCCTACCAGCTTGGCCCCTGTAAAATCTGCCAGCCACTGCACCGAAACCCCTTTTTCAAACTTCATATCCGTAAAAAAGTTTGTGCAAAAGTACGATAAGCCGATTTCATTATTGCGGCAAGTTTTCAGACCTTTAGCCATCAAACAATAGCATTGAGATATACCAACCTGAATGGCAAGATAACGGATGCGCAAGATGCTGTAGTAGCGGCAGACAGCCGAGGCCTGCGTTATGGCTATGGCCTGTTTGAAACCATGTTGGTAAGGAATGGCAGCATACAACTTGCGCACTACCATTGGGAGCGCCTGTTTGCAGGTATGAAAGCCCTGTATTTTGATATACCCAAACTAATGACTGCCGATGCACTGGAAGCCGAAGTATTAAAAACTGTACGCAAGAATAAGCCGGAAAGCCTATGCCGTGTGCGTCTGCAGGTATTCGCAGACAATGGTGGTTTGTTTGATGGCAACAGCCAAAAACCGCAGTATATCATCGAGTGCTATCCGTTGGAAGAACATACTACACTGCTGAATGAAACTGGCTTGGTATTGGGCATAGCAATAGGTTTGCAAAAAGCCGCCGATGGTATTGCCAATTACAAAACAAGTAACGCGCTCATCTACGCATTGGCAGCGCAGCAGGCAAAGCAAAACAAATGGAACGATGCCCTCGTCTGCAATACCCATGGGCATATTATAGAAAGCACCATTGCCAACTTGTTTTGGATAAAAAATAACATCATCTACACCCCACCGCTTACCAATGGCTGCGTGGCAGGTGTTATGCGCAGGCACATCATGGATAAACTGCCCGTTACGGAGCAGTCGCTTGATGCAGCTACATTAGCTACGGCAGATGGGGTGTTTCTTACCAATGCCATACGCGGCATCAAATGGATAGCCCGCATAGGCGATGCATCATATACAAAAAATGCTGTTGTTGCTATCCTAAACAGCTTATAGCTTCCTGCCGATTATGCATTAAATTTGCAGCCTTATGGCAAGTAAAGTTCGTGTTCGTTTTGCACCCAGCCCCACGGGTGGTCTGCACTTAGGTGGTGTGCGCACTGTTTTATACAATTACCTGTTTGCAAAGCATCACGGTGGCGATTTTGTGCTGCGTATAGAAGATACAGACCAGACAAGATATGTGGACGGCGCGGAGCAATACATATACGATTGCCTTAGCTGGTGTGGTGTGGAGCCAGATGAAAGCCCGTTGAAAGGTGGCCCACATGCACCCTACCGCCAAAGCGAGCGCAAAGCCATGTATTACCAATACGCCAAGCAGTTGGTAGATGCAGGTTATGCATACTATGCTTTTGACACACCCGAAGAGTTGGAAGCCATGCGTGCAAACCTGAAAACCGAAGCCAACCCCACCCCACAATACGATGGTAAAATCCGTATGCAAATGCGCAACTCGCTGGCGATGGGCATAGACGAAGCGCAACGCCTGATAGATGCGAGTACACCTTATGTAGTGCGCATCAAAATGCCGCAAGACGAGCAAGTGGTGTTTACCGATATGATACGGGGCGAGGTACATTTTGATACCAATCTGGTAGATGATAAAGTGCTGCTGAAAGCAGACGGTATGCCTACTTATCACCTTGCGGTGGTGGTGGACGACTACCTGATGCAGATAACCCATGCTTTTCGCGGAGAGGAGTGGCTGCCGAGCGCACCTGTACATATATTACTATGGCAATACCTTGGCTGGGGCGATGCCATGCCGCAATGGGCACACCTGCCACTGATACTAAAGCCCGACGGGCATGGCAAGCTGAGCAAGCGTGATGGTGAACGCCTCGGCTTCCCCGTATTTGCCATGAACTGGAATGACCCGAAGACAGGTGAGCAAACACTGGGCTTCCGCGAGCGCGGTTTTTTGCCTGAGGCTTTTATCAATATACTGGCTATGCTTGGCTGGAACGATGGTACGGAGCAAGAGGTATTTAGCAAAGAAGAACTGATAGCAAAGTTTGACATAGGGCGTGTACACAAAGGCGGTGCTAAGTTTGACTATGAAAAAGCCAAATGGTACAACCACCAATACATACAACGCAAAACCGATGCTGAACTACTACCATTGGTAAAGCCATATATAGCAGCGCATGTCGTAAATATAGACGATACGTATCTGGAAAAAGTGATAGCCCTTATAAAAGAACGATGCACACTGCTGCCCGATTTTTGGGAGCAGGGACATTTCTTCTTTAAAACGCCTGAAATAACTGAATTAGCCGCTATACAAGACAAGTGGAACGAACAGAAAAAAGCGTTTTTTGAAAGCTGGGCAAATAGCCTTGATGCCATTACAGATTGGACACACACCGCCATAGAAGCCCACTTTAACGAAGCAATGACCACTCACGGGCTGAAAAAAGGCGATGTACTGCTGCCCCTACGCATTATGCTGGTAGGTGGCAAATACGGACCGGGGGTATTTCAGATAGCGGAAATGATTGGGAATCAAGAACTTAAACTAAGGATTAATAGGGCAATTGTTTTGCTCTGAAACACCGTTGTAACCCCTAATTTTTCTAAAAAAATGACAATAAAAAACTTGGGGAAGTGAAAAATTCGTTATATTTGGTATTGCACTACACAATTAAATAATCATTAAAATCTAAAAAATGAAATCAAAATTTACTCTGTTAGCAGCTATGCTTGTTTCAGCATCTGCTTTCGCACAGAAGACTTGTATTATTGAAGAATTCACATCTTCAACTTGTCCTCCTTGTGCTTCAATGAACTCATGGTTAGACCCACTTTTGGCCACAAACAATGCTAACAAATCAGGCTCTAACCTGGCGGTAATTAAGTACCAAATGAACTGGCCTGGCACTACTAACTTAGACCCTAGCTTCAATGCTCATGGTACTTCTCGCAGAAACTATTATGGTGTTACAGGCATTCCTGACCATTATACTAATGGCGGTGCAGGTACAGGTAGCACATCTGCTACAGTGCAAACTGAAATTGACGGATGTAAATCAGGTACTCCTGATGTTACTATCGCTTCTACTTATACCGTAAAAAGCGTATCTGCAACAGAAGATTCAGTATATATTACTGTTACTGTAACGCCTAAAAAAGCATTGTCAGGTAACTATTCTGTACACATTGCATTAACAGAGTCTTTTTACAACTACCCCGGTGCATCTACATCTCAGAAAAATTACTACCATGTAATGCGCAAAATGTATCCAAACGGTTCGGGTACTTCTGTTAGCACATGGGTAGCTAATACACCGCAAACATTTACTTTCAAAGACAAAATAACTATCGGCAACCCCGTACACCCCAGCTTCAACTGGTGGGGCAATCCTTACAATGGCCACATCATAGCTTTTGTACAGGACAATGGTTCTAAAGCAATCCTTAACAGTAATGCTGCTGCTGCTAAATGGTCTACAAGTGTTGAAGACCTGAAAAACAACGTAGCAAATGTGAAAATAGTACCTAACCCTGCTACAAGCCAGGCTGGTGTATTCTTCACACTGAACGAAAACAGCAACATCGCTATGACTGTTACAGATGTTATGGGCCGCGTAGTATATGCAGAAAACGCGCCTTATACTGCAGGTGCAAACCGCATAGTAGTAAACACATCTTCTTTGGCTGCAGGTACATACAATGTTACCCTCAGGTCAGAAACAGGTATGGTTTCTCAGCGCCTGACGGTTGCTAAATAATTATTTCTCTTAGAGATAAAAACGCCACGCAATGCGTGGCGTTTTTGTTTTTTATGAATACACCTGCTAATACATTATTTTTGCACCCGTTATGGCAAATGATAATAAGCTGCAAAGCATAATAGCACACTGCAAGGAGTATGGTTTCATCTTTCAGAGCAGCGAGATATATGACGGCCTCGGCGCGGTATATGACTACGGACAATACGGTGCAGAATTGAAGAAAAACATACGCGACTACTGGTGGAACAGCATGACGCGTATGCACGATAATATTGTGGGTATAGATGCTGCCATCTTTATGCACCCCACGGTATGGAAGGCTAGCGGGCACGTTGATAATTTCAGCGACCCGATGATAGATAATAAAGACAGTAAAAAACGCTACCGTGTAGACCATCTGATAGAAGGCTATGCAGAAACGCTGAGCGAAAATGAAAGCGCTAACCTGCTGCAAAAAATGGAGCAACTGCTGGCAGCAGACGACTTTGCGGGGCTTAAAACGCTGATAGAAGAAAACAAGATAAAATGCAGCGTTAGTGATACCGCCAACTGGACAGATGTGCGCCAGTTCAACCTGATGTTTGCTACCGAAATGGGGGCTGTTGCGTCAGACAATCCTGAAGATAACAAAGTGTACCTGCGCCCTGAAACGGCACAAGGCATATTCGTCAACTTCCTAAACGTGCAGAAAACCGGCAGGATGAAAATACCATTCGGCATAGCACAAACAGGCAAGGCATTTCGTAACGAGATTGTGGCACGTGGCTTCATCTTCCGTATGCGCGAGTTTGAGCAAATGGAAATGCAATTCTTTGTGCGCCCCGGCACACAGCAGGAATGGTATGCCTACTGGAAAGAAACACGTATGCATTGGCATCGCAGCCTGGGCATACCCGAGGCGCGTTATCGCTTTCACGACCATGTGAAGCTGGCACACTATGCCGATGCAGCTTGTGATATCGAGTATGACTTCCCGATGGGTTTTAAAGAAGTAGAGGGCATACACAGCCGCACCGATTTCGACTTGAAAAGCCATCAGGCATTCAGCGGCAAAAAGTTAACTTATTTCGATACGGAAATCAACCAGCATTACATACCCTATGTGGTAGAAACATCCATAGGGCTGGACCGTACCGTGATGATGATACTGAGCGAAGCCTATCAGGAAGAAGACCTGAGTACGGCTGAAAAACAAGATAGCCGTGTGGTGTTGAAATTCCCTGCTATGCTGGCACCTATTAAGCTGGCGGTATTGCCGCTATTGAAGAAAGACGGCCTACCCGAAATAGCCCGCGAGTTGATGGATAGCTGCCGCCCATACTTCAAATGTTTTTACGAAGAGAAGGATACTATCGGCAAACGCTACCGCAGGCAAGATGCTATCGGCACACCTTTCTGCGTAACGATAGACCATCAAACAAAAGAAGACCAAACTGTAACCATACGCTACCGCGATGCCATGACGCAAGAGCGAGTACCTATAGCTGCAGTTAAAGACATTGTAATGAATGCTATTCAAAATCAAGGGGGCATTAAATAATAATAATCGTAGCCATCATATAAATCATTACAATCATAGCCCAAGAACAGGATATACTAAAACAGGCATTGCAAGCCCAATGGGGCATTGAACTATCAGGCACAGTCAGCGAGCAGGAAATCATTGAAAAACTTTCGCTGCAAATTGGTGTTATAGCAGAGAAAGGGGCTGATGTGTTTTTTCAATTGATGTACAGATTGGATATTCCTGAAAAGCTGCTGCTGAAAGCCATGGCAGATAAAGAAGCCGCAATAGAAATAGCCAAACTGATATATAACCGCCAGTTGCAAAAAATACGCAGCCGTGCCTTTTACAAAGGCAAACATGAAACAGATGAAGATATAATCTGGTGATTTTCGTAATTTAGAGGTATGCGTAAATTCGTTTTTTTACAATTCATTTCAATACTTGCCTTTACAAGTTCATGCCAAAAAAGGCCTGACCCTGTAAACAATACTACCCCTGCAGCTAACAAATCTGCGCTTAAACTGGTGTTTGAAAATAAAGTAGGCACACAAGCATTGGTATTAAACACCAAAAACTACCTCAACGAAAACGGAGATACTTTCAACGTATCTGCCTACAAATATTATATAAGCAACATCAGCCTTTTTACCGCAAACAATGCTGAATACAAAGAACCCGAAAGCTATTATTTAATAAATGAAAGTGACAGCAAATCAAAATCATTTACACTAAGCGGCATACCCGATGGAAATTATACAAAGATAAAATTCATGATAGGTGTAGATAGTAGCAGGAATACGAGTGGCGCTCAAACGGGTGCGCTTGCGCCTGATAATGCTATGTTCTGGGATTGGAATACAGGCTATATCATGGCAAAGATTGAAGGCTTTTCGCCTCAGGCTAATATTTACCCTAATAATTTAGGCATTCATATCGGAGGATTTAAAGGAGTTAATGCTACACAGCGATGGGTTGTTTTAACACTGCCTTCTGTTGCATCCATCACAACCGATAAAGCATCTACTATACATATTGTATCAGATGTACTTCAGTGGTTTAAATCGCCTAATATCATTGACTTCGCGCAGCTTTCTGTAGTTGCAAAGGAAGGTATAGAAGCCAAAAAAATAGCGGACAACTATGCCGATATGTTTTCTATTGACCATATAGATTGATGATGTGATAATGAAAAAGAAGCTTACTATATTATCTATTGTTGTTTTTGCAGGTATCATCACGTTTATATCCTGCAAGCCAGACCCAAGTTTTGAACCAAAGGTTGAGGTTCCACTAACATTCAACGTACCACAAGGCTGGCCACAGCCCGTATATAGCTTTGGCAACAATAAGCTGACACGCGAGGGATTTGAACTTGGGCGCAAACTGTTTTACGATGGCCGCCTGTCGAGAGATAATACTATTTCATGCGGCACTTGCCACCAGCAATTTTCGGGCTTCGCACAGATAGACCATCCCGTTAGCCATGGTATAGATGACCTGCTCGGCCCGCGCAATTCGCCTGCTTTATTCAACCTCAACTGGCATCCTTCTTTCATGTGGGATGGTGGCATCAACCATATAGAAAATCAACCCGTAGCGCCCATCCAAAACCCTGTAGAGATGGACGAGACACTGGAGAATGTATTGACAAAGCTACGCAACGACGCAACGTACCGTAGCATGTTCAAAGCCGCGTTTGGCGATGAAACCATCAATACGCAGCGCATGTCTTGGGCTTTCGCACAGTTTATGGGTATGATGGTGTCTGCTGATAGCAAGTACGATAAATACAAACGTGGCGAAGCGGGCGGTTCTATGACTACGCAAGAACTGGCAGGCTACGAGGTGTACAAACAAAAATGCGCTTCTTGCCACAAAGAACCTTTGTTTACCGATTTTTCATTCCGCAATAATGGCTTGTCTGTAACAAGTGTAAATGATAGTGGTCGAGCCCATATCACACAATTAACAGATGATTTGTACAAATTCAAAATGCCTTCTTTGCGAAACCTGAAATATACATGGCCATATATGCACGATGGCAGGTTTAATTCACTCGATCAGGTTTTAAATCATTATACTACAGGCATTGTACAATCTGCTACGTTAGACCCCTCATTAAAGGCAGGCATAGCACTTAGCTCTCAAGAAAAAGAAGATTTACTATTGTTCCTTAATACGCTGAACGACGAAGCCTTTACAAAAAATCCGCTCTTTGCAGAGCCTAAATAAAAAAGAAAAAGACCTTAATCAAGGTCTTTTTTTATGTCAACTATCTGAACGATTTCGTAAAACTTTTTGGTGGGGTATGTATTGCATATCTCACCCTCGCCATCCCTGTTTATCTTCACTTTCACTTTCATGCCATTGTGCTGGTAGCTGCTGGGCATATACTTAGGCCTTACTACAGAACCATCACTCTCTAATTGCAGCATATAGCCACAACCATTTTTTGCAATATCGCCTGTATCCACAACAGTGGCTTTTTCCATATTCTTATCTTTCTTGCAGGCAACCACAAATACCATCAGTGCCGCACAACCTAATATTATATACTTACGCATCATGAACGATTGTTTGATACAAATTCAGCTATGAAAATACTAAAAACTTTCAAAGGTACAATCATGCCGTAAACTTATATCCTATCCCCCTTACAGAATGAAAATGCTTAGGGTTGCGGCTGTCTTTCTCAAAATACTTGCGGAAGTTGAGAATGAAATTATCTATGGTGCGCGTAGTTGGGTACACATTATAGCCCCATACCACCTGCAATATATGCTCCCGAGATACTACCTGACCTTCATGCTCTATCAGCAATTTCAGCAAGGCGGCTTCTTTTTTGCTCAGTTCCTGTGGCTTTTTGCTAACGTCTATGCACTCATGGGCTGCAAAATCTATCTTACATCCATCAAATTCATATATATCTGCTATAGATTGGGGCGCTTTTATCTTTTTATCCTTTACAATCAGCTTATCTACCCTTAGCAGCAGTTCTTCCAGATTAAATGGCTTAGTCATGTAGTCATCACCACCTTTTTTAAGCCCCTCTACCCTGTCTGCGCCTGTATTACGAGCAGACAGGAACATAATAGGTACATCATTGTGTTGCATTCTGATGGTTTCGCAAACGGTAATGCCATCCATATCAGGCAGCATAATATCGAGTATTATCAGGTCGAAATGCTCGTTTTTCACCATTTTTATTACCGATGGGCCATTATCGGCAGTTGTTACTTCATAACCTTCCAGTTCAAGGTTCAGTTTCAGTGCATCGCGCAGGCTTTCTTCATCTTCTACCACCAACAGGGAGGCTTTGGTTTCTTTCGTTGTCATAATTGGTCTGTTTTTCTTGATATAAAAATAATGACAATTAGTAGCTGATTGCAATAGTCTGAGCAGATATGGTATTGGTATGACAAAAGGCAATTTCTTCTTTGGTTGCAATATAAAAATGCGTACCTTTGCCACCCGTTTTGCGGGTGTGGTGAAATTGGCAGACACGCTAGACTTAGGATCTAGTGCCGCGAGGCTTGGGGGTTCGAGTCCCTCCACCCGCACAAAAAACAATAACAAGCCGATACCCTGTATCGGCTTTTTTAAAATCATCTTAAAAAAACAAGTAGAAAATTATGGCTACGGTAACGCGCGAAAACATCGGCACGCTGCACGAGAAGATAACCGTAAAATTGGGCAAGGACGACTATATGCCGTCTTTTGAGAAGTCGCTGAAAAACTATGCTAAAACTGCCAACGTTCCCGGCTTTCGCAAGGGCAATGTTCCTGCCGGCATGGTAAAGAAAATGTATGGCCAGTCTATATTCAGCGACGAGGTACTGCGCGCAGCAGGCACTAAGCTGGAAGAATACCTGCAAACTGAAAAAGTATCCATCTTTGCACAACCCATGGTGATGCCCAATGAGCAACCCATGAAACTGGATATGAACAGCCCTGCAGATGTGGACTTTGCTTTTGAAATAGGCGTTAAACCTGAATTTGAAATAACACCTATCAAAAAGAAAGCTGCTATTACAAAATACAAAGTTGCCATCTCTGACAAGATGATTGAAGATGAGATAGAGCGCATAACCAAGCGCTATGGCAATGCAGAAACACAGGCAGAAGTAACTACTAAAGACGACATCATATATGCTAAGTACGAACAGTGCGATGCCGATGGCAACGTACTGCCCGAAGCATATATGGTAGAAGATACCGTATTACTGGAAAAGCTGCCTGCCAAACTGCAACAACTGCTGATGGGCAAAAAGAACGAAGAGTCTTTCGTTTTGCGCCCCGTAGATGTATGTACCGAAGAAGAACTGGCAGGCTTTATGAAAGACCCGCTGAAACTGGGTGTAGACGCTGCTAATAATTTTTACAAATTCACGCTGACACGTGTTGCCAAACTGATACCGCGCGAACTGAACGAAGAATTGTTTGTGCAATTGTTCCCGAACGATGAGGTGAAAGACGTTGCCACTTTTAAAGAAAAACTGCGTGCGGAGTTGAGCAAGGAATATGAACGAGTAAGCCGCGAACGCCTGCACAATGAAATATATGAATTGCTAGTTCACCAAACGCCGTTTGAACTACCTGTACCTTTCCTGAAGCGTTGGCTGAAAGAAGGTGGTGAAAAGCCAAAAAGCGCGGCAGAAGTAGAAAACGAATTTGGCGGCTTCGACCATCAACTGCGTTGGACGCTGGTTTCAGATAAACTGATACTGGACAATGGCATCTCTGTAAGCATAGAAGAAGTAAAAGAACACATCAAAGCACAAGTACTGGGCTACTTTGGTATGGGTGCTGATGGCGATGCACCATGGTTGGAAGGCTATATGCAAAAAGTATTGAAAGACAACAAAACGATGGATGAAACATATCGCCGTTTGTTGTTCGACAAATTGTTCCTTTTCCTCGAAACACAATTTGATGTTACAGAACAAGAAGTAAGCGAAGAAGAGTTTTACAAACTACCCGATGCACACGCTGCACACCACCATCATCACTAATAGCATACAATAACTAACACATAATCTAAGCCGCTGGATAATCAACGGCTTATTTATTTCCATAAAGCAAAGCTTCAAGCAAACAAAAATCCCGATTGGCAGTACCAATCGGGATATGTATTAAGATTATAGCTTAGTGGCCGCCATCATGCTCATCCGCTTTCAACGGTGTTGTTTGCGGTATGAAGTCGTTACCATTACCATCGTCTTTGTAATCGTAAGGCCAGCGATACACTTCAGGAATGTCACCTTCCCAGTTACCGTGTCCGGGGTTGATTGGCGTAGTCCATTCCAATGTAGGAGAACCCCATGGATTTTGAACCATTACCTTACGACCACGGAAGATGCTTACAAAGAAGTTTACAACAAATATCAACTGAGCAAAGAATACCAATATGGCAGCGATGCTGATAAAGCTATTCAGGCTTTCAAAGTTTTTGAAAGATTCCCATGCACTGTAGTCATAATAACGGCGTGGCATACCTGCAATACCTTCGTAGTGCATAGGCCAGAAGATAAGATAAGCCCCTGCCAGTGTTATGAAGAAGTGGATGTAACCCAAAGTATTGTTCATAAAGCGGCCAAACATCTTAGGGAACCAGTGATAGATACCGGCAAACATACCGAAGAATGCTGATACACCCATTACGATGTGGAAGTGCGCTACCACAAAATAAGTATCGTGCAGGTGAATATCCAGAGCAGAGTTACCAAGGAATAAACCTGTAAGACCACCTGATATAAACAGTGATACGAAACCGATGGCAAACATCATGGGTACAGTAAAACGGATATTACCCTTCCACATTGTCGTAAGCCAGTTAAACACTTTTACCGCAGATGGTACAGCAATCAGCAATGTAAGTAGTACGAAGATTGAACCGAGGAACGGACTCATACCCGTTACAAACATATGGTGTGCCCATACTACGAATGCCAGTACCGTAATACCTATCAGCGATAATATCATGGCCGTATAACCGAATATCGGTTTGCGGCTATGGTTAGATAACACCTCTGATGCCATACCCATACCGGGCAGCATGATGATGTAAACCTCAGGGTGGCCTAAGAACCAGAACAAGTGCTGATATAGGATAGCAGAACCACCAATATGCGGCAATGCCTTACCACCGATGAATATTTCTGACAAATAGAAGCTGGTGCCGAAATTACGGTCGAATATCAGCAGTACGAAGCCAGAGAACAATACAGGGAAAGACAATACACCCAGTACGGCTGTAAAGAACAACGCCCATATAGTAAGCGGCATACGTGTCATCGTCATACCCTTAGTACGCATATTCAGGATAGTAGAGATGTAGTTAAGACCACCAAGCAGTGAAGACACAACGAATAGTGCCATACTTATCAGCCACAAATCCATACCGAGACCGGAACCCATAGATGCTTCTTTCAATGCGCTCAGCGGCGGATAAGTTGTCCAACCACCAGATGCAGGTCCTGTTTGTATAAAAAGAGATACAAACATGAAAACACTTGATATAAAGAAGAACCAGTAAGAAAGCATGTTCATAAAAGGCGATGCCATATCGCGCGCGCCTATTTGCAGAGGGATAAGCAGGTTAGCGAATGTACCGCTCAGGCCTGCCGTCAATACAAAGAATACCAATATGGTACCGTGCATAGTTACCAATGCATAATAAAATTCGGGGTTCAGTTTACCGCCCTTTGCCCATTCGCCCAAAAACTTTTCCATAATCGGGAAAGTTTCGTTGGGGAAACCAAGCTGCAAACGGAAGAATACAGACATCAACGCGCCGATGATAGCCCAAATGATACCTGTAATCAGGAATTGCTTACCGATAACTTTATGATCTTGGCTGAAGATATACTTCGTAATGAAGTGCTGCTCATGGTGTTCGTGGCCATGATGTCCGCCATGCGCATCGTGTCCGTGCGCTGTAGTAGTTCCTTGAATGATAACGTCGCTCATTTTTTGCACTTTTTGTTGTTCTGTATTTCAGGATATAACAGAACGATTACTTCATCGTTATTGCTTTAACACTATCAGTTTTTTGTTCGGGTGCTGCACCTTCGGCAGGTGTAGCGGCTGGTGCTGGGTTGGCAGATGCGTAATAAGTCTGTTGCTTGGCCATCCATGCGTCATACTCTGCCTGCGTTTCTACTATTACTGTTCCCCTCATAGAGTAGTGGCCTTTACCGCACATCTGGTCGCAAGATATTTCGTACACGAAATCCTTATTACCTGTTATTTCTTTCATTTTAGCCGTTGTGATGGTAGGTGTAAACCATATCGTCGTTACGATACCAGGTACCGCGTCCATCTTCATACGGAAGTGTGGCAGACCCACGTCATGTATCACATCTCTTGAACCTATCAGCAGGCTTACCGGTTTGTTTACCACAAGATGCAATTCGCCATTCTGGGCTATTACATCGTCCATATTGTCTTTATCGTTCCAATCGAGGCCCAATACGTTATTGGCATCATTTATCTTTCTGAAATCGCGCTTGCCCAATGCTCCATCCTTACCGGGATAACGAATAATCCAGTTGAATTGTTTACCTACTACCTCTACTACCATCGCATCTTTAGGTGCAGCTCCGGTCATTCTGCCCCAGTTGCGCAAGCCGATAGCTACCAGCACCGCCATCGCAATGGCAGGTATTGTTGTCCATACAATTTCCAGCCTGTTGTTATGTGCATAGAAAAATGCAGTACGCTTTTGTGATGCCTGATAACGATAAGCAAACCAGAACAGTGCAGTTTGGGTAATGAAGAATACAATACCTGTTACTACCAGCGTTACCAAAAACATGCTGTCGTATTCCACACCATGCTCCGATGCGGATATTGGCAGCATCCTGTCTATTAACGCCTGATGGCACATGAAAATGCCGTACAAGCCCAGAAAGAAAAAGGCTACCAGCAGCCATGCCATGGTACGGTTCACCCTGGCATTTATCTTCTCTTCGCCACGCAATATCGTAGCATACTCACTGGCTTTTGCTATCTGGTAGATGATAACAAATACCAGCATCATTAGTATTATCGATAAAAGTCCCGACATGGTCAGTAATTCTTGTATTTACTTAAATTAGTTTATACCTGTGTTTCTTATTCTTTACTCTGTTTATTAGCTCTGGTGCAGCATAGCTTCTTTCAGCAATGGGTGGTTACCAGGCACCAGCGATGATTTTGTCAGCGTCTTAGATACCGTAAATATCAGCAAACCCGCAAAGCCAAGGAAGATGCCCATTTCGTACCAGCCCAGGTGCCAGTTTTTGCCCAAAGGACCCGGCATGGTCATGATAAAGAAATCTAACCAGTGACCGAATATGATAACCAGCGCCATAAACGTAACGGTAAAATAGTTACGCTTGCTAGGACGTGCCATCAATATCAATATCGGCATGATGAAGTTGATAATGAATACGGAGTACCATATCAGGCTGTAAGGCCCATGCTGGCGCATTTTGAAGTATGTAGTTTCTTCAGGTATATTACTATACCATATCAGCATGTATTGTGCAAACCATACGTACGTCCAGAATACGCTGAACGCGAACATGAATTTACCCAAATCGTGTACGTGCTCTTTTGTTACCAGTTCCAGATTGCCATTGTTTTTCAGGAATACTACAAACAGCAGAATAACAGACATACCGCTAACGAATGCACTTGCAAATGTGTACCAGCTAAACATGGTAGAATACCAGTGTGCGTCAATACTCATTATCCACAACCAAGGTGCAGTGCTCATTTGAGTAAGGGCATACACCAATAAAAATGCTGCAGACCACTTCAACATTGTCCAGTATATCTTAGTACTGTTCTTAGGTGCATTTTCCTGTGCTAAAGAAAGCGCACGGAATTTACGACCGAAGAAAGACCATAAAGCAATGGTAACAACCGTAAAGCCAATGAACATTTCTTTGTTCAGGAATGCTTTTTTGCCTTCTAATATTTTATCTCCCTCAGGATGTACCCAGTGATAAATAGGATTATGCCCGTCCACACTAAAACCAGTCGCGATGAATATCAATATAGCACCTGCTATCAATCCGAAAACCCATACGTTAGCACCTATCGCTTCGGGCACTCTTTTATAAGCCACTATCCAGCCGCCCTGCGCCAGTGATGCCGCAGCCTGTATAAATACGCTGGCAACACAAATCAGTAGGAAGAATACGCTGTTTTGCAACAGTACCAGCCAAAAACGGGTTTTGTCGTGATGGTCATGTCCGCCCAGCATTGTTACGCCGCCCAGTATCAGCACCAGTATACCTACTGCTATCAACGCAAGGCTGGTATTCTTTAATCGTGCCGGTATCTCAAAACGTTCTGTCATTGTAATATTGTATTAGAAGTACGTTTACTTTTTTCTGTGTTTTCTAATTAGTGTTTAGCAGTTTCTGTAGTTGCAGCTACTGCTTTTGTCGTATCTGCTACCGACGTGGTAGCTGCTGCGCCCAATGTAAATGCATCACCACCATTTTCTGCCTGCACTTTTTTGATGTAAGCAATTACCATCCAGCGTTGTTTAATATCCAACTGGCTGGCATAAGAGCCCATCACACCTTTACCATATTTGATAGCCGCATACATAGTGCCCGATGGCATACGCAGGTATTTAGCATCTTTCAGGTTGGCAGGCATGGCTGCAAACTTACCGCTTGCATACAGTGGACCTTGCCCGTCAAGATTGGTGCCGTGGCATATACCGCAGTATATATTGAACAAACGCTTACCTTCTGCCATTTCTGCCTCGTTAAAGCGCAGTGCAGTTGTAAATGTTTTGTATCCGTTTGTATCGCCTTCTACCATATGGTCGGGCAGTTCGTGGCCCATAGCTACCGTACCCGCTATCGGCTTACGGCTTGTTTGCCCATCTGCAAAGTTGGGGTTGGCAGTGTACGCATCATAAGCACGAGAGTAGGTCATATCCGGAGCGTAGATTTTGCCGGGATTGCGGTGCTTGCTGCCGTTTTGCGTGCAGGAAACCAAACCCAGCCCTATCATCAGGCTCGCTACTACTATGCTTTTGGTTTTGTTCATAACTATTAAAAAATTCAAAAAGTCAACATTCAAATTCCTCACTATTCCCTGCTCACTGTATTAACTGATCAACTATTCAACCAATCAACTGAATTATGCCAATTCGTAAGGTTCTTTTTTATCCCAACGGCCAAACCACCATTCAGATTCCGCTACTTGTACCGAAGTTTCAACCGCACCTGTAGATTTCAGGAAGTTGATTACTTCTGCTTCGTTAGTATGGTCGTTTATTTCCAATGCTACTACAAACAGGTCATCCGTTTGGCGCGGATGAAAAACGTGTTTCTTAACGCCGGGCATTATCTGGTTCAGGTAGCAGAATGTAAGTACCATACCTACTGCCGCAAACAATACCGTCAACTCGAAAGTGATGGGTATGAAAGCAGGCAAAGACCAGTGTGGCTTACCACCAAAGTTAATAGGCCAGTCGCTGCAGAATATCCATGACATGAAACCTACCGCAGTGCTGGTACCCGTAATACCGTAGATGAAACCCGCAACGTGCAGGTCTGTTTCTTTCAGGCCCAGTGCACCGTCAAGGCCGTGCACGGGGAAGGGCGTATATACGTCGTGCAGTTTATAGCCGCTGTTGCGTACTTTCTTCACCGCAGGAAACAGCACTTCCTCATCGTCATAACAAGCAACTGCAAATTTCTTTATAGCCATTTTAAATATTAATTCAAAAGTTAAAAGTCAAATTTCAATTTCTTCTGCTCAAATCAACTATTCAACCAATCAACCGATTAGTGGTGCGCGTGATCCAGTTCGTGTTTAAAGTCTTCAGCGCTCTTCGCATCTATCGTTTCCATTTTCTTCTTGTAGCTTTCACCCGATGTTTTCAGTACGAATTTGATTTCCGCTACTGCAATAACAGGGAAGTATTTAGCAAACAGGAAGAAACATGTAAAGAACAAACCGAACGTACCGAGGTAGAAACCGATTTCAGGCCATGTGGGGCTGTAATACGTCCAGCTACCGGGCAGGTAATCGCGATACAGTGATGTAACGATGATTACAAAACGCTCGAACCACATACCGATGTTCACCACAATAGACATAATAAACGTGAATGGTATATTACGACGCAGTTTTTTGAACCAGAACAACTGAGGCGATACCACGTTACAAGTCATCATCGCCCAATAGCTCCACCAGTACGGACCAAGGATACGCCATTTAAAGGCTTCCTGCTCGTACAGCACACCGCTGTACCAAGACATGAACAACTCTGTAAGATATGCCACACCCACGATAGAACCAGTGAGTACAATTACCTTGTTCATCGCTTCTAAGTGACCTATGGTGATGTAATCTTCCAGTCCCAGTATTTTACGACAAACTATCAATAGTGTTTGTACCATCGCGAAGCCGGAGAAGATGGCACCCGCAACGAAGTATGGCGGGAAGATGGTAGTATGCCAACCGGGGATAACCGATGTAGCAAAGTCGAAAGATACTATGGTGTGTACAGAAAGTACCAGTGGCGTACTTAAACCTGCCAATACCAGCGAAAGTGCTTCGTGGCGCTGCCAGTTTTTAGCAGTACCCGTCCAGCCGAATGAAGCGAGGCCATACAGGCGTTTGCGCAATTTAGTTTTAGCACGGTCGCGAACGGTTGCAAAATCAGGTATCAAACCAGAGTACCAGAACAATAATGATACTGTGAAGTAAGTAGAGATGGCGAATACGTCCCAAAGAAGTGCTGAGTTGAAGTTGGGCCAAAGTGGTCCGCGTCCGTTAGGATAAGGCAATACGAAGAAACCATCCCATACACGGCCCATGTGGAATATCGGAAACTGTCCCGCGCACATTACCGCGAAGATAGTCATCGCTTCCGCAGCACGGTTCACACCTGTTCTCCAGCCCTGACGGAAGAGCAACAAGATGGCAGAGATAAGCGTACCTGCGTGACCGATACCTACCCACCATACGAAGTTGGTGATGTCCCAACCCCAACCTACTGTACGGTTGATACCCCATACACCGATACCGTAATAAACTTCCCATGTTACAGAGAAAACACCTAACAGCAACAGTGCCACGGAGAAGAAGAAACCAACGTACCACATACGTCCCGGCTTCTTTTCTATAGGGCTTATTATATCTTCTGTTACCTGATGATATGTTTTATCACCATCTACCAGCGGTTCCCGTACAAACGATTCGTACTTTAAATGCATAGCGCCTTATTAGTAAAAAAGTTCTTTGTTTTTATTTCTGTCAGGGCTTTCACCCTTTCTGTTTTCTTTTGCTTCGCCCTATTATATGTGAGCTTTATACAAGCCGTCTGTCGCTTCATTGCCACCTACTATCGTATCCGTATTACGGATTTTCGACAGGTAGTTTACGTTTGGCAATGTGTGTATTTGCTCCAGCACATAGAATACGCGCTCTTTATTTTCCTTACGCAGCTTAGCTATCTGGCTGTCTTTGTCATTTACGTTACCAAATACGATAGCATCAGAAGGACAAGCCGATTGGCAAGCCGTTCTTGCTGCACCATCTTTCATCGGTTCGCCCGATTTCTTGGCATCCAGTTTCGCCTCTTGCAAACGCTGTACGCAGAAGCTGCACTTCTCCATCACACCACGGCTACGCACTGTTACGTCAGGGTTCAGCACCATGCGTGTCAGGTCGTCATTGATGTCGTCGCGGCGGTAGTCTTCGTACAGGTTGTCGTCAAAGCAATCCGCACCATTCCAGTCCATCCAGTTGAAGTGACGTACTTTATACGGGCAGTTGTTTGCGCAGTACTTAGTACCGATGCAACGGTTATATGCCATTTGGTTCAAACCCTCGCTGCTGTGGTTGGTTGCAGACACCGGACATACGTTTTCACAAGGTGCGTTGTCGCAGTGCTGGCACATCATCGGCTGGAAGATGGTCTGGATTGTATCCGGATCATCCGGCATACCGCTGAAATAACGGTCTATACGCAACCAGTGCATCTCCTGCGATTTCAGTACGTGTGTTTTACCAACTACAGATATATTGTTTTCTGCCTGGCAACCCATAACGCATGCGCCACAACCTGTACAAGCCGTCAGGTCTATAGACATGCCCCAGTGTATGCCCGGAGATTCATATTCAGGATATAAAGTACCATTCTTGCGGTAGCCTTCTTCGTCCACCACAATAGCTGCTGCCGCCGCAGTTGCAGCATCTACTGGGTTGTGCGCTTTTTCTTCGCCATGCCCGCCGGCAGCGTGTTCGCCACCATGTGCCGCACCATGTTCTTCCCATGGCAATGTAGTGTAGTGGCCTATTTCCGCATTGCGTGCTTCAATCAGCGCATTGGGGTTCTTGGCGAAGTCAGCCAGTGTGTACTCACGTACTACAGGGCGAGCCTCATAGCTATGGTGCGTTTGTGTGATGGCTACATCATGTGTTTCGTCTGTACCCTTGATGTTTACAGATGTGCTGTAGGCAAAGTTCTGACCGTTGTAGCTTACAAAAGGATATGCATTTTTACCACCTATCTCTTTGCCGAATTTGTCTTTACCCGTAGCAGCGGCACGGCCTACTTTAGCATCGCGTCCAAAACCAACGGCTATAGCCACTACATCGTTGTGCATACCTGGTACTACTACCAATGGCAGTTTCACCGTTTGTCCGTTTGCACTTATTTCTATTACTTTCTTCGCGTTTACAACTTCGGTAATACTTGTCAGTTCAGCACCCAGTTCAAATGCTTTCTTGGGCGATACGCAAGCGTAGTTATCCCATGTAGCTTTGGTTATCGGGTCCGGCATTTCAAGCAACCATGGGTTGTTGCTCCATGCACCACCCTTACCGATAGCTATTTTTTCATACACTACCAGTTCCATGCCGCTTGCAGGCTTGGCTGCCTGTATAGCTGCTATGGCACCGCTTACATTGCCGCTGAACGCGCCACCACCCATTGGCATATCGCCTGCAGGGTTGATAACACCGTCTTGCAATGCTTTATCAAAATTGCTTTGTCCGCCCAGTTTGGCAGTCCAGTAGTTCTTCCACATATCGCCGTATGTGGTAGCAGCACCAGCCCATACCAACAGGCTATCCTGGAAAGCGCGTGTTTTGAACAACGGCGCAATACCCGGCTGCATCAGGCTGTAATAGCCCGATTTTGGTTCAGCATCGCCCCAGCTTTCCAGCCAGTGGTTATCGGGCACTACATATTTACATGCCTGCGCTGTTTCGTCCATACGCTCAGCGAATGATACGCTTACGGGTACGTTCTTCAACGCTTCGGCAAATTTCTTACCGTTGTAATAATCGTACACAGGGTTCACATCCTGCATCAAGATGGCACCTACTTCGCCCTTGCTCATGGCATCTGTCAGTGCTACCATGTCTGCATCTATACCTGCTTTGTAATTGCTGGTAATAGCCCAGTTGATGGTAGTACCATTAGCACCTATGGCGGCGTTGATGGCATTTACAACCGTTTGTATGTTCACATCGTTTGCGCCACAAACTACTAAGCCGTTTCCTTTTTTCAGGTCGGCAGCAGCTTTGGTAACGAGTGTATTCAGTTTTTTGCTGGCAAGTGATGGAGCGGCACCGGTTGTTACCGCATTGTACAACGCTACTGCAACAGCACCCATTTGCGATGGGCGGCATGTAGCACGGTCGTCGGCGGCAGCACCGGATATAGTGTGCGTAGCTTCTACCTGATAATGCTTAGACATTTTCAGATTTTTCGCTGTCACTTTACGGCCTTGCGCATATTGCTTTGAAAACTCGGCAGGTGATAACCATGTACCGAGGAAGTCTGCACCCAGACTTACAATAGTTTGTGCTTTATCGAAATGATATGAAGGCAGCGCGCGTTTGCCATAGCTTGCCTCATTGGCCTGCAGCATACCGCTATACGATATCGCATCGTAAGTAACGTGCTTGGCTGTAGGGTATTTCGCTAAAAATTGATTGATTACTTCTTTGGTAGTGGGGCTGAGGATAGTAGAAGTAAGCAGATATACTGCTTTGGTATTACTTGCCATAGCGTCTTTCACGCTGCGGTCTATTGCTTCAAAAGTAGCTTCTTTGCCTTCTGCCATTGGTTGGCGCAGGCGGGCTTTGTCGTACAGGTTCAGCACGGCAGCCTGTACACGTGCCGTAGTAGCACCTTGTGTTACGGGCGACAGCTTGTTACCTTCCAGCTTGATGGGGCGGCCGTCGCGTGTTTTGATAACAACTGCGCAGTATTCACCACCATCTACAAAGCTCGATGCGTAGTAGTTAGCTACACCCGGTACGATGTCTTCTGGTTTTATAGCATAAGGGATTACCTTACGAACAGGCATTTCGCAACTGGCAGCCAAGGTAGCCGCTACGGTGCTGAAGCCCAGATATTTCAAAAAGTCGCGGCGGGGAGTAGTCGCGTCCAGCAGGTTGCCACTGATGTCAAACGGCAACGGCTCTTTAAACTCGTTTTCTACTGCTTCTTTATGAGCTGTTGTATCGTTCAGCTCTTCAAGACCCTTCCAATATTGTTTTTGACTCATACGGTTCAATCCGGTATAAATTGTTTCCGAATATTTTTTACTTATCTGATGAATACGTTTGCTATCAACCGACTTGTTTAGTAGTGGCACTTCTGGCACTCAAGGCCGCCAATGTCTTCTACCGTTACACCCGTGCGTTTGCCCGATTTCAGTTCAGCATGGTATTTCTCAAATATTGAATAATAATTGTTGTTTGTAAACTGCACTTCCGTTTGGCGGTGGCAGTTGATACACCAGCCCATAGACAATGGTGAGAATTGGTAAACCTCATCCATATCCTGTATAGGGCCATGGCACTGCTGACACTGTACTTTACCCACAGCAGCGTGCTGAGAGTGGTTGAAGTAAACGTGGTCTGGCAGATTGTGTATTTTTACCCATTGTATAGGCGTTGCTTTGATGTTGCCGTTCTCGTCGCGGATGTAGTCTTTCTTAGCAGGATCCCAACCGGCATATTTGTACAGCTTCTGTATTTCGGCAGTACCGTCTATCTTCTTGCCTTCTGCCGTTACCAGCGGATGCTCTTCAGCACCTGTATATTCATTTATCTGCTTGTGGCAGTTCATACACACATTGGTAGATGGTATCATGGCATGCTTGCTCTTCTCTGCACCTGCATGGCAATACAGGCAGTTTACCTGATTGATGCCCGCGTGTACTTTGTGAGAATAGAAAATAGGCTGCTCCGGCATATAGTTTTGCTGACGGCCCAGTTCTACAGCACCGTTTGTTATCCAATAACCAGACAGTATGAATGCAAGGATAACCGCCATGGCTATCACTACTTTATTGCGGTAGAATGGTATTTCTTTTACGTTGGGTACGCCGTCTTTTTCGTTAGCAACACGCTTCAGACCGCTGTTTACACGCCATAGGATAAACGCCAATGCCAGCAGGATGATGGTAACCATGCTGTATATCCAGTTGCTGCCCGTAGACTCTTGTCCTGATGTTGAAGCTGCCGCAGCACCTGCACCATCGTCTTTCTTAGGTGGCTCTACGCTGTTTACGTATGTAATGATAGCGTCAATCTCTTCGTTAGACAGGTTGGGGAACGCTGTCATGGCAGTTTTATTCCACTTAGCGTACAAGTCATTTGCATACTTGTCGCCACTTGATATTACTGATGCTGAATTCTTTATCCAGTCATATAACCATTGCTTGCTCGGCACACGGGCATCCACACCTTTCAGTGCAGGACCGGTGGCATCCTTCAGCGGGTTGTGGCAGCTTGCGCAGTTTGACTGGAATAGTGCTTTACCATCGGGTGCGGCAAAAGCAGGCAGGTTGAATACGAACAGTGTAAACACCAAAGCAATCATGCCTTGGGCAATACTCCGGACCATCGGCTTAATATATTCTGACACTAGGAATGATTTTTTTAAAATTAACGTTCCTTTTAGACAAAGCGTGGGCGAAATTACAACACAATGACGAAAGTTTATACACATTTGTGAAAAAATGTTTTTCAATACTGGCAAGGGTTTCAGCCGATATTTTAATTGTGACAATTTGTTTTTGTCACGTCTTTGTCAGCCTCAATCACTTACCTATTTAATCTGTTTTTAATGCTTACTATATCAAAAATCTTACACTAATAAAAAAATCCCAATCTGTCGTTTCTCAGTTCATCTATATGCTACCCGTTCTGCCGCCATCTACAGGTATGCTCGTACCGTTTACATAACCCGCAGCCGGCGATGCCAGAAACGCCACCATAGCCGCTATTTCCTCGGGCTTGCCAAATCGTTTGGCGGGTATCTCTTCCAGCATTTCTTTTTCTACCTCATCTATCGCCACACCCATCTTGCCCGATTTGTTGGTGATGATGTTCTCCAGCCTCGCCGTAGCAGTAGCCCCCGGCAATACATTATTCACTGTTATGCCAAAGGGTGCCAGCTCATTGGCCATGGTCTTTGCCCAGCTTGCCACAGCACCGCGTATGGTGTTCGATACGCCCAATCCCTTCAACGGTATCTTTACCGATGTCGAAATCACGTTCACAATCCTGCCATAGCCCGCCGCTTTCATACCTTCAATTGCAAGTGTAGCAAGTATGTGGTTACAAATCAAATGTTGTTGAAAAGCTTGCAGAAAATTTTCGGGTTTTGCGTCAACAATAGCTCCTGCAGCAGGCCCGCCTGTATTGTTTACCAGTATGTGAATGGTATTTTGCTGCACATAAGCGGCTACTACATCTTGCACTTGTTGTGGGTTGGCAAAGTCTGCCACCAGATAACTATGCTGTTGCCCTTGCGCAGCATCCAGTTTAGCTACAGCTTGTTTCAGCGCATCTTCATTACGGGCTATCAGCACGCAATTTGCGCCCAATGCAGCCAATGCCTGCGCGCTGGCAAAGCCTATACCTTGTGTACTACCCGCTACCAATGCGGTCTTGCCGCTCAGGTTCATCGAAAGCATGTTATCAAAATTTTGTAGTTGTCAATCATTCTTTCCCCGCTATCACTATCACTATTTCTCCTTTAGGGGCGTGTGTTTCGTAGTGTGTTGCAAGTTCCAATAGTGTGCCTTTTCTTGTTTCTTCAAACATCTTGGTAAGCTCCCTGCACACAGCTGCCTGCCTGTCTGCACCAAAATACTCTGCCAGTTCTTTCAGCGCTTTTGCCAGCCTGTGCGGGCTTTCATACAGTATCACGGTGCGCTCTTCCGCCGCCAGTTTGGTCAGCATCGTATGCCTGCCTTTTTTCAGGGGCAGAAAGCCCTCAAAAGCAAAGCGATTACTTGGTATGCCGCTCTGTACCAATGCAGGTACAAAAGCCGTAGCCCCCGGCATGCACTCTACAGGTATATCGTTTTTAATACACTCGCGCAAAAGCAAAAAACCGGGGTCTGATATACCCGGTGTACCCGCATCCGTTATCAGCGCGAATGTTTTGCCCGCCTGTAGCTGCTCTACAAGATGTGCCAGTATCTTATGCTCGTTGTGCTGATGATAGGGTGTCAATGGTTTTTGTATGCCGTAGTGCTTTAGCAAAACGCTGCTGGTGCGGGTGTCTTCGCAAAGTATTACATCCGCGTTTTTCAATACTTCTACCGCACGGTACGTTATATCGCCGAGGTTACCTATAGGAGATGGAACAAGGTACAGGCGCATGGCTGTATTATCCTTCTGTAATGCTGAATTCAAAAGACTCCATCACGGGATTTGCCAGTAGCTTGCTGCAAGCATCTTTTACCGCCGCTTCGGCAGCCATTTTATCAGCCGCCTCTACATGCAGGGTGATGTGCTTGCCGATGCGTACGTCCTGCACGGCTGTAAGCCCCAGATTGTGCAGGCTGTTATTCACTGCCTTGCCTTGCGGGTCCAGCAATTCTTTCAATGGCATTACGTTGATATGAGCAGTATATTTCATCGTATGTTGTTTTATGCTTCTTTCGGTTTGTATATAAAAGACAAAAGTATGTAGAGAATAAATGCAAATGGCAATGCCGCTACGTGCAAAAACGGTATAGCCGCCAAGCCTGCAACTATTATCACCGCTTGTGGCCAGTAATATGCCGGCTTCCACTTAGCAGGCATGAATTTGATAAAGCGGATTTTCGATACCATCAGCCAGCAAAGCAGGGCTATCAGCAGGTACAGTACCCATTTGTTTTGCAGCATGGCACCCAGTCCCATCGGGTTGTACCAGTTTATCAGTGGCAGAAAGGCTACGAATACACCCGTTGCAGGTATCGGCATACCTACAAAAGAACTCTTGTCCTCACTTACAGATACATTGAACCTTGCCAGCCTCAATGCGCCGAAACAGGCTATCAGAAAGGCTGGGCTCATGGCAAGCATATCTACATCCAGCGCGTTGGGCTCCAGCATATAACTTGCCCATAGCATTTTGAAAAATATCATAGACGGGGCTACACCAAACGATACCACATCTGCCAACGAATCGAGGTCGGCACCAATAGACGATGATACTTTCAAAGCCCTTGCTGCCGCGCCATCCAGCATATCGCACACGGCGGCGGCAAAGATGAAGATACTGCCCCAATATGCCTGCTCCGTACCCACAATCCAGTATTGCTCGCCATTTACCAATGAAAGAAACGGCTGCACATTCAGCGTGAAAGCGATAGCTATACAGCCACAAAACAAATTAGCTAAGGTCAGCAGATTGGGTAGATGCCTCATGAGGGCGTAAAAGTACCACTGATTTGCTATGATTACAAATGATTGCTGTGAACCTCGATTTTACTGATTAAAGCAGATTGCTCTGAATAAAAAAGTGCCGCCTCATTGACAGCACTTTAGTTTATATAAAGCCCATTGAGCCAATGGGCAATTAAGCCATTCAGCCATTATTCCGGCACTACCAACCTGAAGCCGTTACCGTGGATGTTTACAATCTCTACAGTACTGTCTTCTTTCAGGTATTTGCGCAGCTTGGCTATGTACACGTCCATACTGCGACCGTTGAAGTAGGTATCGCTACCCCAGATGCGTTTCAGCGCGGCATCGCGCGGCAGCAGGTCGTTTTTATATTCGCATAGCATCAGCAGCAGTTCATTTTCTTTGGGCGAAAGTGTTTGCGGGTCGTTGCCGTCAAACTGTAGTGTACGCAGTTTACTGTTAAACTGGTAACGCCCTACGGTAAATTCTACCTGCGAGTGCTGCTTTTCCTGCAATTCCTGATTGCGTTTCAGGATGGCTTTGATTTTGTGCAACAATACCTCACTGTCAAAAGGTTTGGTGATGTAATCGTCTGCACCCAGTTTGTAGCCGTTCAGTATGTCTTCTTTCATGCTCTTGGCACTGAGGAAGAACAAAGGTATATCGGGGTCCACATTCCTGATTTCTTCTGCCAGTGTAAAGCCGTCCATATTAGGCATCATCACGTCCAGCAGGCATATATCATATTTTTCGCGGCGAAAGGCAGCGAGGCCCAGTATGCCATCTCTTGCCAGTTCCACTACAAAATCATTCAGTTCCAGATAGTTCTTCAGTACTTGTCCAAAGTTGGTATCATCTTCTACCAACAACACTTTAAATTTTTCGTTGTCCATACGGATATGTTGTATTGACACCAAAAGTAATAAGTGGTGTCGTTATTCATAACAAATGTTTTGTTAATAAAAACGCGGGCAGTTCATGTTTTTTGCCCCACGCATCTTTTCGCCATACTGGCCCTGATACACGATGGAGAATTCAAAAGCACCGTTGCTGCTCATATCTGATGCCAGCGAAGAAGTGGTATAGTCGTAGCTGCTAAGTATGCGCAAACCACCTATCTGCACACCCAATGAGCCTATAAAAGCATCGTTCACCCTGTAATGCGCACCCCCTATTATGCTGCTGTTAACCTTGCCTTGTCCAAAAACTACTGCAGTGAGCAATGTACCGGCTACTATTTCCGTTGCGCCGCGTTGTGTGGTATAATACACTGCGGGATTGAGTGTAAAATTTTTATCTACTACAAAACTACCGTCCAAACTCACCATCGGGCGGATGGCCATTTTATTAGTCAGGTTATAAAATGTTTCAACCGGCTGGTTGATGTGCGCTACGCTACCACCCAGTTTTATAAACACCAACTCGTTTGGGAAAAACGAAAAATTGATGCCGCCGCCTACATCATAAAAACTGGTTTGTACAATATTTATCTGTTCGCCGTTGGGGAGGTTTTTGTCAAACTTAAACCTATCCCACTGCATATCGAAAGTCAGCTTGTTGTAATCTACACTGCGTGTGGCATATGCTGCAGAAAGACCTGCAGATATCAGAAAGGTTTCGCTCGTCTGCACATGGTACGCCAGCGAGAGGTCACCTCTTGTCAGGCGCAGGTTGCCATCGCCTGCTACATCGTTATAAAATACGACACCCAACCCCATCCAGTTGGTACCCATACCGTTTTTATACACCATGCAATCGCCAAATGCTGAGAACGTATTGTACGGCACTGCCAGCTTTGTCCATTGGCTGCGGTAGTTCATACCTACTCTGTAATCATCCGTGCTCATCAACGCGCTGTTGGCAGGGTTCAGCAACAATGGGGCGTTATAAAACTGCGAAAAGTGCAACCCTTGGGCATTACTTACTTGCGCAGCAACGAATATTGACAATAACAAAAAAACAATTTTTCTCATACAATCATCTTAACAATGTCACATTCCCTTTTTTATAAAACGTAGTGCCGTCTACAAATGTTACGTTCAGCACAAAACCATATGCTTCCATTTCCTGGGGCTTACCATTAACGGTTCCATCCCAACCTTTGTTTATGTCGTTGTTTTCAAATACTATCTCTCCCCATCTGTTATAAATTTTCAGATTCATCTTCTCTACTCCGTAACCCCTTACAAATAATATATCATTATTGCCATCTCCGTTGGGGCTGAATGCATTAGGGATGTCTGCCAATGGTTTTACATCTGCCAGTATGGTTTTACAAACAGTATCAGTACAGCCTTCCATATTGGTTACAACCAAACATACCGTGTATTCGCCTGTACGTTTGTAAGTATGTTCGGGGTTCACTTGGTCAGAACCTTCTCCGTCGCCAAAACTCCATTTGTACGATACCGCACCAACCGACAGGTTGGTAAAACGATGCGGCTCGTTAGTAACAGGCACTAATGGCGTGTATGTAAAATCTGCTGTCGGCGATGGTTTTAATGTAATGATAGCAGACTGAGAATCTACTTTATTGCAAGTAGCCATATTGGTAGCTATCAACTTCACTTTGTAGGTGCCGATAGTATCGTATTTGTGTGCAGGCGACGATTGGGTTGATGTTTTGCCATCACCAAAACTCCATAAATATGTTTGCACGTTTTCCGACCTGTTCGTTACCCTGAAAGAATCCTGATAACAAATCAGGTCTGGCACTAGAAATTTAGCTTTCACAGAGTCGTTTCTGAAAGCGATAGAACGTATTGCTGTATCCGGAGAGTTGCAAGCTGTAGAGTCTGTCATTATCAACCTGACGGTGTATGTACCCGCTGTGCTATATGATTTGTTTGGTGGGTTAACACCGGTAAATGTTGTACCATCTCCAAAATCCCATGTAAATACTGCTGCTGCAGGTGTCGGGCTGTAAACAGAACTATTAGCAAATGATGCTCTGTAAGGGAAACAAGTATCTAATACGGTAGTGTTAAAAATGGCATCAATACGGTCATTCGTTACCCTAATAGTTACTCTATGGGTATCTGCCAGATTGCAAGCTACCGGGTTTCTGACAATAAGCCTGATAGTATAGTTGCCAACGGCTGCATACGTTTTTGGAGGGGGGGCTGCACCTGTAAATGTAGGAGAGCCGTCACCAAAATCCCATTCGAAGGCAGTTGCATTAACAGAAAGGTTTGTGATAGTAACAGGGTCTCCGACACATACTTTTGTAGGCGTAGCAATGAAGTTGGCATCGGCATTACCAAGGTTTAACTCCATCTTAAAAGCCACTACGTTACAGTTGCTGCTGCGATTCGTATTGCTATATACACCTGCTGTTGTAGGCACACTGTTAGAACCACCACAACCACCACACATTGCTTGATAGATAACACCGTTTTTATCAAAGCGGCTTGTACCTCCATCCACATGATCGCCAATCGTGGGGCTACCAAAAAAGCCCCCGAAAAGCTGAGTAGTTGCATTTTTAGCTAACACGAAAAAGTAGAAATCTTCGCCGGTAGGTGATGTGCTTGTGATGAGTGCAGGTGCAGGTGTTCCTAATACAGCAGGCATGCCTGTAGTACTACTGCCATTGCCAGAAACAGTACCTCCCCAACCCGAAACATATACGTTTTCGCAGGTATCAACCAAAAATGCAGTAGGGGTTATGTTTGTTGCAGTAGAAGTGCCGGAGCCGAACTGTGTTGCATATACCGTAGTACTGAGTGTACTATCCAGCTTTAATATAAACTGACTGGAATTTGCTGTAAACCCTGCGGCGTTTACCCTTGGCACACCATTATTCAACGATTGACCCATTACATACACGTTATTTGAATTGTCTAACTGAATACCATAACACTGATCGTATGATGAACCACCAACGAAAGTGCCTATTTGCCTGTTGTATGCACCACCATTTTGAAACTTGATGATGAATCCATCTATACTGCCACCATAGGATGTACGGTATGTACCTGGTGTTGTAAAAAAATTACTGCTGGAAGTGCCGCCTGAAACATACAAGGCAGTCTGTGATTTGTTGAGTGACAATACATATGCAGCGTCATCACCATTGCCACCTAAGTAGGTACTCCACAATAATGTACTAACTGTGCTGTTTAGCTTGAAGACTACTGCATCTTGCCCTGTAGATATGCTGCCCTGCGAACTGTTTGCCAATGGAAAATCTGCTGAGCGTGTGCAAGCAGCTACATAGATATTATCTGCATTATCTACAATCACTTCACTTCTCGCATCATCGCCATAACTATGCTTCAATGAGTTTACTACCCCGTAGTCGGCAGAGATATTAATACCATCATCCGCAGAGCCCCCCATATATGTTGAGCCGATTAACGCAGTACCTGTGCTGTTGAATTTTGTGACAAATATCTCTGAGCCACTACTAAATGCCCTGAAAGTAGTTGGAAAATTAGAAGAACAGGTACGCCCTGCTACTACCAAATTGCCACTACCATCTACCACCATACTATGCGGCTGGTCGTTATTATTGCCCCCTAAATAGGTAGAAAATATGATAGCAGTACCTGATGAGTTAAACTTAGTTATTGTAACGTCGGGTTGAAAAGCATCCTCTCCACCACAAGTACCGCCACCGCCGTAAGATGTGCTGTATGCCCCCGTCGAAGTTGGATAACCTGCAGAGCTCGACCCCCCACCTGCATAAAAATTACCTAAGTTGTCGTATGTAGCTGTGAACCCCCAGTTATCGGCGGTAGAACCTGTATAGGTAGAAAAAATAACCGTCGGGTCTATAACCAGTGCATAGTTATTATCATAGCCGTACGGAAATATGTATGACACTACATTACCGTTCAGCTTGTATTTACATGTTACCTCTACTCTTTCGCCATTGATGTATTGATACGCATATGGCTTCAACTCTTTCAGCGTGCCTACCGATGTTTTGATTATCAGATTTTGCGCCTCTATACGCAGCCCGTCCGTACCTTCATATTGCAGGGCTATCTGCTGCGGGTCTGCACCGGGTGCTACTATGAAGTCGTACTTCATATCTGCGTTTTCCGATGCTATGTGCAGGTCTATACCTTTGTAGATGCCTTTGTAATCTACCGTATAGCATGGGTGTATGCCCGATTTCCATTTGCTTTTGTCATTGCCCAGATAGTAGTTATAATAATGCTGTTGTGGTTTGCTGCCCACCACTTCGGCGGTTTGCGCATTCACAAAATTTACTTTGTAGGTATGGAAGCGCAGGGTTTGCGGTGCGCGCAAGTGGTTTTCTTTTACACCGTGTATTTTGGCACTATTATCGGCAGCTTCCATCTGGAAAGTAATACCTTTTTGTTCCAGATACACATTGCCGCCACCCGTTATGCTTTTATACAGAAAAGGCCCGTTCCATTGCCCCCTGTTTTCTACAAACTCCAATGTATGGTTGCCCGTCTTGGCAAATGCCAATAATGGCATCAGCAATACAAATGGCAAGCACCTAAGCAATCTTTGCATTTTATACTTGTTAAAAGACTGTAAACTGTAATAGTAAATATAATCTAATAATAAGACATATCCGCGACAAATATGGTTGAAACCGTCCGCACGATGATTAAAAATCATTAATACAGCCTTTTTTAAACCCTTAGTTAATTGGCTTTGTGCAGAGAGGATAATTCCCCGAGGCGATGCCATCGCCCATTTTGTGTAAAAAGAGAAAGCAGCAGCCTTAGTTTACAATCTTGTTGGCACAACTGCTGCTGGCAAATGCCTCGGGTTTTGCTTTAAAGGCAAAGCCCATACCAAGTATGTAGCCCATCGCCTCTCGCAGGGCTTCGTTGCTTTTAAACTGGGGATTGGTGTTGATGTCTGCATGTACTTCCATGTCCACATCATACTTGTTAAAGAGGTCGCATAGCTCATAGGCTATCTCTATGCTCTTGGCCACCTCTACCAGCATACGCTCTTTGATGCTGTACTGCTGCTTTGTTTTTTCGTTGCAGATGTACATAAAACCACCATGCTTCTCTCTCAAAAACACAATGACGGTAGCAAATTCAGTTTCGCCACCACGTACCTGAGAGTCTGTACCAATGCATACTTTCAGCTTCCAGCCTGCATTCGCTTCCCGTACTATCGCGTTTTCCACCGCTTTTTTTACGGGCAATTTCAATGTTTCGCCACTAAAGGTGCGCCATAACATAGGCTTATATTTTAGTTATACTAAAGTTACCCATATAATTGTTACGCCCATCTTATGTCAATGTTAGGATACAATGAAATGCACATGTTATAAACATTTTTACTACGGGCTATCCACGGCAGTTGTTATCCGCTTGTTAAGCATTAGCTATTTCCGTAAAGCGTACTGCGGGTTTCAAGTTTAATGCTATCTTTGTTTGTGCCTTAGGCAATGGTATTGCCATACGCTGCGGCATAGAGACAGGACATATAGAGTGTAAGAGTACATCAGCAAAAAACTGATTATCTCTTAAACGAAACAGATGGAGTTTAACACAGGCGAAAGGGGTAATGCTACCATGCTGCGTGCCGAATACTGGACGATAGGCAGGTGGTTCTCTTTCCTTATCATATTCACACTTGCGTGGGCAGGCATTTACCTTGCCGTACACTCAAGCTATGGGGTGCAGGGGCATGAATATGCCGGCTTTAATACCCAACAAGTACGCCAAATCAACCGCATACTTACCAGTAACGCGGGCGTGGTAGCCATAGAGCAAGCCCCGCCACAGCAGCCTGTCAATTTTATTGATAGTTCAGTTAGCAGCGTCAACGCATCGCCCAACGAAGTACAAACGATGGCACTTGGCTGCGATATGAATTGCCGTGCCGAAAAAGTATTGCTGTATGTAAACAGCGAGTTTGACGGCAAAGTAGCACCCGAACAACTACAATCTTTAAAACAATATATCAGCACGTTTGCACAGCAAGATGTGGGCATCTTTCTGGCAGACTATAAATTGAAAGTACGCTCCTACTTCTGGCTGGCAGGTCCGTTGATATATGCCGAGGTGGTTTTTTGGGTGGTAATAGGTGTAGTATGCAGCGTACTGTTTGCAACGGGCAATGCACTGCGCCGAAAAAACAAACGTGGTTTTGAAAACAAAGAAATCATGTACCAGTTGGCTAAGTTTTTCTACGCCCCGTTTTTAGCCGTGGTCATTTTACTGGCATACAATTACTTCAATCATACTACCACACTCAGCACCGCACTGGGGCAGGGCATTATCGTATTCGCATTCATCGCTGGCTTCTTCGCAGGCAGGTTTATGAACTTCCTCGATAGACTGAAAAGGTTGATACTACCCGCAGCAGGCGAAGACGAGGAGCAATCCATGCCATCATACAACCAAGCCCATGCACCTGCACAGCAAGTACCCGTTACTGCCCATGTATCGCAAATAGAAGCGGTAGAGGCTATGTCGGTAGATGAAAATGGCGAACTGAGCCCCGCTATGCAGCAAAAGAAAAAAGACGGCGAACTGGTAGATGTAGAGGTAGAAGTAAAACTGGATAATAGCGGCTTGTTTGACGAGGAACGCGATAATATCATCAGCCGCGGCTTCAGCAAAGCCATCGTAACGCTGCACAACGTAAACGGCAAAGAAATCATCCCCGCCAAAAAAACATTGGATAAAGACAATGCCATCTTTACCGCGTACAATGTTAAACCCGGCATCTACATAGCACGCGCCACACTATCGCAAAAGCTGCAAGACGAACATATCATAAACCTGTTTGGCGAACGCACAACCTACATCACTGCCGATAAGCCGGGGCTGGAACTATACATCCGCAAATACGAACTGATAGATTAATGCATTTTCAACCACATACACAGGGCTGCTTATTGCAGCCCTTATTTTTTGCCACCAATGCCGAATAGCGTATTTTGCAAACGTATATGAAACAGGCATTGGCATTATTACTGGTATGGGTTAGCATCTGTACCACGCACGCGCAGGAACAGACTACACCATTACTAAGCCCCAGGGCATATGTTAAAACCAAACACGTAGATATATCTTACGGGCAACCATCTGTGCGGGGGCGTGTCATATTCGGCGAGCTAGTACCTTACGGACAGGTATGGCGCGCGGGTGCCAATGAGGCTACCGAAATCACTTTTCGCAGAAAAGCCACACTGGCAGGCGTACCCGTTGATACGGGCACTTATTCATTCTTCGTCATCCCTGCCGAAAAAGAATGGCTAATAATACTGAACAAGCAACTGGGGCAATGGGGTGCTTATGAATACGATAAACACAAAGACAAAGATGTGCTGAAAGCACCCGTGCCTGTACAATCGCTCAGCAAGCCACAGGAAAAACTAAACTACAAACTAAGTAAAAAAACACTCACCATTAGTTGGGACAAAACAAGCGTTTCCATACCACTCATAATTAACTAAGTGTTAATGAAAACAGCCTGCTGCAAGGCATTCACAAGTTCATCCATCATTCTTACCGTTTCGTCTTTATTAAGTTTTACATCGCGTAAACGGCGTAGTATCTTTATACCAGCTTCTTAATTAATGTTAAGAGCATAGGAGTAAACATAGGTAAACGGCAATTTGCGGCGGGTTTTTCAACTCGCCGCTTTTTTATGCCCCTCCCTATCCTCCCCCAAGAGAAGGTGTTGATATTACATCACAACAATCTAAAGACAAGAAAATAATAAACCCCTCCTTGATAAGGGGTTGGGGAGGCTTTTATTCCTTTACCTTTGCGCCATGAAGATTGTACCCGGAGAAATCAAGACGGCAGACTTACACGCTTATTTATTAGGAGCCATCGCGCCACGCCCCATTTGCTTTGCCAGCACAGTAGATAAAGATGGCAATGCCAACCTGTCGCCATTCAGCTTTTTCAACGTATTCGGCAGCAAGCCCCCTATATTGGTATTTTCGCCTGCCCGCCGTGTACGCGACAATACCATCAAGCATACACTCGAAAATATTTACGAAACCAAAGAAGTTGTCATCAATGTAGTGAGCTACAATATGGTGCAACAAATGAGCCTCGCCAGTTGCGAATACCCGAAGGGTGTCAGCGAGTTTACCAAGAGTGGCTTTACACCCGTAAAGAGCGATATGGTGCATGCATTCCGTGTAAAGGAATCGCCCGCGCAGTTGGAGTGTAAAGTAACGCGGGTAATAGAAACGGGCAACGAGGGCGGTGCCGGCAACCTCATCATCTGCGAAGTATTGTGTATGCACATCAACGACGAGGTGCTGAATGAACATGGCAAGATAGATCCGCACAAAATAGACCTTGTGGCCCGCATGGGTGCCGATTATTACTGCCGTGCATCGGGCAACGCGGTGTTTGAAGTGCCAAAGCCAAACCTGCAACTGGGTATAGGTATAGACAGCCTACCCGATGGTATACGCAATAGCCCTGTGCTGACGGGCAACAACCTGGGCTTACTTGGCAATAGCACAGCTATACCTATAGTAGATACCGTGCTCTACGACGACAGGCTGACACATATACTGCGAGATAACAGCAACGACGAACAAACACTCACTACTGCGCTGCACCACTATGCCAAAGAACTGCTTGACGAAGGTGATGTAAACAAAGCTTGGCAAGTGCTGCTGGCAGGTGGATAGGGCTTGTTGAGGACTAAGCATTTACTTTATTAATTTTCACTTTGCTATCGGGCATTTTTAACAATGCCAGAAAAAATTCTCCCTTTGAAGGGAGACCGATGCTGCGTACAGCAGTATCAGAGGGATGTGAACGCGCGCCAAGCATATTCAATAACTAATGCACACCCCCAACTGCTATGCTGAACGCAGTGAAGCATCTGCCAAAGCATTAGTACCCAAGCCAGACTTTGCACCTTAGCGTCTTTGCGGTAATAATGATTACGTCATAATAAGATAAAAATGCGTATATTTGCTATAATAAAAAGCTCTTTGAAAAAGGCATTCAATAATTTGTTGCGTTTTGTTGCAATTCGCAGGTTTCTTTGAAAAATGCAACAATTTTCTTTTTATATTGTTGTTAATCAACGAGTTAAGAAGAGTACGATTTCGATAAAAATGCAACAAATACACAAAATTGCAACAACTAAGCAGCGTACTAAAATCCTACATTTGCTTATTACTTTATACTCACTACTTACGACTGTCTAAAATATGTTCACTATCAACCGTCCATACTCCCCCGCCGGCGACCAGCCCACTGCCATTGCAGAACTGGTTAAAGGCATACATGAGGGAGAAAAGTTTCAGACACTGCTCGGCGTTACGGGTAGCGGTAAAACTTTTACGATGGCAAACGTGATACAGGAAGTGCAACGCCCCACGTTGGTGCTTACACACAACAAAACACTGGTAGCACAATTGTATGGCGAGTTCAGGCAGTTTTTCCCCGATAATGCGGTAGAGTATTTCGTCAGTTATTACGACTACTACCAGCCCGAAGCATACATACCAACATCAGATACCTATATAGAAAAAGACCTGAGCATCAACGAAGAATTAGAGAAGTTGCGCCTGCGGGCAACAAGCAGCTTACTTAGCGGGCGAAGAGATATAATAGTGGTGGCATCTGTTAGCTGTATATATGGTATGGGCAATCCTACAGACTATGCGGCGGGTATCATCCGCCTGAACAAAGGCGACAATATCGGGCGCAATCAGTTTCTGCACCGCATGGTGAATGCGTTGTACTCACGCAGTCAGGGCGAGTTTGCAAGGGGTACCTTCAGGGTACAGGGCGATACAGTTGACATTAACCTGCCTTATGTGGACTATGGCTACCGCATCACTTTCTTTGGCGACGAGGTAGAAGAGATTGAAAGCTTTGAAACCGATACAGGCAAGCGCATTGGCACGATGCAGAACGCTGCCATCTTTCCTGCCAATCTGTATGTAGCGCCTAAAGACCAACTGGCGCAAATCATCCACGAGATACAGGATGAGGTACATAAACAGCACGAGTATTTTAAAAGCATCGGCAAGCACATAGAAGCGCAGCGCATCAAAGAGCGTGTGAACTATGATTTGGAGATGATACAGGAGCTTGGCTATTGCAGCGGCATCGAAAACTATTCACGCTTTCTCGACCGTCGTAAGCCGGGCACACGCCCGTTCTGCCTGCTCGATTATTTTCCGGATGACTTTCTGATGGTGATAGACGAGAGCCATGTAACCATACCGCAGATAAGCGGCATGTATGGCGGCGACCGCAGCCGCAAGCTGAACCTTGTGGACTTTGGCTTCCGTTTGCCAAGTGCACTGGATAACCGCCCGCTGAACTTTCATGAGTTTGAAGGCTTACTCAATCAGGTAGTGTTTGTGAGTGCTACGCCGGGCGATTATGAACTGGAACAAACAGGTGGTGTGGTAGCTGAGCAGGTTGTGCGCCCAACAGGACTGCTGGACCCACCGATTGAGATACGCCCCAGCATCAACCAGATAGACGACCTGCTGGACGAGATAGACAAGCGCATCAAAAAAGGCGACCGTGTATTGGTAACTACTCTTACCAAACGCATGGCAGAGGAGATGGATAAATACCTGAAACGCATCAACATCAACAGCCGCTACATACACAGCGAGGTAGATACACTGGAACGTGTAGAGATACTACGCGACCTGCGGCTCGGCAATATAGATGTGTTGGTAGGCGTGAACCTGTTGCGGGAAGGATTGGACTTGCCCGAGGTATCGCTGATGGCGATACTGGATGCGGACAAAGAAGGCTTTCTGCGCAATGTACGCTCGCTGACGCAGATGGCGGGGCGCGCGGCGCGTAATGCGGATGGGCTTGTCATCTTCTATGCCGATAAGGTAACCGAGAGTATGCAAAAAACGATAGACGAAACCAACCGCCGCCGTGATAAACAGATAGCCTATAACCTGCAGCATGGCATTACGCCACGCACGGTTATCAAATCGAAAGAAGAGGTGTTTAAACAAACATCGGTATTGGAGATAAAGGGCTATGACGAAAATAATAAGTATGCCATACACGAAGCAGTAAACACACAAGCTGCCGAAGATGAGGTAGAATACAAAACCATTGCCCAACTGGACAAGCTGATAACCAAAACCAAGAAAGACATGGAGAAAGCTGCCAAAGAACTGGACTTTATGGAAGCCGCCAGATTGCGCGATAAGATGTTTCAACTACAAAAAGAAAAAGAGGGGATGAAATGATATGAAATTAATATTGCTTGCATTAATGCTAATAGTAAACATGCCTGCAAATTCGCAGACGTTGAATGACATTGATGTGCTCGAAAAACGAAATCAAGAATGCTTAGACGAGGGATTACAGATGTTAAAATGCATGTCTGATTACTACAACCAAATGGACAGTATGCTTAATGTTGCTTATAAGGCTTGTAAGAAAAGGTTGTCAACATCTCAAATGAAAATATTAAAAGACGAACAGATTGCATGGTTGAAGAAAAGAGATATTTATTTCAAAAAACTTAGAAGTGATATTATTAAATCAGAACATCATGTTAGTGAACTACAGCGTCTAGAGATGTTTCTTGAAATGAACAATTTTATTGAGGAGAGAGTAAGGGCGTTAATAGGCAAACTCAAGTAACACTCCTGAAAACCGTATAACGCAATACAACCTCAAGCAATAAACATATAATAGCTATCAGTGCGAAAGGGAAGAACAATTCTGTATAATGCTTATAGCTGCTGATTTCAATTTTGGTCTTTTCGAGTTTGTCAATGTCTTTGTATATAGTAGCTAATGAGGCGTTGTTGGTAGCACGGTAATACTTACCGCCTGTTTCGTTGGCTATCTTGCGCATCAGTGGTTCGTCTATCTGTACGGGCATCATTTGTTTTTGTATGCCGAATGGAGTTTGTACAGGGTAAGGAGCCTGCCCCATGCTGCCCACGCCAATGGTATATACGCGCACTTTGTAGCTCTTGGCAATTTCCAGTGCAGTCATCGGGTCTATCAGGCCGGTGTTGTTTACACCATCTGTCAGCAGTATCAGTACGCGGCTTTTACCTTTTGCATAGCGCAGCCTGTCAACCCCTGTAGCAAGCCCCATACCAATGGCAGTACCGTCTTGCAGCATACCGCTTTTAATATTACTTAGTTGTTCTTTGAGTACGTTATGGTCTATGGTAATAGGGCATTGTGTAAAGCTCTCACCAGAGAAGATAACTAAGCCGAGCCTGTCTGTAGGGCGGCGGCTTACAAAGTCGAGGGCTACTTTCTTGGCAGCCTCTATGCGGTTGGGTTGCAAGTCTTCTGCCAGCATACTACCCGATACGTCTATAGACAGCACAATATCTACCCCCTCGCTATCAATATTCTCTGTTGTATTGCTCGATTGCGGGCGAGCCAATGCGACCGTCAGTGCTATCAATGCCAGTATGCGAAGCGCAAATAATAAAGGACGCAGCCGTACACGCCAAGTGGGCTTCACTCTTGCAATGCCAGCCAACGTGGTCATACGTATAGCAGGGTTATCTTTTAGTTTGCTGCGTTGCTGCCACCATATCATAAAAGGAATCAGCAGCAGCAACCCGAAGAATAAAGGGTGTGCGAAACTTAAGTGTTTAAAGTCGAGCAAGGCACTCATGATGCAGCAGGGGTTTGAGGTTCAACAACTACTACAGGCTTGGTGGCTAAAACAAATTCCTTTGCATAGTCCATAGCCGATAAATGCTCTTGTGGTGTGGGTTGTGCTTTGGCAAACTTAGCCAAGTCTGCGATGTAGAATATATTAGACAGCAACATGCGGTGTGCGGTCATTTCTTTGTGCAGTGCTACTTTGTGCAATATCTCGTCAGATGTCAGTTCCATTACATTCACACCAAAGCGCTCTTCTATATACAGCCTGAGTGTATCTACCAATTGGGTATGGTATTCTTTGGGTTGATTGTTTTGCCAAAGTTGTTGTTGCTCCAACTCGGCCAGTAAACGCAGGGCTTTTTCGTTTGGTGTTTCTTTGGGTGGTGCGGGTGCAGCAACGGGTATATGCGTTTTCTTATTGCGGATAAAATAGACGACGACTACGGTTACTAATACAATCAGTATAATAGCACCGATGATGTAGCCGATATAATCGAGCCAAGTTGATTGCACCTGCATGATGCCCTTAATCCCTTTGAAAGGCTGCGTAGTATCAACTGCTACTGTCTGCACCAACATAGGGAAAGAGTCTGTCTGCAATGTTTGTGGTGTGCCGTTGGCAGGCAGTATGGTAAATGTAAAGGGTGGTACAGTGTGCATGCCCGAGTCAAAGCCTGTTATGAGCAGGCGTTGTTTGTAAGTAGTCAGGTTGCCTTTTTTGATGGTATCAATCTTGCCTTTCTCTACTATCTCCAAACCATTAAACGTATCGGGTATGGCAGCCCATTGCAGTTTGCTGGTAGCAGTGTTGTGTTGCGCTTCTACAAACAGCCTCGCATGGTCACCCACCATTATTTGCGCAGCATCTATACGTGCACCTACTTTCTCGTCTTGCGCTATGGCAGTGTAGCCTGCCAGCATTAGCAGTAAGCATAGATGATATGTAAGTATCCTTGTCGTCATGCCATTACCTTGCTTTAAAGAATGTTTGCAGTTCTTTTACATAGTCGGCATCGGTGCTTATATCCATTAGCTGTGCACCGCTTTTTCTGAATGCCTGTACACAATACTTCTGGTGCTGGTCGAAGCTATTGGCATATTGCGAGCGCACTGCTTTATCATCCGTATCAATCCATTGCAGTGTGCCGCTTTCCGCATCCATCAACTGCACAAGCCCTGCCTGCGGCAGTTCCCTGTCTTGCTTATCATGCACCTGTATGCCTACCAAATCGTGCTTGCGGGCTGCTAATTGTAAAGCCTGCTCGTAGGGCTGGCTGATGAAATCACTTAATAAAAATGTGATGCTCTTTTTCTTCTGTACCTGATTCAGGTATTCCAACGCTACACGTATATCCGTACCTGCATTGCTATGCGGCTCTAAGGCTATCAGTTCGCGGATGATGCGAAGGATATGGCTTCTTCCTTTTTTGGGCGGAATGAATTGTTCTACCTTATCGCTAAAGAATATCACACCTACCTTATCGTTATTTGTAGCTGCCGAAAAAGACAATACCGCGCTTATTTCCGTTACCAGCTCTCGTTTTAGGCGTTTACTGCTGCCGAATAATGCACTGCCGCTTACATCCACCAGCAACATCACAATCAGTTCGCGCTCTTCTTCGAATACTTTTACGAATGGGTGAGAGAAACGGGCGGTAACATTCCAGTCTATAAACTTTACATCGTCTCCGGGCGTATATTCACGCACCTCGCTGAAAGACATACCACGCCCTTTGAAAGCAGAGTGGTATTCGCCCGCGAAGATGTGATTGCTCAAACCTCGGGTTTTAATCTCTATCTGCCTTACACGCTTCAGTATTTCGGCGGTTGTCAGCATACGTACAGCTTAGTATTTTCAGAAGGCAAATCTAATCGTTCAGAAATACCAAATACTTAAAATTTTTATAAAAAATATACTCGGCTAATATTTCAGCTTGTCGGGGCTTTGAGTCGTATTCCAAAAAGAGAGGAGAGCGGCTACTTTCTTTATAGGATAATACTTATAGTACAAGATAATATGTTTATTAACTACCGCTTTGCGCACATTATTGCTTTTGGCAGATGCAGGATAGATAAGAGGATTTGCAGTGATATTTTCTATCACTTTAGCCGTTCGTTGCAGAAAGCGTTTTATTTCTTTGTCCGCCCACTCCTTATTAAGATAGGCGATATTGGCATCGAATGTCTGTTGGGCTTCGTCTGTCCAGAGAACCTTTACAGCCATTTCTTATATTTTTTCATTACGTCTTTGTGTGGTGTCAGCTTGCCTTGCTCTGCTTCTTTCAGCCCTTTCTTTACAGATGCTTTAGCGGCTTTATCTACATCGTCCCACCAATCATATACTTCTTCTGCCTGCAATATAGCCTGTATCAACCGCAGCGAGCGCTCATCTGCTTTATCAATATATTTCTTCACTTCTTTGCGTATGGCAGCCGTTGTCATAGCGTATTGCTTTCTACAAATTTAAATTAAAAAAGCCATTTTATATCGATGCTATCCGTAGTTTTGATACCTGAACAATCAGACCATCTGTTTATGAAATTGAAGTTATTTATACCAGCTATATTGGCAAGCGCATCGCTACTAACAGCATCGTGCGGTGGCGAACAAAAAACCGAGGATACACTTGCTAATGATACCGTTGCGGTTGCTGCTGCAGTAGAACTGACGGACTTCTCCGCATCGCCCGAATACCCTGATGCGCAGCTTGGCTTTGGCGATATAAAAACGACTGCGCAAGGTACTGACTCGGTGAAAATAGATTTCAGCTTTGATGTAAAAAACTATGAGCTGGGTAGCCAAACAGCCGATGCAGCAGGCAAACTCTGTAATAACTCAGACAAAGGGCAACACATCCATTTTATACTGGATAACAAACCATACGCCGCACTGTACAAGCCAACACATAGCGTGGTAGTACCAAAAAACAGCGAACACTATTTGCTGATATTCCTTGCACGCTCTTATCACGAGTCTATCAAAACCAAAGGTGCATCAGCCATGCTGCGTTTTAAGATAGATGAGAAAGGCAAGCTGCAAAAAATGGAAGCACCTGCTACACCGATGGTTTTCTATAGCAGACCCAAGGGCGACTATATAGGCAAGAACAATACAGACAACCTGCTGCTCGACTTCTATGTATGGAACGGGCAACTGAACGACAGCACGCTGAGCATCAAAGCGCAACTGAAAGCCAATGGTGTTGATACTACTTTCGTACTGAAAACATGGAAGCCCTATATGCTGAAGAACGTGCCACTCGGCAAGCCAAGCATCACGCTGACATTAGTTGACAAAGACGGCAACAAAGCTACAGGCGACAACACCGAAGTAACAAGGGAGTTTAATCTGGCGGCAGATGAGCCATTGAAATAATATGGGGGCGAACTAAAAAAGGGATGCGATTGCATCCCTTTTTTATTGCTTATACAGCACCTCGTCTATACCACCAAACCCATGGCGGATACGCTTGTACAGGCCGTAACCATTATCCTTTAGCAGGGCTGCAATTTCTTCTTCCGATATTTTGTTGGCATACATATCGTCGTGGTGCTGCTCCAGTTGTATGATGCCCGCATTGTAGTTTGGCAAATCATTAAACAAGCCTTGCAGGCATTTATACTCATGCCCCTCGGTATCTATTTTCAGTACGTCTATTTTATCTATACCTTTTGATGTTATAAACTGATGGAGCGTCGTAACATCCACCTCGTAAGATTCTTTAATGATATCCTGCGGTGCTACACCCAGTATTTTTGATTTCTGCTTCAGGTAGGCAGAGTCCATATTCAATTCTTCAAAGGTAGATGTGGTATCCATAACTGCCTCGTTAAACACCAGTTTGCCCGTGGTATTACTAACGCCCAAATTGTATATATGTACGTTGGGATTGGCAGCATAACGTTTCACCAGTTTCGCATACAGGTTTTTATTGGGCTCAAAGGCGTGTATAACGGCATCATTGCGTACTCCTAAAAAAAAATCTATCGTCTGCCCGTTATTAGCACCCACATCTACTATTACTGGGCGGGTATGCTTGAGATAGTTTTTGTAAAAACGGCGCAATTTGGGATAGAAGATGACCATTTCGTTGAAATGTATCAGTTGTTCTATTAGCTTTATTCTATTCATAACATCATCTATCCCGAAGAGGGCTCACAAAAGTAGGACTATTAACATTGATATACAATGTAAAGCCAATGCCATCTGTATGGTAATATTATCACTATATTTATTGGTATGATAATACAGGATTGGCTGATAACCCTTTCTGCGAAATGCACCCAAAGTAAATACTGGATGCTGTGGTCTGCATTGTTGCTTAGCTGTGTTGCTTTGTTTTTCGCATTCCCCAGCTATGGTAGCCTGAACCCGGATGATTGGGCAGAGCTATTCAGCAAAGCAGCGCAACCGTTGGTAAACAGCAACGCAGGTGATGGTTCTCACGATGCGAAACTAAGCTTCAGGCTGCTGGTACCGATGTTGGTGCGGCTATTGCATCTTGGCATTGGTGGTGTATTGGTTATAGCTGCATTGGCAGGTATTGCCAATTTCTACTTAGTAATAGCTATCAGTCATAAGGTATTGCAAAACAGGCAGCAGGCTTTTTTTGTCGGTTTATGTACGGCATTTATTTATGTGGGCAAATGTGCGTTTACAGAACTGCGCGGAACGATATTTGACAGCATCGCCATATTTTTTCTGTTAGCTGCGTTGTACGCTAACAATGTACTAATAAGATGGCTATTGTTGCTGGCAGGTGCTTGGTGCGATGAACGCGCATTGATAGCGTCATCGCTTGTATGGGTTTATTTTTTTGTCAAGAATAATCAGCGTGGCATTAAAGGGTTTTTCATAATAGATGCGATGGGTATTTATGCAGCATGGGTATGTTACTTTGCCATGCGTTGGTGGCTTACAACCACCTACGGGTTGAAGACTGATACAGACGGTACGGGCATAGGCGTATTGCTGAATCAGATAAACAATATACCCATCGGTACATGGAGTGCATTAGAAGGATTGTGGTTGTTGGTATTTGCTGCTATGCTATTATTGTATAAGCAAAAGCAGCTAATGCAATTAGCTCTATTGATAGCAGCCAGTGGCATTGTACTGTTGGCTGGTCTATCTGTGCTGGATATTACACGCAGTGTGGCTTACGTGCTTCCAGCTATATTTATTTGCCTGCTTATTATGAGCCGTTACTACAGTAAGGCCAATATAGACCGCATATTATGGTTTGCATTGCTGCTTTGCTTTGCCTACCCTGCATACTATACAGGCGGCAAAAGCAGTATATGGTGGACTTATCCGCTGCCATTGCAATTGTTGAGGTGAGGTTTGACTGATTTTTATGAATTTAGATTACTCTCCTCGCATTCCACGTTCCGTCTATATCCGTTATCTGCACTATGCCGGGCTTTTTGCCTTCTTCTATTTTGCCCACTACATGTTGCATTTGCAGGGCACGCGCGCCGTTCCATGTAGCCCAGCGCAGTAGTGTACTCCAATCTATATTGGGGTATTGCGCTTTGATGGTTTGTAATTCTGCCAGTATGCTTAGCTGGTGGTTGGACGATAAGCTATCTGTGCCGATGCATATATTATTCGCATCGCGCAGCAGCAGGTTGATGTCGGGAAGGCGGTTTTCTATGTACATATTGGCATTGGGGCATAGACACCAATACACATGCTCGTGCAAGCGTTGCACAGCAGTTATATCCGCCTCGGTTGTGTAGGTATTGTGTACCAGTATCAATGGGTGGGTAGCATCGAGCCAGCGCATATAGGTTTGTAAAGACGACTTGCCGCTCGGGTGAAAAAATGCATCGTCAATACCAAGGCTGCTGAGCAGTGTGCGCACAGCACCCTCTTTCTTTATATACAATTCATCCTCTGCTGCAGATTCCTGATTGTGTATGGATACTATGCTATCCGCATAGTGTCCGTTTATCAGTTTGAATAGTGCATACGATACCGAGTAGGGCGCATGTGGCACTATGCTTTGGCGTAGTATGTGCGTATCGCTTTGCTGCGCAGCAAAGGCATCGTACACCTGCACCGCATAGCCGAATTGCTTTGTAGGCATTTCATTAAAACCTATGGCCTCGCTAAAGCTATGGAAGTGCATTTGGCCGCTTGCGCGTTGCGGCAGTGTATCGTTGGTATTGCATATATCGCCCACGGCTACTATGCCATTGCGCAGCATTTCGTCAAATGCCTGCTCTCTTGCTGTGGTTTTCTGCTCGTCTGTAAAACCAAAGCGATGCTGCATTACCTGTTGCAAAAAAGGCACCAGCCCTGTATGCTCTGGTATCATGCCTTTCATATGCGATAACTCCAGATGGCAATGCACGTTTACAAAGCCGGGAGCCAGTATGCCATCGTAGTGAGTGGCTTCACTTAGTTTTTCCGCACCATGTATGGCTATGATGGTGCTATCATCCGCTGTTTCTATCACGCTGCCATCGGGCAGCCAGTGTATGCCATCGTGTATTTTAGGTGCGGTAAGCAGCACGCTGTTATATCTTAAAATGTTTCAGCAGGATGATTTCTTTTTCTTGCAGGAAACGCCATTTGCCGCGCGGCAGGTTTTTCTTTGTAAGCCCTGCATACATCACACGGTCCAGTTTATCTACTTCATAACCAAGGCTCTCGAATATGCGGCGCACAATACGATTGCGCCCGCTATGTATCTCTATACCCAGTTCGTTTTTCTCATCCAGATAAGAGAGGGCATCCACCTGTACTTTACCATCTTCTAATTCCAACCCAGCCAATATAGCTTCAAAGTCTTTTTTGGTAAGTGGCTTTGTAAGCGTTACCTGATATACTTTTTTGGTTTCGTAGCTGGGGTGCGAGAGGCGTTGTGCCAAATCGCCATCGTTGGTGAGCAGCAACAACCCTGTCGTGTTTCTATCCAGCCTGCCTACGGGGTATAGCCTGTCTATCTCTGCACCCATTACCAAGTCCATCACGGTATCGCGCCCCTGCGGGTCGTCTGTAGTGGTGATGTAGCCTTTGGGTTTGTTGAGCAATATATATACCCTGCCTTTTTGTGGTGTCAGTTTTTTGCCTGCGATGGTTACCACGTCAAACTCTTGCACACGGTAGCCGGGGTCCAGCATCAGTTCGCCGTTTACTTTTACCTTGCCTTGTTTCACCATGTCTGCCGCCTCTCGCCTGCTGCAAGTACCGCTATGCGCTATGTACTTATTCAGCGTCATTTCTTTTATCTCTTTGGCTTCGTCCGCTTCATCTTCATCATCGTCGTAGCGTTTCTTTTTCAGGTCGGCTTTTTTGGTAAAATATTCTTTCTTGGCACGCTCATATTTTTCCGCTTCATTTTTGCGGAAAGGGCCACTCACTTTGCGAGAGCCCAGCGGGAATGGTTTATCAAAATCTTCGGCACGTTCGCCTTTTTTTATCGTCAACTTCTTGCCCTCTGCCAGTGTTTTATTAAACTCTTTGGGGGTAACGAAGTTTTTCTCGTAATCCTCTACAGGGCGGGCAGGCTTATCCTCTTTGAATATGTTGCGTTCAGAAAATTTCTTTTTGCTTTCGGGGCGGTCGTCTTCTTTGAATTTGCTATCCTTGTCAAAACCGCGTTTAGGTTTATCATCACCGTCTTTGCTGAACGAACGCTTGGGGCGGTCGCTATCAAACTTACGGTCTTTATTAAAGGGCTTATCAAAACTGCGTTTGGGTTTATCTTCACCATCGCGGCTGAAACTGCGTTTCGGACGGTCATCTCCGTCTTTGCTGAATGAACGCTTGGGACGGTCGTTATCAAACTTGCGGTCTTTATTAAAGGGCTTATCGAAACCGCGCTTGGGTTTGTCATCACCATCGCGGCTAAAGCTACGTTTCGGACGGTCATCTCCGTCTTTGCTGAATGAACGCTTGGGGCGGTCATTGTCAAACTTACGGTCTTTATTAAAGGGCTTATCGAAACTGCGTTTAGGACGGTCTTCTCCGTCTTGGCTGAATGAACGCTTGGGGCGGTCATTGTCAAATTTGCGGTCTTTATTAAAGGGCTTATCGAAACTACGTTTGGGTTTATCTTCACCATCGCGGCTATAGGCACGTTTCGGGCGAGCCTCGGCATCTCTGGCAGGTGTGCGCTTGCCCCTACCATCGCTGTCAAAAGCTTTTTTCGGGTTATAATCGCCATCGCGTTTAGCCCTGCCTGCGGGCTTTTTAAAGCCGCCTTCTCTATCTGCACCCTTTTTTTCAAAGCCTTTCTTGTCGCCGCCCTTACCTTTGCCGGATGATGGATTATTCCTCATTAGTCAGATTTATTCAATATGATAAGCTGCAAAGGTACAATCTTTACGGCGGACTAAAGATTTTCAGAAAAACCTGTAACATTTTTTCCCAAGCAGCGATATACTATACGAATGGAGCTTACGGACTACAATAACTGCGTACACGAGTGGGCTGATGCACTTTTCCGGTTTGCCTGCAAATGCACTGGCAATGAGGAAGACGCGAGGGATGTAGTACAAAACAGCTTTGAGGTATTGTGGCAAAAAAAGGAACACGTAGCCCCCGCCAAAGCAAAGGCTTTTCTGTTTCAGGTAGCGTACAACCAATCGGTAGATAACTACAGGAAACAAAGCAGGGTGAGCTATAAAGAAGAAGTGGACGACGGGCGTAGCGTATGGCAAGGGCAGGGCGACCTGAAACGGGTGTTGGAACGTGCACTAAACCAACTGGACGAACAGGCAAGGGCATTGGTACTGCTGAAAGACTATGAAGGCTACAACTACGCAGAGATAGGACAGATAACGGGGCTGAATGAAAGTCAGGTAAAAGTATATCTGCATCGCGCCCGCAAAGTGCTGAAAGAATATTTAATAAGTGTAGAACACGTAATATAATGGCAATGGTGAACAAGGATAACTACGAGGAGTACATGATGATGTACGCAGATGGCGAGCTGAACGAGGCTGAAACCACGGCCTTGCTACAGTATGTGGACGCACACCCCGCGCTACGGAAAGAGCTGGAAGCATACGCTGCCGCCAAATTAGTGCCCGATACCACGATAGTGTATGCCGACAAAGAGCAACTACTGAAAACTGCACCCGCAAAAGGACGCACGGTAGGAATGCAAAGATGGTGGATGTATGCTGCCGCTGCTGCGGTGCTGCTGTTTGCCGTTACACTAATACGACAAAGCAACACTACAGACAGCCCTGTAGTAGCCGATGTTAGTAGTAAGCAGAAAGTAGAAAGTAGAAAGTCGGTAGCGAAAATCCAAAGTCCAAAGTCCAAAGTCCAAAGTCCAGAATCCAAAGTCCAAATACCAATTGCTAAAAGCCAAAGCCAAAAAGCTAGAGTTCAAATACCAAAGCCCAAATACCAAAGCCCGAATACCAAAACCCAAAATCCGAATACTAATAATGAATATGTGCCTACTGAAACAGTGATAGCTAAGGAAAAAGAAACAGTGCCCGTAGTGCAACAGCCTGCCTACGAGCCTGTAAAAGAAGAAGCAGTAGTGGCACAACATACCGAACAAGCTACCACCATAGAAGCAAATACATCAGCACCCGAAGAAACCATATATAATGAACCACAAAAACAGAAAAGGCGATTGCTGGATATGCTGCCCATCAGCAAACAGAAAAAAGAGGGTGCAGGTATGATAGCCAACGCTATAACTAAAAGAATAGAAAGCGTAACGGGTAACTTAAAAGACACGGACGTAAAATTAAAAATAGGTAACAAAGAAATCTTTATAGTAAAACTTTAAAAACAAAAGAACATGAAACTGATGTATTGTTTGATGGTGGCTACATTTATTGGCTTTAACGCCAATGCACAAGATGGCGATAAGAAGGAAAAGAAAACTACAACCATCAAAATAGGCCCCGACGGAGTTTCTATCAATGACAAAAAAATTGAAGAAAAACCTGAAAAAAACTTTGAAATAGAAGCTAGCATAGTAGATATTGGCATCAATTCTATCATAGACAATACCGATTACAATAGTGCTGCTGCCAAGGCTTTTCTGCAAGTACAGCCCAACCTGCAAAACGAAAACCTGTTCAGTATGCGTACAGGCAAATCGTGGAATGTGAATGTGTACCCAGTGATGGCTAAACTTAGGCTGGTAAACGGCAAGAAACAAAAACTGTATCTATCTACAGGTGTTGGTTTGCAGATGTACAATTTTCGCTACACTAAAAACATCAGCTACCGCAACGAAACCGTGCCGATGGTGGTGATGGATAGTATCAACTTCACCAAAAATAAAATAGGGCTTACCTACCTGAGCGTACCCTTGCAATTCACTTTCAAAACCAAACTGGCAGATAAGGCATGGTTGGTGTATGGCTTCGGTGCAACTGGTGGCTACCGCATAGCATCTTGGAACAAACAAGTATCTGCTGAGCGCGGTAAACAAAAGAACCGTGACGAGTTCAACTTCAACAATTTTAACGCTTGCCTTACCGGCGAAATAGGCTTGGATAATTACTTCCGCATTTTTGCCAGCTATCAGGTAACACCACTACATAGTACAGGTCTCGACCAGCGTCCGTTTACCATCGGGCTAAGGTTTGGGGGGATATAAACCGGGATTTATTTGATTAAGGGATTTGCAGGGTTGTATTTATCTAATTTAAAACGGGCATCTGTTACTACAGATGCCCGTTTGTATTTTTTATTCACTTATTATTTCATCCAATTTTCCATAACCTCTCGCATGGCATCAGGGTCTTGCATAGCTGCCCATCCGAATGTTACTATCAACCAGATGTAAAACAGGATATATACCGCAGATAGTGCTACTGCTATTATAGCGCATATCCTACCTGCTTTCAGATTGCTAAAAGAGCCTGCTGTATACATAGCAGGATTAGCCAAATATCGTTTCATATCCTTGCTTGCCAGCACTAATGCTATGATACCGAGTATCAAACCACCGCCATAGCAGCAGCATAAAACGATGGATATAATGCCTAATATCAAAACGGCTGTAGCATTGGGCAATGCTATCTGCGGCTGATTGAAGTTTTGAGTTTGTTGGTTTTCCGTCATATCAATTGGTTTGTAAAGATTTTATAAATATAGTTTGTCATTATTACTACTACTGTTACAATATATAAATATTTCAGTATTACAGCTCCATACTTTAGCTTAAAAAGCAGGTGGACACAAAGAAATAATATGGTAACCCATATAAAACCCGTTGGCGGATATACCCGCCATGATGCTTGCATATTGCCTTTGAGCATAGCTAAAGTGCCACGTTGAAAACCACAACCAGGACAGTCAATGTGTGTCATTTTTTTGGACGGGCAAGTAAGCATGTATGCTTGCGCACTGTTAGTAGTATCAGGATAGCCTGCTGCCATATTATTCTACACCTGCTGCTTTCTTGTGTTTATCGCGTTCGGCTATCAGTATGGGGTGTGCTTCGGCAAATGTGGCTTTTATTTTTGCCATCAGTTCTTTTATTTCTTCTTTGCCCTGTTCTTTTCTACCCAAGTCTTCTATGCGCATCAACTGAGCATGCATATCACGTATCTTCACAATACCTACGCTCGATTTGAGAAAGTGAGCTTGTTTGTATGTTGCATCCCAATCGTCTGTTTCCGTTATCAGTTGTTCCAGCTTCACCAGTCCATCGGGCGTAGTGCCGAGAAATATATCCAACAACTCGTACAGGTATTTTGAATCTCCACCAGAGAGTTCGTTCAGGTAACTGAAATCTATTAACGGCTCCATATGCAACGATTGTGCAACAAATATACTATGCTTTTGCCCCGATAGTTATTTTTTGGGCGATAGCAATGCCGTGTATTGCGCGGGTTGTGCAAGAATGCCGATGGCTTTATTGAAATCTTTATCGGTATTCAGCCCGTTTTCTATACGTCCGCGCTGGTAGTAGTAGCGTGTTACAATCTCGCTCTGTAGCAGTCGCATAACTTCTGCTTTGTGCTTTTGCAGGTCTTGTTTTTTATCGTGCGATGCCTTGGCCTGCAATGCGCTGAATTCTGTTTTCAATACATCAAAAGCCTTATCGCGCTGGGCTATTTGCTTAAACGAGTCTAATGCTACCTCAGTTTCTGTTTTGTAGGCATAGTCTTTGCCTTCCAGCCATTTTGCAAATTTTGCAAAGTCTGCATCAGTGAGCGCAAAGCTGCTCGCAGGCGGTATGGTCTTATTTTCTTTTACATACTGCGTAGCATAGTCGAAAAAGAAATTTTTGATATAGAGTGTGATAGATAATTTGCTGATATCATCGTCGGTAACGGCTACATCGGGCTCTACACCGCCACCACTCAACACCCTGCGCCCGTTTTTGGTTTTGTATTCTTTCTTCAGCGAGTCGGGGATATGCCCTACGCTGCCATCGGCATTGCGGCTGGCATAGTCTATGGCTTGTATGCACCTGCCACTTGGGGTGTAATACTTGGCAGTAGTCAGCTTAAGGCGTGCATTATAACCTACGGGCTTTGTAACCTGTACCAAGCCCTTGCCGTAAGAACGCTCCCCGATTACTACTGCACGGTCAAGGTCTTGCAGCGTACCCGCCACAACCTCTGATGCCGATGCGGATGAACTATTGAGCAATACGGCTACAGGTATTTTTTCGTCCCACACATTGCCTTGTGTTTTAAAATCTTCCGTAAACTCCGGCAACCTGCCTTTAGTGCTTACCACTAATTGCCCGCGGTCAACAAACAGATTGCAAATGTTTACCGCCTCGTGTAGCAAACCGCCGGGGTTGTTACGCAAATCAAGTACTACGGACGCAAGATTGGGTTGCAGTTTTTTAAGGCTATCAAGCGTATTGCGGATGGTGCGGCTGCAACCGGGTGTAAACTGCGATAGCGCCACATAGGCGATGCTCCTATCCTTGCCCATCAGTCCGGCATAAGGCACACTTGAAAGTTCTATCTCGTTCCGGGTTAGTTTTTTTACAGCCTCTATACCCGTTATCGCGTCTTTTACCGTCATGGATAGTTGTGTACCCGGTGAGCCCTTCAGCAACTGGCTCACATCGTCCATGTTTTTGTCTTTCAGGGGCTTATTGTCAATACTGATGACCTCGTCGCCAGGTTTTAGCCCTGCAATGGCTGCCGGGCTGAACTCGTACACATCGCTCACAAAAATTTTTTCGTCTTTTTTGCGCATGTTAGCACCTATACCCCCATACTTACCCGTTGTCTGAAATTCGTATTCTTCAATGTCAGACTCGGTAATGTAATTGGTATATGGGTCCAGACCGTTGAGCATGGCATCAATGCCCGTCTTTATCATTTTGCCGGGCTCTATAGGGTCTACATAAAACGAGTTAAGTTCTTTAAAAATAGACGTATATATATCTAAGTTTTTAGATATTTCGAAATAGCTATCTTGTTTCTGTGCCTGAATAAAGAGCATAGCCGTAACCGACAAGCCAACACCAGCCACAAATCCTTTGGTTTTATTAGTCATCTTAGCCATATAATGCCATCAAAAATTCTTACTAAGCAATGTACGAAAAAATAGGGCGCAGCGTTTAATAAGGGGAATTTTAACAAGATTGTGACGCGGGGTATTGGATTTGAGGCGTTTTATATATAAATTGCATACTGTAAAATAGTGTGTAATGAAGAAATTTATACTTACCCTTACTGCTTTGGTAGCGATGGCTGTACAGGCTGACGCGCAAACTTTCACTTTCCAAAAAGGTGATACAGTAAAGGCAGTTGCATCTGAATCTGGCGTAGAACTGAAAAATAATGTTACCAATACTACATCAGGTACATATAAGATAACCTGGAAAATTATCTATCACAACTTGCCTGCAGCTCCCAGCAAATGGAATACAGGTTTCGGGCTGTGCGATAACAAACTCTGTTATGCCAATACAATATTAACAGGCACATCACAAACATCCGTAGATGTAACTGCAGGTTCTACAATGCCTTTCTATATTACTTATTCAGACTTGGCAGGCGCAACAGAAACAGGACCATTATATATTTCTGTAGAACTGACACAAGGATCTTTTAAAGACACTTGTACCTTTGTATTGAGCAAGTGGGCTACAAGCGTCAATAATATTTCAAATAAGTCTGACAATATCTCTTTATACCCCAACCCGGCTACTAATGAAGTGAATGTAATATTTAACGGGATGAACGATGTTAAGTCTGTAGGTATATATAACCTGATAGGCAAATTGCAAAGCATCTATAAAGTTTCCGGTACAAGTGCAAACATCAATGTAGAAAATTTACCTTCCGGTATTTATCTGATGCGTTTGATGGACAATCAAGGTCATCCGGTAGCTGTAAGGAAATTTAATAAACAATAATTTTACTTAACTAATACACAAAAAAGGCTTGCATCATGCAAGCCTTTTTTGCTGCACTGTTATTATTCCGTATTTTAGTATTGATGCGTTATATACTCCTAATATTAACCACTGTCTTTTATTGCTCATCTGCCAATGCACAACAAGCATTTTCGGAGGGTATCATACAATATGACGTAGCCATAGACCCGCCAGCTAACCAGGAAGGTGTTGTACAATACAAAGGTTCTTATACAATCATTGTGAAAGGAAGTATGGTGAAAGAGACCTTGTTGTTAGATAACGGATATGAAAGTTCTTTGCTTTTTAATTACAGGGAAAAAAAAGTGTACTCGCTTAAAAAAGCCGGGGCTAAACATACTGCTATAGAACTGGGTTGGGAGCAAATAGAAAAACGAAGAACAAAATATTATGGGTTCACCCTCCATCCGCTAGCAGATAAAAAAGAGATAGCCGGCTTGCAGGCTAACCACGCAAGCATAATGTATAAAAACGGAACTACTGCTGATGTATATTATACTGCACAATGGACACCCGGTTATATTGTTTTTGATAACTACCCAGGCATCGGGTATTTATTATTATCGTTCAACAATAAACATGATGACGGGCTGACCATATATTTTACTGCGAAAAAAGTAGCCGCTTTGCCGGTAGATAATGCCGATGTAACAATACCTGCTCATTACAAAATCATCAGCAACAAAGAATACGAGCAAATGAAGAGCAAGTAGACCTGTTGCATAACAATAAAACACTTGTAGTATGATACGGCTATTAACAGTTGTTACTATTTTGCTATGTTGCATACATAGCGATGCACATACATTTCGCAGTTGGGAAGATGCACTGAACGACAAATATAATGTTCTGAAAATACATATCACCTACCGTGGTTTAGAAGCGATACCTGATATACTTGATCAATTTCCAAAACTGGAAGAACTTGACCTCAGTAATAACAAAATAACAACTCTACCTCCATCATTATTCAGGTGTAAGCGTTTGAAAAAACTGATGCTGTTTAAAAACAGGCTTACAGAGATACCTGAGTCTGTTTCTCAACTGCAAATGTTAGAAGAACTGAGCATCAGCTTTAATGAGGTTAAGGTACTACCAGACTCTATTTGCCTATTGAAGCGCTTGAAAATATTATCGGTAAGTGCAAATAATATAGACAGCATCAAGACCTGCATCGTACAAATGCAGGGATTGGTGAAATTAAGGCTGAATGGCAACCAACTGCGGCATTTGCCAGATGAAATATGTCAACTCAAAAATCTGGAGTATCTGGACCTGAGTAATAATTATATGGAAACCTTGCCTGAATCAATTGGCAATTTACATCGTCTTAAATTTCTGTATGTGAATAAAAATGTACTGCATCATATGCCTGAGTCTATTGAAAAATGTGAGTATCTGCAAGAGCTGGATGTGGTAAGAAGCGGTATAATGAAACTACCCGACGGCTTGCGCAATATTCGCGCTTTAGAAAATGTATATATAGACGAGCGAACTATACCTTTTTACGAAAATCCTGCATTCAGGTTCAGGCAGGCGATACAAATAATAACTGGTGGCGATATTCTATACAGGCCATCGCAAAACCCATAAATAAAAAAGGGGTGCACTCAGCACCCCCAATCTGTAAGAAATATAGCTTTCTACTAAGGGAATGCCACACCTCTGTATTTATTTACATCAGCCATCGGGATGGTTGATTTGTACCTTGTATTGATAGCCATAATGATTTGATTAGCTACTAATGCATAACCTCTTGGCGTAAGGTGTATACCATCAAGCGAAAAAGCACCACCGCTTACAAAACTTGTATTGAATAACGCACCGTTGAAAACAACACCAGCCTGTACAGTACTCATATATGCATTGATATCTACCATCGGTATATTTTCTCGCTTAGCCATTTGATAAATGATGTTGTTGAAGGAGGCGGTAGCATTTCTGATTTTAGCCACTTCGCTAAGTGTTAATACATACCTGCCGGGTATTGGCTTTTTAGTACCCCAACCTGCACACTTCAAAGAATCTGAAGGCACACTCAGCAAAATGTATTCGCCATCTTTGATATGCCTGAATTTGTAAGGCGATGTGCTATCTTCTATAATAAAATAGTTAGCCCCTTCTGCAAACCTGATAAACCCGCCTAACGAATTATATGCATTGTTCAGCAAATTGGCATCGTTTTTAGACAACATCAGGCTTTTAGCACCTATCGTAGTAAAAAACGGAGTATTGGTAATATCAGGAATATTCAACAATACACCTTGTGCACCATTTCTGCGCAGGTTCGACAATACGGTATCGTATGCCGCATTAAACACATCTATATTAGATATTTGATTTGTGCCTCCGGGGGTTGCAGGTGCCTGATCGCCGCCGGCAGTAGCATAACCCAATACGTCATTGCTTCCTATCCAAAGTGTAAAGAAACTTGGCTTTATAATAACAGCCTCATCAATAGCTCTTGAACCTGCAGGTGCTACAAACATACGGCGTGCGTATGGGTTGAGCGCGCCGTAGCCAGGCACTAAGAAATCGATACAACGAATACCAGGGATACCCATGTTATGGAACGGCCCGCTTTGTGTATAGATGTTTTGACTAGAGCCGACACTATCTAATGCGCCTTTGTAACGAGCCGGACCAAGAGAAGCGACTGTATCGCACAAGCCCTGATTCATCATCAGCATAAACTTTGGTTCGGGATAGCCGTATTCGCCCGGTAGCAAAGGCTGACGGAATTCTTTAGCTCCGCCAACAGTTTTCAACTGCTCTGCCAGGATAAATGGGTAAGAATTTTGTTGACCCGACCTGTAAAGTGTACCATCGGCATAGCCTGCAGTCAGTGAGTTGCCTACCGCTACATACTTTGTAAAATCTACCCCCTCGCCACCAGATGGCGCAGCAGGCTCTATGTTTGGTTTGCACGATGCCATCATCAGGCCACCCATCAAACCGAGTATATATACTTTCTTCATTGTCTTTTGTTTTTTTGAGGGATGAATTAGAAATCGTAGCTAATACCTAAACCCGGATTAACAATTCTTGTCTGATAACGTCCTGAAAAATTAGCTTCGTCAAATGACGCATCGCGCTTTGGTGTAAATACATATTCGAATACACCCATTATGCTGAGCCTCTTATTTGGTTTGAAAACCAAACCACCTGTTGCCATTATGTGGTTGTTATCCGGCAAATCTGGTGATACATAGCCATCACGAACCGGAGATGGGTCGTAAGCAGCCCCCAACATAGCGGTAAATTTGCGGCCTATCGTGTAGCTGGCACCCAGCCTGGCTACCAGTGTATTTTTGTAGCGGCGCGCAGAGCGTGTGTCTTGCAGTGAAGCGGTATTTTTTTCGTAATCAAATATCAGGCTGTCGTAGCTGCTCCATCCTACAAAGTTTGCATCGGCAGTAATGGTTAGTCTGTCTGTTGCTTTGACACCAACACCTACATTGAATACCTGCGGCAAATTAATATCGGACCTGAAAGCCGTATAAGGGAATGAAGAAGATAGTGCTGATGGTACGGTAAACGTAGCATAGCCTCTTTTCACCTTCATCTTAACACTGGAGCGATAGCTGATACCAAACTGTATACGGTCTGTGGCGCGCAGATGGATACCGATGTTATATCCTAAACCATTTGCATTACCTGCCAGTTCGGCTTTGCCATCCTGCCCGTTCATGTTTTGAATAGGTACAGCGCGCTGTATGCTTACATGACCTGTTGCTATTACAAAACCCGCGCCGATAGATACTACATCGTTGATGCGGTAGCTGGCTGTTGGCTGAAAGAATACGCTTTGCAGTTGAATATCCTGCACTACATAGCGGCCACGCCAGTTGTCATCCCAACGGATGCCTGTGCCGAATGGGGTATAAACACCCAAACCAAGGCTCAGCTTGCTTTTATATCGTACAGGGCCGCCAATATAAAAATTGAACGGTGTGTATAATTTTTCTCTGCTATTGGCAGAATAACTGCCGGTTGGTGTTTCTACATAGCGTGTATTAGCCGATAGAAACTGAACACTGCCATAGGCCTGTACATGCTTTAAAGCGCTAAGCCCACCGGGATTGTAGAATATGGTAGCGGCATCCCACGGTACTGCTGTACCTGTACCGCCCATTGCCAACTGCCTAACCCCTTGCAGGTTTAGCTGAAATGCAGCACCAAATGCCATTGCCGACGACAATAACAACGTGCCCATCAGTAAAAAATGTTTCTTCATACAGAATGTTTTGGAATAATTGTAATAGGCTGACTATTAAAAATTGCCATTAAGATACCCTTTATAATGCGAATATGCAATAAGGTGTTAAATTTTAGTTGGCTACCCCTACCGTGGCTATGCTGACGGTAGCATGGGGGATGGTGAGCAATGCCTGTGCACATGCCTCAAGGGTAGCACCTGTGGTCAACACATCGTCTATCAGCAGAAAGTGCTTGCCTGTGTAGTTGGTCGTATCTTTTACTGCAAATGCGCCTACCATATTACTAATGCGCTCTTCGCGGGTTTTCTGTGTCTGGCTGTCGGTGTGGCGGGTACGGTATAGCAGGCTACCCAATACAGGCAGTTGCAGCACTTCGCCCATACCCTCGGCTATCAGTTGGGTTTGGTTGTAGCCACGCTGCGCTTCTTTAGCAGGGTGCAGGGGTACGGGTACTATATAATCTATACCCTTGTGCCAGTTGAGCTGCTGCAAATCGTAGCCCAATTGCTTGCCCAGATAGATACCAATTTCTTTTTTATCATCGTATTTGAGCCCGTGTAACAGGTGTTGCAACAAACCATCGGCAGTGAAGTAGGCAAATGATGTAGCCCTGACGACAGGTACGCGCCCTGCAAAGCGCATATAAGTTTCATTCTCGGCTATGTGGTGATAGGCAGTGCGTGGCAAGTTGAAGACATTGCAGTTAAGGCAAAGCACTTCTTCCTCTGCCAATAAAGATTTGCTGCAACCCTCGCAAAGTCGGGGGTAGAAGAGAGAGCCGAGCCCTAGCGCGAAATCTTTCATTATATTACCCGACATAGTCTTCCTTTAATACTTTCCCATTTTCATCCAAATAGTATATATACCCTTGCCAATCTTTAATACTAATTACATCATTATCGATTAACAACTGGCTTTCTCTATTTGGGAGTACAAAAATATCTCTTGCAGAAAACACCCATTTAATATCTCCTTGTTTACTAAGCCTTACTATCTGTAATTCGCCATGTATTAGATAATCTTCTTTGAATTTGGAAATAGTAAAACATGTTGCAACATCACATTTTCTTTTCCAGTCTAGCTCAAGATTTGGTAGTCTCAATCTATAGACACAATCACTTACACATAGTAATAAATAGGAGTCGTCTATTAATATGTTATCATCATATATTCCAGTTGCACCAGCAAAACCTTCAACCAATATTCTTGACACTGAATTGCCATCATTAGATACAGTTATATCGATTGAAGTGGAAGGCATGAAATATACGTCTTCTGATATAACCATATTGTATTCAGACTTTTCACTGCTCGCAGGTTTTACATCAATAGAATATTTGTGATATTGTAATTGCATATTTTAAAACAACCCCCTATACACATCTTCTACTTTGTTCACGGTCTTTATTTCTATTTTATAGTTTTTCTTGTCCAAGCCTTTTGCATTTGCTTTTGGTATAAATATTACATCCATGCCCAGTTTGTCGGCTTCGGCTATGCGTTGGTCTATGCGGTTCACGGCGCGTATCTCTCCGGATAAGCCTATCTCTCCCACGAGGCATATATTACTTGGTAGTGCTTTGTCTTCGTAAGACGAAAGCAAAGCACATACTACTGCCAACTCTATACTCGGGTCTTCTATCTTCAGCCCGCCTGCTATGTTTACAAATACATCGCGCGTACCAAAATGGAAACCACCGCGTTTTTCCAGCACGGCTAGTAGTAATTGCAACCTGCGCAAATCGAGCCCGCTAACGGTGCGTTGCGGTGTACCATATACCGCCTGTGTTACCAATGCCTGCACTTCTATCATCAGCGGGCGCGCGCCTTCCATTGTACTTGCAATGGCGATACCACTCAATGGCTCGTCGTGCTGCGATAATAATATCTCTGACGGATTGCTGACAGGGCGCATACCGTTGGTTACCATTTCATATATACCAAGTTCGGATGTGCTGCCGAAACGATTTTTGATAGTACGTAGTATGCGGTAGGCATAGTGCCTGTCGCCCTCAAATTGCAATACGGCATCTACCATGTGCTCCAGCACCTTAGGCCCTGCAATGGCACCGTCTTTGGTTATATGCCCTATGATGAAGATGGGGATGTTAGTTGCTTTGGCAAATCGCTGCAACTCTGCCGCACACTCACGCACTTGCGATACGCTGCCTGCCGCACTTTCTACATATGGCGACTCCAGCGTTTGTATCGAATCTATTATCAGCATTTGCGGGCGCACTTTTTTTACTTCCTGAAAAAGTGTGTTGGTATCTGTTGCCGTCAGCAAGTACATATTGGGGTTATTGGCACCTACTCTATCGGCTCGTAGTTTTATCTGTTGCGCGCTCTCCTCTCCCGATACATAGAGTGTTGTAATATTTTTCCATTGCAAGGCGCATTGCAGAAACAAAGTTGACTTACCAATACCGGGCTCGCCTGCTACCAGTATTACAGAACCGGGCACTAAGCCACCACCAAGTACTCTGTTCAGTTCAGCATCGGGTGTTTGCAGGCGTAGCTCTTTTTGTATTACCAACTCATCCAGCTTGTGTGCTTTGCGCTGCTCTTTGCTTTCATCTTCCCAACCTGCTATGGGTTTTTGTTTATCATCGCGCTGTATCACTTCTTCTACAAACGAATTCCACGAACCGCATGACGGGCACTTACCCGCCCACTTAGGAGATTCGTATCCGCATTGCTGACAGAAGAAAGCTGATTTGATTTTTGCCATGGCAGGCTAAAGATAAATGAAAAGAAAAAGAGCCATCGGAAGAATCCGCGGCTCTTACTTACTAACCCATTAAATTCACAACTTGATACAAATGTAATATTCTCTCCGACAGGAAAAAAATGGTTTTATGTTAATCACTTATCTATTTTTTAAATATTAAAATCAGTACACATTAAACTATAAATGCTATTTATTGATTTGCAGTATTTTGGCTTATTATTACATTTTTTAAAATCTATTATTCATATAGTATTTATTTAATGTTTATTTATAAATTTATTATTCATATACATTATTAGTATCATTCAAAAGTCATTTTACGGATATATCGGTAAAAGCATTATTCACTTTTTATGTGGTTTGTACGGTGTATTTTGCAGCATTAAAATACCAGATACAAGATGAGCGCAGTATATACACGCATAGAAAAACTAAAAAGGAATTTTTTGCCCGAAGATTTTACGGTAACGACATGGGATGCACTGCAACCCTATTTTGATAAATTACTGAGTGATAGTATTGATACAAAAGAAGCGTTGGAAAATTGGTTGCACCACATCAGCGAACTGGAAGCAGTGATAAGTGAAGACGCCTGCTGGCGACAAATAAACATGACCTGCGATACAACCAACAAAACATACGAAGAAGCATTTACTTATTTCTGCATGGAGATAGAACCGAAGATGAAACCTTACTTCTTTGAACTAAATAAAAAAATGCTGGCATCGCCTTTCATCAAAGAACTGGACGAAGCGCAATACTATCCGTACCTGCGTAGTGTGCGCAACGCGGTAACACTATACCGCGAAGAGAATGTACCCATACAGGCAGAAATGAGCCTGCTGGCGCAGCAATACGGTGTGATATCGGGCAAGATGACTATAACACACGAGGGCAAGGAATATACACTGCAACAGGCTGCGCGCTTTCTGCAAAACCCCGACAGGCAACTTCGAGAAACAATTTTTGGCAAAATAGCTGAACGCCGCCTGCAGGATAAAGAAGAACTGAATAACCTTTTCAACCAATTATTAGAGAAGCGCCAACAGGTAGCGGTAAACGCAGGCTTTGATAATTACAGGGATTATAAGTTTCGTGAGCTTGGCAGGTTTGACTATACGCCTGCCGATTGCTTTGCTTTTCATGATGCAGTGCGTGAACATATACTACCCCTGCACAAAATGCTGGTAGAACGCCGCAAGCAAAAACTGGGGCTGGACGTAATGCGCCCGTGGGATAGCGATGCCGAACCGGTGGGTATAGAGCCACTACAACCTTTTGAAACTGGTAAGGAATTATCTGACAAAGCGATAGCGGTGTTTGGCAAGCTGGGCGATTATTTCAGTGGCTGCCTCAACACCATGACGGATATGAAACGTATGGACTTGGAGAGCCGTGTGGGTAAAGCTCCGGGCGGCTATAACTGTCCGCTGGCTGAAACGGGTGTGCCGTTTATATTTATGAACGCCGCAGGTACGGTGAACGATGTAATAACCATGATGCACGAGGGCGGGCATGCCGTACACTCATTCCTGAGCCATAACCTGCCATTGTCTTCATTCAAAGAATACCCGATGGAGATTGCCGAACTGGCAAGTATGAGCATGGAACTATTCTCAATGGAGCATTGGGATATTTTCTTCAGCGATAAAGACGAACTGCAACGCGCACAGATAGAAGAACTGGAACGTGTGATAAATGTGCTGCCGTGGATAGCTACGATAGATAAATTTCAACACTGGTTATATACCAACCCTGCACATACCAACGAACAACGCGAGGCGGAGTGGATGAAGATACTTGGTGAGTTTAGCACGGGGGTAACAGACTGGACTGGCTTTGAAACATACCGCACTCATTTTTGGCAAAAACAACTGCACCTGTACGAGGTGCCGTTTTACTATATAGAATACGGCATTGCCCAACTGGGTGCTATTGCCATGTGGCGACAATACCGCGAAAACAAAGAGCAGGCTTTGGAAAACTATAAAGCTGCACTGGCACTTGGCTATACCAAAACACTGAAAGAACTGTATGCAACAGCAGGCATCCGTTTCGATTTTTCGCCTGCATACGTTGCAGAGCTTGGCAGCTTTGTGAAAGAGAGACTGGTCGAAATGGGTGTGTAATTGGAGTTGAAATTCAGATAATAGGGGAGAGTGTTACACCATATGAGTAATATTCTTCCCTATTTTTTGATGTAAATAGGCTCCAAGTTTGTTACATAGTTTTCAAGTGACCAACACCCTAAGTCCTTTTCGACTTTTTTGTACTTAATTGTATAGGCGCAGTCCTTTTCCTTGCGCGGGTTGTCTAGCACTTTCATTGTAAGTGTACAATATATATACTCAAGACTATCTGCGAACTGTAATTTTGATGTATGATCGTATATTAATACAGGCAATTTCTTCCTTTATTTTTTGATTCGCTCAAAAAAGTAAGGCCCAAATCATTTACCATATCCTGTACATAGAATGATGAACCATTCATAGCATCCATTACAAAAGCATTACGATTTGTGCATGGCTGAAAAACCCAGACGCCATATTCACCATAAAAATTTACTAAATATCCACTTGTGGTAATAGATGTACCTTTCTTAGCTTTTGAAAGAATGGCTTCTTGCGTAACAAATGAGGTTAGTGCACTAATGCCCAACACTAATGCCAATTTTTTCATCATACTGTTTTGGGTTGCAATAACATGATTTTTTAAACCTTTACTGTATCATTCAAACAAATAAGCAGCTTTCTCTAAGCTTTCAGGTTTTCCTACATCTATAAATACATTTCCTGTATGGTTGTATCCACGGATGATATTTTCGCGGGCATTGTGCAGGTATAGATCTATGATAGAAAATTTGCCTTTGAAAGGTATATCCAGCATACGGTTGCTGAGCACCTGTATACCACTGAATGCAAGCGGCTGCATTTCCAATACTTCGCGCACTATCTTTTGTTCGCCAGTATTATTATTAGCCCAGCCGCATAGCAGCATATGTTCGTCAAATAATAGTTGACGGGATGATGCACGTTGCATGACTGCCAGCGTAGCCATCGCATCACTTTCCATGTGCGCTTCTATCATTTTGCCGAGGTCGAGGTTGGTGAGCACGTCCACATTCATGATGACAAAATGTTCTTCATGCTCAAAATAAGGTGCTGCTTTTTTCAAACCGCCGCCTGTTTCCAGCACTTCATCCCGCTCGTCTGATATCGTTACCCAACTACCAAAACCATTATTATCGTTAATCGCTTGTTCTATCTGACCAGCAAAATGATGCACGTTTACTACTACATCTTCTATACCAAAGCGTTGCAGATAGCGTATGTTCAGTTCCAGCAGGGTTTTACCATTCACCTCTGCCAGTGCTTTGGGGTGTTTATCCGTAAACGGCTTCAGACGGGTACCAAGCCCCGCAGCAAAAAGCATTGCTTTCATAACCCACTATTTTCTTTGTATCTAAAACCTAATGTCATATACTACTTCTTTCTTGTACTGCTCTTTAATATATCCGTATAGTATTTCCACTCCAAAATTAGTGATACCAAGTATAAACTTATGTTCTTCCCCATTTATCTCTATCCTCATCCTTGATATACTTAACTTGGAAGTTGGGCTTATAAGAGTGATTTTATCAATATCATTAAAATTCGCAATAAAATCTTTTTTAAACGGATTGAAAGATAGAACCTTAATATATCCGTTACCTATATAGACTATTGATGTACAAAAAACGACAACGATTATTTCTACAATAATTATAAAAAGAAAATATAACATGCTTTCAGTTACTGCAACTGCTGCAAGTAAAGCAAACGATGCAATACTACCTACCAAGTTTAGTACACCTACAGTTCTCATAATTCCAAACCATATAATTACAATAAAAAGAGATTACAACATTCAGTAATTAATAAAAATTATCTTTGCACGGCAAAAAAATCTGAATATGTCTTTAATGATAGTAGGCTCTATGGCCTTTGATGCGCTTGAAACTCCGTTTGGCAAGGTTGACCGTATAATAGGCGGCTCTGCTACCTACGCAGCATGGGCAGCATCTAATTTTACAAAACCCATCAAGCAGGTATCTATTGTAGGTGGTGATTTTCCGCAGGAAGAGATGGATGCGCTGACTGCACGCGGTGTAGATATGGCAGGTGTAGAGGTGGTAAAAGATGGCAAAAGTTTCTTTTGGAGTGGTCGCTACCACATGGATATGAACACACGCGATACACTGGTAACAGAGTTGAATGTGTTGGGACAATTCAACCCGCAACTGCCCGATAGCTATCAGGACTGCGAGTTTCTGATGCTGGGCAACTTGGCACCTGCCGTGCAGATAAGTGTTATCAACCAACTGAAAAACCGCCCTAAGCTCATCATCATGGATACGATGAACTTCTGGATGGAGATAGCACTGGACGAATTGAAGCAGGCTATCAGTATGGTAGATGTACTGATGGTAAACGATAGTGAGGCTCGTCAACTGAGTGGTGAATACTCTTTGGTAAAAGCTGCCAATAAAATACAGGCAATGGGGCCAAAGTTCCTCATCATAAAGAAAGGAGAGCATGGTGCGTTGCTGTTTCATGGCAAGCAAGTGTTCTTTGCACCCGCATTGCCGCTTGAGGAAGTGTTTGACCCAACGGGCGCAGGAGATACATTTGCAGGTGGCTTTATAGGCCACATTGCACGCACCAAAGACATCTCTTTCGAGAATATGAAGACGGGCATCATCGTAGGCTCTGCTATGGCTTCTTTTTGTGTTGAGAAATTTGGTCCTAACAGGCTGAAAGAACTGACAATGGAAGAAATAGAAGCACGTATTGACGAGTTTGTTGAGTTGGTGAACTTTGAGATAAATATAAACTAACCTGGATTAATAGGATTTGGGGATTAGCCTTGATAGTTATTGAACGGATGCTATGATGCATCCGTTTTTTATTATCCTGAAAATCCTTTAATCCAGCTAATCCTGGTTCTACCTAATATCCACCACTTTTATTTGCAGCTTGGTAGTACCGTTAAATTCGTTTTCGTCTATGGTATATACCATATCAAATGCACCACGCTGTACGATGTGCATTTTGTCTGCCATATTAAAACCGATACCGTCTATTATAACACCTTTGTGCTGATGCACTACAAATTTGATGTGTTGTTCCTTTACAATGCGGCTATAACCCTGATAATCGTAAACACGCTTGGTGATAAATACGGGACGCAGGTTGGTAGGACCAAAAGGCTCGAACTGTTTGATGATATTATAAAACGCGGGCTTGATGTCTGACAATAATATCTCCGCATCAATTTCTATTTCGGGTATCAGCAATTCGGGGGGTATGGATTTTGAAACTACTTCCTCAAACTTAGCTACAAACTCATTTACATTATCGGGGTGCATCGTCATACCTGCAGCATAGAAGTGGCCGCCATAATTCTCAAGCAAATCGCGACAGGCATGTATAGCTTCATACACATTAAAGCCACTAACGGAGCGAGCAGAACCTGTTACTTTATCGTTCGATTTGGTAAGCACTATTGTAGGGCGATAGTAATAGTCTATCAGCCGCGATGCAACGATGCCAACCACTCCCTTATGCCAATGCTCGCGATACAATACGGTAGATTTGCGAGCCGTCATCGCATCATCGCCCTGTATCATAGATAGTGCCTCTTCGGTAATGCTTTTATCTACTTCCTTGCGGTCTGTATTGTCAGATTGCAGGGCATCTGCCAGTGCATGTATTTTTTCGGGGTCGGGCTCTATAAATAGTTCTACCGCTTTGCGCGCATCGTCCATACGCCCTGCTGCATTTACGCGCGGGCCTATTACAAATACAAGGTCGGCTACAGACAGGGTGCGCGTTACACCTGCCATCTCTTTCAATACTTTGATGCCGAGTGATGGGTTTTCGTTTACTTTCTTTACACCATAATATGCCAGTACACGGTTCTCCCCATCTATCGGTACAATATCTGCCGCAATGCTTGTAGCTACAAGGTCGAGGTATTGAAATACTTCTTCATCGGGCAACTGCCAACGTTGTGCCAACGCGCTTATCAGTTTGAAGCCAATACCACAACCGCTTAACTCTTTGTATGGATACGGGCAATCCGTTTGCTTTGGGTTTAGTATTGCCAATGCAGGTGGCAAGGCATCATCAGGTGTGTGGTGGTCGCACACAATTACATCTATGCCTAATGATTGCGCGTAGGCAATCAGTTCTACCGACTTGATGCCACAATCGAGTGTAATTAATAATGTAAAGCCATTGGCATGTGCATAATCAATGCCCTCTTTCGATACGCCATAACCCTCGCGATAGCGATGTGGTATATAATATTCAAGCTGCCCTTTATATTGCTTGCGCAGAAAAGAATAAACAACCGCCACCGATGTAGTACCATCCACATCATAATCGCCATATATCAGCACACGCTCGTTCCATTCTATCGCCTCGCTGATTCGCTGCACAGCTTTATCCATCCCTTTCATCAGGTAGGGGTCGTGCAGATGCAATAGCTCGGGGCGAAAAAATGTTTTTGAAGTATTGAAGTCTGTAATGCCACGCAATGCCAATACACGACACAAGGCGGGGTGTATGCTCAGTGCTTTATAAATGTTTTGGATGGTGTCCTGTTCGGCAGGCTTTAACGTCCAGCGCTTCTCAGGCTTCATGTCCGAAATCCAGTTGTTTTACTTCTTCATGATATTGGAGCATCCAGTTATCCAGCTTGCTGCAAAATGCAGTATCATTTACATTGGCAAAAAAATCGCCCTCGCTCATGATATTGCCCAGCAGCTTGTCTTGTGCTTTAATGCAACTCCATGCAGTATTGTATGGCGTGTGTGTAAAAGATACCATCTCATACACCGACACAAATTTTTCGGGGTAGCGTTTGCCCAGTTCTTTTTCTATTTTTTTGCGCTCAAGAAATGCAGGCTCTGCCACTTTATCGCGCATTTCTATAAAGTTCATCAATGCCAGTTCTAATACCGCATCGCCGTTGGGTTTGCGCTTTTGGTCGTATTGATTCAGTATTGTAGCCCAATCATCACCGTGCTTATCTATCAGCGATGCCAGTATGGTGCAATCTTCAAAACCCGCGTTCATGCCCTGCCCGTAAAATGGTACGATAGCATGTGCCGCATCACCTATCAACGCGCTCTTGTCTTTATAATGCCATGGTGATATACGGATGGTAACGAGCGAAGAAGTAGGGTTTGCAAAAAAGTCTTCAATCAGTGTCGGCATCATCGGCACTGCATCGGGGAAGTGTTCTTTGAAAAATGCCGTTACATCGGCTTCTGTTTTCAGTTTTTCAAAAGATATATCCCCCTCAAATGGCAGAAATAAGGTGCAAGTAAATGTACCGTCTGTATTGGGCAACGCTATGAGCATAAAGTTTTTGCGTGGCCATATATGCAGCGCATTTTTCTCCATGCGCAGATTGCCGTTTTCGTCTGGTGGTATGCATAGCTCTTTGTAGCCATGCTCTATATAATGCTGCGTCAGGTTTGCCCTATCAAGAAATTGGTAGCCGTTGCGCAATGCAGAGAAAGCACCGTCTGAACCAAAAAGCAAATCGGCATCTATTATAGTTTCTTTGCCATCCGCATCTTCCATATACACACGGTTATTGGGTACATCTACCCTATTGCACCGCTGGCCGAAGTGTATGGTAGCACCTACCTGCTCGGCGAGTGTCATTAACTTTTTATTCAATTCGCCGCGACTAACTGAGTAGATGGCTTCATTATTTTTTCCATAGGGCTGAAAAACACCCGTGCCATCGGGTTGGTGCATATACCTGCCCGGCATGGGTATGGCCAGTTCTTCAATATCTTTTCGCAAGCCTGCCATATCCAATGCTTTCCATCCGCGCGCGCTCATAGCCAGATTGATGGACTTACCCGCGCTCATAGAAGCCTTGCGCATATCGGGGCGGCGTTCGTACACCGTTACTTCGTAGCCGCGTTTGCGCAGCAATACAGCTAATAAAGAACCTACCAAACCTGCACCTAATATGGTAACTGAACGTGCCATGTATCTGTAATTATCGTTAGACGGGCAATTTACTCAAAATGGCAGAACAAGAGAAGAACCAATATCCGTATTGTACAATTCGTTTAATGATTGACGCTGTTGTGTATCTAAAAGCCTCTAAAAATCACATCCATACGTGTTAAATATTTTTATTGTAAAGATTTCTTAAAGCGTTATGCATTATTCTATAAAATGTAGTGGAAGTTCTTAGTTTTGTTGCCATTAATACACACACCTCATGCGACTTGCATTCTGGAAAAAGAAAGACGAAAACAAAAAGAAAAAAGTATGGTGGAGAGAGTGGCTGGATGCACTCGTGTTTGCCGTTGTGGCAGCAACCATCATCCGTACTTTTCTGATAGAAGCCTATACCATCCCTACAGGCTCTATGGAAGGCAGTTTGCTGGTAAATGACTATTTGTTTGTAAGCAAGATGGCTTATGGTCCTCGTACACCCATGACACCTGTTGCAGTACCGCTGGTTCATAATACAATGCCGCTGTTTGGTGGCGAATCTTATACAGATGCAGTACAATGGAAGTATCATCGTTGGCCTGGCTTTGGTAAAGTGCAGCGTTACGATGTGGTAGTATTCAACTTTCCGAATGGCGATACAGTGATAGAAGAAGCACCTAATGAAGATTATTATCAGGCTTGCAGGGCAAAAGGCAGGGATGTGGTATTGGGTTCGTACAATATCATTACCCGCCCCATTGATAAAAAAGACAACTACATAAAACGCTGTATGGGCATACCGGGCGATAAGCTGCAGATTGTCAACGGTATTGTATATGTAAACGATAAACAGGCTAAAATATTCCCTCATTCAAAGATTTCTTATATCGTTCGCACAAATGGAAACTTGCTGGATGAAGAAGTGTTGGCAGATAATGGCATTGTTGCGCAGCAACAACAGGGCAGTGAATATTTATTGGAGATACCAAATGATAAAGTAGCATTTGTAAAACAATTGCCAGGTGTTGCACTTGTACAACCTTATGTAATACCCGCCGGCAGTACGGTAGATGATGCATTTCCGCATGATGCTACCAACTTTAAATGGAACAGAGACAACTACGGACCGTTTACCGTACCAAAGAAAGGCGTAACAGTAACGCTGACACCGCAAAACATAGCCATGTATCGCCGACTTATATATAAATATGAAGGCAATAAACTGGAAGAACGGGATGGTAAATTCTTCATCAACGGACAGGAAACGACCAGTTATACTTTTAAAATGGACTATTACTGGATGATGGGTGATAACCGCCACAATTCGCTCGATTCCCGCTATTGGGGTTTTGTACCCGAAGACCATATTGTAGGCAAAGCATCGTTTGTGTGGCTTAGCCATAAAGAAAGCCTATTCAATCTGCGATGGAAACGACTGTTACATAGTGTCAGCTCATTGAGTAAATAACTAACTTAGCCCCTGCAATCCGCAGGGGCTATTTTTTATACAATATGAAACCAAAGATATTATTCATTACAAGTACCATCATCTTAGCATCGTGTGGTGGCAGCGACGAACAAACAACACAAAAAGCTAACCATCCCGGCATGAGCAAGGGGAAAGCCATATTTGTAGCCAACTGCATGCAGTGCCACAAGATGAACGATAAATCAATTGGCCCTGCATTGGCCGGCAGTATGCAACGGTGGAATAATGATACGAGCCGTATGGCTAAATTCATCCGTAACTCGCAAGAGAGTATATCGCTGGGAGATGCCCGCGCCAAACAGGTATATGAAGAAAATAATAAAAGCCCTATGCCACCCATGCCCCACCTGACGGATAACGACATCAATGAATTGATAGACTATATAAATAAAGGCGTAGAATAATCTACGCCTTTGTTATTTATCGTTTATTTCTTTTAGTAGTTCATCTATCTGGAATTGTAATTCAGGCAGCTTGTTTTCAATTACGTCCCATACAATTTCGTAATCAACCCCGAAGTAGTCATGTATTAATTTATCTCTTGTTCCCGCCATCTTCTTCCACTCAATATGCGGATGCTGAGCTTTGAAATCAGCATTTAGTTTTTTCGTTGCCTCGCCAATTATTTCCAAACTCCTGACAACAGCACGAGATAATATTTCGTCGTTGAAAACGACATCTTCGCTTTTATTATTTGTTGCATTGAGTACAAAGTCAACCTCAGTTTTAATATGCATCAGCAAATCAATATCAGAGATTAACATTTTCTACCTCATTTAATATGTGCTTACCGATATAAGGGCTAAGGGCACTATGTGTTACCAACTCTACCTTTCTACCGAATATGTTTTCTAAATAAAATGATAGGTTCATAAAATTATCAAAGGTCTTTTTGCCTTTTTCAAAATCAACAAGTAAATCAATATCGCTGTCGTTATCAATCCTATTATCTCTGACAAATGAGCCAAACAAGCCTAATTGCCTCACTCCATAAGACTTGATACTGTCTTTATGTAAATGAAGCAAGGCTATCAAAGAGGCTTTATTGTCAACGGCCAATCGCATACAACAAATTTATATTAAATACCTGATATTGAAGCATAACAAAGGCGTAGAATAATCTACGCCTTTTGCTTTTAATATTTTAGGAGTATCTATTTAATCACCCCCAACTCCTTGCCTACTTTAGTAAAAGCTGCGATGGCTTTATCCAGATGCTCGCGGCTATGTGCGGCTGATATTTGTACACGTATGCGGTCTTTGCCTTTTGGTACTACGGGGTAGAAGAACCCGATTACGTAAATGCCTTCTTCCAGCATACGGGCTGCAAATTTTTGTGCCAGCACGGGGTCGTACAGCATTACGGGGCATATTGGGTGTGTACCGGGTTTTATGTCGAAACCGGCTGCAGTCATTTTTTCGCGGAAGTACATGGTGTTTTCTTCCAGCTTGTCGCGCAGGGTGGTTGTTTCGCTTAGCATATCCAGTACGGCGATGGATGCGCCTACTACCGCAGGTGCTACCGTGTTGCTGAACAAGTAAGGGCGGCTGCGTTGGCGCAGTATATCAACTATTTCTTTTTTACCACTTGTAAAGCCACCCGATGCGCCACCCAATGCTTTGCCCAAAGTGCCTGTTATAATATCTATCCTGTCCATCACACCACAAAGCTCGTGTACCCCACGCCCTGTTTTACCCATAAAGCCCGATGAATGGCTTTCATCTATCATGATGATGGCATCGTACTTATCGGCGAGGTCGCAAATTTTATCAAGCTGCGCTATAGTGCCATCCATTGAAAAAACCGAGTCGGTTACAATCATGCGTGTACGTGCGCCTGCAAATGCCTGCAATTGTGCTTCAAGGTCTGCCATATCATTGTGCTTGTACCTTGCACGTTGCGCTTTACACAAACGCACACCATCTATGATAGAAGCATGGTTTAGCTCGTCTGATATAATTACGTCCTGATCTCCCAACAATGGCTCGAAAACACCACCATTGGCATCAAAACAAGCAACATATAATATGGTATCTTCCATACCCAGAAACTTAGACAGCTTCGCTTCCAGTTCTTTATGTATATCCTGCGTGCCGCAGATGAAGCGTACCGAGCTCATGCCATAGCCACGCTCATCAATCGTTTTATGTGCCGCTTCTATCACTTTGGGATGAGAAGAAAGACCGAGATAGTTATTAGCGCAAAAGTTGAGTACTTGCTTACCGTTAACGGTAATTTCCGCACCTTGTTCGGATGCTATAAAGCGTTCGTTTTTGAACAAGCCTGCATCTTGTATTTCTTGCAGTTCTTTTTGTATGCGTGTGTAAAAAGAAGGACTGGACATTGGTTATTGCTATTTAGATGGCGAAAATAATTAATAATGCCTCAATAGCCCAACACTGTAGCAGTTTGCGTTGTTATTTTCTTAAAGTATTGTCAAATAGGGCTCTGCGGCTATGTTATAGCCTGTGGCTCATTACCTTTACAATCGGTGAGGCAATTTTTATTTATATATATATTACTTATTTGCAGTAACGTACAGGCGCAATACATTTCGGGCGTGGTAACGGAAGGGCAAACAGGCAAACCATTGTATCCCGTCAGCGTTATAAATGTAAGTACTCAACAAACTGTATATACCAACCAAACGGGTGCTTTTACCATACCTGCCAATGAAGGGCATCAACTTGTATTCAGCATGGTGGGCTATGCAGAGCAGCGCAAATATATCAGTGCCGAATTGATGCAAAATGGTATAAAAATAGCGTTGCCTGTAAAACGGTTTGAACTGGAAGAATTTGTACTGCGACCAAAATATACACCCTACCAGCTAGACTCTATCAGGCGGCGTTCTACTTACAAACGTGCATTGGCTTGGGAGCGTAGCAACTCTATTATGAGCCCGGTATCATTTATTGCAGACAGAATTTCCAAGAAAAGCAGAACAAGGCTTGCTTTTCAGCGCAACTTTGTGAAATGGGAAAGTGAGCGGTTTATTGATACACGCTATACCCCAGAATTGGTTAGCTCGCTAACAGGGCTTACGGGCGACAGCCTTGGCCATTTTATGAATGCATACCCGATGGAGTATGACTATGCGCGCAACGCTACTGAGTTGGAGTTGAAAATGTGGATACGCCATCATTACAGATTGTGGATGAAAAACCCTGTCATACATCTTACAGACAGCCTGAACCAAACAAAACCATTAGAATGAAATTTATAGCCACTTTATCCATATTAAGCCTGTATTGCCATTGCCTGTTTGCGCAAAACAAAGTAGTGGTAATAGACAAGATGAGTGGCACACCATTGCCAAACGCAGTAGTAGCCAATAAACATACGAAGGTAACAAGCCGCACCAACGAGCAGGGTATTTGTAACCTATCATACACCAAAGGTGATACCCTGCTCTGTTCACATTCAGGGTTTTATTTTAGCGTGAAACGTGTGTACCGCTTGCCCGATACCATATACATGAACCCCGTGCAGAATAAACTACAGGAAGTAGAGGTAAAATCTCCGTACGCAAAGTATTATGAAGATTCGGTAGAGCGTGCATTGACGTATAGAAAAACGATAAAAGATGCCAAACATAAACCGCAAATGAACATGAGCAACGGCATTGCATTTGATGGCGTTATTTCTGAACTTGCCTATGTAGCATCTGGCAAGAAAAAGAAGAATAAAGCTTTTGTGAAACAGCTTGAAGAAGACAATAAACAACGATATATAGCACTCAGGTACAATACGCAATTAGTAGAAAAACTGACATCGCTGAAAGGCAATGCTGCCATATTATTTATTCAGTACAACCCTATGCAGTATGAGTTTGCCCGTGCGGCCACCGATTTGGAAATACAAATGTGGGTAAGGCATCACTACGATGAATGGAAAGCAAACCCCTCAACAGATAGCTTACTGCGCAAATTTGAAGATATGTATTAACAACCTGTTGATTTTATTGCCTAACTTTAAACTATGATCCCCCAATGGCAAAAAGGCATTGTAAAACGTGTAGAGCAGGCTACTGACAATACACGCCGCTATTGGATTGAACTGCCAGAAACACCTGTATTCGATTTTAAACCGGGGCAGTTCGTTACGCTCGACCTGCCGATACACGAACAACGTAATAAAAGATGGCGCAGCTACAGCATCGCGTCATCGCCCGACGGGGGTAATGTAATAGAACTGGTCATTGTATATTTAGAAGGCGGGCTGGGTACTACTTATTTTTTTAATGAAGTGAAAGAAGGCAGCGAGCTGGTGCTGCGGGGCCCGCAAGGCGTTTTTACATTACCCGAAAATATAGAGCATGATTTGTACATGATATGTACCGGTACGGGTATAGCACCTTTTCGCAGTATGGTAAACCATATTAAAAAGCATAATCTGCAACACCATCATATTCACCTGATATTCGGTACGCGCACTAAGGCCGATTTGCTGTATGAGGATGAGCTAAAAGCGCTTGAAGCTGTACTGCCCAATTTCAAATACCACCCCGTATTATCGAGAGAAAAGATTGAAGGCTACGAACATGGCTATGTGCATAGTGTATATGAACAATTGTGTGCCAGTAAACCAGATGCACACTTTATGCTATGCGGATGGAAGATGATGGTGGACGAAGCCAAGCGCCGCCTGTTGGAGATGGGCTATGATAAAAAATCTATCCATCTGGAACTATACGGCTAAACTACCTGCAACCACCAGCAGCTATAGTAGTGCATATAGTGGTTTATCAGCAGTACATTTTTCAATTCCGTTGCTTCTTTATTGAGTGCGCTATGCGATGGCAGCATTTCATTTTTGGCAATGATTGATGCGAACATACCCAATGCAAAAGCAGATGCTGTAGCATACTCGCCACACAGCTGTTTGAAAGCGTATTGAGGTATTTGGTTGAATACACTGTTTTGTAAGAATTGATAGAAAGCGTTTGATTTCTCATCGCCATTCAACCCCAATATAACAGCATCTGCATGAATGTGTATTGCAGATACATAGTTATCTATCTTGTTGGCTGCTTTTGTTACATCTTTTTCGGTGAATGCATATACATCTTTTATGCAGACAGCTCTTTGTGCAGGCTTAGTATTTGTAACTGTAAAAAACGCTGCTCCCTCACCTGCAATACAACCTGTATGGTTACCATTCAACACATCTGCCGGAGTGCTATTTTCTTTTCTGTTAATACCACCTATTTGTAATGCTGCAAGGCTGCCGTCTGTCAGTTCATCAATACCACCAACCAACATTTGTTGGTTAGAATTTTCCGTCAAGTATAGTTGTGTATTAATAATGGCATGTTCAAACGAATGTCCGCGTTGCACATAGGTATGGTTATGCCCATAGCAACCAGCCAATAGCGCAATCTGTCCGCTAACTGTATTGTGGGTAGATTGTATAAATGCGGTAGGCGTCAGCATTTGTTCGTCTTGGGCTATCATCTTGCCCAAGAATACTTCTGTATCTGCAAGACAACCCATCGCAGTACCAACTGCTATAGCGTCCGGCTTTTCTATGCCTGCGGATGCCATTGCCATTTTGGATGCGCCTATACCTATTCGTACCGCTTTGCTCATACGGCGCAATTGCATAGGTGGTATATAAGCCGTATAGTTTGGCTCTACGCACAATAGTTTATCAGCATGGTAAGATGGCTCTTGCTTTAAAAAACCATCATCGCCGGTATTACCTGCGCCGCTCACTATACCCGTGCCGGTTATATACAATTCCATACTTAGCATTTACTGAATACAAGCGATGAACAATTTCCGCCGAAGCCGAATGAATTTGACAATACGTGGCGGATATCTAAACCTGTTTGCAAAGTAGTTACAGGCATAAAGCCTACATCTTCCATTTGTGTTTGCCAGCGCAGGTTGGGATATACAATACCATGCTGTATGCTTAATACACTGAATACAGCCTCTACTGCACCGGCAGCAGCTAATGTATGCCCGGTATATGCTTTTGTTGACGATGCCATCGGAACATTGCTGCCAAATAATGTTTCTATGGCTTTTCCCTCAGAGCTATCATTGTTGGCTGTACCTGTACCATGCAGGTTGATGTAGTCAATATCGGCAGGTTGCAGGTTGGCTACTTTCAATGCATTGCCCATTGCCAGTTTATTGCCTGTACCATCGGGCGATGATGCCGTTTGGTGATATGCATCGTTGGCATTGGCATATCCGCTAACCATACACGATGCTGTTGCACCGCATTGCTGCATCGCTTTTTCGCTCATCAGCAATATGTATGCAGCCCCTTCGCCAAGGTTTAGCCCTCGCCTGTTGTTATCAAAAGGCTGGCATGGTTGCTTATCTAATATCATCAATGTATTAAAGCCATTGAGTGTAAAGCGTGAAAGGCTATCTGCTCCACCTGCTATGGCAATATCCAGCATACCATTACCTATCATCTGCGCAGCCATCATGATGCTGTTTGCAGCAGAAGAGCAGGCGGTACTAATGGTTGTTACAAAATCGCTGATACCAAAGTGATTGGCAACTAATTCAGTAATCGCTCCGCATTCATGGTTTTTTATCTTATCGAAATCAGCCGCGTTGCTATCTTCTTTAAATGTTTTATACACCTGTTCTGTAAGGTCCATACCACCAACAGTAGTTGCGGAAAAGAAGCCTACCCTTAGCCCTGTTGCTTTGTCTGCAAATGGCTGCCATGCTTCTTTTACCGCTATGGCACTTAATAAAGCAGTACGCGGCCATAGAGAATTTGTATCAGTCATAGCAGCAAGGCTTGCATTACTTGCTTTCACCTCTGCTACGGGTAGTTCTTTGCTCCAGTATGTTTGCAGGTATTCTGCTTCGCCAATACCTGTTCTGCTATGCAACAAAGCATCAAGGCAAGATGGCGTATTATTACCGATTGCCGTAATGATACCTGTATTTACTATATATGCCCGTTGTTTCATTATTTATTATATAGTACGCTCATTGCATCTGCAGAAAAAACGATTTGCGCGTTTTGTTTCGTAACCCAAAACAAACAAACATCGTGAGTGCCTGCGGTAGCATCTACCCAACCGCAGAGGCATGCATCCATGCCTCTGTTATTCAGCAAATCATTTACCCAAAATTCCATTTCCTGTACGTCAAAACCATTACTTACTACACACGCTTGCTCGCCTTTAAAACCATGCCTGATGCAAATCTCGCCGAGCATGATGTTTGGCAATGTATATACAAACAATGCAGGGCTGGGAATTGTTGCCAGTGTTTCGCTATACCGTTTATCTACATCCAGACATCCGTGATTGGTTTGTAGTACAATGGCAATTTTTGTTTTATCCATGCCATCATACAGATAACCATTCTCTGTTTTCAATAGTGCTTCTGCCCCTAACCATGCCCACTTGCTTATCAGATCCATCTTGAAAAACTTGGCATAATTGTATTGCAAGCCACGGTATATCAGTTCGGGTGCATGGCTATCAACAGGCTCGTTAAACGACAATAAAGGGCTTCCGCCCTTTATCACAGACTGTTTATTAAAACGCAACCATTGAATGATTGCGGGTTTTGTATTAATATCAAGATGTAGCATTGTTTGCCAAATAACGCCCTAATGTACGCACATTTTTTTCGTGATGTTTCACAAACGGATTGGTATCGTCCCATACATAACCCGCCAATACTGAACATATCTGCGACATGATTTCCGGGCTGCGGTTTTCCGCAAAGAAGATATTGAATAATGTGCCATCGTACCAGCTGTTTACATAGGTACGAAACACATCTACCCCCTGCATCATCTTTTTCATATAGTCGTTCTCCCAATCCAGTTCTTCGCCTTTAAAGTGGCGTATTACCATATTGGCAGCAAGCTGCGCAGATACCGATGCCAGCGTAACGCCTGACGAAAAGATAGGGTCTAAAAACTCCGTTACATTACCCGTCAGCACAAAGCCTTTGCCAAAAAAAGTATCTGTAGTTGCGCTCCAGCTTTGCAATGTGCGAGGCTCCCAAAGCATATCGGACTCACCAAAACGAACTGCCAACTCTGGTTGCGCCATTATCAATGCACGAAATTGCTCTTCAGCATTTCCGGCAAACTTGTCAAAAAACTCAGGGTCGCCCACATAACCTACAGACGTATTGCCATTTGAAAACGGGATAACCCATATCCATGTGCGCATATTGTGTACATATACGGTAATGCGGTTGGGTTCTACGGCTTCGCTGCGCTTAGGGTCTGTCATGTGGCAGAAGAGCGTCTTGCGCGGGTATTGGGTAGATGGCTTATCGAGCCCGAACATGCGGGGTATTACTCTGCCATAACCACTACCATCAATAATGAATTTCGCGCTAATAGTTTGCTCAGCACCATCTGCGGTACGGATAGTTGTAACAGAGTGCCCGTTATCATCAATCTTAATATCTGTTACTTCTGTTTGGTAAGATACGGGGATGCCCATTTTTACACACTCATCTGCCAGTGTGGTATCAAAGTCGGCACGCGGCACTTGCCATGTCCAACGCCAACCATCTGCATATTGCTGCGCAAAGGTAAAATCGCAAACCTGTCCGTTCATTACGAACTTCGCACCGTCTTTTTGCTGAAAGCCTTTTGCTTTTACAGCGTCAAGAAATTTTGCTTCTTCCAAGGCTTCCATACATCGGGGCAAGAGGCTCTCACCGATAACGAAACGCGGGAATTGCATTTTTTCTACAATCTGAACAGACAATCCGGCCTGCTTAATAATAGATGCCGCAATAGTACCTGAAGGGCCTGCACCTATTACCAGTACATCTGTTTGCTTTTGCGTACTCATAAGGGGGATGAGAATTTGAAAAGTTTAGTGAAAAATACAATAACTATATGATTACAAATGAATTATATCATTTTTTTCGCAGTTCCAGTATCGTGTGGCTCAGGCCGATATTATCGGTATCTGCCACTACTTCAAAACCTGCTTTATCTATCAGACCTAAAAACACCTTGCTATCATACATCTGGCTATTGCCATTTGCCATAGTAGTAAAGTAAAGAGATGTCATTTGCAAGCTGAAAGCTGAAGCCTCAAAGCGTTGCCTGTCCCAGAATGTTTCATTGATAAACACCCTGCCATCAGCGCTTAATGCTCTGTGGCATTTTTCAAGAATAAAAACTATCTCATCATCTGCAAAGCAATCGAGGAACTGGCTCATCCATATTACATCATAGCCAGTTGGCAGCTCACTGTCTGTATGCAGCACATTTCTTTCATGGTATTGTACCCTGTTGCCATAGCCTGCCTGCTCTATATTTTGTTTAGCAACATTCAGTTGCACTTGCAGGTCAACCAAGCCGACCTCTACATTATTGTTGTATTCGAGACAAGCAAGTGTAAATTTGCCGGTATTTGCGCCAATGTCCATTACTTTTCTGGGGCTGCCTGCAAATACCATCGGTAATGCCTCTGGAAAAGCATTGTCTGAATAATAATGATCAAAATTGAACCAACTTGTTTTAGCAGGCTCTGGCAAAATTGATAATCCCTGATAAATCGTTTCCCAATCTCCCAAATACTTCAAGCCATTGGGCTTGCTTTGTTCTATTGACGATTTCAATTCTTTAGAGCCTTCATAACATACATCGCGCATGAAGTCTGTATTAACACGTGTCATGGGGTCGTTCAGGAAAAAATGCCCTGTTTTAGAAAGCAGGTATTTACCTTCTTTACGCAGCAATAAGCCGATGCCAAGCCCTGCTTCCAGCAATATGCGTATGCCATAGCGGCTCATATTTACATTAGCACCAATCTCCTCAAGTGTCATGCCATTGGTACGGCTATCTTGTACTTTATTCAGTATGCCGCTATCGCGCAGAATAACTGATGCGTGGAATATATAGGGTGCAAAAGCAATAAACTGCGCTTGCGATATAGCATCAAGAGCAGATTTCTTTTCCGTTTCAAACATTGCAGGTTTCTTTGTCGGGGTAGTCGTCATATTTCTTTTGTTCAGGTTTCAAAAATACATAAGATACGGCTGTTTTCAGAGCAACAAATGAGTAGATTAGATATATAAAATAACAAAGGGGCGTGAAATACGCCCCTTTTCTACCAACCAATAAAACCCTATGCCACTCTATAAAACCTATTCTTTTTATTCATTATCCTGAATAGATGCACTGAATTTTTCTCTCCAACGTTTAATTCGTGCTTTGAAACGGAAGCTCAACAGCATCATTACTGGCACCAGTATCAGCGTAAGGAATGTAGCAAAGCTGAGGCCATATATCATAGTCCATGCCAATGGACCCCAGAATGCAACACTATCGCCACCAAAGTATATATGCGGATTGAACGTAGTGAGGAAAGATGCGAAATCTATATTTAAACCAACACCAAGAGGGATAAGGCCCAAAATAGCTGCAGTAGCCGTCAGCAAAACTGGTGTCATACGTGTGCGCCCTGCTTCAACTATCGCATCATAAGGCTCCATACCGTCTTTCAGCATCAGATCCATAAACTCTATCAATAATATGCCGTTCCGGACGACTATACCAGCTAACGCGACCATACCAATACCACTCATCACAATCGAAAAATCATTGCGCACAATAGTAGTCATCAAAAACACACCTGCCCAGCTCAGTATTATCTCGCTCATTATAACAATCGTACGGCTGAACGAATTGAACTGTATAATCAGTGTAAGGAATATTAGCCCTACTGATATAAGCATTGCCTTGCCAAGGAAGCCCATTGTTTCGGCCTGGTCTTCCTGTTGCCCACCCATTTTAATCGTAACTCCTGCCGGTGCAGAGAAGTTATCAATTTCTCTTTGTACTGCCGCTACTACTTCGTTCGGATTATAGTCTGTCAATACATTGGATGAAAGTGAAATAATACGCTTTTGGTCTTTTCGTTTGATACCGCCGTATGTATTATCATACCTGATATCGGCAAATGAACTTACTGGCACTTCGCGTATCATGCCACCCATACCCATATCACGGAATATCATAGGCATATTTCGTACCGCATCAATATCTTCTCTTTGATCTTTCTTCAACCTGAGTGTTATGGGGTAATCGTCATTTGCATCTCTGAAACGTGAAATCTCTTTGCCGAATACTGCCGTACGCAGATTCATCACAACTTGTCCTGTAGATATGCCCTCACTATTCATACGTTCACGATCCAGGTCAAATACAATCTCCGGTTTATTTGCCTGAAAATCGCTTTGCAATGCTTCTACACCCGGTATCTGTTTCTTAGACAAGTATTTATTCAACCGTTCAGAAGTAGCAACCAATGAGTCCAGATTATCTCCTTTAATTTCTATCAATACCGGCTTTTGCTGAGGCGGCCCACCTTGTTCCTTATCTACCGTTACTTCTGCACCTGGCACCCCTTTTACAGATGCGCGTATCTTGTCTAAGTACATAGAAGATGATACGCCATGCCTGTCAGCGTATTTTACAAAAGCAACCGTTATACGCCCTTTGTTTGGGAAATTACCTACCTCTCCGCTTGTGGGGTCTACTGCGCCAACCGTTACGTTGGCTATTACCGATTTCACAATCGGGTTTTTCTTGCCTTTGGCAGGGTCTATATCCAGTGCTTTATTTACTTTTTCCTCAAGATTCATCAGTACCGTGTTAGTATATGCCTGGTCAGTACCTACCGGCATATTCAAGTACACATATGCGAAATTGGGTTCACCACTCGGGAAGAAGACTGGCGTCGGCCCCCATTTAATGAAAACAAAGAAAGAGACAAATACAATGCCTATTGAACCCCAGAATGTATGATGTGGTTTGTTCAACGCTCGCCTCAACCACCTCAGATACCATTCCTTAAATGCCGGCCATGTTTTATTCTGGAATTTTTGAATCCACCTTTCAAGTACAAACTTTTCAAGCAGTACAAAGAGGTATATCAGTATGATGAAGTTTGCCATTCCCCATGCCTGTGATATGTAACATAAAGCTGCAAGTGACAGGAAAATAATCATGACAATTTTATCACGCTTACTCCACCTGCGTTTCCCGTCATCGTTTGGCTTGTGTGGCTTCATAAAATCTACCGCAAAAACAGGATTGATTATATATGCCACCAACAGGGATGCTACTAACGTAATAATAAGTGTAACAGGCAGGAAGAACATGAATGAACCAATCAAGCCATCCCAAAATGCTAATGGTATAAATGGCATCAGCGTAGTAGCTGTGCCAGACAATACAGGCAGAAAGACCTCACCTGTTGCTAATTTAGCGGCTCTCTTAATATCCATTTTACCATTATCAAAAACACGGTGCGTATTTTCTATTACCACAATGGCATCATCTACCACAATACCCAATGCAAGCAGGAATGAAAACAATACTATCATGTTGAGCGTAAAGTCTATACCTGGCATCACCAAAAATGCAACGGCACACGATAATGGTACAGACATAGCCACAAACAAGGCATTGGTAACACCCATAAAGAACATGAGGATGATTGTTACCAGTATAAAGCCGATAATGATTGTGTTAACTAAGTCTTCAAGGGTATGGCGTGTTTGGTCTGACTGGTCGCCTGTTATGACAATATCTAAATCCTTCGGCAATTCATCTGCCTTCATTTTAGTAATCAGTTCCTGAATATTATCAGATGCTTCGATAAGGTTTTGCCCCTTTGCTTTAATAACATTTAGTGTTATTACATTCTTATTATCGAGGCGGGCATAGCTTATTTGTTCTTCAAAATTATCTACAACATCTGCCAAATCTTTAAGATACAGTGCCCTGCCGTGTTGGTTTTTTACAATCAGGTTGCCTATTTGCTCAGCACTTTTAAATTCATTCCTTACGGTCAATATCCTTTTTTGATTGTTCATGGATACTTGCCCGGGGGTAGAGGTGATGTTTTCGTATGCTACGGCGTTTTCAATATCACCAAAGGTGAAACCAGAAGCAGCCATTTTATACATGTCCACATTTATCTGTATCTCTCGCTCTAAGGCACCCACCATGTCGGCGCGCTTTATTTGTTTCAGGTCTTCGATATTGTCTTTTACCTTGTCGGCATATTTTTTAAGCCTGTTGAGGTCGTAATTGCCCGATATATTTACATACAATATGGGGAATTCAGAAAAGTCAATATCATTTACCTCTGGCTGATTGGGCAGGTTTTTGGGTAAATCTACGCGAGCCTTATCAACCGCATCTTTTACTTCTCGTTTAGCCTCGGTTATTTTTACATCGGTATTGAATTCAATCATTACTACCGAGAAATCCTGAAATGAGTTGCTGGTAACTTTTTTAACCCCTGTAATGTTCTTTACCTGCTTTTCAATAGGTTTTGTAACAAGATTCTCCATGTTTTCCGGAGAAGTACCCGGGTAAATCGTTTGGACGATGATTTGCGGCATCTTTATTTCCGGAAACTGCTCTTTGGGCAGGTTCAGGTAAGTCATCAGGCCCGCAAGGGTTATGATAACCGTCAGTATATATATAGCCGTGCGATTGTCTATCGCCCAACTGGATGGTTTAAACTCTTTGAATACGTCTTTCATTGAACTGTCTTTTACTGTTGGTGAAATAAATAGGATGCTTATTCAACGTTTATCAAATCGCCATCATCCAAGTCGGCATAACCAGCTGTAATAACCCTATCACCTTCGTGCAGACCATCAATAATTTCTACCATCCCATTTGAGTTACGACCTTGTTTTACAGCTACAGCTTTTGCCTTATTGCCATCTGCAATAAATAATACCTCTCCTGCAGCTGTATTTTGTATTACCGATACCGGTACTGCAATGGCCTTGCTATTCTGGTAGTTAATTATCTGCATTTTACAGCTCATATTTGGGTTTAACTTGCTATTGCTGCCAAGCCTAACTTCTACCTGAAAGGCGCGTGATACCGGGTCAACTGCTTTTGCTACATAGCTTAGCTTTGTTTTCATGGTATCTTTCATATCAGCAAAAATCAGGTTTACCTGATTACCATCCTGCACCTTACCAAGATAGTTTTCGCCCAGATTGGCCTGTACTTTTAATGCTTCAAAGTTTACAACACGAATACCTGTCATACCAGGAGAAGCCATATCACCTTCTTTAATGCTGATTGCATCTACAGTACCATTTATCGGAGATTTTATTGTGTACATACCGCGCTGTGCTACCAATGCTGCCTTCTGCTTTGAAGTTGCTTCATATTGTGTTTTAGCAGACATCAGTTGTACTTCTGTTCCTATGTTTTGTGCCCATAATTTTTGTTGCTTTTCATACAGTGATTTATACAAATCCACCTGAGCATCTATTGACCTGATTTGTTGTTCCACTGCTGCAGCATCAAGTATAGCAAGCGTTTGCCCTTTACCAACCCTTTGACCTACCCTTACTAATATTTTTTCTACTGAGCCGGGTGCTTGTGGCGTAGCTAGTACATTTTGCTCGCCGTTTACAGCGGCTTGTACTTCCACATAGGCATTAAATACTTGCGGTGTGGCTACCATTACGGATACAGCTGTTGCCTTGCCCGGTTTGTTTTTATTTACTTCGGCTTCCAGCTTGGCAATTTTTTCGTCAAGTGTTGCTCGTTCTTTTTTCATTTTAGCAAGCTCTGCCTCGTTTTGCTTGCTTTTGTCGCCCCCGCCACAAGCCGCCAAAACGATGGTAGATAACATTATCAGATAAAGTGTGTGTTTCATGCTATTGTTATTATAATGAGTTGATGAAGATTGTTGATTATTATTAAATTAAAGTTCTCCTAATGCTTTTTGAAGATCGATACGTGTATTTATCACATCGTATAACGCACTGAAGTAGTTGGTCTGCGCCTCTTTTAATGCAGATTCTGCATTCATTACTTCAAGATTTGAGCCGATGCCTTCTTTATATTTTATTTGCGAAGTATGGTACACTTCTTCAGCAAGTTTCATATTCTTACGTTGGTTATCTAATGATGAAATATTGCTTTCAAAGCTTATTCTCGCGCTTTCTTTTTCCATTTCTAATGCATATTTCAGGTTTTCGATGTCGTTCTCATTTTTTTCAAGCGCGTATTTTGATTGCAACATTTTATTCCTTCGTTGCATACCATCAAATACAGGAATAGTTAGTTTTATGCCCAGTAATGCAGAGCGTTGCCATTTGTCAGCATCATCAAACAAATTCTTGGAATTGAACATTGTGTAACCATAATTTCCGAAAGCAACAAGTGTAGGCAATCCACCTAATTTATATCGTTTCAAATCATACCTATACAATTTATTTTGTATTTGCATTAGTTGAAACTCTTTTCTTTTCTCAAAATCTAATGAATGTGTCAGTATTTCTTTATCTATATAAGAGTCAGAAAGTGTATCGGTTAGTGAAATTAGCCTGTCTAACGGCATACCTATCTGGAATTTTAAAGCCATATAAGTCAGATCAACCAATTGTTTTACTCTGTTTTCCTCAGTTTTGAGGTTTGTGAGTGCAATTGTTACACGGTCTACATCCAGTTTTTCTGCAAAGCCGGTTTCAAATATGGCTTTTGTTTCCTTTTCCAGTTGTGTTATCCTTGTAACATTTTGGTCTAATAGACCCTTCCTTTTTTCGGCAATCAGCACATTATAGTATGCTTTTATTACAGCTACTCTCAATTGTTCCTCGGTAAGATCAAGGCTTTTCTGAGCCAATTCTTCCAAACGTTTTCTTGCCTGCAGCGCAACCATTACACCAGGATCAAACAGGATTTGTGAAACTTCTGCTTGTGGATTTGTTGTCCATTTTGGCTGAAATGCCAATGATATTATATCAGGCGATGTGGTATTCTGATTTATTACAGATGGGTCTACCAGGTTATCGCCACGACCTGTGCCTATCACACCAAACTTGATAAAATTAGGGACATCGAATGCTGCCACCAATGGAGCGTAATTTATACCTCCAGACAACTTTAAGTTTGGTAATGCTAAACCTGTAACTTCCTTATTTCTTGCAAGTGAAGATTTCTGGTCAAGCCTGGCATTTTTCATTTTTGCCTGATGTTTAAGCGCGTACGCTATGCAATCATCAAGGCTAAGTTTATTTTCCTGCCCGTACATGGCTACGGGTAGCAGGCATAGTGCTAATGTGGTACTGTATAGTAATCGCCTCATAATTTAGAAACTTGCTTTAAGTATTGTTCTTTATATTTATGATATAGTTTTTCGCCTTTGGGTGTCATGATGCCGTACAGAAAGTGTTCGCTCACTTCGTGCATTACAAATTGCAAATCGTTTCGGGTATTTACCATCAGATTGGGGTGCAGCACCAACATAGATATTTCCATGCGGTAGCGCGCCATAAAATCGGCATTCAACCCATCGCGATACAAGCCCTCTTCCATACCCCTTATGATGTTGTTCTTTATCGCCTCAATATCTTTATCCAGCATATTGGCTTTGAATTTTTTGAACGCTTCAGGGTAGTAGCGTTCCAGTTCCAGCATGCCGAGTGGGTTCATATTACTCAGCACTTGGTCGAACATGCCCATGATGCGCACAAAACCCTCAATGGCGTTTTCTGATTGTTCCAGAATACTGATGCAGCTCTCTGATACACTGCACTGAAACCATGTGATTGCTTCGTTTACAACTTCGTTCTTGTTGGCAAAGTGCTGATAGAGGGTTTTCTTAGAAATACCCGCCCTTCTCGCTATATCATCCATCGTAATTGTCTTAAAGCCATATTGCCTGAACAATTCCGCGGACGCACTGAGTATTTTTGTTAGTGTCTCCATAAATCGGGCACAAAACTATGGAAACGTTTTTTATAAAAAATGTTTCCTGCGTATATTTTGTTTCTATACCGTCTATCAATAAAACATATAGCACCTTGTTTATTAGCATTTTACAGATGTAAGTACTTCCGCATTTCTCTTTTGATTAATAATTATTAGCTTTATTCAAAATCTATATTATGGGATTCCTTCAGGATTTTAAAGCATTTGCCATGCGTGGCAATGTGATGGACCTTGCGGTGGGTGTGGTTATTGGCGGGGCTTTTGGCAAAATCGTTACCGCAATGGTAGATGATATTTTGATGCCGATAATTGGTATGGCTACAGGCGGCCAAAAATTTGATGACAAATTTATGGTGCTTAAAGCTGCTAAAGACGGAGATGTGTATGCCTCACTATCGCAGGCAAAAGAAGCTGGCGCCAACGTGTTTGCCTATGGCCATTTTATACAAACAATAGTAGATTTTCTTATTATAGCTTTCTGCATATTCCTGGTAGTACGTACTATGGCACGTATGCAGAAGAAGCAGGAAGAGGCACCTGCTGCACCTGCAGAGCCATCGAGCACAGACAAGTTGTTGATGGAAATCAGGGATGCTTTAAAGAAATAAGTATCTTTTGGAGTAAAGTTTTTGTGGCATAAAAGCGATTAATTACGCATTTTTGTGCCATAGCTCGGCATTTGTTTATGGCTACAGGCAAAATATATCAGGATCTCGTTACTATGAAGCGGCAAAACCGTAGTGGCTTTGCTGTATTGATAGACCCTGATAAAGTAGCCCCTGCCGATATGAAATACCTTGCCCAGCTCTGCAACGACGCGGTGGTAGATTATGTGCTGATGGGTGGTAGCCTTGTGGTAGCTGATAATTTAGAGGCTTGCATTCAGCGTTTTAAAGCAGAAAGCGATATACCTGTTATATTATTTCCCGGAAGCCCGGCTCAGGTTACACCGTATGCAGATGCTTTATTGTACCTGTCTCTTATTTCGGGCAGAAATCCTGAGCTATTGATTGGTCAGCATGTTGTATCTGCTCCAGCCGTCAAAGCTAGTGGACTGGAAGTTATCTCAACAGGGTATATGGTGATAGATGGCGGCACTCCTACTACAGTATCGTACATGAGCCATGCCGCACCTATACCGGCTAATAAACCAGACATAGCTCTATGCACTGCTTGGGCGGGCGAACTACAAGGCAAGCACATTATATATATGGATGCGGGTAGCGGTGCCAAAAACCCTATTAGTAAAGAGATGATACATACGGTAAGCAACCGTATAGAGATACCCTTGTTTGTAGGTGGTGGCATACACACCCCCGAAAAAGTATATGAAAACTGCAACGCAGGTGCTAATATAATAGTAGTTGGCAATGCTATAGAACGCGACCCCATGCTGATACGCGACCTTTCTCAGGCTACCAAAGCCGCTACATCTACGGTAGAATAAGTATTTATAGGCTGATTTGTTAATTGCTGGTTAACCACTTGTCAATAGGGGGTTAACAAGCCCTGATTTTTTGGCAATGGGGTGCTGATGATAGCATCTTTGCATCATCAAACGAACAAACAAAAACAAATCAATCAAATTAAAACAAACAAAAATTATGAAAAAGGTAATTGCAATCATCGCTCTGGGTATCACTGGTTTTGCTGCTAAAGCACAGTCTCCTTCATCTACTGCTACACAAACAGTTAACCTGAACCTGAGCAACGCAATCGAATTGACATTCACAGGGTCTGGTACTGCTACAGGTGCTGCTGTTAACTTAGCTTTCAACACAGTAAACGACTACGCAAACGGTGTAGCATCATCTGAACAAACTTTACGTGTACGTTCTAACCGCCGTTTCGGTGTAACGGTTCGTACCAACAATGCAAACTTTACATATACTGGTGCTGTAACACCTGCTCCTGTAATGCCTGTAAGCGGTGTATTGAGCCTGAAAGTAGGTGGTAACACAACTGGCGGAACTGTAGCAAGCCCTTTCAGCACAAGTGCATATAGCGGTCTTAGCGCTACAGCAGCTAACCTGATAACAAACGCTGCAAATGGTGGCAATCAGACATTCGGTGTGCTGTACCAAGCACAGCCTGGCTTTGCTTACCCTGCTGGTACTTATACGGTAGATGTGGTTTATACTGCTACACAGCTTTAATAGGAATACATAATCAGATATAAAGCAAAGCGTCCTTACGGGGACGCTTTGCTTTTTGTATTTAGTAGTTACTTTTACCATGCAATGCTGAAAGCGTATTATCAACAAAGTATTATAGAAGCAGGCTGCGATGAAGCTGGCAGGGGTTGCCTTGCGGGGCCAGTATTTGCTGCCGCTGTAATACTACCTACCAGCTTTCACCATCCATTACTCAACGACAGCAAAAAACTATCTGAAAAAGACAGGAACATATTGCGCCCTATTATTGAGGCAAATGCAATTGCATGGGCTGTAGCGCAGGTGAGCGAAACCGAAATAGACGACATTAATATATTGAAAGCATCTTTCAAAGCTATGCACCATGCTATAGATGCGCTCTCTGTAAAACCAACATTATTGTTGATTGACGGCAATAGGTTTTCGCCTTATTTCGGCATACCGCATCAATGCATAGTAGGTGGCGATGGTAAATACGCCGCTATTGCCGCAGCTAGCATACTTGCCAAGACGCATAGGGATGAATACATGCTGCAAATTGATACCGAATTTCCAGCCTATGGCTGGAAAGACAATAAAGGATATGGCACGGGCAAACACTTATCTGCATTGAAAGAAATAGGCATGTGCAGGCATCACCGCAAAACATTCAAGTGGGATAAAACTGTTTAAGCAGTAAGCGGAAGTGTTATTTCAAACACACAACCCGTTGGCTTATTGTCTTGTATGGTAATTTTGCCGTTGTGCTGCTTCACTATTTTTGATGTGAGGTATAAACCTAAACCAGTGCCTTTCGACTTGCGGGTTTCTTCATTGCCTATTCTGTAAAACTTATTAAACACCTTTCCCTTTTCTGCATCAGGTATGCCGGGTCCATTATCGGCAATCTGCAATATCGCATTCGAGCCTTTTACCTGCAAGCTGACATTTACCGGCTTATCTGCCGGTGTATATTTAACTGCGTTCTCTAATAGGTTATTTACCGCCATTTGCAGCAGCAATCTGTCCCCTTGCAGCCGGCAGCTATCCATCCCATTATCCGCAAACCTGTTGGGATACCTGAAAGCATAGTCTTTATAGCAGCTTTGTACCAATTCATCCAGTTGCAAGGCTTCTCTTGCAGGCACATATTGCCTGCCTTCCATTTGCGATGCGATGAGCATATTATTGCAAAGGTCATTCAGTCTGTTGGCTTCCTTTACGCACCTATCTACCAGCAGAGATTTTTTTTCTTCGTCCAGCTTGTGGCGTTCAAGGGTTTGCAGGTTCAGCTTCATGGCTGCTATGGGCGATTTCAATTCGTGTGTAACGGATAGCATAAAATTATTCTGCTGCCTCGACAAGCGTATGCTTCTGCGAAATGAACTATATACTACCGCCGCGCCAATCAATATCACTAACAGAAATGTAGAGCCCTCGCCTATGTATTGTTTCTTACGTGTTTCCAGTTGCGATTGTAACTGTTGCAACTTTGTATTATACATTTCGGGGTATATGGTGCTGTCCACCTCTGTTTTCAGAATGGCTACCCCTTGTTTGTATATCTCGTGGCTTTTTTCGTTGAGGCTGAAACCCCAAAACACAAGTGCTGCTACCACGTAAGTAAGCAGTAATAAATGTACAGTAGTAAAAAAGCGCATCGCGGGCTGTTATTGTGTACTAAAGTTACGCAACGGATGCTTTTCTACACGCAGCCCCACCTGCAGTACTTCGGGCAACGGGTTTACACGCATATTCTGCTCAAAGCGTATTTCCCACGTACCTTTTTTGCGCAGCATTACCGTATCACCGTCGTTGGATATGGGCATTCGCTGCTCCCAAATAGCACCCATGCCACGTCCCATCCATTTGCCACTGGGTTCAGCCAATGGTATTTCCAGCCTTGTTTTTTGAAATACGGTATCGCCGGGCTGTTTGGTATATACCCATAACCATATGTTAGAGTTGGGGTAGGCTTCTGTATGCCTGATGAGGAAAAACAAATTGTACCGTGCATTCGTATCAGTAACCTCAAACTTAAACGAAGGCTTGAAATTATATTGCCATGCATTCTGCGGTATCGAATACTCCTTTTGGTAAAGGGGCGATGGCGTGCATCCATTTAGCAGGATTGCGATGAAGCATAATATGATGATGTAGCTGCGCAACATTATAAAATTAGTAATCAGCTTAAAACTTATAAAATATTCAATACTTGTTCTTTGGCTTTTTCAAGTTCATCTTTCATGTTGATGACTATCTGCTGTATCTCTGCAAAGTTAGCTTTTGAACCAAGCGTATTGATTTCCCTGCCAATTTCCTGCATAATGAAACCTAGCACCTTGCCTTTTGAAATACCTTCTTTTTCAACAGTTTCATGAAAATAAATACAGTGCTGTTTGAGCCTTGTTTTTTCTTCAGATATGTCTATTCTTTCCAGATAGTATATCATTTCCTGCTCAAACCGGTTGGCATCCACATTTTCAGTACCAACCATTTCCTGCAACGATTGTGTGATGCGTCCACGTATTTTTTCTGTACGCTGCGCCTCTAATGGCAGCACGTCTTGCAGTAGTGCTTCTATATTCTGTATGCGTGTATGCAGGTCTTTATGCAATGCATTACCCTCATTTTTGCGGTGTGCCATCAGGTGCTTGGCAGCCTCTTCTATTACTCGCTTCAGTTGCAGCCATTCTTCTTCTGCAATCACGTCCTGGTCTGCGGCTACTACTTCGGGCATACGCATGAGCGTAGCTAATATATTATCTTCGGGTATGTGCAGGTCTTGGGCTATCTGCTGCATACTTTGATAGTAAAACTTAGCCAAGCCGGTGTTTACAACCATTGGTTTGGTAGCACCCTCTTGCTTGATGGCTATTGTAAGGTCTATCGTACCACGCATCAGCATGCTGTTGAGCATATTCCTTATATCCAATTCGTAAGACCTGAGTATGGGCGGCAGTTTAGTTACAATATCAAATTGTTTGCCGTTCAGCGATTTCATTTCTACCACCACCTGCCTGCCGTTGATTGTTGCTTCTGCACGGCCAAAGCCCGTCATTGAGTATAGCATACCCTGTTGTTTGAGAAACAAAGAAAATATAAAAAAGTGAAAGCTACCCTTTTATAATAAAAAAGGCTAAAATCATCTTAAAAGATGCGCTATGGTTCGGTTGGCAGCGATATTTGGTTATTTTTGTTGCTTAGCACAAAGGCACTTAGTTTATTAATGCGCACCATCGCTTTACTACTCATTATTATCTTACCTATATACGCAGGGGCGCAACAGCCATCGCGCGATGATTTAGTAAAACGCAGGCAAAGCATTTTAGAATCCATTAAGCAAACAGAAGCCCAACTGGAAGCTACTAAGAACGATAAAAATGCCACGATGGGGCAGTTGCGTGCATTGCAAAACAGGCTGGCAGAAAGGCAACGGCTTATACGCAATATAAATGAAGAGATAGGGCAACTAAACAATAGCATACAAACATCTACCAACGAGGTTGCACAACTGAAACAAAACCTTGAGGTGTTGAAAATGCGTTATGCTCAATCTGTACGATATGCATACCGCAGCCGCAGTTCTTACGACATGCTGGCATTCCTGTTTTCTTCTCAAGATTTCAACGAGGCACTGCGCAGGGTTAAGTACCTGAAAAAATACCGTGAGTACCGCAAGCAGCAGGCAGATAAGATACGTGTAACACAAGGCATCATTGTGAAAAAGATAGATGTGCTGAATGCGGAAAAGTCTGAAAAAGATATGCTGTTGAGTACTGAAGAAAAACAAAAGCAGGAAATACAGAAAGAAACAAACGAAACCAACGCAGTAGTAAAAGAACTGAAAGGGCGTGAAAAACAACTAATGGCACAAATTGACAAAGACAAACGTGCTACAAAGCAATTGAATAAAGCCATTGAAGATATGATTCGCCGCGAGATGGAAATAGCTCGCAAAAAAGCGGAAGAAGAAGCGCGAAAACGAGCAGAGGAAGAACGCAGAAGACAGGAAGAGGCTAAGAAAGCTAACATGTTGGCTGCTGCAGGCGGCAATCCTGCAAATAAACCAACAACGCAAAGCAATGTACCAGCTTCACAAACAAACAAACCTGCAATTAACAATAATACTAACCAAACTCGAACAAGTACTACTCCACAGCCTGCTGTAGCAAAAGTAGTAGTCCCTAAAAACTACGACTACTCATTGACGCCTGAAGCGAATGCATTGTCAAACAGTTTTGAAACGAACAGAGGTAGGTTGCCTTGGCCAGTTGAAAAGGGTTTCATTTCTCAAGGTTTCGGTAAATACAAGCATGCTATAGCCCAAAAAGTAGAAATGGAAAATCTTGGAATTGATATAAGTACTGCACATGGCGCAACAGCTAGAGCCGTATTTGAAGGTACTGTAAGAGTTTTTTCAATTGATGGCAAAGAATGGAACGTAATGGTTAATCATGGTGCATACTATACGCTTTACATGCACTTGTCTAAAACTTTTGTTCAAAATGGACAGAAAGTACAAACGAAACAGTCTATTGGCACTGTAAAGATGAATGACGAAGGAGAAAGTATATTAAACTTTCAAGTTTGGAAAAACACAACTAAACTAAACCCCGAAGTATGGATAGCCCGTTGATAGCCAATAGGGTAGCTAAGTTGTAACGTACATTTCACATCAAAATAATACTAATAAAATATAGTAAATAGTACCTATTGCGGTATTTCTTTACTATTTTTGCCCACACCCTTAATTGCTGATTATCAATAATATTGAGCGATAATCCATGAAAAATAATTAAACTATGCACTACAGGATACGCATCTTACCACGCTGGCTGATATTTATATTAGACCTGATATGCGTACAGCTATGTTTGTTCTTCTCATTCCTGTTGCGTTTCAACTTCAATCTGGAAGATGTAGCACGCTACGATATGTCTATGATATTGGGGTTGTCTTTAGGACTCAATACTGTACTTTTCTATCTGCTGAAAAGCTATGCGGGCATTATCCGGTACACCAATATCGAAGATACGTTCAGGCTATTGGTAGTCAACTCGATTGCTTCCGTATTTTATTTCTCAATCAACTTCATCGTTACACAATCTGCGGCGGGCATTTATCTGTTTCCTATATCAGTAGTTGTAATCAATTTCTTTATTACCAATTTTTCGCTCATAACTTACAGGTTGCTCGTCAGGTATATTTTCAAGTATTACCAACAACACAATGTTGACCGTAACAAAGTAAAAGCCGCTGTATATGATGCGAGTGAAAACGGTCAGCAGACTAAAAAAGTAATCAACGACTTCCCCAGCAGCAACCTGCAGGTAGTAGCTTTCATGGATGATGTACTTGGCAAAACAGGTAAGCTGATGGAAGGCATACCTATTTATCATACAGATGATACAAGCTTTGAGAAACTAAAAAGCGAGAATGTTGAGTTGCTGATAATTGCCAATAGAAGTGTTGCTAAAGACAAACTGAACTACTTGGTAGATAAGTGCCTGCAACATGGTATAAAAGTGCAGCAAGTACCACCCGTACAGCAATGGCTGGATGGCAAGTTAGATACCGACACCCTAAAGGACATTAATATTGAAGACCTGCTGGAGCGTGAGGTGATTCGTATTGACAACGAAAAAATACATTTTGAGCTAAAGGGTAAGAAGATATTGGTAACGGGTGCTGCCGGCTCTATCGGTAGCGAGTTGGTAAGGCAGCTACTGAAGTACAAGCCATCGCTGATAGTGATGTGCGACAATGCTGAAACGCCCATGCACAACATGATATTGGAGCTTCGCGAAAATAATCATGGCGTAAATACCAAACCTTACATAGGTGATATATGCGATAGGGTAAGGATGGAGCATTTGTTTGAAATCTATAACCCCGAAGTAGTTTTCCATGCGGCAGCTTACAAGCACGTACCGTTGATGGAAGACAACCCTTCTGTTGCCGTACTGAATAACGTAGTAGGTACTAAATTGCTGGCAGAATTATCCGTAGCTAATGGCGTTGAGAAATTTGTAATGGTATCTACAGACAAGGCGGTGAACCCAACCAACATCATGGGTGCTTCCAAACGCATTGCAGAGATATTTACACAAAGCTATTACAAATACCTGCTAAGTAATAACATAGCATTGCCACATGATGGTAAGCTGACAAAATTTGTAACTACCCGCTTTGGAAATGTATTGGGTTCTAATGGTTCGGTAATACCCATCTTCAAACAACAGCTTGAAAAAGGTGGCCCTATAACCGTTACTCACCCAGAAATAACGAGGTATTTTATGACGATACCCGAAGCCTGCCAGTTAGTGATAGAAGCAGGTGTAATGGGACAGGGCAGCGAGATATTTGTGTTTGATATGGGGCAACCTGTAAAGATTGTAGACCTTGCGAAGAAAATAATACGCCTTGCAGGCAAAGAACCTGATGTAGATATTAAGATAGTATATACCGGACTAAGGCCCGGCGAAAAATTGTATGAAGAGTTGCTGAACAATAGCGAAAACGTAGTACCTACTTATCATGATAAAATAATGATAGCGAAGGTGCCCGAATATGACTATGCCATCATCAAGGATAAAGTTGATAAACTGATAGCGAGTGCGCAAAGGCACTATACACTTGAAACAGTAGGTATTATGAAAGAATTAGTACCGGAGTTTGTAAGCAACAACCTTACCTACGAGTCTGTAAAAGCAAAGTAGCTATTACTTACATACTGCTTTTATTGTCAGCAGTATAATCCTGAAATAATTATAGACACTCGGATTATTTATGTACACCATATTCAGCCTTATTTTATCGGGCATTATGTGATTTATATAGTATTCTTCCGGATTATCTTGTTGTTCCAGCAAACTGTTTTCATTGTAATAAGTGATGGATGCCACGTCAGTAATACCCGGACGTACATTCAATACTGCTTGTTGTTCTGCATTATACAGGTCGGTATATTTTTTCACTTCGGGGCGCGGGCCTACCATACTCATCTGCCCCATCAGCACATTAATTAGCTGTGGCAACTCATCCAATTTGTATTTGCGCATAAATGCACCCGAATTGGTAATACGGGTATCTGCATCGCTAAACGTCAGCAGGCTTTCTTTGTCTGCATCTGTACGCATAGAGCGAAACTTATAAAGAAAAAACTCTTTTCCAAATCTGCCTATACGTTTTTGTTTATAGAAAACGTACCCCTTCGTATCGAGCTTGATGCGAATGGCAAGCAGAATAAAAACAGGACAGAAAATAACAAGGCAGGCTAAGGCAATAAGTATATCTAAAATACGGGTCATTTCACTACGGCATTAAATGCCTTTTCTATTTGTTCTTCTATAAAAGTACATTGTTCATCGGTTAATTGAGAGTATATGGGTAGCGAAATTTCATTGTGATAATTGCTGTATGCTTGAGGATAAAGGTCAATATTATAACCCAGATTTTTGAAAAGTGTTAGCATGGGCAAAGGCACAAAATGTACATTAACTGCCGCGCCTGCATCTGCTACTAATTGTATTATTTTATCGCGTTGTGCTTCGCTAATAGCTTTTATACGCAACAGATAGAGGTGATACGAAGATTCTCTTTCTGCATCAATTGCAGGCGGTAGTATTGCCCAGCTTTTATTACCGAAAAACTTGCTGTAATGATTGAAAATCCGCTTTCTTTCGGGCAGCAGTTTCGCTTTGTATTTACGCATCTGCGCAAGCCCTATCGCAGCACAAACATCCGTAAGGTTAATTTTCAATCCATCGCTTACGATATCGTATCGCCAATTGCCTTTTTGTGTTTTGGTAAGTGCATCTGCAGTTTGCCCGTTCATGGCATTCAGCCGCATCCATTTATATATTGTATCGTTATCAAAAGGCTTAGGTAAATTCAATGCAATAACACCACCCTCTGCCGTTGTAATATTTTTTACCGCATGCAAAGAAAAGACCGTAATATCTGCCGCTAATGAAGCGGGTTTGTTTTTATATACCGCACCAAAAGAATGTGCGGCATCTGCCATTAACAATGGTTTACCCAATTGTTGCTGTACTTGGTTATCAGCTATAAATTGATGCGACTCTTCCTGCAATACTTTTTTTATTGTATCATAATTACAAGGCCAGCCAGCAATATCAACCGTTATAACAGCTTTAGTAGCGGGTGTTATTGCTGTTTTTAGCGCCTCGGGATTAATGGTAAAATCATCCTGCACGTCAACCATTACAGGTGTTGCATCTGCATGTATTACTGCCAACGCCGTGGCTGCATAAGTATAAGCAGGTATTATTACTTCATCACCTTTTTTTACACCAAGCCACTTCAATACCAACATGGCACCTGATGTCCATGAGTTAACACATAAAGCATGTTGTACGCCTGCTATCTCTGCTGCAAGTTTTTCCAATGCTTTTACTTTAGGGCCTGTAGTTATCCACCCCGACTGGAGTGTATCTAACACTTCGTCCAGCACATCCTTATCTATGTATGGGGGTGAAAAAGGGATATTCACATTAGTTGTTTTTGCAATCGTAAATTCTCTCAATAATATCTACCACTTTCAATCCTTCCAACGCATTAGTAGTAATGGATGCTCTTCCATTCAACACATCTACAACGTTTTGTATTACATAATGATGATTGGCGGCACTACCCTTATACTGACCGTAGTCATTAGGCGGATTAGTTGGTTTCAATTCGGGCATGGTGTAGTCTTTTATGTGGCAGTATTCAACTTTATCCATATACTGTCCGCCAATTTTCAGGCTACCATGCTCGCCTATTACAGTCATACTGCTTTCAAGGTTTTTATCCCAAACGGCGGTAGAGAAATTGACACAACCCATACCACCTTTCACAAACCTGAAATTCACTACTCCTGAATCTTCAAACGCTGTAAGGTGCGTATGATTATAACTTGCAAAGCTTGCTTTAATATCTGTGATATCGCCAAACACCCAGTAAAGCAAATCTATGAAATGGCTGAATTGTGTAAATAATGTTCCACCATCTAATTCCTTTGTGCCATGCCAAGAGCCTGCTTTATAATATCTTTCGTCCCTGTTCCAATAGCAGTTTACTTGTACCATATATACATCACCCAATATACGGTTTACAACTATTTGCTTCAACCATTCAGACGGTGGCGAATACCTGTTTTGCATTACGCAAAACAAATGCTTCGCCTGTGTAAGGGCAGTATGAATAACTTCTTCACATTCTTTTTTGTGAAGCCCCATTGGTTTTTCTACTACTACATGGTAGCCGGTATTAATTGCCTTTAAAGCTTGCTGAGCATGCAGCCCGTTTGGTGTGGCAATGGTTACAACGTCTATTCCAATTGCGGATTGCAGCAAAGTATCAATCGTTTCAAAATATTGCACCCCTTGCGGTAAGCCCGCTTTAACGTCTGTATTTACATCGCATACGGCAACCAATTCGCACTCACTATGCTGTTGTATCATAGCTGCATGACGCTTGCCAATGTGGCCATACCCGACTACTGCAAACCTTATATTCTTCATAGGAATTAAGGTAACAATATCAGAAAATTATTTCACTTATGCTAAACTGCTTCTACTTGCGGGCTGCAATAACAGAAATGTAAGAAGAAGATACGGGTAAAAGCCGCTTCAGGATTGTGTTTAATATAAAGACGGCTTTGTTAATTATCGGTACTGAAAAACGGGTAGGAATAATACCGAAAGTATATATATCTGTTTGGTGAAAAATTGAAAACAATGTTTTTATCTCATCTATAGAAAGATAATGCCAAGTTTGATTTTTACCTTTTGCGTTCCGTATGGCTTGTACCAAATTGCTTCCTTGCAAATTATCGGCTGTTAATAATACACCCCCTGATTTTAAAGAGCTGTATATATTTTGTATTGCTATGTTGCGTACTACATCTGTTCGGGTTGCAGCATTCCCATAGTCCGACTTTAAACCACCTAGTACCGATTTCATAATGATAATATCGTATGCTGATGTTGCAGGCGCGTCGTTTACTATATCAATCGCTTCGTATGTTATATTATCTGCTACACCATATTTCCGGTGTATTTTTTTTGCATGCTCAGTTATGCCAACTCTATCTGTGCAGGTTACTTGAAAGCCCTGCATAGCCAGCCATAGTGAGAGGCCGCCATTACGCTCGCCAATTGCTAATACCTTGCTCGATTTAGAGAATGTATCAACAACAGGCTGCCATACACGTAGGGCATAAGACCAGTTCAATACATCCCACTCTATAACATCTTTTTGTAATTGATTTTTCACTACAAGTATTGCAGCTTCTTATAGAATACTTCAGCAATTTTTTGCCTGTCAAATTTTTCGTTAACGTATTGCTTACCGTTTTTTCCAAAAGCTGCATATAATTGCTTATCGCAATATAGCTTCAAAATACTATCAGCTAACTCTTGTTCATTTTCTGGTGTAAAGAACAACCCGCACTTACCTTCATCTATAAATAGTTCCTTAGCTTCTCCGTCAACGCCTAATAATATGGGCTTACCGAAAGCGAGGTTTTCAAATATTTTAGATGGTATCGCCCCTTTGAACAAGGGTATATTTTTTAGTGGTACTACGGCTGCATCAATTGCATGAATAATATTTGGCATTTCATGCTGTGGTTGATTGGGGAAAAAAGCAACATTCGTTATATCGGATTCCTGCTTAACCTTGTGCAGATACTCTTTTTGTGGGCCGTCGCCTATTAATACAAACTTTAGACTACTTTCGTTTTTTAGTATTGCAGCAGCTTTTAGTATTACTTCTAATGCTTGTGCATGGCCTAATATACCTGCATACATTACAATAAAATCGGCAGTACTATAACCGTTAGCAATTCGCCAATCATAGCTTACATTGGTTGTGTTATGTTTATCTGTGTCTATTCCGTTGGGCAGCCAATGAGTATTTACTTTAGGAAATCTTGTGTTGATACTTTTTACAATTCCTTGTGTTTGTCCGCTTACAAGTACAGCTCTTTTGTATATCAATGCTTCGAGCCAGTATGCTGCTTTTAAAAATATTTTATTAGATACCAATCCTAATTTCTCTGCACTTTCAGGCCAAAGGTCTGATACATTAAAAACTATTTTTGAACCTCGAAATAGTTTTAATGCCAATGCGGTAATACCCAAGAAAAGTGGTGGCGATTCACAGATAACAATATCATGCTTTTTCACTTTAAATAACCCTACCCACATAGCACTGAAAACAAACGAAAAATAATTGAGCAATCGTAGTAATATGCTGTTGCTCTTTCTTACAAATATCCAACTACGATGGACGGGAATACGATCAATTTCTTCTTTTATATACCACTTGCCTTCATAGCCCTTCTTTATTTGCATAGCAGGATAATTGGGCATGGCAGTAATTACAGAAACATACATACCTAAAGCTTGCAAATGCCTTGCAAGACTACTTAGCCTGTTTTGAGGGGCACCTGTTTCGGGTGGATAATACTGTGTAAGAATTAATACACTAATCACTATTAATAAGAAGCAAGATGTTTTGCTATGATTGCAGATGCGTTGCCATCGCCATAAAATACGCTTCCGTTCTTGAAAGGCTTATCGTACATATCGGCTACTGCTTGCATTATTTTATCTTCATCTGCGCCTGTGATGGTGCTGCAACCAGCTTTCGTCAATTCTACCCATTCTGTCTGGTCGCGGAGGGTAACACAATATTTATGAAAAAAATAAGCTTCTTTTTGTAAGCCGCCGCTATCCGTAAGTACTAAATGACAATGCTGCAAGAGCGACAGCATATCGAAGTATCCTACTGGTTCGATTACCATGCATTCAAGTTGTAAATGATACTGTTCAATCATTTTTTTAGTGCGTGGATGCAGCGGTAATACCACCGTATATTGCTTAGCTAATAAGTTTATGGCATTTACAATTTTTGTTAGCCTGTTTTTATCATCCGTGTTTTCTGCGCGGTGTACAGTTACAAGCAAATATTTATCGGTGCTAATACCTAACTGCTGTAATATTGAAGAGCGTTGAGCCACTTGCTTAGCATAATACAAAGCAGCATCATACATTACATCACCTGTATTCACAACCGTTTTATCTTGTGAAGCCAGCCCCTCATTTTTCAGGTTTTGCATGGCTATTTCTGTCGGGCAAAATAGTTGTGTGCTAACTCTGTCTGTCAGAATACGATTCACCTCTTCCGGCATATCCATATTAAAGCTACGCAAGCCAGCCTCTACATGTGCTACAGGCATATGTAATTTTGATGCGGCTAATGCGCCTGCTAATGTAGAATTTGTGTCTCCGTATACAAGTATAGAATCCGGTTTTTCTTTCAGAATGGCTTGCTCTATACCTTCCAGCATTTGCGCAGTCATAGTGGCATGTGTACTGGTATTGATGCTGAAATGATAGTCAGGTTTAGGAATTTCCATTTCGCGAAAAAAGATGTCTGACATCACGTCGTCATAATGCTGGCCCGTGTGTAACATTACTTCTTTTATTCCACCGTGTTCGTTAATTGCCCTTGATACAGCCGCTGCTTTTATAAATTGGGGGCGTGTACCAATCACCGTTAATACTTTGGACATCTACCGAGATACTCTTTTTACTTTTGAAATTACAGGTCTAAATTTTCCGTTAAACCCACAAGGTATTTCTTTCATTTCAAAAATTTGAACATTCACGTCGCCAAGTTGGCTATATATGCGTTTCAATAATATTTCTTTTTCTTCTTTATCTAATGGGCTATCTGTCATAATATTAATGACGATATCGTCTATTGTTTCCTGAACAATCTGCCCCTTTATTATTTTTTTTATTCCTAAAAACACCCCATGAAACCGCACCATTTCTCTACCGTCTTTACCCAAAACCACATCCTCCATTCTACCAATTATTTCATCAACTACAGGCATCTGCCTGCCACATGCACAGGTTTTATTGCTAAGCCGCATATAGTCACCTATTCGATATCGTATTAATGGCTGCCCATAGTTTAAGAACCCCGTGCATACTACTTCGCCCATCTCACCTGCTTGCACTTGTTGTCCGTTTTCATTCAACAGTTCTAGCAACCCCACATCCGGACTAATATGAATGCTGCCGTGCTCGCACTCACTGACCAACCCACAAGCTTCTACGCCACTCCACCCATCGAATGTTTTGCAACCGTATACATCTTTAAACACATCACGCATTTCTTCTGTCAGTTTTTCGCTCGATGTAATAACTGCTTTCATTGCAGGAACAGACAAACCCTTTTCTTTTATAAACCTTGCTAAAAAAAAGTTGCTCATCGCATAACCAACCATGTATGCAGGGTTATACTTATTAATTGCCTTGGCATAATCATCTACAGTTTGGGGAGATATATGATAAGCGGAAAAATAAACTTGTTTTTCAAACAGGTTATATCTGTAAAAAGGTGGCTTTGCATTTGCATCCAGCACTACACGCCTGCCACCTATCATGCCTCTGCTCATGTACCTGTCAACACCGGCCCAATTCCTTACCCTAGCCTCGTATGCTGCACTCCACTTTTGATGCATCGTTTTAGAAAATAAAATAGAGGTAGGTGTACCAGTAGTACCGCTCGATTGAAAAAAACTTGCTCCACTTTCTTTTTGTGTAGATAGCAAACTTGTCTTACCGTATTTTCTCAAATCGTCTTTTTCAAGAAATGGTAATTTGCTGATTGTTTCAACAGTAATATTTTGTATAGTGTCTTTTGTAAAGCCTACCAAATTCCATTTATCTCTGTAATATGGTACGTTATTGTAAGCGTGCAATAAAATTTCTATTAGCTGCTTGTTAGTGTAGTCAAGCCATTGCTGATGTGTATAAACCTCTCTTTCTTTGAATTTTTTTAGCTGTTCATTAAACTCACCGCCAAATCGTCTTTTGTTCCATTGCAGTCCGTATAGGCTAACATATATATGTTGCAGCCAGACGGGAGATATTTTATATATTTTGTTGTAAAAAGACATTATTTATTTAAACTACCCAGAAGCTGTTCCCACTTCTGTACAACCTGCGCTTCGTCGTATGTTTTTGCTTTATCTCTTGCGCGTTGAATAATGGTTTGTGCCAAATATCTGTCTTCAATTAATCTGCCGATAGCTGCTGCCATTTGTTTATAATCTTCATCCGGTACAATAACCCCTGTTTGGTTATTATCAACCAAATATTGTATGCCCCCAACATCCGTACTGATAACCAGTAAGCCTAATGCCCACATTTCGAGGAACGTAACGGGTGCATTATCAATCTTGTTGGTAGATATATATACATCGCAAACAGATGCATAGTGATTCTTCTTTTCGATATTAATAAACCCAACTAGTTCTATATTAGTTTCAAGCTTCAAATCTGATATTAATTTTTGGGTAGCATGTAGCATACCCAAATCAGGCCCACCCATTACCATCTTTACTTCAGGATATTTTTCCTTCAATTCATTAACCACTCTTACAGCCATTAGCGGGTTGTATATATCGCTGAAAGCGCGCATCCACAAAACAGATGGTTTGATTTGTTGTTTGTTTTGAAACTTGTAATTATCTAACGAAATTATATTTTCAATCAGTAATGAGGTAATATTATACCTATTGAGTTCATACTGTAAATATTGCGACGGAACAGTAATCAAATCTGCTTTTTGTAATAAACTCAAATAGCGTTTGCCAATTGATGATTTGAGTTTATCTGGCACTCCGCCACCATGCACTGTAAAAAGCAATTTTTTGCGGTATAGTTTGGCGATAATAGCTGCTATATATTGCCAAATAAAACTACTTCCTGAATAAAACTGTACAATAGCTGTATCATAACGATTAGCTCTAGCTATCATTGTAAATGTAATATCGAATAATCGCAGCCACCGATTTACATATCCTGAAACAGTATTCACTTCGTATCCATGTCTCTTTAATGCATTTGCTAAAACAAATGCTTGAGTAGCGGGTGCTTTATCAGGATTACTAAACAGACCGACTATCAGGAGTCTATTTTTCAAGCTCTGTTTTTCTTTTGATGTAAAAAACCGGCATGGCAGCCAATACATAGCAAACTATGGTAGTATTGGTGCGCATAGCAGAGTGTGTTGCTGTTAATAATGCAAACACGAATAACGCTGATGATACAGAACGCCATAGCAACCTCCGTTGTTTATTCACCCACCAAAACGGGAAAAATAATAACATCCCTATCGCAACAACACCGCCAATTCCGTGCTCGCTCATAAGCCTTGTATATTCTGTGTGTGATGCAATAGCCCTCACCCCATATCGCGGACGCAAATCTTTTGACATACCCGGACCAGTACCAAAAAAAAGATTGTCCTTAAACATAGCCCAGTCTGTAGCAGCTATATTCAACCTACCCGATGTGATGGTATTCCATGTACGCTTTTTATCTCCCGCTAATGTACCGGCGGTTTCTCCTTTATAGCGCAGCAGCAACTGGTTTTTTGTCAGCTCATTTACTTTTATAAACACAACCACACTCAATCCACCAAACAATAACAATAAAAATGCAAAGCGAAAAAAAGCCTTCATGCTTGATAAAGCAATTGGCAAGAATGTGATAGTTAAACCTATTATCGCAGCTAATATTCCCCCTCTTGAAAATGTAAGAAAGCCTCTGTACAATAATAAAATTAATAAAGCATAGTTAACCCATTTTATAGCAACAAATGGACGTTTTAATATCAATAGCAACATTGTAAATATCATACCCATACCGAGTATGGTTGATACCTGATTGCTGCCAAAACCACCAGATGTTTTGAAATTGGAACTTAGTGTAAAATTTATTTTATCAAAATCAGGTGTTTTCAGAATCAGATAAATCATGACTGGGATAACAGGCATCAATCCGAATTGCAATACACGACAAAACTTGTTTATATCCCATCGCTCTCGCGAGGCAAATATTAATAGTAATGCCATTTCTAAAATTCCAAATACGTTTAACACCCATGCTTCAAAATCAAAACTGCTGAATCCTACTATAATACTTGGCAATAGCACCAAAGCCAACACCCCGCCAGATTGATATACTGGCTTCCCGGACTGCATTTTTGTATGCTGAATTAATAACAATAGCAAAGCAAATAATAAATAATATTTGCCCATTTCGTGTGGTAAAAATGGCGCCCTTGCCATACGCCCCCAAACCTCTAAGGCAGGAGAAGCTACTATACCATACCATACCCACTTATTGTCGTTAATAGCTAATCCGTAGGCACTGTATATCCATACCAGTATCCATAACACACTAACAGCAATAGGTGCGTAAACAGACAATGCACCTGCAATTACCAACAACACTAATTGCACAAAGCTTACATGTTTATTATATGATTGCAGCTGTTTAATCAATGATGTTTTGTTGTAGTTTTTTTATATACGCATTATATGTAAATGGTGCTGCCATCTGATAGGCATTACAGGCTATCAGTTTCAATCTATCTGTATCAGCAAATGGTATGTCAGCAAAAAAAGAAGTGAACGGTTTATCTTGATGTTGATATAAAAAACCGTTCGTATTATTTATATACTGGCTGATTGCCGAAACATCAGATACTACAGGGATGCATCCGAAATTTGCTGCCTCAGCTATTACTTTCGGAAAGCCTTCAGACTTGCTTGGCAATAAAATAAAATCTGCTTGTTTATATACTTCAAATACATCTTCACGTTGCAATGCTCCGTGTATTTTTACCGTTATTCCGATACGCTCAGTTAGCTTTTTAATATTTGGTATTTCAGCACCATCACCTATAATATCTAATCTATTAAAAATACTTTTGTCAGGGTATTGGTTGATAGCCTCAAGTATATCATAAATTCCTTTTTCAGCATCAAGCCTGCCTACAAAACACAAATTGAAAGGGGTATTAAATTTTCGTTCGTGTAAAATTTGTTGCCCAACAACTCTGCCTTCATCAGTCAGGCATGGATTTTCAAATGATAAACACTTGTCTGGTTGGTTATCCCACTTACCATTGATTGTTATTTTTCTACTTTGCCAGTACAGCAACATCCATTTCTGTATCCTATAAGATATGGGTGCATTCTTTTGCACCCAATTACCCGCATACTTGTACCATCCATTCTTTTTTGAAAAAAACGTAAGGTATGGAATAATGTAAAGACCAATAGAAGTTGGTGCCCTGAATTGAAACACATCGGCATTCTTCAACTCTTTTCTAATAATTCGCAAATTGGCAATCGCATTTACAACGATTGATAACTTATTTATGAACCCTTTACCGCCAAACGGCTTTATCGGCACAAAACGAACTTTACCTGAATAAGGTATTGAACTTGCTGGCGCTGTTTTGTTATGTAAGCACGCAATATGTATCACTTCACCAAAAGCATTAGCCATCGCATCCAGCTCTTTAATGGTAGACCCCCAACCTAGAATAGTGCCATCATTATTTACAAAATGTTCTGTATGAGAAATTACCAATATCTTCATATCATTTGCTTCGCAAGTGTATTCCAATCATGCTGCATAGCCCATTCTCTGCAGTTTTTTGCCAAAATTGTTTTATCTGTATGCAGTAAGCTATTTATCGCATTTAATAAATTGTCTGGATTATTAGCTTCAATCAAAGTACCTGTTTCCCCATCTTCAATAGCATCTTCTAAACCGGTATTTTTGCTGCCTATTGCAGGTATGCCCGAAATATTGGCTTCTAAAACTGCAATGCCAAATCCTTCTACATCACCAGCATCTGTAGCCTCGCTAAGCATACAAAATATATCTGCAGACTTATACGCTCTTTTCAAGTCTTCATTATTCTGCTTACCGTGTATCGTGATAGAATCTTGTACTTGTAAGCTGTCTGCAAGTTTCAATATTCTGTGCTTATCATCTTCTTTGCCTACAACATGATAATGTACATCAGGGTATTGTTTTTTAATTAATGGCAATGCGTTGATAATATTATGTTGCCCTTTGCGTTGGGTAATGCTGCCAACTGTCAGCAATTTTGGGTAGCCTTGCCAATCTAATGATTGTATAGTCGTATTGATTTCCCAATCGCTAATATCAATCCCGTTTGGTATTACTTCAATATTTCTATTAACTCCCGATTTTTCTGTCTGCGATTTTGTATAGTTTGATACTGCAATACATCTGTCAGCAGTATTCAGTGATTTTTTTGTAAGCCATCTTAATAATGCATTACCCATCTGCAATTCAGAACCATGCACAAATGCAATAGTGGTTATTTTTTTCCCAAATAGCACTTTCAGCAATAAACCAAGCCACAATGAAAATCTACCAGTCAATATTATTTTTTCAAAATGGTTGTGCCTGCACAAAGACAATATCTTGGAGATACGGGTTATGTAGGTTAAAACACCATTCCGCTTTATGCTATACACAAACAAACCATTAGTAAGATTTTTTAAAAAGTCTTGTATTGTTGCATCATCAGCATAGTCCATGCTTGTAACTACAGACACTTTCACTCCATTATATACCAATCCCTTTGCCATACAGTACGCATGCATACCTATGCCGCCGGGGCCGGGGGGAAATTCTGAACTAATAATGAGAAAGTGCACGCTAATATTTTAATACCCCTCTGCTTCTTAATTCATCATTGGCCTCAGCCAATCTCTGTTTGTATCTTTTGATAAAAGCAGGTATTTTCCATATAAAAACCAGTAGTCTTAATGTCTTTTTTATTATGCTTCCGTTCACTATCAACTGGTCGAAATATTTTATCCTAACAAACATTTTGAATTGCTTTTCGTTAAAATGTTTTTTCACAAGAAATAGTTCAGAACTGGTTGGCTCTGCAAATCGTGTAATGGAATTTTTAGACAATCTATTGGTAATGGCTCTTGCGTTGTATGTCCTTAATCCACCAACCGAAGCACGATGATGATGGATTGTAGCAGAGGAATCAAATATCATTAATGCACCGTTATTATGACATCGTAATGCTAAATCATAATCAGCACGGATATTTTTGTTGAAGAACATATCCATACCACCTGCTTTTAATATTACATCTCGCTTAGCAAGTGTTATCGGAAAAGTATCTGACATGTAATAGTGATCATTAACTGGTTTTTCGGGCATACCGATTTCTATTACGTTCGATGCAACTATGTCTGCATTATATTTTATTGCAGTAGCAAGTAATTTTTCGATAAACCCATCCGTTATATTATCTGCATCATCCCCTAAAAACAAAACGTAATCACCAGTAGCTTCATTCAACAATTTATTCCAAGCTGTACACTGCCCCTTATCTGTTTGGGGAAAATACTTGATATTCAAACCACTAAATCGGCTACTATCTAAATTTTGTCTTTTACCAGCATCAGTTTGGTCAGTAACCAATATTTCAATCGGTTTAATTGTTTGTTTGGATAGTTGTTCTAATTCATTGTATAAATAACTGTACCTGTCTAACGTAGGTGCTAATACGGATACTGTTTTATGTGCTGCATTAATATTCTCATTAGAGCTATGAATAATAGGTTGTAATAGTAATCTTGTTGCTTTTGTGGATTGAATGAGATTAATAGCATTACTGATAATCCCTTTTTTATTTACTGCTACCCACCATTGCCATTTTTTCGGAAAGAATTGTTTTACAAATTGCCATTCATCCTTTTCAGAAATAGTAACGGTTTGTTTTTTAGAGTTTGTTACTAATTGTGGGTGATAACGCATGATTGCTCCGGATTTTATCAGCGCGTACCCTATCGCTAACCCTAACATATTTACAGATGCGTAGTGGCTGAAACTATATTGGCTGATGTGCCTTAGCACTACCGTGCGTATTAAGCACCCGTACATACTCATCCTGAAAGACGAATTCTGTATATCCTCATTTGCATCTTTGTTATATATCCAAGCCGGATTGATATAGTTAATAGCGTCCGGCAACCCGTTCAACCCTAACTTTAACCCTGCATGCCATACATCGATGTGTTGTTGCGTCAGTTGTTCTAACAATTGTTCATCAATATCACCAGACTGATTACCCCAAAATAATACCCAATCTGCAGATGTGTTCGTTGCTAATAAGTTGATAGTGCTGCATATTTCTTTAACGCTATCATCAGCATGAATAACTTTGCCGTATTTCCATCCAAAAGATGGCTTATTACCTATATATACCAAATCAATCTTTGGAAGCATGATAGAGTTGCTGATAAAAACTTACAAATCGGCTCATTTGCTTATCGAGAGTAAAGTGTTCCTGAACTCTTGCTACACCATTAGCAGCCATTGATTGCAATAGTTTCTTATCGCTCCATAACATCACCACACTATCTGCAATGGCTTTCTCATCCCATTTTGGCACTATAATACCTGTAATGTTATGTTTAATATTTTCAGACAATCCATCTGCATCTGTACATACCACAGGCAATCCCATTGATTGTGCTTCAATCACGGCATTTGAAAAACCTTCGGAAATAGCAGGATGTATAAAAATATGTGATTGGTTAAGTGCTTGTATTATTTCTGTCTGTGTTTTTTCGCCTACCAATTTCACCTGACTCTCCAATCCCGACTCTTTGATGATAAACGACAATGCCTGATGATGATTACCATCACCTATAATCTTGTATTCAAAGTCAATACCTCTTTGTTTAAGTATCGTAGCTGCTCTGATGGCATATTCAAAACCCTTTTTCCAAACTAACCTGCCAACACTTATTAGTTGTAGTTTAGTATATGATTTTGTTACATTGTTCGATTTAAAGATATTAGTATCAATAGCTGGTGGTATCAATGCTTCTATTTTTCCTTGCCGGTAGCCCTTCGCAATTGCTCTGTTCTTTAAATCATTTCCCAGAAAATGGAATCCGTCTGCTTCATTCCATACTTTGCTATAATAGTTTTTGTCTTGCGCATCTGCATAGTTCAAATCATACCCTCTGAAGCTGACTGATATTTTAGTATCAGTAAACCCCTTTATCTCAATACCATTTTTAGCAATAGTGCCAAATTCAAAATGAACTATATCCGGTTTTAGGTAGATAACAGGCAGGTAAATGAATGTCTGTTTAATACGGTCAATGATGTTACCCCTACCATTTATTATATAAGCCCTGAGATTACCTGATTTAAAAAGGCAAACTACCCATTTAGCTAAATTTAATATTGCATTAGCTTTTGTATAACCAATGTGTATGTGTTTAACATAGCTTTTATCTAAAGCATATTTTTCTATAAACTTGCGAACATTCTCCTTTGTATCCCACACCAATAAATCTACAGGCAAGTGTGCTGATAATTGTATAAACTTTGCAGCCAAAAAACCTGAATCAACTGGCACTTTGTGCATTACTAACAAAACATGGGGCTTATCAGCACTCATTAATCTTCAAATACATTTTTTAAAAAACGAGCAAATGTATGCATCATGGAAACTTTATAGCCATTGGCTGCATTTGGATAGTCATATAAATCATTCAGCATTTCACGTATCAGATTTTCAGGCACAACATCCAGCAATGGCTTATTATGGAACAATATTTCTTCTAATCCTTTTCTACCATTTTCGTTCAGGTAAAAAAGCTCCCAGTTTCTGGTTACAGGTTTTTTACTCTTGAGTATTGATTGTACTTTCTTTATAGCTCTATACCCGATATTTCGGTTATTGAATTGTTGATAGTTATACAAATTGCTATCATACTCCTGCCATTTTATAGCTGCCAATTTGGGATGATATGCTTTTATGTATTCTACCTGAAAGCGTCTTGTGCTTAGTAAATGCATTGGCACTTTACAAAAAAAGTCAACTATACGCTTGTCATAAAAAGGCAACACTGGCATTACTGCAGCTTGATACATTCTTATACTTGGCAATGTCCATCTGAAAGACCATTGGTCTGTCTTAAAAATTTTCATCCTGAAGTCTGCATCTTGTATATGTCTGTATTTATGCACCCAATTATTAAAATAATTTTGCAGAAAAGTGTCATACTTCGGGTAGTGCGGTTTGCAAACTACATGCAACAACCAATCGCTTCCATTTTTCAGTATTTTCTTCTTAAAGAATGTTAGCTCATTCATTTCGTTCATACCCATATCATCCATCCAAACATCGCCCCAATGTCCACCAATAACAACATCTGCATGTTCAGTCAACGCCTGCAGCATACATGCCTGTCTTGTACCGTCAATGTATTGAAACAACTCTACTGAGTCACTTATTACATCTGCTTCGTTAAACAGGTATTGCGGCACTATATAACTCCCGAAGTTGAATTTTTCGGCTGCTGCAATTTTTGATGCAATCTTTATTTCTTGCGATTGTTTGTCAAACCCGTAAGAATAAGCCCATATAGACGATGAAATATTATTTTTCGCCAATACTCCTGCTAATGTTCTTGAATCAAGTCCACCAGATATGGGCAATGCTACTCTTTTCTCTTTCGTTGTGGATGTGAATATGTTTGTCAATAATACACCAAACTCTTCTAACAAATTCTTTTCATCTCTATCAACAGGATTGTATTCCCAATTCCAATATCGGGTATGGCTTATCATATCCAAGCGCTCGTCAAACATATAATGCGATGCAGGCTCTAATACGGATATTCCTTCCAGATAGGTTGTGTTCGCAGGGAAAAAACCCATTGCCATAAACCCTGTAATACCTTCCCAATCAAGCGTTTTGGTAATAGCCGCTTTTGCGAGCCCTGTATAATAAGTGCTAATAGTATTAACTCCGTCTATTGACGACCAATAAGCATGATAAGTACCAAGCCTGTTTGTGAAAACATGATACATCCTTTGTGCATTCAGATACACAAACAAAATATAGTGCCCTGCCGGTTCTTCAAATTTTTGTTTGTTATTAATATAATGTACGCAATTATCTAACAGCGTTTTTATATCTGTATCATCATAAAAGCTACCAATTACTTTGATGCTTGCAATATCGTTTTTGTAAGACTGTACGTATATATCATTGTCCGGTAAGCTAAGCCAAGTAGCAGGCATATTTTTATCTGCTTTCCAATCAGCATTATCCAACCTTGTATGTTTAGGTTTGGCGTTGCTATTGCTTATCCATATATCGTAAAACGCGCTCACTGTTTTACTCGCATCATTTTTTTGTATAGTTTTTCAAATGCTGCTGCTTCAATATCCAATGTATGTTCGTTTAATACCAGCTCATAAGCATTTGCAGCCATTTGCTTTGCATAGTCAGGTTCATTTTGATACTTCTCAATACAAGCTGTTAATTCTGCTATATTATTCGGCGCAAATAACAACCCTGTTTCATTCGTTTGTATTAAATCTCTATTGCCTGCCACATTGCTGGCTATGCAGGGGAGCTTAGCAGCCATAGCTTCTATCAAAGCTACAGGGCTGCCTTCTTCATGCCCACCCGTATTTGTTGTAGGTAGCACAAAGGCATCACTCGCGTTCAACAAACAGTTTACGTTGTTTACCGCACCAGTCATTATCACTCTGTTTTTTAGTTGCAAAGATTCGATCAGCAAATACAGCTCAGCAACATATTCATCATCTCTGGCTGCTCCTGCCAATATCAGATAAGCATCCGTATCAGCTATTGCTTTAATAAGGGTTGGTTGATCTTTTACTCTTACAAGCTGTGCAACGCAACATACCAAATACGCATCTTCAGGGATATTGTACTCCGCGCGTATTTCAGTATTCTTATTTTGCTTGAAAACACCAATGTCAACTGCTCCAGGTATATAATGTGTTTTTGTTCTTAAATAAGGTGGCGCAAAAAAAGCCCTGAACATAGTCGTATTGCGGGCTACAATTTGATTGGCCAAAAAACTTTTCGCTTTCCATGCTGCCCTGTCCCAGTTCATATTTTTCTTTACATACACATGCTTTGCGCCAGATAGCTTTGCCACCAATGCTTCCGAGTAATCGGACGACCAATTGAAAGATTGCCAAATATCAAACTTGTAATTTTTGAAAGTTGTCGCCAGTTTTCGAGCACCTCTTAGTGTAGCAATCATGCCAGTGGCATTCTTCACTTCAAAATCCTGTACTAATACTTCGTAGCCTTTTCTTTTGGCTTCATCAAACAATGCTCCGCCCGCTTGCTGCACGCATATATATGATTCAAATAGGGTTTTATCTAATCGCTCTATAATATTCAACATCTCTCTACCACTACCGGCAGTTATGAAGTTTGGAATAGTAAATAGTATTTTAATCCTCTTATTCACTTGCTTCAATTATCCTCAATAACTCTTTCAATGGCTTTTCTATAAAATATTGCATCACCCATTTATAAGCCTGTTCGCCTTTTAATAGCCTATCATTTTTATTATTTATTGCCAAATAAATAGCTTCTTTAATTTCATCTGGCTCTTTCGCATTATAACATGGGTATAATTCAGGATAAGTTGTTAAATAATAGCTATCATTCCGATACGTAATAACAGGTTTTTTCATCAACATGGCTTCTATCACCGTACCGAATGTGAGAAAGCTATGTGCAAACTCTCCGCAACAAACATCTGCATGTTTTATAATGTACATCAGTTCTTTTCTGTACATCTTAGGAAGCCAATGCACGTATTTTTCAATACCTAAAGATTGTATTAGTTGCTTTGATTGCGCTACATCGCTTCCATACTCCAACATTACCAAACAAGCTTTCGCAGTGGGGCAATCATTTACATACGCCGCAAAGCCTTCTATCAGATGGTGCGTGTTTTTGCCAGTAAACTTATTATGATAAGTTGCCCATTCCTGCCTGCCGTGATAGAGCAACATAAAATCATTATTACTCCTTATCTTATTAATTAGATCAACATGGTTGCTTTTGGGAATATAACCATCAAACAGCTTTTCGTATGTAGGGTAGTATATAAAGGGCATGGGTACATTCATATATTTACCTTTGCAGCCTAGCAATTTCAATTCATTCTCAAAATCATCGTTCGTAGCATCTGCTAAAATGTATTTGGCATTTACTATCGTACCTCTTAAATATTTAGCCATTGTCCCTTCGGCCATCTGTTTATATGTAGGCCTGTCGTTTTTTGCAACAACCAGCGATTTAAGTTTACTTGCCCAAGAGTAATGAGGCGGTAATTGTGCATATTTATATACATCAGAACCATAAGGAAAGTACACATCCATATTAAACCCTGCTTTATACGCTATTGCAGCTTCTTCGCCCTGTCCGATAAAAAAATCAAAACCGTTTAAAGTAGTTCTTATCTCATTTATATCTGCGTTATGAAAACCGTCGTTAAACCAATCTACCTGATGACAATATGCTTCGTACCACGTATCATAGCTATCTGCAAATGGCTGAAAATGTTCCATTGCCAGCTTGTAAAACAAATGTGCATCATAACCAGCATCACGTAAATAGCGGGTGATAGCAAAGAAATTATTATTCATATTGCCTACTAAGGCAATGCGTTTCATATACCTAATAGCTTATTAAAATAAGGTGATAACTTGGGAAAAGTCTGATGTACTGTTGTAGCAATATTTGCAGTATATGGCTTTAGTAACACCCTGAATGAAAGCACATACAATATTGTGAATGTAGTACTCACTACGATTACATTTATCGAGGCGTTCATAACTGGTAGCTGGTAAATGCATAGCCAAACTATTAACCCTATCAATGTGCTAACCATAAAAAACGGCACAATATCCCGATACCATTGCATAAATGGTTTCGATACTGTATCCATCACTTGTTTTATATTCCAGTTGATGAATATGATTTTTACAATAGTAACGGCTAATGCCAAACCTGCTAACCCGTACATGGAACCAACTACAGATGCCACCAAATGTACGGGTCCATATACTGCAGTAACTGCAAAACTTTTCTTGTTCTGATGAAATGAATTCATCACGCAACCGTAAGAGCTCGATAATGCTTTAAATGCCGCAGCAACAATTAATATCTGCAATGGCAATACAGCTTCCAACCATTTTTCTCCGTACAATAATAATACCATAGGTTTTGCAACAATAAACATGATAACCAGCAATGGTAATATCAAAAAAGAAAAGGCTTTGAGGAAATTAATATAATGTTTGTAAAAGATGTTCTTGTCATCTACATACTTAGGCAATGATGATGACAATACATTGTTCGCAACTTGTGTCAATTGTCCCGTAAATAACTCTGCCAATTGAAAGGCTATGTTATATATTCCCAGTTTATCAATACCTACAAACCTTGCGAGTATAAACTTATCTCCGTAATCCGTTATCCTCGTAAAAACAGTTGCACCAATCAGATGTTTTGTAAAATGATAAATCTCTTTCCATCTGTTTGTCAGTAACCGCAGTTTTATCTTTAGCTCAATGCTTTTATACATCCATAGCGTCAGTACGGGTTGAAATATGAGTGTTGGTATTATTAAACTATATACTCCCCAGCCTGCAAATACTGCAGCAATCTTAGCAAGTGGTACAAGTATGATAAATGGTGCCTGCATTTTTACTTGCTTATCAAATTGCAGATTTTTGCTTAGCCATGTTTTTGGAATTGTTTGCAGTTGAGAGAATATAAATATGCCGGCTGCAATAATACCAATATACAATATACGTTCATCGTGCTGCCATACTGCCCAAAATGGTACACATGCTATAAACACAATGCTGATGCTGATAGTCAATAATACATTAAACCAAAAAGCTGCGTTGAAAATTTCTTCTGTATCGTCTTTCCTGTAAGCCAATAAAAACTCTGCCAGTCCTGTTGTGCCGAAAACAGAAATCATATACAGCAATACTTCAGTTATGCTCACCAAGCCAAAGTCGTAAGGGCTTAATTCACGCGCAAGAAAAACCATGGCTATAAGCCCCATTATTTTTTCCAGCACATTTCGCCATAGATAACTAATAAATCCCTTACCTGCCTGTCTTGCTACACTCACCTCATGTTTCTTTACAAATAGAAACAGCTTCGGCAACTACCGAAGCTGTCTAAAATAAGAACTGAATATTTATTGCTTAACAACAACACCATTCACTAATGTATATTGTTCATTGCTTTCGGGGCATGTGGCTTTGCCGTTATTATCAAAAATCAATTTATGCCCGTATTCACTCATCCAGCCCGATTGCCTTGCAGGGTTACCTATCATCAATGCGTAGGGTGGCACATCTTTTGTAATCACCGCACCTGCACCTATAAATGCATAAGCACCTATACCATGCCCGCATACAATCGTTGCATTTGCACCTATCGTAGCACCTTTGCCCACATGCGTCTTTGCATATTGACTTCGCCTGTTTACTGCACTTCGCGGATTAATAACATTTGTAAAAACACAAGACGGTCCCAAAAACACGTCGTCGTCGCAGGTAACACCTGTATATAACGATACATTGTTTTGCACCTTTACATTGTTACCAAGTATCACTTCGGGACTAATCACTACATTCTGCCCTATGTTGCAGCCTTTACCTATTTTACAATTTGGCATAATGTGCGAAAAATGCCAGATTTTAGTGCACTCACCTATCTCGCATCCTTCATCAATTACAGCCGTAGGGTGTGAAAAATAACTCATAGCTATTACAAACGATGGTCAACTAATGATTTATCAAGGCAACCTTTCACATCGTATATTATACCTCCATCTTTCAGGTATGTTTTCCAATCGGTAGCAATAAACTCATCGTGCGCTACTGCCAATACTACCGCATCGTATTTACCCGTTGGCTTATCGTTTGTTGTCTCAATACCATATTCATGTTTTACTTCCGCAGGATTTGCCCATGGGTCATAAACAGTCAGGTTAATATCATACGATTTCATTTCTGCAATAATATCTACTACTCTCGTGTTTCTTACATCAGGGCAGTTTTCCTTAAACGTAACTCCCAACATCAGTATGTTTGCGTTTTTGATAGTCAGGTTTCGCTTTATCATCATCTTCACTACTTCGTTGGCTATATACCCACCCATGCCGTCATTCATTCTGCGGCCTGCTAATATAATTTCAGGATTATAGCCTACTTCTTGCGCCTTTTGCGCCAGATAGTAGGGATCAACACCTATGCAGTGTCCTCCTACTAAGCCCGGTTTAAATTTCAAAAAGTTCCATTTAGTACCTGCAGCTTCCAGCACATCATGCGTATCAATACCCATGCGGTTGAAAATCTTCGCCAACTCATTTACGAATGCGATGTTTATATCGCGTTGTGCATTCTCTATCACTTTAGCTGCTTCCGCTACTTTTATACTGCTTGCTTTATGTGTACCAGCAGTTATGATAGAAGCATACAGTTTATCAACAGCTTCTGCTATCTCTGATGTAGAGCCGGATGTTACTTTCTTTATTTTAGTAACGGTATGTTGTTTATCTCCGGGGTTAATACGCTCTGGAGAATACCCGCAATAAAAATCTTCGTTGTATTTCAGTCCTGATACTTTTTCCAATACAGGCACACATTCGTCTTCCGTTACACCGGGATATACAGTTGATTCATACACCACGACGTCTCCTTTCTTCAAAACCTTTCCTACTGTTTCGCTGGCTTTGTATAGTGGTGTCAGATCGGGGCGATTGTATTTATCTACAGGCGTTGGTACGGTTACTATATAATAATTGCAATCTGCTATATGCTCCAGTTTATTTGAGCACAACAATCCTTTGTCAGATGGGCTTGTTTGTACAATCACTTCTTTCAGCGCTTCTGTTTCTACTTCCAGTGTATGATCTTGATGATTTTGCAATTCTTCTATCCGCTTTGCGTTAATATCAAAACCTATTACCGGAAAATGTTTTGCAAACTCTACTGCCAGTGGCATACCTACATATCCTAATCCTATTACTGCAATTCTTTGTTTAGATTGACTCATGATTCAGTTGTTAGTACCTGTTTATTTGCGTTTGATAAATTTATTTACTTTAAATCGCGATGTTGTTATTTCGTCATCATAATACCCCGAGCCATATTTGCCATAAGCATACTCGCTGCCCCGCTTCATTTCCACATCATTTACTACAAGGCCCATGCGCTTCATCTTGCCCGATTTATATAGCATATCGGCTGCTATCAGTTGTTGCTTAAATGTATAACCCTGTCTTAGTATATAAATCGTAGCATCTGCATAGGGGCTTAATAGTTGCGCGTCAGTTACCAAACCTACCGGTGCAGTATCTAATATGATGTAGTCATACAATGGCTTCAACTGATCAATCAGTTGTTTTGTTTTAGGTAGCATAATCAACTCCGCGGGGTTGGGCGGTATAGGCCCTGATGGTATAACGTCAAATCCATCCGTAACACCTGATGAAAGTATAATACTTTTCGTATCTGCCTTTCCTATTGCATAGTTTGTAAAACCACTATCCTTATTAATGTTCAGGTGTTGGGCAATTTTGGGCTTACGCAAATCCAGTTCCAGCAGCAGTACTTTTTTGCCCGATAATGCTATGGCACTTGCCAGATTAAGCGATACAAAAGATTTGCCTTCGCCGCTCATGCTCGATGTGATGAGTATTACTTTCTCATCTTCATTAGTGAGCATAAACTGGATGTTAGTACGCAATGCGCGGAACTGTTCTGCTACAACTGTTTTGCTTTCCTTGCGCACTACTATGGTTTGATTTTCCTGTGCAGATGCAATTTCTGCTAACACGGGCATAGACGTACCCGTTTCTACATCCGATTTTGAAGAGACTCTGTTGTTAAATAATTCTTTCAGCACTATCCTTACCGTAGGTATTGCCAATCCTATAACAAAAGCCATTAAATAAATGCGAGATGTTTTTGGAAATACAGGTGCGCCTGCATTTCTTGGCGGGTCAACGATTTTCAGGTTCGATACAGTGGCAGATTTTGTAATAGCCGTTTCTTCTCTTTTCTTTAAAAGAAACAAGTAGAGTTCTTGTTTTATATGCTGCTGCCTCGAAAACTCCAGATATTCTCTTTCTTTAGTCGGCACTTGTTTTATATCACCTGCTATCATGCCAGCCCTTGCGCGCAGTTCGTTTACCGTTACCTGATAACCTCTTCTGAGCGATGAAATATAATTCTTCATACCCAGCCTAAGGTCTTCAAGCTGCACATCTATATTCCTTATTTGCGGGCTGTTTTCCGTATAAGTCAGCATCAGCTTTTGCCTTTGCAGTTGCAAGTTGTTATAATCACTAACAATACTTACCAGCGTTATATCTTCGCCTATCAACGTAGCAGGCATGATGCGCCGCATATTGTTATTGTCTTGCAGGTATTTTTCTAATGACTCTAATACCCTTAGCTGAATTTCTTTCTGTGTCAGTTCTTGCAGGTTAGTGCCTGTATTGTCAAGCAACAATCTCGATTGTGCTTCAATATCAGTTAGCTTATTAGCCTTTTTAAATTCTTCAATCAGCTTTTCAACGTCAGTCAGCTCAGTTGTTACAAAGCCAAGCCTGTCTTCTATAAAGCTAATGGTCCCGTTTGCTATTTCATTCTTATCACTGATGTTAGACTGCTGATACACTTCTATCAACTTCTTCAGTACATCTTCCCCTCTGGCTGCAATTACATCTCTTACAGACAGGTTGATGATATTCACTTGCCTGTTTACCATCTCTACTATCAAAGAGCCTAAATAGCTATCAACCAACGACTCTACAGGGCTGATTGTCACTAAAAACTCATTAACGTCTTTATACACGTTAGTATTCGCCACTATTACAAATCTGCCTTGTGATAGTACTACTGTATCACCTATTGCAGCAGTAATTGCCTTGCCGCCATTTTCTATAATTAGCTTATCGCCGTTTTTAGTAATTGTATATTCGCTGTAAGACCTGATACTGCTATCAGCAGATATTGGCTTCAATCGGAACGGAATATCTTTATATAGATTGGTATTTTTTACAGCACCGGGTATATAGTACTGTATGTGCAGGTCCATATCTTCTACAACCTGCTGCATCAACAGCCTGCTTTTAAATATCTCTACTTCATTTTCTACATTACTGGCAGCAGGCGTCATGCCCAGTTCTTCAAGCAATGCTCCGTTTGCTGCTTGTGTTTTTTCATTTTTTACCAATACCCTTGCTTTTACAAGGTATTGAGGTGTTACATAACGCAAATACCCAAACGCAAATAATAAAGCAACCAGAACCGATATAAGTATAGAAGGCCAGTAGTCCGCAACGCGCGATACCAGCTTTTCTAAATTTATACTACTCGTTTGCCTGCTATCGGCAAACATCGGTTCTATACTTTCCTGCATTTATGCAATTCTCTAATCTTTAAAGATAATTATGCTATGTTAATTATTATATAGTGCTATTGCTACCACGCCTTAATGATAACTAAGATTCCAAAATACTTATGTATTTCTCTGCCAGTTCTTGCCCTGCTTCTTTGTTAAACCAATTTTTCAGAGTTCTGCCTTGCTCGCTTAGTTTATCCTTATTGCCGCTGTATTCAGCTAATAATATACTGATGTGTTCACTATTGTTTGTATTAAAAAACGGCGGCATTTGCATACCAGTATTAGCTTCAAAAACAGCATCTGCCATATCTACATATTGAAAAAAAGGTACGCCTTTTGCCATAAACTCCCAACCTGTACCACCCCATACTGCACCACCAAATTCACCGCCACCAAACTGCACATGCTCTAGCAACAGCATTATTTTCTTTCTGCTCATTACTGGTAGCCACATCACTTTATCATCAATACCCAATTCTTTTATCAATGCTTTTGATGTTTCTACAGCTTCGCCATAATCAAATAATACCAATAGTGGATTTGTTGTGGCTTGCTTTGCAAACTCTGCAAACCCTTTTATCAAAATATCATTTCGCTTTATCTGCCATGTACGGCTACCAGTCGGGAAGTGCGAAACATGGCTGAAAACAACAGGGTAGTGCTGTTTAAAAGTATCAATGGTAGTTGTCAAAAAATCATCCTTACAGCTTGCTTGTTCTTTATTATATATCATCAATAGCGGCAACGATTTTGTTTTCACACCCAACCGTTTCGCCTTTTCCCTACTTTCTTCGTCTATGGTGCCTACTACTTTTGTACTGTACTTCAATCCTTTTATCTGATAGTGCGCCTCTATCTTCTCTTTCAGGTAGTGTAGGGGTTTTGTTTTAGTAATGCGATAGGTATATTCTATACCTACACAATATGGTGTAAACAAATCGAGCTTCATTCCGGCTTTGTAAAAATAAGCAGGTGCAAAACCGCAACCTATATAGTAGTCGTAACCTTCAAACTCTTTTCTTATATCAGCAGCAGACATCTTAAAATACTGACCTAACGCCCCGCCGTGTATATTCGTTTGTTTGATGTACGGTTTCCACTTCTCAATATCCCAAGTATCGTTCTCAGGCAAAAAGTGGTTTATCTCATCAGCAAATAGCAACAACTCTGCATCCACGCCTGCATCGCGCAGGTAGCGCATCAGCGAAAAAAAATTGTTGTTCATATTACCAATCAGTGCTACCCTCATTATAGTTTGGCAAAATTGGCGAGTAGCTTCATCCCAAACTTGTGGCTTTTTTCAGGATGAAACTGTGCCCCGAATATATTATCGCCATTTGTCAGCATCGAGTCAAAATCGTAGCCGTAGTGTGTACGGGCTATCACATATTTATCATCTTCTGCTTTGGCATGATAAGAGTGTACAAAATAAAAACGCGGATCTGGCGGCAAGTCTTCTGTCAATGTGCATGGGTTTACAACTGTTATCTCGTTCCAGCCCATGTGCGGCACTTTCAAGTTGGTGGGTTGCTGAAAGTTGAATTTTATCGTCTTAGCCGGTATCCATCCCAATCCTTTCAGTACACCTTCCTCACTCGAATCTGTCAGCAATTGCATACCAAGACATATACCTAATATAGGCACTTTTTCTTCTATAGCTTTTTTGTTCAGTATATCTCTCATACCTGCGCCATCTATCTGCTTCACAGCAGCGTCAAATGCACCTACTCCCGGCAGCAGTATTTTTTTAGCATTGGCAATCTTTTCCAAATCGCCCGTTATCTCACAAGCTGCACCAATACGCTTCAGCATATTTTGAACTGAAGCAAGATTGCCCATACCATAGTTTACAATCGTTATCATGCAGTCTGTTGCTTTTTCAGTTTCTCCATATCCAAAGGAAAACAATATTTCAGGTAAAAACTCTTAGGCACTAAGCTTGATTTATACAGCATATAAAACAATGGCCTCATGCGCTCAAAAGTCTTTTTGTATGTCTTGTAGTCCCAAAAGAATTTTTTTGGTGCGCACATCAATGCATCATATTCTTCATCGCTCAGTTCCAGCCTTTTTTTGAAGAATGGTATCAGGTCTTCTTCAATATGTGGCGGGGTGCTGTATTCTGCAAGTGCATCTTCACGTTTCATAACACCCGAACGTACCGCGGCAGACAGGCTATTGTTGCGCTGGTCTAACTTAAAACGCTGAGGATGATATACGCTATGATGAAACGCTGTCATTCTGTTCTCTAAATGATGGCCTCCATAGTATTCCCAATTATATTCTTTCTCCAGCATCTCTCTTGCTTCTGCTTTGCTGTATGGTATATACCAAAACGGACGTATCTTTTTTATTTTCTTAAAGATTATCCATTTCAAAAATGCCGTCAGTGGCATGTTAGGGAATGTCTTCATCTTCATACTTCCAAAACGCTTATGTATATCGCTTATGTATTTACCATCTACATACATAATGCCTAATGGCGAAATGCCTTCTGCTTTATAAGAGTGGCCTTCCAACACATATTTGATACCAAACTTACTGGCTGCACGGTACAAGACTTCTGCCAGTGCTATGTCAGTTGGGCCATCAAGTTCAGGCACTCCCGCTTTAAGAAATGCTTTGAAAATATCATTCGCTTCTTTGTTATCTATTACATAAGTATCAAGGTCAACATTCAGCTTGCCTAATACTTTAAAAATATTTTGTGTGGCTATTGCCGTATTCCAAGTATTATCGTAATGCACTGCCAAAGGACGTAACCCCCATTCTTTCACTGCCATGTGTACCATATACGATGAATCTGTACCACCGCTCACACCTATCACACAATCATATGGTTTTCCTTTCCCGTCTTTTTTTATTTGCTCTACAATAGCAAGAAATGCATTGATACCCTCTTGTGTTCCTGTCTTATACTCTTCCTGCAGTTGGTCCATTGTTTTGCAATAGTTGCATACGCCTTGCTCATCAAAAGAAATATTCGGAACTGCTTCGTCATATATACACCTGCTGCAAATCTTTTTTTCTGCCATGCTCAATAATACTTTAATACAGGTTTACCATCTGCATTTATTACTACTTCTCCTATCTGCTTTGCAGGGTTGCCTGCTACTATTGCAAAATCATTTACATGATTGTTCACAAAACTGTTAGCTGCCACTATGCAATGTTTGCCAATTGCTACTCCATTCTGTACCATGCTTTGCGGGCCTATAAAGCAATTATCGCCAATAGACACTGCATTGTATTCGTATTTTTCTTTTCCGCCACTTACAGCCCATTTCACGGTATTATGCGTATAAATGTGTACACCTGCACTGATAGAGCAATTTGAACCTATTGACAAACCTCCTGTTCCGTCCAGTATAGTATAAGGCCCTATCCACGTGTCATTACCAACTTTTACATCGCCGAAAACATTACAGCTATCATACACACTCGTACCCTCACCAAAGCCCAAATACTTTGCTTTTTCCCAACGGTCTGTAAACAACTCGTTTACAGGCAATACACGGTTGTATTGCTTTTTCATTTTATTCCGTTTAGAATAAAATAACCGTTTCAGTATAGTATTAATATACTTTTTCATTGTTGAGGTATATGCGGCACCACCATTCAAAACTCAGAAACGACCACAGTAATAAACGATGGTTGACGTTCTTTTCTGTATGCTCTTTGATGATGTGTTCTATATAAGACGGATTGATAAAATCTGCACTGACTGTTTTTTTACCCAGCAATAGTTCTTTAATATATGCTGCATTTTCTCCACGATACCAGCTTTCATCCGGTGCAGAGAATCCTTGTTTTTTTCTATTGATTATCTTTTCGGGCAAGAAGCTCATCATGGCTTTGCGTAGTACATTCTTGCCATCATCGTATTCTTTATAGGCACGTTTCTTTTCATTCAGTGTTTCGTTCTCATTTACCCGCTTCATCATTTCAAGGTTGCCCAGCTTATGCCTCACGGGAATTTTCATCGCCATATCTACCAAGTCGTTATCCATAAACGGGAAACGTTCTTCCAATCCATTTGCCATAGATAGTTTATCGCCAACCAACAGTAAGCCCGGCAGGAAAGTCTTTATCTCGAAGTACAGGCTGTTTTCTATATGATGCTCTGGTGTATCGTATTGCAACTTATCGTTGAAAGTAAATACACGTTCAAAAACAGTACGCGGCTCTGCTATATCTATTTTGTTAAATGTATCACCAGTAAATAGCTTTTGTTTATCATTATCAGGCACTAAGCGTTGCCAAAAGCTATAGTAATTATCAAAGAATGCTTGTTGGTCAAGCGATTGATAGACGCTGTAATAACGCCACGGGTAGCCACCAAATAATTCATCGCCACCCGTACCCTGCAAGCATACTTTCACAAACTTGGAGGCAAGGCGGCTGATATAGTAGTTGGGGTAACACATGCCCACACGCAAATCTTCCAAATGATAGATAACTCTCGGCAGCGACCAGCTTAAATCGCCCGCGTTAATGACTTGCTCATAATGCTCGGTCTTAAAGTAATTAGCCATTAACTCTGCATCTCTGCGCTCATCATAATTCGCTTCCACGCCTGTTACTTCGCTCATGTCGAAGCCGGCGGTAAATGTAGTAAGCCGTTCTGTATGCGACGATGCAACGGCTGTTACCGAACCCGAATCCATGCCACCACTCAAATAACTACCCACTGGTACATCTGCTACCATTTGGCGGTGTACCGATGTTTCAAAAGCGGATTTAGTAAGCTGCACCGCATCTTCAAATCCCAAGCTGTTATCAGCTTTTGTAAAGTCATAATCCCACCACGAATGGTGTCTTACGTAAGTGCTATCAGCATTTATTACAACCGTATTAGCGGGGGGTAACATTGTAACACCGTCAAATAATGTGTTGTATGAAAATACGTTTTGAAAAGAAAAGTATTGATTCAGCGCGGCATAATCCACACCTATTTTATAATCAGGGTGCGTAATGATGGCTTTTATTTCCGAACCAAACACCAATGTTTTTCCGTTGAACCAATAATATAGCGGCTTTATGCCAAACCTGTCGCGGCTCATATACAGGCATTGCTGTTTTGTATTCCATGCAGCTATGGCAAACATACCGTTCAATCGCTGAAAGAAATCTGGTCCATACGCACTCAATCCCTCTGCTATTACTTCCGTATCTGTTCTTGATACAAAAGAATAGCCCTGTTGTTGCAGTTCACTTCTTAGCTCCTTGAAATTATAGATACAGCCATTAAACACTATTACCCACTCGCCATCTTTAGATGCCATAGGTTGCGCACCGAGCGACGAGGTATCAAGTATTGCCAATCTGCGATGCGCCAAACCGATCTCCCCATTTACATATACCCCATCACTATCAGGGCCGCGGTGAGCCAGCACATCTGCCATACGTTGCACATGCTGCTTTTCAACAGGTTGACGGTTCAGATTATATATGCCTGCTATGCCGCACATCTTACAGTACTTTCAGCAGTGTTACGATGTATTCGTAATCGGCTGCTGTCATTTTATTGTGTAATGGAATGGACATTGAATATTCATTGGCTGCATACGCACCTTCGTAGTCTTGCGGCTTGATGCCGAATGTATTTGCATAATAACCCAGCATATGTACTGCGTGTGTGCCGGGGCGTGTGCTTACGCCTTGCTGCTGCAAATACTCCATCAGGTTATTTCTGCTCATGGGTGCTTTGCTTTCGTCAATGAACAACACATACGACTGCCAGCCATGTTTATACTTCGCATCATATACGGGTGTACGCAGCCATTCAATGTCTTTCAGTTGTTCGTTATAGTAGTTTGCCCATTGCTGTCTTTCATTGATGAAAGTATCCAGCTTTTGTATTTGTACCACACCCAGCGCACCTTGCAAATCTGTCATACGATAGTTATAACCTACCATATCAAATTCGGGCAGTATATAGGGGCGCGGACCTTTGTGTCTTTGCTCTTCTGATATAGATGCTCCATGATTACGCAAGCAATTCAGTTTTTCTGCCAGCGCATCATCATTCGTAGTCAGCATACCACCTTCACCAGTCGTAACTGATTTGCGCGGATGAAAAGAGAAACAACCAATATCACCCAATGCACCTGCTGCTATTCCATTCAGTGCTGCACCAGCTGCACACGCACCATCTTCTACTATTTTCAGTTCGGGCGCTATTTCTTTTATCTTATCAATATCTGCACACAAGCCAAACAGGTGTACGGGTATAATGGCTTTTGTTTTGCTCGTAATTTTATCACACAATTGCGTGGTATCTATATTAAATGTTATAGGGTTAACGTCTATAAACACAGGTGTTGCACCGCAATACATCACTGCATTGGCTGTAGATACCCATGTAAAAGCAGGCACTATCACTTCATCACCAACACCCACACCTAATGCTACTAATGCAAGATGCAGGGCGGTTGTACAATTAGATACTGCCAGTGCATGCTTTACGCCATGTCTTTCTGCAAACAGCTTTTCAAACTGAGCTACTTTCGGGCCTTGTGTTATCCACCCGCTAAAGATGGGTTCTTTCAATACTTCCCATTCTTCCTGCCCCATGCTGGGCAACGAAATAGGTATATTTCTTTTCAATGTATCAGTCACTGTCGTTTGTTTATGCCGTTACCAATGCTTTATCGCGCCACTCTATCAGTTTCGTTAATCCTTCTTCCAGCGAGTATTTGTATGTAAAGCCAAGTTCGTTTTCCGCTTTTTCGCGAGAGCCAATTCTGTTTTGTACAAGCGCGCGCGCGTCGTCTGCGCTGTATGGTTTATATATCACTTCAAGGCCCGATTCTTTCAACTTCAATATTGTATCGCATAACTGACGAATAGTTGTCTGCACTTCCGTACCCACATTGTAAAAACCATACTCCACATCGCTCAGTACTGCCTGCACATTGCACCTTGCTACATCTTCCACATAAATAAAATCGTATGCCTGCGAGCCATCACCGTTTATTACAGGTTGTTCGTTGGCATCTATTTTATTGAGCATTATCGGTACTACACCGCTATATACGGCATGCTGATCTTGCCCCGGCCCATACACATTCATATAGCGCAATCCCACTACTTTCAATCCATACCTGTCGTTGAATGCCGTACACATGGCCTCGCCCGATATTTTGGTTGCACCGTAAAAATTCTTGTTATTGAACGGATGGCTTTCTGTCATCGGTACTTCCACCGCATCGCCATATACAGATGCAGAAGATGAGTACACCAATTTCTTCACCTTATGCTTTACACATGCTTCCAATACATTGAACGTACCGCCTACATTCACATCAAAAGCCGTGCGTGGGAAATCTTTGCAATGCAGCAACCACATGGCAGCTAAGTGAAATACATAGTCCACACCTTCCATCGCTTTATCCAGCACATCCAGCTCTCGTATATCGCCGCCAAACGGATATACGGTGCAGCGTGGGTCTTGCAGGCTGTCGTTTATGTTATCGTATTTGCCACGTGTAAAGTTGTCGTAGATAATTACTTCCCTTACATCGTGCTTAAGCAATTCCCTTACTACAAAGCCGCCTATAAAGCCTGCCCCGCCTATTACCAATACTTTTGAATCTGTCAGTTTCATACTTTGTTATTTTGCACTCGCTATTGATTGTACAGGTATTTGCGCTTTCATACTAAAGCCCAATGCTTTAATGTGTATCACCGCTATATTGCCTCGCACTTGTATCAATTCACCTTTGTTTTCTTTAAATGGTCCCTCTTTCACTTCTACTACTTCACCTGGCTTATACTCAACAGTTATTTCCGCGTTTTTATAATTTTCCAAAAAGTCCTTTATCGCCTGTATCTCTGCTTCTCTAACAACACCTGGCTTACCAACCCACCACAAAAAACGTACTGCTCCTGCCGTCATCAACACACGTACGCTGTCTTCTTTGTAATCGTTCAGGTGAACGAATATGTAAGATTTAAAAACCGGCTCTGCTACTTTTTTCTTTCTGTCGCTCCACTGCCTTATCTCTTCACGCAGCGGACAATATACCCGTACGCCTTTCTGCTCCAGCAGCTTAGTCAGCTTTTTTTCATTTCTTGGTTTGGTATGTAATACGTACCACGGCATCGTTTCTTTCTATTTATTCTCCCACAATAGCAGGTATTTTTCTTTGCCTGCTCCGTTCATGCTATGTTGGTATCTGTTCCACTCCATGCTGTTGTATGTCAAAAACCTTACTTTTCTATCTATCAGCTTTTCCGCCTTACTTACCATCTTTATCAAATACTCTTTATCTATATCACCCACAAGTACCAAATCAATAATGCCAGAGTCTTTGCCTTTTGCATAATCACCCGTCAAATACAATCTTTCTACTTGCCCCATCCTGTCTATCACAACTTCTATCACACGGTCTATGCCTATGTACTTCATCAGTATGCTTCGCAAATCGCCAAACAGCGGATGCCTGTCGTTTGCTTTGTACATTTTTTTATTGCCTCTGCTTTCAGATACTATCATCCCTGCATCTTCAAAGCGGTTCAACTCTACACGTATAGAGTTGGTGCTTTCCTCAAACTCATCGGCCAGCCCGCGCAGGTAGGCAGTAGTGCCCGGGTTCAGAAACAACCTGAGCAGCAACTTTATTCTGGTGCGGGATGATATTAATGTTTCCAGCATACTTAACTACAACTATCCAAAGAACTTAACCTGTAATCGCATGGCTTCGCCATTGTCAGCCACAAGCTTGACACAAGAACGAGTAATAAAGTTACTCATTCGGTCGTAAAACACAAGCCAATCTGCACCTTTTTCATGGTTTCTTAATTTCATCAGCCTAGGTTGATGTATTTCACATCTTCCTGCGCTTTCAGGTAGTCTTCCGGTTTACCTATATCCAGCCAATAACCGAGTATAGGGAATGATATGATAGATTTACCGTATTTCAGCAGGTTATCCATCAGGTCTGTTACATTATAAAATTCATTATCGGGTACAAGGTTGAGTAACTCCCTTTTTATAAGGTAGATACCCGCGTTAGAATAATACGTATAGCGCGGCTTCTCTTTCAGCGAGTTGACAAAATTATTACTGCTCACTTCCAGCACACCATACGGCACATCTACCTGATAGCCCGTAGTGGCCACTGCCATGTCTGAGCCACTTTTTATAAACGCATTGTAGAATGCTTCAAAGTCTATGGTTGTCAACAGGTCTGAATTCATGACCATGATATAGTCATGTGTCAAGTGCCCGCACAATTTCACTGAACCCATTGTACCCATTGGCTTGTCTTCAAACACATATTTTACAGACATCCCTTTAGTGCTGCCATCACCAAAATAACTGATGATGCTATCTGCTAAGTAATTAACACTGATACAAATATTCTTGATGCCGAATTTTTTCAGCCTGTCAATATTATGCTCCAGTATGGGCTTATCTCCAACAGGTAGCATGGGTTTAGGTGTATGCTCCGTAAGTGGCATCAGCCTTTGCCCGCGTCCACCTGCCATTATTACTACATCTACCGGTAGTATGGTCTGCACCTGTGTCAGGTTCAGCACACCTACTATCTTCATCGCACGGTCTACAATAGGTATTACAAGAAAATTCTTGGCACGCAATGCAGTAATATCTGTTTTGTACAGCTCATCCTGATAAATGAAAATAGGGTTGGGCTGTACGTAATCGGCTATCGTGTGGTTAATGATAGTGAGCCCTTTGATGAAGCCCCTGCGCAGGTCTCCATCCGTCAGCGAACCCATCAGTTTCATTTGCTCATCAGCTACAATCAATATCGGGTCCAGCTTCAGATCTTCCAGCTTTATGAAAGCATCCCTAACCGATTGATGACCGTAAATAACATGCCTTTCAATGTTGCGTGTCATTGTGTGTGTTTTATTTTTTGTTATGATGCATTACTGCTACACGAAAGCATAGCCTTAATACGCTGCAACTACACAACGATGTTGTGAGATACAGTTTGTGTTGCTCTAAATGTACAATCGGCAACTACCCGCAACAAAATTTTCAGAAAGGAATAACAAGCGATAAACATGGCGATAACAAACTGTTTACAAGCAAGCCTGTAAACGTTTTCTGCTAAGGCCTGTAGCTGCTGGGTATATTTACCACCCTGTCCTCAAGCCATTGCGCGTTGTCTAATGGTCCGCATTGGCAGTGCTGGTACATCGGTAGTTTATTCATTAATTTCCATATAGGGCGCGTCATTACTTTGCTATCGTTGGTAGCTTTCAGAAATGCATCACGCGCGTTCAGGTCTTTTAGTATTATCGTATTCAGCCAGTAATTAGCCTTGCCATCTACCGCTTCGGTTACAAACTCTATATCCGTATTGGCAAAGTGATTTTTATACATACTTGCCAAATCGTGTTTGTTGTCTAATATGTTCTGCAACTGTTCCAACTGCGCGCAGGCAACAGCCGCATTCAGGTTTGGCATACGGTAATTATAGCCTACTTCATCATGTACAAATTCGTAGGGATGCGGTATTTTGGCAGTGGTAGATAAATGCTTAGCGTGTTGCGCCAGTTTTTCGTCGGTGGTGATGATGGCACCACCACCACCGCAGGTTACCGTCTTATTACCATTGAAGCTGAAAGCAGCTACCAGTCCGTAGTTGCCGGTATGCTTACTTTTGTAATAACTACCCAACGACTCTGCAGCATCTTCCACCAATGCTATGCAATACTTTTCACAAATCGCTGCTATCTCATCTATCCTGCACGGGAAGCCGAATGTATGCATAGGCACACAAGCGGCTATGCGCCTGCCTGTAGCTTTATTGATACACTTGCCATCTTTCACTTCAGCATTATCTTTCAAGAATGTTTCCAATGCTTCCGGCGATAAACCCATCGTGTCTTTATCTACATCTACAAACACGGGTATGCCCTGCGCATGAGTGATAGCATTGGCAGTAGCTACAAATGTTAGTGGTTGGGTTATCACTTCTTCATCACGCTTTACTCCTGCTACTATCAGTGCCAAGTGCAATGCAGTAGTGCCATTTGTAGTAGCAATAGCATACTTCGCCCCTGTTATCTCTGCCATCATTTCTTCAAAGCGGTTTACATATGCACCAACAGAAGAAACAAAAGTAGAGTCAATGGTATCGAGCAGGTACTTCTTTTCATTGCCGCCAAAGTAGGGTGCATGCAATGGCACAAAAGCTTCGGGCTCTTTAAAAGTATCTCTGATAAAGTGGATAGTATCGTTATACATTCTTGTATTTATTATCGTCAGGGTTTAAGATAAAGCCATCGTCCAGCACTTTTTTTATCTGCGCTATGCCATCTGGCACTTTAAACATCAACTCAAAGCCAAGCCTGTTTTTTATCTTATCGAAGTTTACCCGATAGTCGCGCGGGTCTTCATTTTTCGATACATATTTTATCTGCGCGTCAGGTATCAGTTTCTTTACTTCATCCACTATCATTTTCTTCTGATAGTTTTCAGACGTATCGCCTACGTTGAACACATCAAAACTTACCAGTTCGGATGCCGCTTCTATTACGGTTACTACCGAGCGTGCCAAGTCGTACACATGGCAATAAGGGCGCCAAAACTGCTCGCCGAATATTACCAATTCTCTGCCCAATGCCAGTTCTTTTGCAAATTCATTCACCGTCAAATCGAAACGAGGGCGTAGCGACAGACCGTAAACGGTAGAAAAGCGCAAGCAGGTAGGTTTGCATTTATTAGTTGCAGGTTGCGACAATAAGTATTGTTCTACTGCTACTTTGGTTTCTGCATACAGCGATACTGGTGCTGTTTCCGACTCCTCTGTAACATATGCTTCAGGGTCTGCCATCTTCCCGTAGTTGCTGCATGTTGATGCGAAGATGAATTTTGATACACCCATTTCATTTGCTATGCTATATAGCATTTTGCTGCCATCCAGATTGGTAGTCTTTGCCAGTTCTGGTTGCTTGGCACATGCTGGGTCTCCTACTATAGATGCCAGATGCGCCACACAATCTATGCCTTGCATAGCTACGCGCACATCTGCCTCGTTGCGTATATCCCCTTTTACAAATTCAAAATCTGGCAGATTCAGCAGGTCTATGATAGGCTCTCCACCATACATCAGGTTGTCCATTACCCTTACCTTGTAACCCTTATCTAATAATTGCCTTGTGAGTACAGAACCGATATAGCCGGCTCCACCGGTTACCAATATCTTTTTAGACATATCTTGAGATTGTGTTTCTTATTTGTTTGCCAATATGGCTTTTATACAAGGCAAATATAATCGCCACGCCATGCTGGCAAGTATATGACAGCCATGTTAACGCATTAAAAACAACCTGATAACAAAACGTTTACACCAATTGCATGGATGTATTAAGAAAAGGTGTTTGCTGCAATACTGGCATTACGCCGCTTTGCAGCATGGCTTGCAGGTTATCGGCATGTTTTATGTGGTGCATGTCTGTACCGCAGTATTGGTATAGCCCTGCCGATAGCAGGTCTTCCGCAGCGCGTTTTACTGCACCACCATAATAGCCAAATAAAGAAAGCGTATTCAGTTGCAGGTAGCAGCCTTTATTGCGCAGGTCGTGGTATGCCTGCATATTGCCATGATAATAAGCGTATCGCTCGGGGTGCGCCAGTATGGGTTTGTACCCTTTTGCTTGTATGCGGAACAGAATATCGTCAAAGCGCACAGGCTCAAACATGAAAGATATTTCTACCAATACCTGATTATCTACGACAGGCATCAACTCACCCGCTTCCAGTAGTTGCATAAAGTGGTCGTCAATATAATACTCCGCAGCCGCACGTATCGGAAAGTTGATGTTACGTTCGTGCAAAGCCTGCTGCAAGCCATGCAGACCGCTTTGTATATTATAATTGTTATTCGGGTAGTGGTCGTATTTTATATGTGGTGTGGTAATGGCACTATGATAGCCCATAGATTGCAGGCGTTGTATCAGCATGATGCTGTCTTCTATCGTTTGTGCACCATCATCTATACCCGGTATCAGGTGCGAGTGCATATCTGTACCCAAAAAAGACCAGTTGCCATAACCATTGGGGTTATGCGGCGCGTATCTTAATCCTGAACTTTCTTTTTTCTTACCAAACAGCTTGGAAAACATAATAAATATCTACCCTCTTCTTAGGTGTGAAGATACGGCTATTTATACTAAGGCAGTTACAGGTTTTTGTTTGCGCAGCGCCAACAACATGGCAATGCCCCATATTGTAATGATAGCGCCTGCATAATTTACTACATTCGGGTTCGACATATCTGCTGTAAAGGCAATATCTATTGTAGCATGGAAAACTGCAACCACCAATATGCTGCCTTTCGATGCATTAAATAACCATGTAAGCAATATACTACCGGTAAGCATACTAAATACCCAACCTATAATACCAGTAATGCCCATTTCTGTATAACCCGGCCTGTACAGAAACAGTGGCCAGTGCCATATTATCCAAAATACGGTAAGTAAAAGCGTAGCAGTAACTGGCTTATATTTTTGTAGCAGCCTTGGCAATGCAAAGCCCCGCCAGCCTGCTTCTTCTCCATACCCAAAGAAAATGAGGTTGTATAAGAAAAAGCTGATAAAGCTAAAATGCGGAAACTCTCTGCTTGATAAAAAACCATCCCAATTAAATAGGTTATCATTAATAATATAATCCGTAATGCCTGCAATCCATAATATGATAAACGGGCTGAAAAATGCGATGGCTATGTATAATAATGCCTTATACTCAAACATTTTTTTGAATAGCTTGATGAGTCCGTTGCTACCATTTTCCCTATACATCATGATGCATGCAGCCAGCATAGGCCCCAGGCCACCTAATGCATGATGGTATGGCAACACCGGTAGGTTGCTGATACCAAATGCAGGCAACCACAATGGCAACCAAACAATCCAGGATATACCATAAGCCAGCCCGAAAAATAATGTTAGGTTCTTCATGCTTACTTGTTTGTCATCTTCTCTTTTTTATAAAACCATATACCACTTAACAAAGAGGCTACACCGATAGCACCTATGACAAACTGTAAAAAAAATATCAAATGTGTCATAAGCATTTGGGTTACTATCCATATAACGATACCCAAACCTATTAGCATCATGCAAATGGGGTAATGCTTTATCCTGTATAGTCCGCAAACAGATACAGCCACACTACCCAATCCCAAAACTGAAAACAAAATAAACCCCGGTATATAATAATCGGTAAAAGGGCTATCCTGTAAATAAGATAACTGTAACCCTATATCGGTACCACTTACATCGTGCATCAGCAACATACCGCAATATGCGGCTACAATACCATGCAGTAGCAAAATGACAGAGATGGTTACCCGCATACGTACATTATTTATGGCAGCAACTTGCTTTTACCTCGTTGTGTTCTACCGTTACTTTTGGGCTCAGGTAAGGTATGCCAAGGTTCATGCCACGCATTACAAACAATGCGCCGAATACAAACATCATAGCAGGCACCAGCTTGCGTACATGGCCAAAACGTAAAAAGCCGGCTTTGTTTTTAAGCAGGGTAATGCCTACCATCATAGGTACTGTACCTGCCCCGAAAGCATACATCAATATAGCAGCCTGAGTAGCGCTGGGTGCGGTAACCGTTGAAGATAGTGCCATATATTCGAGACCGCAAGGCAACAAACCATTGAGCAAGCCAGCCATCGTAAGGCTGAACAAAGAAGGATTGCCAATAAACCTGCCAAGTTGCTTCTTTACAAAACCTGCCCACGGCAACGACAGCTTAATGCTATTGCTAGGAATAAAAGATACGAAGCCTACCAGAAGCAGAATAACGCCCAATGCAATAGAAACATATTGCTGCCATTGTGGTTGAAACAAATGCCTGAATGAATGTAACACGATTGCCATACCCGCATATACGCTCACACGTGCTATATGGTACAAAGCAATACCAAGCCATTTCTTAAACCCGCTCATCATACCAAATGGCATAACCCATACAATAGGGCCGCACATCCCTGCGCAGTGCAGGCTGCCCGTAAGCCCCATCAGTAATGCCATAGAAAGTGTTAGCGTACTCATACTATCGAAGGTTGAGGGTGGTTTCCTGATAATATTTTTTACCGTCTGCTTCCCAATCCAACTTGATGGTATAGTTACTCGTCTTCAATTCGCTGCGTTGTATCGTCATGGCATTATTTACAGTATTGATATTTACTGTTTTATCCCATGCTGCATTTACAGGAGAATAAAAATGGATATTCCCCTTCAGTACTTTTTCCGCAAATTCATTCGGAAACTCAATGGTTACAACCGTTTCGTTGGCATGTATAGATACGGGCGATGATAATGCAGCCTGATTTTTCCCCGCGTCTATTACTTGCTGGTATTTTATTTCCTGACCGTAATAGTCTGGCGTTACAAGGTCAAAATCCTGCCGCATACTGCCTGCTACCAGCACTACTATCAGCGCTACAAAGCCTGCATACAGCAGTGCTATTTTTGCTCCCCAATTCATTTTTAATACGCTCATGTCAGTTATATATTTAGTTAGCTCCGAACGGGCCTAAAAACGATGTGGTAATCGTACTTATCTTTTCACCGTTTTCATATACGCCTATATTCAGTTTTGTTTTGCGCTGCTTTACATCTTTCTTATCTAAGTAAATGAACATAGAACCTGCTGCCGCGCTTTCTTTGGGCACTTTCAGTTTTTCTTCTCCTACCAGTTTGATGGTGCCTTCAAAATCTTCGGGCTTCAGTTCCAGTTCTTTGTTGTAATATGTCTTATTCAGAAACTTATAGTTGTACAGATTGCTTAGTTGATTGTTGGGTTGTTCCTGATACAGTTGCCCCGGTGTGCGTAGTATGGTGATGCCCACATCGGTACGTGTAGCCAGCAAGAACACCTCTACTACCAGCAGCAATATCATCACTGCCGTATAAGCCTTCATTCTGCCGGTAAAGCGGTATGGCTGTTTGGTACTGATATTGTTTTCGGATGCATAACGTATCAACCCTGTTGGCAGGTTGACGGCTTCCATCATTTTATCGCATGCGTCTATACATGCCGTGCAGTTGGTACACTCCAGTTGTGTACCATGCCTTATATCTATACCCGTAGGGCATACACGCACACACTGGTTACAGTCTATACAATCACCAATGGCACGTTCTTCATTCTTCTTATATTTTCCCCGTGGCTCGCCACGCACATGGTCATACGTTACTACTATCGAGTTTTTATCGAGCAGTACACCTTGCATTCTGCCATAGGGGCAAACAACCGTACACACTTGCTCTCGCATCCACGAATAGACAAAGAAAAAAAGCGTGGTGAATATTACTATAGCTACAAAGCCGCCGAAATGTTTATTTACAGGGTCAGAAACAACTATACGCAACTCATCTATGCCAATAATATATGCAAGGAATGTATTGGCAATCAAAAAGCTGATAGCCCAAAACACAGTCCACTTCATTACTTTCTTGAAAATCTTATCGCCGTCCCATTTTCTGTTTTTCAATACCCTTTGTGCAGCGGCATCGCCCTCTATCCAGTATTCTATTTTGCGAAACACCAGTTCCATAAAAATAGTTTGAGGGCATACCCAACCGCAAAATATCCGTCCAAAAACAACTGTGAAAAGTGCTATGAAGATGATGAATATGACCATCCCTAACCCGAAAATGAAAAAATCCTGGGGCCAGAATATCTGGCCAAACAGGATGAATTTTCTTTCAAGTACGTTGATGAGGAATAACGGGTGTCCTTCATATTTTATGAATGGCAGTGCAAATAAAACGAACAGGTAAAAAACGCTTAATAAAGTGCGGGCATTATAAAACCTGCCCTTAGGTTTTTGCGGAAAAATCCATATCCGTTTCCCTTCTTTATCTACAGTCGCCACCTTATCCCTGAACGATGCCGTATCAGTACCACTCATTGCCTGTTATTTTAGTTAGTTTGCCTCTTTATTTGCTCGCTACAGCTTTTGCCGTGTCGGTAGCGGGTGCTGCCGTACTATCTACGGGTGCTGCCGCTTCTATATACAACTCACCTTGCTTGTCTTTAGGTGCAGCCGGCTTTGTTCCTTGCAAAGATTTTACATAGCTTGTTATCTGCGCTATCTGGTTGGGAGAATAGTCGTCTTTCCAACTCTTCATACCTTTATCAGGATAACCGTACTTGATGGTTTTGAATATATCCTTCACACTACCACCGTGCAGCCAGTATTCATCTGTCAGGTTGGGGCCTACACCACCACCACCGTCTTTGGCATGGCAGGCTGCACACATTTGCTGGAAAAGCGTTCCGCCAGAAGCTATGCCGTCTGCTCCCAGCATCGTAACTGTGTTTTCATCTACGTTGTTTGCACTCTTGGCAAGATAGGCAGCCTTAGCTTCTTCTCCTGCCTGCACTTCTGCTACAAACTCGTCGTGAGAACTGGGGCCATTACCGCCCGCATGGTAATACCACATGTAGATAAAACCTACTATTATGGTTACATAGAAACCATACTTCCACCATGGGGGCAGGCTGTTGTCCAGTTCTTTGATGCCATCGTAGTTGTGGTCTAACAATATGTCTGCTTCTTTTTCTAATGGTACTACTTTATTGAACCTGTCCCAGAAGTTTACTTTTACTACTTCTTTAGCCAATGCTGCTTTTTCTGGTTCGTTGCTGATGAGGCGCACCATGATTCTTACCAGAAATGCAAGTGATATAACTACCAGCAACTGCAAAGCAATGATGGCAATGAGTGTATAAAAATGCACTGCGGGTATGCCATTGATAAATGCGGGCGCTTGTGCCTGTGCTTCCGCAGCATCTTGTGCATTAGCTAACAGCGGGCCGAAAGTGGCGGCTAACAATAACAGTAAAGTTTTAGTAACTCCGCTATTTTTTTCATCGCGCATCTTATCACGATAAATCAAGCCAAGCTGCATGAGTGTATTGCCCAATACCAGTATGGCAAACAGCAATACGATGGAAATACATACAAGGCCTATCAGTATAGCGTTGAAGGAATTACCCTCAGCTTCGGGCTGCATCGTATCTGCAGCGTTTGCCAGCATGGGTGCAGCAACCGATAGCATTGCAAGAGAGATGTATTTATTAAAACCTATGCGCATGATTGTGCGTTTTAAATAATTAATTATGATCGTTTTCGTTTCCTAACGGAATGTTCTTTACCGTATTGATATAGCTCTTCTTGGCTTTGAATGCCCACACTGCCAGCAATGTGAAAAACACGAAGAAGATAAACAGCGACACCATGGGGTAGATGCCTACACCCGTTATGCTTTCTAAATAATGCCTGAATTTCATTTTTGTTCTTTTTTACAGGTTTAAAAATTAATCAGCAGATGCCGTTTTCTGTTCCAGCTTTATGTCTGTACCCACACGTTGCAAGTATGCTATCAATGCGATGATTTCTTTATTGCTCTTTGCTTGTATATTATCTTTTGCAAGACTGCTTGTTATTTGCGATGCCTGCTTCATCAGGTCGGCATTCGCTTTTTGTGCATACCCTTCTTGGTACGGTACACCCAGTGTTTGCATAGCTTCTATTTTAGCCGGTGTAATGGCTGTATCTAAGTCATTTTCAAACAACCATGGATATGCCGGCATGATAGACCCCGGCGACATACTGCCCGGCTCGTACATGTGGTTGAAGTGCCAGCTATCGGGGTATTTACCGCCAACACGGGCTAAGTCTGGTCCTGTACGTTTACTACCCCATTGAAAAGGATGGTCGTACACAAACTCGCCTGCTTTAGAGTATTCGCCATAGCGGGCTACCTCGCTGCGGAATGGGCGTATCATCTGGCTATGGCAGGTATAGCAACCCTCTCTTACATATATATCGCGTCCCTGCAATTCAAGCGGTGTATATGGTTTTACACTCGTGATGGTTGGTACGTTCGATTTTATCATGAATGTGGGAATAATTTCTATCAAGCCGCCTATTGCTACCAGTACAAGGCTGAATACCATCATCTGTACAGGGCGACGTTCAATCCAACGATGCCAGTGGTGGCTGCCGTGGTCTTCGTACACTTTCGATAATGGTGCTGCCTCTGCTGCTTCGTCGTTCACTGCTTTACCTGCACCAATGGTTTTTATCAGGTTATATGTCATCATGATAGCACCTACCAGATACAATACACCGCCTATACCACGCATCATGTAGAAGGGGCGCATCTGTGTTACGGTTTCCATAAACTGGTATTTCAATTGGCCCTCTTGTGTAAACTCTTTCCATGCCAATGCCTGCATAAAGCCTGCCCAGTACATTGGTACTGCATACAATACGATACCCAGCGTACCTATCCAGAAGTGCCAGTTGGCCATTTTCTGAGAGTACAGGTTTGTTTTAAATATTCTTGGTATCAGCCAGTACAATACACCAAACGTCAGGAAGCCGTTCCAACCCAGTGCGCCTACGTGTACGTGTGCTATCGTCCAGTCTGTAAAGTGGCTGATGGCATTTACTGTCTTCACACTCAGCATTGGCCCTTCAAACGTTGCCATACCATAAGCCGTTACCGCAACAACTAAGAATTTCAATACCACATCTTCCCGCACTTTATCCCATGCGCCACGCAGTGTCAGCAAGCCGTTCAGCATACCGCCCCAAGATGGTGCTATCAGCATTACCGAAAACACCATACCCAGCGACTGTGCCCAATCGGGTAGTGCGGTGTATAACAGGTGGTGCGGCCCTGCCCATATATAAATGAATATCAGTGCCCAGAAGTGTATGATAGAAAGCCTGTATGAATAAACAGGACGGTTAGCTATTTTGGGCAGGAAATAATACATGATACCCAAATACGGCGTTGTAAGGAAGAATGCAACCGCGTTGTGTCCGTACCACCATTGTATCAATGCATCTTGCACACCTGCATACCAGCTATACGATTTCATGAAGCTGAATGGTATCTCCCATGAGTTAACGATGTGCAGCATCGCTACCGTTACAAACGTGGCTATGTAAAACCATATTGCAACATACAAGTGGCGTTCGCGGCGCTTGATGATGGTGCCGAACATATTGATACCGAACACTACCCATATCAGCGTTATCAGTATATCTATCGGCCACTCCAGTTCGGCATATTCTTTACCTGTAGTATAGCCTGCCAGCAGTGTTACAGCTGCCAGTACAATGATGAGCTGCCAACCCCAGAAATGCAGTTTGCTCAGCATATCGCTGAACATACGTGCCTTACAGAGTCTTTGCAACGAATAATAAACACCCATGAAGATGCCGTTGCCCACAAATGCGAAGATCACCGCGTTTGTGTGTACTGGCCTCACACGCCCGAAGGTCGTTTCAGCTGTGTTTAAATTAAGAACGGGGAACACCAGTTGAAATGCGGCAAGTACCCCCACCAGCATGCCTACCAGTCCCCAAAGGATTGTAGCGTAAGCAAACCATTTTACGATTTTATTGTCGTAAAAGAATTTGTCCGTTTGCAGTGTATTGTCCATGTATTGTATTGTTTAAAAAATTGTGGTTATACGTTTAGTTTTTGTTCCATTCATCGTCTTGCAGCATACGCATGGCAGCACCCTGTTTGTCTTCAAACTGGTTGGAGCGTACACTCCAGATAAATGCTATCAGGAAAAAAGCGGCAACCGTTATACTTGCCAGAATTAAGAGATAAAGTGCACTCATTCAGATAGTTGAGTTTGATTATTCAAAACTACCATTACACCATTCGGAATGGTATGATAATACTCAAACCGAAACATGATTGTTGTCATGTTTTTGTAAACCGCCGTTTAAGCTTTCAGCGAGAGGCCTGATTTTTTTGCAACAAAGCTGCCCAGCCCTGTTGTTATCAGCACGATGCTCAATGTGCTTACTGGCATCAAAATGGCTGCTATCATGGGGTTCATCTTGCCTTGCATAGATATGCTGAGCCCTACGATATTGTAAAGAATGGATATAATAAAACTGAAGTAGATAATGTACTTACCTGAATAGGCGAGTTTCAGCAACGCGGGGAATTTGGCAAACTTCCCTGCATCCAATATCGCATCGCACGATGGGGTGAAGTTGTTGATGTCGTCTGCCAGTGTAATGCCTACATTGCTTTGTTGTAATGCGCCCGCGTCATTCAGTCCGTCGCCTACCATCAATACGCTCTGCCCGCCGTCTTGCAGTTTCTTGATATAATGCAGTTTGTCAAGCGGTTTTTGTTCAAATAGCAGTTGGCTGTTTTGCCCAAACAGGCTTTGCAGTTCTGCACGCTGTCTGTCGTTATCGCCCGATAGTAATGATAAACTATATCGTTCGTTCAATGCAGGTATCAGCTTCGTTACCTCGCCCCTGAATTCCGTTATAATATAAAAAGCCGTAACCTTTTCATTAATCCGTATATACAATGCAGGTTGTATACCGCTTTGCTCAAGTGTTACGCCTGCAAAGGCTGCAGAGCCTATTTGTATGGTGCTGCCTTCTATTTCAGCATACAAGCCTTTACCGGTATGCTCTTCCCATTTATCCAGGTTCGTTACAGGAAAAGCTCCCAGATATTTTATCAGTGCTTTGCTATACGGGTGCTGGCTATGTATGGCGGTATTATACACCCATGCTTTTTCAGCTTCTGTCAGTTGGTGTCCTGTAACGTGAAACTGTTTGCTGCCTTGTGTCAGCGTACCTGTTTTATCAAATACAATATGTGTAGCATCGCCTATCTGCTCTATCACGGTCGCATCGCGTAAATACAAACCATTATTACTTAACAGACGCAGCAAATTACCATTAGTATAAGTTGCCGCCAGCAACAATGCACATGGGCAGGCAACGATTAGCATAGCAGATACGCTGGGCAATATTTTTGACGGGTCGTTGGCCCACCAATATATTGCCGTAGCTGCTGCCAGCGCAAATAACACAATCGTAAAGTATTTACTCATTACGTGTATCATGCTATCGCGGTTATTCTTTTCGGCTTTGTTTTTTGCAAATGAATGATGATTCCACAAAGAGGTAAGATAGCTGCCTGCTACCGGCTTCACTACTTGTATAGTTATTTTTTCGCCCACTTGCTTACCGCCAGCATATACTAGTTTGCCTGCTTCTATCAGCACAGGTTCGCTTTCGCCTGTTACAAAGCTATAGTCTATGCGCGCGTTGCCGTTTATTAATATGGCATCGGCAGGTATTATTTCATCATTATGCAGTTCTACCACATCTTTCTCTTGCAGGTCTTGCAGGTTTTTAGATACGATACCGTCTTTGGTTACTACATTGACTGCAATGGGAAAGTAAGACTTATAGTCTCTGTGAAATGAAATAGACTTATACGCGCGCTCTTGCACCACTCTCCCTACCAGCATAAAGAATACAATACCACTCATGCTATCCAGATAACCACTGCCGGTATGGGTTGCTATTTCGTACACGCTTCGTGCAAACGTGATGATAAGCGCCAATACAATAGGTGCATCTATGTTCAGTATCTTTTGCTTGAGCCCTGCCCATGCCGAACTGAAAAACTCGGACGCACTATAAAAAAATACGGGCAATGCCAGTACCAAGTTCAGTATTCTGAAGAGAAATGCGTACTCATGTTCTATACCCTTATCAAGCGACAGGTATTCAGGAAAACTCATCAGCATGATGTTGCCGAAGCAAAAACCCGCCACACCCAGTTTGTATATCAGTTGCTTGTTATAATTCTTGGTTTTTTCCTGTGTCGCGTCATCAAGGCTGATGTAAGGCTCGTAGCCGATAGTAGTCAGTAACTCTACTATCCTGCGCAGGCTTATCGCATCGCGTTTGTAGCGTATGGTTACTTCTTTGCTGGTAAAGTTCAGCCTGCTTTCGGTTATACCTGCTGCCAGTTTGTTCATATGCTCCAGCAGCCACATACACGATGCACAGTGTACACCGGGTATGTACAAAGTTACCATGGTATGATTGCCATCGGTAAACTTATATAGCTTTGATGCAATTTCTTCGTTATCGAGGTAGGCAAACTTATCGCTTCTTGCAGGCTTTATCTGCGACAGGCCAGGGTGCGATTGCAGTTTGTAATAATCGCACAAGCCGTTATCGTTCAGTATTTCATATACCAGCTTACAGCCCTCACAGCAAAATACTTTTTCATCAATCGCAATGCTGTTTGTAATACAATCTGTACCGCAATGATAACAAGCGGCAGATGTATGCACTATCGGCTTGCTGATGATAATGGTATTCCTTTCCTTATCAATTGTAGGCATGGATGTTTTTTTGCGCTTCCATTATCTTAGGTATCAGGCTTGCTTCTTCCAGATAAAACAATTCCGTTAATGCCGTATCTATCAGCATCATTTCATTGCGCAGTGTTTTGTATTGTACAGGGTATTCTACATCCGTATATAATGGCAACGCTACGGTATGCATCCTGAAAAGTATTTCTTTAATCCTGTGATGAGATTCCTTCAAACCCATCAATTGGCTGCTATGTTTTATACTGCAACCACCCTCGCAAGTGCTGCAATCATGCCCGTTCGATTCTTTACTATGCAATTCCTGTGCATAAGGCAGCAGCATGGCAGTGCGCTGCATTACCAAATCGTTTACTTGAGTCAGGAATTTTCTGCTAAGGCTCAGATATAGCAAGGTAGATTGCTGCGGCTCCATACCCTCTAATTCGTCTATAAGCAGTGCTGCCGTCTGGCACAACGTGTTTAATACGCTGTAATAATCCTTGTCGAGCTTATTTACAAGATTATGTAAATCGTTGTGCCTGTACTGAGAGAAAAGAATCTTAGCCATAATTCACCTTTCTACGAAGGTAAATCGGCGTTGAAGCCAATAATATGATGCTGGCTATACGGGAACATGATTTATATCATGTTTTTGGCTTGTTTTAATATAATATGTTGGCGGTTTTTACCAGCTTAGCCATATCTATTATCTTAATCTTCTTACCCACAAACTCTACTATCTTATCGTTTTTAAACTCAGACAGCAGGCGGATAGCTGTCTCCGTGGCAGTACCTACCAGATTGGCTATATCTTCCCTGCTCAGCACCACATCTATGGTTGCCCCGTCTTCTTCAAATCCATAGGTTTCTTTCAGGAAAAGCAACGCTTCTGCAGTGCGCTCGCGTACAGGTTTTTGAGCAAGGTCTGTAATGGTATCTACAGCCCTGCGCAGTTCTGTTGCCAATAGTTTGATGATTTCTAACGATAACCCATGGCTTGTTTTCAGCACCTGAAAAAAAGCGTCTTTAGGTACAAAACATACTTTAGTATCGTCAATTGCCACGGCAGTAGCATTGTATTTTTCCGAGCTTAACAACGCTCTGTAACCAAGCACATCACCGTTTTTTGCAAGGTGTATTATCTGGTCTTTACCATCTTGTCCGCTATGCGATACTTTTACTTTACCCTCGTTTACACAATATATACCCAAGGGGTGTCCGCCTTCTTTAAAGATGATTTGTCCTTTTTTGAATGACATGCACGACTTGCTTTCGTTAAACAAAGCAAGTTCTTCCAATGCCAGATGGCAAAATATAGATTTGTGGCGAGAACCACAGGTTTCGCATGCCTCACTGAATCCGCCTTTATGCTTATCTGCCAACACAATAGTTTTAGTATCACAAAGCTAAAACTTTATAAGATTTAGGCAAGTAAACATATCATTGCTATAGCATGGTAACGGGCTCTTTGTATTGGGTAATATTAAACCTCGCACAACCCTTCAGTGCTTTAAAACCACTCTTTACATTTATCAGTTTTGTATAACCCCTTGACATCATGATAGATATAAATATTACAGAACGGTAACCTGCCGCGCAATGCACATAATAAGTGGTATCGCGGTCTATTTTACTCATCTCGCTATTTATATTGTCCAACGGCAGGTTCTCCGCACCTATGATATGCTCGGCATCGTATTCGCTTTGTTTGCGCACATCCAGTAGCATAATGGTAGGATGTTCTTCCAAACCGTCTGCCAGTTCATCCGCTGTTATAGATTGTACCGTGTTCAAGTCTTTCCCCGCTGCCTGCCATGCTGCTATTCCACCCTGCAGGTAGCCCAAACAGTTATCGTAGCCCACTCTTGCCAGCCTCGTTACTACTTCCTGCTCTCTGCCTGCATCCGCTACAAATACAATGAGCTGTTTGATGTCTGTTATCAATGCGCCTGCCCATGGTGCAAAGCTGCCATCCAATCCTATATTGATGGAGCCGGGGATGAAGCCGTTTACAAAATCACCCTCGTTGCGGGTATCTAATATCATGGCACCTGTTTCTGCTATTGCGGCTTCAAATGCAGCAACAGATAATGGCTGTGTACCTTGCTGCAATACATCGCTGATGCTGGCATAGCCCGTTTTGTTCATCATTACGTTGTACGGAAAATATTGCGGGGGTGCTACTAGCCCTGTGGTTACTTCTTTTACAAATTCTTCTTTACTCATATCTGCCCGCAGTGCATAGTTGGTTGTTTTCTGATGCCCCAGCGTGTCTTGTGTGGCGTTGCTCATGTTTTTGCCACATGCGCTGCCTGCACCATGCGCGGGATATACGATAACATCATCTGCCAAAGGCATTATTTTTGTTCGCAGCGATGTATAGAGCAGTCCTGCCAGTTCTTCCATCGTCATGTTCGCTGCTTTTTGTGCTAAATCGGGTCTGCCTACATCACCCAGAAACAAGGTATCTCCCGAAAACAGTGCCACGTCTTTACCTGTCGTGTCTTTCAGCAGGTAGCAGCAGCTTTCCATCGTATGGCCGGGGGTATGCAACACCTGAAATACCACATCGCCCACTGCAAAAATCTCTTCATCCTTTGCTACATGCGCATCAAATGCAGGCTGCGCCGTAGGCCCATACACTATTGTTGCGCCTGTAGCTTTAGCAAGGTCTATATGCCCGCTTACAAAGTCGGCATGAAAATGTGTTTCAAATACATACTTGATGCTTACACCATCTTTTTGCGCGCGTTCTATGTAAGGTTGTATTTCTCTTAACGGGTCTATTATCACCGCCTCTTTGCCCGACGTGATGTAATAAGCGCCTTGCGCAAGGCAACCTGTATATATCTGCTCTATTTTCATAAACCTGATTTTAGACATACAAAAGTATCGTAGCACCTGAGTGCAAAACATGATTTATATCAGTTTGGCGAATGATTGTTGTTAGCCTGCATGGTAAACTCATTGATTGCGCTAACTTTGCGCCGCTTTATAAAAAACGGCTGTTATGAAAATGAAGTACTGGAAAAAACTAAGTGTGTCAGAGCAAGACGCGCGCATTACAGAGGCACTGAACCAGAATATAGATTACAAACAAAAAATATCGTTGGGCATCCCCGCATCTCGCCTCGATGCTACTGTTTTTTATGAGCAAGCCCCTTTTCTAAAAGACGCACCGCTACTGCGTACCTATGTGCAAAACCCAAACCATATAGGCTGCCACACACTGGGCGACTCTGAAGATTTTTTCAAAGGCACGCAACAACTGGAACGCGAAGTAATAGAACTGCTGGCGGTAGATGTGCTGAAAGCCAAGCCGCATACCTGCGATGGCTATGTAGCTGCAGGCGGCACAGAAGCCAATATACAGGCAGCATGGATATACCGCAATTATTTTGAACAGGAACATAACGCATCTTACAATGAGATAGCATTGCTGGGCTCTGCCGACACCCATTATTCTATTGCCAAAGCATCCAACCTGCTACACCTCAATTGGTATAGTGTACTTGTTGACGATACTACGCGCACCATTATACCTGCTGCATTGGATAATGTGATTGAACAGGCAAAAGCGGATGGTATCAAATACTTCATCGTCATATCCAACATGGCTACTACTATGTTTGGCAGTGTGGACGACCCGGATGTATATGCCACACATTTGCAAAAACACGGTATGCTATTCAAGCTGCACCTCGACGGCGCATTTGGTGGTTTTATATACCCGACTGCCCACCCCAATTCGACTGTGAATTTTGCCAATCCGCATGTATCGTCCGTTACGCTCGATGCACACAAGATGCTGCAAGCACCCTATGGCACAGGTATATTCATTGCACGCAAGGGACAGATAAACTATGTATATACCAAAGAGGCGCAGTATGTAAACGGTATGGACATCACCCTAAGCGGTAGTCGCTCTGGTGCCAATGCGGTAGCTATTTGGATGATACTGATGACGTATGGTCCGCATGGCTGGTTTGAAAAAATAAACAAACTCCTATATCGCACCGATTGGCTCTGCAAGCAATTAGACGAGATGGGGTTCGGTTATTACCGCTACCCCAATATGAATATAGTTACCATCCGTGCCAGGCATATACCAGCATCACTGGCACAGCAGTTTGGCTTAGTACCCGATACACACGGTGGCGATGCCAACTGGTATAAAATTGTAGTAATGGATCATGTGGAAGTAGAACACCTGAACGAATTTTTACAGGAGTTGAGGGGATAGTACTTGTAGCATCACCCCTTTCAATATTCTCTATACCGCTATTGCAAACAGTTTGGTGCTTGCATTGTTACAACCTGTAACTTTAGCTTTCTTTAAAAAAAGCACAAGGCAGGATATGCAACCAACGATAAAAACACTGGGCGAACTGAAACAGGCAGGTTACCAACCCAAGTCGGTAAAAGAAGAAGTACGCCACAATCTGATAGCTTCTATACAAAACAACCAAAACCCATTCAATGGCATATTGGGTTATGAAGATACCGTAATACCCGATGTAGAACGTGCATTGCTTTCTCGTCACAACATACTGTTCCTCGGGCTGCGCGGACAGGCAAAAACTCGTATGGCGAGAGAGATGGTGAACCTGCTGGACGAGTGGATACCCGTTGTTGACGGCAGCGACATCAACGATAGCCCTTTTGCTCCCATATCGCTCTATGCCCGAAACCTGATAGATGAAATGGGCGATGCTACGCCCATCACTTGGCTGCACCGCAGCGAACGCTATGGCGAAAAACTGGCAACACCCGATGTATCTGTTGCCGACCTGATAGGTGATGTGGACCCCATCAAAGCAGCCAATATGCGCCTCAGCTTTGCAGACGAACGGGTACTGCACTACGGCATTATACCACGCTCTCACAGAGGCATATTCGTCATCAACGAACTGCCCGATTTGCAGGCGCGCATACAGGTATCACTCTTCAACATACTGCAAGAGGGCGATATACAGATACGAGGCTTCAAGCTGCGTATGCCGCTGGATATACTATTCGTCTTCACCGCCAACCCCGAAGACTATACCAACCGTGGCAGCATCGTTACACCACTTAAAGATCGAATAGAAAGCCAAATCGTAACCCACTATCCCAAAACCATAGAAGTATCAAAAGCCATCACCCAACAAGAGGCCGATGTATTGCCAGAACAGATGCAGCAAGTGGACGTACCCGATATGGCCAAACTACTGATAGAAGAAATAGCCATGCAGGCACGCAAAAGCGAATTCGTTGACCAGAAAAGCGGTGTATCCGCACGCCTTACCATATCTGCATACGAAAACCTTGTGAGCACTGCCGAGCTGCGTGCGCTGAAACAAGGCAACCAGCGCACGATGGTGCGCATATCCGATTTCATCGGCGTGATACCATCCATCACGGGTAAAATAGAATTGGTGTACGAGGGTGAACAGGAAGGCCCTACCAATGTAGCCTATCGTTTGTTGGAGCAAGGCATCCGCACCCTGTTCACACAATATTTCCCAGACCCGCAATCGTTTAAAAAACAACCCCGCACCAATGATAAAACAAAAGCTAAACCCAACCCGTATCAACCCATCATAGATTGGTTTGGCAAGGGCAATGACTTGGTGATGATGCAAGATGCCAACGACGAAAACTATCGCAATAAACTATACACTGTAGATGGGCTGTACGCTGCCGTTATGCAGTTTTACCCCAATGCAGACGAAGCGCAGGCGTCACTGTTGATGGAGTTTTTGCTGCATGGGCTGGCATCTTTTTCGCTCATCAGCAAGAAAGGCATAGAAACAGGTGGCTACAGCTTTGGCGATATACTGGACAGCATGATGAACAACATCAACTTTGGCGGCGATAGCGAAGAAGAAGAGGATTTTTAAAAGGCTGTATATTTACTGAAATATATATCCTATGAGTTCGAGGTCGTTTTTTCAAATACTGCTCAAAGTATTTGCGATGCTGATATTTTTAAAGTTAGTAGAGTTTGTTGTTCAGCTTGCTCAGCTATCCATTTACTCGTTAGGAGAATTTAGTTTGGGAATGATTTTGCTTGAAGTATTTCCAATCGGCATTTTCGTTTTTTTCATTTACACTTTGCTGTTTAAGTGCGATTATATCATCAATAAATTCAAGCTATTAGATAATATAGATGCTGATGTGTCAATCAATATGCACAGGTCTGATGTTTTGAGTATTGCTATCATCGTATTAGGTGGATATGTTTTGATAGACGAAATACCTGTCTTATTCCGCACAGTATATAGTTATTGGTGGGAGGGAAAAATGGAAATGGGGTACTCAATGGTTTCTAAAGCACCCTTTTTCTTTTCAGGAGCAAAAATATTAGTCGGTTTGCTTTTGCTTGGCAATACCAAGATGATTGTGAATTATATAGAACTTCGCCGCAAAAAATAAATGCACAACTTCACTAGCGAAATATTTTACCGTACCGCGCGTAGCGGTGGCAAGGGCGGGTTTCCTTTCTCTTTTATATTCAAGAAGATTAATGAACCTACATGCGATACTCATGAAGAGTTGGATTTTTAACATGCTGTATATGAACAACTGGAAAAAAATAAAAGAATTACTATACTTTGAAGATGGCTCGCCAAGAGATATTTGCATAAAAGAATGTAATAGAGAGTTACTACATAAATGGATAGGGTTTGTAAATAATAATTTTGATTTGTCTTTTGTTTATAAAGAAATTATATCAAATAAAATTGACAATAAGGTAGTTGATACATTTCTCGACGAAATTGATGATACCTGTTATTTTATAACAATACATGCATCACACTGTAAATTGTATGCTTACTTATTTGACGATGAGGAAATAGAAATTTCGTTCTGGCCAGAGGATATTCAGAAAGTTGATGACCATAAAACTATCTTGGACTGCATGTTGAGTTTTTCTAATTTACTCAACAAAGATGTATTTCTTTACAAAGATAATAATCATGATAACCCATTAATTGTTGCTGAGAATAATACCATTCGCTTTATTATACATAGTTAATGCGCAACTTCACCAGCGAAATATTTTACCGTACAGCACGCAGCGGCGGCAAGGGCGGGCAAAACGTCAATAAAGTAGAGACGATGGCAGAGGCATGGCTGCACATCGGCAACTCGCACGCTTTTACACAAGAAGAAAAAGAACTGATACAAACCAAGCTCGCCAACCGCATCAACAAAGACGGCTACCTGATTGTAAAATGCAGCGAAACCCGCTCACAGCTCGAGAACAAACAAATAGCTACTACCAAGATGCAGGAGCTGATAGCCGCCAGCCTTGTAAAGCCCAAAAAACGAAAGCCCACCAAAATCAGCAAAGCCACCAAAGAAGCCCGCCTGCAAAGCAAAAAGAAAGAATCAGAAAAGAAACAACTCCGCCGCAGAGATTGGTAGTTGGTTGATTGGTTGTATAGTTGATTAGTTCAAGTATCCTCGTTTGAACAGAGAACAAATGGAAACCTCTTTGCGCCTCAGCGTCTTTGTGGTTAAACTAATAACATCAACTACCTCCAATCCAAGCATCCTCGTTGAACAGACTAAAAATGGAAACCTCTTTGCGCCTTAGCGTCTTTGCAGTTAAACATTCATTCTTGCTTGAACGCTACATTCTCTTTGCGGTTAAAATATTCATGCTACGCATTATCCAATAAAAACTCAATAGTTCGTGGAAAGAAAAAATGTTCCAGCTTGTGTATTTTTTGAGCAAGGCTATCTGGTGTATCTTCTTTGGCTAAACAGCACCTTGCCTGTACTATAATACTCCCCTCGTCGTAATGCTCGTTTACATAATGAATGGTAATGCCAGATTCTTTTTCGGCATTGGCTACAACCGCCTCGTGTACGTGATGTCCGTACATACCTTTGCCGCCGTATGCCGGTAGCAGTGCAGGATGTACATTTATTATCTTGTTAGGGAAGGCATTTAATATGCTATCCGGCACTTTCCATAAATAACCTGCCAATATGATGAGTGATGGATTGTGCGCCTCTATCTGCTGCACCAATGCAACTTCTTTTACCGTTTGTTTATCTACTACTATATATGGTATGTTTTCTTTCCTTGCTATATCCAGCACGCCCGCATCTGCTTTATTACTTACTATCAGCGACACACGGGCTTTACCATTTGCCTTGAAGTAGTCAATAATAGCCTGCGCGTTGCTGCCACGCCCCGATGCGAAGATGATGAGTGAATGCATACCAATAGAATGATGCGAAGATACAAAACACTATGCTGCATTTCCGTAATTTAGCCGCATGAGCAACGAAAAGCTGCGATTAGATAAATACCTCTGGGCTATCCGCGTTTTCAAAACACGTACGCAAGCCACAGCCGCCTGCGACGAGGGTAAGGTGAAAATGAATGGTGCCAATGTAAAGCCTGCCAAAATAGTAAGCCTGGGTGATGTGTATGACATAAAAACACCCGCCCGCAAATGGACTATAGAAGTAATAGGGCTGCTACACAACCGTGTGGGTTATGAAGAAGCCATAAAGTATTATATAGATAAGACCAGCGAGGAAGACTTGCAGATGAACCGTGCTATGACAGCCAGCTTCTATACCGGTAAGCGATTAAGTAAAACAGGCCGCCCGTCTAAAAAACAACGGCGCGACCTGAATGATTTTTTAAGCGACGATGCTGATTAATATAATACGTTGTAGCTGCCTTTGCCGTTTACACCATCAAATACTTTAACCCAGTTTTCACCAAAGTCCTGGCTACGATAAAGCCCTTGATTGGTTGCAGCATATATATACTCCTTTGTTTTATCGTTTTTATACAGATCATATTTTTCTACCAAGCTGCCTACCACTGCGTTTGGTGGCATACCCAGATTGGCAGTTACAAACTTTGTACTACCCAATGGCAATCTGTATATACCTTTCCCTTCTGTACCAACCAATACTGTCTGGCCGAAAGAACCAGTCATACTTAATATTTTAGTGCTATCAGGTAGTCCTGTGTATTTAGACCATGAATTACCTTCATTTGTGCTATAATAAACACCGTTAACACCAGTTGCATCTGCAGCCAGCAATATATCGCCCATATGCGATAAGAAGAACTTGCCCGATGATGGCAATGCTGTACCGGTGGTTGGAGACCAAGGACCATTGATATCTGCCTGTTTGAAAGTACGCTTGTTTACATCATCGTAACCTATCAGCAATCCGCTCGACAAAATTGTAAATGAAGTGAATACAGTGCCCGATGGTATTTCCAATGGATCCGGATTTATCCAATTACCGAAATTAACACCTGGTCTACCATTTGAGTCGTTGTACAAATACCCTCTTTTCCCTATACCCCCAAGGTATACGCGGTTTTTAAATTTGGGCACGTTAATGATTATTGATTCTCCGTATGCAGTAAAGAAGCCAGGAGTTATCAAAGTAGGATTCGAATTAGTACCATTACCAAAATCTTCAATAATGTGTACATTCTTTTTGATGTACAATAAATTATTGCCCGATGTTATAACTGCACTTGCCCTGTAGTTATCAGCACTCATTACCACTTCGTAATTCAAACCGTCATTCGTTTTATAAATAGCACCAAGCGTGTCGCCTATATATAATACGTAGGGTTTAGATATAACGTTGTTATTATCTATTTCGTCATAAGCAGGTTTACATCCTTCTACCGAAAATGCCAAAGCCAACAGAATACCCAGCTTGTAGATAACTTTTCGATTATCCATTGAGAAAATTTTCATCAAGTTTATAAAAAATAGTTAACAATTCAAAGCCCTTTCGCTAAATCAAAAGACAGGTAGTATTTACCTATGGTTTGTGCTATTAATCCTTAATTAATCTTACAAAGGCATTGGTTTTTCCTCTTTTTCAGACAATTCTATCATCTTGCCCGAGAAATTGAGCAGTTGCAACAGGCTGTTTTCCTTTTTATTTACAAAGTTTAAATATATTTTATATTCAAAAATATTTGATTTCCCGCCCCCGTGCATATCTATGTCTTGCAGCAGATTGCCTGTGAGTGCCAGCATTTCTCTATCCTTTTCGTCCGTATTGCCACTTACTACTTGTTGCATTAAGCCGCGTATATCTACATACATGCTGCCTGCATGCCTGTTCATATTTTTCACTACTTCAGGTTTTTTCTGCCCTTTGAATGTGGCTTTGGCATAACCATTCGCAAAGGCTTCTTTGTTCGATACCGTCAGGTAGCCACCCTCTTTGCTGATGTAAAAACTATCCTTACCTGTGCTAATCATATAGCCACCTGTAGCAGTAGCTGTAAGTGGCATGTCTTTGGTTAATGCAGCAAATACTTTGTCAAAGCTTTCTTTTTGCCCCATCTTCATGGCGAATGTGAAAGAAACATCCGTGCCCGTAGTAGTCATGGCTTCTTGCCCCGGATAGTAAGTATTGGCAGGTATGGTTTCGGGGTACATCCTGAAATCGTTCATAGCAAAAGCCATATCGCCATCTATGGCATTAAAAATATCATCTGCCGTTATACCTGTTTGTGCCAATGCGGTATTCAGTAAACCTGCAGTACCCATTTTTTCAATTATCATACGCATACCCTTGGGCGATAGGTTGGCTGCCGCTATCATATTCAGGTTGTCGGTTGGCAGGTTTTCTATCGTTTGCTTATCCACGTTTTTATTAAACTCTTTATACGCTGCCTGCATTTCTTTGGAAGCGTAATACTGCATAGTGCCTTCAATCTTGCCATCCTCAAAGTCTATACCCATGGTAGCGGCTGCGTCTTTCCATAAAGCACCCGTCAGTGCAAGGCCTCCCATGCCGCTTTGCGCATAGTTAGTCATCAGGTTTTCATAGTTCAGCCACAAGGAAATATCGTGCCCTGCGCTGGCTACTTTATTAAAGCTTTCGTGTTGGGTTACGGCATTTTTATTGTCTTTGGCAAATGTCTTGTTCATTTCCAATGCCATCAAAGTCGCATCGGGCTTGCGTTGGTTTAGCAGTGTGCTATACACACTGTCATAAGCCTGCGGGTCTTGTATGTTTTGCAGTTGGTTATATATCTCATCCATACTGGGTAGTATGGTATTGGTAATTATCAGCACGTCGGCCGTCCACCCTGCATACATATTATCGTTCAGCAATGCCTCGTTGCGGTCATTTTGTTTTGTAATGTTTACCCCGTTGAAGTTTTTCTTTACATAGGCTTCCCATTTCTCTTTATTGTCCAATGGTACAATGGCTACTACTTTGCTGCCCGAAGAATACCGCTTATCTGCTTTTACATACAGATAATGTGTAGTCATCAGTTTGATGCCCATTTCTTCTACACTTTTCGACGGGTCTTTCTCTCCGCTCTTGCGTTTCATTTCTTCCATCAGCTTACTGTTCCATATTACTTCCCATGCCAGCTTTTTGATAAGGGCATCGGTATGTATGCTCAATACGGCAGATGCGTCTTTGGGTATGTAGTCTGCGTGTTGAGGCTTTTTGCTGCAAGAGCTGACGATGCTAATTGCCAGTACGATGCAGGCAATGGCTGCGATGCGGATTTTCATAAAAATACTCGGATTGGTTACAAAATATATAACAATGTAAAGCTACTGATTGACGGGCATAAAAATATCCCGTACTATAGTAAATAGTACGGGATGCCTTTATGTTACAATTATGCGTCTAATTATTTAAAACGGCAGGTCATCTACATTTTCCGGAGAGGGGTTGTAGAAATTGCCGGGGTTGGGTGCGGGTGCTGCATTAGCAGGTGCATAGCCTGCGGGCGCGCCTGCGCTTTGTGCAGGTGCGCCAACACCTGCTGCTTCTATACGCCATGCATCCAGATTGGTGATGTAGTTTACCTTGCCATCTTTCTCCCAACGGTTGCCTTTGATGTTGAAGCTCACTTTCACCGTGTCGCCTTCATTAAATCGGTCGAGTATATCGCATTTTTGCTGTACCAACTGCATTTTAGCAAAGTTGGTATAGGTACTACCATTAATTTCTTCTGCCAGTTCCAGCACAAACTCACGTTTTCTGAACTTATCGCTTACTACCTGTGTCGGATTTTTTACCAGCAATTTGCCGGTTACTTCTAAACTCATTACTACTTAATTTAAAACTTTTATAAAAAACTCTGTTGTTGCAAGATAGGCAAAGGCACTGAAATTAAAAAAGTGCCGTAAGGCACTTATGTTTGTTTTGTTTCATATCTGCTTTAAAAACCTCTTCTGATAATCGCTTCAGCCAATTCGGGCTCTGCCAGCAGCAATGTTTTGCCCAATATATGATGATATAATATCTGCCACTTGCCGTTTATCCTGCTCATGAAAAAGGAACGCTCGCCCGGCATATTGCTTGTTACAAAAAACAGGATTTCTCCGTTTTTCAGCATCAGCTTTTCAAAGGCAAATTCGTAGCCTGCTACTTGCTCTGTAAAAATCTCCCCTCTCATGTTGCGATTAAAAACCTTGCTTTTACACGTCTTAAGCTCCACTATTACACTATATTATATATGCTGGTTTCCAACCATTACGCATGTTGCTTGTTATGCACCAAACGTTTGGGTAAAGCTATATACCATGCCTATATTTACTTGTAGAATAAATTCTATCGTTGCAAATAGCGGGAAATGAGGAAATTCGCACGCTTTTTGTTTAGTGAATAGGTAGCCGTGTTTAATGGCCGAACAAACAAGACAACACCCATGCAGCATAGAATACTCATTGCCGACGACCATAGTATGATACGAAAGGGTATCAAGCTGTTGTTGCAAACACATCTTGGCATCAAAGACGTTGCCGAGGTATCGAGTGGTAATGGCGTGATGTGCGAATTGCAGAAGAAAGCATATACACACCTGATACTCGACATTATACTACCCGACTGTACATCGCTTGAGATTGTACCCAACATACAACGCCTGTACCCCGATTTGAAAATCATGGTATTCTCTATGCTGAATGGCACGGTATATGGCGAGGCGTTGAAGCAATACAATATTTATTACTATCTGGAAAAAACTAGCAAGGAAGAAGACACAGTTTCTTTTCTTGATAATTTCATCAATCATTACAACCCTGCCGAGATGGCCACTATAAAAGGCACATCTGCCAACCCTTTCATGCCACTGTCGGCAAGAGAGTTGGAAGTGCTGCATTATATGCTGGGCGGGTACGGTACAAAAGATATTTCGACCATGCTGAACCTGCGCATGAATACAGTATCTACCCTCAAAAACAGGATATTTGAAAAAACAGAAACTGCCAACCTCAAAGAACTGATGCAACTGGCATCGCTCTACAACGTAAGCTAACGAACTACTGCACAATTATGCTCAACACTCCTTGGTATCAAAACGGATGGTTTATACTGGCTATCATATTGCTGGCGGTTGGCTACGTAAGCCTCGTACTCTTTTTGCGTGCCAAACGCTTCATCATCAGGCAGAATGTGTTGCGCGCTTTGGTTGAAAGAAAGACCAAAGAGATACGCCGCAAAAATGAAGAGCTGGAGAAAAACGACCTGATAAAAACACGCCTCATATCCATCATCAGCCACGATATTATTACCCCACTCAAATTTCTGCACCTTGCAGGGCGCAACTTAGTAGAGAGTAACGAGCAGATGACCGAAGAACTGAAGATGGAAACCCTGGAAGAAATCGTACATACATCGCGAGAGTTGGAGATGCTATCTACCAACATACTGAACTGGATAAAGTACCAAAACGAAAACAGGCAACTGCTACGCGAGGATGTGAACCTGCACGATATGGTACGCCAGATTTTCAGCATACTGAATGGTATGGCAAAGCAGAAAAATATTTTTCTTACCAATGAAGTACCTGCGGACTTTGCCCTGCATCAATATGCAGAACCGCTGCGCATTATATTATACAATCTGGTAGTGAACGCGCTGAACTTTATGGAGAAAGGGCACATCACCATCATTGCAAAAACGCTGCGAAACGGTGTGCTGATAGAGGTGAAAGACGAGGGCTTTGGCATGACCAAAGAACAGATAAACAATATACTTGCCGACCAGTTTATCGTATCATCTGCCAACGTAGATGGTAAAAAAGGTAACGGGCTGGGCTATCTCATCATCAAAGACCTGCTGAAAGTGGTAGAGGGCCATTTCACCATCAAGAGCACCAAAAACATAGGCACTACCATCAAGCTGTTTTTCCCGAAGCAATAAAAAAACAACCATCCGTCATTTCGAATGTAGCGTGTTTTTTGTGCCGTCAGGAATTACTTCCTGACGGTTCGTGATGGGTGTGTTGTTACCGTCAGGATGAACTCCTGACAGCACTAGAAACTCTGGAATAACCTTATAATACCGTAAATTGTATTTGCTAATTGTAGAGCATCTGCAAGGATGGATAATTTATAAAATGAAAAAATCATTTATCTCCTTTATTGTAATAATATTTCTGTTTACAGAAATATCTCATAGTCAAAACAGTAAAAGTATTTGTTTCGATATTGAATTACATATTCTTGGTCATAAGAACAAAAAAACTGATAGAGCAATCTTGAATAACTTCGGCTCTCGAGACTTAGTGCTTTTTCAGATAACTAATTGCAGTGATTCTTCAATTAATATTATCTCGCCATTTACTGGTTATAAACATTTCGATAGTGATGATATTTATTTTGTAGTGTCAAAGATTATTGATGGCGATACAATAGAAGTCTTGACACAACAAACTGATATACAAAGGCTATACAGTAATCAAATCACACTCAAGCCAAAGGAAAGCTTCAATGCCTCTTTTCAACTGTTTAATGCATATCGTATTTTGGAAAAAGGTACTTATCTGTACAAAGCTTATTACAGGTATATTTCTTCGAAATGCGAATTACTTCCTGTTTTTTCTTCTAACTATATAATGGTTACATTTAAATAGGTATGCGTCTATTTCAGCTTTCTTCACCAAGAAAGCAAAGCACAATAAAAAAGCCCTGCATAAGCAGGGCTGTAAAAGATGGGAGGCATATGGGGTTCGAACCCACGGCCTTCGGAACCACAATCCGACGCTCTAACCAGCTGAGCTAATGCCTCCGTACCGTCTTTGGGACGGCAAAACTAATGCTTTTTTGAGAAAAATCCGCCATTTTTTACCCTAAATCATATTAGCAAACACGCTTTTGCGTTGATATTTAACAAAATATGCGTGGGGCAACTATTATATTTGCGCACTAATTTCTGTTTATGACAAAACGCTTCGCCCTGCTGGCGCTGATGCTGATGCCAACTATGCTGTGGGCGCAAGACCTTGAAAAAGGCGATGAAAAAAAGAACACCGTTCAGAAACCCGCCCGCGATTTCTTTATGCTCCAACTCAACTACGAGGGTTGGATGAAACCCGATAGTATCAAAACCAAGGGCATAGGCAGGGGTGCTAACGTGTATCTGTGTTACGATTTCCCTATCAAAACATCAAACTTCAGCTTTGCGGCAGGTATCGGTATCGGTACGTCTAATATATACTTGGATAATCAACAAGTGATGAATACCGACAGAGATTCTACCCGTGTGCGTTTTGTACCCGAAAGCATCAACTACAAACGCTACAAAGTAGCACTCACGTATCTGGAAGCACCTTTTGAACTGCGTTTCTTTGGCAATAAATACAACCGCAACAAGGGCTTTAAAGCCGCTATAGGTATGCGTGTAGGTACGCTGGTGGGTGCCAAGCTGAAAGGACGCGAGGATGGCACCAAAGTAAACTACAAGAGCAACAGTCGCCAGTTTTTAGAAACATGGCGTTTTGCAAGCACGGTACGCTTAGGTTATGGCAATGTATCGCTGGTTGGTACATACAACCTTACCAATCTGTACAAAGACGGGCAAGGTCCTGAAATAACACCCTACTCTTTGGGTATTTGCATTACAGGTTTATAAAAACAATCTTACACATAAATAACAAATCCCGCTACCGAAGTAGCGGGATTTTGTTATTAGTATTATCACTCACTTACACATCATACGTCATGCCCTCTACGCTGGCTTGCACATTGGCAAATATATCTTTGGCTTCTTCGGCAAAGGGTTCTATATCCCTGTATTTAGACGAGTAGTGCCCCAGCAGCAGTTGTTTCGCCCCCGCCATATTGGCAAGCTGCGCAGCCTGCTTTGCCGTGCTATGGTAGCGTAGTGCCGCTTTATCCGCATCGCGCTCCATATAGGTACATTCATGGTACACTGTATCTGCGCCCTGTATATGTTTCACAAAGCTGTCTGTAAACAACGTGTCTGCGCAATAAGCATATACTTTGGGTGGCAGTGGCTCAGTGGTTACCCATTCATTTTTTATAATCGTGCCGTCTTGTTTTTCGTAGTCTTCGCCCTGCTTTAGTTTATCGTAGTAGTAGCGTGGCACTTCATGCTCCCTGCATTTTTCGGGTACTACTTTGCGCCCGCGTGTTTTGCTCGTTATCAAAAAACCGTGGCACTGTATCCTATGCTCTACAGGAAAACATTTGACCGTGTAATATTCATTATCTACCAACACCGCATCGCCCTCTGGCAGTACATGGTAATGAAACTCGTAGGTAAGTACAGTTTCTGCAACACCCTGTATCTGGTCTATAATAGGCAGCAGCTCTTTAGGCCCATATACATGCAGCGGGTTGGCACGCCCCAGCAAGCTCATGCTATTGATAAGCCCCGGCAGTCCAAAATAATGGTCGCCATGCATATGGCTGATGAAGATATGATTCAGGTTGCGCCACTTTACACCAAAGCGTTGCATTTGTATTTGTGTACTCTCGCCGCAGTCTATCAGCAATACCTCTCCCCATATATGCACGGCTTGTGCTGTAGGGTGCCTGCCGAATGCAGGTAGTGCAGAGTTGTTGCCAAGAATAGTTACTCTCATTTCAAATATTTAGTAAAAGTAGGGGTAATCTGCGTGTAATGCCTATTCTTCGCTTTCGCCAAACAAGTCGCGCTCCAGTATCTCCATGCTCACAATATCTATCGCCTCTATCATTTTGGGGGCTATGTTCAGTACCGTATCCAGTTCGCGTTCCTGCAATGCTTTCATTACACCATCCTGCACACCCGTAAACACCAGCGATTGCGAATTGTTATAGCAATTTTCGTGCATTTGCACCAAATCGTCAAATGCCGTATTGTCGCTCGTTGCAATGTGCTGCAAGTCAATAATATAGTTGGTACTGCCGCTTTGTGCCAGTTCCTCGCATTTTTGGCTGAGGGCTGCTGTCATATTAGCATCTATATGTGCATCAGCAGGCGTTATAATGCTATATGTAGGTTTGGTATCAATTTTGAATTCCATTTTTACAACAAGTAGTTATACGGTTATCTTGTAAAGCTGTTAATAAGCCATAAAAATAACAATCGCGCTATAATTTCTTTCGTATATTTAATATAGACGAGGGGCTTGTAGCAAAGTAACAGGCAATACGTATATAGCAAAACCCGATACTGCAACTACTACCTTTATCTTTAAATTTACTAAAACAAAGGACGATTCATGGATTCTAATTTCTCACCAAAAGTCAAGGAAATCATATCCTACAGCCGCGAGGAAGCCCTGCGCTTAGGCAATGATTTCATAGGCACCGAGCACCTGTTGCTGGGCCTTATAAGGGATGGTGAAGGGTTGGCTGTACGCGTGCTGCAAACCATGCAGGTAGATCTGTTTGATTTGCGCAAAGAACTGGAAAGTGCTATAAAGGACAAAAGCAACAAACCCCTCTCAAACGTCAACAGCCTGCCGCTAACCAAGCAAGCCGAAAAAGTAATACGCATCACCGTGCTGGAAGCCAAAGCGCTGAAGAGTGCTACGGTAGAAACGGAGCACCTGATGTTATCTATCCTCAAAAACAAAGAAAACGTTGCTACGCAGATACTCCATCAGTATCAGGTTGACTACGACCGCTTTAAAGATGAACTAAGCATACTGCAAGGCGATGCCCCGCGGGGCGATTACAGCGACCCCGGCGATGACTTTGACGAAGACGATGAACGCAAACAGTTTCAGCAACGCAAACCTGCTGCGGGCAATTCAAAATCGAAAACACCCGTACTCGACAACTTCGGGCGCGATATTACTAAACTGGCAGAACTGGGCAATCTGGACCCCATTGTGGGCAGGGAAGAAGAGATAGAGCGCGTATCGCAAATCCTGTCTCGCCGCAAAAAGAACAACCCCATACTGATAGGCGAACCCGGCGTGGGTAAGACCGCCATCGTAGAGGGCCTTGCACTACGTATTGTGCAACGCAAAGTATCGCGCGTGTTGTTCGATAAACGGGTTATCAGCCTCGACCTCGCTGCATTGGTAGCGGGTACAAAATACCGTGGCCAGTTTGAAGAAAGGATGAAAGCCATCATGAACGAACTGGAGAAAAACCGCGATGTGATTTTGTTTATAGACGAGATACACACCATTGTAGGTGCAGGCGGTGCTTCGGGTTCGCTCGATGCGTCCAACATCTTCAAGCCTGCGCTTGCCCGTGGCGACCTGCAATGCATTGGCGCATCTACGCTTGACGAATACCGTATGTACATTGAGAAAGATGGCGCGCTCGACCGCCGCTTTCAGAAAGTACTGATAGAACCACCAAGTGTGGATGAAACCATTACGATACTGAATAACATACGCAACAAGTACGAAGACTTTCACAACGTAACCTACGATCAGGATGCGATAGAAGCCTGCGTAAAGCTAAGCGACCGCTATATGACCGACCGCCTGCTGCCCGACAAGGCAATAGACGTGATGGATGAAGTAGGCGCGCGTGTGCACCTCAAAAACATCAATGTACCGGAAAATATTCTGGAGCTTGAGAAGAAGATTGAGGACATCAAACAAGAAAAAAATAAAGTAGTAAAGAGCCAACGCTTTGAAGAAGCCGCCGCCCTACGCGATAAAGAAAAACGCTTGGGCGAGGAACTGGAAAAAGCCAAAGCCGAATGGGAAGAAGAAGCCAAACATAAACGTTTCCCCATACACGAGGAGCATATTGCCGAAGTTATCAGCATGATGACTGGCATACCCGTGATGCGCATGGTAGAAGCCGAAAGCGCCAAGCTGCGCCGCATGGGCGACGACCTGCAAGGCGCGGTAGTAGGGCAAAACGAAGCCATAAGCAAAGTGGTGAAATCCATACAGCGAAACCGCGTAGGGTTGAAAGACCCGCGCAAACCAATCGGCTCGTTTATATTCCTGGGCCCTACGGGTGTAGGTAAAACCGAATTGGCGCGCGCGCTGGCACGTTATATGTTTGATAGCGATGATGCACTGATACGTGTGGATATGAGCGAGTACATGGAAAAATTCTCGCTGAGCCGCCTGATAGGTGCACCTCCGGGATATGTGGGTTATGAAGAAGGCGGGCAGCTTACCGAAAAAGTACGCCGCAAGCCGTATAGCGTGGTGCTGCTGGATGAGATTGAAAAAGCACACCCCGATATATTCAATATACTGCTGCAAGTGCTGGACGATGGGCAACTGACAGACGGGCTGGGGCGTAAAGTAGATTTCAAAAACACGCTCATCATCATGACATCTAACATTGGTGTACGCCAATTGAAAGATTTTGGTGCAGGAGTTGGTTTTGCAACGGCTACTAAGGTGGAAAATGCCGATGAACTGGGCAAAGGTGTGATAGAGAAAGCATTGAAGCGTACCTTCTCGCCCGAGTTTCTGAACCGTATTGATGATGTGATTATCTTCAACTCGCTCGACGAAACACATATTGCGCAGATAATAGACATCATCATGAAAGATGTGCTGAAACGCCTCAACACACTGGGCTTCACACTCGAGATGACGGCGGCAGCTAAAAAGTATATTGCGGAAAAGGGCTACGACCAGCAGTTTGGCGCACGCCCGCTGCACCGCGCTATACAAAAGTATCTGGAAGACCCGCTGGCAGAAGAAATACTGAACCACCGCATACAAGAAGGCGATACGGTAAAAGCAGACTATAGCGAAGAAGAAAAGAAAATCATCTTCAGCATAGACAAGGCAAAGCCAAAGAAAGAAGAAACGAAGAAGACAGAGTAGTGGTTGATTGGGCTTGATAAAAAAGCGGGTGGACATTCCACCCGCTTTTTTGTTTTAATATGCCCCTTTAAGAGAGGTGATTATCTTTCTGTTCAGAGAACCTATTTCTAATTCAGAATGTCATTTAGAATTGCCTAACAACAGCATAGCTGCGTGGCAAATATTTGGCTCCATTCAATAAAACAACAACGTTTTTAATCTATCAGTACATTACCCGTCATTTCCGTAGGTATGGCTATACCCATATAGTGCAGTATGCTCGGCGCAATATCGCCCAGCTTGCCTGGGCGCAGGTTGCCGTTATAATCATTGCTGATAACAAACAGCGGCACGGGGTTCAGCGTATGCGCTGTATTAACGCTGCCATCTTCGTTTATCATAAAATCGCTGTTGCCATGGTCTGCGGTCAGAAAGATACAGTAATCGTTCTCTAACGCCTTTGGTACAATACGTGCTACGCAGGCATCAACCGTTTCAGCAGCTTTGATGGCTGCACTCCACACACCTGTATGCCCCACCATATCTGCATTGGCAAAGTTCAGGCAAATGAAATCGGCAGTCTGATTTTCTATTTCGGGCAGTATAGCATCTGTTAGTTCTATAGCACTCATTTCAGGTTTCAGGTCGTAGGTAGGCACATCTTTGGGCGATGCTTTCAGTATCCTGCTTTCGCCATCAAAAGGCTGTTCTCGCCCACCGCTGAAGAAAAAGGTAACGTGGGGGTATTTTTCTGTTTCGGCAATGCGTATCTGCTTTTTGCCATGGGCTGCCAGCACCTCTCCCAATGTATTGTTCAGGTTGTCGTTGTAGAATATCACATCTACGTTCTTGTATGTCTTGTCATACTCCGTCATCGTAACATAGTGAAGGGGTAGTGGTTGCATACCTTGTTCGGCAATCGCCCCTTGCGTCAGCACTTGTGTTATCTCTCTGCACCTGTCTGTTCGGAAGTTGAAGCATATCACCACATCGCCAGCTTGTATGGTAGCCAGTGGCTTGCCCTCTTTATCAGTTGCTATTATGGGTTTAATAAACTCGTCCGTAATATCCGCGTCATAACTCGCCTGTACACTCGCCAATACGTCTTGCGATTGCTCGCCTACGCCGTTTACCAATGCATCGTATGCCAGCTTCACACGCTCCCAGCGTTTATCTCTATCCATGGCATAATACCTGCCTGTAACGGATGCAATAAACCCACCCGATACAACAAGATGCTGCTGCAAATCCTGCAGATAATCGTATCCACCCTTGGGGTCTGTATCCCGCCCGTCTGTAAAAGCATGGATGGCTACATGTGGCACGTTGTGTTTGCTTGCCAATGTACAGAGTGCCTTTAGGTGGTTGATGTGAGAGTGTACACCTCCATCACTCACAAGCCCTATCAGGTGCAGGGTTTTATTATGCTGTTTGGCAGTGTCTAATGCTTTGAGGAAAACGGGATTGCCGGCAAGCTCACCATCGCGTACGGCTACATTGATGCGTTGCAATTCCTGATACACAATACGCCCAGCTCCCAGATTCAGGTGGCCTACTTCACTATTGCCCATTTGCCCTTCCGGCAGCCCTACCGCTTCGCCACAAGTAATCAGTTCGGTATTGGGATATTGACTATATAAAGACTTAACAAAAGGAACATGTGCATTGGCTATGGCATCGGCGGCGGGTATTTGTCCATGCCCCCAACCGTCCATAATAATAAGCATTGCTTTTTTTGACATGAATGCAAAATTACTGAAAAAGGATTATCCTGTTATGCCGGAACTAGTAAGGCGACGTAAGCAAATGCCCGCAACTCTACTATAGCCAAACAATACTTCTTGCTTCGCACCTAGCAATCAATATGACAAGTTAGTATTTCTCTTTTCAAGCGAGGACGCTTGAAAAGAGGAAAGCCCCTTTAGGAGTTTGGGGTTTCCTCATCATCGCGCAGAAAATCGGCGCTCTTGTTTTTGCGCAGTGCTTTGTCCATCCAAAGCAGCAGTGCGGGTTGCAGCGTCAGGTTGGTAACCATTGCCAATAGTAGCGTGAGCGATGTAAGGTAGCCCAGCGATTTTGTGCCGTCGAACTGCGATAGTGCAAACACGCCAAAGCCCGCTACTAATATCAATGATGTATAGATAATGCTCAGCCCCGTATCGTGTATCGTGCGCTTCACTGTTTCGGCAATATCATCGTCGTGGTGCGCCAGCTCCTGTTTGAAGTTGACTAAGAAACGGATGGTAACATCTATGGTAATGCCCAATGCCACGCTGAATACCAGCACTGTAGATGGTTTGATGGGTATGCCCATCCAGCCCATAATGCCTGCCGTTATCAGCAACGGTACGATGTTGATGACCATGGAAATAAGCAGTATGCGCCAAGAGCGGAACAGGGCTATCATACAACCGAATATCATGATGAAAGCCAGTATCAAACTATCGCGCAGGCTGTTGATGATAAACTTACTGCCTTCCAGAAACACGATGCTTGTGCCAGTAAATGTTACATCGTATTTAGACGTGTCAAACAACTCAAGTGTTTTTGGGCGTATGCTATCCAGCAATACAGGCAGGCGTTTAGAGCCTACATCGGCCATGCTGATGCTGACGCGTGTTTTTTGTTTGGTGCTATCCATAAACGCGCTCAGCAGTTTGTTGAACATGCTTTTCTTATCTGCACCGCCACCACCACGCAGGTAGGGTTGTATAAACGCAGCATCAAACATATTGGGTACGGCGTAGCTGCTGCTATCGCCATCGTAGTATGCCTGCCTTGCAAATTTTATTCCTTCCGATACTGATAATGAGTGCCCTATTTCGGGGTATTGTTTCAGGTAGGCGGCCAGTTCGTCTATCTTCTGCAATACAGGCAATCCTACCGCACCGTTTTTCTTACGGGTATCAATCACAATCTCCAACGGCATCACCCCGCGAAAGTTCTTTTCAAAAAACAACAAGTCCTGATACACTTTGGCTTCTTTGGGCAGGTCGTCCACTATATGTCCTACCGAGTTCAGGCGCATCATACCCATTACGCTTATTGCGCATATCACAATGGTAGCAGCATATATCCACATCCTATGGCCAAATACCCATGTGGTAATGGCATTGAGCAGGCGTGTCATCCAGCCACTTTCCAGATAGCTGGTGTGGCGGCCTTTGGGGGGCGGTAAAAAGCTGAACAGTGCAGGAATGAATATCAGCGAAATCAAAAATATCGCCATGATGTTGATACCCGCTACCAAACCAAACTCTTTCAGTATGGCACTCTTCGTAAAGAAGAACACACCAAAACCAATCGCAGCCGTGATGTTGGTAAACAGGGTTACAATGCCCATCCTGTCAACCATGCGCAGCAAGCCCTTGGCTTTGTTTTGGTGCTTATTATACTCTGCATGGTATTTATTGAGCAGATACACGCAGTTGGGTATGCCTATTACAACTATCAGTGGTGGTATCAGTGCTATCAGCAAAGTTATTTTATAACCCAGCAACACTACCGTACCAAGCGACCATATTACACCTGCAGCCACTACCAGCATACTTGCCAGTACTGCCATAAATGAACGGAAGAACAGTGCGAGTATCACGGCTGTCAGCACGAAAGACAGAATGAGGAATAAGTTCATTTCACTTTGCACCTGAGCAGCCATCATAGTGCGTATCAGGGGTAGGCCACTATAGTGCATTTCTATACCATGCTTTTTGCCAAACGCATCACTCAGTGCCAGTATTTCATTTACTACACCCGCACGGTTCTTACTGTTCAGCACCTGCTTGTCTATTCGCAATGCCATCAGGTAGGCACCTGTTTCGGGGTTGTAAAGAAAGCCTTTGTAAAATGGCAGATTCAGGAACGCATGGCTGAAAGCTGCTGCATCTGCAGTGCTATCTGTATATAGCTTTACAACTTTCAGTTGGTTGGTAGTCGTGTCTTTTACCAAATTGATGGCACCGGGTACACTTAGCACATTTTCTACCGCTTTTACTTTTTCCAGTTGCGTTACCAATGCGGCATAGTCTGCAAAAAAATCGGGGGTGAAGAATTTATCCGTCTGCACACCAATCACCATCAGGTTGCCATCCTCGCCAAACTGCTTGCGGAAAGCCTGATAGTCTTTGTACTTGGGATTATCGGTAGGGATGGCATTGGTAAACTCATAACTCAGCTCTACCTTGCTTGCATAATAACCCATGACACAAGTAGCTGCCAGCAGCAATACCAATAGGGTAACACGGAATTTGATTATAAACGCTGCAATACGATGCCACATGAGCCGTCAATTATAGATTGGGCAGCAAAAGTACAAAATAAGAGGGGGAATAGATATTATCTTCAATCCAGTATCACAAACTTGTCCGCATCATTCAGGAAGGGAAACTGCTCCCATGTTTGTGTTACATAGTCTTTTTGCAACGTTACGGTATGCACTACGGGTGTACCGCTTTGCTGCCATAGTTGTTCGCCCAGCGGGCCAAACACACTGCTATCACCGCTATATTGCAGCCCTTTCGCGTCTTCGCCAACGCGGTTCAGCCCTATGGTATAGCACATGTTTTCTATAGCCCTTGCCTGTAGCAGTGTTTTCCATGCAAGGCTGCGGCGTTGCGGCCAGTTGGCTACAAACAGCAGCACATCATACTCATTCGCCACATTGCGCACCCATACAGGGAAGCGCAAGTCGTAGCATATCATCAAACATATCCTGAAACCTTTTACACTGGCTATCAGGCGTTTAGTGCCGGGGCTGTAGTGCTTGTCTTCATCGCTGTAGGCAAACAGGTGTCGCTTGTCGTAGTGCCCTATTGCCCCATCAGGCTGCACCCATAGCAGGCGATTGTAGTATTTACCCTCTTCGCTTATTATCAGGCTGCCTGTTAATATACAACGATGCCTCGCTGCTATCTCTTTCATCCATTGCACAGTAGGCCCGTCCATCGTTTCTGCAAGGGCAGATGTATTCATACTAAAGCCTGTGCTGAACATTTCGGGCAGCACCACCACTTCTTTCTTTTCCGTTATTCCCTCTATAAAACGCTCGTACTGAGCCAGATTGGCTGCTTTGTCTTCCCATACAATGTCTGCCTGTATCAGCGATATATTCAGTGTGTTGCCTGCCATACTATTTAATACTAACGATTACAATTTTTTGAATATTTTTGAACTATCCAAATGCTAAAACAAAGTTCATGAGAAATTTAACAATCCTCTTATCTGTTCTGATGCCTGTACTCTCATTTGCCGGCGATAAAAATAAACTGTCGGGTAACTGGCGGGAGGTATCGCGCAAGACCATCAAAAACGAAACAGTATCTTATAAAGATACTATCAAGATGGAGTTTCTGCCCGGTGGTAATGAGTATGTTTGGCAAAAAGCAGGTGGCTTTATTTATCGCGGCACCTACAAGTTGGAAGCCAACGGACTGGATATTGGTATGCGTTACTTCATCATCGTATCTCGCAACAACAACAAGATGGTATTGAAAGACGAGGGCGGCATCTACGAGATGGAGAGTTACACACCACAGGCCAATACTCCACAAGCCAAGCGGCAAGAGGTGTTTGCACCCGTAAACAACGTGCAGCAGATGGCAGGCCACTGGTCGGTGTTCAAAGGGACTGGCGCGCAAAAAGTAGATGCCATAGACTATAGCAGGCAGGTGAAGATGGTAGATATATATCCTGCGCAGCAAGACGGCAAATGGGGTGCTTTCTTCTCCAGAAAAGATGCTGACAATGCGCCATCGTGGTATATAGAAAGCTATAGCAACCAAACACTGTACCTCAACGGTAAAGACCGCCGCCAGTTTAAAGTACTGAAATGCGAAAACAACGAACTGATAATGGAAGAGGACGGTGTTACATACTACTTCAGGCAGTTTAAATAATAGACGGCTTTATACAGTCATAACAAAGGCGGGTTCATCACCCGCCTTTGTTATGCTTCATCACCAACAAAACACTATGTTTGCTGATGAAGAACGCATGAAAAGGCCTATCTTAAGTGTTCAGGATTACTTCATCCTAATAAAATAATACCTCTCTGTTGCCTTATGCCTTGTACTATTGTTCAGAAATAATGGCTGTAGTTCCGTTACTTTAAAATACTGCCCCTCTTTCAGCACCTCGTAGGGCAATTGCCTTGATTGCAGGTTTTTAATACCATTGTAAGATGCCAACACATAACTGCCCGATTGCAAGGTAGTATCAAACTGTATCAACCTGTCTGCATAAAAATGCAGTGCGTTTAGCGGATGATCCAGTTCGTATAGTGTAATCGTATTTGTATCAATTTTCTGCTCTTTTATATACCTGCCTACACTGCTGCCAAGCTGGTATTTTAATAGCTGATAATAAAAATGGTGAGTGATAAATACATTACCGAGTATAATAGCCGCAGTACTCACCCAAAACATTTTTGCCGATATCTTTTTATGCAGTGCTACCAACAGCCATATAGCCAATGCTACTACCCACAGCGCTATGCCTGCCGCCCCTGTGGGGAAAACGATTGTCAGCGTTAGCAGAGCAGCTATCATTATCAGCACAGATGCTACCCATTGTATAGGTTTCATCACCTTGTACAGTCCCGCGTATTGACCATCTGCCATATCTGCTATCAGCTTGGCTACCATCATGGCTGACAACGGAAAAACCACGAATATATAATGCGGCAGTTGGTACTTAGACGACCCCAATGCCAGATACGCCAATACAAAACCACCCGTAGTAATAAACTCTTGCTGCGGTTGCAGTTTGAATTTTTGTTTCACTACTTCAACCAATCTCATCACGAATGCAGGTACAAACAAAAACATCCACGGCAGAAAAGCCCAAAACATACCCACAAACAAAAACTCGAAAGGCGCATTGTTGTTCCACGGGCTTTCGCCTGTTATCCTGCCAAAGCTCTGCGACCAATAAAAGAAACGCAGACCGCTTACGTTCTGCAATCCGTTCACTGTTTTTTCGGGATGCATATCAAATTGCTGATACAGCCCTATACTCATCGGTATCAGAAAGATGCCTATCAATACCGCATCCAGCAGATGATACGGGCTGAATAGTTGCTTCCATTTACGTTTCAGCACCCATTCGCTGCCAAAGCAAAACAGGGGTATCATCAAAGCTATCGGCCCTTTAGTCATCATGCCGCAGGCTATAGCAAGCGTACCGCCCAGCACCCAATACCATCTACGTTTTAGCTCCGCTTCTTTTATCATCCATAGCGATGTAATGACACAACTCATTAGTATCGTGTCAGTGCGCACATCATTCGTCATCAGATACATACCCTGACAAGTACCCATTATCAACGCAGCCATACGTGCTGTTTTGTCGCCGTATAGCAAACGTGCAAGGCGATATACCGCATACAATGCCCACAACGCAAATATGATAGAAGGCAGTTTGTACCCGAAATTATTAACCCCGAATATTTTAATGCTCAACGAGCTTACCCAAAACAGCATGGGTGGTTTGTCCAGATAATCCACTCCTCTATCATACAGTTGCAGGTAGCTGCCGCTTGCAGCCATCTCACGGCTCATTTCGGCATACTGCGTCGCGTCAATATCCATCATATCTACACGCACAGCACTCAGGTGCAGTATGGCAAGCAGTACAAATACCCAATTCGGAATCTTTGGCATAACGATGTTTTCCCGTGTGCAAAAATAGTCGCAATTTTATCGAATGTTGCATCTGCGTTATTATCCTTTCGATTTAGCATTTCAATACCCTTTCACTACCAACAAAGGCACTAAAACACACCAGCCTACACTGGTATTGCAGCTTGGGCTCGGGCAGCTTCGCGGGCATGGTGAGGCACCAGCCATCCATTACTACAACGTATCGGTAGATGGCATGATAGCCTTACTGGAGCAAAACCGAAGAGAGATAGAGCGTTATGCCCTGACCGACCCGCAACGCTTCTGGCATTTTCTGCACCATCTGATGCCGGGGCAAAATTTTCTGATTGCCGCTTTAGACATAGCAGGTTGGGATTTGTTTGCCCAACTGCGCCGACAGCCACTGTACCAACTGCTGAGGCTGCCATGGAAAGCACCGCTAACCGATTACACTTTGGGTATAGATACCGCCGAAAATATGCTTGCCAAGATGCAGGCACACCCATGGCCTATCTACAAAATAAAAATGCAATCGCCCGATGATGTGGATTTGATACGTGCGCTGCGTACTGGTACAGAGGCACGTTTCAGAGTAGATGCCAATGAGGCATTCAGCTTTGAAGATGCCAAACGCATACTACCCGATTTGCAACAGCTTGGCGTTGATATGGTAGAGCAACCCCTTGCTAAAACTGCTTGGGATGAAATGAAAGAACTGAAAGCCATCAGCCCCCTACCACTTTTTGCAGATGAGAGTTGCGTAGAAGAAAGCGATGTAGCCAAATGCGCTGCTGCCTTTGACGGCATCAACATCAAGCTCACCAAGTGTGGCGGCATAACACCCGCACTGCGTATGATAACCGAAGGGCGCAAACTGGGGCTGAAACTAATGCTTGGCTCTATGAACGAGAGCACCATCGGCAGCGCAGCGATGGCGCACCTGCTGCCCTTGCTGGATGAAGTAGATGCCGACGGACCTTTATTATTGAAAGAAGATATAGCAGATGGCTTGCAATACGATAATGGCATTATCCGCATCAGCAACCTGCCCGGCTTGGGTGTACGCTTCCGTGGCGAGAAATTTGAAAAGAAGTCCGTTTAGCATTCTATTTTTGTGCCGATGCAAATACTGCAAAACATTTCGCTCAAGGCGTATAATACATTCGGTATGGATGTACATGCCGATTACTATACTGCCATCACCCAACCCGAACAACTGGCTGCTATAACTGCCGATGCTTCACTCCCTGCAAAGCGTTTTGTACTTGGTGGAGGTAGCAATGTATTGCTCACCCAATCGCTGCACGGCTTGGTACTACACAACAAAATAAAAGGCATAGAAAAAATAAAGGAAGATGATGAACATATATGGGTATCGGTAGGCGCAGGCGAGGTGTGGCACGATTTTGTAATGTATGCCATCGCCAATCACTGGGCAGGCATTGAAAATCTTGCACTCATCCCCGGTACGGTGGGTGCTGCTCCTATTCAAAATATAGGTGCGTATGGTGTAGAGGTAAAGGATGCAATAGACTGCGTTACAGGCTGGCATTGGGATATGAAACAACTGCTGCCTTTCTACAACGATGAATGTGCATTTGGCTACCGCGATAGCATCTTCAAACACCAACTGAAAGACAAAGTATTTATTACATCCGTTACATTCAGGCTCAATAAAAAACCAAAGTACAATACATCTTACGGAGCCATAGAGCAGGAACTGCAAAAGATGGGCGTAACGGAGCCAACCATAGCAGCCATTGCCGATGCGGTGATAGCCATACGCAGCAGCAAGCTACCCAACCCGCGAGAGATAGGCAATGCGGGTAGCTTCTTCAAAAACCCAACCATACCTGCAACCCAATACGAAACACTGAAAGAAACATTTCCCACAATACCATCTTACCCTGCAGGTGAAGAAACAGTAAAAGTACCGGCAGGCTGGCTGATAGAGCAATGCGGATGGAAAGGTTTTCGTGCCGGCGATGTAGGCGTACACGAAAAACAGGCATTGGTATTGGTAAACTATGGAAATGCTACAGGTGGTGCCGTGTGGGACTTGTCAGATAATATCGTAAAAACTGTACACGATAAATTTCACATCACGCTGGAGCGTGAGGTACAAGTTTGGTAATTATGCTTCATCCGTCATCGGCATACGTACATAGAAAGTAGTGCCTTTGTCGGGCGTGGTATCAAACCAAATCTTCCCCTTCCAAAATTCTATAATCTTCCGCGTCATAGCCAAGCCCAAGCCCGTGCCCGATGTCTTGGTTGTAAAATAGGGTTGAAATATCTTATCTACAATATCGCTGCTGATGCCCGTACCATTGTCGGCAAATGCTATTACTACATCGCTACCTTCGGGCATTATACTGATGTTCACCAATCCATCGCGCCCTTGTGGTATAGATTGTACAGCGTTTTGCAACAGGTTAGTAAATACACGTAGCAATTGGCTCCTGTCTGCATTAATATATATCGGGGTGGCACTTTTCGTTATCTCTACTTTCACTTCGCTTTCGTTCAGATATAGCTCTGCCACACGTTCTGTCAGTTCATTTACTTCAATGTTTTCTGGTACTGCCTCGGGCATCTTGGCGAAGTTGGAAAACTCACTTGCTATGTAAGACAGGTTATCTATTTGCTCTATCAACGATTCCGATACTTTCACTGTTAGCTCTCGCACGTTGTCATAATTATTGCGCAATGCCTGCTGCAGGTATTGTATGTTCAGCTTCATGGGCGTCAACGGGTTCTTTATTTCGTGCGCCACTTGTTTTGCCATTTCGCGCCACGCACTTTCTCTTTCATTTCTCGCCATCATCATGGCGTTAGCTTCTACTTTCTTCACCATTTTATTGTACTCATCTACCAGCAATCCTATCTCGTCTTCATAAGGCCATTCTATCAGTTCGTTTTTGCTCAGGTTCAGTTTCTCAAACTGGCTGATGACAATGTTGAAGCTGCGCGTTATCCATCGGGTGATGAACACAGTTAATATACCTGATAGCAAAAAAACAAACGCGTACAGGTTGATGAGCGCTACAAGGATATTAGAAATCTGATAGTTCAATTCTTTCTGCGATGCGAAGTAGGGAATGTTGATGTAACCCATCACAATGCCAGCCTCATCGCGCACAGGTACGTAGCACGACAGATGCGATAGCTTGCCGATATTTTCATCCTGCATCAGCAGCGATTTTTTATTCACCCACAACGCATGGTAGGCATCTTGCCGCATGATGCGTGCCAACAGTGCACGGTCGTAAATATTGTCTTGTGATGTTACATTCAGTATGCCGCTTGCGTTAAAGATGTTGATGTCGGTCTTTTGCGCATTGGCAAGGTTGGTGATGAAGTACTTGAATGCTGCCGTATTGGTAGCACGGTTAAACGAGTAGGGGTTTGTCAAAGCATTTTCTTGTTCAAGATACTGATTAACCGAACGCTCTACCACCTGCATCACACCCAATAATTTTTCGCGTGTGTTTTGCTTGTATTGAAATGTGAAATACACAATCGTTACCAAACCGATTATCAGAAACGATACCAACACGATACTGAGCATGGAAAAATGTATGCGGCGGCGTAGTGTAAAGTTGATAAGCTTGCCGTTCAGCTTGGGCTTGGCAAGATAAGATATAACCGACTTGTACAGCACTATCAGTATGGCTACTAATACTTGTATGCCAAAGAGGTAAGAAAACAGTGTAATGCTTTCGAGCCATAGCTTTTGGTTCTGTACCACTACTACTATTTTATTCTTATCTGCCTGATACCATAGCTCGCTTTTTTCGTTATGAATAACGAAGCGATAATCTTTCTTTATTTTCTCGTTGAAGAATACGGGGAATGTATAATCGTTGGTTTGTGTTTGCAGTCTGTTGTTGGTATAGATAGCGTAAGAGTAGCCCGCATTATCAAGGTTTGTTTTCAAGGTGCGTGGTTGCAGCAGTTCAGGATAAACCGTTTCGCCCGTAGATTCTTTTACAGCAAGGTCTATAAACAAATAACCTGCCATGCTGCTGTCTTTGAAGCGCAGTGGTATAGTGCCCAGATAATAGTGCCCGTCTTGCGCGTATTCTTTATAGTACAGGTTGCTATCGCTCGTAAGCTCTGCACGTCGCATCTGCCTGCGCAGCGAGTTATAGCTCAGCGTATCATTATTATACAGGCTATTGCCTGCTGCATCATACAATAATATCTTTGCCTGATATTTATTGAGTTGAGAGCCGAAGTATAGCATCTCAAATCGTTCGTTCAGTTGTTTCCGGCCCTCGTTATCAGGAGCTTGCATATAGCTTTGCAGGGCGTGGTCGTTCTGTATCGTTTCGGCAATGGTGCGAAACATAAAGTCTTCTAATGGGTAATCTCTCTGCTGGGCTACTGCATCTGCAAAGCGCAACCTCGCGTCTTTTTCTTTAATGGTATTGAAGTATTGCAATACTGATGTGCAAAACACACAAACAAAAAATGCCCAGAATATCATGTGTGGTGCCAGCACATCGTTACTATAAGTCAACTTTTTTACATCCAGTAGTATGATGAACAACAACAGCCATGCAAGCAATCCGTAAGATAGATTGCCAGTGCGGCTCACATCGCTTACTACTATTACCAGCAAACCCGTTATACCAATCAGCAGGTATTTCAGCCATTGATTTGCCAGCAGCTTTTTCAGCAGCAGGTTCAGGAAGTATATCAGCAGGCAACAACTGATGCTGATAACACCAACCGTTATCAGCCCGTAGATGGTAAACTTGTTGATGCTGTAAAAATTACTGGCATCAAAAGATATGGCAGAGTCAACAACTAAACTATTTATCAGGTTGATAAATGTAAATGCAGCCGCAATTATCAATAAGCTGAATATCGTAGCAAGTACATATCGCCAGTATTTATTAACCCGCCCAAAGCTAATATCGCCAACCGATACATTGCCTACCACATAAGCAACAATCCATAGCACACACAATGCATTCAGCAACAAATCGCCCAACGAACGGTGTATATCGCTTGTGGCATATATCTGTGGCGAGAAGATGGGCAGATTGCTCAGGTTGAAAGGCATGCCAAACTGATACGTCAGTAACCTGCACCCCGTTATCACTATCACCGTTATGGCAAATCCAAGTATATTAGACCGCTTGCGCGATATATTAATGCTTATTAATTGTAGCCATGCAATACTGGCTATCAACGCGCCTGCCAGCAATAGCATCATCAGCCAGTCGGGTATCCACTGCGGCAGGCTGTTGGTATTAAACTTCAGGTAAAATAATACTTGCCCGTCCGTTGTACTTTTGATGGCATAGCCACCTTTTACGGCTGTATTGTGTATGCGCGTATTGGCAGGTATGTAGCTACCTGCGGCAAATTCGTTGGCGAGGTATTTGTTTTCAAAGGGATATTGATACATAACCGGAAACAGTGCGGTGATATGCCTGCCGGTGCCTGCTATCTTGTGGCATTTAATGATGAATACGCCTTTCTCATTAAACAGCAGCCGTTCTTTCTCATTACCGTTTTTGCCAATGCAGTCTGCCAGTATCTTATTCGTATTCCAGTAGCAAAGTGCATTGTTTTTGTAAGCGTATATATAATAGGGTTGCTTGCTTAGCTTTTCAATATCATCATCCGTTAGTGTTTCGGTAAATATGCGGTCAGTTAATTCTTTCTCTTCTATCAACAATCGAAACAGTTCTTGCTTCATGCGCACATCTTCCTGCACCGTAGCTGCCATACCTTTGGGCGATATGTCTTTGCTATGGTTGTAATAGCGCATGCCCGCCATGCACCACAATGCAATAGCGGCTATCAGCCATCCCCAGTATGGATACCGTCTGAACACCTTATTGTTTTTCTCCTGCTTTTACTTTGTTCCACAATGCATCCATTTCTGCCAGCGTCATATCATGCAGCACTTTGCCATCAGCCGCCGCCATACTTTCTATTTTTTGAAAACGGCGTATGAATTTTTTATTCGTTTGCTCCAATGCCTTTTCGGGGTCCACCTTTGCAAAGCGCGCGTAGTTTATCAGCGCGAAGAATACATCGCCAAATTCTTCTTCAATTTTTCCCTGTTCACCTGTCTCTATGGCTTCGTACAGTTCTCCCATTTCTTCATCTACTTTCTCTTTCACCTGCCCTATATGGTCCCACTCAAAGCCTACCTGCTTGGTTTTGTTTTGCAGTTGCAGGGCTTTCATCATGGCAGGTATAGATTGCGGTAGCCCGCTTAGTATCGATTTCTTTCCTTCTTTCAGCTTCAGCTTTTCCCAGTTTTGCTTCACTTCTTCCTCATCATTTACTACCGTGCTGCTGTATATATGTGGGTGGCGGCTTACCAATTTGTTGCAAACGCCCTCTATCACATCATCCAAGCTAAACTCGCCACGCTCTGCACCTATCTTGCTATAAAAAACGATATGCAGCAGCAAGTCGCCCAGCTCTTCTTTCAGTCCCTGCCAGTCTTCGCTGTCTATGGCATCTGCCAGTTCGTAGGTTTCTTCAATGGTTTGCGGGCGCAGGCTTTGTATGGTTTGTTTTTTATCCCAAGGGCAGTTCGCCCTCAGCTCGTCCATAATGGTGCGCAGCCTTTGCAATGATGTAGCGTATTCCATTCGCCGGATAAATTCTTACCTAAAACTAATCAACTATTCAACAAATCAGCCAATAACCTAACTACCCCAACGGTAGCCTGTTGCGTCTATGCCTGCCAATTGCAGCACACGGTGCACCACGGTATAGGCAGCTTCTTCTATCGTTGTTGGTTGGCTGTAAAAAGATGGTGTTGCAGGGCAGATGATGCCGCCAGCTTCGGTAATGGCTGTCATGTTTCGCAGGTGTACAAGGCTGTAGGGCGTTTCTCTCACCACACATATCAGTTTGCGGCGTTCTTTCAGCATCACATCGGCGGCACGTGTTATCAGGTCGTTGCTGATGCCCGCCGCTATGCGCCCCGCTGTACCCATGCTGCACGGGCAAATGATAAGCGCATCGTACCCCGCACTACCCGATGCGAAGGGAGCCATGAAATCGCCCTTGTCCCACACTTTGAAAGGATAGTTACTATACGCCTCGTTGCCCAATTCGTGCTGCCATACGGTGCGCGCATTGTCACTCCATACAATGCCTATTTCTTTTACCTGCTGCTGTAGCTTCACAAGGCTGTCAAGCAACACTTTAGCATATACCGAACCACTTGCCCCTGTTATCGCCACCGCTATTTTCATATCAATCCTTTGTATATTATTATCACAAGATATTAACAAAGCTACCTAGAAATAGTCGTAAATTAGCTTTCTTAAAATAGCATGTAATGAAACTTGTATTGTTATTTTTTATCGCTTGCACTATGCTTACTACGGTAGCAACGGCAACAGATAAGAATAAAAAGAAAACCGCCCCTGCCGCTAAAAACGAGATAGAATGGATAAGCTTTGAAGAGGCTGAAAAGCGTATGCAGAAAGAGCCCCGAAAAGTATGGATAGATGTTTATACAGAATGGTGCGGATGGTGCAAAGTCTTAGACAAAAAAGTATTCTCGCATCCCGAAGTGATTAAGTATATAAACAGCAAGTACTACGCCATTAAGTTTGATGCAGAGCGCACAGACAGCTTTTCATTTGCAGGCAAAAAATGGGGCTTCATGCCCGAATACAAAGCCAACGCGCTTGCTGTGCAATTAATGGGCGGACAAATGTCTTACCCTACCAGTATTTATATGGAAGCCAATTTTCAAAACCCCTCTCCAATACCTGGCTACCATCCTGTGCCCGAAATGGAAGGCATACTGAAATTTCTGGGCGAAGATGTTTACAAAACCACTAAGTACGAGGAATATGTAAAAACCTTTACACCTACATGGAAGGAAATACTGGCACCACTTGCGCCTAACACACACTAAGCCTGCCTTGCAATGATGTGTTGCATATCGCTTTTATAATATTTACAAATAGCCGTTAGCCCGCAGCGTTCGCATTTTGGCCTGCGCGCTACGCATGTGTAGCGACCATGCAATATCAGCCAGTGGTGTGCTTTATGTATCAGTTCCAGTGGTATGTTGGCTACCAACTGCTTCTCGCTCTGCAATACGTTTTTGGCATTAGTCGTCAGCCCTATCCTTGCTGATACGCGAAATACATGCGTATCTACCGCCATATTGGGCTGCTCGTAAATAACGGACGTAATCACATTCGCCGTCTTTCTGCCAACGCCGGGCAGTTTTACCAGTTCATCTACCGTATCGGGCACTTCGCCACCGTAGTTTTCTACCAGCATCTTTGCCATCCCCATCAGATGCTTGGTTTTGTTATTGGCAAAGGTAACGCTGCGTATAAAAGGTTCTATATCTTCAAAGCTTGCCTGCGCCAGCGTTTCGGGTGTGGGGAAGGCGTTGTATAATGGCGGTGTTACGATATTCACCCGCTTATCGGTACACTGCGCAGATAAGATGACGGCAACCAACAACTGGTACGGATTTTCATAATGCAATTCCGTTTCTGCCTCGGGCATATTTTTCTGAAACCAATCTATAATAAAGGCATACCGTTCTTTCTTGGTCATTGTATCGAGCGTTTTTAACACAGCAATAAAAATAACAAAACCGCACATCAAAAGACATGCGGTATTCACTTTATACTTACTACTAAATACTTTATACTTTCGACTAACTACTTACTACTATCTTTCCCATCCGGCTCAAATTCCAGCACTGCTGAGTTCATACAAAACCGTTTGTATGTAGGTGCAGGCCCATCGTCAAATATATGCCCCAGGTGAGAGTCGCAACGCCAGCAATTCACTTCCGTGCGCACCATGCCGTGCGAGTTGTCTTCTTTATACGTTACGCTCTTATCTCCCAACGACTCGTAAAAGCTGGGCCATCCGCAACTACTCGCAAACTTGGCATCTGAACGGAATAGCGGGTTGCCACATACAGCGCAGTAATACATACCTTTCGAGTCCGTATTCCAGTATTTACCTGTAAAAGCCCATTCCGTTTCAGCTTCTCTGCCAATGGCATATACTTCTTTGGGCAATATCTTTTTCCATTCGGTATTGCTCACGTTCAGCTTATTGGTAGCTGTGCGAGAGTAGTGGGGATTGTTTTTATGTTCTTCGCTCATAGCATTGTTTTTTTGCGCGTTGGTGCAACTGCTCGTTAGCAGTGTGCAGATTGTCAGTATCAAAGTCAAATATCGCATAAGATTTCTTTTTTTGTGTATTCCTGTCTATAAACGATGCACCCTAACGTTCGGATTTATAATAACAGTTAATACTTTGCAAAGTTCGTAATGCCTGCATCAGCAAATTGTCGCCCTGCATACAAAAGGGCTGCGATTGCAGCCCTTAAACATTTTATACCACCACCACTTCATGAAAATCCTTAGCGTCCAGATATTTTTGTGCCAATCCTTGCAGCTCTTCGGCAGTAATGCTTTTGTAGATGCGTATGTTGCGGTTGAAGTGTTCTATCGTCATACCGTTCAGTATCAGCGTACGCCAGCGTTGCAGTATAGAGAATGGACCGTCAAGGTCGCCCAGCAGATTGCCCAATAAGTAGTTTTTCACCAGCAGCAGTTCTTCCTCATCGGCCAATTCATTGCGCAGCAATTCCATCTCATGATATATCTCTTTGATGGCTGGTTCTATTACATCTCTGCCTACTTCTGTCTGTATCGTCAGCTCGCCGCTATGTGCGTAGGGCGATAGCCCGCTGTATATGCCATAGGTATAGCCTTTCTCTTCGCGTATATTACTCATCAGCCTTGAGCCGAAGTAGCCGCCGAATAAAGTATTCAGCACCACCATTGGTGCAAAGTCTTCGTGGTGGCGATTGGGGAATAGCCTGCCGATGCGTATAGCACCCTGCACACCATCTGCATCGTTGCTGATGTGTTGCTTCCTGCCGGTAGCCTGCGCTATATCAAACGTTTTAGTATCGTGGTTGGTAACTGTTACAGCTGCTTTTCCAAACACATCGTCTATCTGCCGCAGCGCATCATTGCCAAACTTGCCTGCCATAAATATCTTAACACCACCCAAATCAAAATGCTTTTTATAAAAAGCAATCAGGTCTTCACGCGTCAGGTTGTCTATCGTTTCTTTTTTAGTGTATCGCCCGTATGGATGTGCCTCACCAAACAATGCGGCATCTATCCGCTGATTGGCTACAAAGTCGCACTGGCGCAGGCTCACCATCAGACGTTGCAGGCTGTTCTGCTTATATATATCCAGTTCCGTTTGCGGAAAGATGGCATCCGTCAGCACCTCATACACAATAGGCAACAGGCTGGGCAGATGTTTGGTAAGTGTATGCAGTATGATGCTGCTATGGTCGTTGCCAGGCCCTACTTTCAGACTGGCACCATAAAATTCCAACGCTTCATTTATCTGATGCGCGGTGCGTTTGCTTGTGCCGTTTTTCAACAGCCCTGCTACGGCTTGCGATGTAGCCTGCTTTTCTTCGTACCAAAGCCCCGCAGGGAAAACCCAGCTTATCTCTACCACATCCTGCACACCAGCCTGCAACCAATAAAACGGTATGCCATTGCTTAGCTTTTGCTCATTGATGGCAGGCAGCACAAAGTCAAATTCTACCGCGTCGTGTATAGCAGGCGGTGTTTTTCTGTCTAAAGTCATTGTCAATATTAATCTTTTACAAACAATGCGCGTATCTCATCGGCTTCCTGCGCTTTCATCCTGCCGCCCAGTACAAGGCGTAGCTGGCGGCGGCGCATGGCACCGTCATACATTTTTTGTTCGTCTTCCGTTTGTGGCACTATCTCCTGCACTTTGCGCGGGCGGCCGTTAGGGTCTAATGCCACAAAAGTAAGGTATGCCTCGTTCGATAAATATTTGTATTGCGCCGTCAGGTCTTCGCCCCATACTTTCAGATACACTTCCATAGATGTATTGAAGGCGCGCGTCAGCTTAGCTTCTATCGTTAGCAGGTTGCCCAGTTTGATGGGGTTGTTGAACGATACGTTATCTACCGATGCGGTTACTACAGGACAGTTGCAATGTTTTTGCGCGGCTATGGCGGCGGCTATATCCATCCAGTGCATCAGGCGGCCACCCATCAGGTTGCCCAGTGTATTGGTATCGTTTGGCAGTACCAGTTCCGACATCACGATGTACGTGTCTTGCGGGTGCTTTTCTTTCTGCATGTATTCAATGATTTTTTAAAACGCGGTAAAGGTAGGCTAATTGCCGCAAGCCTGTTCTATACAGGTATAACTAAAAAGAGAGGCCGATAGCCTCTCTTTTGTATCAATGCAGTTTGTCAGCGTATTTTTCGGGGTTGCCGTTAAATGCCGTTTTGCAGGTTTCGCTGCAAAACCATACTGTATCATTGTTGTGAACAGTGTATTCCGTCCAAGTGCTGTCTTTCACCATTTCGCACACGGGGTCTATCGGGCCCTCGGTTATAGTAGTTGTTTCTTCTTTAGGTGCTTCTATGGTTGTGTTACCATCGGGTGCATTGCCGCAAGATGCCATCACTACCGATGCCAGGCATATAAACACGATACGTTTCATCTGTTTTAATTTTTTACAAAGGTAGTATTTGTTTTCACAGCATTAGCTTTCGCTAACCTTAGTGTATGGTTAAAAATAAGTATCGTGATGTACAGGATACTTAAACTGTATGCCAGCAAAAACATATTCCAGACTGGTGTGCTATTGGTTACTTCCTTACCAATAGCAGGTAGCAGAAGTGTAATAATCGATAACACTATCCCTTGTGCTAAAAATTTATATGTATTGTCCATTTTATTTTTTTATAAATGGTGTTGTACTCGTTTGTTTATTATCAATTACCCTGAGCCAGTAATTGCCTGTTGGCAATGATGTTGTAGTTATCAGGAAATTATCGCCCGTCTTGCTGATTGGCAGAAAGTGTATCTTCCCGGTAGCATCCAGCACAGTTATGCTTTCTGCATTTTTGCAATACAATTGCAGCATGTCTGCACATGGGTTGGGGTAGATGTTTACATACTTGTTCCCAATATTGGTTATACTGGTATTGAATAGCAAATCCCACAACTGCACATCGCCGCTGGCAGTGCCTGCCGCTACATATCTGCCATTGGGCGAAAAATCTACTGAGAATACTGTACCGCTGCCCGCTTTGCTGAAGCTTTTTAGCTGCGAACCTGTATTAAAATCCCATATCCGTATAGTGCCGTCTTTGCTGCCCGATACGATTTTGCTGCCATCGTCCGATATGTCAATAAAGCGTACTTCATCCGTATGCCCGTTGAGCGTGCGTACCAATGCCCCCGTAGCAACATTCCATATTTTTATGCTCTTGTCTTTGCTACCCGATACGATGTGGCTGCCATCGGGTGTCATCTTCACACCATATACCCAAGATGTATGACCCGTAAAGCTGCGGATAAAATTGCCTGCCGTATCCCATAGTTTCACGGCATTATCATCGCCGCCTGTTATTATTTTTTCCTGCGCAGTCCAGTCGCTGCACATCACCCAATTGTTGTGCGCGTCAATGCTATGCAGTTGCGCACCGCTTGCCGCATGGTATATGAACAGTTTTTTGCCCGAACTGCCTACTGCCAGTTTACTATTGTCGGGAGAGAAGTTGACTGAAAAAGAAAAATTGACACTCAGGTCTATTGTATTCAGCAATGCAGGTGGTGAGGTGGTGTAGTCAAAGATGAGCAGGTTGCCCATTTCTTCTATCGCGGCAGCCCTTGTGCCATTGCTGCTCAGCTTCACGCCCTGTATGCACAGCAGGCTGCTATCTACCTGATAGTCCCATAATAGGTTTCCGTTATTCAGGTCAAATATCCGCAACCACGATGGCGTGCACTCTGAGCCGCTAAACACTTTATTGCCATCGGCAGAAAAAGAAACAGAATAGGTTTCTTTTTTGAAAGGCGCACATGGTTTGTTCCATTTCAGATTTTGCGCTGTTACAATTTGTACAGATAATAAGTACACAGCGAATATCAATATATTTTTCATCGTTAGTTTTTAATGAGTGTGAACTGATACTTCTTTTACGCTAAACATACCGGCATAATTTTCTGCAATTTTTACAGCAGTAGCACCAGGCATGTGTACTGTATTTGTTGTAGAAAAATCTACAGCATTGGGCATACCAAACATTTTAGCTGCATTAGCTTCCATATGTACATGGTAGCTACTACCACTGATAGTAATAGCTTGCGGAAAGTTTAGACTGACGGTTTTTACGGTACTGTTTGCACCTGAGAAACCACCGATATGAAATTTTAACATTTTATCGGTAGCTGTAGATTTAGGTGCTTTACCTTCCATTTTCAATTGTATATAGCCGCTGTTCCAACTCCAAAACATACCATTTGAAGCATCTAATGCACCTGTTTGAGCACCACTTACGTTGCGCAAACTATCTACTCCTATCATAAAACTGATACCAGTGTATGTACCATTAGGTATATTCTTGATGGTAAACACTTGTGAAGATGATTTTGACTCTTCAACTAAATGATAACTTTCCGGCTCGGCATAGTTTGAGCCGCCTATAAGCTTAATATTCGTTACATAATAGTTGAATTTACTTATTTGGAAAGAATCTCCTAAATGGTTGGTGTACCATTTGGTATCGAGTACCAAGTCTTCAGTTTTTACTCGGTTATCTATCATCAATTCAACACTACCAGTAGTATTGTTGTTGTCGTGATCATCATTATGATTGTCTTCTTTTTTGCAAGAAGAAACTGTAGTAATAGCCAAAGCTGCTATCACACTGAATAATTTATATGCGAATTTCATTTTGTATATTTTTTGTGTGTAAAGGATAATCTTAATTACACCACATAGTTATATAATAATAATCTGAAAAAATATTTGCAGACACAGTCCTTTAAACATAACCATTGCTATCGCACTTGCTTATGTCATCTCAGCACTTAATTATGTCCGTAACACTATGATACTATTGCAGGAGGATGGAATATGAAGGAAGTGTAAATAATGCCGCGCATATCTATATAATAGTCGTTTTGCACAATAGTGTCTATACAGTACAAAACCGGCAATGATATTTTTTCAACAACTAAGAAAGGTATAATCTCTATTTTGTTTTCGCTTTGTGGTTGGCTTTCCGATTTTTTGTCTTGCTTTTCATCAGCTTTTGCAAGTTGCTTTTTCAAGTAGCATTTACCGTTACATTTTAACTTTGGCTTTGCTTTGTTTTCGCATAATACAGTAGCAACATATTGCTTGTTTATCTCATACCATGCTACTACTCCCAGCTTTACCAAACATTGGAAACTAAGACTTAATAGCAATATGATGATAACAATATTTTTCATTCTATTTGAAAACAAAGCTACAATAATAGACAGTTAAAATAAGATAAAGGTACAGGGTAAGTCTATGATTTTTATTATTTTTTAATTTTTACAGGGGTGTAACATTTCTATATGCGGTATCCCATCTTCAAGGTATTCATCGCCCTGCTGCACAAAGCCCATACTTTCATAAAACGCTTTCAGGTACAGTTGCGCGCCAATACGCAATGTTTGTTTGCCAAATATTTCTGCTGCCTTTTCGATAGATAGCTGCATTAATTCCCTGCCCAATGCCTTGCCTCTGTAATCGGGGTCTGTTACTACCCGCCCTATTGATGCCTCTGCATACGATACGCCTGCAGGCACCAGCCTGCTGTATGCAACCAGTGAGCTGTCTGCAAAGCCAAGCAGGTGCAGGCATTTTTTGTCTTTATCATCCATATCCTGAAACACGCAGTTTTGCTCTACCACAAAAACCTTGCTGCGTAGTTTCAGCACCTCATACAGTTCGTAGTTACTTAGTTCGTCAAATGCTTTCAGCCGCCAGTTCAGTTGCATGGTTATGGTGTTATGTTTTTAAAATACCTGATGATATAATGACTATTGGTATCTATAGTAAAATATTGATTGTTCATTTGGTCGGGCTTGTAATCGTGAAAGCAACCTGCATAGATGTATCTGTCGGTTGGCACAGCGCTGCTATCTTTTACAAAATAAAACGATCGGTTTGATTGACCGTTCATAGCAGATAGTATTATACTTTCCGCACCTGCCGCCCAAGGCTCTATCATTGTTTTTTTAACATCCTCGCCATCAATGATGGCCAACTTATTGATGCCATCTTTATCCATCTGGTTCAGTATGGTTGTAGTTATATCAACCCTTGCGGTAAACCTTTTTGCACCATTGTATATGTACAAAAGCCTGCTACCTATTATCAGCAACATTAGTATAAATACCACACGGGGTTTCAGGGCAGGCAATATGTAGTAAACAAAAGGTAATGTACATATGATTGCCATGCCCATTATTTCGCTCTCGATATAATACAGATGGTGACCGGTAAGATTATTAAATACCAGGCATATCAATACATAATAAGCTATTGCAGTAAAACCGCATAAGGCTGCTAATTTGTACTTCTTATGTATCAGTAAGTAGCTCATACCCCATACAAATAATATAACAGCTACCCAATAGTTAGTGATGCATTGCTTGATGAAATAGATGCTGAAATCGCTGCCCAAAGCAGTAACAATATCGTGGAGGCTAAAGTGCAACGCATTATGCATTTTGCCACTGTCGTACGTCTGGCTGCTGCTCAATATCAGCTTGATGGTTATTACAGCAGCTATTATCAGCGTCACTAATAGTTTCGACTTCTGTTGCGGGTAATTGTTACTAATGAACAAATAGTACACAGATAAGAAGAATACAATAGGTATAACACCTGCATGGGTAAAGATGGCAGTGGTTATTAATGCGGCAAATAAACAAATACGTAACAAATGCCGAGGTGTTGCGGTGCGATATAGCAATGTACCGAACCCAAGCATCATCCAAGCAGTAGCTTGAAAAATCTCATTGTTGCTCCAGTAAAATGCCTCTGATGCAAACAGTAAATAGTAGAAGCAAAGTAACACGGCTATTTTATATTGCCTGCATACAAATACTAGCACTGCGGACGATAAAAAATAAAACAGGTTGAACGACAGGGAATATGATAACAGAATTGTTTTTAATGGCAGATGCATTTTGCTGCCAAGCATCGGCACCATTTGAGTTATAAATGCACCAAAACGATTTTCCTGAATATAAAGCCTACCCTCTGTTATGATATTGAATAAAATGAAAGAGGCATCTGTAAATAACATGCGCTCTTTATAATACCACAAGGATGCAATGCACAAAATAAACAACCCTGCTAAGCCGGTGTAAGCAGCTAATCGTGTAGTGTTATTTTCTTGCATAAGGGTAAGATAGGATTTTGGCACGATATGCACTATGCTTACTTGCTCAGGTGCATGCTCCTTTCTTTATACAACTGACGAAACCATGGGTCGCGCAGGTCTTTTATAAAGCGGATAGCCTCTCCCGTACTCTTCATTTCGGGCCCCAATTCTTTATTTACATTAGGGAATTTATTGAAGCTGAATACGGGTTCTTTCACCGCGAAGCCGTCTAGCTTTTTTTCCAGCTTAAAGTCTTTCAGCTTCATTTCGCCCAGCATCACTTTGGTAGCTATATTCAGGTACGGTATGCCGTATGCTTTGGCTATGAAAGGTGTAGTGCGGCTGGCACGGGGGTTGGCTTCTATCACATATACCTTGCCGTCCTTAATAGCAAACTGTATATTGATAAGCCCTTTTACGTTCAGCTTCAAAGCTATCTTCTTTGCAATGTCTGCCATCTCGTCCACTATCATCGGCCCAAGGTTGAAGCATGGCAGCAACGCATGGCTATCGCCACTATGTATGCCCGCAGGCTCTATATGCTCCATAATGCCCATGATGTGAACATCCTCACCATCACATATCGCATCTACTTCCGCTTCCTGACAGCGGTCTAAGAAGTGGTCTATTAATATCTTATTGCCCGGCAGGTGTTTCAGCAGGCTCAGTACGCTTTTCTCCAGTTCGTCGTCGTTGATGACAATGCGCATACGCTGTCCGCCCAATACATACGATGGACGCACCAGTACAGGGTAGCCTACCTGGTTGGCTACTTCTATTGCCTCGTCGGTAGTATAAGCCGTGCCGTAGCGCGGGTAGGGTATGTTCAGTTCTTTCAGCATATCGCTAAAGCGGCCACGGTCTTCAGCAATGTCCATATTATCGAACGATGTACCTATGATGCGGATGCCTTTTTCGTGCAGGCGTTTTGCCAGCTTCAGGGCTGTTTGTCCGCCAAGCTGCACGATAACGCCGTATGGTTTTTCATGCTCTATGATTTCCCACAAATGCTCCCAATATACAGGCTCAAAATATAGCTTGTCGGCAATATCAAAATCGGTAGATACTGTTTCGGGGTTGCAATTCACCATAATGGCCTCGTACCCGCTTTCCTTCACGGCTATCAGGCCGTGCGTGCAGCAGTAGTCAAACTCAATGCCTTGTCCTATGCGGTTGGGGCCAGAACCCAATACGATTACTTTTTTCCTTTCTCCGGGGATTGATTCGTTGAAAACGATAGAAGAACTCATGAGTGGCAAAGTTAATGCTACCAAGTATTATTTAGGTCGTTTTTTGTAAAAAGATGCTGCCTGTCTATGAAATTGCTGTTGGCAGGTTTTTTTAATATAACACCCGTCTTCTTTTTCATGAAGAAAGCAACAGGCACCAATACCAGCCAGTATATGAGGCTGAGGAGTATGGTATTATTGATATGCCCTATAATGCCCGTCAGCCTGCCAAACCATTTGTGCACAAAGCCCGCAAACCCTGAAGATGCCAGCCCCAGTATGCCTATGGCAAACACCACATACAGTACCTCTATACGGCGAAAGAGAAAATAAAGCAGCACCCCCACCAATACAATGGCAAGCAAAGACTCCTTTATTTTTACAGCTTCTTTCATTAAAACAATGTATATATAAATGGTGCTAAGCCAGTATTGGCAGCAATAATCAAAACGGCAATCAGCAGTAGCGCTATGATGATGGGGGTGAGCCACCATTTTTTACGCTCTTTCAAAAATTGCCATAAGTCTTTTAAAAATTCCATCGTGTTTCAAAAATAGGGACTATGACTTAATGATGTCTATGATATTTTCGTTTTCTTCCATATTAATCCTTACCAAACTCGCGTTTCCATTGTTGCTTATTGGTTGCGTTTTGTTGCATTTCTTTATAGAAAATGTAGTTCTCCATTACCAGCACATCCATATCCGTTTCCATAAAGCAGGCATAAGCATCGTCTGGTGTACACACGATAGGCTCGCCACGCACATTGAAAGATGTATTGATAAGCACCCCGTAACCGCTCAGCTTTTTGAAAGCATGCAGTAGTTGGTGCATCTGCGGGTTATCTTCTTCGGCAACTGTTTGTATACGGGCAGTAAAGTCTATATGTGTAATGGCGGGTAGCTCGCTGCGCTGGATATAGAGCTTATCCATCAGTGGCAGGGTATTGTAATTATCAGGTAGTGGTTTTCTGAATTCTTGCCCGATGGGGTGTACAAACAACATATAGGGCGATGCTTGTTGCAACCCAAACAACCTGCTTGCTTCTTCCTGCAACATGAGCGGAGCAAACGGGCGGAACCCTTCGCGGAACTTTATCTTGATGTTCAGCTTTTTTTGCATATCGGGGTTGCGGGGGTCTGCCAGTATGCTGCGATGCCCTAAGGCGCGTGGCCCAAACTCCATACGCCCTTGCAGCCAACCCACCACTTTGCCATCAGCTATTTCTTTTGCCACCGTATCTGTAAGTAGCTTGCTGTCTGCTATACAAGTAGCTTGGGCATTGTATTTATTAATTGTCTTGCCTATGTCTTTATCCTCGTATGCCGTGCCGAGGTAGGCTGCCTGCATAGCATCTGTACCTATGTTGATGCGTGGCTGCTGTTGATGTATATGATAGGCTGCTAATGCCGCGCCTACCGCACCACCCGCATCTCCTGCTGCGGGTTGTATATAGATGTTTTCAAAAATGCCTGCTGCTGCCAGCTTGCCGTTGGCTACACAATTGAGTGCTACACCACCAGCCATACATAGATTGTTGCTGCCTGTCAGTGCTTTGGCGGTGCGTGCCAGCTTCAGTACAATGTCTTCCGTTACCTGCTGGATGGCAAGGGCGAGATTGCAATGGTGTTGCTGCAATGGTTCTTCCTCTCCCTTTCGCGGAAAACCGAATAGCTTTTCCCACTTGGCATCGTTGACCATGCGCAGCCCTGTAGCATAGGTAAAATACGACTGATGCAAAAAGACAGAACCATCATCATACACCGTGCATATATTATCAAGTATGATTTGCTTAAAGCGTTCGGTCTGCGCATCGTCGGGGTTGCCGTAGGGTGCAAGCCCCATCAGCTTATATTCTCCCGAATTGACTTTAAAACCCAAGAAATAAGTAAACGCCGAATAGAGCAAACCTACCGAGTGCGGAAAGTGTAATTCTTTGAGCACGGTAATATCATTACCATCGCCTTTGCTGATGGATGTGGTACACCATTCGCCTACGCCGTCTATGGTTAGTATGGCTGCATGGTTATGTGGCGATGGGTAGAATGCACTGGCGGCATGGCTCAGGTGGTGCTCGGGGAAGAGCAGTTTTTGCTTACCGTTGCAGTTTTCGTCTGCCTCTTTCAGCCCTTTACGCAGGTTGTCTTTCAGAAATACTTTTTCCTTTATCCATACGGGCATGGCACGCATAAACGATAGCCAACCCTTGGGCGAGAATGCGTAGTAGGTTTCCAGCAGGCGTTCAAACTTCAGCAGGGGCTTGTCGTAAAAGGCTACATAATCTATATCGTTGATGCCCAGTCCTGCCTCTTGCAGGCAATAGCGTATGGCATGCAGGGGAAAACGCTCGTCGTGCTTGATACGTGTAAAACGTTCTTCCTGCGCGGCAGCTACTATGCGGCCGTCAACTATCAGCGCGGCGGCAGCATCGTGATAAAAAGCAGAGATACCGAGGATTTTCATTTGCAGATGCTCAAATGTAAAAAGGAAAAAGGAAAAAGCCCCTCCAACTCATGCCTTTTGGCTTGACAGGCTCCTCAAGGGGAGGTTTTTGTTTTATTACTGTCAGGAGGAAACTCCTGACAGCACGTAAATCACCTGTCTTGGTAGCATTACCATTCAAAATACTGATGCTTCAATCTTTGAACAAAGAAGTCAGAATTACTACCAGGAACCTTTGCCACTAAATCCAACAAAGAATCGTCCAACGTGCTGCTCTTTCTTCTGTATGCAAAATCCATATTTGCTTTAAAGCAGAAGATCATACCATACAGGAAATCCTCTTCAGATGTACAAATCAATCTATAATCACCTTCGTATTCCATGTGTATCATTGAGCCTTCAAGAAAAAAGTTATGACCATCATCGGAATACGCAAAACTTTCCTCATCTGTCGAAACGAAGCAAAAATCAGCCAGTCCTTTTTCTCGTACAGTCGTATTGTTAATACAATTCAATAACATAGAATTGTATTCTACAAGCGATTTATTTTTTCTATAATCAAACATCTCCAGAATATCCAAAACAAGATCTTCATCAAATTCATCTAGACTATCAATGATCTCAGATTTTGTTGGCCGAATATCTTCAAGATACTTAATAAAATCTGTGACTATCATAATCTAGGACTACTTTGTTTTCCTTCGGATTGAAAATCTATAACATTACCTTTTAAATCAAAAACTGTCCGTTCTCTATATTCACCTTTCTGCCGTTGTTGGTCTGAAATAAAACCAACAACTTTTCATCCGCCGGATAATTAACGCTTTTGCATCAGGCTAAAGATAGCGGATAGGCTCCAAAAACGTATTGCCCTGCGTTAGGCGTGCAGGTGTTTTTCACCTGCATACAAGGCTAAAGGTAAGCTATATCTTACGGCACTATAAACAGAGGCTTATTTTGGAATAGGTTTTGTCAGTAATTTTCGCAGGCCGGCATGGGTTATGTGTTGAGGTACTTCGTACTGCCCGTTATCGGTTAGCTCTGCCAGTGCTGGCGTTTCTGTTTGTGTAATGATGGTGGTAGCTTGTATCTGTTTTTCGGGGTGGGGCTTTTCGGCAGCTATAGTATGTACTACGGTCAGTTGTTTCTTGACGGGGTAGTCGCCTGCCAAACGGCTGTCTAAGTCTATGGCTTTCAACATCTGGTCTATACTTGGTTTTACCATCTGCGTGCAGGTTCTGCAATTTCCGCCTTTGTATTGCTGCTCTATATAGATGTTGCCCTCGGCTATGCGTGCCAGTATCTCGCGTTTACGTTGTACGGTCAGCAGTTCGCCTGCCAGCTTGGTGCGAACTTCCATCTCGGCTTCCGCACGCAGGCGTGCCTCTGCTTCGGCTATGGCTTGTGCTACATCGGGGTGGCGCAGCAAGCGATGGGTAGCACTTTCTATGGCTCTGTTGTTATTACTCTTGCAGTCGTAGGCTTTTTTATAGGCAAGTTGTGCATCGCCCCATTTCAGGTACTCGGTTACGAAACGGTGTTGTTTTAGGTTCATGGTTTTTTACATTTTTTATTATTGCAAAAATACAAATAAAAAATGTAATAAATAAACCCCTTAATCTCCTTTCAGGGGACATTCTTTTTGTGAATAATTAGTTTTAACAACAAAGGGAGAATGGGTAAGGGTAATTTTAATTACTCATAGCGCGTACATTGTTAATGTGCCGTCAGGAATTACTTCCTGACGGTTCGCTGTGGGTTGTGTTTGTCAGGAGAAACTCCTGACAACACAGTAATAATAGAATAGGCATTTTTTCGTTATATTTATTTAACTGTAATTATATGTAGCTTTTTATGTTAAGGATACTTTGTGCTATAATCCTTATTGTGTCTTCAACATTCAATGTGTTGTATGGCAATACTAGTTTTACTGAAATCAAGCAAAGCAAACAATGCATGATTACAGAAGCATCGGGACAAGTGGGGGGTGGTTTGGGTTCATATTTAAGACGACAATACTTACAAATGATATTTTTATATCTGGAAGAAAAATATTTAAAACCCGACCAATACCTGCAAATTAATTTCGGCAATTACTCAAAATTCTACTGCAATGACACTATCAATGGGAAATTACCTTATTCATTAGGATATGGCAATGTTGTATTTAACATCTATTCAAGTGACGGGAATCGTATTAATAAACAAAAAGCTTTTAAAACAATCATACTCAATGTATCTACGGATAGTATTAATGCAAGAGATTGCTTGAAATTATTGTTATACGGTCTTGAACATCAAAAGGACATTGAAGCTTTGCAAAGAGATGTATTTGTTCAACATGTTTTTGGTGGGTCAGACTCAATAAAAACAGTACCGCAAAAAAACATTGATGATATATTGAAAACAGACAACCCATTCTTAAATGAATTATTAAAGCATAAAGTTTATCGTCAATCCTTTCCTGTATATCCTGAAAGCTTTGGTAAACTTGATATATACATTCAAAATGATAGTTTCTATTTGTATGAAACAGAAAATATTAAGCCCACTTACTATAACCTTAGGAATTATCTTAAAAAAGACATTAAAACAGATACACTTAATACAAGTTTGTTCTCTTTTTCTGAAATGACTGACTTTGTATCAGATAAACAAGATAATTTCCTTTTATTCGATAATTCAGGAAGATTCTACCATATTATATTACATAGTAAAAAAATTAGTGGTCCTCATTCTTTACCGATGTTAGGAAATGAGATAGATAAATACAGCAAGATTGTAGATTCATTTACCAAAAATGGTGATTCCATTATTCTAAGAATAGAAACTGACTACAATGATGGGGGTTACAATATTGTATTTGATACTAAAACGAAAAAGATAGAAGTTGATAGCACATCTTTTGGATTAAGTATAAAAAGTATACTGAAAGAGATAAAGGAAGAAAATAATAGAGCTATACTAATTAGAGAACAAGAAAGCCTTGCTAAACGCAAATACCATATCCTTATTTTAGCATTCACCGTTATTGCACTCAACTTATTTCTTGCCCTTAGTAAAAGACTATAAATCCCCCATCACCGCTTCCAGTTCGGCTATTATCATGGCGGTGGCTCCCCATATCAGGTGGTTGTCATTCCATTGGTAGGCAGGGGCTTTCAGGGTGATGTGCGGAAAGGCTTCGGGGGTTATGTGTGTTACTATTTTGCGTTCAGGGGCAAAGAAATCGTGCAGGGGTACTTCCAGTGTGTATTGCACTTCGTTGGCACTCAGCACATATTGTGGTAGCGTATGGGTATAACCCAAAAACGGAAATACATTTGAATAGCTGACGGGTATGTAGAGCGATGTCAATGCGCCAAGCACTTGTATCTTATCGGGGGCTATGCCTACTTCTTCCTGCGTTTCGCGCAGGGCAGTGTGTTGCAGCCCGTCGTCGGTATCATCCCGCCGTCCGCCGGGAAAGCTGATTTGCCCGCTATGCGCTTTGCCATCTGCCACACGCTTTATCAGCAGCAAGTTTAGTGCCTCGTTTTTAGGAAACAGCAATGCCAATACGGCACTTTGCTTGGCATCGGCAGGCAGTTCTGCGGGCAGTTCCCGCACACGGGCAGCCATATTGTTTTGCGCGGCAAGCCCTGGCAGTGGTTGTTGCAGCCTATGTTGCAGTTTTGTTATCGTATCTGTAATATTCAATGCGGGTGCTACTCGTCTTTAAAGCCAATTTTCACATGCGTACCATCGCAGTAGGGTTTATTGCCCGATGCACCACAACGGCACAGCGCGGTTACTTTGTTCTTCTTTACTTCTTCTCCGTCTTTGTTCTTAACGGTGATGTTGCCATATATCAGCAGCGGCCCATTGGGCGATACCTCTACTACCGTATCCACATCTACTATGGGATTAGTATTATCCTGCTTGTCTTCATTCCGAAAATAACTGAGCGCACCCGACGGGCATTTTTCTACCTGTGCTATGATGCTGGCCGTATCGGCAGCATCCATCTTTATCCACGGGCGTTCTCTGGGGTTAAAGACTTCTACCAGCCCCGTCCAGCATAGCTTGCTGTGTATGCACTGGTTGGGCTTCCATGCAATGGTTATCTCACCGTTTGTATAATGTTTGGTTATGTCTTTATCACTCATCGTGTTTCGTTTTTTATGGTATCAATACGTTGTTGTACCTGCTCTGTCAGGTCCAGATGTAGTTGAAAGAGCTCAATCATATTGCGGTGCTGATGCAGCAGCAAGTGGTCTATTTTCTGATGCAGCAGTTGTATCTCCTTTTCGGCTTTCACATTTACTTTAACGTCGTATTCTGCACGTTCACGGTCTTTATCTTCCTGCCTGTTTTGGCTCATCATAATAACAGGGGCTTGCAATGCAGCCACGCACGATAGCATCAGATTGAGCAATATATACGGATAGGGATCAAATGCCTTGCTAGCCAGATACCACGAGTTGATAAGCATCCACACAACCAATATGCTCAGGAAGATGATAATGAAACGCCAGCTTCCGCCAAAATCGGCAATCTTGTCTGATAGGCGTTCGCCAAACGTGAGTGGCTTTTCATTAGGGTGTGTATGGAGTGGTTGCAGTTCCTCGTCTTGCGCATATTCTTTACTTACACTATCAACAAGGGCATCATGCGCTTTGGTTTCTTCTGCTGTCAGGTTGGCTACGTAAGCATGCAATACATTGTTGAGGGCTTTGTAAGATATGAACGAACCTGCATCAATACCATCATGTATTGTTTTCACAAAGGTTTGCAATGCCGGGCGTAGTTGCATCCACATCACACCTTCTTTATCTGTAACAATAGTTCCTGTTATGCTGCAGGTTCGTTCCATATACTAAATATACAACAAACCCCTGTTTGCCAATATGAATTAATTATACATCGGCACTTCTACCACCAGCACATCGCTATCTGCCTCTGCAGTAAGCGTCAACACATCGGTACTACTAATGCCTGCTGCATCGCGGCGGTTCAGTTGTTGTCCGTTTGCCGTTACGCTGCCGCTGATGTTAAATACATATACCCCGTGCTTATTGCTATGCAGCATATGCTCCAGTGTATTGCCTGCTTGTAGTGTGGTACGATATATCCATGCATCCTGATAAATTTTCAACCCCTCGTCATTGTTATCTATCGGCGATACCAGCATCTGCAATCTATTCACCCTTTCTTCGGGTGCAAATAGGGTTTGCCCGTAGCGTGGCTCTACATTCCTTTTGTTGGGGAATATCCAGAGTTGCAGCAGGTTTACTTTCTTATCGCGGTTGTGATTATACTCGCTGTGCGTTACACCCGTACCTGCACTCATTACCTGCACCTCGTTGGGGTGTATGGCCTGCGTATGCCCCATGCTGTCTTTATGTTCCAACGCGCCATCCAACACTACGGTTATGATTTCCATATTATCGTGCGGGTGCTTGCCAAAGCCCATTCCTTCAGATACGATGTCGTCGTTAAGTACGCGCAATGCACCGAAGTGGATTTTTGACGGGTCGTGATAGCCTGCAAAGCTGAATGAGTGGTGTGCATTGAGCCAACCATGGTCGGCATGGCCGCGTTCACTTGCAGGATGAAAAATTGTATTTGCCATATTGTTCCTTTTTTTAACTGGTTAAATGATTAATGTATGTACATCAATCAGCACAAAACTACTGCCAATACTTAACAACTGACAATTTTGCCTGCCTATACAACTATTGATAACGTTAATACTGTCTTAATTGCCAAACAGCAGAAATAATAAATTACTAAATTGGCAATGAATATGAATAAACAAGTACGCTACAAGCTAATAGCAACGGGCATAACCGCTATGCTGGTGCTCAACACACAAGCCCAAAGCCTCGACACACTGAAAAGGCGCGATGCCAATGGCTGGGAGTTCTTTCAGATAAGAAAAGGGAATGTGGTAATGGAAGAAGGGCACTCTCACAACGGGGTGAAAGAAGGGGTATGGGTTATCTACCACGATACGGGCTACCCCCGCCTGATGGCTACCTACCGAAATGGCATCAAAGACGGGGTAACGACGGGCATCATTGCCGAGGGGCAGGTGGACTATGTAGAACATTACAAAGACGGCAAGCTGGAAGGGCCACGCCGCACCTACCATATACGCGGGCCTATATTTGAAGAAACCTACTATGCAGATGGTAAAAAGAACGGTAAATACACCAAGTGGTACAAGACGGCTTTTAAAGAAGAAGAGGGCAGCTATGTAAACGACCTGCGCGATGGCAGGGCTACTTGGTACTATCAGGATGGTGGCAAAGCAGTGGAGTATGAATATGAAAAAGGCGAGATAAACGGCGAGTCAATTTCGTACTACAAAAACCAGAAAGTGAGCGAAATGGGCAAGTTTAAGAACGGCAAGAAAAGCGGTCTTTGGAGAGAATACTACGAAAGCGGCGAAATGAAAGCCGAGGGCAAATACGTGGATAACGAACGCGATGGTAGCTGGACACTCTACGACGAAACAGGTAAAAAAACAACCGTGAAGTATAAAAACGGTGCAGAAGTAAAATAAGCGGATATAATATGTCTCAAACCATACTGATAATAGACGACGAAAAAGCCATACGCCGCACACTGGGCGAGATACTGAGCTTTGAAGGATTTACGATAGACGAAGCGGCAGACGGTGCAGAAGGCATCAAGAAGATTAAAGAAAACAATTACGACTGCATACTCTGCGACATCAAAATGCCGAAGATGGACGGCATGGAAGTGCTGATACAGGCAAGGGAAGAAAAACCTGATATTCCGTTCATCATGATATCCGGTCATGGCAATATAGAAACGGCTGTAGAGGCGGTAAAGAAAGGCGCGTACGATTTCATATCCAAACCACCCGACCTGAACCGATTGCTGATAACCATCCGCAATGCGATGGAAAAGAAAAATCTGGTAACTGAAACCAAGCAACTCCGCAAGCGCATCAACCGAGGTGTAGAGATGATAGGCGAAAGCGCGGGTATGCAAAAAATACGCGACACGATAGAGAAAGTAGCACCTACGGACGCACGGGTTTTGGTAACGGGCGAAAACGGCGTGGGCAAGGAAATGGTAGCCCGCAAAATACACGAGCTAAGCACCCGTGCCAACGGCCCGCTGGTAGAGGTGAACTGCGCTGCCATACCGTCTGAACTGATAGAGAGTGAACTCTTTGGCCACGAGAAGGGTTCTTTTACGTCTGCTATTAAACAACGTATTGGCAAGTTTGAACAGGCAAGCGGCGGCACTTTGTTTCTGGACGAAATTGGCGATATGAGCCACGATGCGCAAGCCAAAGTGCTGCGGGCGTTGCAAGAAGGTAAGATAACCCGTGTAGGCGGCGATAAGGAAATAAAAGTAGATGTGCGTGTAATAGCCGCTACCAACAAAGACCTGATGCAGGAAGTGGAAGAAAAGAAATTCCGCCTCGACTTGTATCACCGCCTCAGTGTGATATTGATACACGTTCCATCGCTCAACGACCGCAAGGATGATATACCCATGCTGGTACAACATTTTCTGCAAGACATCTGCGATGAATACAAACAACCTGAAAAAGAAATAGACGATGCTGCACTCACTGCCTTGCAACAATATAACTGGACGGGCAATATACGCGAGCTGCGCAATGTGGTTGAAAGGCTGATAATCTTATCGGACAAGAAGATAACGAAGAAAGATATTGAGATGTACATTAACCCCCAAACCCCCTAAAGGGGGCTTTTTTTGTGATGTCAGGAGTTATTTACAGACTGTAACAAAACCTGGCGCAACCGTCTGGAAGTAATTGCTAACTGAACAGACGACAAACCCCTAAATCCCCTTGCAGGGGACTTTGCAAAAAAATTAAAGTGGTTAGTAACACTAACCACTTTTTTATTTCTTATTGTTTTGGAATAAAGCCTCCCGTCAGGGGGTTTGGGGCTTATACCCCAACCATCAACGGCATCAGCAGCATCAGCACTTCTTCGTTATCGGCTTTTTCCGTTGGGCGAAAGATGCCTGCACGGGTTGGTGTGCTCAGCTCCAGTTGCACATCGGCACCTGTCATATTGTTCAGCATTTCTACCATCAGCTTGGCATTGAAGGCTATTTTCATATCCTCGCCGCTATACTGGCAGTTCAGTGTTTCTTTACCCTCGTAAGAGAAATCTATATCCTGCGCGCTCAGTTCCAGCGAATTGCCTTTTATTTCCAGCACTACCTGATTAGTAGTTTTATTGGCGAATATGCTGACACGGCGCAGCGCGCTTACAAAATCGGCACGGTTGATAGTGAGCCTGTATGGATTGTCTTTAGGTATTACCGCTTTGTAGTCGGGAAACTTAGCATCTATCAACCTGCAGCTCATGCTCAGCCTGCCGCTTGTTACAAACAAGTGGCTGCTGTTGTACGATACCTGCAACTGGCTATCGTCTGCGGGTAGTGTTGCTTTTAATTGTTGCAATGGTTTTTTGGGTACTACAAAACCCTCTTGTGCAGGGCAGGCAATATCCGTTTTGCTATACTGCACCAAGCGGTGCGCATCTGTAGATACAAAAGTGATGCCTTTCTTACCCATTTCAAAATATACACCCGTCATAGCAGGGCGCAGTGTATCGTTGCTTACTGCAAACAGGGTATTGTTGATGCTTTCTATCAATGAGATAGATGGCATATTGAAACTTGTGGTATCGCCCGGAGCAGGTTCTTTGGGGAAGTCGTCTGCTTTTTCGCCGCCAATCTTGTACTTACCTACATCGCTCGACATCTCTATTGACAAGTCTTGCTGATTGACGTTGAAAGTAATGGGCTGCTCGGGCAGGTTTTTCAGATAGTCCATCAATATTTTTGACGGAATACAAATGCGGCCATCGCCCTGCGCATCGTTTACATCCATCTGCACACGCATCATCGTTTCCAAATCGGTTGCGGTGAGGGTGAGCGAATTGCCTTTCAGTTCAAAAAGAAAATCTTCCAGCACTGATAAAACTGTATTGGCACTGATAACCCCACCTATCTGTTGCAGGTTTTTGAGCAATGCCGTTGATGTAACGATAAAACGCATTTTATGTATATGTTAGGAAACAAAGATAATCGTTTAGCACTTTCTGCAATAGGGCTGTGGATAACCTAAGAATAACTAAAACGCAGGCTTTGTGCCTGCGTTTATATGTTATAAAAGTCCTTTCACTTTCTCTATCACCGCTCTCAATCCGCCCACATCTTGCCCGCCTGCGGTAGCCAGTGTTTTTTGTCCGCCGCCGCCGCCTTTTATCAGTGGGGCTATATGCTCTTTAATTATTTTGCCTGCATCCAATCCTTTAGCAGCCACCACGCTATCTGCCACACCTACGGCTACAAATGGTTTGCCGTCTATGTTTGCACATAGCACTACTACATGGTCGTTCAGGTGATGTTTTACGTCGAAGCAAAGTTTTTTCAGCATATCCGCATTGCCTACCTCTACTATATCGCCTACAAAACTTATCTGGTTGATGATTTCATCTTTTGTCAGCACTTCGTTGCGAATGGCTACTAATTGGCGCGCTTCCAAGCCTTCTACATGCTTTTCAAGTTGTGCTTTTTCTTCTTGTAACTTCTCAATGGCTTTCAGTACATCTTTCGGATGCTTCAGCGCATTGTTGATGTTATGTAGTGTATGCAAGTGAGCATTTACAAAATCTTCTGCCGCTTTGCCACTTACTGCTTCTATCCGGCGCACACCAGCAGCTACTGCACTTTCGTGTTTTATTTTAAAAAAGCCAAGCTGTCCTGTGCTACCCACATGTGTACCGCCGCATAGTTCAATGGAATAGTTAGGATCCATTATTACAACACGCACTTTATCACCATATTTTTCGCCAAAGAGTGCCATTGCACCCATGGCTACTGCTTCGTCTTTTTGCATTTCCTTTATTACAACAGGTATATTCTCTCGTATCTTCTCATTAACGATAGTTTCTATCTGTGCTATTTCTTCTTCTGTTACTTTGGCAAAATGCGAGAAGTCGAAACGCAGATGTTCCTCATTTACCAACGAGCCTTTTTGTGCTACGTGCGTACCCAATACACTGCGCAATGCGGCATGCAGCAAGTGCGTAGCACTGTGGTGTACAGCAACCTCTGCACGCCTTTGCGCATCTACTTTTGCTACCGCAGCAGCAGACGGGTTACTTGGTAATTCTTCTGCAAAATGTATGATGAGGTCGTTTTCTTTTTTGGTATCTACGATGTGTACTATTTCGTTGGGGAAAACAAGTGTACCTGTATCGCCCACCTGTCCGCCACTTTCAGCATAGAAAGGTGTAGTATCTAATACAAGCTGATAACTCTCTTTGCCTTTCGCTTTCACCTTGCGGTACTTCAATATCTGCGCTTGTGTTTCAAGGCTGTCGTAGCCAATAAATTTGGTAGCCGCATCTTGCAGCACTACCCAGTCTTCGGTATCGAGCGCGGTAGCTGCACGGCTGCGGCTTTTTTGTTGCTGCATCTCTGCTTCAAAAGCCGCTTCGTCAACCGACAAATTATTTTCCTGTCCTATAAGGCGTGTCAGGTCTATGGGGAAGCCGTATGTATCGTACAACTCAAACGCAGCCTTACCATTAATGGTATCACTTTTCTGCGCGTTGGTTTCCTTTACGATGTCATCAATTTTCTTCAAGCCTTTATCCAGCGTACGCAGGAAAGCCTCTTCTTCTTCTTTCACCACTTTGCATACAAGGTCTATCTGCTTGTGCAGTTCTGGAAACACGTTTTCAAACTGCTTTGCCAATACGGGCATCAGTTGCGTAAGCAGTGGGTGTTTGTAGTCGAGGTAAGAATAATAATACCTTGCTGCCCTGCGCAGTATGCGGCGGATGACGTAGCCTGCACCCGTATTACTGGGCAGTTGCCCGTCTGCTATGGTAAAGCCAATGGCGCGAATATGGTCGCTCAGTACACGGAAAGCCACATCTTGCTTGCTATCTGTATAGCAGTATGTTTTGCCTGTTATTCTTTCCGTTTCTCTGATGGTGCCTGAAAACAAATCGGTATCATAATTGCTCTGCTTGCCTTGCAGCACACGCACCAGTCGCTCTAAGCCCATACCCGTATCTACGTGTTTGGTAGGCAGTTCTTCCAGCGAGCCGTCTTTTTTTCGGTTGTATTGTATAAATACGTTGTTCCAGATTTCTATTACCTGCGGATGGTCTTTGTTTACCAAATCTCTGCCCGCTATTTGTGCTCGTTCACCATCGGGCCTGCAATCTACATGTATCTCACTACATGGACCGCACGGGCCAGTATCGCCCATTTCCCAAAAATTATCTTTCTTATTACCATAAACAATCTGGCTTTCGTCCACTAATTGCTTCCAGCATTCCAGTGCTATTTTAGAAGCAGGTATGTTTTCTGCCGGGTCGCCCTCGAATACGGTAACGTACAGCCTGTCTTTAGGTATCTTATAAACATCTGTCAGCAGTTCCCAACTCCATTCTATCGCTTTTTCTTTAAAATAGTCGCCAAAGCTCCAGTTGCCCAACATCTCGAACATGGTATGGTGGTAGGTATCTACGCCTACTTCTTCCAAATCATTATGCTTGCCGCTTACACGCAGACATTTTTGCGTATCGGCTATGCGGGTGTTAGGGGCTTTTTTATTGCCGAGGAAATAATCCTTAAACTGGTTCATACCCGCGTTGGTAAACAGCAGGGTGGGGTCGTCCTTTACTACAATGGGTGCAGATGGCACAATAGCATGCCCCCTGTCGCGAAAAAAGTCTAAAAATTGCTGGCGTATTTCGTTGGCTGTCAACATAAGGGTGCGAAATTAGTCAAAAGTCGAAAGTCAAAAGTCAAAAGTTGAGGGAAATATTAGCCCTCCCGACCTCCCTAAGGGGAGGAGATGTAAATTCATAAACAAGTGTAATAATAAAGCCCCTCCTTGGGAGGGGTTGGGGAGGCTATTTCATTTTACCATTTCATTAGCTAATAATCACATCTGCTAAATAGCCCCTCCCAGCCTCCCCCAAGGGAGGAGATGTAAACTCATAAATAAGTATAATAATAAAGCCCCTCCTTTGGAGGGGTTGGGGGAGGCTCTTTCATTTTACCATTTCATTAGCTAATAATCACATCTGCTAATCTGCTCATTAGCCTTATATTTGATACGTGAGTTTTCTCTATCCCTTTTTTCTGTTGGCAGGGCTTACGCTTGCCATACCCGTTCTGATACATCTGTTCAACCTGCGCAGGTACAAGACGGTTATGTTTCCGCATACCCGTTTTTTGAAAAGCATCCAACTGAAATCGCAGAAGCAATCGCAACTGAAGTATAAATGGCTGCTGGCATTGCGGCTATTGTTCCTCACGGCTTTGATACTGGCTTTCGCGCAACCATTTTTCAGTGGCAATAAGCAAGATACCACCAACAGGCTACAGGTTATCTATCTGGATAATTCGGGTAGCATGGCTGTAAAGAAAGGAACACGCACCTTGTTTGAAACCGCCCGCGATGCAGCGAGAGAGCAGGTGCGCCATGCCCCCGCAGGTACCCGTTTTGTATTGCTGACCAATGATAAACCTCTAAGCTACCAACCACTGCCTGCCGATAAAGTGCTGACACTGCTCAACACTATAGACATCAGTGCCAATAGCAAAACGGCTGATAAAACACTAGCTATGGTCAACAGCATTATGCAGGGCGAATCGTTTGCGGCTGCAGATGTATATTATTATTCCGATTTTCAGCAGAGCAGCTTCCCTGCAGTGGCAGATAAAAACCTGCTGCGCAATATTCGTTTCTATGGTGTGCCTGTACAGGCAGCATCGGCAGGAAATGTATTGATAGACACTGCTTATCTGGATGCGCCTGTGCTGCAAACAGGTGTGCAAAACAAACTGATAGTGCATAGCCGCATAGCGGGCGAAGCACCCAAAGAAAATCCCGTGCTGCAACTCGCCATCAACGGGCAGGTAAAGAGCGCTTCGGCACTACGCTTCAACGATAAAAACGAAAGCACCGATACGCTTAGTTTTTCGGTAAACGATGCCAACTGGCAGCGCATGGTATTAAGCATCAATGATGCTTCCGTACGTTTTGACGATACATTCCGCATCAGCGCGCGTAGTACTCCCAGCCTGCAAGTGCTGGTAATGAACGAGGGGCAGCCTAATCCGTATATACAAGCCGCATTCCGCGCCTACAATGGTTTTCAGCTTACACAAACGGGCATCAACCAAAACAGTAACGAATGGAAGCAATACAACCTCATCATCTTCAACGGCATCACCCGTATGGATGCAGCAACGGGTAAGGCGATTGCTGCTGCGCTGCAAGAGGGACAAAATATTTGCATCTTCCCTGCAAGGGCTGCTGATGTGGCAGCTATCAATACAGGGCTATCGCAGATAACAGATATACGTATGGCAGGTATTGACACGGCTACGCAGGCCGCATCTGCACTGCAACAGGGCAGCGATTTGGTGCGCGATATGTTTGAACGCATCCCCGATAATATACAACTACCCGTAGCCAACTGGCACTATATAATAGATGCAGGGCTATCTGCCAATCAGCAGGCCGTGCTCAGCTTTCGTAGTGGCAGCCCCATGTTGGCAAAGTACACACCATCCAAAGGCAGCCTGTACATCAGTGCGGTAGCGGCAGATATGCAGTCGGGCAATTTTGCCGGCAGTTATTTCTTTGTGCCTTTTCTGTACCAAATGGCTATACAATGCCGTGGCGGCGATATATACGCACTGACACTTGGCAGGCAGCAGGCAGCATTTATACCTTTTGAGGGTGCCGGCGAGCGCAATATGGCACACATCTACGGCAGCGGCATAGATGCCATACCACCCCAACGCCCCGCAGGCAAGGGGCTGGAAGTGTTTCCCGATGCGGCGGTGCAGCAGGCAGGTTTTTACCGCATCAGTGCGTCGGGTAGCGATACGGCTTTAGTGGCCATAAACAACAGCAGGGAAGAGTCTGCACTGAACACATGGGCCATTGGCGACCTGAAAAAACAATGGGACGGCAGCGATATATACTGGCTCAGTACCACCGATATTAGCAGCGCGGCAGGCAGTTCTGCCCTCGGCAGTTTCCCGCTTTGGAAAGTTTGTGCTATTTTAGCCCTGTTAATGCTGGCTGCCGAAACGTATGTACTGGCAGGCGGTTTTCGCAAACAAGCAGCAGCTACACAATAGCCACTTATGCAAGTGCTCATCCAACAGGCTAAGATTACAGACAAGCGCTCCGCTTTTTACAATCAGGTAGTTGATATTTTAATTGAAGATGGTATAATAAAAAGCCTCCTCCCGTCATCCTCCCAAGGAGGAGGTGCAAGTACTGTTTTGGTAGATGGGAAAGAAGCCATCACCTTCCCCTTGGGGGAAGGAAGGGATGGGGCTTTGTGTGTAAGCACTGGCTGGGTAGATGTATTGGCAGATTACCGAGAGCCGGGCTACGAGCATAAGGAAACCATTGAAAGCGGTCTGCGTGCAGCAGCGGCAGGGGGTTATACCCATGTGCTGACAGCACCCAATACCAACCCCGCCATCAGTACCAAATCCATCGTACAATCTGTAATACAAAAAGCAGCGGGTAATGTAGTGAGCCTGCACCCACTTGGTGCCATCACGCAAGATGTTGAAGGCAAGAGCCTTGCCGAAATGCTGGATATGCACACACATGGTGCGGTAGCTTTCACCGATGGATGGAAGCCAGTGCAAAACGCCCAACTGATGCTGAAAGCGTTGGAATATGTAAAAGCATTTAATGGTACGCTGATACAGATACCTGTTGACCATGCACTGGCAGCAGGCGGTTTGATGCACGAGGGTGAGGCTTCGGTGCGCCTCGGCATGGCAGGCATACCATCGCTGGCAGAAACGATATTGCTGCATCGTGATATTGAATTGCTGCGCTATACGGGCTCTCGCCTGCATATAACAGGCATCAGTACGGCAGAGGGTGTGGACATGATACGCAAAGCCAAAAAAGAAGGGCTGAACATTACTTGCTCGGTTACGCCTTATCATCTTGTGCTGAACGACAAGGCACTGGAAGGCTATAGCAGCCTGTACAAAGTAATGCCCCCTATACGCAGCGAGGCCGACAGGAAAGCATTGCTAAAGGGATTGAAAGACGGCACGATAGACTGCATAGCCAGCCATCACCGCCCGCAGGAGTGGGATGCTAAAGCCAAAGAATTTGAATACGCTGCCGATGGCATGAACATACAGGAGATTGCCTATAACTTGGTGTTGCAAGCCGCAGGCTATGAGCGCATAGCCGAAATAATGACCGCCGCCCGTGCTATCTTCGGGCTGGGAGATGCCAATATAGAAGCAGGTGCAGTGGCAGACCTTACCATCTATACCACAACAGGCAGCTATAAACTCGGCAACATGCAATCAGCATCTGCCAACAATCCGTTTACAGGTAAAGAAATGCAGGGCAAAGTGCTGGGCATTATTAATAATAAACAAGTACATCTAAATCAATAATTATGAAACTGAAGCAAACGCATGTTATGTATGCTATCGTTACGAGCATTGTACTAATCGTGTTCGGGCTTATTATTCAAGTAATGCATATGAGCAATAACAAGGCTTTACAATACTTGGGTATGTTGCCATTGCTGATAGCCGTTATCCTGAATGCAATGGCTTATTCAAAAGCAAATGAAGCTAACGTTAGTTTCAAAAACGTCTTTGGAAGTTGTTTTAAGATGGTGCTGATAATAACGGGTATTGTATTGGTGTGGAGCTTCATTTCTTTGCAGATATTTCCAGAAATAAAAACACAAGCTATGGAGCAGGCAATGGCTGAAATGGAAAAAAGTAATATGCCCGAAGAACAAATGGAAATGGGACTGAGCTATACAGAGAAATTTTTCACGCCGATAGTAATGGGTGCTGTATTGTTTATGTATTTGTTTTGGGGTGCAGTATTCTCATTGATAGGTGCAGCAGTAGCCAAGAAAAACCCTGTACAGCAACAGTTACAGCCATAATTTACAAAGCCGTTTTTTTAGTTTGGATACGATACAGGAAGGAAAAAGTTGGTGGAAAATACCCGTAATGATGGGGGTATTGATTGCGGCTGTTAAAATTATTTGCAGTACCATACAGTTCAATTACCTGCTCGAAGATTTTAAGGCGAGCTATATTATATTTTTCATATCGCTGGGGCTGGGTATTATCGTCATACTCGCATCGGGACTGATGCTGAAAAAACAATTGGGCGAAGCGGCTATCTTAAAAAACGTATTCAGGGGTGTTTTTCTAACCATACTGATTGGTGTATTTCTGTCTTACACTTTTGAGCAGGTATGGATGCTTGCAGACAGCAGTATTGCAGACAAGATATTTGCAGGGCAAAAAAATTACCTGAAAAGCTATCCTAACGGCGAACAACAACTTGCTAAGTTAGAGAAGCAACACCTTGATGCTAAAAACGCACCTTTCTCTTTTGTTAATTTCTTTACCGGACTGATGGTAGATATTGTGCGATATAGCATATTAGGGTTTATATTCGCATTGGCTATCAGCCGCAAAAAACAGGTACAGTAATCCAAATGCCCGATATTTCAATCGTCATACCGCTATACAACGAAGAAGAATCGCTGCCCGAACTGGTGGACTGGATAGAGCGTGTATGTGGCGAAATGGGCTACACCCACGAAATCATCATGATAGATGATGGCAGTACCGATAGCAGTTGGGATGTCATCAAGCGCCTGTCAAAAGATTATAGTGCCGTACACGGTATCAAGTTTCAGCGCAATTATGGCAAGAGTGCCGCGCTGAATGAGGGTTTTAAAGCGGCTAAGGGCCATGTGGTAATAACCATGGATGCCGACCTGCAAGACAGCCCCGACGAGATACCCGAACTGTACCGCATGATAACCGCCGATGGGTTTGACCTTGTAAGCGGGTGGAAGAAAGTGCGCCACGATAATGCGCTGACAAAAAACCTGCCATCCAAACTATACAACGGTGTCAACAGATGGATATCGGGCATTAAGTTGCACGATATGAATTGCGGCCTGAAGGCATACAACAAAAAAGTAGTGAAGAGCATAGAGGTATATGGCGAGATGCACCGCTTTATACCTGTACTGGCAAAGAGTGCCGGCTTTCGCAAAATAGGTGAGAAAGTGGTAGTGCACCGTGCGCGCAAATACGGCGTATCAAAATTTGGCTGGGAACGCTTCATCAATGGCTTTCTTGATTTATTATCTATTCAATTTATCAGCCGCTTTGGCAAAAAACCCATGCACTTCTTCGGGTTGCTGGGTACTATCGCGTTCTTTATAGGTTTTGCATCTACCATTTACCTCGTCATCAGCAGGTTGGTAGAGGGTGCGGATTTCGGGCTTACCAACAGGGTTACATTCTATCTGGCACTCACTACAATGGTTATCGGTACACAGTTTTTCTTGGCAGGCTTCTTGGGCGAATTGGTGAGCCGTAGTGCCGCCGACCGCAACCACTATCTGATAGAAGAAACTTTCTGACAGAAATATTACAATTCAAAGCACACGTTTTTAGCAGTTTATACGTTCTTATATAGGGACAGGTTTTTCATAGATTGCGGATAGATTGGCCGGTGCGTTATGCGCATCGGTCTTTTTTTTTATAAGTAGCCTCCTCCTAACCTCCTCCCAAGGAGGAGGAACAAAATCTAACTATGATAATATTATTCCATATTCATACCAACACTTTGGGCTTTATCTGCTGTCTTTAGCTATATAAACGAGACACTGATATTGCATAGCAAATACATACGCAGGTGTATATGGGTATTCTTTGCCCTTACTTTGTCGTGCACTGGCTATGCCCAAAACTTGGTAACCAACCCCAGTTTTGAAGATTACAACAACTGTCCTACGGGCATATCAGGCATAGGTTTCGGCTCCTACCCTACCGTAAAAGATTGGTTAAGCCCTGTACAAAGTACCACACCAGATTATCTGCATACCTGCGCATCGCCGCTTAGTGGTGTGCATGTACCCGAGGTTACATTCGGGCATCAATGGGCACGTACGGGCAATGCCTATGCAGGCATCATATTGTGGGAAGAACGCACCAACGGACAGAAATTTGCCGAATACCTGCATACCAAACTACTGCTGCCTATGCTGGCAGGGCGCAAATACTGCGTTACGTTTTACGTCAATCCTACTATTTCTTCTTCTTTGTCTTTCAACTATATGGCGGTAGATGAGATAGGAGCCAGTTTCTCTGCATCACAAGTAAGCACTACCACAAGTAGCTGGCTATCACTACCGTATCATATACAGAGCACTGCAGGTACGTTTATGAACGATACTTCGGCATGGATACGGGTTACGGGCATCTATACCGCAGCTGGCGGAGAGGAGTGGATGACGATAGGCAGGTTCAGCAGCACGGGCAATAAGCCCAATCATACTGTTGCCTTTCCGCCAACACCCAGCGCAACGCTCGACTACAGGGCGTATATGTATATAGACGATGTAAGTGTGTATATGATAACCCCTGCCGATACATTTAGGGCAAGGCACGACTCTATCTATTGCGATAAAAGCCGCCTGCCGATGGTGCTGAAAAGCAGGGGCGTTAATGGTACATATCAGTGGAGTACGGGTGCTACTACAGATAATATTACGGTGAATGCAGACGGGCAATACCTGTGCTATTCGGTAGCGGGCTGCGGGGTGTATATTGATACCTTCAACGTAAAATATCTGGGCGAAACTACTTTGAACCTCGGTAAAGAATTGGTAAGCTGTAATATGCAGCCAGTAACCATCAAAAGCAATATAGCTTTTGGTAACTATACATGGAGTACAGGTGCTACTACACCAGACATAACTGTTAGCAGCCCCGGCACTTATTGGCTACGTGTAGTAAACAACTGCGGCACATTTACCGATACGGTACGGGTGTATATTCAGGGGCTTACACCACCGCCCATTGTAAGAGATACTATGCTATGCCAACTGGCAGAAAGCCCCATACTGAAAAACGTGAGTGGCAGCAACCTGCACTGGTACACGCATCCATCAGCCAACATAGGCAGCCCCGTACAGCCGTTGATATACAGCAAAGAAATAGGCAGAACAACCCTGTATGTAACTCAAAAAATGGGCAAGTGCGAAAGCGAAAAAGTGCCTATGAACATAGATGTAAAATACCAACCCAAAAAAGAGTTACCAGCCAGAACAGAGATGTGTTCTTACAATCCCGTGCTTGTTGGTGGTGAATACCCTGGCGTAAAATATCTATGGAACAATGGTTCTACCGCTTGCTGCGTAAAACCTGTAAGAGAAGGTGTACTGCGTGTATCCGTAAGTAATGAATGCGGCACGTATATAGACTCTACACGTATTGTATTTTTGCCTTGCGACGAATGTATACATGTACCTAATGCCTTTTCGCCCAACGGAGATGGGATGAATGATAAGTTTGGCGTAGTGCTGAGTTGCCCTGTAAGCAATTTCCATATACGCATATACAACCGATGGGGAGAACAGGTGTTTGAATCTAAAGACATACGCCATCAATGGACAGGTACTGAAACTGGTTTGTATGCAGACAGAGGTACATACGTGTATATACTCGACTACACGCCAGAATCTACCAATGCGCCCATACGGCTGAAAGGCAATATTACCCTGCTGCGTTGAGCATTTATATAATCAGGAAAAATACATAAGGCTTATTGATATATTGTAGCATCTGCCATAATGTATTGGTAACTTTGCGCACTCAAACGCAATGCGCAGCGCATATACCATAGCATTAGTAGGCAACCCCAACAGTGGCAAAAGCTCCTTGTTCAATTCGTTGACGGGGCTAAACCAGAAAGTAGGCAATTTTCCCGGTGTTACGGTTGATAAAAAAACAGGTACATCGCGCATTGCCGATAACCTGACGGCGCAGATACTGGACCTGCCCGGCACATATAGCCTATACCCCAAGAGCGAGGACGAGCGTGTAACCTACGAGGTATTGCTGAACAGAAACAATGCCGACCGACCAGACCTCATCATAGTGATAGCTGATGCATCCAACCTGAAACGCAACCTGCTGTTCTGCTCGCAGATAATGGATTTGAAGATACCCGTTGTGATGGCACTGACCATGAACGATATTGCCCGCGATAAAGGTATCAATATAGATGTGGCTGGGCTGGAAAGGCTGATGGGCGTACCTGTAGTAGCCATCAACCCCAGAAAAAACAAAGGCATTGCCCAACTGAAAAAAACAATCGCCACTGCCGCGCATACAAGCATTGCACCTGCGCACGAGTTTATTGATACTACTGCATTAACGGGCGAATGGATAAACGAGATACGAACATTATGTGGCGTAGAAAGCAGCTATGCAGCCCTGCATATTGCCTGCAATTATCTGGACCTGCCGCACCTGAATGCCGCACAACGCATACAGATAGCCGCCATACTGGATGTGGCGGGTTTCCAAAAAGCCAAGGTGCAGGCAGCAGAAATCATGCAACGATACCAGCGCATCAATACCGTGATGCAACAATGCGTGGCAGAAACCAATCCCTTGCAGCGAGCCATCATCAGCGAGCGAATAGACAAAACACTGCTGCATCCTGTATGGGGCAATGTGATATTACTAACGGTGCTGTTCCTCTTGTTTCAAAGCATATTTTGGTTGGCGGCATACCCTATGGATTGGGTAGAGCAGGGCTTTAGCGTAGCATCGGGCTGGTTGGATGAAGTGCTGCCAGCGGGTACACTGAAAGACTTATTGCTAAACGGTGTATTGGCAGGTATAAGCGGCATAGCTGTATTTATACCGCAGATAATGATACTCTTCGGCTTCATTACCATACTGGAAGATAGCGGCTATATGGCACGTATCAGCTTCCTGACGGATAGGCTGATGCGCAGCGCGGGGCTGAACGGGCGCAGCGTGATGCCATTGATAAGCGGCATGGCATGTGCAGTACCAGCCATCATGGCGGCACGTACCATACAAAACCGAAAGGAGCGTCTGATAACCATTATGGTAACACCCCTGATGAGTTGTTCTGCCCGCCTGCCTGTATATACCATACTGATAGGCTTGGTGATACCCGATAAAACGCTCTTCATCTTCAACCTGCAAGGGTTGGTGCTGATGGGGCTATACCTGCTGGGTTTCTTTATGGCATTGATAGTAGCCAAAGTGATGAGTGTGATAGTAAAAGTGAAAGAAAAAACATTCTTCCTGATGGAGCTACCCGTGTACCGTGCGCCGAGGTGGAAAAACGCAGGCATCACCATGATAGAAAAAGCGAAAGTATTTGTAACCGATGCGGGCAAGGTGATAATGATAATATCGGTATTGTTATGGGCATTGGCTACTTATGGCCCGCCAAATGCCATGCAGGCGGTAGAAGCTAAATACGCCACACTGAAACAACAACAGCCCCAACAAGCTGCCGAACTGGATAACCAACTGCAAACTGAAAAGCTGGAACATTCTTTTGCCGGCATTATGGGCAGGGCTATAGAGCCTGCCATCAGGCCATTGGGTTATGATTGGAAAATCGGCATCGCGCTTATTACATCGTTTGCGGCAAGAGAAGTATTTGTAGGCACGATGGCTACCCTATATAGCGTAGGCAACGATGCCGAAAACGAAACTACCGTGCGCGAAAAAATGCGCAGCGCAACCCGTGCAGACGGCACACCTGTATATACCCTCGGCACAGGCATATCGCTATTGATATTTTATGTATTTGCTATGCAGTGTATGAGTACCATGGCCATCGTGTATCGCGAAACACGAAGCTGGCAATTGCCAGCCATACAATTTGCCTATATGTTTTTGCTGGCGTATGCAGGGGCATTTATAGCCTATCGCATCTTTGCGTAATCCCTTCTTTTGTTAACGATTTGTTGTGCGGTAGCACATGTGTTGGTTAAGAAAAATGCAGCAGTAGTTTATCAGCAGGCATTGGTTTACCTTCGTGTATTACCTCTATTTGTATGGCGAAAGCTATGCTGTGATGCAGATGAAAGAACTGGGCGATTTTTTTAAAAACCTGTTTGAGCACTCCGACTTCCGCTCGTTTTGGCGCAGTGGTAGCTGGACGCAGTTTCATGGTTGGTTATATATCATCAGCGATTTGCTGATATGGTCGGCCTATTTCGTCATTCCCTTACTTATACTTTTCTACATCATCACCAAGCGGCAAAAGCTGCGCTTTGGTGGCTTGTATATCTTGTTTGCCACTTTTATATTGATGTGTGGTGCTACGTATTTTGTAGATGCGCTGATGTTCTGGAAACCTATTTACAGGTTCAGCGCGCTGATGCGTTTCCTGACGGGTGTAGTAAGCTGGGTAACGGTTTTTTATGTAGTGAAGATGCTGCCACTTGCCTTTTCGCTGCGCACGCCCGATGAGTTGGAGTCTGAAATACGCAACCGTGTACGTGCCGAAGATGAACTGAAAGAAAAAAACGAACTGCTGCAAGAAGCCGAAAAAATAGCCAAACTGTGCTACATACAGTGGGATGTGATGAACGAGCGTGTAAAACTATCGGACGCAGCCAAGCACATACTGGAGCTACCCGAAGACAAGAAACTGACGCACAGCAACTTTACCCAAATCATCCACCCCGAAGACGTGAAGCACTTGGAAAAGATGATAGATACCATCTTCATCAAAAAATTCTTCCCCGATTTTTATTGCCGCATCGTAACGGGCAAAGAAGAAGTGAAGCATATACTGGTGCGTGGAGAGGTGGCACTGAACGAGTATGGCAGCATAGCCATGATAAACGGTACGCTGCAAGACGTAACAGAGCAACGCCTGTATGTACAAAAGATACAGCAGCAAAACCAACGGCTGAAAGACATAGCATGGATACAATCGCACAAAGTGCGCAGCCCCGTAGCTACTATTATGGGGTTGGTACAACTCTTTAATAAAGAAGAACCGCAAGACCCCATTAACCAACAAGTGCTGGAAGGCATACAAGAAGCGGCCGTGAACATGGACGAAGTGATACGTGAAATAACCGCCAAAACAGAAACGATTAAGGAGAGTAAGTAAGCAGTTTTCTTTGGATTAAGGAATTTACCTGTTGCCGTATTCGGATGGTTATCACATCCTGCATAATAAAATAACAAAGCCGCTGATGTCAGCGGCTTTGTTTATATAAACACGATGTGTTTTACACAGCAAAACTCTCGCCACATCCACAACTGCGGCTGGCATTGGGATTGCTGAAGTGAAAGCCTTTGCCATTGAGCCCGTCCGAAAAATCGAGCGTAGTATCGCAGAGGTACAAAAAGCTTTTCAGGTCTGTAACTAATTTCAGCCCGTTGTCTTCAAATACCTGATCATTGGGCTGTGTTTCGTTATCAAAGTCCAATTTGTATGATAAACCCGAACACCCACCACCTACTACGCCTACGCGCAGAAAGTACCCTTCGCCAAGATCTGCGTCTTGCTTCAGCTTTTCAATTTTATCTTTTGCTTTATCGCTAATATATATCATCTAAAAAAGTGTATAACTGCATTTGGAAACCATCCCTTTCACACACTGTCTCCGCAAATTATTTCCTGCGGTAATATCCTGATTTATGCAATGATTAATGTTTAGCTCCTTCCAATTCCAGTGCCGGCATACCGTTCTTTACACGGTAGTCGCTGATAGCTGCTTTGATTGCATCTTCTGCCAATACAGAGCAGTGTATTTTTACAGGCGGCAGGTTCAGTTCTTCAACAATATCCATATTGTCTATTGCCAATGCCTGATCTACTGTCTTACCTTTCAGCCACTCAGTAGCTAAAGATGAAGAAGCGATAGCAGAGCCGCAACCGAATGTTTTGAATTTAGCATCCGCTATCAGGCCTGTTGCCTCATCAACTTCTATCTGCAAGCGCATTACGTCGCCACACTCTGGTGCGCCAACAAGGCCTGTGCCTACATTTGTTTTGCTCTTATCCAGCGTACCCACATTTTTGGGATTGCTGTAGTGGTCTATAACTTTTTCTGAATATGCCATTGTTTTAGTTTTTAGTGAGTTATATAAAAAATTAGTGGTGTGCCCATTCTATGGTGTTCAGGTCAATACCCTCTTTGTACATTTCCCAAAGCGGGCTCATTTCGCGCAGCTTCAATACTGTTTCTGTTATCGCGTTGATCGTATAGTCAATCTGCTCGTCTGTAGTAAAACGACCAAGGCCGAAGCGCAGCGAGCTGTGTGCAAGATCATCACCCAAGCCCAATGCCTTGAGTACATAAGACGGCTCAAGCGATGCAGATGTACAAGCAGACCCGCTTGACAAGGCAATGTTTTTATTAAAGCCCATCATCAGTCCTTCGCCCTCTACATATTTGAAAGAAATGTTTGTAACATGCGGCAGGCGGTGTTCGCGGCTACCGTTTACATATGCTTCTTCCAGTTGCATCAGTCCGTTTTCCAACCTGTCGCGCATGGCACTCAGGCGTTTTGCTTCGGCTTCCATTTCGTTCATGCATATTTCGCACGCCTTGCCCAAGCCTACGATAGCAGGTACATTCATAGTACCGCTACGCATGCCACGCTCGTGGCCGCCGCCATCCATTTGTGCAGTTACCTTTACACGCGGGTTTTTGCGGCGTACATATAATGCACCAACACCTTTGGGGCCGTACATTTTGTGGCCGCTGAATGCCATCAGGTCTATGCCATCTGCCTGCACATCAACAGGTATTTTACCTACTGCTTGTGTACCATCTGTAAAGAACAGCACACCATGCTTGCGTGCAATAGCGCTGATTTCGCGTACTGGTTGTATAACGCCTATTTCGTTGTTACCATACATAATAGCTATTAGTATGGTCTTGTCTGTAATGGCGTTTTCCAGTTCCTGCAGGTCAATTAACCCCTCTGCGTTCACATCGAGGTATGTAACTTGCCCGCCCATTTTCTCAATGTGCTTGCAGGTATCCAATACGGCTTTATGCTCTGTGGTAGCAGTAATGATATGATTGCCTTTTGAAGCATACATTTCAAAAACACCTTTGATACCCAGATTATCGCCCTCTGTTGCGCCTGATGTAAATATGATTTCTTTGGGGTCTGCGTTAATCAATTTAGCTACCTGTTCACGCGCATAATCAACCGCTTCCTCAGCTACCCAACCAAAAGAGTGGTTTCTGCTGGCAGCATTACCGAATTTTTCTACAAAATACGGCAACATAGCTTCCAGCACCCTCGGATCCATGGGGGTGGTAGCATTGTTATCTAAATAAATTGGTAGTTTCAGTTCCATAATCTCCGGTATAAAATAATTAGCTCAGTTTAGTTGGTACAAAGTTATGCCATAAGTGTTGTTTTCGGGGATACTGTATGTATTTTAGCTTCTATAACCATATTTGTAAAACTTATTAATAATGTTGAAAATAGAGCATTTGGGCATTGCGGTGAAGGAATTGGAGCAGTCTATACCCTTGTTTGAACAATTATTGAATACACCATGCTATAAAACCGAAAAAGTAGATACAGAAGGGGTCAATACGGCGTTTTTCAGGACAGGAGACTCGAAAATAGAGCTTTTAGAGGCCACAAATGGCGATAGCCCGATACAGAAATTCATTGATAAGAAGGGTGAGGGTATCCATCACATAGCTTTTGAGGTAGAGAATATTGAGGCAGAAATGAAGCGGTTAAGCGCGCTTGGCTTTGAATTACTCAATGCCAGTCCTAAAAACGGAGCAGATAATAAGCTGGTATGCTTTCTGCACCCCAAAACTACCAATGGAGTGCTGATAGAACTATGTCAGGAAAAACGATAAACTAACCCTTGTACCTGAGTGCAGGTATCAGTATACCTGCCAATACTAAAAATATAAAGTTGCCGCCTATAAACCCGACAGCTAATAGTAACCAGAGGGGTTTTGATGCCGATTTGGAAACTATTGCATCATCAATTACAGTAATGGCAGATGGCATACGTTCTTTGCGCTGCAGTTCTTGTTTTCTTTTATATAATTCGTAGGCATATTCATATATAGGAGTAGATGTTTTAGCAGATTTGCTATCTTTTGCTGTAGTTTGATTAGTCTCTGATACACTTGCACTAACATTACCTTTGGCTAACATTGAGCTCATTGCACTTAGTTGCTCATTAATGAAGCTAAGCTCTTCTTTATTCTCTAATTCTTTAACCTTTTTACGTTCCACCATAAAACTATTACCAGTTTCAAGAAACTTAACTATCCCATTTTGTAATACGGTAGTAAATGCTGTATCTTTTAACTTTATACTTACAATAAAAGGTAATTTATCTGTATTCAGGTCTTTGCTAAGGTCTTCTCCGAGTATATTGTAACCCTCAACTTTGGTTAGTGATTGAGCAGCTTTCTTATCAACACTCAAAATAGTGGCTACTTTATTATAATTTCCAGACTGTATTATTATATTCAGTTTGTCTATCCTGTCGCCATATATTTTCCTAACAAGCTCGTCGTACGCGAGGGTAAACGTTGCTTCATATGTATTTGATTTAGAGTAATAATACGCTACAACAGGTGCTGTGCCTATGAGCAGACAAATGATATATAAACCAATACTGTTTTTTATTTTTTTTATACAACTACTTAATAACCTGATAATGGCAATATATAAACCGTCTGTATTCGTATTATTAGTTTGATTAGCCTGCTGATTTTGTAAGCTCATATGTTGGGGATGTGATATGCTATAGTGCGAAAATATAAAGTTTTTGCGTCTTTCATGATATGCCATATAAACTGTAATCTCAATATAGCTACCAATTTCCCTGTTTATCCGTTCATTTTCCTGTTTAGATGTGAAATTGGCGTTTTTACAAGCCCTTATTCGTAACTTAACTGTCTTCTGTTGAGTATGTTGATTGAAAACAATGCAATTAAAGCGATTATCAATACATTGAATTACTTCTTTGTGTTCAGGCATCCGTTACTGCCAGATGAGATACATAAATTTTCGAGTATTTCACTTTCTCATAAATTGCTATTGAATGAATTGACAACAGCTGTTGATTGCGGTTTAATATTTGAATATAATGGCTATTATATGCCTGCATATAAACCAGAATATGTTGCGGAACGGGAAGCAGGTGCTGTAAGAGCGAGACTGCTAATGAAAGAAGCATACAAATCTGCAGCTATCATCGCTAATTTTCCGTTTGTTAGTAGTGTATGTATATCAGGTTCGCTATCTAAAGGATATGCCGCCGAAAAATCAGATATTGACCTGTTCATCATTACCGAGAAAAACAGGCTTTGGATTTGCAGGACTTTGCTGCATTTGTATAAAAAAATGACTTTCCTGCAAGGTAAAGAACACTCGTTCTGTATGAATTATTTTATAGACGAGTCGAGGATGTGCATAGATGAACAGAATATTTTTACTGCTACTGAATTGGCAACACTGATACCTGCATATAACGAAGAAAAACACAGAGAGCTGCTGCAAGCGAACAAAGGATGGCTGGTAAACGTATTGCCCAATATGGCATGGAATACAGACATTGTTACGACCTCTGTCATAAAAAAAGGCTGGAGAAAACTTGCTGAACCAATACTAAACTTGCTACTACCCAAATACCTGAACATAGCCCTGATGCATATTACGAATACACTATGGCGTGCAAAATGGAAAAGAAAAAAATACCCTATGCAAGACTACGACCTTGCTATGAAGACGAGGTGGTATGTATCTAAAAACCACCCGCTCAATTATCAGAAAAAAGTACTGGGAGATTACACAAAAGTAGGCACAGCATCAAACATAGCAGCTGCATTATAGACTTTAGGCTGCGGCAGTTTTCTGCTTATTCATTTGCCATTTGTGTTTGATGGCGCGCAGTTTACATCTTAAAGCATTTTTATAATGCCCTTCTGTCAGGTGCTTCTTGGCATTCACCTCGTTTACCACCCACACTACTGCATGCTCATAGTACTTGCGCGGATATACACGTTTGAAATCAATATCCCTGTCTGTAGAACTTTCCCATGGAAAATTGGTCAGGAAATCTTTTTCCACTTCGGCATATAGTGGTGTACCTTTTATTGGGTAGGTAATAGTTATGGTAAATTGGTCTGGCAGTGATGTTTTCAGATGGTTCATGGTTTCTACAATGTCTTCTTCCGTTTCACCGGGATAACCCAGCATGATGAATGTACCAGCCTCAATGCCATGCGCTTTTACCAAACGTATCATCTCTCTTGTTTGTACTACATCTACCCGCCTGTCCATCGCATCTATTATCTTTTGAGAGCCGCTTTCGGCACCTATCCATACACGGAAGCAGCCACTACGTTTCAATAGTTTAATAACTTCTTCGTTCAACCTATCTGCGCGTGATATACATTCATACTGAAACTTCACTCCCCTGCGTTCTACCTCTTCTACAAATTCCTGTAGCCATTTGTGGCTTACCGTAAATACATCGTCAACAAACCAGATATTATCAAAGCTATATTGCTTTTGCAGGGTTTCTATTTCATCTACTACCAATGATGGTTTTCTGCGGCGATAGCTTTGGCCGTACACTGCCCTGCTACACCACTTGCAAGTATAAGGACAGCCACGCATAGAGCTAAGGTTAATACTGCTATATCCGTGATTATCTTTCCATGCATCAAGATATAGTTGCAGGTTTATTTTTTTACGATTCGGAACAGGCAGTTCATCAAGTTCTTTGTTCAATGCGCGTTCGGGCGTAGTAATCATCATGCCTTGCGCATCTGTAAATGCTATACCGCTTATATCATTAAATGGTTGCTTAGTTTCTATTGCTTTAGTTATTTCCAGCATCGTCATTTCACCCTCTCCGAATACGATGATGTCTGCTCCGTACATCAAAAAATTCGCGGCATGATTCTTTACCTCTGGTCCGCCAAGTACAATTTTTGTATTCGCTAATGCTTGCTGGCTCTTTACAAGGTCTATTATTTTCAGCACATTTATTTTGGTCATCAGGTTGGTATATATCGCTACTATATCAGGTTTGTTTTGCAACATGGTAGCAGTCAACGCATCGAAAGACTGAAATGTGGAATCGAAAACAGTATTATCATACCCGTTCTTTTCAAGAAAAGCAGATATATATAATATGCCCAATGGCACATAGGGCTTCATGATGAGTTTTTCTTTTGGGTCTTCATCCAGAAAGTATCCGTGTGTCAGCAGTATATTCATATCAATTCTTCAATACTATCATAAAATGGTCGGCCATATTGGCAAGTATGCTTGTGTTTTTTACACTGTTTTCAAGTTTTACGAGTGCATCCAGTTGATTGATGTGTTTTTTAAAATAATGCTCTGTAAATGTTGGGGGGATAAAAAAACCAATGGGATGCTGTTTTACAAAAGTAAACATTGGACATGCCATTCGTTTAACATCGGCAGGAGAGTAGTAATAAGTTTTAAAATGCCTGCTGCCTATAATGGTTTCTGAACCGTATTTTTTATACCTTCTGAATGCCCGCTTTGTATCCCGCTTTAGCAAATAGTAGGCTTGTTCCCACATACAACGAGAACCCATTATGACGGCTACGAATACTCCGCCGGGCCTTAGCAGTTTATGAATACCTTCTAATATCCCTTTCAATTCCTGATGGCTGGCACAATTCAATCCGCCGAAATTTGAAAACACAAAATCGAATGATTGCTGGGCAAATTTTTTATCTATATCGTTAAACTCAACTACTCTGAATAGGGGATTGCCACTGCGCGTTTTTGTATTGGCAACTTGTATCATTACAGGCGATGCATCTGTAGCCGTTACTTTATAGCCTTTATCTGCCAGATAAAGAGCATCTTCGCCAGTGCCGCAATTTATTTCAAGTACATCTTTGCAGCCAGTTGGTATATATTGTGCCATCATGTTCCATACATGGCTGCGCAAACGCGAGCCTATTGCAGCATGCGAAAAATCATTGTCATATTGTACAGCAGCATCGTCGAAGTGTGCCATGTTATGCGGCTTGTGTCAGTTTATTCAGCTTGCCTGTAGATACGATTGCTTTTAATTGGTAGTATGGTAATTTAACCAATCTTTTCAGGTTGTGCATACTTAGCTTTTTCTTTCTGTTCCATTCATCCTTTATATCCGCTATAGATTTTACCACCCTGTAATGGTTGTGTACATACCTATGCAATTGCTTGTAAAACGCTGGTTTGTAGGTGTTGTTAAACATCAATGCCAGCTCATCGCTATCTGTCCAGTTGGTTTTTGTACCCAGTTGCTCTTTTACTTTATCATAAAACTTAGTGCCGGGCAACGGGTACGATACTGAAATACCAATATCTGCCGGCACCAATCGCTTCACCATTTGCAATGTAAGCTGTATATCTTCCATCGTTTCTCCCAAATAGCCGAATTGCAGAAAGAACGCGGGATTGATGCCATATTGCTTCAACAGTTTGGTAGCTTCCGCTATCTGTTCTGTTGTAGTTCCTTTATCCATCGCATCCAGTATGCGTTGCGAGCCACTCTCTGCACCCATCCACACCGTATGGCAACCGCTGGCTGCCAGTGGTTGTATTTGCTCATCTTTGAGCAATAAATCTGCACGTGATTGTATTTTGAAACTGAACTTTAATCCCGCTTCGTTTACCAAATCTGCAAAGCGTTTCACCCAGCCGGGCTTCAGCCCGAATATATCGTCGCAAAACCAGATGTGGTCGAAATTGTATTTTGTTTTTAACTCCTTCAGTTCCGATACCACTTTTTCGGCGCTGCGCGCATTGTATCTGTTTCCGTATATAGGTTTTGCACACCAGTTGCATTTGAAAGGGCAGCCGCGTGTAGTACCCATGTTCATGGAAAAATAACCGTAATTATCCATCCATGCCTGTCTGTAGCGTGCTACATCTACCAAATCCCATGCAGGATTGGGCAATGCATCCAAGTCTGTCATTACAGGGCGTGGAGGTGTTTTGATGGTTTCATTGCCTTGCTTATATGCAACACCCAATACTGCCTCAGGCACAAGCTTGCCATCTTTTATGCCATCTACCAACTCTAACAATGTCTGCTCTGCTTCGCCAATAATGATAAAATCTGCCTGATGAGAAAGGTATTTCTCGAAATGGTCTGTAGAGTCTGATGATGATACGATCACTTTACATCCTATTGCCTTTGCCATTTCACTCATGCTGAATGCAGCCTCTCGCATATTGGTAAGGCACATTTTGGTGAGGTAGTTAAAGCCATCGTCATATATAACCAAAACATCGGGGCGAAAAGATTGCAATATGGGTTGTATATCATCAGGCCCTTCGGCAAACATTACATCGTGCAGGGCTACTTCATATCCTTGCTGCCTTAGCAGTGCTGCTGCATATATGGTACCCAATGGTGCATAAGGCTGCATAATGCGCCACTGCTTAGGGTCGAAACGTAAAAAATAGGAATGTGTAAATAATACTTTCATCTTCGCTGTATCCTTTCTGTAACAACTGCAAACCACTAAATTACTATATAGTTAGCATCTTGCTTTTAACCTGCGATTATAATCTGATTAATATACAGACGAAACGGGAAAAGAAAAGTACGAACGTAAGGCTATGTAACGAAGTATGATTTTAATAGTTTTTTCACGGGTACAATGCTTAGTGGCTTGTAGCGCCATGCTGCTATATAGTTTTGCCGAGCTTTAGCAGGTTGGTTTTGTTGCGCGCAGGCATTACCATAATTAACCCAGCCGTAAAACAGTATATCATTTGCTTCTGCCTTTGATAAATACCCTTGCATCTTGTACGTACTAATAGCATCTATATATTCATCATAATCTATTTGCCAATTGGCATTGATGTTGTTTCCACTATGTAGTCGTCTGAAAAACAAGCACTCATACAATACGGCTGCGGTGTAATGATGGGCAAGATTGGCAATAAAACTAAAGTCTGTAAAAATGCGGTTTTCGTTGAAATTGCCTGTTTTGTTTAAGCATTCGCGCCTTAACATGACGGTTTGTATAAACACCAGCATTTTGCCACGGCATATATCGGTGAAGAAATTGCCTGTGTCTGTACCTGATTGCTTCGCGAGATATATACGCTGTTTGCCTTGTTCGTTAAAGTCGTAACAATTGGTGAAACAAAAACCCACCTGCGGATTACTTTGCAAAGCAAGCACTTGTTTTTCAATCTTATCATTTGCCAGCAAATCGTCAGAGTCCATAAAAGTGATAAACGCTCCTTTTGACAGGTTGATGGCTTTGTTTTTCAATATACCTGTTATACCCACTCTACCACATGGGTGGTATTGTATCCGTTCATCTTTTACAGCCAGTACTATTTCTTTTGTATTGTCTTCAGAGCCGTCGTCCATTATTAATAGTTCCCAGTTGGTATATGTCTGCGCTTTGATGCTCTCTATGGTTTCGAGAATAAATGCCGCCCTGTTGTAGGTAGGCATTATGATGCTGACTAATGGATTATTGGGAATGGGCATGGTTATCTGCGTATTTTTTGGATTTTATGTTTTATACGATTCCTCAGCTTTTTGATTATCATGCCCAAAGTAGCTTTTTGCTGAAAAAGCGTAAACGGTGTCTGTTGCAGATAAGATGTAAATACATTTTTCAGTGGATGTGTACTCAAATAGTGCCAAGGTTTTAGTTGTGTATTATAATGGATGATAACGGGATTATTCAATACTTCATGTGCAGGATATTTATACAGTTGCTCTAAATAATCATTACTGACACTATAAAAAATATTCTGATGGTTCCACTTAGGGTGCAGATAGATGGCTTTGTCGTAAAACATATGATTCAGCGCATCTTGGTCGAAGAGCCAATACCTGTTGTGCATACGTTTGATGTTTGCAAGTAGTGTGCTATGATAATTATTAGCTTGCCAGTTTTTGAGATTGTATAATACAACACCGGCATTAAAATAGTCAGCATCGGGTGCTATACCCAATCTGTCTATTTTATACGGTGCTACTTCTTTTACCGCACACAATGGCGCATCTTGCATATCCATAGCAAACAAAGGTTCTACACTTCCGTTCACAATAATATCCGCATCCAGAAATAACAACCTGTCTGCATCTGTAACAGCAAGATGCGGGGCAAAAATCCTGTAATAAGTAGCAACATTCAGATAAGCAGATGTATAAAAACCGGAAGTAGCATCATCATCCATTTTTATCCATTTGACGTTATGCCCGTAGCTTAATGCCAAATCCTGTAATATATTTTTCTGTTCTGTAGTGAGTGTATTGTACAATATATGCACATCAAATACGGCACTCACATTGTTTTGAAATAAGGACAGGAGCATTGTGTACATGGGCACATAATATGCCCCATCGTAGGTAGCGGTAGCAACTTGATACCTCATCTAAAACCAACCCTTCCTTTTAAACCATATCATCATAACAAGGGGCACTACCAACATAATGGCGACGGTAATATAAAAACCGTCTTTTTGATGGGCGAGAGGTATTACATCAAAGTTCATCCCGAATATGCCGCCAATAACCGTAGCAGGAGCCATGAGCGTTGCCAATAGGGTAAAGACTTTCATTACCTCGTTCATGCGCAGGTTTATCTGGCTCATAGACAGGTCTTGCAGGTTCATCACCATCTCCCGATGGTTTTCTACATATTCGTTGGCTTGGGTTATATGGTCCAGTACGTCTTTATAATATTTATCGTGCCTTTCATCAAGCAATGGGTTTTCACTAAACAGGAAACCGTTTACCAAATCTCTCACGGGGCTTATAGACCGGCGTATCAGTATTATCTCTCTGCGCAGGATGCTTATTTTTTCCAATGCCGCTCTTTCTTTTTGCAGCAGCAAGGTATCTTCCAGCCTTTCTATACGTTCGTTTACCTTATCTATCACGTGGAAGTAGCTATCCACTATTGTATCTATCAGGCTATAGCAAAGATAGTCTGCCTGACGATGCCTGAGTTTCGAGTTAGCCGTTTTTATACGTTCGCGTACAGGGTCAAACACATCGCGCTGGGGGTCTTCCTGAAAAGAGATAACGAAATTTTTACCCAATACAATACTTACCTGCTCTGTTTCTACCTGTCCTGTATCGTCGTTATAATACAACATGGGCAACAGGCAAAAGATAACATTGTCTATCTCGTCCATCTTCGCGCGCTGGCCTATACTTAGTATATCTTCCAGCACCAATTGGTGAATGCCGTAGTGGTTGCAGAGCTTTTCTATTTCATTCTTATTCAGCCCGTCCACATTTATCCATGTTATTTTACCGCTATCCAAATAGGGATGGCAGGCGTGCTGGTCGGGGAGCTTTTTTTCTACAAATGTAGTAGCATCATAATCGAACACCGTATATGCCGATGCTGTATGTGCATCCCTGCCATCTGTTTCTTTGGCGGGGTTGTACGATGTCATGGGGCGGCGCTTGGTACGGTTCCAAGCCCACTCAGGCAATAGCTTTGCTAAACCCCTAACCCTGTTTCTTGCAGACATCGTGTTGAATAATATGCTAATTTAGTTTTTTGTAACTATGTTCGCATCACAAAAGGGTTGAATCCGCATTTTTATGAAGAAAATATTACTCACTGCCATTGCGTTTGCATCGCTGACTGTTGCAACGGCGCAAAAAATCAACAAAGAAAAAATAACCATCACTACCGAATATGGTAAAATTGTGCTGGCACTGTACGATAATACGCCCAAGCATAGGGATAATATGTTTAAGCTGACAAAGCAGAAGTTTTTTGACAGCACATTATTTCACCGTGTGATACCCAATTTTGTGATACAAGGCGGCGACCCCGACTCTAAACGTGCCGTAGCAGGTGCGGCACTGGGCGAAGGTGATGTAGGTTACCGTGTACCTGCCGAAATCAACGTGCTCAATTTTCATCAGCGCGGTGCTATAGGTATGGCGCGCGATAACAACCCCGAAAAAGCATCGAGCGGATGCCAGTTTTATATAGTTGTGGGTAAAAAATATACAGACGAAGAACTGAATGCAATCAGCGAGCGTACAGGGCGCAAGTTTACACCCAAGCAGCGTACTGTTTATAAAACACAAGGCGGCACACCACACCTTGACGGCAATTATACCGTACTGGGTATTGTAGAAGAGGGTATGGATGTGGTGGACAAAATAGCAGCCGAAGCAAGAGACGGGCGCGACAGGCCAAACAAAGACATCAAGATGATAAAAGTGCGCATGAAGAAGAAAAAGTTTTTGGGGATATTTTAGGGGGTGGCAAAAGCTAATAACACAAAGCTGATCAAAGTAGCTGTTAATAGTTTTGTTATCAGCTCCGTGATAGGGTTAGGCATCTTACTTGCACAATTCTTATGGATTTATTATCAAGAGTTCAATCGACCTAACATACCATTCGCAGTTCTTGCTAAGTCTCTTTTTTATACTGGGCTTAGTATGCTTCCTTTTGTTATTCCATTATCTGTTTGCATATCATCGGCAGTAGCATACAGAAATTCATACAGACATACTCTTTCGGACATACCTGATGTTGTGGTTAGTGGCCTAAAAATGGCTTTTATCTTTTGTTCGATTGCTTTTGTTATTGCATCTTTTGTAAAACCTGTCGGTTCTATTAATAGCCTGAAAATATTATATTCTATAAGAAACGTCAATCTAAATGAACCTTATAAAGAAGTAAGCTCTCAAATGTTTTCTGATGCGCCACAATGCCAAAACATTTTTCAGCTATACCGTTCAAAAAAAGTTGTCATTACCAAACTAAATAGTGTCAGGCAACAATTTATCACAAGTGCTCAGATGAATGATGACAATGAATTTAAAAGGCGATTTTTCAATGATAGTCTTTTAAAAATTATGAACATTCCTTACGATTCAGTAAAAACTAAAAGATATAAAATTGGTGAACGTGGACCTATACCTAATGATGTTCTAAAGATTTACAGCTATGATTTTAATAATACTCTGCTAAACGTAAATAAATATAAGTTGCATATTGCTCTCATATATAAATTCACAATCCAGTCTTTTTTATTATTCTATTGTGGCATGTTTTTAGGTATACTTAACAGACGTAATAAGTTAATACTGTTGATAATCGGATTAACATGGGTTTTCTTGCCAATTATTTACGTGTTGGATAACTACATAACCAAAAGCGCTGGCAAGCTGCAGAGCCCTTACGTTACTACTACTTTATCACTTAGTATGATTTTTGTAATGACTATTCTATTATATCTACTTTCCAAAAAGTCTATTAATACTACCAATATTGCGATATTTGATATTCCCAATAGCATAGAAGAAAAACGTGAAAGCCATTCATAATCTCAAACATTTACTGGACGAAAAAGCAAGGCTGTATAATCAGCCTTCTTTTATTAAGGGCGACCCTGTATGCGTTCCGCACCGCTTTACCAAGAAACAGGATATTGAAATAGCCGGACTGTTTGCTGCAGTACTGGCATGGGGCAACCGTACCAGTATCATCAACAGCACTAATAAAATAATGCAATGGATGGATGATGCCCCACACGATTATATATTGCATCATCAGGATACCGACCTGAAAAAAATGCTCGGCTTCGCACACCGTACTTTTAATGCTACCGACCTGTTATACTTTATACACTTCTTACAACATCACTACCGCCAATACAATAGCCTTGAAGATGCTTTTGTACCTGCAAAGAATTATAAGAATGAAACGGTAGAGCAGGCATTGATACATTTTCACAATTACTTTTTCTCAATAGAGCACCCTGAAAGAACGCAAAAGCATATTGCTACACCTGCGCGCAAATCTGCCTGCAAGCGCATCAATATGTATCTGCGCTGGATGGTGAGGACAGATAAGCAGGATGTGGACTTTGGTATATGGAAAAAGATAAGCCCTCGCCAGTTGGTTTGCCCGCTCGATGTGCATGTTGGCAGGGTTGCATTTCGCCTTGGTCTGATAAGCAGTGAAAAATCGGACTGGCAAAATGCGCTTGCATTAACGCAGGGCCTTCGGCAGTTGAACCCCGAAGATCCTGCGGTGTATGATTATGCCCTCTTCGGGCTGGGTGTAGCAGAGCGTTTTTAGACAAATGCCAACGCGCTTTCTTCTTCATGTATGCGTTCCTCTACTCCATTCACAAAAGCATCAGGCCATACTATAAGCGATGTACCTTTTTTCTTCCACCAGTTACCCTCTCTTAGTTTTGAGAAACGGATAATGCCTATTACATGGCAACGTTTTTCGCTGCTGCTCCATTCTTCAATCCGTTCAAAACGCTCGTGCGGCACTTGAAACAATCCCTCAAAACTTACATATACACGCAGAAAGAAATCGTTCGTGATGCTGCCAGCCGTTTTATTATGCAGCTTCTTGTATTCATATTTGTAATCGTAGCGCAGCGCACTCAAATCGCTCAACACGGCAGATGCCGTAGGGAAGCTGCCTGCACCCTTGCCATAGAAGAATTGTTTATCTGCCAATCCGCTTTCTATCACTACGCCGTTGTATTCGTTGCGCACATTGTGTAGTTGGTTAGTGTTATCAACAAACTGCGGTAGTACAAAGGCCGCTACATCTCCATCATCCAGCTTCTTGGCTTGTGCTACCAGTTTTATTTCATAGCCTTTTTCTTTGGCAAATACCGCATCATGCGCTTGCAGGTTTTGTATGCCGCTATACACCAACTCTTGCGGATGTGTTACAATACCGTAGGCATGTGTCAGCAATATGGATAGCTTGTTTACCGCATCTATGCCCTCAACATCCAGCTTAGGGTTGCTTTCCGCAAAGCCCTCTACTTGAGCCTGTAATAGTGCATCTTCAAAACTCAGTTTGTCTTGAAACACACGGGTGAGGATGTAATTCGTAGAGCCGTTGACAATACCGCTGATGCCTTGTAGCAGGTCGTTGTCATAATACTCTTCCAGATTGCGGATAACGGGAATACTGGCGCAGCAGGCACTCTCGTACAGAAACGGTACATTGTATTGCTTTTGCAAAGCCAATAGTTCGGGCAGGTGTTCGGCAATCATTTTTTTATTGGCACTGACTACAGCCTTGCCCGCTGCCAATGCGCGAGATACAATATAGTAGGCAGCATCTGCATCGTCTATCAGTTCTACTATTACGTTGATATTAGCATCGTCGAGCAGGGTATCAGGGTCTATGGTGAAAAGCGTTTCAGGGGCTGTACGTTTTTTTTCCGGGTGCTTGATGCATACTTTTTTTATGTCTGCATTCAGCGATGGTGTTTGCTGCAATACTTTGTAGAGGCCTGTGCCTACTACGCCAAAGCCAAACAGGCCGATGGTTAATTTCTTTTGTTGAATAGACATTGTTTTCTTTTTTATTGTGTTTAGACATTTACCCTTACGGGCTATTTGATTATTGAAACGCGGCGACTTTTATTTCCGACACAAATGTTTGTGCTTTGTTTAGCGCCTGCTCTATATCCTGTATCAGGTCGTCAGTTTCTTCCAGCCCTACGCTCAGACGTATCAGGCTATCGGCTACACCAGCAGCACGGCGCTTATCTGTGGGTATGGATTTGTGCGTCATCTGCGCAGGATGGCAAAGCAGGCTCTTTACACCGCCGAGGCTCTCTGCCAGCTTGAAGAGTTTGGTATTACAAACCACTGCCCTCGCTGCCGCTTCCGTATTATTCTTCAACGTAAAGGAAACGATACCACCAAAACCTTTTTGTTGCTTCACAGCTATATCGTGGTTGGGGTGTGTTTTCAGGCCCGGATAATAAACCTTGTCAACAGCAGGATGGTTTTCCAGATATTGTGCTACTGCCAGCGCATTGCGGTTGTGTTCTTTCACACGCAGATGCAGGGTTTCTATACCACGTATCACCAACCAACTATCGTGCGGGGCAAGGATGGCACCGCTTGCGTTTTGTATGAATTTTATTTTATCGCCCAGCTCTTGCGTAGCACTTACCACAACGCCTGCAATCAAATCGCTATGGCCACCCAGATATTTGGTTGCACTATGCACCACAATATCCGCACCCAGCTTAATGGGCTGCTGCAATACGGGCGATGCGAATGTGTTATCTACACATAGCAGTATGTTGTGCTGCTTGGCAATGGTAGCAATGGTTTCAATATCGCTGATTTTCAATGTGGGGTTAGTGGGTGTTTCTAACCATATCAGTTTTGTTTTGGGGGTGATGGCATCTATCACATTGGCAATGTCGGTAGTGTCTGTGTAGTTTACCGTAATGCCGAATTTGGCATAGATGTGTGTAAACAAGCGGAATGCGCCACCATAAATGTCATCTACCGCCAGTATTTCATCGCCGCTTTCCAGCAGCTTGACGACTGCATCAATGGCTGCGAGGCCGCTTGCAAATGCCGATGCTCTCTCACCCCCTTCCAGAAGGGCGACTATTTTTTCCAGCGTTTCGCGGGTGGGGTTGTTGGTGCGTGCATAGTCGTAGCCTTTGTGCTCGCCGGGGGCATCCTGCACAAAAGTGGAAGTTTGGTAGATGGGAACTGAAATAGAACCTGTCAGCGGGTCAACAGGAATGCTGTGGATGAGTTGTGTTGCGTTGCTCATTATCTGTTGGTTTTAAATTGTTACGAAATTTTGCTTCGATACAATCCGTTACCAAGGAAGATGTTTTTACCGGAAGAGCTTTGCACAGGGGCAATAAAAAAGCTCCTCCGATAAATCAGAGGAGCTTTCAGTTATTTGAACAACACGTGGTTGATACTTGTAAACTTATTGCGTCTGACTTATCTGCCCTGCATTGCTGCAGGATGGAATTAGCACCAGTTTTCCGAATTGCTTCGGAAGAGGTTGCTAAGGTATCATCGGGCCATAACCCTCCACCTTTCTTGATAAGCGATATTGTAAAGAACTGGCACAAAGATAGGTGCGTGGTTTTTAGATTTCCAAATTATTTTTTTTGAATTACTGTTTTTAAGTCCGTTTTAATAAAAGGCAAACTATGGCGAATTCCTTATTTTACAGTAATTTACACCCCCATTCCGAGCCGTAATTCATGGATTTACCCGAAGGCAAAAAAATTTATTTCGCATCCGATTTTCATTTCGGCATACCCGATAAGGAAACAAGCCTTGCGCGTGAAAAACGGTTGTGCCACTGGCTGGACGAAATAAAAAATGATGCTGCACAATTATTCCTCGTTGGCGATTTGTTTGACGCATGGTTTGAATACAAAAAAGTAGTACCTAAAGGTTATACCCGTTTTTTAGGCAAGCTGGCAGAACTAAGTGATAGCGGATTGCCGATAGAAGCATTTACAGGTAATCACGACTTATGGATGCGCGGCTATTTTCAGGAAGAGTTGAATATACCTGTGCATCACGAACCGATTGAGCGGACCTTCAACGGTAAACGTTTTCTGATAGCGCATGGCGATGGGCTTGGCCCCGGCGACCGTGGCTACAAGATATTGAAAAGCGTTTTGCGCAACAGGCTATCGCAATGGTTATACCGCCGCATACACCCCGATACGGGCGTTGGTATGGCAGAATGGTTTAGCAGATTGGGGCCGAAGCATAGTGTAGAAGATGACCCTTTTCTGGGGCCTGAAAAAGAATGGCTGGTGCAATACGCGCTGGAAAAACTGAAACACGAACAGATAGATTATTTCATCTTTGGCCACAGGCATATTGCCATAGAGTACCCGTTGCCTAACAACAGCTTGTATGTAAACCTTGGCGACTGGATACACTACAACAGCTATGGCGTATTTGACGGCAAAGATTTAAAACTGGAATATTATAAAGGAAAGTAAGGATAGTATGGAACGAACCCTTGTGATGATACGACACGCGAAGTCGAGCTGGGCAAACCCGTTGCAGAGTGATTTTGAAAGGCCACTGAACGATCGTGGCGAACACGATGCCCCCATGATGGGCGAAAGATTGATGAAAAGAAACCTGCTACCCGATGTTATTATTGCCAGTACGGCAAAGCGGGCTAAGCAAACAGCTAAAAAAATAGCCAAAGCAGTAGGCTACGACGAGCGTAATATTGTATGGCATGAAAAATTGTACCATTGCATACCCAGCGTGTTTGAAGAAGTGCTGTATGAAGTAGCGGATGATGCAAAGACTGTATATATTGTTGCGCACAATCCCGGCATTACCGAGTTTGTAAATGAATTGTCTGATAAATTCTGCACCGATAATATGCCCACTTGCGGCATGGTTGGTGCAAGGTTTGAAGCCGAGCAATGGAACGAATTCAGCAGAACGAACAAAGAAGTATTTTTATTTGACTATCCAAAGAACATATGACCGCTAACAAGCCATCTACACAAACTATCAGTGCATTAGAAAAACTTTTTGAAGACCACTTTGGCATAAAGCCCGAGCAGGTAAACCTGCTGCCCGTATCAGGTTCAGACCGTAGGTACTACCGCATCACAGCAGGCAGCATCAGTGCCATTGGTACATACAATACCAACATCCCCGAAAATAATACCTACTTCTACTTTACAGAACTGCTGCGCAAACACGAGATAAATGTACCGCAGGTATATAGCATTAGTAAAGACAAAAAATACTACCTGCAACAAGACCTCGGTGGCACATCACTGTTCGATTTGCTGAATAAAGACGGGCAGACAGATAGTGTACGCCAGTATTTTCATAAAGCATTGGAACAGCTTGCCAAGATGCAATGGCTGGCAGGACGAGAGGCTGATTACTACCAATGCTACGGCACACGCAGCTTTGATGAAAAAGCCATCATGGCCGATTTGCTGTATTTCAAATACTATTTTGCCGACCTGCAAAACATACAATATGACCGTGCATTGCTGATGGACGAGATGGGGCAGATGAGCAAAGAGTTGGGGCGCATACAGCCGCAAATGCTCATGTACCGCGATTTTCAGAGCCGCAACATCATGGTACACGAGGGCGATGTGTATTTCATAGATTTTCAGGGGGCTATGCAAGGGCCGCCGCAGTACGATATTGCTTCGCTGCTATGGCAGGCTAAGGCACAACTACCCGAAGCATGGAAAGAAGACCTGCTGAACGGCTATATGACGAGCCTGAACAACCTGCACATCACACGTGTGGATGAAATACACTTTCGCAAAGGGTATTTACAATTTGTATTGCTGCGCATATTGCAGGTATTGGGTGCTTACGGATTTCGTGGATTGCTGCAACACAAACCGCATTTTGTCAGCAGCATAGGTCCGGCACTGAAAAACTTGGAAAACTTTTTGGCTGTGAATCCGCACTTGCCTGCTTATCCCGAATTGCGCAAGCTGCTGGAACGCCTGTCTTCTGCCGATATGCAGAGCCGATATGCGCAACCTGAGCGTACTGAAACCGCTAAGCTGCAAGTAAGCATCTGTAGCTTCTCTTACAAAAACGGCATACCAAAAGATAAAGGTGCACATGGTGGTGGTTATGTATTTGATTGCCGTGGTTTGCTGAACCCCGGCAGGTATGCAGCTTACAAACACCAGACAGGCAGAGACGAAGCCGTAAAACAATTTCTGGAACGAGAAACAAGGATGCCTGAATTTCTGGCACAAGTATATGGCTTGGTATCGCTGAATGTAGAAGATTATTTAGCACGCGGTTTTGAAAACCTGAGCGTAGCATTTGGCTGCACGGGTGGGCAGCACCGTTCTGTATATGCTGCCGAAGCATTAGCGAAATACCTGCAAAGCAAATACAATATACCTGTTACGCTCTCGCACCTCAATCAAGAGAAGTGGGTGTTGGGGGAATAGATAAAGTTTAATGCATATAAAAAGAGACCGAAAATATTTTCGGTCTCTTTCATTTTATGATGCTTAGTTATTATTTCGCTTCTTCACCACCTGCTTTGCGTGGGTTGCGTTCCAGCACTTCGTCCACCATGCCGTAGTCTTTAGCTTCTTGTGCAGTCATCCAGTAGTCGCGGTCGCTGTCTTTTTCTACTTTGCTGAATTTCTGTCCGCTGTGCGTAGCAATGATGTCGTACAGTTCTTTTTTCAGCTTGCCTATTTCGCGGGCTGTGATTTCAATATCGCTAGCCTGTCCTTCTGCACCGCCAAGTGGTTGGTGTATCATAATGCGGCTATGCTTCAACGCTGTGCGTTTGCCTTTTGTACCCGCACACATCAACACGGCAGCCATAGATGCGCCAATGCCCGTACAAATGGTAGATACATCGGGGTTGATGATTTGCATGGTATCATAAATACCCAAGCCGGCATATACACTACCGCCGGGGCTGTTGATGTACATCTGCACATCGCGGTTGCGGTCGGTGCTTTCTAAGAAGAGCAACTGCGCCGTAACGATATTGGCAACATAGTCATTGATGCCTTCTCCCAAAAAGATGATGCGGTCCATCATCAGGCGAGAGAACACGTCCATAGATGCTACGTTTAGCGGACGTTCTTCTATGATGTATGGCGTAAGCGCCATTGGGTTTTTGTAAAGTGCCGATGTATAGTTGTGCAGTGTTGCGCTGCTGATGCCGTGGTGCTTGATGGCATATTTGTTAAACTCATTTGGATTCATAAATCGTATTTTTGAATGTCTGTAATCTTTAGGATGGATAAAACAATTTTCAATCCACAATAAATATAGTGCCATTAAGGCATATTGCGGTATCAAAACTATCAATTCATATATTCGTACAAGGCAAAAAGTCATTTTTGCATGAAACAAAAAACTACTATATGGCAAAACTTACACAAGAAGAACTCTTAGCCATTTTCGATGCGGTGAAAAAAGAAGTAGCTGCATATGAAAAAGGCACTATCAAAGCACGCATGGATGCGGAAGGTAAATATGACTTGTGGAACGAGAAGCCAGTTGAAGCTTTTGGCAGAAAGTATCCCGCCATGTTTTTTGCCTCTGCTATGGTTAAGAGTGATTATGTTGGTTTCTACTTTATGCCCGTCTATAGCAACGAAGAAATAAAAGACGTGTTTCATCCAGACCTGTTGAAATGCCTGAAAGGCAAATCTTGCTTCCACATCAAAACAACCGACAAAGAATTGATGAAACACATAAAAACTGCACTTAAAGCAGGATATGCTCAATACAAGAAAAACGGCTGGGTATAGGTTATGCAACTGACACTGGAACTGAACATACCGCCACTGCCAAAGCCTATACAATACCCTGCCAAGCTATTGCTGATAGGCTCTTGCTTTACAGAAAATATAGGCGATAGAATGGTGCAGCACAAAATGGATGTACTGAGCAACCCGCATGGTATATTGTTCAATCCGCTGAGTGTGGCGCATAGCTTGGATAGTTATATAAACAACAAAGAATATACAAAAGCTGATTTATTTTACCTGAACGAATTGTGGAATAGCTGGGACCATCATACCCGTTTTTCGCATACGGATGCAGAGAGTGCATTACAGCTTATCAATCAATCGCAGAGAGATGCTGCCAATTTTATCCGCGAGGCTGATTATCTTATCATCACGCTTGGCTCCGCTTTTCAATATTACCTTACAGAAAACAATCAACCCGTTGCCAACAACCACCGTGCGCCTGCCCAGTGGTTTGAAAAACGATTGCTGGATGTAGCAACGATTGCTGCTGCATTAGGCTATAGCATAGACAGGCTGCTGCAAGTAAACCCTAACGTGCAAATCATCTTCACCATCAGCCCCGTGCGCCATATACGCGATGGAGTAGTGGACAACAACCGTAGCAAAGCAAGGCTGATAGAAGCCGTACACCAGCTATGTAGCAAGTATGCACAAGCCTATTATTTTCCCGCTTACGAGCTGGTAATAGATATACTGCGCGACTATCGGTATTACGATATAGATTTTGTGCATCCCAATTACCTTGCTACCTCATTTGTATGGGAGCAGTTTGTAAAAGCCTGCATAAACCCCGATGCACAAGTGCTGATGAAAGACCTGCTGGAGATAAGCACCGCAAGGGCGCATCGCACCCGTTTTGCTGATACGGAAGCGCACCGAAAGTTTAAAGCCAGTTATACAGAGAAGATAACAGCCCTGCAAAAAAAATTCCCCTTCCTGAAGCTGGAAGAGGAATTGGAATATTTTAGTAGTTAACTATCAATTTTCCTGCATCTCAAACGCAGGTTTCTTTTCGGGGGTTGCTGTAACTGCACTGCCGGTCATCTTGCATTGTCCGTTGAATACCGCATTGGGTTCTATCTGCAGCTTAGCTGTCTGTATATTACCGTTGATGGTAGATTTTGATTTGAGGCAGAGGGTGTCTTTGGCATTCACATTGCCGTTTACTGTACCAAATACATCGGCATTGGCTGCGTGCAAGTCGCCCTGTACTATGCCGCTTTCGCCCAGCACTACCCTTGCTTTGCAATACACATGGCCTATGATGTTGCCATCAATACGCATATCCGCATCCGATTCAATATCGCCATTTACGGTAGTGCCCTGCGCTATCATCGTTACGGCACTATTGGGGTAATCCTGCCCGTTCTGTTTGTTTTTGTTAAACATATTACAGTTTTTTAATAATGAGTAATGTGTTTCTCAAGCGGTGGCAAGGTAGATAGTAATGGAACAATGACAGTGGGCTCTGTCTTAAATTCCTGTTATAAATGCTCCGTAGGATAGGAGAGGGATGTAAATATATGTGTTTACTATCAAATATGCCAACCCTATGTGCAAGTATTTACTACCTTTGCGCCACATTTTTTCCCATTCATGGATCGTAATTCAGTCATTGGTTTTGGCTTATTGGTATTGTTGTTAATAGGATATGTCAGCTACAACAACTACTCGCAAAACGAATATGCAAAACAACATAGAGCCGACTCGATAGCTAATGCCAAGCTACACCCGCCCAAAAATATAGACAGCCTGAAGGCTGCAGTAAAAGCCGCTAACACTGTTGCTGCCGTGGATAGTGCAGTTAACGACTCGTTGCGCGCTGCTATGCCCCCTGCCTACAACGGACAGGCAAGCAATATAACGCTGGAGAACAAAGACATCAGCCTGACGCTGAGCACCAAGGGAGCACACCCTGTAGCCGCCTTGCTCAAAGCATATAAAACGCACGACCAGAAGCCGCTTTATTTCTTCAACGGCAACAATAACCAGCTAAGTGCCGCGCTGCCCGATGGCAAAACCGCTACTGCCGACCTGTTTTATACCGCCACCCAAGGCACTGCCCCCAATGGCGATAAGACGGTTGACTTTACCGCAGATTTGGGCGATGGCAAGTCGGTGCAGATAAGCTATTCGCTGCCTGCCGAGGGCTATATGATGGGCTATAAGATGGTGCTGAAAGGTATGCCCGCAAGCACGCTGCCCCTTACTTGGCAAACGGCTGCCCTGCATACCGAAAACGACCTGACTACTGAGCGTACCAACGCGCAGGTATATTACCGCTATGCAGATAAGGAGCATGATTATTTCAGCTTTATCAATACAGAAAAAGAAACGCTGGATAAGGCGGTACACTGGGTAGGCTTCCGTTCTCAATACTTTAGCACCGCGCTTATAAATACAGACAAAGAAGTGTTTAAAAAAGCTACCGTTGGTGGCAATACCAAGCTGGATGATAAGAATACGGTTGCCATCAGTAAAAACACGTTTGACGTAGCGCTTAACAACAGCAACGAGCAAACAGTGAACCTGAACTGGTACATAGGCCCCAACAAATACAGCATACTACGCTCTTACAAAATAGAACTGGAAGACATGGTGCCGCTGGGCTATGGTGTGATGGCTTTTGTAAAGTATGTAAACAAATGGCTCATCATACCCATATTCAATGTACTAAGCGGCTTCATCGGCAACTATGGTATCATCATCATACTGATGACGCTTATTATCCGCCTGATACTGTCTTTCTTTACTTACAAGAGCTACCTGAGTGCCGCTAAGATGCGTGTACTGAAGCCCGAAATGGACGAGCTGCGTGCCAAGTATGGCGACGACCAGCAGAAGTTTGGTATGGAGCAAATGAAGCTATACCGCAGTGCGGGTGTGAACCCATTGGGCGGCTGCCTGCCTACACTGTTTCAGTTGCCTATACTATTTGCCATGTATTACTTCTTCCCCACGTCTATTGAGTTGAGGCAAGAGAAATTTTTATGGGCAAACGACCTTTCTACTTACGATAGCATCATTAGCTGGACAGGCGATATACCCGTTATCACATCCATATTCGGTAACCACATCAGCTTATTTACCATACTGATGACGGCATCGAGCCTGTTCCTTGCGTTGTATAACCGCAACATGACCATGCAAGACCCCAACAACCCGATGTTGAAATGGATGCCTTATATATTCCCGTTCCTGCTGTTTGGCGTATTCAACAAAATGGCTGCGGCACTTACCTTCTACTACTTCGCATCTAACATGATAAGCATTATACAACAGTTTATCATTCAGAAATACATCATCAACGAAAAAGCCATCCACGCGCAGATACAAGAGAATAAGAACAAGCCTGCTACCCAAAGCAAGTGGCAGCAAAAGCTGGAAGAGATGCAGAAAGCGCAGATGGAAAAAGCCAAGCAACCCAAAAAGAAATAATAACAGGTTTTTCCCGATTATATAACCATCACGCCCAGCGTGATGGTTATTTTTATTAACAGCATATACCCTGCTACTGGCAATACTGCAATATTTTTATAACTTAGTGCTAAAGAAATGATACCAATGACTATCCGTGCTGCGGATAGTATTCATATAAAAATGCTTTCGTTTCAATAGGGGTAAATAAGTTTCGACTGCTATCGCGCAGCGGAACGGAAATGAAAAACAAAGCCTTACATTCCTGTAAGGCTTCTTTTATTTTATAACCACAGATTTTACCGATTAGTTTCTTCACCAACCGATGTACCTGTTTCAGGGTAATCATTATTAATCAGTTGCATCTGAGGTTTACACATTAAACCTGAAGTGCAGCACATCACCATCTTTTACTTCGTATTCCTTGCCTTCTATACGCAATCTGCCATTTTCGCGGCAGGCAGCCTCACTACCATATTTTACGTAGTCTTCGTAGGCAATTGTCTCGGCTTTGATGAAGCCTTTTTCAAAATCGGTATGTATCACACTCGCTGCCTGCGGGGCTTTCCATCCGCGGTGTATGGTCCATGCACGTACTTCCTGCACGCCTGCGGTAAAGTAGGTAATCAGGTTCAGCAGTTCGTATGCAGCACGTATCAGGCGGTTCAGCCCCGGCTCTTTCAATCCGTATTCGCCCAGAAACATCTCTTTGTCTTCCGCATTCTCCATTTCAGATATTTGCGCTTCTATCGAGTTGTTCATTATTATTACCTGCGCACCCTCATCATTAGCGGCTTTTACCAATACTTCGGAGTATTTGTTACCCGTGTGTATAGCTGATTCGTCCACATTCGCTACATACAATACGGGCTTTTGCGTCAGTAGAAACAAATCGGAAATAGCTTCCAAATCTTCACCTTCCAGTTGCAGGCCGCGTATGTTTTTACCCTGCATCAGGTATTGCTGGCACTGCACCAGCACATCATACACACGCTTTGCTTTGGGGTCGTTTTTGGCAATTTTTTCATACCGCTGCATTTTCTTTTCTACACTATCAAGGTCTTTCAGTTGCAGTTCGGTATCTATTATTTCTTTATCGCTGATGGGGTTAATAGCTCCCTCTTCGCGCAATATGTTTTCGTCTTCAAAACAACGGATAACGTGTGCTATGGCATCTACCTCGCGTATATTGGCAAGGAATTTATTGCCCAAACCTTCGCCCTTGCTGGCTCCTTTTACAAGCCCTGCAATATCTACAAACTCGATGGTAGTAGGCACTACACGCTGCGGCTGCACCAGTTCTGCCAGTTTTGCCATACGCTCATCCGGCACATCCACCTGCCCTACGTTGGGCTCTATGGTACAGAAACGGTAGTTGGAAGCCTGCGCTTTAGCACTATTGCTCACCGCGTTGAATAATGTTGATTTACCTACATTCGGCAACCCTACGATGCCCACTTGCAATGCCATATCGCTTTGAAAATTTGCGCAAAGGTAGGTTTATTTAGTAGAAAGTGGTGAGTGCCAGTAGAGATAGAAGGGATTGAAAAGATGGAAGAGATAGCAGGGATTAAAGGGATAATGGGGATGGGGGAGATAATAGAGATGGAAGGGATTAAAGGGATAGTAGGGATATATGAGATTGCAGATATTAGTTTTTCTCTGCTTCAATCAATGCTTTTTCCATTGCGTCAAATACTTGTTGTTTTAGTATAGGCAGGTCTGCCAGCGTCATACCCTCGGCTGGTATGGGTGGCAGGTAGATGACACGGTTGCGGCCGGGGCTCAGCATCCACCAATGGCTGTAGTGCCAGCGTTTGGCAGTATCGGGAAAGAGCATGGGCAATATAGGGGTTTGCGTATTGATGGCAAGGCGGAAAGCCCCGTCATAAAACTCTTTCAGCGGCTTGTCCGTTTCATTAAAAGTACCCTCTGGAAAGATGGCGATATTACTCTCGCGTTTCAGCATACGCCACATCAGGCGCAGGCTCTTGGCACGGCTATGCGCGCTGCTGCGGTCTACCAATATAGCCAGTTGCTTGTACACAAACCCGAATACGGGTATGCTTGCCATTTCCTTTTTTGCCAGTGTGCGGAAGTATTGCGGTACGGCAGCGTATATCAATACGGTATCCAGATAAGAGATGTGATTGGCTACATATACAAACCGTGCATCGGGTGGCTTTGGCCCACTTTTAGATACGGGCATACCCATGCAAAACAACCAGCCGTTTGCCCAGTAGTGAACGATGTACCAGATAATACGCCTTGCCCATGCCTTATCTACCGAGCCTACTGCAAGGAAGATGGGGAATGCCAGCAACAAGCAGCAAAGAAATGTTGCAATAACATACACTACATATATGGGGCGCAGCAGCCTGAACAGCACCATATATTACATGCCGGGGAATAACGGACGGGCAATAGCCTCGCGGAAAGGCCAAGGTATCGTAGCCATGATGATGATAAATGCTACGAGTGTGAACCAGAATACTTTTTTGTATTTAGCCGCATCGGGGATGGCTTTCTTTGCAGACGCGTAGCCTATGTGTACCAATATGATGGCAATCAGCATACCTGCGAAATGCTCTACTGCCCAAAAACGGCTGATGCTATCTTTCATCACCGCGCCCATACCCTGATTTTGTATATTCTTCAGCCCCCATGCGCCTGTAAAATAGAGCATCAAACCCAAAAGCAGCTGTGTATCGCAGATAATCATCAGCAACATAGCAGGACGTTTTTCTGCTTTGGTAAATGGCTTGTTACCACTCAAACCGCCCATTGTTTTTATAATAGTCCATAGTGCGAAGATGATAACGAACCAACGCAGAAAATTGTGCAGATGTAATAGCCCTTGTTGCATATCGAATACAGTTTTAGTTTCAGCAATAATAAGCCCCTTCAGGGGCTGGAGTCAAATCTACAAAGCAACCACTTAACCCGCAAATAAAAAGAATGGATTACCACCCCATGCGTACCCTTAGCTGGCGTATATGCTCCATATGGTGGCGGCTATGCCATGCGTAGAGGGCTGCCATCTGCCACATGGTAAAGCTGCTCTTCTTTTCGGGGTGATAGTAGGTACGTTCCCATTCTTGTGGTGTTAGCTTGCGCAGTACCGCAACAATGCGCCTGTGCAACGTGTGCAGCAGGGTGATGGATATATTGACAGGCACTTCTTCCACGTCATACAACACTGCCCATTTGTTCTCGTCATAAGGCATGATGGTGGGGTTGTCTTCCGTAAGGGCAAACTTCATACGGATATACATATTCATATGGCTATCTGCCAGATGGTGCAGCACTTGTTGTACTGTCCATCCGCCGGGGCGGTGGGGCGTTTGCAGTTGTGCTTCGTCCAGATTTTCAATACATACATCCAGCCAGTTGGGCAGGGCTTCCAGCACGCTTATCCATTCGTTCAGCTTTTGGCTATCGTAGCCCGTAGGGGGCTGATGCTTGCCAATGGGGTATTTCAATGCTTCTATATCCTCAGTCATGTTGCTGCTTTATTAACCAAATGTAAGATTAATTGAAAAATGAAGATTGGGGGTTAGCAGACTATGTATGTGTTTAGTATTTTAGTAGCAAATACGGGTAATACATTGTCTCACGGTAAACTGCGAAAAGAAACCAACTGCCTGAACTGCGATGCGCAGGTTGACGGACGTTATTGCAAACAATGCGGGCAGGAAAATATAGAGCCTAAACAGACTTTCTGGGGTTTGATAACGCATTTCTTTAACGACGTTACTCACTTCGATAGTAAATTTTGGGGTACGCTGAAGCCTTTATTACTAAAGCCGGGCTACCTGACAGAAGAATACGTAAAAGGGCGGCGCATGAAGTACATAGACCCCGTGCGTATGTACCTGTTTGTATCGTTTGCGTTCTTCCTATTATATCTAACATTAAGTGGCAGTAATAGTAAATTCAAATTCAGTACCGATCCAGAGGCTGTAAGAATTATAGACTCGATAAATAACGCCAATAAAAACTCGGAAGATTTTTTACTAAGCGGCAAAGAAGTTAATGGCAAAGCTGTTATGTGGATAACCTTTGGTAAAGATTATTCTAACGGTCTTCGTTATTATGACTCTGTTCAAAAATCTTTGCCGGATAGCCTAAAAAGTGATGGTATTAGCAGGTATTTTGAGAAGCGTATTGTAGGTGTAGCACATACCTACAGCATGAACCCTTATGACTTTGTAGGTAATGTAATAGATAAATATAGCCATTCTTTTTCAAAAGTATTTTTCATATCACTACCCATCTTTTCGCTAATACTGACCATATTATACATCAGACGAAGAAAGCAATTTTTCTACGTTTCTCACGCAATATTTTCATTGCATTGTTACATAGTAGCATGGTTCTTTTTCCTTTTAAAAGAAGTAATAGATGTTGTATTAAGCAAGATTGGTGACATTGGAATATATGGCGCATTCACCAGCTTGATATACTTAGGCTTGTCTATCTATGTATATTTTGCTATGAAGCATTTTTACAAACAAGGCTTGTCAAAAACACTAATAAAGTGGTTAATGCTGATGTTAAGCATTAGTGGTGTTATTATTATTATAATGACAATACTTATACTTAACTCGTTTTTTTCAATGGCTAATGGTCATTAAATATTACTTATGTCTCATCAACACGAACGTTCAGAAAAAGTTTGCCTTAACTGCCATGCAGCTTTGTACGACCGTTTTTGCCATAAATGCGGACAAGAAAACGTAGAACCCAAACAATCTTTCGGACAATTAATCGTCCATTTTTTTGAAGACCTGTTACACTTTGATGGCAAGTTTTTTACTACCATCAAGTACATGATAATCAAGCCGGGATTTGTTACCAATGAATATGTAAACGGGCGCAGAGCAAATTATGTAAACCCCATCAGGCTGTACTTATTTGTATCGGCTGCATTCTTTATTATTTCAGGTATGTTTTTTCATAGTAGCCCGCCTGCAAATAGCTCGCCTGTTAAAAATAAAACGACCGACAGTGCTAATATAATATCTATAAACCCAGCAACATTGGTAGGCACAAAGAGCGACTCATCAAAAATACAAACTGATACATTAGCTGTAGTAGACCTGAGAAAAGGAAGCGGATTTATAAATGATCTTAATGCCTATAGTAAAGTAAGTGAATACGACTCTGTTCAGAAAAGCCTGCCTGCGTATAAAAAAGACAATTTCATTAAGCATTATTTCATAAGAAAAATAACAGAGGCAAGAGAGTATACCCACGATAATGAAAACTTTGGCGAAAAGTTTCTGTATAAGTTTAAAAAAGCTATACCCGCCGTATTATTCTTCTCATTGCCGCTTATAGCATTAATACTGCAACTATTATATATACGCAAGCGTAAAGAATATTATTACGTATCGCATATTATATTTCTGATACACTATTATTGCCTGATGTTTTTAGTGATATTGCTCATGGAAACATTTTATACTTTCGGCAGTATAGGTGCTATCTTATCTTTTTTCACTTTTGCACTATCCATATTTTATCTGTACAAATCAATGCGTGGTTTTTATAAACAAGGCAGGTTTAAAACATTTATCAAATTCTCATTACTAAGTATTCTTGGTATTACAACGCTTGCTTTGTTAACACTTACAGCAGCCATCAACTCTATACTGAACATCGCACACTAACCTACTTACTATCCAATATCACGGGTGTATTGCCCTTGCCCATCATGATGATTTTAGCATTGTCTGATGCTGCCAAGTCTTTCATGGCTTTTATCTGTTCGTATTGCAGTTGCTTTTCCGTAAGGCTCTCGCTTATGATGCGCTGATAGTCGGCTATACCTTGTGCCTCTATACGCTTGCGCTCTGCTTCCTGTTTTTCTTTTTGCAGTACGAATTGCATTTTCTGCGCTTCCTGCTCTGCATTTATCTTGGTTTCAATTGTGTTCTTTACAGATGTAGGCAGTGTGATGTTGCGCACCAACAGGTTTTCCAGCATCAGGCCACGCTTTTTAAACTCGTCTTCCATCCCCTTAAATATCCTTGCCTGAAACTCATCGCGCTTAGTAGAGTAGAGCGCTACGGCATCGTAATACACCGCATTATCGCGTATCTTGGTACGTGCTATGGGGCGCACTATTTTTTCTACATAGTCTATGCCTATTTTACGCAGTATATCGGGTGCATCTGTTGGTATTACTTTATACAATACCGTCAGGTCTATGGTTACTTCCAGCCCGTCTGCACTCAGCACACGTATAGCATCATCGCCCGATTTTTCGCCCTCGTCGTGTACGCCACTCATGGTATAGTTTTGTGTGCGTACATCTACTTCCACTACATCTACCAATGGGTTTACCATATGCAGCCCACTATGCAGCACATCGGGTTGTATCTTACCAAATAACTTCTTTACACCAATATATCCTGCGTCTATCTGTACGATGCTTGCCGTCAGCACGCCCAGCAATACCATTATCAGAGATAGCAGCCTTGCGCCCTTTATCACGGGCTTAATTTTATCTGTAATGCCTGCTGCTATAACGCTGCCAATAAAAATCAGAATACCTAAAATGATGAACCCCATATGGTTGTATTTATACTTAAAGTTACGAACGAAAAGCATTCCCTGTCATCGTCTTGCTATTGCTTATATCCCTTATCTTTGCCTACCGCAATGAAAAGAGGCAGCACTATATCTGTAATAAACACCGCAGAGGCACCCATAGAGCGCATACTTGGGCAGCAGGCGCGTGTTGCCAGTCGCACTATGCTGCTGGAGCATAGGGATACACATGCCGAGCAAATCATTGTAAGCTTTGAGGAAGATAACTGGCCGGATGAACACGCAAGGCTGAACCTTTTTCCCATAGCAGACGGGCAATACTGCCTGCAACTGCTATACATGCAATACACTGCACAAACTGCAGAAGCCGAAGTGGTGTGGATTGAATTTAAACCTACCTATTTTGAGCAATACCCGCTTTCGCTACTTGAAACGGAGCAGCCATTCCGCTTCGACCAAGTAACGGAACAACAATTCGCACTTTGTTCGCAGTCTATGGCATTGCTGCAACAGATAAAAGAACCCAAAGCACCTACTGCCTTTACACAAGCATTGCAGCAGAAAGAAATCATTACAGCGTTGCTACGCCGTGCGTTGGAGTGTATTACGTTGCCATTCACTGTTTGTCCTGTACCTGCCTGCCGCTTTCTGGCATACGACAGCGAACGTGAAAAAATAATGGAAGCACGCCGTGTTGTAGAGCTGCATTTCGATAATCCGCTGACGATAAAAGAACTATCGCGCAAAGTGGCGATGAACGAGTGCTATCTGAAAAAAGGCTTTAAGGCACTGACGGGTAAAACCATCCACGAATACACGCAAGACCTGCGCATCAGTAAGGCAAAATATATGTTGCAACAACAGGGGCTATCCGTATCAGACGTTGCCAACACACTCGGCTTCAGCAGCATATCGCATTTCAGTACGGCTTTCAAAAAAGCAACCGGCATGAAGCCGTGTGAGTTGCTGGCTTAACGAATATACTTACCAATTACAGGAAAGGATTTTAATTCCGTACGCTCTTGTTTGTAGATGTAGAACAAGTAAGCCGTAAATAATACCGTACCCGTTGCAATGCGTAATATGGCAGCATCTGTATATTTACTAATGATGAACTGCACTGCATAGAGAAACAGCATCACACCCAAATACTTTGCCATCTTACCCACCTCGTATGGTATAGGGTAATATTTTTGCCCCCACGTAAAGGAGAGGTACATCATAACAGCATAGCATACCAATGTGCCCCATGCACAGGCATCGTAGCCCCATACAGGTATCAGCATCCAGTTGAAGATGATAGTAACCGCCGAACCGATAATCATGATGTAAGTGCCGAAGTAGGTTTTATCTGTCAGCTTGTACCATACCGTCAGATTGTAGTAAATGCCGAGGAATACATAATACATCAGCATGACGGGCACGAGGTGTATAGCTTGTATATGCTCGCCTATAAATAGTTTCCACACATCGAGATACAGCATCACATTCAGAAACATCAATGCCATGAGAATAACAAACCACTTCATCACCCTTGCGTATGTAGGGCGCGCGTCTTTATCGCCCGATATGGAAAAGAAGAATGGCTCTGCCGCCATTTTAAATGCCTGTATCGTCAGGTTGATGAGTGTTGCCAAACGCACCGCCATACTATAAGAGCCGATGGCTTTTACATTTTCTACATCGCTACCGGGATGCAACTCTATGAACATGTACCGGTTGATGCTATCGTTGATAACACCCGCAAAGCCAGTTATCAGTATCGGGAAACCATATACCAATACTTTTTGCAGCAGTGCTTTGTCTATTCGCGGCTTGTAGCTGCTCCATCCTTTATAAAGCAGCAAGAGTGTAATGGCGGCTTGCAACAGATTGGCAAATAATATAAAGCCAATGCCATAATGATGATGATACCATTGTGCAAACCATCCTTGCGGATTGCTATTTGCCACACCCTTGCCAAAACTGAACAGGAATACTATCGTTACCACAAACACCGCAATACCTGCCACTTTGGTAAACGCATATACACGCGGACGATTTTCATTTCGCAGCTTTGCAAACGGCAAGGCAGACAATGCATCCAAACCTAAGATGGCGGCACACCAGCCTACATATTCGGTATGCGTACCAAGCCTTGCAATATCCGCTACCTGCTCGTTAAACAGTATGAGGCATAGCGAAAACAGCAGTGTGGTAAACAACATGGCACTGGTCTGCGTATTATACAGTCCTCGGTTATCTTCTGTTTTGCTGAATCGGAAAAACGATGTTTCCATACCATAGGTATAGAGCACATTCATAATTGGGAAGAGTGTATAGATATAGCCATACTGGCCTAATACAAACCTGCCCTCTTCACCTGTCAGAGTGTATGCGAGATAAGGCGTAAGCAAAAACGTAAGCATTCGCGCAGCTATGGTGCTTACGCCATACCACATTGTTTGCCCTGCCAGTTTTTGTAGTGAAGCCAAGTCGTTAATTGCTTAATTGCTCAATGGCTGAATGTAATAAAACCATTTATAATAATTGAGTGGTATAGATGACATATCTTAAAAGCAACCATTGAGCCATTGCCCAATTGAGCCATTCAGCCATTATTCTATCACCCAAGTTTCTTTCCCTTCCAGCAGCTTGTCTAGGTTGCCTTTGCCGCGTGTGGCGATGGCATCTTCCAGTTGCAGCTTCATGGCATCCTCGTATGTGGGGCGTTCTGTTTCGTAAAACACACCAAACGGACGCGGATAATGCCCAGCCGTTGCGGGATTGTCGAAGAAGCGGGTGAGTATTTGCGCTTTGAAGAAATCTTTTTCGTCGTGTATCCACAAGTCATCGGCACTATGCCCGTCTGCCATGTTTACTAATTGGGGTTTGTAACCATCCAGCTTGATGCCCTTGTCTTTATTAGTACCATACAGCAATGGTTGCCCTTGTTCAAGGAACAAGCATTCTTCCATCTTGCTGCCTTTTTCGGTAAATATCTCGAATGCGCCATCGTTGAAGATGTTGCAGTTTTGGTATATCTCCAGAAACGATGCCCCGTGATGCGCATGGCTACGCAGCAACATCTGTTGCAGGTGCTTGGGGTCGCGGTCCATACTGCGGGCTATAAAACTGGCATCTGCACCCATAGCCAATGCGAGTGGGTTGAACGGATGGTCTATACTGCCAAATGGTGTAGACTTGGTTACTTTCTGCTCTTCAGATGTTGGTGAATACTGTCCTTTGGTAAGCCCGTATATCTGGTTGTTGAACAGCAGTATGTTTACATTAAAATTCCTGCGCAGCAGGTGGATGGTGTGGTTGCCACCAATGCTCAGTCCGTCGCCGTCGCCTGTTACTATCCATACACTCAGTTCGGGGCGGGTAGCTTTTAGCCCGCTGGCTATAGCGGTAGCACGCCCGTGTATGCTGTGCATGCCGAATGTATTCATATAATACGGGAAGCGGCTGCTGCAGCCAATGCCCGATATGATAACGATATTTTCGCGCGGAATGCCTGTTTGCGGCAGGATGGTTTGTACCTGTTTCAGTATAGAATAGTCTCCGCAACCGGGGCACCAGCGTACCTCTTGGTCGGTAGCAAAATCTTTAGCCGTCAGCACGGGTGTTGTAGCAACGTCACTCATAAGTAAAATATGATGCAAATTTACTGTATAAATAGCATTTACACTACGCTTCTACGCTGCTATGACAAGTATTTATGAAAACCTTTATAGGTTTGTACTGATATTACGATAAAGATAAAACTCATAGGGCCCGTATTTACGGGCTCTTGGTTTAAATTAGATGTATGTTCAAGTATTTAGTTTGCATATTATTCTACTCATTTACCATAATCTGTTCAGCTCAATATGGTAGCGTTAAGGGTGTAATAACTGATGAGAAAAATGAACCTATTACTGGCGCATTTATTGAATTACTTCAATTAGGTGTTCTAAAAGGAAGCTCTGTAAGCGATACTCTGGGAAAATATACAGTATTCAACCTATTGCCAGGTATATACGATGTTAAAGCTTCTTATCATGGCTATAATTCTGCTCTCATTATTAAATTCATAATAACAAAAGATTCTGTTACATCATTAAACGCACAACTTCAAGCTAGCACGAACATAAACCCTATCAGAAGAAGATATAATCCAGTTAATACTGTGCTACTAGATGATACTGTAACATATTGCAACATAACAGGTAGAATTAGCAATTATAAAAAAGGGATAAAAGCAACCATCAAAGTGTATAAAAATGATACCCTACTAAAGAAAGTCGTGACAGATAGAAAAGGTTATTATTGCGTTGTATTAAATACTGAAGGGATTTTTACAGCACACATCACTTCAAAATACAAAGGGTTATACAGCGGACAATATTATTACCCTAAATACATTTTATCAAATATCCATCTAAAAAAAGGATTATCCGCTATTGTAAATATTGAAATGCCAATAAATGAATGGTTGTTGCCTGGCAAAAATGTTATCATTGACTATTAACAACACTAATAAAATCAACATTATCTTTACCCAATGCAATCTCCCATTGGTATATTCGATAGTGGCTATGGCGGGCTGACGGTGTTTAAGTCCATCGCTGCTCGGCTGCCGCAGTACGACTATATCTATCTGGGCGATAACGGGCGTGCCCCTTATGGCAACCGCAGCTACGAAACGGTGCATGAATACACGCTGCAATGCGTGGAATGGTTTTTTGCACAAGGCTGCGAATTGGTGATACTTGCCTGCAACACCGCCAGTGCCAAAGCACTGCGCACCATACAACAGGAAGACCTGCCCAAGATGCAAGGCAATAAACGTGTGCTGGGTGTGATACGCCCCACGGCAGAGGTAATAGGCAATTATACCAATACTAAACACATAGCCGTGCTGGGTACACGTGGTACGGTCAACTCACAATCTTACGAAATAGAAATCGGTAAGTTTTTTCCCGATGTGCGGGTACACCAGATGGCTTGCCCCATGTGGGTACCGATAGTAGAGTATGGTGAATATAACAGTGAGGGTGCCGACTTCTTTGTAAAAAAATACCTCGACCAGCTAATGCACGATGCACCGCAAACAGATACCATATTGCTTGCCTGCACACACTATCCGTTGCTGATGGACAAAATAAAAAAACATCTGCCCACTGGCATCAACGTAATAGCGCAGGGCGATATTGTTGCCAATAGCCTTGCTGACTATCTGCACCGCCACACTGATATGGATAACAGACTAAGTAAGGGCGGCAATATGCAGTTCTACACTACAGACGATACAACTGATTTTGATGCGCATGCTTCGGTGTTCTTTGGCAAGGCGGTTGCTTCAAAGCATTTGCATTTGTAGTAAAACAAAAGCGGCTACAAGAGCCGCTTTGTATATTCTGTAATCTATTTCTACGCCGTTACCTCAACACCATCTTCTATGTCTTTATAGCGTTTCACTTGGTCCAGCGCATCGGGTACTACATCGCTGATGACTACAATGAACGAACCTTTCTGCGCAGTGGCTATGGCATGGTCAATGGCTTCGCTTTCTCTGCGGAAGAGGGTTATCTTCTTCAGCGGGTCTATATTGCGTATGCCGCGTGTCATCAGTTCTATCATTTCTTCCTCTGTACGCCCGCGCAGATTTTTGTCCTGCCTGATGATGATTTCGTCAAATATCTTGGCAGACTCTTCGCCCAATGATATGATGTCTTCATCTCTGCGGTCGCCCACACCGGCTACTATGCCCACTTTCAATGGCGCATCTACCGACTGCACATATTTACCTATTGCCTGTATGCCATGCGTATTGTGCGCATAGTCCAGCATCACGGTAAAGTTTTTGAACTGGAAGAAGTTCATGCGTCCCGGTGTCATGGCTGGTGATGGCACAAATGTTTGCAATGCAAGGCGTATGTCTTCCGTCTTGAAATCGCGCACATAAGCCGCCAGTGTAGCCCCCAGTACATTGCTTATATTGAACTCTGCCTTGCCCGAGAATGTGATGGGTATGTTCGTTACTTTCTCTATGCGTATCTTCCAGCCGCCTTTCAGTATGGTTACATAGCCATGCTCGTACACCGCAGCCAGCCCGCCTTTGGCGCAATGCTCTTTGATGCGCGGGCTGTTTTCGTATAGAGAGAACAGCGCGAGTTTACAATTCAAACCCTCGCGCATGGCATATACCAAATCATCATCGGCATTCAGTATGGCATACCCTTCGGGGAATACTGTATTAGGCACAACGGCTTTTACCCTTGCCAGTTTTTCTATCGTGTCTATCCCCTGCAAGCCCAGATGGTCGGCCGCTACATTGGTTACCACCGCTACATCGCAATTATGAAAGCCAAGGCCTGCACGCAGCAATCCGCCACGCGCGCATTCTAGTACGGCATAGTCCACCGTAGGGTCTTTCAATACAAACTCTGCCGATACAGGGCCTGTACAGTCGCCCTTTACCATCAGTTGGTTTTGTATATACACACCATCGGTAGTGGTGTAGCCTACTTTATGCCCCATCTGTTTTACGATGTGCGCTATCAGGCGGGTAGTAGTTGTTTTACCGTTTGTACCAGATATGGCTATGATGGGTATGCGTGCCGTGGTGCCGGGTGGGTACAGCATATCTATTACAGGCTCTGCTACGTTGCGTGGCAATCCCTCTGTAGGGTCCAGATGCATACGGAAGCCGGGGGCTGCATTCACTTCCAGTATCGCGCCGCCGTTTTCGCTTATCGGTACGCTCAGGTCGGGTGCCATGATGTCTATACCGCAAATATCCAATCCTATGATGCGCGCTATACGCTCTGCCATAAAAACATTGGTAGGATGCACAAAGTCTGTAACATCGGTAGCCGTGCCGCCTGTACTGAGGTTGGCAGTAGGCTTCAGCCATAGTTCTTCTTTATCAGCAATCACGGTATCCAGCGTATAGCCTTTCTTATTCAGTATATCTATCGTAAAGTCATCTACCTTGATGGATGTCAATACCTTCTCGTGCCCGTAGCCACGTCGCGGGTCTTGGTTTACAATGTCTATCAGTTGTTGTATGGTGTGTTTGCCATCGCCAGTAACGGCTGCGGGTGTGCGCAGTGCGGCTGCTACAAATTTGTAATTGATAACCAGCAATCGGAAATCTCGCCCCACTACAAACTTCTCACATATCACGGCGCGTCCGTATTTCTTGGCTGCTGCCAATGCCACTACGGCATCGTCCCAAGTGCGTATGTTAGTAGTTGCTCCCTTGCCATGATTACCATTTACAGGTTTCAGCACAATGGGGTAGTTTATTTTATCTATCGCTGCTTTCAGGTCTTCTTCATCATATATAATACGCCCGCGCGGCACGGGTATCTCTGCTGCTTCCAGCAGGTTTTTGGTTTCTTCTTTATCACAGGCTATCTCTACAGCTATGCTGCTGGTAGTGCTGGCTACGGTTGCCTGCACACGCTTCTGGTTTTTGCCATAGCCAAGCTGCACCAACGAGTGGCGGTTGAGCCTGATGTAGGGTATCTTGCGTTTAATAGCTTCATCTACAATAGAGCCTGTACTGGGGCCGAGGCGTTCGTCCTCGCGTATCTCGCGCAGTTCCTGTATATCTTTTTGCAGGTCGTAAGGTTCGCCTGCTATCAAGGCCTCTGCTATGCGCACCGATGCTTTGGCTGTATATATACCTGCTTTCGCCTCGTAGTACGAAAATACAACGTGATACACGCCACGCTTATCGCTTTCGCGTGTGCGCCCAAAGCCTGTTTCCATACCGGCGAGGGTTTGCAGTTCCAAGGCTATATGCTCTATCACATGGCCCATCCATGTGCCTTCCTTCACACGGCTGAAGAAGCCGCCCGCTACGCCCTCGCTGCACCTGTGCTCATACATGCTGGGCATCAACGCCTGCAATCTTTCCAGAAAGCCGTCTATCAGGTTGGTAGGGCGTTCTTCCAGTTCTTCAAGGTCCAGCAGCATTACTATCAGTTTGTGGCGTTTTACAGACCAGTAGTTAGGGCCGTTCATCACTTTAATGTCTAATATCTTCATACACTTTACAGTTGAGCTTAACAAGTTAATAAATAATAATGCGTAAGCCAAATACCTTAAAATGAATAAATTTGCAGGATTAATTTTTTGTTATCAAGTGGCTCAATCATATCCCAAAGGTTTCTTAGTATCGGTAGGCGGTGCGGAAGATAAAGGAACAGACCTTGAGAAAGGCATTGTAGAACGGAACAGGCTGAATTTTTTTGAACTCGGCATACTGAAAAATATCGTTAGCCTGACGGGGGTAGAAGACCCGCTGGTAGAGGTTATCACCACCGCATCGTCTATACCCGACGAGGTGGCCGAAAACTATGTAGATGCCTTTGGCAAACTGGGCTGCAAAAACGTAAACCACCTGCGCATACGCGACCGTGAAGACGCTTCCAAACCCGAATATATAGCGCGTCTCAGGGCTTGTAACTGTATTATGTTTTCGGGTGGCAATCAGCTACGCCTGTCTTCCATATTTGGCGGTACGGAGTTTTTGGATATTCTGAAACAACGCTACTACGACGAGCATTTTGTAATAGGTGGCACCAGCGCGGGTGCTATGGCTATGAGCAATACCATGATATATGAGGGCAGTGCCGACAAAGCACACCTGAAAGGTGAGGTGAAAATAAGCACGGGCTTAGGTTTTGTACAAAGCGTAATAATAGATTCTCACTTTGATAAGCGCGGCAGGTTCAACCGCTTGGCGCAAGCGGTAGCAGCTAACCCCGGCGCTATAGGCGTTGGCTTGGGCGAAGATACAGGCGTAGTAGTAACAGACGGACACCACCTAAAGACGATAGGCAGCGGCAGCGTGGTAATAATAGACGGCAGAAATATAGACTACAACAACATAGCCGATATACGCATAGGCCAGCCCATCAGTGTAGAAAACATCATCGTGCACATCATGAGCAGCGGCGATGTCTATAATCTGCAAAACCGTACCTACGAGGGCAAGGAAATAGCGATTGAGGACGAGGGGTAGTTGGCTTCAAGCGAGGACGCCTTCCTCATGCTGTCAGGAGTTATCTCCTGACAGTAACAATACATACCCCTGCAAACAGTCTGAAAGTAATTCCTAAAGGCATATAAATTTACTCACTCCCGTTCAAGCGTCCTCGCTTGAACATAAAAATCTCTCTTTCAATTCCCTCGCCCCTTGGGGGAGGACAGGAGGGGCTACTTATATATCATCACCACCCTTTCCCTTTCCGTAGCATAACCACGATACATACCCTCGCTGTTGAATGGCAGGCAGATATTGCCTTGCTTGTCTATAGCTACTAAGCCGCCCTCACCGCCTATTTTAATTAGCTTGTCGTGTACTACAACATCACACGCCTCTTGCAGTGTCAGCCCTTTGTATTCCATCAGGCAACTGATGTCGTAAGCTACTACGGCGCGAATAAACAATTCGCCATGCCCCGTGCAACTGATAGCGCAGGTGTTATTATTAGCATACGTGCCCGCACCTATTATCGGGCTATCGCCCATGCGTCCATATTTCTTATTGGTCATACCACCCGTACTGGTAGCTGCTGCCAGATTACCATGTGCATCCAACGCCACTGCACCTACCGTCCCGAATTTTTTGTCATTATGGTCAAGGCTTACGGTATCTTCTTTCAATGCCTGTTGCCACTGCTCGTATCGGTGCTGATTGTAGAAATAATTATCATCTGCAAAAGCTAATCCTTGCTGCTTTGCAAACTGCTCTGCACCCTTACCACATAGCAATACATGCTCACTTTTATCCATAATAGCTCTTGCCAATAATACAGGATTTTTCACATTACTTGTGCCGGACGATGCGCCTGCTTTCAGGTTGCTGCCATCCATTATACTGGCATCCATTTCGTGCCCGCCTGCGTTATTAAACACAGAACCCCTGCCTGCATTAAACAACGGAAAATCTTCTAACGATACTACTGCTGCCTGTACGGCATCTACCGCGCTGCCACCTGTTTGTAAAATGCTATAACCTGCCTGTAGCGCATCGTTCAGTCCCTGTTCGTATTGTGCCTGCAATTCAGCCGTCATGCTGCTGCGCAAAATAGTACCTGCCCCACCGTGTATAGCTAACCTGACCATGATGTCTGTAATTTGGAATGATTATGATGATCGCAAAGCTATAAAAATACATGCTGCTCCTACAGACGATTTTTACCGCAGAGCTCGCAAAGGCTGACGCAAAACGTACGCAAAGAAATATTACGTAAAACAAAAAGCGGTACTAAGTACCGCTTTGAATATGCTATCACCAGTCAACTGGAAGAAACTACGCATCTATCCTTGCATACTTGGCATGTGTTTCTATAAACTGCCTGCGTGGTGCTACCTCATCGCCCATCAGCATAGAGAATACGCTGTCTGCCTCTGCCGCGCTTTCTATCGTTACCTGCTTCAGTATGCGGGTATCGGGGTTCATGGTGGTTTCCCAAAGCTGGTCGGCGTTCATCTCACCAAGGCCCTTGTAGCGTTGTATGTTCACGCTGTCTTCCTTGCCGTTTGCCATACGCTCTACAGCTGCTTTGCGGTTATCTTCATCCCATGCATACTCCTGTTCTTTACCTTTCTTTACCAAGTACAGCGGTGGCTGCGCCAGATACACATAACCCTGCTCTACAAGTTCCTTCATGTATCGGAAGAAGAAGGTGAGTATCAGCGTAGCAATGTGAGAGCCATCCACATCGGCATCGGTCATGATGATGATTTTGTGGTAGCGCAGTTTGGTAAGGTTCAGTGCTTTGGGGTCGTCGGCCGTGCCGATGCTTACACCCAATGCGGTAAACATATTCTTTATCTCCTCGTTCTCGTATATCTTATGTTCCTGTGCTTTTTCTACGTTCAGTATCTTACCACGCAGTGGCAATATAGCCTGAAAGCTACGGTCTCGGCCTTGCTTGGCAGTACCACCTGCCGAGTCGCCTTCTACCAGATATAGCTCACAACGCTCGGGGTCTCTATCGCTGCAATCTGCCAGCTTGCCCGGCATACCACCACCCGTCAATACGCTTTTGCGCTGCACCAGTTCGCGTGCTTTGCGTGCTGCCGCGCGTGCCTGCGCAGCTATTATCACTTTGTCAATTATCAGTTTGGCTTCTTTGGGATGCTCTTCCAGATAGGCTTCCAGCACACGGCTTACGCATACATCCACCACACCCATCACCTCGTTATTACCGAGCTTGGTTTTGGTTTGCCCTTCAAATTGTGGCTCGGGTACTTTTACAGATATGATGGCACTCAATCCCTCACGGAAGTCATCGCCCGTTATCTCCACCTTCGCTCTTTCAAACAGCTTGTTCTTATCTCCGTAAGACTTGAACACGCGCGTGATAGAACGGCGGAAACCCGCTACGTGAGTGCCACCCTCTATGGTGTTGATATTGTTGACGTAAGAAAAAATATGCTCGTTGTACGATGTATTGTAGCTCATCGCCACATCTACCGCCACATTGCTTTCGGTATCGTGCCCTTCCATGTAGATGGGTGCGGGTAGCAGCGGATTGCGCCCTGCTTTGCTATCCAGCATGGCAACAAATTCTACTATACCACCTTCGCTATAAAACACTTCAGATACAGGTGCTCCGTTATCATCCGTTTCCCGCAGGTCTGTCAGTACTATACGGATGCCTTTGTTCAGGTAAGACAGTTCGCGCAAGCGGCCAGCCAGTATTTCTCGGTTATATACCGTGTCTTTAAAGATGCTGTTATCAGGCCAAAAATGTTGCTTGGTGCCACGTTTATCGGTAGTGCCTATTTCGCGCACGGCATATTGGGGTATGCCCATTTTGTATTCCTGCTCGAATATTTTACCCTCTCGGCAAACGGTTGTTTGCATCAGCGAGCTTAATGCGTTTACGCAACTCACACCCACACCGTGCAATCCACCAGATACTTTGTACGAGTCTTTATCAAACTTACCGCCCGCGTGCAGTACGGTCATTACTACTTCCAGCGCACTACGCCCCTCTTTGGGGTGTATGCCTGTAGGTATGCCGCGCCCGTCGTCTTCTACGCTTATCGAGTTGTCCTCGTGTATGTTTACACTGATGTTTTTGCAATGCCCTGCCAGTGCCTCGTCTATCGAGTTATCCACCACCTCATACACCAAATGGTGCAAACCTTTAACGCCAATATCGCCTATGTACATCGCCGGGCGTTTGCGCACCGCTTCCAGCCCTTCTAATACCTGTATGCTGCCCGCATCGTAACTGGCAGGTTTTTGTAAAACTTCGTTTTCTGTACTCATTTGTTGTTGTAACGAACCTGTTTTTGTGCTTGCGGCAGCGGTAGTGCCCTGTATTGATAGAAAGGTGCAAAAAACCGCTAAACAACCGCTATTGGTTATCCTGCAAAAGTATTGAAAAATGGCGGCAAAAACAAAGAAAAAAAAGGGTTTTAACAAGCCCTGAAATGCCCGTAAATAAAGGATTTGGGCAGAAATCTGACATTTGCCTTGAAAGGGGGGCAACGGACAGCTTTGGGGGGATAGGTTAAGCGGTTGCATAAGGGTGAGTACTTAGGGTGGTTTAACATAGCAAAAATACAAATTATTTTCACTTAATAAAAATTATTTTTATCGGAGCAGGTGGTGGAGTATCTATCATTTTCTACTCTACTCTTTTGTTCTGTTTTCTTTTCTTCTCTTCTCTGCTACAAAAATGGGTAGCCTGGCTATAGCTTAAGCACACAAATTAGTTGCTTAGATGTGGCACAAGCAGAAAAATGCTTGCTTGTGCCATGCTTGTTGTTACTTTTTCTTCTATACTCTACTCTTATATTTTGTTTTCTTCTCTTTTCTTCTCTGCCGGCTTTTTGTGTCGCTTAAATTCGCTTGTGCCGACAGATACCCTCGCTTGTGCCGAAGGTTATTAACTAATTGTGCCGTCAGGAATTACTTCCTGACGGTTCGTGGTGGGTTGTGTTTGTCAGGTAAACTCCTGACAACAGAAAAAGTGAAATAGGCAAAAGAATAGTGAACAAATTCAAGCGTTTACAACCAGACTGGGCTGACTTAAGTAAAACTATATACCGACTTAAGTGCTAATGCTCAGGAGATTTCTCTCTTCGTTCGAAATGACGGAATATTATGAGGATGGTGGTGTATATTTTTCTACTCTTTTATTCTGTTTTCTTTTCTTCTCTGCCGAAAAAAATGCGGCAAGGCTGCGGCGGGGCCGTAATAAATTGTCGGCAAGGCCGGAGTATTTTAATGTGCAGTCAGGAATTACTTCCTTACGGTTCGCGGTGAGTTGTGTTTGTTAGGAGAAACTCCTTATGCTCAAAAAGAAAATATTACTCTTCCAATTCGGTTATTTTACCACCCTTAAATAGCAATAAGCCAACCATCATCAACAGGCTTGTTATTGCTACAACAAAGAATAATATGCCTGCATTAAAACTACCTATGCTTTTGCTGACTGGTATGCTGTAAAACAGCAAAATGGTAACTAAACCACGAGGCATCAGAAATAATTCAGGGAAAAGATTTGTTTTCAGGATGAGTCTTAGATATAAAAATCGTGCAAAGAAAAGTATCAAAATAATGAGGCTGCCAAGCTGCCATACTTCTGCTTCGTAAAGTACTTTTAAGTCTATACTATAGCCGAATATGATGAAGAAAAATGTACGAATAAGGAAAGAAGTTTCAGCAGTGATGGACTTCATAAAGTGAAGTGTATTATCAATATCCTGATTATAAAGAAGTTTTTGTAACGGACCACGTATTATGTAAGTATGATTGTTGAACACCAGACCAAACACAAGCACAATAAGTAATGATGGCAAATGTATTTTTTCACCTAAAGCATATATCAATGCAAGTACCGCAAACAGCATAAAAAATTTAATGTGCGATCTGGCATTTGTTATTATATACATTAATAAAAAAGTAGCGGCAACGGAGATAACTATTGCCAGTAAAACTTTGCTACCAAACAATGCTGTCGACGATAAACTCATAACATTATCCATAAGCATATAATTGAACACCATAATGCCAATGATATCTGACAATGATGATTCATATATTATAAATTCTTTTTTTTCTTCCGGTAGGTTTTGTGTACTTGGTATTACAATAGCGCTGCTGATAATACTTAAACATACGGCATATATAAATGCATTTTCTAAAGACACGTTCAACCATTGTGCAATTAAATAGCTTATACCAATTGCGGATATAAGAAATATAAACAATGCAGAACCAAGAGAATTGCGAATGAGTTTTATTTTGCTTTGACTTAGCTTCAAATCTAAAGCGGCTTCCAGCACAATCATTATTAAACCTATTGCCCCCAATATTTTTACAAGCTTATTTACAATAGCTTCTTCATACCATAAATGTCCGGCAATTTGTTTTACGGCAATACCCGTACCGATAAGCAATAATACAGATGGGATATTAGTTTTCTTACTCAGCATACTGAACATATAACTGAGTATGATAACAGAACTTAGTATGATTATGATAGTGTATGTGCTAAGTGCCATAAACATCAATATAAATAAATAATGATGGTTATAACTACTAAAACTGTTAAGGATATTTACACCAATATATAATGCACTGAATACGAGTTTTTAATAGAATGTACCTCACCCCCTCGCATTCACCTGCCTTGTAAACAGCAGCAGGTAGGCAAGTACAAACAGAATAGATGTAGCAGATGATGCCAGTATCTTCAGCAGCAGGTAGCCTATGTTGGCAAAGCTCCATAGCTCTATGCTGAAGTAAACGCTATGGTGTATCAGTATCAGAAACGAACTATATACTAAGAAAGGCATCCAGCCCATGTTCTTTACATTGGGGCTTTGGTTGGTGTATTCGCTCAGGTTTTTGGGTAGTAAAGCATTCAGCACATTGGTACGCAGGTAGGCTATCAGCACACATACAAAAGCGTGTATGCCCGCCGTATTGGCAAATGAATCCATCGTGATGCCCGTAACAAAGCCCAGCATCAATAGCAACCATACGGGTGTTTCAAAAGGCAACAACAACAGAAACAAAGGATATACATAGGGTATAAAAACAGGGAAGCCTTGCGGCTGGCTCCACCAGCGCAGGGTTATCTTATTCAGTATCAGCACCTGTAGTGCCATAATGAGGCAGAAGCGCAATATGTTTCTTACGTATATACTCATGGCTTCTTCAAGTTTACGCTGTCTTCAACCATCAGGCGTTCTACCATCATTTTATTTTCTACTACATACACATATTGCAGATTGCGGAAATTGCTGCCCGGCTGCAGGTACAGCAGCAGCAGGCTGTTTTTCTTTACACGCATTACTTTCTGCACACGTCCTATCAGCACATCGGGCGGAAAGAAAGAATAACTGGTGGTAAACACACTATCGCCCTTGCGAACTACTACCTGTTGCGGCACATCTTTCATCACCAGCACATCGGGGCGATAACCTTCCCATTCTACATAGCCTGTAGTGCCGTCTTTCAGTTTGGCACTCACTTTTTGCTTCACGCTCAGTACGCTTAGTATGCTGGCATAGTGTGCAGATGTGTGTACTACCTTGCCCACTACACCCGTACCCGAAATGACGGCCATGTTTTTGGCAACACCATCCTTACTACCACGGTTAATGGTGATATAATTATTAGCAGCACTTACCGAATTGTTTACCACTTTGGCAGTGCGATACACATAGTCGGCATACTGTATTTTCTTTTGATTGGTATCTGTTTGCGGCAATGCGCGGTGTACGTTGCTGTCTTTGATTACATCGTAGGTATTGTTTTGCAAAGCAATCAGCGCACGCAGTTTAGCATTCTCATTCAGCAGGCTATCGTTCATCTGCTTCAGCCCGAAGTAATAGACTACATCGTTTTGTTTTTTGTAAGAGAGCCCCACTACCGTGTTGGCAGAACTCATGATGTCGTTGCCTTGCAGATTGTTGGTACGCGCTATCAGCACCACGCATATTATCTCCAATACCAGAAACAGTATCAGGTTGAAGAAACGGCGGATGAATAAAATAAAATTGCGCACGGCTGCTCAGGAATTAATCCAAAATACAAATTCCGAAAACCAAATGAAATTATTTCATCAGGAAAGGCATCTTGGCTATGTTTTTCAGTGCCATACCCGTACCGCGCACTACAGCACGCAGAGGGTCGTCTGCTACATGTACAGGCAGCTTTATTTTATGCGATATGCGCTTGTCTAGCCCGCGCAGCAAGGCACCGCCACCCGTCAGGTACAGCCCACGACGGTATATATCGGCAGCCAGTTCGGGCGGTGTGCTTTCCAAAGCTTTCAGTATCGCTTCTTCTATTTTGAAGATAGATTTATCTAAAGCCTCTGCTACTTCTTGGTACGATACCATGATTTGCTTAGGTATGCCCGTTACAAGGTCGCGCCCGTTAACGGCTATATCTTCGGGTGGTGTATCTAATTCTTTCAGCGCGCTGCCTACTTGTATTTTTATTTGCTCTGCTGTACGCTCACCTATCATCAGGCTATGGTAGCGGCGCATGGCTTCCATAATGTCTGCGGTAAATTCATCGCCCGCTATGCGTATAGATTGGTCGCACACGATACCTGCCAGTGCTATCACCGATATGCCTGTAGTACCACCACCTATATCTATTATCATATTGCCCGTAGGCTCTTCTACATCTATACCTATACCCAATGCGGCAGCCATCGGCTCGTGTATCATATACACTTCCTTAGCACCTGCACGTTCTGCGCTATCGCGCACAGCACGCTTCTCTACTTCCGTTATGCTAGATGGTATGCATATCACCATGCGGTAGCTTGGCGGAAACAATGGCTTTTTAGGATGTACCATTTTTATCATCTCACGCAGCATACCTTCTGCTGCGTTGAAGTCTGCAATCACACCGTCTTTCAACGGGCGGATGGTTTTCAGATTTTCATGGGTTTTCTCGTGCATCATCATGGCTTTTTTACCAACGGCAACTATTTTGTTACTCATACGGTCGGTAGCCACGATAGATGGTTCGTCTATCACCACTTGGTCGTTATGTATAATGAGGGTATTGGCAGTACCCAAGTCAATAGCAATCTCTTGCGTCAGAAAACTAAACAAACCCATAATCTGTCCTTAAAGGCTGATTTTATATAAAATATTGGCAAAGTTGCGGAAAATTACCCCGTTTTGAGCGAAAACCGCAATATTTCCAACGATTTAATACATATTAATTAATTATAACCGAAAGTTTAAAATACATCAGTTTAGTATTTTATAAATATTATTCCCCTCTGTTTTTTTCCCGATTATGACAATTTTTAGCACAGTATTTGTTTTAGCATTCCTGCCCTTGTTATTGGGCATGGTAAACAAACTTAAAAACAGCAATACAATTTCTTACTGTATGAAACGAACATCCCTTAGCGCATGGCTGCTACCCGTGCTAGCAATCACACTCGCATCTTGCGACCCGTTTGGCACAAGGCGTACACAACCCGAGCCCGAACCCATACCCGCAGAGGTAGATGGCTGGGCACCCGTGTATAGCAAAGATGCAGACATCACTACTATCAAATCGCTGCCACCGCAGAATATCGTAAAAGGCGGAAAAATCTACATCAAGGGCGATACGCTCTATCAGGTAGAAAGCGGCAAGGGCATACACGTTATCCTCATCAAGCAGCCTGCTAATCCGCAGAAGATAGCTTTCATCAGCGTGACGGGCGCGCAGGAACTGGCTATCAAAAACGCTACACTCTATACCAACAACCTGAACGACCTTGTGGTATTAGACATTGCCAAGATAGACAGCGTGAAAGTAGCAGACCGTATCAGCAATGTGTTTAAGATGGTAGATGCTACCCGCCCGCCCGGCACGGGTTACTTTGAATGTGTGGACAATAGCAAAGGCACAGTAGTAGGATGGGAACAAAAATTGTTGAAATACCCTAAATGCAGAAATTAATTAAACCCGCAAAAAACGAAACTAAATGAAAAAGCTATTATATATTCTGTTTTCAGCTTCGCTCTTTATCACTGCTTGCGATAAAGACAGCACTACATCTGCCGATAAAACAACGGCATCGGGCAATACGGGGCAAGGTGGCTCATTAGCGCGCTTCACTACAGCGGCCGACCATATGTATATTGTGGACGACCGCAAACTATACACCTACAGCCTGCTGGACGAGAAACGCCCGCAACTAAAAGGCAGTATAGATGTAGGTTTCAGTATAGAAACCATCTATGCTTATAAAGACAAGCTGTTTGTTGGCAGTAGCAGTGCCATGTACATTTATTCAATCAGCAACCCCGCACAGCCTGTTAAGCTGGGGCAGGCAACACACGTACGCGCTTGCGACCCTGTAATAGCCAACGACTCGCTGGCTTATGTTACAGTGCGTGGCGGCACACGCTGCGGCGGCACTACCAACGCGCTGATGGTGTATGATGTAAAGTATATAACACAACCCCTGCTGCGCAAAACCGTAAACATGGAAAGCCCCTACGGACTGGGCATGACAGGCAACCGCCTCTATGTATGCAACGGCAGCAACGGGCTGAATGTATATGACATAACAGACCCCGTAAACCCCATACTGAAAAAGCAATTGGCAGGTGGTACGTTTTATGATGTGATAATAATAGACAACCTGATGATAGCCATGATAGAAGGCGGCACTGCCCTCTACGAATTGAAAGCGAACGACGAAATAAGCCTTGCAGCGAAGATTGTAAATTAACAACCCCAACCCCTAAAGGGGCTAGTTATCTTTATTACTTGTGCCGTCAGGAATTACTTCCTGACGGTTCGCGTTTGGGTGTGTAGCTCATAATACTTGTTCAAGCGAGGACGCTTGAACGAAAAGACTACTGTCATATTGACTGCGAGGAACGAAGCAGGAAATATCTGTCGGTTATTAGTACCCAAGCCCATTAGATGTTTTTGCTGCATTACATTTCGTTCAGCATGGCATAATAACTTTTATATAATAAATTTCTTCCTCCCTTTAGGTAGGTTAGGAGGGTTTTTACTACCTTTGCACCTCGGGCGTTGAGCCCGATTTTTGTACCTGAAAAAAATGCAAAACGCAAAAGTGAAAACCTGAAACTGCAGCTTTTTCAGCATAGATTATCTCCATGAAATCTTTTGTGGTTTTGACTTTTAAATTTTGACTTAATATATGCCATTAGATACTTCCATCAAGACGGTGCTTATTATCGGTTCGGGGCCCATTATCATCGGGCAGGCTTGCGAGTTCGACTATTCAGGTTCTCAGGCAGCACGCAGTTTGAGAGAAGAGGGCATTAAAGTAGTGCTCATCAACAGCAACCCCGCTACTGTAATGACCGATAGCATTGTGGCAGACAAAGTATATCTGCAACCACTGACGGTAGAGAGTATTGAAAAAATATTGCAGGAAAACCAGATAGATGCCGTGCTGCCTACCATGGGCGGGCAAACGGCTCTGAACCTTGCCATGGAAGCCGAAGAAATAGGCCTCTGGAGCGAGTATAACGTGCGCCTGATAGGTGTAGATACCAAAGCGATAGACAAAGCGGAAGACCGTGAAAAGTTTCGCTTGTGGATGATAGAAATGGGCATACCAGTTGCGCCTGCCAAGATAGCCAACTCGCTGCTTGAGGGTAAAGAGTTTGCACAAGAAATAGGCATACCATTGGTTATACGCCCGTCGTTTACGCTCGGTGGCACGGGTGGTGGCTTGGTATTTCATAAAGAAGATTTGGATGCCGCGCTGGAAAAAGGCTTGACGGCATCGCCCATACACGAGGTGCTGGTAGAGAAAGCCGTAATGGGCTGGAAAGAATTTGAACTGGAACTGCTGCGCGATAGTGCAGATAACGTAGCCATCATCTGTACGGTCGAAAACTTCGACCCGATGGGTATCCACACGGGCGATAGCATAACTGTAGCACCTGCCATGACGCTGAGCGACACCGCTTTTCAACTGATGCGCAATACCGCCATCCGTATGATGCGCGCGTTGGGCAACTTTGCAGGTGGGTGCAACGTACAGTTTGCCCTCAACCCCGAAACGGAAGAAATAATAGTAGTGGAAATCAATCCGCGCGTGAGCCGTTCATCGGCACTGGCATCAAAAGCTACGGGCTACCCCATAGCCAAGATAGCCGCTAAGCTGGCTGTTGGTTATAATCTGGACGAATTGAAAAACCAGATAACGCAAACCACCTCTGCCTACTTCGAGCCCGCGCTTGACTATGTGATAGTAAAAATGCCACGCTGGAATTTTGATAAGTTTAAGGGTGCAGACGATACACTGGGTTTCCAGATGAAGTCGGTAGGCGAGGTAATGGCTATCGGGCGTACATTCCCCGAAGCATTGCAGAAAGCCTGCCAAAGCCTTGAGAACAACGCAACTGGCCTGTCGTTTATCAGCGCGCAGCGCATGAAGCCCGAAGAACTGCTGGAGTCTATAAAACGCCCTACATGGGATAGGATATTCAAAATAAAAGAAGCCATTGCCGCAGGTATATCTATCAAAACACTGCGAGAAATAACGCATATAGACCGTTGGTTTCTGTATCAGATACAAGACATCGTATCGTTGGAAAATAAACTGAAAGAGATAAAGCACCTTGGCAATATGCCTGCCGACCTGCTGCGCGATGCTAAGCAAATGGGCTTCAGCGACGAGCAGATAGCAGAGTTTGTAAAAGACTGCACGGCAGAGGAAGTGTACGAATACCGCAAGCAGTTAGGCATCACCCGTGTGTACAAAATGGTAGATACCTGTAGCGCCGAGTTTGAAGCCAAGACACCGTATTTCTACAGCACCTTCCTGTAAATGGAAAAAACTAAAAAGCAACCAACGCTTTGGGGCAATGTAAAAGCATTGTTTTTCGGTGTGTTGGTTGCTTTGTTGTTGGTAGAGATTGTGCTACGCATCTTCCAGCCCTTTCCATTCCGCATCAAACATGGCAAGATAATACTACCTGCCAATCAGCAGATAATACACAAAAACCCTGCTGGCAGCAAACTGGAGCCTGTAGTGTACTATACCCGCAACTCATTAGGTATGCGTGGTGCAGAGCTACCCAAGCAGCCTGAACGGTACACCAAAATCATCACCATCGGCGGCAGCACTACAGAATGTTCTTACAACAGCGATAGCCTTACATGGCCCGAATTGTTAAAAACAAAATTACAACAAAGAGGTATAAACAATCTTTGGCTGAATAATGCAGGGCTTGATGGCACTTCTACGTTCGGGCATTTGTTGTTGTTGCAAGAGCATATCCTTTCACTCAAGCCCGATTATATCATCTTCCTTACCGGTGTGAACGATATGGAAGAAACAGCCATGGGCGGCTTTGATGCTTACCATAGCAATGAGTGGAATACCAGCAGCGTAAAAGGTTTCTTCCATTCGCTGCTGCAAAAGACGGAAACAGGCGCGTTGGTAGAAAACATATACCGCTACCGTATAGCCCGCAAAAAGGGTATGACACACCGTGTGGTTGACTATGCTACACAACCCAAACTGATGCTGACCGAAGCGCAGATGCAAGCCGAAGCCAACAAGCAAAGCCACTATCTCGGTGCCTACCGCACCCGCATACTAAAACTGGATAGCATTTGCAAAGCACATGGCATAGTACCCGTATTCCTTACCCAGCCATCTCTATACGCATCGTTTACAGACCCTGCTACGGGCATAGACTTTACCAACCTGCAAACCGCAGCAGGCAGAAACGCCCAACTACAAGGCATGATACTAAGCAGGTATAACGATGTGCTGCTGCAACTCCGCAACGAACAACGCATCCGCCTGATAGACCTTGCTACTGCCATGCCTAAAAACTCCGCATATTATTACGACTATTCGCACTACACATCCACAGGTACTAAAGTAGTAGCACAGATAGTAGCAGATAGTATGATTAGCATACTGCGCTAATCCGTATCTGCATTATCCCTACCTTAGCCTTATGCAAAAAATACTCACGGGGTTATTAATGCTGTTAGTTAGTGCTGCCCATGCACAAACAGTGCGAGAAGTAGCAACGCTTATCACTACGCCACGCAAAGTGGTTTCGCTTCCTGTAGATTATTATGTACTGCAAGCAGCCGAGGGAGAACAAGAGGCTTTTGATAAAACATTCCGCAGGCTGACACCCGCTGATGTGATTGCCACACAAAATGAAAAACAGAAAGAACGCAATAAAGTGAGGGTACTGCAATGCGATCCATGTGTATTGCCCTACGCCCAACTCGATACACTGGCGAATATCAAATTCAAAAGAAATATGCAGGGTTACTGGCGTGCTGTTGCCATACGCACACTGCGCTTTACAGACTCTATTGATAATAAGGCTGAATTGTTTAATCGCGCACCGCAATTGATAGCAGAAGATACGGTAGCCGATATGCTGATGAACATAACCGAAGATGATTGCAGGGTGTATTACAAAGAAGCAGGCAAAGAAAAATTTCGGGTGATAACAGATAGTAAATATGAACTGAAGAATAAACGCTGTTTGTTGATGTATAAAAACATGAAGTCGGCAGGCAGTGTGTCTTTTGCGGGTATAGACAGTGCTGGCAGGTTGCTGCTATATACATCTACAGCCACGCAACGCCGCATACCCAACAAATACAATGTGTACGAAACCATCACATCACAAGTAATACTGGAAAAACTAAACGTAGCACAACTCAATTATAAAGAAGAGAAAAACAATAAGCCCATACCAAGCAGAAGAGTTTCGCCTAATTGATTACTTACCCACACACTTCATCACACAATCCCAAAGCCTTTGGGCAGATTTATCCCAACTGAATTTTTTTACTTGTTCTTTAGCATTAGCTATCAGCTTGGCGCGTAGGGTTTCGTCTTTGTATAGTTGCTCCATCTTCAGGGCTATGTCTTCTACATCCGTGGGGTTTACCAATAAGCCTGCATCACCTGCCACTTCCGGCATGCTCGATGTATTGCTTACAATGCCGGGCACTCCACACTCCAATGCTTCCAGTATCGGTATGCCAAAGCCTTCAAACAAAGACGGATATACCAATGCATACGCACCGCCCATCACTTTGCTCAGCTCGTCCACATTCATATAGCCTACCCATTTCACATCGTCTTTAAAAGGCATTTCCTCTCGCATGGCTATCAGTTCATCATACTTCCATCCGTAGCGGCCTACTATCACCAGCTTCATATTACTGCGCTGCATTTTCTTAAAGCGTATAAACGCCTTCAGCAGGTTCACGATATTCTTGCGAGGATGCAACGCACCTGCAAATACAAAATACTCGCAGCCATCAGCATATTTTTCTTTCACCGCTTCGCGCTCTTGCCAGTCAAGCGGCTTGTACTCATCGTGCGCACCGTTATATACCACATCTATTTTATCGGCAGGCACATCGTACTGCTCGCAAATATCCTGCTTGCTGTAGGAAGATACCGTTGCTATACGTGCTGCCTTTTCTGCAAAGCGAGGCGAGTAATGCCGCCAGTATAGCTTGTGGCTGGTAACAAAATGTTCGGGGTAATGCTCAAAAGCAAGGTCGTGCACCACAAGGCAGGTAGGTACTTTGGTGCTGAGCGACATATAGCCGTCTGGCGACAAGAACACATCTGCTTTGTACTTCCTTAGCAAAAAGGGCAGCCGCCATTCAAACCATATATAAAACAGGATGGGATGCCTTGCCTGCGGCGATACCACTACGGGCGTTACATTGGGGGCAAATACAAAAGAGGCATCGTACGGACGGTCGAAGAAGAAAATAAATTCGTGTTCGGGGTGATTGCGCACCATCCGCTCCAGCGTTTGGTGTGTAAACCAGCCTATGCCTTCCAATTTCCCTTTTAATAACAGCCTTGTATTTACCGCAATGCGCATAGCTGGCGACAAAAATATAATTTTACCCCTAATAGCCCCGTTTATTTTAGCATAATGCGCCGATTTTTTGTCAAAAACCTCTTGTTCATAATAGCCGTAAACCTGCTGGTGAAGCCTGTTTGGGTGTTTATGATAGACCGTACGGTGCAAAACACCGTAGGGCACGAGCAGTATGGCACATATCAGGCATTATTAAATATCTGTTTGGTGTTTCAGATACTGCTCGACTTCGGGCTGACGAATTATAATACCAACCTCATATCTCAAAACCGCAACCGATTGCGAGAACTGTTTCCCGCCATGCTTGCTACAAGGATGCTGCTGATACTGGCATATACAGCCATCGTATTTATTGCAGGCTTGTTGCTCGGTTATCATAGTTGGGAGCTTGGCTTGCTGGCTGGTGTGTTGAGCATACAGGCATTGAGCTCGCTGGTATTGTATTTGCGCAGCAATATATCTGCCATGCAGTTTTTCAAAACAGATGGTGTATTGTCTGTTACAGACCGCTTGCTGATGATTGGCATTTGCGGCTTTTTGCTCTACAACCCTGCAACGGCATCATCATTTAAAATTGAGTGGTTTGTATGGACGCAGATAGTTTGCTACGCGCTTACTGCAATAGCGGCTTTGTATATCATATACCGGAAAGCTGGTGTTGCCCCATCGCTTTCTTTCAAAATGCGCGAAGTATATGCCATCATTCGCAAGAGTTTTCCGTATGCCATACTGATACTGCTGATGAGCCTGCACATGCGCAGCGATATGATATTGGTAGAGCGGATGGCAAGCAAAGACGAGGCAGGCATATATGCTACGGCTATGCGCCTGCTGGATGTGAGTAATATGTTCGGCATTATGTTCGCGGGGGTATTGCTGCCGCTGTTTGGTAAGATGATAGCGGATAAACAAAGCGTGCAGCCTATCATCAAGCTGAGCGTAAATATGCTCTTGCCTTTCGCTATGATACTTTGTACCCTGTCGTTTTTTTGGGGCAGGCAAATAATGGAAATGCTGTATAATAACGCAGGCAGCTATGATGGCGAAGTGTTTGCTTGGGTAATGGCAGCATTCCCTGCCTATTGCATCATGTACACTTATTCTACACTGCTTACTGCCAATGGCAGCATCGCGTTGCTCAATAAAATATCGCTAGCGGGGGTGGTAGCCAGCCTGTCGCTCAACTATTTGCTGGTGCCTATGCAGGGCGCACTGGGCGCAGCTATTACGGCATTTGCCACGCAAACTTTCTTAGCGGTATGCTATATCGTTTTTTGCAAAAAAGAAGCGCAGCTACCCAAGAATATAAAATGGATAAGCGCACATATCAGCTTCGTTGTGCTGATAGCTGGTATAGCATACACCCTCTCTGCTACACCGCTGCATTGGGTAGCACAGCTATTACTGACGGGCTGCGCGGGCATTATCGGCACTATCGCATTTCGTTTTATATCCATTAAAGGCATACAGCTATTGATGCAGAAAAAATAAAGGGCTTTCGATTATGAAAGCCCTTTGTCTGTTTGTAAATACACGTCCCTGTTAATACATCGGCATCTCGGGCTTAGTGCCCATTATCTCGTCTATCTGTATCATTACATCGTTTGTCAGTTTGGGCAGTACGTCTATGGCTTGCAGGTTTTCCAGCAATTGTTGTTCTTTGGTAGCACCCAGTATGGCTGTGGTTATGTTGTTGTTTTTAATACACCATGCTATAGATAGTGTAGCCAGCGTAGTGCCCAGTTCAGCAGCCAACTTGCCGAGCTTGCGCACACGGTTTATTTTTTCATCGCTTAGTGTACGGTCTTTCAGCCATTCAAATCCCTCTAATGCCAGTCGGCTACCTGCGGGCACGCCATCGTTGTATTTGCCCGTAAGTAATCCCGATGCAAGCGGACTCCATATCGTAGTGCCCATGCCCACATTTTTGAAGATGGTATAATAATCCACTTCTATCTTCTGCCTTTTAAACAGATTGTATTCCGTCTGCTCTACTTGCGGCGGTATCAGGCGCAGCTCGCGGGCTATCATGTGCGCTTCCATTATTTCGGCAGCACTCCATTCGCTCGTACCCCAATACAGTATCTTGCCTTGCGCTATCAGCGTATTCATGGTACGCACTACTTCCTCTATCGGCACGTTCTTATCGGGGCGGTGGCAAAAGTACAAGTCGAGGTAATCTACCTGCAGTCTGCCCAATGCCTCGTGGCATGCTTCTGTCAGGTGCTTGCGGCTTAGTCCCGTTTGGTTGGGCTTATTAGCCTCACCCCGCCATCCAAAGAAAGCCTTGCTCGATACGGTGTAAGATGTCCTGTCCCAATTCTTCGCTTTCAGCACACGCCCCATCATTTTTTCAGACTCGCCACGAGAGTATATCTCCGCATTGTCAAAGAAATTGATGCCGTTGTCATAAGCAATGCCCATCAGCCTGTCGCTGATGCTGTCGTCTATCTGTTTGGCAAACGTAACCCAAGAGCCATACGATAGTACACTCAACTGCAAGCCCGTTTTACCCATTATTCTATATTCCATAATACCCCTTCCGTCCCCTAAAGGGGAAACTATTTTTTAATTAAAAATCCACCAAGAAGCCCCCTTCAGGGGCCTGCCTGCGGCAGGGTTGGGGGTTATATCAAATGCACCACCAACCCGTCACGTAATTTCGGTTCAAACCATGTGCTTTTGGGTGGCATTACATTGCCGCTATCTGCTATGTCAAACAACTGCTTCAGGCTAACAGGGTAGCAAGAAAAAGCTGCAGCCATATCACCACTGTTCACACGCTTTTCCAGTTCACCCAATCCGCGTATGCCACCTACAAAGTCCACACGCTTATCAGTACGCGGTTCGTTGATGTTTAACAATTTAGACAATACATTGTTTTGCAGAATGCTTACATCCAGTATGCCTATCGGGTCGTTGCTGAATGTACCTGCTTTCACCGTCAGTTTGTACCACTTACCATCTATGTACATACCAAACTCATGCGGCTTGGCAGGGCGGTATGCGGATGCCATTGGTTCAGATACTTCAAAATCCGTTTGCAAAGCAGCAATAAATTCGGCTGGCTTCATGCCGTTCAAATCTTTCACTACACGGTTGTAGTCCAGTATCTTCAATTGGCTTTCGGGGAAGATGCATGTGATGAAATAATTAAACGATTCGTCGCCCGAAATTGATAGCCCGTTATCTGCCATTTCCTGTGCTACTTTGGCGGCAGATGCAGCACGGTGGTGTCCGTCTGCAATATAAGTTGCAGGTACTTGCTCGTCGAATATGCGGGTGATGCTGGCAACTTTGGGGTATTCATCCACTACCCAAAACGTATGCCTGATACCGTCTTCGGCAGTAAAGTTGTAAGTAGGCGCATGGGCAGCTTTCCAGTTTTCTATCAGGGTATTTACATCCGCATTATCGTTATAGGCAAGAAACACGATGCCTGTCTGTGCACGGGTTGTTTTGATGTGGTTGATGCGGTCGAGTTCTTTTTCAGGACGTGTAAATTCATGTTTCTTTACAATGCCTTTGTTGTAGTCGTCTATGGAAGAGCCGCATATCAAGCCCGTTTGCGAGCGTCCGTCCATCACCAGTTCGTATATATAATAACATGGCTCGTCGTCCTGAAACATTACACCATCTGCTACTAATTGGTCCAGATTTTCTTTGGCTTTATCATACACCTGCTGCGTATGCACATCTACGCCTGCGGGCAGGTCTATTTCTGAACGGGTAACGTGGTAGAAGTGATGCGGGTTGTCTTTGTACGCTCGTGCTTCTTCCACATTTACCACGTCGTATGGTAATGTAGCTACTTTATCTGCCAGTTCGGGTTTCGGCCTCAATCCTTTGAATGGTGTAATCTTTGCCATCTATATTATTTGTTGTTTATCGTTTCAAATTCCTGCATCAGCGCAACCAATTGCTGCACGTCTGCTAAAGATATAGCATTATATAACGAAGCACGAAACGCACCTACGCTGCGATGCCCTTCTATGCCTGTTACATTATGCTCTTCGCAAAAGCGTATGAACGCTTTTTCATATTCAGGCTTTGTAGCAGTAAAGCATACATTCATTTTGCTTCTGTCTGTCTTAATATTTACTATACAATCAAACAGGCTGTTGCGCTCTATTTCTTTATAAAGTAATGCTGTTTTTGCGTTATTTTCTTTTTCTATGTCGGCGATGGTTTTTTCTTTCGTCCATCGCAGCATCAGTAGTGCGGTGTATATAGCAAATACAGGTGGTGTATTCAATACACCATTTGCCGCAGCATGGGCGGCATAGCTAACCATAGGCGGCAAGTTGCGCTTAGTGCGTTGCAGCATATCTTTTTTCACGGCTACCATAGTTACTCCCGCCATGCCTATATTTTTCTGCGCTACGGCATAAAACATATCGCAGTGTGTATAGTCCATCTCTCTGCTAAATATATCGCTGCTCATATCGGCTATTAACGGTACATCTACTTTGGGTATATGACTGCATTGCGTACCGTATATGGTATTGTTGCTGGTGATGTGCAGGTAAGCCAGTGTATTATCTATAGACGCAGGCCATGCAGGCAGGTGTGTATAATTATCTTGTTTGGATGATGCGAGTATCGCCACGTTGCCGTAGTGCTTGGCATAGCTGATGGCATCGGCAGCCCAGTAGCCGCTATCTATGTATCCTGCTGTTTCGCCATCGCCCAAATAGTTCATGGGTATCATGGCAAATTGCAACCTGCCGCCGCCATGCATCCACAGCACTTCGTATTCGTTGCCAAGGTTGCAAAGATCTTTTACCAACGTATTGGCTTCTTCCAGTATATCCGCAAACAGCTTGCCACGGTGCGGTATGCCCAGTATAGATAAGCCTGTATTATTATAATTCAGCACTGCATCGGCTGCCTGTTGCAGTACCGATTGTGGTATAGCTGCCTGTCCGGGATTGAAGTTTATTTTCAGCTTACTGTTTGTCATTGTTTTTTTCAATCTCTTCCAATCCGGTAATGCCGCCGCTTACGGCAAACTTCATCGCTTCTGCTGCCGTCATTTTGGTTACGGCTTTCACGTTTTTTACTTCTACTATCACCACATAGCCCGATACGGCATAAGAGTGTGGCAGGTAAACGGCTATTTTATTTGCCATACCCAGATAGGCAAGGTCTTGCTGCGTCATAAAACCGATGCGCCATATTTCAGGATTTTGGTTGATGCATACCCATACCGGTTTGTTGAAGCGTTTTTTATCGCCCACAAAAGAGCCCATCACTTCTTTAATAGATGAATAGATATACTTGATGCCGGGGATGTGCTGCAGCATGTTATCAAACGCGTCAAAAAGCATCTTGCCCAAAAAGAAGCGCGTACCCATGTAGCCAATGAACGTAACTAATACTACAATTACAAAAAAGCCCAGCCCACGCGGCACCCAAGGCACTAATCTATCTACACTGTCAAACACGATGTAGATAACATAAGCCGTTATGGCTATGGGGCTCAGTATGAGCAAGCCCTGCAAAAATGAGCGGATAATAATGGCGGCAATGCGGCGCATGTGTACGAATAACGGTGCAAAGGTACAAGATTGCAGCAGGTAAAACTATATTTGCTAAATTGTATGTCTGATATGAAAAAAGCCCTCTTATTATCATTGTGCCTATGCCTGATGGGTAGCTTTTCCATAGCGCAGCACAAGGCATGGGATGGCTTTGGTGTAGAGGGTTATTATATAGCTGGCAGGGCTTTCAAACATTCCAAAAAGATAAAAGCCGATTTTCCTTCATATTCTCCTGCTTTCGAGCTGAATCTTGTACAGCAAACTTACGGGCGCAAGGCATGGCATCAACGCCGCCGATACCCATTGGTTGGGCTCAGTATTTCTTATACCCAATACGATGGGGGAGAGGTATATGGCAGTTGCATAGGCATCAACCCCAATATACGCATACCACTCATCATATCGGGCAGATTCGAGTGGTCGCTGCGAGCGGGCTATGGCTTGGGCTATGTCAGCAAAGGTTTTAGCCGCTTCCCCAGCTTCGATACCTTAAATACCGCCATGAGTACCCGTATAAATAATTATTCTTACTTCACTACAGATATACGGTATCGTGTAAACCAACACCTTGATGTGCTGGCAGGGCTCAATTTCGCCCATGTATCCAACGCCGCACTTCGGCAGCCCAATCTGGGCATCAATAAATATGGTGCGCATATCGGGCTTCGCTATTCGCCTGTAAACAATAACCCCGAACGCATACAGCGCGAAAATAATACACTGCCCAACCGATGGCTTGTGCAGGCAAGGTTCAGCATGGCAGGCACGGAAATGAGCGCAGCCGACGGGCCTATGTACTCCATCTACTTGGTATCTGCATTTGCCAGCAAGCGCTACTGGAGCAAAAACAAAGTATATGCGGGGCTCGATTACGAATACCACACAGGTATTGCTGCTTTTCTGAAAAACAATGAGATATACCCGGGAAAAGAAAAACAAAACGCTTGGAAAAGCAGTGTGTTCGTGGGCAACGAGTTTTTAGTTGGCAGATTAGGTATCATTTTTCAACTTGGGTATTATTTAAAGAAGCATGCTTTAAAGGGTAGTAGCTTGTACCAAAAGCTAGGTGGTAATGTATATCTAATACAGTCTGAAAAAGGTATATTAAAAGAGCTAACCCTGCACGCTTACCTAAAAACACATAATGCTGAGGCTGAATTAGCAGAAGCTGGCATCGGTATTGGTTTTTGACAGTTTTGTGATACGTTGTCGGAAAAATAAATAGTAAATTTAATCATGCGCTGTTTTTTGCTGATATCTTTATGGGCTATTGTTTCCGGAAACATAGCCAATGCACAGCATATCTGCATGAAAAACGGTATCGTATATAATGCTAATGATACATTATGTACATACACTACGCATGGCGACAAAAAACCTACACTTGATTTAAACAACAGTTTCACCAACAGCTTAAATATTCCAGAACCACACTATTTTAAAGATTATATTTTCAAAAGCCCATCCGGACAGCCTTTAATGTATGCTACAGCCAAAGTGCTTTCTTCTCCTCGATATGCATATTTACGTTATTACTACAAAATTGCTTTCGATGATGCAGATACTTTTCTGAATATTCCTTATTGGAATACATGCATCAACCGCCTGATGGAAACTATCGTGAAGTACAAAGTAATAGAGTCGGGCAACATCAACACGGAAAACCTGCATATGCTGATACAATATTGGCAAAACAGGGTTAACAAGATCAGTTATAAAGAAATAGCGTCGGGGCATACTGTTAATTATAATCTTTCTCAGTACAATGTAGAGCAAGCAGAATCTGACAAAGACAATATCATTACCATTGACGGCAATAATATATATTATAATGGCACAGTTTGGGGCACCTATACCCGGTCAAAAAAGCTAAGAAGTTCATTATTGCCCGGAAGCGGTATTGGTGGTCATTACTATTATATATATGGTAATGACAACAAATTGCAAGGAGAATTGGAAATTGCCAGCCAATATGCTGATGTCTGGGTATGGCCACGTGGTGTTAAGGAATCCATGAGTATTTATACTGCCGAGCGAAACGAGGCTAAAGTGCTAGCAGTGGCCGCCAAGTTTTTAATCGTGTATTACAACAGCATTGCCAATAAATAGCACAATAAATACGCCTTTGCGCTGTTTTTATTAAGTTTGTATATCGTTTTCTATGAGCGCAACCGTTACAACATTTTTAGCCAAGAGCAAGGTAAAAGCTGCCGACCTTGAACATAAGCGCAAGCTTAGTTTCAATATTCAGAAATATGCCGAAACGGTGGTTAAGGGCAAGCAGCAGTTTGCCAACCTCGACCTTGCACGCCGCAAAGCCAAAAACATCAAATGGAAAGCCATTGAAAACCTTGATAAATATCTGGAGCAGTTTGAAAAAAACTTCATAGCCCGTGGTGGTAAAGTAATATGGGCTGAAGACGCGAACGAGGCTTTGCAGGCAGTATTGCAGATATGCAAGGAGAAAAATGCCAAACAGGTGGTGAAGTCCAAATCAATGGTGACGGAAGAAATACACCTGAACGATTTCTTGGCTAAGCACAATATAGAATCTGTAGAAACCGACCTTGGCGAATATATACAGCAGCTTGATGGTGAAGCTCCATACCACATCGTTACCCCTGCCATGCACAAAAGCAAGGAAGACGTAGCGCGTGTGTTTCACGAAAAGCTGGGCACAGAACCTAATCTGAGCCCTCAAGAGCTGACACAAATAGCCCGCAAAAACCTGCGAGAAAAATACATTACATCCGAAGTGGGTGTTACGGGTGGCAATTTTCTGATTGCTGATACGGGTGCGGTATGCGTTACCGAAAACGAGGGTAATGGACGTTTATCTACCGCTTTCCCCAAAACACATATTGCCATTGTTGGTATCGAAAAAATAATACCCTCGCTCAACGACCTTGCTTTGTACTGGCCATTGTTAGCCACTTATGGTACAGGGCAAAACGTAACTGTTTACAATACCATCTTCACGGGTGGCAAGCAAGCAGGTGAAACGGATGGCCCCGAAGAGATGTATGTAATATTGCTGGATAACGGACGAACCAACCTGCTGCGCAAAGAAGTGCGCGAGAGTATGTACTGCATACGTTGCGGCTCTTGTCTCAATGCTTGCCCTGTTTATAAAAACATAGGTGGACACGCATATGGCACTACTTACAGCGGCCCCATTGGCTCTGTCATTTCTCCGCACCTTAAAGAAGTATCAGAGTTCAAACACCTCAGTTATGCATCCAGCCTGTGCGGCAACTGTACCGAAGTATGCCCGCTGAAAATAAACATACACGAAATGCTGCTTGAAAACCGACACATAGCCGTACAAGACGGGCTGAACGGTTTTACAGAAAACGCAGGATGGAAAATGTGGAAACTGGCTATGCTGAACCGCGGGCTGATGAACAGTGCGGGTGCCGGCATAAAAGGCAGTGTGGTAAATAAGCTATTCAGCAAGTCGTGGGCAGATGGCAGAGGCGATGTACACTTCGCACAAAAATCATTCAACCAGCTTTGGAAAGAGCGCAATAAATAGCGCACACATTGCCCATGAGCAATACCGTAGTAATATACAGCCCGCAAGCCAGCAGCCGACTGCGGTATGTATTGGATTGGGTGTTTAACACTAGGCTTGGTATTGGCTATACGCTTACACATCAGCCACAAGGCATTATACATCTTTCTTACGGAATAAGCTTTAATAATTGCATATCTATACCAGATGCCGGATTGCTATGGCAAACAGGCATTGCACAACATGATGTAGCAACAGGTTATTGGAATGGTATACCTACGCTATATACATCTGCCGATAGTGATGTACCATTCGATATTTTTTCAGCCATTTTTTTTCTCGTTACACGCTACGAGGAATATTACCCGCATACGTCCGATAAGCATGGGCGTTATCCGTATACAGATAGCATACTCGCAAAAAATAATTGGCTGGAACGACCTTTAATAGATGAATGGATTGAAGCCTTAAGAAAAATATTGATTGAAAAATATGGCCTCTCTATTCCTGTAAAATCATTTACCTACCTGCCTACTTACGATATAGATATTGCATGGTCTTACAAGCATAAGGGGTTTGTTCGCAATTTGGGTGGATTTTTGAAAGATCTTGTTGGCTTACGTCTTACAGATGCATTGAAGCGTGTGCTTGTCAATCTGTTCAACTCGCAAGACCCATACGATGCTTTTCCTTTTATGTATTCGTTACACAACAGGTTTGGGCATAAGCCTTTATTGTTTGTGTTAGCGGCATTGAAAACAGGAACGTATGACAAGAACATATCGCCCAACCATAAAGCCATGCAAAAACTAATACGCAGTTTTGCAGAGCATAGCACCGTAGGCATACACCCTTCTTATTATAGCGGTCAGCAAAACTATTTATTCAAAGAAGAGAAAGCAGCTTTAGAAAATATCACCGGTTCGGCTATAAAAATTTCGCGGCAGCATTACATACGTTTATTTCTTCCGCAAACATATAGGCAACTGATAACAGATGGAATAACCGATGATTATAGCATGGGCTATGGCACACATATTGGCTTCAGGGCAGGTACGGGTACGTCGTTTTATTGGTACGATGTAGAAAACGAAAAACAATCTTCACTCCAAGTGTATCCGTTTTGTTTTATGGACTCCACAGCGCGGTTTGATATGCAATTAAGTGTGGAAGATGCTTTTCACAGGTTGCAAAAAATGGAGCAATACTTACGTGCAGCAAACAGTAGTATGATTACAGTATTCCATAATTTTTCTTTGGGTACAGATAGTGGTTGGAAAGAATGGCCTGAAAAATATGCGCAATACCTGGAGCGCATGACGGGCAATTAATTATTTTTTGATATAGACTTTTGTTCCTACACGCACCCATTGATACAGGTCGTCCATGTCTGCGTTTTTCAAAGCTATGCAGCCGTCCGTCCATCCCACACCCATTTCTATCATATCGTCGCCTCTTGGCCATATTCCGTGTATGCCTACATCTCCGCCTATTCTTGCATTCTTAGGTATTTTGCCTTCTGCTTTCAGCTTATCAAAGCTTTCTTTATTCTTTTCATTCGGATAATTCAGTAGCAGAAATTTATTGTACTTATTACTCGGTCTTTTATCGGCTATTTTGTACCAGCCCTCGGGTGTATTTCTATCCCCTTCCATCTGTTTGTTCATTTGTGGCTGAGGACCAAATACTGCTTTATAGCCACGTATCAATCGTTTTTTATAATACACTTGCAGGCTATACCTGCTTTTGAATATCAACACCCATACAGAGTCTTTGATAACCGTATCGGGATTGATGTTTGCCTTTACCCCAATACCTGTAAATGATGCTCTTGGTATAACGATTGTTTCCGTTACTCGCATAGCACGGTGTGCGTATTGTATTTCTCTTACTGTATTGCCTTGCGGGTCTGTGTATTCTCGCAACACTTTCAGGTCTCTGGGTTTATCATAGTCTTTTATTACCTGCACCTGTGCGCTTATGCTGTTTGCAAACAAGCAGCAAAAAACAAACGATAATACGCTGTAATAAATTTTGTAACGGGGTGTCTCTTTCATTTTCAGCACACTATCTGAAGCATACTAAGCTAATTAAAAAATGCCGATATAAAGAATGTTTCCTAACTTTCGGTCATGCAGGTGCTTACTTATACCGAAGAAAATTATCTGAAAGCCATCTACAGCATACAACACACCAACAATGTGGGCGAAGTATCTGTAAATGAAATAGCAGAACGCATGCAAACCCGTCCTGCAACGGTTACGGATATGCTTCGCAAGCTGTCTGAAAAAGAGCTGATACATTACGAAAAATATAAGAAAATTCAGCTAAGCACCGCAGGTAGTATGGTAGCATTACACATACTGCGAAAGCACCGGTTATGGGAGTCGTTTTTGCATAGCCACTTACATTTTTCTTGGGATGAGGTGCATGAAGTTGCAGAACAGTTAGAACACATACAATCTCAAAAGCTGATTGACAGGCTGGATGAATACCTTGGCTATCCCGAATACGACCCGCACGGCGACCCTATACCAAAAGCAAACGGCGATATTCCTAAGTCACTTGCGCAATTATTAAGCGCCAAAAAAGCCGGCGACAAATGCAAGATTGTAGCGGTAAAAGATACTACCACCGCTTTTTTGCAACAGTTGGAACGTTTTAATCTTAAAATCGGCAGCCGTATTACTGTACAAGAGGTAATGCCTTTTGATAAAAGCATGGTGGTAGTAGGCGATGAAAATAACAGCTTTCAGCTATCTGAAAAAATAGCTTCCAATCTATTGGTGTTATAGCCTCTTTTTATATACAGGAACGGTAGAGCATGGCTCTCCGTACATCAGCGATTTCACTACAGGCAGTAGTTTGTGTGTTACTGCTACATAACCAGCATCAGGTACAGATATATCTCCGCAACCTTTTATTACCACTCTTTTGTCTGCATATTCAGCCGTATCTATTTCGTTTATGGATTGCAGCAAATGATATTGTATGTTCTGTTCGGGTGTACCGAAATAAACTGATTTTGCAACAGGTTGCAAATAGCTCGCTGCCAGCATATATGCCCATACGGGCACTATAGCATCTGCAGAGCAAAAAACTGCCACATACTTATCAGTAAATACAGTCCAATCAAATGCTTGCAGCGCAGCCCTGTAATCTTTTTCTTTCAGTATCATCTCTCTGAAAAGAAAAGGCTTGATGTCAAATGCCGCAACATCTGCATCTTTCAGAATATAGTTAGCAAGGTCTAGTGTTATGATGCCGCTTTCGGCTACTTTATTTCTGATTGTTTCCATAACGTGGTAAAGTTACACCAATTGATATAGATACATTAAAAAAACCAACTGCATGGCAGTTGGTTTTTCTTTATATGCTATTAGGATATTGCTATAATGCAGCAGTATTATATTTAATCGTAGCTTTTTTCTTAAGTGTTTCGCCCATGCCATTGCCTAAAGCTCCCCTTAATTGCATTAAGGCGCCATACCTTTCTTGTATCTCCATTTCTTTAGAGTTGGGCTGCTGAGGTATTGTATACTTATTGATAAGTGTAAAATATATTACTCCGTCCTGGCCTATAAACGGCGGGCTCATCGTATTTGGTTTTGCCTTATCAGAAAACACATACCCCATCAATTTAGGTTCATATCCCAGCCTGTTTACAAACAGGTTGGCTGCATTAAATGAGTCTGCTTGCGATAGTGGTTGAAGTGATGCTTGTGCCAGTGCTTCTACCGATGTTTGTGATTTGTATTTTTCAATCAGCTTCTTAGCCTTCTTTTCATTTTTTACCAGCATTTCTATAGAAGGCCTGTTTGTGGCATCCAGTTTCATAATGCCCGGCTCTTGTTCTGCACCGGCTTTAGCCACAATAAATTTTCCGCTCAATGAAAACACGCCCGATACGTCTCCTTCTTTTGATTCGTATATCCATCTTATTACTTCGCGCGCATTACCTAAGCCTGGTATTGAGAAGTCGTTCTCGCGTATGTTTTCTGCAACACGTTTATTTATACCTTCTTTTTTTGTAGCCTCGTCAAAAGCTTTCGCATTATTGTTTTTGCCAGCAAACTCTGCAGCTTTATTATAAACAAAATTGTTAGTCCCCTCTCCCGCGCTCATGGTTCTTGATATTGTTGCTAATTTCAAAGCTGGTTGGATGCCGTCTTGTTTCAACACTTCTATATAGTGGTAACCTCCATAGCTATTATTGCTTACTTTCACTACTTTCTTTTCTCCTGCTTTTCCGTCAAATATGAAGTCGCCGAACTCTTTAGATAGTGTAGCTTTTTGCTGCAATGTAAATGTGTACTCGCCTCCTGTTTGTTTGCTACCGTCGTCTTGTGTGTACTTCTGTACCATCATGTTAAAATCTGTACCTGATTTGATGGCAGATGCTATGCTGTCTATTTGTTTTTTTACAACACTATCGGATGCAACTGGCTGTCCGCCCTCTTCTGTTTTAATGAGTATGTGCCTGCATTTTACAGAGTCGGGCAATGTTTTACGGTCTGTTACTTTGGTTAATTTATAGCTGCCGTTTTCGTAGTAAGGCCCATACACTGCGCCTACAGGTAGCTTAAATATAGAATCTGTATATGCTGAAAAGAAGGATGATTTATTTACAAATGATGGATTGTATTGGTCATCAGAATTTCTGTTAACAATACTCTCTACATCTACTGTGTTAGTAAACTCGTTTTTCAATCCCTCCAATACACCTAATGCATTTGCAGTATCTTCTGACATCGGCGTTAATTCAAAAGACACATATTCTATGCTCCTGGTTTTATTCTCAACGCTATACTGTTTGGGGTGTTTCTTCATGTAGTCTTTCAGCTCTTCGTCTGTTACGGCTACTTCTTTATCATCAATAGCTGCAAAAGGTATGCGCACATATTTGATACTCGCAAACATACTCTTTTCTTTTAGCTGCCTTTCTGCAATAAATTTAGGTATGTAGGCTGCTTTTGCAAACAGTTGATTATATTTTTTCAGTGCGTTATTTTGTAGAATATAATTTTTGATGGTCTGCCACTCTTTCAGTGCATTGCCGGTCGGGTCGTATTGTGCAGCTTGTTTTTCAAAGTCTTTTACACGTTGAGGGTCAAACATTTTTGTATCCGGATTGGTAAATGCAGGATATTGACGCACAATAGGATCTGCATTCACACCGTATATCAGTTCTTTTTCTTCCTCTTTTGTTGTTTGTATGCCTAATCTTTCGCACTCTGCTGCCACAAGCTTCATATTAATCAGGTCTTCTAAAGCTTGTTGGTTCAATTGTGCCCTTGTATTATCGTCCATTGGTCTTCCTTTAGACGTGTAGGCATATAACACCTCATAGTCTTGTAACTTTTGTTCATAATCTTTACGGTCAACAGCATCGCCATTAACTTTTACTACACTATTATCATTACCAAACAATGAACCCAATGGCCCGTTTGATGCGTCCATTAATATAAAGCCGACTAATGACAAGGCTACGAAAAACACAACCACTTTTGCGTACCTATTCCTTATTTTCTGAATTACAGACATATAACTATATATATTTATTACAGGGACGGCAAATTTATACGAAAATTCGGGATATTAAAGCCGTTTTTAGTAATTGGCTACATATTTAGGTATTGATATGTAGCTATTGCAACATATGTAGCTAATATATTAACTGATAGTATTATCAGTCTTATTAAATTATTAATGTTATTAGACCTGTATGTTAATTGATGTTGGTTAGTGCTTTATAAAGCACTAATAAGAATGGAATAAATAGCTTAATGTTTTAGTGTAATCTTTTTATGCCATTTACAATATGATTTTTAAATACCTAAATCCGATACTCACACTTCTATATTTATCTACTATCCTCTTAATCCACATACAGGTTAATTATGTTAGTATCCTCTATTATCAATATTCTTGTGTGTTGATAAGTATTTGATATAAAGTGGACGAGTTTATTTCTTTTATTTTGCAATGGGTAAACTATTTTATTATCCCCAAATCCACAGCCCTAATTAATAATAATCCTTTTTAAAAAATCTTTTTATAACTATTAATATGAGTGTTGATATCACAACTGCAAAACTGAATCTTGAAAGAAATGGTTTTCTTGATTTGGAAATAGATCCATCCCTCGATTTATTTGATGAGATTGCAAAACTGAAGAAAGAAAAGAAAGCAGTGTTGTTAGCACATTATTATCAAGAACCCGATATACAAGATGTAGCAGATTATATTGGTGATAGCCTTGGCTTGGCTCAACAAGCTGAAAAGACAGATGCAGATATAATCGTATTTGCAGGTGTACATTTCATGGCAGAGACGGCTAAAATACTCAACCCTGCAAAAAAGGTATTACTGCCAGACCTCAATGCAGGCTGCTCTTTGAGCGATAGCTGCCCACCGCCTTTATTCAAGGCATTCAAAGAAAAACATCCTGACCATATCGTAATATCATACATTAATTGCTCTGCAGGTATCAAAGCATTGAGCGATATCATATGCACTTCATCAAATGCAAAACAAATTGTAGAAAGTCTGCCAAAAGACCAGAAAATAATATTTGCACCCGATAAAAATTTAGGTGCCTACATCAATAAAACAACAGGTAGAAACATGGTGCTATGGAATGGTGCCTGTATGGTACACGAGATATTTTCTTTAGAAAAAATTACAAAGTTAAAAGAAAGACATCCTGAAGCAAAGATGATAGCACACCCCGAATGTGAAGAAGCTGTATTGCAGATAGCAGACTTTATTGGCTCTACCACACAATTACTTAAATACACACAACAATCAGGTTTTAATAGTTTTATTGTTGCTACAGAAGCAGGTATTCTTCATCAAATGCAGTTATCTTCTCCCGATAAGATATTTATACCTGCTCCACCCGATAATGCTTGTGCATGTAATGATTGCCCGCACATGAAGCTGAATACTCTTGAAAAGCTATATCTGTGCCTGAAGTATGAGCAGCCAGAGATATTGATGGATGAAGAATTGCGAATACAAGCCAAAAAGCCAATTACTAAAATGCTGGAAATGAGTAGAGAATTAGGAATAATATAACAACTTATATTTTGTTATATGATTATTTCTTTTAAATGACAGTATTATTTCCTAAATTGTCGATCTTAAAATTAAGCATTATGAGAAGAATTTTATCTTTTGTGATTGTATTGATGCTTGCATTACCTTCTTTACAATCTTATGCCCAAAACATTACTGTTATGGGTCCAAGACTGCTGGTTAATTCTCCGGCAGGTATTTCTGGTCTTAAAAAGTTTACTTATTCCAGCAGTAGCGCTACAGGTACTTGGGGCAGAGTATTAGACTCTTTTTGGTCAAACGTCGAATTGGTTCGTAGCCAGGATTCATTGGGTTGTACACAACCTATCGCTGCCAACTATGCCAATAAGTGGGTAATAATATGGAGGGGTAATTGCCAATTTGGTGAAAAAGCTAAAGCAGCGCAAGACCGAGGAGCAGCAGGCGTTATCATTATCAACAATGTACCAGGTGCAGACCCGGTTGGTATGGCAGCCGGTACTGCAGGCGGCGCTGTAGTTATCCCAGTTCTAATGGTATCAAATCCTGATGGTGCAGCTATTTGGAGCACCTTAGGTAGCCAGCAAGTTTTCATTTCACTCACACGCTGGGGCTTTAACAATACGAACGATTTAGCTATTGTTCCCAAATCAGGTGCTATAGGGCCAGGTTCTATTCCTTTATCTCAGTGGAAGTCTGGTTCACCAACTGCATACAAGTTTTACAGTGGTGCGTTTATTGCCAATACAGGTACTGCAAACCAAACAAATGTTAAGGTTAGCTCAGTTGTAACGTTTACACCAACTGGTGGTAGCAGCACGGTTGTTTATACAGACTCTGCTATCATACCTACGCTCAACGCTGCAGACTCAATATTAGAAGGCATCAGCCCGCGTTCTACATCGTTAAATCCTACTCAAACAGGACGTTACACTATCAAGTACGCTATATCTTACGATAATACAGATCAAAATCCTGCCGATGATACAGCATCTTATTATGTTGATGTGACCACTAACGTATTTTGTAAGGGCAGGCTGGACGCTACAGGTAAGCCAATTGTTACCGGCGGCACAAGGGTAGGCTCTACTCCTCCACCTGCTTTTGTATGGGGCCCTCTTTTCTACATGTCTTCTTCAGATACATTCAAGTTGCAAGCAGTTCAGTTTGCTATCAGCGATGGTGATACCAGCAGACACTCATTAAGTGGCAGTGCCGTTGCTTATGTTATGAAGTGGACTGATGGTAGCAATACCGGTTCTGGCGGTAAGGCAGATAATATTATTCAACCAGCAGAGCTGCAAGTTAAAGGTGCTGCTTTAAGAGAGTTCACTACTGCAGACTCGAACAATCAGGTATTCACTGCTTATATTGGTAAAGAAGATGGTACTGCAGGTACTATTCTCTCTGAACCAAACAGTTGGTACTGGGTTGTAGCAGATATGCCGGGTAATACATTCCTGGGTACGGATGGCGAGCTGAATTACTACAACAGGACCAATGCAGCTAAGTATGCTACTACCGCTGTTGCTGATTATTGGTCGCCCATCTTTATTTCTACAAAAGCAGATATGTTATTGAACTCAGCAGACTCTGCTCGTATGATACCATTTGGCGTTTCAAACATCAATGGCCACAACATCGACTCTGCTTCTTTTACTGGTACAAGCGGTACGATACCTGCCATGGCATTAGTTATCAGTCCGTTCAAAGTATCTGTTAATAACGTAAACACTGCAGGTAATAAGTTTGAACTGTTCCCCAACCCTGCAACATCTGAGGTGAATGTAAAATTCGAGTTAGACAAAAAAGCAGATAAAGCTCAAATCAGGGTTATTGATGTATTTGGCAAGAACATACAAACGATAGATAAAGCCAACATCCAAAATGAGACTATCAGAATATCTACTTCCAATCTTGCATCTGGCAATTATTATGTAGTAGTTATTGCTAATGGTCTTGCAACAGTAAAACCGTTTACTGTAAACAATAAATAACTAGGTCTATTAAACTATTTAAGGGGGCGCAACATGCGCCCCTTATTTTTTGTATTTAACCTTTCCTTGAGATACTGTGTAAAGTACTTCTGCTTTTAATATTTCATTTTCAGGAACTTTCATTATATCTCTATCTAGCACTACAAAGTCTGCATCTTTTTCTACCTCAATGCTTCCTTTGCTCTATTCTATAAACACGCTATGTGCGGCCCAAATTGTCATTCCTCTTAGTGCTTCAAATCGGGTTAGCGCGTTTTCTTTCATATAGCCGTTTTGTGGATTACCGTCTTTATCCTTTCTAGCCACTGCTGTATAGAACGTTGCCAATGGATTTATTGCTTCTACAGGAAAATCCGTTCCCAATGCAATAGTCCCTGCTGCATCCAACAAATTCCTAAAAGCATAAGCCGTTGGCAAGCGTTCTTTTCCAATTCTCTTTTCAGCCCATGGCATATCTGATATGGCATGAGTGGGTTGAACAGATGGAATTATAGAATAATCACTATAATACATATAATCATTGTATTTCACAACTTGTGCATGTTCTATTCGCCATCTTTTTGTATTGTTTTTTGGCAATATTTGGCTATAAAGCCTCAGAATAGCGCGGTTAGCACTGTCCCCGATAGCATGTGTGCATAGCTGCAAATCATTGGCTTTAGCAAGCATGGCAATTCGGTTCATTTCATCTTTATCTGCCAGCATCAGCCCATAGTGTTTGGGCATATCAGTATATGGTTCTATGAGGCAGGCACCCCTTGAGCCTAACGAACCATCGGCATACATTTTTATGCCTGTTATAGCCAACTGCCCTTGATAGTATTTTCCCCTTTCTGCAAATGCCTCTAAAGTTTCGTTATCTTGAGAAAGCAGGAGCGCATTTCCGATTGTTAGTTTTCCCTCTTTGTATAGCCTAATCAAAAGTTCAATTTCCTGCTTCTTTACACCGCAATCTACTACTGTAGTCAGCCCATATTTATAACATTCATGTTCTGCTTTTTGCAAGTATTTTACTGCATCTTCGTCAGGTAGTTTTCCTAATATTCTCTCTACAGGCTCTGTTGCATTATCTATTAATATACCAGTCAGCTTTCCATCTTTCTGCTCTATCAACCCGCCATTTATCTTTGTATTAATGTTGATACCTGCCAACTGTAATGCTTTACTATTACATAATACCGCATGTCCATCTATACGTTTAAGTACAACAGGCTTGTTTGGAAATAGCTTGTCCAATGCTATGTTGTTTGGATATTCTTTCACTTCCCAATCATTTTGGTCCCAACCTCTGCCATATATCCAGCCATAGGTGTTTGTTTGCTCGTAACTTTTTAGTTTATCCAATATTTCATTAAACGACTTAGTACCTATCAAGTCGCATTTATATCCATCGAGCGCATATCCACTAAAGTGGCAATGCGCATCTATAAAGCCTGGGTATATATACCCAGCTATATTTATCATGCTATCTGTTTCATATTCTTTGGCTATGTTTTCATATTTATCTACTGCAATTATTTTCCCACTAACTACAGCCACAGCATTATGTACAGCCACACTATCTATACCTGTGTATATTCCATCTGCTTGAATAATGTAGTCTGCATGTTTTTTGTTTTCACATGATGCTGCAACCAGCAAAATAGCTATTAGAATGATTACACCTTTCATATTCTTTAATTAAAAGTTCCACGTGAAACCCACTTGACCTTAATCACATGGTTTCACGTGGAACAACGTTGTAAATTATTGTAAATGAATTAGTTGTGCTATAATTTATAGTATATTCCTATTGTGTTGTTGATGCTAGTGTTAGTAGAGTATAGACGATTTGTATTAACATTTGACTGGTCGAAGCCCCAAGGAGAGAGTCTTAAAGAGAAATGGGATACAATATCAATTCGTGTGCTAATGGAATATTTCATTGTATTGTTTAGCCCAAATGACACATCCCAAATAGAATACCGATACCTTCTTTCAGATATGCTATTGTCTGATACAGATTGGTATTTGCTGTCTTCAGTATATATAGCCCTAGATGGGCTTATTTGTAACCCAACATAGTTGCTGAAATTTTTAAGGATGCTGCATTTGCTTTTCAGAAGACCACACATTACATCGTATTGTGCACCAATATTCAGCCCTACCCAGTTTATCTGCGTATTTCTCCTTATTTCTATTTCACTGGCAGGCGCAAATAGCAATGTCTCAAAGTACATGTCGTACTTATGATATGTCGGCACCCTATCCATATGCATATAATCATGCTCAATACCCATCTCAAATGCCCATTTTTTTACTTCATACCTTATAGTTGCTTGGTTATTCCAGCTCAGATCTTTACGCTCCTGAAAGTCGTAGTTATGATAATTAATGCCTGCACCACTTCGCAAACCCACCTGAAATCCTTGCCCATAAACACATTCAGCCATTATCATGGCAAATAGAATGGCGAAATACTTTTTCATACCCGACTGGTTTTTATCTAAATTAATGCATTTTATAATCTTATAAGACAATTCATCACACCATTTGGTTTGTCGATCGTACCTTTGCGCCCATGTTTCTGGAATACGATGTGATTGTGGTTGGTGCAGGCCATGCCGGTTGCGAAGCCGCCGCCGCTGCCGCCAATATGGGCTCTAAAGTGCTGCTGATAACTATGAATATGCAGACCATTGCACAAATGAGCTGCAACCCGGCTATGGGCGGCATTGCCAAAGGGCAGATTGTGAGAGAAATTGATGCCCTCGGTGGTTACAGTGGTATTGTGAGCGACAAGAGCATGATACAATTCCGCATGCTCAATAAGTCAAAAGGGCCCGGTATGTGGAGCCCCCGCACCCAAAACGACCGTATGCTTTTTGCCCAAACATGGCGAGATATGCTGGAAGCAACCCCAAATGTGGACTTCTGGCAAGATATGGTAAAAGAAATTATTGTTTCACGTGAAACCGTTTGCGGGGTAGTAACGGGTATGGGACAAGAAATAAGGGCGAAAGCCGTTGTATTGACTAATGGTACGTTTCTGAATGGGGTGATACATATAGGTGAAAAGCAATTTGGTGGGGGCAGAATAGGCGAAAAAGGGGCAACTGGTATTACGGAGCAATTGGTTTCGTATGGTTTTGAAACAGACAGGTTGAAAACAGGCACACCGCCGCGCATAGATGGACGCAGCCTCGACTATACCAAAATGGAAGTGCAGGATGGGGACGAGGAAATAGTTGGATTCTCGTACCTGCCAATAGAAAGGATAAAACCCGAACAGCAACGCGGATGCTGGATAACCTATACAAGTCCTCAGGTACATGATTTATTAAAGACAGGTTTTGAGAAGTCGCCTATGTATCAAGGCAGGATACAAGGCACAGGCCCGCGCTACTGCCCAAGTATAGAGGACAAGGTAACCCGCTTTGCAGAAAGAGAGCGCCATCAGCTATTTGTAGAACCCGAAGGCTGGAATACGGTTGAGATATATGTAAATGGTTTCAGCACATCGCTACCCGAAGAAGTGCAATACAAAGCACTCCGTATGGTGCCTGGCTTTGAAAACTGCAAGTTCTTCCGCCCGGGTTATGCCATAGAGTACGATTATTTTCCGCCTACACAGCTAAAGTTCACACTTGAAACCAAGCTGATTAAAAACCTCTTCTTTGCTGGGCAGATAAACGGCACTACCGGTTATGAAGAAGCTGCTTGTCAGGGTTTAATGGCTGGTATTAATGCCCACCGAAATGTACATAACCAAGAACCGGTAGTACTTCAACGCAGCGATGCTTACATAGGCGTGTTGATAGACGACCTGATAAATAAGGGTACTGATGAACCCTACCGTATGTTTACCAGCAGGGCAGAGTTTCGTACACTATTGCGGCAAGATAATGCCGACTTGCGTCTTACAGAATTGGGACATAAAATAGGCTTAGCAACGGATGAACGGTTGGCATTAATGAACGAAAAGAAAAACAAGGTTGAAAGAATAAAAAATATATTGGCAGAATATCCTGTAGAGCCGGCTGACGCAAACCCCTATCTGGAATCTATACAAACAGCACAGCTTTCAGAACGCAGTCGTGCATTGAAGATTTTGCTTCGCCCCGGTATTGGTATTAAAGATATGCAGGTGGCACTGCCTGCACTTAAAAAAGCATTAAACGAAGACGATGTACTGGCGCTGGAACAGGCAGAAATACAAATAAAATACGATGTGTATATAGAAAAGGAAAAAGAACTGGTGAAGAAAATGGCTACACTCGAAGATTTAGTAATACCAGACACCTTCAACTACGATAAATTAACAGCACTATCTACCGAAGCAAGGCAAAAGCTGAAAAAGATAAAACCCAATACATTAGGACAAGCCAGCCGCATCAGTGGTGTAAATCCAAGTGATGTGCAGATATTGATGGTGTATATGGGGAGGTAAAAGCCCCCTAGCCCCCTGAAGGAGGAATTTTTGAATTAAAAAATGAATAAGCCCCTTTAGGGGTTTGGGGTATGGATACGCGCTCATCAATCTACCGATATTGCAATTACCAGCTACGCAGCCATCAGGAAGCGAGAAATAAGCTCTATGAATTGGGTTGTAAAACCCAGGAGGTAGAAGAGCTGATAGCCGAATTGATAGAAAAGGGCTTGCTGAATGAAGAGGCTTATGCCCGTGCCATAGCTCGCGGAAAGTTTCGTATGAAACAATGGGGTAGGGTAAAAATTGTACAACAACTAAAACTGCAAAAAGTATCGGACTACAACATCAAAAAAGCCCTTACCGAAATTGATGGAGACGAATACTATGCAACCCTGCAAAAGTTGGCTGCAAAAAAATGGGCGGAACTGAAGTCGGAAAAACAACCACCCATCCGCAAAAACAAAACCTACCGTTATCTTGCACAAAAAGGCTATGAAGGCGGCCTGATAAGCGATGTACTGAAAGAGCTATCAGAAAATAAATAAGGCTACCATAAAAGTTTTCTATGAGGATAATTATTATTTAATCCTTCAAATTTGATTTTCAAGTTTCATTATTCCTTATTTTTACATAGATGCCAAATATGGTACAACAAGTAACAGAGGGTGTAAGTGTTTCAGTAGAAACATTCTACCAGCCTACTCAGTCCAATCCACTGAATAGTGAATACCTGTTTGCATACCGCATCACAATAGAAAACCTGAGCGCCATTCCAGTACAACTAATGAGCCGCCACTGGTTTATTGTTGATAGCAATGGCGGCAACCGTGAAGTAGAAGGCGAGGGCGTTGTAGGCGAGCAGCCTATTATTGAGCCCGGCGAAACCTACCAGTATGTATCTGCCGCCAACCTGCGCAGCGATGTGGGCAAAATGTATGGCACTTACCGTATGGTGAACCAGTACAACAAAAAAAGTTTCACGGTAAACATCCCAGAATTTCAGTTGATTGCGCCCTTTAAGCTGAATTAATATCTTTTACTTAAACACCGCATTCTTAGCCGTCCACCACGGGTGTATTTCGTATGCAAGCCTGCCTGCTGCTATGGCCGGGTCCGATTGTAATAACTTCTCTACTTCTTCCTGTGTTTCGCAATCGAAGATGAAAATACCGCGCCAGTCGCCATTGTCGCCAAAAGGCCCTGCTACCAGTATTTTTCCCTCTTTAGCAAGACGGTCTATATTGGCAAGGTGTCCGGCCTGTATTTTATTTATGATAGCAGTGTCTGTAATCTCGTGCCTGCGTGCGCCTTTCGTTAGCATTACAAAATAGTATTGCTTCATCACATAATCACCGTCCTTAAAGGTCTTTTCCTTTTTAGTTTGTGCAAAACCACTGTTGAAGAAGAAAACAGCCAACAACAATAAGAAACCATATTTCATACGCTTTGTATTGTAGGTTCGGAATTAACTTATTAATGACGTTAATATAAGATATTATTTCCGTACCTTTGCGGCGCAAAACGGAGTACACCCTTCCTTATTGTTTTATAGAGGAAGGGTTATTTGTTAACAGAGGCACAAATTATGAATATTCGTAACATAGCAATCATTGCACACGTTGACCACGGTAAAACTACATTGGTCGACAAGATCATTCACGCCACAAAGGTGTTTCGCGACAACCAGGAAACAGGCGAACTGATAATGGACAACAACGACCTGGAGCGCGAGCGCGGTATCACTATTCTGGCTAAAAACATTTCAGTAAACTATAAAGACGTTAAGATAAACGTTATAGATACCCCCGGCCACAGTGATTTTGGCGGTGAGGTAGAGCGTGTACTGAAAATGGCAGATGGCGTGTTGCTGCTGGTTGATGCTTTTGAAGGCCCTATGCCGCAAACACGCTTTGTATTGCAAAAAGCATTGCAGCTAAACCTGCGTCCGATAGTTGTTATAAATAAAGTTGATAAACCAAACTGTCGCCCTGATGAAGTGCATGATGCAGTATTTGAACTGTTCTTCCAATTGGATGCGACAGAAGAACAACTAAACTTTACAACCATCTACGGTTCTTCAAAACAAGGTTGGTTCAATACATCATTGACTCCAACAGAAGACATTACTCCACTGCTGGATACCATACTTGAAAAAGTACCTGAACCTAAAATAAGTGAAGGTACGGTGCAGATGCAAATTACATCTCTCGACTATTCTTCTTTCCTGGGCCGAATTGCTATAGGTAAAATAACACGTGGAACACTGAAAGAAAACCAACCCATACAGCTTTGCAAAATTGACGGCACTTTTAGCAAAAGCCGTGTCAAGGAGCTTTATACGTTTGAAGGTATGGGCAAGAAAAGGGTATCGGAAGTATCTGCAGGCGATATTTGTGCAGTAGTAGGCATAGAGGGTTTCCAGATTGGTGAAACTATTGCTGATTTTGAAAACCCGGAAGCATTGGAAGTTATTGCTATCGACGAGCCTACAATGAACATGCAGTTCAGCATCAACAACTCTCCGTTCTTTGGCCGCGAAGGTAAATTCGTAACCAGCCGCAACATCCGCGACCGTTTATATAAAGAATTGGAGAAAAATCTGGCACTGCGTGTACAGGATACAGACGATGCAGATAAATTCCTTGTATATGGTCGCGGCATCCTTCACTTGAGCGTACTGATAGAGACAATGCGCCGCGAAGGGTTTGAACTGACTGTAGGGCAGCCGCAGGTAATAGTAAAAGAAATAAATGGTAAAAAATGCGAACCATACGAAACATTGGTGGTAGATGTACCAGCAGAGTTTAGTGGTAAGGTGATAGACTTGGTAACACAGCGTAAAGGTGAAATGCTGATAATGGAAAGCAAAGGTGAAATGCAACATCTGGAGTTTGACGTTCCATCTCGTGGTTTGATAGGTCTGCGCTCTAACATGCTGACAGCTACTGCAGGTGAGGCTGTAATGGCGCACCGTTTCAGCGAATATAAGCCATGGAAAGGACCCATACCCGGCCGTAGTAACGGCGTGTTGCTTTCTAAAAACACGGCAACTACTACAGGCTACTCAATGGATAAATTGCAAGACAGAGGTTCATTCTTTATCGATGCAGGTGAAGAAGTGTATTCTGGCCAGATAATAGGCGAGCACATCAAACCCGGAGACCTGATAGTAAATGCTACAGAACCTAAGAAACTTACCAATATGCGTGCAAGTGGTACAGATGATGCCAACCGTATAGCACCTAAAATACAAATGAGCCTGGAAGAATGTATGGAATACATTCAACAGGATGAATGTATTGAGATAACACCTCAAAGCATTCGTCTGCGTAAAATAATGTTGGACGAAAACGACCGTGCCCGTTTCCAGAAGATGCTGAAAGCAGAAGCGTAAAACACCTGAATTCCTGCCGCAGGCAGAGGACTTGGAAATATTATATAGCCCTCATTAATGAGGGCTATATTTTTAGCATCATTAAGCCTGATGTAATGATAGATAATACATAACAAGTCCCTGCAAGGGGATTTAGGGGTTCAAATAAAGCCACCATCAGAATAATTTATAATCCAAAAGTCCCCTTTAGGGGATTTAGGGGTATTTTTGCACTATGACTACAGAGCAAAAACTACGCGATATACTCTCGCGACGCATCATGATAATAGACGGCGCAATGGGTAGTATGATACAGGGCTACAAATTGCAGGAGGAAGACTACCGTGGCGAAAGATTTAAGAACTGGCACAAAGATGTGAAGGGTAATAACGACATGCTCGTTATCACGCAGCCGCATATAGTAAAAGAAATACACCGCAAATACTTAGATGCAGGTGCAGACATCATAGAAACAAACACCTTCAGCGCACAGGCTGTTGCATTGGCAGACTATGACATGCAGGAGTTTGCCTACGAAATAAGCTACGAAGCTGCGCGTGTTGCAAAGCAAGCAGTAGCAGAATACGTGGCAGACAATCCAGGTGCAGAAAAATTTGTAGCAGGCGCAGTCGGCCCTATGAATAAAACACTTTCATTATCACCAGACGTAAACGATCCGGGCTATCGTGCGGTAACTTTCGACGAAGTTGCAGATGCCTACTACGAACACATCAAAGGTATGGTAGATGGTGGCGCGGATATTCTATTGATAGAAACCATCTTCGATACACTGAATGCTAAAGCTGCAATATACGCAGCCGAAAAATATTTTCGCGATACCAACAACCGTTTGCCGGTAATGATTTCGGGTACTATAACAGATGCATCTGGCCGTACACTCAGCGGCCAAACACTGGAAGCATTTTATATTTCCGTATCACATGCCAACCCCATCAGTATAGGGCTCAACTGTGCGTTGGGTGCAGAGCAGATGCGCCCTTATGTAGAGGAGCTAAGTGAAATAGCAAGCTGCCATGTAAGCTGTTACCCAAATGCAGGCCTGCCAAACGCGATGGGAGAATATGATGAATCGCCTGCTATTACAGCGTCTATCGTATCAGAATTTGCCAACCGTGGTTGGGTAAATATAGTAGGTGGCTGCTGCGGCACCACGCCTGCACACATCAAAGCAATAGCCGATGCTATGAAAAACTTCAGCCCGCGAAAGCTGCCTGAAGTGGTGATGGCGTAAGGAAAAAATTAACACATCTAAAGCCGCATATAATGCGGCTTTTCTTATTTTACAGATAATTAAAATCAACTTCCTATGCGACTACTATTATGTGTATTTGTAGCCCTTTTGTTTTCTGTTAATTCCTTACTTGCTGCTGAGGCAAAACTATCTGGAAAAATTACCAATAAACTGGCTGACGAGGTAACCGTTCAATACTTCACAAACTATATTAACTACGACCAAAAGATACTGACCGCAAAACTAACTACTGACGGTAGCTTCTCGCTTAGTATTCCTGTATCAGCCCCCTTTACACTCATAACAATAGAAAACGGCGATCAAGCTACAGAAACCTATATACAGCCAGGCGACGATTTAAAATTTACACTGGATGGGAAAAACTTTGACAGTACACTCATATATACAGGTAAAGGAGCAGAGATAGGAAACCTGATGGCAAAGCATATGCTAAGCCAAAGTTTTTCAAGGATGTTTAGCAATAAAGCAGAACCATTTTTTGCTAAGAACGAAGAAGAGTTTGTAAAAGAAATAAACAAACTGCTGCAGGTAGAACTGGATTTTATAGAGCCATATAAAAGCAAATTGCCCAAAAAATTTGTTGACTATTGGAAGGCCCGTTATCAGTACGATATTTACACCATCATGATGCAATATACATTCATGCACCAAATGGTTGTAATAGGTAGCAGCACACTAAAAATGAAACCCGAGGACTACAATATTATGATGCGAGTTCCTTTTGAATTCAACGATGAGTATGTAAGTATGCCAAACTATTTGAGTTATGCAGAAGATGTGCTCAGTTATAAATACGATGCAAAAACGAAACCTGATACTACTATTCCGTACGAGAAAGCGTACGAAATAAAAATGGAGTATATAAGAAATGAAGCAAAGAAAATAATGCCACCTAAAACCTTGCAGTATTTCTATGCAAAAAACTTAAACAATAATATTAAACACAAGCCACTTTCGCTAGTAGAAAAAGAGTACGCAGAATATAAAGCGTTATATAAGCAATCTCCTTATGATGCTTTGCTGAGCGATGCTATGGTTATCAAACGAAAAAAAGCAAAAGGCGCACCGGTAATAGATTTCGAGTTTACATCGCTGGACGGCAAAAAAATGAAACTTACCGACCTGAAAGGCAAAGTGGTATATCTTGATTTTTGGGCAAGCTGGTGCGGACCTTGTATCATGGAGATACCCCCTACTAAAAAAGTGAAAGAACGATTTAAAGATAAGGACGTGGTATTCGTTAACGTATCAATAGACGATGACTCTACTTCATGGAAAAAAGCTATTGAAAAGTATAAGATAAGCGGCATACATATTTGCGAGCCGGGTGGTTGGAAGGCGCGCATTGCAGCCATGTACGGCATAGGCAGTGTGCCCACTTATTACCTGATAGATAAAAATGGGAAGTTTGCATCAGAAGATACGCCACGCCCCAGCGAAACAGATAAACTGATTGCTGAAATAGAAGCACTTTTGAACTAATCGTCTTTAACAACACTACAACAAATTTCATATCTATATAACCGCACCATAACATTGCGGTAATATCTTATTTGTCTTTTTGCATAACCAAATGCCCGCTACTGGGCTTATAGATGGCAAAAAGAGAAGTGGATATTGTGGTGCTGTCAGACATACATCTTGGTACCTACGGATGTCATGCCAAAGAGCTGCTGCAATACCTGAAAAGCATCAAACCTAAAGCCGTAGTACTCAACGGCGATATCATCGACATCTGGCAATTCAGCAAACGGTACTGGCCTACTACTCACATGATGGTAGTAAAACATTTGGTAGGGCTAATTGCCAAAGACATCCCCGTTTACTACATCCCCGGCAACCACGATGAGATGCTGCGCCGCTTCAAAGATTTTCAACTCGGCTCGCTCAAAATTACAAACAAGTTATCGCTAAAGATAGACGGCTCTAATGTATGGATTTTTCATGGTGATGTATTTGATGTAGTAATGCAGCATAGCAAGTGGCTCGCAAAGCTCGGTGCTATTGGTTACGATATGCTTATCCTCATCAACAGGTTTGTAAACTTCATTTCCGCAAAGCTGGGTAGCGGCAAGGTATCGCTCTCTAAAAAAATAAAGAACGGCGTTAAAGGTGCGGTAAAATTCATCAACAAATTTGAATCAACCGTTTGCGAAATAGCTGCCGAAAACAAATACAAATACGTTATCTGCGGCCACATACACCAGCCTGAAATAAGAACCGTAGTAACCGAAAACGGCGCGGTGATATACATGAACTCGGGCGACTGGATAGAAAACCTGACGTCGTTGGAATATAATGATGGCAAGTGGAGCATATACAAGTATACGGAAGATGCCGTAGCACAGGTAATAGACATCAACAAAAAGAAACAGGCAAAAGAAACACCCAAACAACTGATGGCAACACTGATGCAGGAACTGAACATGAAAACAAACCTGCCGGGCGACATGAACAATAACATAGAAGCCGCATAAACATGAAAATACTATTTGCCATACAAGGTACGGGCAACGGTCATCTGAGCAGGGCAAGGGATGTGTACCCCGAACTGGTAAAATACGGCGAGGTAGATGTACTTATAAGCGGCATACAGGCCGATGTAAAAGTACCATTCCCCGTTAAGTACAAGATGTATGGCATGAGTTTCATCTTTGGGAAAAAAGGCGGTGTTGACATTATTGAAACCGGCAAGAAGCTGAAACTCTTCAAACTGATAAACGACATCCGCACCTTTCCCATACAGCAATACGATTTAGTAGTAAACGATTTTGAACCCATCAGCGCATGGGCATGTAAATTGAAGCGCAAACCATGTATCGGGCTGAGCCATCAGAGTGCCGTGCTGCATGAGCGCGCACCACTACCCGAAGACAGCGATTGGAAAGGTGAGTTGGTATTGAAACATTATGCACCCGTTACAGATTATTACGGCTTTCATTTTCGTGCATACGACAAAAATATTTTCACGCCAGTCATCCGTCAGGAGATACGAGCGTTAACACCCACCAACGAGGGGCATTATACAGTATATCTTCCTGCTTACGATGATGATACGTTAACTAAACACCTCTCACAATTTGAAGATGCGCAATGGCAGGTTTTTTCTAAACACAATAAACAGCCATTTAGTTTTAAGAACGTACATATACAACCTATAGAAAACGATGCATTCATCAAGAGTATGGCAAGCAGTACAGGTGTATTATGTGGTGCAGGTTTTGAAGGGCCGGCAGAAGCCATGTACCTCGGCAAGAAGCTGATGGTAATACCTATGCAAGAGCAGTATGAGCAGCATTGCAATGCAGCGGCGGCAGAAACATTGGGTGTGCCCGTCATCAAACAACTAAGCCGCAAATATTACGAGCGCATCAAATGGTGGCTGGTAGCAGGCGAACCGATAAAAGTAGATTTCCCGGACCAAACAGCAGACATCATAGCACGATTAATAAGAGAACATGCACCCGCACACTATCAGGATATACAGAAAGCGTTACCTGCTATTGGTTAGTAGGCTTTATGAAGTAGGTACACTGGTGCAGCGCATCATTATGGCTACTTGCCTTTAAAAACAGGCTTACGTTTTTCGAGGAAGGCACTCACGCCCTCTTTAAAATCTTCGGTACTGCCAGCCTCTATCTGCAATTCCTTTTCGCGGTCTAATTGTTGCACCAATGTATTATTCCATGTTTCGTTTATCAGACGTTTGGTAAGGCCCAGCCCTTTGGTAGGCATCTGCGCCAGTGTAGCAGCTATTTGTTTTGTTTCCTGTTCAAAGCTTTCGTCTGCGAATGCTTTGTATATCATGCCCATAGCTACGGCTTCGTCTGCGCTTACTTTATCGCCCAGCATGGTAAGTGCCAGTGCGCGTTGCATACCCACCAAACGGGGCAGTATATAAGTACCCGCGCTATCGGGTATCAATGCTATCTTGCTGAATGCTTGTATAAAAGATGCGCTCTTGGTAGCCAGTACAATATCGCCTGCTAAGGCAATATTTGCACCTGCACCCGCAGCTACCCCATTTACCGCTACTACGATGGGCTTTTCTATTTTTCGCATACGCAGTATGATGGGGTTGTAATGCTCGCGCACAATCTTCTCCAGTTCAGGTCCTTGCGGGTCTATGGCTTCTGCTAAGTCTTGCCCTGCACAAAAAGCCTTACCCGTACCTGTTACATATATACACCGCACCGTTTCATCATCGGCAAAAGTGTCTAATGCTTCCTGATAGGCAAGTGCCATTTCGCGATTAAAGCTGTTAAACTTATCGGCACGGTTCAGGGTGATGTAGCCCACACCGTTTTCTTTGGCAAGTAGTATTGTGCTGCTCATACAACAAAATTAAAGTTTATCGGGCACAACTATGCTTTTGCAGATTTAAACATGCGCCCTTTGAAATAATTACCGATACCGATGATGCTGGTAACATTCAGCGGAAACTCCAGCAACACATGCAGAAAGCTAAGGAATACCAACCACTGCAAGCCCATACTGTAGTCTGTAATATACAAGCCAACGCTTACCAACCATAGCAGTATTACAACAGCAAAGCGAGCCTTGGGAACATTATGCCATTGTATGATTTTGGTTTTAGAAAACCAGTTGAGGTAATGGTAAGTATAGGCAAATGCAATAAAACGCATCAGCAATATGCCCTCGCTCGATCGGAATATGATTTTATCCCACGCGCTCAAATCGGCTTGTACGGGTACACCCTGCACATGCATTAGCCAGTTAATGTTTACTACTTTAAACAACTGATAGGCATTAACACTGTATTCTGTTGGCGGATAAAATGCTTTATTGGGAAACACCACATACAGTAATATAGGGCACAGCACCATAGCTATAACAGACGGTATGCCAAAGCGGCTCTGGCTCTTGATTGCGCCATAGAGCATAAACAATGCGGTGAAAAAATAGACGTGTATCAGTGTTGGCAGAAACACGGTAAAGAACAACATAAAATTGTGTGCTACCTGCGATGATAATATTAATACGGCAATGCCGCCAATTCTGTAAAACGGATTTTTAACCGTAACGAATATAATAGAGCCCAGCAGGGCTATGTACGCAAGGTTAGCATCAAAGCCTTCGGGGAAATCTATTTCTATAAAGCGGTCGTAAAACTTAAGCGTTATCAGCAGCCCTATCACTACCAGTATGATGGCATCATAGCGTTCTTTGGTGTAATACTTCTTATCGTGCAGCCATGATATTTCCGTTAGGTAGTGAAGCGGCCCCAGTATGGCATACGAAAACAAAAACAGTTCAAACGGCAACACCATGGCTACACAACAGGAAACAAGCATCAGCCCTATGTTAACGATGTCTATTTTTTCGGTTGATGTCAGTTGCATTTCATGTAGTCATTAATACAACTAAAAATAATAAAATTAGATAGACAGGATGTTATAATTTTAATACCGAATTATGTTGGTAAAAGTATTTGGCAGCGCGGTATATGGTGTAGAGGCTATCACCATCACTATAGAAGTGGATATTGTTGGCGGCGGGCAAACGGGCTACTTCATTGTAGGCCTGCCCGATAATGCCGTGAAGGAAAGCACTGAGCGTGTATTGTCTGCCATAAAAAACACAGGCTATGAACGCCCCCGCAATAAAGTGGTGGTAAATATGGCGCCTGCCGATATACGCAAAGCTGGCTCGGCATACGATTTGCCAATTGCCATCGGTATGCTGGCAGCATCTGGTCAGGTGCCTGCTGCAGAGTTGGATAAATACATCATCATGGGCGAGCTATCGCTGGATGGCTCGGTACAACCCATCAAAGGTGCGCTACCTATAGCCATACAAGCCCGTGCCGAAAAATACAAAGGGCTGATACTGCCCAAAGCCAATGAACGCGAAGCGGGTATGGTGAATAATCTGGAAGTATATGGTGTAAACCACATCAGCGATGTGATTGGTTTCCTGACGGGCAATAAGGTATTAGAACCCGTCAGCATCAATACCCGCGATGAGTTTTATCAATCGCAATACGAATTTGATATTGACTTCAACGACGTAAAAGGACAGGAGAATGTAAAACGTGCATTAGAGATAGCAGCCGGAGGTGGGCACAACGCCATATTAATAGGTCCACCCGGTGCGGGCAAAACAATGCTTGCCAAAAGGCTACCCACCATATTGCCACCCCTGTCGCTGCACGAGGCCTTGGAAACGACCAAGATACATTCCGTTGCAGGCAAGCTCCCCGGCAATACCTCGCTTATTTCACGTCGCCCATTTCGTTCGCCGCACCACACCATTAGCGATGTGGCATTGGTTGGCGGCGGCGGCAACCCCCAACCCGGAGAAATATCATTGGCACACAACGGGGTGCTGTTTCTCGACGAGTTGCCCGAATTCAAAAGAACGGTACTGGAAGTAATGCGACAGCCTATGGAAGAGCGCAGGGTTTCCATCTCTCGTGCCAAGGTGAGCATAGACTTCCCAGCCAGCTTTATGCTGATAGCATCTATGAACCCTTGCCCATGTGGTTACTTCAACCATCCCGAAAAAGAATGTACCTGCAACCCGCTGATGGTGCAGCGATACCTGAATAAAATATCGGGCCCCTTGCTGGATAGGATAGACCTGCATGTAGAGGTTACGCCCGTATCTTTCAACGAATTGTCATCGCAAAAAACATCCGAAAACAGCAATACCGTTCGCGAACGGGTATTGAAAGCCAGAGAAATACAGGCTAAGCGTTTTGAAGGTACTGAGGGTGTGTATGCCAATGCGCAAATGAGCAGCAAGCAACTCAAAGAAATCTGCCAGATAAACCAAGTAGGGCAAACCCTGTTAAAGACAGCAATGGACAGGCTTAACTTATCTGCCCGAGCCTACGACCGCATACTGAAAGTATCGCGAACCATTGCAGACCTTGCCGAAAGCGAAGACATAAAACCCGAACATCTGGCAGAAGCCATCCAGTACCGCAGCCTTGATAGAGAGGGTTGGGCAGGTTAGATATACAAGCAGCTTTTCAGTTTTTATTATAAAAAATTGTACTTTGGTTATGTATCATATTGTTGCAATAGCAAACTCAATATGTTTACTTATTTCATATACAATCAACATAATTAAAACAGATTAAACATTAACTTATGAAAAATATAAATTGCTTAGTATTCCTTGCCTTTCTTCTGGTTGGGCTGTTCTCTTGCAAAAAAGATGAAGACCTGACGGTAAGCTCTAAAGACGAGCTGGAGCAAAAATTGAAAGCGGAGCTTGAAGGCAAGGGATTTCCATCCATCTCGTATTCCGTAGTAAAAAACGATAAAGTAGTATATAGCGGCGCAATGGGTTATGCCGATAAAAACAATAAAATACCGGCAACTGATAACACAAGGTATTTGGTAGCATCTGTTTCAAAGACCATCACGGCAGTTGCTGTTATGAAGCTGGTAGAACAGAGTTTAATAGGCTTAGATGATGATATTAATCAATACCTGCCCTTTTCTGTAAGAAACCCCAATTTCCCGAATGATAAAATTACCCTCAGAATGCTCCTGAGCCATCGGTCTAGCATTTCAGACGATCATCAGGAAACTTTTAATTTGGATTGTTATGGTACGGATTGCGCCATGTCTTTAGAGCAGTATTTTAATGCCGTTTTCATAAGTACAGGGCAATATTACTCTGCCAATAACTTCTCAAACAGCAAGCCCGGAGCGGCTGAGGACTATAGCAATTTGGGTTCAGCATTGATAGGCTATATGGTGGAAAGGATTGCAAAAACTCCTTTCAATATATATTGCAAAAACAACATATTTACACCATTGGGAATGAACAAGACAGAGTGGCGACTGGCAAATACGCCTATTTCAGAACTGGCAGTACCCTATTCAGACGAAATCAAAAGCCCCAATCCGCATTATACATTCCCCGATTATCCGAATGGTGGCTTAAGGACTACGGTATCAGATTTATCCATCTTTTTAAGAATGGTGATGCTGAATGGAAGCATCAATAAAATTAGAATATTATCAGAATCTACAATGGCAGCCATGAAAACTCTGCAATTTGGTAGTGCTGAATTTTGCCTGTCTTTTTATTATGATACATATAACGGGAAGCGGGTTCTTGGGCATAGTGGCGGAGAAAAAGGTGTAACCGCCGAAATGTTTTATGATACAAACACCAATGTAGGCGTTATTGTATTCAGTAATGAAGAGGATGCTGAATTGGATAATACCGTTTCGCTACTATTCAATTATGGAGAAAAGCAGTAAAGTCTTATAAAATCATGGAAGTACCAAACTGAATATTTGGCAGATAGCATTTAATGATGCAATCTGCTACAGCAGCACCACAAAGAAGATGTAAGTATTATTTATACAATATTATTTTATTACCAAAGGGCTTTTTAGCCCTTTTTCTATTGTATGTAAGCTACAAACAAGGCTCTCATTTAGCAGAAAAATTACAAGTGTAATATATCGTATGCGTTCTTCACTATTGGTACATTTTCTCATCACGGCAATCGCCTATATCTAAATCTCATTAAATAAAAACCAATAAAATAACATACGATAATATTATAACTTAATTATTTTATTAATTCAAATATATTTTTAATGTTTTCTGACAAATTATATTAATTTACTAATAGTGATTATTTACAAATTATATATTTATTAAATTAAAATAATTATCAACAAATAAAAATAAATAATGTAAAATTTATTGATTGTATTTTTCTCCATCAATACAGCATAAAATTATTAAATATTATATTACGGTATGTTTATCAAATATAGCCTAATTTTAATTCGTTTATTCTTTTTCTAAAACATATCAAAATTTCAGCGCCCGAATAACATATCATTAACTAAATGATGATTATTTATATTCTAAAGTTCATTTATTGTGAACAAATATTTATTAATGAACAAAATATAATTGATAATCAATAAAAAATGCCGTGTATATTATACACGGCATTTCAACAATAAATTAAAAACTATTCTATCTTTCTATTTTCATCTTATCTGCCAATGCAGCTTTATACACTTTCAGGCATCTATCTCTTGCATCTTCATGCACTACAATGGGTTTTGGGTATGAAAACTCCTGAAACTCGGGAACCCATTTTTTGATGTATGCAAAATCGGGGTCGAACTTAGTTGTCTGCAAATAGGGGTTGAAAATGCGGAAGTAAGGAGCGGCATCGCAGCCGCTACCTGCTGCCCATTGCCACCCGCCATTGTTGCTGGCAAGGTCAAAATCCAATAATTTCTTAGCAAAGTAGGCTTCGCCCCAACGCCAGTCTATCAGCAAATGCTTGGTAAGGAAGCTGGCAACAACCATTCTCACACGGTTGTGCATATAGCCTGTTTGGTTCAATTCTCTCATGCCGGCATCTACTATCGGGTAGCCAGTTTGTCCGTTACACCATTTTTCAAATTCTTCCTCATTATTTCGCCATTTTATATTGTCATATTCTATATGGAATGCCTGATTCACCACTCTCGGAAACTGCCATAATATCATTTGATAGAAATCACGCCATATCAATTCGTTCAGCAGCTTCTCGCTGATGGGTGCAGCCTCACTTGCCAGTTGACGTATGCTCACCGTACCAAAGCGCAAATGAACGCTCAGCCTTGTAGTACCTAATATGCCTGGTATATCCCTTGTTTCATGGTATTTTTTCGCAATATTTGTATTCAATGTAGGGGATACTATATCCAAGTCGGTTTCAAGAAAACTCATATCACTAAGCGTAGGCAAGCTGACGGGCGGTTGTTTATAGAAATTATTAAAATATTTCTCCGTAGGATATGATTTTAAATAAAAATCGTTCAGTTTAATTTTTACTTTTTTACTGTAGGGGGTATATACGGTATAAGGTTCGCCATTATCTTTTACCACCTCATCTTTTTCAAATAACACTTGGTCTTTGTATGTATATAATGGTATGTTCTGTGCCAGCAGGTAGTCTGCTATCAATTGTTCTCGCTCTTTGGCATAAGGCTCATAGTCGTGATTGGTATATACTGCGTGTATATTATATATGCCTGTTAGCTTTTTGTAGCAGTCCAAAGGCGTACCATACAGCACATGCAGTGTACTACCCATAGCCACAAGCTGCTTCTGTATATTAGCCAGACTGCGATGTATGAAATCCACACGTTTGTCAAACCTATCCTCCAGCTCGTCCAGTATATTGGTATCGAATATGAAAATGGGAACAACGGGCTTGCCACTTTTAAGCGCATGGTACAAACCTGCGTTGTCATGCAACCTTAAATCTCTGCGAAACCAGAAAACCGATACATCCATAAAAACCTAAACAAAGCTACACACCTAAAGTTTTGTATATTTCTGCATTAGATAACATCCAATATAAATAATGAAACCCCTGTATTGGCTTTTTTTGATGCTTATAATAGTATCAATACCCATTTTTGCACACTTAGATGAACTACCATTGCAACTATGGGACGAATCTCGATTGGCTGTAAACGCTTTGGAGATGACCCAAACAGGTAATATGCTTGTTACCACGTATGAATACCTGCCCGATATGTGGAATGTAAAACCACCATTGATGGTTTGGTTGATTGCAGCTTCCATGAAACTATTTGGCTACAACGAATTCGCCGTTCGTTTCCCCTCTGCAATTATTACATTACTAACCTGCATGTTCTTATTCAGGTTCATGCATAAAAATACAGGTAATGCAAGGTTAGCATTTTTATCATGCATCATATTAATTAGCTGTGAAGGTTATGTACGCTTACATGGCACACGAACAGGAGACTATGATGTATTGCTTACTCTTTGTACGACGGCTTATCTTTTTAATTACTACTTGTTTATTGAAAACAACAGTAATAAACATCTCCTTTATTTTTTCATTTTTCTTACGCTTGCGGTATTTACTAAAAGCATTGCAGGCCTCATGTTTTTACCTGCCTTATTACTATACACATTATGGAAGAAAAAACTGTTTTCGGTATTCAAAACTAAGTACTTCTATCTCGGATTATTAGTTTTTATTGCCGTATTGGTTAGCTATTATTTGATGCGGGAAGATAAAAACCCAGGCTATTTGCAGTCTGTTTGGGATAATGAATTAGGAGGCAGATATGGCTCTGCTATTGAATATCATAAAGAAAAACCGAATTTTTATCTTTTGCAGCTTATACAGCACAAGTATAAATATTGGATGCTAATTACAATATTGCCCATCATATTTTTTTACAATAAGATAAAAAATGACCTTTCACCATTATTCCATTTTTTACTGCTATCATCACTTAGCTTTTTATTAGTAATATCCAATGCAGGCACCAAGCTTAGTTGGTACGATATGCCTGTTTACCCTCTGTTGGCAATTATTACAGCATTGTCTATTGAGTGTTTGATAAGCCTTCTATCGTATAATACCATGCAAATAAAAGCGAAAGTCTTTACCATATTTATTATTATACTCGCATTTCTTATACCCTATATAGATGTAACTGCTAAATGTTTTACACCCGAATACGACAAGTTTTATGAACAAAACCATTACATGGCATTTTTTATGGCCAGGGCTTTGCGCGGACAGCAAAACATAAATAATTGTATTTTTACGGGCGACAGCAAAAGAGACCAGAATATTGTTTTTTATATCAATATTCAGAAAGAAGAAAAAGGGCTGCGTTACAAGAACCTCTTGCAATTAGATGCAGGAGATAAGGTAGTATTATTTTACAAGGCTCAAATTGACTCGTTGGAAGATATGTATAGTTCAAACATTACAGACTCTTTTGCAAACGTTAAAGTGTTTCAAATAAATGGAAAAAAATAAGCCGGCGCTGTCTATCGTTGTGCCTGTGTTCAATGAAGAGCAAATCATTGACCAGCTGGTAAAACGTATGTCGGATGCTGCTAAAAGTATTACCGACAATTACGAAATCATTTTCGTAAACGATGGAAGTCGGGATAATACCCTCAAAAATCTGAAAGTAGCCTGCGCTGCAGACAAGCAACGCTTGCACTATATCAGCTTCGCGCGCAACTTCGGCCATCAGATAGCCATTAGTGCGGGTATGGATTATGCCAAAGGCGACGCTATCGTTACCATTGACGGCGACTTGCAAGACCCGCCCGAACTGATACCTGATATGTATAAAGAGTATCAGGATGGATACAAAGTAGTATATGCCAAACGCAGCAAACGCAAGGGCGAAACTTTTTTCAAATTGGTTACCGCAAAAATGTTTTATCGCATCATGGCGCGGTTGGTATCTTTTGAAATACCACTGGATGTGGGCGACTTCAGGCTCATCAGCAGAGATGTGTTAGAGTATCTGAAGCAAATGAAGGAGTACGATAAATACATACGTGGGCAGATAGCATGGCTGGGCTTTAAGAGTACCTATGTAATGTTCGAGCGCGATGAACGTAAGTTCGGCAAAACGAATTATCCGTTTCGCAAAATGCTGCGTCTTGCATTCAATGGCATTACCGCTTTTTCAGACTCTCCGCTTAAGCTGGCTACCAGTATGGGTTTCATCGTATGCATCATATCTTTTCTGATAGGTGTATATGCACTGTATGGTTATTTCTTTGCCCACAATACATTACCGGGCTGGGCATCTACTATTATTAGTATTACGTTCCTTGGTGGTGTACAATTATTGTCGCTTGGTATATTGGGCGAATACATCAGCCGCATTATTAATAATGTGCGCAACAGGCCATTGTATGTAATAGACGAGAATACTACTGTAGAGAAATAGTAGCTATTTTATTTTAACGGCTTTCAGGTCTATCATATTCATAGGGTTGGCTTTCAAGCCTGCGATGCGCTTGCTTGTAAAATGCAGTAACCTGTCGTAGAAGAGCGGTATCACCGGTGCATAGCTCATCACAAGGCTATCCATCTGTCTGTATCTGGCAAAGCGTGCGCTATCCGGCAGGTTCATGCTTTCATCATACCATTTATTAAAACTGATATTGTTAAACCTCGTATAGTTGGGCGGTGCAGGATAGTTGCCGTAGAAAAATGCAAGAAAAGTTTCCGCATCAGGATAGTCGGCTATCCACTGCGCACGAAACATAGTAGCCTGCGAACGGCTCATTTGCTGGCGCAGAATATTGGCTTGTATTATTTCTACCTCAAGGGGTATGCCCACTTCTTTCAGTTGTGTAGCGATGAAGTTTACCACATCGGCCCAGTTTTCGGGGGCTAATACATGTAGCGGTTGCAAGCCTTTTCCATTAGGGTAACCCGCCTGTGCAAGCAATGCCAATGCCTTGGCTGGGTTGTAATCATATCCATACCGATGGCTGCTGTCATGCCCCTGTATGCCTGCGGGTATAAACCCCGCATTGGCAGGCAACACGGCCCCATTGCGAAAGTAGGTTACTATCTTCTGCCTGTCTATGGCATGGTTCACTGCACAGCGCACCAAGGGGTTCAGTTGCGGATGGTTCTTTACTACGTCGCTACTACTGTCTGTTAAAAAGCCTATGTATTCTGTATTCAGGTAGGTTTGCTTGCGCAGGTTCAGTTTATCGGCAAACTCTGTTTTTAATGTACCGTTTTTCGTCAGCACCAAATCTTTAAACGAGCCATCAAGTCCGTTTACAAAATCTATACGCCCTTGCAGCAGCAGCATAAACTCGGTTGCTTTGCTATCTATAAAACTTATTTGCACCGCACCTGCGTATGGCAGCCGTTTGCCTGCATTGTCCACTTCCCAGTAACGAGGATTTTTGCGCAACACCAGCACATTACCCTCATCCCAATAGTGAAACATAAACGGCCCTGTACCGCACGGATGCGAACGAAAATCCTTTCCCCATTTTTCCACCGCCTCTCTCGGCACAATGCTGCAATAAGGCATACTCAATATTACAGGCAATGCCCTGAATGGTTTTGCAATACGTATGATAACGGTGCTATCATTAATAGCAGTGAACGGTTGTTGCTCTGCTACCCTGCCGTTAAATATCCATGCGCCTGTAGATGCTACGTTGGCATCTATCAATCGGTTGTAGCTATACACTACATCGTCTGCCACCATGCGCCTGCCCTTTCCGTTAGCAAATGCTTCGTTATCATGAAAAAAAACATCCGTCCGTAGATGGAAGGTATATGTAAGCCCATCAGCACTTACGTCCCATGCTCTGGCAAGCGACGGTGTTATCTGCAAATCTTCACTTGCTTCTACCAATGTATTATACACCATGTGGTTGGTCCACATATTATACAGGTTCTTGGCAAATGCAGGGTCTATGCTTTCTAATGTGCCACTGCTGTAATTCAGGTAAATAGTATCGGACGATGCATTGCTTTTTTTGCCCGTACAAGCAGCGCATAATAGCAGGTAGCACATTGCTATCCATAAGGTACTTTGTATGCTTTTTTGCAATGAATACATTAACTGCAATTTAACTGAAAAACGCATTAATTTTGGCGAAAGGAAAAACGGCATGGCAACCAAGCTCTCGGTAAATATAAACAAGATAGCCACCTTGCGAAACAGCAGAGGTGGTAACAACCCCGATGTGCTGCAAGCCGCTATAGATTGCCAGTTGTTTGGTGCAGATGGCATCACTGTACACCCACGCCCCGATGAACGTCATATTCGTTATGCCGATGTGCGTGATATTAAAAAGATAATCACAACCGAGTTTAATATTGAGGGCAACCCTACGGAAGATAAATTTGTAGAGCTGGTGCTGGAAGTAAAGCCCGAACAGGTAACACTTGTGCCTGATGCGCTGGGGCAACTTACGTCAGACCACGGATGGGATACCATCAAACAAGCTAAATATCTGAGAGAAATTATTGCAGTGTTCAAATCAGCAGGTATCCGTGTGTCAATATTTGTAGACCCTGTAGCAGACATGGTGTCTGCCGCCGCAGATACAGGTACAGATAGAGTAGAACTATATACCGAAGCTTACGCAAAAGGCTACAAGGCAAATAAAGAAACAGCTATAGCACCATATATTATAGCGGCTAAAGCAGCTATTGATAATAAGCTGGGCCTCAATGCAGGGCACGATCTTGACAGGCACAACCTCAACTTTTTTGCATCATCTATCCCCAACCTTGCGGAGGTTTCCATAGGCCACGCGCTGATAGCTGACGCATTATATTATGGTTTAGAGAATACGATACAGCTCTTTAAGCGACAACTCGTATAAAATCCCCAATTAATCAACATTTTTGCTTTCTACGTATTTGTCGTAAGTCATTGATTTACAACAAATAAAAACTGTTTATTATTTATCTGCATTATTTTTATTAACTTTTCAACATTTATGCACAAAATTTAACAGTTTATCCACAAATTGTATAAATTTGCTAATACTTTATATAACGCGCTAAAGCGTTCGTCTGGAATTCAAAACAAAGAATAGGGGATACACTAACCAGACAGACAACGTATGAACAAACACTTATACACTTTTGCGTGTATTTGCTTATCTATCTTGTTTATTGGCAACGCCAGTGCGCAAGCGCCAGTAGCCAATTTCAGTGCAAGCAGTACATCGGGTTGCTCGCCCATCGTAGCTAATTTTACAGACCTTAGTACAAACACGCCAACCACTTGGTATTGGGATTTGGGCAATGGCAGCACATCTACCCTGCAAAATCCATCTACTACTTACATCACCCCCGGCACATATACCGTTAGCCTGACGGTTACCAATAGTAGCGGCACCAATACAAAAACAGTAACGAATTATATTACAGTCGCCCCGTCGCCCGTAGTTGCTTTTACGGCAGATAGTACACCATCATGCGTAGGCACTAAAACGGTTACTTTTATAAACAACTCCGTACCAGGTGGCACAGGCACAGCTACTTATCTATGGGATTTTGGTGATGGTAATACATCTACTGCCACCAGCCCTACTAAAACATACAGTACCCCCGGCACATACACGGTTACTTTATTGGTTACCAATGGTAATGGCTGTTCTAAATCATTGGTAAAAACAAATTTCATAAAAGTATCAAACAAACCCACTGCTTCTTTTACATCTGCTAACGTAAATGGTTGCTCTGCGCCAGTTACGGCCAGCTTTACCAATACCAGTACAGGTGCAGTGTCGTACGAGTGGAGCTTTGGCGATGGCAACACATCTACTGCTACCAGCCCGTCGCATACCTATACTGCCAACGGCACATACAATGTGCGCCTGATAGCTACCAATGCGTTTGGTTGTAAAGACACATTCACAAGCACATCGCTGGTATCTATCGGTTCGCCTGTAGCCAACTTCAACATGAGTACCGCAAGTGTATGTAGTGGCAAAACGGTCAGTTTCACTAATACGTCAACCCCTGCAGGCTATACAAGCGCGTGGAGCTTTGGCGATGGCAACACATCTACTGCCAATAATCCTACATATAGCTACACTGCGACAGGTACATATACGGTAACGCTTACAGTAACCAGAAACGGTTGTACAGATACAGAATCAAAGAGCATAACAGTAAACCCCAACCCTGTAATTAACTTCACAGCATCGCCAACAGACGGCTGTACCGTACCATTTAGCACTACATTCAGCAATACATCTACCAGTGCCACATCCTACCTCTGGCGTTTTGGAGATGGCAATACCTCTACATCTGCCAACCCATCGCATACATATACAGCATTGGGTAATTATACAGTTAAGCTTATCGCATCAAATGCTGCTGGCTGCACAGACTCATTTACGCGTAGTAGTTATATAAAAATACAACCGCCTACCGCTGCTATTGTTGTTGGTGCCTATTCGGGTTGTGCGCCTGTCAATGTCAGCTTTATAGCCAATGTAACAACACTGATTCCTGTCAGTAATTACTCATGGAATTTCGGTGATGGTAGCAGTACAGTTTCCTGTTCTTCATGCAATACACAATCGCATACTTATACTACAGCAGGCACATATACTGTAACACTCACCTATACTACAGGTACAGGCTGTACATACAGTACAACAGCTACTGTAAACGTTGCTACCAAACCTTCTGCTTCCTTCACAGCATCGCCTACAACAGTATGCCCGGGTTCACCCGTTACATTTACAAACGCTACTACAGGCACAGCTACATACGACTGGATTTTTGGAGATGGTGGAGCTTCTACTGCAACAAACCCGGTTTACAGTGGTTACAGCACGGGCACCTATTCTGTAACGCTTATAGCAAACAATAACGGCTGCCGCGATACGTTTACGCGTACCAACTATATTACTGTTCATCCTCCCGAAGCATATTTTGGTATTACCCAATCGTGCAGCAACAGGTATGCGGTCACACTAATAGACAGTTCTGTTGGTGCAAACACATATGTATGGGATTTTGGTGATGGCAATACCTCTACGCAAACAGGCGGTACACTCACGCATACCTACTCAACCACCGGCACCAAAACAATTACACTAACTGTAGTAAACACAACTTACAATTGCAGTAGTGCTTATTCACGCACTGTCAATATTCAGCCACTATCTGCATGGTTTTATGCATGGGATAGCACGATTTGTAAAGGTGAGCAAGCAGCTTTGTCAACACCTCCAAACACAGCTGTTGCAAGTTATTTATGGCACTACGGCAATGGAGTTACTTTCAATACGGGTGCTGCAAATGTAACGCACACATATACGGTAGCCGGTTATTACAGCCCCAAGCTGGTAGTAACGGATGTGAACGGTTGTAAAGACTCTTTTACACGTACCAATTACCTGCGTGTCGGTGGCCCAACGGTAGATTTTACTGGCTCACCACTAATTGGTTGTACACCTTTCACTGCCAACTTTACTGATAACAGTACGCCCAATGCAGGTTTTGCTATCACCAGCCGTACATGGGATTTTGTATATGGCGGCCCACAAATAACTACCAGTAACACTATTTCATACACCTATATATATAGCGGTACATGGCCGGTGAAACTCGTAGTAACAGATGCCAATGGCTGTAAAGACTCGCTGACCAAGAATAACTATGTACTGGCTACTAAGCCCGTCGCACAATTTCATACCAACGATACCAACGTATGTGTGGGGCGTACGGTTACTTTTGTCAACAATTCGGGTGGTGCATCATTCACCAGCTTATGGAGTTTTGGCGATGGCAATACCTCTACACAAATAACGCCTACACATACTTACAATACCGCAGGAACTTATACTGTGAAGCTGGTGCTGACAGACATGTACGGTTGTAAAGACTCGATGGTGAAGACGGCATACATAAAAGTTACTACGCCGAATATCAACTTTACCATGAGCGATACGGTAGCTAACTGCCCGCCGCTTGTTGTAAACTTTACCAATACATCTACCAACGTAAGCAGCTACACTTGGGTATTCGGCAATGGTAGCCAATCTACCGTTACCAACCCAAGCACTTTATATACTTACCCAGGTGTGTATAACGTAAAGCTAATCGGTACGGCAACTACAGGTTGTAAAGACTCTGTAACAAAAACGGTTACCATCTACGGCCCGACGGGCACATTTACATACAGCCCTGTAGCCGGTTGCAATCCGCTGACGGTTAACTTCTCAGCCACTACTACCAATGCCACATCGCTGATATGGGATATGAGCAATGGCTTTACTCAAACCACAACTGGCAATACCTATTCATATACCTACACGCAAACAGGTAAATATGTACCCAAGCTGATACTGAGCGACGGCGCATCTTGCCTTGTGCCTGTATTAGGTATAGATACCGTGAAGGTAGACCGCATAGATGCAGACTTTACCTTCTCTCCTAATAATATTTGTAATGCAGGTACGGTACAGTTTACCGATACGGTACTAAGCTACATAAGCCCCATATCATCGCGCGCATGGAACTTTGGTGATGGTGGCACAAGCACTGCTAAAAACCCATCGCACACATATGCCGCGCCGGGTACATATAATGTAAGGCTCATAGCCATCAATACACAAGGCTGTGCAGATACGGTTATTAAAACGGTTACTATTCTTGCACCACCAAATGTTACCGCATCGGGCAATCAGGCTATTTGTATAGGTGCTACTACGTCTGCATCCATCACCGCATCGGGTGCGGTATCGTATACTTGGACACCCGCTACAGGTTTGTCTTGTACCAACTGTGCCAACCCAACTGCCAGCCCTACGGCTACCACTACTTATATAGTTACAGGTACGGATGGTAACGGATGTACAGATACGGCGCATGTTACCATTACAGTCAACAATAAACCAAATGTATCTGCCACTGCCAATAACACGGCTGTATGTGCAGGTGGTACGGTTACACTTACTGCAAGCGGTGCTACAACCTATACGTGGACACCACTCGGCACATTGTCTTGCAGCACATGTGTAAGCCCCGTTGCTACACCAACTGCTACTAATACTTATACAGTAACGGGTACAGATGCGAATGGTTGTACCGATACTGGCAATGTAACGATAACTGTCAATTCACTGCCAACGGTTGCTGCCAATGCTAATCAAACAATTTGTAATGGTGCTAGCGCCACATTATCTGCTACAGGTGCATCAACTTATACATGGACACCAACAGCAAGCCTCTCTTGCAGCACTTGTACTAACCCCGTTGCTACACCTACTACAACGACTACATATACCGTAACAGGTACAGATGTCAATGGTTGTGTAAATACGGCTACAACTACCGTAAATGTAAATGCACTACCAACCGTAAGTGCTGGCAGCAACACCGCAGTTTGCGATGGGGTAGCTGCAATACTAACAGCAAGCGGCGCAACAAGCTATGTATGGACACCTGCTGCTACTTTGTCTTGCAGTACTTGCGTAAGTCCAACCGCTACACCAACTACTACTACCACATATACGGTAACGGGTACAGATGCCAATGGCTGCTCTAATACGGCTAATGTTACCGTAACAATAAGCACAAGACCAAACGTAACGGCTACAGCTAATAACGCAGCAGTATGTACCGGCAGCACTACCACACTTACTGCCAGTGGTGCTAATACTTATACATGGGTACCTGCGGGTACACTGTCTTGCAGCACTTGCGTCAGTCCCATAGCTACACCAACTGCTACTACTACCTATATGGTAACGGGTACAGATGCGAATGGCTGTACTGATACTGGCAATGTAACCATAACAGTCAACGCGTTGCCAATAGTTGCGGCTAATACTAACCAAACTGTTTGCCGCGGCAGCAGCGCCACGTTATCTGCTACAGGAGCTACAAGCTATGCATGGACACCAACAGGCAGCCTCTCTTGCAGTACTTGCGCCAGCCCGACGACAACACCAACTACAACGACTACTTATACCGTAACGGGTACAGATGCCAACGGTTGTGTTAATACCGCTACTACTACCGTAAACGTAAATGCACTACCAACCGTAAGCGCAGGTAGCAATACCGCAATATGCAATGGCGCATCAGCCACGCTTACCGCCAGTGGCGCAACTACTTATGTATGGGCACCTGCCGGCACATTGTCTTGCAGCACTTGTGTCAGCCCTATAGCTACACCAACTGCAACTACTACATATACCGTAACGGGTACAGATGGAAATGGCTGCGTTAATACTGCCAACATAACTGTAACAGTAAATAACAAACCAAACGTAACCGCCACAGGTACAAATGTTATTTGCGAGGGTTCTTCTACCACACTTACAGGAAATGGTGCAACTACTTATGTATGGACACCTGCTACTGCATTGTCTTGCACTACTTGTACATCGCCTATAGCATCACCCGTTGTTAATACAACGTACATCGTTACAGGTACAGATACCAATGGCTGCACTGATACAGGTATGATAACCGTTACGGTAAACACAAGGCCAACGGTAAATGCCGGCTTGGATAGGGAAATATGTGCAGGTGCATCTACATCATTATCTGCCAGTGGTGCATCTACTTATCAATGGTCACCATCTACAGGGTTATCGTGCAGCAGTTGTGCCAGCCCCAATGCATCGCCCACCGCTACTATTACTTATAGTGTTATAGGCGTGGATGCCAATAGCTGTAGAGATACAGACCAGGTTATGGTAGTTGTCAATCCGTTGCCGATTGTAACAGCAAGTGGTTCACAATCCATTTGTGAGGGCAGTAATGCAACGCTAACAGCAAGTGGCGCTACTACCTATAGTTGGGCGCCGGCAGGCTCATTGTCTTGCAGCACTTGTGTCAGCCCTGTAGCTACTCCATCTACTACTACTACTTATACCGTAACGGGTACAGACAATAAAGGCTGTATAGATACAGGCATGGCTACTATTACAGTAAATGCGATACCTGTTGTAACAGCAGTAGGTGCCAAGACAATATGTGAAGGAGAATCTGCTCCATTAACCGCAGGTGGTGCTACTACCTACACATGGTCGCCTGCTACCAACTTGTCTTGTGTTAACTGTGCCAACCCAACAGCCAACCCGACTACTACCACTACATATACCGTAACGGGTACAACGAATGGTTGCTCTGCAACGGCTTCTTTAATCATTACGGTTTTACCCAAACCAATATTATATCCAAGTCAGGATGCAACGATATGCGAGGGCACTACGACGCAACTAACTGTAATAGGCGCTAATACGTACTCTTGGTCTCCTGCAACAGGGCTGTCATGCACTACCTGCCCCGACCCGATTGCGACCCCAACCTCAACAACAGTTTATACCATAACAGGTACAGGCCCTGACGGCTGTGCTAATACCGCTAACATAAAAGTAACGGTGAACCCCAAACCAGATGTGAATGCGGGTGAGGATGTAACCATCTGCGCAGGCTCTTCTGTACAACTGAATGCTACAGGTGGCAATACCTACGAGTGGCTGCCACCTGCCAATACACTGTCTTGTACCAATTGCCCGAATCCATTTGCTAAACCTGCTGTGCAAACTACATACACCGTTGTAGGCTTCGATAATATTGGCTGTAGCGATACAGATAAAGTAATGGTATCTGTCATTGATAAAACAGACATTACCTACGGCCCTGATGCAGCATTCTGTAAAGGCGAATCGGCAGAGTTGTATGCTACAGGTGGCTCATCTTATACATGGATACCTGCCGATGGTTTGGATAACCACCAAACAGGCAGGGTAATTGCCAACCCTAAAACGAGTACACGCTATGCAGTGGTTGTGAAACAAGGTGATTGCTTTACAGATACTGGCTACATCAATGTAGTGGTACACGACCTGCCCGAAGTAGAACTGGGCCCTGATGTAACCATTGGTGGAGGCAACAGCATACAATTGAACGCGCAAGGCAATAACATAGCTAAATACGAATGGTTGCCTGCCAATGATTTGAGTTGTTATGATTGTGCCAACCCGATGGCATCGCCTCGCCGCACTACTAAGTACACGGTCAATGTTACGAGTGGTTATAACTGTATGGCTTCAGATGACATAACAGTACGTGTTACTTGCGATAACAGCCAGATATTCCTCGCCAATACCTTTACACCCAATAACGATGGTGTGAACGACAGGTTCTTCCCGCAGGGCAAGGGCATCAATGAAGTGAAGAGCTTCCGCGTTTACAGCCGTTGGGGCGAATTGGTTTTCGCAAGAGAGAATATGAAAATAAACGAAGCATCTATTGGTTGGGATGGTACATACAAAAACACACCGCTGAAACCAGATGTGTTTGTGTATATCGTAAATGCCGTTTGCGAATCGGGCGAGCCGATAGAATTGAAAGGCGATATATCGCTGGTGAGATAATTATGTAACTGCTAAACAGAGTATGATGAAGAAATTTTTAACACTCCTGCTTTCCGTCGCGCTGTATCATACAGTGCAGGCGCAGGATATACACTTCTCGCAGTTTTATGAAAATGCCATACTGCGAAACCCCGCGCTGACGGGCATTTTCAGTGGCGATTATAAAGCGGGTGTAAACTACCGTACGCAATGGAGCAATATATCCGTACCATTCCAAACCATGCTGGCATCTGCCGAAACAAGGGTGGCGGTCAACAGGGAAGTGGGCGATTATATCAGCTTTGGTGTAGCTGCTACCTACGATAAAGCAGGCAGCATCAACTTTACCAGTATGCAGGTGTACCCTGCCATCAATTACAATAAAGTAATGGCAGATGGCCGTCGTTCTTACCTGTCGGTAGGCTTTACGGGGGGCTATATACAGCGTGCGTTCGATTTATCAAAAGCAACTTTCAGCACGCAATATCAGGGTGGTAGCTTTAATCAGGGTGCAGCAACGGGCGAGAATCTGCAAAACGTATCGCTCACCGCGTACGACCTTGGCGCGGGGCTTAGCTTCAACAGTACCATTGGTGCCAATCGCAATGTTAATTACTACATAGGCATGGCAGGCTTTCACGTAGCCCGTCCAAAGCAATCATTCAAAGACGAGGGCGATTTGTTGCGTCTCGATACCAAATGGACGGGCAACCTTGGTGTGCGTGCCAATTTCACACAGCAATTAGGTTTTACTTTTCATGCCAACTATACAACACAAGGCCCATATACACAAATCATAGGTGGCGGTATGTTTAGCTGGCGCACCAACCCCGAGCAGGAAAAATACATCATGCTTTACGCAGGTGCGTTTGTACGTGTAAAGGATTCTTGGATACCTACTTTCAAAGTAGATTACAACCAATACTCCGTTACCCTTTCTTACGATTTCAATACATCTACCCTGAAGCCTGCCACCAACGGCACTGCAGGGTACGAAATATCATTATTTGTGCGCGGCAAATACAAGCACCGCGATGGTTATCGCAGCAGCGTAGCCTGTCCGCGTTTCGAGCAGATGCTTGAGGGCGATGGCGCATCACAATTTTAGCGTTACATATAGAGGATAGAAAAAAAGCGACGGGTTTCCACCTGTCGCTTTTGCTTTTATAATGTTGTTGTATTACTTATTAGCTGTACACAAACTTGAAACCGATACCATGTATGGTTTGCAACTCTACACCCGGTTCTTCTTTAATAAACTTGCGCACTTTGGTAATAAACACGTCCATACTGCGGCCGAGGAAATAATCTTCTTTGCCCCAAACGTTCAGTAATATTTCATCACGCTTTAATACGCGGTTGGCATTCTGTACAAGGTATTTTATCAGGTCAGCCTCGCGTTGCGTTAGCTGATGTTCTACTTTATCATTTTTCAGTACCAGATTGTTATAGTCAAATTGAAGCGTACCCAGCATCACATCGCTTGGCGTGTCGTCCTCTTTCTTCTTCGTACGTTTCAAAAACACTTCCAAGCGCAGCAATAGCTCTTGCATATTGAAAGGCTTGGTGATGTAGTCGTCTGCACCACTACGGAAGCCCGCTATCTTATCATCATCCATGTTTTTGGATGTGAGCAGCAATATGGGGATGCTTTCGTTCTTTTGCCTTATCTGCGTAGCAAGGTGCATACCGTCTTTTTTTGGCAGCATCACATCCAGCAGGCACACGTCAAAGTTGTGCTTCATAAACTGAGCCCATGCGGTTTCGGCATCGGCGCAGTGTATTACTTCATAGCCATTGTTCGAGAGGCTGTCGCGAACCACATAGCTAAGCGTCGGGTCATCTTCTACTAATAATATTTTGGCTTTATCGGGCATACGTATCTATATGTTTATCTTTCTTCAGTATGCATGGCATACCTTATCCTTTTTCAATAATCCATCACTGCAATATACGCAAACGGGCATATAATGCAGCACGCACATATCTTTTTCAGCACTTAAAAATAAGTAAAACCCTTTGCCTGTGCAAGTTCGTATATCAATATTTTGTCGAATTATGTAGGCTTAATACACATATTTCATTATATTCAAACATCTATCTGCTATATGCGCTTATTAGTCATTGCTTTATTGCCCGTTTTGCTCTGTAATTGCAAAAAAACTGACAAGCCCGCACCCCCCGCCACCACCACTACACCCCCCGTTGATACGCCCGCTACAAAGCATCCCGATGTATTGGCAAATAACACCAACCAACCCGTAAAGCCTTATACAATAGGCGGCACCACACCCATAGATAGCTTTACCAGCTACCTGATAAAAAAGGGCAATAATTTTTGTGAGAATAATACCTACGCCATCACACAATATACCACCCTGCGCTTCAGGGCGGTGTTCGATAGCTCTTGTATATACACCACAACACTACCTGCCAATCAGCAAGACATCAACAAGCTCTTTGGCTTTGCCGACTGCGCCAGCCACCACCAAACCAATAGTGCCCGCTTTGGGTGGAACTGGTACAACGGCGCGCTGCATATACACGCCTACTGCTATGCAGGCGGCACACGCAGCTATAAAGAATTGGGCACAGTACCCATTGGTAAAACGATAGACTGCACCCTGCAAGTGCTGGATAATACATACATCTTTGTGCTGGATGGCAAAGCAGATACCATGCAACGCGGCTGCACATCAGCCAATGCTACAGGCTACAAACTGCTACCCTACTTCGGCGGCGACGAACCCGCCCCGCACGATGTGAAAATAAAAATCCGCGAAATGTAATTATTTCTTAACCCGCACTCTGTCGGGGTTGTCGGCAATGAAAGCTGCCCAGTTGGTCTTTTTGGTTTTCAGTATCGTTTTCTTGGGGCTGTTGCTTACGGGTATTTTGCTTTGGTAATGATGGCATAGTGCCACGCCCACCGCATCGGTAGCATCCATAAACTTCACATCTTCCTGAAAACCCAGTGTGTGCTGCAATAGCTGCCACACCTGCTCTTTATTGGCATTGCCCCGCCCCGTTATAGATTGCTTCACCTTGCGGGGTGCATACTCTACGGCGCGCAGCCCGTGCTTCATGGCTGCGGCTATGGCTACCCCCTGCGCCCTGCCCAGCTTCAGCATACTCTGCACGTTTTTGCCAAAGAAAGGGGCCTCTATGGCTACGGCTACTGGTTTATGAGTGGTTATCAGGGTTTCCATCTTGCGGTATATCAATTCAAGCCTTTCGGCGTGGTCGTCATGTTTAGATAATTGTAATACCCCCATTTCCACCAACGAAACCTTATTTTTGTTCACGGCTATCAGGCCATAACCCATAACAAGCGTGCCGGGGTCTATACCAAGAATAATCTGCGTATCCTGCTGCAATGCCCAAAAATTGATTTGAACAAAACTACTAAAATATGGCTTAATTATGTAATCGGCGGATGCATATCCCTGCTGCTGCTTTGGGGTATTTATTTGCAGATACAGAGGCAACTGAGCAAGGTAGATTGGGATGCTATATGGCAAACAGGCCCGTTGTATTTATTGCTCACCTGCATAGCCCTTATGCCGCTGAACCTTGCGCTGGAAGCGAAGAAATGGCATTTGCTGGCGCGCACCGCGCAACCCTTATCGTACAGGCAGGCGTTGTTTAGTTATTTTGCAGGCATCGCTTTTTCGCTCGTTACGCCCAACCGCATCGGCGAGTACCCCGGGCGGCTGCTGTACCTGAAACGTAAAAACACACTGCGCCTTGTTGGTGTATCGGTACTGGGTGCGCTGGCGCAGATGCTCACGCTGTTTATATTCGGCTTAGCGGGGCTTATTTATTACAACCTGCATTACCCCGGTACGTTTTCGGCGGTGGTGTTGGTGAGTTGCTCGGTGGTATTAATCATCGTGTTCCTGCTCTACTGGCGGTTCGAGGTGTGGATGCCATTGATAGAGCGCATCAAATGGCTGCGCAGGTACAATGTATATGGCAAGCTGCTGAAACGCTTTACGCCAAAGCAACAGTTAACAATTCTTTCCATTTCTATATTGCGTTATGCCATCTACACGGCACAGTATTTGTTTTTGCTATGGTGGATGAATGTGAGCGTACCTGCACTGGGTGGTTTTATGATGTCGTCCCTCTTTTTCTGGGTGATAGCCGTTATACCGTCCATCACGCTGATAGAGTTGGGAGAGCGCGGGCAGGTAGGGCTTTACCTCTTTCACCACTTCAGCGACAATACGGTGGGCATACTGGCAGCCACTGTAGGTATATGGTGTATCAACCTGATACTGCCTGCCATATTGGGCAGCATATTGATACTGCGCATGCGCCTGTTGCGTTGATGAATTCGTTACATTTATACTACGGTTAATGGTACAGAAGAAGATAAACGACTGGATGAAATACGTACTCGCTACGCTGCTGGCTATCGGCAGCACTATACCCGCCCATGCACAGCTAACGGATTTTTGCGGCATCAAAAATACCAGCTTCAAAGAGGGCGAAAAACTCACTTTCAAAGTGTATTACAACATGAGTGCGATATGGGTGGGTGCTGGTGTGGCGGTATTTGCCACCTATCTGGAAAACATGAATGGCAAGCAGGTGTACCATTTGATAGGCGAGGGCAAAACCTACAAGTCGTACGACTGGTTTTTTAAAGTACGGGATAGATACGAGAGCTATATAGATGCGGAGCAATTATTACCGCTACGCTTCATCCGCCATGTAAACGAGGGCGGCTTTAAGATACACAACGATGTCAGCTTCAACCATCCGGCAAAGCAGGCAACATCTACCAACGGTGTATTTACCATCCCCGATTGTGTGCAGGATGTACTCTCTACCATCTACTACGCGCGCAATATTGACTACAGCAAATACAAGCCGGGAGATAAAATACCCTTCAGCATGTTTCTGGACGATAAAGTGTACAACCTGTACATACGCTATGTGGGCAAGGAGCGCATTACTACCAAATACGGCACGTTCAATGCCATTAAGATAGCGCCCCTGCTGATAGAGGGTACCATGTTTAGCGGTGGCGAAAAAATGATGGTATGGGTAAGCGATGATGCCAATCACCTGCCCGTGCGGGTAGATAGCCCCATACTGGTAGGCAGCATAAAAGTGGACTTGGTAGGCTACGAAAAACTACGCAATCCCTTTACGGCGTTGATAAGCAGGGAGTAGGCATCAGTACTTAAGGATGCTATAGATATAAATGATATTTCTAAGACCAATATCCTGATATAAGCCACTAACTTTATTCTGCTATTAACAGATACCTCTATGAGAATGAAGTTTAATTTAACCGCTCTTTTGGTAAATGTTCTGTTGCTTTTTGCCTTACATGCCGCTAATGCCCAAAGAAAAATAGAGTGGTTTGAACCGTATTTTGACTCATCTTATGCAATACATAGCACACTTTATGGAAGTATGTTTAGTGAAGAGGTTTATCCGGTACACTATAACTCATTTCGTAACAAACCTGTTAATGATGTTTTTTATAAAAAAATAACTAAGAAGACACAATACAATGAACATGGTGTTAGCTATTTGGGACATGACCTTTCAGAAATGTATATCTATAATAGACACAACTATTTAACGCAATATTCTTTAGATTATGTAAACCCAAAACTGCAAGATTATCAAGTTGTATTTTCTTATTCTAAAAACCGAAAAACTATTGTTGCAGATTATTCAAATAATAGCGATTATAGAAAAGTTATTTATTACTATGATAAAAATTACCAGCTAATTAAAAAAATTATTTACAAAGACACTGTTAATAGCCGTGAGTTTACGTATAGCTACAATGAAGATGGATTGTTGACTGATGTATTCGTTCTTTATAACGCCAGTACTACGAATAAAAAAATAATAAAACTAACCTATGCGTTATTGACCGATAGAACTAGGGAAGTAGAATACATTAAATCAAAATTGAAGATTAGTTATGATATTAAGTCAAATGTTTGTTACGATATAAGAGATAGTATTAGTCAGAACCATGAGTACTATATACAGGGGGATAACATGGTTTATTCGTGTTATTATGATGGTAGTCAAATTCAAGAGCGTATTAACAGTACAGTAGTGTGCTATGTCTGGAAGCAATTCAATTTGCTAAGTTACTATACTGTAAAACAAGGTCATTATACTGCACAACATGGTCATGGTTTTACTCAGCTCCTCGATATGATTTATAGTATATCTGCTAATAAAAAAGAACATTTAAATGTATGGGATATTACCGTTGAAAGTTATGGTAGAAAAGTAAGGAACGAGAGTCCTGTTATAAAAAGAATGATTTCTTTTTCATACGACAACGTAAAATATACTTACGAATATTTTTAAAAATAGATGACATATGGACTTCTACTCATATTTTGTTGATGGTTATGTTGGGACTGATTTACACATTTTAAGGAATGGTAATTCCCGCCTTTGTTGGTGTTCTTCACTTAGTCAGACACTGCGCCTGAATTTCATGTAACGCAATACTGGCAATGCTTTCAGCGAAATTAAAAATACGAGTTTTAAAAATTGGTACAACATAGGTACAATTTTTATGGCTTGATATGGTGCAGTATGAATTGAAGATATACTATTTCTTTTCTGAAATGGTCGGTACTATACCAGTCTTGATAGCAAAGACCGCAAGTGCAGCCCTTGAGTTAACTTTTAATTTTGCAAAGAGGCTATCTCTGTAACTGTCAATGGTTCTGGCTTTGACATTCATGCGTTCAGCAATTTGCTTGTAATTGAGGTCAAGACATGCCAAACGCAGGAATTCAATTTCTTTATCCGTCAGGTCAGTAATGATGCTTTTGTTTTGTAATGCAAGATTGATAAACTGATTGGTAACTTCAGTGTGATACAATCCGGTTTCATACGACTGCGTAATGGCGGTGTATAATTCACTTGGTGCGGCCTCTTTGGGTAAGAAGCCGCTTGCGCCATCTCTAAACGTTCTGATAATAGCAAATTCATTATAGTGAATAGACAGCATAATGACTTTTATATGCGGCCATGTTTCTTTTATACGTTTCAAAGCCTCATATCCATCCATGCGTGGCATACTGATGTCTAAAAGGCACACATCGGGCAACTTGGGTGCAGATTCAATCTTCTCTAACAAATCAATCCCGTCTTCTGCTACAATATCTACAGCAATATCATTGTAAGTATTCATAGTGAATACAAGCCCTTTACGTACGTATGGAGAGTCGTCCGCTATGGCAATACTGATAATTTTATTTGTGTTCATCCACAAAACCTTTAAAAGGTGATTGTCTTGTTTTAAGGGGGCATATACAAATCTAATGACTGCTGTTTTATCATCAAACCGTGTTTACACGGTGATTATATACCGTGAAAACACGGTAAAAAATGTCCATAATTTCAAGTATTATTCTCTTTGAAGAAAGCTATTTCAAGTAGAAGATTAAATTTTCTTAAAGCTATTGAATTAGAGAGTTTTGTATTTAACTTTATATAACTGGTTGCCCTGTTTATTTCTCATTCTTCATATTCACTAAAACTAAATTGAGAAACCATGAGTAAGATATTATATGTTACATTTCTTTTTCTAATTAGCTTTTCCAAAAGCATAAATGCACAGCATACACATATCCCATTAGTTACAGATAGTGCTCAATGGATAACCGTAGAAGAAGATTGGAAAGAAGGTCAAGGTGGAGTACATACTTTTGACTATTTCGTGGCTAGAATTGATGGGCTAGACACTGTGATTAATAGTAAAAAGTATAATTGTTACTTTGGTGAATTACCAAGTTTTTACCTGCCAATGAAACCTTATAAAACTTTGCCCAAAACATCTGCTAGTTATATCAGAGAAGATACAGTTACAAAAAAAGTATGGTATCTAAGGAACATAGTAAGTCCGTACAAGGAAGAAATTCTTTACGATTTCAGTCTGAAAAAAGGTGATACAATAAACGATGAAGACTATTACTATTTTGCTCCAACTAGACTCTATCCTTACAAGGCTTGGGTAGATAATGTTGATAGTGTTCAATGGGCAGACGGAAAATGGCGGTATAGGTGGTGGATTAAAAGTAATTACGGTGGTACAAAAGGACCTGCTAAAGCAACGATAATAGAAGGTATGGGATATACTACCAACTTGCTTGAAGACCCATTTAGTGCTTATCACTCAATAGTGTATTCAACTACTTCCATTTCTTGTTTCGCGGAAAAAGGCTTATGGCTTTACACAACACCTAATCCTTGGAACGCAGATTGTGATACAATGTTTGCAAAAAATGTTGACCCAGTATCAATAAAAACTGCCTTAAATAAAGCACAAAATATTTTCGCATATCCTAATCCTGTTAGAACAGACGGTAGAATTTATATCACAAATACGCCGAAGAATAACAACTCGCTATATTTAATTAGGGTGTATTCATTTGCTGGCAATTTAGTAATGGAAGCAAATGTGTTTTCAGGTGGTAATATTGACTTGTCAAAGTATAATTTACATCAGGGCAATTATCTTTTAGTCGCCATGGATTCTGAAAATCAAGTTCTTCGACAACAGCTACTTCTCTTCTAAATTATTTATTTACCATTTTTCTTTTTTTTAATACTATTCATAATGAAACTCCAATTACTATTCAGACAATTAGCATTGCTATTGTGTTTTTCTTCGGTTTATAACACAGTAGTTGCACAACAAAGTTTTAGCACTTTTTTTAAAGAAAAGTTTCTGTATGATGCATATCTGCATGATAGTGCATTGGTTAATCCAAGTAGTCCAATCGGGCCATACCCATACACAGAAGAAGAATACAGCAAAAATCTGAGCAATTTCAGAAAACAATTAGAAAAATTTTATCCTTACGGTGATTTTAAAACTGCCTTGCTTGCTGACAGTATGTTAGCTTTAAGATTATCTTACGGAAGTTGCTCAACAGGAAATTGGCAGCTTGTTGGTCCGATAGGTGACCCTTTGCCATCTGTTCCAAATCCGTTAAATCCTGGGCATAATTCTAATAAAAATGGCAGACTTGATTGTATAGCTTTCAAAGCAGGTGATACTAATATTGTGTATGTAGGTTCTGGAAGTGGTGGTGGATTGTGGAAAGTAAACATCACAACTGGTGCTGGACAGAGCTTGAATACGGAAAAAATATCATCACATACAGGTGTCGGTGCTGTTGTATCAGTTCCAGGACGTATTGTGATAGCTACGGGTCGTAATCTTGGAAAGGTATGGTATTCTGAATGGGAGTTTAGTTGTACTGGAGTTTATTATACAGAAAATGAAGGTTTAACATGGGCAAGAGCGAACGTTACCGATAAATATAGTCTAGACCCATTTTCATACAGTGTTGACAAAAGGCAATGGGTGTCAAAAATAGCTGTACATCCTACTAATCCTGATATTATGTACATGACCGTATATAATGTTAGTGTGGTAGAAGCCAGTTCAGACCCTAAGAATTACGGCGCGTTATTCAAAAGTACTAATGGCGGAAAGGATTGGCTTGAAGTTAATGACAATTCTTTAGCCAATAGATATTTTAAAGACATAGAATTTAATCCGATACACCCAGATACCATTTATTTAGGAAGCCACCTTTTGTATCGTTCTTTAAATGGTGGCAATACATGGACTGATGTAACTAGCATATTGCAAAATCGCCCGTCAAAAGGTACAGAGTCGCTTTTTTGGAGCAGTCATGAAATACTCATATCTGTACCAGAAAAAGGTTGTGCTACAGGAGATGGCGATAACGTATTAGTATTTGCAAGTTCAACACAGAATACAAGAAATATATGGAATTTATATCATAGTACAGATGCTCTCAGCTCTTCAATATCAGATGTTATGGACGCATTTGATAAGGGTAGAATAAGTTGGGCTTCGCCATTTCATGCTGGATTTACAGTTTCTCATGACCCAGACACCCTTTATCTTGGAGGTATCATGTTGCAAGCCTCTTATGATGGTGGAAGTAACTTTGCTACTAATCATCAGAATGATTACAGAATGTTACACGCAGATATTAACACGATAAAATCACAACCGTATTCAGGTAATAATGGTGGCGTGATTACAGTTTGTACAGATGGTGGTTTGTATAGAAGCAATGACTATGGAATTACGTTTAGGTCATTGAATGACGGACTTAGTATTACCCAGTTTTATGGTATGGCTGTTAGCCAAACAGATAATACGTTACTTGGTGGTTCACAGGATAACCATGCAATGAGGAAAAATAATGATGGGACATGGCAGGCTTATGGCATTGGAGATGCAGGGCATTATTGCACTATCAACTCTAACAATACTGAACAAACAGCGTACTATGATTTTTTTAACAGCCCAGAGTCTATAACTGTTGAAGGTGCTGGGATAAATGATGTTTTTGTCGGTCCCTTAGCTTGGAGTCCGCCCTTTACTTTTCTACACAATGAACCATCAACTCTTTTGGTTGCTTCCGAAAGGCTAATAAAGCAAGTAAATGGTGTAATAACAGACGGCACACCATTTTGGCGTTGTTTGGGAGCAGATTCAGTAAACTGGTTGAGTCAAGGCAATACTGCTACAGCGATGGGCTATTGTTATTCAAACTCAAATGTTATGTACATCGCAACAACTGGACAATTCATAGATGGACAAGGCAGGTTAATAGGCAGAGATACAAATGTTAACACTGGCGATGTGAATGGCTATACAAAATATAACTTATTCAAAACAACTGATGGCGGTGCAACTTGGACTGATATTTCTTTAAACAGTTTAAGTGCTGGCCGTTCTGGTTACATATCTTCTATACAAGTTCACCCGCAATACCCTGATACCTTTTGGGTAACATTTTCTGGCTATGCCGGAAAGCTAACTAACGGCAATTACTATTTACAAAATGTATTAATAAATACAACTGGTGGGACAGTGTATGGCTGGGATGATTATAACACGGGGCTACCTTACGGTAGCACGAGAGATATTGTATACCAGCATGGTTCAAACAACTTGCTATATGTAGCATTAGAAAGTGGCATTTATTATCGAGACCGTAGCATGAGTTCTTGGCAATGCTTAGACAAAGGTTTACCAATTACAAACATTACTGATTTAGATATTTCCTATTGCACTGGCAAACTGTACGCTTCAACTTTTGGCAGAGGAATATGGGCGACAGATTTATTAAACTATCCATCAAATAGTTATAATGGTGAAATAATCGGTTCAAATACTACATGGAGCGGAAGCAGGTATGTTACTGGCAATGTCCATATAAAACCCGGCAAGACACTAACAATTACTGGTACTAATACAGTAATTGGTATGCCTAAAAATGCCCGCATCTTTGTAGATAGTGGTGCTGCGCTGGTAGTAGAGAATGCAAAAATCACCAATGGCTGTGATGGCTGTATGTGGAAGGGCATACAATTAGGCGGCAAATCAGGTAAAGACCAAAGCCTTATTACTAATACGATGGCCCGCTATCAGGGTATGGTTACACTAACAGGAGCAACTATTGAAAATGCCATAATTGGTATTGAAAATACAAATGGCGTAAACACTACAGCAGGTGTCATTAATGCTACTAACACAAAGTTCCTGAATAACAGCCGTGCGATATACTTGCATGGCTCTTTTGCAGGCGCACCTTATTATCATAAGAATAACAGCAGGTTTACAGGCTGTTATTTTGATATGAACAACAACTTCAAAGGCGGCGCATCAAATTATTTTCAAGCACATGCCGACTTGTTTAATATAGAGGGTCTTATATTCAGCGCGTGTACATTCAGAAACGGATTTACAGGGCAATATAGAGGACAGGGTTATGGTATCAGGGCTACAGAGGCTGGTTTTACCGTAACACGATACAAACAATTACCTAACGGTCAAGAATATCGTAGTTATTTTAATGGCTTGTTGTACGGAGTATATGCAGATAAAGCTGGTGGTTCTGCTTTTCCTTTCAGGGTGGACTACTCAAATTTTGACTCATGCACTTTCGGAGTAAGAGGTGTCAATATTTCTGGTATACCGCAAATCAGCAGGGATACATTCAATTTAGGCGATGGTGTTGATGGGTATATTGGTTTTGACTGCAAACTGAATGTCGGCATATTTATGACAGCTACACCATTTATGCTAATCAACAGCAATTATTTCAAAGGTATCAATCATGCTAACCAACACCCTAATCACCAAAATTGGGGAACAATAATTGAAGATTGCGGTGGTGAGAATAACGAAATCAATAGCTGTATATTCAAAGAACTAGATAAAGCCAACGTAGCATGGGGTAAGAATAAATCAATGGAATATCCTTATCCACCAACTGATTACAATCCGTTTTTTACAGGCTTACGCTATCTATGTAACAGCTTTACAGGCGATACAACGGATATAGAAGTGTCGGGAGCAGGGTTACGTTCAGGAATAGCAGCATGGCAAGGCGAGCCGGGCAAATCAGCAGGCAACCTGTTTTCTGGAACTGGATATGTACCTATCAAAGATTATACAATGGGTTGGTTTAGGTACTATCATGCAGGGGGCAGTAGCTATATTCCCAACGCATACGTCCATAATTACTCTGCAACAACTTCAAGACACTGTAACCTGTCAGGTTATTATGATGGTGGTGCAATAGACAGACCTTATGTTAAGGGTGAAGCCGGATTGCTTAAAGCTGCATTAGGTGAAAAAATGACCGACTTGATAGGTCTATTAGACGGTGGTAATACACCAAGTGTTATCAGCTATATAAATGGTAGTACTGTTGCAGACTCTCCAACAGTAAGAACTACGCTACTAGGCTATGCCCCATATCTGACAGAAGCAGCCGCGAGGGCGATAGCAGACAAGGACATACTTAGTACAGCTAACCTGATACAAGTATTGTCTGCTAATCCTGATATACTGGATAATCCTCAACTATTGGACTTTTTAGAAAATGACATACCTACACCGCTTAATAGTAGTCAGATAAGCGCACTCCGTACAGCATCACATAGCAGCACAGAAAGAACAACAAAAGAAGCGCGGATAGCAGAAGATAAGTACCAACTGAATATCGCTATTTACCATGTGTTACTTAGTATCATGGAAGACAGTACATGTTCAGAATGTGATAGCATACCAGTATGGTATGACCATTTAAACAGCTTATCCGCCGAATATGCGAAAGTAGGTTATTATACAAGCATAGAAGACTATACATCTGCAAGTGCAGTTCTAAACGGCATGGACGAAAAATTTGATATGACAGAAGGACAAATTGAGGAACTGGAGAATTATATAGATTTTTGGACGGTATATAAGAATGCAAAGCAAGATGGCAGAACCATCTATGAACTAACAAGTGCAGAACAGGCAACACTCACGACTATTATTAATGGCACATACCCTAATGACAGACCAAATATAGCCACAACCATTACAGTGATGGAACCAGGGCTGCCAGTACGTCTGCCATGTATACGTGGTGAGTTATTTAGCAATAAAAACACCAAGAGCCAACCCAAGCCAAAAGACAAAGGCGTTGTAAGGTATTTAAAAGCCTATCCGAACCCAACCAAAGACATACTGACATTCGAGTATATACTGCCTGAAGCAGACAAGAAATATACTATCAGTGTTGTAAACGTTCTCGGACAAACCGTAAAACAAATACCGATAAATGCTGGCGCATGTAAATACACGTTGGATGTAAGGGAAATGCCGTCAGGTGTGTATTCTTATAGGCTGATGGACAATAATAAAATTATAGAACGCGGTAAGGTGGTAATTTCTCGATAATGAATTATATCGAAACATTTTATGATCGGGGTTTTATACCCCGATTTTTTATTGATACTCACCGTGTTTTAACGGTAATTTATTTGTATAAAAAACGGTTGCAGACTTCCTGCGGAATTACAATCTTTATTACATGAACGTCATTTGTCTTGAAGAAGAAGCGTTTTACTGCCTCATTGACCGTGTGATAGAGCGAGTAAATGCAGGTAAAACAAAAGTGCCTGATAAATGGATATCAGGGGATGAGGCAATGGCTATGCTACGCATCAGCAGCAAGACCACTTTGCAGAAATTACGAGATGAAGGTAAAATCAGGTTTTCGCATCCTGAAAAAAAGCATATCCTCTATGACAGGGATTCAATCAATGAATATTTAGAAAAACACGCTAAAGAAACTTTTTAACAATGGAAGAACAGGAATACATCAAAAACTTTAATCGTGGCTACCAGCTTGCTAAAGATGAGCCTGAACTGCTGGCTCAAATCACAAAAAGCAATCCTGATTCAGAAGTTGTAAAAGCTATGAGAGATGGGGCAAAAGAAGTACAACGCGAAAAATTCAGGGAACAATTAAAAGACGTTGAAGTTGCTAATGGCAAAGACAAGCAGATGGATAAAGACCTTGATTAATATAGGTTACATTTAAAGTAAAACGGGCAGGTATTAAATACCTGCCCGTTTTGTTATGTGTAGATACACACTGTTTATCAGCTACCAATTTGATTGAATAATCAAATCAGCAATGCTTATTATCGGCTTTTACCATCCAGTCCTGCTTTTGTTGTAAGCTTGCGCCATCCCCATATTTCGGACGTTGGAATTTATGCCCCATCAGTTCAGCTTGTACCTTGTCTGGTGCATTAACCGCTAACAACCTGTCCTGAAAACTATGCCTGAATGAATACAACGAATGTTTTTCAGATGGCAGCAATTTATGCTCACGTAGAAACTTGTTCAGCAACCCCGTCAGGCTATCCGTTTTATCTCTATATCGAGAAAAACCATCAGGCAGGTGTTTAAACGCCTGTAAAGCATAACCTACCAATGGAATAGTACGCTCACTATGTGGTGTTTTCAGTTCCCGTTCTTTACGGTCTGTAATACTGATATGTGGAATCTCATGTTGCAGGTTAATATCACATGGCAATAGTCCTGTCAGTTCAGACGGCCTTGCACCCGTTTCAGCAGCCACGAACAAAAACCATTTAGCTTGTTCATTCAATAGTTCCAGTTTTGGGCTTTGCAGGATGGTTTTGATTTGCTCCGTTGATAAAGGCAATCTTGTCTGCTTATGCCTTGTTTTGATTTTGAGGTTTTTGAACAAGTGGGATATATCTAACCCTAACTTCAGGTTATCTGATACCGTTTCAAAAACCACTTTCAAGTGAATAAAATCCTTGTTAGCCGTATCAGGGTTCATGCCATCTTTGGCAATGCGTTCCAGCCACCAATCCCTGAATGCAAGCATATCTTCTCGGCTAATGGCAGATAGTTCTTTATTACCTACCGCCTTGATAAAATTAACCACCGCTTTTTTACGTGGGTTTTCCCATTTACGTACTTTGTCAGCAGGTTTATTGAGAATTTTATCTTTCGACAAATCCCAATATTTTTTCAGTGCCTCTCTAGCGGTAACAGTCGGCAAAGGCTTTGCGCCCAGCACAGCCTCTACCTGTGGTCGAGAGGCATCATTCAACACCAAAATTCGCTCAACAAGCTCAAGGATAGGCAGGTTGGCTACCACAGAAATAGGCTCATAAGAAAACCCTAACTGTCGGGCAATTTTGACGGCTTGGGCAAACCGTCTGTTGTCGTGCTGCACACGGCCTTTAACAAGCTCATGCCAATAGGCTTCGACCTGCTCATTAAAAACGACAGCGCGCTTTGCTGCAATACTTCTACTGTCCGTTTTGAGGGACACCCGAATATTATGGCGGCTATCGAACTCTCGCATTTCTTCTGGCACACGGCGGTTGTAGTAATAATAATCCCGCACTTTAATCAGTCGCATCATGGCTCACCTATTTTGTGTGATAAAATGTGTGAGGATGTATAAGGATGCGAAAAACGATTCGTTGATAAAAACGAAAATTGTGTTTCTTTTTAAGAAGATATATGCCAGTTAATAAGGGTAAAACTGGCGGACAGGGAGTGCGCATTAGATAGCTCCTATATTCCGCATTTGTGTTGTGATTTCCGCTATTTCACTGCTTGTTTAATTTTCGCCGTGTGAAAAAATAAAGCTGCATTTGTGTGAAACAACTATCTACCATCTAAGCACGAAATGTGCGCCATGTCAATAAAAAATCAGCATCGCTATTCAGCGATTTTCATTGCCAGTAACAATAAGTCATTTTGCTTTTTTCGCAATTCCACTTCCTCATGCACCCGCTTGAATATCGGCAGGTACACATCACCGTGCTTTTTGACTATGCCTGCAATAATCAGATAGGCAGTCTGTAAGTTTTCATCAGTCATTCGCTTTAGTTGTGTCATGACAGTTTCCTTTCCGTGCGCAGGTTATAAGTGATTCGCAAACCGGATTGGAAAATTCTTTCTAACTCTTAAAACCCATCCGTAAGAATACTTAGATACACGACCTCACCCTATCCATCTGACATTAATGGATATGGTTTGTGATATTAAAAGCGTTTTTTCTTTGACGGCGCATATTCATTTCGCATATCAAGCTCTCCGATTTGTACAACACGGCATCAGCGCACGGCTGATGTTGACAGAAAGGAGTTTGTTTTGACGATGCCTGATAAAGAACCATTGCTGAACCGCAAGCAAGCGGCAGCCTATATCAATTACAGCTACGGCACATTGGCCGTCTGGGATTGTACCCAACGCTACGACCTGCAACCCATCAGGATTGGGCGCAGTGTGCGCTACCGAAAATCCGCACTGGATGCGTTCCTTGAAGAACGAACGCTGAAAGCATTTTAGCCAACATCATTCGTGCACCTCTGTTTTGAAAGCAAGCTATGGATATTACCTATGCCAAGACAATACCCCTGCAAAAAATATTTGCCGTATGGGGCATAACACCAAAGCCAATCCGCAACGGGCTTGACCTCTATGCCTGCCCGTTTAACGATGAGCAGTTATCTAATTTGGTCGTAAACCCAACTACCAATACATGGTTTGACCCGATGACAGGACAGACAGGCAATGGGATTGCGCTGGTCTGCCGCTACCTGCAAAGCGAGGGTGTAAATCATACTGTCATGGATGCCATGCGCTGGCTGCGTAATATGGTCGGCTATCCATACACCACCATCGAACTGCCACAAGACATGCCAGATTACAAAAGCATGGATGCCTGTTTCGTTATCAGGGATATAGCGCATGTATCAGACCCTACACTCATTCGTTATCTCGAGCAGCGCGGCATCCCGTTTCATGTAGCAAGGCATAAGCTAAAGCAGGTGCGTGTCCGAAACAAGCAGACAGGCAAAAGCTTTATTGCTATCGGCTTTGTAAACGAAGACGGCGGCTATGCCATCCGTAACCCAACTATCAAAGCACATATCGATATTAGAACCATCAGCTTTATCCGGGGCAAAATACCCAAACCTGACGGAGTGCATATATTCAAAGACAGCTATGATTACCTAAGTATTGTTATCATGCGCAACGGCAGGTTATTCGAAGAAGACAGTATCATCCTGAACAGCATGGACTGCTTGCAGGATATGACAGCCTATATCCGCAATTATGGCTATGTATATCTACGTGCATGGCTTGGCAATGACGAACAAGGCAAAACATACACCGCATTACTGCAATCATTCTGCACAACAGAAAACCTGCGCTTTGAAACCGCTAACAATAGTTACAGCGACTTTAAAGACCTGAATGACAAACTATCGTCAATATATCGCAACCGATAAACAGCATAGCTTATCTCAACGACCATAACCATTCTATCTAACCGAAAGGCAATGCCCATGCAAAACACATCCACGCCAGCACCTGCTAACGATACACAACCCCGCACAGACCTCTATCAGAAAGTAACCGATACCATCGTGCAACATCTGGAAGCGGGCACTACGCCTTGGCAAAAGCCTTGGCTGGGCGGTGAAGTCATGCCGTTTCAGATGCCGAAAAACACGCAATCGCATAAACACTATAACGGTATTAATATCCTGTTACTCTGGTGTTCATCTTTTGCACAGGATTTTACCTCGCATGAATGGGGTAGTTTCCGCCAATGGAAGCAACAGAATGAAAGCATCCGCAAAGGCGAAAAGGGAACGATGGTCGTCTATTACGATATGATGGAAAAAGAGGAAGCAGGCGAAATCAGAAAAATCCCTTTCCTGAAGTCCTACGTGGTATTCAACCGTTGCCAGTTAAGCAGTTTTCAGCCTGACGCCGATATGGTGCTGCCATCCAAACCTTTAGCAGCGCGACTGGAGCATGTAGAAAACTACGTTGTAAATACCAAAGCCGTTATCAGGCACAAAGGCAAGCAGGCTTGTTTTATCCCGTCCAAAGACGAAATCCACTTACCGAAGAAAGAAGCGTTTGTTGATACCGAACACAGCACCGCTACAGAAAACTATTATAGTACCTTACTACACGAGCTGGTACACTGGTCGGGGCATCCAAGCCGCTTAGACCGTTCTTTCGGCAATCGCTTTGGGGATTACAACTATGCCGCCGAAGAACTGGTGGCGGAACTCGGCGCGGCTTTCCTTTGCTCCGAACTGGAAATCACCCGCCAGCCAAGCAAAGACCATGCGAACTATATCGCCAACTGGCTCATAGCTTTGAAGAACAATAAATACCTCGTTACCGCTGCCGCCAACACCGCATCCAAAGCAGTGGATTACCTGCGCCACTTGCAGCCGTAACGAGGCAAATAACTAAACACAAAAAAGAGCGTAAGTAATATTACTTGCGCTCTTTTTTTTATTCAAGAATAGTGTTCATTAATACAATCAAATAGAAGTGTGAATTTTACGGTGTTTTCCTCATTGCATTAGATAAAACTACTGTGTATATTAGGCATTTATTATTATTCAAATGATTGATGAAAAAACGTCTGCTCGCATATATTTAGAGCAGTTTGAAATCGCACCAAATAAATATATTATTGGCGTATTTGAGCCTGGGATTTCCATAAAAAAACAGCAGGTTAGGGCAATTAATATATTTGAAGCACTTACAAAATGTGAAATTTTAAATCATAACAATGAAAGCAACATTTCAATTGGAATTATAGGAGCTGGCATTGCAGGAATTACATTTGCAAGTGCTGCACTCAAAAGTAATTATCAGGTACACTTATTTGAACGGCAACCATCTTTACTACATTTACAAGAATTGTGTTATACCAGAAGAATATACCCACATATTACGGAATGGCCTGAAGGCTTCAAAACACCTTATTCAGAACTGCCTTTTCTTGCATGGAAGCCAGATAGTGCGCATAATGTTTCTACTAGATTGATTAAAGAGTATAAATACATAGTTGGGCAAAGTAAGTTTAAAGACTCTAATTGCTATAAGGAATATTTATCCTCAAAAGTTGAGAGTATTTATGATGACGATGAAAAAGTAAAAATAGTATACTCAGGACAATTCGGCCAAAAAACAGTTGATGTTGACTTAATAATTATTGCAACAGGATACGGGGTTGAAAGAGGAACAGAGCATGGTGCAGTTCCATATTGGAGAAATGAGGCTATTGATCAAACATATATTTCAAATGGAACTGATCAAAAATTCTCTTTTTTTATTTCTGGAACTGGTGATGGCGGATTAATTGATTTATTTAGGATAGCAATAAAAGATTTTAAGTATGAAGTCATTCTTGATGCCATAGATTCAGTACCAGAAAAAGCTAAAGATCTGTATAACGAACTTATAAAAATACATGATGAGGCTTCACGTGGGACAGTTGCTAATTATGTTTACAAGCAGTTTGATAAATTAAAAAATGACATCGCATATATCCTTGACTATTTAAACAAGCATAATTTGAGACGTGGATATGACATTCAATTGACAGGAGAGAAAAATCTTGGTGATATTTTTGACATACGTTATGTTACATACATAAACTCTTTTATTGCATATTTGTTACATTGTGGAGGTTATTATAGCTATAAAGTGGGTAGATATAATTTAGAGAAAAGAGAATTTGATGGCAAAATATTACCCAAAGATGTACAGGTTATCATACGTCACGGTACTGATGTCAGTGTCGTGCTTCAAGAAATACAAATGTCTGAAAATGAAAAAAACGTTTAAATGAACTTAAAATAAAACAAGAGAAAAAATATAGTTACGGGAGATTAGAACAAAGGTGGAAGTTTAGTGAGATTGCCAAATTATTTAATAATGACAACACGCGTAGGTTTGAATTTATTAACCCTGAAATCACACATATCTTTACAGATTACCTTAAACGATTAAGTACTAATCTAAGACATATTTCAGGCAGTACTGATTTCAAAATTTCTATTCATAGGCTAATTGAAATTGACGAAGATTTCTATTACCAACAAGTTACACCATATTATGCACCTCTAGGAACTGACTATAAAAATTTAGGTCAAATTTTTAATCATGATAGAGGAAATGTTGGTTATTCAATCGCAACAAAACAGGCTACGTTAGTTAAACGTATAAATGAAGAAGAATTTGCTAGACTAGCAGTTGATTTGAATTTAGGTCAGAATTATCCACATTATAAATTTGGAAGATCATTTTTTTCCTTACCAATTATTTCAAAAATAAATGACGAGAAAATTACAAACCTTATTATACATGTGGATTCACAATCAACAAAGTTTTTTTCAAAAAAAGTACTTGATGCGATAATACTTTGGAATAGAGATTTTGTAAACACTCTAAACGAGAAATCTAACTTAAAAGAAATACAATGTAAAAATATTGATGCCTTTATATTGAAAGTGGCAAAAACACCTAAGGTTAAAGCAGGAGATTATGGAGGATGTTGGCTAGATTGTGATTATGTTAACGAAAAATATCTGTTTGAGTTAGACAAGTTTACTTATTTCGAACATGTAGCTATAAACAAAATTGCTTGATATAATTTATGGAAGAGGTTAAAATAGTAAATCCGATAGTTGAAGATAGTAGAATACAAATAATAACGCTTGGAAACCCAGCTATGATGCAGATTAATAGTATAGATGATGCATATGATTATTTTAAAGTAAATTGGACTATTGCTGATATGCTGTATGAAAAGAAAATGTTTATTGCAGTAGTGGATTCAAATAACTTAGTTTTAAAACATTATATATTGCCTGACTATTTAGACTTTTATTCTAATCCTAAGCCTATCATTAAATATATTGGCGATCAAGAAAAAACAGGTACTACAAAAGATATTAAAATCTACTTAGCCGAAAATGATACTTTTGGAGAGTTTACTTATGGACAACACAATCTTTCATTTATAGAAAATATTAAGTTAATTTGTCAAAATGTAAACATTTCATTTGTTGACCAATTAATTATTTCAACAACTGGCTACTTCTCATTCAAGAATAACAAACTTTGCTAACCCTGAAGTTATTTTTGATTACTTGATTAATAATATTTGGACAGTTAGTTCGTTGCTTTTATAGATTGTTTTTTCTCAATCCCTATTGCGTGTATAATCGGCTGTTCCGTCAGAAGCGTATTAAATCTTTCTTGCCTGCATTTGACGATGCGGGGCAGGTGTTCAGCTAATTTGTGATATAACAGGCTAAGCCTGACACCTGTTAGCTTTACGCTATGAGTGGTAAAATCAAGTTCCAGTATATCGCCACCAGCAGAACAGCTTGTACTAATCAGGTATTGATAATTAAACATGGTACACGTGCCGTTTGGCAACTCAAACATCAGCATACGCGCATGGCTGCTGTCGGGATATTTTTCATGCAGTTGATTATCAGGTCTGGTCATGTCATTTTCCCGCAAATCGTTATACAATGTCTGTTGCTGCTTAGGGTGCATAGTTTGCTCCTGTCGGCGTAGGGGTGTCCTGCTGTTGCAATCCTGTATTCGGATAACTGTCAATACTCCGTAAGTGGATAGCCAAGTGCAATTGATGGCAACGCATGGCTTCGCTTTCAGTTACGCCCTGCCTGTCGCCATCCTGCATCACCCGTTGTAATAAGCCTACCTTATCGTCAGTATAGATAATGGCCTGATACCTGCCTCTGGACACCGACACATAAAACTGTTTTGCATTGGCAGCATTAAATGTGGCGGCTGGTTGTACAATCAATACTTCATCGGCAGTCGCGCCTTGCGAAGCATGAGAGGTCATGCAATAAGCATGAGCGATATGCCCGAAATTGACGGGCAGGCAATAGGTTGCATCACCTGCTTTGGATTGCACGGTCAGCCCGTTTATCGGGCATATTGCAGACACTATAAGTTGTTGTCCGTTATTCAGCTTACGCTTTTGTGTATCAAAGGCATTGCGGGTAATGCGTATCCTGTCGCCCACCATTAGCAGAATAGGCATAGCTTCAAACACATCTGCCGCTTTGGTGGCTGTTAAAGGCAAGGCACGTTCCATGCTTGTATCATCACTGATTATCAGTTCATACGGATAAACCGCTTTAACTATCCATCGGCTACCACGTTTAATGCCTTGTACATGTTGATTGAATTGCAGCACATAACCCGTTTGATAATGATTGGCTTCGGTTTTTTCTGCCTCGGTCAGATGCAAGGCTTTGTATCTGGTAAAGACTGTATCAGTATTGTGCAGCATACCTTTATCTTTTAACGCCTGCCTGATGGCTTGCGTTACTGCTTCACCTTGCGCATGTGTCGGTGAAATCACCAAAGCTGTTTTGCCTCGCTTTAATGCTTGCAGGTAATCATCTACTAATGCCTGATTAATGCATTCGGCAGCCATGCTTTTAATTGCACCTGCTTTATCAAGTAACTCAAAACCAGTTTTTGTATCGCCTTGCGCAAGATGTGTAACAGCTTTTTTATAGTCTTCATGTTGCTGGCGGTAAATCCTGTTGACTGACACGGCAGGGATATGGGCTATTTTTTGCAGGATGCGCAAGGCATCACCTCTGGCAACGCTGCTATGTTGCCTTGTATCACCGCCTAATATCAGTCTTGCATTCGTACGGGTAACGAGTTGCAGCAGGGCAAGCATATCGCTATTACCTAATAACCCTGCTTCATCCACCCATACGACACCGTTAGCCGTTGCATCCTGCATGGCTTTATCGGTCAGCAGCATGGCGACCGTTTGTGCATCCGTAAAACCCTCGTTTCGCAATACGCCTCTTGCAGCTTCGGCAGTTGGGGCAACTACGGTTACATGCTGTCCTGTTGCCCGGATAAGGCGGATGGCTTCGGTCATCAGGGTGGTTTTACCCGTTCCTGCACCCCCGCGAATAATCATCACCCTGTTGCTGCTTGAAAGGATGTATTGTACTGCATTGCCTTGTTCACCCTCAAGGCTAATCGGGGGCTGGGTATGATAAAACGGGTCGTGCATCCCCCGCCCAGCTTTGGCAAGTTCCACCATGTACAGTTCTTCTTGCAGGACGGCTTTGGTACTGCACACGGGTACTTCGTATTCCGTAAAGCGTAACAGAGAGGCTTGTGCTTGAAAGGCGTTTTGGATTTTATCAGTATCTATATTTTTACCGATAGCCTGCTGCAACGCAGTTTGCAGTACACGGCGTTCAGGGATAACTGATGCGCGTTCAAAGCAATGCGACAGGGCGTAATCTATCACGGCTTGTGCACCGGATAACGGGGCGGGGTTTGTATTATCCGGCAACAGCATCGTATCGTAATGCCCAAAGCCTGCCGCTTGCATTTGTCCTGCCCATATCGCTTGCAGTGCCTCTATGGTCAGGTTGGTATTTTTACGGTTGCGTGTTTTTGCGCCTAAAGCATCCAAGCCTTTGGCATCGGTAATGCCTTGCTCTTTAGCCATGCGCCCGATTGCTTCGGTTCTTTTGGAAAATAACTGAATCACCGTATCGGGGATGGTGGCGATTTCAAAAGAGGTTTTGGTACGTCTGATGCCGAAGCCTATTTGCTGCAAATTATCCGACAGCCTTTTGTGAAACAAAGCCTGATAATACGGCATATCGCGTTTGATGTTTTTAAACTTCGCCGCTTTCATGCGATGCTCTGCTGCATCCCATGTCAGGTTGAATGTATAGCAATGCGCGTGCAGATGCGGGTCGGGTGCAAAGCCTTTCACAGGCCTTGCCGTCAGGTGTACGAAGTCAGCCCACAACAGTTCGCCCGTATCACGGTCTGCCGCCACGCCACCCCTGCGAACCCTTGTCTGGCTGTCTTGCTCTATATCCTGCATGGTATCGTTCACCGCTTCGCGGAATGCCAGCATCACATCCTTATTACCTGTCAGGGCATACAGCACTGAAACCGACTTGGGGCAGTGAAAATTGATGTCATAGCCGACCGTCCTGTTCTGTGCAGAACGCGGGGTAAGGGGAGTGCCTGTGTAGGGATGGATGTTTTCGCAAAAGAGATGAAACATATCTTTTGTTACGCTGCCCGTGATACCGAGGCGCGTTGTCATTTTACCATGAAAACAGGCAGTTATTAATTCATCGCGGGCGTAATAATCCGCTTTTTGCAGTGAATTAGTGTAGTAAGATTTTGCCTGCTTTTTAGTCTTGCTTTGTATCATCCGAATCATGCACGGACGATACTCAATTGCTCAAATCGGCTGGTATAAAAAATGAAAATCGTTCAACAAATAACAAACAGCCATGTCAGTTAAACAAGAGCAGTGAAAGTGGGATTTCCGACTTCGTTAATATGGGAGTGTGTCAGACATCTTCCCTAACAGTAATTTAGGGCTTGAGGGCAGTTGTATAATCATTTACTGGCATTAATAATGTATTTTTTAAACCAATTTAACGACTGGATTATTTAGAAAACTCATTTCGCCAATCACCGATTTGCGATAATCAACGAGGTTAAGCATGAGTAATCAAAAAATACTGCTGGATATAGTTTTTTTAAGCTTGCTGCTGAAATTTTAGATTACATCCCTAACGCACATTTAGACAAACACAGAAGCTAAATCAATGAAAAATATGCTTTCTATTATCCGGAAACCGAGGGTATTTTTTACACTCGGTTTCTTTTTGAGTATGGACGTAAATAAAAATTAATATTAATATCCAGTTCAAAGGGTCAAGGTGTTATTATGCGTGTAGAGCATAGGCATGAATTATATGTACAATTATCAAGGTTTAGCAATTGTGATGCCCCATTTGTAGTGAATAGCACCACAATATCTTTTAATACTACATTAGATTGCAAATATCGTTTTGCAAATCTCTATAATAAACTGATTACCCCATTTATAGAGAATATATTAGGTATCCAAAAAGAAAAGTATGTTACAGCTTGTATAAACGATAAAAATAAATGCTTTGAGTACTTCGTATTGATGAATGAAGAAACAAAAGAAGCAATTGTAGTGAATAAAACAATTATTTTAAGGAGCAGAATACCTATTACAGTACCTTCCTACTACCGTCAAAAAGTATCATCAAATATTGAAGAGGTAATTACTTATTTGGAGGCACTTCCTTATTGATTGCAGAATGTATTGTTTGATTATTATATTTTGAATAAATAGCAAAAAAAGAATAAGTAACAAATAAAATAACAGAAAATAGAAAAAGCTTAAACTGATAAGCTGAATATTTTAATACTTTCTTTTCTACCTCATTTTTTTTATTCTCTAGTATTTTCAAGTTTGTATTATTTGTAGCAAGATTTTCTGAAGTAGTAATCCCCAGTTTTAGTATATCGTGGGAATAACCAAAAAAGTAAGTCGTCTGAACTAATGATGCAAGTCCAAATAATATACTAGATGCTGATAGAATAGTACTTACTAACAAAAGTGTTGTAAAATATTTTATGGGTTCATCATCAATCTTTTTTATTGAATAGGCAATTAATGCAGAAGTAATTGCCACAAGTAAATATTGATATTTATACTTTAAGTCAAAATATTGTTTTTGAAGATTTTCTAATAACTTGATTTGTTCTTTATTATTTACATCGTTGTTCATATGTTTTTCCTCATGTTGACAATCCAAGTATATAATTCGGTTGTTTCATCAATAATGCTGGTAATTTGGGCGACGTTTTAGGGTTGAGCAAATGCAATTCCAAACCAAGATATTGTGTTTGTTTATATGCAATTTGGTAATCCTCAGTAGAAATTCTATCATAGATACATATCCCATTATCAACCTTGCCTAAAGAGGATTTTTTACTGCCAGTATACGATTTTGATAGAGTGGTTGTGCTCGTAAATTCTTCCACCATTTGGATAGGTATATCAAAGAAGTTTCTACGAGATATATGAATACTCCCAGTCCCCTTTTTCTTTGCAATAAGTTGTTTGCTTTTGTATTTTAAAACAGTGTAGCTTAACTCAAGTGTATTGTAGTCAGTAAAATCAAATGATGTGGAGTGGCAGTTTGAGTTAAATGAATCCTTAGCATGTTCTGGGTCGCTAAAGCTCTCTAAAACATATTTGTCATCTACACGATAAATCCGTAAATAACCATAACGAGGTGGCTGACCATCATGATAAGTGGTAATATACCGATAATAGCCAATTATAAATCTATGTCTGTATTTAAGAAATAACATAGGATGTGAAATAAAATATAATAGCTTCTCTCGTAAAGTAATCTGCTGCTTCATGAGCTAATATTTTAGACAGAGAAGTTAAGGAATATTTTTTAATCATAAAATTAAAATGGTATTATAATTGCTATTATTTACTTTTTATAATACGGATTGTCGTCATACCTGTGTTTCCCGTTTGCATCAGTAAGTTCCGGCATGTCGTAGTACGCTTGCTTGGGGTAGTACGTAACAGGTGCATTACCCATGAACGTAAAAATATTCTCACCCGATGCACGGCGCAGTTCATCAGGCGTTACCAACTGGCGCGGGTTGCCTTTGGCAGATACCGTTCCCCACCATGCGCGACTTACCTGCACGTTAGACGTTTGCCCGATAGCATTGCTGACATAGTTAGACGTAAAATTATCATTCACATTAAAGAACTGGCGTACAGTGGTATTACCGATAAAATTCTCCCAGTTATGCTGATAGATATTCTGCAACTGCACCAAAGTCTGTACGACTGGCCAGAGCGTGATATTATACCCCGCATATAATCCCAATCCCACATCCGCCACTTCGGGCATGTAGCCAAGGGCTGCAAACTCATCGAGCAGGAAGCAGACATTTTTATTAGGCTTGCGCACTACCGCACGCATGGTCGTGGACACCACAAGACGCAACCACCGCGAATGGCTTTGCAACTTATCAGCAGGGATAATCACATATAGCGTGGTATTGCCATCCGCCAGCGTATAGGGGTCAAAACCCGACTGCACCGATTTGGAAAGCGCAGGCGACTTGATAAAATCAGTGCCTTGTAACAGATACGCTATGATAATCCCCCAAGTCTTATCGCCAGTAGCCATCAACTTCAAGGTTTCTTGTGAAGACTTTTTTATAGCATCACCGCTTACAGGGTCATCATTTACACTCATATCTTCTAATAACTTGCCCCATTCAGCTTGCGGCAAGCGCAGCCATGCCCATAAAGTAACCAGCGTTCTGTCTTTCGGTGGATAAGCTGTTGCAAGGTGAGTTATCAACCCTGATAGCACAGACCTTGCACTATCGGTAAAAAACTTGTCCCTGTCCGCTTTCTCGTAAGGGATAATCATTTCCGCAATCATATTCGCATCATCCACTAGGTTATTGTCCGATGTATCAGCCAGTATATCAAGCGGGTTATACGATTGTGATTCCCCCGTATGGTCGGATAACAACCCCCACGGGTTGAGGACAACTACTTTGCGGTTATCCCTGCTTCTCTGTAGCCTTGCTGTAACGGCAGTGTTTTCCCCTTTAGGGTCTATCACCACCCACGACCCGCGATAATCCCCCAAGCCTAACAGGTTCGGGATAATCAGGTTGGTGCCTTTGCCGCCTCTTGTCCCTGCGCAAGTCAGGATATGCCCTTTACCCGTCAGCCTGAAACTGCCACCAAGATAAATACCATTGCCTGTGAGATAAGGCATTACATCGCTTTCATCGGCAAACTTCGCCGTCCCGAATTTTTCACTTTCAATCAGGGTGCGCCTGATACCATGCCGCCAGTAACGAAACGCCCCATAAACAGAAGCTGATAAAACGAGATTGACGAACAGGTAAGCAATCAGATAACCATGCCGTACCCAATCATCCGGCAGCATGGTTAAAGCCAGATAGACCAATAGAAACAAAACGCACCATATTAATACAGCCCCCAATACCATCGCTACCCGATGAATAGGCATTAACGGGTATAAGTCAGGGTCTTTGCCGTAAGGATATTCAAACTTGATATAGGCACGGACATAGCCGACCAATGCCCCAATAAGGGTGATGGGTGTAAGTAACATCCCCACCATCGCAAGGATAAATTTTACCCTTGCTACAGGTTTGCCTTTAAACACAAAGAGCTCTGCAATCTCGGCGGTGCTTACTTCAAAATAGCCGCGTTTTTTTGGCGGCGTAACGGAATTGTTATTTGCTGACATATAGAGAAGCTAAAATTAGAAACCGACTATAAAGAAGTCAATCCGTTATTTAGCAGAAAAAGAAACCGTGTTTTCACGGTGTTGCTGAAAACAGCACAGCATCGTAATTTGCGATAGCAAGAGGCAAGTAGCCTAAGATGAGGTTTTGATAAAAGAGCCATTTTTTGTCATGGTCGCTTTGGTGTTGCAAGACGTGGCTTGTAGCTACAACTAAAGTTGCCGCACCAAGCCGCTTGCAAAGGGGGATGGCTCCCCCCTTGACCCCCCGGGTACAACAAAACAACACCAAAACAGATGGAACAGGCGCAAAAAAACGCAGACGGGCAGCGATCCTATACGATGCGATTTCGGGTAACGGCAGACGAGCGTACCGACCTGCTGGCAAAAGCGGCGGCGGCAGGGTTATCGTATAGCGACTATATCAGAAGCAAGGTAACAGGCAGCAAGCCCGTAACCAAAAAAGCTACGCCGGAGCGCGAAGCGATTATCCGATTAATGGCAGCATTGGGTAAATCAGGCAGTAACCTGAACCAGATGGCAAGAGTACTAAACCGCAAAGCGGATGATGCAGATGGCATCAAAAATACACTGGCAATGGTGGAATATGCGATAAGCGACCATCGCACCATATTAGGCCATTTGAACAAATTACTGGAAGATGGTTATCAGGGGTAATGCGCGGGGCAACGGCAAACAGCTTGCCAAATACCTGATGACAAAACAGGACAATGAAGCCATCCGCATACTGGATGTGGACGGACAGGACAATGCGGATGCAAGAGATTTATACCTTGCGCTGCATAGTATGCAGCTTACCAGCGAACTCACCAAAAGCGATAAGGGACTATACCATGCACAGATAAACCCCGCCACCGATGAATCGAAAAATATGGATGATGCAGCATGGTTACTGGCAACCGATATACTGGCAGAACGGTTAGGCATGGAAGGGCAGCGCAGGGCGATTGTGCTGCATACCAAGAAAGGGCGTACCCATGCGCATGTAGTTTTTGAGCGTTACCACCATGAAACAGGCAAAATGGTAAAAGACAGTTTTTCACGGCTGGCACAGGATAAAGCGAGAAAGGAAATGGAAGCTGTATTTAAACACAAAGCCACACCGCACCGTAACAAACATCGTCCCGAACTGAAAGCCAGCCTATCGGCATTGTGGCATAGCACAGGGACGGGGGCGCAGTTTTTAGCGGCAGCGAGAAAGAACGATTATATCATAGGTGAAGGCTCGGGCAGGTCGGCTTATATCGTGGTGGATGCGATGGCAAGATCGTATGATTTGACAAGGCAGTTGAACGGAGTGCGGGTAAAAGAGGTGAGGCAACGGCTAAGGGGGCTTGCCATGCCGGGCGAGAAAGAAGCTATCAGCATCGCACGTAAAAAAATGAATGAAGCCGACCTGAACAAAGAAGCAAATGCTGATAGTGTGCAGCCAAATATCACCATGCAATACAAAGAGCGTACAACAACGGAAACAGCCAAGCCGCAAACTGTCAAGCACAGCTATACGCTGAATACCAACGAGCTGACGGGAAGCCAGCCGCAGCGCAAGGAACAGCTAAAAGATAACAAGGCCGACATCAATACGCCACCTGCCAAACAGGATAAGCCGAATGAAGAAAAAAACACTAACTCGCGCAGGTTGGCATTCAGGGAAGAAATGAACAAGATTTTACGCGATAATAAAAGCAAGGATAAAGGCAAGGATATAGAACCATCATAAAACCGCTAAATAATTATGGCAGAGAAACAATACGCTTATACGAGTTTCGGGGAAATACTGTCCCGCATCCATAACCCTACCATCCTGAAAGAGATGCTGGCACGTGCCAAAGAAATTGAAGCGGAAAAGGATAATTACTGGCAAAACTATTACGTGCAGTACGATAATTACAAGCTGCATAATCGCAAATTCGGCGGCAACAGCAAGGGCATTACGCCGATGGAGTTTGATAAACAGATGGACAGGCTGTTACTGCATGAGGGTAATCAGGCTTTGCGGGAGCAGGATGAAATCGAACAGCGCAAGGGGGAAACGAAATCAGAAAAGCAAAACCTATCACCTGAAAATAAACAACCAAGCGCAAGCAACGATAATAAAAGCGATAGGAACGACAAAGAAACCTATGTGAGTGCGGATGATTTTCAGAAGCTGATAGACGAGCTGGCGGCAAGAAAAAATGTACGGCATAATAAATGGGCAACGAAAAGCGCGGAATACAATAAAGAAGCGGATAAAGATATTGACCCGCGCCGTCTGGAGTTCAGGCAGCAGCTAAAGGAAATCTATGAAAAGAATGCGCGGGATAAGGATAAAGAGAAAGGCTTGAATTAATTAATGTCTTTCACTTTTGTTTCTTATCAAATGCTTCTAAGTTTTTTGATATTATACTCAAATGATTGTTGTCCTCATTCCAGATTAATAGATATAAATATTTGTGTATAATTCGCCTGTCAAGCATATAAAATATAAACAGGTAAAATGCCACTTTACCCCACAGTGCAATAAGCAAAATTAATGATTTAAAAAGGTCGTCATCGCCCAAGATACCACTATCAAATAATCCCCATAGCGGCTGTACTGACGCATATAATGGCAAGAAGAATGTTGCACCTAACAGATAAAAACTTTTAAGTGCTTTCATACTTTTTATTTCTTTTAAAAAGAACTCAATAGACAGGAAACGGCTAAACAATAAGCACATACCAACTGCATTAAATAATCCGCTAATAACTCTTGATAAAGACACTATTGTTATTAAGTTCATATTGTAGAACCCCATAATAAGTGCTTTGATATTCAGCATGATGAAAGAAAATGCAAATATTAATGGCAGGAAATTCCTCCTTGTAATCTTATTCCATTTCTTCTTTCTATATTCATCATCATTTTTTGTTCTATGATATAAAATGAAAAAACTGGAATATAGAAATATGCCACTCACTACATTCAGGGCATTGTCAAAAAAAGACTCTGTAAGATAATATTCAGCATATTTTTTTTCAAGTACAGTATAACTTGTATCATACCTTAGATTAATAAACGATTTTGATAATAAAATTCTATTGTATTTAGCCAAAGAGGTGTCTTTAGCGCTTTCCTTGCTTTCTTCATTTGTAAATCCAACAATTGAATAGATTGCAGAGTCTATTCTCGTTGCCCCTGTTTTTAAAACCAATACTGCATTTTCTGTTTTCTTTTGTTCAATTACATCATCCATTTTATGGTCAAAGAATATCAGGGTAACATACAAGCATATCAACGAAAATGTAAACCATTTCAAAGAGTGATATAATTCTAAAACTGCATTATTGATACGCTCTATCCTGTGTTTGATAGTTGTCACTTTATCTTCCGACGATTCTTCTATCTCTAAAAGTTTTTCAGGTAAATCATCCGGGCTAAATTGTTCTCTTATTAAATATTTCTTTTTAAAGATGAGTATTGATAGTGAGAATAATAAAACAACTCCGTTAGCAACTTCAACGTAATGTAAAAAGTCTACCTTGCTTGCTTTGTTTGTTCTGGAAAGGAAGAAGAAAACACCCCCTACAACATTTACCAGTATTGCTATAAATTCTTTGTATTTATCTAAAAAGCCTAATACAGAGAATGTTTTGCTTTTGTGAACTGGTTCTGTATTCATTGTTTGTTATTTGACATACAAAGCAACAGATGTTATTATTCATTATCAATCCGTTATTTAACGTCAAATCGTACCGTGTTTTCACGGTATTGATATTTTCCTGAATTAATATGAGTTTTGTACTCATAGCAAACACACTAGTGTTTACGCTTGTTTCATAGCCTATGAAATACGTACCTGATTTAATACCCAAAGATAAAAGGGTATTGCCAGATTACTTTAAGAACAATCCTTTCAAATACACTAAAGGGAATACAGCTTTAAACGTATTAGGATATATAGCCGGATCAATATTTATTCTGATGGCTTTTGCCAGTATAAATTACATTTTGCTGGCATTATTATATGGTGTAATAGGCTTTGTCCTATTGCCTGTAGGGCATAGGTTTTTAGAGAATATTTTCAGCTTCAAACTGACAACACGTATAAAAGCCATTTTCTGCTCTAGCTTATTTGTCATTTCACTTCCTGTCCATGCACATTATAAGGGCATTGATATTATAGAAGCTAAACGAGTACAGGTAAAAGAAGCGGAAATTGCAAAGGCAAATGTAGAATCCAAACGTAAAGACGCTATCAGAATTGACAGTTTTAATATCTATTACAACAAGGCCTTATCATTTGAAAAAGAGAATAAAGCGGACGACGCAGAAAAGATGCTGAACACAGCTAATCTTTTCGCCGTATCTGACAGTGAAAAAGGCTTGCTTGAAACGGAGCGTAAAAACCTTTCAAAAATCAAGACCTTGTTACTTGTCAAGAATAGTAAATACAAGGAGGCATTACCTGCATTATCATCTTTATTACAGGCAAACCCGGAAGATGTGGATTTATTATGCAACAGGGCGAAATGTCTGCATAAAGTTGGCAGGACACAGGAAGCTGTTAATGACCTGAAAACGGCTATCAATTACGGCAGTGCAGAAGCGGAGAATTTACATGAGAAAATTAACCCAATCAGGAAACGCGTAGCTTACTATACTACACTTTGTTGTGATGGCACAACGTCCAGTGCAACCGGCAGAGGAGCCTGTTCATGGCATGGTGGTGTTTGCGATTGGAATCATCCTATATACGAAGAGTACAGAAAATACGAATAACCATGGCAGAGATAATATTCAGAAACGTACCGTTTATCCAAAGGAGTTTTCTGCAACGGGTATTTAAACAATATCCCGAAGAAAATGCAGTAATAGAATTGAATAACCTGCTTGCAGCAAAGGAAATTGATACGATTACTAGGGAGGATGTTGAGGCTATCGAAGAAAAATACAATATCAATCTAAAAGAGTTCAATCTGAACCTTGAAGAATTTTACGCGGTTTATTTAAACCATTCATTACGCAATGGTAAAATGAGCATGAGTGAAAAAGCAAACCTGAACCATCTTAAAACTATTCTGGACTTATCGGATGCAGGCGTACAAAACCTTAGTGTAAGAATAGGTGAAAATATTTTCAGGCAGTCGCATATTGAAGCAATTAAGGATGGTAAATACACGGAAGCAGATAAAAACAGATTAGACGAACTTGCTGATGATATTGGCTTACCTGCAAGCCTTACATCAAAAATATCGGAAGATGTGCGTATATCTTATATAAAGCGCATGGTAAATCAAATAGTGGAAGACCAGCGATTATCACCAGAAGAAGAAACCAAATTACATGCTACAGCTAAAGACCTTGATGTTAATCTGCAGTACGATAAGGAAACGGCGGGTTATTTAGATAAATTACGGATGTACTGGTCATTGGAAAACGGGCCATTACCTGTTATCGCAACGGATATTAGCCTGCAAAAAGCAGAAGTATGTCATTTAAAGATTTCAAATGTTAGATGGTGTGAAATGCGTACTGTACGACAACGCACGTCCTATTCAGGCTATTCAACAAGCATCAGAATTGCAAAAGGGATTTATTTACGTAGCGGCTCATACAATCCAAAAACATATACTACCGAACAACTCAAACAGATAGATACAGGAACGATGTATATTACCAATAAGCGTATTCTTTTCACAGGCGTTAGCAAGAACCACAATATACGCTATGAGAAAATCGTGGAGTTTACACCCTATAAAGACGGGCTTGAAATCGGAAAAGACGCTGGGAGAAATGTATTTCTGATGTTTTCCGGTAAACTGGACATTGTCTGTATTATGCTTGGACGGTTAATTCAGTAAGCGTTTACCTTGCTGTGATATATTTTGGTTGTCAACTGTACAACAATATATGGCATGGTTGCGATAGCACCGTTCATCACCTGAATATCCATCAGGCAGATACAATGCCCCACTTGTGGAGCGGCATTGCATCACAAACGTGGCAAGCGAAGAAAGCAACTGCTTACATCGCTTTAGTAATTTTATAGCATGGAACCAATCAAAGATGATATATGGCAGTTGGTTAGCGAAAGCTCAACATGGCTATCTTTTAAAGAAACTGTATTACAGCCCGTATATTTTAAAGAAGAAGTACCGACAGAATTAAAAGAGGCAGGTATAATTACGCACAAATTACTAATGTATAGTTACTACGAATATACATTTATTGAAGTGGCTATCACACAAGCAATATTTTTATTGGATAAAGCATTGTCAGTTCGATGGAAACAAATACATGGAAGAAAAACCGACAAAAAATTTAGTGCCCTCATAAACTGGTTTTATGACAAAGGGTATCTTGAAACACTAAATCGAGAACGCATTCATAATTTACGCAAGCTACGCAATAGCAAAGTCCACGATGCAAATAATGGTATTGGCGGCATGGGAATAATCCATCAGGTATATTGGATTTTTGATTTAATAAACGGATTGTACGAAAATCCCGAACTAAGAAAACAAAGAATTGAAGCACGGTATAAATTGGCGAATCAGTTTAAATCATTTGTTCAGGACGGCGTAATAGTCCCAATCCATGAAAAGAAGTATATCGCATTTTCTATCAGTCCTGTTTTTCTGGATAACAAATCTGAATCGCCTATACTGCATCTTTATATATCTCTCATTTTTGACCTGCAGCCTAAGCGGGATGGTAAAATTCACTACTCAAACCATAAGTTATCGGTAGCAGACTGGCGATTTGATGGCAACCACTTTAAAGCTACTAATCTGGCAGATGGAAAACCAATTACTATCAGCAAAATCACAGATAAAACGAATAGGATGAAGTTTGGCAACTGGCATAATGATTCCAAAAATTATCCTGATTTTTCTTTATTACTATTCGAGATTTTAGCCCCGGTTACTAAACTTGAAACTGACTTGTTAAGACAGTTTCATAAAAGCAATACGAATAGCTTACAATAATTTACAGAGCTACAATCATTACAACTGTCTTAGGCCTTTGAGCCAGCAAAGCTATAGCCCATGCCGTATGGCAGGCAAGGTCTGTCGCTGCATCCTTCCTGTTGTCAGGATTGCACTTGCCTTTCGGTTTGGCAAAAACAATCTTCCCTTTCTGTTTCGGTGGCTATCGCAAATCTACCTGCACGCCCAAGTAGTATTCTTTTTGCCAAAACCTTGCCTGCCATCCCTCATGCGCACAATTGGGTGCTTATCAAAGTCCAAATGAGGCTTTTTGCCGAATTGGGTTTTTCTCAACATTTAAAACAGCATCGTTTATGCACAGACAAAGATTATCGCGCCTCATGAAATTGTCTTGGGACATTCAGCGCACCAAACGACACAACAGGTCAAAATCCCTTACCGCCGCATGGGCAATTATCGGTAACGAGGACATCACTGTCTTTTATCTGACACGGCGGCTTAACCACCACAAGCCCATCAAACAAACCGCCCTGCATCAAATGGGCTTATTTATGCGCTAAAACAAAAGGCTGCCAATCGGCAGCCTTTATCGTTTGTTGCTTATACCAGTCGAAGTTACTTTTCATTTAAACCCGCTACCTCTATCAGTTTGTCAAACACAGCGTCAGCTTCACGTTGTCCAAGTCCACTTGCAATGACTATATCTTTTGTTCCGTATCTGATGTAAATTTTATAGCCTGCATCCTGTAAGTGCTTACGTATCATATTCCTGCTTTCTGCTCCCAGTTGTCGTAAACCTGTTCCCAAATTCGCTACATTTCCTGCAACTGAAAGCGGATTGATTTGTGTAACATACATAGTCGTAGTTTCGACATAATTGCCTGACGGGTCTTTTACAAAATAGGAAACAATATCTTTTCTTGCATAGGATTTATCTTTTACCACCACATCTGTATCGCAGATTTTAAACTCACCTGTTTTTCTGAATTTGTTGATGATAAATGTAATACCCAAACCAAGCCCAACCATCAGTATTACCCACAAGATAATCCCTGACACAAATCCCGGTGCGCCGACAGCAAATGCGAGCATAGCGGCAGGAATAGCCGTGTAGAAACATAGTGGCATTGTCAGTTTGTAACCGACTGGCGTCTTTTTATAGGTAAATACTGTGTAGTTTCCATCCCGTTGCGTGGTGTAATTATATATAGCAGTTACTTCTTGCATGGTATTATTTTGAAGCGTAATTATTTATTGTAATTGTCTATCATGCATTTGACTGTTTCCATGATTTTCTGCACCTGTTTATCCTTGATGCCGGGTAAGTCATGGTCGGCATCGTTCAGTTTGAACCTGACAGCCGTAATAGGCGATTGGGATAATTTTTCAAAGACAGGTAAGGGGACTTCCTGATGGACGTACCACATTCGCAACGGTACATCCAAGACACGGAATACAATCGGTGCAAGGTCTTTTGGAGCCGTTATCTCTATAATGTCGCCGCTTGCCAGCTTGATACTGACCTTATCGCCTTTTTTAAACGGTACATCGGCAAAATCTGTGTTGAACGTTATGCGCAAGCCGATATGGTATTTGCCTTCCGTTTCATAGATAATCAGTTCGCGCATGGCAAGTGGTGCGCCGAGTGCCATTTTTGCCATATTGTAAGTCTGACCAGTGAATTCGTCTTTTTGTGGCTTGATGTATTTGCAATGCTGGGCTGTGGCGCAGTATGCCATACAGCCAGTAATCAGTGTTAAGAGTGGTTTCATACTATATTGTTGTTTTATGTTACACTTGTTGTTCACTTATGCGTTGCAGCAGTTGATGCACTGTAGCGATATGCCATTTATGGCTATGCTGCCTGTAGGTTGGCACGTTCAGTCGGTTCAGTTCACCTGTTATCGCCCTGACAGAATGCAAGCCTCTTTGCTTCAACCTTTCAATCAATGGTGTCATATCCAAGGCAAACTGCTTCGCGTTCTCATGGTTCAGCTTTGATAATATATCCCTGCCATGCTTGCCTAAGATGACACCCTTTAGCTTTGCAGCTTGCAGGGCGGCAATGGTACGCTGGCTTATCATATCCCGTTCATGCTCTGCAAAGACCGCCATCATCTGGACGACTACTTTATGCGCATTGGGATTATCCACCGCTTTGAAATCGACTTTTGATTCCATCAACATTGTAATAAAAGCGACATTGCGCCCAAGCCTGTCCAGTTTGGCAATCAGTAGCAGGGCATGTTGCTTTTTACAGGTTGCAAGCGCATCGTTCAGCACAGGTCGGTTATTTCGCTTGCCTGATTCCACTTCTACGAACTCACCCATCAGCCTGATACCGTTAGCAGCACAAAAAGTTTTAACCGCTTGCTCCTGTGCATCCAGCCCTAACCCTGATTTGCCCTGCCTTTCGGTGGATACACGGTAATACGCATAGGCTGTGTTCATGTCTGCTGTCATGTGCGAAACCCTTTGAATGGCAACGGGTTCAGACATGGGCAGTGTTCATGGACAAACGAGGGTTTATCTTTGAACAGCTTTCAGTCTGAAAGGTGAAAGATGGTGCATTGTGAATAGCTGAACCCCTTGATAAACGCAAGGTCTTGATGTGGAGGGAATGTGAAAACGACTTAATACAGGCGTAGTTTGTTCATACACAAACCCTCGTTTGTATATGAACAAATTTTTGTTGGATAAAATAAGTACCGTGAAAACACGGTAGTAAACCTGTTGAAAAAACAATCTCAATAGTACTATTAGATTTTTTTCAATTCAGTCATTCTTCGTAGTTTGTATTTATGAAGTTAGTGTGAAAAAAGTGAGTAAAGGAGGTTATAAGCTAATGTGAGGGTTGGTAAAAATAAAAAGCCCCCGTCAAAGTCGAGGGCAACTTAATGTTTTCACAACGGAATAATCCTTATTGCGATTTGCTTCAGAATAAAAGTAGAAAAAGTATTGAATATGGCAAAAAAAGTTTTAGGTCTTGACTTAGGCACTACATCTATTGGATGGGCATTTGTGCTTGAAGACGAAAGCAACACAGAAAAGTCTGAAATATTAAAGTTGGGGGTGCGCGTAAACCCGTTAACTACGGACGAACAGCTAAACTTCGAGAAAGGTAAGCCTGTCAGTATTAATGCAGAGCGCACACTAAAAAGAAGTATGCGCCGCAATTTGCAGCGTTATAAACTACGACGCAATAACCTCATTGCAATTCTCAAAGAGCATAATATCATTACAGATACAAGCGTACTTGCAGAAAACGACAAGCATACCACACACAGTACCTATGCTTTACGTGCCAAAGCAGCTACTGAACAGTTAGAGCTTGAAGAATTTGCGCGTGTACTATTAATGATAAATAAAAAGCGAGGTTATAAAAGCAGTCGCAAAGCTAAAAATCAGGATGAAGGTCAATTGATTGATGGCATGGCGATTGCTAAACGCTTGTACGAAGAAAACCTGACACCCGGGCAGCTTTGCTATCAATTACTGAAAGACGGCAAAAAGATATTGCCCGATTTTTATAGTTCTGATTTGCAGGTGGAGTTTAATAAAGTTTGGGATTTGCAAGCAAAACATTATCCGGCAATATTAACTGATGATTTTAAAAAAGAAATACAAGGGAAAGGGCAACGAGCTACGGCAGCAATATTCTCGAAGGTACACGGAATGTACACAGCAGAAAACAAAGGGAGTTTTTTAAATAAAAAACTACAAGCATATAAATGGCGTAGCGAAGCTGTTACTATGCAATTAGATATTCGTGAAGTAGCCTATGTATTGGCTGAAATAAATAACAACCTAAGTAGCTCAAGCGGATATTTAGGTGCTATCAGCGACAGAAGTAAAGAATTGTACTTTAATAATCTTACTATAGGTGAATACTTATATAACCATTTGAAAAATAATCCACATGCACGTACCAAAAACCAGGTGTTTTACAGACAGGATTATATGGATGAGTTTGAGAAAATATGGACAGTACAAGCCCAACACTACTCACAATTGACTGATGCATTAAAAGCAGAGATACGCGATGTAATTATATTTTACCAACGTAAGTTAAAATCTCAAAAAGGGTTGGTGAGTTTTTGCGAATTTGAAAACAAAATCATTGAAGTAACAGGTGAAGATGGCAAAATAAAAAAGAAAACAGTCGGTGCTAAGGTATCGCCTAAATCATCTCCTTTGTTTCAGGAATTTAAGATATGGCAGACATTGGGTTATATAAAAGCAAAAAATAAAATAACAGGCGTAGAACTAACTTTTGACGATTCAGCGAAACAAACATTGTTCAATGAGTTGAATGTAAAAAATGAACTTAGTGCCAATCAAGCGTTTAAGCTACTGGGCTACAAAGCCGAAGAATGGGAATTGAACTACAAAGAGTTGGATGGCAACAAAACTAACAAAGTATTGTATGATGCTTATCTGAAAATGATGGCTTCCGAAGACGATGAAGAAAGTGCCATATCTTTTAGCAGCACAGACTTAAAAGATAATGTTGCTGCATTTTTTGAAAAAGAAGGCATTGATACATCTATCCTGTTTTTTGATGCAGAGTTGGATGGAAAGGATTTTGAAAAACAACCCTCGTATCAGCTATGGCATTTATTATACTCATATCAGGAAGACAGCTCACCAACAGGCACCGAAGCCTTATATATGCTGCTCAATAAAAAATTTGGCTTTAAAAAAGAATATGCAACCATACTGGCCAACATAACACTATCAGGCGATTATGGCAGCCTTAGTGCTAAAGCGATGCGAAAAATCTATCCGTATATAAAAGAAAATACGTTCAGTACTGCTTGCGAATTAGCCGGATATAATCACTCGAAATCCCTCACTAAAGAAGAATTACAAAACAGACCGTTAAGTGATAAGTTGGAAATATTGTCCAAAAACAGCTTGCGAAACCCGGTTGTAGAGAAAATACTTAACCAGATGGTAAATGTAGTTAATGCAATTATTGCAGAACCATCACTTGGCAAGCCTGATGAAATAAGGATTGAACTTGCAAGAGAATTAAAAAAGAATGCAAGTGAACGTGCCGAAATGACGGACAGTATAAATAAAGCCAAAGCAGAACATGATGCTATCCGCATTAAACTCAATAACGATTTCAATATTAAAAACCCGACAAAAAATGATATTATCCGTTATAAACTGTACGAAGAGTTGAAGAATAACGGGTATCATACTTTGTATACTAATATGTACATCCCACCCGAGATACTATTTACAAAAGACATAGATATTGACCATATCATACCACAAGCGGTATTATTTGACGATAGCTTTTCTAACAAAACGCTTTGTTTCAGAAACGATAATCTAAAAAAAGCAAACAGAACAGCATACGATTATATAAGTACAGAGTATGGCGAAGAAGCATTAACAGCTTATGAGCAAAGAGTAAAGATGATATATGAAGCAAAAGATGGCAACGGAATCAAGAAAGCTAAATACAATAAATTATTAAAGAAAGGCAGCGAAATAGGTAGCGGATTTATTGAAAGAGATTTGCGTAACACGCAATACATAGCTAAAAAAGCCAAGCAGATGCTGGAAGATGTGTGCAGAACCGTTGTACCTACAACAGGCAGTATTACAGACAGATTGCGGGAAGATTGGGGGCTTACAAACGTTATGCAGGAATTGAATATTGAAAAATACAGACGGCTTGGGTTGACTGAAAAAGTTGAGAGGAGAGATGGCAGCTTTAAAGAAAAAATAATTGACTGGACAAAACGTAATGACCACAGACACCATGCTATGGATGCTTTGACGGTTGCATTCACAAAACACAGCCATATTCAATACCTGAATAATTTGCATGCAAGAGGGGATAAAAGCGGCAGTGTATATGGTATAGAACAAAAAGAAACCTATAAAGACAAAGAAGGTAACCGTAAATTCAATCTGCCAATACCATCATTCAGAGAAGAAGCCAAGAAACATTTAGACAGCATATTAATTTCGTATAAAGCGAAAAATAAGGTAGTTACAAAAAACAAAAACAAGACATCCTTAAAAACAGGGACACATATTAAAATTGAACTTACGCCGAGAGGGCAACTGCATAAAGAAACTATCTATGGTAAAATTTACCAATACGCCACAAAAGAAGAAAAAGTAGGTGCCCGTTTTGATGAATCTACCATTTTACAAGTGGCTAACAAAATACACAGAGATGCATTACTAAAAAGATTGGTTGCTAATAGCAATGACCCTAAAAAGGCATTTACAGGTAAAAATAGCCTCAATAAAAATCCGATATATCTGGATGAACACCTAAAAATTAAAATGCCTGAAAAGGTAAAGTTAGTGTGTCAGGAGCCAGATTATACTATCAGAAAAGATATTACTCCTGAAAATTTTAAAGATGCTAAGACAATAGAAAAAGTCATTGATGTTGGTGTAAAGAAAATATTGCTTGAAAGACTGAAAAAATCTAATAGCAACCCCAAGGAAGCCTTTTCAAATCTTGACAAAAATCCCATTTGGCTAAATGAAAGTAAGGGCATTGCGATAAAAAGGGTAACAATAAGCGGCGTAAAAAATGCAGAGCCACTACATGACAAGAAAGACCATTTAGGGGATGTAATCAAAGACGTTGATGGGAATAAGATACCTGTAGATTTTGTAAGTACAGGCAATAATCATCATGTGGCTATATATAGGGATGCGAATGGTGAACTGCAAGAAAAAATCGTTTCATTTTACGAGGCTGTGCATAAGGCAAGTATCAGTATGCCAATTATTGACAAAACCTATAATCAATCTGAAGGCTGGCAGTTCCTCTTTACTATGAAGCAAAATGAATACTTCGTATTTCCTTCACAAGATTTCGACCCATCGGAAGTTGATTTGTTAAATCCTGCTAACAATAAGCTAATAAGCCCAAACCTTTTTAGGGTTCAGAAAATTGCTACTAAAAATTATTTTTTCAGGCATCATTTGGAAACAGAACTTGTTGATAAAAAAGAAGTCAAGGATATAGTATATAAAAATATACAGAGCCTAAAGCCATTAGAAAAGATGGTAAAAGTAAGAGTGAATCATATTGGGCAAATAGTACGTGTAGGTGAATATTAAAATATGCAGATATGATAAAGCGTACATTGTATTTTGGCAACCCAGCTTACCTCAAAACATCTAATGAGCAGTTGATAATAGAGATGACTGATACGGGTGAAACAAAGCAAGTGCCTATTGAAGACATCGGTGTGCTAATATTAGACCATCAGCAAATAACCATCACGCAAGCATTAATGGCAAAGCTATTAGCTAATAATACTGCACTGATAACCTGCGACAACACACATCATCCTGTAGGGCTTTTTCTGAATCTTGATGGCAATACATTGCAAAGCCAAAAATTTCAGGCACAGGTAGAAGCAAGCGTACCGCTTAAAAAACAACTTTGGCAACAAACAGTAATTACTAAAATACAAAATCAAGCCGCTGTTTTAGAACTTGAAAAGATACATAATGGTCTATTGTTAACCTTTGCAAAGGATGTAAAAAGCGGGGACAGTGATAATCATGAAGCCAAAGCCGCAGCATACTATTGGAAAAATATATTTCCTGATTTTCTGAATTTTACGCGAGAACGTTTTGGCGCACCACCTAATAATTTGCTGAATTACGGATATGCTATTCTAAGAGCTGTCGTTGCCAGAAGTTTAGTAGGGTCTGGGTTATTGCCTACACTCGGCATTTTTCATAAGAACCAATATAACGCCTATTGTCTTGCTGATGATGTTATGGAGCCATACAGGCCGTTTGTAGATAGAATAGTTTGCAATATAGTCCGTATGAATGGTCAGTATCTTGAGATGACACCGAACATGAAAAAGGAATTACTTCAAATACCTGCTATGGATGTAAGTATTGATGGACAAAAAAGCCCATTAATGAATGCCGTACAACGTACTACAGCAAGTTTAGCCAAGTGTTTTGAAGGCAAAACAAAGAAAATATTATACCCGAAATTTATTTGATATGATTATGTATGTATTCACGCATAAACGCATACAGGATAATGTGGGTGCTGGTATTTTTTGACTTGCCAACAGAAACCAAAAAAGACAGGAAGAACTATGCCACGTTCCGTAAGAAAATGCTGGCAGATGGGTTTCAGATGTTTCAATTCAGTATATATCTGCGCCATTGCAGTAGTAAGGAAAATGCTGATGTACATATAAAGAGAGTAAAGACTATCCTGCCGCCCAAAGGTCATGTTGGTATTATGTTTGTGACGGATAAGCAGTTCGGCATGATGGAAATATTTCAGGGAAGGGATGTAGTAAGTGCGCCTGAAACTAATCAACAATTAGAGCTTTTTTAATAAAATAGGATTGAAAAAGTGGGCATTATATCCATTTTTTCAATCCTAAAAATAAGCTCAAAGGCTTAATAGTAGAGGCTTTTCAGGCATTCAGTTGTGTCTGATAGCTAAGCTACTATAATTTGAAAGCAAATCACAACAGGAAGACCACATATTTGCGCATATCATTCGTTGTGTCTGATAGCTAAGCTACTATAATTTGAAAGCAAATCACAACATTACGGCTAATCCTAATCTTAATTATGGTGTTGTGTCTGATAGCTAAGCTACTATAATTTGAAAGCAAATCACAACAGCATTTCCAATGTTCAGACTGTATGATATGTTGTGTCTGATAGCTAAGCTACTATAATTTGAAAGCAAATCACAACGCTGAAGGAATGATGTATCAAATCCAAAGTGTTGTGTCTGATAGCTAAGCTACTATAATTTGAAAGCAAATCACAACATCCGGTTCAGAAAGATTGATCAGTAGTTGGTTGTGTCTGATAGCTAAGCTACTATAATTTGAAAGCAAATCACAACCACCTTGCCCCGTACTGTATCGGCTTGTTAGTTGTGTCTGATAGCTAAGCTACTATAATTTGAAAGCAAATCACAACATTTTCCTCTGTTGTTCCTGCGCTCGTTCCGTTGTGTCTGATAGCTAAGCTACTATAATTTGAAAGCAAATCACAACTGATTTGTTAGTCAACAGCCATGCAATAGCGTTGTGTCTGATAGCTAAGCTACTATAATTTGAAAGCAAATCACAACTCAGTAAGCTGTCGGCAGATACCATCAACGTTGTGTCTGATAGCTAAGCTACTATAATTTGAAAGCAAATCACAACATTATACAGTTTGAACGCTCCGAAAGCGAGTTGTGTCTGATAGCTAAGCTACTATAATTTGAAAGCAAATCACAACGGGAACAGTTATACACCGAGCAATTTCATTGTTGTGTCTGATAGCTAAGCTACTATAATTTGAAAGCAAATCACAACGGCAATCATTCTCTGTCTTTGGCCCATCAAGTTGTGTCTGATAGCTAAGCTACTATAATTTGAAAGCAAATCACAACAACAATGCAATGATGGCTATATATGGCAGCGTTGTGTCTGATAGCTAAGCTACTATAATTTGAAAGCAAATCACAACGCGAGGAGTACAGCGCGGTACGTGAGATGTGTTGTGTCTGATAGCTAAGCTACTATAATTTGAAAGCAAATCACAACCGTGATATGATTGCAGCCACAAAGTTCAAGAGTTGTGTCTGATAGCTAAGCTACTATAATTTGAAAGCAAATCACAACCTCCAATGAGGCGGTTTCATTTGTTACCTGGTTGTGTCTGATAGCTAAGCTACTATAATTTGAAAGCAAATCACAACCGGTACATTTTTGGTTGATGGTGCGCCTTAGTTGTGTCTGATAGCTAAGCTACTATAATTTGAAAGCAAATCACAACTATCTTCTTAATGCGCCCTGCTATGCTTTCGTTGTGTCTGATAGCTAAGCTACTATAATTTGAAAGCAAATCACAACGAGTTTCTGCAACAGCAACACAGCATAGCTGTTGTGTCTGATAGCTAAGCTACTATAATTTGAAAGCAAATCACAACATGCTACCATTTGCGCAAAAAGGTGCATCGTTGTGTCTGATAGCTAAGCTACTATAATTTGAAAGCAAATCACAACATACGTGTAAAAGCTAAAAAGAAGTTTGACGTTGTGTCTGATAGCTAAGCTACTATAATTTGAAAGCAAATCACAACCAAAATATATTTGTAAAGACAAGCGAATACGTTGTGTCTGATAGCTAAGCTACTATAATTTGAAAGCAAATCACAACAAGTAGCATATAACGCTCAGGAAAAACACTGTTGTGTCTGATAGCTAAGCTACTATAATTTGAAAGCAAATCACAACAGTAGACTTATCTGAGATTGCAGTTAAAAAGTTGTGTCTGATAGCTAAGCTACTATAATTTGAAAGCAAATCACAACGATGATATATTGGAAGAAATAAAAGAAGCAGTTGTGTCTGATAGCTAAGCTACTATAATTTGAAAGCAAATCACAACGCAGGTGATTGTAACCGTTAGGAGTACCTGTTGTGTCTGATAGCTAAGCTACTATAATTTGAAAGCAAATCACAACACAAGCGACATCACAAGCCTTATCGAAAGCGTTGTGTCTGATAGCTAAGCTACTATAATTTGAAAGCAAATCACAACAAACGATTAACGGAATAAATAGAAATACAAGTTGTGTCTGATAGCTAAGCTACTATAATTTGAAAGCAAATCACAACTTGTTTAGTGGTTTGCCCTTCATCTACTAAGTTGTGTCTGATAGCTAAGCTACTATAATTTGAAAGCAAATCACAACAGGGTTAGGTGTCCAGTCCTGTATTACATAGTTGTGTCTGATAGCTAAGCTACTATAATTTGAAAGCAAATCACAACACAAGCTACACTTGATGTTGTTAACTATGCGTTGTGTCTGATAGCTAAGCTACTATAATTTGAAAGCAAATCACAACGCTGGTGTAAGTGTACTTCCTGAATTGTGGTTGTGTCTGATAGCTAAGCTACTATAATTTGAAAGCAAATCACAACTTTCAAGCTAAGAGAGCCATCACGTTGGCCGTTGTGTCTGATAGCTAAGCTACTATAATTTGAAAGCAAATCACAACTGATGAATTGCAAACATCGCGCGACAATTTGTTGTGTCTGATAGCTAAGCTACTATAATTTGAAAGCAAATCACAACGTGACTATTGCTGGGATGCCAATTATATGTGTTGTGTCTGATAGCTAAGCTACTATAATTTGAAAGCAAATCACAACCTGTTGAGCTTGTCGATAAAACTCTGAAACGAGTTGTGTCTGATAGCTAAGCTACTATAATTTGAAAGCAAATCACAACGCACTAGCCCTTCAGGTATTGTAACGCTTTGTTGTGTCTGATAGCTAAGCTACTATAATTTGAAAGCAAATCACAACGCATTCACCTATAACCATTAAAGGTATTTTGTTGTGTCTGATAGCTAAGCTACTATAATTTGAAAGCAAATCACAACTGCCTTCTTCATGTGGTTCATGCTTATTTAGTTGTGTCTGATAGCTAAGCTACTATAATTTGAAAGCAAATCACAACTTGTTTTTGTGTGTTAGTTAAATTGATTACGTTGTGTCTGATAGCTAAGCTACTATAATTTGAAAGCAAATCACAACACAAACAGATTAACGAACAAACGTAACATTGTTGTGTCTGATAGCTAAGCTACTATAATTTGAAAGCAAATCACAACTATTTGCAAATTATTAAGCCAAACAACGCGTTGTGTCTGATAGCTAAGCTACTATAATTTGAAAGCAAATCACAACTCATAAAACAGATAAAACGCCGCGTATGCTGTTGTGTCTGATAGCTAAGCTACTATAATTTGAAAGCAAATCACAACGACTTGGGAGCGATTGAGAAAGAAGTTAAAGTTGTGTCTGATAGCTAAGCTACTATAATTTGAAAGCAAATCACAACATCGTTCATATGCCTACCTACACGGCTCTTGTTGTGTCTGATAGCTAAGCTACTATAATTTGAAAGCAAATCACAACACATCATTAAGTATACAAAAACGGTATGTTGTTGTGTCTGATAGCTAAGCTACTATAATTTGAAAGCAAATCACAACGAGTGCCGGAACATGGATAAAATTAGGTGTGTTGTGTCTGATAGCTAAGCTACTATAATTTGAAAGCAAATCACAACTGGAAGAACTGGAACAAATTTATGACAAGTGTTGTGTCTGATAGCTAAGCTACTATAATTTGAAAGCAAATCACAACAACTCAAACAGATAGGTGTACAACCTACAGGTTGTGTCTGATAGCTAAGCTACTATAATTTGAAAGCAAATCACAACCAGCAACTTCATCAACTCCTCAGGCAAACAGTTGTGTCTGATAGCTAAGCTACTATAATTTGAAAGCAAATCACAACAACAAATGCAAAAAGCAGCGCAACAACGCAGTTGTGTCTGATAGCTAAGCTACTATAATTTGAAAGCAAATCACAACGGCATTCCATCTATACCCCGCCGCACACCGTTGTGTCTGATAGCTAAGCTACTATAATTTGAAAGCAAATCACAACTCAGCACTCGTCATGTAGGCGAAACCACCGTTGTGTCTGATAGCTAAGCTACTATAATTTGAAAGCAAATCACAACGCATCCGCGGCGTAATAGAAGTGCCTATTGGTTGTGTCTGATAGCTAAGCTACTATAATTTGAAAGCAAATCACAACCCAATAACAGTAGGCAAAGCATCCTCATCGGTTGTGTCTGATAGCTAAGCTACTATAATTTGAAAGCAAATCACAACTGGTGAAACAAGCGATTTAAAATCGCTTACGTTGTGTCTGATAGCTAAGCTACTATAATTTGAAAGCAAATCACAACCAATATTCCGCTTTTGTTCTTTGCGCCCCGTGTATGATAGTTAACATACAGATGTTCATTTAATATTGTAAAAGTTGTTGGGAAAAAATGATTAATCCATTCCAGCGGAAGAGATGCTCTCATTTAACTGAATATCCGGATTTTCAATCCCTCTTCATTTGTATATGAACAAATTTTTGTGGATGCTTTTCTGTTATGCAGAAAACCATACGACTGCCCGCATCGAAAGAAAATACCGTGAAAACACCCAAGATTACAACCGTTAAATAACGGTATTATATTGCGGCCTTCTGTTGATTACTTTTGTGGATATTTTATAACTTGAAAAAATGATACTTCAATCTTTGTCTTTATGGGAAAAGCTAATTAATATTCTACAGGAGTCTACAATTATCAATATACTGATAGTAGCTTGTATCCTATTGATTATTTACATTATTGTATTCATTATAGCTTTTATTACTAACAGAGAAATTTCATTCTGGGGGCTAAAAGTGGGAACAACAAACAAAACTGATACGAGTAGCGGCAATACAAGTAAGCCATCATTGCAAGTAGGCACGATAGAATTTTATGAAACGTATAAGAAAGTGGATTGGACTAAATTATTGAGAGATAGTAACGAGAGTCTTGATATAGTTGTTTATTATTTCGACTCTTGGGTAAATCATAATGAAGATGCCATCCAAGCTTTTTTATTAAAGCCAAACACAAAAATTCGTGTAGTGGTTTCAGACCCTCGCATTGATATGATTAGTGATAATGTACAAAGATTATTTTCCGAGTATGATAAAGGAACAATCCAACAAAAAATTGCAAATACAAGGGATAGGTTTTTGAGATTGTATGATAAGGTAGGAGCATCGCACAACCGTTTCGAGTTTTTTTATTATCCCCATCTATTAAACTACTCTTTCCAAGTTCTTGATAATAGTAAAATGGTTTTATCTGTATTTGAAATGTACCGCAAAAAAACTATTGATTCTCCCGCAATCATAATAGACCTAAATAAATCAAAACACTCTAAAGACTTTATGTTGAAAGAACTAAATGGGATTATTTCTGATTCTGAAAAGGTCATTTAGTGATTATGAATTAAATATTAGAGTTATAGGATATAATAAAAACGATTTACTTTACTATACAACTACTCCCCATGCTAGATAAATTTATAGAATTTCGCAAAACCCTATCAAGCTACAGCTTAGGGCAACTTAATGTAGCAAAATATCCAATTATACCTGCTACAAAGTTTTATAAGTCATTTGTTGAATTTAAAAACTCTTTTGATGCGTATACAAAGAGTATATTGAAAGGTAAAGTATATAATGATAGACAACGGGCAGATACAATATTCAAAGATAATTTTAAAAGCGAGGCTGCCTTTATAAGTCGTCTAAAGATTGAACTTGCGGTTGCAAATGAATATATACAATTTTTAGGCACTCAAGTTAATAAAAGCAATATCAAGAGATACTATCATCAACTATCTGTACTTACCATAGATATAGACTTATTAATTGGAAATATTGAAGTTTATCTATTGAAGAATGTAAAGAAGTATAAATTATCTGGTGGAAGAAGACCAACCCAAGACCCTTGGGAAATTTATTTTGCCGCATGGTCGATATTTGACATTGAGAGATTTGAATACACAAACGAATTACACGTAAGGGATACAAAACCTGCAAGTATTTTTTTAATTCGTCAAACTATTGAAATATACGGAAAGAAGATTTTAGGATACAGTCGCATTATAGATAAAGATGGTAGACCATCAAAAAAACATACACATGTTGCTTGGTCTTTTATTATTAACGAAATTAAAAAGAAGAAATCAAGAATTGACATACCGTTTGACCCTGAAGTTGTAGAGAAGATATATACTTGGTCAAATAGTTATGTGCATACTACTTTGTATCCCAGTTGTTATATAGTTTACGCAGCCCTGAGTATGCTTGAGCCTTTATTTAAAGCATCTAGTATTCCTATTCAAATTTATAATGGTAAAGAGTTTACAAGATTCTTTTTTGCTGCTATTAAGATTTCAAACTATGCTTCTTTGAAAAGAAGTTTTAAGTTATTTCTAAACAATAATAAGCCCAAGGGTGATATTAATATAGAGTGGATAGACATTAAAAACGTAGATTCATACGTTTTAAAGAGATAATTATATCTAAAATATTAAAAATAAAATGCCTGAAAAAATAATAGTCATCCAATCACCGCATCCAGCGCATCATCCGCATCTTTGAACATGAAGTTTGCCTGATAGTTTATAGTCGTGGTAATGGATGTATGTCTGTATAGTTTTTGCAGCATTTGTATAGGTATCTTGTCGCCTGATATATTGCCGAATGTATGTCGTGCTATATGCATCGTGAGTGGCTTGGTTATTTTGATTTCTTTTGCCACATTCTTTAAGGCAGCATTCAGTTTTATTATTTCAACTACAATTCGTTTCTGTACTTTATAGGTATCAGCAATATCTTCTACAACTTCCAAATTAGGAAATACGAGGTTGTGAATTGGGGCTTTACGCTTGTATTGTTTCAGGATAGCTAATGCCTTATCCGGTACTTTCAAGCTACCACCTTTGGCATTCTTACCCATCGCATAGAACAATCTGTTATTCTGAAAGTCTGCCCACGTCAGACGTAATACGTCTGATACACGCATCCCGGCAAAATAAAAGGCGAATAACCATATATTTCTTGCATGATGCATATAACTGTCTTGTGGCAATTGCAATTCTTCTAATGCTTGCACTTCTTCAAGCGTTAGCCCAATCTTCATAGACTTTTGGGCCTTGAGGGTTATCTTATCCTTTCCGAATGGATAGAACCTGATATCGGCCACTTGGTTGGCAATGGCAAGATTATAGACTGTCTGAATAATAGTCAGGTAATTAACCACCGTTTGTTCTGCCAGTTTCTTTTCACCACGCAGATAAGCCCTATATCGCATCAGCAATGAAACCGTAATATCTTGAAAGGCAATATCACTATTATCAAGGTAATCTTTAAATACCTTGATGCGGGATTTATCGCAGTTCTCACGATTGTATTTACCTTGCTTTTTCAGGCTATCAAGATATAACTGCGCCTGTGCAAAAAATGAGGCTTCTTTTGTACCCTTGATTTTTCGCTTGATGGTTTTGGCAGAAATCGCTGCTTTCTGTGTTTTTAGGTCAAGCAGATTTTCTTCTGCTTCTGCCAGCTTAGTCGTGAGGAAGTGATTTAGCCGTACAGAATTAGGGTGCGATTTTTTAACGCGATGATTAGTTTTGTCCCAATAGGATTCATGAACATTATGCCCTAAATAAACATAGGATGATTTGCGATCTTTTGTGATACGCACCGCAAGCGGGAACGAGCCATCACTGTTTTGTTTTTTACGCAGAACTATCTTTACGGATGTTGCCATGTGGTGTGGTTTCAGTTTCCACAAAGGTACAACATAGGTACAACAAAACCTGCTTTTGCTTGAATTACTTTATATTGAAAAAATCATTTATAACGCTATCAGACAAGCATATTAGAGTATATCAGGTCGTATCAATTCACTAATTGTTGGTGTTGTTCACCAACAATAAGGCGATGCCTATAGTTGCAGATGAAGTACACCTGCACCGTATAAATACCCATAACAGGGTATTTTCCACCAAAACCCAGCCCAACCATACCGCACCACTGGTAGTTTTTATATCTTTGCTCACTTTATCATTTATCCTTATTGAATATGGTTTCCCTTGGGGGCAAAGCAATAGACTTGGCAGCGTTTGAGCAGATAGTACTTCACGAAAAAGAAGTAAACATTGCCGTGCCTGCCATCAAAGAGGTAACACAGAGTTACAATTTCCTCAAAGCCTTTTCTACCGACAAGCTCATATACGGCATCAATACGGGCTTCGGCCCTATGGCGCAGTACCGCATCAACGATGCAGACCGTACGCAGTTGCAGTTCAACCTCATCCGCAGCCATAGCTCGGGCATGGGGCAGTTGCTGTCGCCGCTGCATAGCAGGGCTATGCTGCTGGCAAGGCTGCATACCATGTTGCTGGGCTACAGCGGCATACACCCCGATACCGTGCAGCTAATGGCCGACCTGCTGAACCACGAAGCCTACCCCTGCGTATATGCGCATGGCGGCGTAGGTGCCAGTGGCGATTTGGTGCAGCTTGCACACTTGGCATTGGGCCTGATAGGCGAGGGCGATTTTTGGTACAAAGGCAAGGTAACACCTGCCAAAAAAGTATATAAGGAACTGGGGCTGCAACCCATGCAGATACATATACGCGAGGGGCTGGGTATGCTCAACGGCACATCGGCCATGACGGGTATTGGCGGGGTGAATGTGGTGATGGCACATCGGCTGGTGGTATGGAGTATGCTGCTATCGCTGATGGTAAATGAAATGATGGAAGCCTACGACGATCATTTTTCGGCCGAGTTGAATAATGTAAAGCAACACAAAGGGCAGCGTGCCGTAGCAGAGTGGATGCGCATATTGGGCAAAGACAGCAAGCTGATGCGCAAACGCCACGAGCACTTGTACGATAAGAAAGTAACCGTTGACGTAATAGAAGATAAGGTACAGGAATACTACTCGCTGCGCTGCGTGCCGCAGATACTCGGCCCGATATTCGATACCGTACTGAATACCGAGCAGGTAATAGTAAACGAACTGAACTCGGTAAACGACAACCCCGTAGTGGACCGTAAGAACAAAAACATATTTCATGGCGGCAACTTCCACGGCGACTATATAGCACTGGAAATGGACAAGCTGAAGATAGCCGTTACCAAACTGTCTATGCTGGCAGAGCGTCAACTCAACTTCCTGCTCAATCCGCACCTCAACCAAAAGCTGCCGCCCTTTGCCAATGCGGGCAAGTTGGGGCTCAACTTCGGCATACAGGGTATGCAATACCCCGCTACCAGTACGGTGGCAGAAAACCAAACCCTGAGCAACCCCATGTATATACATAGCATACCCAACAACAACGACAATCAGGATATTGTAAGCATGGGCTGCAATGCCGCCATGATGTGCAGCCGTGTGATAGATAATGCCTACGAGGTATTGGCGGTAGAGGCTGTGGCATTGGTACAGGCTATAGACCTGCGCGGCATCAGCAACAAACTGGCACCATCTACCAAGTGGATGTATAACGGAGTGCGCGGCTTATTCCCGTTCTTCAAAGAAGATTTTGCTGCATCGCCCAATCTGCAAGCCGTAAAGCAATGGCTGGTAGATACAGACATCGTAGCACATTTTAAGAAGAAGATATGATGATTAGCTGATGTGATGATTTGATAATGTGATGATTTGATGATGAAGGCACTTTTAGGTTTTTACTTTTAACTTTTGACTTAATATATGAAATACGCATTAGTAACAGGTGGTTCTCGCGGCATAGGTCGTGCTACCTGCCTGAAGCTGGCAGAGCTTGGCTACAACATACTGGTAAACTATAAAGGCAATAAAACCGCCGCCGAAGAAACAGCCACCCTTGCCAAAGAAAAAGGCGTAGATGCGCAGGTGCTGAACTTTGACGTTGCCAGCAAAGAAAGTGTGCAACAGGTATTAGGTGCGTGGATAGAAGCAAATAAAGAACACATCATAGAAGTATTGGTAAACAATGCAGGCATCAGGCAAGATACCCTGCTGATGAGCATGACCGACGAGCAGTGGGACGAAGTGCTGGATACCAGCCTGCGTGGTATGTACAACGTTACCAAAACCGTACTGAACCCCATGCTGATGAACCGCTACGGGCGCATCATCAACATGGTATCGCTAAGTGGCATCAAAGGTATGCCCGGACAGGTAAACTACAGCGCCGCCAAAGCAGGTATGATAGGTGCTACCAAAGCACTGGCACAAGAAATAGCCAAGCGGAATATCACCGTCAATGCCATAGCCCCTGGCTTCATCAAAACAGATATGACAGGCGACCTCGACGAAAAAGAACTGGTAGGCATGATACCCATGAAGCGTTTCGGCACGGCAGAAGAAGTAGCCGAACTGGTAGGCTTCCTTGCAGGTAAAAACGCGGGCTACATCAGCGGGCAGGTAATATCTATCAACGGGGCGTTATATACTTAGTGTTTGTTAGCAGCTTTCTTCAACACTTCGTTTATGCGCTTTTTGCTTTCTTCTGCACTTATCATAGTACCACCATTTTTATAATAGTTTTCGCGCTTCTTTAATAGTGCTATAAACTCATCGCTATATCCATGTTCTTCAATCTCGCTTTCCAGCAAAGTGTACATGGCTTTTATCTTTTTATCGTCTGCTGTATCAAGGTATTCGTGCAGTTTCTTTCTGATCGTGGCTACTGTCATGGCATCTGTCCTTTCAAACAAATTTACTTATTTACACGGTAAGCAAGCTATTGCAGCATACTGTTTTCCTAAACTTTATAATTAATTTTACGCTTTCAGCTAATCTAAGATTATCATACATCATGAGTCGTGTAGTTATTACAGGTTTGGGCATATACTCTTCACTTGGCAAAAACAGGGAAGAGGTTGCTAAGTCTTTATTCGAGGGCAAGTCGGGCATAATATTAGACCCTGCACGCAAGGCAATGGGCTACCGCAGTGGCCTTACCGGCTTTGTAGAACGCCCGCAGCTAAAGGGCCTGCTCGATCGCCGTTCTCGCATCATGATGCCCGAACACGCAGAGTTTGCCTACATGGCTACCATAGAGGCGATGGCACAGGCAGGTATGACCACCGACTTCTTCGACCAGCACGAAACAGGCATAATATATGGCAACGATAGCTGCGCACAACCCGTGATAGAAGGCATAGACCTTGTGCGTGAAAAGAAAGACACCATGCTGGTAGGCAGCGGCTCGGTATTTCAGGTGCTCAATAGTACCGTTACCATGAACCTTGCAACCATCTTCAAGCTACGGGGTATCAACTTTACCATTAGTGCTGCATGTGCCAGTGGCTCGCATAGCATAGGCTTGGGTTATATGTTCATCAAGCAGGGGCTGCAAGACAGGGTGATATGCGGTGGCGCACAAGAGGTAAACATCTACTCCATGCCCAACTTTGATGCACTCGGTACATTCAGTATGCGAGAGGATGAACCTGCCCGTGCTTCCCGCCCCTTCGACCGCGACCGTGATGGGCTTGTGCCGGGTGGTGGTGCAGCTACTGTTATATTAGAGAGCCTTGAGAGCGCGCAGGCACGCGGGGCAACGATACTGGCAGAGGTACTGGGCTACGGCTTTAGCAGCAACGGCCAGCACATCAGCAACCCAAGCACCGAGGGGCAGGTACGCTCCATAAGCCGTGCGCTGAAAGACAGTGGCTACTCGGCTGCCGATATACAATACATCAACGCGCATGCTACCAGCACACCTGCAGGCGATGGCAGCGAGGCCGAGGCTATATACGAGGTATTTGGCGGCAAAGTACCAGTAAGCAGCACCAAGAGCATGACAGGCCACGAATGCTGGATGGCAGGTGCCAGCGAGATAGTATATAGTATGCTGATGATGCAAAACGGCTTTATAGCCCCCAACATAAACTTTGAAAACCCCGACGAGCATAGTGCCAAAATAAACATAGTACCCCAAACCCTGCGGCAAGACTTCGACCTTTTTCTTTCCAACTCATTTGGCTTTGGTGGCACCAACTCATCGCTTGTGGTGAGGCGGTGGGGTGTTTAGTTGATAAGTTAATTGGTTGATAAGTTAATAACAGTTTATTTGTTACAGTTTGTATGGTTTGCAACAATTACCGGCATTGATAACCAATTGATTATGGGCAATTTGTTGCAGTTTACAACATTACCTGAAAATTGCAACAAAACGCAACAAATAAGTGGCAGCCTATATAGCTTTTTTTACAAATAACTTATATAGCAAATTTACGTGAAATTATGTAATTTTAGATAATAAATTTTACAAGTAATTTATGCCCTATCCTATTTCCTGCTTTTATTTTTATATGGCTAATTGTTACCCAATCGAGTATGCTTTTTAGCAATTTTGGGAAATCATAAACTGTATAGTACTTTAATTATCCATGAACCTTAATAACATAGCATCTATCCATTATCCAGTTATCCCACCATTTTCCTGTAGGGAAATCCTTATATAATATTATCTCGAAGAACTGGTACATTTTCAATTGAAATAAATAAGGGTTATATGGTACATTTTTGATTTCATTTAATATATCATTTACTCTGTTTGCCAAAACAGTAGGTGTGTCCACATTGCTAATAAAAAAGAGATACTCTGGATAGCAGCTATCTTCAAACCTAAGATTCTCTTCTAATGATGCATCATTCAGATGAACTGATTTATTGAATTTTCCGTTCTCGGTTATCTTATTAACATCTTCACAAAAGAATGTAAAATCATGCTTTTCAAAAAAGTCCGTTAGGTGTTCTTTTAGGTTTATAAACCTGATTTTATTTTCCATATACAAATATAACAAAATGACACTTAAAGTCCGTTGACTTAAAAGCCACATCAAAATACTTTGTGCTAATGGATATCAAAGACAAAGTAGGGCAACGGATAAAAGAGCTAAGGCACGAACTCGGCATATCTCAAGAAGCACTTGGCAATAAGGCGGGCGTAGATAGAACCTATGTAACCGACGTAGAAAACGGACGTAGAAATATATCCGTTGAGATTTTAGAGAAGCTCATTAAAGCCCTGGAAGTATCATTTCAAGATTTTTTCACCGCTAAAGAGTTTAGGAAATAAGTAAGAAGATAAATGTAGGTGATATCATTTCTCATACTGAGATGTGTATGGCTGAAGGGTATAACTTACAGCGTGGTATGAACTTTAGAGTAAAAGGGAAAGACACTGTAATTTTAATGTCTGTACGTAGAGGAGCACCGTATGCTGATAGAACGGAAGAGGATGGCCAAATACTTATATATGAAGGCCATGATGTACCAAGAAATATTAATGAGAGCACCAAAGCTGTAAATCAACCTCAGTTTACTCCGAATGGAAAACTTACTCAAAATGGTAAGTTTCATAAGGCTGCAATGGACTATCGGAATGGAGAGCCACCAGAGTTAGTAAAGGTCTATGAAAAAATTAAAGATGGAATTTGGGTATATAATGGCATTTTTGAATTGATAGATGCTTGGCAGGAAAAGTCAGGTAAAAGAAAAGTTTTTAAGTTTAAGTTACGTATTACAGATATTGCTTTAAGAGAACGAGAAATAATGCAACAGGGTGTCAATGATTTAGACCATAATCGAATGATACCTACATCTGTAAAATTGGAAGTATGGAAAAGAGATAAGGGTAAGTGTGTAACATGTGGCAGTACAGACAACTTACACTTCGACCATATATTACCTTTTTCAAAAGGTGGAACTTCATTGAAGACAGAAAATATTCAGCTATTATGTGCAAGGCATAATCTTCAAAAACGAGATAAAATTCAATAATCGAACCTACAAAGTTTGGCTGCACAGTAGCAATACAGTTTAATAGATTGACACCAAAGACCTTTCTGTCATTGGTGGCAAAAGAAAGCGTAGGTAGGTGCATTATAAAATATTCGTACAGAGCAAACTACTCATTTCGCGAGATGGCTTCGTTCCTCGCCAAGACGTTGGGATGCTTTTACTTTTAATGCCATAAAATGCTCATATTATAGCTTTGCGTAGCCTTATTGTGCACATCTGTCATAGGGCTAAGTACGGATAGTTTTTCATAACGATTATTATAAAAAAAGCTACAGAATTGTAGCTTTTTTTATAATAGATGCGATTGCTTATCTAATGCTGCACCACAAGTTTTAATGTTTGTGTTTCTTCACTTGTTTTTAGCTGCATGTAATAAATACCATTGGGTACATTTTGCAGGCTTATCTGCTTTTGCAGGGTGCTGTTTGTATTGTATGCCATGTCTTGCATCACCACTTGCCCTATAGCGTTTAGCAAAGCAATTTTTACGTCTTTGCCTGTAGGCAGGTATCCGCTTACTGTAATGTGATTATCAGCCGGGTTTGGAAAAACATTGAGCGATGGCTGATTAGTTTCAGATATAGCAGTTTCCCCGTTCAGATTATTGTAATGATTGCAATAGCTATCTATTTCGGTGGTTGTCAGTATTCTGCTGTATAACCTCATATCGTCTATAGCACCATTTACCCAGTAGGGATATCCCGTAGTGAGTCCTGCACCATAAGCACCGATTGTAATGCTGGAAGTAGAACTGCCTATAGAGCTGGCCGATGATAGAATATCGGTACTTTTCAGCACTCCGTTTATATACATTTTAGCGGTTTTACCGTCAAAAGTGCCAATGACGCAATACCAATTTTTTGTTACTATGTTTGGGCTGTATTGTTGTGCAGCAGCAGCGGTTATAGATTTAGACATTAACCCAAAAACTTCTTTGCTGGTATCTAACACGCCACAAGTATTGTATGCATTATCATAAGCCTGAATACCGTATCCGCCATTGGTAGATACATCGCCCCGGGCTATGATGTAATTACCCTCGCAATTGCCGGTGTAGTAATTGTTCAGCTTTACAATAGCGCACATAGACACAGTATCGGTATTCATTGATGCTTTATATGGAACATTGATATAGCTACCTGTACCATTAAATATAGCAGCACTGTTTGCGCTACCGGTTTGGCCCGCACCATAGGTAATGGCAGTAGGGGTTCCGTGAAGCCCTTTGCCTGAAGCGTCATTAGCACTTCCGTTAAATGGCCAATGCGCAACAAGCCCCTTAGTGAATTGAGCATTTGACAATATAGGGCTTAGAGATACTGCAAGCAGTAGTGTAATTATTTTTCTCATAACAGGTTCTTTTTATTTCTTCGCAATATACTGCCAATTACTAAGATGGCGGTCAATTTCATGTTTTAGGTTAGTTGTTTTATTCGCCCCCCCCACCCCCATGTCAATAACTTTTAAACAAAAATTTTATTGATAATCAATGAGTTGTGGCGGTGCGATAAAAAAACTTCATGAATTTCTTGGTAGGGAAGTGCGGGCGGTTTACCTTTGCCGTCCCAAAATAAAGCCCCCACGGGCTATAATGTAAAGAAAACAATGAGACATCTTAGTTTTAGAACACAATCGGCCAACGAAAAAATCGTAACACGCGATTGGTATGTAGTAGATGCTACAAACATGACACTGGGCCGCATGACTACCCGCATTGCAAGCGTACTGCGCGGTAAGCACAAAGCATATTACACGCCCCACTTCGACTGCGGCGATTATGTAATAGTGGTAAACAGTGGTAAAGCTATACTGACTGGCAATAAGCTGGACCAGAAAGAATACCAGACTTTCAGCGGCTACCCCGGTGGTCAGAAGATTGAAATGGCAAGAGACCTGCAGGCTCGCCGCCCAAGCGTTATGATAGAGCGCGCCGTAAAAGGTATGCTGCCTAAAAACCGTATGGGACGCGCCATGTACAAAAAACTGTTTGTGTACGAAGGTGCTACACACCCGCACGCAGCGCAGCAACCCAAGGAATTGAAATTTGGTAAATACTAATATCCGGTTTCTAAATCCTGAAAATTTAAAATAACAAATTCCAAATACCAGTATAAATGGAAAAGCAAAAAAACGCCGTTGGTCGCCGTAAAGAAGCCGTAGCTCGCGTATATATGAGCAAAGGCACGGGCAACATCACGGTAAACGACAAAGAATACAAGGCTTATTTTCCGATAATGTACCTGCAAAATCAGGTGGAGTTGCCTTTGAAAACCGTTGATGCTGTTAGCAGCTTCGATATAGTTGTAACTGTAGCAGGCGGTGGCCCGAAAGGCCAGGCAGAAGCCGTGAAAATGGCAATATCCCGCGCACTGTGCGAGGTAAATGCGGAGTATCGTCCGGCATTGAAAAAAGAAGGCCTGATGACGCGCGACCCACGCTCTGTAGAACGTAAGAAGTTTGGTAAACGTAAAGCTCGTCGTAGCTTCCAGTTCTCTAAACGTTAATCGCTGGTACAATTTTTATTTAACCGTCAAGAAATTACTACAATGGAAGAAAATAAAAGCCTTCACCAGCAACTGTTAGAAGCTGGTGTACACTTCGGCCACCTTAAGAAAAAGTGGAATCCAAAGATGTTGCCATACATCTTTGCCGAAAAAAACGGTATTCACATCATAGACCTGAACAAAACAATCGAAGGTCTGGATGAGGCAGCAGCAGCACTGAAGTCTATCGCAAAAAGCGGTAAGAAAATCATGTTTGTTGCTACTAAAAAGCAAGCAAAAGAAATCGTATCTGAGGCGGCAGCCAAGGTAAATATGCCTTTCGTTACAGAGCGTTGGCTGGGTGGTATGCTTACCAACTTCCAGACAATACGCAAGAGCGTAAAGAAAATGCAGAGCATCGAAAAAATGCTGCAGGATGGTACAATGGACAGCGTTACGAAAAAAGAACGTCTGACGCTGACACGCAGCAAAGAGAAGATGGAAAAAGTATTGGGCGGTATCAGCCAGATGGGCCGCACGCCTGCTGCATTGTTTATGGTTGACATCAGCCACGAACACATAGCACTGGCAGAAGCTAAGCGCCTTGGCATCAATACCTTTGCAATGGTAGATACCAACAGCGACCCTACAAAGGTTGACTTTGCTATCCCATCAAACGACGATGCGACAAAATCTATCGCCATCATCGTAAACTACCTGACGGCAGCCATTATGGAAGGCCTGCAGGAACGCTCTCAGAACAAAGAAGAAGAAGAAACAGAAGAAGTAGGTACTGAGCGTATGCGCGGACTGGATATAGACGAAGAAGGTGGTGAGAAAGGTGAACGCCGCGGACGCGGTGCCGGCCGTGGTACAGGCGCAGGCGGTGGCCGTGGTGCCGGTGGCGGACGTGGTGCTGGTAGTGGTAGCCGCCAGGGTAGCGGCAACCGTCCGGGTGCTTCTCGTCCAGGTGCACCGAGGAAAGCATAAGCTATCCGCATACAAAGGATATAACAAATTATTAAAGCCCCATCGTTTGGGGCTTTGATGCAAAGCGTGAAATTCGCAAACGATTTTAAAAATTATAAAAAGGATATTCAACAATGAGTACTGTAACAATATCTGCAGCAGATGTGAATAAGCTGCGCCAGCAAACAGGCGCGGGCATGATGGATTGCCGCAAAGCACTGATGGAAAGCGAAGGCGATTTTGAAAAAGCGATAGACTACCTGCGCAAAAAAGGCCAGAAAGTAGCTGCTAATCGTAGCGACCGCGATGCCAAAGAAGGTGTGGTGATAGCTAAAGCATCGGCTGACAATACATACGGCGTTATCGTAAACCTGAGCTCAGAAACAGACTTCGTTTCTAAAAACGCAGAGTTCATCGCATTTGCCAACAGCCTGACGGAAATAGCTCTGAATACGAAAGCAGATAGCATAGATGCACTGAAAGCTGCCGCTATGGAAGGCGCAACAGTGGGTGACAAACTGCTGGAAATGGTTGCTAAAATAGGTGAGAAAATAGACGTAGTTCGTTATGAAACCATGACGGCTGCTGCTGTAGTACCTTACATACACGCGGGCTACCGTATCGGTGTATTGGTAGGTTTGAACAAAGCCGCTAACGAAGGTGTAATAGCTGCAGGTAAAGACGTAGCAATGCAGATTGCCGCTATGAACCCGCTGGCTGTTGACGCTGAAAGCATACCTGCCGAAATGGTAGAGCGTGAAAAAGCGATAGCACTGGAGCAAGTAGCTGCCGAAGGCAAAACAGGCGACATGGCAGAGAAAATTGCTATGGGCAAGCTGAACAAATTCTTCAAAGAAAATACCCTGTTGCCACAAGCCTTTGTAAAAGACGGCGGCAAATCGGTAGCAGACTACCTGAAGAGTGTAGAAGCCGACCTGACAGTTGCCAGCTTCAAGCGTATAGCTGTAGGTTCTTAATTGAAAAATAATATTTGCACTGTAATACGTAAGGGTAGCTGTAATGGCTGCCCTTATCTGTTTATATTAGCATGGTAAAGAGAAAAGCATTTGCTCAACAGGTTGAAAAATAATGTACCGCTTTGGTTTGCTGTCAAACTGCTTGTATTATTTGGCGGCATGTATGCAGCCAATCATATACTGACGGGGCTATTGGTGCCAGGTGGTTATTACAGCCTATGGATGGATAATAACCTTGATTATGTAAGTGCCCTGCGCCACCTGATGCTGAAGGGCGGAGCATTAATTGTCAGTGCATTTGGCTACGAGACCAAATTATCAGACTATACACTACGCATACAGGGCTATGGTGGTGTGCGGATGGTATATTCGTGCATAGGCATTAATATATTATGCTTTTGGGTAGCATTTGTGGCTGCCTTTCCTGCCAGATTGAAGGATAAGTGGATATACGGCATTGGCGGGCTGGCGGCTATTACCATATTGAATATGCTGCGAGTAGCCATATTGGTATTAATAAAAACGATTCCATCGTTGCAGCATAAACAAATAGACCATCATCTGATATTTAATATCACTGTATATGCGTTTATTTTTTTGATGATGGTTCGGATGATAAATAACGTATCGAAAAAAGCAGGTATAAATACGCCCGATACACAGCAGATTAAACAATAATATAGCCTGTGCAGGCGTTAAAATTCAGTACATTTGATACGGTAGAACATCATCTATGAGCAAGCGGATACTATTCCTTACATCCTTATTGATATTTACAACCATTATCAGTGTTTGCGCACAGCAACGCCCCATAGGCTACTGGCGCAGCCACTTGCCGTATAATACGGCTGTAGGTGTTGCCTTCGATAATGCTAACAATCTGTATGTAGCAACCGAAAAGACTTTCTTTATATATAACATAAGCAGCAAGCAATCGGAAGGGTTTAGTAAGGCAGAGGGCATGGCCGATGTTAGTGTGTCTTGTATTGGTTACGACTTGTCGTCAAACACTGCCATCATTGGTTATGAAAACAGCAATATTGACTTGTATCAAGACGGCGCGTTTTATAACCTGCCCGACTTGAAAATGCGCAACATCAGTGGTAGTAAAAAGATTAATGACATTTATACATCAGATGGCTATGCGTATATAAGTACAGATGCTGGTATGTTAGTTATCAATCTGGAGAAACGCGAGATAAAAGAAACCTACAACTTCAGCATAGCAGGGCAAGGCATAGCCATAAAATCGGCTGCTATTGCCGGCAACAATTTATTTGCTGCTACAGACAAAGGTTTGTACACTGGCAATAAAAACAGCGGCTTGTTGCAGTCTTTCACAACATGGGGAAAAATTGACACCTTACGCAATTTTATTAGCCTCGCATCTGTAAACAATAAACTCTTTGTGGCTACAGTAGATAGTGTGTTTGAATACATCAATAATACATTACAATTCGTTTTTCGTTCAGACTCCAATATCAGGAAAATATCCCCCGGTATTAATTCTTTATGGGTATGCGAAGGTATCCGCAGCAATTTTCGTGGCAAAGCACATAAGCTATCGTTGACCAACTATATAAAGACAGATAGCTTTAATGTGTTTGGCTTTTGTAATCAGGTAGTGCACGGCGATACAGACAGAGTATGGGTAGCAGCAGGGGCAGATGGTTTTTTGCTTAGAGAATTTAGGGGAGAACCATACAAACTGCAATTGCCCGAAGGGCCATCTTCATTTCCATGTTACGATATTCTTGCAAACAACGAAGAACTATGGGTAGCACATGGTGGCTACGATGAAAAAAGAAGAGCCAATAATAATGGCGCAGGCTTCTCTAATTTTAGAGATGGCAAATGGAAATGGTACAGGCGATTTGAATACCAGCCATTTGGCGATAGCATGAGAGATTTCTCGAAACTGTATAAATCAGCAGACGGTATATTGTATGCAGGCTCAGTACAAAACGGATTGTTGGTTATCAACCCAGATGGCAGTACGCTAAGCTATCAACAAAATTCATTTATCGGCACATCGTCCGTATCGCCTACATGGTATTTTGTTGGCGGTTTTGCAGAAGATAACAATAGCAACTTGTGGATGACGATATACGGCGGTAAACAAGAGTTGGCCGTAAAAACCAAAGAAGGGCAATGGTATCCAATAACAGTTCCTATACCACGCTCAGGCATTCCTAACGCTGCGGCAGATATAATAGTAGATGATAACAACCAAAAATGGTATGCAACTTCAGGTGCTTCCAGCGGCGTAATTGTGTATGACGATAATAATACACCTACCAACACCTTTGACGACAGATACAGACTGCTGTTGGCAGGCAAAGGTGTAGGCGGGCTGGCAGATAATGAAGTATATAGTCTGGCAAAGGATAAAAAAGGCAGCATATGGATAGGCACTAAAAATGGCATCAGCATAGTGAGCTGCCCTGCGCAAGTAATAGAGGGTACATGCGAAGCGGAAAACAGGACAGTGCAGTACGATAAATTTGCAGGTTACCTCTTTCAGGAAGAAATAGTAAAGACCATAGCCGTAGATGGTGCTAACAGAAAATGGATAGGTACGAATAATGGCGTATGGTTGATATCTGAAGAAGGGGATAATATCATTTACCGCTTCACGCAGGAGAACAGCCCCTTGCCATCTAACAACATCAACAAAATAACCATAGACCCCCAAACAGGCGATGTGTATATAGGTACAGAGCAGGGCTTAGTGAGCTATCGTAGTACCGCTACAGATGGAGGTAAAGAAAATGCGGATGTAAAAGTATTTCCCAACCCTGTGCCTACAGGATATAGCGGCACTATAGCCATCAAAGGATTGGTAGAAAATGCCGATGTGCGCATTACAGATATATCGGGGCAATTGGTATTTCGTACCAAAGCACTGGGCGGACAAGCCGTGTGGAATGGCTATGACTATACCGGTCGCCGCCCGCAGAGTGGTGTATATCTGATATTTGTTACTAACAAAGACGGCTCTCAAACCAAAGTGGGCAAGATGGTATTTATGGAGTAGTGTATGCTGCAAAATACAAGAGGCATAGCACTACGCGCCGTCAAGTATGGCGATACCAGCATCATAGCTACCATATTTACCGAAAAGTATGGTGTGCAAAGCTATATGGTGCAAGGGGTACGCACCAGCAAATCCAAAAACAACAAAGCGGCATTATTGCAACCCACTACCCTGCTGGATATGGTGGTGTACCATAAGCCGCAAACAAAGCTGCAACGCATCAAAGAATACCAATACGCCTACATCTATACAGAACTGCAACAAGAGATAATTAAGAACAGCATCGCGTTGTTTTCTACAGAAGTATTGCTGCGCGTACTGCCCGAAGAGGCGCAGATGCCCGAACTGTTTGACTTTACATTTACTTATTACCAACAGTTGGACGTAATGCCGGCAACAGATGTTGCCAATTTTCCGCTGTACTTTCTGATACAATGCAGCAAGATATTGGGATATGAAATAAGCGGTACTTATACTGCCACCACGCCCTACCTGAATATGCAAGACGGCGCGTTTACAAGTACACCACCGCACATGGATGCCTATCTGCACGACGAAGATGCGCAAGCACTAAGCAAGCTGCTGGAAGCAACAGATATATATACACTGAAAACAATAGTGCTGAATGCCGAAATACGCAACCGACTGCTGGATTGGTATATTGCTTTTATGCATAGCCATACACAACACATGGGCAGCATCAAATCGCTGGCGGTGCTGCGGGCAATATTGCACTAAGGGTTTTTCTTACCCGTCATACGTTTCCAGATACGCTGCAGGTAATTCTTGAAAAAAGCAAACTGCCCGAAGGGTATGCTGATGAGCAGCACGCACAAAGGCCATAAAAGCGTAATGAGTATAATGTAGATAACGAACCAAAGCACTCCTTTCTCTAACGGGAAGAGCGAAAGCACTTTGCGCCCAGCATAGCCGCAGAGGCTGCCACCTAAGGCAAACGTGCAGAGTATCAGCAATAACTGAAACCCGCCTACTTTCCATTTATTTTTAAGTCCGTTGAACATGGTTGCTGCAAAAGCGTTGCAAATCTAAGGCTTATTGATTGTATATATCGTGCTATTTCAGCAAATTTGACGAGCGACTGAAAGATGCGTTACAAAAAGATAATAATTGCTATATGTATGGTGCAGGCTATAATGGCTGATGCACAAAAGCAAAACTACCCGTTAGCCGATTTTCGCAATCCGTTGGATATACCCATACTGCTGGCGGGCAATTTTGGCGAATGCCGCCCCAACCACTTTCATAGTGGCATAGACATCAAGACGAATGGCGAAGAAAACCTGCCCGTATATGCTATAGCTGATGGTTATGTATCGCGCATCAAAATGGAAGCAGGTGGCTTTGGTCATGCACTATACATTACACACCCAAACGGTTATACATCGCTATACGCCCACCTCAACGATTTTGCACCTGCCATACAACGCTTTGTAAAAACTACCCAATACAAAACCGAAAGCTGGACGATGGATGTGCAACTGACGGCATCACAGTTTCCGGTAAAGAAAGGACAACTAATAGCATGGAGTGGTAATACGGGCGGCTCTACCGCACCGCACCTGCATTTAGAGATACGCGATAGCAAAACGGAACATCCACTAAACCCGCAACTATTCGGCTTTGATATAAAAGACGATATAGCACCCCTGCCTACACAGATAGCGTTGTATGATATGCGCACAAGCATCTACCAACAAACACCGCAGATAGCGAAACTAAAGAAGAAAGAGGGTGTGTACATGGCAGATACCATACTATGCAACGCGCCACTGGCAGGTATTGGTGTGAATGTAAATGACTATATGAATGGCAGCGACAACACACTCACCTTCTACACCGCAGATATATACCTTGATAGTGTGAAGCAGGGAACTATAACGCTGGACGATATAGGCTATGATGTAACTCGCTACCTGCACGCGCATATAGACTACAAAACAAAGAAGCAAACAGGCGAGTGGATACAACTGATGTACCAACTGCGCGGCAATGCATTAGATGGCATCTATAAGTGGACCGGCAACAAAGGCATACTGGATATTGCCGATAAAAAAACACACCGTATAAACATAGCACTGACAGATGCGAACAGGAATACGGCAAACATCTTCTTGTATATAAGAGCAGCAACAGATACAACAGCCAGTATATGCAAAAGCAACATCTTTAAGGTAAATGAAGTGAACCAATTTGAACACCCGAATGTTATTATAAAGCTGAATGACAAAGCATTGTACGATGATGTGTGTTTCGGATTTGCGGCGGTGAAAGATGCGAGTGGATATAGCGACAGGTACAGACTGGGAGATGTGTATGTGCCTGTACATAGTTATTTCGACATCAGCATCAAACCCAATAAAGCCATACCCTTTGCGCTGAAAGACAAGATAGCATTGGTGTATAGCGATGGTAAAGATGAAACAGGCAAAGCAGCGATGTTAGATAACGGATGGTATAAAGCAAGTGTAAGAAACATGGGCGAATACAGATTGGTAGCAGATACAACAGCACCCGTCATCAAGCCGATGCAGAAACAAAATGCGATACTCAGTAAGGCAAAGCGTATGAGCTTTACCATCAAAGACAATATAACGAGTGTGAAAAAGTACAGAGGCGAACTGGATGGTAAATGGATATGTATAGAGCAGCATGGCAGCCAATACTTCTATACCTTTGACGAGCATTGCCCAAAAGGGAAACATACACTGGTACTTACGGCAACGGACGAAAACGGCAATACAAGCAAACTGATATACAACTTTTCAAGATAAAGGATATGGAACTGCAAGCAGGCGATAAAGCACCTGAATTTAAAACCAAAGACCAAGACGGCAATGTAGTATCGTTGAAAGATTTTAAGGGCAAGAAAGTTGCTCTGTACTTTTACCCTGAAGATGATACGCAAGTATGCACCGTGCAGGCATGCAACCTGCGCGATAATTATGCCATACTGAAAGAGAAAGGCATCACCATACTGGGTGTAAGCCCCAACGACGAAAAGAGCCACAAGAAATTTGAAGCGAAATACAAGCTACCTTTTACGCTGCTGGTAGATGAAGATTTGAAACTGGCTAATAAATATGGTGTGTGGGCAGAGAAAGTATTGTATGGGCATAGGCACATGGGCATTGTACGCAGTACCTTTCTGATAAATGAAGATGGTAAGATACATCACATCATCAAGCGCGCATTATCAAAAACACATACGCAGCAGATACTGAAAGGCTGGGGAATGGATTAGAACGTGAAGCGCATACTGCCGAATATGCCGAAGTATTTTTGGCGTGGCTCGGTAGGCAATGCTTTGGGGGTAACACGCCATACAAAATCTACACGAAACAGTTTCAGGATGTTTTCTATACCCGTACCTAATTCAAGGTATGGGTTGCCTTCTAATGTTCTGAACGCGAAACCTCTGTCAAGGTTCGCTGCGCTATTAGCATCGTTCAGGCTACCGATGATGCCTTTAGCCGTCCAGAATTGGCGGAACTTCAGTTTTTTGATAAGCGGTATATAACCGAATACGCCATTGCCCAGCGAGTGTTCCAGATTGAAGCCTGCAAACTGGTCGCTGATAAACTCGTACTGGTTCATCATATTGAAGGCATACTTATTGTACACATAAAACTCGTTGCCGGGGTGAGATTCAAGCAATGGGTATGGCAGCGTACCAAAATATTTGCCACCGAACACATTTACATACAATGAGCCTAACGGAGCTATCCTGATATTATCGGACACCGTCATGCTGATGCGCTGGTATTCGTAACCGCTATTCAGCAAACCTTTGATGCCTACACCCATGCGCACATCTACAATAGGGTATTTGCTACCCATGCTGAAACGATAATAATTGCCCTCAAGAAATTTTTCTTTGTAAGCAAAACGCAGTTGCAGGTTTACCTCAGTATTGGTAACGGTGCTCATGGGGTTGCCATTGCCATCGCGAAAGATGTTGACATCGGGCAAAGGGTCGTAGGGGTCGTATTCTTTGTTGAGGAACGTAAGCATATACCTGAACCCGCTGAAGTATTCTTTCATATACTCGAAGCGCAGGTCTTTGGCAAACATGAATTTGGGCGGTATGCCATCGCGGCGCAACGTGTTCATGAACACATTATCAAAGCTCACACGGTCGTAATAGTTTACGGTACGGTCTATATCAGAAGTGTAAGAAGCGAACAGATAAGAGCGTGGTTGTCTTTCGAGCAGCCACAATGCGGCAATGCCGCCTTTGTAGCGCTGGTCGCCAAAGCCATAAGCAACGAAGCCATTGATGTAGGCATCTTTAAACAGCTTGGGTGTAGTACCCATAGAAAAGCGCAGGCGTGTACCCTCTATCTGGTTGAAGCTATACATGCTCCAGTAAGGCCCCAGCTCTATAGGCCCCCAGCGCACCACACCCGTAGCCAGTACCCGCATCAGCTTTTTAAACTTGGTATAGGTGCTGTTCTGCTCCAGCGAGTCGAACATATTATAGATGGCACGTTCATTTTTGCTAAGTGTATCGGGGCGTAGCGCTACCCATGTAGCTTCCGTTACTTCGCGTGCGGTATCGGTCAGTATAATGTCAGTCTTGTATTTATTGATTGTTTTGGTGATGCTTTCATCATTTACCAATATATTGTTGTAGTAAGTGGTTTTGCGGGCAATAAAGCCGGGGGGCTTGATGATGTCGCCGGGGGGTAGCATCTTGGCAGTGAGGTGTTCTTTATTGCAAAACCAAAGTGTATCGCCAATGGGGGCGTACTGTTTGTAGAACGATGCGCCTTTTACCCAGTTGATATTGGTTTCTTTGGGTAGCACGGCATCCATATACTGTAATGCGAACACGGAATCTACAATGCGGATAGTACCCGTATAGCAGTTCTCGCCCAAACGCAAAGGCTGATAACTGAGGTGTATGATACGATAGCCTTGCAGGTAAGAGGTATCTATGATTTTGTATTTGTAAAAAGTAGGGCCTGCATTGTTGATGGGGCTCACAAATTTTTTATCGAAAAACAAGATGTAGTTTTCATAAGGGTTTACATCAAGGTTCATGGTACCGAGGTATTTCTCAAGGCTTTTGTTATTAATGCCGCGTATCTGTGTGGCTTTAATTATTTCCCTTAGTTTTTTGGGCTTGCGCTGAAAGTAGTAGTCGGACAATGCCTCTGTAAGAAAGAAAGGCAGAAATCGGTCGCCGTTTTCGGCGGTGTCCATGTTATCGTATATAAACCCAAAGTTTCGCAGATAGGGTACGGGCAATCTTTCAAATGCTTCTTTGCTGAGGTTCAGCAAATCAATTTCCATTTTGTTGTATGCCTCGTAGTAATAGTTACTGGTTCTGTCGGGGTTGTTTTTTTCCTTATTGCGTATCACGTTTTTTATCAGCGCGATGGCGGGGTCTTCACCTGCATATACTATTACCTCATCCAGTTTTTTATTGCTTGTTTCCAGCGTTACGAAGAAGCCCTGTACACGCTTAGCCGTATCTAAGCGTTTGATGGCAGGTTTGTAACCTAATGCATTGATAACAAGTGTGTCGTTTGGCAGGGCATCTATTTCAAAATCAAAAATGCCATCCAGATTGGCAGGTGCGCCCGATTGAGTGCCCTGAAAATAAACGGTGGCAAAAGGGATGGGTTCGCCCGTAGATTTATCCTTTACCACACCACTGATGCGGTATTTAGATACGGGTGCTTCGTCTTGTGCAATAAGCCCCAGCGAGTCGGTCGTTTGCGCATAAGCAGGCAAGGCACCAAACAGCACAAGTAACCAATATATATATGCAACTGCCTTTCTACACATTATTGCAGGGGGTGAACCGCATCTGTACACAATGATACAATTCCTGTTCTTAATGAAAACCTATTTATTGTTTGATACCTGAAACAATAAATTGTTTAAGTGGGTTCAAAAAACCTTGCAAAAATAACACTCCTGTCTCGCAATCCGCTTATATTTACACACTTCATTATGGACTTAAAAGCATTTAAGAAGAAAGTAGCTAAGAAAAAGGACAAGCTGAACGCTTTTCTTACCAAACTGGATGATATTGTACCTGACGATATGCCCCAATTAGTGGCAGAGGTAGATAAAACCGTGTGGCAGGATGTGGACTGCACTACCTGCGCCAACTGCTGTAAGTCTATGGTGCCTACCTATACTACCAAAGATATAGCTCGCATATCGGCACACTTTGGTATGACACCCAAACAATTCAAAGACAAGTGGCTGGAAAAAGACCCCGATAACGGCGATTGGCAAAACAAGCAACGCCCCTGCCAGTTTTTGAAAGATAACCTTTGCAGTATCTATGAGATACGCCCTGCAGACTGCGCTGAGTTTCCGCATCATAACAAAAAACCATTTGACCTGTACAACGATATGTTCAAACAAAACATTGAGTACTGCCCTGCTACTTTTACGCTCATCAACCGCCTGCGTAAACGTGTAGAGAAAGAGTATGAATGGTAAACCAACCAAAGGCACACACCGCAAAGAATTACTGCCGCATAAAAACTGCCTGCAATGCGGGCTGCCCTTTGCATGGCGCAAAAAATGGGCGCGCGTGTGGGACGATGTAAAGTATTGCAGCGACCGCTGCCGGGGAGAGCATAAAAAAACCGCAAATGCAGTCAAAGGATAGTAGCACTTATATACATTGCTTAACTTAGCCCCATGTCTGAAAAGAAACTCTTTTTGCTCGATGCTTTCGCGTTGATATTCCGTGCATACTACGCCTTGATACGCAGCCCGCGCATCACCAGCAAGGGGCGTAATACCAATGCACAGTTCGGGTTTACCACCACACTGCTCGATTTGCTGAATAAAGAAAAACCAACGCACCTTGCCGTAGTGTTTGATACCAGCGCACCTACCGAAAGGCATACCGACTTTGAAGCATACAAAGCTAACAGGCAAGAAACACCCGAAGACATCAGTGCGGCAGTACCAGATATAAAGAAAATTATTCGCGGCTTCAACCTGCCGGTTATGGAGTGCGATGGCTATGAAGCAGATGACGTAATAGGCGCATTGGCACACGAGGCGGCAGATATGGGCTATACCGTGTATATGGTAACACCCGATAAGGATTACGGACAATTGGTAAAAGACAATGTATTCATATACAAGCCTGCGTATCAGGGTGGTAGTGTAGAAGTGTTGGGACCGAAAGAGGTATGTGAGAAATGGAACATAAAAAGAGTGAACCAGGTAATAGATATACTGGGGCTGATGGGCGATGCGGTAGATAACATCCCCGGCATAGCAGGTGTAGGTGAAAAGACGGCGGCTAAGCTGCTGGCAGAATATGATACGCTGGAAAACGTATTGGCAAATGCGGATAGCATAAAAGGCGCGCTGGGCGAAAAAGTAAGAAACGGCAAAGAATCTGCCATCATATCGAAAAAGCTGGCAACGATTATTACCAACGTACCTGTATCGTTTCATGAAGAAGATTTCCGTGTAAAGGATATAGACAAAGAAACGCTGAAAGAAGTATTTGCCGAACTGGAATTTAAAACACTGGGCAAACGCATACTGGGCGAAGAAGTAGTAAGCCCTGCAGCCATAGCACCAGAGGCTATGGTAACGGATTTGTTTGGCAATCTGGTGCCGCAAAAAACAGCACCTGCTAAAGCAGAAACTACCGTAGTAGAAGTGCCCGAAGAAACCCCCGTAATAACAGCAGATAAAAATATTGAAAACACACCGCACACATATCATCTTGTAGATAATGACGCGGCTATACAAGAATTAATAGCCCAACTACAACAACAAACGGAAGTAGCATTTGATACGGAAACAACCAATGTTGATGCTAATCTTGCCGATATTATCGGTATGAGTTTTTGTTGGCAGCAAGGAACAGCCTACTATGTACCTATACCCGATAATGATGCTGCGAAAAAAATATTAGCGCAGTTCAAGCCTGTATTTGATAAAGTAGACATACTATGGATTGGTCAGAATATAAAGTATGACCTGATGATACTGAAATGGTACGGACATACGCTAAAAGGCACACTGTACGATACCATGTTGGCGCATTATGTGATAGAGCCGGAAGGCAAGCGAGGTATGGATGTATTGAGTGCTAAGTATCTGGGCTATCAACCTGTATCTATAGAAACGCTGATTGGTAAAAAAGGTAAGACACAAGGCAGTATGCGAGATGTGCCTGTAGAGCAGGTGAAAGAATACGCCGCCGAAGATGCGGATGTTACTTTCCAGCTAAAGCAGGCTTTTAACCCCATGCTGGATAAGCAGGAAGTGCGAAAAGTATTTGAACAAGTAGAAAACCCGCTTGTACGTGTGTTGGTAGATATGGAGTATGAAGGCGTAGGTATAGACGTCAACTTTTTGAAAGACTACTCAAAAGAACTAGAGCGCGAGATAAAGATTGCAGAAGATAGTGTGTATAAGCAAGCAGGTATTGTTTTCAACCTTGCATCGCCCAAGCAACTCGGAGAGGTGTTGTTTGATAAAATGAAACTGGACGACAAAGCTAAGAAAACGAAAACTGGGCAATATGCTACAGGCGAAGATGTGCTTGCCAAGCTGCGCAACAAACACCAGATAGTAGATGATATACTTGCCTTTCGCGAATTGAGCAAATTGAAAAGCACCTACGTAGATGCACTTCCTACCATGATAAACCCGCGTACCGGCAGGGTGCATACCAGTTTCAATCAGGCTGTAGCGGTAACAGGCAGGCTCAGTAGCATAGACCCCAACCTACAAAACATACCCATCCGTACAGACAGGGGTAAAGAAATACGCAAAGCATTTATATCTCGCGGCGATGGATGGACATTGCTGTCAGCAGATTACTCGCAGATAGAGTTGCGCATCGTTGCTGCTATCAGTGGCGATGAAAATATGATTAAGGCTTTTGTAGATAACAAAGACATTCACACCGCTACGGCTGCTAAAGTATATGGCGTGGCGGAGAGCGAAGTAACTGGCGAGATGCGTCGTGCTGCCAAAGCAGTCAACTTTGGTATCATTTACGGGCAGTCGGCGTTTGGGTTGGCAGAGTCGCTGGGCATCAGCCGTACAGAGGCAAAGACAATCATAGATAACTATTTTACAGAGTTTTCATTTATTAAGAAGTACATGGATGATACCATCAACTTTGCAAGGGAGACGGGCTATGTAGAAACCATCATGGGGCGCAAACGTTATTTGCGCGATATTACATCTGCCAACCAAACTGTGCGTGGCTATGCAGAGCGAAATGCTATCAACTCGCCCATACAAGGCACTGCCGCAGAGATGATAAAACTGGCGATGGTAAAAGTGCATAACGAGCTGAAAAAATCGGGATTGAAAACCCGAATGATATTGCAAGTACACGATGAATTGGTGTTTGACGTACCCGAAGATGAAATAGCACAAGTAACAACACTCATCAAAGCTAATATGGAAAGCGCTATGGAACTACCACATGGTGTACCCATTGTAGCAGAAGCAGGTACCGGCAAAAACTGGCTGGCAGCACATTAAGCAGCGCATTTAGCTTTGCTGCTTTCGTATGTCTTTCAAAGGGTGGCGTTGTTCCCATTCACCCTCTTGCGATTGGGCATTGTTTTGCAAACGAAGTGTAGCCGCGCGTATAAAGCGGTTGCGTATCAGCACAAAAGTAGATTGGTAACTGGGCTTGCAACCCAGCCTTGCTTTGGCATCTAATGCCGTGCGACCGAATATGATAGCAGGCATTTTATGCAGTATGGCTTGTTCCAACGAGCAGAACAGGATATTAAAATACAATTGCAATGCCTGATTTCGTGTATAATCAAAACCGATATAAAACATATCGAACGCAGTTGGCTTTATCCATGCACTGAAAAAAGCTACTACTTGTTCGCTTTCGTACATAGCCCATATTTTCAGACTGTCAGGATTATTCTTTTTCAGCATGGGTAAAAATGACGTACTTATCATACCGATGCGAGCAGGTTGTTTTTCGCATACCTGCCTGTATAGCGTATAAAGTATGTCTTTATTATCTTCAACCGCATCCGCATCCAGTTCTTTGATAACGACACCTTGCAATGCACCCCTTATTTTTCTGAAGCGTTGGCTGTATTTATGCTTTAAAGCAGCTTCATAATCTTGCAGGTTTTTCCAATAGGGTTGTAATGGCATGCCCATCAAGATGTCGTTGCGCAGCATAATGTATTGGGGGGCATAGTGCTGAAAGTAAGTGTGTAGCGACGCAGGGCTGTCTTTTACCAGCACAGCATAGGCACAAACCTGCCGTTGCAAATCGTTAATGGTATCGTTGTAAATGCGAAAAGCATCGTAGGCAGATAGATAGGGAGCATAGTAATAACTCTCCACATCGTGGCGAAAGAGATGACCTGCTACCAGCAGTTTGGGTTTGGCAAGTGTGGTAAATCCTTTCCATGCTATGCGTTGCATTGCACTCATATTGCTTTCATCGAGGTGGTGTGCCTGCAAGCGCAGCAATTGAAAATATATGGCAGCAACTGGCTTACCCTGCTTATGTATCAGCACATAGTAATAGCTGATGTGTGGCAGGTTGGCTTGCTCTGTAACGGCTAAATTCACACATTTCAGAAAATGCCCATCGGGTAGCAAAGCATCCCAGCCATCGGGCAAGGAATTGCATGCAGTAAAGTATTCAGCTTGAAAATTACCGTGTACAGTGCAGTGTATCAAAATATGTCTTTTTCCATCACCACATGCGGTATGCCTACTTCTGTAAACTCGCTGCTGGTAGTGTAGTAGCCCAGGTTTTTATAAAAGCCCTCAGCAACAGTACGTGCATGTAGTATGATGGCAGAATAACCCATTTCCTTGGCATAATGTTCGGCAGCATCTACTAATTGTTTGCCGATGCCTTTGCCTTGCCATTCGTCATACACTGCCATCTGGCGCAGCTTTATTTTTTCTTCGTCAGCTATCGGGTATAACATTACACAACCTACTACCATACCCTGATGCTCTGCAATGAAAATGGTATTGAACGCATCGGCACTCAGGTTCTCATCCTTTAGCGACAGGCCAATGGGTTTGCGCAATATGGCTTCTCGCAGGTCGTACACCTGTTGATAAATCTTGTCGTTGATGTCAATGCGTCTGACGACTATGTCTGCCAATGGAAAAACTATTTGGTTAGTTCTAAGTTAGTAACAATATTGCTTTTAACGGTAAATTCTACCATTGTTTCTTCCTGCAGGGGTAGTTCAGGGTTCTTTTTATAGCCTGCTTTATAGGTGCCGGGCAACATTCTGAAAGCATGTGCCGTGCCATTGCCATCTATATTGATAGATAGAAACGGTCTGAACCTGTCGCCAATAGGGTAGTACAATGTTACCTTACCTATACGTGTATTATTAGCTATTACCAGATCGCCCTCTTCGGGTATCATAATGCCTTTTTGGGTGCCGATTTCCAAATCGAATGTGCGATTGAACGGCGGTAGTGTTTCAATGATTACGTTATAGGTACCTGGTTCGTACGCTCTTTCTTCGGCTACGCTTTGCAGTACGGGCGTCACATTCCTGTCGAACCTGCGGGATACTTTGGCAACATAGCCCGTTATTTTTCTTTTGTCGTTGCCCTCGTAACCAAATACCAATGTGCCGTTTGATATGGGTATGATGATAGCGTTGTTTTCATTTGGCAGAATGGTAATATCGTAAGTATACTTCTGCTCACTACCAATGATGGTGAGGTAATAATTACCAACAGGTACTTTGTGGCGGTGTGGTATGCTGCCTGCATCTACTGTGCGCTGAAAACGGAATACTTCTTTTTTCGTGTTCTTATCTATAAATGCCATCAAAGGGGCGCTGTCGTAATTTCTGTTTCCGTCGCTCAGGTACACCTGTAGTGTAGTTTCTTTTTTACTGTTTTGCAGTGTAGAGTCAGTTATTACTTTAGGTTTGACGATTTCAGCAGGTGGCGTTGGTTTTTTTACAGGCGGGGCTGCTACAACTTTTGGTTGGGGTGCAGGCTCGTCTTTTATAACAGGTACGGTATAGCGTGGCAGTTTAACAGGTTTGATTGAACGCGTTGCAATCACTACCCTGAAAGTGCGCAGTGGTGCTGCAACAGACAGCTGTTGCAACGTAGATATGGGTAATTGTTTTACAACTGGCTCGGGTGTTTCGTTGGTGCGGTTTGTCAGGTCTTTAGTTGGCTCTGTTTGCTTTACGGGCGGTGTTACAACAGGTGGTGTACTAACAACGGGTTGTGGTTTCGGATCTGGTTTTACGGGTTCGGGGTCTTCCTGTTTTACTTTAAATTCTGGTATATCTACTTTCAGCACACTTGGTGCGTTTACTACTGCTTGTTTCAGTAGTTTTTTATCAATCCTCTGCAGGGCAATCATTTGTGTGTAGGCATCTACAATTTTTCCTACAGAGGGTTTTATGTCTTTTTCCTGAGCAACAGACAGGTAGGTACCCAAACAGTCGTATCCGTTTTTCAGTGCTGGGTTATCTACTAAACTCAGTATGTATGGTTTGAAGTCTATTTTCTTGTCCAATAGTTTTTTCACCACATCACATATATCTCCACCGCAGCTTTCTGCACCGTCGGTTACCAATATCAGGCTATATGTGTTGAGGTAGGGTTTTTCAAAATCCCATTCTGCAGCTTCTTTCAGCGAAAAAGCAATGGGCGATACACCGATAGGCTCTAATGCGTCAAGACGCATACCCATCTGGTCGAGGTTGTTTTTGCTGAACATTACCTCGAGGCGGGTATCGAAACAGTTATTCTGCTGCGATGGGTATTGATGCCCATATACGCGCAAGGCAAACTCAACATCTTTGTTCACCTTATACATACTGTCTATCAGCGACAGGATGATGCGGCTGGCGGCTTTGAAACGGCTTTCGTCTTTTGTCCACTCATAGCTCATGCTCGATGAGCCATCGAGCAATACGAGGATACGGGGTTGTTTTACATCATTTTTCTGAGCAAAAAGAGCATTGCCATTCAATAAGAAAACAAAAACCAACAGGCACTTGAAAAAACGCATCGGGCTGATAATAATCTGACGGCAAACCTACGCCAAATGCCTGAACAAAACCTACCCCCAATGGGGTTTGATAATCAGATTTTAACATACTTGTGTAAAATTCTGCAAGTGTTATGGTTTTAGTGGTTGAGGTACAAAATTTGTAACTTTGCAACCATTTCTTTTTATATGTCAGTTTCTACGCAGGTTGTTGAAGATGTGGTAATAAAATTTGCCGGCGACAGTGGTGATGGTATGCAGCTTACAGGTAGCCAGTTTACCAACAGCACGGCACTTTTGGGCAACGACCTTTCTACGTTTCCCGATTTTCCGGCAGAGATACGTGCCCCGCAGGGTACTGTACCGGGGGTGAGTGGGTATCAATTGCATTTTTCGAGCAATCGTATTTATACGCCGGGTGATACTTGCGATGTGCTGGTAGCGATGAATGCCGCCGCACTGAAAGTAAACCTGAAGTCGCTGAAGCCGGGGGGAACCATAATAGCTAATACAGATGGTTTTGACTCTAAGAATTTACGCCTCGCCAATTATCCCGATGGTGTGAACCCCATAGAAGATGGCTCTCTCGATAACTATGAACTGCACAAGATAGATGTGACTAAGCTAACGCGCGAAGCGTTGAAAGACATACAACTGGGTACTAAAGAAAAAGACCGTGCCAAAAACATGTTTGTGCTGGGCTTTTTGTATTGGTTGTATAACAGAGATATCAGTGTTACTATTTCATTTCTGAACGATAAATTCGGTAAGAAACAAGACATACTCGACAGCAATATCAAAGCATTGCAGGCCGGTTACAACTATGGCGATACTGTAGAAGCATTTACAACGCGCTACAAAGTAGAGAAAGCAAAACTGCCGGCAGGCAAATACCGTAGCATCACGGGCAATACCGCATTGGCTTATGGGTTGATTGCAGCGAGCGACAAATCGGGGTTACCCATGTTTTTGGGTACATATCCCATCACGCCGGCATCAGATATATTGCACGAATTATCGAGGTATAAAAACTTTGGCATACGCACTTTTCAGGCAGAGGACGAGATAGCAGGTATTACCGCTGCCATCGGTGCTTCATACGGCGGCAGCCTGGGTGTTACCACAACATCCGGCCCCGGTATGGCTTTGAAGACAGAGGCAATGGGCCTTGCCGTAATGCTGGAAATACCCTTGCTGATTATCAACATACAACGTGGTGGCCCATCTACAGGCTTGCCTACCAAAACAGAGCAGAGCGATTTGCTGCAGGCTTATTATGGCCGTAATGGCGAATGCCCGATGCCTGTTATATCAGCATCAACACCCAGCGATTGTTTTGACGCGGTGTATGAAGCGGCGCGCATAGCCGTGCAACACATGACACCTGTTATCTTTTTGAGCGATGGTTATATAGCCAATGGTGCGGAGCCCTGGCGTTTTCCGCAATCGGCCGACTTGAAGCCGATAGAGGTGAAATTTAAAACAGCACTGCAAGAAGGGGAAGAAAAATTTATGCCTTATAAACGTGATGAAAAATTAGTACGCCCGTGGTCGGTACCCGGCCATGCAGGGCTTGAACACCGCATAGGCGGATTGGAGAAAGAAGACATAACAGGCAATATATCTTACGATGCGGAAAACCACCAGCACATGGTGAAAACCCGTGAAGCAAAGGTAGAAATGATAGCCGACTACATACCATTACAGACACTTGACAGCGGCCCTGAAACAGGTGACGTGCTGGTGCTGGGTTGGGGTTCTACCTATGGTTCTGTAAAGAGTGCGGTAAGCGAGATGCAAGTGGCAGGCAAATCGGTAGCACATGCACACCTGCGCTACCTGCGCCCTTTCCCCAAAAATCTGGGCGATGTATTGAAGCGTTACAAAAAAGTGCTGATACCCGAAATAAACAATGGTCAGCTCATCAAAATCATACGCGACAAATATCTGGTAGATGCAGTAGGTTTTAATAAGATAAAAGGCACACCTATAACAAGGGCAGAATTGGTAAGTGCTATAGGTGAGTTGCTTTAGTAGGGGTTTACGGGCTCTTGGTTGTTATATTAATACACCGATATTGGTGCCAGCTATTATTGAGGTATATGCAACGCAGACTATTCATCAGGCAATCTTTATTAGCTATCCCTGCTCTGTATGCGGGTAACAGCTTGTTGTTCGCATCCTGTAAAAAGAAAGACGACCTGAAACCCGGCGATTGGCGAGGCAAAGTAATCGTTATCGGTGCAGGCATTGCAGGCATCTACGCAGCAAAACAATTAATGAACCTTGGCATAGACGTTACGGTATTAGAAGCATCAGGCAGAACAGGCGGTCGCATCATGGGTTTGGAAGGCTTTGCGGATTTTGAAATTGAATTGGGTGCAGAAGAAGTACACGGCAAAAAGTCTGAATGGTATAATATAGTAAGCGGTACGCCGGGTATAACATTTAATAGTGCATCTTCCGAAGACTACTTCTACATAGCCAATGTGCTGAAAAGTGAAACAGGATGGGCAGGTAATAATGTACTGACACAGGCAAAAAACTTTGAAAGCACTGCCCGTAACTATAGCGGTACTGATAAGACGGTACAACAACAAGCCACAGCACAGGGCATCAATCCGGATGGATTTGAAATTATTAATGCATACCTCGGCAACGAATACGGGACGTCTAATAATGTATTGAGCATTAAAGGTATTACGGAAGAAGACCAACTATGGGAAAGCGGAGATGATAATTATACTTTGAAGACGGGCAGTTATACGCAAGTTTTAAAACACCATTTTGCAGATGTAATCAGCAAGGTAAAACTAAACCATCCTGTAACACAGATAAATTATAGTGGCAATACGGTACAGGTTACAGCAAATGGAAATAGTTTTGAGACAGACAGGGTTATTATTACCGTTCCGCTGGCAGTATTGCAACATAACAGCATACAGTTCAGACCGCAACTACCCGAAGCTAAGCGAAATGCTATTAGCAAAATAGGCATGGGTGCGGGCATGAAAATAATTTTAAAATTCAACGACAGGTTTTGGGCTGCAGATACGGGTACTATCATCGGTGGTCCCAAATCAGCTATGTACTGGACGCCTGGTTTCGGTAAAAGCACTGCTGCACTGCTCACTGCTTTTGTAATGGGTGAAAAAGCCCAATACCTTAGCAGCCTGGGCGATGGGGCAACCAACGTATTATTGGCTGAACTGGACCAAATGTATGGTAATAATGCAGCCAGCAAAGCCTTTACTAATGCACATATCATGGACTGGGGCAAGGAGCCTTATATAAGAGGTGCTTATTCTTACCCGATTGTAGGTGGTGGCATTTCGCAGCGAAAAGAACTGGCAACTGCTATAGACAATAAGTTGTTTTTTGCTGGCGAGGCTACTCATACCGCAGGCCATAGTGCTACGGTACACGGTGCTTTAGAAACTGCCATTCGCGCGGTGAATGAAATAACGAATGCATAAAACAAACAAGGCTGCAACAGCAGCCTTGTTTGTTATTTCTTTTTGTATTTGCTTATCAAATCCGTTACAGCGGTTCGCCGCAGGTACTCGGGGTTTAGTTCTGTAAACACTTTCACTTTCGTGGGCGATTCTTTCAGTGCACGCTCCAGTTGCAGCATAGCCTCTTTGCTCTTGCCAAGCTCCAGCAGCAGGGCTGCGTGGTAGTAACGAAAATCGGGTTTATCACCGCAATGCTCGCGTGCTACTTCCAGTTGTGTCAGTGCCTCGTCGTAATAGCCCGAAGCATACAAGCCTTTTATAAGGGCTACCCAGGTGGTTTTGTTGCCAGGTTTTAAACGTACCGCATTCAGGTAGCATACCAATGCCTCGCTCTTGGCATCCATCTCCATCAGGCAGTTGCCAATGGCCATACAATAGGCTGCATTGTCTTTATCCAGATGCAGCGCAACGGAATAAGACTTAACGGCTTTTTCCCATTGTTTTTCGCGTGCGTAGGTTTCGCCTATTTTATAAAATATGGTATCGTCTTGCGGGCTTAGCTGCGATGCCTGACGGTAGAAGTGGCGTGCACGCTGAAAATCTTTTTGCTTCTCCCAACAATAGCCCATCGCTTCAAATATCACATCTTCTGCTTTAGCTATCTCCAGGTGTTTTTCCAATACTTCGATGGCTTTGTCATACCATTTGAGCCGCATAAAAGCATCTGCCATGTTGCGATAGGCAAATTCAAATTTTTCGTCTATCGCTACGCAGTATTCATAAGCATCTATTGATTTTTCGTACAGTTTCAAACCCTGATATGCTGCACCGAGGTTGAACCATGCCAGTGCATTGAAAGGGTCTTCTTCCGTCAGTTGTGTATGCAGGGTAGCGCTCTCTTCAAGGCGTTTTGTAAAATCGGCCCAGAAGCATATTTTCTGCAGTGCCTCTTCGTTTCGGCGGTCTATTTTTATAACACGCTTCAGCGTATCGAACACAGCATCAAACTCCTCGCACTCGTCATATACATCAGATAGCTCCAGCAACACCTCTATTTTTTCCTTACCCGAAAACTCGTTCGATTTTTGTTCAAGCCACATGGCGGCCTGGTCGTACTTAAACTGTCCGAGTAATATATCGGAGCGTAGCAAGGTTGCATCCAGATTATTGGGGTCGTTTTCTTCTACCTCGTCCAGCATTTTCAATGCCTGTCCGTATTTCTGAGCTTGTGTCAGTATCTCTGCACGCAGCAGCATGATGGTTGTAGAAAAAGGATAGTAAGTACCTGCAATATCGCAGGCGAGGAGTGCCTGCTCTTCATTACTGTTCTGGAAGTAAAACTCTATCACCCGTTCAAAATCTTCCTCGTCCATAATACTGGAAGATTCGCCTTTTTTCACCTGTTCGTATCGTTGCAGCAGTTCATCCAGCGAGCCCCAGTCTTCATCTAAAAAATCATCATCTTCAAACATAGCAACCTGTTTTATCAAAGTTAACAAATAAAAATGCCAGTCAATAGGCTGCTATGTTAAGGCAGTGTAAAAATGCACAGGTTATCAACAAAGAAAAAAGCCATCCGGTACGGATGGCTTTCAGTATCTATAAAGTTATGATTTACTGTACTTTAGTTGCTTGTAATATCAGGTAGCTGGTACCAAATTCAGCACTCTTATCTATAGTAAATGGCCTGGTGCCATAAACAGTTTGCGAACGGATGATATCCCAACCTCTGGTAGCAAAGAAATAGTCACCTACTTTCAATTCTGTAAAAATAGCCATCGGTACACCGTCCACATATTTAATATTGGCAGAGTCGTCGTACTTGCTGGCGGCAGGAGTAACCGCACTGTTATATTTTACATATACCCAACCACTATCCACTTTTATGCCGCTGTTTTCTACTACCACACGCATGGTAGCCAATCCGCCTTTACCTGCCACATAAGTAGGTGCCACGTTGGAAGATGTTGCTTTGTCTTTACAAGCAAATAAGCTGATAGACAAGCCCGAAAATAGTATCGCTTTAAGCCATGCTGATTTCATGCACTGAATTTTAACGAAAGTTGAAGATACAAAAACAGAATTTAAAATTGCTACAAGATGGCTTATTAAATTATTTAATAAGGGTTTCAGCGGGTTGGCTCGCTTTGCTTTCGTTCCACAGCCTGTCAAATGCGGTTACTATATAGGTGCATTTTTTGTATTTATTGGCTTGCACATCCAGAAATTCGGTTTCGCTAAGTACTTTGATGATTTTATCAGCTTTATCTGTATTGACAGGCTCGCCGTTTACAAAGCGGTATATGGCATATGTAATTCTGCCTTTTGCCCGCTCCGGCCTGTTCCATTGCAACAGCGTACCCTCGTAAGATGGGATGGCTTTTACTACTGGCGCAGCAGGTGCTGTTGTGTCCAGCCACTTCATTACAGGGGGGAAGGCGTAATACATATTATGGCGCATCACGCTGTCTTTTATAGGTACAGTTAGTTTATCAAATATAGAAGCACTGTAAAACACATGGCTGGAGTGTTTGGCTGTTTTTCGTATGTCCTGCATCTGCCACATCAATTCCCTTGTTCCTAACCACGGGCCTTTGCTTGCGCCCACCATTCGGTACACACCCAATCCGTAATATACATGCCTGCCATAGCTATGGGCTTCCCACCACGGCAGCAGCACATCAAACGCGGCGGCGCGGTGGTAGTGTTCCCAATACAGTTGTGGCAGCAGATAATCTATCCATCCTTTGCGCATCCATAGTAGTACATCGGCATACAGATCGTCGTAGCAAGTTTGTCCGCCACGCGTAGCAGAGCCTTCAGGGTCTTTGGATGCATTGCGCCACACACCAAAAGGGCTGATACCGAATTTGACGTAGGGCTTCACTTGCTTAATGTTCGTGTTAAGGACCGATACAAACAGGTTTACATTATTGCGCCGCCAGTCGTCTTTTGCCATGCCGTTGCCGTATCGGCTATATGCATTGTTATCTCCAAACTCTTGCCCCGCAATACGGTACGGATAAAAATAATCATCGAGGTGAACGGCATCTATATCATAGCGTTTTACCACATCAATAATAACATTGGTAACATATTCCCTTGCTTCGGGTATGCCGGGGTTGATGTATGCCTTGCCACCATAGTTTACTATCCAGTCGGGGTGTTGATAGGTTATATGGTCTTTGGGGTTGGGGTTTTTCTTGCTGTCTGTCAACGCCCTGTAGGGGTTGAACCATGCATGAAATTCCATATTGCGCTTGTGCGCCTCGTCAACCATAAACTTCAACGGGTCGTAAAACGGGAATGGTGGCTGCCCTTGCCTGCCTGTAAGAAACCTGCTCCATGGCTCTATATTGCTTGGGTAAAAAGCATCAGCCACGGGGCGTATCTGTACTATCACCGCATTGCAGCCCAGTTTTTCCAGTTCATTCAGCCTGTAAATAAACTCTTGCTGTTGTTGCACTGATGGCAACCCTTGCTTGGATGGCCAGTCAATATTTGATACTGTAGCAATCCACGCTGCGCGAAATTCCCTTTTGGGCGATTGCGCATATGCCATGTTGCAGGCCGATAAGAGCAGAAGCAGGTATGGGTATATCCTCATCTTAGATAGTAACAGTTGTGCGGCGACAGAGTAAGATAAAATATATTATTAATAGTTTCAGCAGTAGTTATAAAAATGGCTGGCAGATATTCAGCCAGCCACATATGGTGTCAGTAATGTAAGATTACTCTTCTGTTTTCTTTTTGCGTGCTGCTTTTTTAGCAGGTTTTTCTTCGCCTTCAGCGGGTTCAGCAGCAGCTTTTTTAGCGCGTGTTTTTTTAGCGGGTTTTTCTTCCGTTGCAGCTTCAGCCTCAACTGTTTCAGCAACAGGTGTTTCGTCTGTAGTTGCGGTGTTCAGGTTTTCAAAGTTCAGCAGGTTATTGGTTTTCAGTATATCGTACCATTTCAGCATCTTCTTCATGTCGCTTACATACACACGCTCATCGTCAAACTCAGGAAAAATGCTTTTGAAATAGCCCTTAATAGTGTTGTTATCTGCTTTGCCGTCAACGATTTTGATGCTGCCTTCGTTGTCTTTCATTTTCTGAAACACCTCGTGTAGGCGCACATTATCGCTTGTGGTATATACCTCAATGCTTTCCAAAGGGGTTACATTGTGCAGACGGGCCGATATAAACTTGGTACTGTTATCAGCCAGGTTTTTTACGATGGCTCCATCGCTTTTTGTAGCCATTAACTGAAACAAACCGCCGATACCGGTTACCGCAACTATTTCTCTGTATTCCATAATTTTAATTAAATAGAAAGGGGGCAAAAATAAAGGTTTTGACCTTATTTGCCCCCGATTATCAAAAAATATTATACATTATTCTTTAGGCTTATCTGACGAGTATTATGGTGCCTTTATATTCCACCTCTCTTGTACCTTTATTGCCGCAAATACCTTTTACATAATAGTTGTATGTACCTAAATCTTGTGGCCTGCCATTATACATCCCATCCCAACCGTCTCCTATAATACTTGTTTCAAAAACTTTTTGGCCGAAACGGTTATATATCGCAAATCGCTCTAGCAGGAAATCTCCTTTGAATAGCACCTTAGCTTTATCGTTTTTACCATCACCATTTGGTGTAAATGCGTCGGGGATAAATGTTTTGCAGCAGTCGTCGTATAATACTTCGCCACCTGAAGAATCTTTACAACTGTTGGCATCTATTATCCAAACATAATATTTACCATTTGCTACATTTTTCAGCTCTTCATTAGTCAGTTGGTCGTTACCAGCCCACCTGTACTTATAAGGCATGGTACCGCCAGTAACTTCTGCACGCACATAACCGCCATCATCATAGCCCTCGCAATCGTTAGGCGCTACTTTGATTATTGTTTTGAGTTTGTCTGGTTGTGTCACTTGTATAGTAGTGTCTTTGTAACAGTTTTTATCATCAATGACACGAACTTTGTAGCTGCCGGCAGCTAAGTCGAAGAATATGGGTACGCTTACAGGTGTACGATTGTCTATTTGATACATTAATGGTTGCATACCACCTGTAACATTTAGGGTTATTTTTCCGTCTGCAAAACCGAAGCAGCTCACTCCTTTGGGCAATGCTTCGCCAATAACGATTTTGGGGTATCCCTGCAGGGTTAGGCTTGTGTCGTGTGTGCAATTATTACTGTCTTTAACAGTTAGTGTATATATGCCTTCAGGCAATTGACCAAAAACATTCGATGATTGGTTGCTGCCATTGTTGATGGAATATAAATAAGGCATTGTACCACCTTGTGCGCTTACCACAATGGTTGCATCTTTAAAGCCCTCGCAAGTGGGTTGAGTAACTGATGGGATATTTAACAACAATTTGGGCGGCTCTTTTAGTCGCAAAGCGGTATCCAGATAGCAATTATTATTGTCTCTGATGCGTATCATATTAACACCAACTTTCAGCCCTGTTTTTACATTGTTGGCATTATATGGCAACGCATTGGCAGCGTATGTATAAGGTGTAGTGCCGCCAGTACCGTTAATAACTACCCTGCCCGATGTGTCGCCAAAACACAATACGTTTTGAATATCAAGCGATGAAAACTCTAGCTTGGTAGGCTGTGTGATGGTGATAGTAGTATCTTTTGTACAGTTATTTGCGTCCCTGATGCGGAAAGTGTATGTGCCAGCGGTTAAGTTATTAAATGTATTAGTAGTAGAGAAAGCACCACTACCCAGCGCATAGTTGTATGGGAATACACCTCCGAAGGCATTGAGAATAACACGGCCATTTGCAAAACCAAAACATGTAGGTGAAGTAATCGTAACAAATGGAGATAACAATGTGGGCTGCGTAATAGTAACAGATGTATCTTTTCTACAACCCAAGTTATCTCTGATAGCTACTGTATATGCGCCAATTGGCAAATTGCCAAAAGTGGAGGTGGATACAAATGGATTGCTATTGAGCGAGTAAGTGAATGGGTTTTGTCCGCTTGTAGTGGTAATAACAATAGAGGCATTACTATCGCCAAAGCAGCGCACATTGTTTACTACATAGTTTGCGTTTACTCTTGTAGAGTCTATAATAGTAATGGTTGTGTCTTTGATACATAGCCTTGTATCGCGTATATAAAATGTATAGGTACCTGCTGCCAGCGAACCAAAGTTATTGGTAGTAGAAAAAGGAGATGCACCCAATGCATATACGTAGCCAGGTACACCACCACTTACATTTACTATAACATTACCATTATTTAAAGGAGTGCATGTAGATTGTTTTACCTGTAACGACGGTATGATACGTGTTGGTTGCCCCATGGTTACATTACTATCCACAGAACAGTTATTAGCATCTCGAATGCGAAGTGTATAAGTGCCTGCAGTTAAGCCGGAAAACGTAGATGAACCTACAAATGGGCTGGCATTGATAGCATAGCTGTATGCAGTAGTACCACCAGTAGCGGTAATTGTAATGAAACCATTAGCATTGCCATTACATACAGGCTCAGTTATAGCAATGTTTGAGAAAGCAAGAATATTTGGCTGCGTAATAGTTATGCTCGTGTCACGTATACAGTTATTTGCATCTTTTACACGGAATGTGTAAGTGCCTGCTGCCAGGCCCGAAAATACGTTGGTACCGGAAAAACTGCCACTGCCCTGTGCATATGTATAAGGAGATATACCGCCAACCCCGGTCATAGTAATAGTACCATCAGACAAACCGAAACAACTAACATTGGTACGCACTATAGAACTGGCCAATCGAACAGGTTGTGTTATAGTGATAGAAGTATCTAGATAACAACTATCAACGTCTTTTATCCTGAATGTATGTACCGTAGCAGGCAGGTTATTGAATGTACCCGAAGTGCTGAAAGCACCTGGTATAAGCCTGTAAAAATAAGGCGATGTACCGCTATTGCCTGTTAATGCTATTGAGCCTGTGCTGTCTCCGTTACAAAGTACATTGGCGACAATAGCATTAGCATGTATTGCAATGGAATCGTTGAGTACGAAGTTGGAATCTTTTGTGCAACTGTTTGAGTCGCGCACACGGATAAGGTATGTTCCCGAAAACAAGCCGGAAAAAGTATTTGTACTGCTGAAACTGCCAGTGCCTAAAGCATATTGATATGGCGATGTGCCGTTAGTGGCAGTAACGGTAATAAGACCGCTGCTGAAAAAATTACATTTAGGCTTTGTAGATGCTACACTGATAACAATATCCGGTGGGTTTTGCAGTTGAACGGTTGTGTCTTTGATACAATTGTTACCATCCCTGATTCTGAGTGTATAAGAGCCGGCAGACAAGCCCGTAAATATATTGGTGCTGGAGAAGCTGCCTGTTCCTATTGCATAAGTAAAAGGCGAAACACCACCGCCAGCAGTAAGCGTAATGCTGCCATTGTTGCCACCAAAGCAAGTTGGTTTTACCATCGTTACAGTTGGTATGATGGCAGGCGGCGGGTTAATTACTATAGTAGTGTCCTTGAAACAGCTATTAGAGTTGGATACACGAATGGTATATGTACCCGGATCTAAGCTGTCTGTTTGCGCGCCTGTAAGGCCAGTAAAACTGTGTATTATAGTTGTGCCTTGCCTGATGGTAATACTCCATGGCGAAGGTGCAACGGAAGGGGTCATTGTAAATCTTGCTTTTCGGGTGCATGTAGCAGGCAATGTAAGTGCAAATGCAACGGCAGGGTCAGGTAATACGGTAATTGTATATGCTAATGTTTGGGTGCTTGCCAAAGGACAGCCGGCATCTTTGTAATTGATAAAGAAATTGTAAGTGCCGGGGGTGGCAGTTGCAAGGTTCCAGTTGAATACAGATGTAGGTGCTGTGGTATTGTTGTTTGAAATTGTAAGTGTAGCACCTGTAGGTATGCCACTTGGTGTCATGATAATCGTATCTCCTTCCACATCAGTTGGGTTGATGTTAAACGAGAGTGTGCCTGCAGATTTGCATACTGTAAGTACCGTGCCTCCACCGGTAACGGTGCCTGCCGATGCGCTGCTTATACCGCCTGTTGGCGCATTGTTGCTGCAGTTGTTCAATACAACAAATGTCATTTCCCGCATACTGGTACCTACTAAAGTGGTACCCCTGTATTCATCTACACGTACAACGACTAATGAACGCTGAACGAGGTTGGGTATAAAACTCAGCTGCCCAGTAGTGCTGCTGAAACTGAAACTACCCGTAGAAGCAGCAAGTGGTGCAGTAGCACTATACCCTGTTACATAGGTAACTGTACCGCCTGTACCTATGAGGCCTGGCACTAAGCTATATGCCAATGCATCGCTGTTAGGGTCTACGGTTCCGGGGTTATTATTTGCAGGTACATTGATGCAGAAAAACGGAGTAGGTATTGTAGTATATACCGGCGATGAGTTTGGGGCAGTCAGGTTATTTAGCGTTGCTTCAAGTGCCATTATGGTACCCCCACCTGTACCGGTGGTTATATTGGTAATGGTAGTACTGCGTCCTGCAGATGATGTAGAGCCCATAGCACCTGTAAAACGAAATCGCCAGTTGGCAGATGCACCACTAAGTGTGAAATTACCAGTATAAGTAAATCGCTTGACACCTGGAATTGAGCCTGTAGTACTTACACAATTGGTATTACTGAGTTGTGCAGGGCATACTGGGGTTACCTCTACGCCTGCAGAAGGTGCTTGTATAGAAAGGTTTTGGCTGGTTACCAGAGTAGTGCCGTTATATAACTCTACTGCCGGAGTACTGCTACTAAGATTAGGAAATGCTGAGCCGCCACAGTCGCCGTAAACTACTAATGTAACAGTATATACATTGCCTGTTTGGTGTGTATAGAAAAAATCTGCACCATAAATATGCGTTGCACGCGCTTGCGGAGATATCAATACCAATGCCAAACACCACAGGGTTGTTTGCAGAAAAAAACGTACACTTTTTATCATATAGATAAATTACAATAATCAAACATTTCGGCTATGCCGTTTCTATACACATAAAGGGGATGAGCAACTCTACATAGTTTTTTACAGACAGTAACACATCTGTAAGGTGTTGGGTTTTACAGCATTACAAATTATGCCATTTTTATGACATATCAATGCTTTTGCATGGTTATGCAAACTTATTACAGTTCTATGAACTTAAAAATAATATTGCCCCGAACGGGGAATAAGAAGGGTCAAGATAGTAGAAATCAGAACAAACGTTTATTTTCTTTAACCGCGCGTAAATAATTCTTAATATCTGGCGATGGTTGTAGCCATAACAGCATACCTGCAAACAAAATTGTAATACCGAAACTACGGATAGCCACATCGGCAAATACATTATTTACAGACGGCAGTAAGTAACACAGGGCTGCAGGAGGCAAAGTGCAACAAAAAATCAGTAATGTGTTTTTAGACAATGGCATCAACCCCATTTTGCGATGCAGAAAAAAGAGTTTAAATACATTAAACGAAAAGAACCCGATAGTATTGGCCCATGCAGCGCCAACCAAGCCATACCGGGGTATCAGAAAATAGTTGAGGATAATGATAACTGATACCAGCAAGACTGTGATGTAGAAATTGAGTTTGTAATACTGAGACATGCTCAGCATTTCGGAGTTGATACCAGTTAGCATATCAAACAACCTGCCTATCATCAAAACAGGTACTACAATACCGATACCTGCATATTTACTATCAAACACGGATATAATATTTTGCATATTGCCCAGTATCAGCAATGCCATAGCGGCCGCAACAATCTGTATGTTGAGCGATGAGCGATTGAACAAGTCTTTTACCTGTTTGTGGTCATTTTGATTATATGCTTTCGTAACCATGGGTGTAGCAGCCGCAGCCAGAGACCTGTACGGTATCTGAAATATGGAAATAATAAGGATACATACAGAATAAACAGCTACGGTAGCCATGCCCTCTTTATCCAGTATGCCCAGCATTTGCGTATCTACATTGATGAGCAGTGATATAGCTGCGTTGATAAGAAGATGAAAAGCAGCAAACGAGGCAATTTCTTTATACTCAGATTTTGAAAAAAGCTGCCAGTTGGCAGAGAATCCGGCGCCTTCTGTTTTCATCGCAATCCGCAAAAGCAACAAGATGGGAACAATGTGTACCAATATGCTCAAGAGCATGAAGCTGTGAAAACTGATATACCCAAAACCCATCAGCAATACCAGTATTATATTGATACAACGTAGCAGTATCTCTTTGGTGAAGGTGGAAATAGCCACTTTCATCTGAGAGTTAAGGTATTGTTCCAGCAATGTCATTACAGACCATAACAGCACATAGATAGGCAGCCATGTATAGTATTGCAATACATACTCCATGTCTACTGCCTGATACAAGCCTGTAATAACATCTCTGAGTGCGAAGTACACTATTGAAAACAGTAGGGTAATAATAATTGGCACAATAGCGCTGATTGTGAACAGTACTTTGCGCCGTTCGTCATGTACATCGTATTTATACACATATACATACAGCATATTATGCACGCCAAACAAGATGAAATTGGAAGCCAGCACTGCCTGAGACAACAGGTTTCGAGAGTATCCGAATGCCTGTTGAGACATCAGTTTTGTAGATGCATAGACAGTAAGTGCCCCGAGCAACGCTCCGGCAAATGTGATGATTGTTGTTTTTACAGACTGGCGAAATACAATACCCATCCTGCTATGCAATATGTTATAAAAACTGTATGAAAATATTTTCTCCGTTCATTTCCATCCGGTACTCGTATTTATTAATGGCATTAAAGAAAGCATTGGCTGTACCTTTTTTCATCCTGTCGTGTAGCTCTGTAACAAGCATTTTCACTTTAGGTAGCCATAGTTGTTCATTTTCTGAAAACACTTCTTTTTCAGAACCCTCTATATCAATTTTAAGTATATCTATTGTTTGCAGTTTATAGTCTTGCATGATGTCGTTTATGCCAACTGCAGGTACTGCGCCAGGGGTATCTTCAGCACATTCTTTAACCATAAAGCCCCACTCACCAATTCCGGTATCCACAATTTCAAGCATTGTTTTCTTTGTCCAGATACCGCTGTTGATGCAGGTAATATTAGGGTATAGAGCGGTATTTTTTTTCAGCAATTCAAAGTTTGATGGTTCCGGTTCTACTGCTATTATCAAGGCATCGGGGAAAAGCCTTGCAAGATATAAAGAAGCAAAGCCAATGTTTGCACCACAATCTATAATTACTTTCGCAGCTTCGGGATAGGGAAATTTGTATTCGTTCTGATCAAATACCTGTAAAAATGTTTCATAGTCTGATGATGCTGTTCGCAAATAGATAGGATACGCAAAGTCTTTAAGTTTTACAGAAATAGTTTGCTTTTTCTTTGCATGTTTTTTGCTCCAGAGTATCAGCCCGCCATATCCAAACTTCTTAAATTGGCTGTAAGATTTATAAAGACCATGAAATAATGTACCAAGCATACGGGTGTTTGTCTATTGTTTTACTGCCAGCACTATATTATTGCTGTACAAGTCGTTTCGTTTTATCTTTTCAGGCAATATTTTGTTCAATATCGAGATGGTAACAATGATAGGCAAAATAAAGAACTGGTGCAGTATCAGGTATAGAAAATACGGCTTTTTTGGCAAGTAGCAGTATAAAAGAAACATGGTAAGCTGCGCATGTGTTTCTATAAAATTACCTGTCTTGATGTATTGTTCTGTAGCAAAGCCGTGTTTTTGTAATATGTGCTGTATGCCAAAGCTGGTATAGCGTGCAAAGTCGTATGGCTTTTCGTGTTCGGGCCATACAAATGGGCAGGTTATCAGCAGATAGCCGCCGGGTTTTACCACTCTGCGTATCTCAGGCAATATTTCATCTATATTAAAAACATGCTCAAAAACTTCAGTAGCAAATACATGGTCGAAGTGATTATCTGCAAAGGGTATGGTTTTGCCATCGTAGTATACATCTATCTGTTCGTTTCTGTGAGAGTGCCCCGATGTTTCTATGTCTAGCCCTATGTAGCTGCTTGCGTTGGTAAAGAGTTTTTTATAAGGTTTTGAACCACAGCCAAAATCCAGCACATTACCTTGCAGCATAGGTGCCAAGCTATTGATTGCTTTGTATAATCCGTTCCTAATAAAAAAGAAAGGGTTGCTAAAAGCATGATACCACTTAATATCAAAGTTTTCAATGTTCATTATATATGCTATTAGCCACTATACCGAATGTATAAACCTTTTAATAAGTTGTGTATCATAGATGTAAACAAAATAAGGTTAAATGGTTTTAATTTATCAGTAAACGATATTTTTTTCCAGTAATACCATTTAGTATTAAATGTACGGATATGGTAATTACGTTTTTTGTTCCTGTTATTGCTTATGGTGTAAGAGTTATTATGTATTCTATACAATAAGAGCGGCTCCGGCAGCTTATGTATTTTGTATCCATCATTAATAAGTCGTAACCATAGGTCGTAGTCTTCAAAGTCGGTATGCCTGTAACGGTATCGAATGTAAGGTTCTCGTCGCATCATGATAGAAGAATGGCCAAGCACATTGCTGTATGGCAGGCTGTACTTTATAGCTACAGGGCTATTGCTTGTGCTATTGTATTTATTTAATCTATGACCGCTCTCATCAATATATTCCATTATGCTATCAATCATTATAACATCGCTATTGTCATTGAGATAAGCCACTTGCTTGGCTAAACGGTCTGGTAAACAGATGTCGTCAGCATCCATACGCGCAATATACTTGCCCTTACATAAGGGCAGTGCTATATTCAGTGTATTGACTAACCCCATATTAGAGGCGTTTTTGTGCAGTATTATTCTCTTATCTGTGTACGATTGTATTATTTGCTGCGAACTATCAGTGCTGCCGTCGTCAACTATAATTAACTCGAAATTATTATATGTTTGCTTCAATATGCTATCTATAGCCTCTTTCAGATGCTTCTCCCCGTTATATACAAGTAATATTACACTTACCAATGGTTGCTGCACAGTATGCTGATATAAATGGTAAAAATAATGGAAATTATGGTGGCGATTCTTATCAATTGCAATCAGTCGCTATACCCGTACTGTTAAAAAACGCAAGGTATTTTTGTAAGAATACAGTCCTGTCAAAGTGCTGACGGGCATAGTTATGTGCTGTGGCAGACAAATTATGTAATAACCCGTTATCATTACATAACATGGTAATGTATGAAACAGCTTGTGCTACAACCCCTTCCTCATCTTCTGGTTTTTCTATAAGCAGCGCGTTTTGTTGATGGGTAAGGTGTGTTTTATTACCTTCCAGTGCCGTTACGACTGGCAGGCAGCCGTTTGCCATACCTTCTTTTATTATCATAGGAAAACCCTCGTAAGCAGATGTCATCAGTATGATGTGGCAATCCTGATAGAGGGCGTACATTTTTTCTTTTTCGCTTATTTCGCCATGCAGCACGGCGTTTTGCTTTACAAGCGGGCTTAGCTCATCCTGCATGGTACCTGCAAAATGAAATGATATAGGTAATTTTTGTTCAATGCATTTTTCTGCAATAGCATTCAGCAGGTATATGCGTTTTTGCGGGCCACCCCTGCCGGCATACAGCACTTTCAGCGGCAAACTGTAATCTTTTTTACCAAATGGAACAAAACTAACCCCCGGCTCTATAAACAATATCCTATCTGTATATTTACTATCAATACCGTACGAAATATATTGATTTTTAATATTGCTAAGGGTAAAAATATCATATACTACTCTGTAATTCAGAAGTTTATGGTTTGCCAACCCAAAGAATTCCATACCGTTTTTGCCATGGGTAAAGTTGTGCAGCAATTCGGTTTTCACAACGCTTTTCTTCAGAAAAAACAACATATCATAAAAAAACGTGCTGTTAGAGCTGAAAACATGGCCTTTAGAGTGTCTGTTTATATATAAAGAATAATAGTGAACTGTAAATAGCCTGATTAACAGGTTGTCGCACCAAAAATGAATGTCCTTAGAGTGGGTGTTGGCAATGCTGTAAAACTCTTTTTTCAGGTAGTCGTCTGGCGACGAACGTGTAAAATACACTTGCTTATTAATTTCTGCTACCGACTGCAATATATCAATATGTATTCGCTGAGCCCCGCCTATGGCATACCTGTCAAAGAAAAAAAACAGACCTGTTGGGTTTTTGCGTTTGAATAATATAAATGGGAATATGAAAATCAATGCCAGTGGATAAGACATACATAGTAATATCCTGAACAATTTGATTTTTGTAAGATTATGCATTCAGCTATTGTACTTTTTTCGGATTGTGAATGTAGCAATAAATATATGGATGATAAAAGGAATAAAACGACAGTGTTAGCTATAAATTATGATGATGTAAAAATAGCCTCAAAATGGCTTTTTCCCCTTGTATATTCGCCCCATAACTATAACTTTGCTACCTCTGTTTAGCACATTTAGAAGCATTGTAGCAATATGAATTTTCTGTTATTGGCGGCCGACCAGCAAACACCCTTCAGTTACTTACCTGTAGCCATACAATTATTGGTAGGTATCGGCTTTGTGGTATTAACCATAGGTGCTTCTCAGTTTCTCGGTCCAAAACGCCTCACTTCCGATAAACTTATCAACTTCGAGAGTGGTATCCCCTCTGTGGGCAACGCGCGCCAACCGATGGCTATCAAATACTTTCTGGTTGCCATCTTATTTGTGTTATTCGATGTGGAAGTAATATTCTTCTACCCCTATGCCGTCAACTTCAAAGAACTGGGGCAAGAGGGTTTTCTGGCAGTTATTATGTTCGTGGCATTTTTCCTTTGCGGGTTTATATATATTGTTAAAAAAGGTGCACTTGATTGGGAAGATTAGCAGATGATATAACCATATCAGTTTGTAATTGTTATTACAAATAAAACATACTAAAAATTATGGGACGTCCCGTACAATACAATACCAATGTGAAACTGGCTCCGATGCCGGAAGGCTATTCGGGAGAAGGGTTTATGGCTACTTCTTTTGATAAAGTAGTAGGCCTTGCGCGTAAAAATTCATTGTGGCCTTTGCCATTCGCTACCTCTTGTTGTGGTATCGAGTTTATGGCTACCATGGGTTCTAACTACGATCTGGCTCGTTTTGGCTCAGAGCGTATGGGCTTTACACCCCGCCAGTGCGATATGCTGCTGGTAGCAGGCACTATAGCCAAGAAGATGGCACCCGTATTGCGCCAGGTTTATCTGCAAATGGCAGAGCCGCGCTGGGTGATAGCAATAGGTGCTTGTGCATCGAGTGGTGGTATTTTCGACTCTTACCCTGTATTGCAGGGCATAGACCAAGTGATACCTGTAGATGTGTATGTAGCAGGATGCCCGCCGCGTCCTGAAGCAATACTGGACGGCATTGTGAAGCTGCAAGACCTTGTACAGAACGAGAGCCTGCGCCGCCGAAACAGCCCGCAATACAAAGCATTGCTGGAGAGCTACGCGATAGAGTAGAATATAATTCAAAAGGCAAAATTCAGAACCTTAAAACTTTTGACTTTTGACTTTTAACTTTTGACTTAATATGGCATTGACCAACGAGATATTAAAACAAAAACTGACAGATAAATTCGGCGAGCAGCTTACCGAGTGGGATGAGCAATACGCATTGTTGACCGTCCGTATGCCGGCCGAAGCCAACCTGAAAGTGATGCAGTACCTGTACGAGGCTGAGGGCTTTCAGTTTCTGACAGACCTTACTGCCGTACACTACCCCGAAAGAGCTGGCGAAGAACTGTGTGTGGTGTATCACCTGCACAATCTCGTAGAAAACATCCGCCTGCGCCTGAAAGTGTATGTGCCTGTAGAAAAACCGGATGTATATACGGCAACCAAAATATTTTCGGGAGCCAACTGGATGGAGCGTGAAACGTACGACAACTTTGGTATCAACTTCGTAGGGCATCCCAACCTTACCCGCATATTGAATGTGGATGAGATGGATTACTTCCCTATGCGTAAAGAATACCAGATGGAAGACCCTACACGTATAGACAAAGACGATGAAATGTTTGGCAGGGGCGGAACGATATAAGCCCCTCCCAGCCTCCCCCAAGGGGAGGAGTGGGAGGCAAAAAAGATATTTGAAACAATAAAAAATTTAGAACCCTCCCCCATGGGGGGAGATGGAGGGGGCTCATGACAGAACAAAATATACAACTTGCAGAAGAGTCGCTGGCGAAGCAGAGTACCACGCTGAACCTTGGGCCTACGCACCCTGCCACACACGGTGTGTTTCAAAACATCATGGAGATTGATGGTGAGCGCGTATTGAGTACAGTACCCACCATCGGTTATATACACCGTGCGTTCGAGAAGATAGCTGAGCGCCGTCCATACTATCAGGTTACACCGCTTACAGACAGGCTTAACTATTGCAGCGCACCCATCAACAATATGGGTTGGCACATGACTATCGAAAAGCTGATAGGCATCAAAACACCCAAGCGTGTTGACTATATGCGTGTCATCATCATGGAACTGGCACGTATTGCCGACCATCTGATATGCAATTCGGTAGTAGCGGTAGATACAGGAGCTTTAACAGGCTTTACGTATGTGTTTCAGTGGAGAGAGTTGATATACGAGATATACGAAGAGATTTGCGGTAGCCGCCTCACTACCAATATAGGTCGTGTGGGTGGTTTTGAGCGAAACTTTACAGAAGTGGCATGGCAGAAGATAGATAAATTCATGGATGGCTTTCCCAAAGTGATGCGTGAATTTGAAGCTCTGCTCAACCGCAACCGTATATTTATGGAGCGTTGCATTGGTGCAGGCCCCATCAGTGCAGAGCGCGCACTTAACTACAGTTTTACAGGCCCCAACCTGCGTGCTGCGGGTGTTGACTATGATGTGCGCGTAGCACAACCTTATTCGTCTTACGAAGATTTTGATTTTAAAATACCCATAGGCACAACGGGCGACGTGTATGACAGGTACATGGTGCGCAACGACGAGATATGGGAAAGCTATAAAATAATACAGCAGGCACTACAGAAGATAGCCGCACTGGAGCAGGCAGACCCTACGCAGAAGGAAATCTTTTATGCGCCCGAATCGGATGCGTATCACCTGCCTGCCAAAGAAGATGTATATACAAAGATGGAAGCTTTGATATACCACTTCAAAATGATAATGGGCGAAGTAACGGTACCTGTCGGAGAAGTGTATCATGGTGTAGAAGGAGCTAATGGCGAGGTTGGCTATTACCTGATTAGTGATGGCGGCCGTACACCCTATCGTCTGCATTTCCGCAGGCCATGTTTCATCTACTATCAGGCTTACCCCGAAATAGTAAGTGGTGGATTATTGAGCGATGCAATAATAACATTGAGCAGCCTGAACGTAATTGCAGGCGAACTGGATGCGTAACCCCCTGACCCCCTGAAGGGGGAAAGGTTTTGAATATAATTTTAAAAAGAAAAGCCCCTTTAGGGGTTTGGGGTATGAAGTTTAACGACAAGAACTTAAATAAGGTAAAAGAAATCATGGCGCGCTACCCCGAGGGGAAGCATAAAAGTGCCCTGATACCTGTACTGCATATAGCGCAGGAAGAAAATGGCGGCTGGCTGAGTACAGAGGCTATGGACGAGGTAGCTGCCGTGCTGAACATATTGCCTATAGAGGTGTATGAAGTGGCTACGTTCTATACCATGTTCAACCTGAAACCTGTTGGCAAATATGTATTTGAAGTATGCCGTACAGGACCCTGTATGCTCAATGGCAGCGATGGCATTATAGATTACATAAAAGAAAAGCTGAGCATAAGAGAAGGAGAAACAACACCCGATGGTTTGTTTACCCTGAAGCCCGCAGAATGTTTGGGTGCTTGTGGTTATGCGCCCATGATGCAGCTTGGCAATCACTACCGCGAACACCTGACAAAAGAAAAAGTGGACGCGATAATAGACGAGTGCAGGCGCAATGCCGCTAACAATAACTGATATGCGTAAGCTGATTACCATATCATTGCTCTTTATTTACGGTTCTGTCTTTGCACAAGACGAACAAAGTTTGAAAGCCGCCGCCGATGCGTTTCACAATGCATTGATAGCGCGCGATACGATGATGCTGAAAAAGTTATTGAGCAGCAAATTGGTTTACGGACACTCAAACGGGTGGCGAGAAACCAGACAGGAAATGATAAACAACCTGTACAACGGAACGATACAGTATTTGAAAATACAATCGGCTGATGAGCAGTTGACAGTATATAATAATAGAATTGGTCTTGTTCGTGCTACGTTGGATATTGATGTGATAATGGAAGGCAAAACGCTGCCATTCAGGCTGCACGGATTGCAGGTGTGGGTATGGGAAAATAAAAAATGGATAATGCTTAGCAGGCAAAGTGTGAAACTGTAACGGCCGACCTCTGAATTGGAGTAAGGCTTAAAAAATAAAAAGAAAGTCCCTTTAGGGATTTAGGGTATGAAATTATTATTAGAACACGCACATGTAGAAGGCATCCGCTACTATGATACCTACCGCAAACACGGCGGGTATCGCTCTGTAGAGAAAGCTTTTAAAATGACACCCGAAGAGATAGTAGAAGAGGTGAAGAAGAGCGGTCTGCGCGGCCGTGGCGGTGCAGGCTTCCCTACGGGTATGAAGTGGAGCTTTTTGGCAAAGCCCGAAGGTGTGCCCCGCCATCTGGTGTGCAATGCAGACGAATCGGAGCCAGGCACGTTCAAAGACCGTTATCTGATGGAGTTCATTCCGCACCTGCTGATAGAGGGATTGATTGTGAGCAGCTTTGCGCTGGGCAGCAATATGACTTACATCTATATACGCGGAGAGTATGCGTGGATAGTAGATATACTGGAACAAGCTATTGCAGAAGCGAAGAACAATGGCTGGTTAGGTAAAAACATCCTGAATAGTGGTTTTGACTGCGAGATATATGTGCAGCGCGGTGGTGGTGCATATATATGCGGCGAGGAAACAGCTCTGATAGAATCGCTGGAAGGCAAGCGTGGCAATCCCCGCATCAAGCCGCCATTCCCCGCCATACAAGGTGTGTGGATGCGCCCGACGGTAGTAAACAATGTAGAAACACTGGCAGCAGTAGTACCCATCATCAACAATGGTGGCGAAGCGTATGCAAGTATAGGTGTGGGTAAATCTACAGGTACAAAACTGTTGTCTGTTTGCGGCAATGTAAAGAAGCCCGGTATATACGAGATAGATATGACACAATCGGTAGAAGAGTTCATCTTCTCTGATGAATATTGTGGTGGCATACCCAATGGCAAACGTCTGAAGGCTTGCATACCCGGTGGCTCGTCTGTACCCATACTGCCAGCCAACCTGCTGCTGAAAACCGCTAAAGGCGAAACACGTACCATGAGTTATGAAAGCCTGTCAGACGGTGGTTTTGCATCGGGCTCTATGATGGGTTCTGGTGGTTTTATCGTGTTTGACGAAGACCAGTGCGTAGTGCGCCATACCATGACGCTGGCACGATTCTACAACCACGAAAGCTGCGGGCAGTGCAGCCCATGCAGAGAGGGAACTGGCTGGATGTATAAGATATTGAAGAACATAGAATACGGAAAAGGTAAGATGAGCGATATAGACCTGTTGTGGGATATACAGCGAAAGATAGAAGGTAACACCATCTGTCCGCTGGGCGATGCCGCTGCATGGCCTGTAGCCGCCGCAATCCGCCACTTCCGCGATGAGTTTGAATGGCATATTACCAACGCAGACGAAGCACAAAACAGGAACTATGGGCTGGCGCATTATGCTGACCCGATACATGTACCTGCGGGTGCTTAGTTTTTGACTTTTAACTTTTGACTTAAAGATTATGTCGGAGCAACCGAAGTTTAAAGTAACGATAGACAATATAACAGTTGAAGTACCAGCTGGTACTACCATACTGAATGCTGCGCGTATGATAGGCGGCGATGTTACCCCGCCAGCCATGTGCTACTACAGCAAGCTGGAAGGCAGTGGCGGTAAATGCCGTACTTGTCTGGTAGAGGTGAGCAAGGGTTCTGAAAAAGACCCTCGCCCCATGCCCAAGCTGGTAGCAAGCTGCCGTACTACGGTGATGGATGGTATGGAAGTAAAAAACATTACTTCTGAGAAGGTATTGGATGCCCGCAAAGGCGTGGTAGAGTTCTTGCTGATGAACCATCCGCTCGATTGTCCAGTATGCGATCAGGCGGGCGAATGTCATTTGCAAGATCTGAGCTATGAGCACGGCGCAGCTACCACCCGCTACGAGTTCGACCGCCGTACGTTTGAAAAAGAAGACCTTGGCGATTATATATCGCTGCACATGACGCGCTGCATACTTTGCTACCGTTGTGTATATACAGCAGAGCAGCTTACCAACCAGCGCGAACATGGTGTGCTGGATCGTGGCGACCATGCATCTATCAGCACATTGCTTGGCAAATCGCTGGATAATGAATTTATAGGCAACGTAATAGATGTATGCCCCGTAGGTGCGCTGACGGATAAGACATTCCGTTTCAAAAACCGTGTATGGTTTACAAAACCTGTAGATGCTCACCGCGACTGCCCTACATGCAGCGGCAAAGTGCGTTTGTGGATGCGTGGCGATGAGGTATTCCGCGTAACGGCGCGCAAAGACCAGTGGGGCGAAGTAGAAGAATGGATATGTAACGATTGCCGTTTCCACAAAAAAGAAACCAAAGACTGGGTAATAGAAGGGCCTTCAAAAATCAGCAGGCATAGTGTTATATCGCAAGGGCATTATGTAGGCGTAAAAAAAGCACCCGTATTGATAGACAAAGTAATAGGCAAAGACCCCAAACTGCTGATGGATATACATTCTATAAGTGATGTAAACAGGCCGGAAGTAGAGCTATCCAAGATAGCAGGCCCTGCCCATAGCGATGATTTTAAGAATGAATAATGATATTAAGCACCGAACATATAAAACAAGTGATTGTAAATTTTTTTACAGACAAACCTGTAAAAAAGGTATGGTTGTTCGGTTCTTATGCAAGAGGCGAGGCAGATGAAAATAGCGACGTAGATGTATTAGTAGATATTGATTATACAAAACCGATAGGATGGGAATATTTTAGTTGGAACGATGAGTTGAGTGACAGGCTGAAAAAGAAAGTAGATATAGTTAGTGCCGGATGGGAAAATAAATTTGTAAAACCATTCATAGATAAGGATAAATATATTATTTATGAAAGGTAGATTTGGAGATAATGCAAGGATAGAACACATAAAAGAGTGCATACTTGAGATAGAAACCGCTATGGCTGGACAAAGCTATGAGCAGTTTCTTGAAAACCACGTGTTGCGAATTGCAGTTGTAAAATGGCTTGAAATAATTGGCGAAGCAGCGAATCATATTTCAACTGAATTGAAAGAAAGGAGTACAGAAATAGAATGGAATAAGATTATAAGCTTGAGGAATATTGTAGTGCATGAATATTTTGGTATTAACTACCATATTATTTGGGAAGCAGCAACAATCTTTCTCAATGACTTGAAAATAAAAATCGAACGGATAAATAATTAAATTTTTAAACGAACTAATTAGTTTTGCGCCGCTATGCAACTGGATATAGCTTTTATTATTGAAAAAGTACTGCTCATCTCGGTGATACTGTTAGGCTCACTGGGTATAGCCATGTATGCCACATGGGCAGAGCGTAAGGTGGCAGCCGTAATGCAAGACCGTCGTGGCCCAAACCGCGCGGGCTTTATGGGTTTGCTGCAACCATTGGCCGATGGTTTAAAACTCTTCTTCAAAGAAGAGATTATCCCAGACCGTTCTACACGTTTCCTCTTCATACTCGGCCCTGCATTGGCAATGCTTACAGCAGTTATGACAAGTGCCGTAGTACCTTGGGGGCCGGATATTGCTACAGACAATGGCGTTATATCGCTGCAGGTAGCAGATATTAATATCGGTATCCTGTTTATATTCGGTGTAGTGAGCTTGGGTGTATATGGTGTGATGCTGGGTGGCTGGGCTTCTAACAACAAATTCTCATTATTAAGTAGCATCCGTGCGGCATCGCAGGCTATATCTTACGAACTAGCTATGGGCCTGAGCCTTGTAGCCATGCTGATGATGACAGGTTCATTAAGTCTGCGAGAAATTGTAGAGCAGCAACATGGCTTTTGGGATAATGGTTATTTTACTTGGAACTTCTTTAAGCAGCCATTAGGCTTTATGATATTTTTGGTTTGCGCATTTGCTGAGCTCAACCGTGCACCTTTCGACCTGCCCGAGTGCGAAAGTGAACTGAACATGGGCTACCATCAGGAATACTCATCTATGAAGTTGGGCTTCTACTTGTTTGCTGAATACATCAATCTGTTCATTAGCTCTGCGGTAATAGCTACACTGTTTTTCGGTGGTTACAACTTCCCCTTTATGGACGAAGTAGCAGCAGGTGTGAACCCGATACTATTTGCCATCATTTGTGTAATGGCTTTGCTGACAAAAGTAATATGCATCATACTGTTCTTTATGTTTATCAGGTGGACGCTGCCACGCTTCCGCTACGACCAGTTGATGCGTTTGGGTTGGAAATCGCTGATACCGCTTGCCTTGGTAAACATGGTAGTAACGGGCGCAGTGATATTGTGGGTGATTAAATAAATCTATTGAAATGAAACTAACTAACAGAGCAGCACAAATAAACAGAGACCCGATGACATTCGGAGAGAAGATTTATTTGCCTGCAATAGCAAAAGGGTTGAGCATAACGGTAGGCCATATTTTCAAAAAGAAAGCAACCGTTAATTATCCTGAAGAAAAACGTCCGTTCAGCCCTGTATTTCGTGGGCTGCATGTGCTGAACCGTGATGAAGAAGGACGCGAGCGTTGTACGGCTTGTGGTTTGTGTGCATTAGCTTGCCCCGCCGAGGCTATTACAATGGAAGCGGCAGAACGAAAAGCAGGCGAAGAAAATAAATATCGCGAAGAGAAGTATGCGGCTAAGTACGAAATAAATATGCTGCGTTGCATATTCTGCGGCCTTTGCGAGGAAGCCTGTCCCAAAGATGCGGTGTACCTGAGCGAAACGGTGATGCCTACTAACTATACACGCGATAGTTTTATATACAAGAAAGAAGATTTGTTAATCCCTCACCCTCATAAACACGAAAGCAAATAATACATCATGGGTATTTACGAAATATCTTTTTGGGTTTTAACTATCATGGCATTGAGTTGCGCGTTGGGTGTAATACTCAGTCGCAATCCGGTGAATAGTGTATTGTTTCTGATAGCTACATTCTTTGCCATATCGGGCCACTATATATTATTGAACGCCCAATTTCTGGCTATCGTAAATATCATTGTATATGCAGGTGCCATCATGGTACTCTTCCTGTTTGTGATAATGCTGATGAACCTGAACGCGGATACCGAACCACAAAAAAACAGGCTGGTGCAGATAGCAGGTGCCATATCGGGCGGTACATTGTTGTTGGTAATACTCGCCGCGTTGCGTACATCAACAATCGAAAGCCTCGACCAGCAGGCTACAGATATTGGTTTGATAAAAAATCTTGGTAAAACACTCTTCACACAGTTTGTATTACCGTTTGAAATAAGCAGTGTTCTTTTTCTCAGTGCAATGATAGGTGCAGTGGTGATTGGTAAAAAGGAAAAAGAACATACAGCATAGTAAATTAAAAACCTTACTTGGGATGCCTGTACAATATTATTTGTTTTTGAGTCTTGCTTTGTTTTGCATTGGTATGATGGGTGCCATGATGCGCAGAAATGCCATCATCGTATTTATGTGTATAGAGCTGATGCTGAACGCGGTGAACCTGTTGATGGTTGCATTTTCTAAAATGTATAACGATGCGGCAGCGCAGATATTTGTATTCTTTATCATGGTTGTAGCAGCGGCAGAGGTAGCGGTTGGCTTAGCCATCATTGTAATGATGTACCGCAAAGTACACTCGGTAGATATAAATATTTTGAACAGATTGAAACATTAAACCCCCTAACCCCCTAAAGGGGGGAAGCAGGGTAATAACAATATTTAAAAAAAGAAAGCCCCTTTAGGGGTTTGGGGTATGACAAACTTAGTTTACTTAGTTCCTTTATTTCCGTTGATAGGGTTTCTTATCAATGGTTTGGGTTGGCGAAAAATACCTAAAAATGCAGGCGGCATCATCGGCAGCCTCGCTATACTGGCATCTTTTGCCGTATCGTTAGGTATCTTCTTCGAGGTTAAAAGCACCGGTGCATCAACCGTTGTGCATCTGTTCGATTTCATTCAATCGGGCAAGTTGTATATACCTTTTTCTTTTCAGGTAGATGCTTTGTCTTCGCTGTTCTTGCTCATTATTACAGGTATTGGTTTTCTGATACACGTCTATTCTACCTCTTATATGCACGAGGACGAAGGCATGGTAAAATATTTTGCCTACCTCAACTTGTTCGTGTTCTCTATGCTATTGCTGGTATTGGGTGCCAACTACCTAATCATGTTCATTGGCTGGGAAGGCGTTGGTCTTTGTTCATACCTTCTAATTGGTTTCTGGTTCAAGAATAGAGATTATACCAATGCGGCCAAGAAAGCATTTGTAATGAACCGCATCGGCGACCTCGGCTTTCTGGTAGGTATGCTGCTGATACTTTTCAACTACGGTACGCTTTCATATCAGGAATTTTTCGGGCAGTTAAATGGCGGGCAAGTGCAGCTATCTGCAGATATGTATAACTGGATAGCCATCTGTCTGTTTATTGGTGCAATGGGCAAAAGTGCGCAGATACCTTTATATACATGGCTGCCCGATGCGATGGCAGGTCCTACACCCGTATCTGCTCTCATACACGCCGCTACAATGGTTACCGCAGGTATCTATATGATTGCCCGCAGCAGCGCGTTGTACAATCTGGCACCTTCGGCACTCAATCTGGTAGCCATCATCGGTTTGGCTACTGCTATACTTGCGGCATCTATCGCCATCAGGCAATACGATATTAAAAAAGTACTGGCATACTCTACTGTCAGCCAGCTTGGTTTCATGTTCCTCGCGCTGGGTGTAGGTGCATATACGACGGCGGTTTTCCACGTTATGACACATGCTTTCTTCAAAGCATTATTGTTCCTCGGTTCGGGTAGCGTTATCCATGCTATGGGTGGCGAACAAGATATCCGCAATATGGGCGGGCTCAATAAGCACATGAAGATTACGGGTGCTACCTTCCTTATAGGCTGTCTTGCCATAGCAGGTATCCCCGGCTTTTCGGGCTTCTTCTCAAAAGACGAGATATTGGCATCGGTATATGCGCACAGCCCCGTTATGTATTATATGGCATTGGGCGCGGCTTTGATGACTGCCTTTTATATGTTCCGCCTCTACTTCCTTACGTTTACGGGTTCATTCCGTGGTACCGAGGCGCAGCACCATCACCTGCACGAAAGCCCCGCAGCCATTACCATACCTTTAATAGTATTAGCCATATTATCCGTTGTTGGTGGTTATGTAGGTTTGCCTGCTGTTATCAGTGAGCATCATACATTGAATACATATCTGGGTTCGGTACTCAGCAATTTCAATGTGCATCACTTAGACCATAATACAGAGTGGATGCTGATGGGTTTATCTACAGGCTTGGTGATAGCCATGATAATAGTAGCAAGGGTAGCAACGAAGAAGCCAAACTTTACAGAGAATACAGGCTTGGCAAAACTGCTGGAGAATAAATGGTATGTAGATGAATTGTACGATGCCGTGATTGTTCGCCCTTTGGGTGCATTATCAGGCGCGTTAACCCGTTTTGTTGAAAAAATGGGCGTAGATGGTGTAGTAAACGGTACGGGCAGATTAGTGCGTTGGAGCAGCGACCGTGTCAGGTTGTTGCAAACAGGGCAGGTGGGCTTTTACATCTTTGTGATGGTGATAGGCATGGTATTATTATTCGCCCTGAAATTCTTTGGTTTAAATTATTAATAGATAGCAACTGCAAATAAATTGCATTAGCGTTATGATGTTGACATTACTTATACTGGTTCCTATTGTGGCAGGCATTATCAGTTTTCTTGCAAAAGAAAATGCTAAAGCCGTTGCCCTCATCAGCTCTATAGCCACATTGGGACTGGCTGCTTATATCAGTGCTACATGCAGCGCACAACCGCTTGATTGGAGCATACCTTGGATACCACGCCTCGGTGCACAGCTTAGCCTGCATGCCGATGGTATGAGTGCCATGCTCTGCCTGCTTACAGGTATTGTGATGCCTGTCGTATTCATCAGCAACTGGAATAAAGAAGTAGAAAATACAGGTTCATTTTACGGATTGATGCTGCTGTCGCAGGCAGGTATTACAGGTGTGTTTTTGGCGCATGATGCGTTGTTGTTTTATTTCTTTTGGGAGCTGGCATTGATACCTGTTTACTTCCTCTGCTCTCGCTGGGGTGGCGAAAAACGCATACAGGTTACGTTCAAGTTTTTCGTTTATACCTTCCTCGGTAGCCTGATGATGCTGGCAGCATTGATATACCTGTCGTTGCAAACATCTGGTCCTAATGCGTATAGTTGGGATAATATCATCCGTGCGGGTGCATCGCTCGACCCATTGACACAACAATGGTTGTTCGTTCTCATATTCGTAGCATTCGCTATCAAGATGCCGGTCTTCCCTTTCCATACTTGGCAGCCCGACACCTACGAGCAATCTCCAACGGCGGTAACCGTTGTGCTGAGTGCACTGATGGTAAAAATGGGTTTGTTCGGGGTTATCAACTGGTTGCTGCCTGTAGTGCCGCAGGGCGTAGCTTTCTGGAGCGATACGGTAATCGTCATGTCTATCATCGGTATAGTATATGCATCGCTGATAGCCATTGTGCAAACCGACCTGAAACGCCTGATAGCTTATTCGTCTATAGCCCACATGGGGCTGATGAGTGCTGCTGCTTTCGCACAAACTAATGTAGGTATGCATGGCCTGATGGTGCAGATGTTCAATCACGGTATCAACATAACGGGTATGTGGATTATTGTGAGCATGATAGAGCAGCGTTGGGGTACACGCGATATGGGCAATCTGGGTGGCATGGCAAGCACTGCACCCAAAATGGCTATCGCATTGGTAATCGTATCGCTGGCAAATATTGCCTTGCCGCTTACCAATGGTTTCATCGGCGAGTTTATGTTGTTCAATGGTTTGTTCTCCAGTCCGTCGCCATACCGCATTACCTATATGGTAGTGGCAGGCTTGGGTGTGATACTGGGTGCTGTTTATACACTGAATATGGTGCAGAAAACAGCCTATGGCAATGCCGTAGAGATGAAAGAACAAAAAGACCTGACTGGCAATGAGTGGGCTGGCTTAGCCATTATAATAGCAATCATCATCTTCCTCGGCGTATATCCTAAACCATTACTGGATATGACAGCAGGCGTAGCGAATATGATGATACCATAACATTTAAAAAAAATAAAACAATCCGGACTAATCATTAAATCCTGATAATCCGGTTCGTATTTAATATGAAGGCAATAATAGCTGCAACGGTATTTGGGGTTATCCTGATGTTTGCGGGCCTCTTTGTAAAGGAAAAGAAATCGGTAGCATCGCTGGCGGTGTTGCTGCTTTTCGCTTTGCTGGGTGTCAACATCTGGGAATTAGTAACTACAGCCACTAACGAAACCCTGTCTTTCTTTAACAATATGCTGCGTGTTGACCGTTACGCATTGTGGTTCAATACCCTGATGACGGGTTGTACATTGCTGTATGCGCTGCTCGTAAATAAAGAGATACAACGTGTAGGCAGCCATGTGGCCGAATATTTTGCATTGATATGTTTTATACTCTGCGGTGTGTATATGCTCAGCACATACAACAATGTGCTGATATTATTCATTGGTATCGAAATACTGTCTATTCCCCAATACATACTGGCTGGTAGCGATAAGCGCAATCTGAAAAGCAGCGAGGCATCACTCAAATACTTTTTGATGGGTGCATTCTCTACAGGCATACTGCTGATGGGTATTACATTGTTGTACGGCGCAACGGGTACATTCAATATCATTCAATACACCTTCCTGCAATCGGATATGCTAAGCCCGATGGCATTGGCAGGTATCCTGTTCCTGATGGTGGCATTTGCTTTTAAAGTATCTGCTGCCCCCATGCATATGTGGACACCCGACGTGTACGATGGTGCACCTACACCGTTCACGGCTTTCATGGCTACTATCGTTAAGGCAAGCGCCTTTGTAGCATTCATGCGTTTATTCTCCGTATCGTTTGGCGCACTAAGCGGCGACTGGATGCTGATACTCGCCATCATTACAGCAGCTACATTATTAATAGGCAACGTAACGGCTGTGTTTCAGCAAAGTGTCAAGCGTATGCTGGCATACTCATCTATTGCGCAGGCGGGTTTCATGTTGTTTGCTGTATTGGCGGTAAACGCTACTGCATGGCAGGGTATGATGATATATGCCGTAGCATACAGCGTAGCAACCATTGGTATGTTTGCCGTGCTGATGAAGCTGAAAGATTATACCTACGATGGCTTCAATGGCCTTGCTAAGAAAGACCCTGTACTGGCAGCATTCACGGCAGTATTCCTGTTTTCGCTGGCGGGCATACCGCTTACGGGTGGCTTTATGGCAAAATACTTTGTATTGCTGGCTGCCGTAGAGCAGGGCAAGATGATGTGGCTGGTGATATTCGCCTTGTTTATGGCGGCTATCAGTGCCTATTATTATTTCCGTGTTATCATGGCTATGTATTTCAAACAGGGTGAACCTGAATTTAATTCGGAAGTAACGCCAATGGATAAATTCTTATTAGCCATCACGGTGCTGCTTGTTATTGTATTGGGTGCAGCCCCCAATCTGATACTGCACGTATAATCATTACCTGTTTTATATACAAAGCCCCAAACCATCGGGGCTTTCGCTTTTTTAACAAGCCGACTGTACCAATAGGCCTATCTTTACAGGGCTGTTTTTACCCACATCTGTGTATTTCTTTTCAGGGTAAAAGCCTGTGTATGTTTTATTTTCGGTGTGTACTGATAAACGAGGATTATATGGATATCGAACAATTAATGCCGCATGTAGAAGCTATCATATTTGCCAGCGAACGCCCTGTAACGCTCATGGAAATGACAGATATGCTCAGCACCGCATTGGAAGAAATAGTAGAGGGAGAGCGTGTAGCAACTTGCATAGAAGCCGTGCGCGAAAAATACGAAGCACCGTACTATCCTTTTCAGCTAAGAGAAGCGGGTGGCGGTTATCAGTTCCTCACCAAAAAAGCATATCATAAAACGGTATTGCAGCTCAACGGCGATAAGCATATCAAAAAACTATCTACCGCCGCTATGGAAACGCTGGCTATCATTGCCTACAAGCAACCGATAACCAAAGCCGAAATCGAATTTATACGCGGTGTAAGTGCCGATTATTCTATACAGAAGCTACTGGAAAAAGACCTGATAGTAATAACAGGCCGCAACGAAAACATGGTGGGCAAGCCGCTTACCTACGCCACTTCCAAAAACTTTATGGATTATCTCGGCATCAACAATTCGGGTGAATTGCCGCAACTGAAAGATATTACCAATATCGACATCGTATTGCCTACAGATGCCGCCGATGCCATGCCTGAAGATGAGGCGCAACTGCTGGTAGCAGCAGATGGCAGCATCGTACAGGAAGAAAGTACAGAACAAGCACCTGAATAGTAACCCATTATATTCGCAACTGCCCCGTGTCGTCATACACGGGGCTTTTTTTATGCTTTAATTTCCCGCTAATGACATGAAACCCAAGGCAAATCGTATAATTTTGCAGCATTAAACAATCAGGATGAGGTTTCTTGCTGTTGGGGCATTGGTGTTAGCTACACCGCTTTTTATTGCAACTACGTCTTTAGCTAAGGATAAGAAGACAATCAAAGAACTGAAAAAACAAATCGGTTACCTCGCGTCCGACGAGTTGGAAGGCAGGCGCACGGGCAGCAATGGCGAAAAGAAAGCAGCCGAATACATCATCGCGTATTATCAACAAAATGGTATAGCGGCATATAAGGGCAATTACCGTTATCCATTCAGTTTTGTAACAGGCAAAGAAATCATGCCGTTGACAAGCATCATCATCAACGGACAAAAAATAACAGACCTGAGCGAAGCATTTCCATTGCCTTTTAGTGTGAACAGTAAACGCGCCACAGGCGATGCATTGGCTGGCGTGCTGGAGCATGGCAATGTATGGTTGATGCCTTTATATTCAGATGCAGACGAAGCAAAAGATGCACACTTCGATTGGGAAAAAACAGCGCACGAAAAGGCCAAAGAGGCAGCAGAGCAAGGTGCAGCAGGCATATTGTTCTACGACAACTATGGTGCAAAGTACGAACCCGAGTACAACAAAAAATCAGACTACGAAACATTGGATGTACCCGTTGGCATACTTACCTACAAAGGCTACAAGAAATACATTGAAAAAATAGACGGCAGTGTAGCTATAGATATGATGGTGGTGCTGAAGAAAGCAGAGATGACGGGCACTAACATAGCAGCGTATGTAGATAACGGCGCGAAGCACACCGTAGTAATAGGTGCGCATTACGACCACTTAGGGCATGGCGAAGACGGCAACAGCCTGCATGCAAAAAAAGACGGGCAAATACACAATGGTGCAGACGACAACGCCAGTGGTACGGTGGCACTGATGCAACTGGCAAAGCGCATCAAAAATAGTAAGCTGAAAAAATACAATTATTTATTCATCCATTTTTCGGGAGAGGAATTGGGTTTGCTGGGTTCTAAAGCCATTGTAAAACAAGAACAATTAGACAGTACCAAGCTGGCATACATGCTGAACATGGATATGGTAGGCAGGCTGAACGACAGCACCCACGCGCTGACGATTGGCGGTGTCGGCACATCGCCCGTATGGGGTAGGGTGGTAGATAAAAACAACCCATCCTTCAAAATAAGCTACGATAGTGCAGGTGTTGGCCCGTCCGACCACAGCTCATTTTATTATCAGGGTGTGCCCGTGCTGTTTTTCTTTACAGGCTTGCATACAGACTATCACAAGCCGAGCGACGACGCGGATAAGATAAACTACAAAGGGCAGGCTATGTTGATGAACTACATCTATAGCGTAGTAGCAAAGATGGAAAAAGAACCGAAGCCTGCGTTTACACCCACTAAGCAATCAACCGTTGGCAAAGTAAGGTTTAAAGTAACGCTGGGCGTAATGCCCGACTATTCTTATCAGAATGGTGGTGTGCGTATAGATGGTGTTACGGAAAACAAACCCGCCATCAAAGCAGGTATGAAGGGTGGCGACATCATCATACAGCTTGGCGAGTATAAAGTAACGGGTATGCAAACCTATATGGAAGCACTTGGCAAGTTTGCAGAGGGAGATAAAACAGAAGTAAAAATAATGCGCGATGGCAAAGAGCTTGCATTGCCTATCGAGTTTAAATAATCCGTTTGTCAATTCATGCCTTTATATTCAATTGCCATACTGCCCGATGCCGAAGCTACTGCCAAAGTAGTAGCTAAGAAGAAGCAATTGAAAGAAGCCATCGGTTGGTTCAATACTGTCAATACATTACCATACATCACCATCAGCACATTTGAAGCCGGTGATATAGATACACTGCCCGATTTGCTTAAAAAAATGGCAGGTATAGCTGCCCGCCAGCCCGATATAAAACTCCGCTTCAACCAATTGATGAAATTCGACCACGGTGCGTTTTGCATTGTACCCGACGAGGAATCTGAAACGAAATTAAGAAAGCTGATGGCTGATTTTCAGCAACTACCTGTAACCAATACGGCTACCAACAGAGTGCCACACATCACCATTGGCAACGGGCTAAGTGATAAAGAACTGCGCATAGCAGGCGAATTGATTACAGACATCAGCCTCAGGTTTCAGGCTTGCAGCATCGCATTCAGAAAGCTGAATACAGAAGCCGACCAGTACGATATGATTGAAGAGTTTCCGTTTCGCAACGGTTATTTGCAGCAGGTAGCGCAGCAAAGTTTATTTTAATTATCAGCCGCCGTTTGGTGTTTGTATAGCGCGGCATACTTTCCGTTCAGTGCCATCAGTTCTTCGTGTGTACCTTGCTCGGCAATGTTGCCATCATCCAATACAAGTATCTTATCGAACTGCCAGCTTGTAAATATGCGGTGAGTGATGACGATGGTTGTGGTGTATTGCAGATGGCTTTGCAGATTGTGCAGTATGGTTTGCTCCGTTTGTGTATCAACCGCCGATAGCGATTCGTCCATCAGTAGTATCTTACTCTTCTTCAGCAATGCCCTTGCAAGCACCATCCGTTGTTTTTGCCCGCCCGATAGCATCACGCCACGCTCACCTATCACGGTGTCGTAGCCATTGGCAAGGGTGTCTATATCTTTCTGCAAATCTGCCAGCATAGCGGCTTGCTTCACATCCGCCTCGCTAGCCCACTCGCTGCCGAATTTAATATTGTTATATACTGTATCAGAGAACAGATAGGCTTCTTGCGGTGCATACGCTATCTGCGAGCGCAGGCTATGTAGTTGATAAGCGTTTACAGATGTGCCATCTATCAGCACCTCACCATCGGCAGGTTGGTACATGCGCAGCAGCATATGTGCAAGGGTAGATTTTCCTGAACCTGTTTTGCCGATGATGGCAATTTTTTGCCCTGCTTCTATCGCTACATCAAATTGGCGCAATGCCTGTATGCCTGTATGTGGGTAAGTAAAGCTGACTTGTTTGAAATGGATATGCCCTGTTATCGTTTTACTGATGGCATCCGGCGCATCTTTTATTTCAGGTGGTGTTTCCAGAAATTCATTGATGCGTTTTTGCGATGCACCCGCACGTTGTATCATAGATGCCACCCAGCCTATGCTGGATATGGGAAACATCAGCAGGTTGATATACAGTACAAACTCGGCGATATTGCCTACCGTGATGCTGCCGTTGATGGCATAGTAGCCGCCTATCAGTACGGTACTCAGCATACTAAGCCCGATAAACAAGTTCATAGACGGGAAGTATATAGCCTCTGTCAGCGATAGGTTAGTGGCACTTTTTCTGTATTGCTCCGATGTGTTGAAGAAAAAGCGCAGCATATTATTTTCCTGTACAAACGATTTGATAACGCGAATGCCTGAATAAGATTCCTGCGCCGTGGTAGTCAGTTCGCTTAGCTGCGCCTGTATCTGTTCGCTCTTACGAAAAATGATGCTGTTGACGATATAAATACAGATGGCAAGCAGCGGCAAAGGGGCTATTACATACACCGTTAGTAAAGGGTTTACACGCAGCATACCCCACACGCACATAATGCTCAGCACTATCAGGTTGATGCTATACATCAGCGATGGCCCCGTGTACATCCGCACGCGCGATACATCTTCTGCAATACGGTTCATCAGGTCGCCCGTATAGTGTGTTTTGTAAAACTGGGTATGCAGTTGCTGATAGTGGGTATATACTTCGTTTTTCTGGTCGTACTCTATCAGGCGGCTCATTACGATAATGGTTTGCCGCATAAAGAACATGAACACACCGCGCGCCAGTGCCAGCCCCAAAAGCAATAAGCCATTCCACAATACCAGTTCAAATATGTTTGTCTCTATGTCGCCTTTAGCATTTGCATCCGTCAGTTGATGGTATTGCACTACCGCAGCCTCTACTTTATCAAGCACATCGCGCACTACAGTGGGCGATACTACGGCGAATAGGTTGGATACTGTTACAAACAGCATTCCCCACAACAACCGCCATTTATATTTGACGAAGTATTTATTAAGCGCGGCAAGGCTTTTCATGCAACGCAAATGTCGGCAATTTGCAACAGCAAACCCTCTGACATCTGAAAACTATTAGTAAAAAATCAGTCTATTATAAAATGAAGCGATGCATAAACACTGCGTGGCATCAGAAAGCCCGTGCCACTGGTACCATGTACGCTGCCTGTAGATGTGCTGCTAAGCCCCGATACATTCCGCCTTGTTACGTTCAGTATATTCTTCACACCTGCTATCACTTGCAGTTTGTTATTAAACAGCTTTTTTTCCAGCGAGCCATCCAGCATATTCAATGACTCTTGTGTACCATTATAAGTAGCAGTACCATCTATATTGTTTTGTATAAAGGGCTGCGCTCCTGTCAGTTTGTAAAACAGGTTGATATTGAGCCCTGTCTTTTGCCAATAATATTGCAGGTTGGCATTAGCTTCCACTACATCAAATGCGTTATACACACCTTTTTCTTCAAACGTATAATTGTAAGAATAGCCAAGCTGCAGGTGGAAGTTGCGCCATTGTGCATCCATTTGCGCAGTACCTATGGCATTCGTCTGGCGGGTGATGTTATGGTATCTGTATGATATGCTGTTCGTATCGTGCGGGTTGATGTTTACCAGCGTGATGCCATTGTTGACAGCATTGTAAAAGCCTGTTACCATGAATTGTACATAGTCCGCTTTCCTTTCGTATGCCTGATACGATGCCGATACTTGCAGGTGGTTACTGTTTTCTGCTTTGATGTCGGGGTTGCCTACAATGTAGTGGTTCTGGTCTATAAAGCTCAGATACATTTCTTTGAGCGACGGTGCTCTGAATCCGCGAGAATAAGAGCCGCGCACCTGCATCACTTTGCTTGGTGTGTATAGCAGGTTGATGCTTGGTATTACGGGCGCTTTGTATGCTGTATTATACAATGCCCGCAGCCCGCCCTGTGCTGTCAGCTTGTCTTTCACAAGCGGATAGGTAAGGTTGGTATATACCGCGTAGTCTTGTATCTCTTTATCATAACCGCTAACCTTCAGGCTGCGGGCATAATCAAGGTTTACATCATAACCCACATTGTATTGCAGCAGTTTGTATTGATTGATGTAATTACCCCTGAATGTATAGGTCTGAAAACGTGATGTGTCTTGGTCGCCCGTGCCGTTAGTTGGTATGCGTTCCATCGTTACCATGTTCTGCTCTACACGGTTGCGTATTCGGTAATAATGCGCATAGCTGTTTTGGCTTTGCCAGCGTCCTGTTTTACCTGCCTTGCCTTCTGCCATCAGCCTGTTCAGCGAGCGGGTAGTATGATAGTATTCATCAATGGCGTATGCCTTCCACGGGTCCCAAGTTTGCAAGCTGCCTTTGTTGGTTACTTTTTCGTTCATAAAGTCTGATGCGAACATCAACCTGAACTGGCTTGGGGCAGTATAACTATAAGCCACATTGGCAAGGTATTGCTCATAAGGCTTGAAGAAGAAAGCACGGCTGGTATGTATCGTATCTCCGTTATAGTGCAGCGGGCGGTCTATACTTTTATAGCCACCAAAAAAATTGCGCCCGCCACCTGCTGTTAGCTGATGCCTTTCTTTCAGTTTGTAGGTTACAGATGCATCGCCATTGTACTTGCCAATAGATTCCGCATAGGTATTTATCCTCGCACCTATTTTTTTATTTTCTTTTCGGGTAATGACGTTTATCACACCACCTATGGCATCAGTTCCATACACCACACTCATTGGCCCTTGTATCAATTCTATACGCTCTACATTGTTCATGTTTATCTGCGTCAGGTTGATATTGCCAAACTCGCGTCCGTTTACAGGCATGCCATCCACCAGTATTTTTACTTTGTCACCGCTCATACCCTGCATACGGATGTTGCTACCCAATATACCTGCATCGCCTACGGTTACATTCAGTTGGTTTCGCAATGCGTCGCCAAGGCTTACAGCACCCAATGCCTGTATCTGCGAGCGTGGTATCACCTGATATACAGATAGGGCGTTCTTCATCTTCACGGGTTGGCTCAGGCCCGTTACCACCACTTCATCCAGCGCACTGAATTTTTTAGTAAGTACGGCTTTTATTGTACGGTTGTCAGGTGCTTGCTGCCATGTTTTTTTATAAGGCTCATACCCCTGCATTGCTACTTCTACGGTAACGGGATATGCGTTTTGTACTATCGTTGCTTTACCATCTTCGTCTGTTTGTGTACTGGTAGTTAGTTTCCCGTCTTGTCCGTAGATATTAATAAAGGCGGGCCATACAGGTAGCCTGTTCTCTCTGTCTTGCACTACAAGCCGCAGGGTATCTTGTGCCCATACATATGTATTGCACAATACACCTATCATCATCATAAAAATCAGTCGCCTCATCATCTGTTCTTATTTTCAGAAAAAGTCCGGCTGCAGATGACTCTCCACAACCGAACTTTTCAACCAATCCACGCTATATCATAATTAGTGTTGAACCACTAATTTTTGTGTTGCTTTCCATTCGCCGCTTGCAATAGTTATCATATAGATGCCATTGGTATAAGCAGCGGTGTTGATGCGATAAGCATTTACCCCCGCATTCAGTTTCAAGTTATGCCTTTCAACTACTTTACCTGTCAGGTCTGTTACAAATATCATGGTATTGGCATCTGCCTGTTTTGCATCCAGCATAATGTTTGCCTCGTTGGCAGCAGGGTTGGGTGCTACGGTATAGGCAGTAACAGCACTGTTGATATTATTTACACTCAATACATCGCCCAGCTTACGTTTTTCAAATATAATTTTGCCCGGCAAGAAAGAAGGATTACCAGATGAACCACTGAACTGCAGAAAGTGCAACTGGTAGTACTCGTTTGTATTTTTTGTTTTGATGAAATAGTTAGCAGAGTCGCGCACTACCCATGATGGCGGGGGCGGTGTCTTCCAGTCAGAGCCGATGATGTTGATAGCAGTACCGTATGTTTTTGCCATAAAGCCCGTAGTATCGGGGTTGAGAGCAATAACTTCTGAAACAGATACACCAAAGTTTGATAATACCGTCATTACAGGATATGATGCCGTTACGCTGCCTTGTGTTACTGTTTCTCTGTAGCGGGTAAATAGTACATCCCATGCAGTCCTGCCCGGTTCGCGGTCTGTAATAGCATCGGTTGCCAGATTAAAGTACGCGAAGTTGCGGTCAGTAAAACCGTTTTTGCGGTAGATGCGTATGGTGCGGTCATTTGTGCCATCTATGTTTGCTACACGTACTATGTATTGTATAGAATCCATGGGTGTGCTTTTGTATTGCTGCACCAGCAGCAGGTAAGCTACGCCATTTGCTCTTACCATATACAATGAGTCACCATCTACAAAGTGAGATGTCAAATTGTATTTACCCCAACCGTAGTCAAAAGGATTAGAAGCATCCGCATTCATGTTTAGTGCGCCATAATTCCATGAAGTGTCAGAATTTATCATGGCAACTTTGTTTTGTGTGTCGGCTGGGAGAGTAAGCGTACCGAAGCTGGCAGCAGTTTTATTCAGCGAATACACCATAACATCTGCCTGTACATGATTGGCAATAATCGGTGCTTTAGCAGATGCACCGAATTGGGGTATCATACCAAATGCCAGATGCCATTTTGTATTTGTATCGCGCTTGGCACTTCCGTTCTTAAAGCTGTAGTAAATATCAACAGGATAAGACTTGCCAACTGTAGAACCCATTTCCACGGAGTCTGTTACCCAAGTTTGCGCATTTGCATTTATTGTACAAGCTGTAATGCCTAATAATAGTAGAGATTTTATATTCATCAGAGAAGTGTTTTTTTACAGCACAAAGGTACGTTCACACTCCCCCCGCAGATTGCTCTGAATCAAGTTATTACAATCCCATGACATAGCGCTGATAGCTATATCCAGCCTTGGTTGTGCAGGTATTTGGCTATCTGTACGGCATTGGTTGCTGCGCCTTTTCGCAGGTTGTCGGCTACTATCCAGCAATTCAGGGTATTGGGCTGGCTATAGTCGCGGCGGATGCGTCCCACAAATACCTCGTCTTTGCCGGCCGCATCAAGCGGCATGGGGTAGGCATTGGCTTTGGGGTTGTCTATCACTACCACACCCGACATATTGCTCAGTATTTCCCTCACATCGTTTTCTTCAAAATCCTTATGAAACTCAATATTCACGCTCTCGCTATGCCCGCCCGTTACGGGTACACGTACGGTGGTAGCCGTTACTTTTATGCTGTCGTCGCCCATTATCTTGCAGGTTTCCAGCACCATTTTCATTTCTTCCTTGGTATAGCCATTATCCTGAAACACGTCTATATGCGGCAGTACGTTCATATCTATACGGTGGGGGTACACACCAAATCCATCGCCGCCTGCCCGCTGGTTTTCCATTTCCTTTACCGCCTTCTGCCCTGTACCGCTTACACTTTGGTATGTGCTTACAACCACGCGTTTGATGCCGTATGTATCGTGCAGGGGTTTTAATACCATTACCATTTGTATGGTGCTGCAGTTGGGGTTGGCTATTATCAGGTCATCTTTTGTCAGTACGTTGCCGTTTACCTCGGGTACTACCAGCTTTTTGGTAGGGTCCATGCGCCAAGCCGACGAGTTATCTACCACATAACAACCCACCTCTGCAAATTTTGGTGCCAGTTCCAGCGATGTGCTGCCGCCTGCCGAGAAGATAGCCAGTTGCGGCTTCATGCTGATGGCGGTTTCCGCATTCACTACGCTGTAACTTTTGCCCTTGTACTGTACCTGCATACCTACCGACTTTTCAGAAGCCACCGGTATCAGTTCAGTCAATGGAAAGTTTCTTTCTTCAAGAATCTGCAACATGGTGCTGCCAACCAGCCCTGTTGCGCCTACTACAGCTACGCGCATTGTATCAAAAATTTACGGTTTGCAAAGATAATAGATTTGCCTCCCCAAACCCCTCCCAAAGAGGGGCTTTTTTCATTTTGAGTGCTGTCAGGAGTTTCTTGCCGACAGAGACAACCAAGTACAAGCTTTACAGCGCTTGAATGTAATGATAGATAGCCTGTTGATATTGTGTATATTTATACAAATAGATAAATATGACCATCTGCATGCTGCTGGCTGCTAATGCAAAGATGATAGCCTTATATGCTTTCCCCGTACTGATTTTCGCTGCCACCTTTCTTTTAGGACGTTTCCTGAAAAACAAGCGCGAAAAAGAGGATAAGAAAGAGAACTGATTTTAGCGTAACGGGATTTTTCCTTTTGTTGCAATTCATGAGGTTTTGTGAAAAACGCAACAAAACGCAACAAATTAATTTTCGAGCATACTGATAACTGATTTGCTAAACATGGGTTTTTTCAAAGACCTTTTACTATAGCAAATATACACAATTTTTATCGTATTATAATGTAATTATTTTGCTGCTAAGGCGAAAACCTTGCTTGGGTACTAATGCTTTGGCAGATGCTTCACTGCGTTCTGCATGACAGGTGGGATTTGAGGTAGTAATAGATTTTGCTCGCGTGTTCACATCCTTCTGATGATGCTGTACGCAGCATCGGTCTCCCTTCAAAGGGAGAATTTATTTAGCGGAATTCCTCCTTTGAAGGAGGTGTCCGCAAGGACGGAGGATGTGTACATGTTATGTTTAGCATAGCCTCTGACTACGCTATTACGGTTGCAAATCTCCTGATTTGCGTAGTGTATTACATACTCGTTTTATAATAGTATCTTTTACTTTATACTCATTCGCAAATCGGGAGATTTGCTGCCGGTACAACGTAGTCAGAGACTACGCCGAACAGGGCAGCTACATCTGTCCGCAACCGAGCAAGGTAACAAGCAACCCTATCAGGCTGAAGATAAGTACTGGCATCAAAAATGCTGCATTCAACAAACTGAAAGTATATCCCAACCCTGCTAATGACAGGTTAATGATAGAGGGCTTGCAAGGCAGCAATCATATCAGGCTGACAGATGCCATTGGCAGGGTTGTATATCAATCAACTACAAAAGAAGCGAAGCATATTATAGACATGCAACACTTTGCTACTGGCAACTATGTGCTGGAGATAACGGATGCGCAGGGCAATGCCATGAGTGTGAAAGTGGGGAAAGAGTAGTGCTTACAGCTTCTCTGGCAGGCTATACTTTCTACCCTTGTTCTGCGTTTGTAGCCAGCTTACCAATGGCTGAAAATATTCCAGCATGGCTTTGGCATTCAGTTCATCGCCTGTGCTTTCTTTCAGTACAGTACGCCAGTCTTTGGATGCGCCGGGGTAGGTTATTTTTTTCAGGAAATCGCCGATGCCTGTTTGTCCGTAGTAGTTGGTAGCGCGCGGGTCTTGCTTCAGTATGTTTTTGGCTATATGGTTGTGTAGCTGATACAGTATTACGTAAGACAGCGCATAGTCGTAGTACTGCGCGGGGTCGTCGTTGATGTGTGTTTTGGTAGCCGCATCGCAATACTCCTCGCCACGGGCAGTAGGTGGTACAATGCCCTGATACTTCTTTGCCAGTTCCCACCACTTGGCGTTAAACTGATTTTCGGGCAGGTTATCTACATACAGTGCTTTTTCAAAATTGCTCATCGTACCCGATGAGAAGAAGATGAACACTACCGAATTGAGTGCCTCTTTCAGCAATGCCTGTATGCTGTCTGTTTTTACATTGCCATCTATCAGCCCGCGCCCTGCGAGGTAAGGTTTTTGCATGGCTGCCAGTCCCATCATCGTGCCTATGGCTTCGTGATACGCACGGTTGGCACCACCACGCAGTAGCGGGGGTACGTCTTTGTTGGTATAGGTCATGTAGTAATAGATATGCCCCAATTCGTGGTTGGCGGTTTCCCACCATTCGGCATTGGGTTCAACACTCATCAGGCTGCGCACATCGGTATCAAGATTCATGTGCCATGCAGATGCATGGTTGTTCTTCTTCACATTGCTATCGGCACGGTAAGGGTACAGACTCGATTTCTGCCAAAAAGTTTCAGGCAATGCAGGGAAGCCAATACTGGTGTACAGTTTCTCGCCCTCTTTCACTATCCATTCTTTCGATTTGGTAGCCAGTATTTTATCAAGGTCTATGCCTTCTACGTTTACTACCGCGCTCCAGTCTTGCCCCCAACGGTTGGGCAGCCAGTGTGCAGGCAAGTAGTCGGGTACATCGGTAGTGCCGTATTTCTTTGCCATCTCGTAGCGCATCCATGTATGCAATTCGCGATACAGCGGATATAGCTCGTTCATCAGCTTATCCATTGTCTGCATCATCTCTTCGGCCTTCATGCCATAGTCGCTTACCTGATAACTGAAGTAATCGTTGTAGCCAAGCTCTTGCACGGTTTTATTGCGCAGGTTGCGCAGGTTTACCAATCCGCCTTTCAGTGTTTTGCCCACTTCTTTACTGGCTGTCCATGCGGCAAGGCGTTTGTTCAAATCGTTTTCACTTTTCAACGCAGCATCCAAATCGTTAGTGCTTACTTTTTTGCCATCGTACATATACTGAAAGCTGTATAGCTGGCGTGTCTGTTCGTTCTCTGCTTTGATGCGTTGCTTCACCACATCGGCTATCGTCTGCGGATTGTTGGCAGCGGCATATAGTATCAGTTCCAGTTGCTTTACCTGTATGGCAGTCAGCTTGTCTTTCTGCGCCATGTATTTTTTGGCCTGTTCTATGTTTTCTTTACTGCCTGTAAATGCAGCCATTGCCTCATCAGCTTTTTGCGCGTTCTGCGTATTGCTCGAATCTCCCTCTACTATTTCAGTATTCGATTTCCATTGCGCCTCGCTGCTGTTGGTGTACAGCTTTACGTATTCGGCAGTGTATATATCCAGAAACTGTTGTGCTTCTTTTTGCAGCGCATCATTATTGCCATTGCAAGAGAGGAGCATCATTGCCGATAAGCCGATTGCGGCGAGGTATTGCTTCATGCTATTGTATTTAAGAATATAAAAGTATCAATATGTTTTGTAAAGATAGGTGTTAGTGCAAGGGGTATTTTATGGCAGCCATTGCAAGTTTTCTTTGTTGGTAACGTACAGCGACAAAGAAGAAGAGTACATATATGCGTTTTCGAAAGCTACGTATGGAACATGACCAATTACTACCGACTAATAATATCCTTTATCAAACTATCTTTTATTACAATAACATAGTCATCATCCTTCAAACTTTGCACATAAAAAACATTATAAGTATTGTCGGGGATAGAAACGGGAAAGTTATTTGCATTATTCAAACTATCAATCTCTTGACTATCTAATTCACGAATTATCACCCCTCCTTTGTTCCTTGTACATATTAATGTTGCAATAGAATCAGCAATTTTAGCATCAACGCCAAATTTAATAAGATGAGCTGCTTTTTTAGATGAATCTAGTGTTATAGCCAAATCTAAAATTGATTGACTGAGCCATTTCACATTCGACGTATCCAATTGTATATCTTCTCTTTTACTACAAGTTCTTAATCCTAATAACAACAACATTACTCCACCTACTATACCTATGATAGCCTTCCCAACTAAGGATAGTTCAGCCCTACGAGCAAGTTCCTCTTTAATATTTTTTTTATCCATACTTACTTGGCAACTCCGCCCATTCAAGTGTTCTTCACCTGCAAGGTATTTTTATTTATCGGTGAAGAACACCAACAAAGGCGAAAGTATCAATATGTTTTGTAAAGATAGGTGTTAGTGCAAGGGGTATTTTATTGCAGCCCTTGCGTAAAGCCAATCAGCAGCTTTGCCAACCCGTCTATATTAGTAAGCGATATTTCTTTGGCTACGTCAAACACATCGTGATAATAGGGCTTCGTGCCATTGCTGTATATAAACACACCTTTTACGCCTGCATCGCAAAACGGCCAGTGGTCGCTGTTTTGTGTTTGCTCCCGCTTGTTGATTTTGGGTATATAACCATGCTGCCCGTTTATCTTATCCATCAGGTTGTACTCTGCACTGTTAGCATACGCATTCACCATTGTGATGCCGTTGGTAGCATCGCCCGTCATATCGAGGTTTACCAAAAAGCGGATGTTCTTTAACGGAAACAAAGGATACTTTACATAATGCTCAGAACCCAACAAACCTGCTTCCTCGCCGCTAAACAGCATGAATGCGATAGAGTATTTCTGTGGATGCGCTGCAAAGTATTTGGCAAGGTACATCACCATTGCCGTGCCACTGGCATTGTCGTGCGCACCGTAGAAGATAGCCTGCCTGCCCATTTGCCCCAGATGGTCGTAGTGGGCGCTGAATACGATAAAGCTATCGGGCTGTTCCGTGCCCTCTACATAGCCTATTACATTTTGCGCTTTGTAGTTAGGGTTCATCTTCGCCTCAATGCGCACCGCAGCTTTGTGAGGGTGTTTGGGCAATATGCTGTCTTGTACGGTAACCAATGTAGCGGGCACATTATCGGTACTGGCATACCAAATCATTTTGCCCGTTTTAGGTAATATAAATAACCCTTTAGGGAAGGCTTTCGGAAAGCTCCGTGTGTTGTAGCCAAAGTATTTGATGACTGTATCAGCGTTTTTCAGATAGTAGCCATGTTCCGGGTTCGCTACTCGTTTAAGCACATCGCGCCACTTTACGGAGTCTTTTACATTTTTCAGGTCTATATGCTTCAGCCTGATGGTGCCGTCTGTAATATAACTGCTGCAGGCGGCGTCTGTAATAAAATCGCTGCCCGGCACTAATACTGTTTTATTAATCTTCATCAGCACATCGCCCGGAAAGGTATTGATGGGGAAGAAATAGGGTTGATAATAGTTACTGTCTTTGTCGAAAGACTTGAGCCCGATAGCGCGAAAATGGTTGCTGATGTGCTTAGCTGCTTTTTCACCCCCTTTAAATACATAACCCCTGCCGTGCATAGTCGATGACGACAGTCGCTGGATTTCATATTTCAGGAAACGCTTTTCTTCTTGTGCTGTAGCAGCTATTGTAAAAAGGAGTGTGTTTATCAATAATGCGGATAGAACAGTTTTCATAAACAAAGCCCTTGTAGTTTTTTTTGACTGCCAAAAATAAGGATTGCATGTATTCAAAATTTCAGTGCAGGTTTTGCGCATGTTATATTTTATAAATTGCCCGTCCGACTGCTTGGATATATACAACGTTTTGTATTATTTTTATATATCATCGTCCACGATTTGTGAACGGTGTCCTCTTATATGAACGCAGCAGAGTTGAGAATCATCCACATGGCTTTGGATAGTCTTGAAGCCAACCCATTGTTTCAGGGTATGTGGAAATATGTGCTGGACGAGGGCGAGGATATGGAAATAAGCCTCTATGCCCGCGACAGGACGCTCCGCTTCAAGACCGAAACACGGCAGGAACTGCGCACAAGGCACATACCCTACCTGCTGGAGCTTGCACAGAAAAAGCAACCGCTGATGGTAATTGGCGGCAAAATATACCCCGATGTAAAAGAAGCACTGCGCCAGCAACACATACCTTACCTCGAGGCCAACGGCAATATATCTATACAGCAAGACGAGCTGTTTATATGGGTAGACAGCAACAAAGCGGTGAACCTGCACAAGGGGCGCACCAACCGTGCCTTTACCAAAGCGGGGCTGCGTGTACTCTTTCACTTCCTGATGAGCGAAAGGTTTATAACCCTGCCATACAGAGAGATTGCTACCCTTACTGCCACCAGCCTTGGCAATGTAACCAACGTGATGAATGCCCTGCGAGAGGCAGGCTACCTGTACGATACCCCCATGGGCGAACTGAAACTGCGCAATAAGAAGCAACTGCTGGATAAATGGGTGGCAGGCTACGAACAATTGCTGAAACCTGCCATAGAGATAGGTACGTTCCGTTTCATCAACCAGCAAGACCATGAAACATGGCGGCGTGTGCCTTTGGAAAACAAAAAATCGCTGTGGGGTGCAGAGGCAGGGGCACACCTGCTGACGGGGCAGCTACGCCCGCACAATCTGGTAATATATACCACCGAAAGCCGCAACGACCTCATCAATCATTACCGCCTGATGCGCGACCCCGATGGCTATATTACCGTGTACCAGAAATTCTGGAATTATGATGGCTTTCGCAGCAACATAACACCGCCAGTATTACTGTATGCCGACCTGCTGCATACGGGTGATGCAGCCACGCTATCCGTAGCCCAACGCATATACGACGAACAGATGAAAGAAACTATAGAAGGGTACCGGAGTGCGTTTGACAAAGGGTGATATATATTTATAATATTTAATCTTAACAATCAATAAAACTTCTTGATATTTTCAATCGTATATCGTATCTTTAGTAGCTTTTTAACTTAAAAGTTAAAGTTTTGACAAGTTTGGCAGGTTTTTTGATGTGGATAACTTGTTAAACCGGATTTGAGGAGTTTGCCGATGAAGAAATTTTACAAACAAACTATTTTAACCATACTGTCTTCGTTCATATTGCTTGCAGCAGCTAATGCGCAGGCCTTAGAAGACGTGACTAATGGCATCCGTAGCGGAAACGTAACTGCGGTAGCCAAGTTTTTTGACAATACTGTTGTCATTACCATCAACAATAATCAATCTGTATATAGCAAGGCGCAGGCAGAAATCGTGATGAAAGATTTCTTTGCCCGTAACCAGGTAAAAGAGTTTACCGTAAAACAAGGCGGGCCATCCGGGCAAAATGCTAAATATGCGGTAGGCACTTTGCTAACAACTAATGGTACTTATCAGGTATATCTGGTGTTGAAGCAAAAGGACGACAGCTATGTGCTACGAGAGATACGGTTTGAAAAATAAATAATTGAAACGCCCCGCAATGCGGGGCGTTTTGTTTTACAGATTTATTGTTTTGCCTTTGGGGTATTTGACTGTAAAGGCTATTTTCTTTTTCACTGTTTCGGCGGGTTTTACGTTGAGTGTCCATTTCACTTCGCCTGTTGTTTCTTCCAACGTGCCACTGTCTGTATCTGTATCTTCTATTACAATGTCTTTATCGTTGCTGATGGGTAGTTGTTCCAGCACGGTTATGTTTACCGCCTCTTTGCGGGTATTGCGTATGCTAACGGTATAAACAAATGTTTCGCGTATGTTGGTACCAACGGTCTTAACGCTGCGCAATTCTTTATCGCGCTCGCGGCGTACGATGATTTTCTTATCTCTGCCCAGCGATATGTTCATCGTGTCTTTGGTATTGCGCATATCTATATAACCTTGCCCTACATAGCTGCCCTCGTAAAAGATGTTGGTAGCAGCAGGTATCAGGTTCAGGTCTTCCCAATTGGTTACCTGCGCTTGCAGGAATGCATCCCTATCCATTTTAGGAACTGCATAATAGCGATAGGTAGCTGGCAGTTCGTAGCTCTTAACAGCTACCAAATGCGATTGCCCATCCGTAGGTATAGTATATGGCAGGTCTATATCGAAAGTTGTATTGATGCCGCTATTATCTATTTGTACATAATTATTAAGTGCGCCAGCAGCAGGTGCTTTAGCATCTTCAGATGCGGCTACTTCCATCAGTGCTTTTGCACGCGGTACAGCTTGGTTCTGATAGCTATTTATGTATCCCTCGCCATAAGAAACCGGCTGATAAAATGCTAAATACCAAGGCTGCAATGCAGGTGCTTGCGCGCCCTCGCTGGGGTTGCCTGTAGAGAGGCTGATTTTTACTTTATCCCATTTCACGCCACTGTTTTGATATACATTGGCTTTGTAAAACAGCTTGACAGGGCTTTTCAGGTCATCAACACGCAAATCGTAAGAGGGCGACCAACCTGCATTGGGCACTACGTAGGATATATTTATATCGGTATTAGTAGCGCGCGGGCTGTAGAATTTTACCAATAATTGCCCACCAGGTTGAAAGTCTTTTCTCTTTTCTTCTTCCAGTTGCATATTCAGCAATGCAAGGTGTTCATCCGATTTTCTGAGTGTCAGGTTGAGTTTGTCTTTTTCTGCTAACAAACCTGCGAGGCGGTTTTTTACAAGGTCGAGCATCTTGGTAAGCTCTGCTACAGAAAGTCCGCTTTGTGTACCAGATACTTGTTTGTTTTGAGAAAGGATGCCTATCTGCTCGTTGGTAACAGACAACATATTTTGTGCACTTGAACGGCTATCGGTTATCTTGTCTATACTATCTTGTATGGCCCTTGCGCGAGGCGATAATACTTCTGCCACTAAAAAATTATTCTGAAAAGTAGCGGACTGTATCACTACACCATTATCTGCGCCAATGTTCAGGCTTTGCTGGTTTACATTACCTGCTATATTGGTAAATAGTATTTCAGATTCGCCTTGCGGCAAGCTTATTTTTGCCGTGCTGCTTAGCTCTGCCCCATTGAGGAATACGGTAGCGTGTTTTATATCAACAGATTGGCGGGTTTGTGCCGATGCGATGCTTGCCATGTATATACAGGCAGCAGTCAAGAGATACTTTGGCGATTGCATATTATTCGTTTTTACAGACAGGATGCAAGTAACAGCCTTATTCCATAAAAACGAAAAACTTACGTCATCGCACTATCCTAATTTTAGCAAAGTTTAACATTATCTTCTTCTGCCCGTGACCGCTGCCAAACTCGATGGTGGCAATACGGTTGTTTGCGCCGCCTTCTAATGCTTTGATAGTACCAAAACCAAATTTCAGGTGTTCTACTTCCATACCAGTTTCCATTTCCATCGGGTTATCAGCTTTGAAGTCGGCAGAGGGTGTGTGCGATGCTGGGGCTGTTTGTTGCAACTTATCCGCCAGCTTTTTCAGCGATGGTGTTTTGTCAAAACTCTGGTTCAGCATATTGCCCCATGCGTTTACGGAGCCCTGCGCACGGTTGCTCATGCCCGTAAAGCTGCGGTCGAGGTATTCGTCGGGTATCTCTTCTATAAAGCGGCTGGGCTCGTTTTGCACCAGATTGCCAAAGCGGTAGCGGCTGTTTGCATACGTTACCCATAGTCTGTCTTTGGCACGGGTAATGGCAACGTAAAACAAACGGCGTTCTTCTTCCAAATCGTTGCGGTCGTACATGCTCATAGCACTTGGAAATAGATTTTCCTCAAGCCCTACATTGAATACGCAAGGGAATTCTAAACCCTTGGCCGCATGTATCGTCATCAGCTTAACGGTATCCTGGTCTTCGTCATTATTATTATCTGCATCCGTCAGCAGGGTTATCTGTTGCAGGTAGCTGCCCAGCGATTTATCTCGCAATTCGCCCTCTTCGTCGGGTGTTTCGGTAAATTCTTTGATAGAGTTCATCAATTCCTGTACGTTTTCGTAGCGTGCCAATCCCTCTACCGATTTATCGTTATATAGTTCCTGCACCAAGCCCGTATGTTTACCTACGGCAAAAGCCACATCGTAGGCATTTTGCTTTTCGAGCATTATCTGGAAGCTCTTTATCATGGTAGTAAACTGCTCCAGTGCCGATGCGGCTGCACCCTTTAGCCCGCAGGCCTCTGCGTGGTGAAGCATTTCCCAAAATGTCTTTTGATGTTCGTTAGCGGCTATCAGCACACGCTCTATACTTGTTTTGCCGATGCCACGCGCGGGGTAGTTGATGATGCGCTTGATGTTTTCTTCATCTTGCTGGTTCACAATCACCCGCAGGTAGGCAAGGAAATCCTTTACCTCTTTGCGTTGATAGAATGATATGCCGCCATACAGTTTGTAAGGTATATTCATACGGCGCAGGCTTTCTTCAAACGAACGGCTCTGTGCATTGGTGCGATATAGTATGGCAAAGTCTTTGTTGTGATAATGATTACGCAGCTTCATTTCTGTAATGGCATCTGCTACAAATCGGCCCTCGTCATTATCGGTGAGTGTGCGCACAAGGGTTATTTTTTCGCCCGTGCTATTATCTGTCCATAGGTTTTTGGGTATCTGGTTTTTATTGTTCGATATGATTTGGTTGGCAACATTGAGTATGGATTGCGTGCTGCGGTAGTTCTGTTCCAGCTTCACAATCTTCACGTCTTCATAATCGTCCTGAAACTGCAATATGTTTTGCACCGTAGCCCCGCGAAAGGAGTAGATGCTTTGCGCATCGTCGCCCACTACGCAGATGTTTTCGTGTACCGAGCCCAGCATTTTTATTATCTGGTATTGCGCGAGGTTGGTATCCTGATACTCATCTATCAATATATACTGAAAGCGGTGCTGGTATTTAGCCAGCACTTCGGGAAAGCGAACCAGCAGTTCATACATTTTAAACAGCAGGTCGTCAAAATCCATTGCCCCGTTGCGGAAGCATTTAGTGGCATACTGTTCATATATATCGCCCATCAGGGGACGGTTGCTGCGCGCGTCTTCCTGTTGTATGTGATTGTCTTGCTTGTAGGTATAAGGGTCAACCAAACTGTTTTTTGCGGCCGATATGCGGTTATATACATAAGCGGGTTTGTAGTGTTTGTCATCAAGGTTCATACCCGTGATGATGCCTTTGAGTACGCTCTTGGCATCGTCTGTATCGTATATCGTAAAGTTGTTGGGGTAGCCCAGTTTATTGGCCTCTGCACGCAGTATGCGTGCAAACACGGAGTGGAATGTACCTATATACAGATTGCGCGCCTCGGTATTGCCCAGTATCTTCTCGATACGCTCTTTCATTTCTGCTGCAGCCTTGTTGGTAAACGTGAGTGCCAGTATATTGAAAGCATCTATGCCGTGGTGCATCAGGTGGGCTATGCGTGTGGTCAGCACTTTGGTTTTGCCGCTGCCCGCACCCGCCACAATCATCAGCGGCCCGTCAATATGTGCTACTGCTTCTCTCTGTTGTTCGTTCAGCCCGTCAAGGTAATTCTGCATGTGTGCAAAGCTAAAAGCAAAACGGCAATATCTAATATCGAAATCCTAAACGCTGATATTTAAAACCTTAATTTCTAAACAAGAAGCACGAAATCCGAATATCTAAATCAACTTACTATCTCATTTTAGGATTTAGATATTAGAAATTAGGATTTTTATTGTGGTGTTAAAGAAAAATAAAAATCCGTCAAGGGTATTAGGTTAATATTACAGCACGATTAAATTTGCGTACTGCTGTTATGATGCGTTTCCAACATATATCTCACCTCTTTGCACTGGGTTTGCTGCCCGTGCTGGTAGTGCTGTTTGTATGGATGCTGTATTGGCGCAGAGAAAAGCTAAAAAAGCTGGGTGATGAACGGTTGATACAAAGCCAGTTGCTGGGCAGGATACCGGGGCGCGCTACACTGAAATTTGTGTTGTATTGTACTGCGGTTGCCGCCATCGTCATAGGATGGGCCAACCTGCAAAAAGCAGGTAAGGCAGAAAAAGTGCAGCGCAGGGGGATAGATGTAATAGTGGCATTGGACGTGAGCAAGAGTATGCTGGCGCAGGATATACAACCCGACAGGCTGACGCGCGCTAAGCAATTGGTAACACGCCTGATGGATAAAATGCAGAACGACCGTGTGGGGCTGATAGTGTTCGCGGGCAGGGCATACCTGCAAGTGCCACTGACGGTTGACTATAGTGCCATGAAGATGATGCTGCAAAACGTAAGCCCCGATATGGTGCCTACGCAGGGAACCGTCATCAGCGAGGCGGTGGAAATGGCTATTAATTCTTTCTCTCAAAAAGAGCGCAAATACAAATCGCTGATAGTGATAAGTGATGGTGAAGACCATGACGAAAACGCGATAGCCAAAATAAAAGAAGCTGCTGAAACAGGCATTGTGGTGCATACAGTAGGTATCGGTTCGCCGCAGGGTAGTACGATATACGACCCTGCTACCAAAGGCGTGAAGATGGACGAAAACGGCAACCCCGTCATCAGCAAGCTGAATGAGGAAGCACTACGCCAAATGGCTGCGGCAGGCAATGGTTCTTATGCACAACTGAGCAATACGGATGAAGTAGCTAACAGAATAGCATCGGGCATAGACGACATGGAGCAGAAAAATCTGGGAGATGATGTCTATACCGACTATAACAGCTATTTCCAATATTTCTTATTAGCAGGTTTTGTATTGCTGCTGATAGAGTGGCTGCTGCCCAATACCAACAAAACACTGAAAACAAAAACCGCATGAGGCTGCTCAGCATCATATTGCCCCTGATAGCTGTTGTATGTGCGCATACAGCACAGGCTCAGTATAAGCAAATGGTGAAAGACGGGAATAAACTGTATGAGCAGAAAAAATACAAAGAAGCATCTGAAGCCTATATGAAAGCTTTGCAAAAGAACCCAACCTACACGCCCGGGGCGTTTAACTTAGGCAATGCACTATACCAGCAGAAGCAATATGACGGCACACGCAAGGTGATGGAGCAGGTGGGTAAAATGGATACCACCCGCAATGGAAGAGCCGCAGCCAACTACAACATAGGGAATACCTATATGGCAGAGCAGAAATGGGAAGAGGCGATAGATGCGTATAAAAAAACACTGCGTGCTAATCCGCAGGATGCGGATGCTAAGTATAACCTGAGCTACGCGCAGCAAATGCTGAAAAAAAATGGCGGGGGTAAAAACAATAAAGACAATAAGGATAAGAAAGACGATAAAAACAAAGACCAGCAGCAAAACCAACAGAATAAAGACGAGAATAAAAAAGACGACAAGCAAAAAGACCAGCAACAGAACAACGAAAACAAGGACGATAAAAAAGAAGAACAGGATAAACGCCCGCAACCACAACAAAGCAAGCTGAACGAAAAGCAAGCAGAGCAACTGCTGAACGCGCTGCAGCAAGAAGAGAAAAAGCTACAGGATAAACACAAGAAAGCAAAAGGAACACCTGTGAAAGTAGAGAAAGACTGGTGATGTAAAATCCAAATCCCTAAATCCAAATTTCAAATACCAACTTGTTGCACTCGTTTATGCAATACAACTTTCTACTCGCTACTTTTTACTTACGACCACAACAAACGTTGTCAACAGTTTATCAACATGAAAAATTATTTTTAAAAATAGTTGCGATATTTTTTTCTGTTAAAAGAAATTCTTTTTAATATTGTGTTAAGGATTGTACTTACTAACCCATCCTTATAAAAGCCCGGAGGTCCACAACACCTGCCGGGTTTTTTCTTTTCTTGTGAAAGCCTTTGCTGACGCATGTTTCAGCCGATGATAAAAATGAACGCATACCGATACTATATCTTTTATAAACCTTACATGGTATTGTCGCAGTTTTCTGAAGAAGGTGAAAAACAGACATTAGCAGATTATTTATCGCATTTGCCAAAAGATGTGTACCCTGTCGGCAGGCTCGACTATGATAGTGAAGGGTTGCTATTGCTTACCAATGATAAAGCGTTGACACATCGTTTGCTTGAACCGAAATTTGAACACAAGCGCACTTATTGGGTGCAGGTAGATGGTGATATAACCGATGAAGCGATAATGCAACTATGCAAAGGAGTTGCTATCAACAACAACGGAAAAGATTATGTAACTAAACCTGCCATTGCGAAAAAGATAGGTGCACCTGATGTATCGGAACGCAACCCACCTATACGTTATCGCAAAAATATACCTACCAGTTGGGTATCGCTAACACTGACAGAAGGTAAAAACAGACAAGTAAGGAAAATGACGGCGAAAGTCGGCTTCCCTACTTTGCGATTGATACGATGCGCTATTGGTAATGTAACAATTGACAACTTGCAAGCAGGCGAATGCATCGAAACAGATGCAAGCACTGGGCAGAAACTAATGGGCAAGTAATAACAATAGTATCAAAATAGAACAGAAAATAACACTACAAAAAATGACCTTATTACCCGATTAACATTCTTATAAATCGCTTAAATGTGAATTAATATTGTAAGAAGTGGTCTCATTCAATGATATGTGGTTATTAAAATGGTTTGTATGTATTTAATATGATTTAGTCTCACTAAGAGTACAATTACAGCATAAAAACACCCTGGTTTTCATTAAAATAGCCTTAAATCGAGCATATTTCTACCATAAAAGCATATATAATATGGCTATTACAAAGCGTTGGTTATTTTTGCAGCGTTAATATTATTTACCGATTTATGTTTAATCTGATATTGTTTGGCCCCCCAGGTAGTGGTAAGGGTACACAATCTGCCAACATTCTGGATACGTACAAACTGCAACACATCTCTACCGGCGACCTGCTGCGCGATGAGGTGAGCCGCCAAACACCACTGGGTGTAGAAGCAAAAAAATACATGGACCAGGGCATGCTGGTGCCCGACGAGGTGGTAATTGGCATGATAAGCAGCAAGATAGATGAGAACCCGCAAGCGCGTGGTTTTATCTTTGACGGCTTTCCGCGTACTAAAGCACAGGCAGAGGCGTTGGACAAATTGCTTGAGTTTAAAAGCACTGAAATACATCTTGTATTGGCATTGGAAGTGCCTGAAGAAAATTTGGTAAAACGCCTTGTGAACCGTGGCATTACATCCGGTCGTAGCGACGATAATGAAGAAGTGATAGCTAAGCGCATTAAAGAATACTACGAGAAAACAGAAGCAGTAGCAGGGCACTATCATCACTTTGGCAAGTTGGAACGCCTGAAAGGCGATGGCACCATCGAAGAAACATTTGTACTGATAGCAAAAGAGATAGATAAATATCTGCAACCCGCATAGTGGAGAAAGCCAATTTTGTTGATTATATAAGAGTGTTCTGCCGTTCAGGTAAAGGCGGAGCAGGCAGTCGCCATTTCGCGCGCACCAAATTCAACCCCAAAGCAGGGCCCGATGGTGGTGATGGGGGGCGTGGCGGTCATATCATATTGCGCGGTAACGAGCAGTTGTGGACACTTCTACACCTGCGCTATCATAAAAATATACTGGCGCAAGACGGGGAAGGTGGCAGTAAAAATAACTGCACTGGCAAAGACGGGGAAGACATCATCATAGAGGTGCCACTGGGTACAGTAGCTATAGATGAAGAAACAGGAGAGCCCGAAGTAGAAATACTGCACCACGGCGAAGAAAAAATATGGGTACGCGGCGGACGTGGCGGACTGGGTAATACCAATTTTGCCACACCAACCAATCAGGCTCCCGACTATGCACAACCCGGCGAACCCGGTATTGAGGGATGGAAATACTTAGAACTTAAAATACTGGCCGATGTTGGTTTGGTGGGTTTCCCCAATGCAGGCAAATCTACCTTGCTATCAACCGTCAGCGCAGCAAAGCCCAAGATAGCAGACTATGCCTTTACTACACTGACACCACAATTGGGTATCGTTCCGTACAGAGATAATAAATCGTTTTGTATGGCAGATTTGCCCGGCATCATTGAAGGTGCAGCAGAGGGTAAGGGTTTAGGGCATCGTTTTCTGCGGCATATTGAGCGAAATTCAGTATTGCTGTTTTTAATACCTGCAGATAGTGCAGACCATGCAAAGGAATTTGCGATACTCTACAACGAATTGGAGCAATATAATCCTGAGCTACTGCACAAGCGTATGATAATAGCCGTAAGCAAAAGTGATATGCTGGATGATGAACTTAAAGAAGCTATTGCTGCCACACTGCCAAAAGATATACCGCACTTGTTTATAGCTTCTGTATCTAATCAGGGAATTGTAGAATTGAAAGACGCATTGTGGAGAGCATTAACAGAAGAGTAGTAATGAAAAATATTTCGCCGGAAGAATTGAAAGCGTGGATGGGCAACCCAACAAGCTGCATACTGATAGATGTGCGCGAGGGTTGGGAACGCGATGCCTTTCATATAGGTGGCGAGCACATACCGTTGGGCGATGTAATGATGCGCCGTAATGAAATACCCTTTGACAAGCCAGTGGTTTTTTATTGCGAAAAAGGGATTCGCAGTGCCATCATCATACAACGGCTGGAAGCAATCGGTTTTAATAACTTGTATAACCTGACAGGTGGTATGAGCGGCTGGAAGAAAACGAACCGCGATTAATAGATTAATTTGATTTTCAGGTTATTTAATGAGTGAAAGTGTGCTGCCATCTTTGGTAACAGATAGATTGTGTTGCATACCGAGTGTAAGTGTGAAGTTGACATCCTGATGACCGCAAGGGAAGTTGAAGCAAACAGGGTAGTCATATTCTATTACCTTGTCCCAGATTATCTCCTCGATCGTTTGCCCGAAGGGGCGTTCCGTATCTTGCAAGTCGGTAAAGCTACCAACAACTAAGCCCGCCAGCTTATCGAATTTACCGGCGCGTTTCAGGTTCAGCATCAGGCGGTCTATGTTGTAAAGATGTTCGCCGATGTCTTCTATAAAAAGGATTTTTCCATCCGTATCAACTTCTGAAACAGAGCCAGTAAGGTGAGCGAGGATAGCCAGATTGCCACCTGTTATTAATCCCTCTGTATGTCCGTTTCTGTTGAAAGGAGATGCAGGAGCTTTATAGTTAAGCACCTTGCCTGTTATGGCATCAAAGAAGCTTTTGATATAGTCGGTTTCTATAGTATCGGGTTTGAAAGCAGCGCACATGGGGCTATGCAGGGTAGCAATGCCAAGTGTAGCATGTATATGATTGTGCAGTACAGTAATATCACTAAAGCCACAAATCCATTTCGGGTTGTTTTTGAAACGGGAGAAATCAAGTCTGTCTATTATACGGCTCATACCATAGCCACCACGCCCCATCAGTATGGCATCTATGCCATCATCGTCCAGCATACACTGCAGGTCTTGCAGGCGAGCGTCGTCATTGCCCGAAAAATAATGGTATTCCGAACCAACCGTGTCGCCCACTACCACATTATAGCCATGCCCTTGCAATGTGGTAACGGCAAATCGTACCCTCTCTGCAGATACATAACCTGCAGGGCAAGTAATGCCAATAGTAGAGCCTTGAGAAAGGTATGGTGGGTGTATCATTAGTGTATTTATAATCCAATATAAATATAATCCTCTCTTATTTCTACAGGGTAAGTTTTTAGTTTATAACCCTCACCGCTTGTATTGCGACCATTGGCAGGGTCGAAGCGGTATTTGTGCAGCGGGCAAACGATACGCCCCTGTGCATCGAGCCAGCCATCGCATAAGCGTGCACCTGCATGGGGGCACGTGGCAGCAAAAGCATGGAGTGTATTATTCTTTTTCAGCAAGGCAACCTGTTTGTCGCCCACTAAAAAATCATGCATTTTGTTTTCTTCCATTGCAGAGAATAAAATGCCCTCAACTAAATGCCATGTGTACAACATATTATCTTCTTGCCGCAAAAAAATCTTTCATCAATTGAGCACATTCATCTGCAAGGATTCCATGCGCCAGTTCTGTTTTTGGATGAAAGGGAGAGTTGTCTCCCGTGATTCTTGCAAAACCATTCTTCGCATCACTAGCACCAAATACTACACGGCCTATCTTGCTCCAATATAATGCGCCACTGCACATAAGGCAGGGCTCCAGTGTTACATATAGTGTAGCATCGGGCAGGTATTTGCTGCCCAATTGGTTGAATGCGGCGGTTAGTACAATCATCTCTGCATGGGCGGTGCTATCATTCAACTGTTCTACCTGATTGTGCCCGCGCGATATGATTTTTGTACCCCATACTACAACAGCACCTACAGGTATTTCGCCGGCATCAAAAGCCAGCTTTGCCTGTCGCAGTGCCTCTCGCATAAAATATTCGTCGTCAAACATCGCCATCAAATATAGAAATAGTTTCCCTTTAGGGGGCGGCAACTATTCTTTGTTTTTAGTATCCATTAATATAGTTACTGGCCCGTCGTTTACTATTGCTACTTTCATATCTGCACCAAAGACACCTGTTGCAACGGGCTTATTTATAGTCTGCGAAAGTGTTTTGATAAAGTACTCGTAAAGCGGTATAGCCAGTTCGGGACGGGCAGCTTTTATAAAAGATGGGCGGTTGCCTTTTTTGTAGGATGCGTGTAGTGTAAACTGGCTGACCACAAGCACCTGTCCATCTACCTCTTGCAAGTTTTTGTTCATTAGTCCAGCTTCATCTGCAAAAACACGTAGCTGAGCAATCTTACCACATAGCCAGTCTGCATCTTCTTTTGTATCTGCCGCTTCTATACCAAGCAAAATCATAAAGCCTAAGCCTATCATTGACTTCACCTCTCCATTGATGGTAACGCTGGCACTGGAAACACGTTGTATGACTGCGCGCATAAGTGTAACAAAATTGCATATTTTGATTCAATAACTACCTATTAGTCTATCTGATACTGTTTTTAGTTTTTACTTTTTAGTTTTGACTTTGAAATGTATAATATAAACGAAACGATAGTAGCATTGGCAACGCCAGCGGGCATCGGAGCAATCGGTGTAATACGCCTGAGTGGCAGCAAAGCTATCGAGATAACGGATAAGATATTTAAAGGGAAAAAGCTGGCAAATCAAGCATCGCACACACTGCATTTTGGTAAAATAATGCAAGGTGATAAAGTACTGGATGAGGCAGTAGTGAGCCTGTATAAAGCGCCTAAAAGCTATACAGGCGAGGATGTGGTAGAGATAAGCGGACACGGCAGCCAGTATATTCTTGAGCAAATCATCAACCTGTGTATAGCAAATGGAGCACACATGGCAAAAGCGGGCGAGTTTACCCAACGCGCTTTCCTGAATGGTAAACTGGATCTGGCACAAGCAGAAGCGGTGGCAGACCTTATCGCATCACAATCCGGAGCGGCACAACAAGCAGCCATGCACAATCTGCGTGGAGGATTTAGTGAAGAACTGAAACAAATGCGTGAACAACTGATACAGTTCAGCGCGCTGATAGAACTGGAACTGGACTTTAGTCAGGAAGATGTGGAGTTTGCCGACCGTACGCAGCTTTACAAATTGATACATGATATAAACGAAATAGCAGGCAAACTGGCAGATTCCTTTCGGCTTGGTAATGTGATACGCAATGGTGTAAGTGTAGCGATAATAGGCAAACCCAATGCAGGTAAGAGTACGCTACTGAATGCATTGCTGAACGAAGAGCGCGCCATCGTAAGTGATATAGCAGGTACTACGCGTGATACGATTGAAGAAACACTGAACGTCAATGGCATCCTATTTCGCCTGATAGATACTGCGGGTATTCGTGAGCATACCAGCGATGTGATAGAGAGCATCGGTGTGCAACGCAGCATAGATACTATGAAACGTGCAGATGTGGTTGTGTACCTGTACGATGTAAACAATACTACTGGTGAAGAGATTGCTGAACAGGCAGCATTGTTTAAGCAAGAGAACATGAACTATCTGCTGGTAGCTAATAAGACAGATGCGTATTTTGGCAACAAACAGAATGGCACAATTTATATATCTGCAAAAAACAAAGAGAATGTAAATGCATTAAAACAAGCATTGTACGATAAAGTAATAACGGGTGATATAAATACGGAAAGCACCATTATTACCAATGCAAGACACTACGCATCGCTACAGGAAGTATTAAAATCTATTACTGATATACAGGCAGGGCTCGACACCCACATAGCCAGCGACCTGATAGCCCTCGACATACGCCGCTGCCTCTTTTACCTCGGCGAAATAACAGGTGAAGTAACTACGGAAGACAAGTTGGATTATATTTTCAGCAAGTTCTGTATCGGAAAGTAACTACTATATTTTTATTCCTGTTTTTATTCATATCAATTCTAAAATACTTCATACCATTCAAAGTGGTGTTTAAGAATATCTTTTTTGTGTTCATGTACATGTTGCAAAAATGCCCTAGCCACTGCTGAATGTTTTTTGTTTTTCAGCCATATCAGGCTCCATGTTGTCTGAATAGGCAAGCCTTTACAAGGAATAATTTTGAGGTCTTTGTTTTGTAATTCATTCTTTATGCCTATCAGCGGCATAATGGAATAACCCAAATCTGCCATGAGTGCCTGCTTTACAGCTTCGTTTGATGTCAGTTCCATGCGCTTTAATACAGATATGCTGTTAGTGTTAAAAAAACGCTCCATCACCTGCCTTGTGCCGGAGCCTTCTTCTCTGAAAATAAATGGCAATGACTCCATCTGCTGTTTATTGTTACCCATTTTCTGAAGTGGTGATGCGCTGTTGCCAACCAGGTATAGTTTATTCTTCAACAAGTCTATCTTTTCCACCTTCATGTTATTAGGCAGTATCGAAACTAAAGAAAAGTCTACTTCATTATTGTCTAAGGTATCCAGCACTTTGGCTTTGTTTGTAACATCTATCACCAGTTCTATACCTGTATGTTCTTTTACAAAATCCGACAGGAAATAAGGTATCACATATTTTGCAGTAGATACAACTGATATTTTCAGCTTACCTATCAACTGGCCTTTGTAGGCATGCATTTTATAGTTGATGTCGTATACCTGCTCCAGTATTTTTTCAGCAGCAGTTGCTATTTCTTTGCCAAAATCGGTAATGTATATATTTCTGCCAATCACTTCTGTAAGTGGTATATCAAATTGAGACTGAAAGTTTTTTAGTTGTATGGATACGGCAGGTTGTGTCAGGTGCAGCTCTTCCGCCGCTCTCGTTACACTATGGGTTTGGGCAATTTTCAGAAATATCTGTAGTTGGTGTAATGTGTAATTCATAAATATTATTTATCAATTTTATTATAAACATAAATAAAATTTAATCAATAATATTTATCAAATTTGCATCAAAATATAATGTGATGGAAAATAATGCAGAGAACATTGTACTGATTAACGGGGAATTTGACGCGGTTGAAGCAAAAGACATTATATTGTCTTTGCTGAATGACAAAATAGGTTTTCAGGCACTCAAAAACTTACGGCACGAAGAGAAAAAAGGCAAACCGGACGCGCATGCGCTGCAACGCATAGCAGAACTGAAGCAGACTATTGACAAACTAACTGTGTTCTTCAATCATTGCAACGACCAGGGGCATAGACTAAATATGCATTCTGAAATCAAGATAGAAATTACACAATAACAACTGTATGAATTTCGATCTGTTAATCAATAATCTTACCAATCCGGCACTCTTATTTTTTTTGCTGGGTATTGCAGCCGCATCTTTAAAAAGCGACTTGGAAATACCTGCCAGTTCGTCCAAGTTTATCTCATTTTACCTCTTGTTTTCAATTGGCTTCAAAGGGGGGCAGGAGCTATCGCACGAAACACTGACTGCAGAAGTAATTCTGTCTATGCTATTTGGTATTGGTACAGCTATCTTTATCCCTGTATACACTTTCTTCATTCTTAAACGACGATTGAATGTGTACGATTCGGGTGCTATAGCTGCTGCTTATGGTTCTGTAAGTGCCGTTACTTTTGTAACGGCAGTTGCCTATTTAGAAGCCAATCAATTACAACTGAAAGGCCATATGGTTGCTATAATGGCACTGATGGAGTCGCCCGCTATTATCGCTGCATTAATATTAATGTCAATATACAAAAGTGGCGACGACGAAGGGGTTAAAAAGCGTGTGGCTATCAAGCATTCACTTACAAATGGTAGTGTTATGCTTATATTGGGTAGCCTTGTAATTGGCTACATCGCCAGTGCAGAGCAGGCACAAGGTATTAAGCCATTTACCAACGATTTGTTCAAAGGCTTCCTTGCAATCTTTCTATTAGACATGGGTATTGTGAGCGGCAGAAAGATAAAGTCGCTTATCAGTGAGGGCTGGTTTCCCATATTATTTGCCATATTAATACCACTAATTAATGGCAGCGCAGTAGCAGCACTTAGCTCTTTGGTTACGACGGATGTGGGTAGCCGTTTTGTTTTCGCCGTACTGGCAGCCAGTGCATCTTATATAGCAGTGCCTGCTGCCATGAAGATAGCTGCACCAAAAGCTAACCCCGGATTGTTCCTACCAATGACACTGGCAGTAACATTCCCTTTTAACATTACTTTTGGTATGCCGATATTTTATACAATTGTTAGCAACTATTCTATCATTTAAGTGTTTAACTTGCTGAATAAAAAATCAATATATTATTAAATAAAGCCTTATGTCTAATAATCCTTTAAATAGAATATTGGAGATATTACGCTTCGAAAAGAAGGAAATATCGTCCATATACTTCTATGCGGCATTAGCTGGGTTGGTACAGCTATCATTGCCATTGGGCATACAAGCTATCATCAGCTTCGTGTTAGGTGGGGCTATTTCTACTTCTCTGGTATTACTTATTATATCTGTTGTATTCGGCGTTTTCGTCAATGGCCTGTTGCAGGTAAACAAGATGAAGATTATTGAAAAAATACAGCAACAATTATTCGTGAGGTATTCGTTTAAGTATGCCCATCACATTAATAATATAGATATTAAGGGGGTTAAAGATTATTATTTGCCCGAATTGGTAAACAGGTTTTTCGATGTAGTGTCTTTACAAAAGGGTATTGCAAAGCTTTTGCTCGATGTGCCTACCGCTACCATACAGATCCTGTTCGGGTTGTTATTATTGTCATTTTACCACCCCACTTTCATATTCTTTGGCATATTGTTGGTAACCATATTGTACACGATACTCAGGTATACTGGCAGCAGAGGCCTTGAGACAAGTATGGCAGAAAGCAACCACAAGTATAAGGTAGCCGCTTATCTGGAAGAAGAGGCAAGGATGGTAAGTTCATTCAAATTTGTTGACACTAGTTTTCTGTTAAAAAAAGCGGATAGTCATATCAGCAACTATCTACGTTCCAGAACGGCGCACTTCAGGATATTGCTGATACAATACTGGTCGTTAATCGTATTTAAATTATTGATAACGGCTGCCATGCTTATTGTTGGTGCTTTCCTTTTGGTTAATCAGCAATTAAATATAGGCCAGTTTATTGCAGCCGAAATCGTGATCATACTGGTAATAAACTCTGTTGAGAAACTGATTGTCAACCTTGAAAAAGTATATGACGTTCTTACATCGCTCGAAAAGCTGAATAAACTGCTCGATAAGCCAGCAGAGCGTACAGGTCATGTAGTACGTACCAAAGTTGATAAAGGGATATCCGTTTCTGTAGATAAATTACATTTTACATATGGTGATAAGGATGTGTTGAAAGATGTAAGTTTTGATGTAGCCGCAGGTCAAAAAGTTTGTATTACCGGTACGCCGGGCTCGGGCAAAACAACGTTGCTGTATCTGCTGAGCGGTATTTATACGCCCGAAAAAGGTGAAATCACGCTTGATGAAGTGCCAATACACAATTACGATCTGCCAAGCCTGAGAAAAGATATCAACGTGTTGTTTTCTGAAACTGACATCATCAGTGCTTCCATCATGGAAAACATAACATTGGGACAAAATATAGACTATGCCATAGTAGATAATATGGCTGAACTGACCGGCCTGCGCCAATATGTTGTGAGCCAGGAAGAGGGGTATGAGAAGATTATTCAGCCTTCGGCCTATCACCTGCCCGATAATGTAATTCAGAAAATATTGCTGACAAGGATACTTGTTTCCAAACCCAAACTGATGTTGCTGGAAGCATTGTTTGATAAAATTGCTCCGGAATACAGAAGAAGGGTATTACAGTATATACATAATGAAATGAAAGATACAACGGTGGTAATAACAGCTACCGAATGTATGGAAGAGGAATACTTTGACAAGATAATCAGGTTGGATAACGGCTCCATAAAAACCGATAATTGATTTACCAATGAAAGAGGTAAAAGAAATAGTAGAACATATTACCCATGGTGAGGGGGTTAAATCCTTTACGACGGTTTACCGTGTCAACAAAGAAAGTAATATTAAAAAATGGGTAACCGGTATTTTCATAGTGCTGGTTATTTTCCTGTTTTTACCATGGACGCAGAACATTCGTGCCAGAGGAGCTGTAACAACTTTGAGGCAAGAAGACAGGCCGCAGGAATTGAATGCCATCATACCCGGCAGGATTATTAAATGGTATGTAAAAGAAGGTGATTTTGTAAAAGCCGGTGATACGATTGCACAACTGGCGGAGATAAAAGATGAATACCTTGACCCGCAGCTGACACAACGCACATCAGAGCAAATAAATGCGAAGGCTTCGTCTATCAGCGCATACCAGCAAAAAATAACAGCTACGCAAGGACAGATACAAGCATTGGAAAACACGTTACAGTTTAAGCTGCAACAATTACGGCAGAAAGTGATTAGCGATAGTATAGATGCGGTAGCTGCAAATAATGGTTTCCAGATAGCTGAAGAACAGTACCGCAGGCAACGCATTATGAGGGATAGTGGCCTGGTATCGAAAGTGCAGTTGGAAGACCGCAACCAAAAATATCAGGATGCATTGGCAAAAAAGAACAGTACCCAAATAAAATATAACAACACGCGCATCGAGCTGAGCCAGGTAAGCCAGGAGTACGCTGAAAAAATATTTAAAGCACGTAGCGATGTAGCAGCCTCAGAGAGTGAGATTGCGAGTGCACAGGGCGAGCTGGCAAAGTTGAATAACCAGTATGCCAATTACACCATTCGTGCAGGACAATACTTTTTGAAAGCTCCGCAGAACGGGCAGGTAGTGCAGGCAAGCAAAGCCGGTATTAATGAGATAGTAAAGGACGGTGAAAAACTGGTAGAGATAGTACCAGGCAAAGCGCAGCATGCGGTAGAGATATATGTTCGTCCGGTAGATCTGCCATTACTGTCTGTTGGCAGAACGGTTCGTTTCCTTTTCGATGGTTTCCCTGCTATAGTATTCAGTGGTTGGCCCAATGCTTCTTATGGAACATTTACCGGCGAAGTAACAGCTATTGAAAGCACCGTAAGCAAAAACGGAAAGTTCAGGGTGCTGGTACGCGAAAAGAAAGGTGAAAAACCATGGCCCCCCGGTCTGACGATAGGTACAGGTGCTTCTGCAATAATATTGCTGAAGGATGTGCCCATATGGTATGAGCTATGGCGAAACGTCAACGGCTTCCCGCCCGATTTTTATAAAGAGTCTGCAGAATACAGCAATAAAAAAGACAACCAGAGCAAATCGAAAATATGAGCCTTAAACAGGTAGTGGCTATTGCTTTATTGGTACTGCTGCATACACATGTGGCAGCACAAGACTCATTGCTCTATTTATCCAAAGATGGCATCATCAGTATTGTAAAAAAATATCACCCTGTAATAAAACAAGCTGACCTGAAAGTGCGCCGTATGGGTGCGGAAGTATTAGGTGCCAGAGGTGCTTTTGACCCGCAGGTAACCGCAGAGGGAGAACGAAAAACTTTTGGCGGACAGGAATACTACAGCTATCTGAACCCCGAACTGAAAATACCTACATGGTATGGTATAGATATAAAAGCAGGAGCAGAAGAAGTATATGGAACAAGAGTAAACAGTGAAAACACTTTCGGCAAATCGAGCTATGCAGGAGTGAATATAGCTGTAATGAATGGTTTGCTGTTTGATGAGCGCCGTGCTGCATTGCGCACAGCGCAGGCATACAGGGGCATGAGCGAGGTAGAGCGCAGGCTTACGCAAAATAATATACTGCTGGAAGCTATTGAGCGATACTGGAATTGGGTGCAGGCATACAATAAATACCAACTATTCGATCGTGTTATCGCTATCAATAAAGAAAGGTTGCAATTTGTAAGGATAGAATACGAACAAGGAAACCGTGCTGCCATAGATACTACGGAAGCTACTACACAATTGCAGGCATTTCAGCTGCTTGCAAATGATGCATGGACGGATTTTCAGAATGCAGGCTACGAACTGTCTGCTTACTTGTGGTTAGAAAATAACAAACCGGCAGAATGGTCTGATAAAATTGTGCCCGAAAACGCCGAATTAAATAATAAGCTTTCCCCTGATAATATGCCTGCACTGCAACAGTTGATAACACAGGCTTATTCGCAACACCCTAAACTGAATGTATTTGAGTATAAATTGAATGTACTGGAAATAGAAAAACGCCTGAAACAACAAGAGTTTCTGCCAAAGCTGGATGTAAAAGCTAATATGCTGAACAAAGGCTATAATATGCCAAACGATTTTACCACCAATTTTTTAGAAAACAACTATAAAGCAGGTTTTGAATTTAAGATGCCGTTGTTTTACAGAAAAGCAATAGGAAGTTACAGGGCAGCCAAATTCAAAATAATGGAAACCCAATTGGAGCAAGACTATACCGCTTTGCAGATAGAAAATAAAATCAAAGTGTATTATACGGAAGTCCTCAACCTTTACAGGCAGATAAATCTCTATGAAGACGCATATCTGAACTTTGCCAGAATGTATAATGCCGAGATGGTGCGTTATGAAGTAGGAGAAAGTACGCTGTTCCTTATCAACTCAAGAGAAAACAAATTGCTTGAGGCACAGCAAAAACTAATAGAGCTGAAAGCGAAGTGGCACATCAAGTACAGCACATTGCTGTGGTCTGCGGGTATTATTTAAATATATATTTTGGTTGTTGAAAGTAAATAACAATTACTCATAACTGAGCACTTCAATTATATCAGGCAATAAATACACTGCTCAATCATCGTCCCCGAAGTTCATGCCACCTTCAAGTATATCATCGAGCATAAATAGCTTGCGGTTTTTTACTTCTTTCTTTTCTGTCATAACCACATCTACAGATGTTTTGTCTTTAAAAGAAGTCCACTCGCCTGTTACTTTTTCGCCCTGTATAGTTATTTCCATCACACCTACGTCTTCTTCTGTCAGCACCAGTTTGCCGCCCTCGCCTCTTGTAACATCCAGTACGATGTAGTCTTCCATATCCTGAAATTTATAGAGTGCATCCCATCCGCATACTGGTTGCGGGCATTTCCCTTTCAGGCTACGGATATACAGTTCCATTTTTATTTCATTATCAAACAGGCCGGTGTATAGCTTGCGTTCTATTACCTCTGTGGCTGTTTGTTTTTTTTCTTCATCTTCAGGCACATCAATTTTCAGCGGATTGGCTGGTTGATTTTGTTTCGCTGTGGCGGTCGCCGTGCTGTCATTGGTATGTTCGCCTGTATCCATCATGGCATATAGCTGTGCTATCAGTACGTCTTTCAATACTTTTTGCTCTACCGCCAGCTTTTCATAATACTCTTCAATCGTTTCAGCTTCCAGCAGGTTGACGATGCGTCCGCCATACCATTGATTGTTAAAGCCATGTACATCTTTTACAGCAAGACAATATATTTTGCGAGTCAGCAAGTCTTGTACAAATATGTATCCGCGCAGGCGATAAGGCACTATTTTTTCAAAGCCAATTAATTCTCTGGGTAGTGGTGCTTTTTCCAATTCGTACCGTGCAACTAAAATATCGCGCCAATGCAGACCGGAGTCTATACCTTTTTTGTGTATAAACTTAAAGTCGTTGATAATGGCATTATTAAATTCGGGGTCGAACTGCTGAACGGAACGCATATTGCTCCGCAGGCTTGCTATACGTCGGTTGCCTATCGTAGTTGTATCTTGATAAGCAAGCACTTTGCTCCATAACGTAGCAAATTTTGGGAACAAAGAAGCATATACAGAGTCATCCTGACTTGCCATGCATTGCAGTATTTTATTCACCAAAGCTTCTTCGCTTTTTTGCTGTGCTTGTACTGCTAAGCAAGACGATAGGAACAATAATAGCGTTGCTGCCAATTTCATGCTATGAATATAAAAAAAGAAACCCTCTTTGCAGAGGGTTTGATGTTGTAAGTATGTATGCTATTATTAAAATACCATTTCTTTCATATCATCTGCAATCACTAACCTGCCTGCTGTTTTTGCTTTTATCTCGTCAATAGATACCCCAGGAGCATGTTCTATACAACGGAAACCGTCTGGTGTAATGTCGAACACACCAAGGTCTGTTACTACTTTTTTAACGCATTTTACCCCTGTTAGCGGTAGTGTACACGCTGGCAACAATTTGCTTTCGCCTTTGGGGTTGGTATGCTGCATAGCTACTATGATGTTTTTAGCTGCTGCCACCAAGTCCATCGCGCCTCCCATGCCTTTTACCATCTTACCAGGTATCTTCCAGTTGGCTATATCGCCGTTATCGGCTACTTCCATAGCACCCAACACGGTCAGGTGTACTTTACCTGCCCGTATCATACCAAAGCTCATAGCACTATCAAAAAATGCAGAACCGGGTAATGTAGTGATGGTTTGCTTGCCTGCATTTATCAGGTCGGCATCTTCTTCGCCCTCAAACGGGAAAGGCCCCATGCCCAGCAATCCGTTCTCGCTTTGGAGTACAACATTCACGCCGTCAGGTATATAATTAGCTACCAGCGTAGGTATGCCAATGCCAAGGTTTACATAAAAACCATCCTGCAATTCCTTTGCTATGCGTTGTGCTATTTGTGTTTTATCGAGTGCCATAAACCCCCTATCCCCTACATGGGGAACTTGTTTTTAAAAGTTAAAGAATAATGTTGTTTTCATAATTAAGCCCCTTCAGGGGTTTGGGCTTATCTTTTTCTCGTTGTGCGTTGTTCTATACGTTTTTCATAATCCTTGCCCTGAAAAATTCGGTGAACATATATCCCTGGCGTATGTATTTCATTTGGGTGCAATTCGCCAACAGGAACAAGTTCTTCTACCTCTGCAATGGTTATTTTACCAGCCATTGCCATCATGGGGTTGAAGTTGCGAGCCGTGTCTTTATATACCAGATTCCCCTGCGAATCACCTTTCCACGCTTTTACAATGGCAAAGTCTGAATCGAAAGCATATTCCAGCAAATAGTCTTTACCGTTGAAGTTGCGAACTTCTTTGCCATTTGCTACTTCTGTACCTACACCTGCCAGCAGGTAAACGGCAGGCATACCATAACCACTTGCCATGCAACGTGTAGCCAGTGTACCCTGTGGTATCAGTTCTACTTCCAACTCTCCGCTTAGTAGTTGGCGTTCAAACTCTGCATTTTCGCCTACATAAGACGAAATCATTTTCTTCACTTGCTTTTGCTGTAGCATCAGCCCGATGCCGAAGTCGTCCACACCTGCGTTGTTGGATATACAAGTAAGGTTATTAACGCCTTTGCGTACCAATGCAGCAATACAGTTTTCGGGGATGCCGCATAGGCCAAAGCCGCCCAGCATCAAGGTCATGCCGCTTTCAATATCGCGTATGGCTTCACCCGCATTTGCAACCACTTTATTCATCTGTCCGTAAAATTTGCGCTAAAATACTGCAATTAGCTGATTAGCTGATGTGGTAATTAGCTGATAATAATAAGTTTTAACCTGCAATAGCTTTAGGTTCATGCTTTACAGGAAAGCTGACCGACTTGGCAATAAAGCATTTTTTGTGAGCTTCATCGTGCAGGGCATTCGCTTTTTCAATCATGGAAGCGTCTTTTACGGTAACAATGGGGTATAATGTAACTTCTGTAAAACGTGCGCCTTCGGGTGTGTCCATGCTTAATACTCCCGTAGCGTTATCGGTATAATCCGTAACAATAATGCCCGCATCTGCACACAAGTGCAAATACCATAGCATATGACAACTGGATAGTGAATAGAGCAATGCATCTTCGGGATTGTGTTTTGTACAATCTCCACGAAAAGGAGTATCAGACGAACAGGCTATTGTCTGTTTGCCATCTACAGCCCATGTATGCGCTCGCTCATAGGCATCATAACGGGTAGTGCCTTCGCCTTTATTGCCCGTCCATGTTATGGTGGCTGCGTAGTGATGTTGTTTGCTCATAGTTATTCTTCGGTTTGTTTTTTTCTCCTCGGTCTTCTCACCAATTCCCCTTTACAATTAGGGCATACATGTTCCATTTCTTTTGTGCAGTCTTCGCAAAAAGTACACTCGTAGCTGCATACAAATGCAATACCATCTTGTGGTAGTTCTTTATTGCATTTTTCACATACTGGGCGCATTTCCATATACTAAAGTTAAGTATTTAGTAATTCAACAGGTTTGTTGATTGTTATTTTTAGTTCATCATCATCTAACATCTTCGTTATAGGTTTGGGCACTGGTGGGTTTATCACGGCTTCCTGCAATGCGTATTGCAGCCACAAATTAGTATGCCACTTACCAAGCTTGTAGCCAATGTTTTTAAACAAGCCTATTTCTTCAAATCCGTAAGCTTTATGAAACGCTACACTATTTTCATTCGTAACCAACACACTTGCAAAAACATTGATGTAGCCTTGTTGTCTCAATAGTTCAAACAATGTATTGTATAGTGCCCGAGCTACGCCTTTCCGGTGGTGTTTGGCATCAATATACACTGTACTTTCCGGCGACCATTGATAAGCGGCACGTTCACGGTGTGTGCTGCCGTAAGCATATCCTACTATTTCGCCATCGGACTCGCATACAAGCCACGGATATTGCACCGTTATCTTTTCAATCTTTGCACTGAAGTCTGCAACAGATGGTATTTCATATTCAAACGTATTGGCAGTGTGCAATACATAAGGCGCATATACTGCAAGCGCCGCTTCCGCATCAGCGGGTTTTATTAATCGTATATTGTAGTTGTTCATCATCAAGTTTATTAAAACACAAAGCCCCGCAATGTTGCGGGGCTTTGCAGTTTGTTAGCGCAAGTACAGCAGCTCGCGGTATTTTGGCAGCGGCCACATCTTGTCTTCTACCAGCAGTTCCAGTTTGTCTGCATGGTAGCGTATTTTATCAAAGTACGTCTTCACGTTGTTGCAATACATAGCAGCACGCTTGTGCATGTCTTCCACGTTGTTTGCTTTTTTACGTGCTTCAATCATTGCTTCTACATTGTCATTGATTTCTTGTATGTGTCCGCTTACTACTTTCAGTATGTTCAGTTGCGCTTTGTAGCTGCCCTCGCCCAGTCCCAAGTCTTTTAGTCCACGTACGTTTTCAGCCAATACATTCTGATAGTTGATGGCAGCAGGCAGTATGTGGTTGGTAGCCATATAGCCCAGTATGCGCGCTTCTATCTGCACTTTCTTCACATAGTCTTCCAGCAATATTTCGTGGCGTGCATCCAGTTCGCGTTCGCTGTAGATGTTGTTTTCAAAAAACACTTTCTTAGCTGCATCTGTTACGAATGCATCCAATGCTTCGGGTGTAGTTTTAAAATTATTCAACCCACGTTTCTTAGCTTCTTCTGCCCATGCATCGCTGTAGTTGTCGCCCTCAAAACGAATTTTCTTTGAGTTCGTAATATAGTCGCGCAGTACATGCATCAGGGCTACTTCTTTCTTCTCGCCTTTTTCTATCAGCGCATCTACATCGCTTTTGAAGTTTTTCAGGCTTTGCGCCATAATGGTGTTCAGCACCGTCATGGGCGAACCGCAGTTGGCAGAAGAACCTACCGCGCGGAATTCAAATTTATTACCTGTAAAGGCAAACGGGCTGGTACGGTTGCGGTCTGTATTGTCCATCAGCAATTCGGGTATTTGCTTGTGGATGTCCAGCTTCAGTATTACTTCGTCTTGCTCGCTGAATTTATCTTTTACCCTTGTTTCAATTTCGTCCAGTACTTCTGTCAGGTATTTGCCTATATATACAGATATGATAGCAGGTGGTGCTTCGTTAGCACCCAAGCGGTGGTCGTTGTTGGCAGAAGCGATGGCAGCACGCATCAGGTCGGCATGGTCGTGTACTGCTTTGATGGCATTCACGAAGAACGTGAGGAACATCAGGTTGGTGCGTGGTGTTTTGCCGGGGGCCAGCAGGTTTACACCTGTATCTGTAGCAAGGCTCCAGTTATTATGTTTACCGCTACCGTTTACACCAGCGAAAGGTTTTTCGTGCAGCAATACTTTTAGTTTGTGGCGTTTTGCCACTTTATTCATCACGTCCATCAGCAGCGAGTTGTGGTCAACTGCTATGTTCACTTCTTCAAATATCGGTGCGCACTCAAATTGCCCCGGCGCTACCTCGTTGTGGCGGGTACGCAATGGAATACCCAGTTTGTAAGACTCTTGCTCAAAGTCTTGCATGAACTCATATACCCTGTCTGGTATAGAACCGAAATAGTGGTCTTCTAACTGTTGTCCTTTGGCAGGTGAATGGCCAACTAAAGTGCGTCCGCACATGACAAGGTCAGGGCGTGCATTTGCAAGTGTTTCATCAATCACAAAATACTCTTGCTCCCAGCCCAGTGTTGTGGTTACTTTCGTAACATTCTTATCAAAATAGTGGCATACATCTACTGCTGCTTTATCTAATGCTGCGATAGACTTGAGCAATGGTGCTTTATAGTCCAGCGATTCGCCGTTGTAGGCTATGAATATAGTAGGTATGCAAAGTGTTTTGCCATTAGCAGCTTCCATAATGAAAGCCGGAGAAGAAGGATCCCACGCGGTATAACCACGGGCTTCAAACGTAGCACGAATGCCACCGTTGGGGAAACTGCTGGCATCGGGCTCTTGTTGTATCAATGCATCACCGTCAAATATTTCTATTGCTGTACCATCACTTTTAATGGTAAAGAAAGAATCGTGCTTTTCGGCAGTAGTGCCTGTAAGGGGTTGAAACCAGTGTGTGAAGTGTGTAACGCCGCGCTCCTCTGCCCAAGCCTTCATGCCTGCGGCTATCTGGTCTGCCATCTTGCGGTCTATCTTAGTGCCCGATTTTGCCGAGTTCATCAGGCTTTTGTAAGCCTCGTCGCTCAGGTATTCGCGCATTACGCGGCCTGTAAATACGTTGCTGGCAAACATGCTGGTAATGCGTTTGCCACTGTAGTGGGCTACCTTTTTTTCTTCGGAAGCCATTTCTTGCAGTGCGAGATAACGAAGTGATGACATTAGATTAAATTTTACGCAAATGTAAAATAATCAACACTACTAATCCAAATATTTTGAATAAAACGCCAGAAAATAAAACATTAAAATAAAATTGTTTTATTTATCGAAAGGATGAAAAACCTCGTTGTGTACTACAAAAGCACATGTAAAGTCTTGTTTTACAATGCCTTGTGTATTTATTTGCATTTTCGGCTGTGTTAAATTCATAAAAATATTAATATTGTAATAGTCCTCTATTTGCTCTATTTTTTGGATAATCATATGGTCTGCAAACTCTACGCCTCTGCGCCCCTGCCATTTATAGGCAGCCTCTTTAGCACTCCATGCCATCGTTAGCAGTTTAGGGTTATTATCAAATAACAGCTGCTCCGGCGGCGACAGGTATTTGTGTTGCAGGGCTTCCATGCGCGGGTGCCAGCATTGTATGTCTATACCACATTCTACATAAGGGCTCACAACTGCCGCCACATAAGGCCAAGAGTGAGAGATGGAGAAATAATATTGATTATCATCTATACGGGGTTTATCATGCTCGTCGGCTTGGATATTGAGTAGCGGAAAATCTTCTTTCAGGTGCTTGAGCAAAAAACGTCCAGCCAACCTTTCCATCCTACGCTTCTCTGCTTTCATTTCAGGTGCAGGCAAGCCCGTGCGTTCAATAAAAAAGCTTTCGGGCTCTTCTATCTTCCATATAGCTGCAAGGCTATACGGGTCGCTGCTCCATTCATTATATAATGCCATATAGCCCCTCCCTGCCTCCCCCAAGGGGAGGTGCTTGTATTTTGTAAATAGTAAAATCTCTCACGAATATAAAGATACATGTAGGTGGTTTTTATTCACACTCTATCCCCTATACTATTTTATTTTATACCCTCCCCTTGGGGGAGGTTTGGGTGGGGCTTATATTTGCCCCTATGATACTATCTGACAAGCGCATACTGGAAGAAATAGAAAAAGGCACTATCAAAATAGAACCTTACAAGCGCGACTGTTTGGGCAGCAATAGCTACGATGTGCATCTTGGCAGCACACTGGCTACGTATAAAGAACACATCATAGATGCGAAGAAGCACAACCAGATAGAATGTTTTGAAATACCCGACGAGGGCTTTGTACTATATCCGCACATCTTTTATCTGGGCGTAACGCTTGAGTACACCGAAACACATGCGCATGTACCTTTCCTCGAGGGTAAATCATCTACAGGGCGTTTGGGTATAGATATACATGCCACTGCCGGTAAGGGCGATGTGGGCTTTTGCGGCAACTGGACACTCGAAATATCTGTAAAGCAACCCGTAAAAGTATATAAGGGTATGCCCATAGGTCAGCTAATCTACTTCCCAGTAGATGGTGAGATAGAAGTGAAATACAACCAAAAGAAAAATGCTAAATACGGCAACCAGCCCAATAAGCCTATTGAAAGTATGATGTGGAAGAACGAGTTTTGACTTTGATTAGCATGATTATGAATGATTTGCTATGATAATAAAAATGGCTCAATGATATTCATTGAGCCATTTTGCTATTAAGCCATTCAGCTATTTTTTAAGTGATTGTATTAGTTCATCTAATTGCTGTAATGTGGCGGTGAGGCCTTCTTTCATGCCCATCTCCAATATCTTTTCAAGGTCTGCAAGCGAGTTGTATTTTACAATGGTTGTTACCAATGTATTTTCTCCTTTGTCTGTAAAACTCACTTCCCATATAGCAGCAGGTAGCTCTTTGTTTATTTCACCTGCTTCGTTGCTGAATGCGTCCGATGTTTCGTAATAGTCTATCGGTTTTACATTGTTATACGATGTGTAGCCCCAGTATTCTGTACCATCTTGGTCAACCATTGCATAGTGCCAATGCCCGCCATTATCGAAATTCATTGATTTGGTTTTGGCAGTAAATGGCTTGGGAGCAAACCATTGTTCGAGCAATTCGCTTTTCGTATGGCAATCCCATACCAATTGCCTGCCTGCTGCAAATTCCCTTACTACTGTAAGCGTGTTATTTTCTTTGTTTACAAGAAAATCGAATTGTAAATTGTTCATGTTATTTCTTATTTATTAATGTTGATAATTCATTTAATGTCATAGTGAAACCTTCTTTGAAGCCCATTTCAAGCATCTTTTCCATTCGTTCGCGCGATTCGTTATGAATGGTGATGCTAACTCTAGTTATTTCATCTTCTTCACTGAAATTCAAATCCCAATTTGAACCAGGTAAATGCGGATTTTCATCTTTATCTGCGAATACGCTCAAGAACTTAAAATTAGTTTTATGGGTGATTGAAGTATATTGTTGCAGTTGCCACATCTCTTGCCCTTCTGGGCTAACCATTGCATAAAATCTACGTCCACCAACAACGAAATCCATTGCCTTTGTTTTTGATTCATAAGGCTTGGGTGCCCACCATTTGTCAAGCAGTTCTTTGGTTGTAAAGGCATCCCAAACAAGTGAACGTTCTGCTGTAAATTCTTTGTCTATTGATACAGAATTAGTTGATAAATCAACCTTTATGTCAAATAATAGATTGTTCATTTCTTTTCTTTTTTAATAGTTAATAATAAGTCATCGAGCTGGCTGAATCCGTTCTCCCATATTTTGCGAAACTGCTCAAGCCATTTGTCTATTTCTTTCATTTTTTTCACTTCAAGCAGATAATATATTTCCCTGCCTACTTGTTCTTGTTTTACCAAATCGCACTCGGTAAGTATGCGCAAGTGTTTTGATACGGCTTGTCTGCTGGTATCAAAATGCTCGGCTATGGCATTGGGTGTCATGGCTTGTATGGCTATTAATGCTATGATAGCCCTTCGCGTAGGGTCTGCTATTGCCTGATATACATCTCGTCTCATCTTTACTTTATTATTTAAGAAACCAATCGGTTGCAAATATATATGCAACTATTCGGTTTCGCAAATTTTTCATCAGTTTTTTTCAAAAATGTATTTAGCAAACAAAAAAATGGCTCAATGATATTCATTGAGCCATTCAGTTATTAAGCTATTGAGCTATTATTATCTTATCCTTCGGCCACGCTATCCTCATATATCAATGAGCTACGGCCATTGCGTTTTTCCTGTGCTTCTTTAGCGGCTTTTACAAATGCAACAAACAAGGGGTGCGGGTTTTCTACCGTACTCTTGTATTCGGGGTGAAACTGTACACCTACATAGAATGGATGGTCTTTTATTTCTACTACTTCTACCAAGCCCGTCTTAGGATTTTTGCCTGCAGGTATCATGCCGGCGTTTTCATAAGCGTCTATAAATTCGTTATTGAATTCGTAGCGGTGGCGGTGGCGTTCGGCTATTTTGGTAGCACCGTATATAGATGCTGCACGAGAATCGCTTCGCAGTTCGCAATCGTATGTGCCTAGGCGCATGGTGCCGCCCATTTGTGTTATTTTTTTCTGCTCTTCCATCATGGCAATAACGGCATCGTTGGTGTCGGGGTTCATCTCTGTAGAATGTGCTTTGCTCATGCCCAGCACATTACGGGCAAACTCCACACATGCCATCTGCATACCGAGGCATATACCAAAGAAGGGTATTTTATTTTCGCGGGCATAGCGTATGGCATCTATCTTACCCTCTATGCCACGGCTGCCAAAGCCCGGTGCAACTAATATGGCATCCAGATTTTGCAGTTTTTCAATCGCGTTATCAGTCGTCAGGTGTTCAGAGTGTATGTTGCGCACTTCTACTTTACACTCGTTCATGGCACCAGCGTGTATCAATGCTTCAAGAATTGATTTGTAAGCATCCTGCAATTCTACATACTTACCTATCAGCCCGATGGTTACTTTTGATTTTGGATAGCGCAGCTTGTTCAGGAACTCTTTCCACTTCGTCAGGTCGGGGTCGGTGCCCATCGGCATATTCAGCTTCTTCAGGCAAATCTCGTCCAGTCTTTCGCGCATCATTTCCAGCGGCACACCGTAGATGGTATCAGCGTCCAATGCCTCAATAACAGCGTCTTGTGTTACGTTACAAAACAGGGCTATTTTACGTTTCAGGTCTTTGTATAATGGTTCTTCCGTACGGCACACCAGTACATCGGGGTTCAGCCCGTGTTCGCTCATCATTTTTACAGAGTGCTGCGTGGGCTTAGTTTTCAGTTCTTTGGCGGCTTTCAGGTAGGGTATCAACGTCAGGTGAACAACCAGCGCACGGTCGTCGCCCAGTTCCCATTTCATCTGTCTTACTGCCTCTACGTATGGCAACGATTCTATATCGCCTACCGTACCCCCCAACTCGGTGATGACAATATCGTATTTATTGTCTTTGCCCAGCAGTGTCATACGGCGTTTTATCTCATCTGTGATATGTGGGATAACCTGCACAGTCTTACCGAGGTAAGCACCCTCTCGTTCTTTATTGATTACGTATTGATAGATGCGCCCGGTAGTTACATTATTGGCTTGCGATGTATAAGTATTCAGGAAACGCTCGTAGTGGCCAAGGTCAAGGTCTGTTTCTGCACCGTCTTCGGTTACATAACACTCACCATGCTCGTATGGGTTCAGTGTACCCGGATCCACGTTGATGTAAGGGTCGAATTTTTGGATGGTAGTGCGAAAGCCGCGTGCCTGCAATAACTTGGCCAATGATGCGGCAATGATACCCTTACCTAAGGATGAAGTAACGCCTCCGGTTACAAAAATATACTTCGTCATAACGCTCCTGTTTTATTCTGACCGGTAGCGCAGCATACAGATATTACAATAAAATTGAGGAAGTAGCTGTTGCGGTCGCACAAAGTTATAAACTCGGTTGGCATTTTAAAAATATAATTAACCATCAGGCAAATAGTATGTGTATAAACACTGAATTAATAATTTCAAAAAATCCCCCTTTTTGCGCAGGCTCATTTAACTTATTTTAACATTTATTATTTCTTGATTCGTAACAATACAACCATATTTGTCATGTTAATGTAACCAAACCATTAACCAACTCCCCCCGGATGCGCCTCATCATTACGTTCTTTTCGTTGTTGCTGCTTGCAGGCACTGGCTTTGCGCAGCCCATAACCATTACCGGCTCGGTATCAGACACGCTCAATAGCAACCCGCTACCCAATGCGTGTATAACCATACTAAGAGCCAAAGACTCGGTAATGGAAACATTCACACGTACCAAAGAAGATGGTAGTTTTTCGCTTAAAGTAAAAGAACCAGGCAAGTACCTGCTGATGACCAGCTATCCCGGCTTGGCAGAGTATGTTGATATCTTCAACGTAAAAGACCGAAAAGAAATGAGCCTCGGTATGATACCGATGGTATCGAAAATGCACCTGCTGAAAGAGGTAGTACTGACACAGCAATACGCAGCCATCAAGGTAAAGGGAGATACCATTGAGTATATGGCAGATAGTTTCCTGACTAAGGAAAATGCTGATGTAGAGGCACTGCTGAAAAAACTACCTGGCATACAGGTAGATAAAAACGGCCAAATAGTAGCCCATGGCGAAAAAGTGGAAAAAGTATTGGTGGACGGCGAGGAGTTTTTTACAGACGACCCCGCCGTAGTAACCAAAAGCCTGCAGGCAAAAGCGGTAGAAAAAGTACAGGTATTTGATAAGAAAAGTGAGCAGGCAGAGTTTACAGGCGTAGATGATGGAGAGAAAACACGCACCATCAACCTGCAACTGAAAGAAGATAAAAAGAAAGGATATTTCGGCAAAGTGGTAGCAGCAGGTGGCCCCGGCGACGACCAGAACTTTTTTGAAAACCAAGCCATGTTCAATGCCTTTAAAGGCAAGCGAAAGCTATCAGTATTTGGTATTATGGCCAATACTGGCAAGATGGGGTTGGGTTGGGAAGACAGAGATAAATTTGGCGGTGGTGGTGGCGGCAACAGCGAGATGACCGAAGACGGCGGTATTATTACCTACTTCAGCGGCGGCGACGATATGGAAAGCTGGAGTGGCAGGTACAACGGCGAGGGCTTTCCGCGTGCATGGACGGCAGGCGGGCACTACTCCAACAAATGGAAGCAAGACAAACACCATTTGGGGGGCAACTACCGCTACGGCAAACAGGATATATCTGCTATTACCAACACGCTGTCAGAAAACTCGCTGCCTAATAATCGCAAAAACTTCAGCAATACCACCAACGATAAATATTCTGTAGGGCAGCGCCATCGGGTAGATGGCACTTATACATGGACGATAGACTCTACATCTACACTGAAACTGACAGCTAATGCGGGGCACTCCAATACCATAAGCACTACACGATTTGATGCGCGTACGGCAAATGAACTGGACTCTACGCTCAATAACAATAACCGTGTGCTGACAAACGATGCTACTACCAAGAGCATGAATGCCACGCTCGACTATCGCAAGAAGTTTAAGAAAAAAGGCAGGACGTTTGCGCTGAACCTGACAGAAAACTATCGTGAAACAGTAAGCGATGGCTTCCTGCGTTCTACCATTACACAATACCTGCGCGATACGAATAACAGCGCCTTACTGGGCGTATTCAACAACGTGCTTGACCAAAGGAAAGATAATGAAAGTACGCAGATGTCGCTCTCTGCAAGGGCTACTTATACCGAGCCATTATCTAAAGTAGCATTTCTGGATGCCAACTACTCTTTCAAAGTAGATAATAATACTGCACGTAGGGAAACTTTTAATAAGCAAACACCAACAGACGACTCATACCAATCGTTGGATAGTTTTTTCAGCAACAATTTCGCGTTCAATGTAATGACACATACAGGGGGTGCCAATGTGCGCTTTGTGTTTAAAAAGCTAACCATGTCCGCCGGTGGTTCGTTATCAAACGCATCCTTTAGGCAGGAAGATCTGATGACCGATACAGCACGTACATACAATTTCACCAACTTCTTCCCCAAAGCATTTGCCAGCTATAGCTTCAACAAACAACGTCGTTTGCGCCTTGATTATAGTGGGTATACTCAACAACCTACTATAGACCAGATACAACCTTTGCGAAACAATACCGACCCGTTGAACATTGCCTTAGGTAATGCGGGCATCACCCAATCGTTCACACACAATATCGGTTTCAGCTTCAACGATTACAAGATGCTGACCAACAGGTATATATGGATGAACTTCAACATGAATCTTGTTGACAATGCCATCAGTCGTGCTGAGAATATTGACGCACAGGGATTGCGCACGTATCAATACATCAATGTAGATGGTAACTATAGCGGGTGGGGTTATATAGGCATCGGCAGGCAGTTCAATAAAATAAACTTTGACGCGGGTGTATATGGTAGCCTCGGCATCAACCACATCAACAACGTAATAAACGGCATCACCAACAAGAGCGATAACAACAGGTATAGCATAGGCATACGCCTTAGCTGGCATTCTGAGAATGATAAGTTTGACATCAGCTACAACCCCGAGATTACGTACAACGACAACAAATCAACCATCAGCACACAGACCACCAGTTTCTGGACAGCAGACCAAGAGTTTTCTGTGTCTTACGATTTGCCAAAGAAATTCGGTGTAGGTACAGACTTTGAATGGTACATCCGACAGCAGACCAGTGTGTTTGATAGAAACAATAACGTGTTCAGGTGGAATGCGTATGTAAGCAAGAAGTTTATGAAAAACGACCAACTGGAAATGCGTGTATCAGCATTCGATATACTGAACCAAAACCTCGGGTTCAGCCGCTATGCGCAAAACAACTTGGTTACAGAAAGTAATTACAATACCATCCGCCGCTACGGCCTTGTATCGCTGATATGGAACTTTACTAAAACGGCAGCAGGCGCACCACCGCAGCAGGACGCAGGCTCTATTATTAAGATGATAAAATAACCCTTATGAAGAAGATAATTGCCATCATTATATTATTTGCCTGCGCAAGCACTGCAAAAGCACAATTTACCCAATACGGTAAAATAGAGTATGAACGCAAGGTGAACCTGAAACGCTTGCTGAATGATTTGGACGATGACCAGAAGCAATGGGTTGAGCGCTTCCGTTCGCAGATACCCGACTATACGATTACCTACTTTGATATGTATTTCAATACATCCAAATCGCTGTACAAACCTGGTAGAGAAGTAGAGGGTGGTACTAAGCTATGGTTTGCACAATCGCCTGCCAATGACAATGTAGTGATGACGGATTTTGGTACTGAAAAAGTAAAAGCAAATAAAAACGTGTATGAGCAGAAGTTTTTGGTAGAAGACAGTATGCGCAAAATAGAATGGAAGATATATGACGAGATACGCACTATAGCCAATTACAAATGCCGCAAAGCCGTAGGCAAAATGTTCGACTCGGTATTTGTAGTAGCTTACTATACCGAAGATATTATGGTAAGTGGCGGCCCAGAAATGTTTAGCGGGCTACCAGGCATGATATTGCAGATAGCCATACCCCGAATGCACACCACATGGATAGCGCAGAAAATAGAACTGATAAAACCCAAAGATACCGACTTTGCCATATCTGACAAAGGCAAAAAAATGAACCAGAAAGAGATGCACGAAACCCTGAAAACCAGTTTTAAAGACTGGGGAAAATACGCAGACAAAAACCTCTGGTGGACGTTATTGTAGGATAAATCCTCTAATTAATAGCCGTTAGATATTATTCTATATTAGCAGTTTGTTGGCGTATCCAACAAACTGCTTTTTAAGTAAAAATGAGGTTATTAATAATTATATTGTTTATAGTTCATAGCATATTTGTAAGTGGACAGGGAATACAAATTCTTGGTCAAATTCAAGACGAAGAAACAAATAATCCCATACTAGATGCTGTTGTACAATTTTCCAACCAATCTTATAAATCAGATAGTTCGGGTTTTTTTAAAATTAAAAATAATGTTATTGGGAAAGCATACGTTAGTAAAGCAGGGTATCAAAAGCAATATATAGAGTTGAAAGAAGGATGGAATATTGTTAAGTTAAGAAAAGAGTATATCAATCTTTCTGAAATTAGTATTACAGCAAACAAGCGAACAACAAAAGAGATAATCAATGGAGCTATAGCCCGATATGTTGACAATTATTTACCTACTGTTGCTTTATATTCAGTGCAACGTACTTATTTGCAACAAGAAAACGATACACTACTATTTGTTGTATCTCAATTAATCGCAAATACTGCAAATGGCAAAAGAGATAAATATGCATTTTATAAACAGAATAACAAATCACATATCGTCTCCACTAATAAAATTGATATAAACACTTACAATAATTATGTCGGTAATGTTCGTGATGTATTAGAAACTGGAATGATGGATCAACTCAAGATGTTGGCAAATAATATCACAAAATATAACAGCATATCTTCAATTACTATTAATGAAGAAAATTCATTTTACGACATTGTTCTCATAACGAAAAGTCCAGAAAAAATTAGCTCACCTGTTAACCAAATTATTGGCTATAGTAAAGCAAATTACTATGCTGCGAATAATGAGTATGTAACAATGATAAATATACTTATTGATACAAAAACTTTTGCAGTGTGTGAGTTTCACAGATTTACCATTTTAGCAGATAATGCAGCCAGTTACAAAATAACTAACAGTAGAGATGATATTACAAATTGGAAAGCACATAGAGACAGCACATTATACCTAACATATTATGCTAAATGGGAACAAGATAAGTCAACTAAAAAATATGTTCCAATAAATGAAGGTTATTCAGACAATGCTATTTTCCCATTTTACAAAACAAATACTGATTCTTTCAAGAGATTAGTATATCATTTTACAAGGAAGTTTTCTGTTATTAGTCGTACAAAACTTGAGACAAAACAAACCGACATAGTTCATGGTATTAAGAACCAATTATTTGATAATTAATACTTAACAACGAAGTCAATATAAACTTAATGTTCCTACCCAATAGCCTGCTCCAAATCCGCAATCAAATCATCCGCATCTTCTATACCTACGCTCAGGCGTATCAGGCTGTCCACCAATCCGTTTTTTATGCGTTCTTCTCTGGGTATAGAGCCGTGCGTCATGCTGGCGGGGTGGCCTATTAAAGATTCTACACCACCTAGGCTTTCCGCCAAAGAAAATAGTTCTGTTTTCTTCAGCACATTCATCGCCGCATCCATATTGTCGTCTTTCAGCGTAAAAGACATCATACCGCCAAAGCCGCGCATTTGCTTCTTCGCCACATCGTGGTTGGGGTGGTCGGCAAATCCGCACCAATACACTTTGCCCACTTTGGGGTGGTTGCGCAGGTAGTTGGCTATTTTCTCGCCGTTTTCGCAGTGGCGTTGCATACGCACATGCAGGGTTTTAATGCCACGCAGTACCAGCCAGCAGTCGTGCGGGCCCGGCACCGCACCGCAACTGTTTTGTATAAAGCGCAGCTTTTCTTCCAGTGCAGCGTCATTCATTATCAGTGCGCCATGCACCACATCGCTATGTCCGCCCAGGTATTTGGTTGCAGAGTGCAGCACAATATCCGCACCTTGGTCTAATGGATTTTGCAGATAGGGAGATGCGAATGTATTATCAACCACCAATAGCAGTTTGTGCTCTTTGGCTATTGCAGCGCAGGCAGCTATATCTACAATATTCAGCAGCGGATTGGTAGGTGTTTCAGTCCATATCATTTTGGTATTGCCATTGATATAGCCGCGTATGTTGTTGGCATCTGCCATATCTATAAAGTGAAACTTAATACCGTAGTTGGCAAACATTTTGGTAAAGATGCGGTACGTACCGCCATACAGGTCGTTAGCAACAATCACCTCATCGCCTGGAGCAAGCAGTTTAGCAACGGCATCCGTTGCCGCCATACCACTACCAAAGCATAGGGCGTGATTACCATTCTCTATAGCAGCCAATGCGTTTTGCAATACAGTGCGTGTCGGGTTTTGCGTACGAGCGTATTCATAGCCCTTATGGTCGCCGGGGGCTGCCTGCACGTAGGTAGATGTCTGATAGATGGGTGTCATGATTGCACCCGTTGTAGGGTCCGGGCTTATACCTGCGTGTATCAGTTTGGTAGCCAGTTTATGATTCTTATTATTCATTGCCATTGCTTATTAATGGCTGCAAAGGTATAGATTTCATAACTTTACCCAATGCAGCAATCGCACGTCAGGCCATCAGATGATTTGAACCCGCAAGAGCGCGAGTACGAGAATAGCATCCGTCCGCAGTCTATTGACGATTTTTCGGGGCAGCCGAAGCTGATAGAAAACCTGCGTGTGTTCATAAAAGCTGCCAATCTGCGTGGCGAATCGCTGGATCATGTGCTGTTTCATGGCCCGCCCGGCTTGGGCAAAACCACCCTGTCGCGCATTGTTGCCAACGAATTGGGGGTAAGCATTAAAGAAACAAGTGGCCCCGTTATAGAAAAACCTGCCGATCTCGCCGGCCTGCTCACCAGTCTGGAGCCGCGCGATGTATTGTTTATAGACGAGATACACCGCCTCAGCACCGTGGTAGAAGAATACCTCTATGCGGCGATGGAAGATTTTAAGATTGATATAATGATAGACAGCGGGCCTGCTGCCCGTTCGGTACAAATCAATCTCAGCCCGTTTACGTTGGTAGGTGCTACTACGCGCAGCGGTTTACTCACCTCACCTTTACTCAGTCGTTTCGGCATCAAGTCGCGCCTCGATTATTATAATGCGGAAGTACTGCAACGCATTGTGATGCGCGCTGCCGGGTTGATGAATGTAAAAGTAACGTCAGAGGCCGCATTGCAGATAGCGAGTCGTAGCCGGGGCACACCACGTATTGCCAATGGGCTGCTGCGCCGTATGCGCGATTTTGCTCAGGTGCTTGGCAACGGCGTAATAGACCTTGCCATTGTAGAACATGGCTTGCGCGCACTGAATGTGGATGAAAGCGGACTGGACGATATGGATAATAAAATCCTGAGCACACTGATAGATAAATTCAAAGGCGGGCCTACGGGCATTAATAATATCGCAACTGCCGTAGGCGAAGAAGCTGGCACGATTGAAGAAGTGTATGAGCCGTTTCTGATACAAGAGGGCTACATCATGCGTACGCCTCGTGGCAGGGAAGCCACCGAAAAAGCCTACAAGCATTTGGGAAGAAAAAAACCGGGAGAAGCGGGTAGTTTGTTTTAACGCAAGCCTGCTACACCAAATATATTATCCAGCAACGTAGCCCAGCTATACTTCTGTTTTTCCGTAGCAATATCTTGTTGCAGATTGGGCAATGCATTTGGTTGAAAAAAACGAAGAATGGCCGTTGCAATAGCTGTTGGTTCGGGCTCTGTTACAAAGCCTACCTTGCCATCGGGCACTACCTCTGCCAGCCCGCCCACATTGGTTACCACCATTGGTTTTTCAAAATGATAGGCTACTTGTGTTATACCGCTTTGTGTTGCGGTTCGGTACGGTTGCACTACTAAGTCTGCAGCAGAGAAGTAATATTTTATTTCGTCGTTGGGGATGAATTCTGTAAATAAATGCACACTGTTCGCTATGCCGTTATTCTGTACCTGTTGCAGATAGGCATCACTATCTCCGTAAAACTCACCTGCTACTATCAGCTTAATGCCCGCTTGTTTGATGCGTTCATCCTTCATAGCATCCAGCAATATATCCAGCCCTTTGTACTTGCGAATAAAGCCAAAGAACAGTATGTATTTTTCATTCGGGTTCAGCCTCAGTTTTTCACAAGCAGCTAGTTTACTTACTGCATCCCCGTAGTTGTCATATACCGGGTGCGGGCTAAAGACGGCTGGCTTATCTGTAAACTGGCGCAGGTCTTTTAGCACATCCCTGCTCATGGCAAGAAAAGCATCCGCGCTTTTCAGAAAATACTTGGTAAATGCCATATCACCGGGGCGCGCTTCGTGTGGTATCACATTGTCGGTGATGGCAACAATCTTTGTGTGTTTGTTTTTACGCACCCTGCGCAGTATGGTGCCGAAGCAGGGCCCCATAAATGGCAGCCAGTAGCGCACGATGATTAAATCGGGCTTTTCTTTTTTGATACGGTTACCGACACTTATCCAGTTTATTGGGTTGATGGAATTAATAACGCTGCGTATCTCCAGCCCTTTCGGTGCAGGCTCGTCTGTAAACTGCGACTTGCCCGGGAATAGAAACGATGGGTATTGTAATGAGAAAGAATAGATAACTACATCATGCCCTTGTTGCTGCAATACTTCCGCCATACGCTCGTTGAATGTAGCGATGCCACCACCACGTAGCGGGTGTGCCGAGCCTATGATGGTTATCTTCATCCCGTTATTACTTTAAAATCTGCTTGTGCTTTTTCGTAGTCTGCTGGTATACCTATGTCTATAAAATAAGCATCGCTCACAAAGCCATACATCTTGCCCTCGCCTACAAATGCTTCAAAATAATCTTTCTCGAAAGAATATTTTTCGGGCAGTTGTTTTGCATACAGTTCTTTTTTATTCACGATGTACACACCGCCGTTTATCAAGCCTTCCGCATAATATTTCTTTTCTTCAAAGGCGATGATGCGTTTTGTATCATCTGTCTTCACCACGCCATATCTTTCAAACTGCTGCATGGGTTTCAATGCCAGTGTGGTTGCCGATTTGGTTGCCTGATGAAAAGCAAGCATTACCTGCATATCTATGCGAAACATCGTATCACCATTCAGCACTGCTACATCATCTTGCAATGCTTTTGTCAGCGCAAGGCTGATGCCACCACCTGTACCAAGTGGTGTTTCTTCTATCACATAATCTACCGTAAAGCTTCTATGTTGTGTTTGCAGCCACTCGATAATTACTTCATGTTTAAAACCCAATGACAGTATGACTCTTGTACACTTTTGTTTCTCCAGATAATCGAATATATAATGCAGAAAAGGTTGCCCATTAACCTGTGCCATACATTTGGGGTACAGCCCTATCACGCTTTGCAGCCTCGTACCCAAACCGCCTGCCAGTACTACACATTCCATTATATGCTCCATGTTGACAGCCCGTGCTCTACGAAGCTGTAGTTGCGAAACTCGCCGCCAAACTGCGCCAATGCTTTCTTCACTGCATAGCGTGTATTGGCAGGGCAGTAAAACATCATAAAGCCACCGCCACCTGCGCCGCTTATCTTGCCACCTGTTGCACCGGCATCTAATGCGGTTTGGTATATGGTATCCATCGCATCGTTGGATATGCCTTGCGCCATTTGCTTCTTGTAGCGAAATCCATAATCCAATATCGAACCGATGTCGTGTATATTACCTTTCAGCAGGGCTTCTTTCATCATATTGGCTTGCTCCTTCAGTTGGTGCATCGCCGCTATAGATTTTTCATTTTTGTCGGTTACGTTCTTGCTCTGCGCCTCTATGATGGTTGAAGATAAACGGCTGGTAGATGTGAAATATAACAGCAGATTATTCTCCAGTTCAAACAATAGTTTTTGTTTGATGCGCAGCGGGTTTACAATTACTCTGTTACCCTCATAAAATTCCATAAAGTTCACTCCGCCAAAAGTAGCAGCGTATTGGTCTTGCTTACCACCAGCCATAGCAAGGTCTTGCCTTTCTATTTCGTATGCCAAATGCGCTATATCATATTCTCCCAAAGGCAGCCGCAACCATTCTGTAAATGCACCTATGATGGCAACCATCAAAGTAGATGAACTGCCCAATCCACTACCTGCGGGTGCATCTACAAATGTCGTTAGCTTAAAGCCGCTTGGCACTGCTCCGTATTTTTGTACAATGTGGTTGTACGCACCCTTAGCTAAGTCCAGTTCGCCGTTGATAGGTAGTGTATTACTTAGCGCGTAGCTTGTGCTTTCGTTTCTGTCAGTAGCTTCAATAATTATTTCGGGCTTATCCAATGGCTCTATACTGGCATATGCATATAGCGAAATAGTAGCGTTGAGGATAGCACCACCATACAAATCGCAATAGGGGCTCACATCGGTGCCGCCGCCTGCCAATCCTATACGTAGGGGTGCTTTGCTTCTGTATATCATATTATCTGTTGCAGATGCGCTAAAATAGTTATTCTTCATGAGCTTGGGCAGATGCGCCCTTGTTAAAACGCTGATAAAGGGCAAATAGTACAATGCCCGCCAGGCCGCCAATGCCGTCTGCCAACGTATCTACATTATCCTGACTGCGGTTGGGTACATAATGCCCCTGTACATACTCTACCAACCAACCTACATACACGGTTATTAATAACAGCATGAATTTATACCTAATGCCCCCATTGGGTACAGTACGGTGCCATAGTATGGCAAACACCCCAAACAACAGCATATGCGCCCATTTATCAGCAAGGGGAATGTTTACTTTCGGCAATCCCTGCCCTGGTATAAAGCATAAAATGAAAATGAGCAAAGTCCATAGCCCTGCTATCAACTTTGCTCTATTATAATGTTTATTATTGTTTTTTGCCGTAATGCCTGTTTGCATTATTCGCCTATCAATGCCTTGTAAGCTGCCGCATCCATCAGTGCGTCTACATCCGCGGTGTTGTCAACTGTCATTTTTATCATCCAACCTGCACCATAGGGGTCTTGGTTTACGCTCTCAGGAGTGCCATCCAGCCCTGCGTTCACCTCATTAATAGTACCTGCAACTGGCAAGTACAGGTCCGATACTGTTTTTACAGCCTCTACTGTACCGAAAACATCGTTAGCACCAAAGCTTTTGCCTGTCGAGCTGATGTCAACAAATACAATATCACCCAATTCGCGCTGGGCAAAGTCTGTAATGCCCACGGTTGCTGTATTGCCGTCTAATAATATCCACTCGTGGTCTTTCGTGTACTTGAGATTTTCAGGAAACTGCATGTCTGTAAAATTTGGGTAAAAATAGCAGATTATTGACAATAAAGTAAATGGCTTTAAATAGTATAATATTTAACTATTGATTAAACTATTGTAGCTACATAAATAAATTTTGAAAAAGAATGGAAATCTATGTAATTTACAAGGCTTATTTTATGTTAATTTAATTACAACGTAATGACTTACAGAGTTTTACAATCCTTAAAAATTACATTTTTAACAATTATTTGTGCCCTCAGCTCAAATATCCTGAATGCCCAAACAGATTATACCATAGGTAACGGTACTACAGACGGTGGGCAATTCGGTCTTCCAACTCCTTTTGAAGATTTTTATGATGGTGACAGACAGCAGTTTTTGTTCCGTGCTTCAGAGTTGATTGCAGCAGGTATGGGGCCTGGATTGATTACAGCCATTAAGTGGAATGTAAACAACAAGTACTCTCAGCGTCCAATACCTGGATATGAAATTACAATGGGTACGACTACACTGAATGACCTGAGCGGTTCTTGGGCTTCTGGTATAACCACACCAGTTTTTTCAGCAGGTTCAGCAGGAACATATACAGTTAATGTTGGTATAAATGCTTTCACATTATCTACTCCTTTTGTTTGGAATGGCATTGACAATATTGTTATACAAGTATGCCATGGCAGTAGTGTTGTGCCCTGCTATACATACACAAGTTGCGCAGCAGTCAATTATACCAATACATCTTTTGTCAGCTCTCGTTATCTTCGCCAGGATTGTTCAGGAAGCCTTTGTAATAATGCCACAGGTTATCAAACATTCCCTCAGGCAAGGCCTAATACTATCTTTACATATGGCGTTCCTTGTACAGGTACTCCTAATGGTTATACTGTAAATGCACCTGTAGAGGTATGTCCTAATAAGCCTTTCAATGTAGGCCTGACAGGTCCTTTTTTGTCAAATCTTACATACGATTGGGAATATTCTAACGATGGTACTACATGGATAGCTTATAGCGGAACAGTAGCTACTAACGGTCAAATGACAGATGTAATACAATCACCACGTTGGTACCGTTGTAAAATTACTTGTACTAATTCTGGCTTGTCATTCACTACACCTATCAGGCAAGTGAAGATTGCACCGTTCTATTATTGCTATTGCGATGCTGCACCTACTACTGCTCCGGGTTTAGATATAGGTAATGTAAGAGTTATTAACCTTACTAGCGGCGATACTATATTGAACAATGGTAACTCTACACCAGCACTCAATAATACAACTGCCAATAAAACATATACAACATTCCAGTTTCCACCTACACCGCAAGTAATTATGTACAGAGATACTACTTATCGTTTTTGGGTATCGCAAATCAACTCTACTGCTACATTCAAACCAAGTAACGTAGGTATATATATAGACCTTGACAGGAATGGTACGTTTGACCCGGGTGAAAAAGTAATGGAAGCTGCTATAAACGGTGGTTCGGTAGTACCGAATACTGAGTCAGCCACATTTAAGATTCCAACTGCTGCACAGATAGGCCTTACCGGGATGCGTGTTGTGCTAAGCAGCGGTAATGTGGATTCTTGCGGTTTTGGCATGGCAGAAGGCGAAGTAGAAGACTATCTGGTAGATATGCGATACGAGCCATGTAAAGGCCCTGGCAATGCGGGTACTTTATCTGCTACTTCCAATAAGTTGTGCGCAGGTTACGATTACATTACGCAAAACAGTGGTTACGAAACGACTAAATCTGAATTAACAAGAGCTTGGCAGGTTTCTGGTGATAATATATTCTGGACAACTATTGCCGGTACCGCGGGTAAAGATACATTGATGCGTATTTTTAACGGACAACCTTTGTACTACAAGGTTCGTATGATTTGCCCACGCACAAAAGATACTACATACTCTCCGTCTATGAAGATAGATGCCAGAGAAGGATACAAATGTTATTGCTACAGCCAGGCAATTGGCGGCAACCCGAAAGATTCTCAAAACCCGCTTGATAGTAGTGATATAGGTGGTGTAGTATTCCATACTTTTAATACTAATTCCGGCGGTGCGCACTTGCTGAATCAGAATGCACAGGAAAAACGTACAGATCATACAGATAATGCGCCGATGATGCTGGATGTTGACAGCACTTATCAACTAACTGTGTACCACACTTTGCGTACACCTGTTCATGGCGATTCTAAGGTTACAGTCTTTATGGACTTTAATAACAATAAAGAATATGATGCCCCTTATGAACGTGTATATACTGGCTATACAAACGTAGGTAGCTTCACGATTGTTGACAAAGTAAAAATACCAAGTACTGTAATAACTGGTGTGCCTACAGGTATGCGCATTATCCTGAATAACAATATTTCACCTAACATCCCGTCAGACGAAGGTTGTGGTGCTTATACATCAGGCGAAACGGAAGACTTGATGGTGCAGTTTAATAAAAGATTTGCCGCTTCTGTTAGCAATATCGGTACTATCGATAACTTCGGCATGTTCCCTAACCCAACTACGGGTAAGTTCCGTCTGCAGTTTGCAAGTGCTAATGCGCTGAATGACGTTACAGTGAATATTACGAACGTAACAGGTCAAAGCATAATGCAAAAAACAGTGAAGCACAACGGTGGCACTTTCACGCAAGACTTTGATATGAGCAATCAACCACGTGGTGTATATGTGGTAGAATTGCGCAGTGCAGAGGGTGTTAAAGCCGTGCAGCGATTGGTGATAGACTAATGAAATCATAGTCATCATAAATGCAAAAGCCCCCGCTCAGCGGGGGCTTTTGCTATGGTGCAAATAATTTAAAAAACCTGTTTTGAAATACCAAATTAAATTTTGGACAAAAACAGCATAAATCCTGCCAAATGGCATATAGATAAGGCTTAGCGTATTGTCCGTAACTTTATCCACAACGGGTTGATTACTTCTTTTCCCTTGCAATACTCTTTTAGATATTTTCGCTATCCACACGAAACTTTTTAAAATTCTTTAACAAATAATATTTACGATACCCATGGCAGCAACAAAAACGAATAAGCAAGGTGCCGGCTTGCAGTTCAACCGCCACTATACACGCGATGGCGTGAATCCGTTCGACATGTTCGAGTACGATTATCGCACATCGGTTATCCGTAATCCGAACGGAGAGAAAGTATTTGAAATGACTGATGTAGAAGTGCCTAAACATTGGTCGCAAATAGCAACAGACATCCTCGCGCAAAAATATTTCCGCAAGGCAGGCGTTCCGCAAAAAGACGGCAGCCTCGGCCGCGAAACTTCTATTAAAGAAGTAGCGCATCGTTTGGCACATTGCTGGCGTTCATGGGGCGAGCAGTATGGCTACTTCGCTACTACTACAGACGCGCAAGTATTTTATGAAGAGCTTTGCTACAGCATACTGCAACAAAGCTGCGCGCCCAACTCGCCGCAGTGGTTCAATACAGGTCTGTATAGCAGCTATGGTATAGATGGCAAGGCGCAAGGTCACTATTATGTAGATCCTATAACAGGTGTGCTGGAGCGTTCTAAAAACGCCTACGAGCGTCCGCAGCCACACGCTTGTTTTATATTAAGTGTAGATGACGATTTGGTAAACGAAGGCGGCATCATGGATTTGTGGGTGCGAGAAGCCCGCATCTTCAAATACGGTTCGGGTGTAGGTACCAACTTCTCCGGCATCCGTGCAGAGGGCGAAAAGCTGAGCGGTGGTGGTACATCCAGTGGTCTGATGAGTTTCCTGAAAATAGGCGACCGTGCAGCAGGTGCTATCAAAAGCGGTGGTACTACACGCCGTGCAGCCAAAATGGTTTGTCTTGACCTTGACCACCCCGAAGTGGTTGACTTCATAGATTGGAAAGTAGAAGAGGAGAAAAAAGTAGGCGCGCTGATAGCAGCAGGTTATGCGTCTGACTATGAAGGCGAAGCATACCGCACCGTATCAGGTCAAAACTCAAATAACTCTGTTCGTGTGCCAAATGAATTCTTCCGCCGTCTGGCCAATGGCGAAGATTGGGAAATGACAGCACGCAGCACCGGCAAAGTAATGAAGAGTGTATCTGCCAATGCACTGTGGGATAAGATAGCCTACGCTGCATGGCGTTGCGCAGACCCCGGCACACAATACGATACTACTATTAATGAATGGCATACTTGCCCCGAGGGCGGTTCCATCCGTGCATCTAATCCATGCTCGGAATATATGTTCCTCGACAATACGGCATGTAACCTCGCATCGCTCAATCTGCGCCGCTTCTTCGACGAAGAAACAAGCACATTCGACGTAGCAGGCTTTGAATACATGACACGCTTGTGGACAGTGGTACTGGAAGTATCGGTACTGATGGCGCAGTTCCCCTCGCCCGAAGTTGCGCAGCTTAGCTACGACTACCGCACACTCGGCCTCGGCTACGCCAACCTCGGCTCTATGCTGATGGTAAGCGGTATTGCTTATGATAGTGAAGAAGCACGTGCCATTGCAGGTGCCATTACTGCCATCATGAATGGTGTTGCTTATAAAACATCTGCCGAGATGGCTGCTGCGCTGGGTGCATTCCCACGCTACGAAGAAAACAAAAAGCACATGATGCGTGTAATGCGCAACCACCGTGCTGCTGCATACGATGCTGCCGATGCCTACGAAGGTTTGGAAACAAAACCAATGGGTATCAACGCCAAGTATTGCCCCGACTACCTGCTGAAAGCAGCTACCAAAGCATGGGATGATGCCGTACAGATGGGCGAAAAACATGGCTACCGTAATGCACAGGCTACCGTTATTGCTCCAACAGGTACTATCGGTTTGGTGATGGATTGCGATACTACAGGTATCGAACCTGACTTTGCACTCGTTAAGTTCAAAAAACTTTCAGGTGGTGGTTATTTCAAAATCATCAACCAGTCTATACCAACTGCGCTGAAGAAGCTGGGCTACTCGCCAGAGGAAGCAGATGCTATTGTGAAGTATGCAAAAGGCCATGCAACATTTGCAGGTGCGCCATACATCAACCACATCACACTCAGCGAAAAAGGCTTTATTGCCGATGAACTGAAAAAACTGGATGCTTCTGTAGAAAGTGCTTTCGAAATCGGCTTCGTATTCAATGCTTACAACCTCGGCGAAGAATGTTTGAAGCGTCTCGGTTTCACACCGGAGCAATACTTCGCTCCCGACTTCAACCTATTGGAAGAACTCGGCTTTAGCGACGAACAGATAGAAGCCGCTAACGACTATGTGTGCGGTACGATGATGATAGAAGGTGCTCCTTACCTGAAAGAAGAACACCTACCTGTTTTTGACTGCGCTAACAAATGCGGCAAGAAAGGCGAACGCTACATACACGCGCACGGTCACATCCGTATGATGGGTGCTACGCAGCCGTTCATCAGTGGTGCTATTTCTAAAACCATCAACCTGCCAAACGAGGCTACGGTTGACGAAATAAAAGACTGCTACATGCTTAGCTGGCAGTTGGGTATCAAAGCATGCGCCCTCTACCGCGATGGCAGCAAGCTGAGCCAACCACTGAGCAACAAAAGCGATAAGAAAAAGAAAAACGATACAAAAGAAGCCGAAGCAGCCGCCACTACCGAAGACAGCGTAATAGTAGATATGGGCAAACTGACCATAGAAGAACTGCTGGAAGAAGTAAACAAGCGTATGCAGGAAAGCCCTGATACCAAACTGAAACGCGAACTGAGCCGTATAGTAGAGCGCAAGCAATTACCTGCCAAGCGTCGTGGTTATACCATCAAGGCGAAGGTAGGCGGGCAGCCACTCTTTGTGCGCACAGGTGAATATGGCGATGGTACGCTTGGCGAAATATTCCTTGATATGGCCAAAGAAGGGGCTACCATGCGCAGCCTGATGAACAGCTTCGCAATAGCGGTATCAATCGGTCTGCAATACGGTGTGCCGCTGGATGAGTTTGTTGACAAGTTCACTTTCACACGTTTTGAACCGGCAGGTATGGTAGAACACCCGAATATCAAATCGGCTACTTCCGTGCTCGATTTCGTGTTCCGTTTGCTGGCATACGAATATCTGGACCGCAGCGACCTTGTTCACGTACAAGACCCCGAAAAAATGCACCCGAACGATGAGGATGCAGCACAAGAGCTATCGCAGGTACGTGTAACAGCACCAGCGCCACAGGCACAAACACAAAAGAACGTGAATATAGCTCCCAAACCCGTAGCGGCAGCAACGGCAGATAAAACCGCCGACATCAAAAAAATGATGGGTACCAGTGCCGATGCACCTGTATGCCGAAACTGCGGTAACATCACCCTGCGAAACGGCACCTGCTATATGTGCCCCAACTGCGGCACCACCACCGGATGCAGCTAATGTTTACTAACCCACGTTAATAGATCGCAAGAAAAAAGGGCTACCTTTTGGTAGCCCTTAATTTAAAAGTGGTTTATTCACAATGGGTAACTAAATAATTATATTATGTATTCAAAAGAGGATACATTCACAAAATGTTTGATTGGTGTAGAACCCAGTTAAATGATACAGGTCGAAGTTGGTCTCATTAGCCACACTTAGATGAAGTGTAGAAAACTTTAACTGTACAGTATTTGATAGTTGCCGCTATCAATTACTGATAACAATAGGCACATCAGAAAATGTGTGCTTAACCCGGTGCAAACAGCCTCTCATAAGGGTACGAAAGTTTAAATGTTTGTACCGGGATTGTTATTTAATTATACCACCTATTTTATATTCAAATTGATGATCACTATCAAATGTAAATAATCCGTAGCGTCATCTACAATATCTTGGAGATAGAAATTTTGGTTATCCACAAATTTTTAAAAATATTAATATTAATGTTGATTGAACATAAATAATTGATTTTCAATTATTTGAATGAACTACTTTTAGCTATTGATGTGGAATAAAAAAATAATTACCTTAATTATGGTAACATAATCAGAGGTCCAGACTCCTCAAATACAACTAATATTACTGGTAATAAAGTAAATAATGCTCCTCAAACAATCACTCCACACCCTCTGCCAGTCTTACCTCGATAAAAATATTCGCAATGCAGAGGCGGCTATAGCCGATGCACGAGAGGCTGCGCAAAACGAAACCAAGAGCAGCGCGGGCGATAAATACGAAACAGCCCGCGAAATGATGCAGCAGGAAATAGACCTTAATACCACACGCCTGCAACAGCTAAAGCAGCAGCAGGATGTACTGGCGCGTATTGACGTAGATGCCGATACGGATGTGGTTGTGCCCGGCAGCATTGTACTCACCACACAGAGCAATTATTACATAGCAGTAGGTGCGGGCAAGCTGATTGTTGATGGTATTATATATTATGCCATATCCTTACAGTCGCCCATAGGGCAGCAGTTGAAAGGCAAAAAAACTGGTGATGTGTTTACTACCAACCAGCAAACTCACGCCATCATACAGGTTAGCTGAAAAAATAAGAGCATCCTTGCGGATGCCCTTACTCAACACATACCCAATCACAAAAACAACTATTGCTTCACAAATCGTTGTACACCAAAACTATCACCATTCTCTATCCTTAAGAAATACATCCCGCTGTTCAAATCGCCTATGTTTATTTGTGTGCCGTTGTTGCGTACTTGTTTTACGGTACGTCCCGCTACATCTGTTATTGTTATAGTACTGTTGTTCAGTTGCGCATTGCTCATAATGTTCAGCACATCGTTAGCAGGGTTGGGCGCAATACTGAAATCGTATTTTTTAGACGCTACATTGTTTACGCTTGTTGTGTTTACCGGCAATGCTACTAAAGCACCACCTGTAGCCAATGCTACATACAGGCCAAAAGCTGCGCCGTTGCTGTTATTAGCAGGTGTCAAAAAGCCCGATGCTACTACGGTAACAGCCTGACCGCCAAGAGATAATGTTCCCAATGGTACATCGTAGCGTTGTACGGTTGTAGCACCTGTAGCATCTGTTATGCTGATGGTAGCATTGCTGGCAGGCAGTGATATATAACCTGTACTGTTATACTGTCCAAAAGCAATATCGTTTACCAATACACTGCTGCCTGCACGTACATCTACTGTTGGTGCATCTGTACTGCCGTGCATTACCAATATGTCTGTATTGCCACTGTTAGCACCTGTTTCTTTAGCACCGCCAAATACGCTGAGCCTGAAGGCAGGGTTAGGCGTATATCCTGTGGGGCTTTCTATACCATTAGCTGTCAGTATATAAGTACCGGCAGAGTCCAGTGTTGCATTCAGGTTATAGAATGTATCTGTAACCGATGTACTGTTTTTTAATGCTATACCTACATTTACCGGTGACTTAGCAGGCACATCTATAAAGCCAGTTGCCGTACGGAATGCGAAATTATCTATAATGCGTGTACCGTTAAGATATACGTCAACACTATCACCCGCTTTGTCTGCACAATTATGTATTGCTTGTATGCGTGCAAAAGATTCAGGCGTAGTAGTAGGCAATGGCACTAAAGCACCACCGCTCGATAATGCAACAAACAAACCGAAGGCAGGGCCATTGCTATTAGCAGCTGGATTTAAAAAGCCCGATGCCAATACAACGATAGATTGTCCGCCTAAGCTAAGGCCTTGCAATGGTGCGCTGTATGTTTGCACCGTTGGAAAGCCCGTAGATGTTGTGATGCGTATTTTATAATCTGCAGTAGGCAGTTCCAGATAGCTGGAAAAATTACCGAATGCTATATCATTTACCAATGTATTAGTACCGGAGCGGACATCTACCGTTGGTGCATCGGTACTACCATGCAATACCAATAAATCTGTATTGGCAGGGTTTGATGCTGCAGTTCTTGCTGTTGCAAATACGCTGATGCGCAATGGTGGCGCGGGTGTATAGCCCGTTGCACTTTCAATACCACCTGCTACGGCAACATAATTAGTATTAGCAGCAAGTGTGGCATTCAGGTTGTAAAATGTATCCGTAACTGCCGTACTTGTTTTAGACGCTATACCTATGTTATAAGTACCTGGTGTCAGGTTCAGATAAGCTGTTGCCCTTCTGAAAGGTACATTCTCTAATTTGGTAGTAGTGGGGCCGTTCACCCATATATCTACCGTGTCTGCTGCTTTGTCTGCGCAGTTGTGAATTACCTGCATACGTGCAGGTTGTGCCATGGCTACTGTTGTGCCTGCGATGGCGAGTACTGAGAGTAAAAATTTTCTGTAAGTCATAATCGATTGTTTTTGTAAAGGGAACAACAGCAGTTGATTTTCTTTTGTTGAGCTTTTTTTGCCGATTTTCAAACAACTTGAAATAAAATGACAGGTGTTTAATAGGGCTGTGGTTAAATTGATAGCAAGATTAAACAGTATAATAGTATTACTATACACCTATAGAGAGGCCTTGAAATCCTTGTAGGATAAGGCTTTTAACCCGTAGCTAATATATATGGCGTTTTTAACGGTATCTTTACACTGTAAAAATGAAATATGATGAAATGGCTGCTACCCATAGTGCTTGTATGTCTGTTTGCGTCTTGCAGCAATAATGCAGAGCAACAAAAAGCGGTTGAAAATCAAAACATTACAACCGATACAGCCGCCTATTACAAACGCTATGATGGCACAATAGCAGGGCAACCCGTTGTATTACATCTTGTAAAAAACAGCCGTTTGCTAACAGCTACTTATTATTATACAAAGCAAGGCAAGCCCATTGATTTGTATTTCATGGCAGACTCCGGCATTGCAAATGGTTATTTAGCTGATGAACCTACCGAACAATTGGATGCACAACAGCAACCCCAATGGAAAGTAGTAATAACAGGCAATACCATAACTGGTAAATGGATAAGCGCCGATAAACAAAAAACACATGAGATCAATTTGCAAGAAGCATATCCTGCAGGTAGTTATCAATTAACGGCTTGGGAAAGGAACGAAACAATCAAACTAAGAACCGACAAAGAAGAGCCTGCCGCTACATGCAGTTATATGCTGCTGCGCTTGAAGGATAAAACTAACAAAGATAACGTTGCGTTTTTTGATAAGCTGTTACTAAATGAGATAGTAAACGACACCACACACAAAACAATAGAAGAAAGTGTGGAAGCAAGTATTATGGCTTATGGTAACGGCTATAAAGAAGAAATGAAAGGGGAGCCTGATAGTAATATAGGCAGTTGGATGAACTATGCCAGTTCAAGCGAAATGAAAGTTGTGATGAATGATAATGACTGGATAGTATTTGAAATGAGCAGCTACGGATACACAGGCGGCGCACACGGCAACTATGGTGTTAGTTATATGAATATAGACATGCAACAAAAGCGTGTATGGAAGATGGAAGATATATTGCTTGTTGATACAACAGCATTACAAACCCTGCTGGAAGCTGAAGCACGCAAATACTACAACATGTCCGCCAATGCCAAGTTAGAAGATAATTACCTTACAGATAAAATACTGCCCAACGGCAATGTATTCATCACCCATACTGGCATTGCGTTTGTGTACAATCCTTACGAGATAGCTTCTTATGCACAAGGCATCATATCATTATACATTCCTTACAGCAAGTTGCAGGCATTATTACAGCCTGCATTTAAGCAACGTATGGGGTTATAATTCAAATGCAGCAAAAAGCCCGAGCGAAATCATGGCATCATCAAAACTTTGCATGCCTTTTGATTTTCGGTTGGCATCAAAAACAGTTACCTGAATCTGATTATTGTAATTGCCTGCCAGTCGTGCATTGAAGTCTATACCGGCCCTGAAGTTTTTATTGGCAAATAAAGAAGAAGGTCTGAAGCGATAACCAAGTTGAAAGTTTGCAAGTAGGTTCATGGGCAGTACGGTAGTTTCATTGTTATTATGTTTTCTGCTACCCCATCCTACCTGCTGATACATTATCAGGTTTTTGTATTGGCTGTTATTGTCTGTTTGCGCATATATTGCTGTACCACCATCATTATCTGTTCCGTTAAACGGGATATTAAATACAGGCCCCAGAAGGATGTCTATTGCACCTTTATTGGGTAAATGCAATGATACCCCCATCCTGAACTTCATGTCAACAGAATAATTCACGAATGTAAAATCTTGCTGCATACTGTAACTGCTGTTTTCAAATCCGTTTTCATTTGCATTATATACCAGCGATACTTTTTGAGGCACCATCCTCAGGTCAAATCCCGTAGCTATAATGAGCAAATTGCGTGTATAACGCACCATTTCAAAACCAAGCCTGCCGCCTATTTTGTCTTTGCATCGCAGCAGCCCGTCTTGGGCGGGGTTCTCACCTACTGTTATGCCATCTTCAGGTATTGTAAAATCTACATCATAGCCGTTCGATTGAAAGTCGGCAGCGCCTGTTACATAAAAATTCACTGATCCTTGCCTTTTGCCTTTGGGTTGGGCAATAGCTAAGGAGTTTAGCAGAACAGTTGAAAACAAGAAAGTGCCCGCAAATATTTTTTTATACATAGCAGTTATGGTTTGATGGTAAATAAACGAGTAGTGTCAGTCAATACGGATTGGTTTTCTGTTTCAAACACAATAGCAAATCGTTGTGAGCTGATAGATGATGGTGGGTTTTTAATGGTGATGTCTAAGCTTTGTAATGCGCCCCCTGCGGCATAGTAATATTCACTGTAGGTTGTGTTCATTCGCTTAATGAGGCTCTTTCTGTCGTGTACGCTTTTCCCTTCTTTCAGTACACAGCTATCAATTATATCTGCTCCAGCTTTAAACTTGTTGTTATAATCATACAGACTGATGATTTTAATATTGCTGATTTTTTCGCCCGGGGCAATTTCAACTTTATCTTTTCGCATACTGGCGTATGCTTTGTTGCCAATCCCCATATCAATGCCGACGTTAAACTTAGTTGAGCCAATTTTAACTTGTAATGTCATATTGCTGAAAAAAACGGAATCATTATCACCCAGTATCCTGCCGTTGTATGTATCAGCCACTGTAAAACTTGGGCGTTCATACAGAAACCGCTCTTTTTGATTGTTGCAGCCAATTCCGGCTATAAATAGTAATAGCAGCAGGTATTTAATTTTCATATCAGGATATTTAGTATTCTAACGAGCAATTAGTATGCCAAAATAATAATATAATATATGTGTTAAATAAAAACACCAAATTAAAATAATATTTTGTATATTTGTTATTTTAAAAGAAGGAATTAAACACCATTGTTGCAATTTGTTGCAAAAATGAAATAACCCGAAAAACGCAACAAATACAATCGGCATAGATATATAAAGAACCTATTACCTTTGCACAATGGATTTGAAAGCCCCTGATAAAATATTGAATTATATAGGCGGAGAGCTAAAAGCCCCTGTCTTGGGTAAATATATAGATAACGTAAACCCGGCAACGGGTGAGGTATATAGCAAAATACCAGACAGCACCACACAGGATGTGGAAGATGCCGTTGCTGCCGCTAAAGCTGCCTTCCCTGCATGGAGTAAGACTTCTGCCGAAGAAAAGTTTAAAATACTGAACCGTATTGCAGAGTTGATAGACCAGAATCTGGATGCGCTGGCGCTGGCAGAAACGAATGATAATGGCAAACCCTTATGGCTTAGTAAACGTGTAGATATTCCCCGCGCATCCAGCAACTTTCGCTTTTTTGCAACAGGGTTGATGCATTTTGCAACAGAGAGCCACAATATGGAGAATGGCACGGTCAACTATACGCTGCGCCAGCCTATCGGTGTAGTAGGCTGCATATCGCCGTGGAACTTGCCGCTGTATCTTTTTACATGGAAGATAGCCCCCGCACTGGCAGCGGGTAATTGTGTAGTATCAAAACCAAGCGAGGTAACACCTATGACGGGCTACCTGCTCAGCCTGATATGCAAAGAAGCAGGGCTACCTGCTGGCGTACTGAATATACTGCACGGTACAGGTCCTAACTGCGGTTCGGCCATAGTAAGCCACCCCGAAATAAAAGCTATATCCTTTACTGGCAGCACGCGCGCGGGCAAAGACATAGCTGCTATTGCAGCACCTATGTTCAAAAAAATATCGCTTGAATTGGGTGGTAAAAACCCCAATATCATTTTTGCCGATTGCGATTGGGAAAAGATGATGCGTACAACATTACAATCATCATTTGCCAATCAGGGGCAGATATGTTTGTGTGGCAGTCGCATATTGGTAGAAGAAAGCATTTACAATAAGTTTAAAGCAGAGTTTGTAGAACGAGCAAAGAAATTGATAGTAGGCGACCCGTTGGATGATAACAGCAAACAAGGTGCTGTAGTCAGCAAGCTGCATTTTGACAAAGTGATGAGTTGCATAGAGTTGGCAAAGCAAGAGGGTGGTACAATATTATTAGGTGGTAATGCAATCAAGGGCACTGGGCGTTGTGAAAATGGTTATTTCATAGAGCCTACCATAATAGAAGGCTTGGGTGCCGATTGTCGTACTAATATGGAAGAGATTTTTGGCCCTGTGGTAACGCTGCAATCATTTAAAACAGAAGAAGAAGCATTGGCACTTGCCAATTGCAGCGATTATGGCCTTGCAGCCACTATATGGACACAAGACGTAAGCAGAGCTAACCGTGTTGCTGCTAATGTACATAGCGGCATTATATGGGTGAACTGCTGGCTGCTGCGCGATTTGCGTACCCCATTCGGTGGTTTCAAAAACTCGGGTGTAGGCCGAGAGGGCGGTTGGGAAGCCATGAGGTTCTTCACCGATATAAAGAATGTGTGTATTGATTTGTAGGCTATTAATTTTTGACTTTTTACTTTTGAATTATGAGCGAACGTATATCAACAGATAAAGCACCAGCCCCTGTGGGCTTGTACCCCCATGCGCGCCGTGTAGGCAATTTATTATTTCTTTCGGGTATAGGGCCGCGCACTACTGCCAACGAGATACCGGGGCTGAAGTTGGATAAGAACGGTAACTTTCTTGAGTTCGACTTTGCAGCGCAATGCCGCAATGTGTTTGAGAATGTGAAAATAGTATTGGAAGAAAGCGGCAGCAGTTGGGACAAGCTGATAGACGTTACCGTATTCCTCGTAAATATGAAGCGCGACTTTGCAACTTACAACCAGTTGTACGCAGAGTATTTCAAAGACAACCAACCTTGCCGCACTACGGTAGAAATCAACTCGCTACCCACACCCATAGCCATAGAGCTAAAGTGCATAGCAACAATTGATTAGTTTTTCAGTTAGCCGTTTTTCTAGTTGGCAGTTTGCAGTTATCATATTTGAATCGTTATCTGCAAACTGCCAATTGATAATTGCAAACTACTTAAGCGGTATATCTATCCTTATTTGTTTTTGGTATGGTTTGCCGTTCGCATCTTTGCCCTCTATCTTCCACATCACACTGCGCAGCATAATGACTAAGGGCTTGTCGTTAGCATTACGTACACGGCTGACGGCTTTGAGCCATTTTTGTTCGGTAGCACGGCTCATGCGTTTGTTGCGGGCACTGCGTGTTACGGCGTTTTTTATAGCAGCAGGGCTTGCTTTGATGAATTGCAGTTGCCTGCTATCTAAGCCGGTTATGTTGTATGTATTGTTGCTGCCTTTCAGTGTTTGCCAATCGGTAGTGCGGTTCAGTGATTCCAGCATCAGCGTACCCATTTCGTTTTTAACGGCTATTACGGTTTGGTAGCGTTGCGATACTTTGGTAACCATGCCACCACCTGTTTGTATCTTATTGCCCACCAATGTCCCACTTGTTATTTCATAAGTAGCACCGTTAGCTTTTTTAGTGTCTTGTTGTTTATACGTCCTTGTGCCGATGTTGGGTATCAATACCGTTATTTCTTTAAACTCTACTTTCAACCCGTTGCCTTTGGGGGCAGGTGCTGCTTTTGGTTCTTGCTTAGGTTCTTCTTTTTTGGGTTGTGCTGTTTGTTGCGGCAGCTCTTGTGTAGCCTGTGTTTGTACGGGTGTAGTATCGGTTTGTGTTGGCACTACGGGTTGTATGGGTTTTATATCCGCTACAAAGTCTTGCAGGTATTGAGAATCTGTTTCCGTAACGATGGTAGCAGGGTCGCCCAGTACTATGGGTTTACCTCTGTTGGGGCTATCGCTGCCGCAAGACTGCAAGAGCAGTGCTGTCAATACTATTATCAGGCCAAGTGAACGCATGTGTTATCTGTTCTTGATACTAAAATAATAAAGTTTAGTAAGCCATCAGCTTTTGCACACTTTCGTGCAGGCGGCTTTTGGCAAGGAAGTTTTGTTCCAGCTCTATGGCAAAAGGTACGGGTGTATCGAGGCTTGCGCAGCGCACTATGGGTGCATCGAGCAGCTCGAAGCAGTTTTCTGAAATCCAAGCTGCCAGTTCGCCACCTATACCGCCAAACAATGTATCCTCGTGCAGCAGCAATACTTTACCTGTACGCTGCACTGCCGCGCGGATGGCATCATAGTCCAGAGGTAGCAATGTTCTGAGGTCGAGTATATCTATAGATACATCGGGGTGTTGCGCTGCATAGTCTGTAGCCCAATGCACACCACTACCATAGGTAATGATGCTGATGTCTTCGCCCTGCTGTACATGCCTTGCTTTGCCTATCTCGATGGTATAATAATCATCGGGCACCAAACCGCTGATGCTGCGGTACAGTGCTTTATGCTCGAAGAACATCACGGGGTTTGGGTCTTCGATAGATGCTATCAGCAAGCCTTTGGCATCTTCCGGCGTTGATGGATAGACTACTTTCAGGCCTGCTACATGGGTAAACCATGCTTCGTTGCTTTGCGAGTGGAATGGCCCTGCACCTACGCCGCCGCCCGTTGGCATACGCACCACCACATCGGCATGTTGCCCCCAGCGGTAGTGTATCTTGGCAAGGTTGTTTACTATCTGGTTGAAGCCTACGGTTACAAAATCGGCAAACTGCATTTCCATCATGGCTTTGTAGCCTTTGATAGATAAGCCCAACGCGGCACCTACAATCGCGCTCTCGCAAAGCGGGGTGTTGCGTACACGCTCTTTGCCAAACAGGTCAACAAAGCCTTCGGTTACTTTGAATGCCCCGCCATACTCTGCTATGTCTTGCCCCATCAGTACCAGATTATCATGCTTTTGCATACTCTGGCGCAGCCCGTCGCTGATGGCTTGTATAAATTTCTTTTCCGTTTTGGCGGGTGATGCAGGTGCTACCGTAGCTACTTGGCTTGGTGCATATACATCATTCATTTCCTCTTGCGTATTTGCTGTAACAGGTGCGGCAGCAAAGCCCGTAGCAAGCCCGTCTTCTATCTCTTGTTGTATCTTATCGCGTATATCTTTTATCAGGTACTGCGATAATATCGATTTTTCGAGCAGGTAGTTTTCAAAATTAGCAACTGGGTCTTTCTTGCCCCATTCTTCAAACAGTTCTTTAGGTACATACTTCACCCCGCTTGCTTCTTCGTGCCCGCGCATACGGAAGGTCATACACTCTATCATTATAGGCTTCTGCTCGCGGATGCAATAGGCGCGGGCTTCTTTGATGGTGTTATATACTTCCAGTATATTATTGCCATCTATGGTGATGCCTGCCATACCATAACCCACGGCACGGTCTGCCAACTGCTTGCAAACAAACTGTTCATTAACGGGGGTGCTCAATCCATAGCCGTTATTCTCTATTATGAAGATGACGGGCAAACCCCATACGGCAGCCACGTTCAACGCTTCGTGAAAATCGCCCTCGCTGGTGCCGCCATCACCACTAAAGGCAACAGATACTTTATTTTCTTTCTTCAGCTTATGTGCCAGTGCTATACCATCTGCAATGGCCAGTTGCGGGCCGAGGTGCGATATCATACCACAGATGTGATACTCGTTGGCACCGAAGTGAAAAGAACGTTCGCGCGCTTTGCTAAAACCTTCTTTTTTACCCTGCCATTGCATAAAGAGCTTGTCAAATGGCATATTGCGGGCGGTGAATACGCCGAGGTTGCGGTGCAGGGGCATGATGTATTCGTCTGCATCCAGTGCCATGGTAGTGCCTACGGCTATGGCTTCCTGCCCTATGCCGCTGAACCATTTGCTGATGCGCCCCTGCCGTAGCAGCACCAGCATTTTTTCTTCTATCATGCGGGGGCGTACCAGTTCCCTGTACAGGGCTATCAGCTTATCGTTATCAAAACCGCTGCTGTCAAAATGCATACCTGATAATTATAGCCAGCAAAGATAGCTTTTAATGGGTGGAATATAATGGCTGAATAGCTCAATGGCTTGATGGCTCAATTGGTGAATGTGATGGGTATATAGCGTTTGAAACGCTATGCCTGCGCATCCTCATTACAAACGGGAACGAGAATGGGTGAATAGCTCAATGGCTTGATGGCTCAATTAGTGAATGAGATGGTATATAGCGTTTGAAACGCTTTGCCTACGCATCCCCGTTACAAACGGGGACGAGAATGGGGGACGAGAAGGTATTAGCAATAAGAGAGGCGCAAAAGAAGCAGATAGAGTCCCCGTCTAACTTTAATAAAAGGCTAATACAGGCACTTGAATATAACCCTAAAGAAGATAAAACGGATTGATAATATTTAAACGCAAGAGTATTCATCAAATGATGCGTACTCTAATTCTTTTAGTATAGGTTCGTCACAAACAGTATCTATGACATTGCCATATAATAGAAATGCTATTATTTCTGGCGATTCTATGCAGCATTGACGATTGTTAGGAATAACATATTTATCTCTAATCTCCATTAATAACCTGCCTAAGGCATTAACCCCTATCAATGTATTGGCATCGGTTTGAACCGCAGCCCAATACTTGTCCCTATGCGAAAGTTCTACAATAGGTTTATTTTCTGTTTCTAATAATACCCTTGAAAACTTATCCCAATTCTGATATAACTTAACTTGTATAGCCCAACGCATGATTTTAACTTTCACGGTTTCCCAGTCCTGACGAGTCGCTAAATGATATTTTTTACTAATCATTTTAGCTGTCATAGGACTTCGTTCCCTTATTATTTCATACTGTACGTTAGGGAAAAGAGGAAACCTACATGCTTGATAAATATGTTCTGCCGAGGGGATAATAACACCATTGATATTTAAACTATAACCAGCACACATATTAGACAAGCCACCAAAAAGCCCAGTGGTTTTCTTGAAGGTTATCACTTCTTTAATATTGTACTGCCTTATATCCATTTCGTGCAAGTTATTGCGTTTATTCGAAAAATCAAATTAAGTCCCTCTATGGTTCAATGGGAACAAGCCTTTCCAGCCGTGCGCAGGATTATCCCACCAAAAGACTAACGGGCAGGTATTAGAAATATTGTTCCAACTAAAGAACAAAGTACCAGTACCAAAAGTTTTATAATGTGGGTAAGTACATCCTAAAGGTCTAATCCCTACCCCCAAATTTTTAACTTTGCTAAGTATGGTAATTCCTGTTTCTAATAGAATTCCTTCAAAACGAACTCTGTTGTCGGTATTGCTAAAAAGTGTTTCGTTTTTAGGTTGTCCTTTTGCTCTCCACGCATATTTTTCATTGCTTTGAGCCTCTAATGCACTTAAATATTGAACACCTATTTTAGAAGACCCATCTAAGGGTAATATCATATTTAACTTTGGATTGTAGCTTCTGGTATTGTTTTCTATAGAATAATGGGAAAATATAGTCAGGTTATTTAAAAACCAATCGTCATTAAATGTTTTACTCAAACTATATTTGATATTATCGCAAGCCCATAGATGTTTGCAAAATACAGCAACCGCATATCGAATTTTGCCGCTCTTCACCCCCTTTAAATTACCTTCATTGTGGAAATCTTTGCCCTCCATGAATTTTCTACAATCCTTCAAGACGGTTCTCCCGGTAGATAAGACATCATCAATGTAAACAATGTTTTTCTTGGACTTAGCTCCACATTTATCAAGTGATATTTCAAACTTTTCCTTGATAACATCGTCCAGTAATTTCAACAAAATACACTGACTTTTATGTTTTGGTTGCTGGCACAAAAAAAAGGTTTCGCTCAAACATTCTTTAACCGAGCCATATTTCCAAGTTTCAGTTATATGGTTTATTAATCCAAGCAAAATGTCTTTCGCTCTGTGCTTGGAAACATAAACCCCTTGATTTAAAATATGCAGAAACTCATCTAAAATAAATGACCTATCGCCAACTTGAAATTGCTGAACCCACGATATAACATTTTCGTGAGTCATTGTAAACCCATTATCTCTATCGGAATGGTAATCTTTCAAAATGTCCGATATTTCTTTCGCCTGCTTTTCCATACATATTAAAAATATGCAAGTTAACACAATTATCTTTTGTGTAAAGTAGTATATAGTTACCCCTTGGGAGGGGTTGGGGAGGCTACTTCACCTGCGCTTTATACACCGCTGGGCGCTCGTGGTTGATGCCGTAGCCGAGTGCCTCATAAATATAATCTTGTGCTATGGTGCGTACGCTCATGCGGTTGATGTTGTTGTTATCGGCAGAGGGGCATATCCTGTTGGATAAGAACACGAACACGATACCCGTTGCAGGGTCGGCCCAAGCGCAGGTGCCTGTAAAGCCCTGATGCCCGAAGGTATAACCCGTGCTGCGGTTGCCCGCAGGGCCGGCATCGTCTTTGTCTTCTTTCGGTTTGTCAAAACCCAAGCCCTTGCGACTGATGGCAGAATTGTAAGCCGTAAATTTTTCTATCGTTTCTTTTTTGAAATAGCGTTGCCCTTTGTATGTGCCTTTGTTCAGCAGCATCTGGAAGATAACAGCCACATCGTTGGCGGTAGAGAAGATGCCCGCATGGCCTGCTACGCCGCCCATCATGGCAGCCCCTTGGTCGTGTACATAACCCTGTATCTGTTGCTTGCGGAATACATTATCTTTTTCTGTAGGGGCTATATCGCTCTCTTTGAATTTCTGTAAGGGATTGTAAGTAGTATGCTTCAGCCCCAGCGGTTTGTAAAACTGTTCGTCCACATACTTATCTATGTGCTGCCCTGTTATCTTTTCAGCAATCGCAGCAAGAAAGTAAAAGTCGAGGTCGCTATACACACACTTACCTTTATTCTCAAGCGGGCTGTTGAGTATCCTGCTCCATATCGTATCGGTATAATCGCCACGCAGATACAGCCCTTTAGCTACCGTTATCCATTTCTGGTTGTCGGCTTTCGTTCCATAGAGTTCGGGGTTTTGGTTGCCCTTATCGTCCAGCGTTTCTTTATAGAAAGGTATCCAGCTTTTGAGCCCTGCCTGATGCAGCAACAGGTCGCGAATTTTCAGCGCGGCTTTGTCGGTGCCTTTTGTCCACGGCAGGTAGTCACCAATGGTTTTATCAAGATTCAGCTTGCCGTTTTCGTACAGGCGCATTACAGCCAGTGTAGTAGCTGCCACTTTGGTAACGGATGCAATATCGTAGAGCGTATTATCTGCAACGGCTTGTGTTTTATTATAATCGTAGTAGCCGAAAGCCTTGTCGTAAAAGACTTTGCCGTCTTTGGCAGCCAGCACACGGCAGCCGGGGAATGCACCATCGGCAATGCTGCGTTGCAAAAACATATCCAGTTTTTCCAGCGCGCTTTCATTTACCACTTTGGCATCTTCAACATAGTCGGTTTTTATCAGCTCGTCGGTAGTAGTTGTTGGTTTGCTCGCACTGGCTAATTGCATCATACCCTCTGTCGTCATACCCTGACAGGGCGATACGGGCAGTATGCCGCGCGCGTCTTCTTTACGCAGCAATACACGTGCTACCGCTTCCTGTGCTATGCTGTCGTCCTCATAAGTAACGATAACGGAGCCTACCTGACAAGTGTTTTTAAGTAAATACGGATTGCCCATCAGTGCTATCATCACATCGGGGCGGGCGGCTAATTGTTTTATCAATGACACCTGCTGCTCATCGAGTGAATAGTTGCCATTGGTAGGATAGAAACTCATGTTGTGAATGGCAACAATCGTGATGTCGTTATTAAGTGCCGTATTGGCAAGTATTTTATTGGTAACAGCCGAGCCACTGCCTTTGGGCAGCCATTGCGTTTTCATATCGGGGATGGATTGCAGCAGAGCGTTGGCAAGGTGCGTGCTGTCTTTTGCATTGATGCCGATATAACCTATACGCTTGCGGGTGTTCAGCAGGTTGGCAACAATGTTATTTCTATCGCGCACCAGCGTGATGGCTTTTTTAGTAGCCGCAGCACGCAGCGGCAGCACTACGCTGTTTACATCCTCTGTCGCGTTGATGCTTTCTACGGGCTTCCAGCTATGCAAGCCTGCATCGTATTTGGCAGCCAGTATTCTTTTTACATGCACTTCCACTTCCTGCCATGTTATTTTACCACTGTCAATAGCTGTCATTATTTTCTTCATTCCCGATGGCACATCCTGCGAAAACAGCAGCATATCATTACCCGCCATCAGGGCACGCACATCAATCTCGCCCGGCTCGTAATACTTAGCAATGCCTTTCATGTTGAGGGCATCGGTAAATATCAAACCCCTGAAGCCCATTTTGTTTCGTAATAAAGCAGTGATGGTGTTTTTGGATAAAGTAGTGGGCAGTTTTTTCTGAGGCTCTATGGCAGGTACAGACAGGTGCGCTACCATCACACTGCCAATGCCTTTGCGTATCAGTTCTTTAAAGGGGTATAGCTCCAACGTATCTAACTGCTGCATGGTTTTACTGATAACAGGCATCTCTTCGTGAGAGTCTGCATCCGTATCGCCATGGCCGGGAAAGTGCTTGGCACATGCCATCACACCATTATCCTGCAAGCCGCGCATATAAGCCAATGCCATGCGGGTAACGAGCATCTTATCTTCGCCGTAAGAGCGTGCGTTGATGATGGGATTGTTGGGGTTGTTGTTTACATCGGCAACGGGTGCAAAATCTATATGCACACCCATACGTTTGCATTGCTGCGCGATGGCAGCACCTGATTTATAGGCCATCGCCGTATCGCGCGTGGCACCTATCATCATAGACTTAGGCAGGTTTTTTATACCTGTCAGGCGCATACCCAAGCCCCATTCCGCATCCATAGCAACCAGCAAGGGTACGTTTGCCATTTGCTGATAGAGGTTGTTGAGTGATGCCTGCGCCTCTGCCGTGCCCTGCATAAAGATGACACCACCTATGCGGCGTTCCGCTAACAGTTGTTTTATTTTTTCTTCATTATAGTCTTTGCCGCCACTGTAGGCTGCTACCATAAATAGCTGACCGATGCGCTCTGTATCGCTTAGTTTATTGTAGATACTGTCTACCCACTTGCTTTTTAGCTGCAAGGGGTTGGCAGATGTGCCGGTATTGATGCGCCCGCGCTGCGCTATAGCAGCCCGCGAAGTGCATAGTATAAAAAATGAAAAGTATATGAAAAGTTGTTTGCCAAACGCCATGAAACAAATATAATCTTATTGTGCGGGAATGGCTAAGCCCTAAAAAGCACCCGCCCCCTGGAAAGGGGGCGGCAAACCCATTATGCACTATATCTAACTAAAACTGAGGCCGATTTTGTTTGATAAACAACCGAGTGTTTCTCTTTTTTGCTGATACAAATCTCTTGTAACAACAAGACAAAGAAAATGACATTGATTTGAATGAAATATGATTTTTGTCATGTTGCCGATGCCCTGAATTTTCCATACGCTATACCTTACCTTTGCGGAAACTCATTTGCAGGCAGTGCCCGACATCATACAATTATTATCAGACCATATAGCCAACCAGATAGCGGCAGGCGAGGTGATACAACGCCCCGCATCGGCGGTAAAAGAGCTGCTGGAAAATGCCATAGACGCGGGTGCTACCGAGGTGCAATTGGTACTGAAAGACGCGGGCAAAGAACTGGTACAGGTGATAGACAATGGCAGCGGCATGAGCCCCACCGACGCACGCATGAGCTTTGAACGCCACGCCACATCCAAAATACGAGACATCAACGATTTGTTTTCTATTCGCACGATGGGCTTTCGGGGAGAGGCATTGGCATCTATAGCCGCCGTAGCGCAGGTAGAAATGAAAACCCGCAAGCAAGAGAGTGAAACGGGCAGCCATCTGGTAATAGAGGCTACCGAGGTGAAGAAGCAGGAACCATGCGCTGCACCACAAGGCACCAACATCATGGTGAAGAACCTGTTTTTCAACGTACCGGCACGCAGGCATTTTTTAAAGAGCAACACAACCGAGTATCGCCATATTGTGGACGAGTTTACCCGTGTGGCACTGGCGCATCCGCAGGTAGCCTTCAGGCTATGGCATAATGGCGTGGAGCAATACCACTTAGAAGCCGGCAACCTGAAGACACGCATCAAAGGTTTGCTGGGCAATGCCTACGAAAAAAACTTAGTACCTGTAGAAGAAAAAACGGAGTTTCTGAATATATCGGGCTTTATAGGCAAGCCCGAGGCTGCTACCCGCACAAGGGGTATGCAGTTTTTCTTTATAAACAACCGCTTTATACGCAGTGCCTACCTGCACCATGCGCTGGTACAGGCATACGAGGGGCTGATAGAAAAAGAAGCGTTTCCTTTTTATGTATTGTTTCTGGAGATCGACCCTGCAAGGGTAGATGTAAACGTACACCCTACCAAACAGGAAGTGAAGTTTGAAGACGACCGCCTGATGTATGCCTATCTGAACGCTGCCGTAAAACATGCATTGGCAAAATACAATATCGCGCCATCGCTCGACTTTACGCTCAGCCCAGAGATACAACAACTATCGAGCGTACAGATGCCTGTAACGCAGGATAGCAGGCAGGAAACGGAGAAGGGTTATCTGTTCAATACATTCACCCAAAAAAATCAGGCGCATCTTGCCGTAAAAAAAGACAGCCTGCGAGAGTGGAAAGAACTATATAAAATAGCGGACGATATTGCTGAGCAGCAAACACAAGCTGATAGTGCGAATATGGTTACAGCACCGTCGCTGCATAAAGAGCCCGAAACGGTGAATGCGAAAGGCATTATATCTATACAGGGTAGTATGCTGGTAACGACCGTTAAATCGGGGTTGATGCTGATACATATACGCCGCGCGCAGGAACGTATATGGTATGAACGCCTGCTGGCAGAATGGAACAACGGCAGCACCCCATCGCAGCAGTTACTGTTTCCTTTGTCTTACGAAACATCTGCACAAGATGCGTTGTTACTGACGGAAACATTGGCAGACCTTTCGCGCATCGGGTTCGATATATCACCCTTCGGTCAAAATACTTTTGTGGTGCAGGGCGTGCCTACCGAGCTACCCGCAGGTGAAGAAAAACATGTGCTGGACGAAGTGATAGAGCAACTGAAACACGAAGCCCCCGATGCGGTTGCCAAACGCGCTGAAACCTTGCTTGCCAATATGGCGCGCAGGCTATCGCGCAATATGGGCGGGCTGCAATACCAAGAGGGGCAGCAGGCTTTGATTGACGAACTGTTTGCCTGCAGCCAACCAGAATACGCGCCCGATGGCAGGAAAGTATTTACCCTTGTAAAGAAAGAAGATTTGGAAGGTATGCTTGGTTGATATGACATAAATCATGATAGCCGTAGCGTTTTTTATATATTTTTAGAGCTCAATATTAATAGACGGAACAAGATGTCTGCATTGAAATTTTATAATCTGGAAGTAGCGGAAGTAAAGCAGGAAACAAGTGATTGCGTATCGGTAGCACTGCATGTGCCAGCCGAGCAGAAAGATAATTTTGTGTTTGCCGCGGGGCAGTACCTTACGTTCCGTACTCAATTGAACGGTGAAGAAGTGCGCCGTTCTTATTCTATATGCGTAAGCCCCGACGAGGGTGAACTGCGTGTAGCGGTGAAGAAAGTAGATGGTGGCAAGTTTTCAACCTTTGCAAATGATGTATTGAAGAAAGGAGATGTGATGGAAGTGATGCCCCCGATGGGTAAATTCTCGCCCCGCGCATCTGATAAAAAAGCGAAGAACTACCTTGCCGTTGTGGCGGGTAGCGGCATCACCCCCGTGATGAGCATCATGAAAACCGTGCTGAAAAACGAACCTGACAGCACATTCACCCTGATATACGGCAACCGCAGCAGGGGTACTATCATCTTCAGAGAAGAGATAGAAGGGCTGAAAAACATATACATGCAACGCCTGCGTGTGTATCATATACTGAGCCGCGAACAGATGGATGTGCCACTTTTTAACGGGCGCATCAGTGCCGATAAGTGTTCGGAGTTTTGCGATACGCTGATAAATATCAAAGGCATAGACGAGGCGTTTATCTGCGGGCCAGAGGATATGATACTATCCGTAAAGCAAAGGCTGATAGATTTGGGCATACCATCGGAGCAAGTGCATATAGAACTCTTTACATCGCCCGACCAGCCTAAAGCCACACACGAAAAATGGGCTAAAGAGCATAGTACAGATAATGGCAAGATGAGCAAAGTAAGTATTACGCTGGATGGTACTACATTCGATATGGATCTTGCCTATAATGGCGATAGCATACTGGATGCCGCGCTGAAAATGGGTGCTGATTTACCATTTGCCTGCAAGGGTGGTGTATGCTGCACCTGCCGTGCTAAAGTAACGGAGGGTGCGGTGGATATGGAAGTCAACTATTCGCTGGAAAAAGATGAGATAGCGAAGGGCTTTGTGCTTACCTGCCAGTCTCATCCGCGTACAGACCGTGTGGTGATAGATTTTGATGCAAGATAAATTAATGAAAATCAAAGCATTAGGAGAAAAGAGACATTTACGGTTCTTATCGGTGCGGCAATAGATGTATTGACGTAATTGATGTACTGAAAAGGCATAATTCAGTATTTTTGCATAAAGTAATATTAAAACATCATGTTGAAGACAGGAAACACCATCGTGAGTATATATACGGAAATGACACCCAACCCCGAAACAATGAAGTTTGTGGCCAACAAACTATTGTACCCCGGCAAGAGCATTGATTTTCCCGAAGAGGCATCGGCAACACCATCGCCATTGGCAAAAGAACTGTTTGCTTTCCCGTTCATCCGCAGCGTATTTATAGCCAGCAATTTTGTAACGCTGACAAAAACACCCGATACGCAGTGGGAAGACGTGATACCTACGGTGCGCGAGTTTTTGAAGCAATATCTGGAAGAAGGTAAAGCGGTTATAAATGAAGACCTGATAGTAAAGAAAGCAGATACCAATGCCGTGAATGCAGACGATAGCGACATCGTAAAGCGCATTAAAGAACTGCTGGAGAACTATGTGAAACCCGCGGTAGAAATGGATGGCGGTGCCATTAGCTACAAAGGTTATGAGGATGGTGTGGTAAAGCTGATGATGCAAGGTTCTTGCTCAGGCTGCCCGTCTTCTATGATAACCCTAAAAGCCGGCATAGAGGGCATGATGAAGCGCATGATACCCGAAGTAAAAGAAGTAGTAGCAGAAGCAGAATAATCTGAAGTTAATTTTCATAAACAAAGCCCCCGATATGGGGGCTTTGTTGTGTTATATACAGTGAATTATCCTATTTTTAGGGCAGTTACAGGTGTAATACAATGAGCATTCAGAATAATTATGTGGCCATCATGGCAGGGGGCATCGGCAGTCGTTTCTGGCCAGAGAGCCGTACGGGCTACCCCAAACAGTTTATAGATATATTGGGCACAGGCCGCTCACTGATACAGTGGACGTACCAACGCTTTAAGCATATATGCCCGCAAGAAAATATCTACTTCATTACCAATCAGCAATATATCCATACGCTGAAGGAGCAGATACCCGAACTGCGGGATGAGAACATCATCAGCGAGCCATCGCGCAAGAACACCGCGCCATGTGCCGCTTATTTTGCGCACAAAATGATGGCACTGAACCCGAAGGCAAACGTCATCATGTCGCCCGCAGACCACCTGATAATGGACGAGCGCGCGTTTGAGCGCACGGCGCAGGAAGCATTGGACTTTGTAGCACATCACGATGCATTGCTGACACTCGGCATCAAACCCACACGCCCCGATACGGGCTATGGCTATATACAGTACGATGTAGAAGAAGAGCTGGACAAAGTATATCGTGTAAAAACATTTACCGAAAAACCATCGCTGGAACTGGCAAGAACATTTTTGAAAAGCGGTGATTTTCTCTGGAACTCGGGCATATTCGTTTGGAATGTAGGCACTATTATGGATGCACTGGAAAAATACCTGCCCGAAATGCACGAGGTTTTTCTGCAAGCCAAAGACGTATATAACACACCCAAAGAATACGATGTGATAAACGGTCTGTATTCGCAATGCACCAACATATCTATAGACTATGGCATAATGGAAAAAGCCAAGAATGTGTATGTGATACCTTCTTACTTTGGCTGGTGCGATTTGGGTACATGGGAAAGCGCGTACGAAAACTCTGAAAAAGACTATCTGGGCAATGCCGTGTTTGGCGACAATGTAATGGTAATAGATGCCAGCGAGTGCATGATAAAAGTGCCGAACGATAAACTGCTGGTAGTGCAGGGGCTGGAACAATTTATAGTGATAGACACGCCCGATGTGCTACTGATATGCGAGCGCAACCGCGAACAACAGATAAAAGAGTATGTGGCAGAAGTAAAACGCAACAAAGGGGATAAATACCTGTAATGATGATACTTCCGCAAAAACATTCGGCTACAGGCACTACCATTTTTACCGTAATGAGTGCGCTGGCGCAGCAATGCAATGCCATCAATTTATCGCAGGGATTCCCTGATTTTCCGATAGATGAAAAACTGGGGCAGTTGCTCTACGAGGCTACCCGAGAGGGCTTTAACCAATATGCGCCTATGCCGGGGCTGCCGCAACTGAGGCAGGCCATCAGCAACGATTTTGCCAAACGCTACGGGCTTAGCATCAACCCCGATACGGAAATAACGATAACACCGGGAGCTACTTATGCTATATACACAGCTTTTACCGCCTTGCTGCAGGCAGGCGACGAAGTGATAGTATTAGAACCCGCCTACGACAGCTATATACCCAATATAGAAACCAATGGCGCAAAAGCCATACCTATACCACTTACTGCACCTAGCTTTCATGTTGATTGGGATAGGGTGAAGAACGCCATCACACAAAAAACGAAAGCCATCATTGTTAATACACCACACAACCCTACAGGTGCTATATGGGCAAAAGAAGACTGGGATAAACTGGCAGACGTGGTGAACAATACCAATATCATCGTACTATCGGACGAGGTGTATGAGCAGTTGGTATTTGACGGCAACAAACATTACAGTGTATTGCAGCACGAGGCATTGAGGCAGCGCAGTTTTGTATTGTATTCATTCGGTAAGGTGTTTCATAACACCGGCTGGAAGATGGGCTACTGTATAGCCCCACCCGAATACACAACAGCCTTCAGGCGCATACACCAGTTTCTCTGCTTTGCGGTAAACACACCTGCACAATACGCATTGGCACAATACCTGAGCCAACCTGCACTGCCCGATGTAAGTGGCATGATGCAGCTAAAGCGCGATTATTTTTTATCGCTGCTAAAAGACACGCCATTTACTATACACCAGCCTGCAGCAGGCAGTTACTTTCAGACGGTGAGTTATGCGGATGTAAGTGATATGCCCGATATGGAATTTGCCCAATGGCTGACGAGAGAACATGGCGTAGCCACCATACCCATCAGTGCTTTTTACGGCAATAAGAAAGATGATAAACTGATACGCTTTTGCTTTGCCAAAAAAGAAAGCACCCTGCAAGACGCGATGGAGCGGCTGCGTAAGCTATAAGATATAATCATACCCCAGCTTGGCTATCAGTGCCAGTACGATGAGTATAAAAAACAGGCGGATAAACGCACTGCCTTTTTTCAATGCTATGTGCGAGCCAACATAACTGCCCAGCATATTGGCAGCACCTACAGGCAATGCGATAGCCCACACAATGTTTCCCTGAAAGAGAAAGAATAATAGTGCCGCTATGTTAGTAACCACATTGATGATTTTGGCATTGGCAGACGCATGCAGAAAATTATACCCGAACAAGACTACGAATGAAAAGATGAGGAAGCTGCCCGTGCCGGGGCCTATCAACCCGTCGTAAAAACCGATGATGCCACCCGTGAAGATAGCGTAAGCGAGATAGCGGTTGCGGGTAAGCGATTTATCTACATGATGCAAGCCGAGTTCTTTTTTGAATACTGTATATAGCAACACCAGTATCAATACACAAATGATAAAAGGCATAAACTGCTCTTTGTGTATATAGCTAACCAATAATGCCCCCGAAAAAGAACCGATGAAAGCCGCTATGATGGCGGGTGTCAGATGATTCCAATCTATATCTACCCGCTTCATGTAACGATACGCAGAAACAGAAGTGCCGAAGAAAGAAGCTGTTTTATTGGTAGCCAATGTTTGCACGAGGCTTAGGTGAGGTTGCAGGATGAAGAACGCAGGCAGTTGTATCAACCCGCCACCACCTACCATAGCGTCTATACAACCCGCAAGGAAAGCGAAACAGCAAAGTAGAATAGCCTCCCCCATACCCCCTCCCAAGGAGGGGGCTGTAGTTAATATTATGTCAAGTGGGTACTGCATTATTGTATATCAGCGACAAAGTAAAAAATGAAACTGATAAAAGATGAATGCAACAATTCCCTCCCCCTTGGGGGGAGGTCAGGAGGGGCTAATACGCTATCACCTGCTCTTCAATATTCTCGGGCAGCTTGCGGAACTCGTATTGCTGATTGCGTAGCTGCGCAGGGAAGCCCGCCTCGTTGATGGCTTGCTGTATGCCTTTGTAGGTAAAGCGGTGTGGCGCACCGGCGGCACTTACCACATTTTCTTCAATCATAATAGAGCCGAAATCGTTAGCACCCGCATGCAGGCACATCTGCGCTACCTGCTTACCAACCGTTAGCCACGATGCCTGTATGTTTTTGATATTGGGCAGCATAATGCGGCTCATGGCTATCATGCGTATATATTCTTCGGCTGTGGTATGGTTCTTTGTGCCGCGTATCCTGTTGAGCAATGTGTCCACATCCTGAAACGTCCACGGTATAAAGGCGATGAAGCCTTTGGCATCTTCCGGTTTCTTAGCTTGTACTTCGCGCAATTTCACTAAATGTTCAAAGCGCTCATAGATGGTTTCTACATGGCCAAACATCATGGTGGCGCTGGTTGTTAAGCCAACCTTGTGCGCCTCGTGCATAATATCCAGCCATTCCTGCGCACCGCATTTACCTTTAGAAATCAAACGGCGCACACGGTCGTTCAGAATCTCTGCGCCGGGGCCGGGCATACTATCCATACCTGCTTCTTTCAACGCCAGCAAAGCCTCTCTGTGCGATACGCCCGATACCTTGCAGATATGCGCAACCTCTGGTGGGCCAAGGGCATGCAGCTTCAGGTTGGGGTACATATCTTTCAACTGGCGGAAGAGGGCGGTATAATAATCCAAACCCAATTCGGGGTGGTGACCACCTTGCAACAATAATTGTTCTCCACCGTAGCGGAATGTTTCTTCTATCTTTTGTTTGTAGGTTTCTATATCGGTTATGTATGCTTCCTCGTGGCCGGGTATACGGTAGAAGTTGCAGAACTTACAGTTGGCAATACACACATTGGTCGTGTTCATATTGCGGTCTATAATCCATGTAACCTTGCCATGCGGCACTTGTATTTTGCGCAGCTCGTTGGCTACAAACATCAAATCGGTCAGGGGGGCATTTTCAAACAGGAACACACCCTCTTCGGCACTTAAAAAATCAAAACGCAGGGCACGCTCGTATAATGCTGATAATTGCATGAAAACCTTTAATAGTAATAACAAAATTAAGACAAAAAGGGTTGCCTCTCATATGCTTTATTGATACAGGCATATACATACCTGTTAATAATATATCTTAACCCCGTTGTGATTTTTTCGTTATTTTGTAGAGATGGTAACAAAAGTCCTGACACTGTTTGGCGAAGAACTGGTAACAGAGCCCGTAAAGCCTGTACGCAAACGCGCTGCCAAAAAAACAACAGCGCAGGAAAAGGAGAAGAAGCCGGTAGAAGAAGCTGAGCCTAAGCCAGCTAAACCGCGCAAAACCAAGCAGGCAAAAGAAGGTGCTACCCATACATCGGATGCACTGCAAAAATGGGAAGGCGATAAACAATACTATACCATTGGCGAGGTAGCAACCATCTTCAAAGTCAATACATCCAATATCAGATTTTGGACAAAAGAGTTTGATATGAAAGTGCGCACTACCCGTAAGGGCGACAGGCTTTATACCCCCGACCAAGTGCGGGAAATCAATACCATCTACCATTTGGTAAAAGAGCGCGGCTATACCATCAGCGGTGCAAAAGCCAAACTGAAAGAGAACCGCAAAATATCCGTTCAGCAAGTGGACCTGAAAAAATCTTTGCAGGTATTGAGGAGCAAATTATTACAGATAAGAAAACAGCTTACATGAGGATTTTACTGACGGTAATCGGCTTGATGATGGGTATGACGACATTTGCACAAACAGACTATAGCACATCCGTTGATTCTCAAAACGGAGCAGTAGTATATAAAGGACAATTCCTTTTTAACGACTTGCAAAAAGAACCCAGCTTCAAGTGGTTGGCAAGTGGCATAGAGAGCTACAAACCCGATATGGGCGATATGGCTTTTTTGCAACAGCACCTTGCCAACTACAGCATAGTAACAGTAATGGGCACTTGGTGCGAAGACTCTCAAATATTATTGCCCCGCTTGCTGAAAGTAATGGGCATGGTAAACTACCCGATGCCAATGTACACTATGTATGGTGTGGACAGGAGCAAACAAACCAAATACGGCGAAAGCAAGTTTTACAACATCACCCGTGTGCCTGTTTTTATTTTGGTAAAAGATAACGAAGAAGTTGGCAGGATAACGGAATCTGTCAGCAAAAGCATAGAAGCAGATTTGCGTGCCATTATAGAAAAAGATATAGCTAAAAAATAGCCCGTTTCAGCCTTTCGGGGCGAATAATTACATTTGCTGCCACAATACAGCATAATGGAACTTCCTGAACATATTTCGATAGCGTTTTTGAGCCAATGGGATGCGCCCGCATTTTCTTTGTCTGCCGATGCAATGCAACGCATAGCTATCAACCGCCAATACCTCGACGATATACTGCAAAAAGGAAATACCTATTATGGCATCAATACTGGCTTTGGTTCTTTGTGCAATGTGCGCATTGCAGACGACGAGCTATCGCAACTACAGGAAAACTTAGTATGCTCTCATGCCTGCGGTATGGGCGATGAAGTGCCCGAAGACATAGTACGCTGGATGCTGCTGCTGAAAGCATACGGGCTATCGCAAGGATATAGTGGTGTGCGGACGGAGATAGTGCAGCGATTGGTTGATTTTTATAACATGGGTATATCGCCCGTAGTATATGAGTTGGGTTCGCTGGGCGCATCGGGCGACCTTGCACCACTTGCACACCTGAGCCTACCTATATTCGGTAAAGGCAAAGTGCGCTACAAAGGTGTAGTAAGAGATGCTGCTGAAGTATTGAAAGAAACAGGGCTTGCGCCCATACCCTTAGCCGCCAAAGAAGGACTGGCATTGCTGAATGGCACGCAGTTTATGAGCAGCCATGCAGTGTGGTGCCTTATTAAGGCAAAGCAACTGGCTGCTTGGGCAGATACGATAGGCGCACTCTCTGCCGATGCGTTTATGGCAAAAGACGAACCTTTTAAGCACCCCATACACCGTGTGCGTCCACACAAAGGACAAATAGATACCGCTCAAAAAATACTGAGCCTGTTGCAAGGCAGTGCCATACAGGCCATGCCCAAAGAGCAGGTGCAAGACCCCTATTCTTTTCGCTGTATGCCGCAGGTACATGGTGCCAGCAAAGATGTGATAGACATGGTAGGCAACATTGTAGAAACGGAAATCAATTCGGTAACGGATAACCCCATCGTGTTTCATGATGAAGATGCCATTATGAGTGGTGGTAATTTTCACGGGCAGCCGTTGGCATTGAATCTTGATTTTCTTGCCATCGCCGTTGCAGAGTTGGCTAATATTTCTGAACGCAGAACATACTTGCTCATCAGCGGGCAGCGTGGGCTGCCACCATTCCTTGCACCAGACGCAGGTGTGAATAGCGGCTTTATGATTGCGCAATACACCGCCGCAGCCATCGTTAGCCAGAGCAAGCAATTATGTACCCCTGCATCGGTAGATAGTATTGTGAGCAGTAACGGACAAGAAGACCATGTAAGCATGGGTGCGAACGCAGCTACTAAACTGCGCCGTGTAGTAATGAATGTGCAGCGTGTGTTGGCTATCGAATTATTAACAGCCGTGCAGGCATTAGACCTGAGAAGGCCTGCTGCCTCATCGCCTGCATTAGAAAAATTGTATAGTGCATTCCGCAAAGAGGTGAGCTTTATGGCAACAGACAGGCTGCTGCACGACGACCTGATAAAAGCGGAACAATTTCTGAATAATGATTGCGAAAAACTGCTGGCTTAAATCAGTTTGTAGTTTTTGTAGCTCATGTTGATGCCTAATTTTTCTTCGGCAAATTTCTTCAGCTTGGTTTTGAGGCTGCGTTTATTGTAAGAAATATCGTAATCAAATTGCCAGTTGACACGATTGATGCGTGGCTGCATAATGGCGGGATGTGTGCCGGTGAATTTCATCAACTCGTCAATATCACCCGCATAATCAAATGCATCTGCTTTAACGATATTGTTTTCCATCCAATTATCATCGTGCCACATTTTATGAAAGCTCTCTTGCTTGCGTTGCATGGCGCGCGGGTCTTTCACCCATCCGTAGTGATACACAAAAGCATCTATCAATTTCACGCATAGTTTCTCATCGTTCCCTTTGCGGAAGCCCTGTGCGTCTTTGTAAGAATAAATGCTTTTATCATTTCTGATAATCCGTATCTCGTGCGGATACCAACGGGTTGAAGTGCCAACATAATCGTAAGAGCCATAAAAATGGAGATACTTAAACAGTAATCCATCCACACGCTTATCATCCACATATTGCTGCATGCCAGCGCGGATGGCTGCATGGTATTGTTCGTGCACTACTTCATCGCCCTGTATGTAAAAACACCAGTCGGTATCACTGCCAATCGCTTTGAATACTTTATTGGTTTCTTCGCTCAGCACCAGCCCGCCCGTACGCAGGTTGTCGTCCCACACGGTATGTATGATTTTTATTTTGGGGCTGTTGATGCTTTCTATCAGTGCAATGGTATCGTCTTCCGAATTACCGATGCCGATTACAAACTCATCGCACAATGGTAATACGGATTGTATAGCCTCAAGTATGGGATAGTCATATTTTACCGCATTGCGGATGATGCTGAAGCCTGTAACTTTCATTGAATAAACTGCTGCGCTAAAGTTAATGCAGATTATTTACTTAGCAGGGTTTTAATCGTTTGTACACGAGCCATATTAGTTGGTGTATAGATGGATTGCAGCAAATCTTTCTTCTCGCGCTGCGTCAGGTGAAAGTTTAATGCGGCAGTTTTGTCAGGATGAGCAGGTATGTATTCCATCGTAACGATGTGCAGCTTATCACCAAACAGCGTTTGTGCATAATCTTTCAAATAGGTATGTCCGTAAGATTGAAAGCTCTCCCACTTGTTCTGTATCACAAATAAGGGGCTTGATACCATACTGCCGAGTGAATTGATTTGCGATTGCGGAAATAACTCATTCTCTCGCGTATCGCGTATTTGCAGCAGTATTATACGTTTGTTGTTAGCGGTTATCCAGTTTCGCATATTATACAAGTAACGCACTGCTACTTCAACACCGAAATTATCGCGCAGCCCCGCATCCATCACATTCATTTCGGGTTCAGACGGCAGCCTTACTACGGGCAGTATGTAGGGGAATGTAGCATTCATACGCAAGGCCGAAGTGATACGCAAATTCTGCGCATCTTGCTTAGCAAAAAACCTATTGAAATCTATAGCATCTACCAAAGCGGTTTTATCACTTGTATCATACGCAGGCTTACATAAATAGCTGACGGGCGATGCTGCTACCATCAGGCGTTTGCCATCGTTGATGATAGTGCCGTTTACAATGATGGCAGGCATTTCGCAGTTTTGTTCTTTCTCGGTGTATTCGCCCAGTTTTTTATCCAGCAGCCCTTCTGTATTGCGTATCAATTCCTGTTCCATGGCATAGCCACGGTCTTTTTTATAAGAATACCCCGCGACGGCTATCTTATTAAACGGTGATGCAAGGTCAACACTCGCCAGCGAAAAGATGATGGCATTCAGTAAGTCATTACCTACATTATCCTGATATTTTTGCAGATAGACTGTTTGTTCATTGTCTTGTGAGTATTTGTAGTGTACATCACGCCAATACGCAGCACCCAACATACCCCCCGATGCACCTGTTATCATCACGCTATTGTTGTATAACCTGCCATTGGTAATACTATCAAGGTATTGCAGGTTTCTAAATGTCCAGTATGCAGAACGATTGCCCCCGCCACTCACACATACTACTATCAGTGGTGCATTGGTATCGCCTGCAGCCATGCGCTTGGCTTGCCATAGAGTCAATCTTTTCTCTTCCTGCATCCTGTCTTGTGTGCAGATACTATCTGTAAATACAGCGTTCAGATTTTCGGTGTTATATACAGGCTTTTCGCTGACAGGTGTTTTATAATTGAGTCCGTAAGCAATGCTGCGCACATCAAATACATCGTTTTTTACCAATGCCGACAGCACGGCAACAATAAAAATCCAACCTAATACTTCCCAACTACGCAAAAAATATTTCATTGCTCCCACAATGCCAAGCACTACCGAAAATAAAATGAGAAAACCCGCACCCGCAGGCAAACGTAGTATAGGCGTATCAACAAAAAAGCCTGATGCCCATAACACCATCAATGCAAATACATTGGCAGTAATAGCATTGCGGTGATGTTTGCGCAATACCGCGTGCAGCAAACGGGGAGAATATGTTTCTAATTGGTCGCAATGGGTTATCCTGAGTCTGCCCGATAAAAATGTTTTTGTATTGACAACATCGATATCGTAATCAAGTGCATCGTAGGGAATGAAATTTTTGATGCGAGAAGGATTGGTGATGCGCGATAATACGACTTTCAGCAAATCTCTGTCAACACGAAAAAAATAAGCAAACGAAACAATGATAATTAGTGCAAAGCCTGTATAAAAACCTACCTGAAATAAGAATGCCCTTGCAGCACCCGAATGTTCATCTCTTAGTTGGTAATGTGTAATGACAAACGAATAGAATACAAGAAATGCCAAAGGCAACAGCGAATTATTGATGCAATATTTGATAAACGCATGGCGTACTGCGCCCAAAAAAGGTAATCGTGCACTATGGATGATGAATGTGGTGATATGCCATGCCATGACAAAGACAGCCATAGCGCCACCCAAAATGAACATGCTGAAAAAGCTGATTTTGCCCTGATACTCGGGTGCAAGAAATAATGATTTAGCGCCGAACACAGCAGCAAAATGTCCGGTTATAGTAGCAATGAGTATTGCCCAAAAGATAAGCAGTAACTGATACTTACGAAAGTGAAGTACCAGTAACTGCAATGGCAGAAATTGAAATATGCCTCTCAATATATTACGCATCTGCTTAATCTACTATTAAGTTACGACTAAGTTTTGGCGTTTTTGTAAGCTGCGTGTAGTATTTGCATTAATTTGATGTGCGCCTGACTGCATACAGACACACTACCAATGACATCAGCAGGAACATGGCAAATAACTGGTGCAGCTCTGCCAATACCTCGAACGTGCCGAATTTACCCATTACTATTTTAGGCGCACTGATAACTGTAAAAATACCCAACAGCACTTGCACAAATACCAGCACAAAAGGCCACCAGCGCGCACTGCCTATCAGGCTGCCATTTTGTTGCTTGGCAAACTTGGTAGCACTACCAAACCAAAACATGATGAGCGCAAATAGCAGGTAAGCAAGCTGCCTGTGCATAAAATGTATGTTGATGGGATGGTTGATGATACTATGCATCCAAAGGCTATCGGGTACATGCATGCCATTTATATCGGGCCAAGTAGGGGCGTTCATGGCTGCTTTCAGCCCTGCCATAAACGCTCCGTACACCAACTGTATGCATAGCACTATGATGGTAATAATGGTAAACGTGTTGAGCTTTTTACTGATGGTGATTTTATAATCGGGTACCAATAGCTTCAGGGCAAACCAAAGTGTATAACACAACAGCAGCAATGCAGCCATAAAGTGCAATGCCAGTTTTATATGATTCACATACAGGTTGGTATCGTTCAGTCCGCTGGCTACCATTATCCATCCTATTACCCCTTGCGCACCGCCTAATATGAAAAGGATAATAAACGGTATTATCATTTCCTTATCAAAATACCTGCGAATAAGAAAGTATATAAAGCCGATGGCAAACACTACCCCGAGTAATCTTGCCCACAAGCGGTGAAACCATTCCCAAAAGAAAATGAATTTGAAATCGTCTATCGTAAAGTGATTGTTCAGGTATTTGTATTGCGCTATCTGTTGGTATTTTTCAAAAGCTGCCTGCCAAGCTGCATCTCCCATCGGTGGCATAGTACCCATTATAGGCTTCCACTCTGTTATGGATAATCCCGAACCAGTCAGCCTCGTTACGCCACCCAGTAATACCTGTATCACTATCATCATGACACCAGCCAACAACCAATATGCTACTGCTTTTCTTTTCTTACTATCCTGCACTTCCATACTTATTTGGTGTGCAAAGCTAAGGCAGATAGTGTTTTTACTACTATCAATTCTGCCATGTTTTACCTCGAATTCAGTTATAATGCAGTCAACGAGATTAAAAAACGATTAAAATTTATTTTTCCCGTTTTTGTAAAGCGACAATCTGTCATATCGATAGTTTTACGATTTATCAGACTTGCTTAGTGTTTCAGAGATTGTTTATAATCAATACTTTTCAAATTGTCATTTTAATTAATTTTTAATTTCGATAGAATTTAACTATAGTCGTAGGAATATTGCATTAGCTTTATAGTTGAGAAGTTTGATTTGAAGCAGCTTATATAGCTTATATTTTACAAATATTAGAATTCACCATTATAAAACTGTTTAGTTATGAGAAAAGCGGACGTAGTAACAAAGATTGCAGAAAAGACAGGGATACCTAAGGTTGACATATTAGTAGCATTAGAAGCCTTTTTTAAAGAAGTAAAAGAATCGTTAGTAGAAGGAGAGCCTGTATTTGTTCGTGGTTTTGGTAGTTTCATCCTCAAAAAGCGCGCTGCCAAAATAGGTCGCAATATTAAAAAGAACGTAGCAGTAGAAATACCCGAGCATTTTATACCAGCCTTCAAGCCTGCAAAAGAGTTTATGCAGGCGGTAAAAGAATCTAAACACGATCTGAAAGAGCATAAGGGAGATTTTGACGACCAAGACTAATAAAGAAAGCCTTTCGTAAGGCATAATTCCCCTACATTTGCGCAGAATTTTTATCGTTTTGCGACCCGTACATTATATAACAATAGCCATTGCGGCGGGGCTGATAGCCTTATTGTATTTCGGTGCCAATACTACGCCCCCATCTAAAAAGAAGGAAGGTGGTGCAATGGCAGGCATGCAACAAGGTATGCAGCAAAGCCATACAGCCATACAGCCGGCATCTGCCGACTCGATACTGACAGCGGCAAGGCAAGCCTTACCACAGCATGCAGCAGAAGAATTAGCAGTGGTAGAAAAAGAACTGGCTGCCATCACCGATTCGGCGAAAATGGCACCCGTTTTATGGAAACTGGGCAAAGTATGGCAGGAGCATAAACAATACCCTGCTGCGGCATATTATTATGCAAAATCGGCCAAGTTGGAGAATTCGGAAAAAAACCTCAACTTTGCAGGCCAATTATTTTTGGACCTCGCACAAAGAGGCGGCTCACCGGCCGTAACGATGTGGGAAGCGCAGCAATCCATAGCCTGTTTTCAACGCTCTATGGAACTAAACCCCAAAAATGATACGGTTAAGATGGCACTTGCGGCTGCTTATATCGAAGGTGTGGGAGAAACTATGCAGGGGGTACAATTACTACTGGGCATTACCCGCGAAAAACCTGATAATATACCTGCTAACTTGATGCTGGGCAGGTTGGCAATACAGTCGGGGCAGTACGACAAAGCGGTAGGTCGTTTTGAAACAGTCTTGAGGAAAGAGCCGAATAATACAGAGGCACTGTATTTTCTGGCAGAGACCTATAAGGGCAAGGGGGATAAAAAGAAAGCTATTGAACTGTTTGAAAAGTGCAAGCAGATAGTGAAGAACCCCGAGTTTGATAAAGAGATTGACAATTATATAAATTCATTTAAGTAACTATAAAATTATTTGTGTTATGCCTTGTGGTAAGAAAAGAAAAAGACATAAAATCGCTACTCACAAACGTAAAAAGCGTTTGAGAAAAAACCGTCATAAGAAGAAATAAGGAATAGCCGGGCGCGCTCCTGCTTCCCTTTTCCTAATACATCTTGTAGTAATTCTTTTACTCCTACATCTGTTGTTGTGCTTCCTATATATTAGCTGCACTGCTACAGATGTAGGGTTTTGTTATTACAATTTGTCTTTTCAAAATATTCTTCAGGAATCACGCACCGGCCAAGTGTAATTGGAAAATCACGGTGAATGAACAAAGAACTCATTATTAATGCTTCGGGCGAGGGTGTGGAAATAGCCTTGTTGGAAGATAAGAAACTGGTTGAACTGCATTATCAGGTTGGCCAGGATAACTTTGCTGTAGGCGATTTGTACCTCGGCAAGGTTAAAAAACTGATGCCCGGCCTCAACGCCGCGTTTGTGGACGTGGGCTACGAAAAAGATGCTTTTCTGCATTATACAGACCTCAGCCCCTATTTTCGCTCATTGGTAAAGTTCACCAAAGAATCTATAGACGGCAATACAAGCTGGGGCGAAGATTTTGGCAAGTTTAAAAACGAAGCCGAAATAGTTAAGACAGGTAAGATAACCGAAGTAGCCAATCCCAAGCCCGAGATACTGGTGCAGATACTGAAAGAGCCCATATCTGCCAAAGGCCCGCGCCTTAGCTGCGAAATATCGCTGCCTGGGCGGTTTGTGGTAATGACACCATTTAACGATGTAGTAGCCATATCGCGCAAAATACATTCTGCAGAAGAGCGCAAACGCCTGCAAAAAATAGTAGAGTCCATCAAGCCCAAAAACTTTGGTGTGATAGTACGAACGGCTGCTGAAGGCAAGAATACCGCCGAACTGCATGCCGACCTGCTGGCACTGGAGGATATGTGGAAGAATATGCAGCGCAGCCTGAAAGGAGCCAAAGCGCCGCAGATAATCATGAGCGAGCAGGACAAGACTACATCTATATTGCGCGACTTGCTGAGTGAGAGTTTTCAGAAAATAGTGGTGAATGACAAGAAGCTGCATGGCGAAACAAAAGAATACATAGCCCGTATAGCACCTGAAAAGGAAGAGATTGTTACCTATCACAATGCAGGCATTGCTGTTTTTGACCAATATGGTATTACCAAACAGGTAAAAGCCTCTTTTGGCAAAACAGTCAACTTATCGAGTGGTGCATATCTAATCATAGAACATACAGAAGCACTGCATGTAATAGATGTAAACAGCGGCACACGCAGCAACGATTCGGGACAAGAGCAAAACGCACTGGCTACCAATCTGGAAGCTGCAGAAGAGATAGCCCGCCAGATGCGCCTGCGCGATTTGGGTGGGATTATTATCATAGACTTCATAGACATGAAGTTGCCCGATAATAAAAAACAACTGCTGGAAGCCGTAGAGAAATGTATGGCTAACGACAGGGCAAGGCATACCATACTACCCATATCCAAATTCGGGCTGATGCAGATAACACGTCAACGCCTGCGCCCCGAACTGAATATATCTACGGCCGAATTATGCCCATCGTGCAAGGGTACGGGCAAAATAGGACCATCTATACTGATAGCCGACGAGATAGAAAAAGATGTTCGCTATTTGGTTGACCAAGGGCATCGCGACCTGTCGCTGCATATACACCCCATATTATCTGCCTACCTGACCAAAGGCAGCTTCTTCAAAAAGTCCATCCTCAAAAAATGGAATGCGCAATACAAAACCAAATTGCAGATTGTGGAAGACAATAATGCAGGCATTACCCAATACCAGTTTTTCGATAATAAGACAGAGGATCTGATAAAATTATAAAAGCAAAAAGCGAGGTATATACCTCGCTTTTTTTAGGATAAATCCACCCTCTGAAACCATTCAGTATAGAGGACTAATCCTTTCCTTGCTTTAGCTTGCAATCGGGGGTGTATTAATTGATGTTGATATTTTTTACGATGGCTTGTTCTTTGATGAACACATATTTTTTGCCGCCGATGGTATTAATCAGGTATTTGAAAGGGCATACTTGCATTAAAGCTGTATTGTCTGATACAGTAGGCAAACTTGATAAATCAGAAGTGCTGATGGTGATGCTGCCTGCCGTTGCAGAATAGCCTTTTGTGAACGATGAGCTACCTGCAGCTATTACAACATATACTGAGTCGGCACCGCTAACGGTAGATGAATTGAGTGTGAGTGTAACACCGCTCGACTTGGTAACACTTGTTGGCAATGTACCTGAATAGTTAGGGAACGTACCCATATGGTCGTAAGAGAAAGCTGCCACGCTACCCGCACCGCCAACGCTCCAGCTTGATTTAGAGCTTGACCCGCTGCCGAAGTTGAGGCTGGATGGTGTCATGCCTGTAGTAGCCAGTTTATTGTAGCTGTTGTTGGTTTGTTTTTCAAGTGCAGTACCATTTACAGATACCGTGCCTGCATCTGCAAACGTAGTGCCGCCGGGGGTAGTGTAGAATACTGCAGTGCCTATTTCTGAAATCAGAGATATAGGAATGGGTGAGCCTGTAGGTTGCGTAGAATAGTCCATCTTGATGCTGATAAGTGCACCGCTAATATCGTTGCCGGATGGAGTCGGTGTTGGTGGTGTAGGTCCGCTTGGCGTGGGAGTAGGAGTAGGTGTGGGAGTAGTAGTAGTCGTTTTTTTATCGCAAGAAGCGAATACAATCATTGCAGATGCTACAAATAATAATAACTTTTTCATATAAAAGGAGATTTGCGTTAAACAATAGATTTATCCATTGCTACAAAAGTATAGCCGCCATGGCGGCGGCTAAATACAAGTATCGAGGTATTTTTATCTGCGTACCAGCACGGATGCGCTATATCAGGTTGCGCTCCATCGCATATTTGATAAGCCCTACAACGGATTTATTGTTCGTTTTGCGCAGCATGTTTTTACGGTGTGTTTCTACCGTACGCTCGCTGATGAATAGTGTGTCGGCAATTTGTGCATTGCTGTATTCTTGTGCTATCAGTTTCAATACTTCCAGTTCGCGCTCGGTTAGCTTGGCTTCTTCGGGCTCGTTCAGTCTTTTTTGTTGCTGCACTACCATCGTGGTTATCTTCTCCGATACTTCAGACGAAAAATACATTTTGCCCTGTGCTACCTGCCGTATGGCATCTACCAGTTCTTTGTCATTAACGTTTTTCAGCAAATAACCATTCACACCCGCCTCTATCATATCCATAATATGCCCTGCATCGTCGTGCATAGACAAGGTGATGACAAAAACATCGGGGTAAAACTCTTTTATTTTTCTAGTAAGCACATCGCCACTCATGGCCGGCATATTGATATCAATCAGTGCTATATGCGGATTTGTGTTCTTGATATCGTCGAAAAGAGAAGCACCATTGTCGTACATGCCTGCTACTTCTATATCAGCATATTTTTGCAACATGGCACACAAACCATCCAGCAATATGTGGTGGTCGTCTGCAATTACTATCCTTGTTTTGCTCATACCTGCGTAAGGTATTCGGGGGTGTAAAAATCAAGGGGTTAGCCTTCGTATCGCCAGCAAGATACACAAACAAGTTTGCAGAAAAAAGAAGCTTTGTTATGGATGCGCTATTTTTTGGCTATTGCTGATACCTTCTAAAAACCAAAGCACATCGCCCATATTCTTCACTTTATCTACCAACAGCATAAAGTTTTTGCCTACCTGTTTCAGCCTTGCGTTGTTAGTATGCTTTTGTATATATGCCATCATGTGATTGAAAGTGGCTGACTCGAAATAGGGCGAATCAGGGTTGCTGACAAAGTAGAGGCGCATTTGCTGGTTCTTCAATATCAGCTTTTCAAATCCCAACTCTTTTGCAATGCTGCGGCAGCGCAGGGTAGTAAACAATTCCTGCACTTGTGGTGGTATGGGTCCAAAGCGGTCTTGCAATTCAGCAGCAAAGGCTTTCAGTTTTTCTTCGTCTTCAATATCATCCAGTTGTGTATAGAGCGATAGCCTTTCGGTAATGCTTTCTACATAGCTATCGGGTATCAGTATTTCAAGGTCGGTATCTATGGTGCAGTCGCTCACATAGTCGCGCTTGCGTTCCAGTTCTTCGATGAATACATCTTTGAAATCGCTGGTCTTCAATTCGCGCATAGCTTCTGCCAGTATCTTCTGATACATTTCAAAACCTATTTCTGCAATAAAACCGCTTTGCTCTCCACCCAGCAAATTACCTGCACCCCGTATATCTAGGTCGCGCATAGCTATCTGGAAGCCGCTGCCCAGCTCGTTAAACTGTTCCAATGTTTGCAGGCGTTTGCGACTATCGTTGGGTAGTGTGCTGGTGGGCGGAGCTATCAGGTAGCAGAATGCTTTTTTGTTATTTCGCCCTACGCGCCCGCGTAGCTGGTGCAAATCACTTAACCCGAATTGGTGCGCGTTATTGATAATGATGGTATTGGCATTGGATATATCTACACCGCTTTCTACTATATTGGTACAGCAAAGCACATCATACTTTTTCTCTATGAAATCAAACAATGCTTCTTCCAGTTTGTTTCCCTCCATTTGCCCGTGTGCCATACCTATTTCCAAGTCAGGACACAAGTTGCGCAGCAGGTTCACCATCTCAGGCAGGCTCTGCACACGATTGTGTACAAAATAAACCTGTCCGCCACGTTCTGCTTCAAAATAAATAGCATCACGAATAGCGTATTCGTCAAACACCATTATCTCTGTATGAACGGGCTGACGGTTGGGTGGTGGTGTATTGATGATACTCAAATCGCGTGCGCTCATCAATGAAAACTGCAAAGTGCGTGGTATAGGTGTAGCGGTAAGTGTTAGCGTATCTACGTTCGATTTTAACTGACGTAATTTCTCTTTTGCCGCCACACCGAATTTCTGTTCTTCGTCTATCACCAACAAGCCGAGGTCTTTGAACTTCACATCCTTGCCCAATATGGCATGTGTACCGATGATGATATCTATCTTCCCTTCTTCCAGCTTTTTCAGTGTTTCTTTTTTCTCCTTTGTACTCTTGAAGCGGTTGACGTAATCTACCGTACATGGAAAATCTCGCAGGCGTTCTTTAAATGTTTGATAGTGTTGAAAAGCCAATATGGTTGTTGGCACCAATATGGCAGCCTGCTTGCTATCTCCCACCGCCTTAAATGCAGCACGGATGGCTACTTCCGTTTTGCCAAAACCTACATCGCCACATACCAGTCTGTCCATCGGCGATGGCGATTCCATATCGCGCTTCACATCTGCCGTTGCCTTGCTTTGGTCGGGCGTGTCTTCGTAAAAGAAAGATGCTTCCAGTTCGGTTTGCAAATAACTATCGGGGCTATGTGCAAAGCCTTGTGATGCCTTGCGTTTGGCATATAGTTTTATCAGGTCGCTGGCAATATCTTTTACCTGCTTCTTAGTTTTGTTCTTCAGCTTTTCCCAAGCATCGCTGCCCAGCTTGTTTACTTTGGGTTGTGTGCCTTCTTTGCCTGTGTACTTACTTATTTTGTGCAGCGAGTTGATGTTGACATACAGCACATCATTATCGCGGTATATAATGCGGATGGCTTCCTGCATATTGCCATTCACATCTATTTTTTGCAGCCCGCTGTATACGCCCACGCCGTGGTCTATATGCGTTACATAATCGCCTGGCTGTAGCTCGCGCAAGGCACGCATGGTCAGTGCCTTGCCTTTGGTATATGCCTGTTTTACCTTGTATTTATGGTAACGCTGAAATATCTGATGGTCGGTATAACAGAGAATTTTTTTCTCATGGTCTATAAACCCTTTGCTGATGGCAGTTGGTAATGGTACAAAATTTATCTGCGCATTCAGGTCTTCAAATATGCTGCGCAGGCGTTCAAGTTGTTTAGGGTTTTCGGCAAATATATAGGGTGTGTATTGCTGTGCACTACGCTTTTGTAAATCGTCTATCAGCATATTGAACTGCCTGTTGAATACAGGTTGTTCTTCCGTAGCAAATTGCAACGTATTAGGTTCATCGCCTGTTATTCTTTCCAGCGAATGATTGTACCATTCTACAAGGTGGCGTTTTTTTATTTGAGCTGCCCACTGTTCGCCTGTTTCAAAATCATCTTTGGTTATTTCTTTCAGCCAATCCTCATCATGGTCTATCGCTATCTGCCCAAGCGTAAAACTATCGGGCAGGTCTTGTTCCATTTTGCCAATCCTGCCAATAGTAAAGTCAAGGTCTTTGGCCCATACCACCGTGTTTTGTGGCAGGTAATCGAGCAAGGATATTTTTTCTTTGGTATCAAATTTTGTTTCGATGTTGGGTAGAATAGATACTTGCAGCAGTTTGCGTTCAGACAACTGCGTTTCAGGATTGAAGATGCGAATGCTATCCACCTCGTTGCCAAACAATTCTAAACGATATGGATGTTCATTGCCGAAAGAATATATATCCAATATGCCACCTCGCATGGCAAACTGCCCCGGTTCGTACACAAAATCTTCACGCTTAAAACCAAGCGCAACGAATTTTTGCATCAAAGCATCTACCTGCAGGTTTTCGCCTACTTTGATGCTTATCATATTGCCCGATAGTGTTTTGGGGTTCACTACTTTTTCAAACAGTGCTTCGGGGTAGGTAACCAGTACTTTTTTGTGTACACGCTCGCCGCTGAATTTGGTCAACGCTTCTGTTCGCAACATCACGTGGCTACTATTCAGTTCGTTGTAATGCCCTGCGCGTTTGAAAGAATCGGGGAAAAAGCAAATATCCAATGCACCCGTCAGGTGTTCGAGGTCATTGTGAAAATAGGCAGCTTCTTCTTTATCGTTCAGGATAAACAGGTGGTTTGCATCGCTTTGTTGCCATACGGCAGTAGCTATCATATTCACAGCAGAGCCGCGCAGGTTATCCAGATAGGCACGTATAGCAGGTTGTGGCAATGAGATGCCTGCCGCTAATTGTTTTAAGCGGATATCATTTTGATACAAACCCAGCAACACCTGCAAATTCATGCGGCTGCAAATTTAGTGGAAAGCAGGCAGTAAACCTCGTATATTAGCTGTAACTTCAATAACAAATATCAGGTATGAGAAACATAGTAATGCTTGCCGCAACCGTTGTCTGCTTCGCTTCTTGCAGTGGATGGGATGGCGACAGCAAAAAGTCTTTTCATAGTAGTTGTGTAGAAAGCATGAGAGGTATAGGCAAAACAGAAGCCGAAGCAAAATCGGCTTGCGATTGCAGGCTGGAACTGGTAATGAAAAAATACCCCAGCGTAGAAGAAGCATTGGAAAATATGGACAAAATAGCCTCTGACCCCGAAATAGCTGCTTGTAAGTAAACTACAGAAACTTCTTATTGTCAGCCGCCATTTTGCGTAGCAATACACTGGCGCGGTAGCGATCTTCGCGATAGTCGTTATATAAACCATCCAATACAGAGAGGCATTTTGCTGCTCCCCATTCATCGCACCATTGCAATAGCCCTTTGGGATAGTTTACACCTTTTGTCATAGCCAATTCCAAATCTAATGCAGATGCGATTTTCAGGTGCAAAGCCTCTACAGCTTCGTTTATCAGCATGGCGATAATGCGTTCTGCTATTTTGTTGCCAAGAGCAATATCTTTTGTTGGTTCGGGTTGCACTGCACCTTCTGCATAATTATAAAAGCCGCGCCCTGTTTTGCGCCCCAGCCAGCCGGCTTCCAACAAGCGTTTTTGAGAGAATGACGGTTTATATCGCGGGTCGTAAAAGAAAGACTGAAATACTGTTTCTGTTACTACATAGTTTACATCGTGCCCTATATAGTCTGTTAGTGTGAATGGCCCCATGCGAAAGCCCGCTATCTCCGTCATCGCCCAGTCAATGGTTGGTATGTCTGCGATGCCTTCTTCGTATATGCGTATCGCCTCTCCGTAAAAAGGGCGCGCTACACGGTTGACAATAAAGCCCGGTGTATCTTTTGTTATTACAGGTACTTTGCCCCATGCTGCCATCAGTGTTTTGCAGGTTTCAACCAAAGCAGCATCTGTTTGTACGGCAGGTATTATTTCTACCAGTGCCATCAATGGTGCAGGATTGAAAAAATGCAAGCCTATAACCCTGTCGGCTTTTTTACACGCAGCGGCAATAGATGTAACGGATAGTGACGAGGTATTGGTAGCCAGTAAGCAATCAGCACTTACTACCGCTTCTACATCTGCAAATACTTTTTTCTTTATTTCCAGATTTTCAATGATAGCTTCAATGATTAATCCACAAGAGGCAAACGCATTTATATCTGTTGCAAATTCAAAGTGGTTCATCACTTCATCTGCATTGGCTATTTTACCTTTCTCAGCCAGCTTACTCATGGTAGCAGTAAGTGATGCTTTTGCTTTATCCAACGCTGTAGTATTTGCATCAAATAATATTACGCGGTGTCCTGCCATAGCTGCTACCTGCGCTATACCGCTACCCATTGCCCCTGCACCTATTACACCTACGATTGCCTCTTTATTCATTGATTGCTTTTTTCTTAAATCCGAAGTTAACAAGATATACGCCAGTAAAAATAAGTATTGTAGCCAGCAACTTTACCCATGTCAGTTCTTCGCCCGTTACAACTATAGAAATGATAGCGGCGAAGATGGGTTGCAGGTATATATATGCACCGGCGGTTGAAGGGCTTAAATGCCTGAGCGCGTAGATGTTCCACAAATAGGTAAAGAACGTAACGCAGATAACAATAAATGCAACGGCCGCATAATCGCTTGCCTGAAATAATTGCCAGTTGATAGCTGCAAAATGCGGATAACCGAATGGCAATACAAACAGAAAGCCGAAGAAGAATACCCACCTGATGACGATGATGGGGCGGTAGCGCTGCATCAATGGTTTTATCATTACCAGATAAATGGCATAGGATCCAGCATTAAGGAATACAAACAAATCGCCTAACGCAGAGTTGCCCGTCATGGTGATTTCCTTACCTGCACTCATGAGTAAAAATGCGCCACCAATACCCATGAGCAGACCTATGGCCTTTTCAGTTTTCAACCTTTCTTTCAGTACAAATAGTGCTATGATGGTGATAAGCAATGGTGTACTCATCATAATAAGTGATGCGTGTATGGGAAGTGTAAGGTTCAGTCCCAGAAAAAACAGCATCTGATTGAGTGCCACACCAAACAAACCACCCAATGCCAATATCAACCAATCTTTCTTTTCAATCTTGGTGCGAAATTTTTTGCCAGCGAGGTAGCTCAGCCAAAACAACACCATTACTACACTAACACGAATGAAGATGAACCCAAGCGGCTGTATCAGCCTCGGCATGATTTGCTTGGCTACTGTAAAGCCTGCCCCGTAAAACAGGTTGGCTCCTAATAATGCTGCATGCGCTTTGAGGCGGTCGTTCATCGGGCGCAAAGATAATACCCTGGCATCAAAGCGAAGCAAGCCATTCGTCAACAACAGCTTTATACAGCCCGTGCGGGTTTTGCATCGTCGGTTGGTGGAAGGGGAAGTTCTTTACGTCTTTCAAAGCTTGATGCAGTGAAAAGTTTTTTTGAGCTGCGCAATAATACATACCCTCTTTGTGCAGATGTTTACCCAAAAATTCCTGCTCCGTTTGCCCCGGTGTAGGTATCAGTATGGCTTTTTTGCCAAGCACTGTCAGGTCCATCAATGTAGAGTAACCACTACGGCATATTACTAATGATGCATCTGCTATCAGTGGTGTTAATACTTCTTTGGTAATGCGCTTGTGATAGGTTATATGTGCGGGTATCAAGCCTTTGTAGGTTACCTGTTCGCTACCCTCTACAAATACTACTTTCCCATCGTAGCCCTGCACTTGCTCCCACAATTTATCTGCCAGCATGGTACGTTGCGGCTCGGGGCCTGAAAGTAATACCAATAGATGTTTCTCACTTGTTGCAGCATGCTCAATTTGCGATAGCAGGCCTATATATTTTGCATTGTCGGGCAGTACGTCCGGATGCGCCAATTTACCTGCCAGATTAGGCACACCCTGCACATCTACCACCCAACATGCACCAAACCGTTGCAGCCTTTGGTAGTGTATGCCGCGTAGCAGGGCATCAACCATATCACCCAAGCCGCTTTGTGCTACTACCTGATGTGTCATGATAATTGATGGAATATTTGGATGGTACATACCATACCTGTTATCTGAAATAATACCATCAAATTGATATTCACTTGCAGCACGGAGCAGCCATTCATGCTCTGTTTTGATTGTCTTTAACAATCGGGGTAATTGTTTAAACAGATTGAATAAAAAACCTACTGCACTTTTGCTGTACCTGACATTGTATCCATCAGCATGTATTGTATGTATATCAGGAAATGTTTGGCAGATATAGGCTCGCTGCCAATCGTTTCCTGCAAATGTTACGGTATGCCCTAAGCTTTGCAGGTAGTAGATAATGGGTACACAGCGGGTGGTATGCCCTAGTCCCCAGTCGAGCGGGGCGACAAGTATATGTTTAACTTTTTTGATTGCTCGGAATACTTAACTTTACAAAAGTAGATGTGAAGCACATGAAAAGAAACAAAAACTTTGTTTACTTGTTATTATTAGGCGGTTTGATGATGCTGGCAGACAGCTGTGCCACTGGCAAAGGCTGTGGTTGCGGTTCAGACATCAACAGAGCGTATAATAAAACGCCTAAGCGTTTTCATTAAGTATAAACCTCTAATGCAAGGTATGTATGTGGAGCGGACAACAAAAAACATGGGTACATTATCGTAACGACATCATCGCCTCAGATGTTAATCTGGCTATATTCCTTTCGTCATACCTGCGGCAGGTCAGCATTCACAAACTGTATGTAAATTGTACAGAAGTAGCGGATTTGCAACGATACAAACTCATCAGGCATCCGCAAAAAGTAAAAACAGCCATGAGAGAGCGCAGTAATATTCCTTTCGTATTTGCCCTTAATAAGAATTAAGGCTTCGATTCCCTGTCTTTATCTTCTGCTTCGTTCCCCTTTTTAGCGTCGTTAAATTCTTTGACACTCTGCCCGATGCCACGTGCTAAACCGGGTATTTTCTTTGCACCGAAAAGCACAATGATAATAACCAATATGATGACAATTTCCCACACACCGGGTACGGAAAGCAGTATAGACATAAGGTTTGTTTTACCGTTAATCATATAATTCAAAATAAATATACTATTCTTTATCAGGCATTTTCATGCCTTTGAGGGAATAATATTGCAAAGAAAGCGAAAATTTTATGGCTTAAGGCTGTGAAAAACAGATTACATATATTAGATTTACTAAGCACTAAGTGCAGGGTTCTATCCGCTATGGTGGATGGCAGCCTGTCAACTTGATTTTTTTAAGAAGTACAGAGCCATATTATTTAGTAATAGCTACTTATGAAAGAAGTAACAACGCAAGATCAAAAAGCACATGAAAATGCCTCTTTGTCGCGCAGAAAATTTTTGAATTACGCGGGTGCCATAGCTGGTGCGGGCATTTTGATTGCATCGTGCAAGAAAGAAGACGACCCCAAGCCGGTAGAAGAAGGTGCTATTGATTTGGGCTCAAATGACACAGGCCTGCTCAACTATGCATATCTGCTACAGCAATTGGAAGCAGCATTTTATATCGAAGTGGTAAAAAATCCATTTTCGGGCATGACGGATGCTGAAAAAGGTTTTTTCGTAGCCATGCGCGACCATGAAATAGTGCACCGTGAGTTTTTCAAAAATTATTTGGGTACATCAGCCATACCGCCAAGTATTGAGAATGATTGGAGTTCTATAGACTTCAGCGTCAAAAAAAGCGTAATGGCTAAAGCAAAGTTTTTTGAAGAAACGGTAGTAGCCGGCATGAGTGGTATTTGCAAATTGCTGATAAGTGAAGAGCATATACAAATTGTAAGCAAAATGGCTGTGGTAGATGCAAGACATTCAGCCATCGTCAACAATTTTGTGTATCCCGATACGTTTGCGGAAAAGACAGATGGAAACGGAATGGATGTACAACAAGACCCGCAAAGTTCGCTCGACATTACACGTCAGTTTTTCAAGAAAAGTATTTCAGGCAGCAATATGCCCAAATATTAATGTAAATAAGCAATGAAACTTACAGATATATTAAAAGAATTAGAACAAGTGCAGTCAGAAGCTTTTGAAGAAAAAGCAGACAGAAGGCATATACTACGCAACCTTGGTTTTAAAGTTGCTAAAATAGCATCTCCATTTGCTATAGCAGGTCTTACAGTAAATAAAGTTGCTGCAAAGACAACCGATATTTTAGCTGAAGCCATAGTCTTCATGCTGAATATGAGTTATATGCAAGCTGATTTTTACAAACAAGCATTAGCAGTCGGAGGCTTAATACCCGATAGTCAAAAAGGAGGCTTTCAAAAAATATTGAAGGATAAAAATGCACATATTGCTTATTGGATTTCCCATCTGAACAAGACAGGAAATGTAGTGCCTACTGTTCCTGCATATGATTTCACAGGGAAGGGCACCTTACCTAAAACACTGTCTGATTATAAAGCGTTTCTAACATTGGCACATGCTATAGAGGATGCTGGTGTACGCATGTACCTTACTGGTATTGATATGCTTATCAGCAATAAAGCTTTCCGTTCAGATGCCATGAATATGGCTACAGTCAATGCTCGCCATGCGGCACATGTACGTTTGTTAAGAAGGAATACGGGCGTAGATATGATGCCTTGGGTTAGCGGAACAGAAGCGTACTCTTTGGTAGGTGAAATTAAGAAAGCTTATCAAAACGAAGACAATACGAATCAGTTGAAAGTGAGTACTGTTGGTATTAACGGTTTTGATATTTCTTTTAATGCCGCAACAGAAGCTTTTGACGAGAAGATGGGGTTAGCAGATGCTGAAATATTTATGCGCCCATTTATTGTATAACAGTTGCATATTACATAATTAAAAAAGAGGGCATAGCCCTCTTTTTTATTGCGGGTCAATGTCTATTAATATCTGTAAAGCGTTGTTGCCGCGCTCACTTGTTATGTTTCGCCTTTCTGTGATGATGAGTTGCTTCACTTTATCAAGCACTTTATTATCGCGCTGACATTTTATCCATACTTCCTGTATATACTGATTGCGTATGCGGGCTACTAATGCAGGTACAGGTCCTTGTACCGCTACCCCTTTAATAGTAGCTACCGCCTGCGCCAATCGCATGGCTGCTTCTACGGCTTTGGGTTCGTCTTTGTGTTTACAGCTTATTTTTATCAGCCTTGCAAATGGCGGGTAGGCAAAATATTCGCGGTATTTTATTTCCTGTTCGTAAAACGCATCCACATCGTGCTGCTGCACCCATTGCAGCACGGGGTGTGCCAGATTGTGCCCCTGTATCAATACCGTACCTGCACCATCTGTACGACCTGCCCGCCCGCTTACCTGCTCCATCAGTTGGAAAGCGCGCTCATTCACACGAAAGTCGGGATAACTCAATAAACTATCTGCACTTAAAATACCTACCAGTGATACACCTGCAAAGTCCAATCCCTTCACCACCATCTGTGTGCCTATCAGTATATCTATTTTTCGTTTTTCTACTTCATCCAGCAATTGCTGCATACTTTGCTTGCCGCGCATGGTGTCTATATCCATGCGCGCGGTGCGTGCTTTGGGGAAGAGGCTTTGTATTTCTTCTTCTATCTTTTCCGTACCAAAGCTTTTGCTCTGTATGCGATTGCTGCCACAAGACGGGCAGGTATGTATAATGGCGGATTTCTGCCCGCAGTAGTGGCAATGCAGTTTATCGGTGCTTTTGTGATAGGTGAGCGACACGGCGCAGTTTTTGCATTGCGGCACCCAGCCACACATGGTGCATAGCTGAAAAGGCGCATAGCCTCTTCGGTTTTGAAACAAAATAACTTGCTTCTTCTTCTCTAATGTATCTGCAATGGCTTTAAACAATTCGGGAGTTATGAGTTTGATGCCTTGTTGTCTGAATTGCTCTAATGTTGCAGCGTTTATCATGCCGATAGATGGCATGTTTACACCCATGTAGCGCTCTTGCAGCCGCACATACGCATATTTGCCTTGCCTGGCATTATACAGGCTTTCTACAGATGGAGTAGCAGAGCCAAGTATGGTTTTGGCTTTATGCAGTGATGCAAGGTAGATGGCGGCATCGCGCGCGTGAAAGCGTGGTGCGGGGTCTTTCTGTTTGTAAGAGCCGTCATGCTCTTCGTCTGCAATGATTAAGCCCAACTGCTGGTAAGGCAGCCAAAGCGCGGAGCGCGGACCTATTACTACTTTGTACTTACCGAGCCTCACTTTCTCCCATATCTCCACCCGCTCGTTATTGCTAAAGCGCGAATGATATACCCCCAATTCATCACCAAAATAAGCATACAGCCTGCTTACCAGTTGTGTTGTTAACCCTATTTCGGGTAGCAAAAACAAGGCTTGCTTGCCTTGCGCAATGCACTCTTTTATCTTGTGTATATAGATGAGTGTTTTACCACTACCCGTTACGCCTTGCAGCAGGGCTACATTTTTTTCATGCAAGCCTGTTGCCAGTTCATCATAAGCTATTTGCTGTGCAGGAGTAAAGTCTATGTCTTTATTTACTACCTCGCCCGTGTATTCCAGCCTGTCTGTCTCTCGCTCTTCTATCTTGAATATGCCCTTATCTGCCAGCGATTTGATTTGTGCCGCTGTAGCATGGCTGCGCTCTAACAGGTCGTACTGGCGCACTAATTTATTTTTAATGCTCAGTTCGGTATAAGCCATCAACACATCCAATTGCTTGGGTGCTCGTGCCAGTTCGTCAAAGAGTTGGTGCAGTGCTTTGTCATCACGGTATTTATTTGCAAGTGATATTACACGTTCTGTTTTAGGTTTGTATGCAGGCTCCAGTTCGTCGTATATCTGCACTACTTCTTTTTCCAGCAGTTCGTTCAGTACGGCAGTCAGGTGTCTGCTGCCTACTAATCCCCGCAGGTCGCTGATGCTCAGTTCTTTTCTGTTTTCTAATGCCTCTGCGGCCGGATATGCCGCATCACTCCATTCATATACCACATCATCGTGTACGGGAGCCCATTTCAGGGTGGTTTCGCCTATCAGCTTCAGGTGCGATGGCAATGCCGATTGCATCACCTCACCGGGTGTAGCAGCATAGTAATGCCCTATCCATTGCCAAAACCGTAATTGGGTATGATTGACGATAGGCTGCTCGTCAATAATGCTTTTAATAGGTTTTACTTCGTAGGCTTCGGGTTTGTCATTATGTATCCTTGCTACAATGCCGGAGTATAGTTTGTTTCTGCCAAGTGATACCTCGACACGCATACCTTGTACAAGCAAGGGTTGCATTTCGTGAGGTATGCCGTATGTAAGTGCCTGCGGCAGGTTCAGCGGCAATATCACATCCGCAAACCGCATACCCTCTTGTTGAACGGCAAATAATGATGGCATAAGCTGCAAGTTAATCAGGTGCTGCGAGGATAGTAACACTGTCCTTAAAATTAAATACATGCCTCACCAGCAACAATGTGCGTAAAAGCTATTTGTTTAATAAATCGTACCTTTGCCGACTAAACTATTGTAACGAATGGCGAAGCCGTCTGAAAGAAAATGTTCCTTTTGCGACCGTGCCGAGGGCGATGTAAATATCCTCTTCACGGGCATGAAAGGCAATATATGTGACCAGTGCATAGAAAATGCCCATCATTTACTACAGGAAGCAAATGGCGAGATGAATAAACCACAAGCCGCTAAAGCTGACCTGACTCAACATAAACTGCATAAGCCGCGCGAAATAAAAGCATTTCTCGACCAATATGTAATAGGACAGGATGATGCCAAGAAAGTATTGGCAGTAGCCATGTATAATCACTACAAACGCCTGATGCACCCTGCGCAGGATGATGTAGAGATTGAAAAATCTAACATCATCATGGTAGGCGAAACGGGTACAGGTAAAACCCTGCTGGCAAAAAGCATTGCCCGTTTGCTGCAAGTGCCTTTCGCTATTGTAGACGCTACCGTATTTACGGAAGCAGGTTATGTAGGCGAAGACGTAGAAAGCATCCTGTCGCGTTTGTTGCAATCTTGCAATTTTGATGTAGCTGCTGCCGAGCGTGGTATAGTATATATAGACGAGATAGATAAAATAGGCCGTAAAAGCGATAACCCGTCCATTACACGCGATGTGAGTGGCGAGGGCGTGCAGCAGGCTATGCTGAAGCTGTTGGAAGGTTCTGAAGTATTAGTACCCCCACAAGGCGGGCGCAAGCACCCTGAGCAGAAGATGGTGAAGGTGAATACACAAAATATCCTCTTCATCTGTGGTGGTGCTTTTGAAGGGATAGATAAGATGATAGCACGCCGTGTGCAGACATCATCTATTGGCTACAAAGCCATCAAAGAAACAAACGAAATAGACCGTGCTAACCTGCTGCAATATGTAAACGCGCAAGACCTGCGCACCTTCGGGCTGATACCTGAATTGCTGGGACGTTTGCCGGTTGTTACCTACCTGAACCCGCTGGACCCAAGCGCATTGAAGCGCATACTGACAGAGCCTAAAAACGCGCTCATTAAGCAATACAAACGCTTGTTTGAATACGAGGGCATCAAACTGGAAGTAGAAGACGCAGCACTGGATTATATGGTAGAAAAAGCAGTACAGTTCAAACTGGGTGGACGTGGCCTGCGTGCTATCTGCGAAATGATATTGACGGATGCCATGTTCGACCTGCCATCTGAAAAAAACGAAGAAGTTTTCTTCCTGTCACTCGACTATGCAAGGCAAATGCTGGAACACTCTAAACTGGATTATCTGAAAGCCGCTTAACAAGATTTCTTAACCTTATAATAAGAACAGAATATGGAAAATAATTTGCTGGAACAACTGAAAGCCAAAGCAGGCCTGAACGAAGAACAGGCATTGAAAGCGGTGCAAACGATTGCCGAGTTTATCAAAGGCAAAGTACCACCTATGATGCACGGCATGATAGACAACTTTCTGACTGAGGATGAAAGCATTATGGATAAGATGAAAGACATGGCAGAAAGTGCAAAAGACAATATGGAAGGTTTTGCCAAAGAAGCAGGCGAAAAAATGAGTGAGTTTGGTGCAAAAGCACAAGATGCAACCAAAGACGCACTGGATAAGCTGAAAGGCTTTATGAAAAAAGATTAATACAATGCCCCTGCTATGTAGGCATTTTTTACAAAGGATATTGCAGCACATAGTGCTGCTTTTCTTTTATATCGGGGTTGTATATCAATAGCCCAATACTGAATAAATCAATACTGATAATAAACCCTGGCGTGTCATTACATAGTGTATTCCAAATAAGTGTATTCTCTTTTGTAGTATGAATATTTTTAACTCCCAAAACAAATAAGGAATCTCCGGGCTCAACATCAAATCCATCACCTGCCCATTTAATTGCATCACCAAAATATTCGCTGATGCGTTGCTCTAATGTGAGGGTTGATTGCCTGCCTAAGCAATTATCTATAAAAGCATATACAAAGGGTGAGTGTATGCCGTGCCTTGTTTTGGCTTTCCATCGGTATTGCAGGTACTGTATAAAGGCATGCAGCGTCATCAGATTTCTTTTATCCTTTCCCACTGCTGAAAGGTAAAATCGTAGGCGTGTTTTTCATCTGCCTGATGCGCTTCTTCCCATACTAGTTTCCAATGCGTATGGTCTATATGCGGAAAGAAAGCATGTGCGTCTTCTGTTGTGGTATGCACACGTGTCAGGTATAGCCTCTCTGCCATGTGTATAGTCTTTTCAAATATTACACCACCACCAATAATAAACCCTTCGTCGGTATTCTCCTGTTCCATACGGGCTATACCTTGTTCTATACTGTTGAACAGCAATACCCCTTCAGGCAATTGTAAGTCTTTTTGATGCGATACTACTATGTGCAGCCTGTTTTTCAGCACACCACCCAACGACTCAAATGTTTTGCGTCCCATCAGCATGGGTTTGCCCAGCGTAGTGCGTTTGAAGAATTTTAAATCATCGGGCAGGTGCCATGGCAATTGATTATCTCTGCCAATGGCATGATTATCTGATATGGCTACGATTGCAGAGAGTATCATTATAAATCAAAAATAAAAAAGCAAAATCAGTGTTTACCTTATTTTTTTTATACCGCTACAGGGGCTTTTATATGTGGGTGTGCCTGATAGTTTTCGAGCGTAAAGTCTTCGTACCTGAAGCTGAACAGGTCTTTTACTTCAGGGTTCAGCTTCATGGTTGGCAGGGGGTAGGGGGTGCGCGTCAGTTGCAGTTTTGCCTGCTCTATATGATTGCTATACAGGTGCACATCGCCAAAGGTATGCACAAACTCACCGTACTCAAGTCCGCACACCTGTGCTATCATCATCGTTAGCAGTGCGTACGATGCTATGTTGAAAGGCACGCCCAAAAACACATCGGCACTGCGCTGGTATAGCTGGCAGCTTAGCTTGCCGTTAGCCACATAAAACTGAAACAATGCATGACAAGGTGTGAGTGCCATTTTGTGCAGGTCTGCCACGTTCCATGCATTCACTATCATGCGGCGGCTATCGGGGTTGGTTTGTATCGTGTGCAGCAGTGTTTTTATCTGGTCGTACACCTGCCCGTCTGCACCTTGCCAGCTGCGCCATTGATGTCCATACACAGGGCCCAAATCACCATTGGCATCTGCCCATTCATCCCATATACCTACGCCGTTATCTTTCAGGTATTTGATATTGGTATCACCATTCAGAAACCATAACAGTTCGTAAATAATAGATTTCAGATGCAGTTTTTTGGTAGTAATCATCGGAAAACCATCTTGCAGGTTGAATCGCATCTGGTAACCAAAGCAACTGATAGTACCTGTGCCTGTACGGTCGCTTTTTTCAACGCCTGTATCCAATATATGCTGCAATAAATCTAAATAGGCTTGCATGGGTGTGTGAAAACTTTATAACAAAGGTAAACCTTGTCTATGGATAACTTAACAATTGAATACTTATGTTTTTCAATTAGTTTTGACTGATTAATTTTTTGTAATGCAATAAAGTGTAGAAAATATTACTTGGTAAGCAGATGTATTAAGAGAAAGAAAAGGCATAATGTACATCTGACAAAATACGAAGATAGATTGCATAAACAGGTAATAGTAGCATTAAGGATAAGTATCAAATACAAAGCGGTTACAATTGTCATATTAACGGAAAAATATTTCATAATAGAGTTCGCTTTTATCAATTATAGGGCAAAGAGTTAATTAGTATTAGTATGTAACTTGATGTGAAATGTATTATACTAATTTTTACTCCTAATATTATAACTATATAATCTTTTTTGACTTGAAAAATTCAACCAATACACAGCCTAAAGAAATATTACACCGAGTATACCAAATTTTATTCTGGTTGATATTGCTTACCGGTATTTCATTGCGCTTCTATCAACACTTAATGGGCAGAAGCCTTTGGGAAGATGAAGCCCACATTGCTCTGAACTTTATGAAGTTCGGATATATAGGTCTCATGGCACCTTTAGAAAATTATCAGACAGCACCTATATTTTTCTTATGGTCGGTAGAAACATTTTGCAAGATTTTTGGACCGTCGGAGGTTTCTCTGAGAACTTTTCCATTTATAGTATCCCTACTTACTATGCCTCTTTTTTACTTTATGGTTAAGAGGCTTACGGGCAACACGCTAACAGCATTAATATCTTTCCTGTTATTTGCAGTCAATATATCAATGATACATTACGCGTCCGAAGTGAAGTCCTATACCATCGATGTTTCTGTTTACATCTTAATAGTGTATCTGCTGTTAACAGACAATCCTTTTGTTAAAAAAAACAATCCCTTATTGTTAAGCATCGCCGGGAGTTTATCTATAGTATATTCCAATGCATCTGTGGTAGTGTTGTTTTGTGCTGCACTATATATGATAGCTACCGGCTGGTCGAAAAGTTTATCAGAAAACAAGAAAACACTCATAGTAGGCATACCATCATCACAGATAATGGTATTCAGTTCTTGGTTAATTGTTTGGCTTGTAAATTATTTCAGGTTCATACATAATCATCCCTACGGAGAGGGCATGAAGCAAATATGGTCTTGGACATTCTGCCCGACAGATATTTTCAGCAAAGAGTTTTCAGAGTTTATTAAAGCACGTATTGATGATACAATCTATACTGAGATGCTACTGTTTACAGATAAATATTATTTCCCGCAAATATTGACAGCACTTGTAATATTTTCTATCGTATATAATGTGTACAAAAAAAACTGGACCTTGTTATTGTTTACCATACTGCCAATTGTCCTGCACCTCATTATGTCGATGTTTAAAATGTACCCGTTTTTTTTCAGATTTATATTATACCTGCTACCACCATTTATTATACTGGTGGTAAGTGGCTTGTCAGCTATCATACAATTAATGCCTAAGAAATTGGCGGCAGTATTAACTGTGCCAGTATGTCTGTTGTTTTCTTATTGTTGCTTATCCAAATCAGTTGAAGGCTTCCCGTTTTGGGATCGGGAAATTAAGCCCGTAATAAGCTATATCAACAAGAATTATCCCGATAAAACCATTGTTGTTACTACCCCTCTTACATTATACACCTATTATATGGACAGGGGTATAGCACATAACAAAAATCTCATCCCCATAAAGTGGGGGTTAAAACCTGAAGAATATTACGTTAACGAAGTTGTCAAGCCCATACATAACACGTATCTGCTACTTTATTCAGTAGATGGTTTTGCAGATGGATATAAAGAGGTACTGAATAGTTTGAAAGCCAAAGGGCTAATTATTAAACAGTTTGAATACAAAACATACGGAGTGGCTGAAGTAAGACCATTAGTGCAATAAGAAATGCTTTCATCCCATTAGACAATTAGGTGCAAGGTTTGTAATTTGCACACTACATTTTTAATACAGAATAAAATGAGCTATACATTATCCATTGTAATACCCGCTTACAACGAAGGCAGAACCATTCACTTTATTTTAGATAAAGTGAAGGCTGTTAATCTGATAGGTGGTGGTACAAAAGAAGTGATTATTGTAAACGACTGCTCTAAAGACAATACCGAAGAAGCGATATTGGCTTATAAAAATGCTAATCCGGAATTGGCTATTACTTATTATAAACACGAGGTGAACCAGGGCAAAGGCGCAGCTTTGCATACAGGTATCAGCAAAGCCACAGGAGACTACGTTATAATACAGGATGCCGATCTTGAATACGACCCTGAAGAGTTTAATATATTAATGAAGCCGGTATTAGATGGCTTTGCAGATGTGGTGTATGGCTCTCGCTTTATGGGTGGTAATGCACATAGGATATTGTTCTTTTGGCACTCCATTGGCAACAGGTGGCTTACGATGGCTTCCAATATGTTTACCAATCTGAACCTGACGGATATGGAAACATGCTATAAACTCTTCAAAAGAGAGATGGTGCAAAGCCTTAAACTTCAGGAAAAACGATTTGGATTTGAACCCGAGGTTACCGCCAAAATATCACGCATTCCCAAGGTAAGGATATATGAAGTGGGCATATCTTATTATGGTCGTACATACGAAGAAGGGAAGAAAATAGGTATGAAAGATGCTTTTCGTGCATTATATTGCATTATAAAGTATAATATATTTAATAAATAATATGCCTGTTATTTTGCCTGTAAAAGGCGTATCGCCTACCATACCCGATAGCTGTTTTGTAGCACCCAATGCTACAATTGTAGGTGATGTAGAGATGGGTGAGGATTGCAGCATATGGTTCAATGCAGTAGTACGCGGCGATGTAAACAGCATACGACTGGGAAATAAAGTGAATGTGCAGGACGGCGCCTGCATACACTGCACCTACGAGAAGACCAAGACTAACATAGGAAATAACGTGTCTATAGGTCATAATGCCATAGTACATGGTTGTACGGTTGAGGATAATGTACTGATAGGCATGGGGGCTATTGTAATGGACAGGGTAAAAATAGGTGCTAACAGCATAATAGCCGCAGGCGCAGTAGTGCTGGAAGATACGGAAGTGCCACCCGGCAGCATATTTGCAGGCGTACCCGCCAAAAAGGTAAAAGATATAAGCCAGGACCTATTGAAAGGTGAGGTAGAACGTATTGCTAATAATTATCTCATGTATAGTACTTGGTTTAAGTAATATTTGCAGTTTACCACAAGTTTTTACTATTTTGGTAAATATTCTTGTTGCAAACTATTGCATACAAAGATATTTGGATATACATTTGTTAAGTTAATTAAATCAAAACACGCGATCGATATGAAAAAACTGATCCTTGCTTTGTTAGCCGTAGCTACAGTAGGTACTGCTAACGCACAAAAAAATACAATTCTCGTTTACGGAAACACAGGTGTTAATTGGGATAAGACAGACAATGGCGCCGCAGGTACTAACGAAGGCACTAACTGGAATATTAACCCAGGTGTCGGTTTCCAATTCAACAATCATCTGACCGTGGGTGTACAGGGAGGCTATGGTGCTTGGAAAAACGTTAACAGCATACCCAATAGCAAAGCAACAAATACAGACAGGGAATGGACTGCCGGTGCATTCTTCCGTTATACTCAAAACTTCAACCCTACTTTCTTGTGGTGGGCTCAGGTTGACCTCGGTTATGTTTCTGGTAAAGAAACTAACGAAACAATAACTACAGTAGGTACAACTACTACTGTTGCTAACGCAAGCGATATGTATAATGGCTTCCAAGCTATGATTACACCTGCTTTTGCGGTTAATGTAAATAAAGGCTTAGCATTAAACTTCGGCATAGGCGGTTTGGGCTATCGTACTATTACTTATGATAAGGCAACTCGTACTGATAACAACTTCATGGTTACATTCGGTCAGCAGTTCCATGTAGGTATCTCTAAAAACTTCGGTTGCAAATGCGGCAAATCTCGTGGACACCGCGAACCAGGTATGGAGCACCGCAAAATGAAAAAAATGAATGATGATGATGACGAATAGTCTCATCTGAAGATAATTCAATAAAAGCCCCCGATTTTGGGGGCTTTTTTATTGCGCCACATACTACGGCAAGCACCTCTTTTTTGTAACTTTACAATCCCGAAATACTGCATCGGTAATACGCATGCGGTTTCTTATTAATTGAATAGATTGATTATGTCTTATACGCCAAAGAATAAAGTTCGTATTGTAACTGCAGCCTCATTATTCGATGGGCACGATGCTGCTATCAACATCATGCGCAGGGTAATGCAAAGCAGCGGTGTAGAGGTAATACATCTTGGCCACGACCGCAGTGTGCAGGAAGTAGTGGACTGTGCCATACAGGAAGATGCCAATGCCATCGCCATGACATCCTATCAGGGTGGGCACGTAGAATACTTTAAGTACATGTACGACCTGCTGAAAGAGCGTGGCTGCGGGCATATCAAAATATTTGGTGGTGGTGGTGGTGTGATACTGCCTTCGGAAATAGATGAGTTGCATGCTTACGGCATCACCCGCATCTATTCACCCGACGATGGCCGTGCTATGGGCTTGCAGGGTATGATTGACGACCTGATACAACAGAGCGACTATCCTACGGGTAACCAACTGAATGGTGAAGTAGGGCATATTGCCGACAAAGAACCTAAATCTATAGCAAGGCTTATATCTGCTGCTGAGAATTACCATGACCTGCCTGAAACGCAGGCCATGCTAAAGAAGATAGAAGAAACAGCCGCTGCATCCAAAACGCCGGTATTAGGTATTACAGGTACAGGCGGTGCGGGCAAAAGCTCGCTGGTAGATGAACTGGTACGCCGTTTCCTGCTCGATTTCAAAGACAAAAACATAGGTATCATTTCCGTTGACCCGTCGAAGAAGAAAACAGGCGGCGCGTTGCTGGGCGACCGCATCCGTATGAATGCCATCCGCAACCCGCGTGTATTCATGCGTTCGATGGCTACAAGGCAGAGCAACCTCGCTGTTTCTAAATATATAAGGGATGCCGTAAACATATTGAAAGCAGCGCACTACGATTTAATCATACTCGAAACATCGGGCATCGGCCAGAGCGATACGCAGATAACCGACTACAGCGATATGAGCATGTATGTGATGACACCCGAATACGGTGCTGCCACACAGCTTGAAAAAATAGATATGCTGGACTATGCAGATATTGTAGTCATCAACAAATTTGACAAGCGTGGCGCGATGGATGCACTGCGCGATGTAAAAAAACAATATCAGCGAAACCATAAACTATTTGACAAAGACCCCGATGAAATGCCTGTGTATGGCACAATCGCATCACAGTTCAACGATCCGGGGACGAATACGATGTACAAATCGCTGATGGATATTGTGGTAAAGAAAACGAATGCACCTCTGCAATCGAACTTCGCCATCAGCGATGAGATGAGCGAAAAAATATTCATCATACCGCCTGCACGTACCCGCTACCTGAGTGAGATTTCTGAAAACAACCGCAAGTACGATAAGTGGGCTAAAGACCAATCAGCTATCGCTCAAAAGCTCTTCGGTCTGCAAAAGACAATTGAAACAATACAGGCAACGGATACGGAAGATAAAGACAGGCTGATAAAAACGCTGCATGAGGTTTATGCCAAAACCGAAATGGAGCTGGACCCGAAGAATAAAAACCTGCTCCAAAACTGGGACAAGAAAAAACACCTGTTTACTGACGAGTATTATGTATTTAAAGTGCGCGATAAGGAACTGAAAATAAAAACACATACAGAGTCTTTATCGCACACGCAAGTGCCCAAAGTAGCCGTACCTAAGTTTGAAGCATGGGGAGAGATACTGTATTGGGCGTTGAGCGAAAATTTCCCCGGTGAGTTTCCTTACGCAGCAGGTATATACCCCTTTAAGCGCGAGGGTGAAGACCCTACCCGTATGTTTGCAGGTGAGGGTGGCCCGGAACGTACCAATAAACGCTTCCACTATGTATCGCTCGGTATGCCTGCTAAGCGTCTTAGTACCGCTTTTGATAGTGTAACGCTTTACGGACAAGACCCAGACCATCGCCCAGATATATATGGCAAAGTCGGCAATTCGGGCGTGAATGTTTGCTGTCTGGATGATGCGAAGAAATTATATAGTGGCTTCAATCTGGCAGACCCTAAGACATCTGTTTCTATGACCATCAATGGGCCTGCACCAACCATCACTGCCTTCTTTATGAATGCAGCGATAGACCAGCAGTGCGAGCTATACATAAAAGCAAACGGGCTGGAAGATGAAGTGAATAAAAAGATAGACGCTATATACAAAGAGAAAGGCGTGCCCCGACCTACATACAATCCATCTGTATTTGGTGGTGGCGCAGTAGGTTCTTTGCCAGAGGGCAATGACGGGCTGGGCCTGATGCTGCTCGGTGTTACTGGCGATCAGGTATTACCTGCAGATGTGTATGCAAAAATTAAAACAGACACGCTGAAAGCTGTACGCGGTACGGTGCAGGCCGACATATTGAAAGAAGACCAAGCGCAGAATACCTGTATATTTTCTACAGAGTTTTCGCTGCGTGTGATGGGTGATGTGCAACAATACTTTATTGATAAAGGTGTACGTAACTTCTACTCAGTATCTATCAGTGGCTACCACATTGCAGAGGCAGGTGCTAATCCTATTTCGCAATTGGCATTCACTATCAGCAACGGTTTTACCTTTGTAGAATACTACCTGAGCCGTGGTATGCATATAGACGATTTTGCACCCAACCTGTCATTCTTTTTCAGCAATGGTGTTGACCCTGAATACAGTGTAATAGGTCGTGTAGCCCGCCGTATATGGGCAAAGGCCATGAAGTATAAATATGGCGGTAACGAACGCTCGCAGATGCTGAAGTATCACATACAAACATCAGGCCGTTCGCTGCATGCGCAAGAGATAGACTTCAACGATATACGCACAACACTGCAGGCTTTGTATGCTATATACGACAACTGCAACTCGCTGCATACAAACGCATACGACGAAGCCATCACTACGCCAACAGAAGAAAGCGTGCGTCGTGCTATGGCTATCCAGCTTATCATAAACAAAGAGTTGGGGCTTGCTACCAACGAAAATCCATTGCAAGGTTCATTTATCATAGAAGAATTGACAGATCTTGTAGAAGAAGCCGTACTGAGCGAGTTTGACCGTATTACAGAACGCGGTGGCGTATTAGGTGCAATGGAAACCATGTATCAGCGTAGCAAAATACAAGAAGAAAGCTTGTACTACGAAACGCTGAAACACACGGGCGAATACCCTATCGTTGGTGTTAACACATTCCTTAGCAGCAAGGGTTCGCCAACAGTGATACCGCAGGAAGTAATACGCTCTACAACGGAAGAAAAAGAATTCCAGATAAGCACAGTACAAAACCTATGGAAGCGTAGTGGTGATGTAGGACAAGATGCACTGCGCACACTACAACAGGCAGCCATCCACAACAAGAATATATTTGAACAACTGATGGAAACCGTTAAGTACTGCTCACTGGGCCAGATAACCAAAGCACTCTTTGAAGTAGGCGGACAGTATAGAAGGAATATGTAAGTTTCAGATATTGAACATTATAATAGCCTTGCAATCGCAAGGCTATAACTCCTTATTACGCGATAATTTTCACCGATAATTTTTGCCTATTAACCGACTATCGCTCCTGTTTTGCCGAAATAGGTTTTTATACTGAAATGTCAATTTTAGCTTTGCACCGTAAATACCGATAATGTAATCTGATGAAACTACTTTTATTCATTCCCTTAGTGATATTATCTGCTACCACATGGGCACAAACCGCTGTAAGTGGTAAGGTTACCGATGAAACCGGAAAGCCTGTGATAGGTGCCAGCGTATATCTGGATAACACGCTGGATGGTGGCACCAGCGATAGCAGCGGCAATTTTAAGTTTACCACTACCGAAACCGGAAGTCAAACCATTGTAGCCAGTGAAGTGAGCCACGAAAATACTGGTATGCCTGTTAACATAGCAGGTGCTGTGTCTGGTATAGTGTTGAAAATGAAAACCACATCGCGAGAGTTGGAAAATTTTGTTATTACAGCAGGTTCGTACGAGGCATCAAATAATAATAAGACGGTACTTACATCTCTTGATATTGTAACAACTGCTGGTTCGCAGGCAGATGTGGTTCGTGCTATACAAACACTACCCGGCACACAACAACAAGGCACACAAGCAGGCCTGTTTGTACGTGGTGGCGATGCAAGCGAGGCAGCCGTAATAGTTGATGGCATGATAGCGCAAAATGCATTTCTTACCACAGCCCCTGGTGTAGCAGCACGCAGCCGTTTCGGGCCATTTCAATTCAAGGGTATTGCATTCAGTAGTGGTGGCTACAGCGCACGCTACGGACAGGCACTATCGTCTGTACTAGAGCTAAACAGCAATGATATGCCCGATAAAAGCACTATCAATCTGGGTGTTAATATGGCCGGTGTATATGCAAGCGGTTCCAAGCTTTTCAAAAAAACAAGTATCGAGGCATCTGCCAACTATAATAATCTGCAACCTTTTTACGGCATTGCCAAAACCAATGTTGAGTTTTACGACGTACCCAAAGGCGGTGGCGGTTCATTGAAGTTCAACTGGCAGCCCAATAAAAAAGGCATCTTTAAAGCACTTGTAAATTATACTACTTTCCGCAGTGGTACACGTGTACCCGAACCATCAGATGCTACTAAAACGCTCGATTTCGGGTTGCTATCTCAAAACGTGTACGGTATCGTATCCTATAAACAAACGCTGAAAGAAAAATGGCAGCTATTCACCGCGGCATCTTATAGCTACAACCACGATGATATTAATTGGAGTGGTATCGGTTCGCTCAACAAAGACGACCGTACGCAGTTTCGTGGTGAGTTGAAAAATTACACAACAACACGCCTCAACATTACGGCAGGTACAGAAGTACAGCATTTCATGTACGACCGCACTTTCGGCGCATGGAATACAAACTTTACCGAAACACAAATAGCAGGCTATGCAGAAGCCGACTGGTCTGTAAAAAACTGGCTAGGCATCAAACCCGGTGTACGTTATGAGCATAGTGTATTGCTGAAACAAGATGTTGTAATGCCACGCCTTGCTATGGGCATTAAGTCAGGCTTATACGGCCAGTTTTCAGTAGCAGGGGGCATGTTCTATCAAACGATAGACCAGCAATACCTGATGGCAGGCTATAGGCCAAAAATGCAGCAGGCAGTGCATTACATAGCCAGTTATCAGTATATGCATAATGACAGGACCTTGCGGATAGAGGGTTATTACAAAAGCTACGACCAATTGGTACGCGAGTACACTACAAAAACCTTTGATGCCAACTCTTTTCGTTTCCCTAACCCTTACACACATCCTGCCGATAATTCAGGTTATGGATATGCTACAGGCGCAGAGCTTTTCTGGCGAGATAAAAAATCTATCAAAAATGCAGATTATTGGATTTCATATAGCTTTATTGATACCCGTAGGTTTTTCAAAAACTATCTTGCATCTGCACAACCAGACTTCATTGCTAATCACAACCTGAATGTAGTTACCAAATACTTTATTGAAAAACTGCAGACACAAATAAACCTGACATATAGTTATTCATCAGGCCGCCCTTACTACAATCCTTTGAGTACAGGCTTTATGACAGACCGTACCCCCGATTTTCATAACCTCTCTCTCAATACTAATTACCTACGCTCAATAGGCAAATGGTTTACGGTAATATATGCGGGCATAGATAATCTAACCAATCAGAAAAATATCTTCGGATACCGCTACGACAGTGCTAATAACAGGTACGAGATACGCCCAGCCATTTACCGCTCTGTGTTTGTAGGCATCAACTTTTCACTCACGGCTTTTGATAAAGACGAATTATAAACTAAATAATCAATAAAAATAAAATCAATGACACGCTACATCATCGCAACGGCTATCGCAGCATTCAGCTATGTAAACTGCCAGGCACAAGACTACAACGAAACCTTAAAGAAAGCATTTGTAGCTTTTGACACTACAATGGATTACCAAAAGAAAGTAGAAGCAAGTAACAAGCTGAACCTTATTGCCAAAAAGTGGAATACCGAATGGACATCGCACTTCTACAATGCTTATGCTAAAGCTCAACTATCGTACATGGAAAAAGAAGAGGCAAAAAAAGATGCTTATGTTGACGAAGCAGAAAAAGAACTGGGTGAGGCCGTAACCATCATAGGAAAAGATAATGATGAAACATTGGTGATGGCAGCTCTGGTAGCTAATGCACGTATGGCTGTAAAACCACAGGCGCGTTGGCAGAAGTACGGCAAACTGTTTGAAGACAACCTGCAAAAGGCAAAAGAAATAAACGCCGAAAACCCTCGTATATACTATCTGGCAGGCACAAGCAAATTCTTTACACCTAAGATGTTTGGTGGTGGTAAAAAACCTGCATTGGAATATTTTGAAAAAGCAGAGGGCTTTTTTGCTAAAGAAACAGATGCCGACATGAGCAAACCTTGGTGGGGTAAAATGCAGAACAGCTTTTTCCTGAAAGAATGTAAGAAAGAAGATAAGGAATAATATACGCCGGATTTTTCAACAGTTCGGTATTGACGAAAAACGGTTACAAAATGTAACCGTTTTTTGTTGCCTGAAGAATATATTAAACGTATTTTTCAGATACAGAATAACAAAGATGAAAATCAATGTGAATAGAGTAGCGATTATCTTAATTGCCTTGTGCGCCTTCGCGTTAGGTATGAAGCAACTGCGTGAGCCGGATATTTGGTGGCAATTGCTGGCAGGCAGGTGGATGATTGATAATGGTGCTGTTACACACACCGATGTCTTTTCTTATACTATGCAAGGCGCAAAGTGGATAAATGTAAAATGGCTGTACGAGGTATGCATCGCTTTCTTTGAAAAAGGATTGGGGCCAGAAGCAGTTATTTTATTACAATCATTGGTGAATGTAGCCATTGTCTATTTGCTATACCGCATCATCGTTTGTATTGCAAAGCAAACTGGCAAACAACCATCTGTATTTACCATTGCTATATCACTATTGGTTTTCCTTGCCATCTGCGAATATCGTATGGCAGGCCGCCCCGAAATGATAAGCCATTTATTGGCGGCTGCATATATCTACATCTTGTGGAGAAGACCGCAATTATCATGGAAAGCCATTATATGGCTGGTGACTTTGCAGTGTGTATGGGCTAATATGCACGAGGGTTATCCCGTAGGTATCGTTATCATAGGCACCATGTTTAGCGGTAGCATCTTGTCTTTTTTCATCACAAAAGAAAAAGCGGTATTGCAACAAGCGATGCGCATAGGTGCGGTGCTGGTACTGGCCGTATTAGCTATACTTTGCAACCCCAACGGCATTGTACTATGGCAGCAGCCTTTTGAAATATACAGACAGGTATGGGCTAACAAATACACTACCGAATTATATGCCTATACCGATGTGCAGTATTGGACGTTGCAGGCAAAATGGCATATAATCGTTTTGGTTTTGGTAACAATTTATTGGGTAATAGAAATACAGAAAGCAGTAAAACATAAAACCATCCATCAGCTTTTTACACCTGCACTTACTACCCATCTGTTGCTGATACCTCTTACTGCTTACTTGTCTTTAACTGCCAACCGAAACATACCTTTTGCGCAAATACTCTTGATACCCTCTTTGCCATTTGCGATGATGGCATTGGCTAACATAAGCATGATACGTGCTAATAAATTATTTAAATCCATCTCTGCAAAAGCAGGAATCATTGCAATTGTTGTTGGTATCAGTTTTTATGTGTCTATTGTCGGCAATGCATTTTACAAATACACCAATAGCCCCAATAAATACGGCATGCAAACCAACATACTCAAAAACCCGACAGGTGCGGTTGATTTCATCCGTCAGCACAATATAAAAGGCAGGGCATTTTCAGATTACTTCGTGTCGTCTTATTTATTGTGGAGCATGTACCCCGATTTTAAATCGTACATAGACCTGCGCGATTTGGATGTCTTTCCTGTAAAGTTTTTTGATGAATATTTCAGCCTGTATCAGCAGCCCGAAAAGTTTAAACAGTTAGATGCCAAATATAATTTCAATTATGTGGTGTTGAACGCATCCCAATTAGCGGGCATTCAGTTCGATTTATATTGGAATCAAGGCTACAATCTTGTATATGTGGATCCAGTATCGGTCATATTCCTGAAACAAAACGAACAAAACAAACCCATCAACAGCAATACGGCTATTCAAAAACTATTTTCTTGGCCTGCCATACCCGATAACAGTGCTTGGGCATCTGGGCTCACACGTATCTTCAACCCGCTATACCACAATGATGAAGAAGATGAAGAAGCGCTGCAACATGTATATGCATCCAGATTTTATAATCAGATACAAAACTATAAGCTCTCTTTACAAGTATTGAAAAACGCACCTACCGACAATGTAAAGTCTTTAGTAGCATTGGGTAATACCTACCTGCAATATGCCGGTGCAGTCAGTAACCCGACAGAAAAAAAATCAAAAGTAGATAGTGCTGAAATATACCTGACACAAGCATTGGAAACAGACAATGATGAAAAAACAGTCTATAGCAATCTCGGCTCGTTATATGCATTGAAAGGCGATTATGAAAGTGCCGCATCATACATCAGCACCTATTTGCAAATGGATAAGACAGGTGATTATATGTATTACCTCTATGGCTACTGCAACCGTGCTTTGTGGAAGAAAGGGGATGCTGATAAACTCGATGAGGTAATACCTGCCATGCAGGCATCGCTGCGGCTGAACCCGCAAAACGGCAAAGCGCATCTGTATATGGCAGAGGCATTTATGGCACAAAACGATAACGATGAGGCAAGAAAACAATTGAAACTCGCCATACAATCGGGCAACCCTTGGCTACCCGATGAGCAACAATTAGTAGATAAATTGAAACAACAATTTGGCGTTCAGTAACTTTGTATAATAAAATACAACCGACATGAAAAAGTTGATTCTTCTGTTCGTTTTATTTAGCATTGGCACGACTACCAATGCGCAAGACTTCAAAGCGATGCAGCGTTCGCAAGAAAAAACCATTAAAACTGCTTACAAGAAAAAGAAAGTAACTGAAGTAGAATATGAGAAGCTGATGCGGGAACAAGAGGTAATAAAACAAACGATAGAAAAATACGAAGCAGATAAAAATTTAGACCCTCACGAAAAGAATGTGATTCAGGATAAGCTGGACAGAGCAGAACGCAGATTGAAGCGATACAAAACCAACTCTGAGAGATATTGACATAATAAGAGCCGCTTTCAGCGGCTCTTATTATTTTTAAAACTCTACTATAAATCCGATAGTCGGTATTATCACCGCTTCCGTTTCTCGTAGTATCAGCGGTACGGCATTGCTGCCATCATTGCGTACCGGCTGCCCGTCTGTAGTTTGGAAAGCAGTATTATCTGCGGTGCGCTGGAAGGTATAACGCGGGTATTCGGGCTGTACGCTGCCATATACATTCGTTACATCCAGAAACAAATCGAGGCTCCATTTCTTATAATTCCATTTCTTATCCAGCCTGATGTCCATTGAATGGAAAGAACCCAAACGCAATTGATTGAACTGGCTGAAATCGTTGATTCCCACGCCTGTAGATAAGTAATTGCGTTGCGATGCTGCCATGTCAAAAGGAGTATAAGGCGCACCACCCTGATAGCGAAACTTCACACCCAATTCGTAATTGCGCCTGAATTTGTATCCGCCAATGAAAGACAATAGATGTGTATTATCCCATGAAGCGGGTGTGTACAAGCCATTGGCATTGGTAAACTCGCTCTTGTAATAAGTGTAAGAAAGAATGGCAAAAATATTTTTGGTGAATTTTTGCTGAAACTGAAACTCCAAGCCATAGCTGCGTCCTTTGCCTGTAGATGTTACAGGTTCATTACCCAACACGCTGAAATCGCCGCCTTTGTTGGCAAGGGATATACCATCTACTGCCGATATGGGGTAGAAGTCGTACATCTTATAAAAGCCCTCTACCGTAAAGCGCATACCTGCTTTGGGTATAAATTCAAAACCTGCTACTGCGTGGTCGCTCTGTATATAACGGCTGTTTTGGTTTACAGATACACCCGCTGTCTGAAAGCCCAATACCGTATATGTAGGCATTTTATAATACCTGCCTAGCGATGCGTTGAATTTCAAATTCTCAATCACAAGCAACGATGCTGCTAATCTTGGCGATAAGGTGTTGCCGAGATTATTACCATCTGTTGTAAAGCTGTTGCCATCTGTACGCAACCCGAACGACAGGTTCAGCCTGTCTTTGAACAAGCTACGTGCTACTTGTGCAAATGCACCGTAACGCCACAAGTTCAGCGATGTGTTGGCGTTGATGATGAATGCGGGTTGCAGCAATTGTCCGTTTGCATCCTTTATCTCTGCACGTACTCTGCTAAATACTTCATTTTCAAACTGTCCGTATTGTGCTACCACACCCCAGCTATAGCTCCAGTTGTTGTAGAATTTATTAAACTCAAAGCGCATTTTATTTTCCGCTTCCGTACTGCGTATGCGAAGTATGCGCTGGCTTTCAATGGGGTTTTGATTGTCTTCAAACCTGTCCAATTGGTTGTTCAACATGTTGCGGCTGAGTGTCAGGTTCCAATAGCCTTTTTTCATCAACCCTTTCAATCCATAACCATTTGTATAGTTCCACTGCTTGATGGTTGGGTTGCTCCTGATGACGTAAATATTTTCCGGCGTTTGCTCTTTGGGTGTCAGAAAACTGAAATCATCTATTGCACCGATGCCGAGTGTGTAGAATGAAAGGTTTTTATTGATTTTATAATCGAGCTTGTATTGAAAATCCCAGTACGATGGCTGGATGGGTACTTGCAGTGCCTGAAACAGGAATTGCAAGTAAGAACGCCTTGCCGATGCAAGGAAAGACAGTTTATTATTGATAGGCCCGTCTGCCGTTACAGCTACTTCCGTTGCGCTCAGCCTCACGTTGCCTTGCACTTTATCAGGGTTGGCTTTACGTTGTTTCATCTGCAATACACCCGATAGCGGGTTGTCGTACTTAGACGGGAATGCACTGGTATAGAGTGTTACATCTTCTATAAAAGAAATATTGACGATACCTGTAGGCCCGCCCGCACTACCTTGCGTAGCAAAGTGGTTGATAACAGGCACTTCAATACCATCTAAATAATACACGTTTTCGTTGGGTGCGCCACCGCGTATTATCAGGTCATTTCTGTAGCCACCAACCGAACCCGACGTTCCACCCACACCGGGGAATGCCTGTATAACGCGCGATACGTCGAAGTTACCGCCGGGGTTACTTTTTATCTCTTGTGCCGATAATGATTGAATGGATAATGGCGTTTCCGCGCTTTTCTGAAAAGGGTTGGTACGCACCACTACTTCGTTCAGGCTGATGTTATTGGCTTCCATCTCTATGCCCAGCACCTGCGCGTTGCCCGACGTTACAACCACATTATATATCACTTGTGGCTTATAGTCCAAAGCCTGCACTTTCAGATTGTAGGTTTTAGGGGGTATGTTGTCCAGCCTGAAATTGCCATCTACATCCGTTACAGTGCCCTTGGTAGTACCTTCAAGCGTTACACTAACGCTCGGTATGGGTTCCTGCGTCTTCTTGTCTTTGATTGTACCGTTAATGACACCCGTAGGTTGGGCTATGGTTAAAAAACTAATATGTAACAGCGCAACGAGTAAAAATGACTTCATAATCTTAATGTGAAACTAATAAACATATTCAAGCCAAAAAGGTTGAACATCGGCACGATAAAAAACTGCTGATATTATTGCATTTTTACACCATGAACTGGCAGAGCCTTTACAGCGCAAAGAGAACGGGCGACAGAGAAGATAAAAACGCCAACCCCGATAGTGTCCGCACCTCTTTTTTAAGAGATTATGACCGCATCATATTCTCGTCTGCTTTTCGCCGCCTGCAAAACAAAACACAGGTGTTCCCCCTGCCCGGCCCCGTGTTTGTGCACAACAGGCTGACACATAGTCTTGAGGTAGCATCCGTTGGGCGTTCATTGGGCAAGGCGGTTGGCGATGCCATTGCAGCTAAATACAAAGATGAAACCGAAGACTTTACAGAATTTTATAAATACGAATTGCCAAGCGTAATAGCGGCAGCTTGTTTGGCACATGATATAGGCAACCCACCATTCGGTCATTCGGGCGAGGATGCTATCCGAACTTTTTTCAGGGAGCTGGATGGTGATACCAAAAAAATAATTCACGATAGCCTTACTAATAATCAACGCAGGGATTTTGAATATTTTGAAGGTAATGCCAATGCGCTGCGCACACTCACCAATAATTTCAACGAGCAGGAAGCGGGCGGCTACAGGCTTACTTATAGCACTTTAGCGTCTATCGTTAAATATCCGTCTTCTTCGTCAGAGGGTTTTGATAAAAGCACGGGGTTGATTGCCACTAAAAAATCGGGCTATTTTGATAGTGAAATATCTTTGTTCGATAAGATTGCACAAACTTTCGCTTTGCCTGAAACAGATGGCTACAACCATGTGTATGCCCGCCACCCGTTTGTGTACCTTACAGAGGCAGCAGATGATATTTGCTACCGTATTATAGACCTTGAAGACGCGCATCGTATGCACATCGTATCGTTGCAAAAAATAAAGGATTTGTTTTATCCTTTCTTTGAAAAAGAAACGGGCTACGATGGTATAGAATATGTTAGCCGAAAGGTGGATAATCTGGTAGATGACAATCAGAAAGTACAGTTCATCCGTGCCAAATGGATAGGTTTAATGGTGGGTAAACTCGCTGCATTGTTTATGCAACACGAAGAGACATTGCTGAACGGCATCTTACAAAAAGACCTGCTATCTTGCCTGCCCGATGAATATACCGCGCTGATAAAAGACATCAACACCTATTCTTACAATCATGTGTATAATTACAAATCGGTAGTAGAAATAGAAATAGCGGGCTACAACCTGATTGGCGGCTTGCTGCAAGAGTTTGTACATGCGGTGCTGCATCCATCGCATAGCAAATCGGGCAAGGTGATACAACTGGTATCAAAGCAATTCCCCATAACGCAGCAAAGAGCAAACGTATATGCCGATGTACAATCGGTAGTAGATTTTATTGCCGGCATGACGGATTTATATGCCATAGACCTGTACCGGAAAATGACGGGCATCAGCATCCCCCAGTTGCGATAAACATTTATTAATCTTCTGTGAAAAAACAAGCCTGTTCGTGCAGGCTATTCTTTTTCACCTACTTTTGGCGCATGGCAAAAACAGTATTGATAACAGGCAGCACCAGTGGCATAGGCTTAGCCATAGCGAGAGCATATGCAGCACAAGGAAACAATATCGTCTTTAACGGATTGGAAACCAATGGTGCGGAAATAGCGCAGCAGGTGGCAGATGAATACGGCATTCAGCATATTTTTTCGCCCGCCAATATGCTGCAACCCGATGCGATTAAAAGCATGGTAGCTGAGGCAGAAGCCAAATTTGGCGGCGTAGATATATTGATAAACAATGCAGGTATACAATTCGTATCGCCCATCGAAGATTTCCCTGCCGATAAGTGGAATGCCATCATTGGCATCAACCTGACGGCTGCTTTCCATACCACACAAGCTGTTTGGAAAGGTATGAAAGCGCGTGGCTGGGGGCGTATTATCAATATCGCATCGGCGCATGGCTTGGTGGCATCCGAGTTTAAGAGTGCTTATGTAGCATCTAAACACGGTATTATCGGTTTTACAAAAACCATCGCGCTGGAAGGTGCACCTTATGGCATCACTGCCAATTCCATTTGCCCCGGCTATGTGCATACACCCATCATAGATAAACAGATTGGCGACCAGATGAAAGCGCACAATATGAGTCGCGAAGATGTGATTGAAAAAATAATGCTTGATAAGCAGGCACTCAAGGAGTTTATACCCGTTGAGGCTATCGCGCAGGCTGCTATATATTTGTCATCAGACAGTGCGGCACAAATAACAGGCGTGGCACTACCTATAGAGGGTGGATGGAGCGCGCAATAATTGATATAACATGAATCATTTTCCTGCTCACGACAGCACAACGATAGACAGCAATAATACCCACCTGCACTACATCACCTACAATAGTGGCAAAAAACCATTGTTGATGCTGCACGGGCTTACAGCCAATGCACACGCTTTTGACGGCTTGGTAGCGCGTGGACTGACGAACGACTTCAGTATCATCAGCCCCGACCAGCGTGGACGTGGCCTGAGTGGCTACCCCGCGTTTGCCTACAGCATACCAGACCATGCAGAGGACATCATCAATCTGCTGAACCATTTGGGTATTGATAAGATAAACATAGCAGGTCATTCATTTGGCGGGCTGATGAGTTTTTACCTTGCTGCCAATTTCCCTGAAAGGATAGAGAAAGTAGTGATACTGGATGCTGCGGCAGAGATGAATCCTAACTCGCTGGAGATGCTGCAACCTACACTCGGCAGGCTCGACAAACAGTTTGCTTCATGGGATGATTACTTGCACGAAATAAAATCGGCACCATACAATACATTTTGGGAGCCAGCTATGGAGCGTTACTATCGTGCCGATGTAAAGCCTACCGAAGATGGCGGTGTAACACCCCGTCCAGTATTAGCAAACATCATACAAGTAGCCATGAACGTAGGTTCTACGGAGTGGGATTGCCATGTGCGCGAAGTAAAACAACCTACCCTGCTCATCAACGGGCTGGATGAATACACGCTCGGCGAGCCTTTGCTGCCTGAATGTAAAGCTATAGAAACGGTAGAACTGATGTCCAGTGCAGAATACAAAGCCGTGGATGGCAATCATCACACCATGCTATATGGCGATGGTGCAAAACAAATCGTTACAGCTATCAGAGATTTTTTGCAATAAAGCCACTTCGCCCGTAGCTTTGCCGCAATTATGAGCGCGCAGCACCCTGCTACATTAAAGATTGAAGATTACACCTATCATCTGCCCGATGAACGCATAGCCCGTTATCCGCTTACGGAGCGCGACGCGAGTAAACTACTGATATACCAATCGGGGCTTTTGGAAGAAAGCACTTACCGTCATATAGCCGATTATCTTCCATCAAATACGCTCTTGGTTTTTAACCAAACCAAAGTAGTGAATGCAAGGCTGTTGTTTACAAAAGATACAGGCGGCATCATCGAGATATTTTGTCTTGAGCCGCATAGCCAATACCCCGAAATACAAACCGCCCTGTTGCAAAAAAATAAAGTGTGGTGGCAATGTATGGTGGGCGGTGCCAGCAAATGGAAGCATGGCATGGTATTAACCGTAGCACACGAAACCCCTGACTTTACACTATCTGCAACAGTTATAGAAAAACAACAAGGCGCATTTACTATAGAGTTTACATGGGATGCTGACATCACATTCGCAGAAGTATTGCATTATATAGGCAAAGTACCCATACCACCCTACCTGCATCGCGATGCGGAACAAGGCGATGAACTGCGCTACCAAACCATCTATGCAAAGGAAGAGGGCAGCGTAGCCGCACCCACCGCAGGGCTGCATTTTACAGATGCGGTTTTTAAAAGTTTTGAAGCAAAAAATATAACCACGTCATTTGTAACGCTGCATGTAGGGGCTGGCACTTTCAAGCCGGTGAAGAGCGAAACGATGGCGGAGCATGATATGCACACCGAATGGATTGAAGTAGATGTTGCTGCCATACAATCGCTGCTGCAACACGATGGCAATATAGTAGCCGTTGGCACTACCTCTATGCGCACTCTCGAAAGCCTGTATTGGATTGGCGCGAAGTTGTTGGCTGGTATGTCTATAGCAGGCGATGTAGCCGTTACCCAATGGGAACCTTACGAGCTACCCGCTACGGCTACAGCACAACAAGCATTGCAGGCTATAGCCGATTATCTAGCGGCAAATAATCTGCAACGCCTCATCACCCGCACGCAAATACTGATAGCCCCAAGCTACCAATGCAGGGTAATAAAAGGATTGATTACGAATTTCCATCAGCCTCAATCTACCCTTCTGCTATTGGTAGCTGCCATTACCAATGGCAACTGGCAGGCTATATACAATCATGCGCTGGATAACGATTACCGCTTCCTGAGCTATGGCGATGGCAGCCTGATATGGGTAGATTAATAAATGGTTATCATTACAGGGTGTATCAGGTATTTAGTAGCTTTGCTGCCTAAATTACAAGCCTCTTGACAACGCACGAATTTATAGCAGCCGCCCTGCGCGAAGACATTGGTACGGGCGACCACTCAACCCTATCTTCCATAGCCCCCGATGCGATGGGCAAAGCCGTGCTGAAAGTAAAAGAAGATGGCATACTGGCGGGTGTGCAATTGGCGCAGGATATTTTTCATTTCCTTGAACCCGAAGCCGTATTCACTATATACAAACAAGACGGCGATGCAGTAAAGTATGGCGATGTGGCATTTGAAGTATCTGCCAAAGTACATACCATATTGCAAGCAGAACGCCTGTCGCTCAATTGTATGCAGCGCATGAGCGGTATTGCCACACTTACCAACCAATACGTGCAAAAACTGAAAAGCTATAAAACCCGCATACTCGATACACGCAAAACAACGCCCATGTTCCGTACTTATGAAAAGCTGGCGGTAAAAATTGGCGGTGGCGAAAATCACCGCATGGGCTTGTACGATATGGTGATGCTGAAAGATAACCATATAGATTTTTGTGGTGGTATAGCAAAAGCAATCGCTAAAACAAATGCATACCTGCAAGCCAATAAGCTCGATTTAAAAATAGAAGTAGAAACCCGCAACATAGAAGATGTAAAACGTGTATTGGCAGTTGGTGGCATACACCGCATCATGCTCGATAATTACACACCCGAACAATTAGCCGAGGCAGTAAAATTGATAGACGGTAAATACGAAACAGAAGCATCGGGCGGCATAACGATAGAAAACATAGAAGCCTACGCCGCAACGGGTGTAGATTTCATTTCCGTAGGGGCTATCATACACCATGCTACGAGTATGGACCTAAGCCTTAAAGCACAACTTTCATGAGCAAGAAACACCTTGTATTTATCATCAACCCCAAATCGGGTGTTGACAGGCAGAAAGCCATACAACACGCTATAGATACCACGCTCGATTTCAACCAATTCACTTATGAGATACAACATACCCAATATGCCAAGCATGGCATAGAACTGGCAAAACTGGCGGCTGCAAATGGTGCACATGCCGTAGTAGCTGTTGGCGGCGATGGCTCTGTCAACGATGTAGTAAATGGCTTGCTGGGTACAGATACGGCACTCGCCATCATACCCAAAGGCAGTGGTAACGGTATGGCACGTACCATGGGCATACCACTGAAAGAAGAGCAGGCAATCAAGCTCATCAACAAAGGCAACATTACGCTAATGGATATTGGCTATGCCAACGGGCAGCCATTTATCAGCAATGCAGGTGTGGCTTTCGATGCGCTTATATCGCGCAAATTTGCCAAGAGCGTAAGGCGTGGCTTCGCCATGTATAGCTGGTTAGTTACCAAATACATGTGGCTATACAAAGCATGGAAGTGGAACATAACGGTTGACGGCAAAGACCTTAGTACCAAAGCATTCATCATTACCGTTGCCAATGGCAGGCAGTTTGGCTACAACTTTCAGATAGCACCCGATGCCAACTGGACGGATGGTTTGTTTGACGTTGTTATCGTAAAAGATTTTCCGCGCATACTGGGCGGCATCATCACCCTGCGCGCAATGACAGGTACAATTACCAAGAGCCCCTATGTACAACACTACCGTGCTAAGGAAGTAATTATCTCTCACCCGCAACTGCGCCTGATGCAAACCGATGGTGATGCGCACGATTGCGAAAGTGAAATCAGGTTTACCATCCGCAAGGGTTTGCAGAAAGTCATTACGCCGTAGGGCGTTGGTGCTTCCATCTTCTATGTGTCCACATATAGTTGGCTGGCTGATAGCGTATCTGTTTTTCTAAGTGCTTTACATAAGCGTGTACAATATCTTCTGCCTGCATGGCAGATGCATCATCGCACAAGCGTTCCATCGTTAGTTGATAATGCCCGCGTTTTGTTTTCACGATATTGCTAAGCACAATGGCTGCTTTGTTCTTTTGCGCCATATAAGCTAGCCCTACAAAAAATGGTGCATCACGGTGCAGAAAGTTCACCCACAATACATTATTCAGGTTCGATGGGTTTTGGTCGGCTATCAACCCAAGCACATGCAGCTTTTGTTGCAGCATGGCAAAAGCCTCTTTCCTTGCTTTCATCGAAATCATCATGCCACCTGCACGGTTGCGCAGTTTCAGTACAAACCTGTCAAACGCCTTATTTTCAAGTGGCAGATATACCCCTGCCATCTGCTGGCGTATGTTCAGTTGGCTTACCACATTTGCCCACTCCCAGTTAAAGCAATGCCCCATCAGCACATAAGCATTTCGGTTTTCCTGACGCAGTTGCTCCAGTATATCCCAATTGCCCGTAAAGCGGCGCGTCAGTTCTTTGTTCGATACGCTCAGCAGTTTCAGCATCTCTATCCACTGGTCGCAAAAGCTTTTGTAGAAATCTTTGGTAATGGCATTAATCGCCGCCTCGTCTTTGTCCGGAAAAGCATGGCGTAGGTTATCCATCACCACATCTGCACGGTACCTGAATACCCTGTACAGCAACAGGCACAATACGTCTGAAATTACATACAATACCCGTAAAGGCAGTGCAGCAATGGGGTACAGCAGTATCAGCAGCAGGTAATACATCGGGCTGCAAAGTTACAGATTCGGCTACTATCTCATCATTATCCTGTTTTGCATTTCTAATACCATATATAAGCCTTAATTTTGCTGCCTCAAACACTGATGTAAGATGAAACTGGTTACCTATTCAAAAAACGGTAAAGAACAATTGGCTTTTTTGGTAAACGAAAAGCTGTATGATACAAACGCTGCCAACGCCGCACTGCCTGCTACCATTATGCCCATGCTCAATGACTGGGAAGCATTGGTAGATGTAGCCCGCAAAGCGGAAGACGATATTAAAAGCGGTAAGCTAAGCCTTGATGGCATGGCATACAATAGTGCCGTTGTGATGGCACCCGTACCCAACCCCACATCCTGCCGCGATGGTTATGCTTTTCGTCAGCACGTAGCAGCCGCGCGCCGCAACCGCAAAGTGGATATGATAACCGAGTTCGACCAGTATCCTATCTTCTACTTTACCAACCATAATGCCATACAAGGCCCAGGCGATATTGTTTGTATGCCTGACCATTTTCAGAAGTTGGATTTTGAATTGGAAGCATCCGTAGTGCTTTGCAAAAAAGGCAGAAACATAAAAGCGTCTGAAGCAGATAAATACATAGCGGGCTATATGATAATGAACGACATGAGCGCGCGCACCCTGCAGATGGAAGAAATGCTGCTGAACCTCGGCCCTGCTAAAGGTAAAGACTTCAGCACCGTGATAGGCCCCGTGCTGGTAACCCCCGACGAACTGGAAGCATACAAAATACCTGCCAAGCCCAATCATACAGGCAATAACTACAACCTGGTTATGAAGTGCTGGGTAAATGGTGTACAGGTGAGCGAGGGTAATATGGGCGATATGGACTGGACGTTTGCGGAAATTATAGAACGCTGCGCGTACGGTGTTGACGTGCTGCCCGGCGATGTGATAGGCAGCGGCACGGTAGGTACAGGCTGTTTCTTAGAACTGAACGGCACAGGCCTGCTCAACGACCCAAGCTACAAAGTGCAGTGGCTGCAACCCGGTGATGTAGTAGAAATGGAAATAGACGGACTTGGAAAACTCCGCAATACCATTGTAGCCGAAAAAACCGACTGGAGTATATTGGGCTTGAAGAAGATGTAAATACAATATGTTTATCAGGTTCATTACAGAGTTCAAGAATGAATATGATGAAATTGAAACTGGCGTGTTTCAGGCAGTAGGGTATTTATGTAGAACAGATGTGATGTATGATTATGATAAAAAACATTTGATGGAGATTCGTGGTTGGTTTAATGCAAACCTTGAGAAACCAACACGTTTTTCTAAATCATTGAAGAAGAATGCACCTAAAGTTTCTTTGGCATGGTTCAAAAGCACTGCTACTGAACATCTAAAACGCATGTATGAAATGAAGGTAATAATAGAAAAGTATGATATTACTGTATTAGTTATTAAAAGAGAAAATCCTGGCTATATAGTTTACGAAGATGATTTTCAGGTTTCAACTTTACCACACAAAGATGACAAGCATCTTGCGAAATAACCCCTTCTCGTCCCCGTTTGTAACGGGGGATGCGTAGGTACAGCGTTTCAAACGCTATACACAACCCCATTCAGTTATTTGGCACTTTTATATATTTTCAGGATATGTTCACATACAAAGAACCCGAGGGTGGGCTACCACTTGTACCATTAAACGAAGCTGAAAAACACCATTTGCAGACAATTTTCTTTACAAGATTACGAACGTTTTTTTGGTGTACTTTGTTATGTTCGCATGGCTTACTTGGGATTCTTTTACATTGTCAGACAAAAAAATGTATCAGACATCTTATCGAACTAAAGATGGTACGTATGTAAAGCGAAACGGCGGAGACTATGAAATTTTTGGTCATGACCTGACAGTTATTGAAACATATTGGTTAACCCGCGCACCCATCATATTATTACTATCAATTTCAGGTAGTGTTTTATTCTACAGGCGTATATATAATTATCGGAAGGACTTAAAGCTCGGGATGAAAGAAAAAGTATCATATACCATCATACGCAAATCCCATTTCCCTATGACCAATCAGTATTATTTCAGTTTCGATAACCCCGATTATATGCACTACGAAGTAGATGCAGATTTATTTTATTCAATGAATGAGGGAGATGCTGTAGTTATTTACAGAGGTAAATACTCCAATCATGTATTTGAAAAAGATGCCAGATTTACTTTGATGTAACAGATTCAGCGCAGTACTTTTTAACATCCTTCTCGTCCCCGTTTGTATCGGGGATGCAAAGGCACTGCGTTTTAAACGCATATACAAATCCATTCAGCCATTGAGCCATTCAGCCATTTTCTCACAAATACATTAACGAAATACATATAAAACCCACACTGCCAAGTTTCTACTTTCAACTCTCTACTTTATACTTAAATTTGCGCCATGCAAGCAGCTACTCTCGAGCAAGCGGTCAAACTGGGCCTACGCGAAGAAGAATTTGAACATATAAAGCAAATATTGGGGCGTACCCCCAATTTCAACGAAACAGCCATGTACTCCGTTATGTGGAGCGAACATTGCAGTTATAAAAACTCCATTACCCAACTCAAAACCCTGCCCCGCGATGGCGAGCGCCTGCTGGTAAAAGCAGGGGAAGAAAACGCCGGTTTGGTTGACATTGGCGACGGGTTGGGTTGCGTATTCAAGATAGAGTCTCACAACCACCCATCGGCTATTGAGCCGTTTCAGGGTGCTGCTACAGGTGTTGGTGGTATTCACCGCGATATTTTTACAATGGGTGCACGTCCTATCGCATCGCTCAACTCACTGCGCTTTGGCAAGCTGGATAACCCCAAAACCAAATGGCTGCTGAAAGGTGTGGTAAAAGGCATTGGCCACTACGGCAACTGCTTTGGTGTACCCACCGTTGCAGGCGAAATATATTTTGACGGCTGCTACCAGACCAATCCATTGGTTAATGCGATGAGCGTGGGTGTGGTAAAAGCAGGACAAACGGTTTCGGCTACATCGCACGGTGCAGGTAATGCCGTGTTTATAGTAGGTGCAGCTACGGGCAAAGACGGCATTGGTGGTGCATCTTTCGCATCGGCAGATATTACGGAAGACAGTGTTAACGACTTGCCAGCCGTACAAGTGGGCGACCCGTTTGAAGAAAAGAAACTATTGGAAGCCTGCCTCGAGGTGATACCTACGGGCGCGTTGATAGGCATGCAGGATATGGGTGCTGCTGGCATTACCTGCTCTTGTAGCGAGATGAGTGCGAAAGGTGAACATGGTATGATTATCCATCTGGATAAAGTACCTACCCGACAACACAATATGCAGCCTTGGGAAATGCTGCTGAGCGAAAGTCAGGAGCGTATGCTGATAGTAGTGAAGAAAGGGCGCGAGGCGGAAGTAAAAAAGATTTTTGATAAGTGGGATATACATTGTGTGCAGATAGGCGAGGTAACCGAAGACCAAAACCTGAAGTACTATATGAATGGCGAACTGGTAGCCGATGTGCCTGCACATAGTTTGGTGCTGGGCGGCGGCGCACCCGTTTATACACGAGAGTACGAAGAGCCTAAATACTTAGCGCAAATCAAAGCATTCAATCAGGATACAGTGGCTATCCCTGCCGACCTGACTGCCGTAGCAATGGAACTGGTGCAACTGCCCACCATTGCCAGCAAGCGTTGGGTGTACGAGCAGTACGATAGCATGGTAGGCACGGGCAATACACAAACCAACGAGCCAAGCGATGCCGCCGTAGTGCGTGTGCACGGTTCTGCCAAAGGTATAGCCATGACGACCGACTGCAATAGCCGCTATGTATATGCAGACCCGTACAAAGGTGGTATGATAGCCGTGAGCGAAGCCGCGCGAAACATCGTGTGCAGCGGTGGCTTACCAGTAGCCATTACCAACTGCCTCAACTTTGGTAACCCGTACAATAAAGAAGTATATTATCAGTTTGTACACGCCATACGCGGTATGGGCGACGCCTGCCGCAAGTTGGGCACACCCGTTACGGGTGGCAACGTCAGCTTCTACAACCAGAGTAGCGACGACGGCCCCGTATATCCTACGCCCACAATTGGTATGGTAGGTGTGCTGGATAACCTTGACCAGAAGATGACGATGTACTTCAAAAATGATGGTGATGCGATATATGTGATAGGACAAAACCGCAACGATATTAATTGTTCTGAATACCTGTACAACGTATTGGGCGTATCACATAGCCCCGCCCCGCATTTCGATTTGGAAGAAGAATATGCTCTGCAAGATGTAGTGCTGAAAGTAGTACGCGAAAAGCTGGTAAACAGCGCGCACGATACCGCAGAGGGCGGGCTGTTTGTAGCATTGGTAGAAAGTGCCATGCAAAAAAACATGGGCTTTGAAATAAGCACCGATAGCAACATACGCAAAGACGCATTCCTGTTTGGCGAGGCGCAGAGCCGTGTGGTAGTAAGTGTGAGTGCAGACAAAGCAGCCGCTTTTGAAGCCGCGTTGGGCAACCATCCGTATAGCAAAATAGGAACAGTAAAAGCAGGTGGCAACATGCGCATAGACAATGCAGACTGGGGCTACATCAAAGACTGGAAAGAAGCCTACGATACGGCAATAGAGAAATTGCTGAACGTATAAAAAACTAAAGGGCTGCAATTGCAGCCCTTTGTTAATTAATTTATTAATTATGCCCCCTTTTGAATATAGCATATCGCATACTTGTAGTGTCTGTGGGAACACCGATTATTTTGAAGTATCTAAAAGAGAAGCAGCATTTAATTTAATCCCCTATAATGGGAAAGATCAAATTCCATGTTCTAATTGCGGTTCAAAAGAATTTAAATCTTGGGGTGGCAGCACACCAGAGTTAAGTAAAGATTTATTCTATGAATGGGCATCTAATGAAAATTTGAGTTTTTTAAGTCAGGATGAAGATATATTTATTGCCGATGAAAAGTATTACGACATTATACTGGAATTAATTGACGATAAGAATACACTGCCAAGTAAAAAACAAGAATTATATAGTGCTCTATGTGTAATGGTTTATGATGAGAATATACGTATGGAATACGATAACGTAACTTCATCACCATTCCAAACTAAAGTACTAATGGAATTACAAAAACGACAGTTAGAGTTGGTAAAGTGCTATGTTTACGATTATATAAAAGATGTTGTTTACCCTTTAATAGGTTTGGATAAATTGCAATAAAAATGTCGGAAGTGAAGAATTAATATTCCGCCTGTCATGCCGCCGAAAGGCGGTATCTTATTCCCTTTCAAGCGTCCTCACTCAAAACTCTACCCTTCCCAACACACTTGCGAATAAGCGGCAGGCGTATCTAATCGCGGGTGTAGTTTGCGGATGCACACTTTTATTTTTTCGGCATCGGCAAATGCGGATTTTATAGCTGCATGTATTTGCTGCACCAGTTCTTCCAGTGTTTCTTTATCAGGGGTAAAGGCATCGGCTACTATACGGTTGATGATGGCATAGTCTATAAACGGCCACGCACTGCCCGCCTCGGTGCGCACCCATACATCCACATCGGTTTCAAACGTATTAGGCTCCGTCTTTTCTATGGCATACATGCCAATGGGTGCTACCACCCTGATGCCGTGCAACGATACAGTAAGCATGGTGCAAAGCTACACACTGCGGCGCATATTATTTAAAACGCACATCGGCAGAGTAGGGTGCTACCGTTACCTCGTACTTGCGTGGCGTTATCCGCCCGAATGGGGGCGCGGCGTTGAAGATGGTATAATATCCGTTTTTGCCTGCACAACTGCTAACGTGGTGTGGTGGCGGGCCATTGCTGCCATTATTGATGCTGGCTACATACAGCACATTGTTGCGGTCATCTACCGTAATGCCGTGAGGCTGGTTAAACTCACCCGTATTGGCATCTATGGTATAGGTTGTCGCGTTCAGGTCTTGATAATTGAAGATGAAAACCGAACCCGTATAGCGGCTTGCACCCAAACTATCGGTACAGGTAATGTAGGCGTATGGTTGTTTTTTAGACAGGGCTATCTCTTGCGGCTGTATGCCCACATTGCTAAATGTTTTCAGTACCGCGTTGGTGCGTGCATCCAGCACTTTCACCTCATTAGTACCTTGGCAGGTTACTATCAGCTTGCTGCCATCGGGTGTCAGCATCACCTCGTGCGGGTCTGGCTGGTTGGGTTGCTTGCCTGTTAACGCTACGGCAGGCTGCCCATTCAGGCTAAGTTTTTGTATCAGGTTGAAGTCGGTAATGCTGGTAGGCATTTTATATATCGTATTGCCAAATTGGGCAGATACATACAGCGTATCAAAGCTCTGCGTAGCAGCCACCCCATGCGGAAAGTTCATTTTATCAAAATACTTTTCCAGCGAAAAAGCAGACGCATTATACTTCACTACACCGCCCCCTATGTTGTAGTCGCACACCAACACGCTTTTATTGTCGGGGGTTACATAGAGTATGTTCCAAGATGGGGCAGATGTGTTAGAACTTAATAACACTTCCTTATCCATCGCATCGGTACTGGTATTGATGCGTTGCAGGTATCGCCCTGCCGTAAAGCATACATAGGCATTTTGCCCGTCGGGCGAAACACGAACTGCGTGCGGCGATTCTATCTTCGCGCCATCTTTACCCACTTTAATATATCGCATCACTACTTTTCGCTCCCCGTCTATCACGGCTACCAAATCGCAGCCCTGTTGTGTCAGGTATATCTTTTGTCTTGTGGCGGCATTATCGGCAAAGGGTATTTTACCATTGCGGTCGGGCGCGCCTGCGGCTATCCAGTTGCGGATGGTGTTATACTCATCTTTGCTTAGCGCGCTGCCTGCATCTTTGGGTGGCATCCTGTCAGATTCCGGTGGCACAGCACCATTGGCAGTATCTGTATTGATGTAATAAAGTATGGGGCTGTTTTCTGCGCTGTAAGGTACTATGGCAGCACCATGATTGCCGCCGTTAAACATCTCGTCCCATGTGTCCATACGCAGGTTGCCCGCAGCGGTATAGCTGGCAGCATTGTGGCAGCCCGATGTAGCACATTTATTGCTGATGATTTTGCCCACGTCATCGGGCAAACCACCATAGTCGTTTACGGGAGCAATGTAGGGCTTGTGCTTGCAGGCATAGAATGCAGCCGCAAGGCTCAGCAAAATGATAACAGCAGATATGCGCTTTGTCATAACGTATTGCAGGGTTGTTACTTAAAGATAAGACAATAGCCTGATAGATGATAATATACTAACAACGGTCAATAACCCATAGTTAATAGTTGCGGATTAAAATACCATTAGAAATTGCTGCAAGCTCTGCAAGCAGAGTATTATCTTGCACAGGTTTTTATTAATGGCTCCCCGCTTTATATTATTTAGCTTATTGTTCATGGCTTGCCTGTATGTGCAGGCTCAGCCCGATACGGCAAGTTTTGTACGCATCGAAAAGCTAGTTATCCGCAAAATCAACATAGAGGGTAACAGGCGTACACGCGCCAGCATAATACTGCGGGAGATGAGTGTGGCAGAAGGCGACACATTATCAAAAGGCAAGCTGCCCGAGTTGTTAGAAATAAACAGACAAAGGATTTTCAACCTGCCGCTTTTTACCGAAGTAATCGTTTCTGCTGTTACGGTAAATGACAGCATGATTGATTGGTTGGTAAAAGTGCGCGAGCAGTGGTACATATTACCCGAGGTAACCATCAAACTGGCCGACCGCAACATCAATACATGGATAAAGGAGCAGGGTGGCGATATACGCCGTGCCAATTTGGGTGTAGCATTTAAGCACCGCAATTTCAGGGGCAATTTAGAAGAATTAAGTGCTACCGTACAGATTGGCTATACGCAAAAATTCGGTATCGAGTACTTCAGGCCATATATTGATAAAAGACAACAACATGGTTTAGGCGCATCGTTTTTCTTTTCTCAAAACGAGGAAACCTTTTTTAATACCAACCGTAATAAATGGCAGTTTGTAAAAAAGCCCGGCCTGTATATTATCCGGCATTTTGAAGCAGCAGCATTGTATGTGCATCGTCCGGGTTATGCCAACAAACACGCCATAGAGATACGTTACCGAAGTTTTAGAGCCAATGATACAATCGTCAGGTTAAATAGAGACTATTATAAAGATGGCAGTACAAGTTTGCAACTGATGGAGTTTACCTATCGGTACGACCTGAATAAAGTTGACAACTGGAACTATCCGCTTAACGGGCTGAAAGTAGTGGGTACGGCATGTATAAGAGCCGGAATACAAGGTTTTGGTTTTCAAAGTTACATCGGTGCAGAGGTTGGCTACTTCAAGCGGTTAGGCCGCAAATGGTTATGGTCAGAAATACTGCGTGGCAGGCTTACGATGCCAGACGATATGCCCTATGTATTCCGCTACGCGATGGGCAATGGCAGCGAGTATGTTCGTGGGTACGAGTATTATGTGATAGATGGCACGCAATATGGCTTGCTGCGTACCAACCTGAAATATGAGCTGCTGAATACTGCCATCCGCAATTTCCCCATCAGGTATTTGGCAGTCATACCCATCCGCATCTACCCCAAAATATTTGCCGATGTAGGTTATGCAGCCAACCCGCAGGCAGGTACCAGCTTCCTCAACAATAGGGGGTTGGCGGGTTATGGCTTCGGGGTAGATATTGTTTCTGCCTACGACTTCAAGCTGCGGTTGGAATATACATTCAACCACTTGGGGCAAAAAGGTTTATTTTTGCATACAAACAGCGAATAATTACAATATGTTGGTAGCACTCTATAACAGGACATTTGAAGAACAGGACATCCCGACGCTTCAACGTATTGTAGCCATGCTCGAAAGCCATAATATTCAACTGGTTTTCTACAAAGAATTTCACGAGCGCATCAGCCCCCACCTCAACCTGAAAAACCCGCCACGCTTATTTGCAGGCAAGGCAGATTTGCCCCCTAATACCGATATGCTCTTCAGCCTCGGCGGCGATGGTACCCTGCTCGATACCATATCTTTTGTAGGTGGCGGCAGCATACCGCTTATCGGCATCAATCTGGGCAGGCTGGGCTTTCTGGCTGCCATACCAGAGGAAGAAGTTGAAGCAGCCATCCAATCGCTGGTGCGCGGCTCTTATACGCTGGAAAAAAGAACGCTCATTCACCTCGATAGCAGCATACCCCTCTTTGACGGCGCACCCTACGCGCTCAATGAGTTTACTATTCACCGCAAAGACTCATCGTCCATGATTAAAATACACACCTACCTGAACGGTGAGTTTATGAATACCTACTGGGCAGATGGCTTGGTGGTGGCTACGCCTACAGGCTCTACGGGTTATTCGCTTAGTTGTGGCGGTCCGGTGGTCTTTCCGCAAACATCCAGCTTCATCATCACGGCCGTTGCGCCACACAACCTCAATACCCGCCCCGTAGTAGTACCCGATGATAATGTCATATCTTTTGAGGTAGAAGGACGCACGGAGCAGTTTCTCTGTACCCTCGATTCAAGAACCGAAATCATTACCAGCGGTGTGCAGTTGGCGGTCAAAAAAGAAAGTTTTACCATATCACTCGTTCGCCCCGACGAGCACAATTTCCTCAATACCATCCGTCAAAAACTATACTGGGGGGTTGACAAACGTAATTGACATCAAAACAATAAACCGTTACATTTGTAGTTATACCATCAGCTATATGCAAAAAGCAACCGCCATCATATTACTCCTCTTATTGCTGCTTACGGGTAGCAAGGCGCAGGCTCAGAGTTTCTTTACAGGGCAGGAGTATGGCTTTGCGGTAGGCGGCTCTCAATACTTTGGCGATCTGAACGACAATTACGGTTTTGCCTATGTGCGCCCCGCAGGCGGTGTTTTTGCCCGCATACACCTGAGCCCCTATGTGGCTACCCGCTTTTCTGCCAACTACACCAAAGTAGGCTACGACGATGCTTTTTCATCAAACTCATATAACAAAAAGCGCAACCTCAACTTCCGTAGCGATATTGTAGAAGTGGCTTTCCAAACTGAGTTCAACTTCATGCGTTTCAGTACGGGCGAATTGCATAGCCGCTTTACGCCTTATATTACTTTGGGTGTAGGGGCATTTTACTACAACCCCTATACATCTTACAACGGTGTGCGCTACAACCTGCGGCAGGTAGGCACCGAAGGCCAATTTGTAGGCTACGAGGGCAGGATATACAGCAACTTCAATATCTGCTTCCCGATGGGGCTGGGCGTGAAATATTGGGTAGCTCCGGGTGTTAACATCGGGTGCGAAGTGGTACACCGCCTTACGCTTACCGATTATCTGGATGATGTTAGCACTACTTACGTGGACCGTAAACTATTTGAAGCAGGCGACCCCGGCAACCCGCCGGTAGCCTACTACCTGCAAGACCGCTCTATAGAAAAAGGTGGCGACCCGTTAGGGCGCGATGGCAAACAGCGCGGCAACAGCGCCACTAAAGACCAATACATGATGCTCCTCTTCAACCTTTCTTTCCAGTTCAAAACATACAAATGCCCTGCGTATCTGAAAGAGGGGTACTTTATGTATTAATACCGAACACTTATGAATATTTTTGAAAAACTATCCAACCCAGTTTACTTTTCTAAATTCGGCAATCGATTAACGGTTGTCATAGAGTATATTATCACTTTTGCTTTGGGGCTATCTTATTGATGTTTCAATCAGCAACAATAAGTCTTCATTAGTAGTACTCTGGGCATTCTATATTATGCTTAGCGTGTATAATTTGTTCAGAGCTATCATTAAATTGAGGCAGATGAAATAATCTACTGAAACACATTCAGCTTTTTCTTGCCCTCGTATTGGATGGGTATGTTTACCATAATGCCCTTGCCTGCTTTTACATTGCCCGTCAGCCTGATGCTGACTTCTTCATTAGCTAATAAAGACATGGCATTGGGTAGTATATTCTTCAAGTCTGCCACTAATGTTACAGGTAGTAAAAACGTACTGGATGCAGGCACCTGAAACTTTTCAGTAAGCATGGCATGGCCAGCCAGTTTGTTGTTGATGTACAAATCCACATTGGCATCTTTAAGCATCATGCCATATTTGTTGGGGTTGTAAAACTGTACGTCCATACCTACTTCGGGGCGCAGGCTTATCTTGTTTACCCTGAAGTTTTTTACATCCTGATACACCAAATCTTTAGGGCTGGCACATGCTGCCAGCAAGATGATACAGAATACAGTAATGCAGCTTAGAGAGATGGTATATAGGGTTCTCAAATTCACTACAGTCTTTATTTGCGCTTCATTACTTTTTCTACCGCTGCTACAATGTTGCCTTTGCCAAGCCCGTATTTTTCAAGCAGGTCGGTAGGTGTACCACTTTCGCCGAAAGTATCATTTACTGCAACATACTCTTGCGGAGCAGGATAGTTGCGTGCCAATATTTGTGCTACGCTATCGCCCAGCCCGCCATTGGCCTGGTGTTCTTCGGCAGTTACCACGCAGCCTGTTTTCTTTACAGATTGCAATATAGCAGCTTCGTCCAGCGGCTTGATGGTGTGCATATTGATAAGCTCTACAGATATGCCCTTAGCTGCCAGTTCTTTGGCGGCTTCTACAGCCGTCCATACAAGGTGGCCACATGCTATGATGGTAACGTCTGTACCCTCTGCCAATATTTGTGCTTTGCCAATTACAAACTCCTGTTCAGGTGTAGTAAAGTTGGCCCACTTGGGACGACCGAAACGCAGGTAAACAGGACCGTTGTATTCTGCAACAGCAATTGTTGCCGCTTTGGTCTGGTTAAAGTCGCAAGGAACAATCACCGTCATCCCCGGCAACATTTTCATCATACCTATATCTTCCAATACCTGATGGGTAGCACCGTCTTCGCCCAGCGTCAGCCCCGCGTGCGATGCACATATTTTTACATTCTTACCGCTATAAGCTATAGACTGGCGTATCTGGTCGTACACGCGGCTGGTGCTGAAGTTGGCGAACGTAGTGGTGAAAGGTACTTTGCCACCAATCGTCATACCTGCAGCCACGCCCATCATATTAGCCTCTGCAATACCACACTGGATATACCTTTCAGGAAACTCCTTCATAAACTGGTTCAGCTTCAGCGAGCCTGCCAGATCTGCCGTAAGGGCTACTACATTGGGGTTGCGGCGTGCGGCTTCTACTATACCCTCACCAAACCCCGAGCGGGTATCTTTTTCATTCAGTATGTTGATGTCTTGTATCATTATATCGGCTAATATGGGCGCAAAAATAAGTTTTTCAGTTGGCAGTTTTTCAGTTATCAGTTTGCAATTTTCAGTTTGCTGTTAATTCAGTTCTCAATTTACGGCTTGCAGTTTTCAGTACCGTATTTTTTATATATGAATGCAAATCGATAACTACCAATTGCCAACTGAAAACTGCCAACTGCTATTTGGTCTGTACATATCCCCAATCCTTTAGCCATGCCACCACTTTTTCTTTATAATCGCCCTGTATCAGTATCAGCCCGTCTTTGGCGCTACCACCTGCACCACATTTGGTTTTCAGTTGTTTGCCCAGCATCTCTAAGTCTTCTGCCGTACCAGCAAAGCCCTCTACCAGCGTTACTATCTTGCCTGCCCGTTGTTTGCTGTCCAGTTTTACACGCAGCTTCTGTTTGTCTTTGGGCAGTGTTTCGTCTGCGGGCTCTTCGGGGTAGTCGTTATAGTAATCGTTGTTGGTGCTATATACGAGCCCGTCGGGGCGGGGTTTGTTCTTTTTGTTCATGGTGTAAAAATACACTTAAATCACTGCCTGTGGCAAGCAGGCTCTAAAGGAAGGCTCTATCCTTTTGTTGCAATTCATGATGTTTTGTGAAAAACGCAACAAAACGCAACAAATTAAGTTTCGAGCATACTGATAACTGATTTGCTAAACAAGGCCTTTTTCAAAGAGCTTCTTACTATAGCAAATATACGCATTTTTATCTTATTATAATGTAATTATTTTTACCGCAAAGATGCTAAGGCGCAAAGTCTGACTTGGGTACTAATGCCGGGCAGATGTCTCACTGCGTTCAGTATAGCAGGTGGTGGTAGTTATTGAGTATGCTTGGCGCGCATTCACATCCCTCTAATACTGCTGTGCGCAGCATCGGTCTCCCTTCAAAGGGAGAAATTTTTAACAATGGTGCAGAATAAGTAATACAATGTGTTTGCCAAGTAATAATGTAATTTTGAATATGCTTGAATTGGCATATTCCATGTATGGTACTTACGGATAAATTGATAACGTATTTCAACAAAATAATGCCACTGACAGATAGTGAGGCGCAGGCTATTGCCGATAGTGTGTGTATTGGTAAGTATAAAAATGGCGATTTGCTATTGAAGGAAGGGCAGATTGCCTCTGAATGTTATTTTGTATTGAAGGGCTGTGTGCGACAGTACTATATGATAGACGGTGAAGAAAAAACAAGCAATTTCTATACCGAAGAACAATGGGTTGTTTCATTCACCAGTTTCATACAACAGCAACCAGCCGACCACTACCTGGAATGTATTGAAGATACAATACTGGTAGTGGGTAACGAGCAACGAGAAGAAGATATGTACAGAGCCAATAGCAAGTTTGAAACTATATCGCGGATGGTGTTGGAAAAAATAATCAGCGAACAACAGGCTTTGCAGGCAAGGTATGTAACCGACACCCCCGAACAACGCTATCTGCATTTACTGCAAAGCAACCCGCAACTTGTGCAGCGTGTGCCGCTATACCAGCTTGCAAGCTATATAGGCGTAAAACCGGAATCGCTGAGCAGAATACGTAAACGCATTACAGACAGAAGTAGGACTACGAAAGTGTAACCTGATTTTTTGGATTACGAAAGCCTTTTAGCAGCATCCACATACCCGATACCAACTCGAACAATCCGCCGGGTACTGCTAACGCTATACCATAAGGATAACCAATTAGCTCTGCCACGCAGCCAACAACAAGAAGTGCATAGCCAATAATACCCCATAATGATAACCATCGGGGTAATAATACGGCTTTGAATAATATACTACAACAGATAATGCCACCGAATCCTAATGCAATCATACCTGTCTGATACATGAGGTAGTTTAGTTTTTTAGCAATGATTGTAAATATCTCCGTATCTATAGCGCTGCTTAGCATTGTATCATGTGGCAACAACAGAAACACCGTCCCGGCCATCAACAATATGCCCTCTGTAATGCGAAGTGCCAGATATGCCGATGCGCCTGCTTTGCTTTGCGTAGCCAATGTAGGGTATAACAATGCTGCAATTGCTATGACTGATAACGAGTTAGCTATCTGCAATATACCACCCATAGCAATGCTTATCTTGCTGTAGGGGCTTGCCAATAATGCATTACCTGCCATATAGCACACCATTGCCAATATAAACAGAGCACCAGCTATACGAATGTGTAGTTTGTTTTCCATCAGCAGCAAAATTATGGTAGGTGTATGGTGTGGTTGCTTGACAATTGTCAAGAATTACAAAAGGTTTTAAACCAAGATGCTTGAAGCAAGTACAGGTATAAGCCCAATTGCAACAGATTCCGTAACTTCATTGTAATGAAACGGAAGTTATTATATACGCTGGCGGCATTATGGATATGTATCAATCTGCAAGCCCAAGAGGTGAAGAACGGGCTGACGTGGTACACGGATGTAATGCAGGTGCAACAACTGAGCGAAAAGACGAAGAAACCCGTATTCGCTTTCTTTACAGGCAGCGACTGGTGTGGTTGGTGCCACAAGTTGCAGGCGGCCGTGTTTAACAAGCAAGGCTTTAAAGACTGGGCTAAGAAAAATGTGATATTGCTGGAGCTCGACTATCCGCGCAACAAACAACTACCCGAAAAACTGCAAAAGCAGAATGCGGAATTGCAGCAGTTTTTTCAGGTGCAGGGCTACCCTACGGTGTGGATGTTTTACATTGTAAAAGACAAGGCATCGGGCAAATTTAATATCAGTGCATTGGGTTCGCTTGGATACCCGCGTGCAGAGCAGGGTAAGGAAGCAGATGCTTTTATCACTAATGCCAATCAGATATTGAAGAATAAATAACCTCTACCTGTTCACCACATCAGGGTTACCCATTTTGCCTGCGTTGTAGTCATTTATGCATTGTATGATTTGCGCTTCGGTATTCATTACAAACGGGCCGTAAGAATAGACTACTTCGTTTAAAGGTTGCCCACCGAGCAAAAACAGTTCTGCTCCTTCTTCGCTATATATGTTTATGTTATCTGCACCACGCTTGTATAGTACCAACTGATTGGGCTTAATGATGTTTTGCCCTTCTACTTCCAGCTTGCCGTTTACGAGGTATATAAATGCATTATGGTCGGGGTTGACGGCTATATCTAATCTTGCCTGTTTGTTCAGCTTCAGGTAATAATAAAACGCGGGGGTGTATGTTTTTACGGTTGACTTATAACCCATCAAATCGCCCAATACTACACGGCCTGTATAGTCTTTGTGTACAATGGCTGGCATATTGGCATCGTTATACACCGTAGTGCTTGGGGCATCATGCTTGTGTGCCGATGGTATGTTGAGCCATATCTGGAAACCATGAATTTTGCCACCTTCTTTTTTCAGTTGCTCCCCGCTTTCTTCCATGTGTATGGCACCACGCCCGCTGTTGAACATCATGTACTCGCCTGTTTGTATCTGAAAATCGTAATCGAGGCTGTCTTTGTGATGCCCGCTGCCCGACAGGAAGTAAGTAGTGGGTATAACGCCTGCATGCGGGTGCGCAGGTACTTTCAGCGCAGTGCTGCCGGGCTTTAAATCTACAGGGCCAAACTCATCAAAGAATACAAATGGCGACACATAGTCTGTATGGTTGCCTGCAAAAGCGCGCATCACGGGCAGTGTGCCTACCATGGTAGCATCTGCATCCAGTATGCGGTGTATCTGCCTGTTGCGGCGGTTGCTGTACATACCGCTCTGCCCGAAAATGAATGACGGTGCTGCAACAGATGCACCCAGTATAGCTGACCCTTTAATGAATTTTCTCCTGCTCATCATACCCTAAAGTTAGGCAGATATAATAAAGAAATCGCTCAATTAATGTTTATACATCAATAGGATATGATTATTAAGAATGTACTGCTTTCTGTCTATTGCTTACTATCAGCGCACAAGTGTAATATCGCCTTTCCATGTTTGCTCTTTCAGTCCGTTCCATTCTTTGTAGCCTATGCGTATCATGTAATAATAAACGCCTGTTTCGGCTGGCTTGCCGTTGAGTGTGCCATCCCACCCGTCTCGCGGGTTGATGCTATTGTATACTTGTTGCCCCCAACGGTTGTATATGATGATGCGGAAAGCTGTAACGCCAGCAATATCGCCTACCAAATGAGCGATGTCATTCATCCCGTCTCCGTTGGGAGAAAAAGCAGACGGGAACCAAATATGACAGTTTTTGAAATCTACATATACTGTATCGCTGACTGTGCCGCATCGGTTTTGCAGTGTTACGGCATACATGCCGGCAGTGTTTACGTCTTTACTGCTATCGCTACTGCCATCCATCCACCAGAAACGATAGTCTATGCCTTTTACTATGCCTCGCGGCAAGAATAGAGATTTGCCAACACAAATGCTGCTATCGTTGCCAAGCCATATTTGTGGTTGTGGTATCAGCGATATGTGTACGCTGTCTGTAGCCACACAGTCATCGTCGCGCACACGGAGACTGTACGTACCCGTATCGGTTATGCTGATAAACTCGGTGGTATCGCCCGTACTCCAAAGATAACGGCTGCCTAAGGGCTGCACATTACAATACAATACCATCTTGGTGTGTTGGCATACCGAGGTATCATTGCCGATAAAAACATTGGGCGGCGGCCTGCGTGTAATGGTAATCGTATCGTACACGCTGCAGCCATCGTTGGTGATGCGCAGCCAGTAAGTGCCTGGTTGTGATACGGTAATAGCAGGTGCTGTGCTGCCTGTACTCCAATATGCAGTGCCGATGGTATTTTGCCTGTTGCTCAGCTGTATGGCAATATCCTCGCAAATGGCGGTATCGTTGCCTATGGCTGCATATAGTGTAGGCTTGATAAGAACATGGAAAGTATCAATATAATCGAAACAGCTATCCGTGATTTTTACGGTGTACATCCCCGATGCTGCAACCATTAAATAATTGTTGGTACTGCTATCTTGCCACTGATATTTTTCGTGCCCTATGGGGGCTTGTATTTTGTATAAGGGGGTACTGCATACTACCGTATCGTGCGTATTGCCTGCTATGAAAGATTTTTCGTCGAGAAAGCGAATAGCTTGCGGCAGATTGAATAAACCTGCAGTAGTATTGGCCAGAGCGATGGCTTGTAGTGTGAATGTGCAACCGGGGAACATGATATGTGGGCTACTAACACAACTCAGGTATTTTTGGCCAAAAGAGGCTATGTAGATATTGTTATCGGGCCCGGCCTGCGGTGCACCGATATCTACGCTGGCAGAAAAGACAGTTTGCCGTGATGCTAGTATGGTGGATGGGGTGGTTTGGTTCAGGTCGTACTGATATAGTTTGCGGCTGCTGTGCGCGGTAGCAAAGAGTTTTTTACTGTCAAAAGAAAACTCGCAGCCATAAAACTCATCTTTACCTATTACAGAGTCTATAATAGCACCACCCGATACGTTGCCCGTACTTACATCAAAATCGTGCAGTGCCAGATAGCTGATTTTGCCTGTGCCGTTCCATGTAGTTACTGCCAGCTTTTTGGTATTGCGCGCAAGCTTTACCATTGTAAGCCCGTTGCTGCCCCTGGTATATGCTTTTTGGGATATTACCCTGTTGCCGTCTATGCCCGATGGTGTAATGCGTATCAGGTTGAACTCGTTTGTATTCTTCTTGATGGTAACGAGCCATGTTTGGCTACAGGCATTGATGGATGTCATGGCCTCTGTCAGGTTGCTGTCTATAATTATCCCTTTTTCTCCGGATACAACATCGCCCATGCCGCCATTGAGGCTCATATCTACAACGGAGTAGCGCAGATAAGATTGGGTATCTCCCAGATGCGCCATTGTGAAAATGTAATACTTATTCGTATCGAGCGGGAAGGGTATGATGAGCGAACCTTGTGCAGATGTACCCGTAACATCTGTACCTATACCCACACCATTGGGCATTACATAGTGCATGGTGTCGTAAACCAGCCTGCCGTCTGTATAAAACAATAATTTGCCCGTGCGGCGATGAGATACGGTGGCGCAATTTTCTTCGGAGAAGATGGCCGTTTTATAGGCTACAGAACCAGATGGTGTAAAGCGAAAGCCCGCTAATTGACCGAAACACCAATTGCTGTTTTGCAACTGTGCCACACACGCTGTAGTGTATGCTGTAAACAACCATATAAGCCATGCTCTGCGCAGCACTTGAAAAAGGGTTTGTATTAGTGAAGTACTAAGTTACGCCAAATATTAACCCAAAGACAATGTATGGTATTAAAGTTTGATTAGAATTGCTATTGTCGTAAATAGCAATAATACGCTATTAATAAAAAACCTCTTGCGGGTGGCAAGAGGTATAAAATTATTTCTTCGCTTACTTAGTACTCATCTTCATTAAAGAAGAAGTCTTCCTGCGTAGGATAGTCGGGCCATATATCTTCAATGCCCTCGTATATTTCGCCCTCGTCATCCAGCTCTTGCAGGTTTTCTACCACCTCGAGCGGTGCACCCGAACGGATGGCATAATCAATCAGTTCGTCTTTGGTAGCAGGCCAAGGCGCGTCTTCTAAGTGTGATGCTAATTCTAATGTCCAAAACATATTACAAATTATTTATTTTTATCGCTTATTCCGCAAATGTAAGTTTTCAATCAACAATAACAAATTTTCTGCTCTTAAGGTTATCCTATGTTTTGTCCCCAACAGATAAACGCTGCGGGGGTGTTTGGTATTACAATATAATTGCAGGATTTTTACAACTATTACTAAAGGCAGTAAACAGCCCATGCTTGTTGCAGAAAATCTCATCAAAAACTATACCGACCTGCGGGTGGTAAACGGCGTGAGCCTGCAAGTGCCGCGTGGCGAAATCGTATCGGTTACCGGCCCATCGGGTGCGGGTAAAAGCACGCTGCTGCACCTGCTGGGTGCATTGGATAAACCCGACAGCGGCAGGGTGTTGATAGATGGTACGGATGTCTTTACCCTCTCTGCCAGGCGGCAGGCTGCTTTCAGAAACAAGCACATCGGTTTTGTATTTCAGTTTCATCACCTGCTGCCCGAGTTTAGCGCAGTAGAAAATGTGGCTGTGCCGCTATGGATAGCGGGACAAGGGCGCAAGCAGGCATTAGACAATGCTGCGGCTATGCTGCAAATAGTAGGGCTGGGGCAGCGGTTAGATAATAAACCGAGCGAGCTATCGGGCGGCGAGCAGCAGCGGGTAGCCATAGCCCGCGCATTGGTAAATAAACCAAGCATTGTGATGGCAGACGAACCTACGGGCAACCTTGACAGTGCCAATGCCAAAGCCATACACGAATTGTTTATAGAGCTACGCAACAGGCTGAACCAGACTTTTATAATGATAACCCACAACGATGAGCTGGCTGCCATGACGGATAGAATCGTTATGATGAAAGACGGCAAGGTGGTGTAGGGGTGAAACGCAAATCAGGAGATTTGCTGCCGGTGTGGCGTAGTCAGAGGCTATGCCACACCGATATAAAGAAGTTTATTATAGTTTTAAGAACAAATACGGTTCAATAAATGAAAATTGCAATAGACTATGTCTTAATGATTTTTTTATTGTCAATATTTGGAATTGCATGTAAAGAAAAATCAAATGCTTATCACAATGACTGTATTACTACAGACGTAAAGAAATCATCTGAAAATTTCATTAATTGTTTTAGAGATTTAGGTGGGTGTGAAGATAATTTTGAAGAGCATTTAGATAATTACTGTTATTGCGAAGCCTCATGTTTTAATGTTTATGAACTTTCATCTAGACAGGAGTTTTATTTAATTGAAATATTAAAGGGAGTGGGGAAAACTGGGAAAGATTATTGGATTATAAGAAAATTACAAGCGAAGTGGAAATCAATAAATTACTTCACGGGTTATTTGACTTGCATTTTACCGCGCAAAGATTTTCCATCAGATATAATTTTCAAATCTGAGACTGATAATGGTAATATAACTATTCGATTAACCCTAAGAGGTAAGTATTATATTCGAAAAGCAATCATAGACGTTGAAGGGTCAGATGTTACTTCTTCTAACAAGCAGGATCTTTTGATAAAATACAATTTAAGTTCGGGAAACTTTGGTATTAGCAGAGAGGAATATTAGCTATAGTAGCTTTTCTTGCTATACAAGTATGCTATGTTGATGAAGAACATCAACATAGGCGTTAAGATTGTATATTAAAGATACGAAATATGCACCCTGAAAACGGGCAGTTACCAGGAATTTGGTACTTGAAAAATAGAATTTGATTTTAGGGTTTAGCGATTAGGATTTAGTGTTTATAGATTAGGATTTAACCATATATAAAAGCCCTTTACAGGTTAAGTTTTAAAGAATTTGAGGGCATACTTCGTCTTTTAGTCAAAAAGTATATTTTTGCAGCATAAAATAAATGCATTAGCCATGTCTGAAATTGCAAATCGCGTTAAAAAGATTATCGTTGATAAACTGGGTGTTGACGAATCTGAAGTAACAAATGAGGCGAGTTTTACAAACGATCTGGGAGCAGACTCTCTGGATACTGTAGAGCTTATCATGGAGTTTGAAAAAGAATTCAACATCTCTATTCCTGATGAGCAGGCTGAAACCATCACAACTGTTGGCCAGGCTGTATCTTATCTGGAAGAAAACGTAAAGTAATCAATCAAGCTATTCAGTAACTGAAATTGTTTCAATGAATTCACCGTTCAAACGCGTTGTCGTTACGGGTATCGGCGCCCTTACGCCCATAGGTAATACTGCTCCTGCATATTGGGAAGGCCTTATCAATGGTGTTTCGGGTGCCGATTTCATTACCAATTTTGATGCTGCGAAGTTCAAAACAAGGTTTGCCTGCGAAATCAAAGGGTTCAATCCCGAAGATTTTATGGAGAAAAAAGAAGCCCGCAAGCTAGACCGTTTTGCACAACTGGCTATTGTTGCTGCCGACGAGGCAGTGAAACATGCCAAGCTGGATGACCCCAACCTGAATAAAGACCGCATAGGCGTTATTTGGGCATCGGGCATTGGCGGCATGATTACGTTTATAGAAGAAATGACGGCATATAACGCCGGCGATGGTACACCACGCTTCAATCCTTTCTTCATTCCCAAGCTGATACTGGATATTGCCGCAGGGCATATTTCTATGCGCTACAGCTTTCGCGGGCCCAACTTTGCTACGGTAAGTGCCTGCGCATCTGCCACCAATGGTTTGATAGATGCGTTGACGTACATACGCCTCGGCAAGGCCGATGCGATAGTAACAGGTGGCTCTGAAGCGGTTGTAACGCAATCGGGTATCGGCGGCTTCAATGCCATGAAGGCACTGAGCGAACGCAACGACGACCCCAAAACTGCCAGCCGTCCGTTTGATGTGGACCGCGATGGGTTTGTATTGGGCGAGGGTGCAGGTGCCATCATACTGGAAGAGTTGGAACATGCCAAGCAACGCGGGGCTACAATATATGCAGAGGTAGCAGGCGGCGGTATGAGTGCAGACGCGTATCACCTGACAGCCCCACACCCCGAGGGTTTGGGCGTTATCAACGTGATGCACAACGCGCTGAACGATGCCGGCATGAAGCCTGAAGATATTGATTACATCAACGTACACGGTACATCTACCCCATTGGGCGATGTGGCAGAGGTGAAAGCCATACAACAAGTATTTGGCGAGCATGCTTATAACCTGAACATCAGTGCTACCAAGTCTATGACTGGGCACTTGCTGGGCGCCGCAGGTGGTATAGAAGCCATTGCAGCTATACAGTCTGTAGTGCACGATATAGTTCCCCCAACTATCAACCATCATACAGCAGACCCTGCATTGGATGCGAAGCTGAACTTTACATTCCACACTGCGCAGAAGCGTACTGTACGTGCTGCACTGAGCAATACATTCGGTTTTGGCGGGCACAATGCGTCTATCATCTTCAAAAAATACGAAGAGTAGCGCGTGCGCAGGTTCACGTCACGAATCTTACATTTTTTTTCTCCCAACAAAGAGTTGGTGCGACAGTTGGAGCACTTGCTGGGTTATACCCCAAAGCATTTGCCATACTATCAACTGGCACTGATGCACCGCAGCAAAATTGAAGAGCTGCAGCAAAACAATGAACGCCTTGAGTATCTGGGCGACGCCATGCTTGGCTCTATCGTTGCGGAATATCTTTTTAAAAAATATCCTACCCAACCCGAAGGCTACCTGACAGAACTACGCAGCCGCATTGTGCGCCGCGAAACGATGAACAATGTAGCCCTGCGCATGGGCTTGCACAAAATGGTGCAGTATAACCAAAACGACCGAGGGCTGAGCCGAAGCCACATATTCGGCAATGCGCTGGAAGCCTTGATAGGCGCGGTGTATCTGGATCAGGGCTTTTCTAAAACGCGCACTTTTATACTGAATCAGGTAATAAAGCCCTATATAGATATTGAAGTGCTGGAAAGCACCGATACCAATTATAAAAACAAACTGCTAAGCTGGGCGCAGCGCAATGGCAAAGAACTGAGCTTTGATAGTGTGGACGAAAAGCTGGAAGGCACACGCAAAGTTTTTACCATCGCCATCAACATAGGTGGTGAGCAAGTGGCAACGGGTACGGGCTTTAATAAAAAAGAAGCTGGGCAAGTAGCTGCGCAGAAGGCATTGGAAGTGCTGGGGGTGGGTAATTGAACCGGGATTAATCTGATTGACGGATTTGCCTGGATTAATGCTATTTCTGAATTGCAAAAATTAAAGAACCTGTAAATCCTTTAATCCTAATTAATCATGGTTCATCAATGACATTTAAAATGTTCGAAGGGTTCTTTGCAGTCGAGGCATTTGTAGAGCGATTTGCAAGACGTGGGGCCGAATCGGCTTACGAGTTCGGTATGCTCGCTATGGCAGCGTGGGCAGGGTATATTATCATCCTCAAACAAGCCAAGCGGGTTGTCTGATGTTTTGCGTACGGGTGGTGCAATGCCATATTCTTTCAGCTTGCGTTTGCCGTCTTCGCTCATCCAGTCTGTCGTCCATGCAGGGCTTAGCTGCTGCTCAATATGTACTCTTTTGAAACCGCGGCTTAGTAATGCCATGCGTATATTGATGCCAATTACATCCATGGCAGGGCAGCCGCTGTAGGTGGGCGTTATTACTATCGTTACTTCGTCATCTGCAATACGCACATCTCTCACAATACCCAAATCCAATATGGTAAGTACAGGTACTTCGGGATCTGTAACCTGTTGCAGCCATTGGTATATTTGCGCTTTTATATCGGTTGTCATACTATTTTCCTGTTGTGAAGATATGGTTATTTACCATTGTAAATGGCTGTCTGATGCTTATCACAAGGCTATTATCAGGGCGTAGCATTATTTCATCAATCGCTATAAAATCATTTTTTTTATTGCCAGCTCCATATACAGTACACACCATAATCTCGGTGCCAAAAGGCATATTGACTTTCGCCGAGGCTCTCATCCACATTTTATAACTATCGGCACTGCTTTTTGTAAATACTTTATCGAGCCGTAGCAAGTTTCCGTGTTTGTCATAATATTTCAGGTTGAATTCCGGGCTCTTGTAATCGGCATCGCTTACTAAGGTCCAAGCAGAAAATTCGTATAAAACGTTTTGTGAAGCGTTCTGTATCTTCCATACTGCAAACGTGTCTGACATGCCTATTCGGTGCAAGGCTGCGCCGTTTCCGATAAGTGTGGTTAATGTGGTTTTTTCGTCAAAAGAACGACTATAAACGATATTTACTGTGCCTATTGCAGTATCATTAGCATGCATTTGCTGCATTATCCTAACGGCACTATCGCGCATCGCATTGTCTGCAGCCATCAGCCTGGCAGGATAGCAAGTATACACAGACGCGCCGTCAACTGTACCCAAATACGTTGAATGGTCTATCAGGTATTGTTCATCATGCATCATGGGTTCTGCAGGGTAATGCAAGAGCAGAAAAGGCTTTTGCGAATTGGTAGTATTAAGCAAAGGTTTGCTGGCAAAGGGGCCGCCAGCTATCCTCACCTGATTGAATGCTTGCAGCCATGAACTGCGCGACATGGAAGCATTTACAAGCGGCAAGCCTGTACTCGTTGCTGCCTGCATTCCGTTTGTAAGGGCATACGTTGCTTGCTCTCCCATCCATATTTTTTCTGAACCGATGTGCGAAAACGGAACGACGATGATAGCTTGAAAACTATCGCTGGTATAAGCATGTTCTTTCAAAAAATCACCTAAATCTTTTTTGCCCCAGTAATGGAATTTGAGGTAGTTATAACCCGCAGATGCTAATTTACCTCGAACCTCTTGCATATAACCATATGCTTCGATACCCCAAATTGCCGTACTAACGAATATTATGGTATTTAATAACAAACGTTTGGTAGTACTTTCAGCATAAGCTTTGTACGCTTGAAACATCCATACAGCCATAAATATGGTGGTGATATAATAGTATATCCAAACAAACCGACCTATGGTACGGAATTGTCTGAAGAGGGATAAATAATCCATCAGCCATTCCATATTCCAGATAAAAGGAACACCCATTGCCATCAACAAACTGCAAAGGGATATCAGCAACCATTTGTTGTGTACTGTATGCTTGCGGCTTGCAGGTAATAACAATGCTATGATGTATACTAAGAGTAAAACAATGGGTATTACACCGATATATGCAAAGCCTTCTGCACTGATGTAGAACCTGTTCTTAATCAACTGCATAACAGGAGAGTATGGAGAGCTGAGTAGATCTGCTTTTACAGTAAAATACGACATAGTGCCGTGCGGGTATTTAGTTCTGTCGGTTACAGGGTCTGTAATGAAAGAAAAAAGCCTTACAGCCATTAAAACAAATGCCACCGAAGCAAATAATGGGATGATATGTTTTATTTTTTGCATAATGCTATGCCCCGACAGGCAATAATGTGCAAATGCATAAAAACAAACCAATAAAAAACTAACAGCAATAAAATATGGGTGGATAAACGCCATGAGTAGGCTCAGCAGCAAGATATATAGCGCATATTTCAGCCGACTGCTATTGTCGTAACGTACCATCCAATATATAATAGCCGGTATTACAAAAAGATAAGACAAAGCATAATGACCCCCGGTGATACGGAATACCTGTGGCGACATGGCTATGATGCATACCGATAATACGACGGCCAACCATCGTGGCATGCCAAAATAGTGCAGGGTTTTATGTACATAATAAATGCCTGCAATAAAGGATGCTATCATTGCGCTATTGAACACGGCAACTACCCCAGCTTTACTAAGCCCTGCATGTTGATGCAAAAGCAGCATGATGTAAGAAAAAGCAGGCTGCCCGTCTGCATACATAATATGTTCTCCGTATGGATAATTGAGGCCGGAGAAGTGCATACTTGTATCGTGTAATACATGGTAGATAAAGCTGTAATAATTTTTGACACCATCGTAGCTGTTCGATACTATAGCATGAGAGAGATGGGTAAGAAGTGGTGAAAAGAAGCCATACGTGACTATCAATGAGAAAATGACAGCAATAACAAAAACTGCCTTTTCAGTACTTGGCTTCATGGCATTAAGTTAATGAATTTTTTGGGTGTGGGATGCGATGGAGTTTGTAACAATATTCGTAGTTATTAATCCTAAGTATGTATTCTTCTCGTAAATCGCAGCTTACCTATATGTGTCTGTAATAACTATAATCAATAATGGTAAGTACAGATGATTTACGGTCTATTACTTGCTACAGACATTGGTGTGTTTTAGGTTTCTGGACGCACTTATTTATTTAATTGTCATTTTCAATCCGCCAAGTAAATGGTTGAGTATAACGTACTTTGACTGGCTTATCATTCATTCGACCAGGCTTCCATTTTGGCATACCTTTAATAAGTCGTATAGCCTCACGTTCTAACGAGGCTCCGTATTTTATTCGATCGCCAACAATCATAATACTATCTAACGAACCATCTGTATTTACTATAAACCCAACATTTACTCTTCCTTGAATTCCTTTATCTCTAGCATCAGGTGGGTATCTCAAATTTTCAATAAAATATTGATTGACATTAAAAGGAGGTTCAGGCATCACTTCTGCATACCTATATATAGTATCGGTTATTGGCATTTCTTCGTCTATCTCTTGTGCAAACAAATTAATGTTTGTAAAAAGCATTGCCAGAAACAAAATGTATTTCATAACATAAGTTTTATTGATGATTACCACTCCATGTCAGGATATGCGCGTTGCATAAATTGCATTTCTGCCAGTATGTAGCCGAGGTGTTCGCTATGGCGGCATTCTTTGCCACCGCTATGCATCCATGTGTTGGTTGGTAGTGTTAGCGTGGCTTCTTCTAAAACTGTATTCACTCGTTGCTGCCACTGTGTTTTGATGGCAGCAATATCTACACCTATACCATCTGCAAGGGCTGTTTTGTCTACAACAGTTGTTTCAAACAATTCACCTGTATAAGCCCAATAGCTATCAAGTGCTTCCTGCACACGCGCTTTGCTTTCATCTGTACCATCGCCAAGGCGTATCATCCACTCGCTGCTCCAGCGCAGGTGGTAGGTTACTTCTTTCAACGATTTTTCGGCAACGGCTGCTAATACAACGTCTTTACTGTTTTGCAGTGCAGCATAAAAATAGAAATTGAATGTATCGTACAGAAAAGAACGCACTACGGTGTATGCCCAGTCTTTATTAGGCTGTTCTGCCAGTAGTGCATTGCGAAAGTCCCAGCCATCGCGCAGATAGGCAAGGTCGTCTTCGTCTATGTTCTCGCCTTTAGTTATTTTGTTTTGGAGTGCGGTAGAAGAAAACAATGTTTTCTGTTCGTCAGCAGGTAGTGCATTAAACATATCTGCTGCGTGCTGATATAGTGAGCGAGCCTGCCCCAGGTGGTCGAGCGCGGTATTGGTAAGTGCAATATCCTGCTCCAGTATTGGCCCATGCCCGCACCACTCGCTGATGCGGTGGCCAAGTATCAGTGCATTGTCTGCAATCTGTAATGTGTAAAGTAGCCGATTAGTTGACTGGTTGACTGGTTGATTTGTCATTCCTTGTTATTTATATTATTGCGTAAGAAAGTGATGTATCCGTTCAGCAATTTACCTGTATCATCAACTTTACTTTCTATGCTGCTTATTTCTTCCTTTGATAAATATTTGCAATCCATTACATCTATCAGATGATTTTGGACTTCACTCAATGAACCTCTTGCCTGTATGCAAAAATGTGATTGCTCTTTGTAGGTATATCTGCCATGCCCTTCTGCAATATTTGCACATATAGACCTTGATGCTCTTATTAGTTGGTCTGCTAACCTAAATCTTTCATCTGCAGGCAAGCGCTTCGCTAATTCATACACTTCATTTTTCAATGCTCGTGCTACTTGCCATACAGTCAATTCAGTAAAACTTTGGTATGGTTTATTATCGTTCAAATTAACTAATCAACAAGTCAACAAATAAACAAGCATGACTACATATGCTTCAACTCGTCCGGCAAATCGTAGAACGTTGGGTGGCGATATACTTTATCGTTTGCCGGTTCGTACATAGATGCCGCTTCAAAAGGGTCTGATGCATGTATGTATTTGCTCTCTACCACCCATATGCTTATACCTTCCATGCGGCGGGTATATACATCGCGTGCGTTTTCTATTGCCATCTGTGCATCTGCAGCATGCAGGCTGCCCGCATGTTTGTGGTCGAGTCCTGCTTTGCTGCGTATAAACACTTCCCACAAAGGCCATTCGCCTGCTGTGTTGTGTGTGCCGCTGCTGCCTGCTGCCTGTTCTTTATCGCCGTAGTCGCCGTAGAGGTTTTTATTTATAAACTGGTTCATTACAAATCTTGATTGTGTGTTTGTTATGCTGCTTTTACTTCTTTATTCTCTTTGCGTGCTTTGCGTTTTTCGGCATGTGCCATAGCTGCATCTCGCACCCATGCACCGTTTTCCCAAGCTTTTTTGCGAGCTTCGAGGCGTTCTTTATTGCATGGACCGTTACCTTTTACTACGTTCCAAAACTCGTCCCAATTAATAGGGCCGAAGTCGTAGTGTCCACGCTCTTCGTTCCATTTCAAATCAGGGTCTGGTACGGTAAGTCCTATCAGTTTAGCTTGTTCTACCGTTACGTCTATAAACTTCTGACGCAGTTCGTCGTTGGTAAAACGTTTTATACGCCAGCGCATGCTTTGTGCAGTATGCGGACTATCAGCATCGCTAGGACCAAACATCATGATAGATGGCCACCACCAACGGTTGAGTGCATCTTGTGCCATCTTTTTTTGTACGTCCGTACCGTTTGCCAACGTCATCATGATTTCAAAACCCTGACGCTGATGAAAACTCTCCTCTTTGCACACACGTACCATAGCCCGCGCATACGGTCCGTACGATGTGCGGCAAAGCGGCACTTGATTCATGATGGCAGCACCGTCAACCAACCAGCCTATAGCACCCATATCGGCCCAGGTAAGCGATGGATAGTTGAATATAGAAGAGTATTTAGCCTTGCCGGTATGCAGTTGGTCATACATCTCATCGCGGGTAATGCCGAGTGTTTCGGCTGCACTATATAGATACAGACCATGTCCGCCTTCATCCTGAACTTTTGCCAGCAGCACTGCTTTGCGGCGCAGGCTTGGGGCACGGGTTATCCAGTTGCCCTCGGGTAGCATACCCACAATCTCGCTGTGTGCATGCTGAGATATTTGGCGGATGAGTGTTTTGCGGTAGTCATCCGGCATCCAATCTCTGGGTTCTATCATCACCTCATTATCTATCTTGGCATCAAAATGCTCCTGAAAAGAATGCACTGTCATCTATTACAGATTTTAAGATTACAAAGATAACAATTAGGGGGTAAAGATGTTTATAGCTTATGTCATAGTGTTATTGCGCAAATATAAAGCGCAATGTAACACCTGCACGGGTAGTAGTGATGGGGAACGAGGTAGAAATATACGGTATGCTCTGCCTGCGGTCGTAATAGAAACGAAGCGTTAGTTTATCACTTACGATGTAGTCTATAGTGGGCGAAATAGAAATTACTTTCTGTCCGCGTGTGATGATGCTCTGATTTTGAGCCAGGTAGTTGTTGGTGCTTTTATCATCACGAAGGCCAATATCAACTTTGATATTCAGGTCATTTTTCAGCTTGCGCACACCAAATACTTCAAATGGCAGTACTAACCCGCGTACCCGGTAACCTGCACCAATAATGTATTCTGTGCTATTCGTTTCGCTTACCTGATAATCTATCATACTGAGGCTGACGGTACGTGTTTTACGATAATTGAAACTTACAGACATGCCATTTCGGAATGCGCCATCTACACCAAAAAGCGGGTTGAGTGACTCACTGATTGTAATATTGGGTACCTGATAGAACGGCACAAAATTGCCTGAGTTAGAGTCGAGAAACGATGGGAAGCCAACACTGAAAATGTCCTGATAGAATAATGCAGATACAAAGCTGTTCATAGACAGTGATCCGGTGTATCCGTGGTTCAGCACAAGATTATTCATGGCACTATTGATAAACGGTATTTTAGTGAGACCGGTATATGCTACACGCCAATTGGGCATGGGTAAATAATTGCGGAACGGGTTGCTGCGTATATTATTTCCGCTTTGGTGGTCTACAAGGCCAACCTTGCCTGCATTTCTGCCGGTATAGGCAGCAATGAAAGATGGTACCAACACATCTTGCGAATAAGCGGTATAACCTTTTTTGTAATTCGGGTCGTTAGGGTCTGTTACACCATTGCTATATGGGTTTTGTCTGCTAAGCCTCTCAGATATTACTTGCCTGTTATTTGCGAATTCCCTGAACGGACCATTATCAACATTCGACTCGCTGAACATAGTGCTAAGCCCTATGAAAGATGATGTGAAAGAGCCGGTTTCGTAAGGGTTGTTATGGGTAAACTGCCCGTTTCCAGATAATGAAGTATCCTTAAACAACTCGCTGAGCGATTTGCTGAATGACCTGTTGATGGTCAGGTCTATCCTGAAATCTTTAATAGGTTCAACTGTGGTAAGTATGTTAAGTGTTTGGGCATATTGCTGTTGAAATTGGGAGTTAAAAAGAGAATCTCTGCTTAGCCTGTTTTGTGCAGCCTGGGCCATAAGCCAGGTTCTGTCTGGTTGCATACCATATATATATCCCCAGCCGGGTGCCCCGCTTGATGTGTTCATGCCCAGGAAGCGTGTACTATCCATAAAGCCCGGTAATGTAGAGCCGGCATTTTCTGAAATATTTACAGTAGCACGCTTAACCATTGTGAGTAGTCTGCCAGTAAAGCGTTCCATATCTGTAACTTCTAACGGGGTGTTCTTGCGTTTCAGCTTCGCTGCTTTTTTATCCTGTTTTTTCTTTGCCTTATCGGCTTTTATTTTAGCTAGTTCTTCAGCTTTTTGGGCTTTGCGTGCAGAGTCGAGTTGGGCATTGGTCATGTTGCCTGCTTTTTCGGCAATGGTATTGCCTTTCAGCTTGCTTACAGTATCTTTTGCGAGTACTTTTTTGGCAAATTTATCTTGTTTGTCTTTACCTCGCAGGTCTTTAATAGCACTGTTTTTATCATCTTTTTTACCAGCATTCATTTTGGGTTGGTTCACGGTGCGCAGCCATTTGTTTTTATTGTATAGCTGCGAAAATTGTAATTCGAGGTTGGCCTGCCTTGTGTTGGTATTGCCGAGTGTATTGCCCAATGAACGTGCTAACTGTGATGCTGCCGTCCAAGAATAGGTAGCACCATATTGCAAGCGTAAGTTTGTCCAGTCGAAAGCAGGTATTTTTTGTAAGGGCAAGTTGTAGCTTGCCTGAAAATCCTGCGTATAGTTTGTATTTCGACCAAACGACAGCACTTCGTTCCAGAGGCTGTCGCGTTGGGCATCTGTGTTTACTCTGCCGTATGGCTCATCAACGCGCGAGTTATTAATGGCTCTGTAGCTGAAAGATAAAGAGCGTGTAAGCTCCCACCGCAATTCATATTCTCGTCTCCATGTGAAGTTTTTAAAATAGGTAGGTTGCACGTTGAGCGGGCCATCCGATACGTTGCGTATCAGGGTTTCGTTCATGGTTTTATTCAGGTCTGTACGGAAGGTGAAGTTTGAAGGCAGCAGCGATACATTAAAATCTTTCACTAAAGAGAGCCATTTTGATTTTGATTTGATAAATCTTTTGAACGGTTCGATAGACTTTGTTTTGATATTGTAGGTATAGCCAAGACCGATACGATGATTCAGCAATTCATCGGATTCAATTATCGGGTTGCGCTTGAACTGCCTGTTGTATGCATAGCTTACGTCAAAGTTTTTAACACTCCATGGCATTACTGTAGCATTTTGCTTTTCGGGGTTGCCAAGAATGCGGACGTTGGAAAAGTTGAGGCTTGTTATAGTGGTATAGTCTTGAGCAACTTTCCTCATAGAGTCTCTATGTGCATTGTCTCGGGCACTATTCAGCTTGTCTTTGTATTTCACATCAAAATCGTAGGGATCGAACTGGGGGTTGCTTACATTTTCCGAAAACCCTACAAACACGGGTAATTGAACGCCCCATTTGCGTGGCATTAGTTTTCCCATATTCAGGTTGGTAGATGCATTATACTGGTAGAAGTTATCTCTGAATCGTTGGTTCAATTTCTGGTCAATATTGCCATAGCCATTTGTATGCATACTACCGGCAAGGTTTACAGAGCCTAAGTCTGCAAGCTGGATAGCTACCTTGCCCGACGCTGCATATCCCGGGGTTTCGTTGAGCCCAACTAATCGAAGTTCGTTAAACCAGATTTCGCCGCATTTTGCCAAGCCGTCGTCTGCAGGGGTCTGGTTTGTTTTTTTAGGATTTGTAACACCTAACAATATCGTTTTAGCGTCTCCGATATTGGGGTTGCCGACTATGGTAATGAAATTTCCTTTACTGTTTGTAGTAGTGTATGGTATAAATGCAGGTAGCCCTTTATTGTTTCTTTCTGTTTTAGCTTTTACCAAATCGTCGAGTATCAGATCCATTCTATTGTCTCGCGGCCATACTTGATTCGCATCTGTACTTCCGGGTGCAGTAATAGATAATGGTAGTTGATACTCGTAATAGTTATTGGTAAAGTCGCTACCTATGCGCACTACTGCTCTTACATCTCCATCGCGTAGTGGTTGTTGACCAACTCTAGACTCTGCGTGTATAAACATTCGCAGCCCTTTGAATTGTCGCATATCAACACCTACCTCTTTAAATACAGCTCTTGTATCGCCATCTTTAAGGTTGCATACCTGTAAAGATAAAGCCTGTTCATTCAGTTGAATACTCTGCCCTGTGCCTACATTAGCCTGCTGACGATTGACGTCTGGTGGAATTACATACGGTACGGGTTGACGGTCACTATTTTCCTCAAAGCTTACAGATGCTACCGCGAAGTCAACAGTATTCAGATCGTCTTCAGGAATATTTTCTCCCGGATTTTGTAAAGAGAACATATATCTGCGCCAGTTATTGCGCCCTAGTTCGAAACGTGCAAAACGCATAATGACACTGTCTTGAAAACCACTTAGGAACATACGTATGAACCTGATAGAGCGGAAGTCTGCAATGTTGCCGATTTTATTGGTGTATGCTGTAATAGGTATTTTAAACTGATACCAGGTTTCTTTGCTAATGGTGCCGTTGGGTAGTTTTACATCACTTTCTTGTTTGTTTACCAGATACCCTGCACCCACTACCATGTTTGGTTTGAAGTCAATACGGTATTGGTAATAGTCTTCGCTAGAGTTGAGGGTGTTGTCTCTATTAATATCTTCTGATTCTGGGATATTGGTGCCGGCGTTTGAGAAAGATGAATTGTCATTTGCTGGGGAGTTGCCATGTGGGTTGTTAAAGTTTTTATAGCGGGCAAGTATGCCTGTTTGCGCATTGTCAAATTCAGACCCTCTGAAATATCTGTAATCGTCGCCTGCAGGGTCGTTTTGTGTGCTGTTTACAAATGAGGCATTATTTGTTACTGTGCTTGCAACGGCCTGCAGGTATTGCGCGAAGAATTGCTTTTCTTCCTCATTATCTAACCCATCGTAGCCCACATCCTGCACAGCACGTGCTTCAAGGCTATTGTCAAAAGCGCGGGTAACTTGTTGGGTTAGTTGAGGAGAATAGCCCCATACAGAACGGTTGAGCTGAGATGTGTTTTTGGGATATGCAATGCCATTTTCAAAAAAACGCCTGCTATCTTTTAATACATCTTCAGACATATTGCCCAAGTTGATGTATAATGCGCCTCCTTCTGACGACGGATTATTAATAAACGGATCCATCACCCAAAACTCTATAAACTCAACATTGGATTGCTCAAAGTCACTATTGTCTATCGGGCGCATTATGCCGCCCCATTTTTCTTTAGGATTTTTTAGTGTGCCGTCTGGTTGCAACATAGCTGCATCAAAATTGTACGGGCCACGCTCTTTTGGATAAAAACCCAAATCTAATGTACTGAGGGCACCTTGTAATATCTGGTTAGAACGTTGCGGAAATACATCTGTTTGCTGCACCAGCCTTATATAGTGCTGCATAGGATCTTTTTTTACATAGTCGGGTACACCTGTATTCGGCTCTATCAATGTAGGTTCAAGAAAATACCATGCAAGTTTCGCTCTGTTTCTACCATAGCTCAGCTTATCATTATCCTCTGCTTCGGGAAACAACACCTTGCCATTAGCGTCTAATGAGCCTACCGGCGCACTTGATAATGTCCATGCATTAGCAGGGAATTTAAGGTCGTATGAACCTCGAGTACCTTCAAAATCGTCAATATATACGCTGCCTTCAGCATCCAGCACATTTATTTGTTTTGAGTGGCCAGGAAAGAGGCCTGCAACTTCTCCTGTAAGTGTGATGAGTGACGGGGCTGTGGTAGAATAAATCGGCAATTTGTCTAATGCCCTTGTAAGGCCGGGAGCTTCTCCCTGATAATTGGCATCTAAGCCTAATACAGTATTTTTTATCGGGTCTTCGCCTACTATCGTTTTTTGTGTAAAGGGGCGTTCTGTAAGGCGCATATAAGTACCACCAACAGTCAGCCTGTTGTTGATAAAATAATCGAGCCTTGCGCCCATGAAGTTTTGTTGCTGAAAGCCGAAAGTAGCATTGTCTTCATACTGAACATTGATTGGTATGCCTGAGTTGAGTATGCCCGAGTTTAAGATTTTCAGCTTGCCCAATCCGTAATCTATTTGGTAGTCAACGTTTTCAGTCAGTCTTTGTCCGCCTGCTGTAACAGCTACAGAGCCTTGGGGTATGTTGAAACCACCTAAAAATATTTCTGACGAAGAGGCAGATTTATAAGAGCCTTTAATAACATACCTGTTGTTTTGCTGAAACTGGCGTGCGATTGTTTTAGTAGAATCGTACAGGATACGGTATAAGTATTTTCTTTCCAGTTGCGGGGAGTTTCCTATGGCAGGTTTTAAGTCATTGCCGAAAGGCTCTAATACCGGAAATATGATTTTGCCCTGTTGTGTGTTAATAGTAATGCCTTCAACAAAATCAAATATACCATCGGGTATGGGGTCGTTTTGTATGTTTAGTTTGTCAAGGTTCAGTAGTGTAATAATGGGTTCTCCTGCACGAACACCTTCGGGGATATAGCGTTTTTCGCCACCACCTGGGTCTTGGTATAGTACATTCAACCTGAATTCTTCTTTCGATACACCTAAGCCACCTAAAGCGTATACATTTTTCATCATCAGTTGCCATATAGGCAATGTGGGTGTATTGGCAGTTCCTTTTAAGAGTTTAAGGAACATGACACGCTGATCTGCAACAGTTGTGTTTTGATTGTTAGGTAGTGGCGGTAAATCTTCTGCAAATTCACCAACCTGATATACTTTTCCGTTGTAGGTATATCGGAAAGCAATAGCCAGTACATCGTCAGGGTTCAATTGTGTATTCAGCGATAAATAACCCAACTGAGGATTGAAAGAATACTCCGAAGGATTCAGCTTGCGAGCAACAACATCTGTAAAGTCTTTTCCTAAAGAAAGGCCAAGTGATCTTACCGCACTTGTAGCACCGGTTGGGGTGCGAGATGCAGGGTTTTGTTGCAGTTGTGTGTACAGGCTATTGGCATAGTTATCTGGCAATCCGAATGGTATGGGTTTGGATGCAGGTAGCAATGACGGCTGATAGGGAGAACTCTCACCGAGGTCCATAAAGCCATATACTGTACGCACACCCTCTACAGCACCGGTACGGTTGGTAACCCATACTTCAATTTTGTTGATGGTAACCTGCGAATTGATAATGGGAAAATTCTGTAAAGCTTTATTGTAATTTTTGTAGAAATATTGCGATAGTAAAAAGTGTCTGTTTTCTTCGTAATCGTCGGCTTTGATGGCAAACTGCTGTGTCTGGGCACCACCTTGTATGGTAAGGCTCTGGCGTTTGGAGCGTTGTTGCGATACAACACCTGTAACCCATAGCTTGCCAAACTGTAATTGTGTTTTGAGGCCGAATAGCGACTGTACGCCGTTGATGAGCGAACTACGAAGCGGGAAGCTGATATTACCTGCTTCTATCTTTTTAATAATTTCATCTTCCTTGCCTGTATATTCAAGACGCTGAATATTTTGATAATCGAATGTTGCTTTGGTATTATTGCTTATGTTCAGCTTCAATTTATCGCCTACTGTAGCAAGCAGGTTGATGTTCATTTGCAGATCGAAGTCGAACACACCATATTTTTGTGCACGTTGCGGCAGCGTTGGGTTTTTTATGTTTTGCCAGTTGCCGCCAAATGTAACGTCTACGTTGCCCTGCGGACGAACCGAGATACTGTTTCCGCCAAATATCCTGTCAAACAGACCCTCTCTGTACATGGTAGGCAACTGGGGCTTTGTATTAAAAAGAGACAAGGCATCCATTCTGCGCTTCCAGTATGCTTCTTCATCTTTCTGAGCTTGGTACTTCATGTATTCGTCAAACGTCATGAAAGTGGGATTGCGCAAATACCTGTCACTCAATGTTTCGTTGAACTCGTATGTTTTATCATCGGGATTGTATTCTACCGATTGTTTGATGTTAGCAGGGTTTTGTAAATCAATGCTGGATGGTGTTCTATCTCTTGGTTCGCCGCTGTGGTCGTATACAGGGAATTTTAAAGAAGTATCTCTGTTTGATTTTTTTGTAGAGTCTTCGGCAGGTTCCGGGTCTTCATAGTCAAGGTCTATGGCATAACCTCGCGCACCAGCATTGGCAATTGCCACCACTAGTGTGATGAAAATAATTAATTTATACCCTAAATAACTCTTTCGCTTCAAACCTGTTTTTTAGCTTTGGGGGGTTATAGCAGTTTTAATGCCTGTTTTATTAAATCTTCAACGGTTAGAGATGGTGCATCTTTTACCTTGCTGATAGCAGCCTCAGCCATGCTTTTGCTGATACCAAGATTTACTAATGCAAATAACGCATCTTCCGCTACAGTATTGTGTTTCAGGGTTGTCAAATCAGGGTTATTTTTTTCGATTTGCAGCTTCCCTTTTAACTCTAAGATAATACGCTGGGCAGTTTTGGCCCCGATGCCCTTCACTTTCTCCAAACTACGGCTGTCTTCAGTGGCAATAATCCGTTCTAATTCCGCGGGTGTAAGTGACGATAGTATGATACGGGCAGTGGTAGCACCCACGCCACTAATGCCTAATAATTGCCTGAAAGTTGCCCTTTCTGTTTCGTCTGCAAAGCCATAGAGTACCCATGCATCTTCGCGTACTTGCAAATGGGTAAAGAGCCTGCAATGTACTGCCGATTGCAGTTTTGAATAAGTTTGCAGGGTGATGTTGACTTCATAACCAACACCATGCACTGCAAGGTGCAGCAGCGAGGGAGATTTATATACAATATCACCTTCTATAAAAGCATACATACTATCGGGGGGATGCTTTTTTGTTATCTGAAAAAAAGAGCGGCATGTAAACACACCGCTCTGTAAATTAAGTATATGTTTTTAAATCTAGAACCACCAAGGTATCTTATTACTCTTGAATTTATATATAAGCATTAACGATAGACTGGAATAACTGTCTTTATTTTCGTTGTTTCCCCTTTTTGTCCATGCTTCCTGCTTGGCACCAGGTTGTATAGCCCATGATTTATCATACATTTCCTTAGCAACAGCAGCTTTTTCAGGCGTCAGGTACCTTTCCAGGTATTCTGCGCTTACATAGTCGCCACTCACATTGTCCAATCTGTCTGTAAACGTAACGCGGTACAAATATTCAATACCCCAAGACATACGGTCATTCATATCAAAACGCAAGCCGATACCTGCGGGCACATTTACTTGCCAGAATTTTGTCTTCATTGCATAACCCGGGGTAGGGTCGTCGTATTCAAAACCTTCGCCTTCTAACCCCAAGTCGCCCACATACACCCATTTTTCGGCACGTGTGGTACGGTCTATAAATGTGCTGAATGGACGGTAATGGAATACACCTACACCAGCCGTGAGGTATGGTTGCCAGCGGCGGCGAGCAGCAGCAGATTCGGAATTGCTACGGAACAGGAAAAACTCTAACTGGAAAGTACTTTCCCAAATATTGGCTTTAATATCCTGATTGCGCAAGTATCGCTGAAAAGCATCAGCTTCTACTGAAGATGCTGTTAGTGCTTTCTTCTCGTTCCAAGCATCGGTAGCGTATAATGTTCCATAGTTTACACCCAAACGAGCTGCCAGCATAGGATGCGCAGTAAAGCGGCCGAAAAGCCCGCCCATAAAGCACATCTTGTCAAAATATTTACCGTTTGTGTAATGGTCTACTAAACTCTGTGTACCCACATCGCCCCAAAGGTCTGTTGCGCCAAAGTTCATACCGATTGAAAAACCGGGATGTTCTACATACTCTCTCGGTATTGCAGGCTGTGCATATGCCGACAGAGAAGCAGCGCTAACGCATAAGGCAAAAAGGCTACGGACAATTTTTTTCCGCATTTTACTTCTGGTTTTAGCGTTGAAGATAATAAAATTATTTTCCTTTAAAAATAGCTTTTCTTTTTTCTATAAATGCGCCCGTACCCTCTTTCATATCTTCGGTAGCAAAACATTCGCCGAAACGCTTGATTTCATTGGCAAATCCGGCATTTTCGCCCTTGGCGGCATCGTTTACACAAGCTATAACTTTTGCTATGGCAACAGGTGCTTTCGTGTGAATTTTTTGTAATATCTCCTTTGTTTTAGCCAAAAGTTCAGCCAAAGGGGCTACATGATTAACCAAACCTAATGCTTTTGCTTCGTCTGCACCAATCATATCGGCGGTCATCATCAACTCCATCGATTTGCCCTTGCCTATCAGTTGGGTAAGGCGTTGTGTGCCACCATAACCGGGTATGAGGCCGAGGTTCACTTCCGGCTGGCCGAATTTGGCATTTTCACTGGCTATACGGAAGTGGCAAGCCATTGCCAATTCGCAACCACCACCCAGCGCAAAGCCGTTAACCGCAGCAACGATGGGTTTAGGGCTGTTTTCTATTTTATCAAATACAAGGTCTTGTCCTTTCTTAGCTAAAGCTGCACCTGCAGTGGCATCAAGGCCTATGAACTCGCTGATGTCTGCACCTGCTACAAATGCTTTTTCGCCGGCACCTGTCAGTATCGCGCTTTTGATGTCGGGGTTGTTATAAATCTCGTCTGCTACCTTGCCCAGTTCTTCTATCACGTCTTTATTAAGGGCGTTCAGTTTGTCGGGGCGGTTGATGGTTACTACCAGTGTACCGTCTTGCAGGTCTGTCAATAATGTTTGATACATAAATGTAATTGTGCTGAAAAGTTTAAAATCTGTCTGTTATTTAGAAAAGTTCGGCGCGGTGTTCTTTCACCCAGCCTGTAATGTAATTCGCTATTTCGGCAGTAGGCGCACCAGGGGCAAAGAGCTTGCCAACGCCCATTGTATGCAGCTGCGCCATGTCTTCTTCGGGTATAATGCCGCCACCCGTTAGCAGCACATTATCCAGCCCTTTGGCCTTCATCAGTTCCATCACTTTGGGGAAGACGGTATTGTGCGCACCGCTGAGGATGCTGATGCCAATGGCATCCACATCTTCCTGCAATGCAGTGTTGACAACCATTTCGGGGGTTTGGCGCAGGCCGGTATATATTACTTCCATCCCTGCATCGCGCAGGGCAGTGGCTATTACTTTAGCGCCACGGTCGTGCCCGTCGAGGCCTACCTTGGCAACCAAAACCCGCACTGGACGCTTCAAACTATCTGTCATATATCCTGAAAAATGCGGGTAAAAGTAATAAATGAAAGCGTAAATGCTATACTAACATTATACTAAAGGTATATCGTGGATTATTTATCTGCATCCTCTAATGCTCTATCTTTGCACCCTTATGAGCGAAGAAAAAAGCCTTAATTTTTTAGAAGAGATTATTGAGCAGCACCTGAAGGAAGGCAAGTACCAACACATACATACACGCTTTCCGCCGGAGCCGAATGGCTACCTGCATATAGGGCATGCTTCAGCTATATGCCTCAACTTCGGGTTGGCTAAAAAGTATGGTGGTAAAACCAATCTGCGCTTTGACGATACCAACCCTGTAACGGAAGAAACGGAATATGTAGATAGCATACGCAACGATATAAAATGGCTGAGCGATGCTATTGGTAAAAGTTGGGATAATGAACTCTATGCGTCTGACTATTTTGAGCAGTTATATGAATATGCCGTAACACTCATCAAAAAAGGACTGGCTTATGTAGATGATAGTACACCCGATGAAATAGCTGCTACCAAAGGTGATACTACTAAAGCGGGCACCAATAGCCCCTACCGCGACAGGAGCATTGACGAAAACCTGCAACTGTTTACCGATATGCGTGCCGGCAAATACAAGGATGGCGAAAAAGTATTGCGTGCCAAAATAGATATGGCACACCCCAACCTGCTGCTGCGCGACCCCATCATATATCGCATCAAACACGCGCATCACCATCGCACGGGTGATGCTTGGTGCATCTACCCCATGTACGACTTTGCGCACGGGCAGAGCGATAGCATAGAAAACATTACGCATAGCATCTGTACGCTGGAGTTTATACACCACCGTCCGCTCTACGATTGGTTTATAGAAAAGCTGGAGATTTTTCCATCGCACCAATACGAGTTTGCACGCCGCAACCTTACCTATACCGTAATGAGCAAACGTAAGCTGCTGCAATTGGTAAACGAAAAACACGTAGCAGGCTGGGACGACCCTCGTATGCCTACCATCAGCGGTATGCGCCGCCGTGGCTATCCTGCGCAGGCCATCGTCAATTTTTGCGATGGCATAGGCATTGCCAAACGAGAGAATATTGTAGATATAGGCGTACTGGAGTTTCATGTGCGTGAGCAACTGAACAAAACGGCTAACCGTGTAATGGCGGTACTGGACCCTGTAAAGCTGGTAATAACCAACTACCCCGACGGACAAACAGAAGAACTGGATGCGGAAAATAATCCCGAAGACCCGAACGGGGGTACTCGCAAAATGCCTTTTAGCAAAGAGGTTTGGATAGAGCGCGAGGACTTTATGGAAGAACCACCAAAAAAATTTTTCCGCCTCGGCCCGGGTTTGATGGTGAGGCTGAAAGGTGCTTATATTGTAAAATGTGAGGGCTTTACAAAAGATGATGCAGGTAATGTAACCGAGATACATTGTACATACATACCTGAAAGTAAAAGCGGCAGCGACACAAGCGGCATACATGTAAAAGGCACCATCCATTGGGTGAATGTGGCTACTGCTAAAACCGCTGAAGTACGCCTGTACGACCGATTATTTAAAGTAGAAGACCCATCGAGCGAGGAAGGGGATTTTAAAGATTATATCAACGAACACTCTTTGCAGATACTGCCGAGTGTGTATATAGAACCATCGCTGGCAAATGCTAAAGAGGGCGAGCAGTTTCAGTTCTTGCGCAAGGGGTATTTTTGTGTAGATAAAGAAAGCACTGCCGACAAACTCATATTCAATAGAACGGTGGGGTTGAAAGATACATGGGCAAAAGAGGCTAAGAAGAATTAGCTGATGTGATAATTAGCTGATTAGCTAATGTTTAATGAAGATGATATTTATATGAGAAACGCCCTGCAAATTGCTGGGCGTTTTTTTAATGTTTTACAAATTATCAAATCTGCTAATCATCAAATTATCACATCAGGAAACTACTTCGCGGCTACAACACTGATCTCTACTTTCACGCCTTTTGGCAGGCCGGCTACTTGTACGGTTTCGCGGGCGGGCGGGTTGTCTGTAAAATAGCTGCCATACACTTCGTTTACCTGCGCAAACTGTCCCATATCCATCAGGAAGATGGTGCTTTTCAGCACATTGCTGAAATCCATTCCAGCTTCGGTTAATATGGCTTTCAGGTTTTCCATCACCAGTTTTGTTTCGGTTTGTATATCACCTGTATATAGCTCGCCTGTTTGCGGATTGATGGCTATCTGCCCCGATACAAAAAGCATATTGCCAAACTGTACCGCCTGATTGTATGGCCCGATGGGTGCAGGCGCGTTATCTGTACGAATGATTTTCTTTTCCATAGTGTAAATGTAATGCAGTCCTTACATTTGCAAACAGTTTTTTATGGCATATATATTACATATAGATACCTCGGGCGATGTGGGCATTGTAGCCATCAGCAAGGCAGGCAGCGTGGTAAGCAGCATTAGCAATGCCGATACGCGCAACCATGCGGCTACCATCAACCTGCATATAGAAAAAGTATTGCAAGAAGCGGGCATCACCATGCAACAATTAGATGCAGTAGCAGTATGCGGCGGGCCGGGCTCTTATACAGGGCTTCGCATAGGGCTGGCAACAGCTAAGGGTATTTGCTACCTCTTAGATAAACCCCTGATGATGCACCATAAACTGGCATTACTGGCACTTGGGGGCATTTATAAATATAAAACTGCATACGAGGTTTATAGCAGTATTTTGAATGCAAGAGAGGGCGAATACTATTTCGCGTCATATAACAACCAAGCAGATACACTGCAAGAACCACAACATATTTTACAAGCAGATTTGCAGGCTATAGCCAATAACATGGCAGGTAAATGCTTGTTAGCCGGCGATTGGAGTGATACTATTCAGCAGGTTTTTAGCAGCCAAAACGCAGATCATGAGGCTGCCAATACCGTTGATTTACATACATGGGCAGCTTATGCTTTTGAACAATATAATTGTAACGAGTTTGTCAATTTAGCCAATTCAGAGCCATTTTATTTAAAACAAGTTTATACACATAAACCAAAGAATATCAGTTAGATATGTTTGATACGCAACCTTAGCCATCCTATTTTTAACAGTTTTTTCTAATATGGCTTTGGTTCATATTGTAGAATGGCGTATATTTGCACCCCGTTGAGGGATAGTTATTAAAGCTATTCTTAATTAGTTACTCTTTTTTTATACAATAAAATCAATTTGTAAATGGAAACGACTATGTCAGCAAACACGCTGGTTATTCGCAAAGATGAAGGTTCGAACGAACAGATTAAACTGGATTATTTAGCAGTTAAGAGTGCAGCCATGACCCTGAGGGCCATCAATCACAAATTGCGTCAGCAAATAGTGAAGCTGCTGGAAGAGAACAAACGCATGAACGTTACTGATATCTACGTAAAGCTGCGCCTTGAGCAGTCTGTAGCATCGCAGCACCTCGCCATTCTGCGCCGTGCAAACATCGTTATCACTGAGCGCGATGGTAAGTTCATACACTATGCACTGAACCATACACGCATCGCTCACGTTGCAAAATTCGTGAACGAACTGGTGAACGCTGAAGAAGCATAATTTAATTCTAAGTTAATAGCAACAAACCCGACACTTGTGGTCGGGTTTGTTATTTTATACATCTATACTCACGTTCACCCATTCGTGGTCGAAGTGGGCATTGTATTTTTTGTAGAAGCGAATGGCGGGTTCATTCCAGTCGAGTACCTGCCATAGCATACCGTTAAAGCCTTTTTCTTTGGCTATCGCTATCAGCCTGTCCATCAGCTTGCCGCCAATACCCTTCCCTCGCCATGCATCGGTTACCAATATATCTTCCAGATACATACGCTGGCCCTTCCAAGTGCTGTAGCGTATATAGTACAGCGCAAAACCTACTACTACACCATCTGCCTCTGCTACGATAGCCCACCATACGGGCTTGCTGCCAAAGCCACTTTGTACAAAATGCTCCATGCTTACCGTTACGGCTTCGGGCGCACGTTCATATACAGCCAGTTCGCGTACCAATTCCATCATACGCGGGCAATCAGTTGCAACAGCATCTCTGATAACGATATTATCCATTTTATCAAATGATTAAGACGCGATAACACAATATTGCCCGAGGGGCTGCGTTATCGGGCTGTAAAGATGATAAACTTGCGTTAAATGCATAGGCATTGCAAGGATAGAAATGTACTTTTAAACGTAATTAATACAATCATAAAACCAACCGCAATACGATGAGCAATATACAGGGCGAAATACTTTGGGTAGATGATGAAATAGAATCGCTGAAATCGCAGATACTGTTTTTGCGCAATAAGGGCTATGAAGTAACCCCCCTGAGCAACGGACACGATGCGTTGGAATTTCTGAAAGAGAAAACGGTGGATGTGGTATTGCTGGACGAGAGTATGCCCGGCATTACGGGTTTGGAAACGCTCTCGAAAATAAAAGAGATGAACCCCAACCAGCCGGTGGTAATGGTAACCAAAAATGAGGCTGAAAACATAATGGAAGAAGCCATTGGCGGACAGATAAGTGATTACCTCATCAAGCCTGTGAACCCCAATCAGGTATTGCTATCGCTCAAAAAAATAATGGATACCAAGCGATTGGTTAGTGAAAAGACAACGATTGCGTATCAGCAGGATTTCCGTAACCTGTTTATGGCACTCAGCTCAAACCCCAACCACGAGGAATGGAAAGAGCTATATAAAAAGCTGGTGTATTGGGAACTGGAAATGGCGCGCAGCGAAAGCCCCGAAATGATGGAAGTGCTGCAAACGCAAAAAGCGGAAGCTAATACGGAGTTCTTCAAATTCGTATCTAAGAATTATAATAAATGGATAAAGGATAAATCGGGCGAAGCACCTCTGTTGTCGCACGAGGCATTTAAGCGCAAAGTAGCTCCGCACCTGGAGCAAGGTAAGCCTACCTTTCTGGTAGTGATAGACAATCTGCGCTACGACCAGTGGAAAGTGTTGCAACCCATCATCGGCGAAACATTTAAGATGGTAGAAGAAGATATGTTTTACAGCATATTGCCAACGGCTACACAGTACGCACGAAACGCGCTGTTTGCAGGTATGCTGCCTGTAGATATTGAAAGCAAGTATCCGTTGGAGTGGAAAAACGATGATGAAGAGGGTGGTAAAAACCTGCATGAAGAAACTTTTTTGCGCGGGCAGTTGAAGCAACTGAAACTGGACGGTCTGAAAGCACAATACATAAAAATAACCAACAACGATCACGGCAAAGACCTTGAAGATAATATACACAACTACCTGAATAATGACCTGACGGTGATTGTGTACAACTTTGTTGACATGCTTTCTCATGCACGTACAGAGATGGAAGTGCTGAAAGAACTGGCTGGCGATGAAGTGTCTTACCGTTCGCTGACGGTTAGTTGGTTTGAACATTCGCCGCTATACCGTGCGTTGAAGAAAATAGCCGATAAAAACATACAGATAATCGTTACCACCGACCACGGTACGCAACGTGTAAAAACACCGAGCAAATGTGTGGGCGACAGGCAAACAACTACCAACCTGCGCTACAAGCACGGAAAGAATCTGCAATACGAAGCCAAAGACGTGCTGGCTTTTCGCGACCCGCGAGAGGCAGGGCTGCCTCGCCCGAATGTGAGCTCTACATTTATATTTGCTAAAGAGGATGTATTCCTTTGCTACCCCAACAACTACAACCATTATGTAAATTACTACCGCAATACCTTTCAGCATGGTGGCGTATCGCTGGAAGAAATGCTGGTACCGGTGGTGAGGTTGGTGAGTAAATAGAGGTTAGCTCAGCGATGTCCATTTTCACAAAAATTTATACCACAAAGCCGCTATGGCAGCGTATAAATATGTAAACTTGTAGAAAGCTTGGAATATATGATAGAGCCTGCATCTGAAACCATAACAACCAATCCCGCTGATTCTATACAGCACCTTATTTCGCAGATAGAGCAAGTAATACGCGGCAAGCGGCATCAGGTAGAAATGGTGCTAACCTGCCTGCTGGCTGGTGGCCATATACTGATGGAAGATAACCCCGGTACGGGTAAAACGGTACTGGCACGCACATTGGCACAATGCATCAGTGGCGAAAAAGAGGGAGAGCATGTATTATTTAAACGCATACAATTTACCCCCGACCTGCTGCCGATGGACCTGATAGGTACTTATATTTTTGATGACAGAAACAAAGATTTCATCTTCAAAAAAGGGCCATTGTTTTGTAACGTATTGCTGGCAGATGAGATAAACCGTGCATCACCCAAAGTGCAGAGTGCCCTGCTGGAAGCAATGGCAGAACACCAAATAACCGTGGGCGACAGCACCATCAAACTGGAGCGTTTGTTCTTCACAATCGCTACACAAAACCCCATAGAGATGGAAGGTACTTATCCGCTGCCTGCCGCACAGCTCGACAGGTTTTTTATGAAGATATACTTTGGCTATGTGGATGAACAAACAGAGCTAAATATATACCGTGATTATGTTTCTATTGCAGACAATCTGGTGTCGCTGCAACAGGTGCTTAGCTTCAATGATATATTGCAACTGCAACAACAAGCAGAGCAGGTTTTTGTACACGAAGAGATATTGAAGGCTGTAAGCAATCTGGTACGTGGCACACGCGAGCATCAGGATATTTCGCTCGGGGCATCTACCCGTAGCGGCATTGCGTTTATCAAATGCCTGCGTGCCTATGCCCTGCTACGTGGCAGGAGCTTTGTGATAGAGGACGATGTAAAAGATATAGCCCGTGCCGTGCTGGAACACCGCCTGATATACCGCAACAAAGACGGCAAACAAAAAGCATTAGACAGCATCATCAACAAAGAAGCAGAACGCCTTGCGAAACTGAAACTGTATGCATAATACCCGCATAGCTCTCCCGGCACGCAGGTTGATGTACGTACTAAGCCTGTGGGCTTGTATCCTTATTTCGTTTGCAGCTGATGCGCAACCTATGATGCATCGCAAAAATCCTACACAACGCTACGAGATAGATGCTAAACGGATTGGCACGGATATGCTTAGTGCCGACGCACTGCCACGCAGCAGAGAGTTTAAAAGAATAGACAGCAGCTACTATGTTGGCTGGCTATATGAGGGTGCTTATAAACGAGAACACGCTGCCGATTATGTAGGTTATAAAAACGCAGCCGTGCCGCTTGAAAAAGCATTAACACTAATAGAGCGCGACTACCGTAAAGAACTGGCAACTCGCAGCCCCGATGTAGCAGTGTATGTATATGCCTACCGCTACCAGATAGACTATACGAATATTGCCTACTTCCTGATGGATTGCTATGCCAATACCGATGAACCTGAAAAAGTATATACACTACTACGCCGTGTCTTGAAGTGGAATTTTCAGCGAGATTATTTTATGGATGCCTACAACTATCTGGCATGGACGGTGCACCGCAACCGATTTTATACAAGTGATAAATATGCATTCCTGAAAAACAGTATCGCAGAAAATGAAAAATTAGCTAATCGCTATCTGGACTCTGCGCTGAGGCGAATTAATATCAACAAACGACTGAACGCCAATATATTTCCACCGGGATATGAGCAGCAGGAAAAGAACAGTGTGTATCACTATAAAGCCATGCTACATAGTTATGCCATCAAGGTAGATTCTGCAAGGTATTATTACGAGGCATTGCGCAAGAGCGGTATTTTTCCGCACAACAACTATGCAACGTTTCGTAGTATTTGCGGCGATTTCAGAGAGGCAGAAAAAGAATATGAAGAAGCCATCACCCAGGATGCAGGCGATAAACGGCTGAAAGAATGGGCATACTACACAAGCATTATCAACATCTACAAATCTCAACCCAAAGAGGGTGTAAGCCTGATGCGTGATATGATAAAAGCCAACGGCTCTACACCGGGCTTCGGTTGGTATAATATAGCCCTTGCAAGGGCATTGTATTACGACGGTCAACTGGCAGAGGCGCAACGCCACATTAACAAAGCGGCAGAGTTTAAAGAATTGCATATAGGCACCACATTGGGGCAAACGCATTACGACTTCAGCACCCAATTGGTGAAGCTAATGAACAAAGAAGCCGAAATAGAAAGGCAGAAATTTGAAAACAGTAATTGGTGGTATAATTTTTCAGTATTGGGCAATATGGCTAAGTTGGTAAGCGAAAAGTATGTGCAGCAATACCTTATCATCAACCAATTTGCCATGAACCCGGAAAGGGATATGGTAGTGTACAAGCTATTCAGCACCGAAAGCACCGTAGGGTGGGACGAAATTTGGTATCTGATAAAAGATTTCAGCACCAAATTCTTCCTCAAGCGATTTGAAAAGGAAGCACAAACGGACGAACGGCAATACGTGCGTAAATATTTCAAACTTTTTGTAGCCAAACTGCAAATGAAGCAGGGCAATTACAAAGAAGCGCGTATGCTATTGGATGAAATACTGCGCGACCCAAACATGGATGTAGAATATGAAAAGCTATTTATAGCACGTGTGTATGAGGCCCAAGCACAATGCGCGCTGGAAAGGAAAGACAATCTGGCGTATAATAACCTGATATATAAACTCTATCAGTTTTATCCGCAACTGATACCCAACAGCGGACTGAAAATGAATATGCGGCTAAATATAGTAGGGCAGGCAGACGAAACAGTAACAGCCCGACTGAAAGCATGCAACATCAATTGGGTGAGCAATAATACAATACCTGCACCAGAGGCATACATCAGCTTTAGTAGTGCAGGCAATAAAAAGCGCATCAGTTATTATGTAATGGATAGTGGCGGAGAATACATTGTACAACAGCAATCGTTTGCCTACTCCAAACCTGAAACAGCTGCCATACAACTTGCGTACAAGCTATTTAATATTGGTATGAAGGATACGGAAAAGAAGTAGGCTTATTTATTGCGCAACCCCATATTTTCAATTTTTTTGAGCCACTTTATCCTGTATTTTTCTTTAGATAACCTGAGTGGTCCTATGGCTACAGTATTCACTGGCTTTATGCCGCAAAATTCTAATGTCAGTTTTTTCAATGCATTGATGCTGGCATTTTTATATGCCAGCATATAATACCATGCAGGCTGATCCATGGTACATATAATGGTAGCGGTTTTCCCTTTTAATAATTTGTCCCACCATACAGAATTATCACGCTTTTTGAAAGCGAAGCCTGGCAGAAAAACCCTGTCAATAAAACCCTTCATGATGGCAGGGTATGAACCCCACCATACAGGATGAACCCATACCAAATGTTCGGCCCAGAGTATTTTTTGTTGTGCATCAAGTAAGTCTGGTTCTAATTCTGTACGTTGTCTGTATCCGTATTGCAGGTTGGGGTTGAAACTCAGCTCGTGTATATTGATTACCTGCACATCTGTCCCGCTTCTTTTGGCTCCTTGCAAATAAGCATCGCATAGTGCATTATTATAACTAAGTCTACCAGGATGCCCGTTAATTATCAAAATCTTTTTGCCTGTCATATTGTTGCTATTACAGGCAAAATTGATTGCTTCGATTGACAATCAATTTGACTTAAGTCAAATTACGTATTTAGGGCTGCGTATTCGGCTAAGAGTTTCTAATGTAATACCAAGATGTGAGGCAATGTGTGTGAGGGGTATGCGTAGTGTAATGTCTGGCTGGGCAGCCAACAGGCTTTGGTATCGGCTATGTGCGGTTTCAAAGAGCAGCGATTCTACACGTTTTTGTAGTTTTAATAAAGTATGTACGACTACTTCTTTTTGCAATCGTTCAAAATCGTGGTGTTTATCGCACAGTGTAATTGCATCCGCTCGGGTTATCTCCAGTAAATCACTGTCTTCCAGTATTTCTATATAGTGCGGACTTGGTACATCATTAAAGAAGCTGTGTATTGAACATATAAATTCATTTTCGAAAGCAAACCAATCGGTTATCTCTTTACCGTCTTTTACATAATATGCCCTTGCGCACCCTTTGATGATGTAATATGTTTTATCTGCATACTGCCCTTCCCTTACAAGCAGTGTGTTTTTACTAATGCTTAAGGGCTTCAAACAGCTGAACATTTCAGTAGCCGTATCTGCAGACAGTTTGCTGTATTTACTTTGAATGGCATTGAGAATTGTATGAAAGTATGCTGAGTTGTACATCCGTATGATTATGATTGTAAAAATAGCCATTACAAAACATAACATACCCCCGTTGCTATCGTAGGTAGAATGCCGTAGCTTTAGCAAGGTTTACAGATTTACCAAACTATGTTCGTAGCATCTTTATACAACCTGAAAGGCGGAGTAGGTAAAACCGCATCCTGTGTCAACTTTGCCTATATGGCTGCCAAAGATGGGTTCAAAACACTTTTGTGGGATTTGGACCCCCAAGGCGCAGCCAGTTTTTACTACAAAGCACAGCCTAAAGAAAAAGGCATTGCCAAAAAGATAATAGAGCATACGCTGAGTATTGAAGAAGCAATATTGGGTACAGACTACGAGGGGCTTGACATTATACCTGCCGACCTGTCTGCCAGAAAGCTGGATGTGCTGCTGGACGATAAACATTCTAAAAAACAACTGCACAATCTGCTGAAATGGCTGGAGCAGGATTATGATTTCGTATTTATTGATTGCCCGCCGGGCTTTTCGCACCTAGCAGATAATATATTTTACGCGTCTGATGCAGTGCTGATGCCTGTGATACCTACTACCTTATCGGTACGCACCTACGACATAGTAAAGCATTATTTTGAAGAGAAGACCAACGAGTTGGAAAAGCTGATGTGCTTTTTTACAATGGTTGACATACGCAAGAATATGCACAAGGATGTGATGGCTGAGTTGTATAAAGACAAACGTTTTTTTGAATACTACATCCCCTACCTCTCCGACATAGAAAGGATGGGCATAAAGAATGCACCAGTAGAAGCATTTGCACCCAGCAGCTATGCAGCTACCTGCTACCGTGCTTTGTGGAACGAGATAAAAGAGGGTGTGCTGGAATAGCGTTTGTAGTATAATAACCGAAGTTTAGCATCTTAAGTTAAACATTGACTAAATAAATCATATTATTATTAATAAGTGTGTCTTTCTCGTTTTGCAAATCCCCGCCATCCCGCTAACTTTGCATTTCCTTATAATCTTTAAGGAGTTGTAATTATTTATATGAATTTGTTTTCTCTTCAAAATCAGGAATTCGCTGGGCGCCATATAGGCCCTAACGAGCACGAAACAAAACAAATGCTGGCTACTATAGGTGTAGCAGATATGGAAACACTCATTGGTCGTACCGTGCCTGCCGGCATACGCATGAGCAAGGCATTGGATATACCCGGGAGTGTGAGCGAGGCAGAGTATCTGCGTATATCAATGGAGCTGGCCAATAAAAATAAAGTATTCAAAAACTATATAGGGCAGGGCTATTACGATACGCTGACACCCAGCGTTATACTGCGCAATATTTTTGAAAACCCGGGATGGTACACGCAGTACACGCCGTATCAGGCAGAAATATCGCAAGGACGGTTGGAAAGCCTGCTGAACTACCAGACGATGGTGAGCGACCTGACGGGCTTACCCATAGCCAATGCATCGCTGCTGGACGAGGCTACTGCTGCTGCGGAAGCCATGCATATGTTCCTTGCAACGCTGAACAAAGACCATGATAATCTGGAGCGTCCTAAATTCTTTGTTGATGAGAATATTTTTCCACAAACATTAGACGTTGTTATAACACGTGCTACTCCATTAGGTGCAACTGTTGTTGTAGGCGACTATAAAACGGCTGCTATAGACAATACTTACTTCGGTGCATTGGTGCAATATCCTAATGACAAAGGAAGTATTGAAGATTACCGAGGCTTTATAGAAAAAGTACATGCTGCCGGTGGTTACGTTGCTATGGCAACAGACCTGCTGGCGCTTACCTTGCTGACACCCCCCGGCGAACTTGGTGCTGATGTGGCACTGGGGAGTGCGCAGCGTTTTGGCGTACCATTAGGATATGGCGGACCGCATGCAGCCTTTTTCTCTTGTACAGACGATTTCAAACGCGCTATCCCCGGTCGTATCATTGGTGTGAGTATAGACGCGAATGGTGGCCGCGCATTGCGCATGGCATTGCAAACACGCGAACAACACATCAAACGTGAAAAAGCTACTTCTAACATTTGTACCGCACAAGCACTGCTTGCCAATATGGCTGCTATGTATGCGGTGTATCATGGCCCTGATGGCTTGATAAACATTGCTAAACGTGTAAGTGTATTGACACATACATTGGCAAGCCAGTTGAAGGCGCATGGTGTTAGTATTTTATCAGATTCTTATTTTGATACCATTGTAGTAAAAGTAGCAGATGCTGCAGCTATCAGGGCAAAAGCAGAAGCGGCTCAAATTAACTTCCGCTATTTTGCAGATAATACATTGGTTGGTATATCTCTTGACGAAACAACTACAACATCCGACCTGTTCAATATCATATCGGTGTTCGACGACACGGATGCACCCGTAAGTTTTGAAATCAGCCACGAAGAAGTGCTTACAAATATAGGCACTTCACTTACACGTACTTCGGCTTTTCTTACACATCCTGTTTTCAATAGCCATCATAGCGAATCGCAAATGATGCGCTATATCAAGATGCTTGAAAATAAAGACCTGAGCCTGAACACGAGTATGATATCGCTGGGTTCATGTACCATGAAGCTGAATGCTGCATCGGAAATGATGCCACTTAGCTGGGCTAACTGGAGCAAAATGCATCCATTTGTGCCAAGGAATCAGGCAGCAGGCTACCTGCAAATGGCAAAAGAATTATCAGCCTACCTCTGCGAGATAACTGCATTTGACGCTTGCAGTCTGCAACCCAATAGTGGGGCGCAAGGCGAGTATGCAGGGTTGCTTACTATCAAATCTTACCACGACAGCCGCGGCGATAAGCATCGCAATGTGATGCTGATACCTATATCTGCACATGGCACCAACCCCGCATCGGCAGTGATGGTGGGTTATAAAGTAGTAGTAGTAAAGGCGCTGGAAAACGGATATATAGATGTAGAAGACCTGAAAGCAAAAGCGGCGCAACATGCGGCGAACCTTGCGGGCATCATGGTTACCTATCCATCTACATACGGTGTGTACGAAGAAACCATAAAGGAAATTACAGACATCGTGCACCAGCACGGCGGGCAGGTATATATGGATGGCGCAAACATGAACGCACAGGTAGGCTTAACCGCCCCCGGCCTGATTGGTGCAGACGTATGCCACCTGAACTTGCATAAAACATTTGCCATACCTCACGGCGGTGGCGGCCCCGGAATGGGCCCGATATGTGTGAAAGCACACTTGGCTCCGCACCTGCCATCGCACGTAGTAGATACGGATGGTAAGACAGCCAACGCGGTATCTGCTGCGCCATTTGGCTCTGCAAGTATCTTACTGATATCGTATGCTTACATCCGTATGTTGGGCAGTGTTGGTGTTCGCAGTGCTACAGAGTATGCTATACTGAACGCGAACTATATGCGTGCCCGTTTGCAGAACGACTTTGATATTCTGTACACTGGTACTGGTGGTACATGCGCGCACGAGTTTATCGTTGACCTGCGTCCGTTTAAGAAAACAGCAGAGATAGAAGCAGAAGACGTTGCCAAACGATTGATGGATTATGGTTTTCACGCACCAACTATGAGCTTTCCTGTACCGGGCACTATTATGATAGAGCCTACGGAAAGTGAAGATAAAGCGGAACTGGATCGTTTTTGCGATGCGTTGCTGGGTATACGTGCTGAGATACGTGCTATAGAAGAAGGCAAAGCAGACAAGAAAGATAACGTACTGAAAAACGCACCGCATACGCAGTTTATGGTTATGGCAAACGAATGGAACCATCCATATACTCGTGAACAGGCAGCCTACCCGCTGGAATGGGTAAGGAGTAACAAATTCTGGCCTAGCGTAGCACGTGTAAACAATACACACGGTGACCGCAACCTGATATGCACTTGCGAGCCTGTTTCTTCTTATATGGAAGCAGAGGTGTAGTAATTAGTAATTACATTTCGCATAATGCCGTTACAAAAATGTAGCGGCATTTTTATTGTGGAATATTAAGAATGATATTCCTTTCTTATATTTCGGGCAAAATTCCTGCAGATTTATGAAGTGCATTGCCCGCATACTTATACTCATTTTGATAGCAACAGTAGCAAAAGCACAAGACAGTACATTGGTAATGAGCGCCCCGATAGATATATCACAAGAGGGATGGCATAAAGTGATAAGAATGACAAATGGGAATACGCTATTGTTTCATTTTGAATTACGAAAACACATTCGTGTAAAAGTGTTTGATAAAGACGCAAAAGAAATTGCCTCAACTATACTAGCATTAAGCATATTTAATGTTAATGCCCTTGATAGATCTTACTTCGACGGTTTACATGAAATCAGAGGTAATGCAGTATTGTTCGTAACACAGAAAGTATATAACAGTGAAACACTATTAAGGATAACTGTTGATGGTAAAACCGGAACATTAATAGCAGAGGATATTGCAGTAAAATCAAAATCATTTACAAATACAACAAGAGCTATCTTAATAAAATTACAAGCTGAAGAAGGGTATGCAATATTTTGCTATAATTACAAAAAAGGAGAAGATTCAACCCTGCTTAAGATATTATATTATGATAGTTGGCATGCTCTAAAAAAAGAGGTGCATCATGCAGTTGCATCAAAGAATTTAGATCAGGTAGTTTTTTTAGGAGTGAATATTGCTAAAGATGGTTCAATATTAGCTGCAATTAAAACCAGGAAAATTATTCAACAGGGCAGCTCATTCGATTCAAAAATACATTTGATGTATGTGCCAACAGATTGGGGAAGGGCAATAGTAAACACCATTCAATTACCTGAACAAGAAAATGTCACTGGCATTGATTTTTTAAAGAATTCATTTTCTAATAACATTAATATTTTGGTTCATTCAACAATGAGCCCAATCGTATATGTGGGCTTAAATCATGTTAGAACCAAAATTTTTGAGGTAAATATGTTGGTCATACCGGAAGATTTCTCGTCTGTTAATGAAAAGATGCTTAAACATAGTATGGCGGTGAATTATATCAAAAAAGAAAGGAATAATCCTTCTGATTTAATCATTGAAAATCCTATTCTAGATGCTTGCTACACCCACTCTTCTGGTATCACAACAACAATATTTAAAGAAGCTAAGCTAAGCAAAGAGATAAAGCAGTTTCCAACGCTCCATACAGGTAAATATCTTATTACTAAATATAATGATAATGGTGAGGAGATTTGGGCAACTGCTTTACAAAACTCACATTACTATACTGTAAAAGACATTACACCTAATGTGTTCATTAGCAAAAATACCAAGCAGTCCTTATTTGAGGATATAACTACTATAACAGAAAATACAGCATGGATGGTTTTTAACGACATTGATTCAAACTTCAATAAGACATTAAATGATAAGATGATTGACCTCTATGAATACGACAAAACAAATACCGTCTATTATCACATCAACAAGAAAAAAGTAGTTACTAAAAAATATTTCTTTGGAAAGCCCAATGCTAGTATTTATCAGCAAGTATATCCAGGTAGTCAATATTTTGATGAATCTACTAATACTCTAACTGTATTGACGAGAAAAGTAGATGGTAATAAAGAAACACTGCATATTGCAACTCGCAAAATGGAAGAATAAAAAACAACCCTGCAAACTGCAGGGCTGCAAAAACTAACCGCATTATGCCACTACTTGCTTAGAGAAATGATAGAACGGTAGGTTTGTTTTTCAGATACCAACTCCAGTATGTATTGCCCTTGTGCTAAATTGGTAAGATTGATTGCCTTGTCTGCGCCCAATTGCCCTGATGTGGTTTTTTGACCTGTGATGCTATATACATTATAAGTATAATTTCCATCTTCAACATCCACATGCATCATGCCTGTCGAAGGGTTGGGATATACATTGAGTTTAGTGGTAGTAGTCGTGTTTTCTACACCCAGTTTTGCTACAACATCCATCTCATGCCAATCGCGGTAATAGGTTTGTGTACTTGTACCATCTAAACGCCAACCACAACCCACATAAGCTTTATTGCCCACAACTGCAGAAACGCCAAACAACCTTGACGGAGCAGACCAGTCGCCATGCAGGTAGCCCCATTTATCTGTTGTCGGGTTGTAGTAAAAGAATGTTTTTTTATAGCTATTATATCCAATGCCGCCCAATCCTACATAGCCTTTATTGTCAACAACAAATGACACAACACCATATCGTCCGGAGTCGGGGAAATCTGCTTTAGGTGTCCATGCATTTGATGATGCGTTGTACTCGTAAGTTTTTTTCAGGTATTCAGTACCTGCACGTCCGCACGATACATAGCCCTTGCCATTGATCGCGAATGCACCTGCATTGGCAATGGACGGTTCAGGATAGTCGGCCTTCTTAGTCCATTTATTGGCAGCAGGGTCGTACTCCCATACTTGGTTGGTATTTGTGCCACTGGTGAACCCGCCATTACCGCCCACTATATATGCTTTATTGTTCACCACAAAGACACTCGATTCTGTTCTCCCTGAATCGGGCAGGCTAGCCTTTTGTGTCCATGCACCACTTGTAGGGTTATACTCCCACAAATCTTTCAGGTTTTTTGCCGCGCCACTTATACTCAAAAAGTTTTCAGCACCGAGACCCACATACGCTTTGCCATTTATTACGAAAGCTACACCGGCAGAGCGATTGAGCGGACCAACGGGTGTTGTTGTAAGGTTTTTCCACACATTAGTTGCAGGGTCATATTCCTGCAAGTCATTCAGCCACTGCAAGTTTGCATATCCACCTGTCAGGTATATTTTGTTATTGACAGTAAAAGTCATACCGGCCCATCGGCCAATCTGAAATTGCAGGTTATCTGCTTTCTTTACCCATTGCGCATTTGCTGTATGCATACCCGCTATGGCAGCAATGCATAATAATCCTTTTTTAAAAAATAATGATTTTGTCATAATACAATTCGTTTAGTCAAAAGCAGAAGACTTTGGAATTGTATGATGGTGTTGGAGAAAAGCTGCCAACAATCTTTAAACAATCATAACAAAATATAAATACTTTATGGTGATTGTGTTGTTATTAATTTGCAGGTAAAAAAAGAATGATGAAATGATAAATTATTCATGGTTGTAAACCTCTATAGCATCGCTTACTGCAAGTACCAGTTCGTACGGCACAAAGCTTTTCTCATCGCCCGTAATATCAAATCTGTCAAGTACGGTTTTTGTCATGTAAAAGCGTGGATAGCCTGCAATGTTTACTTCATAAAACAAACCGTTTTTACGGTGTTGGGGTACAATTACTGCCAATAAGCCCGTGCCTTTATATATTATCCTGCTCGTAAAGTTGACTGCCATAGCCCAAAAATAGGCACGAAAACTTGGCAACAGTTTTATTATTGCGTGGTGTTATTATGTATATAATCTTTTTCTATTAGTTAAAAATTCCGATAGCATACCAACCTTTTGCCAACAGGCTTCGTCTATATAAACAGAAAACGACAAAAAAGAACCCAAATGAACATAGGATTAGCTATCAGGTCAATCAGAAGGCAGCTCGATATTACACAATATGAGCTTGCAGACAGGTGCAGTATATCACAAACTTCACTATCGCAAATAGAAAACGGCGTAAAGCGCCCCAGCACCCGCACCATCAAAAAAGTGTGTGAAGTATTGGACGTGCCAGAATCAATCATTTATATATTAGGAATGCAGGATACGGATGTGCCTAGCAGCAGGAAAGATGTATATGAAATGCTGTTTCCGTCTATCAAAAATCTGGCATTACAGATTGTAAGCGATGAGCATAAACATTTGGTAGAGCATGCTGAAACTGCAGCATAATCATAATAAGGTTAAGGTGTTTTTAGCTATGGCTGCGCGTTAAGTGCAGCCATATTGCTTTTATGATGTGTTGTGCAGAAGTGCCTATGCGTTTATCGCCCTGATTGCTTGGAGATACAGATACAACATAAGGTTCATTTTGCATCCTGCGCCTTAAATCGTCCCAATCCATTAATAATACAGTAGTAACATATAGCAGTAAAGACCACAATAAAGATTGTGCTGCAAAGCGAAAGCGTCTGCGCCAAATGGTTTTCATATCCTGCAATTTATACAATAAATATAGCTAATGTATGCACCATGTCATTTCACCCGTTTGGGGGGATTTCGTACCTGCTAATTCGGTAACTTTATATCATACCAATGAATACGGTCAGGCTAATTACCGCCATACTGGCGATTTTCACTTATACTTTAGCAGGTGCACAAGAAGAGCCTTTGTGTCATCACCTGAAGCAAAGCTTATTTCAAGCACAGTCAAAAAGCACGGTAGCATCTGCCGAAGAAGATAAGTATGATGTGAAGCATGTGAAATTAGACATTGCCTTATCGAACGAAAATGTTTCTATAAGCGGAAAGGCAACGACATATGCTATGGTAGTAGCAACGCAAATGAATACCTATGTTTTTGAACTCGACACGCTCCTTACAATAGATTCTGTATTAATAGACGGGATAAAGGTTAATGTATCATCTGATAAAGGGCTGCATAAAGCCGAGATGCCGCAGCTATTGATGCGGGGTGATTATTTTACGGCCACCGTGTATTATGCAGGCACTCCCAAAAAGGGTAATGGTTTCTTTGACCGTGCTGGTATGAACAATGCTGTAGCAGACCAGTGGGGGGCTACGGTAACCTATACATTGAGTGAGCCATACATGAGCAAAGACTGGTGGCCATGCAAACAATCGTTGCAGGATAAAATTGACAGCACTACAATATGGATTACTGTACCAGATAGCCTGAAAGCAGGTAGCAATGGCTTACTACGAAACGTAACACCCATGCAGGGGAATAAACTACGCTACGAGTGGCACACCAATTACCCGATGGTGTATTACTTGTTGAGTGTTTGTGTGGGGCGGTATATAGATTATAACTATAAAATAGCAATACAAGGCGGAGCAGATAGTATGCTGTTGCAGCACTATATATATGACAGGAAAGGGGCATTAGACTTTTATAAGAAAGGCTTTGACAGTACTGCACAGATGCTGCATTATTTTTCAGAAATATTCGGTACATACCCCTTTTACAAAGAGAAATACGGCCATTGCCTTGCGCCATTATCGGGTGGCATGGAACATCAAACCATGAGTACCAATGGCAATGCGGGCCCCAGATTGGTAGCGCACGAGTTGGCACACCAATGGTTTGGCGATTGGGTAACATGTGCTACATGGCGGGATATATGGATTAACGAGGGATTTGCATCGTATGCAGAGTATTTGTTTCTTGAAAAATTCAGAGGAAAAACCGTTGCAAGAACATTGATGGATAGCGTACATGCACAGCTACTGCCACCGCGCGCTTCATCGGGTAGTATTTATGCCGATGATACAGCAAACATCTGGCGCATATTTGATGGTAGGCTGAGTTATAATAAACCCTCAGCTGTACTGCATACATTACGTTATGTAATAGCAAGCGATAGCCTGTTTTTTCAGATACTTCGCAGCTTTTTACAAACACATGCTTTTGGCAATGCCTCTACGGATGATTTTAAAAGAGCAACAGAAAAGTACTTGCAGCAAGATATGGATGTATTCTTCGACCAATGGGTATATAAAGAGGGGCTGCCAATTTTCAGTACACAATGGAATCAGGTTGGTAAAAACCTGTTTGTTGATATAAAACAAGAAACCACCAACCCGCAATCTGTACCTGTTTTCATAACGCCAATAGATATTAGGGTGCAATTTGAAAATGTTGATACGACCATCAGGGTTGATGTAGTATCAGCAAACAATTTCTATCTCATAAAAACAGATAAAAAAGTATTGGGTATATCATTAGACCCTGATAATAAAATACTGAATATTGACAGAGGTGTGATGTATAACCCTTCAACTGGTATTAATAATTTGCAGTCATCGGCACTATATGTATTCCCAAACCCTGCAACCAATTACTGGGTGATAGCGGGTGTTGGCGAGCAGGCGGATTGGTATATAACGGATTGCACAGGCAGGCTGGTAAAAAAAGGCAATTCCGGAAATGATAAATCATTGTTGATTACCACGGAAAGCTTATCACATACTATGTATATATTGCACATAGTTCGTATCAATAAGCAAAACGAAACGATTAAACTGATAAAACAATAATATGCAATACAGGTATATACTGGCTACGGTATTAGCTTACTTATCATTGGCAGCATCAGCACACAAGCAAGACGCATCGGGCATATGCTCAGCAGGCAGGATAAAGAGTGGTGCTGCCGGCAAAACAACCATTGCAACACCCGAAGAAAACTATTACGACGTGCAGCACGTAAAATTCAACATATCATTAAGTAATACCAGCACCTATGTAAGCGGAGATGTAACGACCACTGCCAAAGTAGTAGTACCAAGCATGACTGTTTATGCTTTTGAGCTAAACCCATTGCTAACAATAGACTCGTTTAAATTGAATAATACCATTATGCCAGTTACTACATCTGGTTCGGTACGAACAGTAAATATTTCTTCATTACCACTCAATACGGTATTTACAGCACAAGTTTTTTACAAGGGCAGTTGTGCAGCAGGTAACGGACAGTTTTTTACGGGCGGACTGCATCCTGTATCATCTGGCGGCTTTAACATGATGTACTCTATCAGCGACAATCTGTTTGCAGACGATTGGTGGCCTTGTAAACAGTCGCTGGTAGATAAGATAGACAGTGTAGATATGTGGGTAACAGTAGATGACACGTTGAAAGTAGGCAGTAACGGATTATTGAAAAACACCACTACGTTACCCGCTAACAAACGCAGGTACGAATGGAAAACAATCTACCCTATAGATTATTACCTCATCTCTGTAGCTGTGGCACCATATAACGAGTATAGCTACTATATGCACTTTACAGATGGCAGCAACGATTCTATGCTGATACAGAACTACGTTTATAATACAGCAGGGCATTTTACACCAACTGCCAAAACAGCATTGGATAGTACGGGGCTGATAGTAGATTATTTTTCAAAACTATTTGGCAGGTATCCGTTTGACAAAGAAAAGTACGGGCATAGTATGTCGGCACTAAGTGGTGGTATGGAGCACCAAACAATGACTACATTAGGTACTGGTGGTTATAACGATGTAACACTGATAGCACATGAACTGGGGCACCAGTGGTGGGGCAATCATGTTACTTACGGTAGTTGGCGCGATATATGGTTGAGTGAAGGTATAACAACTTATTGCGAGCAACTGTTTGTAGAAAAATTCAGGGGTGATGCTGCCTTTAAAGCATACCGTACCGGTGTGATGAACAATGCTAAAGCAGCCAGTGGCTCGGTATATGTAGATGATACAACAGATGTGAACAGGATATTTAACGGTCAACTGACATATAAAAAAGGTGCAGCCGTTACACATATGCTGCGTTATCTTGCTCCGCACGACAGCCTCTTCTTCAAAGGTATGCGGGCTTATCAGCAACAATATAAAATGAGTGTAGCATTTACTGCCGATTTGCAACAACATATGCAAACGGCTTATGGTATTTCATTAGATACTTTCTTCGCTCAATGGATATATAAAGAGGGCTTCCCTACTTATTCGGCTAAATGGTTTTGGCAAAACAATCAGTTTGTCATACAGCTAAAGCAAACAACAACAAAACCTACATCAGTACCTTGCTTCAAAATGCCTGTAGAAATAAAACTGACAACTACTGCCGGCGATAGGATAATTAAGTTATTCAACGGGGCTAACAGTGAAACATTTGTATTAGGTGCAAACGATGAAGTAACAGCCATACAAATAGACCCCAACGACCATATCATTAATAATACAGGGCTTATACAAAAAGATGCCTCGGTACTGAATATTCCTGAAATTGTTTTTCAAGACGTAGCAGTAAGCCCCAACCCAACACAAGATGCATGGTTGGTAAGCGGGTTGCCTCGCAATACCAAGTGCAGCCTGAGCGACATGAACGGCAAAATTTTATGGACAAGCAAAGCAGGCGATAGCACCATCATCCAAGCAGCTGATATGGCAGGTGGGGTATATATGCTGTCGCTTGAAACAGGAAAAGGCATTACAAAACACATCAGGGTAGTTAAATATTAATATTGATTAAATAGATATTTGCCACTGCAAGGTGGTACATTTGCATCCGTATTCTTTTTTGCTTCAATGGATAATATTATAGAACTGCTGCAGCAGATTGTTGATAAGCCCATACCCTCACTAATTGTTGTATTGAACCTGATTGTGATAGAGAGCCTGCTCTCTGTTGACAATGCGGCTGTACTTGCCACAATGGTGCTCGACCTGCCCAAAGACCAACGCCAGAAGGCATTGAAGTATGGTATCATAGGTGCGTATGTGTTTCGTGGCATATGTTTACTATTCGCTTCATTGCTGATACAAGTATGGTGGTTCAAGCCAGTAGGCGGTATCTACTTGTTGATATTGGCCATCAAACACTTCCTTACCAAAAAGAAAACGAAAGAAGATGAAGAAGAAACCCTGCAACAGGAACTGGAGCATGCGCACAAAAGCTGGCTCTACAGAAAAACGCTTGGCTTATTCGGCACGTTTTGGGCAACGGTTATTTTGGTTGAGTTGATGGATCTTGCTTTTTCGATAGATAATGTAATAGCCGCCAATGCATATACCAAAAACATAGTGCTGATATGGGTGGGCGTATTCATAGGCATATTGGCTATGCGTTTTGTAGCACAAGCCTTTGTAAAGCTGATGGAAAAATATCCATTCCTTGATACTTGTGCCTACATTGTCATTTTGCTGCTGGGTACAAAACTCACTTTATCGCTTGTGGCACACTTCGACCCCTGTTCGCCATTTGCACAATTTTTAGAAGGGCCGCAATCTTGTCTCGAATCTCAGGGTAAGCACTTACCATTGGGTGAACATCCGATTATATGGGGTGATATTATTACCTCAGTTACCAGCATTGCCATATTTATATTGCCCGTATTGGGTTCAATACTATTCAACTTCCCGAAGCATAAAACGGCGAAGTAAATTTATTCCCAATCTTGGTAGGTGTCTTTCCAGCCCGCCAGTTTATTGACGTTGAACATACGGTTGAGTTGCAGATTGATGCCAAACTCATTATACGCACCTGCAATGCTGAAATTGGAACGGGCATAATGGATTTGAAACTTATTCAGATACAAGCCTGCGCCGAATGAAAAACCAGCCAACGCGGGTTTATCTTTTATCAACATCTCTGCACGGCGTTGGTAGTTATATGCAGCCGTTATGGTAAGCCTTTTAGCCAGTGTTATCTCAGCGCCAAAAATAAAGTGGCGCATTAGTTTATCGCCAAAATAGCTCCTGTTGTCTGTCGTATCAACATTGCCAAACAAGTTGCCTGCTTCTATATCATCGGGGTTGTTGTAGCGTATATCCCATTGATACAGATTGTGTACAGTAGTAATGAGGCGTAATGGTAAGTGTTTAAAGCGTTTAGAAATACCAATCTGTACATCAAGTGGCAGGGGTTCGGCAGGTATGGTATTATTGTATTTGTTTACCATAAAGCCTATGTTCTTGGCTACGATGCCAATGTTCCATAGGCTGGCAGTATCATAGTAGCTAACGCCTACATCGGCAAGTATGGCAGACGCATTTTTATCGAAGAGAGAAGAATTAGCCCATTTCAGCGTAGCACCGTATCGCCAATGCTCGCGATAAGAACGGCTGGCTGTCAGGTTGATGTTATAATCCGTTGCGCGGAAGGTGCCATATTCATTACCGATATTATCCGTCTGCGTAAAAGTACCGTAGTTGATATACTGCACACCAAAAGCAAAGGATGTATTGATGTTTTTGGCATGGTAACCATATAGCAGGTTGCTGACGCTGATACCTGAGTAGTAAAAGTTTTGGTTTACTCCCAGTTGATTGTGCAGCCCCGGACGCATAAGGGCAGGGTTTTGTCCTGCAAAACTGATGTCTTTATCGGGGTTGGCAACATTAATGCCACCCAGTGCTGTAATGTGCGGCGAATTGGGCAGGCGAAGAAACTCCATTGCATATCTGCCACCTGCTACTTGTGCACGGGTTGTAAATACAGATAGGGTCAACAGCAACAAGCCGCTCCATTTAGTCCATTGCATATCCTTTAAACGTACCATGACAGGATTTATTGCCGTTTTCTTTATCTGCTGAATATTATCCGTTTGCTTTCGCCGCTTTCTCCATTTCTTCTATAATGCTTTGGCTTACACCTGTATTAGAGAAGCCACCATCGTGGAAGAGGTTTTGCATCGTTACCATTTTGGTATAGTCGCTGAACAGCGTGAGGCAGTAATCCGCACATTGCTCGGCAGTAGCATTACCTAAAGGCGACATTTTATCGGCATAGGTAAAGAACGCGTCAAAACCTGAAACACCCGAACCTGCTGTGGTTATTGTCGGAGATTGCGATATGGTGTTCACGCGAACTTTTTTAGCAAAACCATAATGATAACCAAAACTGCGAGCGATGCTTTCCATCAGTGCCTTTGCTTCTGCCATATCGTTGTAGCCGGGGAAGGTACGTTGGGCGGCGATATATGTAAGTGCCACTACAGACGACCATTCGTTCAGTGCATCCAGCTTCATACTCGATTGTAATACTTTGTGCAGCGACAATGCAGATATATCAAGCGTTTTCAGGAAGTTGTCGTAGTTAGTATCTGTATAAGGTATCGCCTTGCGTACGTTGGGCGACATGCCTATTGAGTGCAGGATAAAATCCATCTTGCCACCAAAATGCTCCATGCTTTTTTGCAGCAGGTTTTCAAGGTCTGCCACGTTGGTAGCATCTGCTGGTATTACTGGTGCGTTATTGCAAAGTGCTGCCAGCTCGTTGATTTTGCCCATACGCAGCGCGATGGGGGCATTTGTCAGTACGATTTGGGCACCCTCTTCTACTGCACGCAGTGCAGTTTTCCATGCAATAGAGCGTTCATCGAGCGCACCGAATATGATTCCCTTTTTTCCTTTCAGCAGTTGGTTGGCCATTATTACAATAGTCTTTTATTGATGGTAAAAGTAGAAAAAAACTGCCAAGCAATAGCAGTATATAAATTATGTTAATAAGCCTTTGCAGATGGCATTATCAACGCCTGATGACTACCTCAACCCTGCGATTCAGGTTGCGGTTTTCTTCAGTATCGTTGGGTGCTACAGGGTTGGCTTCGCCCCAGCCTTTAGCATCTATCGTGCCATGTTCTATACCCATAGAGACCAATTCGTCCCTTACCAGATTGGCACGCAGGTAAGATAGTTCTTCATTCAGCATAGGGTTGCCAGAATTGTCGGTATAGCCGCTGATGATGATGGTGCAGTTGGTTTCTTGCAACCAAGGGTCTATGGCTGCTTGTAATATCGCCTTGCCGCTATCTGTCATTTTCTTGCTATTGATAGGAAACAGGATAGTAGCAATCAGGCTATCACGAACAGGTTTTTGATAGCCATTTGGCAGCAGCGGTATGCTGTAGTTTATCTGTTCGATATTCTTTTTGCCAGTCAGGTCTATGATTCCTGTATTAGCCATATAACCAATCCTATCGGCAGTATAGGTATAACTATAACCCGCTGGCAGCGTTATCATATAACTGCCATCGCCACGATTGGATGTATAGTGGTATGCAGGCTCGCCTGTTTTGGGGTCGTTGATATAAATACTGGCTATGGTCAATGCCTCGTTAGAAAGGCTATCGTACACAACACCTTTGATAAGTGCAACGGGTATGGGGCTTATGTTCGCAGGCATTCTCACTTCGTATATATCAAAATTGCCTGCTGCGCTATCCCTGTCTGATGCGAAGTAGCCTGTTGTACCGTCTATTGTCAGGTTAAAACTATTTTCATCGTAACAGGTGTTAATGGGATAACCTAAGTTTTGAGCTTTGTTCCATGTAGTATCATCTACCCTGCGCGATAGGTAAATATCCTGCCCACCCATACCAGCTTGCGCATCACTTACAAAATACAAGGTATTATTATCTACATGTATAAAGGGTGCGGTTTCGTTGCCAGCCGTATTGATTTGTGCGCCCAGATTACGAGGTGCTTGCCACAGGCCATTTTTAAACTCAGACATCCAAATATCCAAGCCGCCATACCCACCTTCACGGTTACTTACAAAATACAGTTCCCTATTGTCTGACGACAGGCTGGGCATACCCTCGTAGCCCGGTGTGTTGATAGTACCGCCAAAATTTTCAGGTACACTCCATACGCTATCTGCTGTGTATGCCATAAACAAATCGCAGCCGCCTTGGTCCCAACCCGTTTCGCTACGGTTGTCGCATTTCATGAAAAACAAATAGTGCCCGTCACCCGAAATGCTTTGTGCAGATTCGGATTGTTTTGAATTAGGTGGACTACCCATGTTTTTTGCCTTAAACCATCCGCCACAACTATCTGTACGCGCGGTATAAAAATCCTCGTCCACATCATTGAAGCGGCGTGTGAAAAACAAGTTTTGCGTATCGGCAGTAATAAACGGAAACATATCTGCTTGTGGTGAATTGATGCGCAGCCCCATATTATATACCGTATCTACTACTTTGCTGCGCAATGCCTGTTTCATGAAATAGGCTTGCTCGCGTAACAGCACCCATTGGCTTTTTTCTTTGAGTGTGCCATAAGCAGCTACTAATTGTAATGCCTGCTCGGGGCTGTAGCTATGTAGCAGGCTTTTGGCAAGTGGCAGGGCAAATGCTTTATTGCCATTGGGGCAGTTGCGCGATGCCTGCAGAAAAATATCGGCTGCTTCTTTGAATTTGTGGTCTTTAAAATACCATTCGCCCAGCGCGCTGTAAGCATCGGGCGATGCAGGGTTTTCCCTGATGGCTTGTTGCATGGTTTTATAGGCTTCAGGTTTGTTCTTTTTAGCCATGTACTCCATAGCTTTCAGATAGGTTTTGCCTGCATCTGCCTGCGCAAGGGCAGGTATCGTACATACAATACAGCAAATGAATGTGATATATAGCAGGCGCATGAAACCGAAAAGTACATAAAAATAATAACTGCTTTCATACGGGCAATATCTCCGAACTTCGTATTTTCCCCCAAGAGCTACTTATTTATGAATACAATCATTACTTGTCCTAATTGTGCGCACGAGTTTGAGCCTACAGACGCTATACGCGACGAGGTGCAAAAAGAACTGCGTGCAAAAATGATGGATTGGCAAAAGACGAAAGAAGAAGAATATAAACGCAAAGAAGCCGATGCGCTGACACAACTAGAACAGCAAATACGCAGACAACTGGCGGGCGACTATGAAGTACAGATGAAGCTATTGCAGCAAACCAATGCAGATAACGAAGCCAAACTGAAAGACGCGCGCAATAAAGAACTGGAATACCTGAAAAAACAACAGGAACTGAAAAGCCGCGAAGAACAATTGGAAATAGAAGTACAACAAAAACTATTACAGGAACGGGAGCAACTGAAAACAGTATTGCAGCGTGAGGTTGACGAGATGAATAAGCTACGCGAGCACGAACATTTTTTAAAAATAAAAGAACTGGAAAAGCAACTGGAAGACCAGAAAATGCTGACAGAAGAAATGAAGCGCAAGCAGGAGCAAGGCTCTATGCAACTGCAAGGCGAAGTGCAAGAACTGGCATTGGAAGAATTGCTTCGCAATGCTTTCCCGTTTGATGTGGTGGCAGAAGTAGGCAAGGGTGTGCGTGGGGCAGATTGCATACAAACAGTACGTAATAATTATGGACAAGAGTGCGGTAAAATCATTTACGAAAGTAAGCGTACCAAAGACTTCAGCAACGAGTGGATTGAAAAGCTGAAAGCGGATATGCGCAATCTGGGTGCAGATATAGCGGTTATTGTAACACAGGCTATGCCCAAAGACATGGACGGATTTGGTGAGAAAGACGGCGTGTGGATTTGCAATTTTACGGAAGTGCGTTCTGTTAGCTCCATATTGCGAGATGTAGTTATAAGAGTATATAATGCTGCCAAAAGCCAAGAGAATAAAGGCGATAAGATGACATTGCTGTATAACTATCTTATCAGCAGTGAGTTTTCGGAGCAATGGAAAGCAATACGGGAAGGCTTTATGAGTATGCGCATCTCTATACAAAAGGAGCGTGAGCAAATGGAAAAGCTATGGAAAGCCCGCGAAAAACAATTGGAAAAAGTATTACTTAATGCAGCACACATCAAAGGCTCGATAGAAGGGATAGCAGGCGATAATGTTGACCTGAACTTAGAGGGCGGGGACGGCTATTTGCTGGAATAATATAAGACTGTTAACACTTGCAATAAACAAAAAAGCCACAATCATCATTGTGGCTTTTTTGTGATAAATATTATGAGTAATTATTGTAGTAATACTTGTTTAGTAATATTATCACCATTGTCGGTTTGCACTTTAACTTGGTACACACCTTTAGGCATATTGCTCAAATCAACAGAGAAAGTAGTGTTATTATTCATGTCAATTTGTTTATGAGCTACAAGAGAACCCATAACATTGTAGCATTGCATTATTACTTTGCCGGTATAGCCGTTAATCCCAATATTAAATACTCCGTTACTAGGGTTCGGGCTTATCAATACATTGTTCGATGTAAATACGTTGTTGATACTTGTTGGCCAGAACATATAGCTTGATGTAGCAGAACAACCGGCAGTTGAACCTGTAACTGTATATACACCGTAGCCTTCAACAGGTACATATTTTTGTGTATTTACACCAGGAATGATAACGCCATTAAACTTCCATACATAATTATCACACAATGTCCCAGAAGCTATTAATGTATCAATATCTTGCTTCAGCGCAACTTTGATATTTCCTAATACAACAATTTTTCTGCAAAAAGTTTTGCCTCCTGATGGTGTTCCTTGATCGCAATGCAGCGTAATATCATATGTGCCACCAACAGATATTGCTTTGCTGAATGTTGATGTTTCATAGTTTGCTGCACCGTTGGCAGATAAAGTAGCTACATTGCTATACACATATATTGTTGAGTCGAAGCTGCTACCCAGCAAGTACAAAGTGTTGTTGTACCAAAAAGGTGAAAAAGCATTTGTTTCGCTATTAGGAATACCAACAGTGCCTAAATCTACACCTGAAGGATTACCACTGATTACATTGCCTGCAAACTCAAATTTTGCAAGTTTGTGGTTATTCTCATTGGCTACTAATGCGTGTATCGAGTCGCAATCAGAAATGATTGTTATAGCTCTCGGGTTGCTGAGCCTGTTATTAGGATTGTTAAGGTTAGTAACGTTAGGAGAGTTGTTTTTCAAGTTAAAGCCAAAAGACATACGTACCAATCTATCACCACCACCAGGGCCACCACCGGTACCTAAATTCGTAATTAGAGCAAACCATTCACCTGAGTTGTCCTGCGTTATTGCCATATTAACAGGTGCTGCAAGTGTACCGAATGTAATACTGAGGTCAGTAACAGAAGGTGTATTTGCTAAAGAGCTACCGAAGTCTAATCGTGAAATAGAACTCGTACCCCTGTTAATAACGAAACCTACCCATTCAGTATTATATCTTCTTACAGTAATGAAATAAGGATAAAAGAAATTAGAGAACCTTGTTGTAGTAGCTGTTGGTGTATTTGCTAAACTTGTACCGAAATTCAGTGTAACCAGATTTTTACCATCTAAGGTAAAGCCGCGCCAAACACCTGCATTGTCTTTTACTATATCAAGGCTGATTGTGCTGTCATCTAATGCGCCACTGAAATTGCCTAAGTCGTTGATTGTAGGTACATTGCCTGGGTTTGAACCAAAATCCAAACGAACCAATGCACCATTTCTGTTGGTTACAAAACCATAAAAATTACCATTGTCATATTGCATAGATACACCTGAAGTAGGGTGTGATAGTTTAGTAACTAAACTACCTCCTATGCCAACAGGGTCTGTATTTATATCTCCCACAGACCATGCATAGGAATGCGCAGTATAAGGGGTAGAGAAATTAACCAAACTGTTCAGGCACACCGTATCGGGTGCATTAATTTGTGCCTTTGTTATTGAAAATGATAAACCTAATAAAAGCGTTAAGTAGGCTTTTTTCATATTTTACCTGATTTTAGAAATTGTAATATAAGCAATATTTTCAGAAACGGAATGGATTTTTTGCCGTTTCCGCAAATTCAGTCCATATTTCTGCCAGAATATTAGCTGCGGGTTTAATATCGTTGATGATGCTGCTCACTTGGCCTATTTCCAGTTCGCCCTCTGTCATGTCGCCTTCAAACATACCTTTCTTCGCCCTTGCTCTGCCAAGCAGTTCCTCCATCTGCTCTTTGGTGGCGCAGTTTTCTTCAGCCGCAGCTACTCGTTGGTAAAATTCGTTTTTGATGAGGCGCACGGGTGTCAGTTCTTTCAGCGTCAGCACGGTATCTCCCTCATTGGCAGCTACTACGGCTTCTTTAAACGCCTGATGGCTGGAAGCCTCCGGTGAGCATACAAAACGACTGCCTATCTGCACGCCCTCTGCGCCTAAAGCCATCATGGCATACATAGCCCGGCCTGTTGCTATGCCGCCTGCAGCTATTAATGGTATGTTGATGCTTTGGCGCACATGCGGTATCAGGCATAGTGTAGTTGTTTCCTCGCGCCCGTTGTGTCCGCCTGCTTCAAAGCCTTCGGCTACTACCGCATCTACGCCTGCATCCTGACACTTCTTTGCAAATTTGGCACTGGATACTACATGCACTACCGTGATGCCGTTTTCTTTCAGCTTACCCGTCCATGTTTTGGGGTTGCCAGCCGATGTGAAAACGATGGGTACTTTTTCTTCTATGATAATGGCTATGTGTTTATCAATATCTGGGTACAGCAACGGCAGGTTTACGCCGAAAGGCTTGCTGGTAGCAGCTTTGCACTTTTGTATATGCTCCCTTAATACATCGGGGTACATACTGCCCGCACCTATCAGACCCAAGCCGCCTGCATTGCTTACGGCAGATGCCAGCCGCCAGCCCGATGCCCATATCATACCCGCCTGTATAATGGGGTACTGTATGCCGAATAGTTGTGTGATGCGGTTATCGAAACCGCTATCTGTCATCTTTCCTTCAAAAAGCATATCGTTTACTGCGCTTTTCTTTTATAAAATAATGTATTGCTGTTTGTGGCTGCAAATACCTCTTTGGCTGTTTGCAGCAACGATGCAGTGGTAACGGCATTATAGTTGTCCCATTCTTTATTGATGAGGCTTGCATCGCCCAACAGCTCGTAAAATGCAAGGTTATTGGCGCGAGACAGGATGGTCATATCCTCAAATGTCATCATGGCCTCTATCTTGTTCTTAGCTTTCTGCAGTTCTTCTTCCGTTACACCATTCGCCAGCAGGTTGTCTATTTCCGCTTCTACGGCTATGTTAGCATCTTCAATGCTTTTGCCTTCTACTATTTTGCCCTCTATTACTAATAGCCCCGGGTCTGTACTGCCCGTGTGGTAGCAACTGATGTTGCTGAACAGTTGTTGTTCTTTTACCAATCGCTGATACAGGCGCGATGCAAAACCATTGCCCATGATTTCGGTTATCAAATCGGCTGCATAATACGATGGCGACATACGCCCTGCAATATGCCATGCTTTGTACAATGCATCCAGCGGCACATTGGCTTCTACTGTTTGTGTCCTTGCTGCTGTTTGTACAGGTTCTTGCGGCAGGCTGCGATTGTATTTATCGCCTGTTGGTATGCCGCCAAACCATTTTTCTGCCAGTTCCTTTACCTGCTCTGTATTAACATTGCCTGCTACAGCCAGTATGGCATTAACGGGGCGGTAATGTTTGTAGAAAAATGACTGCACATCCTGCAACTGCGCGTCTTCTATATGTTTTAACTCCTTGCCAATCGTCATCCATTGGTAGGGGTGCTTTTGGTATGCCAGCTTGCGCAGGTTTTCCCATGCATTGCCGTATGGTTTGTTGATGTAGTGTTCTTTAAACTCTTCGCTCACTACTTTGCGTTGCACATCCAAACTTTTTTCGCTGAATGCAAGTGCGTTCATACGGTCGCTTTCCAGCCAAAAAGCGGTTTCAATATTTTGTAATGGTAGCTGTATGTAGTAGTTGGTTATGTCGTTGGTGGTATAGGCGTTGTTTTCGCCACCTGCCATTTGTAGCGGCTCGTCGTACGATGGTATGTTTTCGCTGCCACCAAACATCAGGTGTTCAAATAAGTGGGCAAAGCCGGTACGTTCAGGATTTTCATCTCTTGCCCCAACATCATAGAGTACATTCACAGCTACCATTGGCGTAGTCGTGTCTTTATGTACTATCACACGCAGCCCGTTTTCTAAAGTAAATCTTTCAAAGTCTAACATATCTATTACGCTCAGTGTAAAACGCTAAAGTTAATGGGTTTGTATGGCGATAAAAAATGCACACCCTGAAGTGTGCATTGGTATTATTTATTCTTCCATCTTCAGTGATGTACTGTTTTCTTTTTCCTTTTCTATTCGCCCGCGGCGCATGGGGTTGGCGGTGTTGGTTGCATAGTTGGCGCGTTGCCTTACAAGGTCTATTGCCTGAAACAGTGCTTCCTGAAAAGAGGAAGGGTCTGCAAGGCCTTGCCCTGCAATGTCAAACGCTGTGCCATGGTCGGGCGATGTGCGTACTACGGGTAGCCCCGCTGTATAGTTCACGCCCTCGCCATGTGCCAGTGTTTTGAAAGGTATCAGCCCTTGGTCGTGATACATAGCCAGCACCGCATCGAAGTTGGTATAACTGCCACGTGCAAAGAAAGCATCAGCACTATATGGGCCATATACAAGATGCCCGCTTTGCTGCATGGCATCTACCGCAGGTTTTATGATGCTTTGGTCTTCATTGCCTATTTGTCCGCCATCGCCTGCGTGCGGGTTCAGCCCCAGGACGGCTATCTTTGGCTTGTCTATGCCAAAGTCTTTTACAAGGCTATCGCGTAGTATCGTCAGCTTGCTTTGCAGCAATTCTTTAGTTATGGTCTGTGCTACTTTAGCAACGGGTATATGCTCGGTAGCCAATGCCACACGCAGGTTGTGGCTGTATAGTATCATCACTACGTCTTTCGCACCGAATTTGTCTTTCAGAAACGGGGTGTGCCCTGTATAGGGGAAGTCGTTTGTTTGTGTATTGCTTTTGTGGATGGGTGCGGTAACGATAGCATCCAATTCACCATCTTTCAGGCATTGTGTAGCTACTTGCAGCGAACGGATGGCGTACTTGCCGGCAGCATCAGTTAGCTGTCCCGGCTGTAGCGGCACTTCCTCTTCCCAACAGTTGAAGATGTTTACCTGCTTGGGGTGTAGCTTGGTCAGGTCTTTGGTGCTGCTGAAATTGATGGGGTGTTCGGTCGTAACAATTTTTCTATAAAAATTAATAACCTTGTTAGACGAAAAAACTACAGGTGTACACAAATCGAGCACTCTGTTGTCTGACAGTGTTTTGATAATCACTTCAGCACCTATACCATTCAGGTCGCCGATTGTGATACCGATTATTGGTTTTTCTATATTGTTAGGTTGCATGGGCAAACATCTTCTTTATTATCAATATCTAAGTTATGCTTTTCCGTAGTGCATCAAAAAGTCGAGCAGCATACGTATGCCATAGCCTGTGCCGCCTGCTGGCATGTAGCTGCGCTTGCTGATGCTGTGCGATACGCCGGCAATGTCAAAGTGCATCCACGGGTATTCTGTAAAATGCTCTAAGAATTTACCGGCCGTAATGGCACCACCCGACGGGCCGCCTACGTTTTTCAAATCGGCAATATCCGATTTTATCTGGTCGCCATATTCATCCCATAACGGGTATTCTACCAGCCTTTCGTATTGGCGGTAGCCACTATCTCTGAACGATTGCTTTGTGTTATCGTCTGCAGTACCCATACACACAATGCCATGCTCGCCAACGGCTACAGATGCAGCACCTGTAAGGGTAGCAAAATCAAGCACCAGTTCTGGCTTATAGCGTTTTGCCCAGTGCAGTGCGTCTGCCAGCACCAGCCTGCCTTCCGCGTCTGTATTCAATACCTCTACAGTGGTACCGTCATACATCGTAATCACATCGCCGGGAGTGTATGCGTTTTCGCCGGGGCGGTTTTCGGTGGCAGGTACTAAAGCAATTACATGTAATGGCAGTTGCAGCTTGGCAATGGCATACATAGATGCACTGACCAATGCCGCGCCACTCATGTCGCTTTTCATACGGTCCATAGATGCAAGGGTAGGTTTCAGGCTCAGGCCACCCGTATCATATACTATGCCTTTGCCTACCAGCACTATCGGTTTTTTATTGATAGCTTTTTTTGGCTTGTATTCCATGATGGTGAACGTGGGGGGTAATATGCTGCCACGGTTTACGGCAAGAATGCCGCCCATTTTTTCTTTCGTTATTTGTGCTTTGTTCAGCACACGCACTGTAAAGCCCGCTTCTTTGCCCAATTGCTGTATTTCTTTGGCAAGTTGCTCTGCCGTCAGGTAGTTCAGTGGTTCGTTCACCAAAGTACGTGCACGATATACAGCTTCTGTGGTAACGCTCAGTTGTGTTACCTCTTTCAGTGTGATGCTTTCTTTTGTAAAAGAAATTGTTTTCAGTGTTTGGGTTATCTTCTTAGCATCGCTGCGGTATTTCAAAAACTGATAAGCATTCAGTGCCATGCCTTGTGCCAATACATAAGCGGCATTGGCTTGTGCCGATAGGTTGGTAATCGTAATATCTGCCAGCTTGTGTTTATTGCAAACTGCTTGCCATTCGGCACCTGCTTTGCGCAGCGTTTCAGTCGTTTGCCAATCTGTTTTTTTGGCCTTCAGCATGTATATAAATACCATGCCGCTGTATTGATTGATAGTAAAGGACGTATGCTCGTCGGCAATAGCTTGTACAGCATATTTTTGTTCCTTATCATTCAGTGCTGTTATTTTCTTTACAGCTTTGGCATCATCAATAATATACAGTTGGTTTTTGCCTGAAGGCTTTTGTAGTATCTTGAATTCCATGAAAACTAAAACAGATTAGGCTGCAAAGTTATACTTCGGTGCGATAGTTTGATAAGTTTAAAACTAACTTTGCGGGGAATCGTTATATAACTCGAATTGTAATACATTGTCGCAACCATACACATTAAAGAAAAGCCTCGGCCAGCATTTTCTGCACGACGAGAATATGTGCCGTAAAATAGTAGAGCAACTGCACCTGCAAAAAGATATGCAGTTGGCAGAGGTAGGGCCGGGGGGCGGCGCCATCACCAAATACCTGATAACGCTGCCCGATGTAAGCTACAAGGCTATAGAGATAGACGATGAAAAAGTGGAATACCTCAAAAAGACGTATCCTGTATTGGCAGATAAAATAATACACAAGGATATACTGAAAGCTGATGCGCCTTTTGAGGGTATATTCAGCATCATTGGCAATTTTCCGTACAATATATCATCGCCCATACTCTTCAAAGTACTGGACTGGGAGCCGAATGTAGCGGAAGTGATAGGCATGTTTCAGAAAGAGGTGGCGCAGCGTGTAGTATGCAAAGAAGGCAGCAAGACATACGGCATACTGAGTGTGCTGATGCAGGCGTTTTTTAAAGTAGAATACCTTTTTGATGTACACGAAAACTGCTTTACACCCCCGCCAAAAGTGAAAAGTGGTGTGATACGCCTTACCAATCTGCACAATCCGCATGGTATAACGGATAAAAAGAAGTTCGTTCAATTAGTAAAAGCCGCCTTCAACCAACGTCGCAAAACGCTGCGAAACGGTTTGAAAGGCACATTGCCCCCCGAAGCATTAGCAGATAAGATATTTGATAAACGTGCCGAACAGCTATCAGTAGCTGATTTTGTAGCACTGCACAAGCAATACCAACAACCATGAGCCAACCTGCAAATAAAGTATTGATAGCCGCACCCGTGCACCCCGTATTGACAGAGGGGCTGCAAAATGCAGGCTATTCCTGCCTGCTGCACGAAAAGATTAGCAGACAGCAGGCAATGGAATTGGTAAGAGATGTTGTTGGTGTCGTCACATCTACCCGCCTGCAGTTGGATAAGGAACTGATAGACGCTGCCCCGCACCTGCAATGGATAGGGCGTATGGGTAGCGGTATGGAGGTAATAGACGTGCCATATGCCGAAAGCAGGGGCATACGCTGCATTGGCAGCCCCGAAGGCAATGCCAATGCGGTAGCAGAGCACGCCCTGGGTATGTTGCTGAGCCTGAATAAACGCATTGTGCAAGCACATAACGAAGTGAAGCAGGGATTATGGTTGCGCGATGAAAACAGGGGTACGGAGTTGGAAGGCAAAACCATTGGCATCATTGGCTTCGGGCATACGGGCAGGGCATTTGCCAAAAAGCTGATGGGTTTTGATATGCAGATACTAGCCTATGATAAATACAATCAGCAAGGTTTTCCTGATTATGTAACCCGATGTGAAACATTAGAGCCAATCTATCAAAAGGCAGACATCATCAGCTTTCATGTGCCACTGCAAGCTGATACCATGCATTATTTTAACGAATCCTTTCTTGAAAAAGTAAAAAAGCAATTCATATTAATAAATACTTCAAGGGGTGCGGTGGTAGATAATGAGATATTATGGCTTGGTATGCAACAAAATAAAATTTGTGGAGCATGTATAGACGTATGGGAAGAAGAACCGATAACAACCATGAGCATGCATCAACAAACACTTTTAAAAAATATCGCATCCCTATCAAACGCAGTACTGACGCCACATATAGCGGGTTATAGCCACGAAGCAATCTATAAAATGAGCAAAATTTTGTTGGATAAAATTGTCATACACGCGTAAGATGTATGTCATATATGGATAATGTAAGGAAAACAAACATAAATCTGACAAAAAATCTAAACTGCGGGCGTACTTTTAACAGAAGTTTTTATCTTTACCGTTCATTTGGTTAATTTTTTATTAATGCAGGATATGACACGTACACTACGTTATTTATTCCTTTTATTGTTTGTAGGCTTTGCCGGTACAGCTATGGCTCAGGTGGGCGGTATCGTCGGTAAGGTACTTGACGATAAAAAAGAGCCTATCATGGGGGCTGTTGTTGAAGTGAGCCAGGCCGGTGTAAAAAAGGCAGGTGATGCTACCGATGAAGATGGTAATTACAATATCAGGGCATTGAACCCCGGTCGTTATGATGTGGTAATCCGATCTGCTACATTTAAGGTTAGTAAAACGGAAGGAGTATTAGTTAGCCCGGATAGGAATACGACTTTAAATATAGAAATGGAAGTAAACAACCAGGAATTGGAAGTTGTGGTTGTTAAAGTGTACAAGGCTCCGCTAATCACTGAGGGGGGTACCAAAATAATGCGTTCTGAAGATTTGGAGAAAATGCCTACACGTAATACCTCGTCTATGGTATCAACACAAGCAGGTGTTTACCAGTCTCGTGAAGGTGCTGGTCTTAGTATAGGTGGTGCACGTGGTGATGGTACAGCTTATATAGTGGACGGTATTCGTGTGTACGGCAGTCGTGGTACAAACCTTGCACAGGGTGCCATAGATCAGGTAGAAGTACTGTCATCTGGCCTTTCTGCCAAATATGGTGATGCCATAGGTGGTGTTGTAAACATTACTACAAAAGGTGTTTCAAAAAACATAACAGGTGGTTTGTTGTTAGAAAGGTCGGTTGAGGGTTATGGACACAATCTGGTAAACTTCAATCTGTCAGGACCGCTTTACAGCAAAAGGTTGGATACATTAGGCAATAAAAAGCCAATTGTTGGTTTCCGCTTAGACGGCGACTTTATATATGATAAAGACCGTAACCCGTCTTGGACAAGGCACTATCAACCCAATGAAGGTGTCCGCGACCGTATAGTTGACAGGCCTTTTGTAACCGTGCCAAACCAAAATGGTATTCCTGTATTTAACTATGCTTCAGAGTATCTACGTCTGAGCGATTTTAATACTGTAAAAGCCCGCCCGAATGCCTCTGTAATGGAAGGCAGGCTGAATGGAAGGATAGACTATCAATTAGCTGACAATCTTAACCTGCAAGCAGGTGGTACATTCAGTTACAGTCGTGCAAATTCATATAGCCGTGCTTTGTCACTTTTCGCACTTGATGCTATACCAACTGTACACAACTATACTACACGCGGTTATATACGCCTAACACAAAAATTTGGTGTTGCAAAAACAGAGCCCGGACAGAAAAAACCGGTAATATCAAACGCATTTTACTCTTTGCAGGCAGACTATCAAAAAGATGCTTCTCAGCAAGACCATCCTAAATTCGGCGAAGATTTATTCAAATATGCTTATGTAGGTAAGTTTTATACAGATTATGTAAGTATATACGCTCCTGGTATAGACGACTCAACAGGCATAAATGGTGTACGTTTGGCATTAGACCGTTTTTCAAATGGTGTAAGGTACGAAAGGTCTGAACTAAATCCTGAATTAGCTAATTATACTACTCAATTCTTTAATGAGAGAGGTACAAGGCCCAGTTCTCTTACAGACGTTTTTGCACAAAACTTCCTAACAAATGGTTATTTCCCAGCAACTATATATGGCAGGTACTTTAATCCAGGTGTGGGCGTTGGTAGCTATGGTCGTGGTTCTGTAGATCAGGTAGGTATCAACGTAGATGCGTCTTTTGATTTCCAACCAAGGAAAACGAGACACCAAATTGAGTTTGGTCTGTATTATCAGCAACAAGTACACAGATCATATTCTGCTGGTGCATTTGCTGGTGGTACTAATATTTGGCAATATGCGCGTCAGCTTAGCAATAGCCACATATCGCTGGATTATGCAAACCCTATTTTCATAGTAGGCGGCAATCGTTATACAAGAGCTCAGGTAGAGGCAGGCCTAGTTACGCCTTCTCCTTACGACACAATAATATATAACAGAACATCTGATAGTATATCTGTTTTCGCAAAAAATTTGCGTAATAAACTTGGTTTGAAAGAAACTGACTATGTAGATGTTGATAATTACGACCCTTCTGTTTTCTCACTCGATATGTTCTCTGCAGATGAACTGCTAAACAGTGGTCTCCCATTTGTTGGTTATAGCGGATATGACTATAAAGGTAATAGGTTGAGAGGCCAGGTAAACTTTAACGACTTCTTTACTAAGAGAGATGCTAACGGCAACCTGACAAGAGAAATAGGAGCTTACAGACCAAACTATATTGCAGGTTATATACTTGATAAGTTTACTTATAAAGATATGAGCTTTAATATTGGTATACGTATCGATCGCTTTGACGCCAATACTAAAGTGTTGAGAGACCCTTATTCGTTGTATGCTGTTCACACTGCAAGAGATGTAACTAATAACTCAGTAGGTACAGGCACACAAGCAAGAAATATAACAAATACATTAAATGGAGGTGTTAGACCAGGTAATATTGGCGATGACTATGTAGTATATGTTAATAATAATCAGTCAAACTCTGCTAATATCATTGGTTATCGTAATGGTGATGATTGGTATGACTATGCAGGTAAGCTGATAGAAGACCCCAACGTATTAAAAAATTATAGCGGTGGCCGCGATCCTCAGCCATTGCTGAAAAACCCAAATGACAATATCCAAAGCAATTCATTTGACCCCGATCAGTCATTTACAGATTACAAACCACAGGTTAATGTAATGCCACGTATCGCATTCAACTTCCCTATATCAGATGTTGCATTGTTCTATGCTCACTACGATGTAGTTGTGCAACGTCCGCAAAGCAATGTGTTTACATCACCTTTGCAATACTACTATATGACCTCTAATACGCAAGACATCATTAATAACCCAGACTTGAAGCCTGAAAAGTTGTTTGACTATGAAGTAGGTTTCAAACAAAAGTTAACTGATGAGTCTGCTATAACAATTACAGGTTTTTATAAAGAGCGTAAAGACATGATACAGGTACGTCCTTATCTGTTTGCTTGGCCTGTTACATATTTCACTTATGGCAACCGCGACTTTTCTACTACCAAAGGTTTGACTTTGAACTACGACATGAGAAGGGTAGGCAACTTGCGTATGAACATTGCATATACCCTGCAATTTGCCGAAGGTACAGGCTCTAACGCCAATACTACGGCACGTGGAGGTAACTTCAGTAGTGGTATATTGGGCAACTTTATCGCCGCAGGTATTCCCAATATGCGTATGACGAATGTATTGGATTACGACTCGAGACATAATATAGTAACAACAATAGACTACAGGTACGGCAAGGGTGAAGGTAGAATAGGAGGAAAACCTGTTTTAGAAAATGCAGGTGTTAACTTCATTTTCCGTGCACGCAGTGGTGAGCCATATACTAAATTCAGGCAACCTTTGCGTACCAACAACTTAATTGATGGTGGCGTAAATGGCTCTCGTCTTGGATGGCACTTTGGTCTTGATATGAGGTTAGATAAAGACTTTATGCTGAATAATATTTTCGGTAGTAAAGGAGATGCGCAAGGTAAGCGTCCGTTGATGCTAAATGCATTTGTTCTTGTTCAAAATCTATTGAACATAAAGGATATTCTAAATGTTGATGGTTTTACAGGCCGTCCTGATGATGATGGTTATCTGGCATCTCCTCAAGGTGTTTTAGATATCGAAACTCAGGTGAATCCCCAATCATTTGTTGATTATTATAATATGACATTGTGGAATCACGGCAATATCAACTTCCCAAGGCGTATTAACATAGGTTTGCAATTGAATTTTTAATAAAATATTTGTTTGATATATAACTTTAAAACGAGTTATGATGTTTAAGGATAAAAAAATAATTACCGTAGTAGCAGTATTGGCATTATCTGTAGTGTCAGTAGCTACCAATGCCCGCCCCAATATCAACAACAACCCACAGTTGAAAAGCACTGGCGGCCAGTTAAAAACCACCGCAGGTACTTGTAAACCTGCTGAAGCAAAAATTGATTTGGACATCAATAACGTAAGAGCGCGTTTGATGACTGGTGGTGATATGTGGTGGGATAATGGTACTGCGGAAGCGCGCTATGAAGTGCCGAAAGGAAGCCGCAAAAACTCATTATTTGCCGGTTCTGTATGGATAGGTGGTATAGACGCCCAAGGTCAGTTGAAAGTAGCTGCACAAACATATAGGCAGGATGGTAATGACTATTGGCCTGGTCCGTTAGATGAACAAGCAAGTGTTACCGAAGGTGATTGTGCCGAGTGGGACAGGTTTTGGAAATTAAATAAATCTGACGTTCTCAGGTTCAGAGATATGAGTTCAGGTGAGCGTACAGCTGCCGAATCTGATCCATCATACGAGTCTATATTTCAATGGCCTGCAAAAGGTAATGCGAAAGCAGTTGGTAATAGAAACAATAACTTAAACCTTGGAACTGCCACGCGCGATTATGCACCATTTGTAGATGTTGATAAAGACGGTAAATATATTCCTGAAAATGGCGATTACCCGGAAATATTCGGAGACCAGTTTGTTTGGTGGGTGTTCAACGATAAGGGTAATACTAAACAACAATCGCAAACAGAAGGTATAGGTATTGAGGTGCAGGCAAGTGCATTCGCGTACTCTACTAAAGACTTCCTCAATGATGCTACATTCTATAATTACAGGCTCATCAACCGTAGCAACATCACCTTAGACAGTACATACATAGCTACATGGACAGATGCTGACTTAGGTTTTTTCAGAGACGACTATATAGGTTGTGATACAGTTCGTGGTTTGGGTATATTATATAATGGTTCCAGTCAGGATGGTAATGGCCAGATAAACAGCTATGGTACAAAAATACCAATGGTAGGTATAGACTTCTTTAAAGGTCCCAAAAAACCATATGACTCTGCAGGGCAAATGTACTTCAAGCAATTGGGCATGGAGTCGTTCACTTATTACAACAACGACGCTACTATTATAGGTAACCCCAATAATGGTGTGCAGATATACTATTATATGACGGGTTCTATCCGTAACGGTCAGCGTTTCAGTAATGACTTTATTGGTCCCAATACCAATTCAAAAGCATATGGCAGTGGCCCTACTACAAGGTTTGTATTCTACGGAGACCCTGGTGAAAAGAGTGAATGGTCTGAATGTACCTGCTTGAACCCTGTTGGAGACAGGCGATTTGTACACTCATCAGGTCCGTTCAAATTATTGCCTGGTATTGTTAATGATATAACATTAGGTGCTGTTTGGGTGTCTGATGCCGGAGGCTGCCCTACTACTAGTTTCAAGAAAATACGTGTAGCAGATGATTTGGCTCAAGGCTTGTTTGACAATAACTTTGAAACGATTGAAGGTCCTGAAGCGCCAAGATTGGTAGCAAGGGAAATGGATAGAAAGGTAATATTCTACATGTTGAACGACTTTGGTAGCAATAACTTCCGCGAGCGTTATGGTCGTGATACGGGCAAACAGTATCGTGTATCGTCTGTAAAAGCAGCTAAATATGTTAAGCATCCTGATTCATTGTACAAGTTTGAAGGCTATCGTGTATTCCAATTAAAGAATAGCCTTGTTCAGCCTGCACAGATATACAACAACGATGGTAGTGTTAACAGTGACTTAGCACAGGAAATCTTCCAATGCGATATTAAAAATGGTATCACACGTATCATCAACTACGAAAAAAATACCGACATAAGCGATAGTACATATATACCCATTGTTAAGATTAATGGTAGAGATAGCGGTATAAAACACAGTTTCGAAGTAACAATTGACCAATTTGCAACCGACCAGGAAAAAAGGTTAGTTAACTATCGCAATTACTATTTCCTTGCAATAGCTTACGCTTACAACGATTTCTCTTATGATCCTGATAAAAGGATAGGTGGTTTCGACCCAAATAATCCTGATTCAACGCAAGACCTTGCATATATAGAAAGTTCTAAAGGTGCAGGCGGTACACCATTAAAAGTAGTAGCTGCTATGCCAAACCCTTCTAATGGAGATATGGGTACCGTACTAAATGCAGATTATGGTAGCGGTGTTATCATCAAAAGGTTGGAAGGTACTGGTAATGGCCATAACGAATTAAGGCTGAGTGAAGAATCTGTGAACGAAATAATGAATGGGGGTACCAATCAGTCAATGTATCCTACATACAAAGCGGGCTACGGACCGGTTAGTGTAAAAGTCGTTGACCCTGTAAAGGTTAAGCCAGGCAATTTTGAATTGTATATTAAGGGTAATACTCAATCAGTTGAAAGCAAAGGCTTAGACCCGTACAGCGGATGGTTCATGATTAACACCATCAATAACGACACGATATTGTCTGAAGGTAAATACGGCATCAGCGAGCCGGATGAACAAATTGTGGAAAAATACGGTATAGCAATTACTATACAACAAGTAGAACGTCCTGGCGATAATCAAGCAGGTGGTAATGGTTTAATTACATCAGACATCTCTTATGCAGACCCATCTCGCCCATGGTTGGGTGGTGTGCAAGATCAGGAAGCAAGGTCACTAAACAACTGGATACGGAGTGGTCACGTGTCTGATACTTTCAGAACTTGTGACTTTAATGATCGTACTGGTTTTGGTTATGATACTGCAGCACAAGTGTATGAGTCGCTACTGCCACTGAATACGCTGAATAAAGGTACATGGGCACCTTATTCTTTAGGTGCAGATGAAGACAGAGGAGAATGCGGTTTTGGTGTAATCAGAAAATCTTCTGCAGTTGCTATGTATTCTTTACCAAGTGTAGATATCATTATTACTTCTGATAAAACTAAATGGACACGTTGTTTGGTGGTAGAGATGCAAGACAATCCTGAGTTATCTATTGGTAAGGTGGAGAAATTCAAACCAAGAGCTTCTCGTGGTTGGAACGGCGAAGTGGATGCCAATGGTAGACCTATGTACAGTTCTACAGCAGCAGATAGTGGTATGTCTTGGTTCCCTGGATATGCAATTAATCAAGAAACAGGTCAGCGTTTGAATATCATGTTTGGTGAAGACTCTTGGCTGAAGCAATATAACGGTGCAGATATGTTGTGGAATCCTACATCTGATAATATCTCTATCGCAGCCAATGTCATTAATGGCGGTAAGCATTACATCTATGTAATCAATACAATGTACGATTCTTGTAGGTCAATGAAAGCAGGTCTTCTTGGTAATATTATTAATATAAATAACGCTATGAGAAATTGTTCTTGGGTTGGCTTGCCATTGCTCAACAGGGGCTTTCAACTTAAGTCTGCTGCAGAAGGTTTTATACCTACTGACGTTACTATACGTTTCCGTGTAGATAGGCCATATGCCAAATATTTATCTCCCGGACAGACAACATCTGGCAACCCGCTGAAGAATGATGGAAACCCATTGTATTCTTTCAGTACCAATGATTTGGTTCCTACACCAATGGATAAAAACGATGGTGTTGCGAAAGATAAATTGCTTGAAAAAATTCATGCAGTACCAAATCCGTATTATGGCTATACCGGTTATGAAAATAACAGGCTTGATACACGTGTAAGGATCATTAACTTGCCAAAACGTGCTACAATCAGTATCTATACGGTTGATGGTGTGCTTATTCGTAAACTTGAAAAAGATAATCCGAATGTATCATTTGTAGATTGGGACATTAGGAATGCCAAAGGTTTGCCAATAGCCAGTGGTATGTATCTGATGCATGTAAATGCTGAAGGTATAGGAGAAACAGTGATTAAATGGTTTGGTGCAATGCGTCCTATTGATATCATTAGTTATTAATCAATTAAACAGTATAGTTAACAAAACTCATTACTGCTAATTAAGTAACGACAATTTGAGTATGAAAAGAATATATAAAACAGCAGCACTTGGCATAGTAGCCGCAAGTATGTCTATCAATGCCTTCGCAGGCAATAAAGACCGAACAGGGCAAGCCGGTGCAGCCGAATTAATGATAAACCCTTGGGGGCAAAGTACCGGTGTTTTTGGTTTGAATACATCGCATGTAAAAGGTGTAGATGCTTTGAAAACTAACATCGCAGGTTTAGCTTTTGTAAACAAAACTGAAGTAGGGGCTTCTTATACAGCATTATTACGTGGTTCAAACATCGGAGTAAACAACCTTGGCTTTGCACAGCGCGTAGGTGGTTCAGGTGTTATGGGCATCAACGTAATGGCTATGAACTACGGGGAAATAACAATTACTAACTACGACAACCCCGAAGGACAAATAGGTTCTTACAGACCGCAATTCTTCAACTTCCAGTTGGGCTATGCACAGAGTTTCTCAGATAAAATTCATGCTGGAGTAGCAGCTACTTTTGTATCACAACAAATATCAAATATTCGTGCTAACGGCGCAGCTTTTGAAGCGGGCATACAGTATGTTACTGGTAAACGTAACAACTTCCACTTTGGAATCACGCTTAGAAATATTGGTACCAATATGCGTTTTGGTGGTAATGGTTTCAGTGGCGAAAACAACGCCCAGGAAAATGAGAACTATACTATCAATACATTGACACCTACTGAGAAGTTTGAAATGCCTACTTATTTGAACTTCGGTGCATCATACGATTTCTATTTGGATGAAAATAATGTTGCGCCATCAGAAGAACAACAAGCAGAAACAGTTAAGCCTAAACATAGGGCTACTGTAATGGTCAACTTCACATCTAACTCTTTTTATAGCGACTTCTTAGGTATTGGTGCTGAATATTCTTTCAAAGAGATGTTTATGTTGCGCGCAGCATACCGTTACGAAAATGGTATCGGAACCGTAAACAGTACTACAATGTACACTGGTTTGGCTGCAGGTGCTACAATACAACAACGCCTTGGTGAAAACGGACCTATGTTGGCAATAGATTATTCTTTCAGGCCTACACAACGACCATCAACAGGTGCTCATGTGTTTTCACTGCGTTTCATGCGCTAATTCAAAAAATACTTACATTTGTAATACGCAACGCTTCTGCTACAACAGAAGCGTTGTATTTTTTTCTGATTTCAATTAATACCGCAAAAGTTGATATAGCATGGCAGTAAACTATGTTTCTAAAGAAACTTTGGAACAAATGCGCGAAGAACTGACGCAACTGAAAACAAGTGGCCGTGCCGAAATAGCACGAGCCATAGCCGATGCCCGTGAAAAAGGCGACTTGAAAGAAAATGCCGAGTACGATGCAGCCAAAGAAGCGCAAGGCTATCACGAGGCTAAAATAGCCCAATTAGAGTCGGCCATAGCCAATGCAAGAGTGATAGATGCTAAAGATCTTGACATGAGCAAAGTGTCTATCCTCAGCAGAGTGAAACTGACAAATATGGGTACTAAGAAAGTAGTAGAGTACCAATTGGTTTCTGAAACAGAAGCCGATTTGAAATCAGGTAAAATATCCATCACATCGCCCATTGGCAAGGGGCTGCTGGGCAAAAAAGTAGGTGAGGTGGCTGAAATAGCTGTGCCAAGCGGCACGCTCAAATTCAAAATCGAAAATATATCTGCATAGTATGGCTTCGATATTTACTAAAATAATAGCGGGCGAAATACCATCTTACAAAATTGCCGAAGATGATATGTTCTACGCCTTTTTGGATATTTTTCCGTTGGTAGAAGGGCATGTACTGGTAGTACCTAAACCCGAAACCAATAAGCTATTTGATGTAAGCGACGAATACCTGTCTAAGTGGTTGGTATTTGCCAAGCCCATAGCCAAAGCAATAGAAAAATCGTTTGATTGTAACCGATGCGGCATTAGTGTGATAGGGCTGGAAGTGCCACATGCGCATATGCACCTAGTACCTATCAATTCGGCAGACGACCTCAACTTTACACGCCCGAAATTGAAGCTGAGCGAAGAACAGTTAAAAGCCATTCATAAAAAGATTACGGACAATTTGTAAAAGAAACGGGGCTATTGGCCCCGTTTCTTTACTCAATCAACATCTTGCGGTTCACACTCCATGCCTGTGGCTTGTCTGCAAACAGCGCTTTGGTGCGTGCCCATGTGTCTTTAAACAGTTCTGAAAAACGATAGTGGTTCAGGTGTTCCTCGCTCTGCCACATGCTATAGGTGAAAAATATATTGGCAGCATGAGCATCCTGCCACAGCTCCAAATGTGTGCATCCTTCAAAATGCCTGATGCGCTCTTTCCTTTCATCAAACAGTTGTAAGAAAGCATCTATATGCGTTGGCTCAAATGTCATCTGCACAATGCGTACTATCATTCAAATATTATTTTTATGGCGTTATACACCAGATGTTGCTCTTTGCTAAGTTTCAGCCCCAATAAACTGGCAGCCTTGCCACGGTTGATGGCTATTTCCAGATAGCCTACACTATTGAACCTGCAAAGCATATCATCCTGTTTCACGTCGGCATAGGTATTGCTTATTTCAGTTATCGTATGCCTCACAAACTGTATTCTGAAAGCCCTGCCACGCCTGTGTTTTTCAAATTCTTCTTTCGTCAGGTTTACAACTACATTCTCAAACCTGTCTATGTGCATCACATGGCAGTCAAGTGTGTTCCCTGTTAGTTTGGGTTGCCAGTGCATCAGCAAGTTGTTCATCTGCTTAGGCTCATAGTCAAGTGCAGATGCATCTCCATTGTTGCTTCTTATCGCATCAATGATTTGTGCGGCTGCAATTATCCAGTCTTGCAGTGTTTGTCCTTGTTGCAGGGTAGCACATTGCCATGTTGCATCATTTGTGCTGAATGATAATGGTAATACACCATTATCCGGTGCAAGGAAAAAATGTCCGTCTTTTTCGCACAAAACCATCTGCGGGTTTTGTGTATAAAATACATCACAAAGCACAAGGTGGTAGCTGCCCGTAGGAAAACTGCCATAAGCAGCATTGAGCAGGTATGCGGCTTGCTGCAAATGATAGGGCTCTACATGATGGGAAATATCTATGACTTGTAAATGGTCTGTATGTTTTGCCAGCAGGCCTTTTACAGATGCCACCGTAGCATCTTGCAGGCCAAAGTCTGATAACAACGTGATACATGCCATATAAAAAGCAAAAGTAATGGCTGTATGCTGCAAAGCAAAGCTGATTGTTTAAAATAAATAACTGATATTTACGTTTATAGATTATTGCAAAACCATCATTTGGTACATAGTACAATGCGATTGAAAGGAACTTATATTTTATTATTGGTATTGGTTGCCATTGCCTTTGGCAATACGGCTTGTAAAAAAGAAAAGCTATTGTCGTCTGGCGGCGAACTGAAATTTTCAGTTGATACGCTCAACTTCGATACCGTTTTTACATCGCTTGGCAGCTACACAGCGCAGTTCAAAATATACAATCCGCAAAATCAAAAAGTAAACATCAGCAGTGTGCGCATAGAGGGTGCAAACGCATCGTTCTACAAGCTGAATGTAAACGGCATATCGGGTAGTGCTACTAATATGGAATTAGCAGCAAACGATAGCATGTATGTATTTGCAACCGTCAACATCAACCCAAACGACAAAAACACACCTTTTGTGGTAGATGCCAAATTGATTGCCAGTATGAATGGGAAAGATTTTTCAATTCCTTTTATAGCTTACGGACAAAACGCTTACTACATACGCGATAGCGTAATGAAAACACAAACATGGAAGACAGATAAACCATACGTCATCATTAATAATGCGCTGATAGACAAAGGTGAAACATTGACGATACCTGCAGGCTGTCGCATCTATATGCATGCTGATAGCCGATTGCTGATATGGGGTACATTGAATGCAGTAGGTACAAAGAAAGACAGTATCATCTTTCAGGGCGACAGGTTGGATAGAAAATACTTTGGTAATGTGGGCTACCCGGGCGAGTGGGGCGGACTCTACTTCAATAAAACAAGCAGCAACAACTTGATGGAGTATGTAATACTACGCAACTGCGGCAACAGTACGACACTTGGCGAAGCTGTTTTTTCACCCGCAGCCATACAGCTAAATCAGGATACTATCAACGATAGTAAAGCCATGCTTACCATGCGCTATTGCAATATCGAAAACTCTATAGGTTATGGCATATTGGCTTTTGCAAGTACGTTGGTTGCTGAAAACTGTTTAATAAACGCCTGCGGTGCACAAACGCTTGCTACTTTTGAGGGTGGGGGTTACTATTTGCGCCATTGCAACCTGATAACTTACGGAAGCAATCGCATCAGCCATACAGAAAATCCTGTATTAGCACTTATCAATTACAGGGACATAGACGATGTAAGTTATGTAGCAGGCGATTTGATAGCCGAGCTGGATAATTGTATTATTTGGGGCTCTTTAGAGAACGAATGTTTTATACGCAAGCGTAGCAATACGCTGTTTAATGTAAAGTTGAATAACTGCCTTATCAAAAATCAGGAGTCATTATCGAGCGATGCCATAGTAACCAATTGCATCCTGAACCAAGACCCGCAGTTTGAAAATTATCAGGCATTTAATTTCAGATTGAAAGCAGGCTCTCCCGCTATTGGCAAGGCGCGTGTGCTGACACCACCCGTCAGTACAGACCTTGACGGCAAACCACGCGACCCTGTAACACCTGATATAGGTTGTTACGAAAATTAATCGGCTAATATTTTTTCTACCGCCAGCTTGGCAGAGCGCAGGCATAATGGTATACCACCACCCGGGTGTACACTGCCCCCTGCAAAATATAATCCTTTGTAGCGCGATGATACATTGCTATGCCGCTTAAAGGCTGCCATCCTGTTGTTGGACGATGTGCCATATAGCGCCCCCAAATAGCTATTGGTGCGGCTTTGGATAGATGTGGGTGTAAGCGTATGTTCTGTTACAATGTGTGGTGCTATATCCTCACCAAGCATACGGCTTAGCTTGGCTATAGTATGCTGCTTGATGGTAGCTGTTACATCATCTTCATGTGCATCTATAACGGCAGGTTTATTTACAAACACAAACCAGTTTTCGCAACCTGTGGGTGCATGTTCCGGTTCCATTTTAGATGTGATGTTGATGTAGATTGTCGGGTCGTGATAAGGTTGTTGCAGCTTCGATACATAATCAAACTCTTCTTTATAGTTGTCAGAGAAAAACAAATTATGCAATCCTAATTGTTTGTATTCTTTATTAACGCCCCAATAAAATATCATGGCACTGGTGCTGCGTTCCATCTGCCTTATTTGTTCGCCTTTTTCTTTATCAGCCAGCAAGTCGTAATAGGTATAGAATACATCGCTGTTGGTAACAATTACATCAGCAAAAAATATTTTGCCGTTGGCGATAATGCCCTCTGTCTTGCCTTCTTCTGTAATGATGCTCTCTACCTTACTGTTAAAGTGAAATTGCACGCCCATATCTACACATAGCTGATATACTGCATTGGGTATGCTTATCATGCCGCCCTTCGGGTAGTATGCGCCCTCATTCATTTCAAGGTGCGCTATCATGCTTAGCATGGCAGGTGCTTCATAGGGGTTGGAGCCATTGTAAGTAGCAAACCTGTCAAACATCTGCACCAGTTTGGGGTGTTGTAGTTTTTGGGTATGGTAGTCGTGCATAGACTTCATCAGGTACTGCCACTTCAGCGCCTTCAACGCTTTGGGTATGCGTGCCGTTGTCCATGTTTTCAGGTCGTGTATATGCTCGTCCAGAAAAATCTTACCTATATCATTATACATACGTTCCGCTTCCAGCAAATAACTTTCAAGGCGGGATGTATCTATATCCAGTTTCTTCTTTATCTCGGCTACAAAATTCGCTTTGCCTTTATATGCAAGTATTTCTGTGCCGTCATTAAAGAAGTTGTGCGTATTGATTTGTAAATTCTGATAGCTGAAATAATCGCTGAATCGCTTGCCGCAGTAAGTAAATAAATCTTCCAGCACAAAAGGCTGCGTGAAGATAGATGGCCCCATATCGAAGCTGTAGCCATCCTGCACATGCAATGCCAGCTTGCCTCCGTAGAAATCGTTTTTTTCAAAAACCAGTACTTCAAAGCCTTTAGCTGCCAACCTTGCCGCACTGCTTAGCCCTGCAATGCCCGAACCGATGATGATGGCTTTCTTTCCCTGTGGGTTCAAAATTTATGCTGCTTTTTCCTGTTGCGATAAATAGGCTACAAATTTAGGCATAGCTAAGTGAAACCATGCAGTAAATGCTTGCGGTTCTTTTTGCATCCACGCCAGCAGTGTATCCATGTTTATAAACTTAGCATCGTTGGCTTCTGCCACATTAATATTCGCCTCGCCGTTGTGATAGCCGATAAAGATGTGGTCGTACTCATTTTCTGTAAGCCCGTTGCCCACGTCAGATTTATAGCGCAGCTCAAATATCTTTTCAATATCGCAATCAAAACCCATTTCTTCCTTCAGCCTGCGGTGTGCGGCAGCCATTGTGCTTTCACCCGGCGCGGGATGAGAGCAGCAAGTGTTACTCCATAATCCGCCCGAATGGTATTTGTCTAAAGCGCGTTGCTGTAGCAGCAATTCGTTTTTATCATTCAGCACAAACACCGAAAATGCCCTGTGCAGTACGCCTTCCTTATGGGCTTGCAGTTTTTCCATGCTGCCCATCCACTCGTCTTTTTCGTTTACAACTATTACGTTGTTTTTATCGTATAACATACACAATGGTTTTTAAATCAGGTTCAGGCGGTTGTTAAGCCCTGCTGAAAATACAATGAATGCTTTTTGGTAATCGGGCACACGCACACGCTGCTGCAATACTGTTTTAGGATGCATGCGTTTTATTTTGTTAAACAATGCATAGTAGTAACGGTATGCGGTGTATACACCGAAGCGCGCTTTCCATGGCAGCTTGCGAATACCTTCTAATGCAGCTTTAAAGTCTGCTTCTATATCGTCTTCTATTCGTTGCTTAGTATGCTCGTCGAAGTGGTAATAATCAAAATCGGGGAAGTATGTGCGGTTCAGGTTGTTATAGTCTGCCTGTATATCGCGCAGGAAGTTGATTTTCTGAAATGCTGCACCCAGTTTGCGTGCCTGTGCTTTTAGTGCTTCGTACTGTTGCATATCGCCCTCGCAAAACACGCACAGGCACATCAGCCCCACTACTTCTGCCGAGCCATATACATACTCGTTCATTTCGTGTACTGTATTATAGTCAGTCTTATTAAGGTCCAGACGCATGCTATAGAGAAAAGCTTCTATCAGGTCGTTGGGTATATTGTACCTGCGTACCACATCCTGAAAACTATGCAGGATAGGGTTGAGGCTGATGCCATTCTTGATGGCTTTCCATGTTTCTGCTTCAAACTCGTTCAGCAGGGTTTCTTTATCGTATTCGTGAAACGTATCTACAATCTCATCGGCAAAGCGCACAAAGCCATATATATCAAATATAGGCGCGCGTAGGTCTTTATGCAGCAGCTTGATGGCGCTGGAAAAAGAAGTGCTGTATCGTTTAGTAACCACCTCGCTGCACTCGTGGCACACTGTATGGAATAAGGATAGCATCGTCAGGCAGTTTTTTGTTTTAGTTGATGTAATAATTGGTTGGCTACCACCTCGCCCGATATGAGGGACGGCGGAACCCCCGGCCCGGGTACGGTTAGTTGCCCGGTATAATAGAGGTTAATCAGTTTTTTGTTTTTGATAGATGGTTTCAGGATGGCTGTTTGCATCAGCGTATTGGCAAGGCCGTATGCATTGCCTTTGTACGCGTTGTAGTCGTTTATAAAATCGTTGTGTGCGTAGCTGCGTTTGTACACCACCGCGTCGCGTATATTGGTGCCGAGCCTTTGCTCCAGCCTGCGCATCACTATATTGTAGTAGTGCTCTTTGATGTTTTCGTTGTCTTCCATGCCCGGTGCAACGGGTATCAGTGCAAATAAGTTTTCGCCGCCAGCGGGTGCTACTTCTGCATCTGTTTTAGAGGGGCAGCATACATACATCAATGGGTTTTCAGGCCACTTAGGTGTAGTATATAGCTCGGCAGCGTGTTTGTCGAACGGCGCATCAAAAAACAGGTTGTGATGTTGCAGGCCATCTATTTTTTTATTGATGCCTATATAGTATAACAGGCAAGATGGTGCCATGCTGCGTTTATCCCAATAGGCTTCGTCGTAGTTTTTGTATTCGTCGGGTATCAGTTCGCTATCTGCATGATGGTAATCGCAGGCTACTACTACGGCATCGCTGCGGTAGCTGTCATAATCTGTCGTTACACCAGTTGCTTCCGTGCCCCATGCGTTTATCTTCTGTACCGGTTCGTTGAATTTGAATTGCACCCCAAGGCTCTCTGCCAGCTTATACATGGCATCTGCTATCTTCCACATACCGCCATCAGGATACCATGTACCCAGTTTCATATCGGCATAGTTCATCAGGCTGTAGAGTGCGGGTGTGTTTTGCGGCAGCGCACCCAGAAACAAAATGGGAAACTCTGCCAATTGCAATAGCTTAGGGTTTTTGAAGTAACTGCGCACATGGCTGTGCATAGACGTGAACATATCTATCTTGAAGAGTGAGCTCAACACATCCCAACTCATAAACTCAAAAACAGATAGCCCCGGCTTGTGTACAAATTTATTGATGCCTGCATCGTATTTATAAGCTGCTTCTTTCAGAAAGGCTTCCAGCTTTTTACCTGCACCTGCTTCCTTGCTTTCAAATAATGCCTGCAAAGCAGCAAAGTCCGCTGGAATATCTACTACTTCATCTTCCCAAAATACGCGGTAAGAGGGGTCTAATCTTTTCAGTGTGTAATAATCCGATGCAGATTTACCGAATTGGTTAAAGAAACGCTCAAATATATCAGGCATCCAATACCAACTGGGCCCCATATCAAACACAAAGCCATCTTTCCTGAAAACTCTGGCCCTGCCCCCTGCCTGTTCGTTCTTTTCAATAACTGTAACGTCTGCGCCATTTTTGGCCAGAAAACATGCGGCTGATAAACCCGCAAATCCGCTTCCTATTACAATTACTTTTTCCAATTCTGGGGGAATATTAAATATAAGGATTATTACCTATCAAGTTTCGACATTAACATTTTGCGCGCAAAGTGTATGCGGCTTTTGATAGTGCCAAGCGGCTCGTTCAGCAGGTCGGCTATCTCCTGATATTTATAACCTGTGTAGTGCAGCTCGAAAGAGAGACGGAAAACCTGTGGCAAATCATCTACTGCTTTTTTCACTTCACTGAGGCGTGTATTACTCCACCCTTGGTTGTAGGCTGTTTTGTCTGCATTGTACATCACAACGTCTGATGGTGTTTCGCCAGATACCTTGGTGAATTTTTTGTTTCGCCTGTAATTGTTGATAAAGATGTTTCGCATGATGGTATATAACCATGCTTTCAGGTTAGTGCCGAATTGGTATTTTTCCCTGTTCAGCAATGCACGCATCATTGTTTCCTGAAACAAATCTTTTGCATCCTCGTGGTCGTGTGTCAGCGAAATTGCATATGGTTTCAAAAAGTCGCTATGACCTACTACCATTGTGTTGAAATCTGTTGCTGTCATAATTGTTTAACTTTTACGGATACGAAGTTAAACATACTTGCCATCCCGAGAAATAGATTTTGTTTATTGTTTCATGGTATTTTCTTAAACAAAACTAAATAGCTGATTTGCAAGTGTTTATAAAAGAAAACAGGCAGAATTATTTTTTCTGCCTGTTTAGTAATTAGTTATGATTGTCATTTAAGTGTAATAAGTGTATCCCGCACCTCTTGTAGTGTGTGTAAAAGCTTTATATTCTGTATAGGTATATGCTTTGTACTCTTCAACAAACTGCCTGATACCAGAATTTTGCTGTCGGGGAAGGCGTTGTGCAGCTTTTGCAGGTATTTGTTTACATCAAACTCTGACGTAACAGATGTTAGATGCACATACAGATAGTCAGGGTGTTTAGCTTCCACTACCAGCTTCACCTCTTTGATGGGTGAATTGGCGCCGAGGTATATTGGGTTTTTCTCGTACTTGCGCAGCAGGTAGTTTACATACATCAAGCCAATATCGTGTATTTCGCCTTCTGGCAGAAAGAGCAGCACAGATGGACTTGCATCCATCTCTTTGGGTGGTAGGTTCTCGATGGCCAATGCCAGTTTGCGATATACTACATTGCTCATCATGTGTTCCTGCGCAGGAAATATCCTGTCTGTCATCCACATAATGCCTACTTTCTCCAGAAAGCTGAATATCAGTTGTTCAATGGTTTGCTCTATGCCGTATTTGCGCAGGTACTCGTTCACCAAGCGTTCAAACTTGTCAATATCCATAGCAAGTGTGGTTTCCAGCAGGTCGTTTACCAGTACTTGCAGTTTGAAGTCTCTGTCGTTTATCTTTTGAATAAGGGCGTTCATGTCGTCCTCACTCATCTCGTGTATGCGCGATATTTTATAGCCATAGGCATTGAGCAGTGATATGCGCAATGCCAGTTTCAGGTCAAGCGCATCGTAGTAGCGGATGTTGGTAGGGGTGCGTTTGGGCTGTAAAATACCATAGCGCTGCTCCCATATACGTATGGTATGTGCTTTGATGCCAGTCAGGTTTTCAATGTCTTTGATACTAAACCTATTCATTTCTACAGTATCCACAGTATCAGATTTGTATGATTAACAATAACAATTAAATAATGTTCAAAAAAATCTATTTATTAAATTGCTTGCCTATCTGCTGATACCGATAGTCAAATATATTCTCTAATTGCTTCTTAACGAAGAGGGTGTGGGCAATATCTCCTAATATCCACAATGGCAGGCGGTAATGCACCAAATCCGTCATCAGGATGCCATCAGGGGTTTCCTCAAAACTGTGTTGGTGATGCCACATTTTGTAGGGGCCTACCCGCTGCTCGTCCACAAAACGCTTGTTTTTCTCTACATGCGTTATTTCCGTCATCCAAAACATGGGTATGCCCATAAGTGGCGATACCTTGTAGGTTATCACCTGCCCCGCATACACATCACCTTTCGGCATATCAGAGGTTATTACAAAATTCATGTAAGAAGGTGTAATGGCAGAGAGATTTCGCGCATCGGCAAAAAAAGCCCATAGCGTATCCATATCACATTTGATGAGTTGCTTGCGTTCCAGTTTATATACAGACATGACATATAAACAGATGCTGCAAGCTATTGTTCATTGCACTGCAATGGCATTGATATTTGTATCAATAAATGCAATAAGCTACAGATGGGCGAAAGGGCTTAACTTCATGCAAGTATGAAAGGCATTGTATTTACACAATACAGGGAAGAAGAGGGCAAATCGCCGTTTGAGAAGCTATTTGATTTGTTTATGGAATTGCTGCAATATACAAGCGGCGATGCGGCAGAGGCACTCGATTGGCTAACACAGCTTGACAGAAAGTACGCGCTGACGAATAACGATTATAGCATCGGTGATTTTATAGAAGACCTGAAGCAGCAAGGCTATCTGCAAGAAAATGCCAATGACGGCGCATACAGCATCACTGCCAAGTCTGAACAGACCATCCGCAAACGATCGCTCGATGAGATATTCGGCAAGTTGAAAAAGACAAAACAAGGCAATCACCGCACATTTCGCAGCGGGCAGGGCGATGAACTGAACCCAGAAACCCGCCCATACGAATTTGGCGACGCGCTGGAAGCGATAGACTATAGCGGCAGCTTGCGCAATTCTTTCATCAATCATGGTGTTGACAGCTTTAAGATGCAACAAGACGATCTTGAAATACACGAGATGGATTTCAAGACGCAGACATCTACCGTGCTGATGATAGATATTTCGCACTCCATGATACTGTATGGAGAAGACCGTATAACGCCAGCTAAACGGGTAGCTATGGCTCTGAGCGAACTGATAACCACCCGCTACCCAAAGGATACGTTGGATATTGTTGTCTTTGGCAATGATGCATGGCAGATAGAGATGAAAGAATTGCCTTATTTGCAAGTAGGGCCTTACCATACCAACACAGTAGCAGGGCTGGAACTGTCTATGGATATACTGCGCAGGCGTAAGAACCCCAATAAGCAGATATTTATGATAACCGATGGCAAACCTACCTGCCTGAAAGTGGGGAATAAGTATTACAAAAACAGCTTTGGCATAGATACCAAAATACTGAACCGCACACTGAATCTGGCAGGGCAGCTACGCAGGCTGAAGATACCTGTTATCACTTTTATGATAGCCAACGACCCCTATCTGCAGTCTTTTGTACGCGAGTTTACAGAGGTGAACAACGGCAAAGCATTCTACTCCTCGCTGGATGGGCTGGGACAATTTATTTTTGAAGATTATGAGCGCAACAAACGCAAACGGGTACGATGATTAGCTAACCAGCGTACCAATGTTTTTGCCTTCAACAACTTTTTGCAAATTGCCTGTTGTGTTCATGTCAAACACTATGATGGGCAGCTTGTTTTCCTGACAAAGCGTAAAGGCTGTCATATCCATCACTTTCAGGTTTTGGCTAATGACCTCGCCGAATGTCAGTTTTTCATAACGGGTAGCACTTGCGTCTTTTTCAGGGTCTGCACTGTAAATACCATCTACGCGCGTACCTTTCAGTATCACATCGGCATTTATTTCTACCGCCCTCAAAGAGCCGGCGGTATCTGTTGTAAAGTAAGGATTACCCGTACCTGCACCGAATATCACAACACGCCCTTTCTCTAAGTGGCGTATGGCGCGGCGGCGTATATAAGGTTCTGCCACCTGCTCCATTTTGATAGCGCTTTGCAGCCTAGTTTTAACGCCGATTTTCTCAAGCGATGCCTGCAAAGCCATACCATTAATAACGGTAGCCAGCATGCCCATATAGTCGCCCTGCGCACGTTCTATGCCCGTTTCGGCCTCGTTCATACCACGGTATATATTACCGCCACCTATCACAACGGCTACCTGCACACCAAGGTCAGTAATGGCTTTGATGTCTATAGCGTACTGTTCCAGCATTTTCGGGTCCAGCCCGTAGCTGCGGTCACCCATTAGTGATTCACCTGAAAGTTTTAGCAGTACTCTGTTGTATTTAGGAAGCATATATAGCTGTTATTATTATTGTAAGGGGCAGATTTGTTGCAAAGAAATGAAAAACTTATGGCTTAAAGAAGCCCGTAAACTTATTCATTAAATGTCCATACTTTCAGGTTGTCTATCATCAATAATTTATCAGAGCCGGGATTCCATAGATACACTTGCACTTTATCGAAATGCTGCGCTGGTATTTTTACATCAAGGAACAAAGTTTTTGTTTCATTGTCGTATATAAACCATCGGTGTGGTCGAATCATTTTTGTTTTTACTTCAGTGCTGTCTTTTACAATAAACCGAACAAACAACTGCGGCATACGCCATACCTCCCATTCTTTCAGGTGGCATTTGGCATCCACTTGCACCCTTACCCATTTGGCAGGTTGCGAAATTGTAAAGACAGATTTAGTACTGTTTTCTATGCCGGCAGATACATAAGCAGAGCGAATGCCTTCAACAGCAACATCGGGCATTTGGATAGTGCTATCAGTTTCATAAGTGCAGGTATGTATCAATTGCATTTGTTTGGGCAAGCCTTCAAACAACTCGTTGGTATCCATCAGTTTTTTCAGTTCATCCATATTATCGGGCTTCCACCTGCCAACTACACGCCAATAGTAATCAAAGCTCATGCTATGAATGTCTAATATCCCTGTGCCTTTGTGAGATTGTATAACCACCCATACATTGATATAGGCAAATAGCATTATGATGGGAAACGCTATCCACATCCAAATACGCCTCTTAAAGATTTGCTGTATAAGCGCTCCAAAAGGCAAAAAGAACAATGGATAGCTTTGTATCATGGCTCTGCCGCTAAAGCCACCATAGTCCCAAGTATCCCAAGCTGTTACTACATATAACGAAACGAAACAAAAAGCAAGGACAGTGATTTTGTGTTTGCCATGTTTAAGAAACGGAATGAAGCCTATGAATGGTAATAACATCATAGGTGTATAAATAAGCCATCCGCAACGAAAGCTGAACATATACTGATGTGTATGCGGTTTGAGCCATGAAAATGACTGTCCTTCGCCGCGATAACTATAAAACAGCCATTGCCCAGACGCATACTTCCAGTAAACCAATTGTATAAAACCGACCAATAATACGAATAAGGCGGCAACACCTATTTTGGGCAGTTGTTGTTTAATGAAACCTATATGTTGCCTGATGTCTGCAGCCTTCATACTGTTAAGCCCCCATAGTAATGGTATCAAAACACTGACCATTTCAGACGGTCGTATCAGTATCAGCAACCCGCAAAGCAGCCCAATGCGGATGGCGTACTTATATTGTTTGTGTTGGTAGAAGTAGTGCGTATTCAATAACAAGAACACATAAAGCGTAAACAGCCAGTTGTGAGACATAGCGCCATCTATACCTACATAGTTGAGATAATTGGTGCCGATAACCAATATGAATAACAATATAGCCACTACCTTATCTTCAAAATGCAGCAGCAGGAAACGCCTGAAATACCACAAGCCGAGTATGCCAAATAACAAGCTGCCTACTTGCAAGGCAAACTGGTAAGGAGTTGAAAAGCCATCTGCAGGATAACCCAGTTTAGGTGCAAGCCAATGAGCTACTGTAAATAAAGGCAGATACATGCAAGCCATACCGGCACTATATGTCATTACATATGTACCGCTTTCAACTTTGCTGAACTGCTGGATGTGCGGAGTAGGTTCGTATTTTTTCAGAATACTGTCTGCGAAAGACTGGTATTTCAAATCTTTGTAAATAAAGATAGACGGCAAGTACCAGTAATATCCGCTTACGTCCCAACCGATGGTTGCTTCACCGCCTTTCTGCTGCCATTTAGGATAAAACCCAAGACAGGCATAAAGTAATATGGCAACGCATGTTATATAGGATAGTTTGGATAACATACTGTGTTGTTTACAGGATTAAATATAATAATTAAGAGCCGCATTCAGCGGCTCTTACTATCATTTAAGCAAACGGTATTTTCACCACTTTGGCTTTGAGTGCCTTATCGCGTACGGCAACAAATACCTCTGTACCCTCTGCTGCGTTTTCTTTTGTTACATAAGCCATGCCTATTGCTTTGCCGAGGCTTGGCGCCTGAGTGCCAGATGTTACATAGCCTATTTCATTGCAATTGGCATCCTGTACTTTGTAGTGGTGGCGGGGTATACCCTTGTCTATCATTTCTATGCCTACCAGCTTGCGTTTCAGTCCTTCCGCTTTTTGTGCTTCCAGTATGGGGCGCGCAGTAAAGTCTTTGGTAAACTTAGTTATCCAGCCAAGTCCTGCTTCCAGTGGAGACGTAGTATCGTCAATATCATTGCCATACAAGCAGAAACCCATCTCAAGGCGCAGCGTATCGCGTGCAGCCAAGCCTATCGGCTTTATACCACCTGCGCTGCCGGCTTCAAATATTTTATCCCAGATAATATCGGCGTTATTACCATTATCTTCAAAATATATCTCTACACCACCTGCACCCGTATAGCCTGTAGCACTGATGAGCACATTGTCTATACCTGCAAATGTACCTTTAGTAAAAGTGTAATACTTCAAGTTGGTAATATCCATATCTGTAAGGGTTTGCATGTACTGTACCGCTTTAGGGCCTTGTACAGCCAGCAATCCTGTTTTGTCAGATATATTGTGCATCTCTACACCTTTGGTATTATGCTTGCTTATCCAGTTCCAGTCTTTTTCAATATTCGATGCGTTCACAACCAGCATATATGCTTTGTTGGTTTCTATACAATACACCAACAGGTCGTCCACTATACCGCCTTCGTCATTGGGCAGGCAAGAGTATTGAGCCTTGCCATCCGTCAGTTTCGATGCATCGTTGCTTGTTACACGCTGTATCAAATCAAGCGCATCCGGTCCTTTCAGTATAAACTCGCCCATGTGGCTTACGTCAAACACGCCTGCATTTGTCCTTACGGTTTGGTGCTCTTCGTTGATGCCACTGTAAGATATAGGCATGTTATAACCTGCAAACTCGGCCATCTTGGCACCAAGCGCTGTATGTTTTTGTGTAAACGGTGTATTCTTCATTTAAGAAATGTATTAAGATTTGTATGCGTGCAAATATAGGTTTTTGACAACGTAATTGATATGCTGATTTATTGTAATAATCCTTGCTTGCAGATTGTTATTAATAATTTTTTCTTGATTTGTTGTGTTTTGTTGCGTTTTTTAATAGTTATTTCTATTTCCTAAGGGTATGGCTAAAACGCTCATTCATTACTCCTAAATAACTTTCGATAGTCCCTAATCCCATTTGAGCCCTTCGTAAGTTTATGTTGAGTGAATCTTCAGTTGGTTGAGGTATATAACTTGTTTCATCCGGATTTAAAATACATTGTGTACCATACAACTGTTTTTGGGCAGTATTTACTTTTAGTCTGTCATATAAGTAGGCATAATCTCTTAATGAAACATCATTTTTTTTAATAGCTTCGGCCATAAAGTGTAGTACTTGCTTTTGAAAAGCGGTATCATAGTCCTGATGCTGTACCAATGCCCAAAAGTTATTAGACTCTTTTTCGCCTACTATCGAATATCCCGGATAAACACCAATTGTCTTAATGATATTTTTCAGAATAGGATTATGCTTCTTATCAACTCTAACCATGCTATCATATGCTTTCTTTGCTTCCGGGCTTTTATTTCCATAAGTTATTTCAATAGCACTAATGCGCTTGCGTACTGCCTGATCTGCATTTATTAACTGTTGTATAGTATTTGCCAATGTACTATCAAATTGTGCAAGGCATTGCATGTACCATAGGTTAAAAAAAATAAAACAAACTAATCGTATTTTCATATTGCTACGATGGAGTAATGTTAATAAAAGCAAATTTACATAAATAATAATATTAAATAAAATTTATTTTATGCGTATTGAAAGGAATGCTAGTTACAAAAACCACCTGTTAAATGACAAGAAATTGCATAGCCTACTATCTGCATATCCTGATTTAAAACTAAAAAAACGAAAAAACATATGCCTGTACCTATGTGCTTCTATTATGAGCCAGCAATTAAGCACCAAAGTAGCCGATATTATATATGCCCGTTTCCTTGCATTGTATGATACTAAAGAGCCGAAAGCACAACAAATTGCAGACACGCCTTTTGAGAAATTGCGCGCCATTGGCCTCTCTAATGCGAAGGTGAGCTATGTGCAAAATGTAGCGAACTACGCACTGGAGCATGGTATGGAAGATAAGAAGCTTTACAAAATGACAGATGAAGAGGTAATGCAATTTTTGTTGCCTATTAAAGGTGTTGGAAGATGGACAGTTGAAATGCTGCTGATGTTTGTCCTTGGCAGAGAAGATGTGTTTGCACAAGACGATCTCGGTATACAGCAAGGTATGTGTAAGCTATATGGTATAGATGCAACAGATAAAAAAGCTATGAAAAATAAAATGCTGCAAATATCCGCTTCATGGAGCCCCTACAGAACTTTTGCCTGTATGATGATATGGAGATATAAAGATGATAAATAACAATGGGCTGCAATAGCAGCCCATTGAAGGAAATAATATTGTATTTGATATACGCTACAATTTGTAACCTTTTACAGTAATATTTAGCGCGCTATCATTGCGATAGTTTATGTTGAAGAAGTTTACATAAATACTATCCTTGTTAAAGCGGATTTTAGTATAAGTAAAGCCAGGGTTGGTTGTCATGTATTCATTCATCACGCCTTTGGTTTCAATATACTTATAGCCTTGGTAATTGAATACACCTACGCCATTTTCTACATTGATATTGATAGTTTCGTTACGGTCTAATTTGTATCGAAACTTCGGGTCTATAGGCTGAAAACCAACATTGCCCATAAAGTAAATGCTATCGTGCATTTTATATGTGCCATTGATTTGCTGATATGTAAGCCCTGCATTGCCATAAGACGAGCCATCAGGAAATGTATTGACTTGACCTTTTCTGCAAGCAATAAAAGAGGTGACAATTACAATGCCGAACAGTGGTAGTACTTTTTTCATTTTTTGTGTTTTAATCTCTCTTACCATCTGCTGTACAAAGATAACAAATACCTGAAATTGCCGGTTAAGCGTTGGTTAATGTTTCAGGATTTTGAAGTGTTTTACGTCATCTGCTGTGGTTAATGATACGATGTAGTAGCCTGCGGGCAGCATACTTACATCTATTGCAGTGCTATGCTTGTGTGCTTCTGCATATTTCAGTATCGTGCCTTTTGTATCGCGTATCAATATATTGCCTGCAGGTGCAGCCATATGCACATACAAATAATCTGAAACGGGGTTGGGATATACATAAACACTGCTCTGAATATTTGTTTGCGATATGTTTGTAGTCCAGTTAGTAAAGAAATTGGAAGACGACCATGCAGAATATACACTACCGCATACCGTACGCACAAACACGTAATAGGTTTTACCAGCTTTCAATCCTTTTATCCTTGTGCTATTGGCATTGATAGCAATACCTGCAGATGGTGTAGTGCTGAACGTATCAACAGCATATTGATAGTTGGCACCCGGATTTACTTCCGTCCATGCAATATCTGCACTATCGCCCCTTACGTTTGTGATGTTGATAGTAGAAGGTATGCCGCAAGGTGCTGCGGAAAAGCTGAGGCTTGTCCATGTACTGTATTGCCCGCCCCCGCAATAAGTTCTGTGCCATGCTTTATATGCCTGCCCCGATAACAGGCCACCTACCCTGATGCTAAGTGTGGTGATGGGTGTGCCTGTAACAGGTTGTGGAGACGATGAAGGCAATACCTCGTACTCGTAACCTGCAACAGCACCCGGTGCAGGCCATGAAATAGTTGCACTGTCTGTTGTAATATCAAATACGGAGATAGTTGTGCCCGTACATTGTGCTTGGGCGGTAAAGCTAGCTGAGAGCATCATGATAACAGCAATGATGATACGCATTGTAAATTATTTGTACTAAGGTACATCAAAAATAGGCATGTATATACCTAATACTTATTGCCGATTTAACATTCCCGTATATGTATTCAATGGAGATGAAATGTTATTTTTATAACGAAACATGAGCCACTTACCACATCTGATACAAGACCTGGGGCTGATACTGATAGTAGCAGGTGTTACTACATTGCTTTTTAAACGTTTGAAGCAGCCTGTTGTATTGGGTTATATATTGGCAGGCTTGCTTGTAAGCCCCAATTTTACTTTGTTCCCTACCATATCAGATATACATAATGTAAAAGTATGGGCGGAAATTGGTGTAATATTCCTGCTGTTTACTTTGGGGCTCGAGTTTAGTTTCAAAAAACTGATACATGTAGGGGGTACAGCTTCTATTACTGCACTGGTAGAAATTGCCGCCATGCTTGGCATCGGCTTTACACTGGGCAAATTGCTGGGCTGGCCTGCTATGGATTGCATTTTTCTGGGCGGTATCATGTCTATCGCTTCTACTACTATCATCCTGCGCTCGTTTGAAGAGATGGGTCTGAAAGGAAGGAAGTTTGCCGATTTGGTTTTTGGTGTATTGATAATTGAAGACTTAGTAGCGATAGTGCTGATGGTTTTGTTGTCAACCATAGCAGTAAGCCGAGAGTTTGCTGGTACAGAAATGCTGACATCAATCCTTGCATTAGCCTTTTTTTTGGTGCTGTGGTTTATTGCAGGTATCTTTTTCATCCCGTCGTTCCTGAGCCGTGCACAAAAACACCTGAATAACGAAACCCTGCTGGTATTATCTATTGGTATGTGTCTTGGTATGGTTATGCTGTCTGCTAAAGCCGGTTTTTCGCCTGCATTGGGTGCGTTTGTAATGGGTTCGATTTTGGCAGAAACAACGCAGGCCGAAAGGATAGAACATATTGTACAGCCTGTAAAAGACTTATTCGGTGCAGTGTTCTTTGTATCTGTTGGTATGCTCATAGACCCGCAGGTATTAGTAGATTATGCATTTCCCATCATCGTCATCAGCATTGTGTTGATAGTTGGCAAAGTGTTGCATGTTACAATAGGTGCGCTGATTTCCGGGCAACCGCTGAAACGGGCTATACACGCAGGCATGAGTATGGGGCAAATTGGCGAGTTTTCTTTCATCATTGCTACATTGGGCGTAACGCTGAATGTAACCAGCACCTTTCTGTATCCCATAGCGGTGGCGGTATCGGCCGTTACTACATTTTCTACGCCATACCTTATAAGGCTGGCTGGCCCTGCATACGCGCTTACGGAAAGGGTGCTACCCGGCAGGTGGAAGAAAGCATTAGACAGGTATAGTGCGGGCGCACAGTCTATAACAGCCGCAAGTGATTGGCGAAAAGTGTTGCAGGCTACTGCTCTATCCATCGTTATTTTTTCATTGGTCATTACGGGGATTATTTTTCTTTTTACCCGCTATGGATGGACTTGGGTAAATACTCATATTGCAGATGGTATATGGGGAGAGGTGATAACAGCCGTAGCTTGTCTTGTGGCTATTTCACCTTTTTTGTGGGCATTGGTGCTGCGCAAAGTAGCCCCGCAGTCGGCAGCATTGTTGTGGAGCAACAGGCGATACAGGGCTCCATTATTGTTTCTGCGTTTGGTAAGGGCGGGCATATCTATGTTGCTGATGAGCCTGTTGATGCTCAGCTTTTTTCCGGTAGCCATTGCTATAGCCAGTGCCATATTATTGGTAACGATGGCTGCCACCTTCTCTCGCCGCATACATCGATTTTACATCAGGCTCGAGAACAGGTTTATGTTTAATTTTTACCACCGCGAAATGCAGGAAGCCAAAGCCAACCTGCGCGAGCTGGCACCATGGGATGCGCATATAGCGCGTATCATCTTTCCCGCAGGGGCAGTGTGTACCGGCAATACATTGGAAGAGATGCAGATACGCGAACGTTTCGGTATAAACATAGCCATGATAAAAAGAGGGGAATTGCATACTATACCTGCCCCTGGGAGGCATGAACGGCTATACCCCGGAGATAAACTGTTTGTAATAGGTACGGATGAGCAACTGGAAGCATTTAAGAAATATATAGAGCCTGCCAACGGGCAAAGCCTTGCTGCACAGGATGGCAAAGAAGTAGTACTGAAAAAGCTGACGATAGGCGAAACATCTGCACTGTTGGGACAAAGCATCAGGGATAGTGGGATACGCGAAAAAACGAACGGGCTGGTAGTAGGTATTGAACGCAATGGGCAGCGGATACTGAACCCAGAATCGACAATGGTATTTGAAACAGGTGATAAAGTATGGATAGTGGGCGATGCTGAATTGATAGCTGACCTGATAGCTGCTAGTTAATAGTTGTTATTTTTTGTTGCCAGTAAGCATTCTGGTTTCGTACATATGGCCACCGAGGTATCTTGAGTAATTGACAAAGACTGAATCTTTTGTAAGAACTATTTTATCGCAATCGTTGGGATTGAGAAAATACTTGTAGTACCCAGCATAATCCGGATACTTATTGTTATAACTAAAAGTATCCTTACCTGCAAGGATATAATTTGTAGTACTATCAAAAATAATGTGCAATTGCCTGTTCAGTGGGTAGTGAGTAATTTCAGTGGTATCTCCTGTAGCATTAGAACGCCAAATATATGCACTGTCAAAAAGTGTATAATCTCTCTCGAAAGTACCATACCCAGCGGTATGGTTGTTATTGTTTTGATTGTCTTTTTTGCATGACAAGATTGTAATTATTAGTACAAGAGTTAATGATGTCAGCTTCATTTTTTTATAGTTCGTTTTTCTAAGTTACTACAAAAAAAACAACCCCCATCCATACGGACGGGGATTGTTATCTTCAAGCCATTTGAGATTTGGCTTTTTAAACTTTGGATTTTTACTACGCGCTTTGCATTACTTTGGGTGCGGCAGCTAATATTTCTTCATTAGCCTGAGAAGCATATTTGTCAAAGTTCTTCACGAATAGCTGTGCCAGTTCGTTAGCTTTCTTGTCGTATGCTTCTTTGTCTGCCCATGTATCGCGCGGGTTCAGTATTTCGGCTGGTACGTTAGGTACGCTTTGTGGTACCAGTACACCAAATGTAGGGTGCGCTTTGTACTCTACATTATTCAGTTCGCCGTTCATAGCCGCTGTAATCATAGCGCGCGTATATTTCAGGCTCATACGGCTACCAGTGCCATAAGCACCACCGCTCCAGCCTGTGTTGATGAGCCATACGTTTACATCGCTATGCTCTTCCAGCTTCTTACCCAGCAATTCTGCATACTTAGTTGGGTGCAGTGGCAGAAACACACGACCAAAGCAGGCAGAGAATGTAGTTTGCGGTTCTGTAACGCCTACCTCTGTACCGGCCACTTTTGCAGTATAACCGCTGATGAAGTGGTACATAGCCTGTCCCTTCGTCAGCTTACTGATGGGGGGTAGGATGCCAAACGCATCGCAGGTAAGGAAGAATATATTTTTAGGATCGCCACCATAAGATGGTTCTTTCGCATTATCTATATGATAGATGGGGTATGCGGCACGTGTATTTTCGGTAATGCTGCCATCGGCATAGTCCACTGTTTTAGTACCCGCGTTGAACTTGATATTTTCCAGCAGCGCGTTTGGCTTGATGGCGTTGAATATCTGTGGTTCTTTTTCAGCACTCAGGTCTATACACTTGGCATAGCAACCACCTTCAAAATTGAAAACAGAGCCACCAGCCCAGCCGTGTTCATCGTCGCCTATCAACGCGCGATTAGGGTCTGCGCTCAGGGTAGTTTTACCCGTGCCGCTCAGGCCGAAGAACAGGGCTACATCGCCGTCTTTGCCTTCGTTGGCCGAGCAGTGCATGCTCAATACTTTATGGTCGTGCGGCAGTACAAAGTTCAGTACGCCGAAGATACCTTTCTTCATTTCGCCCGTGTAGGCAGAACCACCAATCAGTATCACTTTACGGGTAAAGTTTACAATCGTAAAGTTGGCCTGACGTGTACCATCAACAGCAGGGTCGGCCTGAAAGCTTGGTGCTTGTATGATGTGCCAGTCGGGTGTTTGTGTTTCTATCTCCTGAGCCGTAGGGCGCAGAAACAGGTCGTTGCAAAACAGGTTTGCCCAAGGTGTTTCGTTTATCACACGGATGTTGAGGCGGTATTTAGGGTCTGCGCAAGCATAGGCATCGCGTACCCATACTTCTTTGCCACCGAGGTAAGCCGTTACCTTGTCGTACAGCTTATCAAACGCATCTGGTGCGAAGGGGATATTTACATCGCCCCAATCTACACTATGCTCTGTAATGGCATCTTTTACCGTGAATTTGTCTTTGGGAGAGCGTCCGGTAAATTTTCCGGTGCTAACACACAATGCGCCTGTATCGTTCAGTTCGCCTTGTCCCAGTTCTAATGTTTTTTGAGTCAGCTCTTCAGGAGAGAGATTCCAGTGAGCAACGGCAACATTCAGCCCTATGCTACTAAGATTAGCTGAAGGGTTTTTCTTACCAAATTCCTGCATAGAAATTATCTTTTGTTACAAAAAAGTTGAGGCGGCAAAAATACTACATAAAAAATTGAACCACTATTAAATTTCACCATTTCGCTACAAAATTTCCGATTAATAACAAGCGGATAACTGCATATTTAATATATAAATAATGATAGCGTGTTTTTTATAATATCTGTTTAATAATCAACAACATAAATATATTTGCCGCAAATACCCGATGATGAACAAGGTAATATATATAGCCATCGTACTGAATGTGTATGCAATGGCAGCCAATGCACAGGAAAAGCTAAACAAAAAAGACCTGCAAACGCTAAAAGAGCGCATGGAAGGCAACTACAGCAGTAAAGAACAGGCTGCGGCAGATAGCAACTACTTCAACATCGTACTGCACATGAAGCAGATATGGGCAGAAGACAAAGACGGCTACTGGCTGTATGTAGAGCAGGCTATGGCACAAATGCCGCAAAAGCCCTACCGCCAGCGCATATACCATGTATATAGGCAAGATAACGAAACACTGGTAAGCAAAGTATATGAAATGAAAGAGCCCATGCGCTTTGCAGGTGCTTGGAAAGATGCCGCTAAGCTGGGCAGCCTGAGTAAAGACTCGCTGATAGACAGGCAGGGCTGCGCCATCTACCTGAAAAAAAATAAAGCAGGCGATTACTATGGCAGCACCCCCGGCAAAGAATGCCTGAGCAGCCTGCGTGGTGCTACCTACGCCACCAGCGAGGTAGTTGTAAATAAAGACAGGCTGGTAAGCTGGGACAGGGGCTGGGATGCCGCCGACAAGCAGGTATGGGGAGCCGAAAAAGGGGGCTATATATTTATTAAAGAATAATGCAGCAAAGGCATTTAGCGGGGCGATTTGGTAAAAAAACAAATCGCCCTTTTTTTTGAACTTTAAACCTGTATCTTTGCGCAAATTTTCAGGGCTGCATAATGAGATCCGGACGTTTATTTTCCTTACTGGCATTGACTTTCGCGCTATCGAGCGCACCTGTTTTTACATTTGCCCAACACGAAGAAAACCATGAAAACGCGCATGCTACAGAGGCTGTTGCGGCAGATGGTAACCATCACGAAGAAAAAAAGGAAGGTTTTAACGCTTCTGAAGTAATATTCGGTCACATCGGCGATTCTCACTACTGGCATTTGTTCGATATAAACGAACAACCCGTTAGCCTGTCGCTGCCTGTTATCATCTACCACCCTACCAAAGGTGTAGAGATGTTTTCGGCATCAAAATTCCACCACGGACACGAAAGCTATAACGGCTACCATATAGAGAAAGGCATGAAAGAAAAAATCGTTTCAGAAGACGGTGCTTCTATCATAGACCTCTCTATTACCAAAAACGTGCTTTCGATGATAATATCGGTGGTACTGCTGTTGTGGATAATGCTAAGTGTGGCTAAGAAGTACAAGAAGAACGGAACGATGGTAGCCCCAACCGGTTTCCAAAATGCACTGGAGCCTGTTATCGGTTTCATCCGCGACGAAGTAGGTAAGCCAAATCTGGGCAATAAGTACATGCGCTACATGCCATTGCTGCTGACGGTGTTTTTCTTTATATGGATAAACAACCTGCTGGGCTTGCTGCCGGGCGGTGCCAACTTTACGGGCAACATAGCCGTAACTGCCTGCCTTGCATTGGTATCGTTTATCGTTATGATATTCAGTGCCAACAAACATTTCTGGGGACACTTGCTTAACCCGCCGGGCGTACCACTGGGTATCAAGTTTTTGCTGGTACCTATCGAAATCATCTCACTGTTTATTAAACCAATCGCGCTAATGATACGTCTGTTTGCCAATATACTGGCAGGCCACATCGTTATCCTGAGCGTTATATCAATGATATTCATTTTCGGTGCATTGAGCAAAGTTGCCGGATGGGGCTTTGTACCGGTGTCGCTGGCATTCTCCATATTCATGTTCTTCCTCGAATTGCTGGTAGCAGCTATTCAGGCGTTTATCTTCACCAACCTGACGGCGGTATTCCTCGGGCAGGCTATTGAAGAAGCGCATCACGACGATCATGCACATGCGGAAGCAGGCCACCATTAATACGCGGAAAAAGAATAATAACAACTTAGTTTTTTTAATTAAAATCCATATACAATGTCTCTGTTAAACACAATTTTGTTGCAAGCGGACGCAGTAGCTACTGCAGCAGCATCAGCTAAAGGTGCAGCTGCCGCAGGTGGCGCAATCGGTGCAGGTATCGCTGCATTGGGTGCAGGTGTAGGTATCGGCCAAATCGGTAAAGGTGCGGTAGAATCTATCGCTCGTCAGCCGGAAGCTGCAGGCGACATCCGTGCGAACATGATCCTGACAGCAGCCTTCGTTGAGGGTGTTGCACTGTTTGGTGTAATCGCAGGTTTGTTGGCTATCGTACTGTAATCGCAGTATGCAACACAAGCATTAATCACACCCAAAGCACAGGGCGATGGGTGTGATTATTTAAATCTCCGGCAACGGAGTGGATTGAAAGAAAATTGAATTAAATAATAAATACCAAATCATAACGTATTATGGATTTGCTGACCCCCGAACTCGGTTTATTTGTGTGGACGCTTTTGGCGTTTCTGGCTGTATTCTTCATCCTGCGCAAGTTTGCATGGAAGCCGATACTGAACACGCTGCACGAGCGCGAAACAGGTATTGCTGATTCTATAGCCGCCGCAGAGCGCGTGAAGAAAGAAATGGGCCAGATGCAGGCTGAGAACGAGAAGATAATGATGGAAGCACGTGCGCAAAGCGCGCAAATGCTGAAAGAAGCGAAGGATATGAAAGAGAGCATCATCAATAAGGCGAAGGAAGAAACCAAAGCCGTAGCCGACAAGATGATTGCAGACGCGCAGCAGCAGATACAGCAACAAAAAATGGCTGCCCTTACCGAAGTGAAAAACGAGATAGGCAAGTTGGCTGTAGAAGTAGCAGAGAAAGTAATACGCAAGCAACTGGCAACTGCCGATAGCCAAAACGACTATGCGCAGATGCTGGCTGAAGAAATAAAAATGAACTAAACAATATGACAATTTGCCGATTTGATAATGTGATCATTATCAAATTGCCGGATTATCAAATTATCAAATTATAACAATGCCAAATCCACGTCTCGCTTCTCGTTATGCAAAAGCACTGCTGGACCTTGCTGTAGAACAAAATGCAGTAGAGGCCGCATTGCAAGACGTTCGTTTGCTGGATGCTACCTGCAGGCAAAGCCGCGATTTCGCGAATATGCTGCGCAGCCCCATCATCAAAGCAGATAAAAAGCACGAAATAGTTATGGCTATTGTGGGCAATAAAATGCACACATTAACACAGGCGTTTCTAAAACTACTGGTAAGCAAAGGCCGCGAGGCCAACCTGCCGGAAATTGCTGTTGCTTTTCTTGAGCAATACAAAGCAATGAAAAACATCAAAACCGTAAAACTGACAACAGCGCAGCCGTTGAGCGATACGGTAAAACAGGCTATTATCAATAAAATAGTAGCTACCGTACACAAAGGGGAAATAGAAGTAACCGAAGCGGTAGACCCGAACATCATTGGTGGTTTTATATTACAAATGGACGATAAACTGGTAGATGCCAGTGTGCGCCGCGACCTGAAAGACGTGAAAGCACAGTTCCAGAAGAATATATATATCAGCACATTGTTTGGTAATTAATATTGTAAGAAACAGTTTTTTATTATTTATAAAATAAAAAGTCATGGTTGAGATTAAACCGGATGAAATATCGGCGATACTTCGCCAACAGTTGACCAACTTCAACGCTTCTGCCAATCTGGAAGAAGTAGGTACCGTATTGCAGGTGGGCGACGGTATTGCCCGCGTATATGGCCTGAACGGCGTACGTCAGGGTGAACTGGTAGAATTTGAAAACGGTGTAAAAGCCATTGCCCTGAACCTTGAAGAAGACAACGTGGGTGTGGTATTGATGGGTGATAGCGGCGAAATAAAAGAAGGCGCACAAGTACGCCGCACAGGTCAGATTGCCTCTATCAAAGTAGGCGAAGGCATGGTAGGCCGTGTAGTAAACACACTGGGCGAACCAATAGATGGTAAAGGCCCGCTGACTGGTGAACTATATGAAATGCCTATCGAGCGCAAAGCGCCGGGTGTTATCTTTCGTGAGCCTGTAAAAGAGCCGCTGCAAACAGGTATCAAATCTATAGACGCGATGATACCTATCGGCCGCGGACAGCGTGAGCTGGTTATCGGCGACCGTCAGACTGGTAAGACGGCTATCTGTATAGATACCATCATCAACCAAAAAGAGTTTTACGAAGCAGGCAAGCCTGTTTACTGTATATATGTAGCGATAGGACAAAAAGCATCTACCATTGCCGGTGTTATGAAAACACTGGAAGAAAATGGCGCGATGGCTTATACGACTATTGTTGCCGCACCTGCTGCTGACCCTGCTCCGTTGCAGTTCTACGCTCCATTTGCCGGTGCTGCGATAGGTGAGTTCTTCCGCGATACAGGACGCCCTGCATTGGTGGTGTATGATGACTTGTCGAAGCAAGCCGTGGCTTACCGTGAGGTATCGCTGTTGCTGCGCCGCCCACCAGGCCGCGAGGCTTATCCGGGCGACGTGTTCTACCTGCACAGCCGCTTGCTGGAACGTGCCGCGAAGGTTATCAATAACGACGCGATTGCCAAAAACATGAACGACCTGCCCGATAGCATCAAGCATCTGGTAAAAGGTGGTGGTTCTTTGACTGCTTTGCCAATTATCGAAACACAAGCGGGCGACGTATCTGCTTACATTCCTACAAACGTAATCTCGATTACTGATGGTCAGATATTCCTTGAGTCGAACCTGTTCCTTGCGGGTATCCGTCCTGCCATTAACGTAGGTATATCTGTAAGCCGTGTGGGTGGTAGCGCGCAGATTAAATCAATGAAGAAAGTAGCCGGTACGCTGAAGCTGGATCAGGCATTATATCGTGAGATGGAAGCCTTCTCTAAATTTGGTGGTGATCTGGATGCTGCTACAAAAGTGGTACTGGACAAAGGTAGCCGCAACGTGGAAATCCTGAAGCAAGCACAATACTCTCCATACAGCGTAGAAAAACAAGTAGCTATCATCTATCTGGGTACAAACAACCTGGTGCGTGAAGTGCCTGTTAAAAACATGAAAGCTTTTGAAGAAGCCTTCATCCGCGAAATGGAAATGAAAATGCCTGATTTGCTGCTGGAATTCAAGAAAGGTAACCTGCCGGAAGACGGCATCGCTAAGATGGTGAAGATGGCACAGGACATGATTCCTCAGTTCAAAAACTAAAACTCCTGCCCTAAAGGGATAATAGATATACAACGCCTCGCAAATAGCGGGGCGTTTTTGTTAGTTAAAATTATAGCCATTACCACAATGGTTCTCTGTATGTACTATACACTGCATAGATAGTAACAATTTTGAGTTTTTCATCAAAAGCATAATGAATCATAAAAGGGAATTTCTTGACGACAATACACCTAATATCGTCATAACGCACTGAAACAAGAGCAGGATTTTTTTTAATGGACTCAATCGCCTTTAATACTTCGGAAGCAAAACGCTTACCTAATCCGTCTTGTTGATGATTGTAATATTGAGTTGCTTGTTCAATATCATTCAGGGCATGAGGTGAAAACAGAATTTTATACTGTTTCATTTTGTTAGTGCCTTTATTCTCTTATTAGCTGCTTGCCAAGTAACCGCTGTATCTGGTTGTTTTTTCAATTCCTTTACACGCTTACGTACTTCTTTCTTTTGCCATTCATATACGTCTGCATCTTCAGATATTACCTCAATAGCTTTCATCTTCTGTAAATCTTCAATAACAGACGCAGCATATTCCTTCTTAATCCGTAAACGATAATATTCAAGCATATACCAAATTTACTGAAAATAGTATTTACCATTTAGCTTAATATAGATAATTATGCGCTAAGCTTTGCTAAAACAACTTCCAACTGTTTAATCCAGCGCCTCACTAAAAATAAAGGTATCAGCCCGATAATGCCAAACGAGCAGTCTATCAATATATGAAACCAAGGTATGCCCCTTATGGGGCCTGCAATACAAGCCAATGGTATGATAGCAAGGCAACATAATATCGCCCAATCTATCACCCATTTATTGCGTATCGGCTCTTTATATGGACCAATAAAAGCCAAACCGATAACGATGTGTGCAAAAGCAAGCCAATCGTACCCGTAAAACATCAAGGGGAATTTATCGTTTGTGTATTGCACGCCAATCCATACTTCGTTCAGCCATTTTCCTAACAAGGATTCAGCATCAAATAACTGCTGCTCCATAAGCCATTTCATCTCTGTATAAACAGGCATTGCGGTGATGCCACTCAATACAAGCAGTATAATAAAAATGACAATAGTGCAACGTATGCGTAATAGTAAATTGCTCATATTAAGTATGCGGCTCGTTTTTAGCTATCGCAATATTTATGCTAATTTAAACTATGAATAACATTTAGTTGATACTATATAAAGAATATAGCAGTTTAAAACACAATAGATGCAGGAACTGACTATACGCAGGGCAAATGCAGACGACATAGATAGTGTGTACAGAATGCTTTGTTTATTATCTCGCAAGGAGTATGACAGGCAACAGTTTGAGGCTTGCTACCTGCGTAATATTACTAACGTGGATATTATATACCTGATAGCGGAAGCGGATGGTGAGGTTTGCGGTTTTATCAGTTGCCATGCGCAGCAACTACTGCATCATGCAGGTACTGCATACGAAATACAGGAGATGTTTGTTGACGAAGCATATAGAGGAAAGGGTATCGGCAAAAAGATGCTGGCAACATTACTAAGCATTATAAACCTAACCGATTATGATGTGCTGGAAGTAACATCGAGCAACTGGCGAGAGGATGCACATGCTTTTTATATGAATCATGGATTTGCACAAACACACTTGAAATTTACCATGCGTGGCAACAGGTGAGTTTACTCAAAGCTATAATACTTTAAATAGCGTGCTTTGATGCTACCTCTTGCGCCTGTAACACCATAATAATCTCTGAAAGTAGTATCATCCTCAGTATTAAAGCCTATAATAACGCTATACGTTTCGCTGCCTTTGCGAATGATTGGTATAAATGCTTCTCCGCCATAGGGCATACGAAGGGTAGTGTAAGCAGTATTATTTCCCCAAATCGTCTCTACGTCATAAGAGCCATTCGCACTGCTATCATTTGTGAAAACGGTTACTGCAAAGAAGTGTCCGTTCAGGCTGTCTTCTGCAATATCTATCGTATCGGCAGCAATGACTATGCCTGCTTCTATCGGCTTTTTTGTAGGTGTATCTTGCGTAGAGCAGGCTGCGATGGTTAAATATGTTAAGGCTATAATGGCAACTAGTTTCATGCAGCGGCAAAACTATGCTATAATGAATGGAGGAAAACAGGTATTTTTAAAACTTCTAAAAAATCATCAGCATAATGAAAAAGTGGGTAATACCTGTAATGGCTTTTATGGGTTCACAAATCATGCTATCGTCTTGCGGTGGCGGCAATGCAGGTAGCACTGCAGATAATACAAAAGCAGTAGTTGGTTACGATACCAATTTCAAAGTAGAAGCAGAGGCATTTGCCGACTTACAACTATTACGTTATCAGGTACCGGGCTGGAATGAACTAAGCCTGCAACAAAAACAATTGGCTTACTACCTGTATGAGGCAGCACTCTGTGGTCGAGATATTATCTACGACCAAAAAAGCAAATACGGCATACTGATTCGTAAAACACTGGAAACGGTTTATGGCACTTATACAGGCGATAAAAACAGCGAAGACTGGAAGAAGTTTGAAGTGTATTGTGGTCGTTTCTGGTTCAGTAATGGCAACCACCATCATTACGGCAACGAAAAATTCTTCCCAGAATGTAGTGCGGAATATATGGCAAGTCTCATCAAAGCAAGCGATACTGCCCAATTACCCAAAGAAGCTGGTGAAAGTACTGATGCTTTCATTGCCCGTATCAGCCCCATCATTTACGACCCCAAAATAGAGCCTAAGTTGGTTGACCTGCGTCCAGGTATTGATAATATAGCCAGTTCGTCAAACAATTTTTATGAAGGTGTAACGCAGAAAGAAGTAGAAGCATACTACGATAAATTCGATACAAAAGGTAATGCACCGTCTTGGGGGCTGAACAGCAAGGTGATGAAAGAAAACGGGCAGATAGTAGAGAAAACATGGAAAGTAGGTGGCATGTACGATGCCGCTATCAGCAAGATAGTGGGCTGGCTTGAAAAAGCGATAACCGTTGCCGAAAACGCTGAGCAGAAAAAAGCATTGGAACTGTTAGTGAAATATTATAAAACAGGCGACCTGAAAACTTTTGACGACTACAGCATAGCATGGGTTAAAGACACAGCATCGCGCATAGATGTGGTGAATGGGTTTATAGAAGTGTATATGGATGCTATTGGTAAGAAGGGCAGCTTTGAAAGCACTCTGTCTATGAAAGACATGGAAGCTACTAAGCGCATCAAAGCCATTGCAGACAATGCGCAATGGTTTGAAGATAATTCGCCATTGATGCCCCAGCATAAAAAAGATACTGTAAAAGGCATTACAGCCAAAGCCATTACCGTAATAGTAGAAAGCGGGGATGCTGCGCCAAGTACGCCAATTGGCATCAACCTGCCAAATGCTGACTGGATACGCAAAGACCATGGCTCTAAATCCGTATCGCTCAGCAATGTGATTTATGCTTACAATACGGCAGGTGCTAAGAGTGGTATGCTGGATGAGTTTGCCATAGACGATGTAGTAAAAGCTCGTGCACGCAAATATGGTGCATTAGCTGCCGATCTGCACACCGATATGCACGAGTGTATAGGTCACGCATCGGGGCAAATAAACCCTGGCGTAGAAACAACAGACAAGACTTTGAAAAACTACGCCTCTTGTCTGGAAGAAGCACGTGCCGATTTGGTAGGCTTGTACTACGCGCTGGATAAAAAACTGATAGACATAGGTGTAGCTGATAGTAAAGAAGTAGGCATGGCAGAGTACGACAACTACATGATGAACGGACTAATGACACAGCTTACCCGCTTGAAGCTGGGCGACCAACTGGAAGAAGCGCACATGCGCAACCGTGCGCTGAATGCTCGATGGGCTTATGAAAAGGGCAAGAAAGACAATGTGGTAGAACTGGTGAAGAAAGACGGCAAAACCTATGTGAAGATTAATGACTACGACAAACTGCGTGCCCTGTTTGGCGAACTGCTGCGCGAGATACAACGCATCAAATCGGAAGGAGATTATGATGCAGGTAGTAACTTAGTAGAAAACTATGGTGTAAAAGTGGACAGGGCTCTGCATCAGGAAGTGCTGGAACGCTTTGCCAAATTAGGCATTAAGCCATACAAAGGCTTTGTGCAACCAAGGCTGGTACCCGTGATGGATGGTGATAAGATAACAGACGTGAAGGTGGAATACCCTGAAAGCTTTTATCAACAGATGATGGAATTTGGTAAGAACTATGGCTTGCTGCCTGTAAAGAATTAATTATTCAAAGTACTATTTATAACATAGCCCTTGCGGAAGCAAGGGCTATGTTATTTAAGCATCAGTAGTCTTGTATCTTAATTGCTCAGAGAAAATAGCGATTGAAACAAAATTGGCAACAACCATCAAGTATATATACGGTACTTGTATGAATGCCAAAAATATCGTCAGGTATATTTTGAATGAAGCCATTAAAAAAATACGCTTATCTATTTTCTTACGATTGAACCAATACCAAATTCCCATTACAACAGTAATACCTGCACATAGCAAAAAGTGTATTTTTTGTAAGCGTTTTACTTTGTCAAGTGTATCCCAGTTTTGTATTTTCTCATAGAAAATATGTGCAAAGCCTACACCGTTGTATAAATGGGCGGGCTTACATGTGTATTTGTCTATGTGTTCCCATTCCCCTACTGCTGCATTAGTATAGCTCTTCATTGCATTGCCGAATATCTGCCAATCCTTGCTTAGGAAAGGGATAATGTACAAAATGGTAATTATCGCCGAAACAAGGGTGATTATTTTAAACAACTTGATTTTACTACCTGAAATAAACATAACAGTTGCCCATAAAGGCAACCAGAGTAATAATGAAAATCTTGAAAGCATACAGGTTGCAAGAGTTATTGCGATAAACATAACAGAGTTTGTATTCATGCTCATGACTAACAGCATATAATAGCCCGCGAACATAATTTCTATGGTATAACCTAATATGGACATTTCATTAGTACATATAAATAAAAACAAAGTGATGATAGTAGACAGTATTACGAATGGATGTTTGTAGCTGTAAGCAGACGTTCTAATAAGTAACAGTACTACGCACAACAGCCAAACAGATATAGCTAACCAACGGTAGTCTATATGCAATACATTAGGAATGACAAAAGGTATCCATGTCATTGGCAAGTAGGTCAGGTTTAGTTTATAACCGAAATCGTAATATGGGGCATATACATACTCACCATTAAATAAGCGATATACCATTAATTGAAGTGTAGGGATAATGTCTGACTCAGTAAAATTTATTTTGTATTGCTGTATAATACTAGGCAGTTGTGCCAAAGTAAAAACAATGAAAATCATAGTCGGAATAATCCAATACAAATGGTAAATTTTTTTTGAATTAGTAGGGGGTGTAGAAATTAATGATTTGTTGTAAAACTTTACCAACAATAATAATCCGATGAAAAAAGAGGTGCCGCTATACAGTACTGCATTAAGTGTTGTATAGCCTAGTTTACTGAAATGGAGTAACAATAAGGTTTCCAATATTATCAGTAAGAATAGTAAGAGGTTGTGAGTGCCTATCTTTTTGAGCATACTGTAAAGATGTAATTTTCTTTTAAAATCAATATCAACTACTGAAAATGGCTGATAAATATATGATAATAAATATTTATTCTTTATGTGTCCTATGGGCTATAATAATTAACTTCGCAGCCTTATAATTTTAGAGTAAATAATACGTTATACATGAGTTCTGTTTTGGGGAAGTTGGAGGCTATTAAGGCGAGGTTTGACGATATGGGCGTAGCGCTTACCAATCCCGAGGTGGTAAATGACAATAAGCGTTTTTCGCAGATAAGCCGCGAATACCGCAAGTTGGAAAAAATAGTAGATGCCTATAAGCGATACAAAGCTTGCATAGAGGGTATAGACTTTGCAAAAGAGGTCTTGGCAACGGAAAGCGACGCCGACCTGCGTGATATGGCGAAAGAAGACCTTGAAAAGCAGGAAGCACAGTTTGAAGAACTGGAAACAGAAGTGCGCCAACTGCTGATACCCAAAGACCCGCAAGACGAAAAGAACGCCATATTGGAGATACGTGCAGGAACAGGTGGTGATGAAGCCAGCCTTTTTGCAGGAGACCTGATGCGGATGTACTTACGCTACTGCGAAAAGAAAGGGTGGAAGGTGTCAATGCTGAATGAAACAGAGGGCACTGTAGGCGGATACAAGGAAGTGCAACTGGAAGTAGAGGGTGATGATGTGTATGGTACATTAAAGTTTGAAAGCGGTGTACACCGTGTGCAGCGTGTGCCAGATACCGAGGCAAGTGGCAGGGTACATACATCTGCGGCTACGGTTGCAGTAATGCCGGAGGCTGAAGAAATAGACTTTGAACTGAAGGAAAGTGACCTGAAGATGGAAACTGCCCGAAGCGGTGGTGCAGGTGGACAGAACGTGAACAAGGTAGAAACAAAAGTGATACTGACGCACGTACCTACGGGAACAGTTATTACTTGCCAGACTGAACGTACACAGCTTGGTAACCGCGAAAAAGCAACTGCCATGATGCGTACCAAACTATACGAGGAGCAAGTGCGTAAGCAGGAAGAAGAAATATCTCGCAGAAGAAAGAGCCTTGTGAGTTCGGGAGACAGGTCGGCGAAGATAAGGACGTACAACTTTCCGCAAGGACGTATTACTGACCATCGTATCAACATGACGGTATATAATCTGGACGAGTTTATGAATGGCAATATAGGCGATATGATAGATGCGCTGCAGTTTGCAGAGAATGCGGAAAAAATGCAATCGGGCGAAACAGTAATATAATACAGGCTGCATAGCCTGATTGAACAATAATAGCTAAGTTTAAAAAGTTTTTAATACACAAACAGATGAGTACACCTCGTTTCGACATTGTAGATGTAACACAAACGCTGCGCGGCAACCGAAAGACGATACTGATAGTATCTATACTGACGGCTGTATTGGGGGCTACGTTTTACCTTATATCGCAAAGGGAATATAAGGCTTTGGGTAGCTTTATCATGACCAATCCGCTATATACAGACCGCAACAACCTGTTTCAGGAAAGCGGTATTCAGTTTGTAGATTATTTTGCGGGCGATGATGATGTGGACAAACTGATGTCGATGGTAGAAGCCGATACGGTAAAATACATAGTAGCCGATAAGCTGAATCTTTGGGCGCACTACAAGTTAGACCAATCGAAGCCAAAAGATGTGAAGAAGCTGCTGGATACCTACAAAGACAATTACAAAGTAATACGCTCTGAATACAACGCCTGCGAGGTAAGCTTTGTAGATACAGAACCTGCAACAGCTGCCGAAGTAGTGAATACAACGATGAAAACAATTGAGGCACTTTTCAGAGGTTATTATGTAAGCCAACGTGCTAAGATGATTATATCGCTGGAAAGCAAAATCAGTGAGATGGATAGCTCTATCGTTGCTATGACAGATACACTGGCTGCCCTGCGTGATAGGTATAAGATATATGACATCATCAACCCCGCACGCCAAAATCTGATGGCATCAACTACACACGGTGGTGGTGCAGGCTACGGATTGGCTATGGAGCAGGTGCAAAACATATCATCGCTCAAAGACCAGTTGGTAGCAGACAGGGCACGCTACACATCGCGCCTCAACGAGTTTAAGACAACATCTAAAACAGATGATATACCCTTGTTGCACATTACTACATCTGCACGTCCGCCTGTAAAACCCAAACCACCAGGTCTTATATTGACCATCCTTTCATCAGGGTTGATAGGTTTGTTTTTTAGCAGCATATACCTGCTGATACGTACATACTACAGGTCGTTAATAGCAATGGAGCGCTAAGATGCAGCCAATACTTTTGGGTAATAAGGTAGAAAAGGTGTTGCCGTGGGGGGTATTATTCTTCTCCGTCATTGCCTATGCCTATACCGGAAGTTTTATAATGGCAGCATTGCCTTTCGCTTTTCTGTTTTTGTTGCTTACCGGTGTTAGCTGGAAGACGGCTTACTGGGTTTTTCTATTTACCATACCCGTATCAATAGATGTTCACTTTTTTGGTGAAACATTATCTACCTCCGTACCCGATGAGCCCATCATGTGGTTGTTTCTGTTACTGTTTTTTGTGTTGGCTGCCAGCAGGCCAGCATTATTTAGCAGAGATTGGCTCACCAATCCGTTGGTGCTGATAATAGCCGCACAATATTTGTGGCTGATAGTAACGGTGCTCTATTCTCATATGCCGATGCTGTCATTAAAATTTCTTGCGGCAAAGACATGGTTTCTCTGTTCTTTTTTCATCATACCCATGTTTATTTTCAGGGAGAAGAAAGATTTTATTAAGGGCTTTTTGGCAACCTTAATACCCTTATTTATCACTATATGCATTGTAGTATATCGCCATGCTATGATAGGTTTCAACTTCCGCAGGATAGAAATAGCTATTGGTGATGTGTATAATAACCACGTAGATTATTCTACCGTCATGTCAATGTTCTATCCGCTGTTGTGGGTAGCCTATCTTATGACCAAAGGCAAAGGACCATTTATCAGGGTGCCTTTGTTGTTGATTATCTTATTGTTTTTGCCTGCCATATACCTCACCTATGCGCGTGCCGCTATGTTGGCGGTTGTGTTTGCCCTATGCATAGCATTAGCTATCAGGATGAAACTTGCACAATGGATAATGCCCGTATTCTATGCGCTGATAACGATGATGGTAATATATATGTCAACCGACAAAAAGTTTATGGACTTTAGGCCAGACTATGAGCACACTTTCATGCGCAAGAAGTTTACCGACCACATCGTAGCAACGTTTCGTGGACAGGATATGTCTTCAATGGAGCGACTGTACCGTTGGATAGCCGCCGTGCGTATGAGTCAGGATGAGCCTGTTAAAGGCTTCGGCCCCAATACATTTTACTATTACTACAAGCCTTATGGTATTGCGTCGTTCAAAACATGGGTGAGCCACAATTTTGAAAAATCTACTACACACAATTATTACCTGTATATGCTGGTAGAGCAAGGCTGGCCTGCCATGATACTCTATGCCATTATGGTGATGGTGGTATTGGCACAAGCGCAGAAAACCTATCACCGTTTCAAAGACAGGTTTTATAGACTATGCACTATGGGCGTAGCCATGATGTTTGGTGCGGGCTTTATCAACAACTTTTTTTCTGAGTTGATAGAAACGCACAAAGTAGGCTCGTTGTTTTATATCAGCATCGCACTGTTGGTAATGCTGACAGCTAAGAGTAAGCAACTTATTAAAGAAGAGCAGGTGGTTATCAATTAACACCCGGCTCTATCCATGCTTCGTTGTCTTTCAGTAATTGTATCAGTTCGCTAACGGCTATTTCGCTCGGCACGTTTTTCTTTACTACCTCTTTGCCTTTATATAGTGTTATTTTGCCCGGCCCGCTGCCTACATAGCCAAAGTCGGCATCTGCCATTTCGCCCGGCCCGTTTACTATGCATCCCATAATGGCAATCTTCACACCCTTCAGGTGGTTGGTAGCATTACGGATTTTAGCAGTCGTTTCCTGTAGGTCGAACAAAGTGCGTCCGCAACTGGGGCAACTGATGTATTCCGTTTTGCTGATGCGCGTGCGCGTAGCTTGCAGTATAGAAAATGCCGTATTGTTCAGGAATTGGTAATTGTTCTTTACTTGCAGATAAGTGCGCCCTGTTATCTGTATATTTTGTATATCACGCATTTGGTTCCATAGCCATATGCCATCGCCCATGCCATCGAGCAGCAGTCCACCGGTATTAGTAGCAAAGTCTATCAGTTGTTCGTCTATCGTTTTGTCTTTGTTATTGCTGCAAAGTATCACGGGGTTTTTGATGCCGCGTTCCATCATCTCAATACACACTCGGCGTATTGATGGCATATTGCAGGCAAGGTAATTGTATAAGCAAATAACGGTCTGGTAGTTTGCTTTATTCAATACGTTAATCACTTGCTGCCAATCACTCCCAGTGTCTAATACCACAAAATGTGCAGCATCGGGTAAAGCACTTAGCTGAATAAACGATTGTGCATCAAACAGTGGTCGGTATTTTGCTTTGTCTTCTGCCTGTTGCCAAACCTCGTAGTCGCAGATTACTTTCAGTGTGCCCGGCAAAGCGAAGTCAACCGTCTTATTACTTGTATATATATAATCAGCCGCACCATCGCCAATGTTCCATTTGTCAGTAGGCTCATCGTATTTATAGCCAATGGCTTCCAATGTTTGGTGTGTTATGTTTTCTTCATCTTTTATATTGGCAAGTACAACGGGTACATGTTGACCGCCTATATTATCTACCGCTATCGTTTCTCTGCGGTTGTATGAGAAGGGGGAATATGGTAATACAATTTTACCATCATTCAGAGGTTGAATGGTATCGGTATTGGTTCTGCCATTGTATCGTGCAACGATGTCTTTACAAACAGGTATTTCAAATTCAGGGTCTTCAGTCAACGATACACGTATGGTATCGCCTATCCCATCTTCCAGCAATGTGCCGATGCCAATGGCGCTTTTAATGCGTCCATCTTCGCCATCACCCGCTTCCGTTACGCCGAGGTGCAGGGGGTAACACTCGCCAAATTCATTATCCATCTGCTGCACTAGCAAGCGGTATGCCTGCACCATCACCTGCGGGTTGCTCGATTTCATGCTCAATACTATCTGGTGGTACTGCTCATCGCGCGCAATGCGCAAAAACTCCATGGCGCTTTCTACCATGCCTATGGGTGTATCGCCATAGCGGCTCATGATGCGGTCGCTCAGCGAACCATGATTGGTGCCTATACGCATAGCTGTGCCATATTCCTTACATATCTTAACCAATGGTGTAAAGCGTTCGCGGATGCGTTCTATTTCGGCAGCATATTCAGCGTCGGTATACTCTATCAGGTCAAATTTTTTCTTATCAACGTAGTTGCCGGGGTTTACGCGCACTTTTTCTATAATGCGGGCAGCTATTTCGGCAGCATTGGGGGTAAAGTGTATATCGGCAACAATGGGTGTATTGTAGCCCATCGCGCGTAGTTTATTCTTAATATGCTGCAGGTTTTCCGCTTCGTTTTTGCTGGGTGCAGTAATGCGTACCAACTCAGCACCCGCTTCTATACAACGCACACATTGCGCTACGGTGGCATCGGTATCCATCGTATCGGTAGTTGTCATAGTTTGTATGCGGATGGGGTTGCCGCCACCGAGCAATAAATCGCCGATTTTTACTTCTTTGGTCTTAAGCCTTTTGTACGATGTGAGCGAGGAACAATAGTATTGCAACATAGAGCCGATATAATGCTTGCAAATTTAGCGCAATGAATTGAAGCAAATTGTGAAAAAGCTATGAGAATAGTGTAATTATTGATATTTTGATAATAACAACAAAAGCAACAAATTGTTACGCATAGGCTAAAAAGTATAATTTTGTGCGAAACATCAGTATTTTAGTACATCCATTAACGGCAACATGCAATACGAAATAAAACAGTCTGGTAAGTTCAAGTATGTGGAAGAAGGGAATGGCGAGCCTTTAGTACTGCTGCACGGCCTTTTTGGCGCGTTGAGCAACTTTAAAGACCTTGTTGATCACTTTAAAAAGACGCATAAGGTTGTGATACCAATGCTGCCTCTGTTCGACCTGACGATACTCGACACGACAGTTGCGGGGCTGGCAAAGCATGTGCAGAAGTTTCTGGATACCATGAACTATGGCAAAGTACACTTGCTGGGCAATTCTTTGGGCGGTCATGTTGGCTTGGTTTATACCCTGAAGCACCAAAGTAATGTAAAGAGCCTGACCTTAACGGGTAGTTCCGGCTTGTTTGAAAACGGTATGGGTGAAACCTACCCCAAGCGTGGCGATTACGAATTCATCAAAAGAAAAACAGAGCTTACTTTTTACGACCCGGCAGTAGCCAATAAAGAACTGGTTGACGAGGTGTATTCAATCGTGAACAACAGGTTGAAAGCATTGAAAATAATATCGCTTGCAAAGTCTGCCATCAGGCACAATCTGGGTGATGAGTTGAAAGACATCAAAGTGCCAACCTGCCTGATATGGGGGAAGAATGATACGATTACCCCGCCAATGGTGGCAGAAGAGTTTAAAAAGCTGATGCCTAATTCAGAATTGCATTGGATTGACAAGTGCGGTCATGCACCTATGATGGAAGTGCCTGCGGAGTTTAATGTGATTCTTGATGCATTCCTTGCCAGGCATAAAGCTTAAATAAATACCCATAATTGTCATTAATCTGTTATAATATTGTTCCTGCTGTAAACCGGTTAGGCATTTGTACGTTTATATATTAAAGGGGGAATAAAAGAATGGTAGTTGAACAATTAATATCGCCCGTAGTACCTACCCTGATACCTACTGATACAGGTGATAAGGCTTTATCCCTGATGGACGAAACCAATCTGGACCAACTGCCCTTGGTTGCGGATGATAAGTACATGGCACTTGTACAGGAAAACGACCTGCTCGATTGGGATGCCCCCGATAATTCTTTGCAGAGTGCCGATTTTTTAAGTTACCGCCCGGCAGTATTATCTACAGGCCACCCGTACGAGGCACTGCGTATAGCGCATCAGCAAAACCTGCGCATAGTACCCGTAGTAGATTTAGAGAATACCTATGTAGGTTCTATAACAAGGGATGAACTGCTACGGTATATAACGGAAAACAGCGGTTTGGATAACCCCGGCGGCATCATTGTATTAGAAATAGACCCACGCAACTATAGCTTGTATGAGATAGCCCGTATTTGCGAAAGCGAAGAAGTGCTGCTGATAAGCACGCAAATATTCAGCAACAAACTAACGGGTAAACTGGAAGTAACGCTGAAAACCAATCGCAATAGCCTTGGTGGTGTGGTTAGCGCACTGGAACGCCACAACTACAAAGTGAAGGATGTGTTTGGTGATAAGACCGATAAAGATAGCCTGCAAGACAGGTTTGACAACCTGATGAATTACCTCAATATGTAATTGTATCTTTATAACAAGATATTTCCACGTTTCTGCATGATAGCGATTGATAATGTATTACTAAGCGACCAGGTGGTAGAAGAACAGTTTGTATGCGACCTGAATAGTTGCAAAGGCGGCTGTTGTGTAGATGGCGACTGCGGTGCGCCATTAACACAAGAGGAAACAGTTATCATTGCGTCCGTTTACCCAAAGATTAAAGAATACTTGTTGCCAGAGTATGTGGCAGAAATAGAAAAGCAGGGCACACATACTATGGACGATGAGTTTGGTTATGTAACACCTGCCGTAAATGGCGGTATATGTGTGTATGCTTACAGAGATGATGCGGGTATAGTAAAATGTACGTTTGAACGGGCATGGAATGAAGGTAAGATTGCTTTTAAAAAGCCCATATCCTGTCATTTATACCCAATAAGGGTGAAGCAGATGGACGGCTATGAAGCAGTAAACTACGAACCGCGCAAGACACTGTGTAAGCCTGCTTGCAAGCTGGGCAAGCAATTGAAAGTGCCTGTGTATCAATTTCTTAAAGATTCAATAGTGCGTAAGTACGGCAATGCATTTTACGATACGCTGGATGCTGTAGCTAAGAAAATAGCTGCGGACAAAGCCCATTAGTTTCTTGCTGCTCTTATGATGTTTTTCATCACCTGTTTCAGTTCGGCTTCCAGTTCGGGCGTTATGTCCGTTATTTTTACGTGTTTAGCGTGTTTGCCCTCGCCTTCCAGTTTCAGGCTCATAGTATCTGCCGATTCGGTATGGTGCAGGTACAGTATGCAGTATTTGTCATTTAGCTGAATACCGAATAACACATTATTTGGGCCACCTTTGCTATACAGGGCCACTTTAGATTTGCTGCCGCCGTAGATGGTTTCTACTATTAGCTTATCCACTCGCAATGCAAGTCCCTTTAATTGCATCGCTGTTTTCTTCAGGTTTTCAGGCCTTCCCTCTATAAGTGTGTCAAAAGTCATGGGGTATATTATTGTGTTATAATTCTTTTCGCAATCGGGCTACGGGTATGTTCAGCTGCTCACGATACTTGGCTACAGTACGCCTTGCGATGTTGTAGCCCTTTTCTTGCAGCATTTCAGTCAGTTTCTCGTCAGAGTGTGGCTTGCGTTTATTCTCGCTGCTTATGATGCCATTCAATATATTTTTCACCTCTCTGGTAGATACTTCTTCGCCGCTTTCCGTTTGCAATGCTTCTGAGAAGAAATATTTCAGCTTGTAAGTGCCGAATTCAGTTTGCACAAATTTGCTGTTTGCCACACGCGATACAGTAGAAACATCCAGACCCGTTATCTGGGCTATGTCTTTCAGTATCATGGGTTTTAGTGATGTTTCATCACCAGTAAGAAAAAACTCTGTTTGAAAATCTATGATTGCCTGCATGGTTTGCAGCAAAGTATGTTGCCTTTGCTTGATGGCATCTATAAACCATTTGGCAGAGTCCAGTTTTTGTTTGATGAACTGTACAGCTTCTTTCTGTCGTTTATCTTTTTTATCACCCCTGTCATACGCGCGCATCATTTCCCTGTATCCTTCAGATACTTTCAGTTCTGGTGCGTTTTTTGAATTGAGGGATAGTTCCAACTTACCATTATTATTGAACACGAAAAAGTCGGGGATGATATAACTCTCCGCTTTGTTTACTATAGCAAAAGCAGCGCCCGGCTTGGGGTTCAGTTTGATGATGATATTAATAACTTCTTTGAAGTCATCGTTATTGGCACCAAGATGTCTTTGTATTTTATCGTAGTGCTTTTTGATAAACTCATTAAAGTATTTATCAATTACTTCGATGGCATGTTTTACTGCTTTTGTTTGCGGCTCAATACGCTTCAGTTGCAGTAGCAGACATTCTTGTAATGTCCATGCACAAACGCCCGGCGGATCGAATTGTTGTATCTTTTGTATCAGTTCGTTCACCTCTTCTTCATTGGTATATATATTCTGCCCAAAGGCCAGGTCATCTACCAATGCGGTTATTTCTCTGCGCAGGTAGCCGTCTTCATCCATACTGCCTATTATCTGCTCGGCTATTATATGTGTGCGCTCGTCCAGTTCCAGCATACCAAGCTGATCCAGCACATAGTCGTGAAAACTGGTTTCAACCCTTACAGGTACGGTACCACGCTCTGTATCGCTATTGCCATAATAATCATCACCATAGTCCCTGCCACCATCATCGTCTTCATGACGCAAAAAATCGTCAATATCTACTTTCTCTGCCGTATCGTTGCTTAGTTCTACATCTTCCGTATCATCGTCAAACTCTTGCGTTTCGTCGTTGTCTTGCAGGTCGTACTCATCAGTGGTGTTATCCTCGCCGCCTACTTCCAATGCAGGGTTTTCTTCCAGTTCTTCTTTTATCCGTTCTTCCAGATTGGCAGTAGGTATCTGCAACAGCTTCATGAGTTGAATCTGCTGGGGGGAAAGTTTTTGTAATAAACGCTGCTGTTGCGACTGTCTGAGCATTATGTCCTGTCTTGCATACAAAAATAGAACTTACACCGACAAAACAGTCAATACAATGTAGTATTTACCAGCCAAGTGCTTTATTCTTAACAATCATTTGGGTGTTAACGGGCTTCTTTTATCAAAACTTGTTTTGTATTTTTCTGCCAAATGTATATCGGTTAGTGCATGAGCAAGAAGCCTTACATATCGCCATCATTTTCTTACGTTCCGCTTGAAGAAACGCTGGAAATACTGCCTAAGAAGAAAGATTTATTTGTAGGCATCCCCAAAGAAAGTTCTTTTCAGGAAAACCGTGTTGCGCTGACACCAGAAGCTGTTTCAGTTTTAGTTAATAACGGGCACGACGTAGTAGTAGAACATAATGCGGGCGAGGGCTCTTTTTATTTTGATAGTGACTATAGTGAAGCAGGTGCGCGTATCGTTTACGAAAAATCGGAAGTATATAAGGCAAGCACTATCATCAAATCGGCACCAATATCAGAGGAAGAAGTAGCTTGGCTGCAACCCAATCAGGTAGTTATTTCGCCAATACATATGCCATTTCTGAAAAAGGAAATGATAGAGCAATTAGTGCAGAAAAAAATTATCGCTATCGCGTTCGATTCTATCAAAGATGATTCAGGCACTTATCCCATCGTACGCTCTATGAGCGAGATTGCGGGTAGCTCTGCCATCCTCACTGCCGCTAAATACCTGAACAACGTACACAACGGCAAGGGCATATTGCTGGGTGGTATATCGGGTGTACCACCTGCCAAAGTATTGATTTTGGGTGCGGGTGTAGTAGGCGAGTTTGCTGCACGTACTGCTTTGGGGCTAGGTGCATCGGTTATGATATTCGACAACTCGATATACCGACTGATGCGTTTGCAGAATAACATCGGCAGGCGTTGTGCTACATCGGTAATAGAGCCAGTAACACTGGCAGAAGAGTTGGCAAACACAGATGTGGTAGTAGGTGCACTGAAACCCAAGAATGGCATTACACCCGTAGTAGTAACAGACGAGATGGTGAGCAATATGAAAGCAGGCTCGGTGATAATAGATGTAAGTATAGACCGTGGTGGTTGTTTTGAAACATCGAAAGCTACTACCCACGAAAACCCGATATATAAGAAGTACGATGTGATACACTATTGCGTACCCAATATGGCATCGGCTGTATCGCGTACCGCATCGCGAGCCATCAGCAATGTATTGATGCCCATTATGCTGCAATGCGCTGATATGGGCGGCTTTGAAAGCCTGATACAGGCAAAGGGCGGCATACGCAACGGGGTGTATCTGTACAAAGGCTGCGTTACCAACGCACCGATAGCAAAACGTTTTAATTTTAAATACACTGATTTGGACTTGCTGCTGGCAACCCAAAGCTGATATAAATACCGAAGAATTGTATGCCCAACAACAGAACCAATAAAACCATTGCAGGCTACCACTTGCTGATGATTTTATCTGCCGTTGACTATCGCATTGGCGCGGAAGAAGATGCCGTAATACGCGACTATATAGTAGAGGAATTTCCGTTCAGGGTGAACCTCGATAAGCAAATGGACATCATCAGCAACCTGCGGCACGATGAATGGGAAAACCATTTTCAGAAAATGATGGATGATTTTTATGATGATTCTACCGAAGCAGAGCGCGACAGCCTGCTGCGTTTCGCCATCAAACTATCTGCTGCCGATAATGTAATAACCAAAGAAGAAAACTACTACCTGAACCTGCTCTTTAACGCTTGGAAGCCGGAATAAGGTCAACCTTTCATTCCCAACACCAGCAACATAATCACCCCTGCTATAATACGGTAGATGCCGAATAGCTTGAAGCCGTACTTCTGCAAAAAGCTGATGAATGATTTAATGGCTATCATCGCTACAATAAATGATACCAGCGAACCAACGCCGAATATCATCAGCTTATCGCTGCTTTGTGTCAGCAGTTCGTAGCCTTTCATTTCCAGACCATCAACTTTCCAGTCTTTAAGTACTAATGAATACCCTGTTGCTGCTGCCATAGTAGGTACTGCCAAAAAAAATGAAAACTCTGCTGCAAGGCTGCGTGTCAGTTTTTGCTGCATACCGCCGATAATAGTTGCTGCACTGCGGCTCACCCCTGGTATCATAGATATACATTGCCACAAGCCAATGATAAAACCGTTTTTGGGTTTGATGTTTTCTTCTGTTGTAATAGTCGGGTTACTGAAAGCTTTGTCTATAAACAACAACACAATACCGCCCAGTATTAGCGATATGGAAACTACTAGCGGGCTTTCCAGCAATTCTTCAATAGCATCATTAAAAAGAAAGCCCAATATCAATGCAGGGATAACGGCAACCACCAGCTTCAGGTAAAACTGCCATTTTTTAAAGTCGAAAAACTTTTTCCAGTACAGCACCACTACAGATAAGATAGCACCCAACTGTATGCATATCTCAAACAGCTTGGTAAAGCTATCGTCTTGTATGCCCATAAAATAGCTGGTTAGTATCATATGCCCTGTTGACGATACGGGCAAAAATTCGGTAATGCCTTCTACTATCGCAATGATGATTGCCTGAAATAAAGTCATTCGTTATGGTATGTTGATGTATTTATGTGTTTGCAAAGACAACTGCCATTGCGGGTGTAGTTTTATGTAGTCTATGATAAGCGGTGTCATACTGTCTATGCGGCTCCATTCGGGTTGCAGGTACAGCTTACAATGCTTGCTTACTTTAGCGGCATATTGTTCTGCCCATGCAAAGTCCGATTTGTTATACACCACTATCTTTAACTCGTGGGCAAGCTCCATGTTTTCTTCAAGCGGGGCTTTAAATTTCTTGGGCGATAGTGTTATCCAATCCAACTTGCCCGATAGCGGGTGTGCCCCCGATGTTTCAATATGTACTTTAAAACCTGCACCATGCAGCGATTGGCAAAGTGCTGTTAGGTTGTGCATGGCAGGTTCGCCGCCTGTTATTACGGCTATGCGCCCCTTGTGCACCGAGGCAATGTTAGTTATCTCTTCCGTTGTCATTACAGGATGCTTTGCTGCATCCCAGCTATCTTTCACATCGCACCATACGCAGCCCACATCGCAGCCACCAAGGCGTATGAAGTAGGCTGCTTTACCACTATGCATACCCTCGCCCTGCAGTGTGTAGAAATGCTCCATCACGGGGTAAGATGCTGTATGTGTTGCTGTTGCCTGCAATCTTATATGTGTTGTTTAGCTGCTTCTAATGTATTCTTCATCAGCCCGCAAATAGTCATTAACCCCACACCGCCGGGCACGGGTGTTATATAGCTGCATTTGGGGGCTACGTTATCAAAGTCCACGTCGCCTACCAATCTTGCACCGCTTTTCTTCGTTGCATCATCTATTCTGTTGATGCCTACATCCAGCACTATGGCACCTTCTTTTACCATATCGGCGGTAATGTATTTTGGTCTGCCAATGGCAGCCACAATAATATCAGCCTGCAGGCAGATCTCTTTCAGGTTCTTGGTTTTGCTATGGCAGATGGTAACCGTTGCATTGCCGGGGTTGGCATTGCGGCTCATCAGTACACTCATGGGTGTGCCTACTATGTTGCTGCGCCCTACTACTACACAGTGCATACCAGCGGTATTAATGCCGTAATGCTCCAGCATCAGCAGCATACCATAGGGTGTAGCAGGCAGATAGCTTGGTTGCCCCAATACCATCTTGCCCTGCGATACAGGATGAAAACCATCTACATCTTTGCCCGCATCTATGGTATTGATAACCGCATCGTCGCTTATATGTTTGGGCAGTGGCAGTTGCACTAATATGCCATCTATGTGGTTATCTGCGTTTAGCTTTTTTATCTCTTGCAGTAGTGCCTGTTCAGTTATGCTTTCGTCGAAGCGCAGCAAGGTAGAGCCAAAGCCAAGTTCTTCGCAGGTACGCACTTTAGAACCTACATAAGCCTCGCTGGCGGGGTTGTTACCGACCAGTATGGCTGCCAGATGCGGCACTTTGCCCGTTTTGGCCTTCAGTTCTTCGGTTTCCTGTTTTATCTGCGCTTTGATGTGGGCAGATACTGCTTTGCCGTCGAGTAATTGCATGGCGCAAAGATAAGCCTTATGTGTAGTTTTGTGCTAAAGGCTATATTTACGGTATATGATTTTTGTAAAAGACATCATCGCGGCTATCGAGGCATTTGCACCTGTTCAGTATCAAGAAGGGTATGACAATAGCGGTTTGCAGGTAGGCGACACCCAAGCAGCCGTAACGGGTGTATTGCTGACGCTGGACGTAACGGATGCAGTGCTGGATGAGGCAATGCAATGCGGTGCGAATATGATAGTAGCTCATCACCCCCTCATATTTTCAGGCTTGAAGCGGCTTACAGGGCGCAATTATGTAGAGCGCATCGTACAGAAAGCTATCAAAAATGACATTCATATATATGCGGCGCATACCAATCTGGATAATGTGCGGGCAGGTGTCAATGCCAAAATAGCTGAAAAGCTTGGGCTCGTGAATACCGAGATACTATCTGTAATGGGCGGCACATTAAGAAAACTGCACACTTATGTACCGGTTGCCGCGCTTGACAAAGTGCGCGATGCATTGTTTGCTGCAGGTGCAGGGGAGATAGGTAAATACAGCGAATGTAGTTTTGGTACAGAGGGCAAAGGCACGTTTCGCGCGGCGGCTGATGCTAACCCAGCCATAGGGGTAGCAGGTGGCGCAAGAGAGCAGGCAGACGAAGTGAAACTGGAAGTGCTGATTGAAAAACACACCGAAAGCAGGGTGCTAAAAGCCCTGTTTGACAGCCACCCATACGAAGAAGTAGCCTACGAACTGGTAGCATTGGAGAATAAAAACCAGCAAATAGGTGCTGGTATGGTGGGTTATTTACCCAATCCGATGGATGAAATGGCATTTTTGGCTTATCTGAAAGAACGCATGGCAGTTTCTTGCATACGGTATACTGCTTTAAAAGGTTCTGATATAAGAAAAGCAGCAATATGTGGCGGTTCGGGTAGTTTTTTGCTGAAAGATGCCTTGGCTGCGGGGGCAGACGTGTTTATAACAGGCGACTTTAAATACCACCAGTTTTTTGATGCCGAAGGCAGGATATTGATAGCCGATATAGGGCATTATGAGAGCGAGCAGTACACCGTAGAAATATTTGAGGCCATACTTAATAAAAAATTTCCTAATTTTGCCGTCCTTGTATCAAAAACTAATACAAATCCCGTAAAATATTATTGCTGATGGCTACAGTTAAAGACTTTTCGGTTGAAGAAAAACTGGTTGCGGTTCTTACTCTGCAAAAGATTGATTCTAAAATAGATGAAATCAAAACGCTGAAAGGTGAACTGCCTATGGAAGTGAAAGACCTTGAGGACGAAATCGAAGGCTTGCAAACACGTATTCATAACATTGACGCTGAAATCGGCAGCATCAACAGCTTCATCGAGCAAAAGACAGAAGCGAAGAAAGAAGCTACAGCGCTGATTAAAAAATACGAAAAGCAGCAGGACAATGTGAAGAACAACCGTGAGTTTGAAGCTATCAATAAAGAAATGGAGCTGCAAGAACTTGAGGTGAAGCTGAACGATAAGCACATTAAAGATGCCAACTTCGAGTTGAAAGAGCGTGGTGTACAACGCCAACGTACCGAAGACAAGATAAAGGACGTAGAAGAAGTATTGAAAGGCAAGAAGAAAGAACTGGAAAAAATCATAGCTGAAACGGAGAAAGAAGAAGCGGTACTGGCAGAAAAATCTGCTGCTGCTAAAGAAAAAGTAGATAGCCGCCTGCTGGCAGCCTACGAGCGCATACGTGGCAGCTACAGTAATGGCTTGGCGGTAGTACCTATCCATCGCGACTCTTGTGGCGGTTGCTTTAACGTAATACCACCACAACGCCAGAGCGAAATACGCCAGCACAAGAAAATCATCGTGTGCGAGCATTGCGGACGTGTATTGGTAGATACCGACCTGAACGACAAAGTAGCAATAAAGTAATCCGACATATTTGGTACGAAGCCCCATGAGTTTATCATGGGGCTTTTTTATTTACATTTGTATAAACAGGAATGTCTATGAAAGGAGTTAGTTATTTAACAGATGAAAAGAACCGTAAGAAAGCGGTAGTGATAGAATTGAAAGCTATAGAGCAACACCCTGAAGAGATAGAAGATCTACTGGATACCATAGTTGCAGAAGCGCGAAAAGATGAATCTAAGCGTAGCTGGGATGATGTAAAGAAAGGCTTGAAAAAGAAAGGTAAGTTATAATGTATACCATTGTAGTAAGCCATAGTGCAGAGAAAGATTTAGAACGACTACCAAATGCAATCTTAAAAAGAGTGGTTATAGCTATTGACGGTTTGGCATCTGAGCCACGTCCGTCGGGTTGTAAAAAACTTAAAGGCGAAAAGGAACAATTATATCGAGTGCGTATTGGCGATTATCGTATTATATATATGATAGCAGATAAAATACAAGTAGTTGACATACGTCGTATCAGGCACCGTAAGGAAGTTTATGAGTAGTTTATTTCTTTCATTATCTTTTACCAAATCTGTAAGTATTCATTCGTTCAGCTACAAATTTTGCCGTACTTTTGCCAACCATTTCGGCTACATAATTGTAGTTTATTAGTATATCAAATCTCGAAATCTGATGAAGATATTAGTTTGTATCAGCCAAGTGCCTGACACTACTACCAAAATCGCTTTCAGCGACAACAATACACAATTCAACACGGCAGGTGTAACGCTTATCATCAATCCGTACGATGAGTGGTACGCATTAGTACGCGCGTTGGAACTGAAAGAAGCAGGACTGGCTACGGCAGTTAATTTAGTAACGGTAGGCAAGACGGATGCTGAGCCTGTTATCCGCAAGGCATTGGCACTGGGTGGAGACGAGGCTATACGTATAGATACCGATAGCAACGACCCCTATGTAGTGGCAGCACAGATAGCAGAATATGCCAAAGCAGAGGGGTACGACTTAGTGCTTTGCGGCAAAGAGTCAATTGACTACAACAACGGTGTGATGGGTGCTATGCTGGCAGAACTGCTGGACATGAACTACATCGGCTTCGCGTCTGCATTAGATATGGCAGGCGGTATTGCTACCGTTAAGCGCGAAATAGAAGGCGGTGAAGAAACAGATACTTGCGCATTGCCTTTAGTGGTTTCCTGCCAGAAAGGTATGTCTGAAGCACGCATACCCAATATGCGCGGCATCATGGCAGCACGTACCAAGCCACTGAAAGTGGTAGCACCTGCGGCCATCAGCCCGCTGACTACCATCGCGTCTTACGATATGCCACCTGCAAAAACAGGTGTGAAGATGATAGATGAAAATAACATGGACGAACTGGTAGCACTGTTGCACAACGAAGCAAAAGTGATTTGATATTTGTGATTGAATTGTTTAGTATTTAGAAATTAGATTTTAGGATTTCAAAAGAAATTTATGTCAATAATAGTATTAGCAGAAAACGCGCAGGGTTCTTTTAAGAAAAAGACTTTTGAAGCTGTTCAATACGCTGCACAACTGGCTCAGCAAACAGGTGCTACCGTTACGGCAGTAGCGTTGGGCAACGTAGCGGAAGCGGAATTACAGACATTGGGTGCTTATGGTGCCAATAAAGTATTGCATGTAGCAGACGCACGCCTCGATAACCTGAACGCCCGTGCATACACCAAAGCACTGGCAACGGCTGCCGAAAAAGAAGGTGCGAAGGTTATTATCTGCCTGCACGATGTTACGGGTAAGGCAGTAGCTCCACGCCTCTCTGCCCGCCTGAAGGCTGGCATGGTAGCAGGTGCGGTATCACAGCCCGATACAAGTAATGGCTTTATCGTTAAGAAAACAGTATTCTCGGGCAAGGCATTCGCGTTTGTCAATATCACGACTGATGTAAAAATCATCAACCTGATGCCCAATACGTTTGCGGTAACAAAAGGTGACGGCAGTGCAACAGTTGAAAAGCTGGATGTTGCTTTTGATGACAAAGACTTTGGCATAACGGTAAAAGAAGTAAATAAGATAACAGGCACTGTACCACTGAGCGAAGCTGAACTGGTAGTAAGCGGCGGCCGTGGTATGAAAGGCCCTGAAAACTGGCATATACTGGAAGCACTGGCTGCCGAACTGGGTGCAGCTACTGCCTGTAGCCGTCCAGTAGCAGATTCTCACTGGCGCCCGCATCACGAACACGTGGGGCAAACAGGCGGCACCATCCGCCCCAACCTGTATATAGCAGCAGGCATCAGCGGTGCTATACAGCACTTGGCAGGTGTTAATAGTTCAAAGACAATTGTGGTTATCAATAAAGACGCTGAAGCGCCTTTCTTCAAAGCAGCAGACTATGGCGTACTGGGCGATGTGATGGACGTGCTACCCCGCCTGACAGAAGCAGTTAAAAAATGGAAAGCAAGCCAGAGCTAATAGCATGGCTTAGTAATAACAGTAAAGGGTAGCATTCGCTACCCTTTATTATTATTTGGTATTTACAATTTGCTGTGTTCTTAATTTGTGCTGCACATAGCCGGCGTTCTTTGGCACACGGTTCCAGTTTCTACGCTCACACTCCAGCGATTTCTTGTTGTACAAAGACACGTTATTATTTGCAGTATGTTGCTGGTGTTTCTTATTAGTAGGGTTGCAACTAATGATTAATACAGAACACAAAAAAATCATCAATAGTTTAGTCATATGAACTATTTAAGCACTTCTGCCAGTTTGTTTTCTAGGTCGTTCCCGCGCAGGTTTGTGGAAATAATCATCCCGTTGGGGTCTACCAAAAAATTAGCAGGTATAGATTGTACCTGATAGATGCGAGCTGCTACAGACTCCCAACCTTTCAGGTCGCTGATGTGTTGCCAAGTCAGATTATCTTCCTTGATAGCGTCCACCCATTTCTCCTTATCGTCGTCCAGTGATACGCCGAGTATTGTAAAATTTTTGTCTTTGAATTTATTGTATGCGGCTACTACATTAGGGTTTTCCTTTCTACAGGGCGCACACCACGATGCCCAGAAGTCAACCAGCACATACTTACCTTTAAAGCCCGTTAGTTTTAATTCTTTGCCATCAGGTGTAAATGATGTCAATTCAGGAGCAGGGCTACCAACTGCAGGTATATCGGTGTCTGTGTTTGTTGCAGCGTTTTGACTGTATATCATGCTGATTTTGTCGGTAAATTCTCTTGCCAGTTTACGATTTTTAAAGCGCTGATTCATCCCTGGCAGAAACTGCATGATATATTCCTTTTCTGATTGTGGGTTCAGAAATTGGACGGCAAATAAAGCGTTGGGCAAGTAAGAAGTAGTGTCTGCATATTCTTCTATAAAATGAGTGAACTTAATATTTTCAGATTTCATGTCTTCTTGCACTACCTGTACCATGCTGTCATCTCCTCTGAGTTTAAACGAATCTGCTATTATATTGAATGTATTAACCGTTTGAATCTGGTTACGTACTTTCTTTAAAAATGCCTGTAATTCTTCCGTACTTTTCGAGCCTTCAACCTGTATATTGTGCAGTGCATCCCAATTCCCTTTTATTTTTACTTTTCCTTTTTCTACCGACAACATGATTGTTTTATTGCCTGCAGTTGCAAATGATATACGGTACATCCCAGGCTCAGCAGCTTTACTTTTCAGCACAAAATTGCCTTCCCCGTCAGACTCGGCCGAGTCGAGTAAAATAATTTTATCGATACCTAATTCATACAAATACACTGTCTGCTCAGGCATACCATCTATGGTGCCTGCTACGCTGAAATCGTTGCCACTGTTTGTACAATGAGAGAAGATGATTGTTATGGCTGCAAATGCAAGTAGCCTTATAATACGCATGTAAATTTATTTGACTTGCAAACCTAAGTAAATAATCTATTCTAATGTCGCATTACAGGATTGAAAAAAACCGATATATTTAATAGGGAATTTATATGTTAATGACAAAACCCTGACACAAGGTTTCTCGTAGATGTAGATATTTGCATAATAATGGAATTGAACAGGTTTATAGGTGGGATTTTGATTAGTTGTATGGTATTATCAACATCTTCATGCGAGAAGGTTGATCAACCTTTGTCATTGCCTGAAAAAAGTGGTTCGGAGTATATGGTTATACAAATGGGGGAAGATTATAAAGACCAGTTGTTCTTTGACCTTGAAACGAAATCTGTTGTATATACAAGCCCAACAAGTAGTTGGGATTTAGCATTTGAAACAGGCGTATCTGATTACCATATATTCATGAATGGTGGTGGTACGGGTGTTTTTGTTTATAACACGCATCAAACGGATATGACGAAAGTGCTGGATGCGCCTAAAATTAAGGATAATGAATGGCAGTTCGACCAGGCTTGCGGCACAAACGACTCTACAGGTATTGGCGAATGGCAATCAGGCGGGCTATCTAAGTCAGAAGTATATATTGTAAAATTGGATCCTACTTTTTATCCGGATACTTTCCGAAAGATGCAAATCGTTAAAGTGTCTGCTGAAGGCTATCTTTTGCACTATGCTGGCTTAAGAGATGTAGCTAACAAAACAATCTTCATACCTAAAAATAATAACTACAACTACACTTACTTTTCGTTTTCTGAAAATGGAAGAATTGTAAATGCTGAACCTCCCAAAAATACATGGGATATAGTTTTTACCCGATACAGGATAGTGTACCACTATCTGCACAACTATACTTATCCTGTAACAGGGGTGTTGACAAACCCTTACAACACTATTGCCGCAAAAGACAGCTTAAAGTCTTATGAGGCAATTGATGCCCAGCGCCTCCTGAAATTAAAATTCACTAATCACCGTGATGTTATTGGTTATAACTGGAAGCAATTTACACTTGACCCGCAGCAAGGTACAAGCCAATATACTGTCAATAAAAACATGATTTATATCGTAAAGAACAGGCGAGGATATTATTATAAACTCAGATTTCTTGATTTTTATCATCAGGGGGTAAAAGGTTACCCGACTTTTGAATACGAGCGGATAAATTAATAAGGTATTTCAAAAAGGCTTGCAATATGCAAGCCTTTGTTTTTATACTGTAACAATATTTTCGGGCAGTATATTAAAGCTGCCATTTTCTGCAAGTACAGCTTCTTGTTCCCTGCGTATTATTAGCCCTTTCATGCCTTTTTGAATGATGACGCCATTTTGTTTTATTTCTGTCCACAAACGTTTCATGCTGCGTAGTTGTGCAGCAACACCTTTAATATCTCCCGCGGCAACGAGTGGTATCAGTGCTTTCATTTCCTTACGGCGGTCAGAATCATTTATCAGTGGTCCCCTGTTATATAGTAAAGACAATAAAGCACCTTGTGTATCTGGTGGTAGTTTTTGCACACCGGGATAGATGCGCCTTACATCTCGCGCGCAGGCAGGTAGGGTATGTTGATAAAATACTTGTACTGCAGTATCATAGGATACTTTAATAACTTTCAGACTGGGTATTATTTGCTTACAAGCTGCTCCTTTTTTGCCTAATACATTCAAAAGCATATCCAGATGTTGTTGGCTTAGGTGTGCACTCCATGCATTCATAAAATCTTGCCTGCTGCAATAACCAATATCAAAACCAATACCAATAGTAACCCCACTGTCGCCACCAGGCCATACCGGCGATTGGTATTTGGCAGTATAAGCTTCTTTAGACGATACCTCTGCATTTATAATAAGCTGTAAAGACGCAATTGATACTGCCATAGATGCACCTGCAGGTATAGCAGGCAATTTAGGTTGAAGTAACGCTTCTATGCGAGATACAGTTATTGGACCAATGATACCATCATCCGTAACACCTACGCCTCTCTGGATGGCTTTGGTTTTAGTGGTAAGCGATGTGCCGCCGTTTATTTTCATGACACTACAGAGAGCATTGGCGGTTGTTATGTCAAACACGCCACTTTGTGGTACAGATAATTGTTGCTGAATAGATTTGATGCGTTGAGAAAGATTGGCAGGCATAGTGAATAATTTGGTTGTTTTAAAAGTGAAATAATTACAATGTATACTTGAATTTCGCTGAATTAGCTGTATTTTCAAGTCCGTTAAAGTTACGAATTTTTTATGAAGACAGCCTTGACTTTTCTTACGGTTTGTTGCCTGTTTTTTGCCACCAATGCGCAAGACAAAGGCATTATGAACTATAACGGGCACTGGTACTTGCCCGGCGATAACAGCCTTGATAGAGAAGCATTGCAATACCAGCAATTGATAAAAGAAAAAGCATCTTTCGACACACTTGCCAAAAGCAAAGACAGATTCGTAACGCGCGATCAGTTTGCCGAAACCATTAAGATGCTGGATGCTTTGGTGAAAGAAGAATCTATAATGCAAAACAATGCTGCCACATTGCCGCATCTGAAAGCAGTGTATGATGTAGTAAAGCAAACGAGGATAACCGTACAAGGCAATGATGAATACAGACGCATGGTAAACACTGCTGCACAACGCATAATAATGGCAAGGCGCGAAGGGTGGAGTGATGCGTTGTATATCTACGTAATGCGCGAGGCATTGGCAGGCTTGTTGAGGGGCTTTGCAGATAAGGCGAATACGGATAATGTAATGGCGATGGTAATGAATGAATTGAAAAGAGATGAACGTTATCAGGATTGTAAATACAACATAGCAGTTGATAGCCGTATGATGGACGACCCTGAAATGCAAATGTTTATCTGCGACAGGATGGAATATATATTGGGTGCAGATATATACCGATATAGAGAAAGCACCCCCGGCGTAGTGCCCAACTATACTAAGCGTAAAAAAGAAAGCGGAGAGCTGATGGGCTGGTTGCTGCAACGCGCTACGCAAGACAAGGTGAAGTTTATAACAATGGTTGACTATAACCACAACACGGGCGCTAAGCCTAACGAAGCTACCACATCACTGCATAAAAGCACAGATTGGTACGTATTCCTGTTTTATAAAGGGATGCTATACTATTCAGATGCCTTGCCCAAATGCAGCACAAACAATATGGTGTCTATATTGTATAAACCGTAGGCTATATAAATAGCTTTGGCAGTTTGCTGCTTATGCAATAGTATTGCACCCTCAATGAATGGATGTATGAGATACCTTTTACTCTTAATAATATTCCTGCTAAGTGTTGGCTCATTACAAGCACAAAGCACTGATACGATAGAATATTATTTGAAGCATAATATGCAAAGATGCGAACCGGTTTTTGCTACATATTATCGGATAGGGGTAAGAGAAGGCCAATGGTGGAAAGTGAAAGATTTTTACATGGATAGCAAATTCAAGAAATCCGAAGGCTATTATACAAAATACGAGAATGATAGTTTTTCCCATAAAGAGGGTATACATTATACATACTATAGCAATGGTAAACTACATGATAAAGTAACGTATGTAAATAACCTTAAAGAAGGCATATTCAAAGCTTATGACACTACTGGAAGATTAAAAGACTCAATATTTTACAAAAATGACTTACCTAATAAGTTTGGTTATGGCTGGTATAGAGACGGTACTGTTAGGTTTAAAGGTGTCTATGATACAGCTGCTACTGGAATAGGAGAAGAATGGGAATACCATCATAACGGGAAACTATCATCCTATGGGAAAACAAGTAAAGGTTATTTATTAGACAGTATTTGGACCTACTATCATGAAAATGGCAATATCAGTAGTTTAGAAACTTATTTAGCAGATTCGCTGAAAGGTATCATATGTTATAATGAGGATGGAACTGTGTATGAAAACAGTGATTGCAAACCAGTGTTATTTGCAACCGCGGAATATAACGTCAATCATTTCATAAGCGAAAATATTAGATACCCGAAGAAAGCGATTAACCGAAACATAGAAGGAGTAGTAATTGTTGCTTTTACAGTAGAGGTTGATGGCAGTATTGACAACATACATGCCATTGGTCGGCATATAGCTGGTGGTTGTGAAGAAGAAGCTATCCGTGTCATAAAACTTATGCCCAAATGGAAGCCATGTAAACACCATAATAGAATTGTTCGTATGTTTTTTACGCAGCCAGTAACATTCAGACTTGAGTAACATAACCCATATGCGATTTATAAGCATTAGCATAGTATTTGTTTTTTTATTTGCCTGTTCTGCTGCTATTGGATTAGCTCAAACTAATACTGATACCATAGAATACTTTATGGACTATGATGGTAAAACATGCGGACCCGATTCTGCATACTATTACAGATTAGCTTACAAGGAAGGAAAATGGTGGAAAGTAAAAGACTTCTATACAATTGAAAGGGTAAAAAGAATGGATGGTTATTTTACTAACTATGCTGATGGCAAGTTTGATAATAAACAAGGTATGTTCTTTTTCTACCACCCCAATGGTAGTGTAGCAAATAAAGTGCGTTATATTAACAACATGAGAGAGGGGTTGTACAAAGCATATAACGAAAACGGAAAATTGATAGATTCTGCTCTTTTTATAAAAGGTAAATTGGTAAAATTCAGGTATAAGTGGAATGACAATGGAGACACTGTGTATATAGGAAGGTATGATGCAGATGGTAGCGGAGAAGGATATGAAGAGCATTTTTTTGATGATGGAGTAATATCTGCGAGAGGGAAGATCATCTACGGCGAACACAAGGATAGCGTATGGACATACTATCATAATAATGGCAAATTAAGTTGTGCAGAAGTATATGAGTATGGCAGATGTACGGATAGGAAATGCTATAACATAAATGGCGGGTTTGAGGGAGATTGTGAAGAGATGACACCCCCGTACACAGATGCTAAGAGAAATAACAGGTATCACATAGAAGATGCGGATTTATTGGATATGGTTCAGGCGGACTATGTTACATTTACCGTTAAGGTATTGATTGATAAGGACGGCAAAGTATTAAATGCTGAAATGATTACAAAGCCGCAGGGTACGAGCTTGTTTTACAAACAAGCAATTGAACAATTGATGCATATGCCGAGATGGATCCCTGGTAAAGAACACAATAGGCCAGCTAAAATGTACACCAACCTTTTGGTTACAATCGTAAGGAGTAAATGATATATTAATTACAATATATATCTCATTTTTTGCCTTATTTTTCCTTTTGCTTTTTAGTTCTATAAGCTTACCTTTGCGCCAAATTTGGGCGAAATACCTTGTATTTCGTCCTGAACAGGTATCAAATTTTAGTCTTTTATATAATTGAATCTTATGCCAAACGTTGGTAAAATCAAGCAAATCATCGGTCCGGTAATTGACGTGCACTTCAGTGCAGAAAATAAGCTGCCCGAAATTTACAACGCATTAGAGTTGACACGCCCAAGCGGTGAAAAACTGGTATTGGAAGTGCAGCAGCACTTGGGTGAAGATAGCGTTCGTTGTGTAGCGATGGACGGTACAGAGGGTCTTGTGCGTGGTATGGATGTAGTAGATACAGGTAAAGCGATAGCTATGCCAACGGGTGAGCAGATACATGGTCGCCTGTTCAACGTTACAGGTGATGCGATAGATGGTTTGCCTCAGCCAAACAAAGCGAATGGTCGCCCAATACACGCAAAGCCGCCCAAGTTTGAAAACCTGAGTACAGCATCTGAAATCCTGTTTACAGGTATTAAAGTTATCGACCTGATTGAGCCTTATGCAAAAGGTGGTAAAATCGGTCTGTTTGGTGGTGCGGGTGTAGGTAAAACCGTATTGATTCAGGAATTGATTAATAACATCGCCAAGGCATACGCTGGTTTGTCGGTATTTGCCGGTGTAGGTGAGCGTACACGTGAGGGTAATGACCTGATGCGAGAGATGATTGAAGCGGGCATCGTAAAATACGGCGATAAGTTTAAACACAGCATGGAAGAAGGTGGCTGGGATTTATCATCAGTTGACCTTGAGGGTTTAAAAGACTCAAAAGCGACTTTCGTATTCGGACAGATGAACGAACCCCCTGGCGCACGTGCACGTGTGGCATTGTCTGGTCTTACTATGGCAGAATACTTCCGCGATGGTGATGGTACAGGCAAGGGTAAAGACATCCTGTTTTTCGTAGATAATATCTTCCGTTTCACACAGGCGGGTTCAGAGGTATCGGCACTGTTAGGCCGTATGCCATCTGCGGTAGGTTATCAGCCTACGCTGGCTACAGAGATGGGTTTGATGCAAGAGCGCATTACTTCAACTAAAAACGGTTCTATCACATCGGTACAAGCGGTATATGTACCTGCGGATGACTTGACCGACCCTGCGCCGGCTACAACATTTGCCCACCTGGATGCCACTACCGTATTGAGCCGTAAGATTGCGGATTTGGGTATCTATCCTGCGGTTGATCCGTTGGACTCTACATCTCGTATCCTCACACCACTTATAGTAGGTGAAGCGCACTACAACTGCGCCAACCGTGTGAAGCTGATATTGCAGCGCTATAAGGAACTGCAAGACATCATCGCCATCCTTGGTATGGATGAATTGAGCGACGATGATAAAATGACAGTACAACGTGCACGTAAAGTTCAGCGTTTCCTGTCTCAGCCTTTCCACGTAGCAGAGCAGTTTACAGGTTTGAAAGGTGTACTGGTACCAATCGATGAAACTATCCGTGGTTTCAATATGATTATGGATGGCGAAGTAGATGAGTACCCTGAGGCAGCCTTCAACCTGGTAGGTACTATCGACGATGCGATAGCTAAAGGTAAGAAGTTGATAGAACAAGCTAAAAATTAAACCCCTAACCCCTGAAGGGGGATAGGGTTGATAAATAAATTAACTAACAACATAAAATAGCCCCTTTAGGGGTTGGGGTATGCAATTAGATATATTAACACCCGAGCACAAAGTATATAGCGGTAATGTTTACGGCATTCAGCTGCCCGGCATTGAAGGTTCTTTCGAGATACTCGAAAACCACGCACCTATCATAGCTACACTGGGTAAGGGCAAAATGAAAATACTGAAAGACAAAAACACAACCGAACAATATGAGATTTCGGGAGGTTTTGTAGAGGTGTTGAACAACAAAGCAAGCGTGCTGATAGAAAGCGCAACGGCTTTGGATTAATCAACTATTATAACAGGTAATTAAAAAGGATTGACGGGAAACTGTTAATCCTTTTTCTTTTGCAAAAGCTTTTTAGCATTTAGTTTCTATTTTTGGTTTGTCTTGAATTTACCTTTCTTCATAGCACGCAGGTATTTACTACGCCGTAAAGGTGCTTTCTCATCTTTTATCATCAGGCTGGCTATAGTGGCTACCACCATCAGCGTAGCAGCTATGATAATGGCTATCGCTATTGTTACAGGCTTTAAATACGAAGTGCGCGAAAAATTATTCAGCTTTTGGGGGCATGTGCAGATACAGCCACATAGCATGAATACAAGCAGCGTTATAGCACCTCAACCCATTTCAAGAGATGTGGTGTTGGAAAAGAAAGTGCTGAACGAGCCGCATGTTGCCAGTATTAACGCTTTTGCCGCACGTCCGGCCATCATACACGCAGCCAATGCTATGGAAGGCGTGCAACTGAAAGGTGTAGATGCAAATTATAAACTACCCGAAAGCATAGATATACAAGGCAGGCTGATAGACTACAGTGATACGGCTTATGCCAGAGAAATCATGCTATCGGCAGGTATGGCAAGCAGGCTGGATGTGCAAGCGGGGGATATGCTGGAACTATATTTTATAGAACCCGGCTCTGTATTTCCGCGTATCCGAAAGGTGAAGATTGCAGGAACATACCATACAGGCATGGAAGAAATAGACCGTACCTATGCCATCTGCGACCTGCGTCTGCTGCAACGCATCAATGGCTGGGGGGCGGATAAAATAAACGGCTATCAGTTGGCATTAGACGACGATACCTATGCCGATACGGTAGCTAACCGTATTTACTACAATCATTTGCAGCCACCACTCACTACCTATACCATGATGGATATTTTCCCTAACCTGTTCGATTGGTTGCATTTGCAGGATGTAAACACACGGGTAGTAATAGGGATTATGGCAATTGTAGCCATCATCAATCTGGCAGCCGCATTGCTCATACTGATAGTAGAGCAGGTGCGTATGGTTGGCATCTTAAAAGCACAAGGTATGCCTACGGGGCAGTTGCAACGGGTGTTTCTGTATCATGCAGCCATCATATCAGGCATTGGCATTATTGCAGGCAATATACTGGCATTAGGTATTTGCTGGCTGCAATTAAAAACGGGCTTCTTAAAACTGACTGAGGCAAGTTATTCACTTAAATATGTGCCTGTAAAGCTATATTGGTGGCAACCATTGGTGATAGATGCTGCAACCATCTTGCTATGCATACTATGTATGTGGCTGCCATCGTTGTATATTCGTCGTATTCAGCCGGCAAGGGTTTTGCAATTCAAATAGTGTACCCTGCAAATGACATGAGCAACAAACAACAATACATAAGCATCTGCCAAGCCAATAGGCAAATACCCGTTTTTTTGCAACACTGGTGGATGGATGCTGTATGCACTGATTGGGATGTTGCCATAGCCATGAATGGCGATACGGTAGCAGGTATATGGCCTTATAACAAAGAGCAGAAAGCAGGTGTAAGCCTGATACGTACCCCTAAACTGACACCCTATCAAGGTACTTATGTATTATATCCACCCGACTTGAAAGCTGCTAATCGCGATAGCTTTGAACATGAAACAGTCAGCGAACTGATAAAACAATTACCATCTGCCAATGTATGGAGCATGTCGTTGCTGCCTAAACAGTTTCAGGCAGGGTTGTATAAACATGCAGGATTCACCATCAGTGCAAAGCAGACTTTTCTGATTGACCTGACGCAAGACGAACAAGCGTTGCTGGCAAGCATGAAAGAAAGCTTGCGCCGGCATATAAAAAGTGCAAATGGAACATTGGAAATTACAGAAGATAATGCAGCTGTCAACCTGCTGTTTGAATACCAAAAACACACGCTCGATAAAAAAGACGTAATGCAGGCATATAACCTTGCAGATATGCAGCGGCTGATGCAGGCTTGTATTGATAACTACGCAGGCGCAATATATGTAGCAAAACAGGGTAGTGATGTGTTAGCAGCTGTATGGAATGTATGGGATGCAGACAATAGCTACTACCTGATGGGGGCGCAAAAGCAGGGTAATGATAATAACAAAGCCATGCCTGCTTTGCTTTGGCACTGCATACAACTTGCCAAGCAGCGGGGTAATAAATATTTCGATTTGGAAGGCAGCATGGATACAGGTGTAGAACGGTTTTTTCGCAGCTTTGGCGGACAAAGAGAACTCTACCTTACCCTGAAAAAAAACAATTCTTTTATCTGGAAGCTGAAAGAAATGTTGAGGGGTTAGTCCAGCTCATACTCCAGCCTTACGGTAATGCTCGCCGTTTTGTTCTTACTGGTAATATTGAATGCTCCGCCATAGCTATAATCTTCATTGCTGTATTGACCTGTAATCTGAAACACCCCCATAGCGGCTTTGCGTAGCCTGCCCAGTTTACTGTTTGCATTTGTTGCTATTGTAGTAGCACGGTTATACGCATCTGCAGATGCTTTGGCAAGCAGATTTATCTTCAGGTCAGATAGTTTGGTATAATAGTATAGTGGCTCACCAGAGCTTAATTCAATGCCTGATTGCAGCAGTTCTGTTATTTCCCTTGATATTTTTTCTACACCATCCAGATTTTTCGATTCTATTTTCACTGTTTGCATTAACTGATAGCCAACAAATGTATTACCCGTTTGCCTGCCATTGTCGTCGTATGTAGTATTGAATTGTTTATTGATGACTATTGAAGAGAATTTCATTTCCTTGTCTGATATGCTGCGTTTTTGCAGGTATTCACGTACTGCTTTCTCGTCATTTTTCAGCGATGCGTATGCGTCTTTTAAGTCCATAGAAGTACGGGTGAAAGTGGCAGACCATACTATCAGGTCTGCAGTAAAATCGTGTTGTGAACTACCAAGCACACTCACCGTATTTTTTGTTTTGAACTTGTAATTATAAGCCCTGCCAAGCAGAAAGATGCCTACCAGTAACGCGATAGCTACAATGATGGCTGCGGTTGTATTTTTCATACCATTGCTTCTTACAGTGAAGATAGGTATTATATATACAAAATGGCAATGCTTAACGGTTTGATAAGACATTTTGTCTCATATTGCAGCTATGGCAAAATAATTGAAGCTATTTTTGCACCATGTTTTTTAAAAAGAAAAAACCAATGAGTGAGCAGACATCAGAAAAAGAGCAGGTAATAAATGAAAATGCCGACAACCTGTCAGCAACAATAAACGAAGAAGCACTGGCAGCCAGCATCAATACAGACGATAGCGTAAACGGTATGCAGCATCTGGATGACGAAATTGGCGAAGAAAGTGAGCTGGAAAAACTACAGGTAGAGCTGGACGAAACCAAAGATAAATACATGCGTTTAGTTGCCGAGTTCGACAACTTTCGCAAGCGTAATGCGAAAGAGCGCATAGAGTTGATACAAACCGCAGGCAAAGATGTAATACAATCGCTGCTGGATGTGCTGGATGATAGCGAACGCGCGCAAAAGCAAATGGAAACATCCGAAGACCTGATACAGATAAAAGAAGGTATCAATCTCGTATTTAACAAATTGCAAGCCACGTTGCAACATAAGGGACTGAAGAAAATGGAAGCGAAAAACCACGCTTTTGATGCCGACCTGCACGAGGCGATAACCGAGATACCTGCACCAAATGAGGATATGGTAGGCAAAGTGATAGACGAGGTGCAGCCGGGTTATTACCTGAACGATAAACTCATCCGCTTTGCAAAAGTGGTAGTGGGTAAATAAACAGCCCCTGACGACCTCCCCAAAAGGGGGGGTGTTGTTTGATAAAAGAATTAAAATAAGAAAGGCCGTTATGGCAAAAAGAGACTATTACGAGGTATTAGGTGTATCAAAATCTGCAAGTGCCGATGAGATAAAAAAATCTTATCGCAAGATAGCGATGCAATACCACCCCGACCGCAACCCCGGCGATAAAGCGGCTGAAGAGAAGTTTAAAGAAGCGGCTGAGGCCTACGATGTATTGAGCAATACTGATAAAAAAGCACAGTACGACCGCTTTGGCCATGCGGGTATGGGTGGTGTGGCTGGTGGTGGCTTTAGCGGGCAGGGCGGTATGCGCATGGAAGACATCTTCCAGAACTTCGGCGATATATTTGGCGACGATATGTTTGGCAGCTTTTTTGGCGGCGGTCAGCGTAGTGGCGGCGGCGGACGCAGGCAGGGCTCTCGTGGTGCCAACCTGCGTGTGAAGCTAAAGATGAGCTACGCGGAAATAGCCAATGGAGCAAATAAGAAAATCAAGGTTAAAAAATATGTACCCTGCAATACCTGCAATGGTAGTGGTGCAAAAGATAAAAACGCGGTGCAAACCTGTGGCGGCTGTGGTGGTAGCGGGCAAGTAAGGAAGGTAACACAAACCTTTTTGGGGCAAATGCAAACAGTTACTACCTGCCCTACCTGCAATGGCGAGGGTACACAGATAACATCTAAATGCGGAAGCTGCAAAGGCGAGGGGCGTGTGTATGGAGAAGATACCATCAGTCTGGATATACCAGCAGGTGTGCAGGATGGTATGCAACTAAGTATGGGCGGTGCAGGCAATGCAGGCGAGCGCGGCGGCCCTAATGGCGATTTGCTGATATTGATTGAAGAAGAAAAGCATCCGCAGTTAAGGCGTAACGAATTAGACGTTATATATCACTTGCATCTTTCATTCCCAGAAGTAGTGTTGGGTACACAGGTAGAAGTGCCAACCATAGATGGTAAAGCAAAAATAAAAATACCTGCTGGCACACAAAGCGGTAAGATATTCCGATTGAAAGGGAAAGGCTTCCCTGCATTCCAGTCTTACGAAAAAGGCGACCAGTTAGTAGAAGTAAATGCGTGGTCGCCACAAGACCTGACGGACGAGGAACGTGCTATATTAGAGAAGCTAAAAAAATCTAATAATTTTCAACCGGGGCCTGACGCAGAAAAAATGAAGGAAGACCGCAGTTTTTTTGATAAGATAAAAGACGCGTTCAGCTAATAATAAATAAAGGGGCATTTAGCCCCTTTATTTATATGTATTGCCTTGTTTTGCAATATTGAACCCTTGTTTGCGTACACTATCTTCCGCAGGCTTACGCCACAAAAGTGGATTGGTATGGTTGATGTGTATGAAGTGAATTTTACTTTTTACATAATCTGCCTCATTGGTGAAGAGTTGCATGGTTTCTGATACAAAAGGGTGTGGTACTTCTTCCATTCGCTTGCCGGGCAGTTCTGCTTCATTGTAGAAGGTAGCATCAATAAAAGCAAAGTCAACAGCTTTTACTTCATCTATTATTTGTTTGTCCCACTTCTGCCATTTATCTATGTCAGGTATAAACAGATAGCTTGTAGTGTTTGTGGTAATCTTAAAGCCAACCGTTTCTGAATATTCATCACGATGCGGCACAATGTATGGGGTGACACTAATACCGCTTGCAGGTATTACATGTTTGCCATTTTGCAATGCATATACGCTTATGTTTTGCAGTTTTACCAACTGGCTCCACGGCCCATTTGTTTCAAAGTAATTTTTCAAAACAGGCATCGAATAAACAGTTACTGCTTTTGCTCCCAATGCTTCACGACCTAACTGCATCAGACCTGTATAATGTCCGATGTGGGCATGGGTAATGAATATCCCATCGGGCAGGTAGTTGTATCTGCCATTTGTGATTGTCTTGAAATATTGTAATTGTTCTTTAATGTCAGGCGTAGCCTCAAATAGCCACCACTTGCGGCTTTGAGAATCAACCAAAGCCAGACTTACGATGTATTGCTTGTCAGTTCGTTTCCATGCTTTTTCACAACAGGTTTTCTTGCATCCTATATGCGGATAGCCCCCGTCTTGCACGGTGCCCAGCACTATCATGTATGGGTTTTGAGCGTAGCTGTTACTAGCAATCAAAGCAAAGCAAACCCAAATCAAATTGCGCAATAACTGCATCGTATCAGCAAATGCCCCTATTTTTAATTCGCAGCCACCAGTACCGCTTTGGGTGTGCCTGCCTTTGTGTACCGAATATCAAAGCCGACACTAAGCAGTATCAGGTTAACGTTGTAACCAGCATAAGGCCTTGTAACAACTGGCAACACACCACTACTTGTTTCCGTATAGTCCGTATTCATAAAGTTGGTGGGATAGTATTGTATTTTGAATGCAATACCCGGATCCAAAGATATACCTGCAAACACATAAGGCATTATCAACTCTGTACGGTCGCTAAACCACTCGTTGAATTTATCTTTATTACCACGCTTGATAAAGCCTTTTTCTTTGTAGTTGAAAGCAAAGTCAACACCGCATCCTACAAAACCATATGTACGTTTTTTCAGGTTGCCAAACTTGATGCCGACAGGCGCACCTATGGTATACACCCTGCGCTTGATGGTGCTGTCTCCAATTTTATCTATAAAGCCTATGTTCTTTATGCCGATGCCTGTAAATACACCGAAGTTTTTATTGAAATCGTAATTGAAATTGAACCCGAAATTGAAAAAATAACTGAAGCGAAGCGTACTTAGTTTACTCACCCCGGGTCTTTGCAGCGTTGATGTAGAAAATATAGATGCATCTAACGAATTGCTGCTGTAAAATTTCTTAGCAGGGCGCGGTTTTATGTCTATGCGTTCTGCAATATCACTTTCTTGACCAATGGCAAGTTTGCCGATGCTGAAAATGCAAATAAAAAGCAAAGCAAATTTCAGGTGTTTGAATATCATAATATATGTTTATGGTATAAAGATAGCAGAAACATGCCAACCTGTAAAAATTACAGTTTCTTTGGCTTTGGCATGGGTATTGACCTGTATCTTTAGCTGCTGTTTTGCCTGCAAAACGGCAAATATGTCATTATACGAGCATGAGCACAATGAAATCAATGATAGATATGTATTTGGGGCAGCCTGAACAGGAAGTAGAATTTATGCCTATAGTACCCTTGGGCGAAGATGAGATGGACGACCAGGAAAAGGGCAATTTACCTACCGAAGTACCCGTGATAGCACTGCGCAATACGGTGCTTTTCCCCAATGTGGTACTACCCATTACTGTGGCCAGAGAAAAATCTGTAAAAGCCATAGCCGAAGCGCAGAAAAACGGGAAATGGATAGGTGTTGTAGCGCAGAAAGACGGTAGTACAGAAGACCCTGGCACAGACGAAATATACCGCATAGGTACACTTGCCAAAATAGTGAAGCAAATAAAAATGCCCGATGGCAATACGACCGTATTCATCATGGGGCGCATGCGTTTCGAGATTGAGAATTACAAACAAACCGAACCATACTACACTGCCGATATAAAATATCTGGAAGATAATTTTCCGCAAAACGATGCGGAGTTCGAAGCATTGGTAGCATCTATCAAAGAGCAATCAGAAAACATCGCGCAGCAATCGCCCAACATGCCTAATGAAACCAGCATCGTGCTGCGCAATATAGAACACCAATCTTTTCTGGTGCACTTTGTAGCGTCTAACCTGCAGGCAAAGCTCGCAGATAAACAGGCATTGCTCGAGGAGAACAATGTGAAAACCCGAGCGGAACGTCTGTTGCAACTGTTACAGTCGGAACTGCAATTACTGGAACTCAAAAACGAAATAACCAATAAAACCCGTGCAGATATAGACAAACAACAACGCGAATACTTTCTGCAACAGCAGATGAAATCTATACGCGAAGAACTTGGAGGCGACCCCAATGAACGCGAAATACAAGACCTTCAAAAACGCGCAGAGGGTATTAAATGGAGTGAGGGTGCTAAGGAACTGTTTCAGAAGAATATTGAGAAGCTGCAACGTATGCACCCCAGCACGCCCGACTATTCGGTGATATACAATCATCTGGACCTGATGCTGGATCTGCCCTGGGAGTCGTTTACAGAAGACAGTTACGATCTGAAAAAAGCACAGAAAGTACTGGATGCCGACCACTACGGTATGGATAAAATAAAAGACCGTATACTGGAATACCTTGCCGTGCTGAAGCTGAAAGGCGATATGAAATCACCCATACTATGTTTTGTAGGCCCCCCTGGTATCGGTAAAACATCACTCGGCAAAAGCATTGCCAATGCTATCAACAGAAAATATGTACGCCTGAGCCTCGGTGGCCTGCACGACGAGAGCGAACTGCGCGGCCACCGCAAGACATATATCGGTGCTATGCCGGGGCGCGTTATACAATCGCTGCGCAAAATAAAATCTGCCAATCCTGTTTTTATATTAGATGAGGTAGATAAGATAGGCAAAGACTTCCGTGGCGACCCAAGTTCTGCTTTACTGGAAATATTAGACCCCGAACAAAACAATACGTTTTACGACAATTATCTGGAGCTTGAATTCGACCTGTCGAAAGTATTGTTTATAGCTACTGCCAATAGCCTCAGCGAAATACAACCCGCCCTGCGCGACAGGCTGGAGATAATACAACTGACCGGCTACTCGATGGAAGAAAAAACAGAGATAGCCAAGAACCACCTGATACCTAAGCAAAAAGAACTGCACGGGCTCAGTAAAATACCATTGAAATTCAGCGACAAAGTGCTGAACAAAATGATACAGGAATACACCCGCGAATCGGGTGTGCGGGAACTGGACAGGCTGATAGCCAGCGTGATGCGTGCTGTAGCGAAGCAAGTAGCTATGGAAGAAAAAGTAGCGCAGCAGGTATCCGTAGAGCAGATAGAAAAAATACTGGGCAAGCCGCGCTTCAATAACGACATCTATACCAAAGGACATCCTGCGGGTGTAGCCGTTGGTCTTGCATGGACGTATGTTGGTGGTGATATATTGTTTATAGAAACGGGCTTGTCGAAAGGCAAGGGTGGGCTAACGCTTACAGGCAACCTCGGCAATGTGATGAAAGAAAGTGCGTCAACAGCACTCTCTTACCTCAAAGCACATGCTGCTGAATACAACATTGCCCCCGAAAAATTTGACGAATACAATATCCACGTACACGTACCCGAAGGTGCTGTACCTAAAGACGGTCCAAGTGCAGGCATAACAATGCTTACTGCGTTAACGTCTGCGTTTACAGGTCGCAAAGTACGGCCGTATATAGCTATGACGGGTGAGATAACACTACGCGGACAAGTATTACCCGTTGGTGGCATTAAAGAAAAAATACTGGCTGCCAAGCGTGCGGGTATCAAAGAAGTAATCATGTGCGCGCAAAACCAAAAAGACGTAGAGGAAATAAACCCGGCATTTATTAAAGGAGTAAAGTTTCATTACGTTACCGAAATGAGCGAAGTACTACACCTTACCTTGTCTAAGAAATAACATAGTCTATGTGCTATATTAAAGCGGGGTTACTTATGTAATCCCGCTTTTTATATGTATTTTTATTAAAATGGTACACCTATGAGAAAAGCAACCCTGCTTTTATTGTGTCTATACGCATACGCCGCAACGGCAACAGATAAAACTCCCAATGGCAAAACCATCACAACCGAGAAAGGAGATGTGATTGTATTTTCTTCTACCACAACAAAAGAAATGCACATTGCCAATACCAACGAGCGAAAGGTAGTTGACTATGGCACTCCACAACCAGTTTTGCTTAATGGCAAAGAGATATACTATGTAATGGATGACAAGCCTGATACCGTTAATAATTTTCGTAATAGCAAAATGTGGATAGAAGACCATATTAGAATATGGCAAGCTTTCGATAAGATTATTAAAATAGAAAAACAGAAATTACCAGCTGGTTCTTACGAAATGGTTTTTAAAGACCTGATAATTAATGAGCAAGGTAATGTGGTGTATTATACTACAAACGGCATAGTACGTCGCAAACAACAAGAACGTCTGCATGTAAAAACCGCAAGGCTAACTATTCCTTCCAAGTTGGAAGAAACTATCAATACGAAACTAAAGGATGCTATGAGCCAACAGCAATACACACCGCTATTGATTGCTAACAAACCGGTTGCTTACTACAATTACCATACATATAGTTTCAATATCGAATAGAAACGATGCTACGCCTGCTCATCACTATATTATGTCTTTTGCCTCTCTCTGTCTATGCAGGCAAGCTCGATACTGTAACCGTTAAGCGTAATGGTTTCGTATTTGAAATAGTCAAGCAAGAAGCAGACACGCTCATTACCATGCAACAACACACAATGGTTCGGGTGAAAGAGTTAGTGAAACATGCTGATATACCCATTACCATCAACGGTGTGCAGATATATAATGCTACTAATAGCACAGGCTTTCAGGCAAATGCTGCCCGTAATCTCATCAACGAGCGCATACACAGTGTATTCAACAACCTGAAAGACGAACTGCCCGCAGGCAACTATGCCTACCAACTGCCCGATGTAGTGGTGAATACCGATGGCAAAATCGTGTATTATACTGCTGATGCATTGAGCGTATCTAAAGACATACTACTTACCGAAGAACAGTACAAAAAAATAACCGCTGCATTCGACGATGCCCTGCGCGATGCAGAGCTCATACCCCTTATTATAGACGGAGAAAAACAGCCCTTTCTCATCAATGCAGGTGCTGCTATCAGAACGGCACATTAAATAAATGCCCCTGAAATTTTCAGGGGCATTTATTTAATGTATAACATACATGAAAACGCCCTGATGTTTTATCAGGGCGTTTATTCATTATCATATTACTATAAAAGATTACAATGTACGCTTTACTTCAACTTCATCATAGCCTTCTATGATGTCGCCTATGCGTATATCGTTGTAGTTCTTAATCATCAAACCACATTCGTAGCCTGCATTCACTTCTTTCACGTCGTCTTTGAAGCGTTTAAGAGATGACAATTCGCCTGTATGAATAACGATACCATCGCGTACAAGGTTTAGTTTGGTGTTGCGCGTCATCTTGCCATCCAGCACATAGCTACCTGCAATGGTACCTATGCCGCCAATCTTAAATACTTCGCGCACTTCAATATTACATACGGTCTTCTTCTCAATCTTAGGCTCAAGCAGACCTTCCATCGCGCTCTTGATTTCGTCAATCGCATCGTAGATGATGGAATAGTAACGTATCTCAATATTTTCCTGCTCTGCCAGCCTTGATGTTTGCAAAGACGGGCGCACCTGGAAGCCGAGTATGATGGCATCTGAAGCAGTTGCCAGCAATACGTCGCTTTCTGTTATTTGACCTACACCTTTGTGTACGATGTTTACCGCTACTTCGTCTGTAGATAGTTTTTGCAACGAGTCGCTTAATGCTTCTACCGAACCATCAAAGTCGCCCTTGATGATAAGTGCCAGTTCTTTAAAGTTGCCCAATGCAAGGCGGCGACCAATCTCATCCAGTGTTATGTGCTTGCGTGCACGTATGCCCTGTTCGCGTAATATCTGCGCGCGATGGTTAGCTATTTCTTTTGCTTCGTTTTCGTCTTCGTACACTTTAAACTTCTCCCCCGCTTGCGGTGCACCATTCAGGCCCAATACCTGCACGGGTGCAGATGGCCCTGCTGTTTCTACACGCTGCCCGCGCTCATTAAACATGGCTTTGATTTTACCAAAGTGCTGTCCGCACACTATCATATCACCTTGTTCCAGTGTACCGTTTTGTACCAGTATGGTAGATTGGTAACCACGCCCTTTATCAAGCGATGCCTCTATCACACTACCGGATGCATACCTGTCCGGATTAGCTTTCACTTCCAGTAGTTCTGCTTCCAGCAATATCTTTTCCAGCAACAGGTCTATGTTCAATCCTTTCTTGGCAGATATTTCCTGGCTTTGGAATTTACCGCCCCAGTCTTCTACCAATATATTCATTTGTGCCAGTTGCTCCTTAATCTTTTCAGGATTAGCACCTTCTTTATCTATTTTGTTGATGGCAAATACCATCGGCAAGCTGGCTGCCTGCGCGTGCGATATAGCCTCTTTCGTTTGCGGCATGATGGCATCATCGGCAGCCACCACTATCACGGCTACGTCTGCTACTTTAGCACCACGCGCACGCATGGCGGTAAAGGCTTCGTGGCCCGGCGTATCAAGGAATGTGATTTTTTTACCACCCTCTGTTGTTACCTGATAAGCACCTATGTGCTGGGTGATACCACCCGCTTCGCCCGCTACCACATTCGCCTCGCGTATATAGTCGAGTAGTGATGTTTTACCATGGTCAACGTGGCCCATGATGGTAACGATGGGTGCGCGTGGCAATAAATCTTCTGGGTCGTCTGTATCATCTTCTTCAATATCGGCTTCCTGCTCCAGATTGATGAATTCAACATCATACCCAAACTCGCTGGATACCAATTCTATCACTTCTGCATCCAGTCGCTGGTTGATAGATACCATGATGCCGAGGCTCATACACTTGCTGATAACATCTGCAAAACTTACATCCAGCAAGCTTGCCAGTTCGCTTACAGATATAAACTCTGTAACCTGTATTACGTTGCCTTGTTGATTCTCTTCTGCAGCCGCGCGCTTTTCCGCCATTTCTTCGCGCTTGTTGCGGCGGTATTTGGCCTTCAGGTTTTTGTTACGTGTACCACCTGCCAGTTTGGCTTGTGTTTGGCGTATTTTTTCCTGTATAGCTTTAGCATCTATTTCCTGTTGTTGTGCAGATACAGGTGCGTTCCTGTCTTGCCTGCGCCTGTCTCCACCACCGGCACCACCACGGTTGAAGCCGCCACCTTGTTGCTGCCCTCCGCCTCTGCGGTCGCCTTGCTGGCCACCACCACGGTTGAAGCCACCACCTTGTTGACCACCACCACCGCCTCTGCGGTCTCCCTGCTGTGCACCACCACCACGATTTTGGTTATTGTTATTATTCGGGTCGTTGGGGTTAAATGTTTCCGGCTTTTTCTGCACGGGTATGCGCTTGCGGTTGCGTTTTTCTTTGCTATCTCTGCCACCACCTGGCTGCGATACTGGCAGTTCTATCCTGCCTATAATCTTCGGCCCTTCCAACTTGGGGGCTTTCATTTCTATATGTTCGGGCTTGTCGTCCTCTGCTTCTTCTGCAGGTGCAGGTGTTACTGCTGAAGGTATTTCCACAGGTGCTTCTGCCGCTACTTCGGTTACTTCCTCTGTTTTAGCTTTCTTACCTTTCTTCGGTTTTTCAGTCGTTTCTTCTGTACTAGCGGCGGTTGTAGCTTCTTTAGGCTCTTCTTCTTTCTTCTCAGCTTTCTTAGCACCTTTCTTCGGCCTTGACGACTGGTTAAGTTCATCGAGGTTTATCTTACCAAGTATATTTGGCCCACCCAGTTTGGGGGCTTTTACATCTATATGCGATGCTTCTGCCACTTCAGGTTCTGCTGGCGCGGCAGCTACTGGTTCTACAGCTTTAGGTTCTTCTTTAGGAGCAGGTGCTTCTGCTGCCGGTATCTTTTCTATTGGCTTTTCCGGTGCGGGTTCTGCGGGTTTTTCTTCTGCTTTTTTCTCTGCTACGGGTTTGGGTGCAGGTGCTGCAGCAGGTTCTTCCGCTTTCTTTTCTTTTACGGGTTCTTCTTTGGGCTTTTTAGCACCATCTATCAGCGAACCCTTGGGCAGTGCAATCTCATCGCTCTTGCGTTTGGCAGCTTTGTCTTGTGCAAACTCTGCCTGCAGAGCATTATACATCTGCTCTGTAAGTTTGGTATTAGGGTTGCTGGCATTAATCTCAAATCCCTTACCCGTCAGGTATTCAACAAGGGTTTCTTTACCGATGTTGAACTCTTTGGCGGCTGCCAGTAACCTTGGTGTATTTGTTCCTGTTGACATTCAGTTATTTACTCAATAATTATTCGCTAATTGTTTTACTCCTATCCCTGCCTTACAAACCTACGCCATTTTGCCAAAACGGCTTTTTTACTCATATATTCTTCATCCATTCTTCACATTACACGCTATTGGTCCTGAAACTCTGATTGCAATATCTTCTGCACATCGCGTATCGTTTCTTCTTCCAGATCGGTACGGCGAGATAACTCTTCTACCGACAGGTTGAGGATGCTCAATGCCGTATCGCAACCAATCTTCTTAAACTCATCAATAATCCAGCCTTCAATTTCATCCGAGAATTCGTCGAGGTCTATATCGTAATCGTGAGATTCTTCCTGCGAATCGCGGTACACATCTATGCTGTAACCGGTAAGCTCTTGTGCCAGCTTGATGTTGACACCTTTTTTACCGATAGCCAGCGATACTTGCTCCGGCTCCAGATATACATCTGCGTGCAGCCCTTCATTATCCAACTCCATACGGCTGATGCGCGCCGGTGTCAGTGAACGTTGTATCAGCAGTTGCAGGTTGTTGGTATAGTTGATGATGTCTATGTTTTCGTTGCGCAGTTCGCGAACGATGCCGTGTATGCGGCTACCCTTCATACCCACACAAGCACCTACTGGGTCTATACGGTCGTCGTAGCTTTCTACGGCTACTTTGGCGCGCTCGCCCGGTTCGCGTACTATTTTCTTTATCACTATCAGGCCATCCATTATCTCCGGCACTTCTATTTCCAGCAGTTTCTCAAGGAACGATGGGTGTGTGCGGCTGAGGATGATAACGGGTGTGTTATTGCGCATCTCTACTTTCTTCACCACGGCGCGTACTGCTTCGCCTTTTTTGAAGAAGTCGGTAGGTATCTGTTCAGATTTTGGCAATATCACTTCGTTGCCTTCATCATCCAGCAGCAATATTTCTTTCTTCCATATCTGGTACACCTCGGCACTGGTTATTTCGCCAATGCGGTCAGCATATTTTTTCAGCAGGTTGTTTTTCTTCAGGTCGCCGATGCGGGCAGCCAATGTTTGCTTGGCAGCCAGTATGGCACGGCGGCCAAAGTCTGTAACGTTCATCTCCTCATACACCTCTTCGCCTACGCTATAGTCGGGTTCTATTTTCACAGCCTCGCTGTATTCTATTTGCAGGTTGTCGTCTTCAGACATGCCGTCTTCTACAATCTCCCTGCGGCGAAAGATTTCAAGGTCGCCCGTCTGGTCGTTCACGATTACGTCAAAGTTTTCGTCTGTACCGTACTTTTTACGCAATAAGGTTTTGAATACATCTTCAATCACCTTCATCAAGGTAGGGCGGTCTATATTTTCCGCCTCCTTAAACTCCTGAAACGAATCAATAAGATTGATACTTGCCATTGTTGTCACTTTTTGCCCATACGGGGCTTTGTTTTAAAATATTATTTGTACTACTGTTTTTTTTATATCTGCCATTGGCACTTCTACCAAGGTGGTTTCTTTTTTCTTGCCTGCTTTTACTTCCAGCAGCAATTTGTCTTCCTGCACTTCCTTCAATACGCCCAGTATGTCTTTGCCCTCTGCGGGTGTTATCAGCACCGTTCTGCCTATGTTCTTTACATACTGCCTGCCCGACATAAGCGGCTCATCTACACCGGGGCTTGATACCTCGAGCGAGAAATCGCCTTCTGGAAACATAGCCTCTGCCTCTATCAGTTTATAAAGCTTCCTGTTTACCTCGGCACTTTTGCTGATAGACAAGCCAGCATCTGCATCCAGATACAGCTTGATATTGTTGGTAGGCTTTATCTTGATATGCACAATAAACATATCCGTACCTTCCAGCAAAGGCTCTGTTAATAGCTTTATTTTCTCTAATACGTCGCTCATGGGTAAAAAACAAGGGGACTATTACGTCCCCTTCTTCTGAATTAATTCCACTGCAAATATAGGTAGTTTTTGGTTTTCAGCCAAAAAAGGGGCTTTTATACAATTATATTTTCATTAACTGGTATGCGTGGTGGTTTTTGTACCTTTGGTATAGTTATGATACTCAAGTTTATTATCTGGTCTATTGTCATTACCCTGATACTGCGGTTTGTATTCCGTTTTCTCTTTCCCGTAATGACCATGACCAAAGTGGCGCAGGAAAGAATGAAGCAGATGCAGCAACAGATGGAAGACATGCAACGCAGGCAAAATGCTGCTGCACAGCCCACCGCCACCCCCAAAAAGAACATAGATGGCGACTATATAGACTACGAAGAGGTGAAATAATTACCGCTTCGGCAGAAATATATTACCCTCAATCGTCATGTCAGGGGACAGATGTATGGCGCGGATGCCTACCGATTTAGCACCCTCTATATGCTGCGGGCTATCGTCAATAAACAGCGTATCGGCAGCTTTCAACCCGTTTTCAGCCAGTATTTTTTCAAACACTTCGGGGTGGGGTTTGCGCATACCTATGCGGTGAGACAGATAAACCTTATCAAAAAACACCCCAAGCGATGGCATACCATGCTCCCTGTTCAGTATATCGTTAAAAGCAGCCTCGTGCAGGGCGTTGGTATTGCTGAGCAAGAGCAAATCGTAATAAGGGCGCAACTGCTGCAATATCTGTAGCCTGCGTAGCGGAAAGTTTAGCAGCATGGCATTCCATGCATCCGTTACCTGCTGCGGCGTAATGCTAACCCCTGTCATTGCCTGCATCTTTGTTATGAATTCGTCCGTTTCTATCTTGCCTGTTTCAAAATCGTCAAAGAGGCTGGTTTGGCGCAGTTGGCTGTAGCGTTGTGGAAAATCGGTGATGCCTAAACGGGTAAATGCTTCTTCCGTCAATTTGTAATCTATATTCAGCAATACGCCACCCAAATCGAATATAATATGCTTGATGCCCTCTATCATTTTACAAAAATAAAGTTGTAAAGAAGATTTTTCGTTTTTCGGGAAATCCCGTTACATTTGCAATCCATTTTTTGGCGAAAGCCAAGGGTCCTATAGCTCAGTTGGTTAGAGCACCTGACTCATAATCAGGGGGTCCTAGGTTCAAGTCCTAGTGGGACCACAATCATATCTTAAAACTCGCTCTGGTAGCGGGTTTTATTTTTTTACCCCAAAGAGATGGCGGTTTAGGTGGCGGTTTCTAGCTTCTTTTACACTAAACACAAGCTCAATTCAAGCAATAACTAATGAAACAGAATAGCTGTTTTTCGCAATAAGGGTTGATCTGGTCGCTCCAAACGTGATTTGAGCATAACTTATACAGTGTTAAGACTATACTTCCATTTCAACACAAAATGAGCAATAGCGATAGAAAAGAAAAAGCTGACCTGAGAACAGGTCAGCCCCTATAAACCCTATCACCATGAAAACATTTAATTCTTTATAATTTTCCTTTTATATTCTGTGTTTATAATCAAAGTATTTACACCATTACCTAATGTAGATACATCTATTTCATAATGCATTTCATTGGGGTATTTTATAAGTACAATCTGACCATTTGAATTAAGCAATTCTAACTTCTTTATTGTAAACGGGCATTTTATTACACAAAATTTATTGGTAGGATTTGGGTAAATATTTATTTGAACTTTTTCATTTTTTTCAATTCTCGTAGATGTGCTTGTATATAGATGTGACATTTCAGTTCTACTCAATACCCTACTCCATATTCCAATCTCATCTATTTTGCCTATAAAATTATATGTAGTATCCCCTAATGAAGATTTGCTGTAATTGTAGCCGAATACTACATCGCCTGTTAATAATGTTTTAACATCAAGGTTTGATGAATACAATAGGTTGAAAAATCCGTACTCTACATTATCTACATAAACTTTGCAATTTGAACTCTTACCACCAAAAGCAACTGAATAGCAAACGACAAGATGATGCCATGTTTTTGATTTTACTTTAAAAAGTGGCGCCTGCTGTGAAGTCCCCACACCTAATTTTGAATAATTATTCCAACCATCATAACCAGTTGTCAAAATAATATTTTCCCCTGCTACCGATAGAGTAAATTCATGATTTGAACCATATCCGTAAGTCATTAGTATTTTTTCTTTTGCATAAGGTGGTAGATAGGTTATTGTATCCCGTGCAATACTATCTAGATAAAACCAAATTGAGATTGTTCTATCATTAGCATCAAATACTCCTTTGTAAGTAGATGTGGTTAAACGTTCGTTCCCATTTAACCTAAAAGCACCGTCAATATTGCCGTGTCTATCACTTTCCCATCGTATGACTATCGGATTAGTAAATGTCGAAGGAGTACCATTATATCCTCGTGGTCCTAAATCCTGTAATTTCCCATGAGAAAAAGGTGGATTAGGCACTGGCCCATCAAATGAGTAAAAAAATTGCAAACTATCACTTGGAACATAAGGCGGTAATTGTGCTTTTACATTCTGAGCCAACGCAATCAACAAAATAATGATTACCCTTTGTGCAAATTGAAAATTCCATGTCATAGTAATTCATTTAGATTTTATATGCTAAGATATAAAAAGTAATCATTATTGATTACTATTAGATTATGGAAATTATCCACTTTTCCTCTGATGAATAAGAGGTCAAAAAGTGATGAAGTCTATTTAAAGAAGTTAGGAATGCGTATAAAATCTATCCGCAAAGAAAAAGGCATCACTCAGGTTGCCTTAGCATATGCTTGTGAGATTGAGAAACAAAATATGAGCCGTATTGAAGTAGGTAATACCAACCCAAACATCCTACTATTAAGAAAAGTTTGCAGTCATTTAGATATTACACTTGCAGAATTATTTGATTTTTAATTACCTATACATCTGTATTGTCGTTTTTCAACCACCTTTCTTTCATAATCATAGCGTGTTGTAACGCATCCGCCTTTATGTAAGTCAAAAACGATTGTTCCGTTTTGTGACCAGAGATAGCCATTATTGTTATCGTAGGTGTTCCATTCAAATATTCATTTGTACAAAATGAACGGCGGGCTGTATGCGTTTGGAGCAGTTCCCATTTCTTATGTTTAACTGGTACAGGCTTCCCCTCCCGGGTTGTTATTTTTTCAAACTCTGTTCGTAGCTGAGGTAGCTTCTTACCAATATCTTTTAAGCAGCCATTGAAATCTGCGTTATTTGGCACCTTCGGTAATCCGTTAGGATATTTTTCAAGTATCTTCTTGACAATAGGGTGAATAGGAATTGTTAATCGCCCAAGTGTCTTTGTTTGAGTAATGTGAATAAACCCATCCTCAAATCGGGCAGTATATAGTTTAGAATAATCACTGAATCGCAACCCAGTTAAGCAGCCAATTACAAATAAATCCCTGACAGTATCATGAACAGGTGTTTCAAACCCTTTCAATTCGGTCAAATCTTTGATATCCTGCATTGACAAATAAATGTTATCTACCTCTTCATGATTTACCTTGATTTTTATGTCTGCAAGTATTTCAGAAGTAATAAGTTTCTTTTGCTTAGCATAATTCAATAGAGTACGCATTGTTTTCATATACTTACCTACTGAGTTGAAGGAAATCTTTTTTTCATAAGTGAGATAATTAGAAAATGCATCAATAAGTTTCTGGTCTGTATCTACTAAACGATATTTACGATGCTGCTTAATCTGAAAATTGCAAAAATGCATCTTAGTTGTTTCGTAGCTCCTAATTGTTGCTGCCGTTATCAACCTACCGTCCTGACTGACCCTATCTTTATTTTTGCTATCATCTATTAGCTGCTGAAAGAAATCGGCTATTAGTATGCGGTTTTCTTTCTGTGGCTTTACGGTTGCTTCAACTATCTTATTCAGGTGCTTAGCATATACCGCAGTTTTTAACAACTTAGGAGACACAATGGAGTTAGGAGTTTGCGCTTGCAACTCCATGTGTGTTCTCCTTACAATCCGTTCAAAATCTGACAGCTTATCTTTTAAGTCATTATTCTCAGGTACATCCTTAGGTTTATTTATGCCCTTTTTACGCAGCCATAAATCTGTATGAATACTCATCCTCGGGTACAAAATGACCGTTTGATTACTATACCTAACGGTAGCATAAATAGCTTTTACTCCCTTCTTATTAGGTTGCCGTAATAAAAAGTGTATTCTTAGCATTTTGATTGATGATTTATAAACTTCATAAGTTCAGCATGGTTGATATAATATTGCCTGTTAAATACCGATGCATGTAGCTTCTTTTGACGGATAAGCTTTGTTACAGTATTGGGCGATTTTTTCAAAATTTTAGCTACCTCGTAACGAGTATATATCTTCGTATTATCGCTCTGATGGCTATAATACGGAGTATTAGTTTGATCTCGGAATTTGATGAAAATCTCTTCCAGTATGGCAAAAAGTTCCTGTAGTGGAACTACCACTAATTTATTAGTACTTTCCATATGTAAATTATTTTTTAGCTATGCTGCTATGTGAATTGCATGGTTTATATTGGTGTCGCTATCGTAAAACTCCCGTATCATCAGGTCCTCAGGTATTGGCTGTACTTTATCAATTTGTTTGAAAAAATACGGAGTACCTGTAACAGCGCATTCAGCCATCATCAGTCTTGCCCAGTCAGTATTAAATGGTCTTTTGCGTGGACCCGACTCACCTCCTTGTATTACCCAGTGAATGGAATTTGTTTCCAACCATGGCAGCAATGTAAGGTCCTCAAGTTGTGGCTCAACAGACAAGAACCTTTTACCGTTTACTTTTACAAGATGCCCTATCAAGTTGTTTGCCGTTTCCTGATTTACAGGAGATGTCCCGAACATTACATTTTCTGGCGGTGTTTGCTTCCATGCTTCAGGTATGTACTTATTGATATTACTTGGACGTTTGGTTAGCATTAAGAACATGAGATTAGGGTACATGCCATTGGAAATATTGTTAAATAGTATGTCCCTCAAATCGCCAGTCGTGTGTTGTAACTGGTTACCATTATGGTCTATCAAAGTCATTGGCTTTTCAAATATGTCCATCATAGAGCCTACAAATACTCTGTGTGTTTCACCTATTGCATGTGCTTCCTTTTGAAATTTTATAAGTTCCGCCCACACTGATTTTATCTGCTTTCGAGGTTTATCGTTACCCCATATATCATTGCCATATCTTTTTGAGATGGCTGCTGCATAGCAATTATCGCAACCCTCATGTACTTTGGTACAACCATGCCATAAATTGGCTGTATGATGTGTCCATTCAATAGTAGATTCTTTCATAATTCTTTAAGTTTTTTGATTTGTAAAAGATGATTTGGTTTAGGGTTGATTATGCCGCATCGCTCTGAGCATCTTTTTTTGCGAAATAGGTGATGTTATGAACCTTTGTATCTTCAACTTCTTGCTGTATTACTGCTATGTCAGCTTCATTTACTTTATCCTTAATACCTTCTAGCCTTTTATGTGTTAAGTGAACAAACCTTTCCTCAATTTCATAACCAACTGCTTTTCTACCGAGCATCAATGCCGTCTCCATACATGTGCCCGAGCCACTGAAGGCATCAAGTACTAGTTGGCCCGGTAAAGAGGTGGTCAGTATCGGGAGCACACATATAACATTAGGAAATATTGCATTGTGTCTAATGTTGGGTTCTATCTTTTTCAATTCCGCACTATCAATGGCTGCCGAATTTGATGTTATAACATCCTCAAACTCTTGCGAATCAATAAAGTCTTTAAACTTTTTATAAGGCTTGCTTAATGCAGGCTCTCCAATATCTAGACCTCCTCTATTATTGTGCCTATCAATCGAGTATAGCTTGCTTTTTTTCGTTCCATCAACATATTTCAATGGGTAGTAATCATATTGTTCTGCATCTTTCACTAAATGGTATATCATCTCATAACTTGGTTGCAATCTTTTGTCTGTAGCTTGAGGTAATACATTAGTCTTATGCCATACAATAGAATTTACGAGATGAAAACCAGCCTCATCACATGCAGCAAGTACTAATCGCAACATGATATTATTATTGGACTTACAAGAATAGGTTTCGCCAATATTCAGAAAGAAGCTGCCTTTGACACTTAGTACCCTATATATCTCCTTGAAGAACGGTATCATATTGTTGATATATTCTTGATACGTACTTTCCAACCCCAATTCAGGCTTTGTTTGTTTGCCCTTTCCGTATTTACGCACAGAAAAATATGGTACGCTGGTAATACAGGTTTGTATGACACCATCTAGCAATTCCTTCATGTTTTGCGAAGAACTGTGATATAGAGTCCAGTCCTTTGCACCATCATCGTTAATAGGAACAGGCGTAATCGGTTTTATCTGGCTAAGCTCACACTGCTGCTCTTCATAATTTTTAATGATTTTGGCAGCTCGGTCAATTGACAAATCACGGCTATTTATCTTTTCAAGCAATCCAAGGTTGGCATCGGGTTGAGTTTCTTCAAAACGCTTTACTTCCATGAGTTTCCTGAGTGTCGCCCCCGACATGTCGGCACCAATTTTATCAGCAATCGCCTCATATCGTTCCATCCCCCTAGCCCATTCGGGAACTGCTTCAGCTGCATCAGGCTTAATATCAGTCCTTTTACCTTGTTGCTTAGGTAGAACTGATAAGTAATACTCGGCTTCTTTGGTTGTTTCATATACTGTTTTTACCCGTTGCAGGTTTGACGATATTATTATCTCCCTTGCATCTTCTTCCGTAATTTCTTGAAAGACAGTGATTGTTATTTCAGTCCACCCTAATCGCTTCATGGCTTCGATGACTCGGGCACCACTTAGTATATTACCATGTTCATCAGCGGTAATTTCTTTCAATACTAGACCATTCCTTTTGATATTATCCGCTAGCTTTTCAATTTCATTTAATTGATACGTCTCTGCATGGAAGGGATGTCTTTTGAGGTTACTTAGTTTTACTACTTTTTGAAATTTTTTATATTGTTTATTCATATTATATTTTGTTAATTTTTAATTTCAGGGCATACCATGGGCTATTCAGATGGTTAAACCCGATTATATTAAATTTTATTTAGTATGATTATTTCTAAAACATTCCTAATCCGGTGCATCAATTAACCATTCACCTTTGCAGTTAGATTTGAATGCAACTGTAGGTATATTATGTTGGAGTACAGATTTATTTCTTCTTCTTTTAGAACGTTCGATACTTGCAGCACTGCACGTTATGACATGCGTATTGAACAATTTTTTAGATGTATTGGGGACTTCTACTATGCAAGATTGACTCTCAGAGTCATTACTAATTATTCTGGCATCTGTTAGATTACTATCCAACAATACTATCTGATGGAGTGATTGCTGTTGAATGCATTTAAGACATTCATATTTTGCAATTTTCAATGTACTTGTACGTAGGAAATCGAGAGTTGATTTCTTTAACAGAACTGTCCTACTTTTTGACTTATGCCACATGTGTTCAATGATTTTGAACACAAAAATATGATGATAAAATGCCGTTCAAGACAGGCAATTGTTGGCATTATGAATCCAAATCAAACTGTCCACTTAATTATCTCCGTCAACTATTTCCATAAAATTTGTTTCCACTCAATAGTGCTCCTTCAATGCTACTTACTAACAAATATTGTTTTCTGTTGCCTAACACAACGTTAATTTGCAATAATTCGGGAAATTGATTCTATATATTCAATGTATTTGTATAGAATTTCAACATTCAGCTTGATGTATATGTACTTAATTCCATACTCTGTGTATTCTTCTTGCTTAACAATCATGGCTTCTAATAATAGCTTTTTAGCTCTTGTTAGCTTTTCCCTTTTTGCCTTATCAGCATTATGCAAGTCACTAAATAATACACCTCTGTTAGAAGGTAGCATTCCAATTAATTCGTTACAATTCTTACTATTAAAAACACTTAAACAAACCAAACATTTCTGAAAAATAGTACTATCATCATACTCTGATATTTTTATTTCGGACAAAAAAACCTTAGTTATCTTTTTAAGTTTATTGATATATTTTTGGTTTGTATAATAGTATGCAATTTTACCATCTAAACTTTTAAATTCCTTAATTAGAATTTTTTGAAAATTCAATTCTCGAATCATTCGGTTTATTGTAGCTTTTGAATGTCCTGCTATCCATATACCTATTTTTATTCTATTATTTCTACTGTGATAATTTGCATCACAAATCTTACAAGTATTAACGTAAGATTCATTAGAAAGGCATCTTAATACACTAATAACTGGTTTCACAGTTTCTTTCGACAATCCAATATCCATAGTAATATCATCGGGAGCTAAAAAAATAATTCTTGAAATTAATATATATACTAAAATAAGGCAACCATGAAATATCAACTCACTTTTGATGAGTATTACTTTAGTTCCAATAATATCCTTCAAGAAAAAATAGGCTACGATTCTATTAATTGCATTAAACTTCAAATGAATAAATTCCGTAAAAAATTGAGTATTGAACAAGACCCTAAAAAAAGAAAAAAGCTCCAGTTAAAAATAAAAATCTGTGAGCTTAAAATAATGATAGCTAATATTAAATAGGTCCTTTCATTTATTCCTACTTCTTTGTTGTTCGCTTGCTGCGCTGGTGCGCCGCTCACAAGTCGCTCTATTGGATAGTCGAAATTTCTCTATAGTCTATTGGGTAATAAACAAATATTAGTGATGGTATATGAAGTATCATAAGTAATGTAGCACACTTTTAAAACCTCAAATATACTAAGGTAGGGTGGTATGTATCATAAGTAATGTAGCACAGTTTTTAACATTGGAAATTAGTCAGAGAAAATATTGAAAAAGAAAATACTGAAAGTTTGTAATACTTGCTCACATTGATTTATAAGGGGTTTCAATTTCTTATCTTATTTTCATTGATTTATTATAGTAAAAATGATATTAAGCATTCATTGATTCTTATTTTTAAATTTTCAAAACTCAATTGCAATAGAATTATGAGTAAACTAAACAGATATGTTTTGACTATTGTAAAGTCTAATTAACTATATGTTATTTTGAAGCATAAATATCTTTCCAATGTTCCCATATTATTACCATTGCTAAGGTATCTAGTTTGCAATACTGTAGTAGGCTTTTTTTATATCCCTCTTTAACAGCGTTATTTTCTTTACTAGCACCATACATCATTTCTTGATAGGCTATCATTGCATCTGTACCATTGGTAACATCTAAAATAGTATTCGCAACTTCTATCTTTGGCAATAGACTATAAGGGTCTATTACTTGTTGTTTCTCATCTAATTTGTATAAGTTATCATTCTCTAAATAACTTTTTATAATCATTGATTTACTAGAGTTAAGCACTGCTGGGAGCGTTTTCTTTATAGAGGTTTTTCCACCCATTAGTGGATGGAAATAATATTTTAATGCTAACTCATTTAAATCAAGTAATCTTGTATTACCTCCCTTGGAAAATTGGATTGTATCGCTTAGCCATTTCTTTAAAGATTCATCTTCGTAATTAAAATGCTCCATTGAGTTAAATACATCTTTGAGCATAGTGTTCTCATATAAACTCCAAATCATGATAGTCCCTTTATCGCCAAGGGTTTCTTTTAATGATTTTGCGAATTCAAAGTTTGGATATTTATCAATAACATTTATCCATTCAGAATGAACTGGTAGGCTGTTGGGCTCTTGAATTGTATGGCAGCTCCATTGAAAAATTACTTTACCGTACGGGCGCATATTTGCGTGGTATGGTATTGCCATTTGTGAAGTTTCAAAATCGATGAAATGAATAGGATATTCCACTTTTTCTAGACTTGCATTAAAGTCGTCCAATAAAAATTCTTTCTTTGCTGTGACCTGATAGAAAGAGCGATTATTATACTTATTTTCTAAAATCGAAACTGGTACATCTTGTAAATTGACTTTCTTTTCAGATATTAATTTATCTATTGGCTTATCTTTTGTGCGATTAAAATTGCCTAAATATGCTAAGTCAAGAATATGTGGATTTACCTCTGCTAACTCTTTCCAACACTCATTAAAGCCATTATTGACAGAGTAATCAATTCTATATTCACACTTAGAACAAGAGCTATTAATGGGCGAAATTATTTTTGAATTACCAATTATGGAATTAATATAGTTTTGACTGTTAATGATTACTTGAGGCATTACATTATCTACATAAGCGTCGATATTGACTTGTGCTAATATATGACCTTGCTTAAGTTCGCTAAGATTACCTGTAAATTCTACGTCGGTTTTTCTGAACCTGCTTTGTCCAACAATTTCAGTTTTAACAATTTTAAAGCAATCGGCAAGCCCTTCAATAGGTGTCGTTTTAGATTTATCGGGAATAAGCAAAAACGACTTAATAATATGAGATGGGTATTTTTCTTGTAAAACAAACTTTTGAAAAGCCACGTCTTCAACGTATTCTGTCCATTCTACTTTTTCAAAGTATTTTTTATTAGTGTTTACTGCGTTATTATATTCAGTTGAATCAAATGATTTTGATTTTACTTCAATTAAATGAAAAGTATTTTTATCCTTTATTAAAATATCAATTCTAATAAGTTTGTTATTTACATAAATGGCAGGTTCAAATAATACTATATTTTCTTGTTCTAAATATTGTTCCGTTGCTTGAATGGCAAGGTCAGTATTTTCTATTGATGATATATCAATCCCGTTTTCAAATAATAATTGTGCCATTTTCCCTATCATATACCCTCCATCAGCTAACATTAGCAGATATTCATTTTCTTCATTGGTAGTAGGGTATCCATTTTTTTTATAAAACAATTTCGTAGGACAAGATTGAGCTACTTTAAAATCTGATTTTGATAAGAATTGTAACATGATAAATGGTTTAAAGTACTCCTTTATAGTGTTTTCGACAGTTATCAATAATTTGAGCTATTTTCTTTTTAAGGGATATTGGTGATACCACTTTTACACTATCGCAATGGCTTAGTATAGTTGATGCCAACTCGTAGTTTGGAATTACTTGCAGTTCTATTCGAAATTCTTTATCGTTATCAATTAGAACTTTTTGAGATTTATGTATGAACTGGGTTTTAAGATAGTTACCTTGAAAGGGAGTAAATGAAAGGACTACCTTAACAGGCTTTCCATTTTCATAATTAATGCCAATTGTATTTTCAAAATACTTATCTGCATTAAATGTTGTATTCGGTACAAAAGTCTTTTTACCGTTCTTTGTAACGTTTAACATCCTGTCAAGTGCAAGCGTCGTAATTCTATTTTTTTCATCTGAAAGCCCTAACAGATACCACCTATTTCTATATTCTTTTAGTAAATACGGATGTATTATATGTTGTTTAATTTCTGCATTTGTAAACTTTTGATATGGAATTTCAACTGCAATCTTATTTTTGATTGCATCAACCAATACGTCTAGATATTCATTGCCTTTCGAAAACGGAGCTTTTTCAAAATCAATGAATGAAAAAGAACTTTCATGATTTGTATACTTAATTTGGTTTACTAGGCTAATTAATTTATCTACTGCTCCAGCAAATTCACTAAAAATTTTTACTTCTTTAAATTGAGATAAAGTTGTTGTTGCAAACTCTAAGGCTTCAATGTCTTTTTCGGTAAGGGGCAAGTTATCTATAGAAAACCCGTGAACTGAATAATAGTATCCATCTCTAGTTTTATCAAATTCTATTGGCGCATTATAATTTAACCCACTATCATACTTCATTTTATTGATATCAGAATCAAATGTTCGTGGCTGTATTTTAATGCCTGTTCTTTCTTCAATCCTATTTATTAAGTCAGTTTTTGACCAATATTTTCTTGTGGAATGAGCTAGGCAATCATTAATTATTCTAATTCTTGCTAGCAAGTTTTTATTAACTGGCATAGAGGATATTTTCAAGGGTACATAAAAAAATTACGTCGCAGATAGGGTGCGATAGCGTTACCTAAGTTTGTAGTTCAATGTACAATAAAGGTAAAAAAATATAATAACTATGGCAACAAATAAACCAACAGGAGACAACTCACGTAAAGGTGCTGTTAGAGAACGTTCACAAGTACATAACCCTAAGACTGACCAATGGGTAAAGCGTGACACTGAGAGTGGTCGTTTTGTGGATGTCAAAACATCTAACAATAAGCCATTTAAAGGTGTTCGTAAAGAAAAATAATTATTGCCTAAAGTCCCGGGTGTGATGTGGGATATTTATTAACCTAAAGTTTTCACAATGATTGATAATTATACTAATCAATTAGATGTATGTTATAAAGATGCGTGTATAAAAGCGAAAGGCAAGAATGCTAATATAATCACTGATGCCTTGGTGGTTATGTTGCTTCTTATAGGAGTAGGCATTTTTATTAAATCAATTAGTTAAAGAATGTATAGGCTGGATTTATATCCAGTCTATATTTTTTACTGTATGAAGAGGAACATTTTAATATACGTCTGTGCATTTTTAGCTGCAATTACTCTATTATACTTCTACTATATGAGGGATTATAAGCACTGTGAGTATCAAGAAGAACTTTTTACTATTTGGGTAGGGTTATTAGGTTTTTCTGTTGGTGGAATAACTAACTATTGTATTGAAAACCAAAAGTTATTAATAACAACTTTTAGATGTACATGCACATTTGTTAGAACAGAAAAGGTATACGTTTCACTCAGTTATTTATGTAAGATAAAAATTGAAGGGTATAATAAATATCTTCTAGTTAGAGGAGGTAAAATTCAGCATCAATATCAGTCAGTAGGTGGAGTATATAAAAAATATGACACAGCAAAAAAAGTATTTCAGGATTGGAATGCTAAAACTAAAGACGATATTAATAACCCTGACGATTTGAGATTTTTTGTGTTAGGTAAACATATACCAAGTGTTATTGCTTGGTTTAATTCTCGCAAGAATCGTGAAGTTGATATTTGGAGAGAGTTCTATGAAGAACTTATTAAAACAGGAATTCTTAACAGCGAAATATTTTGCCATGTAAAAGCTGAATATATAAATACTTCTCCCCAATATCTAATTGTTAGAGACCCGTTTAAATGCAAACAGGTTCTTATTTACGATATCTATGAGGTGAATTTAACTCGATCACAACAGAATGCTTTAGTGCAACTTTATAACGATAAACCTTTTTCAGAAGAATATGCTTTTGTAAGTGAGGAGGACATTGATAAGAGTTGCTTTGTAGTAAATGGAGTAGAATATAAAATAGGTAACCATACAAAACATATAATTTAAAAAAGACGAAATCATGAATGACATTTACTCAAATTTTCATCTTCAACGTGAAGATGTTCTTGCTAGGATAGCTGAAAGTTTACAATTAGATAAGACACGGAAAGAAAGGATGGAAAGTGCTTATACATCTATTTGTACATTAATATCAGAAGATACGGGCTATTTTAAAGGGATGGATATAGATTTATACCCACATGGTTCAGTTCGCATTGGTGCAACAGTAAAGCCGTTAAAAAATGATGAATTCGATTTAGATATGGTATTGCATATAAACAAACCATATTACTCATTTACACCACAGCAGGTATATGATGAACTGTACAAAAAACTTAAAAATGATGGAAGATATTCTAACATGGTTGAAAAAAAGCGAAGGTGTATTAGATTAAATTATGCTGGTGATTTTCATATAGATATAACAATAGGGTGTATCATACATTCATCTGACCCTAATAACTTGAAAGTGCCAGATAGAGAGTTACGAAATTGGGTAGATAGCAATCCTAAAGGTTATGCAGATTGGTTTTTAAAGATTGCCAATAGTGTTCGAGAGTCATTGCTTGAAGGATACTATGATAAGTTATATAGTGTAAGAGCTGAAATACAAGAATTACCAACCGATGAATTTTATAAAAAGAAACCTTTACAACGAGCTGTACAGCTAATTAAAAGGTATAGAGATATATATTTTGCAAATAATTCTGATTATGCTACATCAAGTATTATTTTAACAACTCTTGCAGCACATTTTTACAATGGAGAACCCGCTATTTTTGATACAATAGATAATATTCTATCAAGAATTGTTAGTGACTCAGGGCGTTTAAGTTCAGGACAAAGAATAAAAATTACTAACCCCGTTAATCCTAACGAGGACTTTACGGACAAGTGGGATACAGAACCATTGCTATATAAACACTTTCTTGAGTTTTCAAAAGATTTATATACTAAGTGGCAACAAATGAAAAAACAATTTTCAGAAAGTGCGCCTACTTATGAATTTGTATTTGGTGAAAATATTTACAAAGGTGCAATTAAGGAACAAGTTGAAAAGTTAGGAAAAATATCATCTGACAAGCTTTATAATGCAGGAGCGTTAATAATGAGCGGGCAGGCTAAAACTGATAATAGAGGAAATATAAACCCCAATACTGGCACAAAGAATGAAAGGCATAGGGACTTTGGAGATAAATAGATACGCTGCAATAGGGCGCAATCTTTCCTCTATTCTCAATATTGAAAAGGCTATTGTTGAAATAAACCACTCATGGCTGAATTGTATTACATCTGGTAGCAAATTACTTTGCAAAGGTTATCTTCAACCTAAAGGGTGTTGTAGAAAGTATGAAATATTGATTGAGTATTCTCCATTAGATTATTGTATGGGCAATCGAATAGAAAAGGTATGGGTAGTTCATCCTAACATCCAATGGAATAAAGAGATTCATATGTATAAGAATGATACCCTATGTTTATACTATCCTCCAGATTTACCACTTGCTATGCCATTATCTTTGAATACTATTTTACCTTGGGTAGCTGAATGGCTTGTAAAGTATGAATTTTGGGAGCGTTTCAAAGTATGGATAGGAGATGAAGCTAAGCACTAATGTTATTTATATACCTCCTGGAGTTAAGGTAGAGTTATGCTAGTCAACGACTTTATAAGAATACTAAAACAGTGTGCCAATTGTCCATTAGATAGAGAAGGTTAGAGTATTGCATCTAACCCAAAAGAGTTAAATGAAAATAAAATTGTTAAATAAATTGTAAATACTGGTTACTCTATATTTAATATTAAACTTTTTCATGCCTATCAGTATATGAGGTATGAAAATAAAAATCACTCAAAAGATAAAAGACATTATAGATAGCCTTGGTAATAAGACAGTACAAACTAGCGGATTGAAAATATATGCTGCTTTATATCTTAGAAATAAAAGAAAAAATACATCAGGATATTTTGATTGTCCTTCCACCTACCTACGTTCTATCAACTCTAGATATTCAAAAATAATAAACAGATTCATTGAGGAAGGGATAATCGACTATTTGAAAACATTGAAAATTGACCCTAATGATATCTTCCAGACAATAGCTTCAAAGAAGTACTCATCTGATTTAGGTTATTGTATGAAATACAAATTCCTTGTTGATATATCCAGCGGACAGGAAATTGAAGTGGACTTTAATTCCAACAGAAAAAAGCGTTGGTATGAAATAACTGCTAACAGCCTATTAGAACTAGGGTATACTCCCGAAATAAAAAGAGATTCATTCGGCAGAAGAGTTCATTATCCTATTCTCAATAATTACAAAGAAGAATTAAAAAATAAGGGGTTGTGCGTTATAGACTCAAAAACTAGTCAGCCGAGACTTTTGTGGCTAATGATGCAAAAGCAAGGAATAATAGACCCTGCGTATCATGCTATCTTTACTGATGACGCTATTGACTTTTACGAGGTATTGGCACAATACCTTAATCTTAAAGATAGAGATAAAGCCAAAAAGCCATTTACGCATTGGGTGAATGGTAAAAACGAAATTGCGAATGTAAAAATCCAGAAGCTATTTCCAATTGCTACGTGCTTTATAAGAGGCTTAAAAAAACTATACTACAAAGACAGTGCATCTTATCTCCAAAGGGAAGAAGCTAAAATATGGATTGATGACCTGCTACAAAACATACCTGTAGATTTTGCCCTTCCTGTGCATGATTCATTGATTATAAAAAGAGAGGACCTTAATACGGTTCTAGAATATTGCATGACAAAATACCCTGAATTGAGGTTTAGCAAAAAAGAATTATAATAGCAGCGTTAATAACAGCGGTTTGTTTCTGACTTCTTATTATTTTTTTAGAAGTTCATTTTAGATTATTAAACAGGTAAAAATATCGAGCCTGCTTTCTATCGAGACAGTGTATTGCTGATTTAATTAACGCTGCCAAATCAAAAATAAAGCAGCAAAGATTGCATTTCTTGATAGTCACTCGATTGTGAATTATAGAACGAAAGCTGTACCTGTTTGTAATCGCCATATCACCAGTAACATGAGGTCAGTAATAATTTAGAAGTATAGGTCCGGCCAATAACCACTATAGGTTAAAAGGATTAAGATTCCTTGGTTATTAGGTTATTCCTCCTGACTTTAGCCTTATAACAAAATCGAAAGAAGAATATGAGACAACAAGGACTAATCAGTGACTCAGTAATTATTAGGAACTTCAACAACCTCCGCAATGACAACATCTTTGTATCAAACGAGGTAAAGAACATTAAAGACATCACAGGTATCATATCCCGTAAGGGCTTAGACAAAGTAATTATCTCTGATGGAGAGATAGTAAATGTAGTTAGCAAATCATACAGCCACCTACCGAACGAAACTTTTTTTGGACAAGTTGAGAATATGTTACTGGATGCAGATATTAAAACCGTTACCCGTTCAATCAATCGTGACAACAGGTCATTTGCAGTAGACCATATCTTGAATGATGAATCACTGAAAGTAACCGTGAAGAATGGGATGGATGAATTATATCCTATGCTTCGTTTTACTAATAGCTATGACGGTTCAACTAGAACAACTGGGAGTTTTGGATTCTACAGACGTGTTTGTGACAATGGTCTTCACATTTCCCACTCAAACATAGGATTCAATATCAAACACAAAGGAGACATCACTGAAGTAATCATGCCCAACATCAAACAACTGATAAAGAAGTTTATGAATAATGAGTTTTACAGCTTACATAGGAAGTTTGAGGTATTGGCAGAAAAAAGAGTTGATAACATTGAAGATTATGTAAAACTTACCTGTCAAGAATTGAAACTCTTTACATTCCAATCAAGTAAAGAAAATCCTGAGCCATCCCTCAATGCCAGAACAGTTATTGATATAATTAATAGGGAGAGTAAGCTATTAGGAACAGAGCCAAATATGTGGCATTTATATAACGCCTTTAATGAAGTATTACACGGAAAACTGAAAAGATCATTCCGTAATCAAAGAGTTACGGACAGCAAATTATTTGATTTCACCTACCAGTTAGCTCAATAGGGCTAACTGGTTTAAATAACCAAGATATGAACGCAATAACATTTATAGGGTATTACAACAAGTATGTAGCAGAACTGGAAGCAGTGATGAAAGATGAGTGTAAAAAAGCTATCAGGTCATTGAAACAGAAAGACCCCCACGATATAATTAGCCCAGATACATGGTTTCCAAGCGAGTATTGTGCAAGAGGTTTTGTCTATACCCTGTTTCTGAATGAATGTAGAAAAATCGATAATCATATAAATAATGGAAAGCAAGTCAAAAAAGCAAGAAAAGAAAACTATGCCCACTGAGATGGTTGTATTGTGTAACACCAGCTATCATTACTGGCGATTTTGGGTATCCGATATACTGAAGGGTACAAACGCTAAATTTAAAAAGAATGAAAAAAGTTGGGATGGTGCCATATCAGTTCCAAAGAATAATTATGAAAAAGCTAATAAGCTCCTTAATGACTATAAGCTAAATAATACTGAAGTGAAAGAGTTGTGGTGGTAGAGTTACTTTACGTCTACATCGAAATATTTTGTCTCATTAGACCTTGATTTGGTGCAAATACGCAGTATTTTAGTATACAACTATTATATTCTTGACCATGGATTTACTATTATTTGTGCTACTCGGCATATCAGTGTTGTCTCTAATACTCCAATTTGTATTCAGAAACAAAGCACCTCAACAACAGGTTGATGTATTACCTAAACTTGAACAATTTTCAAGCTCGTTGACTCGTTTGGAAAGTAATATAAAGGAAGATTTCAAAACCAATCGTGAGGAAAGCAACAAACTTGCTAAAGAAAACCGAGAGGAACTAAACTCTACCTTAAAGGACTTCAAACAAGAACTTGGACAAACGCTCAAATCAATAACAGAGCAAAATCAACAAGCTTTAGAAAAGCTAACAAATACCGTAGAGCAAAAGCTAACTCAATTAACTGAAAAAATTGAAACCAACGCCACACAGAATAGAGAAAAATTAGCTGAAAGCATAAAGCAATTCTCAGAAGGTAATACGAATGCACTTGATAGGATTAGCAATAAAGTTGAAGAAAAGCTAAAAGGACTTACTGAGCAAATAATAAAGGATTCAGGGACTCAAAGAGATTCCATAGCTCAGGCATTTAAGGGTTTTCAGGATGTTTTTACCGAAAACGTAAAATCATTCAATGACCTTCAAAAAGAGAAATTTACGCAGCTTGAGGCAAAGCAGAATGAACTTGTAAGAGGTACTGAAACCAAACTTGACATTATAAGAGCTACAGTTGAAGAAAAGCTGGAAAAAACGTTAAGTGAAAGACTTGGTCAAAGCTTTGAAACTGTAGGTAAGCAATTGATTGAAGTTCAAAAGGGGCTTGGTGAAATGCAAACATTGGCTCAGGATGTTGGAGGGCTTAAAAAAGTACTTAGCAACGTAAAAATGAGAGGAGGTATCGGCGAAGTACAATTAGCCATGCTATTAGAACAAGTGCTTGCACCTGAACAATATGAAGCAAATGTGAAAACCAAAAAAGGTTCATCAGAGCAAGTAGAATTTGCTATTAAGTTGCCCGGTAGAGATGATGGTAATTCAGTTGTTTATCTTCCTGTAGATGCCAAGTTTCCCAAAGATGTATATGAGCAATTACAAACAGCATATGACCACGGTGATATAACACACATAGAGACAGCTCAAAAGAATCTTGAAACTACTATCAAGAAAATGGCTAAGGATATACATGACAAGTATATCGATCCCCCAAATACAACTGACTTTGGCATAATGTTTCTGCCATTTGAGGGTATCTATGCGGAAGTAGTGCGTAAAGCAGCTTTACTTGAAGAATTACAACGAACCTATAAAATAATAGTAACAGGACCTACAACACTTGCGGCCATATTAAATAGTCTGCAAATGGGCTTTAAAACACTTGCCATACAAAAGCGTAGTAGTGAAGTATGGAAAGTACTTGGGGCTGTTAAGAAGGAGTTTGAATCATTCGGTGGATTATTAGATAAAGCACATAAAAACATTACCTCTGCTGGTAATACTATTGAGTCTCTAATGGGTACAAGGACGAGGGCTATTCAAAGAACACTTAGAGGGGTTGAATCAATAAGTGCTACTGATGCCAATCTTATTCTACCAAGTATTGATGCCGAGGACAATACTGATGAAGAATTATCAGATAAATTATAACAAACATACAACCTGCAAACCGCTACGCTTGAACAGAAAAAGTTTCATTAAACACGGCTTTCAACAGGTTATTACTATGTCTATACAAGTTGTCTATTTCATTATTTAGCTCGTTACATTTTTTAAGTAGTGATTCTACTTTTTCAACTATGGCTTGCTGTTCTTCTATAGGAGGTAGAGGAATAGGACATGTAAGTATCTCATTTTTTGTTAAATTAGTTTGCTTTTTCCCGTCATCAAAATTTAAGTAGTGTTGGTTTCTATCTAGTACAATCAACAAATATTTTGGGTTGATTCCTGTGAGACCAGCTATACCTCCAATCCTTTGATTTAGAGAATATATATTATTCTTATCGACCAAGAAACATCTACTTAATGCTCTACCATTCGGCACGTCACTCATAACAATGGCTATTTCATCTTTAAACATGGGTAGCAGGAGTTCATTAGTGTGTTTTCTTACATCTCCATTAGTTGAAACAAACTTAGAATTAATCAACACATATTCTCCGTTTGGATCAATAAACTGCTCATGTGCTTTACCATTTTTAAATAAAGCAACATCATCCAATATGCTCCAAACCCATCCCTTTGGCAAATAAAATGGTATTTCATCCTTGTTGATTGGTGGTAATGGTTTCTCCTTCTTTATTTTCTTGGCTTTAATGAGTTGCTCTTTCTCAGCCTTGATTCTCTTCAACAAATCTGAAGCAGGTTCTACATCTGGATTTTCTTCTCTCCACTCTTCTGTTAGTTTTCCTTGTATGGCTTCTTGAAGGATAGATTGACGGAGTTGAAAAGAGATACTTCTTTTTGAATCAATAATAGTTTCAATTTCAAATAGACGAAGCTGATTATTCCGTAATTCTAGTATTTCATTTTGAACTGACTGAGGAATTATTGCCTCATCTATTACAACATCATTTTGAGATACAACAGACTTTACAAATCTGACAATTTCTTTTTGAATGTGATTAGGGGATATTGGTATTGGTAAAGATTGAAATTGTTGTATTGTAATACTTGGTGAATTAAAGCCCGAAAGAAACTGGTTAAAATAATCTCTTACAAAACCAGACAACATCCAAAGTTTAACATACTCTATATCGATACCAATTGGCTTAAAAACAGCAAATCCTGTAGAACCGATCATATCTTCACATTCCTCTTCTACTATTGCAATATTATTTAGGTAAGGTCTTACTAAAGAATACAACAGATAATCCTTCTTTAATACTCTCCTAGCACGAGATGATAATTTGCCAACTATTGTTGGTTTAACTTCTCTAATTTTAAATTCGGTGTTATCAATAGAGTCGATGTCTACGTAGTTGATAACTTTATCTTTGGGATAAACATTTTCAATTGCAAGGTTGTCTGTATATTGAATTACATCACCTAATCTTACCCATGCCCAGTCTTTGGGAATAACAAATGGAACATTAGTATCAGAAATTGGTATTAATCTTACTACTTTCTTATCTAGTTTTCGTCTTTCATTAAATATTATATCAATCAATCCAGTATTATCGCAATCCGATACTACGTGTTCTGAAATCTTGGTTATAATATTAAGGAAGTAGTTACCTTGAGCGCCATATATAACACCAGCCTTATTTACAAAGTTTTTCTGCTTTCTGCCGATTGCCATTATATAGATTGCTTTATATCTGAAATTAGTTTGTGTATATTTTCAAGTGATTTTTCAAATGATTCTATACAAGATTTACTATCTAACATTTCCTCAAAAGTTTCTGATTTTCCATTCTTAATATCCAGATCCCAGTTGTTTAAGTCATCAACATTCACTTTCCAAGCCAAATCATTTTCTGCCCTATTATCCCACCAATCAATTAATGGCTTGAATTCATCAAACTGAATAGGCTTTGTTTTAGAATAGCTTTTTTGTCCCTCTGGCAATTTATGCTCGTAATACCATATCTCCCTTGTTGGTTGTCCTTTCTCAAAAAACAATAGGTTAGTGCTTACCGTAGCAGGAAAGAATGTGCTTTGTGGTAATCGAACTATAGTATGCAGATTACAATCAGTCAGTAATTTTTCCCTTATTCTTGCCTTTACCCCTTCCCCTGTAATCGAGCCATCTGGCAATACAATAGCACACCTTCCATTAGGCTTCAAGAGTTGTAACATCAATATCACAAACAAATCAGCACTTTCTTTGCATCTGTAAGTAGCAGGGAAGTTAGTTTCAACACCATCGGCAATACTGGCTCCAAATGGAGGATTGGCAAGTATCACATCTACCTGATCCTTTTTTCCTATACTATTGTATTCTTTCTTTAAGCTGTCTATATAATGATAGTCGGGCACGTCAATCTCATGTAGTATCAGGTTAGTCAGTCCCAAAACATAAGCAACAGGTTTCAATTCCCAACCTGTTATTGTTGTTTGTAAAATTGCTTCATCATCAACGGTCTTAACATAATGCCCTCTTACATGGTCTATGGCAGCTGTTAAGAAGCCCCCCGTTCCTGCAGCAGGGTCAAGCACCTTTTCTCCCAGTTTAGGATTAGTCATTTGAGTCATTAACTGGGTAACAGCTCTTGGTGTATAGTATTCACCTTTGTTACCAGCATCTCTTAATTCCTGTAAGATACTTTCATAAATGTTGCCGAAGATGTGCTTATCCTCTGATTTGGTAAAGTCAATCTCATTAAGTTTATTAATTACTTTACGCATCTCATAGCCACTCTTCATGTAGTTGTTTGAACCATCAAACACCTCTTTAACAATCATGGCCCTCTTTGGGTTAGCAGGGCTTGATATGTTTCTTAATGTTGCAAACAACCCTTTATTGTTGGCTTCATTACTATCAATAAAGCTCAATAACTCATTTCCTGTAAGCCCCTCTGGATCTGCTGCCCAGTTTCTCCATTGAAACTTCTTTGGTATGACAGATATATAGTTGTCTCTTATTACTTCAAGTTCTTGGTCTTTGTCATCCATTATTTTCAGAAACAACATCCAGCCCAATTGCTCTAATCGCTGAGCATCGCCAGAGATACCCCTGTCTTGCCTCATAATGTTCCTTATGCTACTAACTACTGCTCCTACGTTTGCCATTCTTTAAGCTACTTTGTATAATTCGTTTTCAAGTTCCTGCAATGCCTCCAAATATCTTTCTTTCCCACCAAAGGCATTGATAATTTCTAATGGTGAGCCAAGCTTGTTGAGTGGGTCAAGCTTTAATACATCAAGGCTTTCTATGGTCAATAAGTCATCATCGGCATATTTATCCAATAAGCTTTGTATGACTGATTGTGCCTTATCCCCATATTTAGCGAAGTAGTTTCTCTTCTTTACATTGTTTGCTCTTTCCTTTCTTGTAAGTGGTTTACTATCATAAGCCACATGACATATGAGGTCAAATGGGTCAAAGTCTTTACCTATTTCTTCTTTCAGAGCTTCAAAGAATATACCTTGCTGTTCCAACGTATCGACAATTGCTTTTTTCTTTTCAGCATTGTTCCATGATTTCAGAAAGGCATCCATAGTGTCATATTGTTTAATGACATTCTTTCTGGTATAGTCTTTCAGGCTCTCTGTAATAATTCTGCCATCAGCATCTAAATACTGTATTCTTTCATTAACTATTCTCACATCAACACCATCAACCCTAATTTTCTGTCTTGGATTAGGAGGGTCTATAATAATTCCACCACCAGTAATATTGGGCGGTTCTGGGAATTCTACTTCATCGCCATCAACTATATCAACAATTGGTGTGTCGTCAGCCTCCTCATCTGTGCGTGATATATCATCTTCTTCACCAACATCCATAATTCTTACAGGATCACCATCAAAGGCTGGGTCTGCAAACAAGTCGGTTGCATTCCTGAAATCCATAATAGTGAAATACGTTTTGCCGTATTCTTCATTTATTCTTGTACCTCTACCAATAATCTGTTTAAACTCAGTCAAAGAACCAATGTTGCTATCTAAAACAATGAGCTTGCAGGTTTGAGCATCCACACCCGTTGTCATCAGTTTAGAAGTAACTGCAATTACCGGATACCTTTCACTTGGATTAATAAAACTATCCAGTTCTCTTTTACCTTCTTGATTGTCCCCTGTGATTTGCATTACATACTTATTGTTTTGGGCTACAAGGTCTGCATTGGCATTAGCCAATGCAGACCTCATACCTTCAGCATGTTCTATATCAATACAAAAGACTATGGTTTTAGCAAACCTGTCATTACCTTTTAGAAACTCGGTAATCTTATTTGCTACCAACTCTCTACGCTCTTCAACAACAATGTTTTTATCAAAATCAGTTCTATTATAAATCCTATCTTCAACAGGGTTACCTTCTTTATCTAAAAAGCCAATCGGAGGTCTCCATCCATCAGCATCTATATCTAATGTTATCTTGATAACCTTATATGGAGCAAGAAATCCGTCATCTATACCTTGCCTTAATGAATAAGTATATATAGGGTCGCCAAAATAGTGAGAGTTTGATGTTTCAGTTGTTTCTTTAGGTGTTGCTGTCAAACCTATGTGAGTCGCAGACTTGAAATAATCAAGTATTTCTCTCCATTTGCTATCTTCATTGGCACTTCCCCTATGACACTCATCAACAATTACCAAATCAAAGAAATTTGGGCTGAATTGCTTATATGCGTCTTCTGTTTTACTATCAGACAGTCCTTGATAAAGAGCTAAATAGATATTGTATGCTGTATCTATACTCTTGTGTTTGATGATAGTCATGGCATCTTTAAAATGCCTGAAATCACCCCTTGCAGTTTGGTCTATTAGTGCTGTCCTATCTGCAAGAAACAGAATGCGTTTCTTGGCTCCGCTCTTCCATAGCCTGTATATTATTTGAAATGCAGTATATGTTTTACCTGTCCCTGTAGCCATCACCAATAAAATCCTGTCTTGTTTATTAGCAACTGCCTCAATGGTTCTATTGATTGCTATTTGTTGATAGTATCTTGGTGAGCGGCCTGTTCCATCAGAGTAATAATCCGTAGAAACAATATTTTCTGTTTCCTGATCCTTAATACCTTTGTATTGTTTGTATTTCTCCCAGAGAAGGGCTGGACTTGGAAACTCATCAAGAGTTAATTCTCTCTCCAGTTGTCCGTCAGTAACAGTTTTGTCGTGAAAGTAAAAGCCGTCTCCGTTGCTACTGAAAACAAACGGTATATCAAGTGTATTGGAATAACCTAATGCTTGTTGTATTCCCGACTTTACCGAATGATTATTATCCTTTGCTTCAATAACAGCAATAGGTACATTAGGCTTATAGAACAGAATATAGTCTGCAAATTTGCGCTTTCCTCTAGCTGTTACTCTTCCTTTTACATATATACGCCCATCCGTAAAATAGATTTCCCTGCCTAATTGAGTAAGCTCATCCCAGCCTGATTTGATAATAGCAGGAGTAATAAACTTCTCTTTAATATCTGCCTCTGACAGTTCCTTTTTTGTCATGGTCATAAATTGATAGTTAGAACTTCTAATAATTTTATAAGAAGTTCAGAATGTCATATTGTGATAATTAATAAATCATAGCTATCAAAAGTAGCAAAAACAAGCTGGTGACACAAACTGTAAACGCTGGATTCCGAAATGTGACAGGTCTTCCTTAGGTTAGCCTTCATGGGAAGTTTTATAGCATACTATAGAGTAAGCACACAAAGGCAAGGAGCGTCAGGATTGGGCTTAGAAGCTCAGAAAAACGCTGTTTTATCATTTTTAGGTGCTAGAGCCTTATTAGCAGAGTATACCGACGTGGAAACGGGTAAAAACGATTTTCGCCCAGAACTACTAAAAGCTATTGATTTGGCAAAGCAATCTAACGCCACACTTGTAATAGCTAAGCTGGACAGGCTTTCCCGCAACCTGACATTCATATCCACTTTAATGGATACAAAAGTCAGGTTTATCTGCTGTGATATGCCCGATGCAAATGAGTTAACCATTAGCATCTTCGGAGCACTAGCACAATGGGAGCGTCAGAGAATAGCTGAAAGAACCCGCATAGCATTACAGGCACTCAAAAAACGAGGGGTAAAATTGGGGAGGCCAGAAAATTTTACTGATTCGGTAAGGGTAATGGGCCATAAGAAGATAAAAGAAATAGCTGAAAGTAACCCTAATAACCAAAAAGCAAAAAAGGTCATAAGCTTGCTTCACAAAAACGGTAAGTCTTTAAGAGAAATAGCTTCCGAACTTAATGATGCTGGCTTCAAAACGTCAAGAGGCGGCATCTTTGCACCTGAGCAAGTAAGAAGGTTAATTAAATAACATAAAAGTATTAATTTTCATTGCTAAAATTTATATACTTTGATTTGCTATGCTTGTGGATGTTTACTACGGTAGAGTGGATGCCATAATTAAGTTAAGAGAACGCCTCAAAAAGTTGACTTTAGAACGAAGAAGAATCAGGTATTCACAGCACAAAAAACCTATCACCTAAAAACAAAAAAAACTTTATTTTACTATAGACATTCAAGAAATACTATATAACCATAAGTGAACATTAGCTTGGCAACATACTGTTAATTGAAACACCTATATCATAAAAGCCATAAAAAACATGTATTATCCGAACGACATAGAAGAAATTTGCTACGAGCAAGACCACATTGACAAAGTTTGGGAAGAAATGAAACAAATCATTCCCGAATATTTTCAGAACTACATTGACACAGAAAACGGACACACAATTCAAGAAAGTGAAGTCGAAAAACTTGCTGCAAAGTTCGGTTCAACTTCAAAACCTAAAAGCAAAATCAAAGACACAAAAAAAATTCTAGAAAGAATTTTCAAAGAAGCAATTGATGACTTTAATAAGGAGCGTCAACCCTATCTGGATATACTCGACTTGGAATCACTTGAAGAATACAAACACGATGTAAACTCTTTTAAAAACACCGTTCTCAAAAATCAAATACCAATAATTCGCAAAACACTTCAAAACAAACAAGCAAAAGAACTTGACAAGTTTAGAGCTGCTTTTAATGCAGCACAACCGGGACATTTGTTTAAAGTAACTTCTAACATTATCAAGTTGGCGAATGAATGGAAAAATGATTGGTATGATGGTGAAGAATTTGAAAAAATCGACACTTGCGATGACTTGAATTATTATGACTTTGACAAAGAAGAATATACTGCATTTGGAGTTATTGGGGGTGGTATAAAAAGTGAATTTATATTTAAGCTATTCCCTGAAATGTATCCAAGTCGAAGTAGAGAAGCAGTTTGGGCATTATATTATTTAAGTAGCAAAAAGAAATTTGGCTGTAAAGAAGATTCCCAATTCTTGATGATAAATGCTGATGAAGGAACAACACAACAGAATTATTTCTTCCCATACGGACTTTTTGCATTTTATGCACTACGAATATTCAATAAACTGAAAGTATTATATGCTAGTCACGGTATTAGTTTGCCAATAGAATATAGATTTGTTGCAGTTGACAGCTTTCTATCATTTGTAGCAAGAAGCCACCAAGAAGAAATAAATGTTTTAAAACAAAACTCTCAAAACTATCATTATGACTACTAAAGCAGTTGAAGTTTTTGAAAAGGAATTTCCTGCATTAGCAAGTCAGTTTCCCTTAAAGCCTTTTCAAGAAAAAGTAATCAATCAAGCTATCTTGAACGGTTCAACATTGGCAGTGATGCCAACAGGTGGCGGAAAATCGTTGATATATTGGGTATCAGCTAAAGCATTAAAAGGAACCTGTCTAGTCGTTTCCCCACTAATCGCTTTAATAGATGAACAAGCCGAAAAGCTAACAGCCTCAGGATGTAATGTCTTGGCTATTCACGGTGGTATGGGTGCTTCAGAACAGATTAAAGAACTCAAAGCATTCGCAAAAGGTGTATCTAATCCTGATTTTATTTTTGTTAGCCCAGAAAGAATGGCTACGGATGGCTTTTTTGAGTATTGCCTTTCATTGCGAAAGGATAAAATAAAACTTGTTGTTATTGACGAAGTCCATTGTATCAGTCAGTGGGGCTTTGATTTTAGACCTTTCTATAAGCATATTCCAACTTTTTTGGAATCTGTTTTTGAAAATCAGCGACCAAAAGTTCTTGGACTTACTGCCACCATTAACCCACAAGAGCTAATTGACATAACAAACGATTTTAAAATTCATAAAAACTCAATTTTAAAAGATGATGTTCTTCTTCGTTTTGACATTGATTTAAAAGTTGAAAAGTTAACAAATGAAGATGAAAAACGAGAAAGGCTTTGGGAGATAATTGAAGACCACAAACACGAAAAGGTGTTAGTTTACTTGTATCGAAAATATCACAAAGGTGGAGTAGAAGATTTATGTGAAGTGGCAAATCAGAAAGGTTTTAATGCCTTGTCCTTTCACGGTGATATGACTAGTTCAGAACGACAAAAAATAATATCAGAATACAGAGACGGCTCGACAAACCTAGTTTTTGCAACTAACGCTTTTGGAATGGGTATTGACATTCCAAACATTCGTGTTGTAATTCATTTTATGTTGCCCGAATCCATTGAACAATATTATCAGGAAATAGGAAGAGCGGGGCGTGACCAAAAAGGAGCAATTGCATATATGCTCTACTCCAATAAAAATGTTCAAATTCGCAAAACTCACTTTATTGACAAATCTTTTCCAAACCAAGATGAAGTAAAACACCTTTTTACCAAAGCTACAAACAACGAAATAGGAAGAAAAACACTACAATATTTTTCGGAAGAAGAATTGCAATCTACTTTACCTTACTTTCTTAATTGCGATGCTATTTCAATTGATGGAAAAGGGTTCACAAACTTGAAAGTTTTTAAATCAAACTCAAATTCTCGCCTAAAAGAAATTGTTGATTCTTCCAAAACAGGAATGGTAATCCCTGTTTTGGCTAAGTCAGAGAATGCAGGTTTATCTTGTAAAGATTTTTTCAATATAACGTACAAAGCATTAGTTGATGAGCAAGTAACATTAAGCAAAAACCTTGATAAATGCTTAATTATCAAAGCTACAGAAACGGAACTTACAGCAGAACAAATTGAAGCAATAAAAAAAGAGACAGTAAGGAAAAGAGAATACAAGCATAATCTTTTGGACTACCTTGTTTATTTACTTGACAACTTTGACAACTCACAATCATTACACCAAGAGATTGGCAGATACTTGGGAGTAAATAAGCATTTGCTTGGAAAAATACATAAAACAGAAAATGGAATTTGGGTTCGTTCCAAATCGGAAGTAATTATTGCAAACATTCTTTACCGTTCGGGGATGGAGTTTAAATATGAAGAAAAACTACGCTACAATGCAAGCCAATGGATAGAACCAGATTTCACAATAAGAGATAACGGTAAGACTTGGTTTTGGGAACACCTTGGACTATTAGCTGACGAGCAATACAACGAAAATTGGCAAGAGAAAAAGCAAATTTTTAAAGACCTCGGAGTATTTGACTATGTAATTACTACAACAGAAAGTGCTGTATTGAGTGACAAAGCAAACGATTTAATAAAAAAAATAAAAACGGACTAACAATGACAACAGAAAAAAGAAAGGAGTAATGCATTTATGAAAACCGAACAAAAACTATGGGATACCTGCAGCTTTGGATGAAGGTTTTTTCCAGAAAAATATATTAAGATGGGCCAAGTAAAGCACTAGAAAACTTCCCTAAGAATCAAAAGTACATCATGGAAATGAACTTGGAAAAAATAGGAGCATACCTTAGGGTAAGCGAGATAACAGAAACCAACAATGCATATTTATTTGATGTACAGGGTCCTGATGCTAAAATCTATTTTGCAAAAGTTCCCAAAAATCTTGATGCCAGTAGTTCGGCAGCGCGACAGTTTAGTTCGGTATCCCGTCATCTAAAGAAAATCAATAGTGAGTTTATCAATAAGGTAATTGATTCAGGCGATGAGGCCACAACCGGTTGTTACTTTATGATATTGGAAAAGATTGATAGTGGTAAAACACTTGAACAATTTGTTGCTACTGAAAATGAGGTTTCTCCCCAATACCTAAAATACATTCTACAGGTTTGGTATAACTGTTCGGAAGCGTTAGACCTTGCAGCTTCAAAAAATATATTTCATAAAGACATCCACCCGAGAAATATCCTAATTACTGAGTATAGAAAACCTGTAATCATTGATTTTGGTATATCATTACTGGAGCACACAATTTCAAAAAGGCCAACAGAAAATGAATACACTACACGCTTTTCAGCACCTGAGTACATAAGGAAGGAAGAATCAAAACTTCAAAGTCGAACTGACTTTTATTCTTTATCACTATGCGTTTTGTATTCCTTACTTGGCCATCAATTATTTTACGAGGACGAGAACAATGAAAGCAGGTTGCAAATGGTGGTCAACTTGTACAAGCCCTACCTTTCTGATAATGGTCTAAAGCAGTTTCAGGAAGTTTTTCGGAAGTCGTTTGATTCAGACCCCAATAAAAGGTATTTCAGATACACTGAATTGAGAGACGCAATAAATTCATTATTTGAAGTAATCAACCATACACCAGATAAGCCATTTGCATTGCATTTTGAACCAGGCATTAATCCCGTTGAATTTATTCGTGAAATAAACAGCGAAGGTGTTTTTATAGCAGTGAATGAATTACGACATCAGGTTCATAAAAATGTAATTGCAAAAATAGCATCTACCAATTTTTACATAAACCATTGTTTTTTATCCAATAGGGGCAACTGCCTTGAAATTAAAGGATTCAAGAAAATAGATAACCTTGAGCCAAACGAACAAAAAAATCATGCATGGATTTTAGCAAATGGGTTTCAATTAACTGACGTAGACTTTGTTTCTAAAGAGCCCTCAGACGCAGACTTCCAAAACCATTATGATGTTTATAATCTTTTAGAAAAACTATTTATTGACAAACGAGATACTACTCGTTCTGCATTGCAAAGGCAGCCAAGGGAAATACTTCAAACCTATAAAACGCTGTTGCAGGAAGAGATCAATTATCTGAGGAATGATGCCTTTAAGGTTAGGTACTCTGAGTTTGAAGTAAATTCAAATAATGAGGCAGCTTTTAAAATCGTATTTGACGAAAAGGTTACGATAGAGAAGGTAAATAATTTCCTTAAACGTTCTCAGGCATCTTTCCGAAAGGGAACTGAAATATCACTTTGTAGTAGTGAAGATGAACAAGGTACAAAATCAAAACAAAGTATTGGGTTTAGCACTCGATACGACAGTAGAACAAATAAGTTATTCGTCAAGGATTTTCCGATTTCTAAAAAGGAGGAAGTAGCAGTAATGGGATTTTTAATTGAGGACACTTCTCTTCTTGAAATACAATACAAGCGACAACTTAATGCAATTAAGAATTACGAGAACGACAACATTACCAACTCCCAACTCAGAAAGTATTTATTTCAGCCAGAAAATCTAAGACAATTAGCAGATGAGGTTGGAGAGCTTGATGCAGAACTTAATGTGATTTCCACTGAGAAAAATGGTAAGCCAGTTCAGTTTCAGGATGCACAGAAGTTCGCAATTTTAAAATCTCTGTATCGTCCACCCATAACTCTTATTCAAGGTCCTCCCGGCACCGGAAAAACAACAGTAATTACAGAACTTATAAAGCAAATACTTGCCAAGGATAAGCAGTCTAAGATTCTCATAACTTCCCAAACTAATCTAGCAGTTGATAATGTGCTTTCCAGAATGGTGGATGTGCCAGGTGTTAGTTTTATTAGATTGGGTAGAAACATAGAAGATTCTGTGATTGATAGTCACTCGTTTGATAAGAAATTGAATCTGTGGGCTCGAAAGACTAAGGGTAACTGTGAAAAGAATTTCGCAGCACAAAAGAAACAAGCAGTATCTCAGGAAAAGAGCATATCTCCATTTTTAAACCTGATTTTGCAGGAAATAAACAAGAAACAATCATGGGATATTACTAAGAAATATTTAAAGCAAGTTCTTACAGGTCATTTTGCCAAGGGCTTTGAAAGTCTGGTTGAGCACATTGATAACAAACAAAATTTTGAATCTGAGCTTTCAAAACATATTGGTGACGAGCATGTATTTCTTAACAAACTTGAACTACTAAAACGTAAATGGATTTCAATACTATCGAATATTGAAAACAAAGACGAATTAAAGTCAAAATATATATCCAGCATTAATATAGTGGGTGCGACTGCCAATCACATAGCTGCCGGTATGTACAAAGATTTTAAGTTTGAGTTTGATTATGTTATCATGGATGAAGCTGCAAAGGCAACACCAGCCGAAACATTGGTTCCTATAAACATGGCACACAATCTTGTACTTGTCGGTGACCATGAGCAGTTGCCTCCTTTAGTTACTGCCACTGAAGCAGTAAAAAAACAAGTACAGGCAAAATTGAACAATGAGGGTGAGATGGTAGACTTTGACAAAATCTACTATGATCAGCCAAGTTTATTCCAAATAATGTATGATGGTTCTCCAGAAGAGTATAAGGAAATGCTTGACTTGCAATTCAGAATGCCTAAACAGATTGGAGACATAATTTCGAGTTTAGTATATCACAATAAGTTGAAATCAACTGATAAGAGTGGTAAGCCTCACAACATAAAATTAAAGGCAACCACTTCAATGTTTATGTGTGACATAAACAAGTATCCTGACCGCTTTCACAGAATTGATCCTGTCAGTAAGTCATCATACAATCCTGTAAGTGCAAAGACCATTACTGAAATACTTACTAAAATCGACAGCATCTCAGAAATCTTCACGGAATCTGAAAATGATAAGCCGTATGAAGTTGGTGTAATAACTGGCTATGGTAAGCAAGCCGAGTATTTAAGTAATGAAATCGAAAATGCCTATTTCAAGAATTTGCAACTGAACAGGAATCTTACAATTGCTACTGTTGATAGTTTTCAGGGCTCAGAAAAGGATATAATCATTTATGACGTTGTCCGCAGTGCTAAAGCAAAAGATAACACTGGGTTGGGTTTTCTCGAAATGCCTAATAGAATTAATGTGGCTTTAACGAGGGTAAAACGCCTTCTTATTGTTGTGGGTGATGCGGATTATATTTTAAACGTCAATCCAAGTTTTTCCTGGATTTCAAATAATCCTCAAAAGCCTCTGTTATTGAAGGAGTTTGTATCGCAATTGCACAGAGCCGGGTTTATCTATAATAGCCTAAATGAAATATTCTATGAATAATCAGAAAGGGAATAATCAAAAGCAGTATAAGGGGCAATACAACAAAGGGCAAAAGCTCTTTAAAAGCCCGAAAATAGCACACAACAAATCAAAGAATTTGTCTAAAACCGCTCTGCTATTTGATAATCACAAAGATGATCTTGGTTCTGAATATTCATTAAATGATATTCTTGAAATAGGCTATCCAGTTGTTGAAACAACGATTGATGTTATTGCATCAGGTAAACCGAGCGATATTCTTCAGGAAGTTCACATTTTGCTTATCGAGCTCATTAACACTGGTCTTGATTCAAAAGGAGCATTGGCTCAGTTTCTTGGTGTTTCTGAAAACGACTTTATACTGGACGAATTATACACTTTGTTGGAAAATGGTATCATAGCCATTTCAGAAGATGATAAATACAGAGTTACAACGAAAGGTGACATTTTTATTGAGGAAAAGAAGTTTATACCAGTTACAACCCAAGAGGACTTCAAATTTTATGTTGACGGTCTTACAAAGGATATTTATTTTGAAATGCCATCTGAAACTACCAATACTCCCAATAGACTTGCGCCATCAGTAAAAGTTGATTTTGATTTTATCCAAGAGCAATGGTTGAAAATAAACAAATCCTACACAAGGGCAAATGCTGGCGATAAGGAAATTGTAGATTTGGCTAACTACAAACGTAGTATTACTGCACGAAGGGATTTATTTGTCAAATATTACGTCTTAATATACTATCCTAAAGACAAGTCTGGTAAGAAGATACAATTAAAGGTTTATAACAGTGAATCCAAGCTGCTCAAATCTCATACGGAATCATTAAGTGCTTTATATTCTTCCAATAAATACCTGTTTGATTTTACTGCCGAATTGGAAGGTGTTGAGGAATATAAAAAGTTGTTCATTGACACTGCTGTACAAATCACAGATGAAAAGTTATCAGGCAAGTATCAGGATATTTCAACTTTCGAGCATAAGGAGCTTATTAAAGAGGCCTTGTTCACAGCCGGTACTGCCGTTTACATAGAAAGCCCATGGATTAGAAAGGCGACTATGGATTACCTACCAGCAATGGAGTTCTTTTTGAAAAAGAAAGATACAAAACTGTTCATTGCATATGGTATAGATTCAAGTATCAAAAATGCTCCCCACAAGGAAACATTTGAGAAAATCCAAGAGTTGAAATCAAAATACTCTACTCGTGTATTTGTATTTCATTTGCCAACACACTTTAAAAACAAGTTCCCTAACAGGGATGGTAGCCACAGGAAAATCCTTATAAAGGATTTTGAGTATTACATAAAAGGCAGCTACAACTGGCTTTCATACAGCGGAAATGAAAACGAAAATTATGCAGTGGAAGAGGGTACTCAGTTTTTTGACAATGTTGAACTGTTTTGGAAGAAGGTCTTTAATGATTACCAATTGGATATTTCACTTTTAGACTTTGCTAAATAGTTACGGCGGAAAGGTGGCGGATTTGACTGTACAACATCAAATATGATTGAACATCGTTGTATATCAATTTTCTTTGAAAGCCTTATTTGATATACGTTTCAGTACAAATACCGAAAAACACATTATGATTTTTTGATTACTAGTGGGACCACTAAATTTTCGATAAGATGCCGCATTTCGCGGCATCTTTTGTTTCTGCCTAATTGTGGTTGTCCTGTAGGTTGTCCCTAGCATTTATATAAGCTTTACAGAAATGATAAAATTTCCAGATTTATGTAAATTCCCTAAACTTATTTTTTACCCTTACTTGCATAATAATCATTCATCCCTTTATTGGGATTTTCTTTGAACCACTCTAACATTTCTGCATTGCCATTATTCTGATAATGTTCAATGTTATTGATTTTTGCCAAGGTTTCTAGATATTGATATTCCTTCCTAGTAACTTTCTTATTGTGTATTGTTACCGAAATAACAGCCCATATGATACATGCTGGCCAAATAACAATAGAATATAGAAAGAGAGCACCTGCTGTTAAACCTAATACATAGCTAATTTCTTCAGCTGGATTATTCATTCTTAGCACTAAAAAACTGATAGCAGGAACGATAATAGTCATAATTATTCCACCTATTACAGTTGCGTAATACAAACCGAATGGACCTAGCAATAGAGTTAATAGAATTGCTGCAACTAAATTTTTCTTGTTGTACATATTTGTAGTTTATAATGTAAAAATAATAATAACTCATACATGAGTTGATAATATTTATGAGTTAGTCAGAATTTGGCTATGTGATAAATGTTAGGAATTATGAGTTAATTAAAGCTATTGGAGAAAAAATCCGAGAGATTCGTATTTCTAAAAATTTGTCACAAGAAGAATTATCATACGAATCAGATTTACCACTTTCACAAATTGGAAGAATAGAAAGAGGAGAAAATAATCCTACTATTAGTTCCTTATATGCTATCTCAAAAGCCCTTAAAGTAGATTTGAAAACGATAATTGATGTATCATTTTCACAAAAAACTAGTAAAAGGAAATAATCTTTTTCAATAAAGCAAAGGTACGAAGGGTCTTTAGGTCGTCCTAATCGAGCTTCTCTATTGCATTATTATTTAAGGGAACTCTAAAGTATATTTCCATGTCTTTTTAATGCCAATCGCATTCTTAGCAGAGTAAAAATTACTATATGGATATATAATATTTATAGGCTTGTCTAAATTCCATAGATAATATAGGACAAATCCTAGTGCGTGTGATTTAGTTGCTAAAGGACTAATATAAATATTGGTATAGTTAGGACATAATGCTATAATCTCTCCTAACGTTTCAGCAGTGATAAAAGGGTCATATGCAGGTGCAAATAATAGTTTAATGTCTCCAGTAGATTCTTTTATCTTGTGTACTTTTAGCCTACTTTCTTGATACATATCAGGTTGCAAAGAAGGAAAGCCTAGTATATAAAATTTATTCTTACAAGAATTCTTTTCTTGACAAACCTTTGCTATCAAATTATCATCATATCCTGCTGAGATTATTAAAACATCATTCTCTGTGTTGGTGTTTATATCAATAGAATTACACCCTTCAATTGGTCTAATATCATCAATAAATCCAGAGAACTTTGTTTCATCTGCATTTAAATATCGATGAGGCTCTGTATAGAGGAATTCAATTTTTTTAACTCCAATTATGGTAACAAGGTATTTAATTAAAAAAATAAGGTGTGGTTTAATGAAACCGGTAATATCAATGCATATCTTATCTTGTTCTTGAAAATTTTTAGTCGCAAAAAAATCTTGGAAATAATCATCTTCTTTGAATTCAACAGAAGTATAACTTTCCGTATCGGGCAATTCTTCCTCTGCGATATGATAATGCGGAAATACTAACCATATCTTAAACTTTGAGTCTATCTTCTCATATATCTTAGAGGTCCTTTCACAAGCATCAAAGGCAGAGATAAAGTAATCATATTGTGGCAGAACAATATTTCCTTCAGGAAAACTCTCTTTATAAAAAAAGCTGAAATTCATACTTAAAAAATCTTTTGTACAAGATTAGAAGAATCATTGTTGCCTTTAGTTCTACCAAAACTTGGAGCATTCAATCTATTTTTGATGTCTTTAAAGTTTTTATCGAAATTTGGAAAGGATGATGGATTAAATATCGCTTCCGCTAAATCTTTTGTCAAATTCAATGAGCCTCTTCTTGATGTAGGAAGATTCCATAATGGTGCAAGTATCTTATTTAACTGATAAAGTTTTTGGATTCTTCCAGAAGAATTTTTGCCTTTCCGCCCTTCTTCTATCTCTATGATAAAAGAGTGAGTCTTTGCAAGCTCTATACTTTTTATACAACTTTCAGATAGGTCTTCGATTGCAACATTAAACGATGAAACTGATGTTTCCGTCGGCTTGTCACTAAAACGATATACACGTAATATTTCAGATAACGAATTAATAGACTTATAAAAATTCTTACCACTTTCACCTATAACTTCAGCGTCTTCATAAAACCATCGAGAAGTACCATATACTGCTAAAAACTGTGTTTCTAGAGTTATTACGCTGCCATCTTCTAAAGGCTTTTCACCTCTCAACTTTGCAAGCTCAATAATTTTTTTGAGTATTAATATAAATGCTCGTGGATTCCCCCATGATAATTCAATAAATTCATGCAATCCAGAATAGCACACATTCTTCACATCATTTTCAGAAGCAAGTTGAGCAATAAAATCTCGCTTAAACTTTTCTTTAATGTTATCAAATTCACTATTTTCACCATTAACACCTTTATTATACTCTGTGTTAACAATTGATAACAATTCATTTAAATTAGCCGTGTCTTTATTAGTGTTCCACAATTGATAAAACAAGAATAATTTAAACTTCTGTTCTAATGGATTACCTTCTGTCTGGTCAAAAAGAGAATTTATTAATGAACTGATTCCTGTTTCAGATATTCCTACAGAATAACCTTTTACAATAGCGTCTTTAATTTTTTTAGCTAACTCCTTCTTGTGCTTATAATTTTCGTTTTTACATTTTGCTTTAATTTCATTAATTAAAATATCATCTGAATATACTTGGAATTTCTTCTCAAACTTCTTCTCAATCTCATCAGTTGTAAGAATTTGCCCTCTCTTCTCGAAAAATTTCTTAAGCCTATTTAAGAATAGTTCTTTTGCGAATTTTTTATATAAATCTTCATTCTTTCTAATTACTAAATCCAAATCAATAGGTTGGAATTCAGAACCTGCTTTCATCTCCTCTCCAGATTTAGTCAGTGTAGTTGTGTATCCATATTTTCGAGCTCCAACCCAAAACGTTGCAGGCATTTTCTTATCCCACACTAATGTGTTTATAAAGATTTTCTGCCACTCGAACAATTTTTCATACTCATCAAGTATAAAAATGAATTTAAGTTCAGTGAATGCTTGAACTTCCTGTATTATAGCTTGAGGAATACCAAAAATTAATTCTCCTGGAGAAAACAAAATTTTCACTGAGTCATAATCCAGCTTTCTTTTAAATGCTGCATTGACTATCTCACTATCAACCTTTCTCCTTAACTCATTAAAATACTTCAACAGGTCGTCAAAAGTTGAATATTTTGTTGAATCATGTTCAACATAAAACAACTTAAGTACTTTATTAATGATTGATTTTTCTACTTCTTTAGAATAATTTGCGCCAGCAAAAAAATCTTGTATTACGCTTAGTAAATTCGTAGAAAGATATAATTCAAAATAATACTCAAACACACTCTGCCACTCATCATTAGATACCCCTTTACCACTAAATCTACTGGAGTTTATCCCTTCTAATACAGAGTAGATACCTAAATACTTATCATTTTCAATTATTTTATTGTAATCATTTTTAGACCGTATTTTCTGAAGAGGATAAGAAAAATATCTTAAGATATGCGTTTTACCACATCCTTTGCCTCCTAATATATATTTAGGTAAGTATTCTGACGGATTCAATAAACCTATTACAGATTCTTTATCTTCGAAATTGAAATCTACCCAATAATCATTTATTTGAATATCATTGAATTCAGTAGCTTTCGTCACACTAAACGGATTATCTAAATCAAACTCAATCATAATCTTTAATATTTGTGGTATCTTTTAAAAATTGGATTCCAATTATTGTCACACCAAAAAGTTGGAAGTGAATTATCAGGAGTATTATGAAACAAACTCAATAAAAGTTGGCAATCCTTGTATCCTAATGGATGAGCGGGCCACAATACTTGACCATATTTTTGACTAAATTGCTTTGTAAAATCCTTATCAATCTCCGTATACTGGTTACTAGAATAATATCGTGAATTTTCAGAAAAACACTTAAACGATTCATCTAGAGTAAAAACAGCTTCTACAAAATCGAATTGAGTTTCTTTTTTTATTGTATCAATTCCTGTATCAGTTCCAAAAAGCATCAAATAAGACACTTCCGCATTGGGATTTATAGTTTTAATTAATTCTACTATCTTCTTGGAATAATCTTTAGCTTGTGTACCAGACCCACAAAAATCGTCTATAAAAACATATCGAGTTATATTCTCATCTGCAAGGCTAAGTTCATAATATGACCTTTCTTTCCCGCAATTAGACACCTCCTTTATTAATTGATTCTGAAAAACATCTAGGGGGTTAATGAAAAAAGTTTTTTTTAGTTTATTTTCTTGTCGGAAGTAATAAAGTATATGCACTCCACTTTCTGAGGGATTCCCTACTCCTAAAAACCTAGTTTTCAGCAGTTCCTCCTTATATTTTTGCTCAATGACTACAGAGTCAATTGTATCGTTATTATCCTCTCTAATTTTTTTTACAACCCGATATTTATATAAATCTCGAAAAACGCATTTCAATAATTCTCGCAATTCAACATTACCGAAATACATGAATTTAGATAAAAGAAATAATGCATTTAGTCTTTCTTTCTGTTGAATATCATCATCTACATTCTTGAAATTACCCAACCACTCATTATGGATACCATCTGGTAGTTTATCCTTCCATATAGTTGCATAAAATGATAGAATCTTCTCTATAAGTCTATCGTATAACGGTAAAGTTTCAATTTTCATTTTCATGTTTTTTTAAACACTAAAATCCATTCTCGTGATATAATATCTGCTGTCTTATTCCTTTTAGTCATTAAACCATAAGACTTTATATCATCTATTAATTTAAACTCTAATTTAAGTCCAATATTTTGTAAATATTCCGACAAATATTTTTGAGTATTAAATTCTTCGTCACAAACCTTATTATTCCCTACAATTAATACTAAGTGTCCTCCAGATTTTAATACTCGCACGGATTCTTTTAGGGCATCTTTCATCTCATTCAAATAATAGCCTACAATACACGCTCTTTTAGCGTTTATTTTGTATAGTTTCCTTATTAGTGAATCTGCACTTTTGATACCTGTAGTTATCAGTTTTAAGTCGTCGACATTATAATTTTCTCTCCCAATATTTTGTGAATCTAATTTTAGTAAATTAGTAGTATCACATATACCAAGCCAACCAAGATTTAAACTCGATGCTCGAATATATTTTTGAGCACCTGCATAAGGAGGTGAGGTCACTATTAGTTTGACACTGTTAGATTTAAGTCTTTTATTTGTGTTTATACTCTCAGTTAAATTTCTTGCATCTTTCGAAATGACCTTCGATTTATATTTTGTATCAATCTCTTTAATAGTAGATATTCTGGCAATGTTTTCTTCTGCAATTGCTTGAAACTTGCTAAAAACGTCTATATTTTTTAATTGTTTTAACCGAATTTTTATCTTTTCCCTTGCTTCCGAATCCTCTGGGAATCTATTTGGATTTAGTTTCACAGGGACTGAAACTCTTAAGTCTGCGTAACTAACCTTTTTTATACAATTTGAATAACTAATTAAGAAGAAGTTCCTTACGTCAATATTCTTAATTAAGTTAATGCTTCGCAACAGTTTAGATAGCTTCTCCTGCACACTTTCAGAAAACCAATAGTCGCAGTTGACTACATCAGGCAATTCATACTTCTTATATTTCTTTGCCCTACTAACTATCGATGATAAATGCTTTCTCAATGTTGCTTCGTTAAGCCTAGTGGTTTTAGCATTAGCAATCATTCTAGCTAAAGGATTTGCATCGGCTCCTAACGCATTACGCCCTGCTAAAATACTCTCCAATAGTACCGTACCTGTACCACAGAATGGGTCAAGCACAATATCTCCTTTTCTAGAAAAGTATGAGTTATTGATAAAAAAGTATGGAATATGTACCAAGAGCTTAGCTGGGTAAGAATGAATTAAATGGCTATATCTTTCATAATTCAATTCAGGAAACTTGTTTCTAAAATTAACAGCAATTGGTCTCTTGCTAATTGAATACTTTTGTATATAGTCTTCAATCAATAAAGTATTTCTTTTATGATGAGATTTTCTAACCTTATCCATTTTTATACTGCGATTGGAGCTTTTATAGATGGATATGGATTGTAGCCTGTCAAAGTGAAATCATCATAAACAAAGGAAAATATATCTTTTACACGTTTATTAATTTGCATAATAGGATATGACCTAGGTGTCCTACTTAATTGTAAGTTTACTTGGTCTAGATGATTCATATATATGTGTGTATCTCCTAATGTATGAACAAGTTCATAAGCCTCAAGATTACACACCTGAGCTACCATCATAGTTAAAAGTGCAAATGATGCAATGTTAAAGGGAACTCCGAGAAAAACATCAGCACTTCTTTGATACATCTGGCACGATAATTTCCCATTAGAGACATAAAATTGGAATAACACATGACAAGGTGGTAGAGCCATTTTGTCAATATCAGAAACATTCCAAGCATTCACAATAATTCTCCTAGAATCTGGGTTAGTTTTTATTGTATTTATCGCATTTGTGATTTGGTCAATAAACTCTCCATTACTTGTAGGCCATGAACGCCATTGATAACCATAAATCGGACCTAACTCTCCATTTACATCAGCCCATTCATTCCATATCGTAACTCCATTTTCATGTAAATATTTAATATTAGTGCTACCTTTTAAAAACCATAGTAACTCGTGAATTATTGATTTTAGATGTACCTCCTTTGTTGTCACCAACGGGAAGCCATCTTTTAAATGAAATCTCATTTGATAACCAAAAACACTCAGCGTTCCTACTCCTGTCCTATCATTTTTCTTTTCACCATTCTCCAAAACATATTTCAATAAATTCTCATACTGATTCATAAAAATGCTGCTTATGATATAACAAAGCTAACGGAATTTATATGCAAAAGCTACCCTCAATAAACGTATCGCTAGCAAGGGATTTATATTACCCCTATAAGGTCACTACAGCGCCAGTCTTGCAATGTAAAAGGCCAAGCAGCATCTTTGCCGCTTGGCCTTGTCAAAATAGTAAAGCGCCATATTAAATTTGTATAGCAGTATTAAATCCTAATCTCCTAAAAGCCTAGGCTTTTTTGTATGAATTATGAGTATGCAACAGTATACCGTTCTTAATATATTTACTAAGTCTATATTCTGCAGTTTTTGAACCAATACCCATAGCTTTTGCAACAGTTAATGCATTCTGAAAATTAAATTCTGTTGGTAGCTTGTCATAATACATATCCATCTCCAGTTGCTTGGGTGACTTTTTTACAGCATGCTGTTGTGCTTTTATATCATTATACACTTTTATAGTATGCTGTAACAATACATCAATTATAGAGAGTGATGTATCAAAGTCATCATCGCTGCACTTTAGCAAAACCTCAACATTAGATGTATCCATTTGTCTTAGTATAGAAAATACCATCGCCATCCTAAATGCACTTAGACCATGCCGTCTAACACTGGCAGAAATATCATTGCCATAAATGTGATACAATAATTGCTCCTGCTCTTTAAAGTAGGAATTAAATTTGTCCTGCTGCGCTGGTGTTAAAATGAATTTCAGCCCATATTCATTAGTATCTTTGACTGCTTGAGCTATCTTTTGCACTTCATTCATGTAATGTTCAATAGTAACTGATAGGCTATTATATGCCATTTCAGGCAAATCATCTTTTATTTCGAATGCATCTTTCCATACCGGTTCCTCTACGAATGAATAGAATATAAATCGGGATAACAGTCCGTTTTCAACATTATTAATAAGACTAATGATTTGATTAGGGGTTCCTGTAAGCAGCACAGATAAATATGATTTTTCAATATTAATATATAACCCACCTGCAACCCGCTGTAATTCCACAGGCTCATTATGAAACGCTTTTCGTAAAGTATCTGAAAAGCTACCCCAGTCATTTTTCAATGCTTGACATAGTGTATCTGCTTCAGTTTCCATTAATGCACCGAATTTCACATTACTTGACATCACTTCAATTAACTTAGTGGATGAACTATTAGAAGGAATAAAGAAAAGCTGTCTTTGAGGTTTCACTGGCGGTAATGTTCTTTCTTCATTGTTCTTATAATCTTCCATCGCCTGCTCATATTCTCTTAACAACGAATAGTATTTATCATCTAAGCCTCGTTGAATTGCTCTCCCAATATTTTTAACAACTGATACTGCTCCTTTACCAGACGACGGTGGAGCAGAAATAAATAAAAAAAGATTGGGTGATACTATCCTGTTATGATATATACCATAGTACTCTGGAAAACAGGAACTAATAATTGTAATTGTGCTTAACAACATCATATCCCGTTCTCTATTATCTTTTGCATACAATTTCATAATGCTCCGTAATACGTTAGGGAGCCTTTCAAAAATATCATCTGATAACATCGGTGTCTCAATATTCCGCACTTCGTCATTCCAGGTGTTGAACTGGTCTTCGTATCGTTTATATGTATCATTTATTGTATTGACTATATACTGTTGCACATCAATTGGCTTGTCACTTCTAACGCTTTCCACATGGTTTGAAAAATACTTCAACCCATACTCCATTGTTGAGTTTAAATCAATTCCAAACTGGTTGCACTTTGAAGCTAGCCTCTGTATCCACGTTTGTCTTGGACTTTTATAAGTTCCCTCTTTCCTCTCAAGAATACCAACTAATATCCTGAAATTAGTTTCAGAGTTTTTATTCAAATGGTCAAGCTTATAACCAGTCAAACCAATATTGTCAAATACAAGTTCTTCGGATTTTAGGACTTTAGGATTCTCAATTTTGCTGTCCGCAATTACAACTCTATAGGCAGGTATCTCATCATAATTACCGCTGATAACTTTAGAATTAATAAATGCATCGCTATCATGACATAAAAAATTAGCACGACATATATCTACACAGCTATTATCAACTTTTTTTGCTTCGATACCTGTTCTTAAAACTAAATAATCTGCAAAGGAAATATAGGTATTAGCATGAACATCTATACCAGTTGTCTTAATAATCATTTTGTAACCATGACTTGGAGTTTCGTAAGCAAAGACAACATATTCACATTTTATAGCAAATTCTTTCAATGCTAATAACTCGGATTCATTCGTGCTATCTATATCGATTGCGATTAGATTGGAGTATTTTATTAATTCCGATTGTTTACGACTTTTAAAAGCTCCAGAAAATGTAACGTAAGGAAATTTTGTACGTTTATATTCGTTACGCTTAATACTTAACTGCATTGTTCTATACAAATCAGTAGTTTCTTTTAATTGAGCATCTTTGGTTACTATACTGTATATCTCTATAATAGATATTGTCCGACTTGGCACCGTATTAGAGATAGGTGCATTAAAAAATGAAATCATTATTATTAATATTTTGATGAGCACAGCTCTATTGTTTACTATTTAAAAAAATGTTTACGTCACTACGTTTGTAAAACACTTTCCCTCCAGCCTTTTTACCTTTTAGCTTACCAGTTTTATGGTATTTAGCTAAAGTTGGTCTACTGATATGAAGCATAGCACATACTTGTGCAGGGGAAAGCACTTCTACATCTTGACTTGCGGGTGGGGGATTTGCTATCGGTAGGGTAATTTGTTCATGAAGAATTTCACGGACAGCATTTTTAATTAATTCTGATAACTCATCTTGAGTATACTCAAAAAGGAAAGCCCTTTTCATAGAAAATGGACTTTGTGTACGACCTAACTACAGCCATACGTGTAAATCCAATTTTTATGAAAAGGGCGTAATATGGTATTTACAGCCTTTGTGTCCAATTCAGCTAATATTCTGTACCATCACATTATGAATACAGCCTACATATATTGAGTGATAATAGTTTTTTACCCTTCAATAAAAAACAAAAATAGTAGATTCTTTTATAACAACAAAATAATGTTTTTTTGTACTTTTATTAATATAATTATTTATTTATATTATTAATTAAAAATAATTATTTAAATAAAAAAATCATGCTGCATTAATAGCTCCGCATTTTCTTCTTGGCTAATTCTAATGTACCCAAGAAATGCCTTTTCTGACGTGTGTCCAGTAATTTTCATAATCGATATTGCTGGAATATTGCTCTTATATGCATTTGTTGCAAAACTCCTTCGGCCGCAATGAGCGCTAATTAATTCATACTTTTTGAAAGTAGTCTGCACACGACGCCCCCCTATTGTTTTAGTAATCACAACAGGAGTATCAATGCCCGCCAACTTACCAATCTCCTTTAAATAGTGATTCATTTTTACATTACAAATAGTTGGTAAATTGTATTGATACTTTTCAAGTATTTGCTTTACAATTTTATTAATCGGTATAACTACATATTGGTCTGTTTTCTTAGTTCTTATATGAAATACATTATCTTTTATGTCCTCTGGTTTTATATGTATAAAATCCGAAAAGCGTAACCCAGTATAACAAGAGATAACAAACAAATCTCTAGCTATATTCATCACTCTTACGTTTGGCAATACTAGTTCGTATATGTATTGTATTTCATCCTGCGATAAATATATCTTATCAACAGTTTCAGTCACTTTTTTAAAGCTCCTTGATTTAAAAATCATATTTGTATTATACCCCCTTTCTGTTGCCTCATTCATAAACGTTTTTATTGTTTTGATATGTTTTGATACAGTATTTTTTGAGTTACCAATATCTACCGATAAATATTTAGTAAACTGGTGATAGAAATCCATATCAATATTTTCAAATTCAATTTTACAGCTGTAATGTTTAGCATAATCTCTTAAATGATTAAGTGTTGTCCTATATCCTTTTAATGTTTCTTCTTTACGAACCGACTTTGACTGTTCAATAAACTGTTCAATAAATTTCACAAATGTGATTTTTACTGGAGCTTCCTTTACAACCTGTGGTGTATTATCTAATTTTTCCTTTAACAACTCGATTACTAACTCTGCACTTGGAATTATATTTTCAATATTTAGGTTTCTAAAAATTGAAGCCAATTCGCTATCAATCTTATTAAGCCAATAATTTAAATCACCGTGTTCTTTACCAATTGCTCTTTGTTTAACATAATCCCATTGTTTGGGTAATACCTTTTCACCAGTACTCATAAACACCCTATGACCGTTAAACTTTACCTGTAAACTTATTAATGTTGGTTCCTGTGAATTAATATTCTTTAGATAGAAATTAGTTTTGGGTATATACATTTTTAGAAAAATTAATATTGATTAATTAGAGGGCGAACAAGCTCAGAAAAATTTAAAAACTTTGAGCAAGTAGCCAGATATATTTCGAGAATTTGGACTGAGTTGTCCTATTGGTTGTCCTTTTTCGATAAAAGGATTTACATCAGTTTGTATAAAATTTCAAAGGCTCTAGGCAAAACCTTTACAGTCAAGTGTTTCAGTAGAAAAACTTGTAAAAACTGACAAAAAGAAACAAATAATAAAAAATTTCTAGTGGGACCACAACCCAAGTTTCTGCAAAAGGTTTCAAGCTGCAAGGTTTGAAGCCTTTTTTGTTTCGTCGAAGAATACTACTCTAAATTCCTCCTTAGAAGTAGGTATCCTAAAGGACGGAGGATGTGAAATCGCTATGTTCGGCGTAGTGAGAGGCTACGCTGAACGGGTATAACGAACAAAGCAACCCATATGGGTTGCTTTGTTTTAAATGGTGCAAGTGCTTACGGGAAGAATAGGCTTTATTGTTTTACGAATTTTACTTTATAGTTCTCACCCTCTTCTTGCAGGTTCAGGATGTATGTACCGGGGGCAAGTTGGCTAACTGTAATATTGCCAGTACCATGTATATTGCCCGTAGCCAGTGTTTTACCTGTTACATCTACTATGCTGTATGTAGCATGGTTAGCACCTTTCAGGCTTAGTACATCTGTAGCGGGGTTGGGGTAGATGCTGTAGCCTTTAGCTGTTGTGTTTTCAATACCAGTTGTTTTATAGTTAAAATTGGTATTGAATATATTGGTTTTAATTTTAATAGTGCCATTTGACGGAGAAGAGGAACCATCGAACCATACTGTAAATAAACCATCACCATTATTGCTGGAGCTACTGATGGCGATGCAAGACTCACTGGCAGCAGGCATTGGTATATTTAAATCATTGGTGTTAACCTGATAATCGTCAACTGGTACAGTGCGTGTACCGCCCAGCAAATCAATAGAAAAGCTGCTGTAGTCGCCAACAGTATGAGGAGCAAGCACATCTTCTGTATAATGCGATACGACAAATAGCTTATCAGTAAATACCACCAAGCCTGCTGCATTCGCATCTCTGCCCACACCGGCCACTACGGGACGGAAGTCATTAACAGCAGGGTTAACGGAATAAGTAGCTAAGCCATTCACGTCGTTGTAGTTCAGTATTTCGCGCACGGTGCCGGTTGGTGATAAGTAATCACTCACTATATTATAGGTAGTAAGCGTTGGGAATACATCACCTAATACAATAGCCTCAATACGTGGGTAGCCATACGTATTGGATACAGTACCGGGTGGTGGCGGAACAATGGTTGTAGGGCCGGGCCATACATTGCCTATCTTATCTGCACCTACTTCGTGCATACGTATTTCACTGGTGCCAGATGGCAATACATGCTTGTACGATATATACAAAGTATAGGTAGGTCCTGTAGCACCCGGTATCATATGCCCACGGCACGCTACATCTGGCTCGTAGGCATGGGTAGGCATACTCATAGTGTAAGAGGGGCTGGGGGTAATACCTGCAGCTACATGAAAAGTTGCATAACCAATATCCGAACCGCCGATAACCGTAGCATGTGGTTCTTCCCATACAATGGCAAAATCGCTTAGTGCATAGTGCGTACCGCCACCTACAGGGTATAATATATCTGCTGCTGCATCTATATGCGGGTTTCGGGCTGGGTTGGTATTATTAATAAAGCCACCTCCTGTTACTAGCAACCCCCATGGTGTAGGACTGAAACCGACACCTGTTGCTGTTAAAAATCCCCACTCAACGTTGTTTGTAATGGAATTTTCATATGCTACTACTATATAAAAATCTTGCCCAAGCGTGGCCCCTGGGTCGTCAACAATAGCTACATCAATATTTCGAGCATCATTACCAATTGGTAATGCGAAAGTTGTCCATGCTGTAGGTGCACCTGTTCTAAAAACACGGACACGTAAACCAGTTAGCGGAAAACCAAAAGCATCAAGTCCATCATATACTACAGCTTGTAACTTACCGGGCGGGTTGGTACCATTGGCTGGAATGTCAATCATGTCGCAGTTCAGTGAGTTCATTTTAGAGAAAGTACCGGGTGGAAAGAGGTTGACGTCGGGTAGCGCACCTGCAGCAATGCGCACGGCAGATGCGTTAGGCTGCATCCCAATAATGCAGACGAATAGCCATACAAGTATGGCGAATGGTTTGGTGCCAAAAGGCATGGTTGTTTTTTTCATTGTGTTAATATTTAAAAGTGAAAAATAAACAGACGGGAATGCCTACCAGTTGCGCACGGCAACTGGAAACAAAAGAAATAGGGCATAATTATTATGCTACAAAAAAACCGCGAAGCAATAAATGAAAACAAGCCACTGCAATGGAGGCAACATGGCACGAGATGGTGTGACGGTACGGAGCATGATTACTGGTTTTTGGTTTTAGAACAGGTGAATAATACGGGCTGAGAATTACCCCAGTAATATAAAGCTATGACGCATTTTTGCCAATTCCAAATTTTCAGGATTAAAATTTTATAAAATCCCCCTTGCTAGTTCATAGCATACACGCCATTAACAAAAAGCTAATGGTATTTTATCAGGGATTTAATATAACTTAGAGTATTCACTCACTGCAAAATCATCAGCACATGAAGAAGTCATTTGCATTATTCCCCATTTTCATATTCTTATTTGTATTACATAAACAAAGATGCTATGCGCAGTTTTATCAGCTAACCCATGCCAGCGGCACACAAGGCTATGGGGGAGTAAGCAATGTTACCGCGCAAGGAGTTGGAACAAATCCAGGTATAGCTATTAACGCGTTATGTTCAAATGTAGTGGTATATATCAATGGCGGGAGTCCAAGTGGAGTAAATAACGGCTATAAATTTACTTTCTCCCGCGCTGCTACCCGCATACGGGTACACTCCTATATGCTGCAATTTGGCGACTCATTGTTTTTCTATATCAATGGCAACCTCTTCCCAATTACATCTGCCAACCTGAGCGTACCTGCAGGTATTTGCAATGGTAATGTGGCTCCTGTAATGGCTGTTCCAAATGGTGGTATTACGAGTACCTTTTCAGGCCCTGGATGTGGTTATACTGCATATTTTAATGCGCAGGTAGATATATTTCCTACCTACCCAATAGACACATTTATGACTTGGGGTACTTCTGGAGCTTGTGCTGGCAATGGTTCCCAAATCTTCTTCGCCAGCGATACACTCGTGTATGTTAAAAAGCCCTTTAGTATTACAAGCGTATGCGCAGGTGATACCATCAGGCTACCCTACATCGTCAGCAATCGGTTTAATAATGGTAATGTATTTACCGCACAGCTTAGCAATGCAAGTGGCAGCTTTGCAGCCCCTGTCAATATCGGTAGCCGCACAGATACTACGGGCGATACCATTGTATGTGTAATACCCCGTACTACGGCGGGTGGTACAGGTTACCGCATCCGTATCGTCAGC
>NFUW01000002.1:0-157369 GCA_002127285.1 Chitinophagaceae bacterium IBVUCB1
CTTATGGTGGTATTGCCGGCGGTGTTCACCTCTTCCCATTCCGAACAGAGAAGTTAAGCCCGCCATGGCCGATGGTACTGCACAACAATGCGGGAGAGTAGGTAGCTGCCATATTTATTTACAATCCCCGTTAGTATTTGCTAACGGGGATTTTTGGTTTATTACCATAGAATAGATGAGTGAATAAAAAACCTATCTTCGATAAATCTAACTATGAAATCCTGTTTGGTATTGTTACTGATATGTATATCATCAAATAGTTTGATGAGCCAACCATACTATCTTAGCAAACGCAGTATGTTTGAATGTCCTAAAGTTGCAAAATCAGCTTCTGTTGCTTTCGTAGGGTTTATGCAAAATCAACAATTTGATTCCGCACAAATTGTATTAAAAAATTGGACTCAGAAATGCGGCATTTGCGAACCTATATTAAGAGCAAATGTTATTCTTGCAATAGCTACCAATAGACCAATAGATTCTTTTATTAACGAAGAAAATATGAGATTGATATATGATTATCAACGTAGAGGAAGGATAATTGAAAACAGAAGTGCTGAAGATAATAGTATTTACCAATGGAATTGGGGGTATGTGCCAATAGGTATGGAGTTTGATAGCTTTACAATCAGTTATTTTAGAGAAATTAAGGTAAGAAAGCAAGATAATAGTTTAGAGTACTTGTTGAGTAGCATATATAGTAATACTAACGATGACATGTATATAGCACTGCAAAAGCAAGAGTATAAAGAAACTTCTTTAGCAAAAGAATATTACAAGCTTGTAAATAAGTATATTAATAAGCCAGATTTCAATATGGCTTTTCTTGCAGGGATATGGATACCGACGGGAGGGATTGCAAAACTGGGTTTACATCCTGATGTAGGTGTGCAGTTAGGTAGTAAATATCGTAAAGTAAGTATTGATATGACGATTATGTTCAAGTTTGGAAACTCCCCAAATCCTTACTATGCTACTCGTGTCCGTTCGGACAAGTCAACAGTGCTTACTGATAATTTCTTTGGTGCGTATATGGGTATTGATGTAGGGAAAGACATTTGGCGAAAGAATAATAAAGAGTTGCAAATGTTGTTTGGCGCTGGTGTGGACGGCTTTGATGCTTTGGAAGCTGATACGATAAGAAATTTGAAAGCTGAATCTACTTGGACGTACAATATAAATACAGGTATAGGTTATAGGTATTATATAAATAACTGGACCTATGTAGGTATGCGTGTTAAATACAACATTGTAGACTATGCGTTGAATGGGGTCATAAACTTTAACGGGCATCCAATAACCTTAACGTTTTGTATTGGTGGATTAAGTAACAAAAATAAACGTCATGGACTCGAGTATTTAAAGTATAGCTGGAAGCGATAGAAAAAATGCGGCAAGTACTGTACAATAAACCTAAAACTTATTCTTCTTCCTAAAGTCACCACGCTTCCATGCTTCAAAAAACTCTCCCCATGCCAGTGGGTTGAACACGTTGGATGGGCGTGCCTGTCCGTAGTACACTGCGTTTTGCGATTGTATTTGCTGATAGGTTGCTTGGTTTTCTCTGCCATCGCGGGGCAGGCTGTATGCAAGTGCGCGCAGCATCAGGCCGTTGGTATTGCGGCGGGCTATCTCGTATTTATCGTCGGGTATGTTCCAGTGTTTGAAAGCATAGTCAAATTGCTCTCTGGATGGCAATGGCCGGATGATGGTTTCGGGCAGGTAGAAGGTGTCTTGTACCATTAACTGTATCAGCGAAAAATAATGCCCTTTAATATCTCTGGGTATTACAAAATCTTTCTCTCTAAAACCTACTTCCGAAAAATGCAAAGTATCTCCCTTGTATGCTACGATAGAAAACACACCCATCTCGCTGGATTCAACGCCTCTGTTTTTGCCCTTTACCAGCACCACCACATTGGGTACTGCGCGCAGACTATCAGCCGTCATCGTTACGCCGTTTATCTGTATTATATCTTCACTAATCTGTGCGTGTACGGATGATGATATGGTGAGGGCTATACATAGCAGCCAGATACAATATCTATAGCAATTATTCATACCATCCAAAGTTAAGTTACTTTCATGTCATCTCTATACATCGTAGTATAATGTATATGCAATAGGCATATCAGTATTATTTTAGGCAAAGAAAGCCTGTATGGTTTATTTTTGCACACTTACCATATAGTATTAACAAAGGTTTAGTATGATAACGAAAGAAGCGGTTATAAAGGCGTTGAGTAATGTGCAGGAGCCCGATTTGGGCAAGGATCTGGTAACGCTCAACATGGTGCAGGATGTAGCTATTGATGGCAAAAACGTGTCATTCACCGTAGTGCTGACGACACCTGCCTGCCCGCTGAAGGAGATGATTGAAAAAGCCTGCATCAATGCCATACACTTGCTGGTAGATAAGGAAGCAGTGGTAAAGGTAAATCTGACGGCGAATGTAGGCTCTAACAGAAAGGATAATAAGGCGGTTCTATCGGATGTTAAAAACATCATTATGGTAGCATCGGGCAAGGGCGGTGTTGGTAAATCTACCATATCCGTAAACCTTGCATTGGGTTTGGCGCAAGAGGGTGCGAAAGTAGGATTGCTGGATGCGGATATATATGGCCCGTCCATCCCCATCATGCTGGGTATGCGCGATGAGCGACCTAAGATGATGGACGTAAACGGGAAAGGTATGATAGTGCCGATAGAGCGTTATGGTATCAAAGCCATGTCTATCGGTTTGCTGGTAGATGAAAAGCAGGCGGTGATATGGCGTGGCCCGATGGCAAGCTCTGCCTTGAAGCAATTTATATCAGACGTATATTGGGGCGAGCTGGACTATCTGATAATAGACCTGCCACCCGGCACGGGCGATGTGCACCTGACATTGGTACAGGCAGTACCTGTAACGGGTGCTGTAGTAGTATCTACCCCGCAGGCTGTTGCAGCAGCTGATGCAAAGAAAGCCATCATCATGTTCAAACAGCCGAACATCAATATACCCATACTGGGTATAGTAGAAAACATGGCATACTTTACGCCGGCAGAGCTGCCCGAAAATAAATACTACATATTTGGCAAAGGTGGCGCGCAGCAAATGGCACAACAGTTTGAACTGCCCTTTCTTGGCGAAGTACCTCTGGTGCAAAGCATACGCGAGGGTGGCGACAGGGGCATACCAGCCATTATGGATGATGAATCACTGACGAAAGAAATATTTACCAACCTGACACAAACGGTAGCGAGGAATATATCTATACGCAATGCCAATTTAGAGCCTACTAAAGTGGTAGAGATAACACATTACTAATCAGGAAAATTATATCGTACGCCATTCGCTTCAATATACTCGCGGATGCGCTGTATGATAAGTTCGCCGTCTGTGGTACGGGCTATGATTAATACATCGTAGTCTGTGCCTGTATAGTTGGCTAATGCTGCTTTCGCATCGTCTGTTTGGTTGTATGCTTCTATAAACACATCGCAGTCTGCGCGCTCAAAAGGTGCTGTAGCTACATGCAATACTTCGCAATGCTGCGCTTCGTGGGTATGTATTATTAGTTCCGTGCCTTCAAGGTCTTCAAAGTCTTCACAAATTTCTATTGTCTGCTCGTATGTAAATGCGTTCATTATATTTCTATTCTGTATGTACTTCTTTTTTATGTATAATTGATATGCCACTGCTGATGAGCATTACCAATATAGCTCCTATTACATTCAGCCACAAAAAGGATACTGCATCTGCCATATAAATAACCACTACAATAGCCTCTGTAACGATGGCTGCTATAAACACTGCTCTGCCCTGTATCTTTTTTATATAAAATGCTACAAGGAATATGCCAAGTATGCAGCCATAAAATAAAGAGCCTAAAATATTGACTGCCTCTATAAGCGAACCCATGCGTGTGGCAAACATGGCTACCGCTATGCAGAAGATGCCCCAGCCCAATGTATGCAGCCTGCCCAGTGCCAGTTGTTTCTTTTCGCTTATCGGTTCAGTATTGTTCAGCAATTGCAAATCTATCAGTGAAGAGGATGCCAATGAATTGATAGCTGCCGAGATAGAACCCCAAGAAGCAAGGAATATGACTGCAAACAGTAAGCCCACCAATCCTTTTGGCAGATTGTGTTGCACAAAATACAGAAAGATATAATTGGTGTCGTTGGCATCTTTGCTATAGCCATATTTTGTTATCCTGCTTTTTACAGTATCTCTGATGGCTTGCAGGTTGTGTTGTGTTTGCATAAAAGCAGCTAACTGCTTTTCATCAACTTGCATATGTGTTTTGCGTGCTTGTGCCATTGATGTGGCCTGCGCCTGATATGCAGTATGCAGGGTGGTGTACTCTGCCTCGAGCGTTGCTAACTCCGCAGGGCGGGTAGCTTTGTATGTCTGGTATGCACTGTCGTTGAAGTAGAGCGGGGCGGGCTTGAAACTGTATAATGCGAATAGTAACGCGCCTATCAGTAATATACCAAACTGCATCGGTATTTTTACGATGCCATTCATCAGTAGCCCTGTGCGGCTTTCGGTGGTGTCTTTTGCAGTGATGTACCGCCCTACCTGACTTTGGTCTGTACCAAAATAGGAGAGCGAGAGAAAGAATCCGCCGATGATGCCACTCCAGATATTATACTTGTCTTTCCAGTCGAAAGTAGTAGTTATCACATTCAATTTGCCCGACTTGCCGGCTACGTAGAGCGCATCGCCCATACCCATGCCTGTTGGCAAATTATCTACCACCAGATAGCCTGCGATAGCTATGGCTGCTAATATGATGAGGAATTGCAGCTTTTGTGTGTGAGCAACAGCCTTTGCGCCACCACTGTAGGTATAGATAATAAGCAATCCGCCCGTGATGATGTTGGTGAGATAAATATTCCAGCCCATGATGGATGACAGGATGATGGATGGTGCATAGATGCTGATACCTGTTGACAGTCCGCGCGATAATAGAAAGAGTATGGATGTTAGTACCCTTGTTTTGCGGTCGAAACGTGTTTCGAGATATTCATACGCGGTATATACATTCAGCTTTTGAAAGATGGGGATGAACGTAATACTGATAACCACCATCGCTATCGGCAGCCCGAAGTAGTATTGCACAAAGCGCATACCATCTGTATATGCCTGCCCCGGTGCCGATAGAAAAGTAACCGCGCTGGCCTGCGTAGCCATTATGCCCAGCAGCACTACATACCATGGCATATTTTTATCTGCCAGCAGATAGGTTTTGCTACCATGTTGGTTGCGCCCCTTGTACACACCATAAGCTATGATGCCGACGAGGGTAGCGAATAATATGCCCCAGTCGAGTGTACTCATTGCCAGTGTTGAGTAAATAGATAATACAACACCACCTGTGCCAGCAGGCATAGTAATACAAGCGTGTATCGGAGTGTCCAGTTGTGCTTTGTGCCTGCCATATTTATTTACCCGCGTTCAGCATATTCAGCAGCAAGCGTATCGCACCCTTATTGCCCGCAGGTAGCTGCCTGAAAAATGCGAGTGATGTATAAATATAATGCCCTTTGCCGTAAGGTGCATACAGTGTGCTGCCATCCATTGGCTTCTCGCCCGTGTCGTTCATACGGAAGAGGGGTTTGTATTTATCATCCCATTTGCCTGCAAAATACAGTCCCCGCTCCTGTACCCATCCGGCAAAATCCTCGTTGGTTATTTTATTAGGACTGTTCAGTATTTTATGTGCAGACTCCAGTATCGTTATTGCGGCATCTTCTTCCGTTACGCGCTGGTTGGCAAGTGTCAGCGGGTAAGGTCCCACATTGGTAGTAGCCATATCTTGCAGTGTATTGTATTGCATCACCAGTGTGCCTCCGTTTTGCACGTATTGGTTCAGTACATGCATCCAGTAGTTCATCCGTTTTTCGGTATTGATAATGCGCACACCTGTAAGTATGGCATCGTATTTTTTCAGTCGGTCTACTGTCATGTCCTGTTCGTTCAGTACATCTACCTGCAGACCTGCCAGCCTTAGTATGTCTGCCACATTATCGCCCGCGCCTTGCAGGTAGCCAATGCGCTTTACATTGCTTTTCCAATTGCCGCGCAATACTTTGGCATAGGCGGTAGTAAAATATTGCAACGTAGGCAGGTGTTCGTATTTTATGATGTGCTGTTTGCGGTTGTTATACAGGTTCTTGCCCATCAATCCTGCAAACAGGTAGAAGTCGCTATCGGTATTTGTTCTGTCGAGATAATCTTTACCAAAGCTGGCTTTAATAACCGTATCAATGCCTTTTTTCAGGCTTAGTTTTTTTACAAGATAGGTCATGCTTTCACTGTATATCAGCAGCCCTACACTGTCCATGTCTTTGAAAGGGTGTATCCGCACGCTTGCTTGTACGCTGCCATCGGGCTGCACAATGGTGAGCCCCGTAGTAAACTCTACCGATGCATCGGGCACTATGCGTAGCGGCTCTATAACATCGCCATGTGTAGGGTCCAGTTTTTTGTATGATAAGGGTACGTTGATATAAAACAGATTACCCGCAATATCTATTTGCACTTTAGTATATAGTGTATGTGGTGTAGTAGGGTAGCCTATCAATGTATCGTCGGGTACTTTAAAGTGTCCGTTGTCGTTATTGCCATCCATCAGCCAGTAAGGCTCTGTATAGGCAGCGTCTTTGGGGATGATTATTTTTCTTTCAAAGGTTAAGAGGCTGTCTTTACCAAGCCTTAGGTTCATGGCAGTATCTTCCTGCAGCCATTGTATGCCGCGCAAGGTAGCGGGTATATTGCTGCGGGCTATGATGCGCATGGTAAAGGCTAATGCTTCGCCCCGCGTTGCTTCTGCCTGCTTTGTATATACCTCTGCCATCAGCCCGCTGCAATGCAGTATGGTGGCATCCAGGTCTTTCAGCTTTTGCGTACGCCAGTAGTTGTTCTTGACTGTAGTTATTTCTTTGCGCAGTGCAAGCAATGCTTTCAGCGATTTTTCGGGATGGTTAAAGTCATACGCATCGAGGATAGCTTGTACCTGCCCGCCTATTTCTGCCCTGCCTACACGCCCCCAAGTAATGTCTATGCCATCAAACAGGGAAGTTTTTATACTATCTCCCGCTACCAGTTTAAAATATTCGGTTTGCACACCGGGTGTGCTCGGTGTGCCCGCACCCTGACTGCGGTGAATGCTGCGGCTGATGCCTGCCAGTTCGCCATAGCCCATACCTATATTGGGGCTGTATTGCCCGACTGATAGTTTGAACTGGTCGTCTGCCGTTGTGTTTCTGTCTCCAAAGCGGAATGAATTGAACAATACACGCTTTGGCTGCCATGCTTTGCAGTGCTGTAGTTGTTCGGTATATTTTGTTTTATCGCCGCTATGCTTCCATGCTTCCTCTGCAAGTATAGCCGATGCAGCGTGCTGGCCATGCCCCGCGTTGGCATTGGGCGGAAAGCGGCATATCACCACATCGGGGCGGAATTTGCGATATATCCATACCACATCTTTTGTCAGCAGTTCCTTATCCCAGTGCTTAAAAGTTTCATCGTAGTTTTTTGAAAAGCCAAAGTCTATGGCACGGGTAAAGTACTGTCCCGCACCATCCATTTTGCGGGCTTCCAGCAGTTCGTGTGTGCGTATCAAACCGAGTGCCGCGCCTTGCTCATTGCCCAGTATGTTCTGCCCGCCATCGCCGCGTGTCAGCGATAGGTAAGCGGTGTTGATATGCTGGTCGTTTACCAGCCATGCCAGCAGGCGTGTGTTTTCATCATCGGGGTGTGCGGCTAGGTACAGCACATTTACAAGGTTGTTTAGCTGTGCTATTTCGTGGTATATCTGTGTGCTGGTTGCAGGGCGTACCTGCTGTGCCTGTGTGTATGTAGCAAATAGGGTAATTGTGCTGATGGCAAATAGCTTCTTCATATCGGCTGTGAAAAATAAACCCGCAGTATATGATTACTGCGGGCAATGAAATTAACTAAAATATAAGCATGTATAAAGCATGCCTGTTATGTTTTATGGTTTTTTATAGCTGTTTATCAGTTTTGTCATATTATTGACATATTCCGCTTCAAAAGCAGAACCCTTAGCGGCTTCCATTGCTTTGTTGGCAGCAGCGATGGCAGCATCTTTATTACCCATCTTCTGCGCTATGCGTGCTTTCAGGCTCCACATCCAGAAGGCTTTGGGGTTGGCTTCCAGTGCCTTATCTACATATATGGTAGCTTTATCAAGGTGTTGGTTTGTTTCGTAATAATAATTAGCAGCCTGATAGTAAGGGATGGTAGGATTGTTGATGGATTTATCTATAGACGCGTTCAGGCGTTCTTCGTTATTGGCTTTAACGGGTATTATGACTTTTGTTTTTTCCCAAGTCAGCTCTATGTTGCAAGTGCTGTATGTGATGTTGCTTATGTTGATGGTAAACGTCTGTACGTTTTTGTCTAATGCTTTGGGTGCTACTTTGAAGCGTGCCACGTCGTCTGCCTTATCATAGCCTGCATTGCCCCAATTGCCTACGCCTTTGTTCAGGATGATTTCCCACTCCGTAGCACCAGGGATGGTGTACAAAGCGTATTCACCTGCTTTCAGCGTTTGCCCGCCGATGGTTACTTCTTCACCAAATTTTACTTTGGTAGCAGAGTTGGCACCTGTGCGCCATACATTGCCAAAGGCAACCAGTTCGCCGAATATTTTGCGTCCGCGCATAGACGGGCGGCTATATGATACCTCGATGCTGGATGTAGAAAACTCCTGCGTCAGTTTTGAAGTAGGGCTCAGTGAAGGCAGCTTCAGTTCCTGTGCCTGTACCGATACCGATAATAATGCGGCGATTGCCAATAGACTTAATTGTTTCATATATATGTTTTTACAACGTGCCAAAAGTACGGCTATTATAGTACAGGCTGTTCTAAAAATACAATAGGGGTATATCTTCTGTTTATCAGGAATTGATGTCTTTGTTTTCTTTAAGCATAGCTGTCATTCGTTCAATAGCTTTGCGGCTATTATCGTCGGGGGCTTTGGCTTTTGCTTTGTCGCAGAAGCTTAATGCCTTTTTATAATCGCCAACTGCAGAGCAGCCACGCATCATGCCAACAAGTGTTACGAAGTTGTCGGGGTTTTTCTTATAGTTTAATTCAAATATTTCTCGGGCTTTTTTCATTTCTTTTTCACGGAGTAAGGTTCTGCCATAGCTGTTCATTTCTGCCATGCTGAACCGTATAACGCTGGCTGCCATCAGGCTGTCAGCTTCTCGTTTTCTGTTCAGTTGCAGTAATACTCTGCGCTGCAGGTTGATACCAAAGAAAGTAGGGACTATCCTGCTGCCTTGTCTGGCATATTCCAGCGCTTTATCCAGCATGATATTATTATCAAGGTAATAACCGGCAGCCTCGAAGTAAGCATTGGGATTGAACGTTTTCTGCCCGTTCATTTCTCTTTCAATACTTGCCAGTTGCAGTTTTTGCAGTTGAGTAGATACGGTAAAAGGTATGGATAATTTGTCCCATGTTAGGGCAATCTCCGCACTGCTGTCTGTTTGATTTCGAAAACTGTACGTCAGCCTTTCGGTTGTATATTGTTCTGATACAGGCTTTACGTTTACCCTCAGCGCGTCCTCGTTCGCATCGTAGAAATAACTGCCCCAGCCTTCCGTACTGTTAGAGAATATAACGATGCTATTATCTGCCCCGTAAGCAATGTGCAACCCATATTTGCCTGCTTTCAACGGTTTGCCTTCTACCATCACGTCTGTAGAAAATTCTATAATTGTATTTTCATTTGCGCCGGCGCGCCATGGGATGTTTCTGGGTTTACCAAAACTGGCATCTGCCATAAAGCCCTCATGCACAACGCTGCCCCATACTTTGCCATCTCTGCCCCTTAGCCCCGGACGCCCATAGCTGATTTTTACATCCGTTATACCAATAGTTTCTCCAATAGTAGCTTTTACGCTTCCGCCGTTTGCCGGCATAGTTAATTGCGCGTTCGTTGCAAAGACGGAAAGCATACAGCATACGACTGATAATATCTTTTTCATGTTATTGATTTGCAGCCAAAGCTATGGGTATGCCATTGCAGATATGTACCCCGATAGGGGTGATTAGGTTTTTTTAGGCTTTGGTAATAACTGCGTTATTTTGCGGCATAAATACAGATACGATGAACCACAACGTAAATCTTGCCATACAAGTGTTGCCCGTACACCTGCCGCAGCCCGAAGCTTATGCTATTGTAGATGCCGCCATAGACTGCATCAAAGCATCGGGGTTGCAGTATGTTGTTTGCCCCTTTGAAACAGTGATAGAAGGGTCGTATGAGCAAGTAATGAAACTGGTAGATGATATACAAACGGCTTGCAACGGTGCAGGCGCACAATCGCTGCTGATAAACATGAAGCTGCAACGCAGCTTTGTAAAAGACATAGCCATAGACGATAAGATAGGTAAGTACAAATAATGCGATTACATTTGCAGCCCAATCTGTTTGTATTATGAACCGTGCGCAGCTTGTAAGCGAAATAAAAAGAAAGAAATCTGTATTGTGTGTAGGGCTGGATACCGACCTGAAAAAAGTACCCGCGCACCTGTTTGCAGACGAAGACCCCGTTTTTGCTTTCAACAAAGCCATTATAGATGCTACGAAAGACTACACGGTAGCATATAAAATAAATACCGCGTTTTACGAAGCGCAGGGATTGAAAGGGTGGGTGAGTCTTGAGAAGACACTCAATTATATACCCAAAGATATTTTTACAATAGCCGATGCCAAGCGTGGCGATATTGGCAATACCGCAGAGCAGTACGCGCATACATTTTTTAAGACATATCCTTTTGATAGCGTAACGGTAGCACCCTATATGGGTAAAGACAGTGTACAGCCCTTTATGCAGTTCGACGGGCATTGGGCGATTGTACTCGGCCTTACATCCAATGCGGGCAGTGCCGATTTTCAGCTACAACAAAGCGGCGATGAATTGCTCTATGAAAAAGTGCTGAAAACAGTAGCAGGCTGGGGTACGCCAGACAACCTGATGTTTGTAATAGGCGCAACCCGCAAAGAGCAACTGCAACATGTGCGCCAAATGCTGCCGCATCATTTCTTCCTCATTCCAGGTGTGGGTGCGCAGGGCGGCGATGTGCCTACCGTTTGCGAAAACGCGCTGAACGCCGACGGGGGCATACTCATCAACGTATCTCGCGCGGTGATATTTGCAAGCAGTGGCGAAGACTTTGCCGCTAAAGCAGCCGAAGCCGCTAAAGATTATCAGCAGCAAATGGCAGCTTATTTGTAATTTGATGGTTGTATAATACACCATCATCCCATGCAGGAAAAACTACTGCAATTTATTTGGCAATACAGCCTGTATCGCCCCGCAGGTTTGCAAACTACTACTGGCGAACCCATAGTGGTGGTACGCACCGGCAGGTATAACACCAATGCCGGCCCCGACTTTCTGGATGCGCGCATACGTGTAGGCGGCACATTGCTTGCGGGTCATGTAGAACTGCACATAAACCATACCGACTGGCAGAAGCATGGGCATCAGCACGACGAAGCTTACAAAAATGTGATACTGCATGTAGTATATAACTACGACGGTGGCAACGGTGCTGCCAACACACCTGTACTGGAACTGCGCGATGCGATACTGCCCGATGTGGTAAGCAAACACGCCGCACTAATGGCGCAGGCACAGCCCATACCATGCGCATCGCAACTGCATATGGTAAAGGACATAACCAAAGAAGGCTGGCTAACGCGCGTACTGGCCGAACGGTGGGAAGATAAGCAAGTAGCATGGCGCGGACTACTGGATAGCAGCGCAGGCGATTGGCGAAACCTGCTCTACTGGCGCATGGCAGCCAATTTCGGTTTCAAGCTGAATGCGGATGTATTTCTGGAATTGGCACAGTCTATACCACACAATGTATTTGCCAAAGGTGGCAGCCTGCTGCAAACAGAAGCCGTACTGTACGGACAGGCAGGTATGCTGGATGCTGACTTTACAGACGAATATCCTAATCAGCAAAAGAAAGAATACCAATACATAAAGCAGAAGTATGGGCTAACGCCACTACCAGCCCATAGGTGGAAGTATCTGCGGCTGCGCCCAGCCAACTTCCCTACCATACGCATAGCGCAGTTTGCGGCATTGGTGCATCAGTCGTTCCACTTGTTTTCTCAGATAGCAGCTACCAATAGTGTACAGGAAATATTGCCTTTGCTGGATGTAACAGCCAGTGCATATTGGGACAATCATTATCGGTTTGACGAACTCACGGACAAGACAGTGCCCAAACGTTTGGGCACATCATCCATTCACAATATCATCATCAACACCATAGCACCTATACGCTACCTGTATGCACAGGCACATGGTACAGACAGGGAGCAAGAGCGTGCCCTGCAATTACTGGATGAACTACCCGCAGAGAAAAACCACATCATAAGCCAATATGCCGATGCAGGCTGGAAAGCAATAAACGCCGCGCAGGGGCAGGCGTTTATTCAATTATATAATAACTATTGCAGCAAAAAACGGTGCTTGGAATGTGCAGTAGGTTTAAGCCTGCTCAAATCATCCCCACACGAATGAGATCGTTTCTTTCAGATCGGGGTGCAGGCTCTTGGCTACGGGGCAGGTGTGTGCCGCACGTTCTAACACCAATTTTTCCTTCTCGGTATAAGCTTTGCCTGCCGGCATTGTGATGTGTACTTTTATCTCGCCAATGCGGCGGGGGTCAGCTACCATTATCTTTTCTACTTCACACTCCGTGCCGTCTATATCTATACCATGTGTATCGCCCGCTATAGCCATCGTGGTAACGATGCAGGCAGCTAATGCGGTGGCTACGAGGTCGGTTGGCGAAAATCGTTCTCCCTTGCCCCTGTTGTCTGTAGGTGCATCCGTTTCTATCACCGAGCCCGAGCGCAGGTGGGTACATTCTGTCCTGAAATTGCCTGTATATACTACTTTCGATGTCATGTATCGTTTTTTGTGTTAAATTTACGATGTATCGTTCATAGAAAACCAATATGACAGGAAACATAAAATGGTTGCTGGCTTCGGCTATGTTGTTGGTAACAGGTAATGCCATAGCACAGGGTAGCGGCTCCAACAGCCTGAATATCAATAGTGCGCCATTGGTAGATAAATCGAAGATGGTGAAAAAGCCCAAGCCATTGCGTACCGAACTGAGTGGCGGCTTAAGGCTGAACTCTGACGGGTGGGGGGTATTTGTAGATAAAGGCTGGGTACGCAGCGAAGAGCGCTACAGCGATTTGTTTTATAATATAAGATTGTTCCAGATAGAGTTTAGTGAAAGAAAGCATCCCAAGGAAGCTAAACGTACTACCAGACTAAACGTAAACAGTACTGAAAATCCTGCTCCTTTTATTTATGGTAAAATCAACAATTTTTACTCATTCAAGTTGGGCTATGGTAATAGAAAGCTAATTGCTGGTAAGCCCGAACCGGGTACTGTTTCTGTTCATTGGGTTTATTTGGGTGGTATTACATTGGGTTTGCTAAAACCATATTATATAGAGGTAGTGCAAGCAGGTACGTCAGCAATAGAGACCATCAAGTACTCAGAAGCTCAAAAAAATCAATTTACAGACGACAGGCTTATTATCGGAAGTGCTGGCTTTTCGCAGGGTTTAGGAGAGTTACAGGTGGTGCCGGGCATTCATTTTAAAACAGCCTTACATTTCGACTTCGCAGCAACTAAGCATAGCAAATTGGCTATAGAAACAGGTACTAATATCGAATATTATACAAGTTCTATTCCTATGATGGTTAATCAAAAAGAAACAGCATATTTCATAAATGTATATGCAGCCTTGCAATTTGGCAAAAGATGGTAAGCATTGTAACTTGCATCCCTGATACACACCCATTAGGTGTAAAGAATAAGAAGTATTTAGCATTATGCAGGAATTACCGGTAATAAGTGTAGTAGAAAACAGTAAGGAAACAAAGGTAAAAAAGCCTAACTGGCTGCGTGTGAAGCTGCCAACGGGTGAGGGTTATCGCCATGTGCGCAATCTGGTGGATACGCACAAACTGCATACGATATGTGAAAGCGGCAATTGCCCCAATATGGGCGAATGCTGGGGCGAGGGTACTGCCACCTTTATGATACTGGGCAATATCTGTACGCGTTCCTGCGGTTTTTGCGCTGTAGCTACAGGTCGTCCAGAGCCTGTTGATTGGGACGAACCACAGCGTGTGGCTGAAGCCATACACCTGATGAGCGTAAAGCATGCGGTAATAACATCTGTAGACCGAGACGAATTGAAAGACGGCGGCTCTGTGATATGGGCGAATACTATAAATGCAGTGCGTGTATTGAACCCGGATACTACATTAGAAACACTGATACCAGATTTTAAGGGCGAATGGGACAATCTGCAACGCATTATAGATGTAGCACCGGAGGTCGTGTCTCATAACATGGAAACGGTAGAGAGCATGACGCGCAAAGTGCGCATACAGGCCAAATACCACCGCAGTCTTGAAGTGCTGCGCCGCCTGAAAGATGGGGGTATGCGTACCAAAAGCGGCCTGATGCTGGGGATTGGCGAAAAGCCCGAAGAAATATTGCAAACCATGCGCCACCTTGCAGATAACGGGCTGGATGTACTGACACTGGGGCAATACCTGCAGCCAACACAAAAGCACTTGCCCGTAATACGCTTTGTACACCCCGACGAGTTTGCACACTACCGCGAGGAAGGCTACAAGATGGGATTTGACTATGTAGAAAGCGGCCCGCTGGTGCGCTCATCTTACCACAGCGAACGCCATGTAATAAAAGGTGAAGGCAGGGGTAAATGGGAGGCAGAGAAAGTTAGGGTATAGGTTGATATATACATCTTTTATGAAAAAGCTATTACTATCCCTTACATGCTTGTTTCTAAGTATGTCTAAGACTACTGCTGTAAATTTCGATAACTCCTTTTACACGATATTCTGCAAAGAATACAATAGTCAGATAGCATCAGGTAAAAAATATATTGAAGCGTTAAATGTAACGTCTTTAAAAATGTTTTCTTTTGAGAATGATGCCTTTAAAAATTGGGTGCAAACAGAGCATGCGAAAGACAATAAAGCTACAGATGAAGTTTTGACGAAAGAAATTGTCTATTTGGTACTTAATAAATTTATTGACAACGAGTTTTTGCAATGTGGGTATGAAATCAATAAATATGAAAAGCAGCTATCGTTTTTTGTTAAATATATATGTGATTGTACGGACAATAAAATGAAAGGTTTCAGCAACTATGAGAAAGGTAATAAGCAAGCAATAGTTATAAATGCTTGTATGAAAGAACTTGTTGCTGATTCCGCAAGTATTCGCATATTAGAAAGTGGTGAGCCTTTCAGCAAGTCTCAGGAGTTAATAAATTGCGGAGGATTATATCTCTTTTCAAAATGTTCATTCTTTAGAAATAGCTTGATTGATAATGAATACGCATTTTTTTTCAGTTATAGAAAACGTGATGTTTTTGAAAAAAGAATGAATTTGAATAAAGAAATAAATAATGGTATTCTTCATGGTAGAGTTCAGTATGCGAAGCCATTGTTTATTGAAGATAAAGTTTATAGCTCTACGTTAGAAGAGTGGAAAAAGTGTAGTAAAGAATTGACAAGGTATAAGTCAAATAAGCACATAAAAGACATTAGTGGGTCTGGGGATGAATTGATTACTACATGGATGATTAATCCGGGTAGCAAAGCAATTGTATTGTTTCAATTAAGTTATAGCCTTAAATGGGTTGCAGGTAAACCCTACATCACAAATACCAAGTATATACCCGCAACATTCGTAAAGGATAAGCAAGTATATATTGACAGGAGTACCGTCATTCCAAGCGATGAAGGAATTATATCCTCTGATGCGCCACCTGAAATGGAACTTTTAAAATAAAAGGAAACGGTGTTATTCATATTAGTCTCTGCAGTGTCTCTTGCAAAGGGCACGGCGGTATTTATACATTACCGCCCCATCGGGGCACAAGCTTTGTAGCATATATTTAATACAAAGTTCAGCCCTGTAGGGGCTGGACTTTGTAAAAATTGTTTCGTCCCGATGGGACGAATATGTTTTTTGAAACTTTTGCTACAAAACTTTCGTTCCTACGGAACGTTTAATTATGAACTTTTGTTATGTGCCGTCAGGAAGTACTTCCTGACGGTTCGCGTTGGTTTGTGTTGTTACTGTCAGTAGGTAACTCCTGACAGCACGGGTAAAAGATACCTGACTCACTTCTTCAGCTTTTTCTTCTCATCTTTATAGGTTGCGCTTATTAGCTTTTGCAGCAAGTTGGTATCTACATCGCTCAGCTTGTTGATGTATATGCAGGCTTTGCTGGTTTTGTGCTTGCCCAGTTTGCTGAGCAGGGCTTCGTATTTATCAAAGTCTTGTGTGATGTACAGCGTCAGGTTTTGCTTGCGTGGCGAAAAACCGATGAGGCACATATCTGCCTCGTGGCCGCTATCATATTTATAATGATACTGGTCGAAGCCGACGATGGCAGTACCCCACATCACAGGCTCATGCCCTGTAGCTTTGCGCATCATTTCAATAATAGCCAGTGCATCCGCACGTTTGCGCTCCTCTGGCAGTGCATTGATAAATGCCATTACATCACCATCGTTCTTTTTAGTTTTTATCTCTGCCATCAGTATTGTCAATTATTAAAATATGCATAGCCATTCAGCGTAGTAGCAATGATAAGCCATATCAGATAAGGCAACATCAGCAAGCCCCATGTGCCTTTGTGGCTAAAGCCCCACCATGCAAACCATGCCACCAGTAGCGTAAGCGCGCTGATAACTATCAACCCTGCACCCATCATATGCCATCTGAAGAAGATGGGGTTCCACATCACATTCAGCAGAAATTGTAATGCAAAGAGCCAGTATAATGCAGGGTGTGTTTTGTAAGTATGTGTGCCGGATGCATGCCACATAAATACCGAATAGCAAAGCATGATGGTAGTCCATGCGGCGCCGAATACCCAGCCGGCAGGTGTCCACGGGGCTTTGTTTAGTGATTGATACCATTGGTTGGTAGCAGGATTGCCCAGCAGCAGACCACCGATACCTAATGCGCCAAAGTTGATGAGTAAAAAGATGAGCAGCCTTATCATGTAATGAATATGTGTTACAATAAAGCTACGAAATATTGTACACGAACAGGTGGGCTGCTAACGGATTTGATAACCTAATGACACTCCCGTGTTTTGCAACCTGACGGACGAGCCTGCATTGTCGGGTTTTACACGTACATCATACAGGCTGCTTTCATGAAACAGGCCTATGCTGTATCGTTGCTTTACTACAAAGCGCAGTTGCAGCTTCATGGCTACGTCAAGTCCTGTAACGTCATAGGAGTTTTGTGTGTTACCGTACTTAGATGGAGATATTTTTCCATTCACTGGAAATCTGGAGCCCTCTGCAGATATTAATTCGTTGTTGCTATAGTTCTTATAGTCATAGCGCATATACCCCTTTAAAAAAAAGTTATATTGAAGGCCACCATCAAACCACACGCTGTTTCTTTTTCTTTGCATTACCCTGAAAGAAGCCATCAGGGGCACCGATAAATAATGCATCCTGAAGTTTGTAGTGTAATACAGCTTATCTTTTCCAAAGTCTTCTTTTTTTACTGTGTTGTATCCTCTTATAGAGTATCCTAACCCTGTACGTATTGCAAGTGCTTTTTTAATTGGTATGTCAATATATAAACCGGTATTCGGGCGTATGATAGGTAGGTATTTGGAGTTTGTATTTCGGGCATAGGTATAATTAGCTGCCATGCCCAATTCGATATTTGTACGAACCTGAGCATACAGAACCCTGGGCAATGCACAAAATAATATGAAGAGTCTTAACCGTCTCATATTTGCAATACTATGATGTACAAGGTGAATTTGGTGTTAAATGATACCGCATATAAAAACATGACAATGGGCGGACAATTAAGCTGTTTGCTTGTGTATAGTAGACCGATGTTAACATTGCCGTAACATTAAGTTAATATTCAGTAAACCTATACTTAACATTGCCGAAACCTACATGCGGGATATCAAAACTACTTTTGCGCTCAATAATAAATATGTATGCGTATTAAGTTTTTAACTACTGTGTTAACTGTTTTATTGGGTCTTTTAGCATCCTCTGCTGTATATGCGGCAAAGATATCCGGTATTGTAACGGATGAAAAGAATGAACCCATAATCGGAGCTATTGTTGTATTGAAAGGAGCAGAAAAAGGCGCACAGACAGATGAAGAAGGCAGGTACGAGATAACGGGGGTAGAAGATGGTACATATGAGATGGTATTTTCTATGGTGACATATAAGAAAGTATTAAAAACTGTTACTGTTGTAAAAGGTAAAGACTTGGTAGTGGATGCTGTACTGAAAGAAGAGGGTAAAAACCTGACAGAAGTAACAGTAAAAACCAACAAGCTGACTAATACTGAAAACGCTGTGTTGATGGAAATACGCAAAAGTAATACCATCGTTAGTGGTATCAGTTCTCAGCAAATACAAAAGACAATGGATAGAAACGCCGCCGATGTGGTAAGACGTGTGCCAGGGGTTACTATTAATGACGATCGCTTCATTATGGTACGTGGTTTGAATGACAGATACAATAACGTATGGTTGAATGACGCGGCAGCTCCTAGTAGCGAAGTAGATAAAAAATCATTTTCTTTTGATGTTATCCCAAGCGGACAGATAGATAGGATAATGGTGTATAAAACACCTGCACCGGAATTGCCGGGCGATTTTGCCGGTGGTATGGTGAAACTATACACTACATCAATACCTGATAGAAATACATATACAGCAGGTATTTCTGTTTCTACAAGGCAATATTCTACTGGCACAAACTTTAACTATAATCAGCCTTCAAAAACAGACTGGCTTGGATTTGATGACGGTAAAAGATCGTTGCCTGCAGGTTTGCCATCTGAAGGCATCAAGAAATCAAACCCTGATATAGCTAATATCACCAAATCCTTCTCAAACGAAGAATGGATAATAAAACAAAAGACACTATCGCCTGATATGCGTTTCAATGCATCTGCTTCAAATATTTTCAATATAAAGTCGCTGCGCATTGGTAATACATTTGCTGTTAATTATAGCAATACTTCTACCAATTTCACAGTTGATCGCTACGATTGGGACTCTACAACTTTTATGAACTTGTACAGAGATACATTGTCGGTGAATAATCGAAGTGTAGCATTGCTCGAAAACCTTGCAGTTGGTTGGGGTAATAATAAAATTGAATTCAAAAACCTGTACAATCAAGTAGGCAGGGCTGCTGTAACTGTCAGGAATAACCTGAACAATGAAACGGATAGCATCAATGAATACCCTAATGAAAGAAACTATATTATGGAGTATGAAAGCCGTGCTATATACAGTACACAGCTTATTGGTACACATAAAAGCAGGGACGATAACCGAAAATACACTTGGGCTATGGGTTATACAAACCTGTTTAGAAATCAACCTGACCTTAGGCGTATTAGGTATGTAAAGACAAAGGAAGAAGAAGATTCATCTTATTCAGCTGCAGTACCATCCGGTACTCCCGATATCAATAATGGTGGTGGCAGGATTTTTGCAAGGTTGAATGAGAATGTTTACAGTTTTAGCCATCAATACAGTATGCAGAACATTCGAATAGGTAACTACAAATTTGAAGCGTCTGCGGGGAACTATATAGAATATAAGCAACGTAGCTATAGCATGAGGCAATTTGGTTATACTCTAAGAACTGCTGGAAATCCAAATGCAGGCAGGTTGAAAAGGCTGCCATTAGGTCAAATATTTGCAGAAGAAAATTTAGGTGGTCAAAACCAATTCAGAATTGAAGAAGCTACTAATGACTACGACAAATATGATGCTTCTAATATGCTTATTGCAGGTTTTGTGGCACTGAAGCTACCGGTAGGAAATCGAGTAAGCATATATGGAGGTGCAAGGTATGAGTATAATGACTATAAATTGACTGCTTCACTTAATCAGGTAGCACAAACGCCCCAGATTATTACTAAATATTTGTTGCCTTCAGTTAACGCCAGTTACAATATTACAGATAAAAGCCTGGTGCGCGTAGCATACGGAATGACGCTCAACAGACCTGAATTCAGAGAAAATTCACCATTTTATTTCTATGATATGGAAAACCGTTGGGGTGTAAAAGGTGCTATGTTCCCTTCAATTGTAAACCCTAAAGGCGATACCTTGGATGTAGCGGAGATACATAATATAGATGCAAGGTGGGAATGGTATCCATCATCTGGCGAAATGATACAGGCTGGTGTTTTTTATAAAGATATAAAGAACCCTATACAGCAAGTAATATCTGTACCAACAGGCGATGCGAGAGAATATACGTTTGCTAACTATAAAAGTGGTTATACATACGGTGTAGAATTCGATGTTCGAAAAAACCTTGACTTTGCTGATAAGTGGTTGAATACTGATTTCTTCAGAAACTTCAATTTTGTAGGTAATGCTGCATTTATGAAGAGTGAGGTAATACCAATTGAAACAGCGCAGACCGATGCCACTCCATTGCAAGGCCAGTCGCCATATATGTATAATGGTGGGCTTTTTTACCAAAATGATAGTCTGAACCTGCAAGCTACCTTAGTTTATAATGTGTTTGGCCCGAGGATATTCGTTTTAGGACAAACCAAGAACCAAACAGGTAATGTATGGGAGCTTCCTTTCCACTCGTTAGACTTAGTTTTATCAAAGCGTTTCTTTAAACATTACACATTCACATTTGGTGTACAAAACCTGCTTAACTCATTTACCAGGCAGTTTCAGGATACCAATTTTGATAATAAGGTTAAAAACCACGATAGCATAATGGATGCTTCTGTTAACGATAGACCTATAAACGTCTTCAGAATGGGTAGGTACTACACCATGGGTATTAAAGTGCGTTTTTAGTCGTTTACAATTCCTTAATATACAAGTAACCCCAGATTAACACTACGCTAATCTGGGGTTAATATTTGAGACCTACTTTCGCAATCAAATCATACAATATGAAAAAACTTTTCTTCTTAGCTATTCTCTTATTAACAGTTGCCGTACGCACGTATGCATACCAAACTGTAACAGTACAAGGTGAAATAACTTCAAACACAACATGGACAAATGACAAACAGTATCTGTTGAAAGGATATGTGTATGTTACAGCCGGTGCTACCCTTACAATCGAAGCAGGCACATTTATACGCGGCGATAAGGCTACAAAGGGTGCCTTAATCATTGAACGAGGTGCAAAAATTATTGCAAATGGTACTGCCGATAAGCCTATCGTATTTACTTCAAACGAAGAACAAGGAAGCCGTACATATGGCGACTGGGGTGGTGTTATCATCTGTGGTAAAGCACCTGTAAACTGGTCTGCTAATGAAGCACAAGTAGAAGGTGGTCCACGTTCTTTCTATGGTGGTTCAGACCCTGCAGATAACAGCGGTTCTATGTCTTATGTACGTATTGAATTTGGTGGTATCGCATTCTCACCAAATAATGAAGTAAATAGCCTGACGCTTTGTGGTGTTGGTAGCGGCACGCAAATAGACCATATACAAGTAACAAGCGGTGGCGATGATGGTTTTGAGTTTTTTGGTGGTACTGTAAACGCTAAGTACCTGATATCTGTTGGTCACGTAGATGATGATTTTGATAGCGATAACGGCTGGAGTGGTAAAGTGCAGTTCTTCGTTGCGCAAAAAGATCCCAACGTAGCAGATATTAGCGGTTCTAAAGCTATAGAATCTGATAGCTACCTGGCTGGTACTGTTGATGGCAAAACCGATAATTCAAAAGCTACAAAAGCCGTGATGTCAAATGGTACACTCATAGGCCCTGTTGTTACCCCTACTTCTACAGCATTCGACGTTACACAACAAACTGCGGGTGTTCACATTCGTCGTGGTAGTGCATTAAGTGTTATGAACACTGTAATCGCAGGTTTTGCAGCAGGTCTGTTGCTTGATGAATCTTCATCTTCTTTTGGCTCTACTACTGCAAACATTGGTAGCGGTTTGATGGAATTTAAATCAAACATCATTGCCGGTACTTCTACTATTTGTACACCTCCGGGCGCACCAAACAGGAATGTAGTGTTTGTAATAAACGGTGCCCGTTCACTCACACCTACATGTACCAATGCAGACTCTGCTACTACTGGTAACACTAACTTTAGTCCATACACAGGTCCTTTTTCTTATATACAAGACCCTGCTTCAGGAAACTTCCAATATGCTGCATTTACCAGTACCGTACAATTGCAAGATCCATTTGACCAAACAAATCCTAACTTCTTCCCTAAAAGTGCATCTCCTATAGTTTATAACAGCAGGGCGCTGCCAGGTTATATCCCTGCAGGTACATTCCCAGGAAACGTATATCCTTTTGATTGTTCAAAAGCTATCAACACGGATACATCAAATAGGTTTACGAGCTACAATGCACCAACTGTTGTGCCTAACTTTACTTCTACAAAAACAAGTGATGCATTCTTTACTAAGACTAATTATGTAGGTGCTTTTGGTTGTGCCGGTGATAATTGGATGTCTAAATGGACAAACTTTGATCCTAACAATACATTCTACGATTATACAGTATCAGTTGAAAAAGTAGAAACAAGCATACAAACGGCTACTGTATATCCCAATCCTGCTACTACGAATGCCTATGTAAACATCGCACTAAAAGAAAATACAGATGTGCAAATTTCTTTAGTTGATATGACAGGTCGTAAAGTACAGGATATATTTAGTGGTAAAGCAAACGGTACACAAACATATGCAGTGAACCTTATGAGTGTAACTGCAGGTATGTACTTTATCAATGTTGTCACTCCAGATGCTCAAAAAAATATCAAGCTTTCTGTAGTGAAATAAGTATGTACTTAGCATAGTATTATTGAAAAGGAGATTAGCATTACTAATCTCCTTTTTTAGTTGGCAAACACCATCCTGTTGGTTTGCAGCGGCTTGCCATCTACCACCAGTGTATAGGTATATACGCCCGTAGCATTGTAGCCATGCTCATATATCACCTCGTTGATGCCTGCCTTTAATTGTATAGGCAGTTGTTTGATGGTGCGCCCTTGCAGGTCTGTAATGCTGATGTGTGCTTTGCTGTAGGTAAATGCCTGCTGCACACGCACGCTTATCATCGTTTTTTCGTCAAACGGGTTGGGGATGTTTTGTAGCAGTTCTATGTTATTATCATTGGCAAGGGTGTTGTTTACCGACAGCTTGCCCATCTGCTCGCCCGAAAAAAGGCTCTCGATGCCATTGGCATCTACTGCCGCTATGCTTACTATATTATTGGTTTGCGGCAGGTTGGGTATAGTGCATAATTTGGTGCTGAAGGTGTATACGGAATCCCAGTCGTTGCCCGTGCTGCGCACGGCTACGCGGTAGCTGCCATAGCCAATGGCATCGGTAATGCTGATGCTGATGTCGTTGCTACCCTGCGATGGCAGGTAGGTAAAATTGAATGATGGTGTCTTAACCCCCTGCGCAGCCATAGCGGTTGCATTGCCGTTGATGGTGGCATTGCGGGCAAGATAGCGCAGGTTTACAAACAGGCTGTCTATTATCGTATCGCCATTGGTATCTACGCCCAGTATATCGTCGGATGTATGTTGCCTGTCGTCGTAGCCTGCGGCGGTTACATCGGCATTGCCATGCTCGTTGGCAGATGTAAAGCGCATGGCAGCAAAGCCGTTCCTGCGAAAAGGTATATGGTCGCCACCACGCCCCGTTCGGTCTTCATCCGTCATGATGTGTATGCCCATGGGTATGGCTGCGGTAGGCAGCAACATCTCTTTATACTCCAGTTTTATGTAGCGCGCCAGTTGCTTGTGCATGGAGTTGAACCCGCCGAAAGAGAAGAGGCGTACGTGCGTACTGTCCACTTCATTGAAGCCGGGGCAGCTTGGCGGTGATGATGTTTTGCCGCATAGCACACCACCTATCACATCATTATTCAGCACAGCTTTTATTTTGATGCCTTTCTGTACAGCATAGTCAGCAAATGCTTCAGCACCTGCCAGCCCCTGCTCTTCGCCCGTAATGGCTACGAATACGATGGTGTTTTTGAAAGTGTATTTGCTCATCACCCTTGCCAGTTCCATCACTAATGCTGTGCCACTGCCATTGTCTTCCATACCCTCTGCCACGCAGGATGTATCGCATAGCCCCGCGCATCGGCTGTCTATATGCGCTTCTATTATCACAATAGATTTATCCGTTGTATCGCTGCCGGGCAGTACAGCCATCACATTGCTGTGGCGGGTAATGCCGCATATGTCGAGGTCGAATTGCAGGTAGCTTACCACCAGCCTGTTATCGTTTTGAGTGCTGAATTGCTGAAACTTGTTATACACCCATCGCCGTGCAGCGCCTATACCCTTGGTGGCAGAGATTGTATCGCTGCCCGTATTGCGGTTTTTGAAGCTGCGCAGGCCATGCAGGTACGCCAGCAGCGAGTCTGTTGATATACGGTTGCTGATGTCTGCACTGATAGTAGCGGGGTTGGCAATGACATTGGCAGCCGCATAGCTGGCAGGATTGTAGTTGCCCAGCATCACCTGTTCTGCTATGGCGTTGGTAGACAGCATATTGGTTTGCGCCCATGCCATGCAGGGAAATAACAATGTAGCCGCAAGGCTGTAGAGTTTTGACATACCCACCTATTTTAAGATATAGTAATGTATGAAAAATTCTTAATACAGGCAGCAACTTATCAGGCTACGGGTAGCGATATGTAGAAATTGGTTTGCACATCGGGGCGGCTGTCAAACCATATCTGCCCGTTTTGCAGTTCTATATATTCTTTGCACAATACCAGCCCCAGCCCGATGCCTTTTTCCTTATTGGTGCCGTAGGTAGATTGTATCTTAAGTGAGAAGATTTCTTTCTGCTGCTCTTCGGGTATGCCCTTGCCACTATCGCTGATGCATAGCTGCACGGTATTGCCAGAGAGCTTACTATGTATAGATATTTTGCCGAAAGAGGGTGTGAATTTAATGGCATTATTCAGCAGGTTGCGCACTACCAGTTGCAGCATGTCTTCATCGCAAACGGCTACGGCTTCTTTATCAATATCGTTTGAGAAACTGATGTCTTTTTGCGACGCGATGGCGTGTTGCGTGTTGATGGTGCCTGCCAATACATTAAACAGGTTGTGCGGTTTCAGCTTAGCATTCACGCCTTCCATCTGCGTTTTAGACCATGACAAAAGATTAAACAACAGGTCGGACGTGTTTTTGGTAAGCGATACCAGTTCTTTCTCGGCTACCTTTCTTTCTTTTTCTTCCAGTATGTCGAATGATAGCAATTCCAGATAGCTCTGTATGGTATTAAGCGGGCTGCGCAGGTCGTGAGATACGATGGAGAACAATTTATTTTTCTCTTCATTCACTTTGGCAAGCACCACGTTTTGCTCTTCAATAGCTATCGTCTTTTCGGTAGAGGATGCTTTTTCTATTTCGTAATTCGACTTGATGAACCCCAATGCTACATAAGAGAAAAAGAGCATGAGCATGTAGGTGACGGTAATGTCTATACAGCGTTGCGTTTCATTAGTATAGTTTTCAACAATCAGGTGCGGATAATAGTAGTCAACCGTCAGTAGCAGCATCACGGTAGTGAAATGCAGTATGGTCCAAAGCCAGTAAGAACTGCGGTTGTAAATAGCAATGAGGAATATATACGAAAGGAAAAAAGCAAGTATGGTAGGCCCGTTGATGCCCGAATTAAAGAAATAATTGACAGACAAAAACACATAGGATAGCACAGCGAAAATGATACGGCTGATATAAAAACGCTTTTTGAAACGGGATATATAGTACAGGTATATCTGCAATGCCATGATGCATGCGGTAAATAACAACACCTGCCATGGGTAGCCCAGCAAATAGTTGATAGGTAACGACACCGTGATAGCTATCAGGGCTATGATGCTGATGATGTTGAACATCCTGTTTTCCAGCGAAAAATCCTCGTAGCTGCCAGCAAGCTGCCATGCAAGGTTTTTTAATCGAGTTCTCAAATGCTATATGTTACTGATGATAAAGATAATACCTGCCACGGATAATTATAATCAGTAATTTTTATATCAACGTTCGCCCAGCATACTTATGGGCTTCATACGTTTGCGTTTTTTCAGTTTAAAGCCCTCAATGCCGTATGTATTGATGTGTGCCATCGCCTCTGCCACACTATCGGTGTACAGAAACAGGTCTGTATCCATATCCGATATGGTTTTGTTTTTTACCATGCTTTGTATATGTGTGTAGAGGTCTTTATGATATTCCTTACCCATCAGCACTACGGGAAATTTCTGAAACTTGCCCGTTTGTATCAGGGTAATGGCTTCAAAAAACTCATCGAGCGTGCCATAACCGCCCGGCATCACAATAAAGCCGTAAGAGTATTTGCTAAGCAGCGTTTTGCGAACAAAGAAATAGTCGAAATCTACCCAGTGGTCCAGATAAGGATTGGGTTTTTGCTCGTGCGGCAGTATAATGTTGCAACCTACGGATACGCCCCCTGCCTCTTTCGCCCCTCTGTTGGCAGCTTCCATAATGCCGGGGCCACCGCCCGTCATCACGGTAAAGCCAAGCCCTGCCAGTTGGCTGCCTACTTCTCTTGCCAGTTCGTAATACGGATGATCTTCTTTGAAACGCGCGGAGCCGAATACCGTAACGCAGGGCCCTACAAAGTGCAGTTTGCGAAAGCCATGTATAAACTGCCTTACTACCTTCAGCAAAAAAGTAAATTCCTTCCACCGCGATTGTGGCCCTTCCAGAAAAACGGCTTCTTTGCCGGAGCCTATGGGCGTAAAATGCTTTTCGTGATTATTGTTTGTTCCGTTCATAAATAACAAATCCCTGCAACTAAGTTACAAGGATTTGTCTTTCAACCCACATTATTACACTTATGCTACTATTACCACTGAACGGTCATATAATCCGCATATCCCGTTGTGCCAGCCATTACTATATATCCTACCTTGCTGCCGTTCAGGTTTTGTGCCGCTATCTCAAACAGTTTTACACCATTTACATATCCTATCCAGTAACCGCCGTCCTGTTCAAATTCTATATTGTTCCATCCGTTTACAATCGCGCTGTTGTATTGCCAGTCCAGCAATGTCTTAACGCCTGTATTGGCATTGCCCTCTTTATACAGAGCAAAATAGCCCTGATCGTCCAGAAACAGGGAATAACCGTAGTCGTTGTTAGATACGCCAAATACCAAACCCATCGCGTAGTTGGACTGTATGCGCGTTTGTATCAGAAAGTTTCGGTTCACATTCAGCCCTGTGTTGATGGCTACCGTGTTAGTACCATCGTTATCGGGGTTGTACACATATTTCAGTTGCCCGTTTGCCACTTTTACATACGCATCGTTGGAAGGGTCTGCAAACGACCAGTTGTATGCATCTGCATCAAAGTTGTCGTCAAAAATGTTTTGATAACCTACAGGTGTAGTGGGGTTGGTATTGTAGTATTCATTTTTGACACAGGCAGAAAAAAGAACTGCCGTTGCCAGTATCAGTGTTATGTATTGTAAGCGTTTCATATCGTTGCGTTGATTACACTGTATAAGGCAACAAGTATGCCTGTTGTGTGCCAATACTTTCGGCCATTTGGCATTTAACACGGTTATAACATACCTTAGCACAAACAATAAACGATGCAAAACCCGCGCACAGCAAGCTACTGGAAAGAAAAACTGCAAATGATAAGCCATGTAGAAGGCGGCGCGTATAAAGAAACCTATCGTGCTGCTTTAACATTTCCTCAACAGGTATTGACGCCGGAACATCAGGGTGCGCGCAATGCATCTACGGCTATTTACTTTCTGCTGCAGTATGGAGAGTTCTCCGCTTTTCACCGTATCGCTTCAGACGAGATGTGGCATTACTACGATGGTACAAGCCTGTATATATACGAGATAAAGCCCGATGGCAGCCTGCATATTCATAAACTGGGGCTGGATGTGGAAGCAGGCGAACAACCACAAGTGCTGATACCCGCGGGCAGTTGGTTCGCATCGAGGGTAGAGGCGCAGGACGGGTATTGCCTGTGCGGCTGTACGGTATCACCGGGCTTCGACTTCACCGATTTTGAACTCGCAACAAAAAGCGTGTTGCAGCAACAGTATCCGCAACACGCCGATGTGATAGCAACACTTACCCGTTAGTCTTTGCTGCTGCCTTTAAACTGGTGGTGCGTTTCTCTGAACAATACATTGAACGTAGTGAGCGAACCGTAGATAGCCGTAATGTATTGCTGCATATCTACTTTCTCTTCGTCTGTCAATACCTTGTGGGCATTTATTTTTTGTTCTATCAGGCGCAGCCTGTCGCGCACCATTACTATTTTATGAAAGAAGGTTTCGATAGGTACTTCTTTTTCCTGCAAGCCTGCCTCGCCCGGCTTTAGTATCAGTGTACCATTGTTCCAGCGGTTGCCCATTGGTACCAGTTGCATCTCGTGCAGGCGACGTTCCAGTATATTATCCAATGCCTGCTCTATATCCGTCAGTGTGATGCCGTTGCTGCTGCCATCGCTGCCCGCTTCAGTTGCCTGCAATACTTTCAGTTCATAATCTTTATTGATGCTTTTGGTGCCGTTTTGCGATTTGAACCATATCGTATAGGTTTCGCTGGCTGCATCTACTACCACGCCCTTGCCAAAATGCGGATGCTCTACCCGCGAGCCGATGCCTAAGTTTGTTTCCATACGCTAATATACTATAAAACACTACACGCATTGGCGGGCAATGCTTTGTTTAGCTATCGGTTAATGCCTTGTTAAGCACGTCGCATATTGTTGTTAAGCGTGTTTAATACTGGTGTTACCGGCTTATAAACGACCCGTTAAACGGGTCGTTTTGTTTGCAGTGTACCCTTGCTACGCAGCATATTTGTGTCGTCTGTAAGACAAAAACCAATTCGTTTACCATTTTAAAAAAAGTAGAAATGAAAAAACAAATCATGCTGACGGCAACGTTTGTATTGGTAGCAGTAGCGGCAATAGCACAAACCCCTGCGGAATGTGTACCCGTAGATGGCGGGCTGAGCCTGCTGGTAGCGGCAGGTGTTGCGGGCTATAGCGCGAAGAAAGTTGCTGAAAAGAAAAAGCAAGCCAAGGATAATACGCAAACAAACGATAAGTAGTTTTCGTATGGTCGCACAGACAGTCAGGTTATATCGTGAGCTGCCTATTGGTGTCAGGCAGTTTTTAATGAAATCTCTCCTCATGCTTTCGGGGTGGCTTGCGATATACCATTTGCTCTTGAAGCCGCTGCGCTTTCCTGACAGGCAGTTGACGCAACTGGTAATAAACAGTACGGTGTACCTGCTGAATGCTTTTGGGCTGGATGCCACCAGCAAAGGGTTATGGGTGTACATCGGCAACAAATTCACAGTAGGTGTGGCAGATCAGTGCAACGGGCTGGAGCTGATGGTATTGTTTGTTGGTTTTCTGCTGGCTATTCATGGCAGCATCAAATCAAAGCTATGGTACATCTTTGCAGGCACGCTGCTTATCTACGTGCTGAATGTACTGCGCTGCGCGGGGCTGGCGTATATGAACCTGATAGATGCGCCGCTGACAGACTTCGCTCATCACTACGCTTTCAAGCTGGTGATATATGCCGTCATCTTCCTGATGTGGTATGTTTATAGTAAAAAACACAAGGCACAATAATCTATTCATTGCCCCGCAGCGATGCGAATATAGCTTTGCTCACAAAGCTTATCAGCACACCCGCGCTCAATAGCAAGGCAGCCCATACCCATATGCCGGGTGTGTTAGGTAATGTAAGCCCCATGGGCAATAACTGCGCCGCGGCTATACCCTGTGCCGCAATGGCCACGATGGCTGCCATGCCCAGTGCCACACATATAAGCGGCACAAAACGCCTGAGCATAAACATGGCAAGGTAGCGGGGGCTGTAACCCATCAGTAATAACAGTGACAGGGATTGCCTTGCTTTTGCAATCGTCAGTTCTATAAACAGGATGAATACCAGCGTGCCCATACCCATCAGCAAGATGGCGAGTATACCCGTGCCCGATGCCACGGCCTCTATCACGCTGCGCATTTTGTTCCATCTCAGTTGTTCGCTATTCGTTGTATAATTGTTCTTCTTCAAAAAATCGGAAAAGCGTTTGTCGCTCGGGTCTTTTACTTTCAATATCAGCCTTGATGGGGCAATGGGTGTAGTGGGTGCAAAGGTTTTGTTGCCGTATTCTATAAATGATTGCGGTACAAGTACGGAACTGATACGGTCGCTGAAGCCCACAACGCGCCCTGTATAATGCTCTGTATATATGCCTCGCCCGATGGTAAGGTCGAACGCGAGGGCTTGTATGGTAGATTGCGATAACTGCGGCAGGTTTTGGCTAAGGGCAAAGCCGTAGTTGTACAGGTTCAGAAAATCGGACGATAGGATGATGGGTATCTGCGTATTGCCTGGCTCCCATACCCAGCCAAACGGCGTATTGTCCATAAACCTGTCGGGCACGGCTTCCAGAAACATATCTGTGGCAAAGCCATTGGCAATGCTGAGCGATGCATACACGGGAAACCTGTTGGATACCAGCATACCCACATCCTGCACCTGCGGTGCGGCACTTACAGCTTCTATTTCTCTGGGCGTATACAGCGATGCGTTTTTCTTACCCATCGTCTCGTTGGTTATCTGTTTGCCAATGGTGAGGAACGTGCTGCCGAGGCTATCATTACTGGCACTGCCATTCAGTATCAGGCTGAAGTTCCACCATATCATCACGGCTACCAGCAGCAGGGTAGTGCCTGCAAACAAGGCTACCAGCGATAGCCAGAGCCTGTTGTTACTGCGGTGGCGTAGCAGCAGTTTACTTACCAGTTTCGATTGTTTCAGGGGTTTCATAACAGCAGCTTGCGGGTGTAGGTGAAGTAATTGTTGTCATCAAGGTCGGCAAGCAGTATGCCTGCTTTGTTCATCTCTGCTACCTCGCTTATGAGTAATATAGCACGCTGCCTGTTGGCATGGTCCAGATGGCTGAAGGGTTCGTCCATTATCAGCCATTCAAAAGGCTGCAACAGAGAACGTACTATGGCTACACGCTGCTGCTCGCCATACGATAGCTTGCCTGCTAGGCTGTCCATTTTATGCCTGATACCGAGGCGTTCCATCCATTTTTCGGCATCATGTTCGCTGACGGTATTGGTGAGCCTGCGTTTCACTTCCAGATTTTCCCATGTAGTCAGTTCGGGAAACAGGCGCATATCCTGTAATATAACACTGACGGATGAGGCGCGTAACTGCGATAGCTGCTCGGGGTTTATTTCCTGCATTTTAAAAGCACTCCACCGTATGCTGCCCTCATAGTCTTTTCGCAGGCCGCAGAGGAAGTGTATGAGCGTGGTTTTGCCCGTGCCGGATGGTGCCTGAATGAATATCTTTTCGCCGCTGTTGAATTGCAGTTGCTGCCCCCATACCCGCGAGTGGTATTCGCTAATCTTATCCCGCATGGGGATGGGTACGATATGGTCTATGCTGAGGCGCAAGCGTATTGATTCAGGATGCTAATATAATAGTTCTGCAGAAACATTAGTTGTGCTGAGTGGAGTTGTCTGCTCTGGTCGCATTTATATGTGCTGTCAGGAGTTTCTCCTGACAGCTATAACACGAACCATCGCGAGCCTGTCAGGAGAAACTCCTGACGGCACATGAAATAATCCACAACGCAAAAACACCCCGCAGACGCAGGGTGTTTTTTCTATTTCTCTACAATGATGTCATGGTGCTGCGTCGAGTTTGTGATTAAGCATTAGAAGCCCGTTTTGTGTTATGCTCAAAATATATGTGCCGCGTGGCAATGTTTCTATATTAATAGCATTATGCCCTGTGGCAGCATCGGCAACCAGCAGCTTACTGCCTGCCATATCGCAGATGTGTATGTTTGCTTTGCCTGAAAGGTTCGGTATGTCTATATTGATAGTTTTGCCCGCAGGGTTTGGGTAGATGCGCACATTGCTCATAGTGGCACATGGTACACTTGTTGCCTGCATAGAATTGTATATGACATATACTATGGCACTATCTGCGGGGTTGTTCTCGTCGTAGAAAGTATAGGCTACCAAGTCTTTGGTGGGTGTGTGTGTAGTCGCCAAATACCTGTAGTGCCCAGAAAAGCTGCTATCTGTTTTGCCACCCTGCAGGTTGACAAAACCAGGTGCTGTATAGATACTTGATGTGTAGCACATACCAGCAAAACAAATACTATGCTCTGCTGTGCTGCTGTATGTTAGTTCTCTTTTCCTCGCTTTTAGGACTATCTGATTGCTATTAATGTTATGGATAAAGAAATAGCTTGACATTTCAGTATAAGGCGGCTTTTGTCCTGGCTCAGGAATTACTATAACTGTATCTCCGTTTTTTGTAATGCCATTTCTGTCTTTAATAAGAATGCCTTGTGCGTTGGCACTATTCAACATCAGGAAGCAGATGCAGAACGTAAATAACCAGTAGCTTTTCCTGTACATGGTAATATATATTTAATGTATGAAGTTAGCGGTTTACTCTTTGATAAATTTCATAGTTATGTGCTCGTCATCTGTCGTCAGGCGCAGTACATAATTACCCTGTGGTAATTGTTCTGCATCTACCATGTTATTATTAACTGACTGTTGCAATATCTGCCTGCCAGTCATATCGTACACTGTTGCTATAGCAGCGCTTTTCAATCCTTTGATGTATAGCTTTTTGCCTACAGGGTTGGGGTAGATGCTGACGGCGGGTTTTGCCTCTGCGCCTGCAATGGCTGCTGTTGGCAGCTTTATCAGGTAACGGTGCAATGGTGTCAGTATGCGGCTGAATAGCAAGCTGTTGTTGATGCTATCCTGATTGGAGAGCAGGGTGATGCAGATGCCGCTGAGTGAGTCGCGAAAGTTTTCGTTTATATAACCAAAGCAGGTTCCGCCGTGGCAATAACCTACTCGCCCGTTGATACTGGCATACCTGAATACGCCCAACCCGTAGCGATTGGCACCGCCACCCATAGATACGGTTGTACGCAGTTCTTCGAGCGATGTGTTGTTGACGATGCGCCCGTTCATCAGGTCGTCCCAAAAACGAACATTATCCTCTGCGGTAGATACGATGCCGCCTGCCGCGCCTGCCATACTTTGGAAAGCGGTATTGTCGTAGTTATAATCTACCTGTATATCTTCCAGCTTCATACCGCCCGATGCGTTTACCGACCACCCGTGTGGTATGTAACCCGTTGCGGGTTCTTGCGGAAATAATATGGTTTTGTTGTAGTTGCGTGGTGTCAGTATGCGGTTGCGCAGGGCGGTTTCATAAGGTACGTTCAGCACCTTGCTGATAATCATGCCTGCCAGTATATAGCCCGAATTGCTGTAGTCCCAGCCCATGCCGGGGGTAAAGGTAGGTGTAGCGATGTATTGCAATATGTCTTCGGGTTTCCATAATTTGGTATAATCGGCATTGAGGGCAGCAGAGAAAGCGGGGTTGTTTGTAAAGTTGTAGATGCCGCTGGTATGGTTCAGCATCTGGCGGATGGTTACTTTGCCGTTTACATTAGGTATGTTTTGCAGCCATGTGCCGATGCTGTCGTCAAGGTCCAGCTTGCCTTCTTCCTGCAATTGCAGCAGTATGGCTGCGGTGAATGTTTTGGTATTGCTGCCTATGGGCTGCCATGTATCGGGTGTAATCTTCACGGCATCGTGCGATACGCCGTAGCTGCCTTTCCACACACCCATGCCTGGTATCAGTACTGCCGCCGTTACGCCTTTTACTTTGTTTTTGGCGCAGGCACTATCCAGCAGGTATTGCAGGTGGTTGGCAAATGCGGGTGGTATCTGCGCATAGCTGCTTTGCAGGCTATACAGCAGTACGATGATTGCAAGTAGTAGTTTTCTCATGTCGTGTTGATTTTATGCTGATACAAAACAATACTACCTGCTACGGCTATGCAAATTTATTAGACAAACCCGTTCGTTTTTTCGATGAAATGGGGGCGATGTATTTTGTCGAAGCAATGGGGCTTTTTGTCTAAAACGCTATTGTGTTAGGTAGAATATTACTTACTTGCAGTCATGAAATTGTCTGCCAAACTAATGAGTGTACTAACCAACCGCATCGTGCGGAATGTGCTCTTCTGGCTGGCTATGATATACATTGTATGGAACAACGACCGCAGCAATAAGATATTTCCCGCATCGGTATATATTACGGGTATAGCCATTACTACATCGCTGCTGATGCTTTATACCTACATCAACAACCTGTGGCTGATGCCCGCCTATATGCGTGCCAAAAAATACTGGGCTTATACATGGCGCGCCGCATTGCTCACCTTATTCATTGCTACGGCATTTGTACTGGCTGTCAAGGCACTCATCATCCGCTACCCGCAGCTTAGCATACACCACATCAGCATCTTTTCTACCGTTGTAGATACATCGCGCGTTTTGGAGCAGATACTGTACGAAATAAACGCTGCCTACTGGGGGCTTATCGTATGGCTGTTTTTAATGAGCACTGCATGGTATATGAACGATTATGCCCGCCAACGCCAACTGCTGGAAGCTACGCAACGCAAGCAGATGGAAACGGAACTGCATTTTCTGAAAAATCAGGTGAACCCACATTTTCTTTTCAATACGCTGAACAATCTGTATGGCCTATCGCTGAAGAAAGCAGATAACACACCCGAAGCTATTTTGCGCCTGTCGTCTATACTGCGCTATATGCTATACGAGATCAATAGCGAGCGTGTGCCTTTTGATAAAGAGAAAGAAGTGATGCGCGCGTATATAGAACTGGAACTGCTGCGACTGCCGCAGGGGCAGGATTTTAAATTCTGCGTAGAGGCAGATAAAGAATACTTAGTGCCGCCGCTGCTGTGGCTGCCCGTATTGGAAAATATTTTTAAACACGCCACCCGTGTCATTACCGATGTTTATTTTATAGATTTTGCCGTAGTGGTGCAGGATGACGTGCTGAGCATACGCTCTCGCAATAATTATAAAGAGGGTAGCCATGGCAACGGGCATGGTGGTATTGGCATTGCCAACCTGCGCAAGCGGCTGCAACTACTATACCCCGATAAGCACAGCATACACACTGCACCAGAGGGCGATGCTTATGTAGTGGATATAAGCGTAGAACTATAAACAATAACCCATGCGGATACTGATAACAGACGACGAGCCCATAGCGCAAGACATACTGGAAACCTATATTAGCAAGATACCCGGCATGCAACTGGCAGGCAAGTGCCGCAATGCCATTGAAGCATACCGCATACTGAGCAGCCAGCCTGTAGATGTATTGCTACTGGATATTAATATGCCTGAAATAACAGGTATGGATTTTATAAAATCACTAAAGGCACCGCCTCTGGTGATATTTACAACTGCCTATACCGAATACGCTATTGAAAGCTACGAACTGAACGCGATAGATTATTTACTGAAACCCATATCGTTTGAACGTTTTTTGAAAGCCATACAAAAAGCAAACGATGTATGGCAGCATCAACAGCCTGCTACCAAAACGCCCGACAATACGGTGTTTATAAAAGCAGATGGTAAGCTGGTACGTATAGACCTGACACAACTGCTGTATGCAGAAGCCCTGCGCGACTACATACAACTACATACCACAGACGGCAAAAAACTGATACACTGCACCATGAAGAGCCTTGAAGAAACACTGGCTCCTTATGCGCACTTCATCCGTGTGCAAAAATCATACATCGTAAACATACAGTACATAACAGAGGCTGATGGTAATACACTGTACATAAAAGGGCAACCCGTATCTATTGGCAATACATACAAGGAACAAGTGCTGGCTGTACTGAATAAGTACAGGCTGGTGTAAATATTGAATACAAAACAGACTATGATAAGCAGGCAAATGTATATATGGAGCGTACTAAACGCATTGATATTGGGTTATGCCATCAATGATTTGATACACTATAAAAAGCCAGGCATAGCTTTTGCAGTAGCGATGGTTTCCATAGCCATACAAAGCTACAGGATGAAGAAGAAATAGATTCTGTCGGGTTCAGTTTGTAAATGGTTCTCATGCTTAATCTTTAATGATTTATTCAATAAAAAAATCAGTAAATTTAGGTATGATAACACGCCTATTTGATTTTGTAGCAAAGCGGGTGGCAGAAGAACCCGAAGCAGTGATGCTGGCAGGTAAGGAAAACGGTGCTTACCGCACCTACACCTGCCGCGAATGTTGGGACATAGCCGCTAAGCTTTGTGGCGGGCTGTTGTCTTTGGGCATACGCAACGAGGTGCTGCAGCCCGAACAGCAAGAGAAGATAGCACTCATATCGCCCAACAGGCCGGAGTGGCTGATGACCGACCTTGCCGTGCAGCAAACAGGCGCGGTGCTAACGCCGCTCTACCCCACCATCAGCCCGCACGATTTGGTGTATGTGCTGAACGAGGCAGAAGTGCGCATCATCTTTATTGCCAATGCAGATATGTATGAGCGATTTAAAGACGCCTTTTCTCAAGTGCCTACTTTACAGCACATCTTTTCTTACGACCAGATACAGGGCGTTACCAACTGGAAAGAACTGATAGATAAAAAACTGCAACCCGACCAAAGCATCATCAACCGCATAACGGGCGATACACTGGCAACCATCATCTACACATCTGGCACAACGGGCAACCCCAAGGGCGTAATGCTGCGCCACGACAACATCGTAAGCAATGTGCTCGATTGTGAATGTGAATTCTGGTTTGCAGTCAAAGGCGACAGGTCGCTCAGCTTTCTGCCGCTCAACCATATTTTTGAAAAAATGGTGAGCTACATCTACCTCAACGCGGGCGTATCTATCTACTATGCAGAAAGCATGGATACCATTGGCGAAAACCTGAAAGAAGTAAAGCCCATCGTCTTTACCACCGTGCCACGCCTTCTGGAGAAAGTGTACGAAAAAATACTGGCAAAGGGCATGGAACTGAAGGGTATTAAACGTGCGTTGTTTTTCTGGGCGCTCAATCTCGGTTTTCAGTACGACAATGCTAAGCAGGGCAGCCTGTGGTACCGTATGCAGCTATGGCTTGCCAACAAACTGATATTTAAAAAATGGAGAGAGGCACTGGGCGGCAATGTAAAAGCCATCGTAACGGGGGCTGCTGCCTGCCAGCAAAGGCTGATACGAGTATTCTCTTCTGCACATATAACCATCATGGAAGGCTACGGGCTTACCGAAACATCGCCCGTAATATCTGTAAACAAATATCGTAGCGAAGACCGCCGTGTAGGCACCATTGGCACGGTGATACAAAACGTAGCCGTGAAACTGGCAGCAGATGGCGAGATATGGTGCAAAGGGCGCAACGTGATGATGGGCTACTATAAAAATCCACAGCTGACGGCAGAGGCAATAGATGCCGATGGCTGGTTTAAAACGGGCGATATAGGCGAATGGGTAGAAGAACGTTTTTTGAAAATAACAGACCGTAAGAAAGAAATATTCAAGACGGCGGGCGGCAAATATGTAGCACCGCAGGTGGTAGAGAACAAGATGAAAGAAAGCACTTTTATAGAGCAGATAATGGTGATAGGCAACGGGCGCAAGTTTGTGAGTGCGCTGATAGTGCCTGCCTTTATACATATTCGCAAATACCTGCAAGACCACGATACACCCGCACCCGATAGCAACAAGGCATTGATACAGCTACCCGAAGTAAAAGAACTGGTACAGAAACAGATAGACAAATTCAACCCGCTATTCAGCCATCCCGAGCAGATAAAGAAATTTGCACTGCTGCCCCACGAGTGGACCATAGACGGCGGCGAAATGACCCCCACCATCAAACTAAAACGCAAAGTAATAGAACAGAAATACGCAGGTGTGATAGAGGGGATGTATGGGGAGTAGGATTTTCTTCTTACTTGTCTAATTGTGTTTTAGAGGATGCCAAATATTGTTGTCTATTTTTTGCCGTACTCGTCTTCAAGAGTATTTAACAAGGCTGTATTTTCGTCTTCATAAGTTTCTATAAATATTTGCTGTAGTGTTCCAGATAATTTAGAAAACAGTTCACTTAAATTTAGCTTCCAATCACCATCGTTTTTGTAAAAAGTCAGATATATTCCTGTTTTTTTATTGCGTGTCGATATATATGCTATTGCAAAACTCTTATCTATCACTATGGTATCTATCTGCAAATGAATGATAGTTTCTTTACTTATTAAGCCAATATCAACTGAATGTTCAAATAGTTTTCTGCCATTAAATTGAATCAGTGAATCATTATTAATAAGAAATTTCGATGTTAATACAGTTACTTTTTCTAAAAATGGAAGTGCAACTATTTTATTGCTGTCGTAGTTAATAATATAATACATGATACTGTCATAAAATTCAATCGTCTTACTATCAATACATTGAATAGCTTTTGCACCATCACTTTCTATTGCAGCTTGCTTGTATTGGTTGAAGCACGCCTTGATTTGCTTTTTATCCTCAGTTTGTTTACAACCTCCAACAAACAATAAAACCACCAATAATATTGAAACGGTCTTTAGCATTCAATAAATGTAGAATATAGTATTAATTTATCAAAAGGTAAATACTCCTCTCGTCCTCGTTTTTAACGAGGATGCTAAGGCATAGCGTTTCCAACGCGAATGGTAGCCCCTCCAACCCATGCTTGCAGCTTGGCAGGCTCCCCCAAGGGGAGGCTTTTCATGCAGTGTAATTCTTTTAACGGCTAAGACGCTAAGGCGCAAAGAAAATCGCACTAAGAAAAAAGTCCCCTTCAGGGTATTTAGGGGTTAACCCTCACTGTCTTCTCGCCCCTTACTGCCATCCTGCCAATCGGTTCAATAAAGCCATCTAATCCATTTGCCTTGAACAATGCCACCACTTCATCTACACTATCGGGTGCCACGCTTATCAGCAGTCCGCCATTGGTTTGCGGGTCGGGCAGCAGGTTGAAAGCGTGCATCACATCTACACCCGCTTCAAAGCCTACCTGTTGGCTATAGCTGTTCCAGTTTCGATAAGTAGCATCGGGTACTATGCGCTGTGTAAGGTATTCCTTTACGCCGTCCAATACTTGTATTTTGTTGTAAAATAGTTCTGCACCCAAGCCACTGCCATCCGCCATTTCTATCAAATGCCCCAATAAACCGAAGCCCGTAACATCCGTCATGGCATGTACACCATCTATCTTGCCAAGTGCTTCGCCAATGTGGTTCAGCTTGCTCATTTGCGCTATCATTACAGGCAGCAAATCGGGTGTCAGCATACCACGTTTTTGCGCGGTAGATAATATGCCTGCCCCCAATGGTTTAGTGAGGAATAACATATCGCCCTCTTTGGCCGTATTGTTGCGTTTCAGGTTTGCTATGGGTACTATCCCCGTTACCGCCAGCCCGAAGATGGGTTCGGTACTATCTATGCTATGCCCGCCTGCAAGGGGAATACCCGCCGCATCGCAGGTAGCCCTGCCACCTGCTATCACTTGCTGTGCTACTTCAGCAGGTAGTTTTTCTACAGGCCAACCAAGTATGGCTATGGCCATCAAAGGCTTACCACCCATGGCATATACATCGCTGATGGCATTGGCGGCTGCTATGCGCCCGTAGTCGTATGCGCTATCTACAATGGGCATAAAAAAATCGGTGGTAGATATGAGTGCTGTACCGTTGCTAAGGTCGTACACCGCGGCATCGTCTTTGCTATCATTGCCCACTAACAATTGCGAACCTGTAAACGCTGTTGTTTGCCCTTGCAGTATCTGTTCCAGTACGGCGGGTGCTATTTTGCAGCCGCAGCCTGCACCGTGGCTGTATTGTGTCAGTTTTATATCCTGTATCGTATTATCCATTTTGTCTTATGCTATTGGCTACCAGTATGGCATTGGTTGCAGCGTTTGTGTTGCTGCTTGTTATTGTGCGTATCGTATCGGGGCTGCGTTCTTGCAGTCCTTTTTTATATTGCTTGTCGTAATATTTTAGCAGTATGGCAAAGCTGTCTGTATAATTATCTTCCAGCAAATGGTTGATGGCTGTTTTTGTTTCGAGCGGGCCTAATCTTTTTTGTATGCGCATTGTGGCATTCACTAATTGCTCTTTATCCTTTTTGCTATAGCCCGCTACTATGTATTGCAGCCTTTCTTCAAAAGGCACATCTAAAAAACACACCATCGATTGCCGCATTTGCTTCCAAAGGGCATGGGGTATGTTTACGTGCCCTACACGCTGGCTTTCATCTTCCAGCCATATAGTATTGCCTGCATGAGCCATCAGTTGCAGTGCCAGTTTGTTTTCAAACATTTCCTGCGATGGCTGCGGTACACCATCCATCGCACCGAATGCAGAACCTCTATGCCCTGCAATGGCTTCAAGGTCTATGATGCTACCATTCATTTTATGCAGCACTTCCGTTTTGCCGCTACCGGTGTAGCCGCCTATGATGTTGAAAGTATATGGCTGCGAAAACTGCTCCAGCATTTTGTTGCGAAACGCTTTGTATCCGCCCGCAAGTGTATATACTTTAAAGCCATACAAATCGAGCAGCCACGCTACGCCCGCGCTTCGCATACCGCCACGCCAACAATGCACCAACACGGTTTTGTCTTCCCTGCCTTGCAGCCATGCTTCTGCCTGTTCTACCATTGCCCGCATTTTAGTGCCGTAATAGTCCAACCCTATTTTGATGGCAGCTTCCCTGCTTTGCTGTTTATAAGCAGTGCCTACTATTTTTCTTTCTTCGTCGTTAAATAACGGCAGGCTGTATGCATCGGGTATGTGTGCATGGTTGTATTCGCTCGGGCTGCGTACATCTATTACAATGTGTTGCTTTGCCTGTTGCAGAAAGTCGTCTATGTTCAGCCTTGTAATAGCCATTGTGCCAAAGGTATAAAAACTTGCGGCTGTAATTCACCCCAAAATCACCCTGCTGCACTGTAGTTAAGATGGTAATTTTATGTCGTAATACAGTCAACTTACTATGTCAGATAATAATAAAAAATCGTTAAAGGATATGGCGTTAAAACATCCCTTCGTTGTAGTTTTTGCAGCCATTGTCATTGCATACAGTGGTTATCTTTTCGGTCAATGGCTGTATCAGGCATTGCATTAATTAAATACCTGTTTACCGCATGATGGAAAATCCGGCGGTTTGCTCTATACCTCGTACATACACTTTCAGCAGTAGCTGCTGATTGGCAGGTAATCTGGAAATATCTATAGATGTACTACCCCCATTGTCTGTTTTTGAAGTGGTAGATTGTAAGGTTTGCCCCGTTAGCGAAATAATATTTATCGTTACATCCATACTTGCAGCATCCGGCAACACAAGGTTCAATACATCATTGCCTGGTACAGGGTATAATTTAATATTTTGCTTATTGTGCTGTGCAATGTTTGCCGGAAACACCTTGACGGCTATCGTGTCTTGCAGGCAGGTATTGGTTGCGCTGTCTTTTACGGTATAGGTAGTATTGGCTGCCGGGCTTACTACAATTTGCCGGTTGGCAGCAGCATTGCTCCATGTATAGCCACCAAGCCAGCTTGCCCGCAGGTTGATGCTGTTGCCTTGTGCTATATAAACAGTGTCTCTTCTGTTTACATCTTTCATGATGGTAAATTTATCGGCTATCACACCATCTTGCCTGATGAATCTGGCATCCAGTCTGTTGTCTTCAATTTCCAGCATCAGCATACCACCATCGTTATAGGCAAATGGCAGCGCATTGTGCGGATAGCCTGCCTGCACACTGCCACTTGCGCCGGCACTGCCTGCTACTACATATACCGTGCCGTGCTGGTATTTGCCCGACTTGTATGTGTATGGGCAAGATTGCGTACTACCATCGTACCTGCCGCTCGATGAATCTCTGGTATGGCTTGCTTTGCTAAAGCTGTTTTCATTGCCGTAGTAGCCATTCAGCAAGTAAGAGCGTTCGTAGTTGTGACTATGGCCGCATAGTATCAGGTCAACCCCGTTGCGCTCCAGTATCTGTATAAATTTTTCGCGAAAAGCAACAAGGTCATTTTCAGTATCGCTGTTATGGCTGCCCATCGTGTAGGGCGGGTGGTGCCAATAGGCAATAGTCCATTTTTTTGTATTGGCGGCAAGGTCAGCTTTTATCCATTGCACCTGTGTGCCGTTCGTATCATACAGTCGTGTAGTGCCGGCATCTTCTTCTCCGTAAGAGTCGAGTGATAAGAAGTGTATATTGCCCCAGTCGTACGAATAGTATGCCTCGTTATTGGATGCAATACCCCCGCTTTGCCCGCCCGTTGGTACGGTAAAGATGTCGTAGTAAGCGATGTTATGGTCGTCTTGTCTTGCTGCATTGTTCGCATATTCGTGGTTGCCAGGTGCGGGAAACAGGATGTGGTTTTTGAGGATACTGTTTTCATAAGGCATAAAAAAGCCCGTTGTATATTCAGCATCCGTGCCGTTGGGGTATGCATTGTCGCCCAGCAAAAGCATCAGGTCTGCAGCTGCCAGGCCGTTGTTCTGCAAATAGTTTTGATACCTTGCCAGCGAGTTCGTTTGGTAATTATTGTCATTGCGTCCGCAGTCTCCGAATACGGCTGCTGTTATTTTTCTCTTACTGCTGTCTGCAGGTGCAGTTACAAAAAAGTTTTGTGCGTCTCCCTGCAATACAAGGCTTGTAGTGCCCGTGGTATAATAGTATTTGGTATTAGGATTCAGCCCAGATACTTGTATGATGTGTTCTGTTACGTTGTTGTTATCCGTTACACTGATGGGATAGCTGCCTGCAGTAGTGCCAATGCCAACACGGGAGTCGGTAGGTACATCCGTTCTCCATCTGATGGTGATGGACGTTTTGCTGCCTGCCTGCAGGTACGGTCCTCTTGTAATGTTTTGCCCTGCACATACAAACGGTATAAAGATGACAACACAACAGATTAATTTCCTGAATAGTATTTGCATTTCTTAGTTGTTTGGCTTTGTTGTTATATCAATTGGCTGGGTTTAAAAATAATATATAAGCCTGCTGCCACCTGCGAAATGATATTGCCGCATATAAATTACTAAATATATAGTTACAATGTACTTTCAGTCAAATATTGTATAAAGCAAAGAAGGCATACATTTTTGTATGCCTTCTTTGCTTTGATTAAATGTTATCAGCTATTCATTGCTCCGATAACACCACCCATTATGGCGAATAAAAATATCAATGCATATAATGCAATAACGATTATCATCAATACACCCATATATACAAACATACCTTTCTTATAACCGATGGCTCTATTAAACAATTCAGTGTCTGCGTTATTAATTGCAGGTTTTATCAATACAGAGTATTTGTATAATGCATAAGTTGGGTAGAAATACAACGCAGCAATTAACAGGTAAATTAATGTAAATCCAATGCCACTCATAGCACCTATTGCTGTGCCACCTAATGCTGTTGTCATAATTGAGCCCATAAATAAGCCAAGAAGTATCATAAGTCCAATCATGACAAATCCTACAATAGCCAAAAACTTGGTCCACCTTGTCATTTCCATGTAGATGGCCTTGCCTGTTTCGTCTATTACTAATCGGTTGTTTGTATCGGTATAGTTTTCCATAGATTTTTCTTTTCCGCAAAATATCAATATTTGTGAAACAAAAAAAGCACACCATAGTGTGCTTTTCAAAAAGTAAATCATCAGAATTCCTTAATGCAATTAATCCTGATTAAGGTTAGTAAGCCCTTGCAAATAATACCCTTTGTGTCGATGGTTTGCCTGTCAGTACACATGCTCCGGCTTCCTGCTCATTGTTCAGTGGTATGCAGCGTATCGTAGCTTTTGTTAGTTCTTTTATTTTGTCTTCCGTTTCGGGTGTACCATCCCAGTGCGAAGACACAAAACCACCCTTTTCATCCAGCGTTTTCACAAATGCATCCCAGCTATCAACCTTTGTAATGTTTTCGTTGCGGAAGCTGAGTGCTTTGTTATACATATTGTTTTGTATCTCTTCCAGCAGGGTAGCTACGTGTCCCGTCAGTCCATCCAGCGATACGGATGCTTTTGTCTTTTCGTCTCTGCGGGCTACTTCGGCTACATTATTCTCAAGGTCTCGCGCGCCCAGTGCTATGCGCACGGGTACGCCACGCAGTTCGTATTCTGCAAACTTCCATCCGGGGCGTGTAGTGTCGTCATTGTCATACTTCACACGTATGCCTTGTGCACGCAGTTCTTTTACCAATGCGTTTGCTTTGTCGTCTATCTTTTGCCTTGCCTCTGCATCCTTGTTATAGATAGGTACTATTACTACCTGCAAAGGTGCTATGCGGGGTGGCATCACCAAACCTTCGTCATCGCTATGTGCCATTATCAGTGCACCTATCAGGCGGGTAGATACGCCCCATGATGTAGCCCACACGTATTCTACATTATTATTCTTATCTGCAAATTTCACATCAAACGCTTTGGCGAAGTTCTGCCCCAAAAAATGTGATGTACCTGCCTGCAATGCCTTGCCGTCTTGCATCAGTGCTTCTATGCAATAAGTGTCTTCTGCACCTGCAAATCTTTCGTTGGCTGTTTTTACACCTTTTATTACTGGCAGTGCCATGTATTCTTCTACAAATTTGGCATACACATCCAGCATCTGTTCCGTTTCGGCAATAGCTTCTTCTTTAGTAGCGTGCGCGGTGTGCCCTTCTTGCCACAGAAACTCTGCCGTGCGTAGAAACAGGCGCGTACGCATCTCCCAACGCACCACATTAGCCCATTGGTTCACCAGTATCGGCAAGTCGCGGTAAGACTGTATCCATCCTTTGTATGTACTCCATATAATCGTTTCAGACGTAGGGCGTACTATCAGTTCTTCTTCCAGTTTGGCTTCTGGGTCTACAATTACACCGTTGCCGTTGGGGTCGTTCTTCAGGCGGTAGTGTGTTACTACTGCGCACTCTTTGGCAAAGCCCTCAACGTGCGATGCCTCTTTGCTCAAATAGCTTTTTGGTATAAATAACGGGAAATAGGCATTCTGATGCCCTGTTTCCTTAAACATTTTGTCCAATACATCGCGCATATTTTCCCATAGTGCAAAGCCATAGGGCTTTATCACCATGCAGCCGCGCACGTCAGAGTGTTCTGCCAATCCCCCCTTCAGCACAAGGTCGTTATACCATTGTGCGTAGTCCTGTTTACGAGATGTTAAATTATCTGCCATAAGTCGTTTGGCACGCTTTTCGTTGCCTTTTTAGTGGCGCAAATGTACTAATTTCACTAAGCAAAATTCATATAAAGATGAAACGCTTTCTTTTAACAGGCATAGTATTGATGAGTATGGCAGGTGCTACGGTGTATGCACAGCAGTACGATGATGACATATACACCACAAGCAGGGATGCGCGCCGTAAAGCAAAAGCGGAGAAAAAAGCGCAGGAAGAATATCAACGCCAGCAAGAGGAAGAAGCTGCTGCCCGTCGTGCTCAGGAAGAGCGCAATGGTGGTAGTAACTACAACGATGGCTCTTATGCAGGCGAAGAAACATATATAGATTACGACGACGATTCTTATTACAGCAATCGGTTCAATCGTTTTGGTACAGGGGCATTTTATAATCCGTATTGGTGGTACGACCCTTGGTACAATCCTTATTGGGGCTGGGGCCCGGGATGGGGTTGGGGTATGAACCCCGGCTGGTCTGTAGGTATGGGCTGGGGTGGTGGTCCTTACTGGTCGTCTTACTGGGGATGGAATAACTGGTATGGCTATGGCGGCTTCAATTGCTGGGGCGGCGGTGGCTGGGGTGCAGGCCCCGGCTGGGGCTGGAACAACTGGGGTTGGGGCGGTGGCTTCTACAACGGTTATTGGGATGGCTACTATACCGGACTGAACAATGGTGCTGGCTTCCGCAACGTAAGCTACGGTCCGCGTACTTCGTTTAACAGGAACTATAGTAATATGCGTGCTAACAACAACCTGCGTCAGGCAGGCAGCACACAAATGGCGCAACAACGCTCTACCATGAACAATGGTGGCGTTCAGCGCGGCGTACCTACGCGCGGTGGTAATACAGCCGTTCAGCGTGGTGCCGAAACACCCATGCGTGGCGGTAATACAGGTACAACAGCCCCGTCGCGCAATATGCGTGGTAATAATGGTGCTGTAATGGAAAGAGATAACGGCAATAATATCGGCAATGCAGAAAGGCCTGTAAGGTCTCGCGGTACATACAACGAAGGTAATGTGCAGGAGGCAAGACCGATGCGTGGTAGCGACCGTAACTATGGTAACGGACAAGTGGCAGAAGAAGGAAGGCCTATGCGTAGCGAACCCAACCGCTTTGAGCAAAGCCGCCCGCAGCGTTTTGAACAACCAAGAAACGAACAGCCTGCACGCAACTACGAGCAACCAAGAAACAGCCAGCCATCGCGCAGCTACGAGAATAATGGCGGCGGGCGTAGCTGGGGCGGAGGCAACAGTGGTGGCGGACGCAGTTTTGGTGGTGGTAACAGTGGTGGCGGCGGCGGTAGCCGTGGTGGCGGCTTCGGTGGCGGATCTGGTGGTGGTGGCGGTAGCCGTGGTGGTGGTTTTGGTGGCGGCGGTGGCCGCAGATAAGATGTTTTTTTAACAGCGGCAGTAGCGATACTGCCGCTGCTATTTTAGTTAAACTGTTCTTAATTCAAATATCCCCTTTTAACATAGGCATAGCATTTGATTGCAGATATTTGTTATGCTTATATTAAACAATCACAATTTTTAATTGTCTTTTATTCAATCATAAGAAATCCGTTTTTATGAATATCCGCAATTATATCGTAGCTACTACCTTGTTGCTATTCGCAACAAATAACATTCTCTATGCACAAGACGAAACAGATGCTTTGCGTTTCTCTTACCTGCAACCACAGGGCACGGCACGCTCTATGGCTATTGGCGGAGCGTTGGGTGCATTGGGCGGAGACTTTACATCACTGAGTGTAAACCCCGCAGGCATTGGCGTGTACAGGCGTTCAGAGTTTACATTCACACCATCCATCAAGCTGAATAATATAAACGGTACATACCTAAGCGAGCAGCGCGATGATAGTCGTACACGTTTTACCATCAATAATCTCGGCGTTGTTTTTACCAGCGCGGCAGAGGGCAAGCGTTACGAGCGCAGCAAATGGAAATCGGTATCGTTTGGTATCGGCATCAACAGGCTTGCAGATTTCAATCAGAATTACACCTATGGTGGCAGGATGAATATTAATACAAATGATAACAATTCATCATCGGGCGCAGAGGTATTTTCTATAGATGCCAATAAGTTTCCCGGAGATGTAAATAATCAAGGCGCATCGGGTACGCCTGCTTATTTAGGTTATCAAAGCTATTTGTTAGATACAGGAGCCAATGGATATTTTCCTGTTACATTCAATACCTCTGCTGTTAACCAACAACGTACTGTAGTGCAGCGTGGGGGTATTTCTGAAACAGCTATTTCACTTGGGGGCAATTATGAAGAAAAGCTGATGTTGGGTGCTACATTGGGCATCACATCACTACGATATAACAGGGAGATAAACTACGAAGAACGCGATGCGACAAACAATGCAAATAACTACTTTGATAATTTCAACTATCGCGAAACGCTGGATATACGCGGTAGCGGTGTGAACCTGAAACTGGGTATGATATACAAACCCATAGATGCCATTCGTATAGGCGCAGCTATACATACGCCAACGCTCTATAACCTGAAAGATGAATTGAATAAATCAATAACTACTAATACTGAAAACTTTAAAAACGAATTAGGGGTTGGCGGTTCGCCCATTACAACGGTAGATGCACCACTGAATCTGTATGAATATTCATTAGTAACGCCATGGCGTGCCGTATTAAGTGCTGCCGGTATTTTTGGCAAGTATGGCTTCATCAGTGTAGATTATGAATATGTAGATTATGCATCTGCCCGTTTCAGCTTTGACGGAGCCGACCGTAGTTTGCAAAACAATATCAACCAGTCTATCCGCAATACTTATACGGGTGCATCCAACCTGCGTGTAGGTCTTGAGGGCAGGATAGATCAAATATCGCTGCGTTTGGGTGTAGGCTACTATGGCAGCCCTTACAAAAATGCCAACTACAATGCCGACCGCATAGATATATCGGCTGGTATCGGCTTCCGTACAGAAAGCTGGTTTATAGACCTCGGTTTTATAAACAGCCAAAGCGAAGTGCGCGAACAGCCCTATTCGCTGGACCCTACAGCGGCAGGTTATGCCAACGTAATAGTGCCAACCGCCATACTGCAAAACAGCTTCAACAATGCAGCCCTCACATTCGGGGTTAAGTTTTGATAAGGATATTAAATGATTTAAAAAAGCAGCAGTATATACTGCTGCTTTTTTTATAAATAATGCTATTTTCATTGTTGCACAATGCAGCAGTACCTATGGATTTCGATTTCGAGGCATTGTATGCCCAATACAGTAACGTCGACTTGTTAAAAATAACACGTCAAACTGATAAGTATCAGCCTGCTGCCATTGCTGCTGCCAATACCATATTACAACAAAGAGAAGTAACACAACAGGAGATTGATGAGGTAGATGCTTTTTTCAGAGAACCTATTGTTAAGGAACATTATAAAAAGCACATCCGCTTTGGTTTAGAAGATAGAATTGCGGAGTTCGTCAATCCTTACTCAAACACAATGACACGTGTTAACCCAAAATTGTGGTGGCGCATCATGCTCTTGTATTTAGCATGGATAATTATTGAAACATCTTACGATAGTTATCTGCTCGCTATCGAAATGTGGGGAATGATGGGCCCGCTTGAGTTATTAAAACTAATAGACCCGTTGTATTCTGTGTTGGTATTTTATCTGATATTGAAACGAGCCAGTTGGGGGTGGATTTTATTATTCGTATCTACTGGTATTTTAGTAATGAGTGCCATGTATTGGTTGTTAAAATACAGGTTGATTTTCTATGAAAATTCGTCTCTTTTGCTTGGTGCTGTTATGTTTTTGATTGTAAGGATTACATTACTATTCTTTATGTGGAAAGAAGATATTGCAAACTATTTCAAGGTTACTCAAACCATTAAACGAAATGTGATAAAGTTTTTTGGTTTCCTGATACTCCTATTCTTTTTGATTTGGCTATTTACAGTTAAACCAATGATATAAATATTAGCTAATATGCTGTTAAGAGTTCCTTCCCGTCCACTATTTACATAGTGGACACTCAATTACAAATGGCAGCTTTTGTTGATGTTCACTTAATTGCTTGTAACCAAACGCTACTGCACGGTAAATATTTTTACAGATCGTTCATTGCCTGCTTGTATGCTCAGGTAATATGTGCCTGGACATAGTACTTCTTTTGTTTCGTACTCTGCAACACCATTGTGAATAATTAGCTGTTTTCTCTGTAAAATTTGCCCTTGAATATTGCTGATTTCAATTATGCCCGAAGTGGCACTATGGTTTGTCACTACCTTAATTGTAAAAGAGCCATTATTCGGGTTGGGGTATATAGTGCTTGTTAGTATTTCATTCTTATTGTTTACGGATACCGGAAAGCAAATGATTTTAGAAATAGTGCCGGCAGTATCTGTAGGGGCGAAATTATGTACCGTAAGTGTATGGTTTGAAGTAGTAATGTTAATGTTAGATAAATTAGGAGTAGTGCTACCGCTTGATGTTGCGAATAGGGTGTCTTGGCAATTTAGCTTTCCGTTACTGTCGGTATTAATAAAAACAATACCATCCTCAGATGTTGGTAGTTTGGTATGTCCCAATAACGAATAACTGCTGTTGCTATTTTGTTTAATGCAAGACAAGATGAGCGATGTGTTTGCATTGCCATATGCTTTGCACCAATTTACAGTGCCTGCTGCATTGGTTTTTACAGCAAACAGCAAAGAGTTGATAGTATCTGCAGGGTTGGGAAAAACGCTACCAACAGTCGCTGTCCCGCCATCATTTGTCCCAATACTATATATACTTTGAGTTCTGAATACAGAGCCGGCAGTTGAAATTAAATTAACAGAAACCACGGTGCCGTTTGTGTCAAGTTTATATATACTTGCTATGCGGTCTTCTATTTGGCTGGTCAGTATATATCCGCCTGTACTAACGGCTAAATGTACACCACTTTCATTTTCATTTGTAGTAGACGAAGACAAGTCTTTAGCCCATACTGTATTGCCTGTACTGTTTACTTTGTAAAGAAGTGTTTTGCGTTGTGTAGCTGATTTGCTTACACCTGTTATTACATAGCCGGTATCTTTTGTTGTTATAATGTCAGTAGCATTGATGCCATTTGTTGTAGTATATTTTTTTACCCACGTTGTATCTCCCAGCTTATTAGTCTTAATAAGTATAATATTATTACTATCATTGACAGCGATGATATAACCTGAGTCTACTGTTTGTTTAATAGATACACCGATTGTGGCATTAGAAGATATATATGCTTTAGCCCCTAAAAAACTGCCATTCTTGCTGGTTCTTACGAATATAGGAGATGGTGTACCCACTCCATAGCTGTTTGTAGAGCCTGTATAAGCATAACTGCTATCATATGCTTGGCAAATGCGTGTTGACTGCAAATACAAATAGTATTTACTCCATTGCGTATTGCCAATACCATCAAATTTCACCATATTCGAAGTAATAAACCCGCCATCATAAGTAGGTATTGCACTGATGCTTGTTTGTATCTTGGCAGGCGATGTAAACTTGTAGAAACTTTGAGCAGAACAATGTACAGTTATAAATAAAGCAATAAAAGCAAAGAGTTTTTTCATTGTATGCGGTTGAACATGAAACAAGATAAACCAAATTAATTTGACCTGACAGTTAATATATAGACATTAGAATAAATGTATTGGTTGGCTTTTATTGTTCGTGCTGTCAAAACTTACCTACAAGCAGAAACCTGCCCTGAAAACAACCCCTGCCTTCATTCTGAGGAAAAATAGAAAATGATTGGCTGCCATTCAGCTATTTTTCCCCTCCCCCTTGGGGGGAGGCAGGGAGGAGGCTATATTTGCACCCGTATGGCAGAACAGAACCAATATACCGAAGATAGCATCCGCTCGCTCGACTGGCGCGAACATATACGCCTGCGCCCCGGCATGTACATAGGCAAGCTCGGCGATGGCAGCAGTGTGGACGATGGTATCTATGTATTGCTGAAAGAAGTAGTGGACAACTGTATAGACGAATACACCATGGGCTATGGCAAGCGGGTAGAGGTGAGCATAGACAAAGGCACTGTTACCGTGCGAGACTATGGGCGCGGCATACCTCTTGGCAAAGTAGTAGATGTGGTGAGCAAGATAAATACGGGTGCTAAGTACGATAGCAAAGCATTTCAAAAATCGGTGGGGCTGAACGGTGTAGGTACAAAAGCGGTAAATGCACTCAGCAATTATTTTAAAGTAACTGCCTACCGCGATGGCAAGATGAAGACGGCAGAGTTTGAGCGTGGTGAGTTGACCAAAGAACACAAAGAAACAGCAACAACCGAAGCCAACGGTACGCTTGTCAGCTTCACGCCCGATGATTCAGTATTCAAGCACTATCATTTTATACACGACTATATCGAAAATCAGGTATGGAATTATTGCTTCCTGAATGCGGGCTTGCAAATAAACCTGAACGGTAAAAACTATGTATCTAAAAACGGCCTGCTCGATTTGTTGCAACGCAAAACCAACCCCGATAGCTGCCGTTATCCCATCGTACACCTGAAGGGCGATGATATAGAAGTAGCCCTCACCCATACGGGCGATTATGGTGAGGATATATATTCCTTCGTCAACGGGCAGCATACTACGCAGGGTGGTACGCATCAGGCAGCGTTCAGAGAAGCGTTTGTAAAAGTCATCCGCGATTTTTATAAGAAAGACTACGATGCCGCCGATGTACGCCAGAGCATTTGCGCTGCTATATCCGTACGTGTGCAGGAGCCCGTATTCGAGAGCCAGACAAAAACAAAATTGGGTTCGCTGACGGTATCAGAGGGCGGGCAGAGCATGAAGGCATTTGTCTTGGAATTTCTTTCAAAAGAGTTAGATAATTTTCTGCATAAAAACCCCGCTACTGCCGATGCGCTGAAGAAACGTATAGAGCAAAGCGAGCGCGAACGCAAAGAACTATCGGGCATACGCAAGCTGGCCAACGAGCGTGCCAAAAAAGCTAACCTGCACAACAAAAAACTACGCGATTGCCGCATCCATCTTAACGACGATGTACCTAATAAAGGCAAAGAAGAGTTTCAGCAAAAGCAATTGGAAAGCACCATCTTTATAACCGAGGGTGATAGTGCCAGTGGTAGCATCACCAAGAGCCGCAATGTAGAGTCTCAAGCGGTGTTCAGCCTTCGTGGTAAGCCACTCAACTGTTATGGCCTTACCAAAAAAGTGGTGTACGAAAACGAGGAATTCAACCTGCTGCAGCACGCGCTCAATATTGAAGAAGGCATGGATGGGCTGCGCTACAACAATATAGTGATAGCAACCGATGCCGATGTGGATGGTATGCACATCCGCCTGCTGATAATGACGTTCTTCCTGCAATTCTTCCCCGATTTGGTGAAGAACGGGCATGTGTATATACTGGAAACACCCCTCTTCCGTGTGCGAAACAAGCAGAAGACCATCTATTGCTATACCGACGAAGAACGCCGCAAAGCCATTGCAGCGCTTGGCAGCAAACCCGAGATAACACGCTTCAAAGGATTGGGCGAGATAAGCCCAGAAGAGTTTGCCCAGTTTATAGGCGATGATATGCGCAAAGAACCCGTATTGCTTGGGCAGGAAGCGCAGATACAAAAACTGCTGGAATACTACATGGGCAAAAACACCCCAGACCGCCAGCGCGATATTATAGACAACCTGCGGGTAGAAAAAGATTTGGCAGAAGAGGTAGGGGCAGTTATAGAGTAATGAGCTATTGCAATGAGCGGATATTACAAAGATGAGACGTTTACCTGTGTTAGCTATGCAGGCAGCGACATAGCGGGCAATGAATACGAAAACTGCCTGTTTAAAGATTGTGCGTTTGCAGGTGCCGACCTTAGTAAATGTTCGTTTGCAGACTGCGGATTTGATAACTGCGACTTAAGCAACGTAAGGCTGAAACAAACCACGCTGAGCAATGCCCGCTTTACAAACTGTAAAATGCTGGGTATTGTATTCGCAGATTGTAACCCTTTTCTCCTTTCATTCAGTTTCAACGATTGCAACCTGAGTTATGCCTCCTTCTACAAACTCAAAGTGCATGGTACAAAGTTTGCCAACTGCCATCTGCAAGAGGCAGACTTTACAGAAACGGATTGCACAAGTGCATCGTTTGACGGATGCAACCTGATGGGTGCCATGTTCGATAATACGATACTCGAAAAAGCAGACCTGCGTACCGCCATCGGTTTTACCATCAACCCGCAAACCAACCGCATCAGCCAAGCCATGTTTTCCATCTATGGTTTACAAGGATTGCTACATCAGTACGATATTGTTGTGGAGTAACAGCATATCAGCCGGTATAAACCATCAGTCTATAGTTAGTTACTATCTTTATATAATGAACATAGAACAACTACGCGACTATGCCATCAGCCTGCCCGATGTTACGGAAGGTTTTCCCTTTGGCGAAACTGTATTAGTATTCAAAGCAGGCGGCAAAATGTTTCTGCTCGTACCGCTCGATACCGAAACCCTGCAATTCAATGTAAAGTGCGACCCCGAACGTGCTATCCAACTACGGGAAGAATACCCCTGCATCATCCCCGGCTACCACATGAGCAAAATTCACTGGAACACCATCATAGTTGACGGCACCCTCACCACCAAACAACTAAAAGAAATGGTACTTGATAGCTACAACCTGATAATGAAGAAAAAGAAGTGATGGTTTAATCATCATTTCAGCTTAGATATAGTTGTTTCAATCTTATTGTTTAGTTCTTGAATTTTCGCATCGTATATATCGGTTTCCTCACTTACTTTTTTATAAAGTAATTCATAGCACTGTATTCTGAGTGCTACATATTCTTTTAATACATTATTAACCTCACGAGCTTTATTATTGGGTGCTATTTTTTCGTTCTCTACTAAAATCTTTTCGCACTCTTTCCAATAATAGATACCCCTGTTTTGTATTTCATTAAGCATAGTTTCTTTTGAGCTGCTATTGGGCGAAGTATATATTTCTAATGCCATAGACTCCATAGTCGTGAACCGCTCCATGTTTTTAGCAAAAGTTTCAGCTGCATTGATATATGCTTCATCACTGTTGTGTGTAGCCTTAAATGTAATAGGTACTGAAACGCCGATTAATATTGTGGCTGCAATAGTTGTTATGATGCTTGTTTGTTTATTGTCAGGGTGCTTTATGCTACTGTAGTACGCGTAGCCTAATAATACGCCGCCTATCAATCCACCTATGTGTCCGGCATTATCAACTCCTTCTTTTAAACCATTCAATAGATTATATCCTACGAATATTGCGATACTAGGTAAAATCGCTTTCCTGCTTGCCTTGTCTATCAGGTTGGTAGTAAGCATTGCTAAGAAGACCCCGTAAAGCCCGAATATGGCACCAGATGCGCCAGCACTTACAACATCAGGGTGAATATATAGGCTTAATAAACTGGAAGTAATGCCAGTAAGAATATAGCATGCTAGGAATTTCCATTTGCCAAGTAAGGGTTCCAAAAACAAACCAATGTAGATAAGCCCATACATATTCATCAATAGGTGAATGATGCCTATATGTATATAGGCGCATGTGAAAATTCTCCACCATTGCCCGTTCAATGTTCCTGAACCGTAATTGCCGCCCCACAGATATATGTCGTCGGCTTCAGGTGCAATGATGTGAACGCCTGAAATGGCCATAGCTACAAAAACCAGAATGTTCAGTATTATCAGAATAGGTGTCACATAATAGCCTTCTCTTGGTATGAATATTCCAAGTAAACCACCCCCTTTTTCAAACTTTGCATACTTCTCTGCAGAGAGAATATCTTCTGAATCGATAAAGCTATTTAGTTCTTGCAATGCTTGTTCTGTTCCTTCTTCAGTTAGTATGCTTTCTATTTCCCTGTACTTGTCAATAAATAAATCTGCATTTTTTTTATTCTTTCCCCAATCATGTAATTGACTGCCTAATGTTTCACTCTTAATATAAATGATATCATTCTCTATCCTGATAGTCACTTCTTCGTTGCCGCTACTCATCTTAAATGGGGTATAGGCAATGATGCCACTCTTGCTTATATACTTGATATCCCATTCTAGTTGTTTTATTGTCTCATAACTTGCGGCTAAAAATTTTTCTTCGGATATATTATTAGCAGGGATTTCAGTTTTATGTTTTGTTCCTATTCTGAGTTTCATAAGTAATGATATATAGCACAATATATGATTTTGGAATAATAATTCATCGCTATCCTTGTCCCCCCCTAGTTCAAATATTATTACAGTAAATAGTGTGGTAAAATAACACTAAGCCGTATTATATCTTTCAAGCCTTCTTATAGAATTTAAGAATACAACAACAGACAAGTACCCTGCATGGGCCTGCCTGCCGCAGGGATTTAAGTTAATATTTAATGCTTACAGAAACTTGAAAAAATATAATCTTACCGCTTTCATGGAAGTTTTTTGTGGAAAAAATTACATCAGTTAATCGAAGCCCGTTGCTTGGCAGTACAGTAGCAATGCAGCATAATAGATAGCCCCCAAAGGACTTTCTGTCATTGTCCTTTGGCAGCTTTTCTTTGTTTCTTTCTTTTGCTGCCAAAAGAAAGAAAGGAAGCGTGGGCAAGAGCATAGCAAATACTCGTACTATGTACTCACATTATGTAGATGAGTATTTAACCATTTTATTTGTATATTTGCTATAATAAATTAACCTTAAAAACTATCAAAAAATGGACTTAACTATCACAGAAAACTCCTCCCCCTTTAAGGAAGCTTGCCAAGCTGTAAGCATGGGTTGGGATGGGTTAAAACCTCTGCACCAAACATTCATCACCCACTACCTGCACACGCGCGATAAAAGACAGGCATACAAGCAAACCTACCCCCACGTTGCCGATGGCAACAGCCTGCGCTCTGCTGCCAACAGATTGTACAAACAATTGCAACCGCATATTGCACATTTAGAACAACGTGCAACCGCGTTGGCTATGGACGAGTTGCTGGCTGCAACAAAAGAACAGATAAAAACAGAGCTATGCAGTATGGAACGCCGCAGGCAGGAACTGGCAAAGATCATAACGGGGCAGATGCGTGTAAAGCGCCACATCCGCCTGCGCGACCGTATTGTAGAAGTATATGATGATGTAAGCCCCGCCGCCCTCATCCGCGCCATAGACCTTGATAGCCGCCTTGCTGCCAACAAGTACAAAGAGAAGCTTGAAACAAAGAAGCCGCAAGATAAAGCTCCCCTCCTGTTTTTAGGAGGGGATGCTGCCATGACTGCGGAGCAGGTAATGGCAGCGGGGGTGGTTAAACCAGACCCGCCGCTTGAAGAATTGCTGAAGCAATACCCCTATGGAGATGCTTACTGGATGGGCAGGTGCATACGTGTGCCTGCAAAAGATGTAGAACGCCTCGGCTTCGATACGCTGGACGATGGTGTGCCGTACCTCAACAACAACCTGACAGACGAGTATCACAAACTGCGCATACAGCGAGAGATGGATTACCTTAAAGAACACCAGCCCGCCGTTTATCAGGATATACTCATCAAGTCGAAAGAGAAGATTCACTATCAGGATGTGTATGAAGAGGAAACACCCGCCGAGCCTGTCATTACAGAACCTACCACCGAAGAACTATGGAAACAATACCTTGTTGCCGATAGCAACACTCGCCGCCTGCCTGCATCAGACCGCGATGCCAAAGAACGCTGGTTCAAACTGATACCCCGCAAGCAGCAGCTAAAACTGATAGAAGTTTACAGCAAAACGGGATAGATAATATCTATCTGCTGCCCGCATCATTCAATAATGATAAACTATGTTTGGTATTCAGAAGCATCGTAGCTTTGCGGCGCATTTATATCTTTCATCGGGCACTATGCCTGTCATAGTGCTGCAAAACATACAACGATGGCAACATCCGCAAATCGCCAATCGGACAGCTCATCAAGGCTTATAATACTTGGTGCAGGCTTTGCAGGCTTGCAGCTTGCTAAAAAACTCAGAAACTCGGGCTACCATATCACGCTGATAGACCAATACAATTATCATCAGTTTCAGCCCTTGTTTTATCAGGTAGCCACAGCGCGCCTCGAGCCGAGTTCCATTTCGTTTCCGCTTCGCAAAATTTTTCAGCGCAGCAAAAATGTACGTGTTCGCAATACCAAAGTAAGAGAAGTAAACACGGCGGAACAAAAAGTTGTAACAGAAGACGGTGTTTTTCAATATGATGTATTAGTAATTGCAACGGGCTGCACAACCAATTTCTTTGGTAATAAAAATCTGGAACAGTATGCATACCCCATGAAGTCAACCACAGAAGCCATTACATTGCGAAACCGTATTCTGCTCAATTTTGAAGATGCGCTCAATGCTGCACCGGATGCGTTGGAAGAGATAATGAATATAGTGGTTGTAGGCGGCGGCCCTACGGGTGTAGAATTGTCCGGTTCGTTGGCAGAGTTGAAGAAGAATATTCTGCCACGCGATTATCCTGATATGGATTTCAGCAAGCTGAACGTGTACTTGCTGGAAGGTAGCCCCAATACACTATCGGCCATGAGCGCAGCCTCTCAGCACACATCCCAAACCTACCTTGAAAACATGGGTGTACAAGTATGGGTTAATGCCGTTGTGCAAGATTATGACGGGCATACCGTAGTGTTGAAAGATGGCAGGCAGATAAAGACGCGCAACCTGATATGGGCTGCAGGTATTACAGGCAATGTGCCCGCCGGTATCTCTAAAGAAGTATTGGCACGTGGCAATCGCATCAAAGTAGATCAGTGCAATAGGGTGGTGGGTATGCAAAATGTATATGCCATCGGCGATATAGCCTATATGGAAACACCTGAATGGCCCAATGGTCATCCGCAAATGGCTAATGTGGCAGGTAAGCAGGCCACGCATCTGGCAACAAATCTGCAAGCAATAAAAAACGGCAACAAAACGAAACAATTCCGCTACAAACTGCCCGGCACCATGGCTACGGTAGGCAAGCGAAAGGCAGTGGTAGATTTACCTTTTATCAGTTTTCAGGGTGTGGTTGCATGGCTGTTTTGGATGTTCCTGCACCTGATGCTGATACTGAATGCAAAGAACAAGCTCATCATTTTTATCAACTGGGCTATCAGCTATTTCACCAATGATACTACGCTACGGCTGATACTCATGCCAACCCGCAAGCAGGTGGAGATGGCAAAGCAGCATCATTCAATAGAAGAGTAGCTCTTTATTTTAATGTGCAGTTCTGCGCTTGCGGTTCATCCAACTGATGCCGAATAGCAAAGCGGCAACAAACAGTGGGCCGGAAATAGCAACAACCCAATCGGGGTGATTGAGTGTTAGGCTAATGTAGAAGATGGCTAATGCGCTGTAAGCTACCACACCTACCATCTCCCAACGCCATGCGGCTATCAGTACGATGAGCAGAACAGCAGTAGGTATCAGGTGCAATGCCAGTTCAGTTACAAAGGCAGTTGCATCACCCGTGTATTGCACATCAAGAGCAAAGAGTGTGATGAAGATGGTGAGTAATATGCCAAATACTCTGGGTGCCCAATAGGCAGTTTTTTGTAGTGTATTCATATAGCTCTTTAATTTAAGGGGGATAATAGAGCAGAATGGGTATTGTAAAAATACAGCACCCTAATCAAATACAATGTTAAAGTGCTAAGAAATGCCTATCTGCCTTACCAATGCTCGCTTGGCAACGGGCAGCAGTGTTTCATCAAGTGGCACGGGTAGCGGGTGTTCAATACTGAATACCGCAGGGTTGGGTAGTGTGCGTATAGCCCTGATGATATCTAGCTTGATGCTTTCGTATGTATTAGCTATGCTGTTTTGCCAAGTGTCTATATAATGCAGCCTGATGCTACGGTAGCGGTCGTTCTTATGTTCAAAAAGAGAGATGGTGTAGTTGTAGGCGCGGGTTTCACTATAGTTGCCGTAGCGTATCAGTACATAGCCCTCGTTTTTGTATAGCGGCACAATGCCTACAGGCTCTATGCGTAGTTGCTTCTCTATCTGCTCGTATAGTTCCGCACCGTTATCAAGTGTTGGCTTCATTTGTGCCAGCGCGTACTGAACGATGTTTTCAAGCTCTTGCATTATGGCATTGTCTTGCAGCATCTCTTCGTACACCAGTTCCAGCTTTTGCAGGTTCAGGTTGCTCAGTTGTTTGGGAAAGCTATCCTGCATCAGTTTTTTATGCTCTTTGAAATTCAGCAGGTTGTTGTAATGAAAGACGACGTCTGCCAGTTGCGGGTATAGCTTGTGTTGGTTGAAATATTGGTTCACCTCTTGCAGATAAGCCAGCAGTTTGTATTTCTGTAGCTCAAAGTCTATATACCCTTCCATAAACCATGTTTCGCTCAGTTTCATGTCTTACAGATTTTGTTACCTAATATACATCATCAAACCAAGTGCCACAACAGGTGGGTATTGTAATACACATGTTAAAAGTGAGTGTGGATAAATGAACATGCCCGGCTATGCCGGGCATGTGTAAATAATAATTGAGTGTGGTTTATCTTACTAAAGTAACATTGCCTTGTTTGGTAAAACGTCGGCCTGTTGGGGTTACAGCATCTATGGTGTATACATATACACCCAGTGGTTGTGCTTCACCATTCATAGTGCCATCCCATCCTTTGTTGATGTCAGTAGTCTCAAATACTTTCTGTCCCCAACGGTTGTAGATGGTGAAGCTCTTTAGCGTGGCATCACCGCGACGCAGTACTTTGAATGTACCATTGTTAGTGCCGGGGCTGAATGCGTTAGGAAGATCCAGTATGCTTTCTGGAGATACGAATACAGTTATGGAATCGCTGGTGCTACAGCCATTTTCTGTTGTACCTGTTACCAAGTATTTTGTATTCACTTCTGGTTTTACTTTCGGGTTCGATACATCTGCTTTGTTCAGCCCCAGTGGCGGAAACCATGCAAAGTAGCTGCAGTTGCCCTGAGGGTCTATCTGATAGCTTTCGCCGGGGTATATCCTTACAGAATCGGGCAGGAACAAACGTGCCGCCGGGTGGACTACTACTTTTACAGATGCTGTATCATAACAACCATTTACATCTACTGCATATACAGTATATCGTTGTGTAGATGTTGGGTTGACAATCGGATTCGCGACTAGTGAGTTGTTTATTCTTACATCTGGCATCCATTTAAAAGACTTAAGCCCATTACCGCTAACTGAAAGCGTGGCAGTATTACCTGGGCAGATGGCGGTATCACCTTTTGCTGTTACAAAGTCTCCCGGGAATACAGTCAGTAATACAGAATCGGAAGAAGTACAGTTGGCAAGCGGGCTACGTGCTGTCAGTGTCAGCATGGTAGTTTGTTGTGCCTTGAATATGGGGCTTGCTATCTTGTTATTATCTAATGATGCTCCAGGTGTCCATGTAAGGTCGAATTTAAAATTCGCCGGTGTAATATTGCCTGTTAGCTTCATTGTATCATTTTGGCACATTTCAGCATCGTCATTTACAACTACAAACGGGTTGGGCTCCACTTCTACATCAACTTCGGCTATGCTGTCTTTGGTACAACCCGGGTAGGATGCTTTTATATAGTAGGTGTTTTTGCCTAAAGGTGCTGGTGTAATAACAGGGTTCATTATATTTGGGTCGCTGAATTGCCCCGCACCATTTGCAGCACTCCATGTATATATGTAGCGCGAGTCGCCGGTAATGTTTGGCGTGAAGCTGGCTCCCTCACATACAGCAGTGTCGTTTGTGAGCAATGTAAATCCGTTCAGTACATCTACTTTAACGGTATCCTTACTTTTACATTTATTAATGCTCGATGATATAGTAACGGTATATGTTACAGTCGTTTTTGGAGTAGAAGCAGGGGTGTTAAAAGTATCATTATCAAGGTAAGTAGCCGGAGACCATTTGGTGCTGTAAATAACACCCGGAAGCGGTGCAAGGCCCAGATTTAGCTTTACTGTATTGCCCGGGCAGGTAGTAATGTCTGCTATCGGATTGAAGGCAATACCCTGCAATACACCAACCACAACTGTGTCTTTGTTGTTTAAGCAAAATGGGTTGATAGTGGACGTTACGGTATAAGTAGTGCTAACAGCAGGTGTGGCTACAGGGTTGGGGCAGTTGGTGCAGCTAAGGCTTGTAATCGGTGAGCCGCCGGGTAATACTGACCATACATAATTGCCTCCTCCGGATACATTTAGATAGGCAGTTTCATTGGGACATATATTGGTGTCTATTACTGCTTTTGTTGCTCCCCATATATATATTGGGATGGTGTACGAATAATAAAGCATGATGCCGGGAGGTTTGCAGGTTGAGTCTTTAACCGTAACTATCAGGTTTTTAGAGCCTACATCTGTAGGGCCGGGTGTCCATGAAAAGCTGCCGTTGATAGTATCACTCAACTGACCAGTATAGCTTGTTGTAGCAGCAGGTATTGAAAAGTTTTTATTGTCTTCTGCTATCAATATAGATGCTGTGTCTGAAGAAGTGATGCGATAAGTAAAGTTGAGATTTTGATTGATGCAACCTTCTACCCTGCCCCCGGGCCCCATATTGGTTGCGTTAATAGTCATAATAGGCGGGGTAGTACTGCAATTAAGTACTTGTACCTGCACATCTCGCATGATGTATCCTATTAGCGTACCATTGCGATATTCCCGAACTCTTGTAGTAAGGGCATGCGCACCTTGCAAGGTAGCGGTAAAGTTCATCTGCCCAGTAGCCCCGTTGATGGAGAATGAATTATTGGTCTGAAAAGGATTGCTTGGTATGCTATACCCGGGTGTACCACCTAAAAAAGTAATGTTAACGCCTGGTCCGCAACCGGGGCCAAGCATTGGGTTTATAACATCGCTTACCAATGAGTCTCCGTTAGGGTCTATTGCACCGTTATTATATGAATAAGGTGTATTGATACATACATAAGGGATAGGCTTTACAGAAAAGAAGGGAGATGAATTGCCCTGAAACTGTGTATTGTTAAAGGTAGTTTCTACGTACAAGTCTGTTTGCGGTACGTTCATGCTTGGGTTTCGGGCAAATATTGAACCTGAAAAGCGCCACTTTGTACATCTGCTGGGCAATTGTATGATGGCAGAATACCACCACTCCTGATAGCCCGGCAGTGTTGAACTGGGGTCTTGACAAGTAGTAGGGAAAGCTGAGCAGCCTGCTGATACAGGCGATCCATTAACACCCCCGCCTGGCAACACGCCCGTCCACGGTAGCATGGTTACTGTTTGCTGAAAGCTATTGCACGAGTCTGTCATGCATAATGGTACATTGCCCGGTTGTGCAGCTCCACGGCAGTCTCTGTAAAATTTAAAGAATACCCTGTAGGTAGAGTCTGCAATAAACTCGTAGATGATTTCTGCACCGGCTGCGTGCGATGCGACTGCTTTTTGTGGTTTTGTACTCATTAATACAATGGCCAGCAGTACAAATAGAATGTGTTGGTTTTTCATATGTGCTGTCTTTTAGTGTGGCAAATGTTGATGCTATGCCTCACCATAAAATAGACTATGTAACGATATTGTCAGTTGGGTTTTAATGACAAAAATTGTTAATTAGTTTTTGTACTAAAAGTTAAAAAATGAAACTAAAATATTGCTTTAGTATGTTTCGGTTTATATCGTTTAGCGTTGTATTAACCAATAGCTATTCTATTTGTTGGGTTGTTGGTGTGGCTGTTCATACTGATAGTTAATAAAGAGTTGGTTGATGCACTGGTAGCAAGAGTACTATGATTATGATAGACTTAACTATCTACTAACTCTGCAAGCTGCTGCACATTAAGAACAGGTTGTTATCTGCCTGGAGGAAAATGCTGATAGCATATAAAAGGAATAGGGGCATTTTCTTAACTTTATTAGTCAATCGCAAATCTGGAGATTTGTTGCCTGTGCGAAGTAGTTGAAAACTACGCCGAACGGGGATTGTATATGTCAGGAGGTAAGTGCTGACAGTACATTAAAATACAAAAGCCCGTTGAGGGGCTTTTTATGCATATAATGCGGAGAAAGAGGGACAACTTTCGAATAATTTAGTTGGCTCATTAAAGGCTATTTGTGAGTTTTATTAATGGTTCGAGTCCAAACAGGATCACAAAATATGAAAGCCACTGAATTTCAGTGGCTTTTTGCTTTAATTTCATTTTCTCATTCGTATAAGCTATTCATTTTTAATAGCAAGCTGGTTCGAGTACTAAGAGGGTAACCTCTTGGGATAAATCTAAATAATTTAGGTTAGTCCCATTTTTTTGACTGCTAACCTCTTGCTAATCAGGCATAAAAGTTCCACCGCTTCATTGATCCTCGTGGTTCGAAAATCGAACCCGTCAAAAGTCATTTTTTCTGTGAAAATAGAATCGATTTTTTTTCTATTGGTAAACAGTTCCATTTTCATATCGTACATCCAAGTTAGATAAGTTGCTAATAACACTACCCATTAACGATTTAATACTATTTGTGTCATTTACTGAGGTCGTCAGGTGGCTCTAGCTTTTTTGTTCTTCGGGTTCAGTCTTATATTATCATGTAATCATTAGCGTCTATATCACCGCTAACAACTACCCAATACCCATCTGTCTGGCTATACGTAACATGCCCGTGGTATTTTTTGCATTTAATTTTTGTAGCAGGTTATAACGATGTGTTTCTACAGTACGCAAGCTAATGAAAAGCCTATCGGCAATCTCCTGGTTGTTTAGTTCTTCCATTATTAGGTGCAGTATTTCAAGTTCGCGCTGGGTGATCTTAGGGTTGATTTTATCCAGTTTCCTTTTGGTTATCAGCATTTCGTGCAGCAGTTGCTCTTTCACTGCCGACTCAAGATATACACCTCCGTTATATACCTCTTGTATTGCTGCTATGAGTTTGGGCTGGTCTGTATTACTTTTCAGTAAATATCCTTTACAGCCTTTCTGAATCATCTCCTTGATATAGGAAGATGATTCTACACCACTTAAAATAAGAATATGAATATCCGGGTATTGATTTAAAATGATGGGTACCAGTTCTGCTCCATTCTTGTCAGGTAATTGCAGGTCTAAAAGCAATACATCTATAGGTTGTTCCTGCAAGCCCTTCAGCAATGCAGCGCCATTATTATAAGTAGCAACAACGTCTATACCCGAAACATCGTATAGGGCATTCAGCAGGCCATCAATTACAATTGGATGGTCATCGGTAATAGCTATTTTTATCATCAGGCCCTTAAGTTTATTATGTGTAATTATTTTCCCCTTTAAAACAAATACTGCAAATCAAATTCGAGATAGGCAGTTGTGCCTTTGCCGGGTCTGTTTTGCAGGTCAAAATATCCTTTTAGAGATGATGCCCTTTTTCGTATCTGTTGCAGACCTGTACCATCTGTTTTGTCTTTCATGTTAAAGACAGTACCGTTATCTTCTACTGTAATGTTCAGCATTGTACCGGCACAACTAAGCTGTACCAGCATGACAGTAGCATCTGTTGCATGTTTCAATATATTCTGAATAAGTTCCTGCACCATACGATAAATAGACAACTCAAGTTCCTTCTCCAACCTGGGTAATACACCATATTCCTGGAAATCTACTTCAAGTTTAGTATACTTCGCTGTTTTTTCACAAAGGGAAGCTAGTGCTGTTGCAATGCCTTCTTCAAGCAAAAGATCGGGCATGAGATTGTGTGCAGTTTTCCTTACATCCTGTGCAGCATCTGTAAGCTGCTGAAAAACAGAAGCCAGCTTCTTGTCATAATTGCCATTTTGTTTGTGCAGTTGCTGGATATTATCAACATTCAGCTTAATGCCCCAAAGCTGTGCTGCGATATTATCGTGTAGTTCCCTTGCTATGCGCTCGCGTTCCTGTTCCTCACCACGTACCTGTGCCTTTAGCTGATTGATCTCCTGAGTCTGCTGCAACTGGTATATCAATGATTGCTGAATGGCCTGTTTGTGCCTGTAATTCCGAAAGAACACTAAACTAATAGCCACCAGTAACAATGAACCTAATATAATACCGCCGATCCAGAAATTCTTTTGCTGTAGTTTGTTCTTCTGACGGGTTATTTCTAATGTCTGTGCCAACATGTTCCTGTCTTTCTCAGCCATTAAAGCTTCGGTCAGTACCTTTACAGAATTTGCCTGTTCCCGCTTAAGTAAAGTATCCTTCATTACAGTATAATCCTGCAACAAATCATAAGCCATTTTATACCCACCAGTCACGGCATACAACTTAGCCAAAACAGGCTGTGCCTCCGTCAATAAATTAACGCGCTGAATTTTCTTTGCCATGGTGTAGCCATCAATTAGCAAAGGTTTCGCCAAGCTATAATTCTTCATATCAAGATATATACTACCCTTTGATAATTTACGATTTGCAAGTACATAGGCAGGCTCAATAGGTTCTTCTTGTATATTTTCAGTGCTGTCAAGGTATTTCAGTGCTTTCGAATATTCCTTTTTTTTACGTGCTATATTGGAAAGACCTGTGAACCTGTTAATTTTTACTGAAACCACCCTTTTATTAGCTTTGATGGCTGCAGCCAGTGCTTTATTATAATATTCTTCTGCCAACTGTAGATTTCCCAGCTCCTTATAGCATGAAGCAATGTTGACATACAGACTGCCTGCCTGCCTGATGTTATTATTCTTCTCTATTATATTTTCTGCAATTTTGAACGTTTGCAAAGCATAATTTAAGTCACCAAGGTTACCCCAAATAAGACCAATATTATTGTAAATAGTTATAGAATCTACCGAGCGAGGCACTTCCTGTTTTGCATTGTGTTGTATTGATTTTTTGCCAATCTCGGCAAGTACCTTGTAATAGTAGTTTAATGCCAATGCATACTTGCCGATTGATGAGTAAAGTACCCCGAGCATGTTATATACTTTATCGGCAAGGTCAATATTTTCAGATCTATCAACCAGTTTTTCAGATCTCTTTAAATAGTCTATAGATTCTTTATTATAACCACGATTATGATATTCTGCAGCGATGAGGTATTGAGTATAACAAATGCCCCAACTAAAGCCGTTTTTATTACTTTCAGCAAGGGCTTGTTTAAGAATTACAACGCCTGAATTGTTATTATGAAGTGCTATAGAGTCATATTTATACAACAAGCGGACAACCTCCATAGTATGGATATCCTTGTCATTTTTTATGTATTCGGGTATGTGAACAAACGCAGATACCATCTTGTTGCAAAATACAAGAATGATAACTAAACAAAGCCTGCAAACAATTCTTTGTAACAGAAGGATACTCATCGCTACAAATTTAAGTTGTATTTATTGTCTTTTTCGTCTGCGTACATGAATATACGTGTTATACTTAGGTAACTAAGTGTATTGCGTATATTAAAAAATGAGTGGTAATACTTATGTATAGGGCTTTATAGTAACCTAATTTTAGTTATTCAAAAAAAGCGAGTAATTAATAATCAATAAGGATATGAAAGGGAAATCTTTACCAACTATACTTGTTTCTGTTGTGCATTGCATATTATTAACAGTAAGTTTATCTTTCTCAAAAGATACTATTGCACAACAGTATCCCCTATAAAAGCATAGATGTACAGAGTATTATTTCAGGTGTCAATGGATGTATTGTTTTTGCAGGATACATTTATAGGCAAAGAATATACTTTCTCGGTTTCTTTTTATAACAACAATATATACGTCTGCAACATAGTTAGCATAAAAAACATGACAGGTAAAACAGGTAAATTAACAGTTTATTGTTAGTGGTGTAACTATAGCACATAGTAAAGAACCTCGTTCCCGGGGCGCTTTACACCTAGCATTAGTTTTTTAAAAAACAAGTATCAAATTTTATCAATTAATAAAAATAAAACAATTAGTATGAAAAAAATATTACTACCATTATTCGTATGCATGAGCATATCATCAATGGCGCAGAACTCTATGTTGAAAAACCCTGTTAAGGGTGCTGTCAACTCTAACAAATTCGACGACATTTTTATTTCTTCAAACGGCAAAGACGCTGTATTGTTTGCAGTAGAGGACTCCATTATATATGCTATAGACATTGCTGATAATAATGCTGCTAATGCAAGTGTTAACGCCATCACTACCATCCCGGATTTTGTTAAAGCCAAACTAGACCCGGCTGCGGGACAGGCTACATTCCTTATGGATATGGAAGTAAACCCACTTTCGAAGAGTCTTTATGTGCTTGTAATGAACATGACAGCTACAGAACGTTTTATTCTTAAGGTAGAAAAAAACGGTACTGCTATCAGCATACTCGATTTGAAAAATGTTACTTACAGCAAACTCTCATTGGGCAATATCCACGCATACGATTTGGCATTTGTCAATAACGCCCTCTACGTTAGTGCAGGTGGATTTTCTCTTGATGGTGAACTTAACTGGATGGCAGCACCATTTACACACAACGCAGCATTTACAAAACGCAAGACTACATTTTTTAAATCGAACCAGGGAGGAGCCTATTTAACAACTGCTCCTTTAGAAAAAATAACTATTGGTTCTGTTGACGGAAAAGATAGGATAATGGGTGTTACTACCTGCGCCCCGGGATTTTCTGTAGAATTGGCTAAAGTAGTCGGTACAGGCTTATTGAGCGTTACCGAAGACTTTAATATACACCAAGGCACTACAACCAAGGCTGCATATATGTACCACGATAAGAAGGAATGGTTGTTCAACCATCACGGCGATAATCTATACCGCATTGGTAAGAAGTACATAGATGGCAGTCAAGTAGCAACGAATAAAATTAATAACAATTCAACAAAATTAAGGGACAATGCAGGCAACGTAGCACCGGGCATGCCGACTGATGATATGAAACTGGTAGCGAATAACGTACACATGATGGCTTATTGGGACCAATACCGCCTGGTAGTGCTGGAGACATCACCAAATTGGGGAGAAACCGGAGCATTGAAAATGCTAACAGTATCTGCTGAAACACCACCTCCAGCAGGTTTAGACAATCTTAATAATACTGCAGGGGAGTTGAAAATATATCCTAATCCAGTGAAAGATTTTGTTCTAATAGAATTGCCTGTTTCTGTTAGTAAAGCAGGTATTGAGATAGTATCAATAGAGGGCAGAATTGTTCATTCACAAGGTATCAATAGCAACAAAACTACTATTGATGTAAGCAAAATTCCGATCGGAATGTACATAGTGAATATGACGTTGGAGAATGACCGGAAACTATCTGCAAAATTGATAATTGAATAACCTTCTCTATGTTTATAAAACAAGGGCTGCTCTGCTTTTTTTTATTAATTCACCTGCAAACTATTGCAGGTGAATTAATAAAAATTGAAAACGTGGCTACCATGCACCCCACCATTACTGTAAGTATTACAGATGAAAAAGCAAAAATGTTAGCAGTTGATGTGACAATGGCAAGCAACATATTGAGTCTATACATGATTATAAATGATACGCCTGCCAGTGTACCTGTAAGCGGAAGTTATTTGTTAAAAGACAGCGAGCTAAGCTTTTCTCCAAGATATACTTTAGGTAACAGCACTGTATTTGAGATTCAATATCAAGGTGGTGGTGAAATAATGACCAAACGATTTACAACGCCATCTAAACCCAACCCCAATGCGTTAGCTACCGTTGTTACCACATATCCACTATCGGATACCATACCATACAATACACTGTTTTTTCATGTAAGGTTCAGCGAGTCGATGCTAGATGATAAGTACGCATACAAACATGTTAAAGTATATGATGAAAATGGTGTGGAAAGAGAGAGGCCATGGAGGCAAAAGTCTTTCTGGTTAGATAGTAATAAACTGCTGGTACTGATGATACATCCTGGCAGGGTGAAAACCGGCATACATTATGAAAGTCCATTGTTTGATTCGGGGAAACACTACACAATAAAAATAGAGCAAGAAATAAAAGACAAAAATGTGCAGAAACTTAGGGCTGAATATACACGACAATATTTTGTAAATGGCGAAGACAGGATATGCCCTAAGGTAGAGATGGTGCATAAAGTGCTGCCACATGCCCAAACAAAAGAACCTATAATTCTTTCTTTTTCAGAAAGCATGGACCACGCTTCAGTAACCGAGGGAACTATGATATATGATGGTGCTGGAAAACCTATGCCATGCATTGTAAGAGCAACCGCCAATGATAGTGATTATCAAGTGATTCCTATACAAAATTGGCGGAAAGGAAGATATACATTTGTGCTAAAAAGTTCGGTATATGATGTTGCTGCAAACCGAATAAGGCGACCATTTGAAACAACCAATATTAAAGAAATGGAAACTGATAAGTTGAATACCACATTCACTTTTAGAATAAAATAAGTTATTTACAGAAGAGAAGAAATATAATAGATAAGCAAGTCATTGGTATAGTGGACTGTTTACAATTGTTTGTTGATTATTGCGTTGGAAATGCTGAACCATAATATCCTCGCTATAAACAAGGATGAGGGTGGTAGTAAATTATCTTCTTGTCATTCTTTTTTCGATTATTTTATTACTTTTGCACTAAAGCTCATGACAATAACCAACAGTCTTCTTGTATGTCGTAAAGCTAATGTTCACTTATGCTTAGATAGTGTTTCTTGATTTTTTTAAAGTTAAATAAAAGTTTTTCTGTTTTCAGGTGATAGGTGGATATTATCATGAACCTGACCCCTATATTATCATCCAAATTGACCACCCTAAGTTAATGTCTGCAAGTACGCCAGAGAGGGTGTCTTTTCGATTATAAATATAATTGTTTTAGTTATTATCGATTATTTGTTTTCTGTTCCACTTTCTGCGCAAAGATTCTCCCCTCAGTTCTATGCGTTGCGCATTATGGAGGATACGATCCATGATAGCATCAGCTACCGTCTGTTCGCCTATAACATCATACCACTGTTTCACAGGTAGCTGCGCAGTGATGATAGTAGACCGTTTACCATGTCTGTCTTCTATTATATCCAGTAAGGAAGCTCGTCTGGGCTGGTCAAGTGGTTGTATACCGAAGTCATCGAGTATCAGCAGATCTTGCCGTTCTATTTTTGACAGTTCCTTTATGGAAGAACCGTCAGCTTTTGCCTTTTTCAGTTGTGCAAACAGTCTTGTAGCATTGGCATATAACACTTTGAAGCCTAACTGGCAGGCCTGGTGCCCGATAGCGGAAGCAATGAAGCTCTTGCCTGTTCCTGTACTGCCGGTGATGAGTATATTCTCTTTACGATTAATGAACTCACCATCTGCCAGTCTGTATAGCATGTTTTTGTCAAGCCCCCTTTCTGCACTGTAGTCCAGTTGTTCTATAGAAGCTTTATAACGGAAGCGTGCACCCTTCAGGTTTCTTTCAATAGCCCTGTTATGGCGGTCATCCCATTCGCTGTCGATGAGCATGGCTATCATCTCATCAACCGTAAACTGCTGCAGGGGTTGTCCCAGGCTGGTAGTAAAAGCACGGTGCATACCTAAGAGCCGCATCCGCTTCATTTTGTCTAATGTGACTGTGTTCATGCATTATTGCTTTTTTATTACTGATCTCTGAACAGTTAAAGATTCACTGGAACAATTTGTTCATTACTACAATCATCAACGTGCAGAGTGCCATTGACCATTACAGAAATGTCTTCCACTACTTCAACTCTTCACATTTATAAATGCACTACTTTTTCTACATAAGAGCTCCAACAATTCTTGTGTTTTAATATTGCTTTACTACAATGTTGCTCGGAATCTGCTACATGAAAAAAGCTTATTTTCTCCTATTTTATTCATTCTCACTTATTTGTATAAATGCTACAAACATCTACAGGTTTTCAAGCAAGAAATTTGTTACCATATCGTCAATTTATAGGTTTACACTGATAGTTTACAATATCAGTAATCGTATACATAAAAATGATAAAGGTGCCAACAGACTCCTTTATCATTTTGTCTAATTAGGCTTATATTATTAATAATCGCCAGTTTTCTAAAATTTTATATTTTGACGAGTTTGAAAAATTGCCTCGGTGCAAACTGCTTAAAGCCAAGCCTACACTGGAAATTCTGCTCAGATTTACCTACTGTTTATTCATACTATTGACCCCTGTAGGGGTTGATAATCAATACAGAATATGGTCAACTGAAAACGTAATTCGATGCCCAATCAAAAGATAAAGTCCCGCCAAGGTTTAATAATTGATTTTGCAGGCTATATATTATAGTATACTGCAACAAAAACTCGACCTTTTGTTAGTTGTAGTTGTTATTATATAAGTGATGGTCAAATATCATTATATGCAATGTGTGAAGTGTTTATACTCTATACTTATTAATTGATAATTAGAATATACTTACAGGTAATAGTAGATTGCAATTTTATGTAAATCTTCACTTAGTAGGTGTGATTTGATTGAAGAAGAAGGGGCATTTGAAAATAGCAGAGGTGCATAAGAGGATTCTAGGGGGCGGAAGCTAGCTTAGGTGCGATATTGGATTTGCTAGAATAGTTGATTTATTAATCCAGACGGGTAGTATTCGGAGTCAACCGTTGAAAATGTAATTCTATACACAATCATAAAATAATGTCCAATAGGGTAGAAGTCTGCTGAGTCGAATGTAAACTCCCTGAATGCTATCATATTGCTAATGTTATAGTTTTATTCCTGTACGGCCTTTTGCCAGTCAGCTTTTCGCCTGATGCCGTTTGTTGTTTGTGAAAACTTCAGGCTATCGAAGATGACAACGAATAACTGTCCGGGCATTAATAATGCAATCGGGAAACGTTTGTAATATGCTTTTTCGGCAACCTCAAATGTTTTGGCATTTGTGGCAATAGTGCCGTTGAATTGTACACCGGTGTTATCATATCCGTTTTTAGATGCCTGATAGATGGTGCCTGCTACAGGAGCAGAACCATGTATCTCCCAGCTGTGTAAAGAAGACTTTGATGATTTGAATATAATGCCATTTACGCCCGGTATAGCAGCATACAAACAGTTGAAACATGATGGCAAACCATTATGTACATAGCAAACTGTTGCAACCTTGTTTGCACATAGAAATTCCGATATTTCTTTTGGCGTTTCCATATCCTCTGTTATGGTCGTTTATGGTTCTTTCTTAATAGAGCATTTTTATAATGTTCTTTTTCTTCCTGTGTTTGCGGTTTCACATTTGGTACAGCCACAGGATTTGCATTGTCATCTAACGCTACAAAAACAAAATGTGCTTCGCAAACAGGGTTTATTTCACCACTCAATACCGCTCTTGATGATACGTGTACTAAGATTTCCATTGAACTGCTGAATGCCCTTGTGATTTTAGCTTGGATAGATATGATGTCTCCTGTTTTTGCAGGATATTTAAATTTTACGTTGTCGATAGATGCAGTTACTGCTATGCGCCCGGCATGTGTCTGTGCACATATTGCTGACGCGGTATCCATCCATTGTATTATTCTTCCTCCTTGCAACATGCCCATGGGGTTAGCATCATTGGGGTAAACGACCTCTGTCATGATGGTTGCAGACATTGCAGGCGTTTTGGCTGCATGGCTATTCATTTTCTCCATAGCTTCTGATGATAAGTGTAAAATTGACCCGAATTTCTTTTGCAGGATATGATGCTTGTCATGTAGGGCAAAAAAAGCGGAAGTTGGATATATACTTAAAACTATTCATCGTACACTGATATAAATCATCTATCCTGAAAATAAACTGACTGAATTTTGCCCGGTATTTTTAAAAGATTGCTACATATATGTCTGTACTGCATAAGTTTCATATTCCTGTATTAGGTATCGGATATTCAATTGATACACCTGTAAAGGTTGCCCGATATAGCATATCGTCTGTTGTCTCTATTATGGATGATGAGTTGATTGAGAAAATGAGAAAATATTATTGCGATAGCATAAACGAAGTATATATCCCGATTGCCCCATCAGAAGCAGATTGCCGTGCAAAACGTATTACTGCATACTTAAACCTTATAAACAGAATAATAAATACTCAGGTTGCTGTATTGAGAATGCTTCCTTTTGAAGAAGAGAGTGATATCGTTAAATATTTTGAGTTATTACCGGATAGTTCTGTGATAAAAGCGAAGTATCACCAAATGATTCGACTGGAGCAAGGTGATGAGAAGACGACTGCAGAAAATGAATTGAGAAGCATCATTGAAGCAGGGTCGATAGATGTTAACATCATGGCAAAGGTTGATAAGATGAATAGTGATGCTGATGGTGAATTGTTGCCTGCAGAATATTCAGATGCGTTGTCTGCGTTAAGAGGGTATGCAAATAGCGAACTTAATTCATCAATTGTTTTTTCAGCGGGTTACAATCCGCGTTTGTATAACTATATCGAAACATTTAAAGACTTCTTTCCCGATGGGAATGGTAATCTTAAAAAACGAATCATACTGAAAGTAAGTGATTATCGCTCTGCGCTGGTACAAGGAAAACTACTGGCAAAGAAAGGGATTTGGGTGTCGGAATTCAGAATAGAATCTGGGCTTAATTGCGGTGGGCACGCTTTTGCAACGGAAGGTTTTTTACTTGGCCCCATTCTGGAAGAGTTTAAAAATAAAAGAAGTGAGTTGGCATCAGAGATATATGCCTTGTGTGTTGCCGCGCATAAGGATAAAGGGATATTGTCGTTTTTAGAAAGGCCGGATATCAAGATTACAGTGCAAGGGGGAATCGGAACGTCTGATGAAAATGACTTTCTGTTTGAGCATTACAGGGTAGACGGTACCGGATGGGGTAGTCCGTTTTTATTGGTTCCTGAGGCCACTAATGTTGATGACCAGACACTGGCTCAATTAGCCATTGCACGGAAGGAAGATTATTATTTAAGCCAAGCATCGCCACTGGGTGTGCCATTCAATAATTTCAGAAATAGCTCTGCTGAAACACAAAGAAAAGAACGGGTAGATAAGAAAAGGCCGGGCAGCCCGTGCTATAAAAAATATCTGGTATCAAATACCGAGTTTACCGAAGCGCCTATTTGTACTGCTTCAAGGCAATATCAGCAATTGAAGATAAAACAACTGAAAGAAAAAGAACTGCCTACGGAATTGCTGGAAAGTATGCTGAATGATGTGATAGAGAAGGATTGCCTCTGCGAGGGGTTGACAGCCCCTGCATTATTGAAAGATGGATTGCCACTATCTCATAAACTATCTGCCGTGACCATATGTCCCGGTCCTAATCTTGCTTACTTTTCCGGTGTGTTTTCCTTGTCTCAGATGGTGAGCCATATTTATGGCAGAATCAACATCCTGAACTCGCTGAAACGTCCGAATATGTTTATCAATGAGTTGAATTTGTATATAGACTACCTGAAAAAAGAGGTGCAAAAAATTGATTTGACTCCTAAGCAAAAGAAATACTATCAATCGTTTAAAGTAAACCTGATTAACGGGGTTGACTATTATAAACAACTGATGCCTTATCTGAAACATGAAGCTGAAAGCCATATCGCATCAATGAAAGATGATCTGAGAATAGCGTTGGATTCTTTGAATAAGTTAGAAATATCACTTGCATAGCAAGACAAACGGGTGATAATAATCATTGATACAAGTGATGATGATCATCTGTTTCAAAAATCATTGCCTGCTAACTTGCATAAAAAGGATTTTACGATGAGCAGGTATGTGTTGCTGTTTTTATGTGTTTCTACTCTTGTAGCATGCTCTCATCGAAATAATGATATGCCTGTTTCCACGCAAGGTGGCTTGTCTGTAGCAATACACCATGATGTAGATAACCAGCCATTGATATGGGATAGTATAATGTACTACAATCAGGCAGGGAATAAGTATGGCGTAACAAAGCTTCACTATTACATCAGTAACATACGGTTGTACAGAAATAACAATATTATTCAGCAATTTGATAGTGTTTATTATATGGATGCTAAAGAACAATATGCTTCTTCTTTTTTAATGCCGACAGTATCGGCAGGTGCGTACGATTCTGTCGCCTTGACGATTGGGTTGCTACCTTCGAGAAATGTATCGTATAGTCTGCCTGCAACTATTGAAAATACTGCAATGAACTGGCCGGATGTAATGGGTGGGGGCTATCATTTTCTGAAACTGGAAGGACATTGGATGGATACTACAAGTGTAAAAGGGTTTGCTTTGCATGTAGGAAAAACAGGGTTTCATTGTGAAGCAGGTTTTGCCTGTCATTTGGATGTTAAGGCTAGTCAGGTGAATGCATTGAATATCAAAATGAATATTAACGAATGGTTCAGAATACCTGCAAAATATGATTTCAGTTTGGATGGGGTATATAGTATGGGCAACGACACTTTGATGCGTAAAATAGTAGCCAACGGGCAGGATGTATTTTCAGAGGTTCGCTAAATCCTTGTTTTATCTAATAAAGAAGCAACGTTATGAAACGTTATATTAACATTGCCGTGGTGTTTTTGCTCATGGTATATGCTTGCAACAAATCTGAGAATAACGTTAATAATCAAAATAATAATACCCCGCCTGCACTAACTGAATATCAAATAAAACACCCGGTGAGGTTTCCGGAGATGACGATTCCTGACGATAATAAACCTTATAAGGAACGCATAGCATTGGGCCGCATGTTATATTACGATCCCATTCTTTCAAATGACGGGCGCTCCTGTTCAAGTTGCCATTTACAGTCAATGGGGTTTACTATTACTAGTAGTGCGGGTAGCATGCCTGTATTGCCGCACGTAAACCTTGGTTGGAATACAAACTATATGTGGAATGGCTCAAAAAAAGGTACGTTGGAAGATGTTATGATATTTGAAACAGAAGAGTTTTTTGCTACAGATATAAATAAGATTAACAATAATGAAAAGTATGTACAGCTTTTTCGTCAATGTTATGGAATTGATAAAATCACACACAAATATATTGGATATGCATTAGCACAATTCACAAGGACGCTCATATCTGACAATACAAAGTATGACCGATACATGAATGGTACTGATGTCTATACATACAATGAAGAAATGGGTAGGCGGATATTTTTTAGTGAAAAAGGCGATTGTTTTCACTGTCATGTTACACTACTTACTACAGATAATGACTTTCATAATAATGGCCTAGACAGTATTTATACTGCCGATAAGGACAAAGGTTTGTATAACGTAACCAAGAGCGTAAACGATTTAGGAAAATTTAAAACTCCAAATTTGAGGAATGTTGCACTACGTAAAACATTTATGCATGATGGTCGCTTTACTTCTTTGGAAGAAGTAATAGACTTCTATAATTCTAAAGTTAAAAAATCTGTTTCGGTTGATCCTGTAATGTTTAAACCTGGTAAAGAAAATGGATTGCAGCTTACTGCAATCGAAAAATCGCAATTGATTGCGTTTTTAAAAACGCTCACAGATAGCACCTTCATTTCCGCAGTAGAGTTTAGTAAGCCTTGATATATTAAAATACTTATTTGAAATATGACATCAATCATCGTGTATTCTAATAAAGGACATGTTTATCTTTTATTTGTCATTTTAGCTTTGTTGTAATGAATACATTGTTTACCAACAATCCTGTAACACTGTATAAAAACTAAGTTATATGAAACGCCTGTTTGTTTTATGTTTATCATTATCTATTGCCTCTTCTTGTCAAAAAGATAAAAGTCACGAGATAAATAATCAGATTAATATCTCTATAAGCTCTCCTACTGAAGAGCAGATATATACGAGAGGAGATACTGTTTTTATAAAGGCAGCTATTACCTCCGTGTCAGGAATTCACGGTTATACAACTTCTATCTATTCAGATACAGGAGAAGAGCTTTATAAGATTGAAGAACATGCCCATGGCAAAAATGTTGCTATAGACAAATATTGGGTGTATAAAACAGATTTACAAAATGTTGGTGATTTACAATTGGTTATAAACGCTATCATCAACCACGAAGGTGAGACTCTAGAGTGCAGAAAAAAAATATACACAAAATAAATATATTATTAAAAGACCTTTTTATCTTTATTATGACTTTGGTCATACTTTCTTAAAACTATCGGATACATTTTTGTCTTTTAATCACTCATTCTTAACTACATAAAACTAAATACAATGAACAGAAAAAACATGGTTGTATTGATGCTCTCGATGAGCGCTTTTATTTATAGCTGTGGTGGCGGTGGAGAAGAGAAATCAGTAAGAGATCAAACGCCAGACCCTGGTAAAAATGAATATGTAGATCCTAATAAAGAGGTCAATCCCAAAGGCATCGGCAAATTTACCAATGTAGAACTGACGCACCCACTGGATGCAAATATGGTGAAGGGCGGTGAATCTGTATATGATGTGAAATGTAGCTCTTGCCACAAACTGACTGACGAAAAATTGGTAGGTCCGGGATGGAAAGGAGTGACAGACAGAAGGCAACCTGAATGGGTAATGAATTTTGTGACGAATGTAGATGAAATGCTGGATAAAGATGCAGAGGCAAAAGCAATGATGGAAGTTTGTATGGTGAGGATGCCTAATCAAAACCTAACTGACGCTGAGGCAAGAAATATACTGGAGTTCATGAGAAAGAACGATGGTAAAAACTAAAAATCACGCCTAAAAAATAAATATGAAACATTACAAATTAATGCTTTGCGCACTTGGGGCAGTTATTGCCGGGCAAAGCTGTAAAATGAAAGATACAGGAACTGTTGTTCAGGGAGATGCAGCATCCAAAGTATATGTAGCTCCCGGCAAGTATGATGAGTTCTACAATTTTGTATCTGGTGGTTTTAGTGGGCAGGTATCTGTATATGGTATTCCTTCTGGCAGGTTGTTGAAAGTAATTCCGGTTTTTTCTGTAAACCCGGAAAATGGTTATGGTTTCAGTGAAGAAACAAAACCGATGCTGAACACTACTGCCGGTTTTGTGCCGTGGGATGATGAACACCATCTTGCGTTATCGCAAACGAATGGCGAACATGATGGACGTTGGATATTTGCCAATGCCAACAATACGCCACGTGTAGCACGTATCAATCTGGGTACTTTCAAAACGGATGAAATTCTGGAGATACCCAATAGCGGTGGTAACCACTCTTCTCCTTTCATTACAGAAAATACTGAGTACGTAGTTGCTGGTACTCGTTTCAGCGTACCGTTAGGAGAGGCTGATGTACCTATTAGCAGCTTTAAAGAAAATTTTAAAAGTGTAGCCTCATTCATCAATGTAGATCAGGGTACCGGTAATATGAAGATTGCATTCCAAATTGCGCTTCCTGGTATGAGCCTCGACTTGTCTCGTGCTGGTAAAGGTCCGTCTCATGGATGGTTTTTCTTCTCTACCTACAATACAGAGCAAGCAAATACATTGTTGGAAGTGAATGCTTCTCAAAAAGATAAAGACTTTATAGTAGCGGTAAACTGGAAAAAAGCTGAAGAGTATGTAAAGGCTGGCAAAGGAACTAAGATGAAAACCCGTTACTATCATAATAAGTGGAATGAAGAAACACATTCTGCTACTTCTGAACTGGAACAGGAAGTATTGGTGTTAGACCCTGCAGAGCTGAAAGATATGGTATATATGATACCTTGTCCTAAGTCTCCTCACGGTTGTGACGTAGACCCTTCTGGTGAATACATAGTAGGTAGTGGTAAGTTGGCTGCTTTGATACCGGTGTTTTCTTTCAATAAGCTGATGAAAGCAATAAATGATAAAACATTTGAAGGAGAGTATCAGGGAATTCCTGTGGTGAAATATGAAGCAGCATTGCATGGCGAGGTACAAAAACCAGGCTTAGGCCCATTGCATACAGAGTTTGATGGTAAAGGCAATGCATATACTTCATTCTTCCTTTCGTCAGAAGTAGTCAAATGGAGCATTAAAGATGTGAAGGTGTTGGATCGTGTGCCAACATACTATTCTATTGGCCACCTTTGTGTGCCTGGTGGTGATACAAGAAAACCTTATGGTAAATACGTGATTGCTTACAATAAAATCACTAAAGATCGTTATCTGCCAACCGGTCCTGAACTGGCACAGTCTGCACAGCTTTATGACATCAGCGGAGATAAAATGCAGTTGATACTCGACTTCCCGACAATCGGCGAGCCTCACTATGCACAGGCTATAGACGCTAAGGTGATAAAAGATAGGAGTGTCAAAATATTTGACATTAATAAAAATAAACACCAGTACGTTGCAATGGGCGAAAAAGAAACCAAAGTGGTACGCAATGGCAACAGGGTGGATATTTATATGACTGCAATACGCTCTCACCTGACACCGGATAATATTGAAGGTGTGTTTGTAGGAGATGAGGTATATTTCCACATAACAAACTTGGAGCAGGATTGGGATGTACCACATGGTTTCGCAATCAAGCATGCTGCGAATGCAGAACTGCTGATAATGCCTGGCGAAACGTCTACACTTAAATTTGTACCCGATAGAACAGGTATATATCCTTTCTATTGCACAGACTTCTGTTCTGCACTACACCAGGAAATGCAGGGCTACCTGAGGGTTTCTCCTAAAGGAAGTAATGTGCCACTGAAATATGGTATAGGTGATACTGCACCTAAAGCAGTAGCCGCAAAATAATTTCACAATGGCAGTGCATCGTATCCCGATGTACTGCCATAATTGTTTTTAATTATGAAAAAGTTGACAGCACCGGGAAGGTATAGTGTATTGTTGGTGATAATATTTCTTGCTACACTTTGGTTTTTCCCTATGTGGCGTATAGACTTAAAAGCACCCCAATATCCCGGTGGGCTTACCATGACGATATGGATAAATGATGTGAAAGATGATGTAGATGTGATTAATGGATTGAATCACTATATAGGCATGAAAACAATACACAAAGAAGATTTTAAAGAGTTTGTATACTTGCCGGCTACTATTATATCCTTTATCGTGTTAGGTATTCTTGTTTTCTTTTGGAACAGAAAGACAGGTTATTATATATGGACAGGCATATTTACAGCAATAGGCCTCATGTCGTTCTATGATTTCTATAAATGGGAGTATGATTATGGCCATAACCTCGACCCAACAGCACCGATACAAGTGCCCGGTATGTCCTATCAGCCACCATTAATAGGGTATAAAAAACTGTTGAACTTTGAAGTGTTATCTCAGCCACACGTAGCCGGATGGTTATTTATACTTTCCGGTGTAGTATTGGTGTCTATAACGTTCTATGAATGGAAACAATCAAAAAAAATGGTATGAAACAATGTGGATTGATAGTGGTTTGTATATTGCTGCTTTGCGGTTGCAAACTTCAGTTTGAAAAAATAGATTATGGAAAGGAAAGTTGCAGCCATTGTAAAATGACAATAGTTGATAAGCGATTTGCTGCAGAGATGATAACATCAAAAGGGCGTGCACATAAGTTTGATGATGTTCTTTGTATGAAACAGTATGCAGACTATTATACAGAACAGAGCGAAGGTGCAATGTATTTTGTTGCAGTCTGCAATAGCAATAGCGAAGAGTTTACAGATGCGACCAAGGCATTGTATTTACAACATCAGGCTTTTAAAAGTCCTATGAACGGAAATTACGGTGCGTTTCCCAGCACAGAAAGTGCAGCTGCAACCGTTAAAGAATTAAATACGCAACCCGTTTCGTGGAGCGATATTAAATAACTGCATGCCCAGGCTCATTATAACTATACTATTCATTTTTTTCGTGTTCAATGGCAATGCGAAAACTATCGTCGTACGTGCAGATAAAGCAAATGCAATTAAAAATGCACTCGCTTACTGCGCAGATGGAGATACCCTGACTATTGAAAAGGGTTTGTACAAAGAACAAGATATCCTTGTTTCAAAACGCATTACTATACTTGGTAAGGACTACCCGGTTATTGATGGGGTCAAGAAAGGACAACTTATAGTTGTTGTAAGAGACTCAGTAACAATATCAGGCCTCCAGCTACAAAATACTGGCCGATCCAGTATGACAGATATGGCAGCAATACGATTGCAAAATGTGAAAAGTGTATCCGTCACTAACAATAAGCTTGTAAATAATACTTACGGGGTGTATCTGCAGAATAGCCACTACTGCCTCGTTTACAAAAATACAATAAAGGCAGATGCCAAGGATGAACTGAATAGTGGAAACGGCATACACGCATGGAAATCTACACATCTATTACTTCAAAGTAATAATATCAGTGGTCATAGAGATGGTATTTATTTCGAGTTTGTAACTGATTCAAGAATTATTAATAATACCTCTACTGAAAATATCCGCTACGGTTTGCACTTTATGTTTTCGCACAAAGATGTGTATACGCACAATAGTTTTATTAATAATGGCTCAGGTGTTGCCGTTATGTACTCTAAACAGGTAGAGATGTACTACAACACATTCAGGCACAACTGGGGTGATGCTTCTTACGCTATTCTGTTGAAGGAAATTGCTGATAGTAAGATAGAACACAATCTGTTTGATAAAAATACGGTTGGCATATACATGGAAGGTACAAGCCGCATACAAGTATTGTATAATGAGTTTGTTGAGAATGGTTGGGCAATGAGGGTACAGTCCAGCTGCGATAATAATGTGTTTGAAAAAAATAATTTTCTTTCAAACTCTTTCGATGTAGCAACAAATGGTACCATGATGCTGAATACTTTCAACAACAACTACTGGGATAAATACGATGGCTACGATCTTGATAAAAACAAGGTGGGCGATGTGCCTTACTATCCTGTAAGTATGTATTCTGTAGTTACAGAACGTGTGCCGACTGCCATGATACTGTACCGAAGTTTCCTTACAGATATCATGAACAGGGTAGAGAAAGTAATGCCCAGTATTGTACCCGATAAGTTGAAAGATGATAACCCATTAATGAAAAGCCTGAAATTACGATGATACATATAAATGCACTAACTAAGTCTTTTGGCAGCTTTAAAGCACTGGATAATATAAGTCTCAATTTTGCCAAAGGGCGTACAGTTTCTTTATTAGGACCCAATGGATCTGGCAAAACCACGCTGATAAAATCTATTTTAGGTTTGGTGATTCCTGACAAAGGAACCATATCTATAAACGATAAACAAATCGGGAATGATTGGCAATATCGTTCTCATATCGGGTATATGCCACAGATAGGCAGGTACCCTGAAAATATGACCATAGGACAGGTCATCAAGATGATAAAAGACATCCGAAAGGATAATGTACAATATGATGAAGAGCTGATAACACAATTAGGTGTAGATAAGATTAGTTCAAAAACCATGCGTAGTCTTTCGGGCGGTACCAGGCAGAAGGTTAGTGCATGCCTGGCATTTCTTTTTTCTCCGGGTATTCTTATTCTTGATGAGCCAACTGCAGGCCTTGACCCTTTGGCAAGCGAAATTCTAAAAGATAAAATAATACAGGAATGTAATAAAGGCAAACTTGTATTAATAACATCACATATCCTCAGCGATTTGGATGGTATTACCAACGATGTGGTTTATCTGCAAGATGGTAAGCTGATATTTTATAAGTCTGTTGACGAATTGCAGCATATGACAAGTGAAACAAAGCTCAATAAAATGATTGCCAGTGTAATGAGAAACGAACATGCTAAAACTGCCCATGTATGAAGACAATAATGAAATATGTTGTTGCCGATCTGATACGGAATAAAGTAATAGTTGTTTATGCAATCATACTTGCTGTATTGTCCTTTAGTGTGTTGAGCATAGACGAAAACCCTGCCAAAGGATTGCTTAGTTTATTGAATGTTACATTATTGTTCGTACCGCTTATTAGCATACTGTTTGCAACTATCTATTATTTCAATTCCATAGAGTTTATTGAACTGCTTTTGGCTCAGCCTGTAAGGAGAAATAAAGTTTTGCTAGCCGAATATGCCGGCCTTACAATCTCACTTTCATTAGCTTACTTGTTGGGAGTCGGTTTGCCGGTTATGATTATATCCCCAAATCTCGCAGCTATAACATTGTTGATGAGTGGGTTCTTACTGACACTTATATTTACGGCCATTGCACTATTGATATTCGTACTGTTCAAGGATAAGACAAAAGGGATAGGTGCTGCAATTGCTGCTGCAATGTTCTTTACACTTTTGTTTGACGGACTTTTATTGATATTTATTTACTCATTTAATGAGTATCCGATTGATAAAGCGGTGTTAGGAATAACAGCTTTCAATCCTGTAGATCTTGCACGTATCCTCATGCTATTGCAATTGGACGTGGCTGTATTGATGGGATATTCCGGTGCCTTATTCAAAAAGTTCTTAGGTACCGGTACTGGCAGCGTGTATGTTGTTGTTTGTATGTTGTTTTGGGTGTTGCTTCCATTGTTGTTATCGGTCAGGGTATTTCGGAAAAAAGATTTATAGCAAGAGGGAGAGGTGAAAACCTCTCCCTCTTTATTATGAGTAACACTATATCTTACTTTCAACTTCCAATGCTTTCGGAAACAGTATGTTATTCTCAAGATGAATGTGCTGAAACAGGTCGTTCTCAAATTCCTGTAGTTTATGCAGGTAAAGCCTGTGGCTGTTGCAAGCATCCTCAGGTGCTACATAGTTATTGGTTAGCATTTTAATGTCTCTCAATAGTTCTCCTGCCAGGTCGTGATCTTGCTCCATAACCCATATCGGATTTTGTACACTGTTAAAACCTCCTGCCTTCATCTGTGATGCTTCCATTTGTTTGATGTACGGGAAGAGTATTACCTCTTCTTTCTTCATATGTGTATCCAGCTCATTTAAGAGTAAAATTACTTTATCGTGAACCGTTTTCAGATATGGGTACTTTTCTATGTGTTTGGTGCTTACTTTCTCTGATAGTTCTTTTATAAGCGGTGCATTTGTTCTCACGTATTCATGATGTTGATTCACTATAAAGTCTGCAAGAAAACCGGCATTCCAACTTTTAAAATCAAGGTTTTGTGTATCGGTTTGTGTTGGTTCTTCTAATAGTTCTGCAACTGTTGTTTCAGATAACCCTTTTTCTTTGCAGGCTTGAGCCAGTGTTTTCTTTCCACCACAACAAAAATCTATTCCAAGTTTTTTAAACACCTGGGCTTTTCTGATGTCGCCACGTACTATTTCTCCAATTGTTTCTTTCCCGTTTGTGGTTTCGTTTTTCCTTATCTGTACCTCCCATATCTCAGGACCTTTTTTCAGGTATTCCCATGCAAAGCAATTGCCTCTCAACCCCATCAGCTGATAATATACAGGCTTAGGGTCGTGGTCATTATGTAAAATGACAGAAGCGCCCGGGGCAATTTTGTCAAATGCATTGAAGATAGATGGGTGTTTATCTGCTGGCGCCATCGTTGTTACATCAATAAAAATAGTTGAATCCATATTTTTAAAATTTATTGCTTTTATAATTAATTAATGAAATGTTGCATTGTATTTACTGTACTGTGTTTTCAAATGACTTGCTACTATCAGTATGCTTCCCATTACCAGCACGATAGCTGCGTACCATAGCATTTGTGGGAATAACCTGCTGTTGGTCATAAACATTATTTCTAGCCCCTGTGTCATTAGCAGCAGTTCATTTGCAAGTACACCTGTTACGAATATTGCTAATGAAACAGAGGTGAGTGTTGTATTCCCTAAATATCCAAGCTGTAGAAAATGGGCGAGCAGATATAATGTTACAAAGCCTAATAGTACTAAGTGAAGAAAACCTATTATCACCGGCCTGTTATTAAATACCTGGTCACCTATAGTCGGGAATATTGTGAGGCTTTGTAGTGTGAGCTTCAGTATAAGTGCTACAATTGATAATGCTAGTAGTACTCTGTATGGTGTTGTCTCTTTGCCGGCAAATACCTTGATGTTCTTTGTAAGTGGCAGAAACAGGACCACAGATAGAATGAGCAGTATGCTGCCTGTAATGGCTACGATACGTACATATGTAGTAGGGTAATGCCAAAGGTAGCATAAGAATAATGAAGGGATTACTGTTGCGTTTACTATTGTCAAGAAGCGTTTTGCTCTATGCTTGTCTGCAAGTAAACTATGCTTAATTATCTTATTGAATAAGAGTGCAAGAATAGCTAATGTAAAGAAGCCATTATACTGCAAATGGAGATAGGTATATACAGCATCTTTATACAGAATGACATTTCCGGATTTCGTTGCCAGCAGATAGGCAAGTGTATATGGGCCTATAGATGATAACGACATATATAACAGAGCCCATATTGCCATCTGTTTAATAATTGGTTCTGTTTCGGTCTTTTGCAGCGCTTTCAAAAACACCCATGTATAGTAATAAGATACAAAAATGAAAAGGGTTGAAAATATGATAGAGAAAAGCCCATATCCCTGTAGCAAAAAGCTTATCAACATTCCCCAGGCATTGATGTTTACGAGCAGTAAAACCCGATTCATTCTTGCATCTATACCTTGCAAAAGTTCTGTAGAGAGTAGTACAAATAATGCCAGGCTTACCCACCCACCAAATGCAAAGTGAGAATGTGCATGTAATACATGCTTAAAATCGAGGAAGGGAATATTGAATAGTATCTTGCTACGTAGCGTAAAGCCAAGTAAGGCTACTATGCTCAGGTTTATTAGAGAGATGCCAATCCACTTTTGTTTTTTTGAGGCTGAATTAATAAAAGACATTTTTATCCTTAATTAAGGTAAATTTTTTAAACTCTTATTCTTTTAAGAACTGACTTGCCTTTTTTCAGGCTCTGGCCCAACTCTCCGATTGTTGTTGCTTCCAGCATCTTTTTTAAATCGTTTCTTATAGCTTTGAATTTGTTATGAAGCGGGCAGGGGTTTGTTTCAGAACACTGCTTCAACCCCAGCCCGCACCCTGTAAATATTGCTTTGCCATCTATGGCAGTTACTACATCTATCAGTTTCAAATCCAATTGATATTCATCCAGAAAGAAACCGCCATTTACACCCTTCTGAGAATTTACTATTCTGTTACGACTCAGTATCTGTAATATCTTGGCTGTAAAATGTGCAGGAGCTTCTATGTTTTCGCATATTTCAGTGATGCCTACCTTTTTCCCTTTTTCGTTTTCAGATGCTATATAAATAATTGCCCTGATGCCGTATTCACAAGATTTTGAAAACATTTTGTATTTGTTTGACTGATTATTAATTCCCTACGAAAATAACAATATGAATAGTAAGTAGTTCAAAATAGATTATAGAACTATTTCTTAGGTGGTAATAATACTTCATCAATCACATATATCAGCCCATTGGATGCCGGTATTGCTGCTAAGATATTAGCAGTTCCATTAATTTTTACTTTGCCGTCTTTTTTGCTGATGGTGATATTTTGAGAATTAACCTGACCAATTACTTGCCCATCCTGGAACATATCCTCTTTATAAATTCCAACCGATACATGGTATTGCAGTATGTCTGCTAAAGCATCTTTCTGGTCCGGTTTCATTAAGCCATCAACAGTACCTGCCGGTAATTTGCTAAACGCTTCGTTTGTAGGTGCAAAAACAGTATACGGGCCAGTTTTGCGTAGTGGCTCAACTAAATCGGCCTGTTTTACAGCAGCTACCAAAGTGCTATGGTCTTTGCTGCCTAGGGCAACCTGCACCACATCGTGTTGAGAAACATTGTCCTCAACAGCGGGTACAGTAGATGCTAAAGCAGGCTCGGAACCTGAAGTAGTGCTTTGCTGACTATTGTTGTTGCAGGCGGTTAATGCTGAAGTAGCCAGCATCATTAGCAGAAATGATTTTTTCATAACGTTTTTTGTTTGATGAAATGAATGAATCTGTTGTAAAATTAATCTGCCCCGTTAAGTTAAAATATGACGCACATCATATTCAGGATGAAAATGTCTTTTATTTGTCTGTTACCCAAAAATCATCTTTCCAATCATTATGGCAAGCGTTTTTATAGGCATGTTCTATCATTTCGCCTGCAATGCGTAATTGCACAGTTTGTATGTGTCTTTCAATGTAATTGAATAAGTCTCTTTCCTCATATCGTATATGAGATTCAAGCAGATTTGCGAAAGAAAGCAATGTATCTGTTGTTGCTTTGTGGTGTCTTAATGTGAGTACTATTTCCTTAAGTTGAAAATGCTCGTTTGCCGCCCGTTTGAATTTTTCATCTTCCGGAATGAGTGAGAACAATACTTGTTCTTCGAGCTCAAAATGAGGTGCTAATTCTGTATCGAAAACGTGTGAGGTGTATGCTGCAATTCTATCAGTGTCAATACCCTTGTTAATACCTTGTCTGATCTTCCAGCATAGTAATAACCCATTATGATGATCTCTGGACAACGGAACGAGCTCTGCACTTCGTTTTATTGGCAATTTCTTCTCATTCATGACGTAAACGTTTATTGTATAATTGTTTCAGATAGTTATATATAATCATGCCCATACCGGCCAATAAACCTATGCCTGCTATAGCAAATAGTTTTAGAATAGAGTAGATAGGGGCCATCATTGTTTGAAAATCTTTTATATGCAATACACAACTCCTGTAGCCTTTTGTAAGGCCTGCCACTACAAGACACAACCAGAATATTAACAGGCTTACCTGAGCTATGTTATATCCTGTGGTTACCGCTTTTTTTATTTTGACGGGTGCCGTATCGATTTTACAAATGTACCCAATGCTACCCAGCAAGATCATTGTGTTGATGCCGATTGTAGTGCCCATAGCATGTGCAACTGTAATGTGTGTGCCGTGTGTATACTTGTTTATGGCAGGTATGCTCATCATAATTGCAAGCAAAAGGTTTAAAAACAACCATACTTCTGATGCTATGATGAATTTGTAACTGATAAGGTGTTTGTGTCTGTGGTATTCAGATGTTTTTGACTTAAAGCTTTGTATCATACTTATGAAAAACAGCCACTCCGTCATGCTTATGAAGTACGATACATGTCTCACCCAGCCTGCTGTTGGTACATTGTATATATGATGTCCCCAATTAAACATCAGGTTGCTCAGGCTCAGAAAATAGAATATATACACCTTCTTGTTTTCAGCAATAGATTTGTCTCCACTCATTTTTACCATTATGTAGAGCGATGTGCCATATATCATCTGATTCCATGCACCAACCATCGATCCGTTTGCCTTCCATTGCATAGTTACTTCTCTGATGTAGGATTGTCTGATCCATGCAATATGCCATATATTCTGCTCAATAAACGTTAGTAAAAAAAATAGCACACCCGTAGCCCACATTATTTGGTACAGTGGTTTTTTGTTTTTCAGGCTGAACCAGTGCCTGCCGTATCCAATCATCAACAATGTCCAAGAAAGCAGTAATGGTACACACAACCACGGCGGGAATTCCCAGTATTCCCTGCCACCATATTTATTCATTGTATAGTACGCGAAAATGACACTTATAGTCAACGCCCATATACCTGCTGCAGTGTTTATCAGACGTTTGTTTGCTGTTTTTATGACTGCAACATGATTGCTGTGTACTAACAGTGATGTTACGGCACCCGATATTATCCAAAACAATGCTGCCGATACGTGCATCGGTCTCAGTTGTTGAAACGGTACTATATTTTTTAACGTTTCAGGATACAAAAAAGAAAATGATGACAGTACACCGCACAATAATGCTACTTGAAGCATTACTAATGAAAAAACGAGATATACTTTATAGCGCATACATTACTTAATTATATAACTGCCTGTCCAGTGGATATTACTATCGTTTACTTCTGATTTTCCTGTTTTATCTATCCAACTCAGGTAGGCAACAAGATTGTCAACTTCTTCATCGTTCAAGTGCAGGTTAGGCATTTTGCCTGTACCATATTTAATGAAAGTCCTTGCATTATTTTCAGCTTTACTGCTTATGATGTTGGTAAGATCAGGTCCCATGTATCCACCTAACCCATATAGTTGGTGGCAAGATTGGCAATTTTTTTCTCTCCAGATAGAAGCCCCTTTCATAGCAGATTGTGTTGGTGGGATAGGCTTTGTATCACAATGCCTGAAAAGAAATAGTGTATATGAAACAAAGATTATGAATAGTAAAAGCCAGTATCGTAGAAACATTTTTACTGATTGCCTGACAAAACTAGAGAGTGATACTCGTCAAAAATATGACCAATATCATATTGAGGATAAAAACATCCTTAATTAGGTGTTTTTTGCTACAATGTTGCTACAAATGTGCTACAATGAAAATGCTTTTATTTTAGTCTATCTTTTTTGTTTTCAATAGTTTATAAGAAATGCTACAAAATGCTACAGAAGTGGAGTGTAAGAAAATTGTATAGTCTATATAGTCCTGCATAAAGTATACACTTTATAGAGTTCAAGTGATAACGGTATATGAATCAATAAGAATAAGGAGCCTTATAAGCTCCTTATTCTTATCTGCAATTATGTTCATATTATTTATAACGACCATTTTTCTAAAATTTTAGATTTTATAGGGGTTAGAAAAATGGACTCAGTGTAAACTGCTTAAAGTCAATCCCACAGCGTCTTTTAAAGGGTACATACTCCAGAAAAAATCCCTCAGTTGGTTCAACACTCGTTCCGTAGACTCCACTCTCCAAAATTATCAATCCCTGAAAGTCGCTACTGTAGCGGATTTTCAGGGGTTACTTTTTTAAAGCAGTATATTTTATATTTGTAAGTAATTGATATTTAATGTCCGTGGTTCGATCCTTATGGGACTAAATGGTATTAATTTTCTGTATTTAGAGTCAATGGTAAACAACCTTTAAAGAAAAGATAGTATTGTTGTTTGTGTTAATGTGGGAATTCTGTCATTTTAATAGGTAATAGTAATGCCCGCTCCATAGCCCATATCACTATCGTAGTGAGTAGAAACTGAAAAGTATTTCGTAGCAATATATCGAAGCCCTATCATATACTCCTTATCAGTATTTACCATCATATTCATTCTTAGTCTTTTTGCAAGTGGAATGTCTTCTCGAAGTAACTGCATTCTAAGTTTTCCTTCCATATCAACTCTCATATCTGCCTTTATCAGGAAAGGAAGTGTGTATTGTAAGCCTATGCAAAAAACACTACGTTCATTTTTGCTGTTTATCTGGTTGAATAGGTTAGTTTCAACTACATTATGCTTTCTGTATCTCCAATCGAACCCCACATATGGATACAACCATTGATTGCGTCCTATATATCTGCCAATATGAGTTTCGCTTTCATATCCTTTAGTATTATTCAGCCCGATACGCCATTCTGTTTGTAGTTGCCATCTTGTGTTTGATAATGAAACCTCACCATCACTTCCATTACTTTCAATACCAATCTGAGTGCCAAGATAAAAGCGCCTGTCATCATGGTATACTTTTCTTTGCGCTTTTTTCTCGTCAGGAAGTTGAGGATTTGGTGGTGTGTTTTCGTACCTGAATATCCTGCCCATACCCGACATCATATGATATAGTATATGACAATGGAAATACCAGTCTCCATATTCTTCAGAAGCATGAAATTCTATAGTGTCAGTTTCCATAGGCATTATATCCAACACAGTTTTCAAAGGGGCATAGTCTCCATTCCCATTCAATACTCTGAAGAAATGGCCGTGTAAGTGCATAGGGTGACGCATCATAGAGTTGTTGTAAAGAACAATACGGATATTCTCTCCCTTTCTTATCAGTATTTTATCTGATTCCGATATCGTTTTGTTATCTATTGTCCATACATAGCGATTCATGTTTCCGGTCAATTCGAATTTTAAAACTCTATAAGAGGCATCTGGTAAATTCGTTTTTTGCGAAGCTTTTAACATTGCATAGTTCAGTGTTACGATGTTTTTATTACTGTCGACTATTTCAGGATACATTACCGTATTCATGTCCATTTGTTGCAGGCTCATACTCATGCCCATATCGTTCATAGACCCGTTCATACGCATCATCCCATTCATCATTTTCATGCCCTCAAAGTATTTGAGTCTTGGCATTGGTTGTATAGAATTATGCGGATTATTGCCAATTAGTAAAGATGTGTACTTGGTTCTGTCCTCAGCAGTGGCTAAAAATGCATACCTGCCAGTATCTGGTCGAACAATAACGACATCGTATGTTTCTGATACACCAACAATAAGCCTGTCTACCTCAACAGGTTGCACATCGGCACCATCAGATGCAACAACAATTATTTTGCCTCCTGTATATTCCAGCCAGAAATATGTTGATGAGCTGCCATTTATTACCCTAAGCCTTATACTGTCTCTGGCTTGCAGGTTATTGATACTGTCTGTAAGTTTTCCATTGATAAGCATATTATCATAGAAAACATCGCTTACATCCATGGCTGTCATTCGTTTCCATTCATTGGATAGCTTCGTGCCTAGCTTTCCTTCTTTGATAGATTGCCAATAATCTTGTGTAGCACCTTTTTTAATTGCATACCAGTCGGTGGCATAGTGCAAAGAACGCTCTACTTGTGCAGGAGATTCATTCGTCCAATCGCTAAGCAATACTACATGCTCTCGCATAGGAGCAGCAACTTTCTTATTAATGACAATTGCACCATACATACCGCTCTGTTCCTGCAGCATAGTATGAGAATGGTACCAGTATGTTCCTGTTTGTACGATAGGGAACTTATAAATGTGTGTTGTGTGTCCTTTAATTGGTGCAGTAGTAAGATAAGGTACACCATCTTGCTCGTTAGGTAGTATCAATCCATGCCAATGGATAGATGTTTCCATATGCATCATGTTGTGAACATGAATTTCAGCAGTGTCACCTATTGTGAAATATAATGTAGGACCGGGAATACTTCCGTTTATTGATATGGCTTTAGATTTTTTATTACTATACCCAACGGTTGTATCGTTTACGTATAAATGATAGACTATTTTATTGCCAGTACCCCAAAAGCTCTTGTGTTGCATATTCTGAGCAAACAAAGAGCTGTTAATAAAAATGAATAATATCCAGAATACGACAACAAACTTTTTCATAAGCACGTTTTTTGCATTTTATTATCTTATACTGTCGGTTGTTTTACCACATGTCAGCATACTTTTACCATAATACGGATTCTTGATGTTTTTGTCATTGCTAATCCATTCTGCTTTCTTCATAGGGCAAAATTGAATATAGCCTGCTTCTCCAACATTTTGTTTATCAAGCATTGCAATCATTTGTGCAGATAGCAATGCGAAAAACTCTCTTTGTTTGGCAATGTCTTTGGCTGAACTTATTTTTTGTAGTTGTGTAAGAAGGTCTGCGCTGCCTTTATACGGATTGCTACGTAAATAAGTGCTAAATACTTCGGCGTATTTAGCTGCCTCTTTCGCATTGTCGCTAGTCAAAGCATCTTTTATACCATAATATTTATGCAAAGAAGATGTAAGCTCTTCTTTTGTTTGGGCACCTGCTTCTATCCCTATCAATGCAGAAAATACTACTAATAATATCTTTTTCATATTGTTGTTTTTTTAGAAAGAGTATGTTACTTGCCATTGTGGCTTTCACATACTCATTTGCCCATCAATTATTGCCTCGAGCAACATTTTTTTGTGAAACAAAACCTTATCTGTTGAAGCATTTTCTTCATCTTATGCTTCTGCTTTAAACCCTGCAGCATTAACTGCAGCTACTACATCTTCTTTGGTTATGCCATCTTGCTTTATTACAGTCAGTGTCTTTTCTGTACTGGTAACATCAACTTCCCAGTTGTTTTCACCAACTAATTCGTTCATACCAGCACTTACTTTTGCAACACAACCCATACACTTAATGTTTGTCTTAAATTTTACTGTTTCCATTTTGTTTAGAATATTAATTAAACTGTTAACTTTTTCGATTCTCAGGATTCTATAACCAAGCCGTTCAATCGTGTATCGTATTTTTTCTATTCAGGTTGGCGCCATAGGCTCTTTAATTATTACAAGCCCGGGTATAATAGAAATAATGCTAATGCCTATTAAACTGCTCATATTACCCGCAATGACAGATACACTACTTCCTGATTTCATTTTCGGAATATGTATTGCTATCAGGCTCATTTGTTCGGCTTAATTTGTAACACAAAACTACCATTAGTATAAGTGAACGTCGTTATATAATATGGGGTTTGATTTATATTATTTTATCATAGTGTTATTGACTGACGTTAGAAAGGCTTTCATTAGCATAATTGCTATGACTGCTTGGGCGTTTTGATGAATACGACTGCCAATATAGCTGATAACAATGCTACAAATGCTGATACCAAAAATGCCGATTGAAAACCAAGGTTTAACGAATCGATTTCCTGTATTCCATTCATTGCTGCTTGTTTTGTCTTAACGCTTGATATAGCTACTATAATGGCTAAACCTAATGCAGAACCTATTTGATAACTGGTATTTACTAAGCCTGAAGCAAGCCCTGTTTCTTCAGGTTTTGCGCCAGACATTGATGCTATTGTACCTGGTATATATGCCAGCGACATGCCTACAGCAGCTAATAAAGATGGTAACAACAAATTGCCCATAAAAGAACCGCCTACTGGGGCCAGACTAAACATGAAAAGCGCTAATGCTAAAGCTATAAGGCCTGCTATCAGATTCTTTTTAAATCCGAATTTGCCTACCAGCTTACCTGTAAAGCCTACCATCAGTATCATTATAATAATTGTCATTGGTAATAATGCAAGGCCGCTTTTAAATGCTGACAGTTGAAGAATCTGTTGCAAGTAGAGATTCAGGAAAAACCACAATGGTATCCAAGAAGCAGCCATCAGTGCCATTACAATATTTCCTGCTGATAGGTTAGGTACTTTGAATATAGATAAAGGGATAAGTGGCTCACTTCTTTTTTTCTGAACTATTAAAAATGCCACAAGTAACCCTATGGAGGTGACCAATTGAGTAATTGTTGTTGTGTTTAGCAACCCGTTTTCTGCTGTTACAATGGCAAATACCATCAATACGAGTGCTGCTGTAATTAATATTGCGCCGAGTACATCAACTTTACCCTTTCTTGTACTTCCTTGCAGCAGATAGCTTTTGCTAAACATCAGTACTGCCAGGCCAATCGGAATGTTGATAAAAAATACCCACCTCCAAGACATCCATTCTGTGATGACGCCACCAAGAAATACGCCTGCAGAACCGCCTGCAGCAGCTGACGCTCCCCATAAACCTAGGGCTTTGCCAAGTTCTTTAGGGTCAGTAAACATAGTCATCACAAGTGTCAGCGCTGCAGGCGCAATAAATGCAGAGCCCATTCCCTGCAATGCTCTCCCTATATTCAATGCTCCTTCAGACCATGCCATGCCCGCAAGGAATGACGCAGCTGTAAGTAGCACAAAACCTGTCATGAAAATTTTTCTGGGTCCGAAAAGATCGGAGAGTTTACCACCTAATAGCAATAGCCCACCAAGGAATATTACGTAAGCATTAAAAATCCATTGTAATCCGGCCTGACTGTAGCCAAGTGCAGATTTGATTGCCGGTAATGCAACACCAATAATTGATGTGTCCATTATTACCATAAACTGTGCAGTACATAGCAGCAGTAATGCCTTCCATCTGTTTTTGTACGCTGTTTCGTTAACTAAGTTGTTTGAGTGCATAAGACTATTTTTGGCACAAAACTATTGTTGAAGTTGCCGCAGGTTATTACACTATGGTTGCAGAGATTTATATAATCTCGACAAACAAAAAAGCGACAATTATTTGTCGCTTTTGTTGAGTTGATTACTGTTTGATTTTTCCTGATTCAAACAATAATTGAACTTCGGCTAATCGAATATTATACTCTGATGTAAGCAGTGCTATTTTTTCTTTACTAAGACTGAGCTCTGCATCCGACAATTCGAGCCTGGAAGCTAATCCTTTAGAATATCTGTTATTTATTATTTCATAGTTAGCTTCAGCCGCTACTACTTTATTTGATTCAATTTTATTTTGCCACATTGCTTCATGAAGTTTATCATGAGCGTATTTTAGGCTTATTATTGCTTCTTTCGTCATGTTGTCTAGTGCAATTAACTCTTGTGCTAGTGTGTGTTTATAACTTTTGTTTTTATTATTTAGCCTGTTTCCTTCATAAATTGGTATCGAAAGTTGTACTCCTATGAATGAAGATGTAGGCCAATTATAGCGATCATTCATTAGGTTGTCTGCCTGTGCTTGCAGTTGGTATTGACCTAATACAGATAGTTTGGGCAATCGATAAGATTGTGCTTGTTTAATCTGTGCAGTGGCTAAGGAGACATTTTTTTTCTGTATCTCTATATCTTGTCTGCCAGCTATACTGCCAGTTGTATCTGCTTTCTGCTCTCTGTTTATAAGTGGACGATTGATAGATTGGGTATCTGAAAATGATATGCTTTCAGAAAGATCAAAACCGCATAGTCTTTGCAGCTCATTCGTTTCATGGCTAAGCTCATTTTTTAATGCTGTAATAGCAATTAACACATTTTGAACTACGATGTGATAATTCAATGTGTCTGTTTTCAATGCCTTCCCCTGATAGTAAAGTGACTTGGCATCAGAAAGAGCTTTCATATTTCTTGATAAACTGTTTTTCAGCAAATCAAGCTGTTTGTTATACAAAGCTATTGTATAGTATCTTATATAGATGTCTTTTGCTACTTGCTGCTTCAAGTATTCACTATTTAGCCTCGCACTTTCTTTTGCTATCCTACTTTGTTTTATCTGATAAATTGCAGGCACATTAAGAATTTGCTGCACGAAACTTACGTAGGCATTAAATGCATTATACCCCCCAACAGCAACATCTGCTACCGGCGTAGAGGTATTGCCCACCAAACTACCCGGCATAAAAATGACCTGTTTGTTGAAGTATTTGTTATAGCTACCGTTTAAGTTAATCTCAGGTTTATACAATGATTTAGATTCCTTAAATGCTAATTGTGCTTTTTGATATTCATAATCTTCTATTTGCACTTTGCTATTGTAGTGAGTGGAGTGATAAATAGCGCTATCTAGTGTTATCACAGTTTGGCTTGATGCTTGTTTAATATAAACAGCCATTAGTAATGCCAGTATTAATATTTTGATATACATAGTCAATGTTTTAGTTTAGCCGTTGTTAACGATTTTCCCTTTACTTTTTTTAGATAAATATGAGTATATTGCCGGGATAATAAACAGTGTTAAGATGCCTGCAAATAGTAGGCCACCAGCAATAACGATGCCTAACGATTGTCTGCTGTTGAATGTAAATGCGATTGGCAGTGCACCGAATATCATTGCTAATGAAGTCATAAGTATTGGCCTGAATCTTTGTTCGGCTGCTGCAATAGCAGCCTCTACTACTGTAAGCCCTTGTGATTTTAAGTCATTAGCGAATTCAACAATCAGGATTCCATTTTTAGTTATTAGACCTATTAGCGTAATAATGCCTATCTGGCTGAAGACATTCAGGCTTTGCCCGAATAACATAAGGCTCAATAACGCACCAACTAATGCCATTGGCACGGTAAGCATTATGGTCAGAGGATCTCTAAGGCTTTCAAACTGTGCTGCAAGAATCAGGTAAATAACCAGTATAGCAAGAATCAGGGTAAAAAACATGTTGCCTTTAGACTCTATATAGTCTCTTGATTGCCCTGCTAGTGAAGTTTTAAAGTTGTCTCCCAGAACTTTTTTCTTTATCTCTTCCATTTCTTGAATTCCTTCTTCAAGACTAATGCCCGGGGCTAGTGCTGCTGAAATTGTTGCAGAAGTATATTGATCATATCTGTATATTGCTGCCGGACTGGTTGATGGGTTTATTGTAACAAGGTTGTCCAACGAAATCATTTCACCATTTATACTCTTTACATATATAGACTTCAGGTCTTCTATTGAGTTTCTATTTCTGCGTTCAACCTGGCCGATTACTTCATATTGCCTGTCGTCTTTCAAAAAATACCCATAGCGCTGTCCTGAAAACGATAATTGTAATGCTCTTGCAACTTCCTGTATTGATATCCCTAATAGCGCAGCTTTCTTGCGATCAATATTCACCAGAAGCTCTGGCTTATTTATTTTCAAGTCGCTGTCAACAAACATCAACTTTTTACTTTGACGTGCTGCAGCAAGGAATTTAGGTAGTATAGCTCCTAAAGTATCCAGCCCGGATGATTGTAACACAAACTGCACCGGCATACCACCACCATATCGTGTACCAATTGTTGGGGGTAAATAGGGGAATAACAAAATATTTCTAAAGTTGCCGGATGCTTGCCCGTACTGTGCATATATCTCCTGAATACTCTTTTTTCTTTTGGACGGATCTTTTAAGTAAACAGACTGAATGGCAAAATTGGTTGGAGCAGGAGCAGGTATAAATGATATTGCAACCATTGAGTAGGTTTGGTATAAACCATCTGTAGAGTCATTAACATACTTGCCAACAGACATCATATTCTCTTTCATTTTTTCAAATGATACACCCTCAGGTGCTATGGCTATTAAACTAAGGTTAGATCTGTCTTCTGTAGGTGCTAGCTCTGATGGGAGTTTTGTTCCGATTGTTATAATTAGTAATCCTGCTGCAACAAGGAAAACCCAAGCCATCCAACGCTTTTTCATAAACGAACGCAGCATATTACTATAGCCGTTGTTTAATTTAATAAACATAGGTTCTGTTGCACGGTATAGCCAATTATGACTGTCTTTCTGCTTCAGCAGATAGGCACTAAGCATAGGCGATAATGTAAGTGCAACAAATGCGGATACTAGTACAGAGCCAGAAACGACTATTGCAAACTCTTTGAATAGCTGTCCTGTAATGCCTCCCATCAAAATTATTGGCAGAAATACGGCAGCTAGTGTTATAGTTGTGGAAATAACAGCAAAATATATTTCTTTAGATCCTGCTAATGCTGCCTTTACCGGGGGCATGCCCTCTTCAATCTTCTTGTAAATATTTTCAAGTACTACTATCGCATCGTCTACAACAAGCCCAATGGCTAGTACAAGGCCTAAAAGTGTCAATACATTTATTGAAAAGCCTGCCAGATACATAATAAAGAATGCAGACATGATAGAAACCGGAATTGCCAATACAGGAATAATTGTAGAGCGCCAGTCTCTCAGAAAAAGGAATATGATTAACACTACCAGACCGAAAGCGATAAATAGCGTCTCTTCAACTTCTTTAATGGATTCCCTGACCGACTTTGTAAAGTCAAAACCTACAATAAGGCGATAATCTGATGGGATTTCTTTTTTTAGTTGTTCTAATCGTTTGTAAAATTCGTCTACCACTTCAATGGCGTTTGCTCCTCTCTGTATTTGAATAGCAACACCAACACCAACCCTGTTTATATTCCCTGTTTCATTAATAATGGCATTATTTTCATTCGCTTCTCCCAGCTCTGCAAATCCAATATCCCTCAACTTTACAATGCCATTTTCTGTTCTTTTTATGATCATTTCATTAAAATCATCCGCATTATTCAGTCTGCCTGCCGTCCTGATACTTACTTCATTTGCTGAGCCTTCTATTTTACCTGCAGGTACATCAATGTTTTCTCTTTGTAAAGCTTGTCTTACATCTTCCGCTGTCAATCGATAATTTGCCAATTTTACAGGGTCAAATCGAAGACGCATTGCGTACTTATGTTCGCCGACAATAGCAATTCTATTGATACCTGGAATAGACTGCATTCTGTCTTTTATCGTTGTTGATGCCAGATAGCTAACCTCTTTTATATCTTTTGTGTCACTTTCTACCTCAAGAAATGCAACAAGATTATCTGGAGATGATGATTTCTCTACAATAGGGGGGTCAACATCTGCAGGCAATTGTGTTTTTGCTTTTGATACTTTGTCTCGTACATCATTCAATGCATCATCGAGATCAATATCTCTGTTGAACTCTACTGATATTACACTTACTTGTTCACGAGATTCTGACGAAACAGTTCTTAAACCACCGGCTTCGGCAATAGACTCTTCTAGTGGTTTGGTTATCTTGCTGGCAATAACATCAGGGCTTGCACCAGGATAGAAAGTGACTACAGATATTACAGGTGCTTCTGTTAATGGAAATTCTCTTACCCCCAGGTATTTAAACCCTACAACTCCCAGCAGTAATATTATCGCTGATAATACACCAGCCAATACTGGCTTTTTTATGCTTAATGATGATAAACTCATGAGATTATTTTTTGTTTGTTGAAACAATATTTACCGATGCATTATCTGAAATGCGCAATAGATTGGATACTATAACGGTGTCTCCTTCGTTGAGCCCCGACTTAATAACTGCAGTCTTTTCATTTCTTGATAGTAACTCTACCTGAAATATTTTTGCTTTCATTGATTTTACAAGAAATATGCTGTAACCATTACCAGATGGCATTAAGGCTTCTGTAGGTATAGCTATCCCTTCAGCTATTCCCAGCTTATTAAAATGTACCTTGGCTGACATGCCACCGGAAAGCATGCCTTGTGTATTAGATGTAATTGCCTGAATGGTTATTGAACGATTGTCTTTGTTTAATGATGCTTCTCTGGCAATAATGTTAGCTTGAAAAATTTTGTTACTTCCTTCTATTTCAAAAGAGATTTTTGAGTTAGACTTTACTGCATTTAAATACATCTCAGGTACAGAAAATTCAATTTTTGCCGTATGTGCATTACTTATAGTCACTAAGCCTTTGCCGGGTTGTACTATTGCGCCCTTATGTACTTTAGAGATGCCAACACGACCTGAGAACGGTGCTCGTATTTCTGTTTTTTCAAGTTCTGCTAATAGCATCTCTTTTTCTGCTGTGTACACATCATACTTTGCTTTTGCAGCTTCATACTCCTCAAGCCGTACAGATTCTGTTTTTAATAACTCTGCAAGTCTGTGTTCATTCAGTGCTGCAATACTCAATTCTGCCTGCACCTTATGTAGTTTTGCACGTATATCTCTGTCGTCTAGTTTGTAAAGTAGTTGTCCGCTACTAACTGATGCGCCATCTTTAAAGTTTATAGAGATAATACGTTTTGTCACTTCAGATGCAATCTCTACTTCCTGTGCTGGTAGTATAGTGCCACTAATTGATTCTATTGCATCGATTTTTTCTTTTTTTATGATAGAAACATCAACAGGAATGCTGGGTAGGGTAGATGCAGTTGATGACTCCTTGCTATCCGTGCTACATGAACTATATAATAACACAGATAGTAGCAAGATCAAGTTTTTACTTTCTGAATACGGCCATTTCATAATTAATACTTTTGTGCGTTTTAGAATTAGATTTTCACAAAAGTATCAGCTAGGCCAGCCCATATTATTACACTATGGTAGCGGAGATTTATATAATATTGGTAAACAAAAAAGCCTTACAACGTAAGGCTTTTTTGTTTGTTATAATTTTGCAAGTTTAAGCCGCAGGCTATTGCTTACAACACTGACTGAACTTAGTGCCATGGCGCCGCCCGCAATCATTGGATCTAAAAGGAAGCCATTAATTGGGTACAACAATCCGGCAGCAATAGGAACGCCTATTAGGTTATAGATAAATGCCCAGAATAGGTTTTGCTTTATTGTATTTACTGTTTTTCTAGACAAATTGAGTGCAGTAGGTATTGCATTCAGGTCAGATTGTATTAATGTCATCTTAGCTACGTCTATTGCAATGTCAGAGCCTTTGCCCATTGCAATACTCATATCTGCCTGTGCAAGGGCGTGACTATCATTAATGCCATCGCCTACCATAGCTACTATTTTGCCTTGTGCCTGCAGGGCTTTTACAAATGCTGCTTTATCTGATGGTAGGGTTTCAGCATTATAATGCAATATCCCAACTTGTTCTGCAATTGCTTTGGCAGTTTGTTTATTGTCGCCTGTCAGCATATACACTTCTATCCCAAGATTATGAAGTCTTTCAATTGCAATAGCAGAGCTCTTTTTTACAGTGTCTGCAATTGCAACTACTGCCAATGCACTCACTTCATCCCAGAACCATATAACTGTTTTGGCCTCTTCTTGCCAATTCGCTGCATGCTTTTGTAAGTTGCTATCAATGTTTACTGCATTTTGTGCTATCATCTTGCTGCTTCCGGCGTAGTACTTTTTACCTTTGCTTATTGCAGATACGCCCATCCCGGTGATGCTTTCAAAGCTGTTTATCTCAGCCTTGACAACGTTGTGTTGCTGAAAGTAGCGTACCAATGCTTCTGCAAGCGGGTGTTCGGAGCTTGCTTCCATTGTATACAGAATTTGTGACAGGCTATCTTTTTCTACATTTTCTTTCCATATAATATTTGTTACATCCGGGTGTCCTTCTGTGATAGTTCCTGTTTTATCCAATACTACTGCATTTACTTTGTGTCCTGTTTCAAGGCTTTCTGCATCTTTTATTAATATTCCCATTTCCGCACCCTTACCAATACCAACCATTATTGCAGTAGGGGTAGCTAATCCTAATGCACAAGGGCATGCTATCACTAGTACTGTGACAGAAGTAAGCAAAGCATGTGTAAATGCAGCATCACCACCCAACAACATCCAGGCAATAAATGTAAGAACAGATATTCCGATAACTATAGGTACAAATATTCCCGCAATTTTATCTACTATCTTTTGCACAGGAGCTTTGCTGCCTTGTGCTTCTTGTACCATTTTAATTATTTGAGATAATAAAGTATCGGATCCTATTTTTTCGGCTACAAACCTAAAACTGCCTTTTTGGTTTATAGTGCCCGTAAATACTTTGTCATTTTTTTTCTTTTCTACAGGAATAGATTCGCCGCTAATCATACTTTCATCTACGTATGAATAGCCCTCAGTAACTTTGCCATCAACCGCAATTTTTTCGCCGGGTCTTACCTGCACAATGTCGCCTACCAGTACTTCTGATATAGTTTTTTCTACTTCAGTATTGTTTACAATTACCCGTACTGTTTTTGGTTGCAAGCCTATTAGTTTTTTTATCGCGGATGATGTATTTGATTTTGCTTTTTCTTCAAGTAATTTGCCAAGAGATATAAATGCAATTACCACCGCTGCTGCTTCAAAATATACATGCGCATGAAGACCGCGTCTGTGCCAGAAATCAGGGAATAGTGTATTGAACAAGCTGAATAGGTACGCTATACCTGTACTTAGCGCTACCAGTGTATCCATATTGGCCTTTTTGTTCCTAGCCTGTTTTATTGCATTTGCAAAAAAGCTTCTGCCAAAGTAGAATACTACAGGTGTGGCAAGTACCATCATTATCCAATTAGCATAGGGTATATCCATAAAAAACATACCTATTATTACAATTGGCAACGATAGTATACTTGCCCAAATTGTACGCTGCTTTAATTTGTAGTATTGTTTTTTTTGTGCTTCATTCTTTAAATCTTCTTGATTGTCAGTTTCTATTATCAAATCATATCCAATAGATTGTACCGTTTTGCGAAGTGTATCAGGTGTTACCTTTGTTGCATCATATTCGACAAGTGCATCCTGATTAGCAAAGTTTACACTTGCATTATATACCCCGTCAACCGCCTTTAGCATAGACTCAACACTTACAGCACACGCAGCACATGTCATTTCTAGTACGGGGAAGGTAGTTTTAATTACATTATCCTTGTTCATGTTATATTATTTTAAGCAGTTAGTTCCGTATTGGTTTTATTACTGCACATTTGTTTGTATTGCTTAGCTGTAAGGCCGGTCAACTCTTTGAATTGCCTTGAAAAGTGAGCAGCACTATTATATCCTAGTTTGAATGCGATGTCATTCAGTGTATAATTTGAGTATAATAAATACTCCTTTGCTTTCCCTAGCCTATAGTTAATTACATATTTTTCCAACGTAATACCTTCACTGGTAGAGAATGTGTGACTTATGTTATCGTAATCTTGTTGTAATTTATTTTGAAGAAGTGATGATAGTCTGAATATGTATGGGAAATCGAAGTCTCCGCTATATACATTAGCAATAATGTTTTTGACTTGTTTAACGGTTTTTGCTTTTTTATCTTCTATTAAGCTTAACCCTAATGATTTTACAGTCGATTCTATCAGATTAGTATCTGGTAAAACTTCTTTGGTGCTTATAGATACTGCTCCAAGATGAACACTAGTTACTTTATAGCCTATTTCATAAAACGCTTGCTCTACCGCTGATATACAACGGTAACAAACCATGCCTTTTAAGTAGTACGTAGTTTCCATACACTTACGTTTTAGTAAGTGCAAATTTGCGACAGAATTATTGCAGGGTAGTTACATTATTCTGTTTAAGATTTATATTATTATGTCAGATTCGATCCAATGGCTTGCGAGAATGTACATTTTGTTGTTTATAGCCTGTTGGGGTTACTCCGGTGACTTTTTTAAATTGCTGAGATAGATGTTGAACACTACTGTAACCAAGATTGAAAGCAATTTCATTAATATTCATCTCCCCGTATGTAAGTAATTCTTTTATTCTTTCTATCTTTTGATTGATAATGTATTGTTCAATAGTAATGTTCTCTGTTTCAGAGAACAGCTTGCTTAAATAGTGATAGTCATAATTTAGTTTGGAAGAGATGTATTCACTTTGTTTTATAGATAGTGGCTCATCCATATAGTGAACCATATCAATGATGATATTTTTAATACGCTCAACTATTTTCTGTTTTTTGTCATCAATTAGCTCAAAGCCAATTGATTTGAGATTGTTACTTATTTCATTAAAAACATCAGGTGTGATTTCGTCTGGTTCTATTTCAGCATACCCAAGATCCACATCACTCACTTTAACCCCGGATTTGCTTATCTGAGTTCTAACTGCCTGCTTACATCTATCACAGACCATGTTCTTGATGAAAAGTTTTTGCCCCATAATTTCTATTCCTTGTATAGTAGGGTAGAATTGTATAATGCAAAAGTATGTAAACTAAATCGGTAGGCTGTAATATTATTCTATACCAGAAGTATGCTTTTGGTTCTGTTTTTATAACCTATAGTTTGTTGTTTAATAATTTAAGAAGTGCTTTTTTTATTGCTCTAATGTATACGTATAGCATTTAAGTTATGTTGAGTTTAGCAAGAAGGGTAATGTTCCATGCGTAGCTTGCAGAAATGTAGATATGTAATTGGCACATAATCACGAGGCATTATAGCTGTTTAATAGAAAACGGGGATGAACATTCATCCCCATTTTCTATTTTAGACAACAAGAATAGCTACGCTATTGCGTTATAAAAAGCCTCGTGTTCCATACGTCACCCATGAATTGTAAGTACTGTAATCAACCATGCATCAAGAAAGGTCTACGTAACGGCCTGCAACAGATTTATTGCAAACACTGTAGAAAATATCAACGCGCTACATATATAAGGAGATAATTAAGCACGGCAGAACAAGATTGTCTTGTTAAATTAATGAGGAAAGGTGTAAGTATGCGCGGTATAGGTTACTTACTCACTATATCGGTCAGTAGCGTTGTCAGGTATATAAGGCGTATTTCAGCTGTAATTGCGAAACCAACTCATGCTGAGTGTCAACAGGTATATGAGGTAGATGAGATGCAAACTTATATTGGCTCCAAACAAGAAGTCAATCGGGTATATATCATGTATTGTATTAATAGGGCAACAAGAGAAGTGATTAGTTTTATAGTAGGGAGGAGAACAAAAGAGAATTTAAACAAACTTGTGAATGCTGTTTTAGAACTTAGTCCCAAACGTATTTGTACAGACGGATTGAATATCTATAGAAGTATCATCTCCCCACCTCTACATAGTGTTAGTAAGTATGGTACTAACAGAATAGAACGAAAGAACCTCTCTCTTCGAACAGACCTCAAGCGCTTAAGCCGTCGGACAATATGTTTCAGCCGAAGTTTACCAATGCTTGTTGCTTGTTTGAGGATTTACTTTTGGGGGTAGTATAAAATAAACGGAAGATGTGAATGAGCGTATAGTTATTTTAGTAAGCCACAATGTGTGAAATGTTGTAATGAAAGCGTAACAAAGGTGTAATGTATACGTAAGATTCACTGATTTTTCCGTATAAAACCTAACTAAATCGTCTGAAAATGTAACTGATACTTAGGAATGCTAAAATCAGGACGAGTCAGAAGTCACAAACTAAGAGAACAGCTTCAAAGAGCTTCAAATGTCTTCAAAGAGCTTCAAGTATCTTTTATGACTTAGTATGTTTGTCATAGTAAATACAATCAACCCTAATTGCTCAAAAGAGCTGCTAAGAAGACAAACAATATGCAAGAACAAACTCGACCGTCCACAAACAATTATTCAGAATTTGAATTACGTTCTTACTCAAGAAAAGAATTAGCACAACTATATTTTCCCGACAGTAGCCATAAATCAGCAACCCAAAATCTCAGACGTTGGTTGAATATCCATACATCCCATCAAGTTTTCTTAGACAGTATTTCAAGGAAGCAGCTTTTTCGCAGAGCCGAGGTTGAAATGATAATAGAATTGATTGGGGAACCTTGATTATAATAAGCTATTGCTAACAGTAAATATTTACGAAACATTCATAGTTAAAAACAAAATAATGCAAAAGAACATTGATATACCATTACCAATATTGGAAACCATAGCAGAGATGATGGAACTACATAATTTAAGGCATGAAGTTATAGCAGGTAACGCAATGGATAAAACCGTCACACTTGAAATTAAATATGAAAGAGAGACTCGAAGTTTTATGCATGACATAGAAGATTATGTAGAAGACTTTAGGGAGGGATTAATAACACTAGGTTAATTACGAATATTACTCTATCTAACTCTAAAAAAACTTACAACAACCAATCATGCAGTATGCTGATTGGTTATTTTTTACCCAATATCATATGAATAAGAAGGAGACACATGATGTCAGTTCGACAGATTGGTTACGACAATATGAAGGATGTGAAAACTATTCAGATGAAGAAGCGATCCTTATTACCCAAAGTTTAGAAACTCTCGCAGCATTATTGTTAAGTCAAATAAATTCATAAATAATTGATTATCAATATTTTGTATCTTTACACAGGATAAAAATCAAAAGATAAAACAAGATGACCAATATATCCTCCTTTGCCAGATTTGGGAAGACGAACAATGTTAATGCGAATCATAATCAGATTAAAACGGCAGTAGCCTATACCAGAGTATCCAGTAAAGAACAGGCAGATAAAAACCTGTCACTGGATTTCCAGCTAAAAGCAATACAAGACAATGCCGCAAGAAACAATATAGCTATTACCCAATATTTTGGTGGTACCTATGAAAGTGCAAAGACTGATGGCAGGAAAGAATTTCTGCGAATGCTGGAATACATCAAAAAGAATAAAGGCGAAATTACACATATATTAGTCTACACATTAGACCGCTTCAGTCGAACAGGTGGAGGTGCCATTAAGCTTGCACAAGAATTACGAGAAAAGTACGGTGTAGAAGTTTATGCAGTAACTCAACCAACAGATACTTCAAATCCAAGTGGTATATTACAGCAATCAATACATTTTATCTTCTCTCAATACGATAATGAACTTAGGAAGCAAAGAGCCGTTGCAGGTTTGAAAGAGAAGTTTGCACAAGGTGTTTGGGCTGCCAGAGTGCCAATGGGTTATGATATCGTCAAAAGTAATGGTGAGCGTAAGATTGTAGTTAATGCAATAGGCAAAAAGCTAAGAAAGGCTTTCTTTTGGAAGTATGAAGGCATGAAAAACGAAGCAATCATAGGGAGGTTGAAAGCCACTGGTGTTCCTATGTATAAGCAACAACTTACTAAAATCTTCAAAAATCCCTTCTATTGCGGCTTATTATCACACGGAATGCTGGAAGGCAGAGTTATAGAAGGTAAGCATGAAAAACTCATCTCTCAAGAACTCTTTTTAAGCATTAACGAGATACATACTCAATCTGGCAATTATGGTGTGCCACATAAAAAGGAAATGGCAGAAGTACCATTGAAAGTGTTTGCCAGATGCTCAGAATGCAATCAGCCCTTTACGGGTTATATAGTCAAAGCAAAAGGCTTATGGTATTATAAATGCAGAACCAAAGGCTGTAAATGCAACAAGAATGTCAAGGAGTTCCATGATAAGTTTCTTGAGCTATTAAACCGATACAGCATCAAAGAGGAACTTATTGCGCCACTAAAAGCAAAAATGGAACGAGTATGGAAAACATTAAATGCCGAGTCTTACGAATTAGAAGCAGCATATAAAAAGCAACTCTCTGTAATTGAGTCGAAGATTGAAAATATTGAAGAGAGCTACTATGTGAATAAAGAAATGACCAAAGAAACCTTTGATAAGTTCTATCCAAAATATGCCAATGAACGCTCAGAGATTACAAAGAAACTAAGTCAATTGGGAGGTGGAATTTCGAACCCTGAGCAAGCAATTAGGAAAGCAATACGGTTATCGTCAGAACTGGCTACCATGTGGACATGTAGCGATATTAGCAAAAAGGAAAAACTGCAAAAACTAGTATTTCCTGACGGAATTATATATGACAGGCAAAAAAGCAGATTTCGAACAGAAAAAGTAAATATTGTATTTGCATTAATTGCAAGCCTGAACGGAGATACGGAGAAAAAGAAAAAGGGACAAACTGATGCTTTTGCAAGTTTGTCCCTATCAGCGGAGAAAGAGGGATTCGAACCCTCGGTACCCTTTGACAGGTACACACACTTTCCAGGCGTGCCTCTTAAACCACTCGAGCATCTCTCCGTAAGGGCTGCAAATCTACTTAAAAAAATCAGCAACCGAATAGCTTTTCTGCATTGGCTGTAGTAATGCGGGCTACTTCTTCGCGGCTCATTTGCATCACATCACCAATCTTTTCGGCTATCAGTGGCAGGTAGGCACTTTCATTGCGCTTGCCCCGGTAGGGCATGGGTGCCAGATAGGGTGCATCCGTTTCCAGCACTATGTGTTGCAAGCCTGTTTCTTTTATAATATCGGGCAGGGTGCTTTTCTTAAATGTAACTACACCGCCTATGCCCAAATAAAAACCGAGGTCTATGATTTGTTTGGCTTCATCTATTGTGCCGCTAAAGCAATGAAACACCCCGCACAGTTGCCCATTTTGCTTGCCGCGCACTATGTCTATACAGTCTTGTGTAGATTCCCGGCTGTGGATAACTATCGGCAGTTTGTGTTGCAATGCCCAATCTATCTGTGTGGCAAATGCTTGTTTTTGCTGCGCTACATGGGTTTTATCCCAATAATAATCGAGCCCTATTTCGCCTAAGGCATAAAACTTTTCTTTTGCCAGCCATGCTTCTGCAATAGCCAGTTCGTCTTTGTAATTGTCTTTTACATAACAAGGGTGCAGCCCCATCATGGGGTAGCAGTTGGCAGGCCATGCAGCAGCAATACGCATCATAGCTGCTATAGTGCTGCTATCGCAGTTGGGCATATACATTTTGCCAACGCCCGCATCTATGGCGCGTTGTATCATGTCTGTTTCGTCTGCGTTCAGTTGCTCTTCGTACAGGTGTGTATGCGTATCTATATACATGGGTATCAATGTTTGGGCAGGGCTTTCATCTCCCAGCTTTTTTGTTGGCAGTATGCCAATACTTGTGGCAGCGCGTAGCTCATCCTGTCCCACGCTTTTTCACTATCGTGAAAAACGATGATAGAGCCGGGCTCTATATTATCCAGCACATTGGCAAGGCATTTTTCGGGTGGCAGCATGGTGTCAAAATCACCACTCAATACATCCCACATATAGATATAGTACGCGGGGCGTTTATTGAGCAACCTGTTTGCCTGACTGCGCTTGATGCGCCCATAAGGCGGACGAAACAGCTTGCTGTTGATGTGCTTGGCGGCTTTGTCTATATCGTTTATATAAGTTTCCGTTTTGGTAAACCAGCCATTCATGTGGTTGTGTGTATGGTTGCCGACGGTGTGTCCCTCTGCAAGGGTTCGGTTATATACATCACCATGTTTGACTACGTTGTTGCCTATGCAAAAAAATGTGGCTTTGGCATTGTATTTTTTAAGTTCGTCGAGCACAAAGGGAGTGATGGTTGGGTGTGGTCCGTCATCAAACGTCAGATATACCGATGGCTTATCATGCTGCGGCATCTTCCAATTGAGATGACAGTAAAACAAACGGCTGAGCCACCATGGCGTTTTAACAAGGTATGCCATAGTGCAAACAAACGAATTTAAAATCAGATTTCAATAAAATTGGCTTTCTGTATCCATGCAGTTTTGCCATCGGGTAGGGTGGCTTCTTGCCAGTTGCCGTTGGTAGTGCCTGTTAGTAATATGGTAGTGCCTTCGGGTATGCTTAATGATTTGCCTGCATTGGGTTTATCCATGGCATTGGTGTTATTCATCACAACGGCTATGTGGCTGTTGGCTTTGCGCATAGCAGCGGTAAACGACAGGATGATACATACTGAAAGCAGTACCCATGCGCCTGCCCTTGCCTGAAAGGGTAGTGGAAATGGTGATTTGCCCAGCCTGTTGAGTATGGCATAGCCAATGAGTAATAAGAATAGCAAGAGGCTAACAACAGCCCAAGTATTGGCAGTAGATGCTGCCGTCAAACCTTTCCACCAGCGCAGGAAGAAGATGTCTTGCACTTGAGGTATGCGATTGGGTATGCGGCTTTGGGCAAGCAGCAGATTGTCTTGTATGTTCTTGTCTTTGGGGTTGATGTGAAGTGCGCGTTGGTAGTTGAATATAGCAAGTCCTATACGGTTCAGTTTGTAATACGCATTGCCGAGGTTATAATACACTTCGCTTGCTGATGGTTTGCCTGCGGTTATCTGCTCGTAATAGTATGCTGCTGTATCATAGTTTTTTTGCTGATAAGCGGTATTGGCTTTTTGCCAATATATGTTGATATTATCTGTCGCAAGTAAGTTGACAGACAGCAAACAAAACGCTATGATGATGAATGCCCTCATTTCTTAAAACAATCTTCCAGTTTGCTGATGATGTCTATTGCCTCGTTATATGTATTGTTCATTTGCTGTATGCCGTTGTAGCCTGCATATAGGGCTGTTTCGCAATCGGTAACAATGCGTTCGGTGCGTGCCATCAGGTCGGCAGGTATGTTTTTACGGCTCATAGCTTCGTTTGCCATTTGGTGCGACAGGGCAGAGAGTGGTATGTTCAGCTTATCGCTAAGGTACAGCCACACGGCTTTTGATATTTCTTCGTAGAAGGCTTTTTCTTGCTTGTTAGTTAAGTGTGTTTGTGCGGTAGCCAAGCGTTTCAGGGCTACTTTGTTAGCACGCCTGTTTTTCAGCAGCACGGTATCTTTAGACAATTCTTCTTCTCTGCGCCGCCAGAAGGCAATACCCATAAATGCCAACAAAGGCGTAGCATACAAAGACCAGTAACCTACGGTAAATAATAATGGCTTGCTGTTGTAGCTAACATTGGTAAGAGGCTTGGTTTGTATGCCATGTATATCGCCGATGGCAATGGCATTGTTTGTGCCACCGCTTTTGCCCTGCTTTACGTTCAGCTTGATAGCCTCTGTATTCAGAGTGATGTATTTGCCCGTTTGTGTGTTGTAGAAAGTAAATGCAGCAGGTGGTATGGTGTATTCGCCTGCGGTATTGGGGGTGATGGGGTATGTGATTATTTTAGAACCGCTGATGGTTGTTGTACGCCCCGTGATGGTATCGAGTATTACAGGGTCGAGCGAGGTGAGACCATTGGGCAGGTTTAGCTTAGGGGCTTCTATCAATTTCAGATTACCGCTACCTGATATAGTGAGTTGCAGGTTGGCTACATCGTCTGTCGTCAGGTTGGTTTTGTCTATTTTGCTTTTGATGGTGAAGTTGCCAACAGCACCTGTATAGTCTGCTGGCTTACCGTCTTCTGGTAGTGGGGTAACGTTTATCTTAACAGGCTTACTTTTCAGATGCACTTTTACATCTTTATATGCCATGCCCCCAAAGAAATCCTGATTGAAGAAAGGATCATCCATAAACAAGCTCCCGAAAGCGTTTTGAAAAAACGGGTCATCGAATGGGCTATTGTATGCGCTGCGCCTTGCCTGCATCATTACACGGGCTACACCTTCTGCCTCGGCAGGGTCTAATTCCAGTGTGCCTATTTGCTGTGGAAAGAGGGCTGATTTTTTGAGGGTAAATACCTGATATTTTTTGCCATCCAATATTTCCTCTACAGGTTTCATATTTCCCTTGGGCAATTCAAAGTCTTGTGTCCAGAAACCATTGAGCGATGGGAGTTTTGATATGGCGCAGTTCATGGGTATGCGCGCATATAACTTGTAAGTAGCTGTTATCTGCTCGCCCACACGTACTTTATCTTTATCTACCGTTACGCGGATGAAGAGGTCTTTATCAAGGTTTACTTTGGCATCTTCGGTAGGTTGTTGCTGTGCTTGCTGCTGACGTAGTGCCTGCATCTGTTGTTGGCGGCGACGTTGCATTGCGGTAAAAGGGTCGTCGAAAAAATCAGCAAATGGGTCTTGGCTTTGCTGCCTTTGCTGCATTACTGTGCCTTGTACTACTTGTATATTCAATTGGTTGGATTGGTAGGTATGCCCCGCAGCATCTTTAGCAACGGCAGGCCCTAATACATAGTTGCCCACTTTGCGCGGCTGTATCACATAGGTAATGTTAATGCCTTGCGTTCCCGTCATTTTTCCATTCACAATCGTCATGTTTGAAAACTGTTGTGAAAAGGGACCGCCGACTATCACAAAATCTTTAGTGAGATTGGCAGGCGGGTTGAGTGCTTGTAAATCGCCAGCATTCTGGATGGTGTATTGAATTTCCATCCTATCTTGAACACCAATCTTATCGGTAGCAGCCTGCGCAACGAAAACGACATTTTGCGCTAACGAAATATTACAGCCTACCAGTACCAGTATGCTAACAATATAATATCGCCACATATAATGAATGCGTGTCATTTTTGGGGTGGTACAAAAATATAGGATAGCCCCTGCCGATAGGCATAATAAACTGTGAAAGCGGTGTTAAAATACCGTTATAAATCGCCCAACTGGGGGCGTATCAGGATGGTTTCCACACATGCTTGCGGCGACAGGTTGGCAGCAGCCCATACCATATCGGCAATATCTGCCGCCTGCATGATGCGTTCTTGCGGCACACCGCTACCATCCCAAGAGCGGCTGTAAACAGCCCCGGGCGATACGGTGGTTACTTTTATCATATCCTGCTTCAATTCTTCCCGCAGGTTTTCTGAAAAACCGAGAAGTGCGTATTTGGTGATGCTATATGCGCCACCGCCGGGGTAGGCTTTGTGGCTGGCTACAGAGCAGATGTTGAATATATGCCCTTGCTGTTGCTGCTTCATAACAGGCAACAACTTGCGGGTGATGTGGTATGCGCTGTACAGGTTCAGGTTCATCAATTGTTCCAATTGCCCTTCAGGCTCGGTTGCCAAAGAGCCGGGGTAGTAAGTGCCTGCATTGTTTACCAATACATCTATAGATGCAAAGTGTTGCAGCACCTCATCGGCAAATGCAATAGCACCCTGCTTGGTAGCTACATCGGCAACTATAGCCAGTACACTGCGATTGGGGTATTGTGCAGCCCATTCGTTTTTCAAGGCAGTTAAGTCCTCGCCGTTTCGCGCGCAGATGGCAATGTCAAAACCCTGCGATAAAAACTTACCTGCAATAGCACGGCCTATACCTTGTGTAGCTCCCGTTATAACGGCATTTGGCATGATGTATTCTTTATTGCATGTAAAATACGTTGATTTGCAGAAATGGGCGGTATAAAAACGGTATTGAACTGGAGCAGTGGCAAAGATGCGGCATTGGCATACCATCTGTTGCAGCAAGGTGGGCAATATGATGTACAAACTTTACTAACGACGGTTAACAACGAACACGAGCGGATAGTAATGCACGGTGTGCGAGAAGAACTGCTGAACGCACAAGCAGCCGCCATGGGCATACCGAGCAGAAAGATATACCTGCATGCCGCGCCAGACGATAGCACCTATAAAAATGCCATGCGAGATAACTTAATAGAACTGAAAGAGCAGGGCATATCAACGGCGGCATTTGGCGATATTTTTCTGGAAGACCTGAAAGCGTATAGAGAAGAACAACTAAGGGCAGTGGGTTTTGAGGCTGTCTTTCCGCTATGGAAGCGCGACACGCGAGAGCTGATAACCGTACTGGAAGAAACGGGCATACAGGCTATGGTGATATGCGTGAATGAAAAGTTTTTGGGAAAAGAGTTTTTGGGTAGAACCGTTGACCGACAATTCCTACAAGACCTGCCAGATGGTGTGGATGCCTGCGGCGAGCATGGCGAGTTTCATACTTTTGTATGTAACGCACCCTATTTCAGCAAGCCAATAGCCGTGCAGCAGGGAGAGATTGTATATAAAAACTACACGCCTGCTACCAACGATAAGGGTGTGTGGCATACGGGGTTTTGGTTTATGGATTTATTTCATGCAAAATGATAACCGACAAAGTCATTATTTATCAATAAATGCAACACCTGCTTACACGGCTTTTATTAACTTTGCAGGCGTTTATAACAAACACGCATTATTTGTTCCGCATTATAACATATTCGTTGCTGTTGATGGCTGTATGTATGCAGGCTGTAAACGCCCATGCGCAGCAAGATAGTATCAATATCAGCATCGTACCGCAGGCGGATACCACTAAGCAAGCTGCTAATGTAGTGGCAGACAGCACAAAAGCAATAGCTGCCAAAGTTGATACGGTATTGAAGAAAAAGAAAGTGTTTGAACCCAAACCCAAGAAAGCAGGTATGTACTCTGCCATACTACCCGGCAGCGGACAGTTTTATAACCGCCAATACTGGAAAGTGCCTGTCATATATGCGGGTGTGGCGGCTGCAGGTTATTTCTTTTTAGATAACCAAAGCCAATACCAAAAGTTTCGCAAGGCATACTATGCACGTATAGATAACGACCCCAATACGATAGATACCGATATATCTACCACTCGATATACAACCGACAACCTGAAACAGTTACAAGATGAGTACCGCCGCTTTCTCGATTTGACGGTGCTTTTTACCACACTGGGCTATACCATACAGGTGATAGATGCCATCGCCGCGGCACACCTCAAAAACTTCGATATATCGCGCGATATATCTTTTCGAGTGCAGCCTGTAGTGCATCCCAACTATGTGGGCATGGGCTTAGCTGTCAATTTTAAATAGCCCTGCAAGTACTTTCCGTATTTACAAGTTTTATTTACCACAGGGCAAGCGTAACTTTACGCCATGCTGCATAGCAAACCCAAAGACGATAATTATTTACATAAAGGACTGCGCAGGGATTTGGTGAGCCTGCTGAGGGAAAAGGGTATTACAGACGAGCGTGTACTGGAAGCGATTAATAATATACCCCGCCATTTTTTTTTAGACCCTGCTTTTGAACGCATAGCGTATGAAGACCGCGCGTTTCCAATTACCGCCAATCAAACCATATCGCAGCCCTATACAGTAGCTTACCAATCGCAACTGCTGGAGATAAAGAAATTTGACAAGGTACTGGAGATTGGCACGGGCAGTGCGTATCAGGCATGTGTACTGGCAGAGATGGGCGCTATGGTGTATAGCATCGAAAGGCAAAAAGCCCTGTACGATTTTGTAGGCGAGTTTTTCTTTATAAAAAACTATCCCAAGATAAAACGCTTTTATGGCGATGGCTTTCAGGGATTGCCCACTTACGGTCCGTTTGACAAAGTGATAGTAACCGCAGCCGCACCCTTTATACCACCCAAACTGATAGAACAACTAAAACCCAACGGCATAGCCGTAATACCTGTAGGCGACGACAACGGGCAAAAGATGATGCGAATAACCAAAGATGCAGCAGGCAATGTAAAAGAAGAAACCCTCGGCGATTTCAGCTTTGTGCCCATGCTTGAGGGGAAGAATAAGTAGTTACAATGGCTAACTGCTGTCTTTATTTATAATAATAACACACTCGTCTTTGCGAACGATAGTGAAGCAACCTCGCGAAATGTGGGCTTGCTTGTTGCGAGTATTTGGCTGCGCTCTTGCCTGCGTTTCCTTTCTTTCTTTTGCTTACCCAAAAGAAAGAAACAAAGAAAAGGGTACAGCCATCAGTTACCTGTGGATGGCTGGGGCTATCTATTAAACCACACTACTACTGTACTGCCAAGCTAAGGATTACTACTTACTTGTGTTATTGCAGTTTTTTGTCTTTGCGATTTTCTTTGCGCCTTAGCGTCTTTGCGGTAAATAATATATTGTGTGGATGAGTAAAGTCTTCAAGGTATAGTATAATGATTGTTTTTATAGCGGGGTTGCTTCGTTTTTCTCAATGACGGGTTACATATTCTTAATCATCTTCAAATTCCTCTGCACACCCTGCCACTTTGTTCTTTTGATGGGGGAGTTTTTGAAAACTTGTTTAAATGTTTCTTCGGTCATGGCTTCCCATTCAGCGAGTGATAAATTCAATACTTGGGGTAGGGGTGTGAAATGTGCTTCGGTGTTAGGTTTTGAAAACCTGTTCCACGGGCATACATCCTGACATACATCGCAGCCAAACATCCATCCGTCCATTTTGCCTTCAAAGCCATGCGGCATTAGCGCGTCTTTCAGCTCTATGGTAAGGTAAGAAATACATTTGCTGCCGTCTATTACGGTGGGCGATACGATGGCTTCGGTAGGGCAGGCATCAATACATTTGGTGCAAGTGCCGCAATAGTCTGTACTAAAGGGTGCATCGGCTTCCAGTTCAAGGTCAGTTATCAGTGTGGCGATGAAAAAGAAAGAGCCTGAATGCTTAGTAAGCATATTGCCATTTTTCCCTACCCAACCCAGTCCGCTGCGCACTGCCCAGCTACGTTCCAGCACGGGTGCGCTATCTACAAAGCCGCGCCCGTCCACATCGCCAATATTGGCTTTGATGAATGCAAGCAAGTGGTTTAGCTTTTCGCGTATCACATAGTGATAATCTGTACCATAAGCGTATTTGGCAATCTTCGGAGCATCGGGTTGTTGTTGCTCTTTGGGGTAATAATTGAGCAGTAATGTGATGACGGATTTGGCACCGTGTACTAATTTGCGCGGGTCGGTACGCAAATCAAAGTGATTTTCCATGTAGTGCATCGTACCGTGAAAACCATTTTTCAACCAGCTCTCCAGTTTGCGGGCATCATCATCCAGTTGTGTGGCTGCAGCAATACCGCAAGCATCAAAGCCCAGCCTGCGGGCTTCTTCTTTTATGCGTATGGTATGTTGTGTTGCTGTCATTATTTCTTTTTGATTTCCACACCTCTAATTTCCGAAAGCTTTGCGATATATACATCCGCATCGCAAATGGGTATGCCTGCCTGTATGGTGCAAAATAATTGCAGGCTTTGTTCATGAATCGTTGCATTGCATTGACGCAACAGGTGCAGGATTTCGCCCATTACAGGGTAGTCAAATTGTATCTCAACATGTTGCTCTATCCATTTTTCGATGGTTGCTGCTTGTTGAAGGGCATCGTGGGTAGCGGTTTTGTAGGCGTTTATCAGCCCAGGTACGCCTAAGAGCGTACCGCCAAAATAGCGCACTACTACTACCAGTACATTGGTAATGCCCGCGCTATCTATCTGCCCCAATATAGGCTTGCCTGCACTGCCAGATGGTTCGCCATCGTCGTTGGCGCGGTATTGCAATCCATCAGTACCCAGCCTGTAAGCATAACAATGATGTACGGCTTTGGGGTGTTCTTTTTTTAAAGCCTGTATTTTTTCTTTTACATCGTTGGTATGGGCAATAGGGTAGGCGTATGCAATGAATTTACTGCCCCTGTCTTTGAACTCGGCAGTAGCCATACTTTGCAGCGTTTTGTATGTATAGTTATTAGCCATTGCGCCAAGCTATCAGTACGATGGATAAGACTGCCAGTAACAGCCCTGCCAGCTTTTGTTTTGTCAGTTTTTCGTGAAGCAACCATACTGCAGCTAATGCACTAACCAATACAATGCCAATATTATTGAGCGCGATAGATGTAGCGCTTTGCATCGTCTTATCGTTGAGCATACGGATGAGGTAGTAGATGGAAAAATAATTGGGGATGCCTAAAAGTATGCCTGCCGCAATGTTGCGGATATGCAATTTTGATTTCCCAGCTATAACCAAAATGGTTATTAATACAATGCCAATAGATGCTGCCACTGCAAATACATGAATCGGGAAAACGGCTTGCAGCTTTACATCTTGCAGGTGATGGTGTTCTACATATTTGGTAATCGCATCGAGTGTGCCGCTAAATACAAATAGCATTGCAGGCAGGAGTAATCCGTGCTCAGTTGCTTCTTTTTTTTTACTAATGATAGACAAATAAACGGCAGGTAGTGCTATGATGATGCCGATGATATTGATAACAGATAGACGCTCATCATACAACCATATGGATGCCGCAACAGGTATGACTAATGATAATTTATTGGCAACAGATGCCGTTCCTACACCATAGGTACTGGTGCAATAGGCTATGAAGTTGAATAAGCCGATATACATGCAGCCCATTGCCAATGCCCACGGAAACCAAGCCTGCGAGGGACTATTAATAGTTACAGGCATTTCGCCCAGAAAGAGGCAACCTGTCACTACACAAGTAATATAGTTGACTACAATGGCTTGCAGCGTATTGATGCGGTATGCAGGAAACAGTTTGAAGAGGATAAACAATACTGCATTCAGCAGGATGGTGAGCAGCAGGTATATCATAGCTCCATCCCCCCTGCATACTGGTATTCGCTGTTGTTATTTACAAACAGTTGAAACTTGTCTTTTCCAAGATAAGTTTCAAATGCTGCTGTTGCTTCAGTCAATATCGGTGCTGCCAAACCATGTGCTATCGCTTTGTCGGAGGTAAACACACGTGCCTCATCCCACAAACCTTTTGCTATAAAATTGTTCAGCAATTTCGCTCCCCCTTCTATTATCACCGATTGGATATTCGCTTCGTATAGTTTGTTCATCAGGTTATCCAACATGCTTTCGTCAAAATCAAAATGCAAATAATTCAAGTTATTACACATTTCGTCTTTCTTATCATTTACTATCCACGTATTCACCTTCCTATCAAACAGATGCAGGTTGTGCGGCAATATCAGCGAACGGTCTATAACTATGCGTAGCGGGTTTTTACCTTGCCATAGCCTCGCGGTCAGTTGCGGGTTATCTGCCAATGCGGTATTGGTGCCCACCATGATGGCATCTTCTTCGGTGCGCCATTTGTGTACTGATTGGTTACTAAACGCATTGCTTATCTGATGGCGTTTATTGCCATAAGGTGCAAAAATGCCATTAGCAGACTGCGCCCATTTCAATATGATGTAGGGGCGTTTGTTTTCTTGTGTACAAAAGAAACGGCGGTTTAGCCAACGTCCTTGTTGCTCCAGCACATCAACCGTTGTTTGTATGTTGTTTTCAGTTAGTATTTGTATGCCCCTTCCGCCTACTTTTTCGTATGGGTCGGTATTGCATATTACTACGTGTTTTATTTTTTCCTGCACCAGCCTGTTAGCACATGGTGGTGTTTTGCCATGATGCGCGCAGGGTTCGAGGCTTACATACATGGTGCAATCTGGTATCAGGTGTTTATCTTCAACAGCCACACTGTCTATACAATTCACCTCGGCATGTGCTTGTCCGTATTCTCGATGCCAGCCCTCGCCAATAATGTGGCCATTATGTACCAACACCGCACCCACCATAGGGTTGGGCGATACGTTACCCTTGCCTTTTTGTGCAAGCTCTAAGCAGCGGCGCATATACACTTCGTGCATCATGCAGCAAATATATCAAATTAGTTGCCCTTTAGGGTTTGGGTTATCTTTGCCCGATGCACACATACGGACAGGCTTATTACGATTTGAAGAACGCATTGCAACCATTGTACGACGAAGGAGAAGCAACTGCCATAGCCCATGCCATTTTGGAGCATATAACAGGGGCTGATAAGCTGGAAAGACTGACAGACAAAGATGTGCTGTTTACCGAGGTACAACAGCAACAATATGAAGACACAAAAGTACTATTGCTGAAAGCCACACCCGTGCAATACATCGTGGGCAAAACATGGTTTGCAGGCAGGGAGTTTATTGTAAATAACAGTGTACTGATACCACGCCCCGAAACGGAAGAACTGGTAGAATGGATAATACATGACAATGCAGGCTCGTCGCCCGCTATATTAGATATAGGCACGGGTAGCGGTTGTATTGCTATATCGTTGAAACTGGGGATGCCGCTATCTGCCGTTACAGCCTGCGATGTGAGTAGCGGGGCATTGTTGGTAGCCAGAATGAACGCCAGCAATCTGGATGCGGATATAGAAGTGAAGCATATAGATTTTCTGGATGCAGAACAGGTAGCAACACTTGGCAAGTACGACATCATAGCATCGAACCCGCCATATATACCCGAAACTGACAAAGCAACCATACATGCCAATGTGCTGGAGCATGAGCCGCATGTGGCATTATTTGTGCCTACGGATGATGCGCTTCTGTTTTACCGCATTATTGCCGACTTCGGGCAATCGCACCTGAACGATGGCGGGCTGATATATTGCGAACTGGATAGAGACTATGCCCTGCAAGCCAAAGCTCTGTTTGAAGACAAAGGCTATACAGATGTAGAAGTGCGTAAAGACATGGCAGGCAATACCCGTATGCTGAAGGCGGTGTTGGGTAAAAAATAAGTCCTGCCAATAAAGGCAGGACTCAGTTATTAAACACTACAACAAACTATTATTAAGCTTTCTTGCTTTTGCTTTTAGCTGTTTCTTCGGTGCTATCTGCAGTAGTAGCATCCAGTGCTTTTTCAAGCTGGCGCACTTGCTTTTTCAGGTCGTAGATAGTTTTGTACATCTCGTCCATTTCGCTGCGTGTAGCAACAGGTATAGCCACCATCATTTGCTCCATTTGCGCTTCTACGTCTTTGCGCAGCTTCATTTGCAGTGAGCTAACCTCTGCCATCAGCTTACTGTATTCTTCGCTTTCAAACAAAGAAACATATACTTTATCGCTGATGTTCAGCCACTCTTGATACAACGCCATCATGTTGTTTACTTCTTCACCTTTTTCGATTTTAGAAGCAACGTTTTCAGCCAATGCATCCATTACTTTCACGCCTTGGTTGTACACCATATATTGCATTTCTGCATTCTTGATGTTGTAAACCATCATGCGGTTAGCTATGTCGTTCCACTCCATGATGCTCTTCGTGTATTGATTAGGAGTCATCATCTTAGTGATAGGAGACATCGCGTTGTTCAGGTTGCTGTACCAAGTGTTGTAACCATTCAGCATACCGGCGAACATATCAGATGTGTTAGGCATCATGTTATTCATCATACCACGCATTTGCTGATAGTTGCCCATACCCATTTGGTTCATCTGGCCCATACCTTTCTGCATCATCTCAGTCATGTTTTGCATGTACTGGCGGCTCTGCTCGGGCATGAAACCGAAGTATTTATCCATCAGGTCTTTGTACATAGCAGGGTTCATGTATTGCTTATACATGTCCATGTTGAATGTTTTTTCCTGAATAGACTTCATGAAAGGCATCCACATTTCGGCAAAGCGACTGAAGCCTTCCGTTACGTTTACCATGTTGCGGTAAGCGTCTTGTGTAGTACCGTTCTGCATATTCTTTTGCATATCAGCAAAAGTATTGTTCAGCATAGCATAATATTGGTTGAAAACTGAAGTCCAGTTTTCGCCTGCTTTTTTCCAAGCATCCATGCTGAAAGGATTGTTGTTCTGAAACTGATTTTGGAACTGGTTCATTGCGTTGTTCCAGTTGTTCATCATGTTCATGCCGTTCATCCAGTTGTTCCAGTTAGCCGTTTGCGTGTTCCACATATTGCTGAACTGTTCCATCGGGTTGCTGGTAGTAGCTTGTTGCTGTTGCGTAGCATTTTTCATGTAGTCCATGTTCATTTCCCACATTTGCTTAGCCCATCCCATTTGCGTGTTGAACCAGTTTTGGTAAAACTCGTTCATCTTCGCCATATTATCTTGCGCTGTTGCAGTAGCCGTATTAGCTTTTTCTGTTGTTGCAGAAAAAACAGACTTCTGACCATCGAGCCAGTTTTTGTACCACTCGCTTCCTTTAGCCATGGTATCGTTTACCATTGCGTTGCCGTTAGCAATTTTTTTGGTGTTTTCCACCATTGTGTCAACAGCTTGTTTCTGTGCGTCCAGTACGCTCTCTACAAAGTTTTTGCTGTCTTGGTTAGCCATAGTTTTTTAGTTTTATAACTATTAAAAATCGTTTCTAATTTATTACTGCTCAAAAGTCCGAAACCTGTATCAGCCAACCATTATTATATGGTTATACTTATGCTAATTTTTCAGGCAGGTTGCTTTTGGCGGCGCAAAGATATGGATTTCCCATTAAAAAAAAGTAGATTTTAAAGGAAAATATCCCGAATAAGCCTATTTGGGTGTGAATATCTAACGAAAATAGCCACTCTAAAGGCTATTAGCCAAATGTTAATGTTTGAATATTTTTTTGAAAAAGGGCTGATTTTTCAAAATTCCATTATCTTGACGGCGTTATAAAACATTTATTATGCTAAAAATCGGAGACGAATTCCGCCACAAATTCAGCTACACACAAGATGATGTAGATACTTACGCGCGCGTTAGCGGCGATGTGAATCCCCTGCACATAGATGCAGAGGCTGGTAAGGCCAGTATGTTTGGTCGTAATATTATACACGGCTTCTTAGGTGCCAGCGTGTTTACCAAAATATTCGGTGCGCTGTGGTATGCAGATGGACATGTGTACATGAGCCAGAGCATGAAGTGGATGAAGCCCATGTTTGTAGATACGGAATACGAAGCGGTGATAACGGTGAAAGAAATAGTAGCCGACAAAAACCGCATACTGTATGACTGCGCTGTATATGAAACCAGCACGGGCGATAAAACAATAACAGGCGAAGCGCTGCTGCTGAATAAGAAGCAATATGTGTGGAGCTAAGTAGTAAGTAATAAGTAGTTAGTAGAAAGAAAGCACCTCGGTTGGGGTGCTTTTTGTTATAATAATATAAAGCAACTTAGTATGTTAAGAATAATAATTTCATTGTTTTTTGTTGCGTGTTCAGTAGGAACAAAAGCTTTGTAGCAAAAGACAAGATAATAATATCGTACCATAGCGGACGAACGATATTATACAAATACAGCCCCTATAGGGCTGATGTTTATTCATATATTTATCTACAAAGCTTTAGCCCCTACAGGGCATCACTCAAATAACAACGCCCCGCATTACGGGGCGTTGCAGTATAATATTATTCAAGTCCCTTTAGGGATTTAGGGTTCCCACCATATCTTCAGGTCTTACCCATTCGTCAAATTGTTCTGCAGTAACATAGCCCAAATCTATAGCGGTTTGTTTCAGCGTTTTGCCTTGCTTATGGGCTGTTTGCGCTATTTCGGCAGCTTTGTAGTAGCCTATTTTTGTGTTGAGCGATGTTACCAGCATCAGTGAGTTGTGCAGGTTGTTGTCAATATTCGCTTGTATGGGTTCTATACCCTCTGCACACTTGTCGTTGAACGATACACAACCATCGCCTATCAGGCGTGCGCTGTGCAGGAAGTTGTATATCATGACAGGTTTAAACACGTTCAACTCGAAATGCCCGTTAGAACCACCAATGCTGATAGCTACATCATTGCCCATTACCTGCGCGGCAATCATCGTCAGTGCCTCGCATTGTGTTGGGTTTACTTTACCCGGCATGATGGATGAACCCGGCTCGTTATCTGGAATAAATATCTCGCCAATGCCGCAACGTGGGCCAGAGCTAAGCATACGGATGTCGTTGGCTATTTTCATCAGGCTAACGGCTACTGTTTTCAGTGCGCCGTGTGCTTCTACAATCGCATCGTGCGCTGCAAGGCTTTCAAATTTATTTTCAGCCGTCACAAAAGGTAATCCCGTCAGCTTAGCGATATTACCCGCCACATGCTCTGCATATCCTTTGGGTGTGTTGATGCCTGTACCAACTGCTGTGCCGCCCAATGCCAGCTCGCTCAGGTGAGCCAGTGTGTTATTGATGGCGCGCAGTCCGTGGTCCAGTTGCGATACGTAACCGCTTATTTCCTGCCCCAGCGTCAGTGGGGTAGCATCCATAAAGTGGGTACGTCCTATCTTCACAATGTGCATGAATTCTTTGGCTTTCCTATCCAGCGTATCACGCAGTTTTTTGATGCCGGGGATGGTTACATCTACCAGCATTTTGTAAGCAGCGATGTGCATGGCAGTAGGAAAAGTATCGTTGGATGATTGCGATTTGTTTACATCGTCATTCGGGTGTACGAATTTATCTTTATCTGTCAACTGTCCGCCGTTGATGACGTGCGCGCGATAGGCAACCACTTCGTTCACGTTCATATTCGACTGTGTACCAGAGCCTGTTTGCCATACCACCAATGGAAACTCATTATCAAGTTTGCCTTCTAGTATTTCATCGCACACCTGTGCTATCAGTTGTGATTTTTCGGCTGGTAATGCACCGAGGTCGGTATTAGTAAGGGCGGCGGCTTTTTTCAGATAAGCAAATGCACGGATGATTTCCTTAGGCATCTTGTTGATGTCTTGTGCAATCTTGAAATTGTCTATAGAGCGCTGCGTTTGTGCGCCGAAGTAAGCATCAACGGGTACTTTCACTTCGCCCATCGTGTCTTTCTCAATACGGTATTCCATTATTTACTGTTTGTATTGTGGTTAAAGAATTTTGAACCGCAAAGGCGCAGAGGCGCAAAGTTGCTGAACGCTTACAGCTTAGCGGCTTAAAAGAACGCCGCAAAGATAGTTAATCTTCGTGCTCAAGAAAACATATATCTATGCTCCTTTACGGTTAAAAAACTAATTTTGCACGTAGTGAAACAGGGTATTATTATTGTCTTATTGGCTGCAGCCGTTTTAACAGGCTTTTCTTTCAGCAAAACACCACAAAAAATAACCAAAGAACGCCTTGGCGAGATGCTGTTTTTTGACCCGATACTGTCTGAAGACAGCAGCATCAGTTGTGCATCCTGCCACAAGCCTGCATTTGCTTTTGCAGATACGGTTGCCTTCAGCACAGGGGTACATGGCAGGCTGGCTACACGCAATACACCGAGTGCTATGAACGTGAGCGCGCGCGAGGCTTTGTTTTGGGACGGACGCGCTACCACACTGGAACAGCAGGCATTAGGGCCCATTGAAAACCCGAACGAGATGAATCTGCCACTGGCAGAAGCTGTTAAGAGGCTGAACCGCAGTAAGAAATACCGCCATTTGTTTTTCAGCATCTTTAAGTCAGTACCTAATCAGAAATACATGGCAGAGGCTATTGCTGCCTACGAGCGTACATTGGAAACAAGCAGCACCCCCAACGACCGCTGGCTGAACGATGAGCCCAATGGTATGACAGAGCAACAAGTGCGTGGGCGGGATATATTCAGGGTAAAAGCCAAATGTTTTGAATGCCATTTTACACCCGATTTTACTGCCGATGAATTTCGTAGTATCGGCTTGTTCAACGGTACTACGCATAACGATTCGGGCAGATACCTTGTAACCCGCAACCCTGCCGATATTGGTAAAATGAAAGTGCCGGGGCTACGTAATGTAGCCGTTACCGCACCTTATATGCACGATGGCAGCTTTAAAACCCTGAGAGAGGTAATTGATTATTATGACAACCCGCATGTAAAAATGCCCGATGGCATCAACCGAGATACTGTGCTGCGCCAGCCATTAGGGCTTACCGAGCAGGAAAAACAAGACCTTGAAGCATTTCTGCACGCACTTACGGACGATAAGTTTGTAAAAAGGAAGTAGGAGGGCGTTATAAATTCAGGTTACATATTTCTTTTCTGTCTCGCGTGCCGTACCTGTTGAAGCGAAAATCGAGGCCGAATGTCAGGTTATGAAATGCATCGGGCTTGGCAGAGAAAACAGCCACACCAAAGCCATCAAGATTGTCGTTGAATATGGCATGATAGCAATATTCTACATACAAGCGTACTTGACTGCCGAGCGTGATGTGTGTACCGATACCTACAGGGGCAACAAGCATACCTGATTTATATACTGTGTTTGCCTCTTTGTAATAGTTTTCCCAAGCTATATCGCCTATAAAGAATACAGAATCTATACCTTGTAAATCGCGTGTTACATTGTTTTGAAGGTAGCCAAGCCCTGCAAAGAAATAAGGAGACAGTATTTTATACTTTTTTACTTTATAGCTGCGGGTGTATCTGTCATCTTCGTCATATTCCCAGCTATTGCCAGCAAACTCCCATTGCAGCATGGCAGCAACTTGATGTATGTTACTTGTAAACCCGAAGCTTCTTTTCATACGCCAACCATCATGCCTGTCATCATCACCATTCAGTGAGCCTGTGAGATAATTGCCGCGTAATGACAGGTGCCGATTGAGTGGTATGCGGGCAGCCACTTGTAAACCTGCATTGGCATGATTCAGGTCGCCGTAAAGGGATGGGGTGAGGTCGCCCAAATAAACCAGACCGCACAAACCTGCTGAAAAATTGACATTGCTATACTCACTGCGTTGGGCAGTAGCATTGACTGTAATGGAGATGCCGATTATCAATAACAGGTTCTTTATCAAACGGATACTGTTTTGTGTTGTAAAGATAAACAAGCAAACCTGCTATGCAAACCGTATATGGTTTGGTAGCAGGTTTGTATAACATAAAGTATTAAATGTTAATCTTCCAGATGCTGCTCGGTTTCGTACCACGGGAATGAGTCTGCGTTTTTGCCAAGCTGCCAGTAGAAGGGGCTGTGCGGCTTGTTGTAATTGCCTATTTCGTTCATGGTTTCTGCATCATAGAGCCTGCCGTTTACCATGGTGTAGCGTATGCTCTCCGTATTATAAATATTCTCAAGCGGGTTTTTATCCAGTACTATCAGGTCGGCGAGTTTGCCTGCTTTCAGCGAGCCGATGTGTTTATCAAATCCGAGGCTCCGTGCGGGGTTGATGGTGGCGGTGCGCAGTGCTTCCATCGGTGTCATGCCGCCCTGTGCCATCATCCATGTTTCCCAATGCGCACCAATGCCCTGTATCTGCCCGTGTGCGCCCATGTTGATGAGTACGCCTGCATCGTTCAGCTTCTTCAGGCTTTTAGATACCAGTATATGCCCGTTTTCGTATTCTTCTTCGGGTGCCATGGTGCGGTGCCTGCTGCGTGTATCTATAATGGGGCGAGGGGTGAAGCGCAGCAGCCTTTCTTTTTCCCACACATTGGTATGCTGATACCAATAGTATTCGCCCGAAAGGCCACCATAGCAAACGATGAGTGTAGGTGTATTGGCAGTGCCCGCGTGTTTCCATAGTTGTATTACATCGTCGTATAGCGGTGCAATGGGTATGTTGTGTTCTATCGTAGTATGCCCGTCTAGTATCATGCTGATGTTGTGATAAAAGAAAGAACCGCCCTCTGGTACTACTTCCATATTCAATTCCCGTGCGGCTTCTATTACCATCTGCCTCTGCTCTCTGCGTGGCTGGTTGTAGCTCTTAACGCTGAATGCGCCGAATGCTTTGGTGCGCAGCAACGCACTCTTAGCATCGTCGTAAGAATTGATGATGGCTTTGAAATCGCCATCGGCACCGTATAGTATAGTGCCTGTAGAAAACACACGCGGCCCCACCATTTTGCCTGCTTTTACCAGTTCGCTTTGAGCAAAGACAAATTCGCTGTTGGCAGAGGGGTCGTGCATGGTAGTAACACCATAGGCAAGGTTGGCATAATATGCCCAGTGTTTTTCGGGTATTATACCTGTGTTGAAGTGGTTGGCATGGGCATGGGCGTCTATCAGGCCGGGCATAATGGTTTTGCCTTTACAATCTATCTTCTTTGCGCCTGCGGGTATGGATATTTGCGATGCGTTGCCGATGGCTTTAATAATATTACCCTCTACAACGATGGTGCCGTTTTCTATTATTTCATCATTTTCCATCGTCAATATACGCGCGTTGGTAAATGCGATGCTGCCTTTGGGTTTATCTGTTTTCGCTATCAAGTTGATAGAGATGCCTTGTGCAGGGATGTTGAAAGCAGAGTCGGGCTTGCCACCAACAAACTGAAAGAGGTCTTGCAGGTGGATGGTATAATATTGCTCATCGAGCGTATAATGCAGTTTGCTGCCATCGCCGCTCCAGTGCAGGTTATAGCCCGCGTGTTTGGATACGCGGCGCAGTGGGAAGTCGGCAGAGTCGCTGCCAATGGTAATGGTGCGGCCTGTGCGTGGCAATGCTGCAATATACACATGATGCAGGTGAGTGTAGGCTACCCACTGCCCATCGGGCGATATGGTAAACTGCTTGCCATACGTAGTTTTGAAGATGGCTTTTTCTTCATTGCCATCCGTATTGCAACGGTTGAATGTTTTTTCCAGACCACCACCTGCCTGGTAATAAATCTGCTTGTCGTCTATGCTGAAAGCAGGTGCTTCTCCTTTGTCTGTTACAAAGCGTTCTTTGCCACCCGTTGCAGGTATCATGTAGATGCCGGGCTTTGCCGTATAGGCAGGGCCGAGGGTATTGCTGCCACCTTCCCGCTCATAAACTATCCACTTGCCATCGTGCGAAAAAGATGGTGTGCGGAAGATGCCTTTTTTAGTATTCAGTTTTTCCACACCTCCGCCCGATAGTGTTGTTTTGCAAAGGCTACCGCTTGTGCTGTCGGTCCATGATATATATACGATGCTTTTTCCATCTGCTGAAAAAGATGGTTCGTACTCGTATTCGCCGGCATCTGTAACACGTACTGGCTTGCCATCGGGTAATGCTTTTTTATACAGATGCCCCAGTGCGCTGAATACAAGCCACTTGCCGTCGGGCGATGTAGTGGCATGGCGTATGACGTGAACATTGAATTTATCGGCATTCAGGTCTTGCGTGTATCGCAGGGTTGGAGATAGTTTTTGTTTTACGTTGCAGGTGAATGGTATGTCAACAGCACTGTTGGTGCGGCTCACATCTATCTTCTTTATTTTACCTCCAGTCCATATAATGATATGCCTGTCGTCTGGTGTCCATGCAAAACCGGGGTATATGCCGAATGTTGTCCATGCTTCTTGCTGGTCTTTTGATAATTGGTCGTACACGGGCCACTCTTCGCCTGTTTTCAGGTTGCGCATATATAGCACCGTTTTGGTACGCACACGTTTTACAAAAGCCAGCAGCTTGCCGCTGCGCGATACCTGCGGGCGCACAGCGCCACCGGGGCCACCTGTTACATTTTCGCTGATGCCTTTTTCACGGTCGAAGCGTTTGATAACAAATATCTGTTCGTTGGGATTTTTGTTGTATTGAAAATAACCGCCGGGGTACATATCCTCGCTATAATACACATAGCGCCCGTCGGGCGAAGCGCAGGGTTCGTTTACATCCTGCTGGTCGTTTTTCTTTACTGTCAGTTGCAGTCCATTGCCACCGTTTATGTGGTACATCCACATTTCGCCTGCACCCAGCGAGCGGGTAGAGGTGAAGTGCTTGCGCGCTATCAGGTATTGGCCATCGGGTGCCCATACGGCATTATTGAGCAAGCGGAAGTTTTCTTTGGTTATTTGCGTGGCACTACTGCCATCGCGGTTCATTACCCATATATTATCGCCGCCACCCGCATCTGACGTGAAGGATATTTTTTTGCCATCGGGGCTGAAGCGGGGCTGTACTTCCATCGCCTTGCCCTGACGCAATACTTTGGCAGTGCCACCTGTAGCGGGCATGATGTATATATCGCCCAGCAGGTCGAACACGATGTGTTTGCCATCGGGCGATATGTCCACATTCAGCCATGTGCCCTCGTTGACGGTGAAGGCTACTTCCTGCTGCGGGCTGCCGGGGTTTTCTACATCCCATTTCTTTTTATCGCCTGCGTATGCAGTGGCAGATAATAATAAGAGTGCCGGCAACCATTTTATAAAACGCATGTAATGATGTTTTGCTTAAAGATATAAAAAATGCCCCCTTACTGCCTGCCCCCAAGGGGGAGGAGTTTTTTGCGTAGTATATTATCCTGCCTAGGCAGTCGCAAAGTGTGCGAATGTTCAAAGATGGTGCAAAGAAATGGGGGACATCAATGTGCAATCACAAAACAGAAGATTGTCTGCTGATATGGTTATTGTATCTCTTAGGATGTAACTCAAGACAATTCTTAAATAGAATTGATGCATGAATAATCCTGTTTTGATTAAATAAATGATTACCTATAGCATTTTCTGCAAACTGGCTTCACCATTGTGCTTGGATTGTCTTTGCCGCATATTAAACAGAAGTTTTCTTTGTAGTGTGGGTTTTCATATTCAGACCATGTATAAAAGCAGTCTTTACAATAAGGTTTATCAAGGTCGAGGTAGTTTAAGTGTGTGCGACACCTGATACAATAGGATAGCGCTTCTTCTTTATTTTTAGATTGGTGTTTTGGTGCAGAGTAATTGTTTTGTGAATGATTTGTCATTAAAACTGATGCCTTTAATATAGACTCTGACTCTGTAGCTGCTTTTTCATAAACTTGTTTGTCGTTTAATGAGCTAATTAATATGCCCATCTCTCTATTTGTACGCTCTGAAAACTCGTACATATTCATAGATGTAATTATCATTAGTTCTTCATTGTAATAACATTTAGCGTGTAAGTTCTCAAAAAAATACAGAGATACTCTATTCAATGACATGAGCAAATTAAGTTCATTAGCTTGTAAATCATTCTTTCCATAAATAATTGTGATACTTACTTTCCTGTCATTGGTGTCTTTTAAACGTTCATATAGAGTTTTTGAAATCTGTAAATAAGGAGAGATTAGAATTAATTTTTTTTTAGCCCCACTAATAATGTTCTCTAAGTGGTGTGATATACCGCTAGTTGTTAGGAATTCTGCCATTCAACAAAAGTAATAATTGAATAAGTTTCTTTTTAGATAGCTTAATTTTTTCAAACCTTACATTTTTTGCCTGCAGGTTTCAGCCATATTTTTATTGTATTTACATGAAGGCAGCCTGCAAATATTTGCAATACCTTGCAGAAGACATACGCAGCTTTTTACATATTTTTCATATAATTGTATATAAATAACATAAAAATGAAAAAAATAATACCTATCGTTTTGTCGTTGGCCCTATTAGGTGTCGGTAGTTGTAAAAAATTTGAAGAAACGGTAAACAAGGCTGCTACCAAAGGGTCTCTGTCAGCTACCGTTAACGGCAGAACATATAATGCCGGTAATGTAGCCGTTACTGTAACAGATAAGGCATTCATTGTGGGTGGTTCGCAATTATCTGACGAGGAATCTTTAGAACTCTTTATTAATAAATACAAAGGCCCGGGTAAATATACAATAGACCATATTTATAATACAGCTAAGTACTACGACTCAAAATCTCACAGTTCTGTTTATGGCGAAATTGAAATCATCAGCACAGGCGAAAAAAGTGCAAAGGGTACATTCTATTTTCAAACAAATGATAGCCTGATGGTAACGGATGGTAAGTTTGACGTAAAATGGGAATAGGCTATGCTGTAATATGCGGCAACACATACTAACAAAAACTCTTTATGGTAAAATGGAGCCTGCGGGCTTCGTTTTTTTTATAGTAACTCATATGGCTGTTGTGGTTGTGCGATGATGAAAGCACGCAGTGCCTTAAACAAATTATCTATTTATGTGTTATTACATCAGCGATACAGTGCTTGTAAGATGCTGCTGCTAACTTATATACGAAATGTATTGCCGAAAAGACATTTGAATACACAGTAAAAAACGAAGTAAGATGAACACAGTGAGGATAGTAGCCGGTATAATGATATTGGTATTAATTTGTTACTCAGCAATGATGTACGCAGCTAACAGAAAAGTAGAACGCCAGCAATACAGGCTTGTAAAAACAATTGGCGATATGGAGATTCGTTATTACCCCAAAGCCATCGTGGCTACGGTAGCCTCTGCAGGCAACTCATATATGGGTAACAGCAATAACCATTTCCGCACACTTGCAGGTTATATTTTCGGAGATAATAACACGGCTGAAAAAATATCAATGACAGCCCCAGTGCGTATGGACAAGGATGCCACTGGCAACAAGATGAGCTTTGTAATGCCATCGGGATATGATATGAATACCCTGCCAAAGCCCAATGACAGCACGGTAAGCTTGCATTATTCCAAAGAGGGTTACTACGCCGTGCTGAAATTTGGCGGCTATGCCAATGAGCAGAAAATAAGCAGAAAAATAAACGAGCTGAAAACAGCAATTGCCAACAATGGCCTTACCGAGCTGGGCGAATACAGCTATCTGGGCTACAATGCCCCCTGGGATGTTGTGGGCAGGGAGAACGAAATAATAGTTGAAGTAGCTTATAGCGAGTAAACAATAAAGCCTCACATAGTGAGGCTTTTACATTCCGGCGGAGAGAGAGGGATTCGAACCCCCGGACCTTTGACAGTCAACGGTTTTCAAGACCGCCGCATTCGACCGCTCTGCCATCTCTCCGGGCGCAAAATTATATAAGCAGCCCTATTTTCAAAAATCTTTTTCCGTTTTGCCCATATATTTTCAAATAGTATGTTAAATACAAGCCTTTGTCTGCCAACTGACAATCCCTGCACAACAGTTGTGCGTATTTAGTGTTATAACTTTGCAATACAATGATGAAAGGACTCAAAATATCGGCCATGCTGGCATGGATGATGCAGCTAACTGCCTGCGCGCAAGAGCATAACAATTACGAAAAATCGAATACTTTTAAACAGATGAACAGCACAACACCCGCTACACAAAACAACCAAACACAGATAGCCACTTTTGCCGCAGGCTGCTTTTGGTGTGTAGAGGCGCAATACCAACAACTGAAAGGGGTAGAAAAAGTAGAAAGCGGCTATCTGGGCGGCCATGTTGCCAACCCCACCTACAAGCAAGTATGCACGGGCGAAACAGGACATGCCGAAGCCTGCAATATATATTACAATCCTGCCGTCATCAGCTACGATGAGTTACTGGCTGCATTTTGGGTAGCGCACGATCCTACGCAACTCAATAGGCAAGGCAATGACGTGGGTACGCAATACCGTTCTGCCATTTTTTATCACAACGACGAGCAAAAGCAAAAAGCCGAAGCCTATAAAAAGAAGCTGAATGAGGAACAAGCCTTCCGTGCAGATATAGTAACGGAGATTAGTCCATATACTACTTTTTATAAAGCAGAGGATTATCATCAAAACTATTACAACGACAACCCCAACCAAGGGTATTGCCAGTTTGTAGTAAAGCCCAAGATGGATAAGTTTAAAAAAGTGTTTAAGGATAAGCTGAAAGAAGCTGCGCATTAACCAAAGCGCAACGGTGAAAGATGATACAGGGATGGCTAAAACCATCCCTGTATTTTTTTTGAAAAAGGGTAAATCCATTGTCATGGTATTGTCGTATATGTACAGGAATAGGGCATAGCGCCTGCATTGCTTACACATAAAAACATGACGACAATGAAACGCACATGGAAAAAAGTATTGATTTCGGCAGGGGTATTGCTGCTGGCTGCTACCACCGTACTGGCAGTACACATCTATCAGGTAACGCGCCCCAAAATAACAGATGCCGAGCGCATTGTGATGGCAAGGGTAGATTTTCAACAAGACATCAGCCAGCAAGATGCTGCTAAAATAACCGAATGGCTATATGCCAATAAGGGCATACACCATGTACTATGCAATGCAGAAACCAATATTGCGGTGTTTACCTTCTACCCTGCCCAAACAGATGCCAATAACATCATAGCCGAATTGAAAAAAGCAGGCAATTACAAAGCAGAACGCTATATGCCAAGTGACGCTGCGATGAAAACAGGCTGCCCTGTTAATTAACATAGCTGCGTATCATTTCAAATAACATCTTTTAAAAACCATAAAAAATCAGAATGAGTATGAAAAAGTTAGCCTTGATTCTAATGGCAGGATTGGTAGTAGCCACATCTTGCAAAAAAGACGACGACAACATGACCACCCCTACACCAACGCCCACACCTACCATGACACTGTACGACTCGCTGGGTGGTACACAAATGGTAGCAGACCCATCTGCCAGCGGGCAGATGATAGAGAAAGGTCGCCTCGGCATCCGCTCTGTAGTAGATAGCACCATCTTTGTAATAGCGGCAGACCCTAAGCTGAATAGCTTCTTCCCCGTGCTGCTGGCAGAGGTAACATCGGGCAACCTGAGTGGCTTTCAGAAATTGAGCACCAACCTGACCGATTTCTTCTGCGTAGCTACAGGTGCAAAAAACTTCACCTACAAAGGGCTGAACATGAAAGACGCACACGACCCCGCCAAGCACCCACGCATGAATGGTAAAGCAAGCAATGCAGACTTCGACCAGTTTGTGGTTGATTTGGTAGCAGGTGCTAAAAAAGTAGGCTTGTCAGACCAGTTGATAGGGCAAGTAGGCAAGGTGGTAGAAACTACACGTGGCGATGTAGTACAGAAATAACTTTATAGTCAGGGATGAGAATAGGCAAAAAGAAAGGGGCTGTGTTTACAGCCCCTTTTCTATACGTTTTATGCTAAAATTGTTTTCTTCACATCTTCCAGTATATCCAGTGTTTCTTCTTTGCTGTTGCCTTCGGCATATACACGCAGCAGGGGTTCCGTGCCCGATGCGCGCAGCATAATCCATCCGCCGTTTTCCAGATGGTATTTGATGCCATCTATGGTTTCAATACGGTTGAAGCTGTACTTGCCGAATTGGGTGTAACCATTCTCTGCGGCTTTTTTGATGATGGCTTCTTTCTTTTCATTCTCCAGCGTCAGGTCGTTGCGTTCATATACAAAGCGGCCTACCACATCATATACTTCTTCGCATAGCTGTTTCAGCGTTTTGCCGGTTTCGTTCATAAACTGGTATAGTGCCAGCCCGTCATAGATGCCATCGCGTTCGGGTATGTGGCCTTTCACCGCTATGCCGCCGCTTTCTTCACCACCTACCAGTATATCTTCCTTCGTCATTATCTCGCTGATGTATTTAAAGCCTATAGCCGTTATCTCTATCGGCAATCCATACGCCTCGCACATACGTTTTACACGGTCTGTTACCGAAAAGGCAACCGCCACCTTACCCGTCATACCCTTGTACTTGTGCAGGTAGTGGATAAGCAATAGTATGATGTGGTGCGCATCTACAAAGTTTCCGTCTTCGTCATACAAGCCTATACGGTCTGCATCACCATCGGTAGCAAGCCCTATTTTCACTTCGGGGGTGTTGGCTACTGTCTTAGCCAGTGTTTGCAGGTTTTTATCAAGTGGCTCGGGTGCCTGCCCCATAAAGCCGGGGTTGTCTTCGCAATGTATCATTACTGATGTAGGGAACAGTCTGCGCATCACGTTTTGCCCTGCGCCATACATGGCATCATACGCCAGTTTGAAAGGCGACTTGTTGAGTGCTGTAATATCAAATTTTTCCTGCAGGTAGCTCACATACATATCCTCAAGGTCTATGTAAGAAAGCAGCCCTTGTTTTTCCCAATATGCCAAACCCTCTTTCGGTATATCTACCGTGTCCGGTATTAACGCTTCTACGGCTGCTATGTCTGCGGGGTTAGACGGGCCACCGTGTGCGCCTTTCAGCTTATAGCCATTATATGTTGGCGGATTGTGCGATGCGGTGATGATAACACCTTGCTGCGCGCTCATCTGCTGCACACCAAAAGATATCATCGGTGTGCTTACAAAGCCTTTTGCCATTTTTACCTGTATGCCATTGGCGCACAATACCCTCGCTACCATATCTGTAAACAATGGCCCGCCAAAGCGGCAATCGTGCCCCAGCACTACGGTAGGGCGGTCGCTGCGCTGCAACAGCCAGTGCGATAAACCTTTGGTAACACGCGCTACGTTATACACCGTGAAATCTTGCGCTATGATGGCACGCCAGCCGTCTGTGCCGAATTTTATCTTATCAATAATCATATCTGAAACAACTGTTAATTTATACGGGCATCAAAAATACTAAACCTTTTGTACCGAGCAGGTTGTTTAATTTTGTTAACAAAGAAATCTCCGCATGACAGACAGGCTCATCTCCATCAATCCCGCTACAGGCAAGGTATTGGGAGATTACGAGATATATGACGAAAAAAAGGTATCGAACAAAGTAAAGCAGGCGCAGCAAGCATTCGGGCATTGGAGTGGTATGTCGTTAAAGGAACGTGCATCGGTAATGAAGCGTATTGCTGCCCAACTGCGCAAAGACAAAGAGAAACTGGCAAAGCTGGCAACAGCAGAGATGGGCAAACCCATAGCGCAAAGCCTGACAGAGGTAGAGAAATGTGCCACCACTTTTGAGTTTTATGCCAAGCATGGTGCTGCCTATCTGAAAGATGAAATAGTGCAAACAGACGCGCGCAAGAGTTATGTATCGTTTCAGCCGTTGGGTATAGTGCTTGCCGTTATGCCTTGGAATTTTCCGTATTGGCAAGTGTTTCGTGCTATGGCTCCTGCGGTGATGGCTGGTAATGTGATGCTGCTGAAACATGCATCCAACATCAGCGGTTGTGCATTAGCAATAGAGAAACTGATAAAAGATGCGGGCGCACCTAAAGGCTTATTACAAACATTACTATTGCCATCGGCAAGGGTGGAAGATTTGATAGCCAACCCTGCCGTAGCGGCCATAACTTTTACAGGCAGTACATCGGCAGGTAGCAAGGTAGCCATGGCGGCAGGTAAGCACATCAAAAAACAAGTATTGGAACTGGGCGGCAGCGATGCATACATCATACTGAAAGATGCAGATATGCAATTGGCTGTTAAAACATGCGTTGATGGCAGATTGGTAAACAGCGGGCAGAGTTGTGTGGCTGCCAAACGTTTTATTGTAGACAAAGAAGTGAAGAAAGAATTTGAAAAACAGTTTACCGAACAGATGCAGGCAGCACGCTTTGGCGACCCGATGGATATGGACAATAAAATAGGCCCTATGGCACGGCACGACCTGCGTGACCAACTGCACCAGCAAGTAGAAAATAGCATAGCGATGGGTGCAAAGCTGTTGTGCGGTGGTTACATACCACAAAACGATGGTGCATACTACCCGCCTACAGTGCTGACGAATGTAAAGAAAGGGATGCCTGCTTACGACGAAGAATTGTTTGGCCCCGTAGCTGCTATAATAGAAGCTAAGGACGAAGCCGATGCCATACGCCTTGCCAACGATAGCATTTACGGATTGGGGGCTGGCATCTTTAGCAAAAATCGTACTAAGGCAGAGAAGATAGCGGCTACGCAGCTACAGGCGGGCAACTGTTTTGTAAATGCCTTTGTACATTCAGACCCACGCCTGCCTTTTGGTGGCATCAAGCAAAGCGGATATGGCAGGGAATTGAGTATATTTGGTATTCGCGAATTCGTGAACATCAAAACTGTTTTTATTAATTAATGACACACACATACCTCGCGCTCGGCGATTCTTATACTATCGGTGAACAAGTACCTGCTGCCGACAATTTTCCGCACCAAACGGTGGCAATGCTGAACGCGCAAGGCATAAAGGTGAAAGAACCCATCATCATTGCTACTACAGGATGGACTACTGATGAACTGGCGGCTGCCATTAAAGAACGAGCCCTGCAAGATACCTACAGCTTTGTAACACTATTGATAGGCGTAAACAATCAATACCGGGGGCGTAGTATAGACAACTATAAAGAAGAATATACCCAACTATTAGACACAGCTATACGCTATGCCAACGGGCATACACAAAATGTATTTGTACTCTCCATACCCGATTGGGGTGTAACACCCTTTGCAGACGGCAGAGACAGGGCGCAGATAGCTAAAGATATTGATGCCTACAATGCAGCGTGTAAAGAGATAACACTGGCGCACAAATGCCATTACTTAGATATTACCGACAGCACCCGCAAAAACGGCACTACACCAGCCTACCTTGCCGAAGACGGACTGCACCCAAGTGGCAAAGAATATAAAATATGGGCAGAAAGATTAGCACCGATGGTGGTTAAGGTGTTGAGAGGGTAGTATGGTTATTATTCAAAAAAATATTGTTTCAATATTTCTTGTAACAGCATTATTATCTGTACTTATTTTTTTAGGAATCAAGAAAGAGTTAATAAACTTAGAATGGGTACACTTGCTAAGGTATTATGTCCTATTAATAATGATAGGAAGCTTGATAATAGTTTTCGTTAGATATTATAAGCATAGCGATTGGCTTACTTTAATTTATATCCTGCTATGCACTCTATTAATTCAATTTTTTATTTTAAGTGTATTTGTATTAAAGGTTTCTGATGTAGTTTTTTGGCAAAAAAACAATCCAAATGTCAGTGAGTTTTTAGTTTTTTCTGAGGAAATGTATGGATGGAATTATATTTTGGCTATTCCGTATTTAATAATATTAATCTTAGAAGTTTGTATTTCTTTTAGCAGAACAAAAACATTAAGCTAACCCCTCAAACAGCCTATCTAGCTTTTCGCGTTTCAAAATCTTTTGCCATGTTTTGCCGCTGCTTATCAGGCGGTTGCCTACGGTGGCGGTAAAGTCAACTACTACTTCATTTTTATTTACCTCTGCAAGCGTGGCTGTAAATATTACTTCCTGCCCAATCAGTGCGGGTGAGTGGTGTGTAACGGTTACGGCAGTACCAATGCCTTCTTCATCTGCCTCTTTCATCTCCAGCACAAACAGCCTGCCAGCCCATTCGGCATCGCGTGTCAGCGCAAAAGTGCTATATACTTTATGCACCTCGCCGCTTTTAAAGCTGGCAGCATCGGCATCCGTTACCGTATGCCTGTATTCTTTGGTGTCGCCTGTTTTAAAGGGATTTATCATAGCTCGCTACTCTAAAATACTATAAATCCACGCCATAATCTTATAAACCTTTTTCGATATTATTAACAATTCAATTATGTATCTTCGTGCAGTCAATGAAAAGGCTCATCGTTATACCAATTATGTTCATCTACCTGCTGGCAGTGTCGGGGGTAATGATAAACATGCACTATTGCGGCGATGAACTGGAGTCGTGGGAAGTGTATGCCAAGAGTGATGGCTGTGCCGATGATAGTTGCAGCGACGAACCGGAAGAAGAAAGCGGATGTTGCAAAGACGAGGTAATATCTGCCAAAGTAGCTGCCGACCAAAATGTGGTTGATTTCTTCAAACTGAAATTATCTGCAACTGCGTGGATAGCACCTCAACCGCTTTACCATATTGCAGATGCGGCTACTTGCTGCATTGCACAAAGCACTACGGAGTATATGCCCAACGCTCCACCGGGCCTTTGGCAAAACATACCGCTTTTCAAGCTACACTCCAGCCTTACTTATTACGGTTAATATACTATGCCCGTGTGCAAATGCGTTGTCTGTATAACAGGCAGCTATAAACGTATATTATTCTCTCAAACAAAAAACCGAATAAGTAAGATGAAACAGATAATCATCATCCTCAGCATACTATTTTCTGCCATAGGTGTTATGGCACAAGATGGTAAAGACATCGTTACCAAAACATACAAAGTAGATGGCAACTGTGGTATGTGCAAAAAGCGCATTGAAGAAGCTGCTTTTGTAAAAGGCGTTAAGAAAGCGGAGTGGGATAAAGAAACCCATGTGCTGACGGTTATATACAAGCCATCAAAAACCAATGAAGAAGCCATACTGAAAAGCGTAGCCAAGGCAGGCCATAGCTCCGAAAAAATGGAAGCTGCAGAAGCAGACTATAAAAAGCTGCCCGAATGTTGCCAATACAAAACCAATACTTGTAACGACTAACAACAAACACAAGTATGGACAGAATATATAAACAACTGCTGATGGGCAGTTTGGCACTGCTGCCATATACACAACTATATGCGCAAAGCACCACACCCGATAGCAGCAAAAAACAAAACCTGAAAGAAGTAACGGTAAAACAACGTAGGGCTTCTACACAGATAACGATGCTCGACCCGTTGAAGAAAGAACTCATCAGCCTGAGAGAACTGCTGAAAGCAGCGTGCTGCAACCTGAGCGAGAGTTTTGAAACCACCCCATCGGTTGACGTAGCATTTACAGATGCAGTTACAGGCTACAAACAGATACAAATGCTGGGGCTGGCAGGGCCATACACCCTGATAACAAGGGAAAACATACCCGATACGCGCGGGCTGGCATCTATTACGGGGCTTACCTTTACACCTGGTACATTTATAGAAGGCATGCAACTAAGTAAGGGTACCGGTAGTGTGGTAAACGGCTACGAAAGTGTTGCAGGACAGATAAACGTAGAGTGGCGCAAACCATTTGAGGAAAAAGAAGAAAAGCTGCACCTCAATATGTACCAAAGCTCACAAGGACGTAGCGAGGGCAATGTGGTGTATAGGCATATGCTGAACGACAACCTATCTACCAACTTGTTTTTGCACGCTAAAGGATTTTGGGTAAAACAGGATATGAACCATGATGGCTTTCTGGACCAGCCGCTCGATAAAACATTTGTTGGTGCCAACAGATGGTTTTGGTTTAGCCCCAAAGGTTGGGAAGTGCAAGGCGGTGTGAAAGGCGCATACAGCAGCAACCTTGGCGGGCAACGGGATTATGAAAAAGGCGGCGAGCAGATACAGGGCAAGCCCTGGGGTTTTGAATCTACTATGGAACGTGCAGAGGCATGGGCGAAAATCGGTAAGATGTTTAAAAAGCCCGGCACCAGTATGGGGCTGCAACTGGCAGGCGTGTATCACAATCAGGATGCGGTGTATGGCACTACCAACTACAGCGGTATGCAGCGCAGTATGTATGCCAACCTGATATACCAAACCATACTGGGCAACACCAACCATGTATTGAAAAGCGGGCTGAGCAACCTGATAGACAACTACGACGAAACATTCAGGCGTACGGCTTATAAACGAACAGAGATAGTGCCCGGCGCATTTGCAGAGTACAGCTATACCATGTCAGACAAGTTCAATATGGTAGCAGGCCTTCGGGGCGACTATCACAATATCTTCGGAGCTTTTGCTACACCACGCCTGCATGTTCGTTATGCGCCCTATAAGAAAAGCGTATTCCGTGCATCGGCAGGCAGGGCACAACGCACCGCCAATATATTTGCTGAGAATATGGGCTATATGGCAAGCAATCGCAGCTTTATGGTATTGGGCAATACAGGCAGCACAACCCCCTACGGAATGAACCCTGAAGTAGCATGGAACTACGGTGTCAATTTTACACAAAAATTCACGTTAGACTATCGTGATGGTGCAGTGAGTGTAGATTATTACTATACCGATTTTCAAAATCAGGTAGTGGTAGATGTGGAAGAACCACGCAGTGTACGTTTTTACAACCTCAACGGGCAATCCTTTGCCAAAGCGCTGCAAGTGCAGGCCGATTATGAGTTGATACACAACCTCGATTTGCGATTGGCATATCGTTGGTACGATGTAAAGGCTACCTACGGCACTATACTGAAAGAGCGCCCATTGGTAGCCGCACACAGGGCATTTGCCAACATCGCCTACGAAACACGCAACAAGTGGAAGTTTGACTATACCGTACAGTGGATAAGCTCTAAACGCCTGCCCATACTGCACGACCATGAAACGAATTCTTTTTTGCCCGAAACCTATTCGCCATCCTTTTGGCAGATGAACGCGCAGATAAGCAAAACATGGAACGACAAGCTGGAGGTATATGCAGGTGGCGAAAACCTCACCAACTTCATGATGCACCACCCTGTACTGGGTGCGCAACACCCGTACGACAATGGCTTTGATGCCTCTATGGCATGGGGCCCAATTATGGGTGCCAACTTTTATGCAGGGTTCAGGTACAAGCTACGGTAGGTGCGCAGGTTGATTGGTTGACTATTTGATGAGTGGATCTAAGTATATTACCCTATGCCGAAGCATGGGGTAATTTTTTGTGCATGTTTTTCTTTAAAGCGGATATACTTTAAAGTAAAACCTATGAAGGTATTACCTTATCGTCTCATTAACTTTACAGCATGAACAGCGATAAACTACGCATATTTTGTATGAGCCTGCCTGGTGTACACGAAGGCATAAAATGGGAGCATGACCTTTGCTACATGATAGCCGAAAAAATGTTTTGCGTTACGGGGCTTGAAGAAAATGCTGCAGTATCGTTGAAAGTAGGTGATGATGAGTTTGAAGAACTATGTGAGCGGGATGGTATATCTCCCGCACCCTACCTGGCACGCAATAAGTGGATAATGATAGAGAAGCGTAGCGCATTAAAGCCTAAAGAATGGGAGCATTACGTCCGACAGTCTTACGAATTGATAAAAAGCAAACTGCCTAAGAAAATAAGGGATGGGTTGGGTTGAGACTATTGCACCGAACAAAAAATATTCATCATTGTTAATTGCTGATATATGCAACAGTTTCGCGATTCTTTAAAACAGATGATACAAATCGGCAACGATGAACTTGACGCATTTACTACGCGATGTATTGCAAAAACTTTCAATCGATATGACGTACTCAGCCGTCCTAATGTTGTGCCAAATGAGATATTTTTCATCAATAGTGGTATTATTCGTGTTACGGTAACAGACAACGATGGCGCAGAGCATACAGTGCATTTTGCGCTCGAAAATCAATTTATTGCAGATTATTCATGCTTCATCATGAAGCAGCCATCGGTATATACACTGCAATCTTTAGAAAACACTGAAACGGTAATATTGCCAAGAAGTGCAGTAGAATGGGGCTATAAAAATCTGCTGCAAGGCGACAAATTAGGCAGGCTCATCGCAGAATTTTATTTTATTTATCAAGACAACCGAATACGTAACCTATATGCTCGTACTCCTAAAGAACGATACGATAATATCACAGAGGTATTTCCCGACATTCATAATCGTGTGCCACAACATATGATAGCCTCTTATCTTGGCATTACTCCTGTACATCTCAGCAGGCTTAAGAAGGGAAACACTAAATAAAAATCTAAACATTTGTTATCGTTTTATGCTGTAGTGCCTTTATAGCTTTGCTGCATGAAACCATATTATTTATTCAGGTTCATAGTGTTACTTGTTTTTCTGCTGGTTGCAGATAATTTATTTGCACAAACTGATTACAGCATCAACTGGCCCGAAAAATATCAGCCATCAAAAAGCAGCTTTTTTGTACATAATGAAATATACATAAATGCACCATCTGGTGTAGTATGGCAGTTATTGCTCGATGCAGAACGTTGGCCACAATGGTACGTTGGGGCTAAGAATGTAAAATACATTGATAGCAGCACCAAAAGATTGACAGATGGAATTGTCTTTAACTGGAATACGATGGGTTTTGGTTTTACATCTACCATCAAAGAGTTTGTGCCAGAGCGTTCACTTTGTTGGGAGTCTGTAAAACGTAATATTAAAGGCTATCATGCTTGGCTAATAATACCCACAGATAACGGCTGCCGTGTCATTACAGACGAGTCGCAGAATGGATGGCTGACGTTTTTTGAAAAAACTTTTCAGCCTGCCAAATTAAAGAAACTACATGATGTATGGCTAAAGTCGCTCAAAGAGCAGTCTGAACATGCACATAAAAAATCATTATCTGCCAAATAGTATTTTATGGAATTGACAGTAAAAGAAAAGCACCGATTGTTAGAACGGTATGGAGCTTGGGCTATTGTTACAGGCGCTACATCTGGTATTGGGCTTGAGATTGCTATACAATTAGCATCTGCAGGATTTAATCTGATAATCAATGCGCGAGGTGCAGAAAGGCTGTTAGCCTTAGAAAATAGTTTGCGTGTACAGTATGGTGTTGATGTTATAGCTGTTGCTGCAGACCTTGCTACTGCCGCTGGCGTAGAGCAACTTGTGCGTGCGGTTAATGGTAAACAGATAGGTTTATTAGTAGCGTCAGCAGGGTATGGCACATCTGGTTTATTTACGGATAGTTCCCTTCATGCAGAGGTAGATATGCTGCGGGTAAATTGCGAGGCAGTATTGTCATTGGTACATTATTTTAGTATGCGGTTTTGTAATGCAGGCAGAGGGGGTATTGTTTTATTGAGTTCGATAGTTGCATTTCAGGGTGTGCCTTATGCAGCGCATTATGCTGCTACCAAAGCTTATATACAATCGCTGGCAGAAGGGCTTAACGCAGAACTAAAGCTACGAGGTGTAGATGTATTGGCAGCTTGTCCGGGTCCTGTACGTAGTGGCTTTGGCAGGCGTGCAAATATGCAAATGAATATGTCATTAACGCCATCGCAAATAGGAATACCAATACTGAACGCATTGGGCAGACGTAGTATAGTATTGCCTGGCTTGTTATCGAAATTGCTAACTTACGCATTACGCACTGTTCCGCGTAGTGTAAAAGTAAAGCTCATGCAAGGTATTATGGGCGGCATGACTAAACACCAGCGCGTAAAGGGATAAACATTTTTTGCCCAAACATTGTTTACTGCTACATGAAGCCATATAAAGGGAAGCAGTTATTGCAAAAGCTGGAACCGCGTAAGGGAGCATACTATTATATATTAGTGCCGGCAGCCACAGTTGCCAAAATGCCTCAGCAGAAACGTACAAGATTGCTTTGCACAATTGATGGTAAAGTAGGTTATCGTTGCGGGCTAAACCACATGGGTGATGGCGATTTCTTTATTATAGTGTCTACGAAAAACCTCAACGCGATTGGTAAAAAAGAGGGTGATATTATATCTTTTGTGTTGACGATAGATGAAAACCCATTAGGGGTGGAAATGCCTGAGGTGCTTGAAGCTTTATTGACACAAGATGAAGATGCGATGTCAGCTTACAACAAACTGACAGATGGCAAAAAACGCAGCCTGATGTATTATATTATTCGTTTCAAAGATGTAGATAAACAAGTAAAAGCAGCTACAGATTTTTTGAGCGGCAGGGTAGTGCCTGGCAAGAAATCTTAACGTTTTTTCATTTATACATTGTTTATCTTTAGTATCTAAACATTTACAGCTATGCCGCAATATAATAGCATCTGGTGGAACGATAAGCAGCAGTAATGATATATTGTTGATAGTAGCCGTATTTGTAGCAGCACTATTATTGTTGCAAATAACCCCCGTTGTATTCAGACATACTAAAAGATTTCTGCAGCATAAATTGCCAATATTCAGAAAGCTATAGCAGCCATTCTTAGTGGGTTATTCTCGGGATATTTCCCAGGCTTTTCAACATTTTTCAAGCATCCGTGCTTGAAGTAACTAATTTGAAATTCGGAATTAGATTTTCGGCATTTATCCCATCATGTCTTTCTCGGCTTCTTCCTTGCTGCGGGAAAAAGCACATTATTCAATATCAACCTGTAGCCGGGCGATGTGGGGTGCAGGCTCAGGTCGGTAGGTGGGTCGCCTATTGAGTGTTCATAATCTTCTGGATCGTGGCCACCGTAGAATGTCCATGTGCCTTTGCCATATTCGCCGTGGATATAGCGTGCTTCGTTTTTCGGTTTGTAATCGCCCATTACCAGCACACTGGTTTTCAGCGTCTCTTTACGGAAAGCAGTTGTCTGTCCCATAAAACCCTTAACGGTTGTGGTATGATTTTGGCATAGCATGGTAGGCACAGGGTCGAACTTGGCAGAGAATGTAAATAGCGAAAAATAATCAACATCTGCTATTACCTGCCTGAAGTGTGTGTTGTCTATATCCGAAAACTCATACTCGTATGGATTGAGTGATATGCGGTAGTCTTTAAATGCAAAGCCCTGTGTATAGTCCAGTATCTGTTGTGCATTAGGCGCTGCCGGGTCGCCGTCAAAGGGTACATCGCATATATCGGTAGCATAGGCACTCAGGCCAATATCATAGGTGTCTGTAGCACTGCACATGGCAAAGAGATATCCGCCACCTGCTACAAATTCCCGTATGCGTTTAGCCACTGCCAGTTTTAGCTGCGATACTTTCTTAAAGCCATGCTTCCGGGCCATTTCTTCGCTGTTGCGTACATCTTCCTGAAACCATGTAGTATTTTGGTATTGCGCCCAAAACTTACCGTACTGTCCTGTAAAGTCCTCGTGATGCAGGTGCAGCCAGTCATATTCTGGCAGTTTGCTTTCCAACACGGCATCGTCATATATTTTGTCGTAGGGTATCTCTGCGTATGTAAGCACCAGCGTTACGGCATCATCCCACGGCTGCTTGCCTGGCGGAGTATATACGGCTATCTTAGGCGGCTTTTCCAGTTTGATGATGTCTGCATTGAAATCGGGGTTGGCTATTTTTTCTACCATTGCAAGGTATCTGGCATCGCTGATAATTTCATAGCTCACACCGCGAATCTTGCATAGCTTTTCTATCTCGTCTGCATTGTCCATACAAAAGCTGCCACCTTGGTAGTTAAGCATCCAGTCTACTTCCATACCGCCCTTCAACGCGGCGTATGCCACACCATATGCCTTCAGGTGGTTCACTTGGTTGTCGGCATCCATAGGGATAAAGAGTTTGGATGCTGATGCATGCAAACATACCAGCATAGCCGCTGCGATGATTATATACTTTTTAACGTGATTGCTCATATCGTCTGTAGCGTAATTTACACCATTCACCGGCACAAAAAATAACGTACTTCATTTTTAACAAGTATTTTTGCCTATCCGTAGTAAATAATATATGAGCCAATACAGCAATGCGCGCGCTATGCGGGCACTTATTAAAGCCAGCCTGCAGTCTATACTTAAAAGCCCCTCTGCCATTGTATTCAGCATTGCCTTTCCGTTGATATTTATATTGGTATTCGGCTTTTTGGGCAGTGGAGGCGGGCATGGCAGCCTGAAAGTGGCAGCTGCCCCGGATACTGATACCACAGGCGAGCTATATACCATACTCCATAAAATACCCGAACTGAAATGGGTGGGGGGAGATAGCGCCTTCATCACCAAACAACTAAACGAGGGCGAACTGGCAGCTACCATTGCCATTACTCAGCATACAGATACCGCACTGCCAAAATACAGTATAATGCTGCATACGCCATCATCACAAATGGCGAACGTACAGCAATTGAAAGCCATCATCCATACCGTAGTGCAAACAATGGACCCCGAAATCGCCACACACTCGGCCAAACTTGCCTTAGTACAAGTGCAGGAAAATAAAGTGAGAGAATTCAGAATGATAGACTTTATACTGCCCGGACAGTTGGGCTTCTCTTTATTGGCAGGTAGTGTATTCGGTACCGCGTTTGTATTCTTCAACCTGCGACAGACACTGGTACTGAAACGGTTTTTTGCAACGCCCGTACGCAAAGAATTTATTGTGCTAAGCGAGGGCATATCCCGTATGATATTTCAGTTGATGGGCGCATCTATAATTATTGCTGTAGGGCATTTTGCATTTGGTTATACACTCGTTAATGGCATAGTAACATATATAGAATTGATAACACTGAGCGCACTGGCTATTTTAGTGTTTATGGGTTTTGGTTTTATTGTTAGCGGCATTGCGAAGAGCGATGCAACGATTCCGCCATTTGCCAATATGATAACACTGCCTCAGTTTTTACTGGCAGGCACATTCTTTTCAATAGATAATTTTCCAGGATGGCTGCAGCCTTTTTGTAAGGCATTACCGCTTACTTACCTCAACGATGCGATGCGCAAAGTAGCATTTGAAGGTGCCAATCTATGGGATGTGAGGATAGACATACTACTGCTGCTGCTATGGGGTACGGTGCTGTATGTAGTTGCTGCGCGGGTGTTTAAGTGGGAGTAATTGCTTATCTTGCAATATATGAAACGTGCGTACTTATGCTTGTTGTATGTGCTTTATGTGCAAATAGCCGTGGCACAGCAGCCATTTGCCATAGTAGTACATGGCGGAGCAGGTTATTTCGGTAACCAGCCCGAAGCAGTGCAGGCGGCATACAAGGCTGCAATGCAGCGCGCAATAGATGCCGGCTACGATGTGCTTAGCAAAGGTGGCAGCGCGACAGATGCTGTAGAGCGCGCCGTGATGGTGTTGGAAGATGATAGCCTCTTTAACGCAGGCAAGGGCGCAGTCTTTACTCATGCAGGTACCAACGAACTGGATGCCGCTATCATGGACGGCAGCAATATGAAAGCGGGTGCTGTAGCTGGGGTTACAACCATAAAGAACCCAATAACAGCCGCCCGTGCGGTGATGGATAAAAGCATGCATGTAATGATGACGGGAAGGGGTGCGGAGCTGTTTGCCAGAGAGAACGGCTGCACCGTGGTAAAACCCGCATACTTCTACACAAAACACAGTTGGGATGCGTTGCAAAACGCACTGCGTAAAGAACAAAAACAAAAGGAAACGAATAAAAAGAAAGCCATGCTGCAGCCCGATAACTACGATGAAAAATACGGTACTGTCGGCGCGGTGGCATTAGATAAAAGCGGGCATCTGGCAGCGGCTACCAGTACTGGTGGTATGACGAACAAACGTCATGGGCGCGTAGGCGATGCACCCATAATAGGTGCAGGCACATATGCCAATAATATCTGCGCCATCAGCTGCACAGGCTGGGGCGAATATTTTATACGATTGGTAATGGCAAAAAGCGTGAGCGACCGCATGGAACTAAAAGGCTCAACGATTGACGATGCTGCTAAAGACATGATACTGCAACAACTGCCATCACTTGGAGGCGATGGCGGGCTGATAGGTATAGATAAGCAAGGCAATATCACCATGCCATTCAATACGGGTAGCATGTTTCGCGGGTATAAAAAATGGAATGGCGAGGGAGATGTAAAGATTTATAAGGATTGAATTTGATGATTACTATCCTGACATGTAATAGGTGCCGGATTTCACAATTTGCCTATTTATCAGCATCTTTGCCCACTCAAACGGCATAGGGTATGAACCTTGAATTTAACAAGAACGAAGATGCTATGAAACTGGCTGTAAGCCAGATGAAACAACGCCACGCACAGGTGAGCCTGGGCGGTGGTAAGAAAGCAATAGAAAAAGCGCGTGAAAAGGGAAAGATGACACCCCGCGAGCGCATAGCATACCTTACAGATAAAGACAGCATATTTACCGAAATAGGTGCTTTTGCAGGGTGGGAGATGTATGCCGAGCATGGCGGTTGCCCTGCTGCGGGTACAGTGGCAGGCTTGGGTTATATACATGGCCGCCAGTGTGTGATAGTAGCCAACGATAATACGGTAAAAGCCGGTGCATGGTTTCCCATAACAGGTAAGAAAAATCTGCGCCTGCAAGAGATAGCTATGGAAAACAGGCTGCCTGTGGTGTATATAGTAGATAGTGCAGGTGTGTATCTGCCAATGCAAGACGAGATTTTTCCAGACAAAGAACATTTTGGCCGCATTTTTCGCAATAATGCGCAGATGAGTGCTATGGGCATCAGCCAGATAGCTGCCGTAATGGGTAGCTGCGTGGCGGGTGGGGCATACCTGCCCATCATGAGCGATGAAACGCTGATGGTAGAGGGTAATGGTTCCATATTCCTTGCAGGGCCTTACTTAGTAAAAGCCGCTATTGGCGAAGATGCCGACCAGCAACAATTGGGTGGTGCTAAAATGCATACCGAGGTGAGTGGCATTGCCGATTATAAATTTGATACCGAGCAGCAGTGCCTTGACCAGGTTCGCCGCATTATAGAAAAGATGGGCGAGCAGCCGCGCGCGGGCTTTGACCGTGCCAAACCTGCCGAACCAACCAAAGACCCGAAAGAAATATACGGCTTGGTATCTGCCGACAATACAAAGGCATACGATGTGGTAGAGGTGATAGAGCGATTGGTTGATAATTCGGAGTTTGACCAGTTTAAGCAAGACTATGGCAAAACGATAGTGTGCGGATATGCACGTATAGACGGCTGGGCTGTAGGTATTGTAGCCAATCAGCGCAAGATTGTAAAAAGCGGCAAGGGCGAAATGCAACTGGGCGGCGTTATATACAACGATAGTGCTGACAAAGCAGCCCGATTTATACAAAACTGCAATCAGAAGAAGATACCATTGGTGTTTCTGCAAGACGTTACAGGCTTTATGGTAGGTACGCGCAGTGAGCAAAGCGGCATTATTAAAGATGGTGCCAAACTGGTAAATGCGGTATCGAACAGTGTAGTGCCGAAGATAACGATAGTGATAGGCAACTCTTACGGTGCAGGCAACTACGCCATGTGCGGCAAGGCATACGACCCGCGCTTCATATACGCATGGCCCAATGCCAAGATAGCCGTGATGGGTGGCGAGCAGGCAGCTAAAACATTACTGCAAATACAAGTAGCTGCCATGAAGAGCAAAGGGCAGGAGATAGATGCTGAGAAAGAAAAAGAACTGTTGAAGCAGATAACGGATAAATACACAGCGCAAACATCGGCATACTACGCAGCCGCACGCCTATGGGTAGATGAGATAATAGACCCAATAACAACCCGCCGTGTGATAAGCGAAGGCATCAACGCTGCCAACCACAACCCCGATATAAAGGAGTTTAAGACGGGCGTGTTTCAGGTGTAGGTCGGGCCATCAGTTGTTTACAAACTTAAGCGCCACTAACTTAGTTAGTGGCGCTTAAGTTGTATCTATTATTGTTTACTACCTTCTCCAGCCTGCAGAGCCCGGCATGATTATTAATGAGATGGTATAACCCATGGGACCCGAAGATGTGGTACGCCTGTAGCCCAATATCTGGTCTTGTGTACCTTCTTTAATAATAGTTTCCTGCCTGTCTGCCAAAATCAAATTACCAAAGTATGCCATGCCTCGCAGTTTGAATGCTATGCCCGCGAAAAAACCTGCTTCAACTTTTAAGTACGAAAGTATTTTAGTCTCCTGATCAATGCTTTTAGAGCCTTCAGATTCGAACCCGGTAGACTGTATGTAAGTTGGTAAAATACCCACACCGGCGGTAAACATTGTTTTATATTCTTTGCTTTGTACTGCATCGCCGCCCATTTTAAAATCAATACCTATTGGTACGCTTATAAAAGCTGTTTCCAAGTCTTTTTGCAATACAGTAGGACCCACAAATACAGTATCATGTGTTAGCATAGCGTTGATATAACTAACGCCGGCACTGATTGCGAAACATGAACGTTTGCTGAAGCGTGCTACGGGAAAATAAGCATCAAGTGACAATGCCATAGAACCACTTGTGCGTAATGATGCAGATGTACTGAAAAATTGGTTGGTAACACTACGGTAAGTAAACTCAGCCTTATCAAACATGAAATGCCTGCCATAACCCAAAGAGATACGCTGCCATAAAGGGTAGCGACCTTTTTCTTTTTGGTTATTATATTCTATCCGCTTGTTTAGTCGGTGTAATTGAGCGTCTGCATCAGATGCTATGCATAGGACAGATAGTGCAAGAACTATTTTTTTAATATTCATCATCAAACGATTTGCTTGTTATCTAATAGATGTAATAGCTAAAATAGTTGAAAAGTACCGCAATGCAAATGAATTATAGAGAGTTTTTTGCTCCCGTGGTTAAAACATACGTGGTAGGGCTTTATTGTTTTCTTTACATTTACAATATGATTGAGGTGAAAAACGTACGCAAAGCCTTTAACGATAAAGTGGTACTGGAAGATGTATCTGCACAGATGCTGCCCGGTAAAACCAATCTGATAATAGGCAGCAGCGGTAGTGGCAAAACAGTGCTGATGAAGTGCATGATAGGACTGTACAAACCAGATAGCGGACAGGTGCTGTACGAGGGTACGGATATAACCAATATGGAAGACAAAGACTTGAAAGAAATACGCAAACAGATAGGTATGCTTTTTCAGGGTAGTGCGTTGTTTGATAGTATGGATGTGGAGCATAATATCCGTTTCCCCTTGGATATGTTTACCAAATCTACATTGGGCGAAAAGCGCAAAAGGGTAGATGAGGTGCTGCACCGAGTAAACCTGGAAGGTGTAAATAAGAAGTTTCCTGCCGAGCTGAGTGGTGGTATGAAGAAGCGGGTAGCACTGGCACGTGCCATAGTGTTGAACCCCAAATACTTGTTTTGCGACGAGCCCAATTCAGGGCTGGATCCGCAAACATCGCTGGTGATAGATAAACTGATAAAAGAAATAACGCTGGAGTTTAACATCACCACCATTGTGAATACCCATGATATGAATACCGTGATGGAAAGCGGCGACAACATCGTGTATATGTACAAAGGGCGCAAGCAATGGCAGGGTAGTAGCAAAGACATCATCTTTAGCGATGATAAGCTGCTGGACGATTTCATCTTTGCTTCCGACTTTTTGTACAAAGCCAAAGAAATGAGCCGCTTGGAAGCCCAAAAGAATACATAACGTAACTACTTGTTTTGTGTTTCTTTAACTATCCATTAAACAATTAGGATGGGTTATAATTTTACGCCATAATACCATATATTACAGTCTGCTTTATTTGGTATTATTTTCAATCGTGCGCAAAAGCTATATGCATCACCATGTATTATAATAACCATAGTAATAGCATTACAACATATTTAACTATTGAATTATGATTAGAATTCAACACCTCGCCAAATTATTGATGTTGCTTTGTTGCCTGTTTAGTGCAACAAATACCCAGGCACAAGTACTTTATAGTGAGGGGACAGATTTGCCGAGTGTATTAAGCCCGCAAACACTCAGTACCATTAGTGCTGCAGGTACTTATACGGTTAGTGGAGTCACCACAACACCCGGAGACGCTCAAGATGCCTTTAATATTGTGGTGGGAACAGGGTTTCAAATAACCAGTGTTTCTAGAACAGTAGCGTCAAGTAGCCCGGCATACAATGGGTATACGTCATTTAATTTTGTTGACATATCCAATGCTGGCACATCAACATTTGGCTTGTCATATCCTTTAGCTGCGGGTACTTATCTAGCATTCATAGCCAGTAACTTTGCAGTTGGTAATAATTGGTCTTTTACAATAACTGTAACAGCCACAGCGTCTGCTCCCACAATAACTACAAACCCTAGTAACAGAAGTATATGTGCTGGCAATAACACCAGCTTTACAGTAGCAGCCAATAACTCACCTACCAGCTATCAATGGCAGGTAAATACAGGTGGCGGTTATTCCAACCTGAGCAATGGCGGTGTATATAGCAATGTTACCGCAGCTACCATGAATATTACAGGTGCTACAGCTGGTATGAATGGTTTTTTGTATCGCGCTACGGCTACTAATGGTTCGGGTACATCGTCGCCTTCGTCTGGTGCTACACTTACGGTTGGCGTAGTACCAACACCTACGTTCACTACTTCTCCAGGTGCAAACACATGTGCAAATACAAACGTTACATATACAACACAATCTGGACAAAATGCTTACAACTGGGTAGTGCCAGGAACTGCAGGTGTTGACTATACAATCATATCAGGAGGTATTGGCTCATCTAGTAATACAGTTACCTTGCAATGGCTAACTGCTGGTACAAAAAATGTATTTGTAGATTATCAAAACATATCAGGTTGTTGGAGTGCCGTTTCAGGCAGCAGTTCTACAACGGTAGGTCTTGTATCACTTACTTCTTTGTCTCAGACAAATGTATCTTGCAATGGAGGCAGCAATGGTGCAGCATCTGTAAATTCTGCCACAGGGGGCTCATCTCCCTATACTTACAACTGGACACCAGGCAATCCTACTGGTGACGGTACAGTAAGCGTGACAGGTCTTACCGCTGGTTCATGGACATGTACAGTAACCGATAACAACGGTTGCACAGCAGCAAGAACATTTACAATTACCCAACCGACTGCCATATCGCTTACAGCAGCCTCTCAAACCAATATATCTTGTAACGGTTTCAATAATGGTGCAGCATCAGTAAACGTAGCTACGGGCGGTGCAGGTGGCTACACATACAACTGGACACCAGGCAATCCTACTGGTGATGGTACAACGAGTGTTACAGGTCTCTCGGCACAAGTATGGACGTGTACTGTAACGGATGCGAATAGTTGTACTGCAACACAAACATTTAATATTACCCAACCAACGGCGTTAAGCTTAACGGCAGCATCGCAAACGAATGTAGCATGTTTTGGAGGTAGTAATGGTGCTGCATCCGTCAACACGCCTACAGGCGGTACGGGTGGTTATACTTATAACTGGACACCGGGCAACCCAACAGGTGATGGTACAACGAGTGTTACAGGCCTTACAGTCGGTTCGTGGACGTGTACGGTATCGGATGCCAATAGTTGTACGGCTACACAATTATTTAATATTACCTCACCATCTCCGATGTCGCTTACAGCAGCCTCTCAAACCAATGTATCTTGTAACGGTGGTGCTAATGGTGCTGCATCGGTAAACGTTGCTACGGGCGGTGCAGGCGGCTATACTTACAACTGGACACCGGGCAATCCTACCGGTGATGGTACAACGAGCGTTACAGGCCTTACCGCAGGTACGTGGACGTGTACGGTAACGGATGCGAATAGTTGTACAGCAACAAGAACATTTACCATTACCCAACCAACAGCCATAGTGGTTACAGCAGCATCGCAAACCAATATATCTTGTAATGGTGGCAGCAATGGTGCAGCTTCTATCAATACGCCAACAGGCGGTGCAGGCGGATATACTTATAACTGGACACCGGGCAACCCAACAGGTGATGGTACAACGAGTGTTACTGGTCTTACAGCAGGTTCATGGACTTGCACGGTAACGGATGCCAATAGCTGTACTGCTTCGCAAACATTTAATATTACCCAGCCAACTGCACTAACAGCCGGCACGTCGCAAACCAATGTATCGTGCAATGGCGGTAGCAATGGTACAACAACAGTTTCCCCCAGTGGTGGTGCGGGTGGTTATACGTATTCGTGGGCACCAACTGGTGGTTCGGGGGCAACTGCTACAGGTTTAGCAGCAGGTACTTATACGTGTACCATTACAGATGCTAATACCTGCCAAATAACAAGAACATTTACTATTACTCAACCAACTGCATTATCTGTTACTGCAGCATCACAAACCAATGTATCGTGCAATGGCGGCAGTACCGGTGCAGCATCTGTCAATACGCCAACAGGCGGAGCAGGCGGCTATACTTACAACTGGACACCGGGCAACCCGACAGGTGATGGTACTGTCAGCGTTACCGGGCTAATTGCAGGTACATGGACGTGTACTGTAACAGATGCTAACAGTTGTACCACAACACAAACATTCAACATTACCCAACCAACAGCCATAGTGGTTACAGCGGCATCACAAACCAATGTATCGTGCAATGGAGGCAGTAATGGTGCGGCATCAATTAATACGCCAACAGGTGGTGCAGGTGGCTATACTTATAACTGGACACCGGGCAATCCTACAGGCGATGGTACTGTAAGCGTTACAGGCCTTACGGCAGGTACATGGACGTGTACAGTAACGGATGCGAATAGCTGTACCGCTACACAAACATTCAACATTACCCAACCAACAGCCATAGTGGTTACATCTGCCTCTCAAACCAATGTATCGTGCAATGGTGGCAGCAATGGTGCGGCATCTATCAATACGCCAACAGGCGGCGCGGGTGGATTTACTTATAATTGGACACCCGGCAACCCTGCAGGCGATGGCACAACGAGTGTTACAGGTCTTACAGCAGGCACTTGGACGTGTACGGTAACGGATGCGAATAGTTGTACTGCTTCGCAAACATTTAATATTACCCAGCCTACAACATTATCAGTAACAGCAGCTTCTCAAACAAATGTGTCTTGTAATGGTGGCGCTAATGGTGCGGCGTCAGTTAATACACCAACAGGTGGTGCGGGTGGATACACATATAACTGGACACCGGGCAACCCGACAGGCGATGGTACAGTAAGCGTTACAGGCCTTACAGCAGGTACTTGGACGTGTACAGTAACGGATGCCAATAGTTGTACCGCAACACAAACATTTACTATCACCCAACCTACGGCTTTATTGCTTACAGCAGCCTCTCAAACAAATGTGGCATGTAATGGTGGCAGTACCGGTGCAGCGTCTGTCAATACGCCAACAGGCGGAGCAGGCGGATATACTTACAACTGGACACCTGGCAACCCTACAGGTGATGGTACAGTCAGCGTTACAGGCCTTACAGCCGGTACGTGGACGTGTACTGTAACAGATGCTAACAGTTGTACCGCAACACAAACATTCAACATTACCCAACCGACTGCCATAGTGGTTACAGCGGCATCACAAACCAATGTATCGTGCAATGGTGGTAGTAATGGTGCTGCATCCATCAATACCCCAACAGGTGGAGCAGGTGGATATACTTATAACTGGACACCGGGCAACCCGACGGGTGATGGTACAGTAAGCGTTACAGGTCTAATAGCAGGCACGTGGACGTGTACGGTAACAGATGCGAATAGCTGTACTGCTACACAAATATTTACAATTACTCAACCTGCCTCATTTACACCAACGTTCACAGCTACTCCGTTAGCAAATATATGTGCAGGTACAAACCAGACATATACTACACAAGCGGGACAAACTAACTATGTATGGAATGTACCAGGAACACTGGGTGTTGATTATACAATAACTGCCGGTGGTACAGGCCCTACAAGCAATACAGTTACATTGCAATGGCTCACAACAGGTAGTAAAATGGTTACTGTTAATTATAACAATGCATTAGGATGCAGCAGCACAGGTGCTGTCAGCAATTCTACAAGCGTTAATGATATACCAACTATTACAAGTAGTCCTGGCAATAGCACTATCTGTAGTGGCACAAACACCAGCTTTACAATTGCTGCCAGCAACTCACCAACAGGTTATCAATGGCAAGAAAGTACTAATGGTGGTGGTGCATGGGCAAATCTCAGCAATGGTGGTGTATATAGCAATGTTACATCTGCAACAATGAATATTACAGGTGCCACTGTTAGTATGAGTACATATCAATATCGTGCTTTTGCTACAAACAGTTGCGGTTCGTCTTCTGCATCATCTGCAGCAGTACTAACAGTTAATAGTCTCCCTAATATCACAACACAACCTAATAATACAATGATGTCTGCTTGCGCATTGGCAGGTACTGCTACATGCACTGTAGCTGCAACAGGTACTGCAATAGCTTATCAGTGGCAAGAAAACCAAGGTAGCGGGTGGAATAACATCAGTACAGGCGGTGTATATACTACAAGTTCAGGAATGTTATTTATCAGCAACCCACCTGCCACAATGAATGGATATCAGTACAGGGCAATAGTAAGTGGTGCATGTACACCTGCTGTTACTTCCAACATTACCACACTCACCGTTAATACCTCTCCTGTAGTCAATACGCCTCCTGCAGATGTAACAATCTGCGCGGGTAATAATACTGGTTTTACTATTGTAGCAAGTGGTACCGCACTTACATATCAGTGGCAGGAAAATCAAGGCAGTGGATGGTCAAACTTATCCAATACAGGTGTTTACAGTAATGTAACTTCTGCTAACCTCAGCATCACAGCCCCTCCTTATAGCATGAATGGCTATCAATATAGATGTGTAGTAAGCGGTACTTGTGCTCCTACTGCAACAAGTGGTACTGCTACATTAACTGTAAACTCTTCGGCTATTATTAATACACAACCATCAAACAGTTCTGTTTGTCAAGGCATTAATGCTGTATTTTCTGTAGTAGCTATCGGCACTAATCTTACTTATCGTTGGTACGAGAACCAAGGCAGCGGCTTCTTCCCGCTAAGTAATAGCTCTCAGTACAATGGTGTATTCACTCCTACACTTACGCTAACTACTGCCCATCCGGGTTTGAATGGTTATCAATATCAATGCCGTATTACTACTGGTTCATCATGTACGCCAACAGTTGTTACCTCCAACAATGCAACATTAACAGCACTGACACCGCCATTGGCAATGGGTATCGCTTCCTCCACCATTGTATGTGCGGGTTCTAATACGAGCATCAGTGTAAGTGCGAGTGGCAGCGGACTGACTTATCAATGGCAGGAGAATGCAGGTAGTGGATATGTAAACCTGAGCAATACGGGTGTTTACAGTAATGTAACAACTGCTGCAATGGGTATAACCGGTGCATTGGCAAGCATGAATGGTTATCAGTATCGCTGCGTAGTGAGCGGTACCTGCAGCCCTTCAGTAACGACCAATGCGAGCCTGCTGACCGTGCATACCTTACCATCGGTAGGCACACAACCTGCTAATGTAACTACCTGCGCCGGCAGCAATATTACTTTCAGTGTAGGTGTCAGCGGCACACTGCCCACCTACCAGTGGCAGGAGTTTAACGGAATATCCTGGA
>NFUW01000002.1:159682-256423 GCA_002127285.1 Chitinophagaceae bacterium IBVUCB1
GACTTATCAATGGTTGCTGAACGAGAAAGTGATACCCGGTGCAACAGGTTCTGTTTATACGGCTAGCGGACTGAAAGACGGCGACCGAGTGTCAGTAGAAGTAACGAGCAGCGCGATATGTGCAACACCGAAGACACAGACGAGCAATGCGTATACGGTAACAACAGGCATACAGCGAGTAGCAGGTAGTGATGTACAGATAACGACCTACCCGAACCCTGCGGATGCGGTGATACATGTACGCACCGACAAGACGATAAGCGGCAACAGTGAAGTAAGGATACTGGACAAGCTGGGACAAGTGGTAGCCGTACAGAAGGTGAACAGCCTGAAAGCAGGCGAAGCCATCAGTGTGAGCACAGGGCATCTGGCAGCAGGTACTTACACCATACAAGTGGTGAATACCGAACACAGCTTCATCTACAACGCAAGGTTTACAAAAATGTAAATATTAACTGATAGAAACATTAACTCTGGCTAACCTAATGGTTAGCCAGAGTTTTTTTTATATATGTTTGGAAGGTTAAGTATGTTTTAAAAATAAAATAAATACCATTTTTAATATTTTTTTTAATTGAAAATTAATCCAGAAAAATAAGTTACGACTATGGAGATTTGATATGTTTTTCTATATTAAGCCTCCGTTTTAACTTAAAATAAAATTTTTGTTAAAAAATTACTGTCGTTCATTAACAGTTTTAGCATAATGAACGATAGAGTTAAATAAATATTGAAAACTATTCTATCTTTTATATGTTTAAGTCGAATCAATTAAGAAAGATTGGAGGCACATTTGCGTTAACGATTGCAGCAATATTAGCTGCAACAACGACAAAGGCTGTGTCTGGCGGAACTTACACTATTAACCCCGGTAGTGCCGCCACAGCCAGTAACTACCAAAACATTACATCCGCTATATCCGATATGACGTCGGGTACACGTGGCGATGGTGGGCCATCCAATGGCAGTGGTGTTACAGGTGCAGTTATTTTTGAACTGGCTGTTGGTTATACCAGTGGCGGCGAAACATTTCCACTGACTATCGGCAACATTACCGGAAACAGTGCCACGAATACAATCACCTTCCGCCCGGCTGCAGGTGTGGGTTCTGCACTATCAATCACCAGTAGCAATACGACAGCTACTATAGACTTGAGTGGCGCAAACAATGTGATATTTGATGGTCGTCCAGGCGGTACCAGTACCAACAGGTATTTAACGATAGCCAATACCAGTACCCTTGGTATTGCCATCAGGTTCATAAACGATGCCAGTAATAATATTGTACGTTATTGTGGTGTAAACGGTGTGAACACAAGTACTACCAGTGGTGTAATCGTTTTCAGCACTACAACGGGTACTACCGGTAACGACAACAATACGATAGATAATTGCGACATATTGGATGGCAGCTCAACGCCTGTAAACAATATCTACTCTGCAGGTAGCTCATCTACAACAGAGAACAGCGGCAATACCATCAGCAACTGTAATATTGCCAACTACTTCAGTACTACTTTAGCTACAAACGGTATTTTGATAAATACCAACTCTACTACTTGGTCTATTACAGGTAACCGTTTTTATCAAACAGCAACCAGAACTTATACTACCGGCAATCAGCACAATGCTATTAATATACTGACAGGTAATGGTCATACAGTATCTAACAATACGATAGGCTATAACAGTTCTGCAGGTACAGGTACATATACTATGGCGGGCACTGTTAGTACATCTTTCAGGGCTATTAATATGTCGGTGGGTACTACCATAGCATCATCTGTACAAGGCAATACCATAACAGCTATTAGCTTAACAACTACTGGTACAACGACTACCGGAGCAGGTGTGCTTTGCGGCATTGCAGTAACTGGCGGCAATGTAAACATAGGCACTACATCGGGTAATACCATTGGTGCATCAACAGGTACAGGTGCTATAACATTAGCCCCAGGTAGTGGTGGTCTGTTAGTAGCTATTAACAGTGCCACAAGTGGTACAATCAACATTCAGAATAATACTATCGGTGCTTTAACCAATACATCGCCAACAGCAAGCACAACATTAAACCTGCATTGTATTACCGCCAGCGCTATAGCAACATCTCTCAATATCAGCAATAATACTTTTGGCAATACAACTGCCAATAATATAGTAGCCGGCACATCAGGCTTTACTACATCTGCTACAACTGTCAGCGGTATAAATCTGGCCTCAACTGCAACATCACTTACAGTATCCAATAACACCATACAAAATCTTACAGGTTGGGGAAGTGGTACTGGCTCTACAAGAGGCTTGTTTACGGCGGCAGCATCGGGCTCTTCTGCTACTGGTACTATCAGTAACAATACCATTAGAAATTTAACCACTAACGGTACCTTAACCGGTTACAGCAATGGACAATCTTGCCTTGTAGGTATTAATATAGGTACTGGCAATACATATCTGGTATCAAACAATACTATTCACACACTGTCAGCAATTAATACTGGTACCGGCAATTATGCTGCAGCGGGTATTACATTAGGCAATAGTACAAGTATACGTGTACGTAACAATACAATATACGGCATTACCAATGCAGGTACAGGCACTACTGTAGCATCACCACCTGTTATAGCAGGTATCATTGTACGTAGCGGTACTACTTCTGATACGCTTAGCAATAATATGATTGCCTTAGGTAATGGTGTAACGACTAACACGTGTATAATAGGTATTTTCTGTAATCACGGTTCTACACCCGACCCAGTAAATGTTATATATAACAACACAATCAACATCACAGGTACTGCATCTTCAGGGTCATTGAATACATTTTGTTTTCACAGAGGCGACCTTTCTGCAACATCTAGAAACCAAACTGTAATAATCATTAACAATATATTTAACAATGCACGTACTGGTGGTACAGGCAAACACTATGCTATTGCTAACAACTCAACAGCTACTTCTTCTGCAACAGGCTGGGGTACTAATGCTTCAAATTATAATTTGCTAAATAGCGCCAGTAGCTCTACTGTTGGTTACTGGGGTGCAGACAGAGATTTCAGCGCTTGGAAAACAAACTCTGCAAGTGATGCCAACTCTTATTCAGGTTATCCGGTAACATTTACCAACCCAGCTAATGATCTGCACCTGAACATGGGTACAACTGCAACAGTTATTGAGTCTGGCGGTACAACATTAACAAACTTTGCCACAGATATAGACGGACAAACACGCCCCGGCCCTGCAGGTTCAGTAAATGGTGGTGCTGTAGCGTATGACTTAGGTGCAGATGAGTTTGACGGAGTTGTATTGGATATCATGGCTCCAACCATTACATACACACCACTTACCAACACATCATCTACAGCCAACCGTACTACTACATCCTTTGCAACTATAACAGATAACTATGCAGGCGTAAACACAACGTTGGGTACAAGGCCGCGCCTGTACTTTAAAAAGAGTACGGACAATAACGCCTTTGTAGGTAATACCAGTTCGGATAACGGATGGAAATGGGTGGAGGCTACGGGTACTACTTCGCCATTCAATTTTACTATTAACTATGGAATCATTAATGGTGGTTCTGTTAGTACCGGAGACGTGATACAGTACTTTGTTGTAGCGCAGGATTTGGCAACTACCCCCAATATTGCAGCTAATCCATCTACAGGCTTTGTGGGTACTACGGTAAGTAGCATAACAACTGCACCTACTACACCCAATAGTTATACAATTGCTCCGGCACTATCTACTACTATCAATGTAGGTAGCGGGCAAACATATACATCACTAACCAATGCAGGTGGCTTGTTTGAAGCCATTAATAATGGTGTATTATCAGGCAATACCGTTGCCAGTGTAACAAGCGACCTGAGCGAGTCTGGCACTTTTGCATTGAACAGTGCAGGTATGGGCGGCTTTACACTTACCATCCAACCAAGTACTACCACACTACGTACCATTAGTAATAGTGCCGACCTGGGTGTTACTATGATAAGAATTGACGGTGCTGCGGGTGTAACATTTGATGGCCGTTCGGGTGGTAGTGGGCAATACTTCCGCATTGTGAATACTCATGCTACTGCTGCAAGCTGTCAACCTGCTATTCAGGTATTAGGTGGTGCAACAAGTGCCACTATACGTAACTGTATTATTGAAAGCAATGCCTCAGCTACTACCTTGGGTACAGTAATGATGGGTACAGGTACGAATAGCCTGACACTGATAGCTAATGATATACGCGACGCGCAAGGCACACCGGGCACAACTGGTGTACCAACTGCATCTATATATAGCAATAATACATCAAACAACATTACTGTAGGTGGCAGTACCGCAGCAGATGGCAACAACATCTATAATTTTACAAACGTCGGTGTGGGTCTTGTTGGTATTGCAGATGGGGCGATTGTAAGGAATAATAATGTATATCAAACCGCGTCAAGAAGCACTGCTACATTTCCAATATACCTTAATACAGGAAACAATCATAATGTAAGCAACAACAATGTATTTCAAAGCAGTGGTACATTAACAGCACAATTTTTCGGTATAGTAGTGCAAGGTGGTGGTAACGGCCATACAATTAACAACAATAGTATTGGCGGAAGCGATGCTACAAGGGGCGGTAATGCCTTCACTATTAATACTACCACAACATCAGGAGGCATCAACTGCTTAGCTGGCACTGGCGCATTTACTAATATTCAGGGCAATACCATTTCCAACTTTGCAAACATAACAACTGGTGCAAGCGGCGTCGTAATTGGCATCAATGCTGCTGGTGGCAATGTAAATATTGGCACAACACAAGGTAACATATTAGGTGGTGGTGCTAACCCATCAGACACTATCATGAATACTTATGATAATGGCATTATTACTTATTCAGGTACTAATACAGCCAATATCGAGAATAACATCATAGGTAATATTTCGTATTACAGAGGGCAGGGTGACAGGACAGCAGGTATTTCTATAACTGGCACAGGTAGCACTATTAGTGTCAAAAAAAATATTATACGTGATATCAAAGCTAATAGTACAGGTACCACTACTACTTCATTTGGTGCATGGGGTATATTTATCAATGCTGCTATATCAGGCACTTCTGTTATTGACTCAAATACCATTTACAACATTGAAAACACAAGTACCGGCACAAGTGCATATCCTACTGCTGGTATTCGTATCACAAATAATCCTGTTGCAGGTACTACCATTTCAAGAAACAGGATATATAATATCAAAACCAATGGTACCGGTACAGGTACGTCTGCGCCTACTGCAGAGGGTATATCTATCATAACATCATCTAACAGCCTGAATATCTATAACAACCAAATAAATATTGGTGATGGTGCAGGTAATCAGACGATAGCTTATGGTATATATGACGCAGGTTCAGGTAGCAACAACTATTTCTATAATAGTGTAGCTGTAACGGGTACACTATCAAGCGGTTCTAACAAGTCGTTTTGCTATTTCAGAAACAGTACTATACCTGTTCCGTCTATCCGCAACAATATATTCCACAATACCCGTACAGGTGGCACGGGCGGTCAATTTGGTATAGGTACTGCAAGCACCACCAACTGGACTGCTGCTGTAAGTAACTATAACTATTTTACAGTACCCGATTTGAATAATACTTGCGAATGGGGTACAGGTACACCAAATACGCTGACTCAATGGCGAACGAACTCCGGTTCTGATGTCAACTCGGACGTTGCTTCCATACCATTACCGGGCTTCTTTACCAACCAAAGTACGGGCGATTTAAGTGTTGTAAGTGCTTACCATGGTAATGTTGCTGCTAAAGCAACACCTGTTAGCGTTACTATAGACTTTACAGGTGCTACACGCGGGGCGCTAACACCTACGGTTGGCTCTGTAGAAGTACCATTATCCAGCTTTACAACGCACCCATCTAACGTGAGTGTGTGTGATGGTGCAGCTACCAGCTTCACAGTAGTTGCCAACAACTCACCAACCAGCTATGTCTGGCAGGTAAATAATGGTGGTGGGTTTACCAATATATCTAATGGTGGTATCTACAGCAATGCTACTACCCCTACATTGAATATCAGTAATGTAACAGGCCTTACTGGCTTTCAATATCGAGCCATTGCTAATAATATATCGGGTGCTTCTGCACCATCCAATGCAGCTACTATTACTGTATTGTTTGCTCCATCTATTACTACAGACCCATCAGGTGTTACGGTATGTAGCGGCGTTGCTACCAGCTTTACGGCTGCAGGCAGCAACACGCCTACATCTTACACTTGGCAGGTAGATAATGGTGGCGGGTATGCCAACATATCAAACGGTGGTGTTTACAGCAACGCAACAACAGGCACGCTCAATATCAGTTCATCGGCAGGCTTGGGCGGTTTACTTTATCGTGCCATTGCCAATAATGGTTGCGGGTCGTCATTGCCATCTGCAGCTGCTACACTTACCGTTACGCCAAATGTTGGTACACCTGTATTTACTTTGGGTGCTACCTCATCTCGTTGTCAGGCAGCAGGTACGGTAACATACGGTGCAACAGCTACCAATAATACAGGCATCACATATAGCCTTGATGCAACAACTGCTGCATTCCCAGGCAACAGCATAAATACAAGTACGGGTGCAGTTACTTATGCTGCAGGCTGGGCTGGCCCCACTACAACCATTACAGCTACGGCTACAGGTTGTAGCGGTCCAACAACCGCCACACATACAGTAACGATACCGCCTGCTGTTGGCGCACCAACGTTTACATTAGGCTCTACATCTACGCGTTGTCAGGGTGCAGGTACTGTTACATATACAGCTACAGCATCAAACAGTAGTAGCCTTTCTTACAGCTTGGATGCTACCTCTGTAACAGGTGGTAATAGCATCAATGCTTCTACAGGTGCAGTTACATTTGTTGCCGGATGGACAGGCACATCTACAGTAACTGTTACTGCATCTGGTTGTGGCACACCTACTACAGCTACACATACTATCACTACTACACCAACGGTAGGTACACCATTATTTACTTTGGGCACTAGCTCTACACGTTGTCAGGGTGCAGGCATTGTTACTTACGGTGCTACAGCATCTAATAATACTGGTATCACATATACTTTAGATGCGGCATCTGTAACAGGTGGTAATAGCATTAATGCATCAACCGGTGCTGTTACATATGTTGCAGGTTGGAGCGGTACTACTACTATTACAGCATCTGCAGCAGGTTGTAATGGCCCTTCTACTGCTACACATACTGTTACTGTTACACCAACAGTAGGCACACCTGTCTTTACTTTGGGAACTACATCTATCCGTTGTCAGGGTGCGGGTACTACTACGTATGGTGCTACAGCATCAAACAGTACAGGCATTACTTACAGCCTTGATGCAGCTTCTGTAACGGCGGGTAATACCATCAATGCCAGCACGGGTGCAGTTACATTTACTGCAGGATGGACAAGTACAAGCACTATTACAGCCACCGCTACCGGATGTAATGGACCTAGTATATCAACACATACCGTAACTACTACATTAATAATAGGTACTCCTGTATTCGCATTAGGTTCAAGTTCTACACGTTGTCAAGGTGCAAATACAGTTACATACAGTGCAACTTCAGCAGGCAGCACAGGTATATCTTACAGCCTTGATGCGACAACGCTTGCATTTGCAGGCAATAGCATCAACGCCAGTACAGGCGCGGTTACTTTTGCTGCGGGATGGACGGGCACATCAACTGTTACCGCAACAGCTTCGGGTTGTGGCGGCCCTGTTTTAGCTACACATACTATCACTACTACACCAACGGTAGGTACACCATTATTTACTTTGGGCACTAGCTCTACACGTTGTCAGGGTGCAGGCATTGTTACTTACGGTGCTACAGCATCTAATAATACTGGTATCACATATACTTTAGATGCGGCATCTGTAACAGGTGGTAATAGCATTAATGCATCAACCGGTGCTGTTACATATGTTGCAGGTTGGAGCGGTACTACTACTATTACAGCATCTGCAGCAGGTTGTAATGGCCCTTCTACTGCTACACATACTGTTACTGTTACACCAACAGTAGGCACACCTGTCTTTACTTTGGGTACTACATCTATCCGTTGTCAGGGTGCGGGTACTACTACGTATGGTGCTACAGCATCAAACAGTACAGGCATTACTTACAGCCTTGATGCAGCTTCTGTAACGGCGGGTAACTCAATCAATGCAACTACTGGCGCTGTTACTTTTGTAGCTGGTTGGACCAATACAACCACTGTAACTGCAACCGCTACAGGTTGTAATGGACCTTCTGCATCTAGTCATACTATTTCGATAACACCATTTGTTGGTACACCTGTATTTACATTAGGTGCTACTTCTACACGTTGCCAGGCAGGCACTAATGTTACATATGCTGCAACTGCATCTAATAGTACTGGAATCACTTACAGTCTTGACGCTACAACGCTTGCATTCGCAGGTAATAGCATTAATGCTTTAACAGGAACTGTAACCTATGCTTCTGGTTGGACCGGTACTTCTACTATTACTGCAACTGCAGCAGGTTGTGGTACTTCTACAACTGCTACGCATGTTGTTACTACAACTCCACAAAACATACCAGTTATTACAACGCATCCTCTATCACAAGGCGTATGCGTTGGTATTAACGGTCTTTTCTCAGTTGTGTCAACAGGGACTAATCTTACGTATCATTGGTACGAGAACCAAGGCAGCGGCTTCTTCCCGCTAAGTAATAGTTCTCAGTACAGCGGCGTATTCACTCCTACACTTACTATTACATCCGTACATGCAGGCCTCAATGGTTTCCAGTATCAGTGCAGGGTGACGGCTTCTAATATTGCATGTCCTCCTACTATTGTTACCTCCAACAATGCAACATTAACAGCACTGACACCGCCATTGGCAATGGGTATCGCTTCCTCCACCATTGTATGTGCGGGTTCTAATACGAGCATCAGTGTAAGTGCGAGTGGCAGCGGACTGACTTATCAATGGCAGGAGAATGCAGGTAGTGGATATGTAAACCTGAGCAATACGGGTGTTTACAGTAATGTAACAACTGCTGCAATGGGTATAACCGGTGCATTGGCAAGCATGAATGGTTATCAGTATCGCTGCGTAGTGAGCGGTACCTGCAGCCCTTCAGTAACGACCAATGCGAGCCTGCTGACCGTGCATACCTTACCATCGGTAGGCACACAACCTGCTAATGTAACTACCTGCGCCGGCAGCAATATTACTTTCAGTGTAGGTGTCAGCGGCACACTGCCCACCTACCAGTGGCAGGAGTTTAACGGAATATCCTGGAGCAACCTGAGCAATAACGCGACCTACCTGAACGTCTTTGGCCCTGTGCTGAGCATATCGAATGTTCCCCCTGTGCTGAACGGTTATCAGTACCGCTGTGTGGTAAGCGGCGTGTGCAGCCCTACGGTTACTTCTAATGCAGGCACATTAACAGTCAATACCTCACCGTCATATACAGCACAACCTGTTAATACGCAAGTATGTGCAGGCAGCAATACCGGCTTCAGCATCACGGCTACGGGCGCAGGGCTTACCTACCAATGGCAACTGAGCACCAATGGCGGTGGTACATGGAGCAACCTGAGCAACGGTGGTGTGTACAGCAACGTAACGGCAGCATCTCTGACTATAACAGGAGCAACAGCCATACTGAATGGTTATCGCTACCGTTGTGTTACGAGCGGCACCTGCAGCCCTGCGGCTGTATCAAATGCCGCTACCCTGGCCGTTAACAACCTGCCTGCCATCAGCATCCAGCCTGCTAATGCGAGTGTCTGCGACAACGGCACAGCAACATTTACGGTGGCAGCAACAGGCAGCAGCATCAGCTACCAATGGCAGCAGAACACCGGCAGCGGCTTTACAGACCTGGTGAACGGCGGCACAGTGAGCGGAGCTACGTCTACTACACTGAATCTGAACTTTTTAACGACTGCACTGAACGGTTACCAGTACCGTTGTATCGTCAACGGTATCTGCAGCCCTGCGGCAGTAAGTAATACGGTCACCCTGACGGTGAATCCGTTGCTGACACCATCCGTAATCATCGCACCGTCGGTTAACAATATCTGCTCGGGTACATCGGTAACGTTTACGGCAACGCCCGTCAACGGCGGCAGCAGCCCTGTTTACCAGTGGCGCCGCAACGGTACGAATACCGGCACGAACAGCCCTGTGCTGACGGCGAGCAACTTTGCCAACGGCGAGGTAGTAACTTGTGTGATAACAAGCAACGCGGTATGTGCTACCCCTGCAACAGCCACGAGCAATGCGGTAACGATGCTGGTAACCCCGACAGTTACCCCAGCTATCAGTATAGCCACCGCCAATAACCCTGTATGTTCGGGCAGCACGGCCAATTTTACGAGCAATATCAGCAACGGGGGTACGGCTCCTGCCTACCAATGGCTGAAGAACGGCAACCCGATAACAGGCGCTACAGGTGCTACCTACAGCGATAATACCCTGGTGGGCGGCGATGTGATACGCTGCGTACTGACCAGCAATGTGGTGTGCGCATCCGTAACAACGGCCAACAGCAATAATGTCACGATGACGGTGAACCCTGTAGTCACCCCTTCAGTAAGCATAACGACGGCGAGTACCACACGGTGCGCAGGACAGTCAACCACGTTCACGGCATCTGTAACCAACGGCGGTACAGCACCTATCTACCAATGGTATATCAACTTTACCCCTGTAGGAACCAACAGCCCGAGTTTTACGACCACGGCACTGGCCAATGGCGATGTAGTACGCTGTGCGATGATCAGCAATGCACCTTGCCAAAGCACTACAGGGGCTGCTACCAGCAACCTGATAACGATGACGGTACTGCCATTGGTAACACCGACCATCAGTATTGTATCTAACTTCGGTACGCAGGCTTGTTTGAACACCCCTGTAACGTTTACGGCTACCATCAGCAATGGAGGTTCAGCCCCGTTGTACCAGTGGCGTCGCAACGGCTTGCCGGTAGGAGGCAACAGTGCAACATATATCCTGAACACCCCGAGTACGGGTGATGTGATAAACTGTGTGCTGACGAGTACGGAAGCCTGCCCTTCGCCTGCAAGTGTGACGAGCAACAGCATCACCCTGACGGTGAACCCGGTAGGACTGGCAACGGTAGGCGTACTGGCCAGCCCCGATACGATTATGTGTATGCCAAGCAGCGGGGTCACCTTCTATTCTAACTTTACGAATGGTGGCACCAACCCTCAGTTCCAATGGATAGTAAATGGTGTGGATGTAATGGGTGCGAATGCAGCGAGCTACTTTACCAACAGCCTGAACAGCGGCGATACGGTAGCGGTGCGCATGACCAGCAATGCAACCTGCGTGTTCCCTGCTACCAGCCGTGCGGTGCGCATACTGCAATACCCCAAACTGGCGACGAGTGTAAGTATCACGATGCAGGAAGTAGGTGGTCAGAAAGAGTTTACAGCCAATGTAATAAACGGCGGCAGTACGCCGACTTATCAATGGTTGCTGAACGAGAAAGTGATACCCGGTGCAACAGGTTCTGTTTATACGGCTAGCGGACTGAAAGACGGCGACCGAGTGTCAGTAGAAGTAACGAGCAGCGCGATATGTGCAACACCGAAGACACAGACGAGCAATGCGTATACGGTAACAACAGGCATACAGCGAGTAGCAGGTAGTGATGTACAGATAACGACCTACCCGAACCCTGCGGATGCGGTGATACATGTACGCACCGACAAGACGATAAGCGGCAACAGTGAAGTAAGGATACTGGACAAGCTGGGACAAGTGGTAGCCGTACAGAAGGTGAACAGCCTGAAAGCAGGCGAAGCCATCAGTGTGAGCACAGGGCATCTGGCAGCAGGTACTTACACCATACAAGTGGTGAATACCGAACACAGCTTCATCTACAACGCAAGGTTTACAAAAATGTAAATATTAACTGATAGAATAATAAAGTGGGCTTACTAAATGTAAGCCCACTTTATTATTAATAATGATGTGAGATTGCTACAAACCCGTCAGGAAAGCCATGGTATCTACCCCATCGGCATAGTCTGTAAGCGCGGGCGATTGCGAACTGCCGAATGGCGTATGCCCGTGCCCTACCATGCACTGTATATCTTCGCTGCCTGTTAATTCGCTAATCAGCGTATCCTTGTTTTCGTACCAGCGGTAGTGTAGTACGCTGACAGCCGAAAAGGGTATGGCGTTTTCTACCATCAGCAGTGTATCGTTGGTATAGTAGGGTACTTTATTGAGCAGATAGATGGCGAGGTAGTAATCGTAATTGTTCTTGTATTTGTGATGATGAATGATGTCGTCGTATTTTTTAGCAGCTTCCATCAGCAGGCTTATATCATAGCCTTGGGGCAGGCATACCTGCGTTACGTTGCGGCAACCAAGCCCAAAGTAAGTAAACACATCGTCCATCAGCAAGCTCAGTTCTTCGGTGGTTTCTGTACCATCCAGCACAGCAACCGAGGTGCGATTTTTTCGGATGATGTGCGGATATTTACCAAAGTACTCCTCAAAGTAGCGGGCTGTATTATTGCTGCCTGTGGCTATGTAGGCATCGCAGCCCTTCAGGTTATCGGCAATGCTCATTTGCGCGGCTACTTGGGCTTTCCATTCAGTTAGTTTTTGCAATATATGGCGCAGCAGCACTTCGTCTTTAGATGATAGTTTCATAACCGTTTGCTGCCCCGACATGAAACCACACAGCGCATCGTGAAAGCCCACCAATGGTATATTACCTGCCGCTACTATACCTACGCGCTTGGGCGTGGCAACGGGTGTGTAGGGCTGCATCCATGCCAGCAGTTTATCTGCATCCAGCATTCGGGTGCAGATGTTGCGCACAGCCAGTTCTATATTGCCCGTGGTGAACCATGCATTCATATTGGTGGCGCGTGCTATTATGTCTTGCCATTCTTCGCTATTGCTTTGCAAATAATCGCGCAGGCGAACCAAAAGCGATATTCTTTGTTCTGTACTCAACATACCATTGACAATTATGGGTGCGAAGTTGTAACTTTACCCTCAGAAAAACCAAAAATATTATGGCAATCAAGATAACAGATGAATGTATAAACTGCGGGGCATGCGAACCGGAATGCCCTAACAACGCGATATATGAAGGTGGGGTAGAGTGGGCTATAGCCGATGGTACATCTGTAAAAGGCAGCTATACGCTGATGGATGGCAGCAGTACCGATGCAGGTACCAAGCACGAGCCGATAGCGGTAGATACCTATTACATAACGGCTAATAAATGTACCGAATGCCAAGGCTTTCATGACGAGCCGCAATGCGCTGCCGTATGCCCCGTAGATTGCTGCGTACCCGATGAGATGTATAAAGAAACGGTGGACGAGCTATTGGCTAAGAAAGAAAAACTGCACCTGTAATAGAGGTTGCATGATATGATTATAAAACAGAAGCCGCGCATTGCGGCTTCTATTGTTAATATTAGATTCATTAACTACTGTTTCTCTGCTTTCAAATGCTTCACACCCGCATCGCTATTTAGTATCAGTTAATAGATACCGACAACAATTTGTTTATATGCAAGAAGTAATTTTTGATATTATAAAACAAGAATAATCAGGATCTTATAATAACGCAAGAAAGGCGGTAGAAACCGCCTTTCGAAATCTAGAATTGATTACCCATTACAAACTTTAGTATCGTAGAATACAGCCTTTTGAAAACTGTATGTATCGTCGCTGTTGTATAGTAAGACGTTGCCTGCGGCGTAAAGGTTGGAAAGCGGGGTAAAAAAATTGTCATGGAAATTTCATTAATATAAAAACCCGCTACAGGCAAGGCTCGCAGCCCACCTATAAGATAATTACCTATTTACCCGATTATACCTTATTTTTGCCACCGTTATAATAAAAACAATATTCCGATGGCTGTTTTAGTCAATAAAAATTCTAAAGTAATCGTACAGGGCTTCACGGGTACAGAAGGTACTTTCCATGCTGGCCAAATGATAGAATACGGCACCAACGTAGTAGGTGGCATTACCCCCGGCAAGGGTGGTTCTACGCACCTCGACCGTCCCGTATTCAATACCGTGCAGGATGCGGTTAATACTACAGGTGCAGATGTGTCTATCATATTCGTACCACCGGCTTTTGCTGCCGATGCGGTGATGGAAGCTGCTGATGCAGGCATCAAAGTCATCATCTGCATTACAGAGGGCATACCCGTACAGGACATGGTAAAAGCGCGCGACTATCTGCGTGGTAAAGACTGCCGCCTGATAGGCCCCAACTGCCCCGGCGTTATTACTGCGGACGAGGCTAAAGTAGGCATCATGCCCGGCTTCATTTTCAAGAAAGGTAATATCGGTATCGTATCTAAAAGCGGTACGCTGACATACGAAGCAGCAGACCAGGTAGTGAAAGCAGGCTTTGGCATTACCACTGCCATTGGTATTGGTGGCGACCCCATCATTGGTACTACTACCAAAGAAGCGGTTGAAATGCTGATGAATGACCCTGAAACAGAGGGCATCATTATGATAGGCGAAATAGGCGGCGGTATGGAAGCAGAAGCTGCCCGCTGGCTGAAGGATAATATGCGTAAACCTGTGGTAGGTTTTATAGCAGGACAAACAGCGCCCCCCGGCCGCCGTATGGGTCATGCGGGTGCCATAGTAGGTGGTGCAGAAGATACGGCCGCCGCTAAAATGAAGATTATGGCAGAGTGCGGTATACACGTAGTCGCCAGTCCTGCCGATATTGGTAAAACAATGGCTGCCGCAATGAAGAAAGAAATGGCATAAGCCCACAGATATTAACACACACACACACACACATCAAAAAGGTTGCTGTAACGGCAGCCTTTTTTGTTTATTCTTTTCAATTCCCCTCTCACTACTTTCTACTATTTTCGCAGCATGGTTTATAAGGTTATCGGTTTGATGTCGGGCAGCTCGCTGGATGGTTTGGATATAGCGTTTGTGCAATTGGAAGAGGTGCGCGGGCAGTGGAGCTACCAGATACTTGCGGCAGATTGCATCGCCTATACCGATGAATGGGCGTATAACCTGAAACATGCGCAGCAATTATCCGTACCCGATTTTCTGCGTTTGCATACGGCTTATGGTCGTTGGATAGGTGGGGCAGTAAACCGTTTTATTGCCGATAAAAACTTAGAACTGCAAGTACAGTTTATAGCCAGCCATGGGCATACCGTGCTGCACGAACCTGCCAACCATACAACCACACAAATAGGTTGTGGTGCAGCGATAGCTGCCATCACAGGGCTACCCGTCATCAGCGACTTGCGTGCGCTGGATGTGGCCCTCGGCGGACAAGGCGCACCCATTGTACCCATTGGCGATAAACTGCTGTTTGCTCAATACGATTACCACCTGAATATTGGCGGCATAGCCAATATAACCGTGCCACACAATGGTAAGCCATTGGCATTTGATGTATGTCCTGCCAACCAAGTGCTGAATACACTGGCTCAAAAAGAAGGCAAAACTTATGACGATAACGGCACACTTGCTGCAAGTGGCGCATTGCTGACGGACATATTGCTGAACCTGAATAAGGATGCATACTATACAAGGCAAGCTCCAAAATCATTGAGCAACGAGGCGGCTATTAGTATGGCTTTCCCTGCATTGCTGCAAAGCGAACATGCTACGCAAGACCAGCTGCATACGATGGTGGTGCATATTGCAGAGCAGGTACGCGATGCAGTTAGTAAATATCCATGCGGTAAAGAACAAGCCATGATGCTGGTAACAGGTGGCGGAGCGTTTAACGGTTTTTTGATAGAGAAGCTGCAGCAGGCTTTGGCCCCACTACACATACAAGTAATAGTGCCAGATACCGATACCGTGATGTATAAAGAAGCCATAGTAATGGCACTGATAGGTGCTCTGCGCTGGCGAGAAGAAACCAATGTACTAAGCAGTGTAACAGGTGCATCCAGAGATAGCATTAGTGGAGCATTGTGGATGGGGCATAGTTATTAGCCCCACCCATCCTCCCCCAAGGGGAGGTGGTACTATAAAACTAATCCTCTTTATTAAAGTCCCAAAGAATGTACTCATTCTCAGTAAAAAGTAATACAACGCTAAATTCCTCCCCATGGGGGAGGTTAGGAGGGACTAATACTGCCCTGTACTCAATAGCACCAGCGTACAGGCTTCCATCGCTTTACCACCTTGCGCTTCTACCATCTCTTCCAGTTCTTCGTTTTCAGTGCCGGGGTTGAAGATGACACGCTTGGGTTTCAGCGATAGTATATAGTCGTAGTAGGGTTTTTGGTTAGTGGGATTCAGGTACAGTGTTACGGTATCTACATCATCCATAGCAGGGTGTTCGTGTATGATGTTTACTTCACCAATTTTGCCCGCACGGTTGCCAATGGCTACCACTTCGTGTCCGTGTGCGGTAAGCCTTGCAGTAGCTATGTGGCTGTAGCGCGATGGATTTTCAGATGCTCCTAATACAACAGTCTTTTTCATGCTACAAAATTAATCCATTCCATAGCAATGTGCTTTATACATGTATCATTGCCGCCTATGGATAGTTTAACAATACATTGAATAGGATATTTGGTAACTTTAAAACAGTTTTAGGTTTTGACTTTTCAATTTTAAATTTCTATGCAGGCAGCATACATTATAGCAGGTTATCGTACCGCAGTTACAAAATCTAAACGTGGTGCATTTCGCAACTATCGCTCCGATGATTTGGCCGTAGATGTGATACGTAGTTTGCTGGCAAGCGTACCGCAATTGGATATAAAACTGATAGACGATGTGATAGTGGGCAACGCCGTGCCAGAGGCAGAGCAGGGCTTACAGGTTGGGCGCATTATTGCCAACCGTGCAGTAGGTGAACATGCACCGGGCGTAACGGTTAATCGTTATTGCGCATCGGGGTTAGAAACCATCGCCATCGCAACAGCCAAAATACAAACAGGGCAAGCAGAGTGCATCATAGCAGGCGGCACGGAAAGCATGAGCCTTGTGCCTACTGCCGGCTGGCGCACCATGCCCAATTATGATATTGTAAAAGATAACGGAGATTATTACCTGAGTATGGGGCTGACGGCAGAGCAGGTAGCTAAAGACTACAATGTACCCCGCGATATGCAGGATGCATTTGCTTACTACTCTCACCAAAAAGCCATAACGGCTATCAAAGAGGGTTATTTCAAAAAAGGCATTTTGCCACTTACGGTAAAAGAGGTCTTTCTGAATGAAAAGAATAAACGTACGGAGCGAGATGTATTGGTAGATACAGATGAAGGGCCACGAGCCGATACCAGTATGGATGCATTGGCAAAGCTGCCTGCCGTATTTGCGCAGGGTGGTACGGTAACAGCGGGCAATTCTTCGCAGACATCAGACGGGGCTGCATTTGTAATTGTAATGGGCGAAAAACTGATGAACCAATTGGGCTTGCAGCCATGGGGCAGGTTGGTGGGGTGCGCAGTAGCAGGTGTTGAGCCACGCATTATGGGTATAGGCCCAGTAGCAGCAGTGCCCAAAGTATTAAAGCAAACGGGGCTGAACATGGGGCAAATAGATTTGGTAGAACTGAACGAAGCATTTGCTTCTCAGTCGCTGGCAGTGATACGCGAACTGGAATTGAACCCTGATACAGTGAATATAAATGGCGGTGCCATAGCATTGGGGCATCCATTAGGTTGTAGTGGTGCCAAGCTGACGATACAAATGCTGCATGATATGGACAGGCTGGGCAAAAAATATGGTATCGTTACCGCATGTGTAGGCGGCGGGCAGGGCATAGCAGGCGTTATAGAAAAGCTATAAAGTAATGTAGGCATTCACAATTATGCCCGTATTGTATTGATACACTTGCTTGCCACCAACCAAAGCAGCTTGTTGCACTGTTTGGTTAAACGCCCCAATCTCTCCACGTAGCATTTTGTTATATTGATAACCTGCCAGCACACCGATGCGATTTTGGTCAAACACGTTTTGGTTCACATTCTTTCCGAAACCGATAAATACTTCATCAAACGCTGCGGCATACCATGTATTATCTACCATTTTTTTGTGGTTGATGGGTACTGCTGCGCGTAGTTGATAACGCACACGGTTCAGGTACACCCAATCCGTAAGCGTATAGTTGGGTGCTGCTTGGTTTATTTTCCCCACAAAGCGTTGCTCTAAGCGAAGGCGGTGGTTCAGCGTCACACGCCCTACATTGCCGTTCCACATCAGTTGTTGCCATATCCTATGCTCGGGTATATGATACCTGCCTGCTGGGTAGTCGCCATATGGGAAAGTAATGATGTAACCATAGCCAAGCACGGCACTCACCCCGTTTTTGAAATGGTATTGCACACCAACCCTTGTCAATGATTGTTGCCAGTTGGTTATTACATTATCCCTACGCCATTGGTATTCCAGCCATAATGATGTTTTGTGTTTTTTGTCAATATATACTGTGCCAAATGTATTGTACCAGCCAATGGTATTAGGGTCGCTCAGTCGTTGGGCATTTGCGGCTAAGTGTATGGCAAATAAGGCACATAGCAATGCTGTAGCTTTACTGAATGGTATCATAAACGGCATAAAATTTAGATTGACTATATTTGCCAGTCGGTTGCTACTGCTAATATACTTTGATAAAAAGAATAGGACATATAATTCTTGCTTCATGGCTTGCCATACTCTTGTTGTTTGGCAGCACGCCCAAGGAGTATATCCACGTCTTTGCCAACCACCACGATACGGTTCATAGCCACCATGAAGAAGATGGATTGGTAATAGAACCCGAACACCACCACTGTAGTTTCTTAAGCTACGCATTACCACTATTCATTAATGATGTACAGGTAATAAAGCTGCATACACCACGCTTGGTTTATCCTGTATTAAATACTTTTATCAAGATTACCTATGCGCATCATACACCTTTAACCGCTTATCTGCGTGGCCCGCCTGCCCATTTTTCCTGAGTAATGATGTGGTAAATACTTTGCCCATTCGGGCATAGTGTATCTTTTGTTTTTTTTTAAGCACGATATGTATCGTCTTTTGATGGCTGTATATATATGGTTGGGCTTCTTTCAACCCATATATGCGCAGGATAGTTGTAACATAACTGTTGATTGCAGGGTGGTGGAAACACACAACGGACAACCGTTGTATCCTGTATCAGTGTATATAGATGAAATGAAGCGCGAGTTTGAAACCGACGAAGACGGCAGGTTTCAGATAAGCAATGCCTGTGCAGGCAAGTATCATATTCATTTTCATGCAGCAGGTTACGAGCATCTGGTAAAAGAGCTAAACATCACTGCCAATGCATCGCTAAAGTTCAGCCTCTCGCATATTGACAACGAACTGGACGAAGTTATAGTGGCAGACGACCATACCAAAACCATCATACAAAGCAAAAGCAACATGAACCGTATGGATATTGTTGCCAATAGTGGCAAAACGCTGGGCGATATGTTGCAACGTGTAAACGGGGTATCTGTATTGTCCAATGGAGCAACCATAGCTAAGCCAGTAATACATGGATTGTATGGCAACCGCATCATTATTCTCAATAACGGCATCCGTCAGGAAGACCAGCAATGGGGCAGTGAACATGCACCTAATATAGACCCCTTTCTTGCCAATAATATCACTGTATTAAAAGGCGCATCAGGCGTGCGATATGGTACAGATGCTATCGGCGGGGTGGTATTGGTAGAACCATCTGTTGTGCGTACCATGCAAGGGTGGGGAGGCGAGGTAAACTTTGCAGGCTTCAGCAATAATCGTATGGGAGTAGCTTCCGCAACAGTAGAGCATGGCTTTAAATATATTAAAGGTTTAGGCATCAGGCTGCAAGGTACTTTAAAGCAAGGTGGCAATTATCGTATTCCCGGCCATTGGGCAGCTAACACGGGTACTATGGAAAGCAACTATTCTGCTACACTTGCTTACAAGCGGGCACACTTTGGAGCAGAAGTGTTTTACAGTCATTTCAATACGCAGTTGGGTGTGTATCGCGGAGCGCATACTGGCAATGAAAAAGACCTGTTGTTTGCCATTAACAGCGATACGCCAACTATTTATACTGGTTTTACATACAATTTGGCACGCCCCATGCAGCACATAAGCCACGACTTGTGGAAACTGAAACTGAATGCAGATAACAGAGCAGGTGCTTTCAGTTTGGTATATGCTTACCAGCACAACTACAGGCAGGAATATGATGTGATACGCGGCAATACCGATAAAGCACAACTGAACCTGACACTTAATACCCAAACGCTGAACCTGAACTTTAACCACAAAGCCATTGGCGGCATTACAGGGCAAATAGGCATAGATGGTACTTATCAGGAAAACTATATGCAGGATGGTGACAGGTTATTTATTCCCAATTATCGCAGTCCGGCTGCTGCCGCGTATATAATAGAGCGATACAGGCTGCGCAAGCTGACATTGGAAGCCGGTTTGCGCTATGACTATAAACATTACGAAGTGTATAATCCTGAAGGTAATAATCAGGCTGTAGTGCGCTACGATTTTGATTATAGCAATGCATCAGGCACCATCGGGCTGAAGTATAAGGTAAAGCCCAATTGGGAGTGGACTGCCACACTTGCCAACGCATGGCGCACACCGCAGGCTAATGAATTGTTTAGCGCGGGGCTGCATCATAGTGCAGCGCGTATAGAATTGGGCGATAAAAACCTGCTGCCTGAAAAAGCATACAGCCTGAATGTAGAAACCATCTACAACCTGCCCGATAAATGGCATGCAGAAGTATCGCTCTACTCGCAATACATCAACGACTTTATCTACCTGAGCCCCGGCGCGGATATACTGACCATCAGAGGGTATTTCAAAACCTTCAGTTATCGGCAAACCGATGCATGGTTGAATGGTGCTGACGTATCCGTCAGGTATCAAATCATGAAACCTTTAGAGGCGCATCTCAAGACGTCTTTTCTGTTTGCAAGGGATATCCAACAGCGAGATTGGCTGATATTGATGCCCGCAGACAGGGTATCGGCAGGATTGAAGCATAGATTCAACATCAGCAAAACAGTGCAGGATGTGTTTGTGGGTATAGATGCAAGGTATGTATTCAGGCAATGGCGCATACCTGCCAACTTTGATGCCATAGATAACCCACGACCGCCTATGGACTACACCGTACTGGATGCGGAGGCTGGAGCATCCATTATGCTGAATGGACATCCTGTGTATTGCAGCATTACGGTGATGAACATGCTGAACAAAGCATACAGAGATTATATGGATGCGTTCAGGTACTTTATTAATCAACAGGGAACAAACGCCGTATTAAGGCTGCGTATCCCTTTCAATTTTTACGAAAATAAATCTAAAATTTAAAAAAACAATAAAACAACGTTTAGTATGAAAAGCAATATTATCAAATTTTCTTTTGCAGCTGCATTAGCAACCGTATCATTTACAGCATGTAAAAAAGACGAAGTAAAAACACCTGAACCGGTAGAGCAGGAATTAATAACTACCGTAAAGCTGAAAGTAACCCGTCTGGATGATATGAGTGTGAAGACATTTATGTATAAAGTAGAGAATGGTTTTGGAAGCACCACACAAGGCGCTGTAACTATAGACTCTGTAATACTTGCGGCTAACAAAGAGTATAACGTAGAAGTAGAACTGCTGAATGAAAAAGAAAACCCTGCGGAAGATGTTACTAAAGAAGTAAAAGAAGAGAGCAACGAACACTTATTTATTTATCAGTCGAACCCTGCAACAGGTAATGGTTCAATAGGTTTTGGTATGGGTAATAAAGATGGTAATGGTAACCCATTGAACCAAACCATCAAATTTATTACGGCAAGTGCAGGCAAGGGCGGATTGACAGTTACCCTGAAGCATGAACCTACTAACAAAGCAGCAACTACCCCCGACGCAGCAGGTGGTGAAACAGATGTGGAAGCTACGTTCCCTGTCAGGCTGCAATAGCTGAACAATCAATACAGGTATTGTTAAAATTTATACCCGCGAAAAACTTTTTTCGCGGGTATTTGTTTTTATAGTAAATATGTATATTTAAACAAAGATTAAAGTGTATGATGGCAACGCTGATAGAAAAAGAAGAAGTATCTAATTACACCATTGTGCCTGCGTTTGTAGATAATACAGAGCATTGGCAGAAAGAATTGCAATATGCTACCCGTTTGGGCAACGAGTTTAAAGGCAAAACGAGTATTACTTTTGAAACCACACAAGGACCACGCAGTATAAGTACTACGGTATGGTCTGTTACCGACAGGTTTTTACAGATAAAAGGCGGGCAGAATATACCCCTTAACAGCATTATAGAAGTACATTTTTGATAGTAAGTGTTTATTTCGGCTAATCCGAATAAGTTTATTAAATTTGCCTACTATTATTAGTGGCAGTTAAACTATTAATTTTAAACGTAGAACCCCACACGTTTTTTTATATATTATGGATCAGCAGGAAATAATCAGCCGTATCAAGGCATTTATGGTAGAAGATTTTGAGGTAGATGAAGCTGCCATAGTCCCTCATGCCGACCTGAAAAGCACGCTTGATCTGGATAGCCTTGATTACATAGACCTTGTAGTTGTTATTGAACAAAACTTCGGATTTAAGGTAAAACCTGAAGACTTTCAGACCATGAGTACTATGCAGGATTTCTACGATTACGTTTCTAACAGATTGCATACAGCCAATGCCTGATACGGCAACATGGCAAGGACGCTCACGAGGCACGCCTTTAGGTTACAGAATATTTGTATGGTTGCTGAAAACAGGCGGGCTTAAACCGGCCTACACACTGCTGCATTTCGTTACACTCTACTATCGTTTGTTTATAAAATCGGCTACTGAGCCATTGCGTTATCTATACACCGTACGCATGGGCTTCAGCAAGTCGCAAGCATCGGCACTTATCAAAAAAAACCTGATGGTTTTCGGGCAAACGCTGATAGATAAAATAGCCGTGCTGGCTGGGCAGGGCAACGAGCTTAGTTTTGCACACGAGGGTATAGAGCATATAGAACAACTGGTAAAAGACGGTAAAGGTGGTATATTGGTAAGTGCGCATCTTGGCAATTGGGAAACGGCAGGGCATTTATTGAAGCGGGTAGAAGCTGTCATCAATATCGTAATGTATGACGGCGAGGGCGAACAAATGAAAGCCTACATGGAGCAGTTTGATAATAAACGCTCTTTCAATATAATTTACATTAGAGAAGACCAGTCGCATATATATGAAATGTCGGCCGCGCTTAACAGGAACGAACTGATATGCCTGCATGCCGACCGCTACCGCCCCGGCAATCGTACCATGACGCATAGATTCCTTGGTGAAGAAGCCCTGTTTCCTGCAGGGCCGTTTATATTGGCATCAAAACTAAAAGCTCCTGTATGCTTTGTTTTTGCTTTTAAAGAGAGTAATTTTCATTATCATTTTTATGCCTTCAAAAGCAAGACTTATGAGGGAAGGGGTACAGCAGGTATGGAAAAGATGCTGGACGATTATGTAGCATTAGTTGAAAAAATGTTGCGACAATACCCCGAACAATGGTTTAATTATTTTGACTTCTGGAAAAAATGAGCCAACAGGATATATTACAATACATACCCCAACGTCCGCCTTTTGTAATGATAGACAGCATTGCAAAAGCAGATGGTATCGTGTCAGAAACTAACTTTACCATAAGAGAGGGCCATTTGTTTGTAGAAGATGGTACATTTACAGAGCCGGGACTGGTAGAAAATATGGCGCAAACTGCTGCTGCGGGTACTGGCTATAGCCTGATGCAACAAGGTAAGACCGTGCCGGTGGGTTTTATAGGTGCACTTAAGGGGCTGAATATTATGGATTTTCCCAAAGTAGGCGATACCATCACTACCGAGGTGAGTTTTAAAAACCAAGTGCTGAATGTGCATATAGTACAAGGCAGGGTTTTTAACAAAGGACAAGAAATAGCTAATTGCGAACTCAAGATATTTTTGCAAGAATCTTAAATAGTAAACGTCATGAAAAAACTAATCGTATTTGCAGCCATGCTGCTTTCGCTCAATGCCGTTGCACAAAATAAGGCAGATGTATTTAACGATAATAACCCCGTTACATGGTTGGGGTTAGATTTCTCTCAGTTGAAATTTATAGGAGATGCATCACAATGGCAGGATGCTGGCGAAATAACGAATAGCCAGATGCGCGATAAGTATTTCCCTTCGTGGAACAGCCTGTTTGTAAACGAAAAAGACAGGTATAAAGTAGCAGATGCCATCAGGCGTACTGAGGTTAGTTATGCCATAGATGTAACAGAAAAAGCTAATAACAGCCTGAAAGGAAATTTCTTTGAGAGCGATGCGAATAAATACCAATTGCTGGACGAACAAAAGATTGCGGCACTTGTTAAAAAATACGATTTTAAAGGTAATGCTGGTATTGGTATGATGTTTTTTGTTGAAGGAATGAGCAAGGGCAGGGAGCAAGCATCTATGTGGGTTACGTTTGTAGATATGAAGTCAAAAACTGTATTATTGACCAAACGTGTAGAGGGAAAATCAGGTGGTTTTGGTTTTCGTAATTACTGGGCAAAGACTTTTGTGAATGTGTTGAAAGAAATAAAATCGGACTGGAAAAGCTGGAGTAAATAAATACCCATTTGAAAAAAACACTTACACACACCACGGAACTTGAGGTGAAATTCAGCGAGGCAGACCCATTGGGTATTGTTTGGCACGGTCATTTTATCCGCTATTTTGAAGATGGCAGAGAGGCCTTTGGCAATGCCTATGGTATGAAGTATCTCGATTTTTATCGTAGTGATATAGTCGTACCTATCATTAAAATAGATTGCAATTATAAACGCATACTCCGCTACGGCCATAAAATAAGGCTTGAGACGACTTATGAAGATTGTGCTGCTGCCAAACTGTTGTTTCACTACGCCATTTACGATGCTAAGAATGATGAACAAGTAGCAACAGGTAGCTCTATGCAGGTGTTTATGCACCGCGAAAGTCTGGAGCTGATGTGGACACTGCCACAATTTATGATTGACTGGAAGAAAAAATGGCTCGCAGAATAATGCTACCGGTTTACGCCATCGCTACAAATGCCACGTCTTCTTTAGGGCTCGATACGGAAGCACACTGGCATGCTGTGTTGCAAGCAAAAACGGGTATTCAACATCATGAAGATGATGCTTTGAGCAATATACCTTTCTGGGCTGCAAAACTCAACGCATCACAATGGCAATATATTCACACACATACTAAAACATCTGTTGCTTTATCTCCTTTTGAGCAACTGGCTTTATTTTCAGCAAAGCAGGCATTAGCAAGCTGTGAACAGGAATTAAGAGCAGAAGATACGCTTGTGGTACTGTCTACTACGAAAGGTAATATTGAATGGCTTGAAACGCACGATGATGACAGGCTGGCATTGCATACCAGCGCGCAACTGATTGCGGAACAGCTTGGTTTATCTCATCACAAACCAATAGTTATTTCTCACGCTTGTGTATCTGGTGTACTTGCTTTGGTGTATGCTATGCGCAGGTTGCAGCAAGGTACACATAAACATGCCATTGTGATAGGTTGCGATAGGTTTACAAGGTTTGTATTGAATGGTTTTCAATCCTTTCAGGCTATTGCAGATGAGCCTTGTCGCCCTTTTGATGCAGATAGAAAAGGCATTAACCTCGGCGAGTGCGGGGCTGCCATTATTCTTACAACCCAACCAGAGGTCAATCTATTTGCAAGATTGTATGCGGGTGCCAGTTCAAATGATGCCAATCATATATCAGGTCCATCTCGTACTGGCGAGGAATTGGCATTGGCTATCAATACTGCCTTACAACAAGCAGGTATTACATCTACGCAAATTGATATGATTTCCGCACACGGTACGGCTACATTATACAACGATGAAATGGAAGCAAAGGCTTTCGATCTATGTGGCTTATCACAAAAGGCGGTGCATAGCTTCAAGGGTTATACAGGACATACATTAGGTGCAGCAGGTGTTTTAGAAAGTGCTATGATTATTGAAAGCTTGCAACGTCAGATGTTGATACCATCTCTTGGTTTTCAATCATTGGGTGTACCTGTACCATTGCAAGTAACGACGGATGCAGCACAACATACAATCAACTATGTACTGAAAACCGCATCAGGTTTTGGCGGTTGCAACGCTACTGCCGTGTGGGGTAGGGCGTAGCTTATTTCTTCAACGCATTAATGGCTATCCAGCTAAAAAGGCCAACACCTGTTTCCATAGCTTGTTCATGTATGTCAAACTTAGCATTGTGTACGGGTGCAGTGTATTGTTCATTATTCAGGTTAGTACCTATACGAAAGAAGCATCCCGGTGTGTGTAATGTATAAAAGCTGAAGTCTTCAGCAGCCATGCGCATATCTAATGTATGTATGTTCTCTGCACCTAAATAGTCTCTTGCCCAGTTTTCTGCGAATGTTGTAAGTGCAGGGTCATTATACAATGCGGGGTAGCCTTTGGGTATTTCTACGGTAGCTTTTGCACCATACGCTTCGCATGTCTTGTGTATGGTGTCTTCAATCCATTTGTGCGCTTCGTATCGCCATTTTTCATTCATGGTGCGAAGTGTGCCGAGTATTTCTACCTTGTCAGGTATTACATTAGTGGCGAAGCCCCCTGCTATTTTCCCGAAAGTAAGTACAGTAGGTATCAGCGGGTTGGCTTTGCGCGCTACTATTTGTTGCAGTGCAACGATTACCTGCGCTGCGGTAGCAATGGGGTCTATTGTTTGGTGTGGTAGTGCGGCATGTCCGCCTTTCCCTTCTATGGTAATGTATATTTCATCGGCACTCGCCATGTATTGACCTGCTCTGAAACCAGCAGTACCACTTGGCAGGTGCGGATACACATGCAACGCATAGATGGCTTCGGGCTTTGGGTTTTCTAACACACCTGCGGCTATCAGCAAACTGGCACCGCCAGGGTGTTTTTCTTCCCCTTGTTGAAATATCAGTTTTATAGTCCCTTCAAATTCGTCTTTTAACTCGTGTAATATTTTGGCTGCACCTAATAGACAACTGCTATGTACATCGTGCCCGCAAGCGTGCATAACACCATCATTTTGAGAGCGATATGCCGTATCGTTTGCTTCGTGTATGGGCAAGGCATCCATATCTGCACGAAGCGCTATACAGCGTCTTGCAGGATTTTTTCCTTTTATAATGGCTACAACGCCTGTGCCCGCCACGCCTGTTTGGTGCTCTATACCCCATGTCGATAATTTTTCTGCAATGAAAGCAGATGTCTGATGCTCCTGAAACGATAATTCGGGATGCGAATGTATGTGATGGCGTATAGCCTGTACTTCAGGAAAATATTGTGCTGCCTTTTCGCGAATAAGATTAATCATCGTTCATTGTATTAATAACAACAATATCAGGGACTATCATGCAAGGGGTGTAAACAGGAGTTACTTGTTCGTATAGTTGTTGCGCATCTGCACGGGTACGAAAGTCGCCCACTTTTACCCTGAACTGCGGCTGCACATATGTAAGGTAAGTACGCACGCCTGGGAAGCGACGGATGAAATCTACCCGAATATCATTTGCCTTTACTCGGTCGTTACCGTTGTATATCTGTACCCTGTAGCCTTGCCCCGAACGGATAACACCTAATTGCACATTGCGATATTTTTTCAGCAATACATCGAGGCGTGGGTCTGCGTGCAGGGTAACGCCTGTTGCAATTATTGTAGTATCATCATCGTCTTGCGCGTCTTCATTCACAATTATCTGCGCATTTACGATGTTGTAGTTAGTGATGCATATCATCAACAGGATATAGTATATACAGGTTCTCATTTCTGCTGCTAATCTACGCAGGTTTATCTTCTTTTACTATAGCTATGCTGGCGGAGCAGCCCAATCTGGTAGCACCTGCAGCTATCAGTTCTCTGGCAAAGGCTGCTGTTTTGATGCCACCCGATGCTTTGATGCCCATTGAGGATGGTATATGCTGCCTTATAAGTTGCACGGCATGTACACTTGCTCCTTGTTCTGCATAGCCCGTTGAAGTTTTGATGAAATCTACGTTAAGTGGTGTGTATGCCTTGCAGCAAGCAATAATTTCCTCATCACTCAATACCCCGCTTTCAATTATTATTTTAATAGCGCAACCTTTACTATGCACAAACTCTGCACACGCTTTTACTTCCGCAATGGCATATTCATAATGCTTGTTTTTGATAGCGGCCATATTATGTACAAAGTCTATTTCGGTAGCACCATGCAGCATAGCATCTTGTATAGCAGCCAGTTTTGAAGGTATGCAGTCATAACCCAAAGGGAAGCCAATCACTGTCGCAATTTTTATAGGTGTATCAGCCAATAGCCTGCGTGCTACATCTGCATACACAGGCGGCACGCATACTGCTGCAAAGCCGTAAGCAATAGCCTCGTTACACAAAACCACTACGTCCTGTTGGGTTGTAGTGGCTTTTAGTATGGTGTGGTCAATGTATTTAGCTAAATCTCTCATCAGAGGTTTTTAATTATTTCCAATGCAAATTCGTCTGTTTTCAGCAAAGTAGCATCGTGCATCAGGTTGTAGAAGTCTATGGTTACACGTTTACGTTTGATGGTATCGCCCAATGCTTTGGTAATGCTGTCTGCTGCCTCTTTCCAACCCATGTATTCAAGCATCATCACGCCACTTAGCAGCAGCGACGATGGGTTCATGGTATTGGTATTGGCAAAACGTGGTGCGGTGCCGTGCGTAGCTTCAAACACTGCGTGGCCTGTCAGGTAGTTGATGTTGGCCCCCGGCGCTATACCTATGCCGCCTACAGCAGCAGCAGTAGCGTCTGATATATAATCCCCATTCAGGTTCAGCGTAGCCACAACCGAATAGTCTTGCGGAGCAAGCAGTATCTGTTGCAGGAAGTTGTCAGCAATCACATCTTTGATGATGATTTTGCTATTGGCTTGTGCCAGCTTTATTTCATTATTCGCAGCTTCCTCGCCTTGTTCTTTTTTAGTTTGCTCCCATTGCTCCCATGTATATACTTTGTCGCCAAACTCGCGTGTGGCAAGTTCGTAGCCCCACATCTTGAAGCCCCCTTCGGTAAACTTCATGATATTGCCTTTATGTACCAACGATACAGATGGTAGTCGTTTTTCTATCGCGTATTTGATGGCTGCACGTACTAGGCGTTCGCTGCCGTCTTTAGATACAGGCTTTATGCCAAATGAGGTGGTTTCTGGAAAACGTATTTTTTTGCTTACCCCCATTTCATTTGTCAGGAAGTTGAGCATTTTTTCTGCTTCGGGTGTGCCCGTTTTAAACTCGATGCCCGCATAGATATCTTCCGTATTTTCGCGAAAGATGACCATATCTACTTTTTCAGGATGCCGTACGGGTGATGGTACACCCTGAAACCACCTGACAGGGCGAAGGCATACATAAAGGTCTAGCTCTTGGCGCATGGCTACGTTCAGTGAGCGAATACCGCCGCCAACAGGTGTAGTTAGTGGCCCCTTGATAGATACGATGTATTCTTTAGCAATCTCAAGGGTTTCGGCAGGTAGCCATTCACCTGTTTGGTTGAATGCTTTTTCACCTGCCAGCATTTCTTTCCATTCAATTTTTCGCTTTCCGTTGTACGATTTTTCTATCGCTGCATCCAGTACCATTTTGCTGGCAGTCCAAACGTCGGGGCCTATGCCATCGCCCTCTATGAAAGGTATAATCGGATTGTCGGGCACCTGCAATTTGCCATCAGCACCCATGCTTATCTTCTGCGGAGTCATTATGTAATACGTTTAAGAGATTTCGCGCGCGAAGATAACGCAAAACAGCCGTACACCCACCTTTACATAAGCTATAAAAGGAATAGATATTATTACTCCTTGCCCTTTTCTAAAGAAAAGCCGAATGACGAGCCAACGCCCAATGTGCTACGCACAGTAACAGACTGCCCGTGTGCCTCTATGATGTGCTTAACGATGGCAAGCCCCAAGCCTGTACCGCCAATCTCGCGGCTACGGCTGCGGTCAGCTCTGTAAAAACGCTCAAAGATACGTGGCAGGTGCTCCTCGCTGATGCCCGGCCCGTCGTCAGATATTTCGGTATATATATGGCTACCGTCAACTTCATAAAACCCTGCTGTTATGGTGCCGCCTTCATTGCCGTATTTTATCGCATTTTCAATCAGGTTGGCTAATACTTGTTTTATTTTCGGCTTATCGGCATATACTTCAAGCGGGCGTTCCGTACCTTTTTTTATTTGCAGGTCTATGTTCTTTTTCTTCGCTTTCAGTGATAACTCCTCGTACGCATCTTTCACTAAGTCTTGTATCACAAACGATTCTTGTATGATGGGTATGCGTCCTGATTCCAGTTTTGATATTTCGTCCAAATCATCCAGCAACTGTACCAGTCGGTCTATTCCTTTATTTGCATTGGCTAAAAACTTTCGGTTTACGGTGGTATCATCCAACGCGCCATTCAGCAGTGTATCTACATAACCTTGTATTGTAAAGACAGGCGTACGCAATTCATGTGCAAGGTTCATCAGAAACTCTTTGCGAAATTGCTCATTGGCCCGCAGCACTTCTACTTCATCACGTTTTTGAATAGCCCAGCGTTCCACATCATCGCGTACTTCTTCAATAGACTTCTGAGGTAAGATGTTGTTATAAAAGAACTCCTCTTTTTTAGTGGCTTTTGTTTGGAAGATGAGTTTGTAAATCAGTTTGATTTTCCGGTAAATGAAACGTTGGAGTGTATAGTAGTATATCCAATAAGTAATGACGAATGTAATGCCGAATACGATGAGTGCTGCATGCCAGTCGAACAGCAGAAAAAGGCTTAACAAAGCATTGATGGTAGATAATACCACCGCCGAAATGATTGATAACAGCCTTGGAGTGAGATTTTTGGTATTCAGTACCGACGACATAGGTACTAATCTACACCATTTCGAACTTATAACCTACGCCTTTCACGGTGGTTATCAAGTCTATACCTATCTTTTGTCGTATTTTACGGATGTGTACATCTATAGTACGGTCGCCTACAATTACGTCTGTTCCCCATACACGCTGCAATATCTCATTGCGCAGAAACACACGTCCGGGCTTAGATGCTAATAATGAAAGCAATTCAAATTCTTTCTTAGCCAGTATTATTTCGTTGCCTTTATAGGTAACGGTAAATTTGGTTTTGTTGATTTCCAGTTCGCCGAATGTCAGTTTCTGGTCCTGGTCATCATCTTTGCGGAAACGGCGCAGCGCGGTGCGGATGCGTGTAGCCAACAGCTCAGGTTTGATGGGTTTGGCAATATAATCGTCAGCACCTATTTTCAAGCCTTCTATTTCCGATTTTTCATCACTCAGTGCTGTCAGGAATATGATGGCAGTTTCTTCAAACTCAGGCATCACACGCAGTTCCTTGATGGTTTGTATGCCATCTTTGTTTGGCATCATGATGTCGAGCAGTATCAGGTCGGGGCGGAAGTCTTTGGCTTTTCGGATAGCTTCTACACCATCCCTTGCAGTAGAGATGAGGTAACCCTTCCCTTTCAGGTTGTAGCTGATAAACTCAACTATATCCGGTTCGTCATCTACAATGAGTATTTTGCCTGGTAGCACTTCCATATGTTCTTCTAAATCAGGCACAATATTATATCAGCTTATGTGAACAAAAAACAACTGCTGCATTATCAAATTGTTACCAAAAACAAGACAATGCAGCAGTTAGTTGAAATAACACGAATGGTTGTATAGAAGCCTATTTCAGCGTTACAGAACCCCCGCCTATTTTATATCCATCGTTATACAGTTCTATGTTGTATGTACCTTTTTGGTAATCGCTGTCTTGTTTCCAGTCTGCGCTTACATCTTTTACCGGTTTATTGGTTTCCAGTGCTATTTGTTTCAGCAGTGTATAGTTAATATCAGTACCTTCTGCATCTGTCATAACACCAGAGCCATATGCGGCATTGCTCAACAGGTTGCCGCTCGGGTCTGTAATGCGTATATAGATATCTTTCGTACCGCTTTCTGCAATTCGGTTTTCATCTATATCAAAGGTTATACGCATTACATCTACACGCCCTGCTTTGCCTGTTTCTTTTTCTTTCTTTCCACCCCTGCGCAGATCTATTGGTGTCAGCCTGATGTTAGATGCATGCAATACAGCTCCTAATCGTGCCTTTTGCTGTAGCCCTACGTTTTCGGTTACTGCCTGGTCTCGTTCTACCGTCAGTACGGTATTTTGGTCTGTCAGGTCGGCATTCTGTTTTTCCAACTCGGCAATACGTTCCTGATAAGTCCTCACCCTGCTATTAAGCTGCGCTATGAGTTTCTTTGCTTTGCCCAGTTCTGCTTTCGTAGCGTTGCCGTTGCGTACAATGGCGTTAATCTGGCTTTTCAGCTTAGCTATTTCACTATTCTGGTCGTTGATGAGGCTATCCATCATCGTATTTTTTGACACCAATTCATCAAGCCGTACCAATGCTGCCTGATAATCGGCTTCTACAGCGCGGCGAGATGAGTCGGCTTCATTGAATTGATATTGTGCAGCTGCTAATCTGTCTGATAGTTTGTTGTTATTTACAAATAAATAGATGACAACAGCTAATAGCGCAACGATGATGCCTATGAAAAGCATATTGTTATTTTTCTTTGGCTGCTCCTGTTGCATAGGCTGCAATGGAGACGAAGAGGTCGGATTGTTCAATTCCTGGCTCATAAATTATTGGTTTAATTATTACTTTAGATAATCGCTTACAAATATAATAACCCTTTGCATGGAGTTTTTAAAACAAATATTATTTCTTGATATTGAGACAGTGCCCTTAGTGCCCGACTATTCAGCTTTAACGCAAGTGATGCAGGCAGAGTGGGCAAAAAAAGCCGCATATCTGAAGAGTAATATAGCTGAAAATCCTGAACCTTCTATGCTTTTTACGGAAAAAGCAGGGGTTTATTCAGAGTTTGCAAAAGTAGTGTGCATAGTTGCTGGCAGTTTGCAGCAACAGGGTAGTCAGTGGAGCATCAGGCTGAAAGCAATAGCCAACGATGATGAAAAACAATTGCTGCTCGATTTTAAAGACCTCGTACAACGCTTTGCCGGCTACTATCCAAATTTGCAATTTTGTGGGCATAATATTAAAGAATTTGACGTGCCTTTTCTTTGCAGGCGTATGCTGATAAATGGTATAACACTACCCGACAGCATGAACCTGAGTGGTAAAAAACCTTGGGAAGTAACGCACTACGATACGATGGAAATGTGGAAATTCGGAGACTATAAGCATTTCACTTCTTTGGCTTTGCTTGCCGAAATTTTAGGAATACCTTCGCCCAAAGATGATATGGACGGCAGCATGGTAGGTCAGGTATATTGGCAGGATAAAGACCTGCCAAGAATATCCAAATACTGTATGCAGGATGTGGTAACAAGTGCAAAGGTATTTTTACGCCTCAAAGGCATAACGGACATTCACCCAGAGCCAATATATGTGAACGAATAGTATGACGGCTGAATTTAAGAAACTGATAAAATCGCTTCAAGGCAAAGAATATGCACCTGTCTATTTGGTAGATGGCGAAGAGCCTTATTATATAGACATCATCACCAATCATTTTGAAGAAAAAATACTTGAGCCACACGAGCGCGACTTCAACCTGATGGTGCTGTATGGCAAAGATGTGGAGTGGGCAGATGTAGTGAATGCCTGTCGCAGATTTCCAATGTTTGCAGAGCGGCAGGTAGTAATATTGAAAGACGCGGCACAAATGCGCACACTGGGAGAATTGGCATCGTACCTTGAAAATCCTGCGCCTACCACCATATTCCTCATAGAGCACCGCTTTAAAAAAGCAGACGGGCGCAGCAAGTTGGTGAAGTATGCCAAAGAAAAAGGCATCCACTTCACATCCGACAAAATTAAGGACGATTTAGTACCTACTTGGATACAGAACTACGGCATGGAAATCGGTTTTCATGTAGGTGAGCGAGAGTCGCAGATACTGGCTACATATCTCGGCAACGATTTGCAAAAAATAGCCAATGAGATAGAGAAAGTACGCATCAACGTGCCTGATGAAAAACATCTGACAGCCGAACTGATACAGAAATACATCGGCATCAGTAGAGAGTATAATGTATTTGAGTTTCCCGAAGCACTTACATCGGGCGATAAGGATAAACTGTACAGGATGCTGGCATATTTTATTGCTAATCCCAAAGTAGCTCCGATGGTATTGATTGTAGGCTCTTTTTACAATCAATTCAACCGATTGTATCAGGCTCATTTCCTGCATGGCAGGTCCGAAAAAGAAATAGCAGGCGCATTGGGTACATGGCCATCGAAAGTAAGGGAGATAATGGGTATGGCTGCCAGGTGGCAGTTGCCTAAAGTAGAACACGCACTGATGCTACTGGGAGAATACAGTAACAAAGCGGTGGGTATTGATAGCAATACGGACGGTACGGAATTGCTGAAAGAAATGGTAGGCAGGCTCGAAGCACTACAATACAGCTAAAACTCTCTTAGCATTTTCCGCATCTTTATTTAGCTGTTCTTTCAATGCATCTAATGATGGGAAGCGCTGCTCGTCTCGCAGTCGCTGTACAAATTGTATTTCAACCTCTTGTTTGTATATATCACTGTTGAAGCCAAACAGGTGCGCTTCTATATGCAGGCTCAATTCATTGCTTACTGTAGGGCGTATGCCAATATTCATCATGCCATCGCATATCTTGCCTTCAACTACTACCTTAATAACATATACACCGTTGTTAGGTATTATCTGTTCGGCATCTGTTGGTTGTATATTGGCGGTAGGGTAGCCCAGTTGCCTGCCAAGTTTTGCACCCTCTATTACACGTCCTTTCAGGCAATAGTGTCGTCCCAGCATTTGTGCTGCATCGGTTACTTGCCCTGCTGCCAGTGCATGGCGTATTTTGGTAGAGCTGATGGCAGCATCTTCTATTTGTTTGGCTGGTATTTCAAATACTGTATAGCCTGCCTCTTGCTCAAACGATTGCAGCAGTGCTATATTGCCGGCCCTGTCGTGCCCGAACTGGTGGTCGTAACCAATGACGATGCCTTTGGGGTGCAGGTGTTTTACAAGGAAGTCTTTGATATATGCCTCTGCAGACAGCGCAGCGAACTCTTTAGTAAATGGCACAACAAATACATGGTCTATACCTGCATCTGTCAATAGTTTAATCTTCTCTTGCAGTGGGGTGATGATATGAATGGGTTGCTGCGGGAATAACAATTTGCGTGGGTGTGGTTCAAACGTCAATACAATACTTTCTCCGGCTGACGCCTTCGCCTGCGCTACTACCTGTTGAAGAATAGTGAGATGCCCCAAATGCACCCCATCAAAAGTACCGATTGTAATAACCGCATTGTCGAAATCCTTAAGCTCGTCTGTGTTATAAAATACTGCCATGCTGTACTGTAATGTAGCGCATTATTTAATCCCCATCAAAATCTCATAAAAACGGTAGCAATCTTCGTATGTATTGTAAAGCGGTACGGGTGCAATGCGTATCACGTTCGGCTCTCGCCAGTCGGCTACTACGCCGTTCGCAGTTAGTGTATCAAATACTTCTCTGCCTCTCTCTTTAAACAGTAAAGACAACTGGCAGCCCCTGCGTGTAGGGTGCGATGGTGTAATGATAACAAAAGGCAGGTGCGTTACTTGCTTTAGCAGCCATTCAAGATAACCTGTCATGTTCAGGCTTTTTTCACGTAGAGCCACTACACCTGCTTTGTCAAATATATCGAGCGACGCATTGTGAGCTACCATGTTGAATACAGGCGCATTGCTCATCTGCCAGCTACCTGCATTGTTTTGTGGCACAAAGCCTTTCTTCATCAGGAAACGCTCTTTTTCGTCGTTGCCCCACCAGCCACCTAAGCGGAATATCTTAGGATTGCCATAATGATGCTCATGTACGAATAAACCGCCTACGCCACCCGGCCCCGAATTGAGGTATTTGTAAGAACACCAGCAGGCAAAATCTACCGCCCAATCGTGCAGGTTCATGGGTACATTACCAACAGCATGTGCCAGATCGAAGCCAGCGTATGCACCCACCTTATGTGCAGCGTCTGTTATACGCTTCATATCAAATAGCTGGCCTGTGTAATAATTCACACCACCCATCATCACCAATGCCAGCGTATCACCTGCATCTGCTATGGCTTTAATGATGTCGTCTTCTTCTATAATATGTGCGCCATCTTTAGGGGCCATTTCTATAATGGCATCTGCAGGGTCGTAGCCATACATACGCACCTGTGTTTCCACGGCATATTGGTCAGACGGGAAAGCACCTGCTTCCATCAGTATCTTATATCGTTTCCCTTCAGGACGGTAAAAAGAGAGCATCAGCAAATGCAGGTTCACCGTCAGGGTATTAGTAGCTACTACCTCATCCTTTTTAGCACCAACTATTTTTGCAAGCCTTTCGCTAAAAAGGTGGTGGTACGAAAACCAAGGATTGCGAGCCTGAAAATGCCCCTCAACACCGTGGCGTGCCCAGTCTTCCAATTCCTGCTGCATCAGGTAGCTCACGCTTTTGGGTTGTAATCCCAATGAATTGCCGCAGAAATAGTGTACATCTTTATCATTATGTTGCGGAAACCTGAAGCGCTCGCGGTAAGAAAAAAGTGTATCTGTATTATCCAATCCTTGGGCAAACTCCAACGTGGCTTCGTATGATTGCATCCTTGCTTATTTTGTGCGCAAAAATAGTGTAACAACTTGTAGATTACATAGATTAATTATACGCCATATTTAACGACCTCTACTTTTTCTCCGTTCACCTACCATATTGATATGTTAACCGAAAGGGTAGTTATTATTTACCGCGAAACTGTACTTTTGGTTAAAATTCGTAAACAATGAAAAAAGGTTCACTTCTATTAGTCGTTTTACTTGGTTTGCTGCTTATCGGCGGTTGTATGACTTGCAACGTGCAGAAATCATTGGTAACACTGGATGAAAATGCCAAAAGCAAATGGGCAGAAGTACAAAACCAATATCAACGCCGTGCCGACTTGGTGCCAAATCTGGTAAACACGGTAAAAGGCGCAGCTAATTTTGAACAAAAGACGCTGACGGATGTGATTAATGCGCGTGCCAAAGCAACATCTATACAAGTAAACCCCGAAAACCTGACATCCGAAAAGCTGCGTGAATTCCAAAGCGCGCAGGGCGAATTGAGCCAAGCGCTCGGCAGGCTGATGGTAGTATCTGAAGCATATCCCGAACTGAAAGCAAACCAAAACTTCCTTGCACTGCAAGACCAGTTGGAAGGAACAGAGAACCGCATCACAGTTGCTCGTAAAAACTTTAATGATGCAGTGCAGGAATACAATACCAAGCTCCGCATTTTCCCCAACAATATTTTTGCAGGTATGATGGGCTTTAGCACCAAAGGTATGTTTGAGGCAGATGCTGCCGCACAAAAAGCACCTACGGTACAATTCTAATCAGGATGTTTCCTTTCAATAACATGAAGCCACTACTTACTGCTGAAGAACAGCAGCAGGTAGTGGCTTGTATAAGAGAGGCAGAGGCTAATACTACGGGCGAGTTACGTGTGTTTGTAGAGAGCCGTTGCAGTTATATGGATGCCATAGACAGGGCTTGGGAACTGTTTCACAAACTAGCAATGGACGCAACTGAAAGGCGCAATGCCGTATTGGTGTACCTTGCTATAGACGACCATCAGTATGCCATTGTGGGCGATAAAGAGATATATGAGAGAGCCGGCGGTGCTATGTTTTGGGAAAGTGCGGCTGTTAAATTGCGCCAACACTTGAAGAAAGGAGAGATAGGAACGGGACTGGCAAATTGTGTGCAGGAATTAGGTACAGCTATGGCTACCCACTTTCCGTACGACCCCAGTATTACAAAGAATGAATTGCCCGACGAAATAGTATTTGGTAAATAATGAGCCGATTCAAATCATCTGTCCGAATAGTTTTTACGCTGTTGCTAAGTGTATTGTCTTTTACATACACATGGGCAGGCGATGGCGATTTTCCGCCAAAGCCCAACCCACCCAAGCTGGTAAATGACTTGGCAGGTATGATGAGCGCTGCAGATGCTGCTCAACTGGAAGCGAAATTGCTGGAATACGAACAGACATCATCTACCCAAATCACCATCGTAACCGTCAAGAGCATTGGTATGTACGATGTGGCAGAATATGCTATAGAACTGGGCAACAGATGGGGTGTAGGGCAGAAGGGGAAAAATAACGGCGTACTGATACTGGCATCCAAAGACGACAGAAAAATAAATATATCGGTAGGTTATGGGCTGGAAGGTGCGCTGACAGATGCCATGAGCGGGCGCATCATCCGCAACGAGATAGTGCCTTATTTCAAATCCGAAGACTATTATGGCGGTTTTGTAAAAGCGGCAGATGCCATCATACTTGCCACAAAAGGAGAATATACTGCCGATGATAAACCCGCTAAGAGCGGTAGGCCAGGTACACTTACCATCATCATATTGATATTGGTGGTGTATGTAATACTCTGGATACTAAGCAAAATAGGCGGTGGTGGTGGTGGTTCTTACATGAGCGGACGTGGTTATCGTGGTTGGGGCAATAGCGGATGGGGTGGTTTTACGGGTGGTGGCCTCGGCGGTGGTAGTTGGGGTGGTGGGCGCAGCAGTGGTGGCGGTTTCGGTGGCTTTGGTGGGGGTAGTTTTGGTGGTGGCGGCGCCAGTGGTAGCTGGTAATATCAGGCAAATAATAATGTGGCTAAATATCAAAGCATCAGTGTACGCATTGATGCTTTTTGCATTACCTTTGCGCTACTTTTTTTTCATTAAGCCACTGTTAAATTTTAATGTTGCAGGAAGCGCCTATAAAGGCTAAAAAGCAAATGTTGCTGGGCGGTAAGTTCAAAGACTACAGCCAGCTATTGAAGCCCAACCTCAGCTTCATGGTGGTTTTTTCCAGTGTTATCGGTTATTTGCTTGCCCCGAACATCAGCTTCGAGTGGGATAAGGTATTGATGCTGTTTGCAGGGGGCATACTTGTAACGGGTGGTGCCAACACCATTAATCAGATATTGGAGCGCGAAGGCGATGCGCAAATGAAACGTACCATGATACGCCCCTTGCCGGATGGGCGCATGGGCACTACCGAAGCATGGATTGTGGCTGCAATTGCAGGGCTTGGCGGTGCTTTTTTATTAGGTTATACATTCAATCCGCTTACCGGTTTCCTCAGTTTTACATCATTAATACTTTATGGTTTTGCCTACACACCTATGAAGCGCGTACACCCTGTGGCCGTGCTGATTGGAGCTTTCCCCGGTGCGTTGCCACCCCTGTTGGGCTGGGTAGCTGCTACGGGCAGTTTGGGCATAGGTGGTTGGGTATTGTTTCTGATACAGTTTTTCTGGCAGTTTCCGCATTATTGGGCTATTGGCTGGGTTGGCTACGACGAGTACCTGAAAGCAGGTATCAGTATGTTGCCGTCGCAAGAGCGCAGTTCTCGTTTCACGGCTTTGCAATGTATGTTTTACAGCATAGTGCTGGTGCCGTTGGCGGTTATACCAAGGCTGGTAGGCATGACGGGCAATATTGGTATGTGGGTATGCATATTAGCAGGTGTGTTCTACTTTATCGCATCTGTCAGGTTCTATATCAAAAACGATTATAAAAGGGCAAAGGGCGTTATGTTTGCCTCATTTATATACCTGCCAACCGTATTGCTTGCTTTGTTGTTTGATAAGATGTAAAAAACTGAGAAAAAGATGGAAAGGGCTATGCAGCAAAAAGCAGAAAGAAAGAAAATACACCCACATAAGTTTGCCTTGTGGGTAGCCATGAGCAGCATCATCATGATGTTTGCAGGGCTTACCAGTGCCTATATAGTACGCAAATCGCAAGGCAATTGGGTAGATTATCACTTGCCGCCTGTATTCTGGGTATCTACCATTGCCATATTATTAAGTAGCGTAACGATGATTTTGGCTATTCGTGCATTTAAAAACCGTGCTATGGCGGGTTTTAAAATGATGATGTGGCTGACGATAGCATTGGGTGTTACATTTGCTGTATTACAATACATTGGTTTTCAGACACTATATGCTCAAAACATAAGGGTAGATGGTAACCCGAGTGAGTCTTTCCTGTTCATTATAGCAGGTTTGCATCTTTTGCATATTTTGGGTGGGATAATTGCATTATTGATTGTATTTTTCAGGGCTACAAGAACAAGGGTAAAAGTTTACAATGCCGTGGGTTTGGAAATAGCGGGTGCTTATTGGCACTTTGTAGATGTATTGTGGATTTATTTATTTGTGTTCTTTCTGGCAAATCAATAAAATTGTTTCGAAATTTGCGCACGATTCACAACTAACCGATTAAAAAAATAGTAATTCAATCAATTTATGTCACAAGCTACAACAGCAGAAACAAAAGTATGGGGCGGCGGACGGTCTCCGTTCAACGTGAGCTACGGAAAAATGATGATGTGGTTCTTCCTGCTTTCCGATGCTTTCACGTTCAGCGCGTTCCTTATTTCTTATGGCACTAAACGCTTCTTTAGCGAGGTGTGGCCCGATGCCAACAGCGTATTCCACGCTTTCCCGTTCATGGGGCATGCAAACCTGCCATTGTTGTTTGTGAGCTTGATGACTTTTATACTTATCATGAGTTCGGTAACCATGGTATTGGCGGTACACTGCGGCCACTATGGCGACCGTCAGGGCGTTATCAAATGGTTGTTGTGGACTATTGTGGGTGGTATATGCTTCCTTAGCTGTCAGGCTTGGGAGTGGACGCACCTTGCACACCAAACAGGTGGCTTGTGGGGCACGTTTGTAGATCCTGCTACTCCGCTCGATAAGTTTGAACACTTCTTCAAGCATGGTGTAGTAACAGCTGCCAACAGTAGTGCAGCGTTAGAAGCATCGCATAGTTTCTATAATTACTTCTTTACCATTACAGGCTTCCACGGCGGGCACGTTGCCAGTGGTGTGGTGCTGCTGATAATGGCATTGATAAATACAGTAAACGGTACTTACGACAAACGCGGCCACTACGAGATGATTGAAAAAGTAGGTCTTTACTGGCACTTTGTAGATTTGGTATGGGTATTCGTATTCACCTGCTTCTACCTGCTGTAATCGTAATTTCAAAAAACTAACATCACAACCTTAAAAATATTATAATAATGTCAGCGCATCATACAAACGATAGTATTCAACACCTGTACGAAGGAGATCAGTCGAAACTGTATTCGGGTGTTATGGCTCATCATACAGACATCAACTCTGCAGATAGCAAAAAACAAGTAGGCCGTATCTGGAAAGTGTTTTGGATACTGTTGGTTATTACCGTAGTAGAGGTAGTAGTAGGTATGTTCTTCAGCCACACGATGCCACGCGCATTGGTAAATTTCTTCTTTCTGGCACTTACTATTTTGAAAGCTGGTTATATCGTATCTGTTTTCATGCACTTGGGCGATGAGGTAAAGAGTTTTATGATAACCGTACTGATACCATTGGTATTGTTTATTTGGTTCATCATTGCATTCTTATTTGATGGTGGTTTCTGGTTGGAAATGAACACGACAGTTCCCATCAGATAAACAATCAACCTGAAACGGTGTTTTAGATTAGTAGATGAAAAAGAAAAAAACAGGTACAAAGTTTATTATAGGTATAGCGGTAGCATTATTGTTACCGCTATCTTTTTTGCTTGTCGTCAGAATACTGTCGAAAGACAAGATGCCCAAACTACCTAAGTATTATATAGCTACAGGTGTTGATAACCAAACGGGCGATAGCCTGTATCATCAGGTAAGCGAACTGACACTTACTAATCAGTTTGGAGAGCAGGTGTCGCTCAACGACGGTCTGAAAGGCAAGATGGTATTGATAAATTTTTTCTTTACCAATTGCCCCACCATCTGCCCGCAGATGAGCAGTAATATAGAAATGCTGCAAGACGCTTTTAGAAAAGACCCGAAGAAGAAAACGACTTTAGATACCGCCATCCATTTCGTGTCTATATCTGTTGACCCCGAGCGCGACTCTTTTCCTGTATTGCGCGCTTATGCCGATAGATACAAAGCAAACCCTGACCATTGGTGGTTTTTGACCGGCGATAGGCAAACTATCTACAATTATGCCCGCAAGCAATTGTTTGTAAATATGCAAGAGGGCACTGGTGGCGTGGATGACTTTTTACATTCTGAAAAATTGGTGCTGCTTGATAGTAATAGATATATACGAGGTTACTACAATGGCAGAGATACAGCCGACATTATACGCTGCGCAGATGATATAGTAATACTGACCAGACAAAAGAAAAAAAGAATAAGTAACAAACCATAAGGATATGCTGACACCCATACTCAAAAAAAATGACAAGCAGGCAAGGTTGCTGATACTCACCGTTTCATTCGTGGTTTTTGCAGTCGTGGTATTATTGAATTATATTAAGGTTGATGTAAACCTTGGTTTTGACGTACACATTTTTGCCTTCATCAATGCTATTATTAATTCAGCAGTATCGGTATTATTAATTGCAGGTTTGATTGCCGTTAAGCAAAAGAAATTTGTGCAGCATAAAAACATCATGCTGGCTGCTATTGTATTGTCGGTTTTGTTTTTAGTGTCTTACATAGCACACCACATGCTGGCAGGCGATACCAAGTTTGGCGGAGAGGGTGCAATTAAGTTGATTTATTTAATCATCCTGATATCGCATATATTTCTCGCTGCGGTTATACTGCCGTTTATACTGTTTACCGCCTACCGCGCGCTGACAGGAGAATATGATAAACACAAGAAGTTGGCTAAATACACTTGGCCATTGTGGTTGTATGTAAGCATTACTGGTGTGGTGGTTTATCTGATGATTTCACCCTACTACAGTTAATGAATGATATTATAAAAAGCACTAACTTTAGGATATGAAAAAGTGGTTGTTGATAGTAGTGTTGATGTTTGCTGTTGCAGAAGCGGCAAATGCACAAGGCTGCGCTATGTGTACAAAAACCGCCGCAGGGCTTGATGATAAGAGTGCGCGCGGCCTGAATGGGGGCATACTCTATCTTGCCATGTTGCCATTGGGCATCTTAGGCACTGTAGGCTTCATCTGGTGGAAGCACAACAAGACGCAGATATAATTTCATCTTCAAAATAACTCCTTTTATGAGGTATATGTGCCTGCTGCTATTATCGGTAGCGTTATTTTCTTGCAAAACAAATAATGAGAAAGGGAGCGATAAAGTAATAACTAAAAATTACTCCGTTACTTCTTTTACTGCTATTGATGTCAATGCACCAATTGACGTAAATATTAAAATTGCCAACGTAGCGGCGCCTAGCGTTACTATAAAAGGTGAAGAAGGCGTAGTCAAACAAATTACCTGTGTAGTAAACAACGGCGTGCTTGAAATATCTAAAGAGCGCATTATCTCTTTCAATATGGATAAAGACCTCGTTGCAGATATCACTATGCCTTCCATTACCGCACTAACGATAAAAGGCGTAGCAGATACTAAAATAAGTGGCAAGATAACAGGTGCATCGTTTGCCCTCAACGTAAAAGGTGCAGGCGATGTAGAGATAGATGATTTGGCAACCGGCAATTTCCAAAGTGCCGTATCAGGAGCGGGTGATGTACTGGTGAAGTCGGGCTCGGTAGATTCTGCTGATATAAAGGTAGCTGGTGCAGGTGATGTGGATGCTTATGGTTTGCAAGTGAAAAAAATGAATGCCTCTATATCAGGTACAGGAGATATGGATATTACAGTCAGCGAAACCCTTAATGCTTCAATCAACGGTGCGGGCTCTATTCATTATAAAGGCAACCCCTCTGTTACGTCAGACATTAACGGTATTGGCTCCATCAAAAAAGCCAACTAATTGAAATAATAAGTATATTAGATAAACAAAAATTTGCCTGTTATGCTTAAATATTTTTCTTCAAAATTATTACTGCTTACCATTTTATTTTTGGGTATCAACAAGGTTGCCGAGGCACAAACCGACCCGATTGAAAAAGTATGGTACAATCAGGAAAAAACAGCCAAAATACAAGTGTACAAAGCCAAAGACGGTAGGTTCTATGGAAAGATGGTATGGCTGAAAGAGCCGTTAGAAAACGGTAAGCCCAAAGTAGATAAAGAAAATCCGGACGAAAAAAAGAGGAATACACCACTTCTTGGACTCATCTTACTTAGAGGGTTGGAAAAAGACGGTGATAAAGAATACGACGGTGGCAAAATTTACGACCCCAAGAATGGCAAAACCTACTCTTGCAAAATAACACACAACGGCAATACGCTCGATTTACGGGGCTTTGTAGGTATATCCCTAATCGGCAGAACATCAACTTGGACGTTGGCAGAATAGTAAGCGAATAACTATATTTATCGGGGTAGCATTTGCTACCCCGATTTCATTTAATACCATTTGTATGGAAAAAATAATAAACGGTTTCCCTTTTGTCGAATACACGAAAGAAAGTTATGACGAGAAGGAAATGCTTGAAAAATCAGCAGCATTTTTATCCTACATGGATAAGAGGCGGTCTGTCAGAGCATTTTCAACCAAGCCGGTGCCAAAACAAGTAATAGAGAACCTGATACGCACAGCTTCTACAGCCCCATCTGGCGCACATAAGCAACCGTGGACATTTTGTGCTGTAAGCAATAGCAGCATCAAAACAGCTATCAGAGAAGCAGCAGAAAAAGAAGAGTATGAAAGCTATAATGGCAGAATGGCCCCCGAGTGGATGGAAGATTTATTGCCCTTGCAAACCGATTGGCACAAAGAGTTTTTGGAAGATGCACCTTGGCTCATCATTGTCTTTAGGCGCTCTTACGAATATGGTGCAGGCAATACAAAGAAGAATAATTATTATGTGCAGGAAAGTGTAGGCCTTGCAACAGGTATGTTGCTGACCGCCATTCATCATGCAGGTTTGGTAGCCCTTACACATACACCAAGCCCTATGGGTTTCTTATCGGGCATATTAAACCGTCCCGAAAACGAGAAACCTTTTTTACTGATACCCGTCGGTTATCCTGCAGATGATTGTTATGTGCCAAAACTGCATAGAAAACCAATAGAAAGTATAGCTGCTTTTTACGAATGATGTGATATCCGAAAGTTATTCACATTTGCAAGTTCAGGATTTCATATAGAGGTATTTATTCCGCAAAAATTCGTGTCAAATTGTTAGCTTTGCACAATTTGTTTTTTTTATGCCTGCAACACAAGCTGTTATTACTCCCGCGTATTTATTGTTAGAAGATGGCACTTTCCTGAAAGGGAAGGCATTTGGCGCAAAGGGCACAAGTGGTGGAGAATTATGTTTTAATACGGGAATGACGGGTTATCAGGAAGTATTTACAGACCCATCATATACAGGGCAAACCCTGATAATGAACACCGTTTATATAGGCAACTATGGTGTGAAAGCAGAAGATGTAGAGAGCGACTCTGTAAAAGTAAAAGGCGTTATCTGCAAAAACATTTCGCACCGATACAGCCGTATGACGGCAGATGACAGCCTTGAAAATTATTTCGTAAAGAATAATATCGTTGCCATATACGATGTAGATACCCGTGCCCTTGTGCAGCATGTACGCAATAAGGGTGCTATGAATTGCATCATCAGTACAGAAATAAGTGAGCCTGAAGCACTGAAAGCCGAACTGGCAAAAGTCCCCGATATGGCCGGCTTGGAGTTATCATCCATTATCAGCACCAAAGAGCCTTACACATTTGGCAACCCCGATGCCGCCATGCGCATTGCCGTTATGGATTTTGGGGTGAAACGCCACATACTGCAATGTATGGCAGACAGGGGCGCATATCTTAAAGTATTTCCTGCCAAGACACCTTATGAAGCAGTAAAGGAATTTCAGCCACATGGTGTTTTCATCAGCAATGGCCCCGGCGACCCCGCATCTATGGACTATGCAGTGAAAACTGTAAAAGAAGCAGTAGAAGATAATAAGCCATTATTCGGCATTTGCCTCGGGCATCAGTTGCTGGCAAGGGCAAATGATATTCCTACTTTCAAAATGCACCACGGGCACAGGGGATTGAACCATCCTGTAAAAAACCTGATAACAGGCCGAAGCGAGATAACAACACAAAACCATGGTTTTGGTGTAGTACCCGAAGCGGCTCAAAGTTCGGATAAAATAGAGGTAACGCATGTGAACCTGAACGATGGCTCTATTGAGGGAATACGCATGAAAAATAAGCCTGCATTCTCTGTGCAATACCACCCGGAAAGTACCCCGGGCCCGCACGATTCCCGCTATCTCTTTGATGATTTTATTGCACTCATAAAGAAAGAGAACAAGCTAAACTAAAAGCGATAAACAGTATATTGTAGCTAATAACGAAGCCTCTTGATGAAACAGGAAAAAGTACTGATAATGGGTGCCGGCGGGCAGATAGGTGTAGAACTGACAATGGCACTGCGCGCCCTATATGGCGAAGCCAATGTAATAGCCAGCGATATACGTGAGGCGCACCCGTTATTGGCAGGCAAGGGGCCGTATGTATTGCTGAATGCAATGGATGCGAACGCTACATTGGAATTGGTAAAAAAGGAAGGCATCACACAAATATACTTGCTTGCAGCACTGTTATCTGCTACGGGCGAAAAAGACCCTAAACGTGCATGGGATATTAATATGCAAAGCCTGCTGCAAGTATTGGATATAGCCGTGCAGGAAAAACTAACAAAAGTATATTGGCCCAGTTCTATAGCCGTATTCGGTACTACAACACCCAAACAAGACACACCTCAAAAAACCATCGTAGAACCGCGCACCGTATATGGCATCAGCAAATATGCCGGTGAATTATGGTGCCAGTATTATTATCAACGTTGGGGGCTCGATGTGCGGAGCATCCGCTACCCCGGTCTTATCAGTTGGAAGTCTGAACCTGGTGGTGGTACTACAGACTATGCGGTAGAGATATATCATGAAGCACTGAAACATAGTAAATACACCAGTTTCCTGTCGGCAGATACGTACCTGCCTATGATGTACATGGACGATGCTATTCGTGGTACAATAGAATTGATGGAAGCACCCGCTGAAAAAATAAAATCGCGCGTGGCATACAACCTGAGTGCTATGAGTTTTTCACCCAAAGAAATAGCCGCCTCTATACAGCAGCATATACCCTCGTTTGAAATAAGTTATGCACCCGACTTTCGCCAACAGATAGCGGATGGATGGCCGCAAAGCATAGATGATAGTGCGGCACGTGCCGATTGGGGATGGCAGCACCACTTCGATTTAGATAAAATGACCGCAGATATGCTGCATCATCTCAAAGGCTGAAATATATCGTTATCATACGGGAAGCAAGCTCATTGCCTGCTTTTTTTGTTAAACAGAGGTTAATCGTTAACCATAATTTGTTTAACGATATACCGGATTGCATTTTTATAGCGTGAAACAAAGCAAGTTTAAATCAGCAAGGCAGCGCAGGCTCGATAAACACCACAGTTCTCTGAGGCGCAAGAAGCTGCATAAATATGTAGCCATATTCGCTTCATTGCTGATTTTGGCCATTCCATTCTATATAAAATACTTCGCCGAATAATACAGTTGGCATAACTTAGTATTGAACAACTAAGTATGCAAAAACCTCGTTTAGTAGTGCTCACGGGTGCTGGCATCAGTGCAGAGAGCGACATCAAAACTTTTCGCGATAGTGATGGCTTGTGGGAAGGGCATAATATTGAAGATGTGGCAACACCCCGAGCTTGGCGAAAAAATCCTCAATTAGTTTTAGACTTTTACAATATGCGCCGAAGGGCGGTGATAGAAGCACAACCCAATGCAGCACATATAGCATTGGCATCACTCGAAGCCGACTTTGATGTGCACATCGTTACCCAAAATATAGACGATTTACACGAGCGTGCTGGTAGCACAAAGGTATTCCACCTGCATGGCGAAATACTGAAAATGCGGAGTGAGCGCGATGAACATTTAATATACGACATCAGAGCAGATATAAACCTAGGCGATATGGCTGAAGACGGTGCACAATTGCGCCCGCATATTGTATGGTTTGAAGAACCCGTACCTATGATAGAACAAGCAGTACCCATTATGTACGACGCAGATGTATTTCTGCTGATAGGTACGTCATTAGTTGTGTATCCTGCTGCGGGGTTGGTAGATTATGTGCCAGATGGTGTAACAAAATATGTGATTGATAAGAACATACCCCCCGTCAGCAGGTATAGCAATGTAGTACGTATAGAAAAAGCAGCTACAGAGGGTGTTAAGGATTTGATGCAAATGCTGTACGAAAGCGGAAGTTAATCGTATCTGCATACACCATTATCAGCGCATAAGTGGTGGCTGGTATCAGTTGGTGCAGCAGCCTGTTTTGCGATGTAAATAAATGCCAATTAAGGTCTTGGGGGGTAATAACATATACTATGCAATAGCAAGCACACAATGCCAATACAAACAGCACACGCTTATCGGGCATTCGTTTGGTTATTATGCGTATAAGTAAATGCAATGCAACAAGGCAGATAAGTGTATAGTAATTATCAAGCACCAATTTCTTTAATGCGGTAAATACGATGTCATATCGTTGCAAGGATAGTAGCTTGTGCAATGTATCACTGCTTTGTCCTGCTACTATGTCGTTATTGGGTGCGTAGCATATCTTGAATACCAATAAAGTAATAAGTGGCAATCCAATACCTGCAATGCTGTATCTGATATGTTCTTTTTGCAGCAAAGGTTTGTAGTAAAACAATACAAACAAAGCAGCAATCAATATCCCCTCGTTCTTCGTCCACATACATAAGCCAAGTATGGCAGTAGCGAATATGATGTATCGTTTGTCAGTAGCTACATTATCCATACACACCATAGCGCATAGCAGCAAAAAACCTGTAAGGTTGTCGGCAAGCTGATAAGCTGCGATACCTAAAAAATAATCATTGGTGCTAAGCCAAAACAATCCGATAGCTGCAAAGAGTATGTTATTACTTTGTGTTTGCACAAATATCAATACAGGTATCAGTATGGTAATGATAAGATGAAAAGCATACGAACTGATAACCATATTGCCACTCAATTTGCTGAAGAAACCAATATTGGCAGGCAGTAGCAAAGGGTAGTCTGTATGTGCAGCTTCTGTATTTTTAAACAATACAGACCAATTATCACCATCCATCAGGTATTTAGCGTGCATATTCCACATTGCCCAAGTGTCCCACACGCCATGTTTTTCAGAGAGTAAAATCATTTTTTGCCCCATTAGGCTGATGGCTAACAATACAAGCGAAAAGGTGAGTAAGGATAATGGCTTATCGTCAGTGTTTATAGCTTTGAGTGTATAATAAGGCCATATAAAAATGACGGCTAAGATGGGCACGCTAATAAATGGCAACCCGAATATCAACGCATAGAAATACACGATGCCGATAACGCCTATCAACAATGGCCAGTATAATATGTATAGCGTTGTCTTTTGCATTATCTCGTTACGCTAAGGGTATAAGTATAGAGGCTATCATTTGTCTGCCATATTATTTGCCTGCTTGTTGTCAAGGTATTAACTAAGCTATCGTTTTGTTCCTTTTTTTGAATGGCTAACAAAGTATCACTACCTGTTGTATATGGCTTGATGAGAGCGGGTGCAAGCGCATAGCGTGCAATAGAAAATAATTGCACCATGTCTTTTTGCCCTGCAAACTCTATGGTACTATTAGCATGTATAAAAGCTGACGTACCCGCGAGGCTGCGCTCTATTACATCAATTTCATCTGTTTGTGTACTTATACGTTTATCGAAGTAGTAAGCTGATACACCAACCGTAACAGCTATGAATAATATGATAACAACTGGCTTCATTAATGTTATAAAGTAACATTAATTTTTCTTGCCGCAAAAGGGCAGGGTATTATGCTTCAAGGCTGAAGAGGCTATCTACAAATTCGGTTTTGTTGAAAATCTGCAGGTCTTCCATTCGTTCGCCTACACCTATATACTTTACAGGTATCTTAAACTGGTTGGCAATAGCCAACACTACACCACCTTTGGCAGTGCCATCCAGTTTGGTAATGGCGAGCGATGTAACGTCTGTAGCAGCGGTAAACTGTTTGGCTTGTTCCAACGCATTTTGCCCAGTGCTGCCATCCAGTACTAGCAGTACTTCATGAGGTGCATCTGCCATCTTCTTACTTACCACACGGCGTATTTTGCCCAGTTCGTCCATCAGGTAGGCTTTGTTGTGCAACCTGCCTGCCGTGTCTATGATGATAACGTCTGCGTCTTTAGCCAGCCCGCTTTGTACAGTATCAAAAGCTACGGAACCGGGGTCGCTGCCCATTTCTTTTTTCACAATATCCACACCCACACGTTCGCTCCAAATAGTCAGTTGGTCAACGGCAGCAGCCCTGAAGGTATCTGCCGCGCCAAGTACCACGTTCTTACCGTTCTTTTTAAAATTGTATGCCAGTTTGCCTATCGTGGTTGTTTTACCCACACCGTTTACGCCAACTACCAGTATTACATAGGGTTTTTTGCCTGCGGGTATGTCAAATGTTTCAAACTCATTGCCGGGGGCAGCCGTCAGCATACCCATTATTTCTTCTTGCAGTATTCTGTTCAATTCAGAAGTGCCTAAGAATTTATCCTTAGCCACACGCTCCTCTATACGGTTGATGATGGCAACGGTAGTATCAATACCTACATCTGCGCCTACCAATGCTTCTTCAAGCTGGTCCAGCACTTCTTCGTCAACCTTATCCTTGCCTGCTATAGCTTTGGTGATGCGCGAAAAGAAGCCTTCTTTGGTTTTTTTCAAACCCTCATCTAATGCTTCTTTCTGCTCCTGTTGTTCTTTATTGCGTTTAAAGAGTTTGTCGAATAAACCCATAATTCTGTTCTAAATGTAAAAGGTAAAACAAGCCGTTGCGAAGTTAGCGTTTTATAGGCATCTATAGGGTGTTAAAAAACAACGGGACACTTTCGTGCCCCGTTATATCTTATACTTTCTCTACGGGTCTATTGCCCCTTCCAGTATATCTATCTTCTCTACAAAGTTCATAGATTTTGCCATGTACTCATCAGCAGGTTCAGAGTTGGCTATGCCTACATCTTGCAGCAGGCGAGTGTTATCAAACACATGCCCCAGTTCCATAAAATCGAGATAAGGGTCTAAGCCTGAGAATAATACACGCAGCTTGCTTTTATCTTCAAATGTTTCTTTCCAGTAGTCAAGGTATTTGCGGTAGGCATACAATTCGCTATCGGGCTGCAACCTGCCTTTTGTCCAGTGCTTCACTTGGTTTAGCATCGTTTTGCTGATGAAGTTGAACGGCGGCATCTCATCAAAATAAGACTCTAAGGTTTTTGATAATCGCAACGCGGTAGTAGAGCCTGCCTCGCCTGCTGATATGTGATATACTCGGTGCTTGCGCTTGGCAAACAACAGTTGCACAATTGCATTGGCAGCATAGTCAACTGGTATAATGTCTAACTGTGCATGTTCGTTCACTGGTATCAGGCGCAGGTGGTTGATTGTAGCCATTGCCCATAATATAACAGGCGAGCGTGGCATGATGGGCCTGCTATCGCCCATGATGATGGATGGGCGGGCTATCAGTATTTTATCTTCAGGCAAGTGTTCGCGTATCAGCAACTCGCCTTTCATTTTTGTGTAGGTATATTTTACAAGGTGTGTAGCATCCAGATTGGGCGATTCATCCTCATGCACCACACGGTCTTTCACATCTTTGCCGCATATCGTAGCCGTGCCTATGTACAGAAAGGTGCTGAGGTGCGGCAGCCCCTTTGCCCAGAGCAATATTTTGGTAAGCCCGCCGATATTGGCTTTTTCTACCAAGTCGTCGTTAAAGCGCGAAAAGGAAGTATTGGCAGCAGAGTGGAGTATTACATCCACATCTCGCAGCATGGGGTTGTTTTGCAGGTTTTCGGTCAGGTTATCGTCAAAGAGGTTTCCCAATACGGGTACTATCTTGTTTTCATCGTACTGGTCGTCGTGCAGGCAAAACACTTTTTGCAGCCTTGCAACGGCTTCAGCTTCTGTTTGCGAACGCAGCAGGCAGTATATCTTGCTCACCTCGCTGCGCTTAGATAGCGTTACCAGCAGTTCGCCCCCTACAAGCCCCGTAGCCCCTGTTAGAAATACTTGCATAAAATGGTATCAACTATCATAATACAGCCTTGTTAGCATGTATTATGTCATATATTATTTTTGGTGTAATGAGCGGCAAAGTTAGTCTTTTATACCGATTTTCTTAAACAGATACATACAAATAAGGGCTGGAAATACCAGCCCTCACATATCATAGATGTATAATTACTTGGCCAGTTTTGCCTTCAGGTTTTGGTCTAGTGCATCCAAAAATTCTTCGGTGTACAGATAGTGTTCGCCATGTTTCACCTTATTGCCATGTACGCATACTGCTAAGTCTTTAGTCATTTTGCCGCTTTCTACCGTTTCAATACATACAGCTTCCAGCGCGTTGCAAAAATCTATCAACTCTTGGTTACCATCCAGTTTGCCACGGAAGGCTAGCCCGCGCGTCCATGCAAAGATGGATGCAATGGGGTTGGTAGATGTCGGGTTACCTTTCTGATGCTCGCGGTAGTGGCGTGTTACTGTACCATGTGCTGCCTCGGCTTCCATTGTTTTGCCATCGGGGGTTATCAGTACAGATGTCATGAGGCCCAGCGAGCCAAAGCCTTGTGCTACCGTATCGCTCTGCACATCGCCATCATAGTTTTTACACGCCCATACAAAATTGCCGTTCCACTTTAGTGCGCTGGCTACCATATCGTCTATCAGGCGGTGCTCGTACACCAATCTGTTGGCATCAAATTGTGCTTTGAATTCGTTTTGATAAATCTCTTCAAAAATATCTTTGAAGCGGCCATCGTATTTTTTCAGGATGGTATTTTTGGAAGACAGGTATAGCGGCCATTTCTTTTGCAATGCCATGTTGAAACAGGCACGGGCAAAGCCTTTGATAGATTCGTCCGTATTGTACATAGCCATTGCCACGCCATCGCCTTTGAAGTTGAACACTTCATGCTCTATCACTTCGCCGTTTTCACCTTCAAATTTGATAGTCAGTTTGCCTTTGCCTTTCGTTACAAAGTCGGTAGCACGATACTGATCGCCAAAAGCATGGCGGCCAACTATGATGGGAGCATCCCATGTAGTAACTAAGCGAGGTATGTTCTTAATTACAATCGGCTCGCGAAATACAGTGCCGTCCAGTATATTACGGATAGTGCCGTTGGGGCTCTTCCACATTTGTTTCAGGTTGAATTCCGAAACACGTGCCTCGTCGGGTGTGATGGTAGCACATTTGATACCTACACCATATTCTCTGATGGCATTGGCTGCATCAATAGTTACCTGGTCGTTTGTCTGGTCGCGATATTCAACCCCAAGGTCGTAGTATTTGATGTCAACATCCAAATAAGGGGTAATCAGCTTGTCTTTGATAAATTTCCAGATGATGCGTGTCATTTCATCACCATCCAGTTCCACAACGGGATTAGCAACTTTGATTTTATTCATATTAAATTTTTGTCTGAGGGTTCGCAAAAATAGCGAATTAGGGGGTAAAACAAAGTGGTGATATTGACAATAAGATATATAAAGATAAACAGCCACCTGTTGAGGTGGCTGTCAGTAGCCCCGACAGGACAAATATCGCACCAATTAATGGAAATTTTAAAGCGATTATGTTTGATAATGCTTACAAAATTATAAAATCAACAATTTATCATCTGGAGGAAAGTGTCCACTTAATACAAAAGCACGTTGGTCTTTGAAGGGTTGCATGACACTATGAGCAAAAACACCCGAAGCTAATTTATATACATTTCCTGTTATAGTACCATCTGGATGTTCTTCTTGTTGAACATAATGATTCCCCTTTTGATACAAATATCGGGTGTTTAAATCAATCGTTCTTTTTCCTTCGTTATCTTCAAATGTCATTATGTTTATTGCTGGATCCATGCTAACTTTTCCAACTAACGGAGTGAAATTTATATTATGTGCATTTACATTCCATCTTGAAAATTTATCATCTCTCACAATTATTTGGAAGCAATGGTTAATGAAATTCTGATCGGTGTCTAAATCAGTAGCGATGGTGGGTTGATATAATATAACACAGGTTAACGGCTTTTCAGGATATTGTTTAAAATAGCTATTGACCCAATCTTTGCAGGATATAATTGATGCTGTTTCAGGTAAGTGGATGAAAGCAGAATTGATTATATTATCATTTTCGGGTGAATGCTTAGTTAGATTGTAACACGCTTCATCCAGTTTATCAAATAGATTTTTTTCTTCGTTTTGTTTATAGACAGAAGAAAGCAAAAGGGTGTAAGAGTTGAAATCTTCGTGAAAGCTATCCTTTGTGTCATGTAATCCAGTGAGTATAATGCCCCATTTCTCAGGTATTCCCATGAGTTTCAAATCTCCTGTAAAATTCTGAAGTATATCTGGTAGCCCATCATTTAGAATTTTCCAGTCATCCTTAGTGGGAAATTTCTTGAAAGAATCAATTAATAGTTGAATTTTGCTAATCCTTTTTTCTTTAAGTACGGCAATTAAATTTTGCTCAAACTGGTAGCTATAACTGTTAAACTCTAAATGGGCAGCGGATAAGCCATAATTCTTAATAGAAATACGCATTGTTTTTTCTGGTTCAACGGTTAGAATACCGTCATATCCTGGATTATTACCTTTGGCAGGTTCAATCTTCTGCTTGGCATTAATCAGCATCCCCAAAGCACATATCTCAAAAAAAGCACCTTGTTGATTATTTCTATGATCCGATTTGATATGCTTTACCTGTTCTTTTACCCACTTGGCATTAAGCGAATTAAGATTGTGTAAGTATGTTCCAAAAGAAAATAATTCATTCGTTGAAAGAACATCTTTTCTATTCCATAATTTTTGTAACGGATGAAATTTAAGCGATATAAGCCACTTAATATTAAAATGTTCAACTATTGTTTGAAAAGCTAATTCCTTTTCTTCTACGGTAAATTCTTTTAAAACATCCTGTCTGTTACCAAAATATTTCATATCCTAACATTAATAAAAATTAAAGCTGACCTGTTCGCAGGTCAGCTACTGTAAAATTATGAAATCTATATTGAGCTAAAAATTATGCTGCAAAGGAATAGGTATTGGAGAATATATTTATCTCGCCACCCTGATTAAATCTCCCAAACTGCACAGCTCTGCCACGCTCCGGCACTTCAATCACGCAATCCACATCATGCTGGAAAGTATTTGCACCCCTGAACGCCCCATCTTTTGTGGTCTGGAATACATAGATGAACGATTTATCAGGATTATTGGCTTTAATACGGTTCAGGTCTTCCGGCTTCAGCCCCAGTTTATTCACACTGTCCAGAAAGATAAAATCATACATAAATAGATTAGCCGGTAGTTCAGATGCCACATAAAGGTTAGGATGCTTCACATCTTTATCGTTCAGCTTATCCTGCAAAGTTTTGTCCAAACCTTCCTCTTTCGCTACATATAGCACCTTTCCATGATTACGAGCCAGGTATCCGGCAAAATCAACGCAAAGGAATGATTTACCCATTTTAGGCTTACCAAATACCATAGCAGTAAAGTTGGTGGATGGGTCGCCGATCAAATCCAGCCACTTACCTTTCATACCAAGCGTTTTGAACCGCAGCTTTGCAAAATCCATACTATTCATAAGGGTAGGTCGTAGGGTTGGCAGGTTGCCTAATCCATTTACTGGTTGGCAGGCACAACCCAATATGCCCTCTAACCCATTCAGTGTATTTGGCTCAATCTCCAGTGTTTTACTACTCTTATCGCTTATGAATACCTCAAGGTTCTTTTTGATTTCGTGCATTTCAGTGATATAAGGGTCGCTATCATTTATTTTACCTTTTTCGTAAGCCCTGTTGATCTGGCTTAGAAAATCTTTGGCTTTCTGCTTCATGCCCGGCTTGCCGTTCATATTGATATAGCGTTTTATAAAGATGACAGAGGAAAGTATTTTTTCACCACCTGCAATTTTCTTCAATGCTTCATAAGTGTCTTGCTTCAGGTCAATCCTTATTTTAGCTCCCATGCTGTTATAGGTATCTATCAGACGTTGCTGGATAAACCTTATATGCTCTGCCTGTGCCGAGGTCTTTCTGATTTTCTTTTCAAGAATAGCTTTTTGTAGGGTATTGATAAACCGCAATAGTTCTTCTTTGGTCTTTACCTTACCGTTCAAGTTCACAAAACGCCTGATGAGTTTTAACTCCTCCGGGATACGTTCTACCAGTAAAGGTTCTTCATTACCTGATTTGCTTTTGGCAGCCTCCTTTACAGGTTTTTTGCCTTGCTTGGGTAAGGCTGTTTTGACGATTTTCTTATCGGGCTGTTGCTTTGCCTGCTTTCCGGTTTTAGCTTTCTGAGCTTTATTATCCGTTCTGTGATATTCAGCCAGCTTTTCAAAATAGGTATCAATTACTTTCTTTATAGTATCGCTGCTATCGTAGATGCTCCAGTTAGTACCCTTGTTGGTTACTTTCTCTACATAGCTATGACCTTTACGCAATGCCTCCGGCAAGCTATGAAAATCTATGCTTCCTGTCTTTGTGTAGTAATTATTCTTCGTGTACATGCGTTGTTTTTTATGCTGCGAGTAAATCTAATTCTAATGCGAGTGCTTCCGCTTCCAGTTCTAACAAGGAGATTGTATTATCGGGTTTATCTTCCTCGTATGGTGGAATGTCTATTTTTTTCCGGCTGCTGTAACGCTGGCTGCTTTTCTCAATTTCCATGAACTGTGCTGAGTTAATGGTAATAGCGCAACTATGGTTAGCCTGTAAAACCTCAACAAACTGGCTGATAAGGTTATCCGGTAAACGGGCAACCATTTTATCGGACACTTTTTCAAAGTTGTTGTTCTCTACCAGCTCTAATAATTGCTTGTCCAGATACACATCACCGCCTTTCACTCTTGAACCTGGTACGATGATCTTGTAATAGCCGGATTGCCTGAAAAACGATATGCCCGTATTAGTTATGATATGATGCCCATGTACCAATGATTTAAGCAACGGTAAAGCCTTTATAATCGGCACTACTACTTTATCCTGTACTTGTTCACCCGGATTCCAGTTTTCAGGCATAAGAATACCTTTCACGGTTTTTTGGTTTATAGTAGTATAACTTACCAGCTTCCCTTTAAAATCGCTGAATGCTTGTAGCAGGTTTCCGGTTATGATATGACGTACCTTCCGGTCAACATTGTTTTGCTTTGTATAACCTTCCCATTGATCTAAAAGCGTTTCTTTTTCCGGCTGGCTAATATCAGCGCTTGCCCCTATAATTGCCATAACATCCTCGGAATACGATGCAGGTATCGCAAAATACTTACTACTGTTCGCTATGGCATATCGTAGTTTAATAAGCGAAGGCGCATACGGGTTCTTTTTCTTCTTATCAATATTGTAACCTAAGAATACTGCCGGAACCAGCTCATTACCGCCTGTAAAAGTCTCGATGGGATAATGCAGGCTTCTGCCAACATGAAAGAACTTAAAAATCTTCTCTAAATATTGCCTGCGGTTATTGGCTTTATTGACGATTACATTTAGTTGTCCTTGTTTCGCCGCTTCCACCTCCTTTTCTCTTTCCTTCACAGCTTCCAGCCATTCGGTAGAATGGGTTTCCAGTTTCTTTATTTTTTTATCATCGGGAATGTTCTTTTTAATATCCTCCCATTTGGCTATTGCTTCCTGCTGTTCCTCAAATAACCTGCGCTTCCATTCTACGGTATATTCTTCCTGTAATTCTTTTTGCAGTTCGGTCGCATCTTTTCCTCTCAAAGCCTCGTTCAACAGGTTACTAAGCTCTGATTTTGTAAAAGGCTTTTTCAGCACGTTTGCTTTCACTATTTCCAAAATGCTGTCATCACCAAAAGCACTATCAGAACCTTTGCCCATTTTTACCACCTTAGCGGACAACGTTTCCGCATCAAGGTTCATCGCCTCCACCTCAAGGTCATATTCCCCGACCTGCCGCAAATAGGCTTCGTAATCATTATAACGTTCAGCAATTTCGTTATAAAAGTCCTGCTGCATTTTTGTGGAAAGTACCGCTACACGCCCTGACACTTTATGTGCCGCATCTTCTATCACGTTGGTTTCCCCTGATCCATCTGATTTGCTGTCTTTAAGGTGCAAAGGGTCATCCAGTAAATCGTTGATGTCCTGATTTTCCCCTAAATATTCCTTTACAATCTTATCGCCGTACTTATTCAGAAAATCAGGCACGTTCAGTATCTTGGTTGACTGCTTTTGGTTGGAAGTGGTATTAGCATCTAAAGACTTTAGTTTTTTCTGAAGCATCATCATCAGCCTCTTTTCAGCAGGTATGGCAGATGTGACGTAATCATAAATGGGCTTTAGTATTTGTCCTGTCCGGTTAATACGCCCACGCTTTTGTACTTCGGTATTAATATCCAGTTCCGCCTGTAATACAATCATTACCCTTTGACGGATCTCCGAAGCAGGAACTTTTGCAGTAGGTATGGCATGTGCTGAAGCCCCGGTACTGCCGGATTGATTGATCATCAATACATCCACTTCGTTGTTGTTGAACTGGCGGAAGGCATCATTGGTATTGATGCGCTTCCGGGTCATCACCAAGCCTTTCCCTGTCTTTGTATTAAGCTGTAATCCATACTTGCGCCCAGTTACCTCTGCAACAGTATAGCCTGCATCTGTGAGTTTTTTGATAATTACGTCAATGGGGGATATGGTAATGCCTGTGGAAGCAGTCTTAATTTTATCATAGATGCGGTGATATTCCATTTGCGCATCGGCAGGTAGTTCGTTCAGTTCAAATTTTTTATAAACAGGATTGCCGTCCACATCTTTTTCCGTGTAGCGTAGGATGCCATCAAGTCCCCGCTTTAATACTTCTGTAAAATCCGCATTAATGATGTCTCCATCAGAAACAGGCAACCCTTTTTCATTCTCAATGGTCTCAATAAAACTGCCCATTGTGGATGCAAAAGCGATAACAGGCTTTTTACCTTCCTGTAAACGCATAATTGCCCGTTCTGCCACTGATTCCGCTTTCAGGCTGAAGAGCATCTGGTTGATGACCTGAAATACTTTTGAGAAATAGGGGATATTGTCCACGCCTGCCTGAGATGTACCTTCTCTTATGACAATTTCTTTACCTTCTGCAACAGCTATTTTATCAAGTTCCTCTACCTGTTCATTGACAAATTTGTTCTGGAAAGCAATTACATCTCTTAAAATATCTGTGATGTTGTCTGCAATAGCCCTGTGTTCTTCCGCTTTTTCGTCTAATGAGATATAATTCACTTCCACGCCTTCAAAGCTCCGTTCCCTGCGCAGCATCTGACCTTCTGCCACTAATTGCGAAGACAATACTTCCTGCAACGCAACACCGCCTCTTGTGATAGCTTCTACCAGTTCATCCTTGCTCATATTGCAGTCTGCAATTGCTGTTTTCATGGCATAGATGGGCATATTGTCTGGTCTTTTTGCAAAAGTTGCAGACAGGAATATGACACCCTTCGTATGGCTTGCCACCCTTTGCAGAAATTCCCCTGTATTGGACGAGCCGGAACTGTTATGTGCCTCGTCCAGGATAAAAATATTACCGGCTGCTATAGCTTGCAGGAACATAGGTTTTTCCGGCTTCTTTTCCGGGCTGTTGAATTGGGAATAGGTAGCCACCACGAAATCATATTTTGCAGGTATTTCCCTTGAGGCAAATACGGATTGTTGTTCGCTAACCGGGGGTGCGGAATACACCACGTTTCCGTCTTCGTCTTTAATATCCGTTTTAGGTTCACGCCCGTTTACGATGAATGGCTTTAAATGTCCCGAACCGATAGCAGACAAATCACGGTAAATATCTGAGAACAGGTTAGCCTTTTCCGTAAGGAATACAGGCTTTAATCCCTGACAAACCGCATAGCGGATAATAGATGCTGCGATACGTCCTTTACCAATGCCTGTCTGGTCGCCGATAATCATTCCCTGACCCCTTGCCTCGATGTTATAGATTGCCATTGCAACGGCATCTATCTGTTCGGCAGATAACGCTTTGCAGAGCGCAGCTCTGGAAGGAAATTGCAACCTGTGCTTCACAAAATTATCTATATCCCCACCGACTTCTTCTTTAATCTGGCTGATAGCAGATTGTGTTTCAAAAGCCATGCTATCCGGCACTTGTGTATTTAGTACAATGCAACCGTCCGATGCAGGCAGGTAAGGTGCGCCAAGCCCGTTTAACCCGAACATATCCTGTAACTCCAATGCTTCTTTTTCCAGTTCACTTAATTTATTCATACTATCTATTGTAACAGGTTTTTCCATTGCACCAATGACCCTTTCAAACAAATCATCAAAGCTGCTAATCACTTTATCGCTTTCTTTATCATACACAGGCGCTGCGCCCTTTGGCTCAAACTTTCTGCCGTCTATCAATATCAGGCGCACATCAAATGAAGTACCCTGTCTTGAATAGAGCTTTGCCCCGTCTATTTGCAATACATCAGCTATGTTATAACGGCTGTACAGGTAATTGAAGAATATGCGGTTTCTGCCAGCCTGTATCCTGCCTTTTTCATCCCATCTGGTATGTCCCCCGATGATAATAGCGGCTTTCCCATCATTGGTCATAGTTTCCAACGCCCGTAAAGCCATCAGGTGATCCAGTGTGTCAATTTTGAACGTATCGAACAATACAAGATTATCCAATTTGCCAAAGGGCGGATTGGTTGTCACTGCAATGAAATGGCGTTCCACATCAAAGAAAGATTTAGTGGCATCCCGCTTCCAAACGTTGGCATAACCCTGTTTTTGCAGGTTGCTGTTGCGTAAGTCATCCAGCTCATTTACATAGATCCGTGCAGGGTCTCCGGCAATGGTGAGCAATCCGTTACCAGCCGAAGGCTCAAATCCATAGCCTCCGTTCTGTTCCAGTTTATTTAAACCGCAAAAGACACCCGCCAGAAAGCCGATAGGGGCTGGTGTGGAGTATTGCTGCAATAAGATGCTCTGGCTTGTCCTGTGAGACAGGTTAAGCTGACTGTGATACAACTCTACTATTTGTTCATACCGCTCCCTTAATGTGCCATTGCTTCTTGCTATTTTTCTTGCCTGTTTTACGATAGCCAGCTCTGTAAACTCCTTGACCGTAGTTTTATCCGTTATTCCGTAAGAAGCTGCCAGCTTCTCCATAGAAGTCTTGTTATGCTTCCTTTTCAGCATCAATTCAGCCTCAACCGCAAATACAAATGCACTCATCGCTATAATTTAAAGAAGGCATGGGTTAAACCATGCCTTCTTGTTCTAACTAACTGGATTATCCATGTAGCGGCAGGTATTGTAATTCCTGACGGTTGTTCCAGATATTATCGAATAGCTGGTTGCCATCTGCCCATTCCGTTACAAATTCATCCCCAAAACGTCTGATACGTTTGATTGCCCAAACAGCAATATGTGGTTCCGCTCCGGCTGCTGAATATCCATTATAAACCATTTCGGGTTCGGATTCATCAATCCTTGTCGGGTCTCCGAAGGATGAGTTGCCATTGGCTGCGCTCATGGTCGTATTGAGCTGTGTCAGCAAATCAATCATATCCAGCAAATAGCCTTGTTCCGTATTATTCTGGTTCTGGATATTCACAATCCCGTCCCGCACATTGGTAAGCAAGGTCGAATGCGTGTCCTGAGCATTTTTAATATTGTTCAGGTGCGCATTCTCTGTAACCTGCCCGGTCTTCAAATCATTGAGCAAGGTGGAGTGCGTGTCCTGAGCATTTTTGATATTGTTCAGGTGTGTAATTTCCGTTACCTGCCCGGTTTTAATATCATTCAGCAAGGTGTTGGTAGCATCCTGTGTATTTTTTATTCCATCCAGCTTTCCATTCTGTGTTGCCTGTCCGGTTTTAATATCAGTAAGTAAGCCCGTATCTCTAATAACCTCTGTTTTGATGTCGGTTAACAGGTTTACTTCGGTTATCTGGTTAGCGAGGGTCGGGTCTAATGTGCCATCATCCGCATCCAACATTGCTTTAATAGCATCCCTTAAAGCAAAAATACTGGGAAGCCCTGCCGGAACGGTAACATCATTCAGGTTAACGAAGACATGCTTTAAATGCCCCTCGCCAATATCAATACGAACCGTGTCGTTGCGTATCGCATCAATCGTTTTGATCTGTTTTTTGTGGATGAATAGCACATCACCGTTATTCACCACTTTAATACACGAAAGATCGTCTGTAATCTGTATCGCCATATTTAGTTGTTTTTATTGATCTTATTTACTTTCTCTGCTATTGCTTCCCCGATAAGCGAACCCACAAAACCGCCAATCATTACCAAAGGGGCCGCATCCTTTTCTGCTGCCTTAGCGTACCAGTAGGTAACCAAAGAAGAAAGTAAGGTCATCGTTGAAATAATCGCTTTCTCTGTATTGCGCATCTGTTGTATATTTTCGGAAATCATGTTATCGTAGTAACCCGTAGGCAATAATGCCGCTTAGTACCAGTCCGCCTGCTGAAAGCAGCCCGTTCTTAATTTTCTGCCGCCTGAAGGTTTTCTTATACTGTTTGTTCTCTTCCAGCAATAAGGTTTGCTGGCTGATACTTTCATCGAATGATAATTGAAGGGATTGGATTTGTTCCTGCTGCATCAAAAGGGTTGTGTCCTTATTTATTAGTTGCTTTTCCATTCCGGTTATTACCCGATCATACAAACTGTCCTTTTGAGTGTTGTTAGCCATTAGTACCTGAATCGTTTGCTCCAGCGTGTCGCAATTTTCCAGCATTTGAGCAGTGTCTGACAGCTCATTCCCATAAGCTATAAGCTCATTTACCTTTTCTTCCAGTTGTGCATTCGTTCGCTTGGCTTTGCTCAATGCTGATCCTGATTTAGAAACCTGTATTTTCAGAGCTGCGTTTTCAGTGTTAACAGCATCTATTCGTTCCTGCAATCCCTGTTGTATTGAGATGGTTTCTTTTTGCAGCTTATCAGGGCTTTCCATCTTATTTGTGCTAACCGGCACAGCTCCTGTGCCATTGAGAAAGGTGCTGGCATTATATCCTATCATGCTGCCTAATAGTAGATATACAATATTGATTAATCGTGTCATCGTTGATTTCTTATTAGTTTAATTGTGATTGAAAATGACTGAACCTTATGCTACTCGATATTTTTCTTTTCAAAGGAGTAACCGAAACAACCTGCCGCTATCAAAGAAGCGAAACTGTAAAACATAAACTCCGGTATATCTTTATTGAAAAATTGCTGCGCTATCCAGCTTATAATAATAGCTACTATGAGTAAGCCTATGACTACTTCCCGTAAGCTGTAGCACCCATCCTTGTCCTTAAATAACTGTTTGAGAAAATCCATTGTTTCAGGCTGCCATTGCAGCATTATGGGTTTGAGAAAACACATCCGTAAGCAGTGTGTAGGTAAAGCTGTTTCCATATCGCTCCTTATGGGCTTTACAAAGCCGCATGAATGTGGCAAAATCATCGGCATTAGCGAATACCTGGCAGCCTGCCGAATGCTTATCTACATTGCTGGTAGTTCCCGATGGCAATGCACGGTGGATATTGATACCGAACATGCCTGTTTCCTGCCTTGCACCTGAAAAGTCAAAGTCCCCATTCCTGTCAAAATCCCTGAAAACGGTAACAGGTTTTCGTTGTACCAGTGCCTGATACTTGCCCCTGTGCAATCCAATCTGGTATGCACCTATATACTGTCCGGGCTTTAAAATAGCTGTACCATTCACGTTCATGGGATTTTGTAGCCAATGCGTTCCCGGATCAGTAGTGGCTGGAAAGCTGAGTGTCCGCCAGTTTGCCTGAGCATCCATATAGAACACATAGATGTGGTCGTCAAAGCCATTAGGTAACTGATTGTTGCTTCTTACCCCGACTATATTTAGCTCAAATGGGCGCATGAATAACCTGTATCCCCTCATAAAGAGGACTTGCCTTAATTTTTCTATCATAGTTGTTTTAATTTTTAAATGAGCGAAACGCTTTACGCCGCTGGCAGGAAGGATGGCAAGTAATCACATAACCACTCCCTTACCTCAAAGCCCGGATTTTTAAACCCATATACATACACCTCATTCGCACCCACGATTTTCGCTTCAGGAAAGGATTCATTCAGCAATACCAAAGTATTAAACAGCGTATCATTCTGCTGTGGTGTTCTGGTATCAGTATGTATGCCGGACTTATCTATCCCGCCAGTCAACGCCACTTCTATTGTTCCTTCATGTGCCTGCAAAGGACGAAGATTGATGAGCTTTCCTGTTTTCGTGATGAGGTAGTGGTAGGGCAGCTTGTCCAGTTCATGGAGAGCGGTCCTTGTACCTGTGCTATGCACTACGATATAGCGGATGTTAAACAGGCTACTTTCCTGTTTTTTCTTCTTTTTAAACTTCTTCCAGCTTTTCATATTATTATCCTTTTTTGTTTTTGATTGCAATCATTTTACAGGTATTTAATTGCCCTTGTTTGTACTAAGAAAAACCTGCTGTTGTTTTCAAACATTGTGTAGTCCAGCCGTTGTCCTACTTCTATGCCTAATACCATCATCGGGGGAACTTGCAGGCTTTGTGTCGGGTTCACCCATACGGTTGTCGTTTCTTTAGTAACGACCGGTCTTCCATCAAAACCCGACAGGCTCCATTTGCTGCCATCGTATTTCAGACCCATACGGATAAACTCGAAACGTATCTTCTGTTTCTGGTCGTTGGTCGTGAAAGTGTTAAGCATACCGTTTACCAATGTTTGCCTTACACCCCGTAAACGGTATTGCTTAAATGCCTCGCTCGCCTGCGAATAATCATCCTGTGATTTTAGCTGTTTGAGCAGGCTAAGTGCAGTAGCGAAATTTCTGGCAACGGCTGCTGAGTAGAGCTTTTTAGCCACCGCAGACAGACTGGTAGTCGTGCTGCTCGTTCCGCTTCCACTGCTTTTGCTGCCACCTTGCAGGATTACATTGTATGTGCTTTCATCTACTATGGTCGGCAATCCCAATTTTTTAAGGGCGTTAGTCGTCTCTGTTCCAAAATCACCGTCTGCGCCATACTTCGGCAGGAGGCTTTTACCATACTTGCTAATGAGGGCTTGCTGCATACTTTTTACAGATGCACCTTTGCTGCCTTTTTTTAAAGGGAAGTCATCATTGTAAGATGGAGGGGTATAGGTGCTGCCGCCACCTGTATTCTTCTTCCCTGTTGCTTTTCCGCCGCCAGACGAATTAGTATTAGTTATCGGGATGGTTTCACCGGAAGGAAGGGTAACATTGGTGCTGTTTCCATTAGATGATGTAGGTGTCGTCCTGATCAGCTCCTCTTCCAGATTGCTCGTTTTTTGCCCTCTTTTCTTCTTGTAATACTGCCAGCCGAAATACCCGATGATACCTGCCGCACCTACTGCCAGCGTGGTCATTACAATAGCATTGGTTGTGTCCTTTCCGTTTTGAGGCATCCATTCTGCTGCTACCTTTCTTATTCGTGAAGGCTGTAACCGTACTTTAGGTGCAGCTTTCTTTTTTGTTGTCGTTGCCATAAACTTCTAAACCTTTGGTTTTTGATAGATAATGTCCAGCATGGGCTGATATTCCCAGAACTCCAGCTCGGCTTTCAGGTCGGTAAAAAGATTAGTTCCAAATTCGGACTGATATGCTGCTGCAACCTGGCTGAATGCCGACTGTGTGGGAACCTCCATGAAAACGGCTTTGATTGCTTCCTCATCCGTTCCCGGCACAAAGCCGTAGCTAATATCGAATGCCGCCCGTAACCGCCTTGCCCATGATTGGTATTGCATGTAACTAAGTTGCTGGCTATTAGTTGTGCCGATACGTTCCTGCTTGCCATTGATAATTGCCATCATTTCATTGTATTCCGAAGCGGTCAATTCATCTTTCATATCACGTAACAGACTGGAATTATACAGGCGTTCATACGAACTCATCACCTTCCTGAACTCATCCTTGCTCACAATCCTCCGTAGGGCAATCCGTAACCCATCTTCATCCGTTCCCCACCAGCCATCGTTCTCAAATGCCATTTTAATTTGCTTGGCGTAAGCGGCTGCGCTGCCATCATCAAAAGTTTTACGTTCTTCGGTATTGGATTGCTGCTTTTTTACGAAGCTCCTGCCCAGGATAACTGCACCGCCTAATACGATAATCCCTAAAAGGGAATATTGTATTTTTTCCCTCGCTGATAAGCCATCTTCCGGCTGGCTATAACTATCGTAATACCTGTAACTCACTTTAATTCTTTTCTATCGTTTTGCGCTAAATTTTGTGAACGTCAGTTGTTTCCCAATGTTTAATCCATGCGTGAACCATGCAGTCGCAAACCAGCTTGATGATCCTTTTTTGTTCGGGGTTTCAAAACTTATCCGTTTATCAAACAGGATAACTTCCAGCCCATACTTTTTAAATAACTCCTGTCTCTTTGCCGTTTCAAACGTGGTGAGCGGAAGCAGAAAAGCAAAAGGCTTTTTTAGTTCATAGGCTCTTTTCAAAAATTGTTGCTTGAGGCTATAAGGCGGATTGGTAATGATGCAGTCAAAACCTTTCGGCTGATGTGTCAGAAAATCTTTCTTTCTAAGGATGTCCGTCCCGATTACCTCAAATCCTTTCTTTTCAAATGCCTTTACCAGATTGCCTTTGCCGCAGGCGCACTCCCAAATTGTCCAATCTTTATTCAGATAAGGAATTAATGGTAAAATAGCTTGGGGTGGCGTTTGAAAATCATTCGGGCTTCCCTGCTTTAATGGTGGTCTCATTTACAGTCCTAAGTATTTTTTAGCCAATGCGGTCTGAACAGGATTGTTCTTCACTACATCTGCCAGTTTTGAAATTTCCTTTGTGGTCAGCTTGCTTGCCAGTATCACGAGTGCTTTCATCTTATTAGTCGCTTCTGCTTCGTTGCCCGCTTCAATCTTTATTTTAAACTCATGTTTCATATTTGTCCTTGCTCATTTTGAATGTTTAAAAACTGTATGGTCTCGTCAATTTTATGTGGGTGCTTGCAGTAGTAATCCAGCAAAAACAATACGGCAGCTTTGCGGTTGATGTCAAACGAAGTATCAATCTGTTCTACTAAGGACAACCTGTTTCTCAGTTCTTCACTCATTTCCGGTGCGATGCTCGGTTCAAAGCTGGCGTGGCTGTCAGGCATTGGCAGTTCCGCAGCCTTTTCAGTACCCTCTACTCCCAGCAAGCCTGCTAATGCCTGCCCCATTGGTGTTTTATTATTCTTTGCAGCCGCTGCCAGAAAACCGTTCAATACTTCGCCCCAATTGGTTGATTGCAGCAACCGCTTTTCCTTCAGTTCTTCTATCTGCTTTTCCAGTAACTCATTATACTCCTCCGCCTCATCAAGCGATTGCTGCGTATCTGCCAGTTTTTCCTGTAACTGCTTTAGTTCAAACTCCTTTTCCTTTGCATCCAGTTTTTCCTGTATGATCTGGTCAATCTCTCCCAATCCATTCAATCCTTTGGGCTGCTGCTGTGATGGCTCTCCCTGTAATAGAAAGGAGTAGCGGGTATTGCGGTTCGTGTTTTGCCCGTCAAAAACAAGGATGCTGATGTTGCGGGTGCTGTTCTTTAGTTCCTGTTCATAGTCTTCAAATTCCTCCAGGTTGTCTGTTCGGGACACTACCTTAAAGCCATCAACAATAATTTCATAGTCTTTTGTCCTGCCTTTTTCAGCTTCCCTTTGCAGATAGCGTTTGATGCTGTCTATCCTTGACTGGTCGTATTTTTCTTCTATCAATGGCATTTTTATTTTTCTTTGGGTATTACCTGTATAAACCTTGCATGTTGAACGATGGACGAGTTATTCTTTAGGCTGATCTTCCCTTGATGCTCATATTGCAGCTCATTTACACTATCTACCGTTACATCAAAAATCCCGAATACACTATGGACACTTACTGAATCTTTAGGGTCAACAAGAATGAATAGCTGGTTATCGCCATCTACCTCCGTTTCCTGTTTGGCTTTCAGAACAAAATGCCTGAACCTTAAATGATAACTGTCACCAAATCCCAGCTCTGCCATCCTTCTCCTGATATAATCAATCGCTAATTCTATCGTCATGTTTTTTCTTTTGTCGGCGCTCGTTCTATCCAGATATAAAAGGTTACTTTATAATGCAGGTCGTTCTTTAATTTTTGCCCAATGATGTCCCTGAAGCATCCGTATAAAACATGGCAATCCTTTATTTCCAATGGTTCTGTTTCCCTCATACCGCTTTGCTCAAAGGCTTTTTTCATCCAGCTATCTCCTGTAAAGCCGAGTGTTGGAATTTGTGCATTGGGACGGTCAAGAAAGATGTCGGTACAATAGCAAAGGTTAGTCTGTCCCTCTGCCTGCAACTGGAGATTGCCTAAAAAGCGCTCGTTGGTAACAGGCAGTGGACTTTGTAATACGGCACTGCATTCTATCCCTTTTATTTTTTGCGTATCTCTTGGCAGGATTACCTGAAAATATTGCTGGCTGTCCTTTCTCGCTACATTAATTCTCGCTACAACTACATCTTCCCTAACTTCATCCATTATGCTAATCGTTTAGCTCACAGTTCAGATAAATAGATACCCTGTATGCCTCGAAAGGCGCACGGCTGTCATTCGTGTCTTTGTACTCCAACTTCACCATACCATTGCCTACGGCAGTATGTCCTGTTTCATAATAGCGTACATTGGGTGATACATTGATGCCACACATCAATAGCTTGCTTTCATAACCTTCAGGGAATAGTTCCTGCTTATTCACTTCTATTTTCTGGCTACCCCTGTAATACATCAGGTCATCCTTATTGGAAGTAAGCAACACGCCCCTCACATAGCGTATGTTTTTGTCCAGTTCAAAAGAGCCGGACACTGTTTTGTCTGCCTCATTTACCTGTATGTCAAACCGTTTTTTAATAATACTTCCCATTTCAAATTTGTTTTATCATGCTGCCATAACTCCGCCTGCGCTTTGGTACACCTGTGTTAAACTGAACACACTCCGTTCTCCCTGCCCGTAACCAGCTCCCGGAAAAGATGCCCACTCCTTACGGCATTTGTAAATGGCTGCTGCAAACCTGCCGTTCAAAACATCTTCCAGTGCGCCCCGTCTTCGTATCAATTCGATAGCTGCCCTGTCCTGACTGATCGGGCTGAAATCCGGCAGGTTCAACGTCTTCTGGACTTCCAGCCAGGTACGGTACAATATCTGGTAAGCTCCTGCTGCCGTACTGGTGTAGCCACCTTTAGTGATCGCCCTGTTTGGATGCCTTGACAGGTTATGAAATAAAGAGCCACCGTAAAATGTTTTATAAGCGTTTACACCTAACGTCCCTTCGGCGTACTGGATCATTATCAGAAAGGCTTTAAGGTTATTAGAGGGCTTCGGCTGTGCCGGAAGTTGTAGGGATGGGGTGGTTGTATTGCCTTTCGCTATAAAGAAAACCGCCGGAGATAGCAGGGCGGCTATGATAGCTCCCCATTGATACTTGTTTAATCCCATACATTTACTACCGCTCTGTAAGCCTCAAAACCTTTCTGTTATTAATGATTATGGTGTGGTGATTGTACCATGCAAGCCTGCGAAGATGTACGTGTTCGGCACAACACCTTCGGTTGAACCCAGCTCGATGGTCATTTCCATCAGCACATCGTCAAGTATCAGGCGTGGGTTCGCCAGCTTGTAATACCCTATAGGTACAAGGTGATAGTTCTGTGTCTTGAACACGCCGCAGCTTGTTTCAGGTACAATTTGTTTTTTGTTGGATTTCAGGTTGAACTCACCGTTCACGATAGCAGGGAAGTTTTCCAATGCTTTGAAATCGGTTGCCACTACTTTGTCCTTTGTTGCATCTGCCGAAACGCCTGCGAGAAGTACCACGCCGCTCACCAGCAAAGCCTGATTTTTTGGCAGCTTGGCGTTGGAAACATTTCGTAAGCCTATTTCCTTATCGTCTTGTGTTTCAAACAGCTTGATGGTCTTGGAGCTTACAGGCTTGATGGAGTAGATCATGGTATCTGCCAGTCGTAGCTCACCTTTTACCAATGCTTCTTTAATAGCAGGTGGTAGCTCTCCAAACATCTTTTCCATTTCCGCCCTTGACCCTTTGGATTGCGCCGGGGGTTGTGCGAGCTTATTGATGGTCTTAGCCCTTTTTATCGGGTTCATCCTGCGAAGCGCACCTAACAGTTCATCACCATCCAATCCGTCAATACCAAGTAATGCTCCCTGATTGTTGTATTCTTCTGCACCTTCTAATCCGTACATTTTTCTTTGTTTTTAGTTTTTAATCAATAAATAGTTTGCTGTTTCTTTTACAGGTTGAAATCACCAACATCTGCAAGCCCTGTACCTTCCATGCCTTCTATACCTTCCATGTCGTAAGCTCCCTCCAGATCATAACCTCCTGTCATCTGCATTCGCTGCAAGCCGCTTTCTTCTATCTGTCGCTCTATGCTATCCAGTGCTGCCAGATGACCGTTCATCTCATAATCCCCTTGCAGGTCAAAATCGCCGTTCACTTCGTTCTGGTAGTTGAAGTATTGAAGATTGCCGAAGCCGCTTGTGCCACTGTTTTTCTTCTTCATCAGCGCATCTAAGAATAGCTTTTCAGAGAAGCTGTCTTTGTAAGCGTTAATCCTTTCCTTCACACCATCCAGCCCGTCCAGTCCATCTACATTTTTCTGTTGAAAACCGTTGGAAGCCATAATGCCTATCCCGAATATGGTGGCAAGCCTGTTTTCCATAAAATGCCCCGCACCTGTCATTCCTAATCCTATGAGCAGGGAAGGCTTGCCAATGGCAGCTCCTACAAGCCCGCCGCCTATCACGCCTACCAGCAGGTCTTTACCTGTTTCGAGCAAAGAATTTTTTATGTTCCCTTTGGTCGGCAATGCCTGCATACTTCCGAGTATGCTTGCCTTTTGCGCTTTCTTCGCATACCTGTTCTTTTTAGTTTTTCCTTTTGCCATTTGTTTACATTTTTTGCTTTTTTGTTGGCTGATTGTTAGAACCGTACTGCCTTTATCTTTCCTTTGTTCTTAGAGGCTTTGGTGGCTTTCCTCAGATGATTTTTCTTCCGGGGAATGCCATTGATAGCTCTGCCTGATGAACGGGGTACAGGTAATGGCGGGGACTTTTTCATGCCCATTGCAATCGCAAGTACCGCTAATCCTCCTACACCGATTGCAGTAGGGACGAGCCATTTTTTATGCTTTGCGAAAAACCCTTCTTCTTCACCTCCACCACTTTCAGAACTGCCAGAGCTTTCCCCGCCACTTGTTTTCATCAGGGCAGAACTGCTTTGGCTACCACCATCCTCGGAACCACCAGACCCAGTTGCTGAACTGCCGCCGCCTGAAGAAGAATTGCCACTTTCTGAACCGCCGCCGTTACTCTCTCCTGAATTTCCTGCGGTAATGAGTGCCATAGAAGAACTGCCGCTACTACCACTCCCTTCACTACTACCACCTGTGCTTACCTGTGCCGCTTCTTGTTCACCCTGTGCTGCCGCTTCTTCACTGAAGTCACCTGAACCTTGTCCTTTACCTTTGAAAATATCGCCTACCTTTTTAAGCATTCCCGCAATGGTTGCTATAACCCCAGAAGCTGCGGCTACCGTAGCAAGGGTAACAGGCTCTCCCAACTCTCCAAATCCTTCCATACCCTCCATTCCGTCTATGTTCTCCGAATGGTATAGAACTGCTCCCAATACTGCGGACAATTGAGAATTTAAGTCCACATAATCCAGCCCTGCTATTCCTTCAAAGTCAATCCCATCCAATCCTTTTACCTGCTTGTCCTTGTTGCCCTTGCCATTGATAACTGCTTTTCTCAGGTTTTCCGGTTTCCCGCCAGCGCTATAAAAAATGTTTTCCAGCTTCTGGCGAGTTGCTACCAGCTTTTTGAACCGTTCAGGGTCAATGTTCTTTTTAGCTGCATCGGCAGGCGACAGGTAACTCCAGCGCAACCTGCTACCAATCTTACCTACGTTCAGCTTCATGGCAGCCAGTACACCATTCCTCAATGCAAGTGTTGCGGGGTTGACCTTGTTTACAACATTGAGGAGCTTCTTGATACCCTTTTTCTTTTTGGGCGCATTCGGATCATTTTTAGCTGCTTTCTTCTCGGCTTTTTTAACCTGACGTTGCTGTTTCTTGGTATTGCCGCCTGCTTTGGGTGCTGCGCCTGCTTTAGGTGCGGCGGCGGCTTTCTTTTTCTTTGCCAGTTTACCCAGCTCCATGATACCATCCCCACTCAGGTCGTAATCCACTGTGCCGATGCCTTCTATGCCATTTAAAAATTGTAATTCCATCTTATAGTCTTTTTTCTCGCTGAAGGGTACTTCATAATCGAATTTGTCTGTTACACAATCCACAGTTACATACTTTCCATTGGGCAAATGCACGATGGGATAGATGTGCTGGAAATAGTTCCGGTGATATTTAGTAATCCGTAGCGAGTGTTCTATCCCAAGATTGGTGAGTATGCTGCTGATAAACGTGCTGTAACAATCACAATCAACTCCTCGTTTTCGATCATTCCACGTCCTTGCGGGGCTTCTGATCTGTTCATATCCTTCTTCATCCTTCCTGTAAGCAATATGCCCGTACACAAAATGCCAGATGTTGCGGCAGGTCTCATAAGTGTTTGCTCCTTTAAGCCTTTGGGCGATGGCTTTTGTCTGGTCAAGTGTTTTGTTGACAACTTTTGGAATAAACGCACAGGTATCGCCTACGCCTGCACTTTTCAGGATGGTGTGATTGCCTACTTCAGCTTTGGGAAAGAAGTGGTCATAGTCTATGCCGCTCTTCAGGTTTCTCTTTCTTTGTGCTTCCATGTTTATCGTTTAATCACCACTTCTTTTTTGTCATTGAACGGCAAGTTTGTCCATCCCAAATCAATCGTTGTTACCGTTGTTACAAACAGGCTGATCGGCTGCTTTGCCATGAGCGCTTTTATCAGCTCGTATATCACCGAGAAAAAGCTCAACACCGGAATCACAATCATAATATCCTTGATAAAGGCTTCACCGAAGGCAGGTATTCTTATGTCCTTATTGATAACCTGCGAACTGCCCAATAAGGTGTCCTTATGGTCTATCCTTATGTAGGGGAACTTAATCTTGAAACTTGCCCTTGTAGGGTTTTTTAAAAGTGCATCCACTCTTATGGTCAATCCGTTCCAGTCCAGCTTATGGATGTAGGCTTGTGGTTTTACTTCCAGCGAAGCCTGCGCCCTTTTAATGTTCATGATGTAGGCGATACCGGCTACAACTCCCGCACCTACGGCGGTTCCCGCCAAAATTTTTGTGCTTGCACTCATTTATTGTTTTGATTTACGCTTCCTGTCCAGGTAATCGGATGTTGTTTTGTAGCCCAGCCAGATAGCACCACCTATTGCTGCTTTCAGGGCATAATCAAATAATCCGTGAAAATCTACCTGTGCAAGCAATATTGTCCCTGTAAGCAATACATTGCTAAAATGGCTCCCTGTATGTGTCTCTGGTCTCATAATCTTTAGTCGTATTTTTGCTGTTGTTTCACAAAGTTCCGATGGCTGGAGAGGGTCGCTTTCCCTGTTTGGACGGGAATGGTTCGATAGGATTAAACTTTACCCTATAAAAACAAATTCTACCCGATTTTATTCACTATAAACAGAACCGGGTATGCCTAATTTCTGAACGATGATGCGCACCTGGCTAATCGTATAATAATGTCCGTTCTTTTCGCCTATTTCCTTTTCAAATGGCTTGAGCCATTTGCGAAAGGTCTTTATGCCGATACCGTACATCTCGCTGAGCTGCTTCACAGACAAAGGGTAAAGCGAAAATATTATTGCTCCTGTTTCTTCGTTTCTTTTTGCTGCCTGCATAGGTTATTGTTTTATGTAGTTATAGTGGATTATGGTATTATAGAAATGCTGTAAAAGGCTGAAGGCATTTTGTTCTATCAATTTCTCACGGCATTCATTAAATGATTTTTCACAGGGTCTTTGCAGGTATTGATAATAGTGCTGCGCAAGCGTAGTCAAATGTTTCAGATAGCCCGATACCTGTTGCCGTTTTTCATTCACTCGTTTCAGCCAGCTTCTTGTACCTGCAAATCCATGTTCATAGTTGCGGTTGAACCAAACAGAGGGTGCGGGTACGTACCTGTTGGGGTCAGCAGTTATATAACGGCTGGTCAAAATAACCCGTTCACAAAAAGCTATAAATGCTTTTTTGTAGTCGGGGGCTAATTCAAAATAGTCTCTGATGGACTGCTTCGCTTTGAACAATTCTTCATTAGAGAATTGCTGGTCTTTCCATAGCACGGTATGGGCAAAGCTCCATGCACCGTTGCACAGGTTTCTGAAATAGTTGTCGTTGTCTGTTTGCCTCGGTTCATAAACCGGGTAGAAGGGAATAATAATTGCTTTCATGCTCTCTGTTTTTTTTCGGAAACAAAGATGCAGGTGCGGCAAAGGGTCACTTTCCAGTTAGGGATAGTAAGCGCACGAGATAGCTCGATATAGTATCAGAGGGATGAACTAACGTATAAATGCAACAGAAAGGAATTTATCTGTAATGGAAGGGATAGTTTGGTACTAAAAATACTTGAAGCGGCATTGAAATTACTGCAATGGGTTATAGAAGTTATATAAATATGGGTCAGAAACCATTTAAATGCTATTTGATAACTATTTGCCCGCAAGTTGAAATCATTTAAAAAACATTGGCTTTGAATAGAAAAATTTTCTTACCTCATTCAACCCTATCATTCTAACTAAGCTGGGTCTGACTTCCGTTTACTTGTTTATTTAAATCTGGTATCGCAGATATATGGGTCAACTAATACTTCATAGCGTTTGTTATTAACAGGTTCTAATGTATTCAGGTTGTATATACTATAAAATCCATTCCTGCCACTGCAAGGCCCCTGATGATGTGGAGCAGGGCCATCGTAGTTTTGATTCCTGCTAAATATGTAAAATGTATTATTCTGCTCATCTATCGTAATGCTGTGCGGTTGGAAAAACTTGCCTTGTATTTTCTTTACAACTTCAAGGGTATTGTAGTTGATAACATACACTGAACCTCTGAAACCAGTACCTACAGTATTATCTTCCATACAAGCTACAAATATATAAGGCTTACTTTTAGAGACTGCCATTGCTTGCGGTGCTGTTCCAACAGGTATTACTTTCCTTATGCTGTCTGTTTGAGTATCGAAAACCCTCATCTCGTTTGATTTTGCACAAGAGATAAAATATTTAGAATAATCAGGCGACATCATTATGTCGTATGGGTCTGGTGTTGCGCCTGTAGAAGTTGTTAAGGGCAATTTATCTATGCTAATCTTTTTATTATAGCCTGAAGCAAACTTATATATTGTATTTCCAAACAAGCTGGTAACATAGAAAGTATCAAATGAAATATTGCTCGTTACACCATGAGGATTGATAAAATCGTTGTTAGTTAGTTTTTGAATTTGAGATGTCGTGGGATTGATTTGTAACAGGTCAAAATTATCTCCGTTTGTAGCTACAATCTTTTGCCCATTGCTTGAAAAATGCAATACATTCCAAAACAAATCACCCATTTCAATAGAACCCGCTACTTTGTCTGTACGGGTTTCAATCTTATAAATGCGCTGGTCATACCACATCGACACATAAGCGTATCTCCCTTCCTTATCTACCCGTATATATGTTGCACTTTCAGGATAGGGTTTTATGCCTATCTGTACATAACGCATGACAACATTACTTTCTACATCAATTACAGCTACTTCATCACAGCCTTGATGTATAGCATATATCTTTTGCCGTGTATCTGCTTTATCTGCAAAAGGAATATTACCATTTTTGTCAGGCGCACCCTTGGCTATCCAATCACGTATAGTAATATACTCTTCCTTTGTCAATGGCGAGGCATTTAAAGGCATTCTTGGCTCAGCCATTATACCAAGACTGGAATCAGGATTAATGAAATAAAGTAAAGAGCTATAATCAATACTATAAGGAACTACGACTGCGCCACTGTTACCACCATTAAATAAGTGATCCCAGGTATCTAATAACAAGCCGCTGCTATTAACATAACTGGCCGCATTATGACAGCCTGCCGTAGCACATTTATTTACAAAGATTTTTCCTATATCTCCAGGAAAGTTGCCGTATTCATCTGTCGGCGCAATCTCTATAGGTTTATGTTTACATGCATATATAATGCAGCAACCAAGTAATATTATGCCATATAATACCTTGCGCTTCATTAGCCTGTGTTAATGTGTTTCAGTTACTGGAAGTGTAATATCCAGTTGTTTTTCTTCAGTAATTGTATAAGGTATGCCTCCTTTTACTTTACTAATAATAGTCGGATCCCAACCAAGCCCATAGATATAATATTTACCTTTTTTCAGGTTTGCAAAAGAAGCGGTAGGCTTGCTGTTTATAATTACTGCCTTAACAGAATCATCATACGCAGTAGCCGCATCCTGGGTATTGTATTTTATGTAAACGGCAATGCTGTCTATATTTTTACCGTGGTGTTTTGAAACTATATTAAGTGTTGCACTACCACCTTTACCGGCAATAGGCTCAGTTGTTGTAGATTTTTTATCTCTGCAAGCATTTATTAATAAGATACATACTGCAAAAAGCAAATAAATTGGTGCTCTCATAAAAATGTAATTAAAAAAACATCCCGGTTTAACCGGGATGTTTTTGGGAAGTGATATTATTATTGTACAACTATTTTTTCTGTTACAACATTTACATTGCTTACCAGATTCACCATGTAAATACCTTTTGACCAAGAAGAAGTACTGATACTGTTATGTATACCACTTGCTACGGATGAATGTACTTGTTTGCCCGTAATATCAATTATAACAATTCTTATTGGGCCGTTATTCTTTATTTCATCTAAATCAATGTTTAAGGTTCCAGATGTTGGATTGGGATAAATGGTATAATTGATGCTCTTCGACACTTCTGGAATTGAAAGTACATTTGGGTTATCAACGCGCATCATTTTTTTTGTTGTATTATTTACATACCAAATCTTGTTATTCAGGTCTATACGTACTCCCATTACGCCAGGGCCCCCAGTAATTAAAGTGCCGACAGATACTGCTGGCATTGTTCCTGTAACATTATAAACATGAATATTCCCCGTTGTATTATCACTCACAATTATTCTTCCGTTTCTGTAATCAATACCACATGGAGATGTTATTCCAGTAGAGACAACCACTTCTACAGTTGCGCCAGTAACTGCTTTATACTCTGCTAATGGTTCGCTACCTGTTGAAGGCACTGTAAGGTTAGCACCGATTGTACCTGTATTAGTTTTCATACGCATAACACGGTTAGTCCCACCATCAATGTAGTATAACCAATTATTAGCTTTGTCTAAAGCCATGTGGCTGGGTACATTAGGTTTCCGTGTAACTATAACATCCGTGTAGCGATGTATTTTGCCGTCAGAATGGTCATCTTCTCCAATGCCGTGAGGGGTAGCAAAATCATATTTACAGATATTGCTATTATGTCCGTCAAAGTACCAATATATACGGGCATTATCATAAGCTACACCCATACCAAAAGGGCTTTGGTGTAGCATATCTATATGGCTGCCAAGTAATTGACCTGTAACCCAATTGTTCTGATGTTTGCGAGCGAATATGGATGTATCATTTGACCATAAAGCCGGACCCATAAATGTGGAAGAAGCAGATGCCGTATTTTTTATTTCCTGAGCAGAAACAAACTCATTGTTTTCACCCATCGCAATAGCTACAGCACGCGCCATAAAGTGGTCGTTGTGGGAATCCCTGCGAAATTGATGTGATTGATTAGTTTTACCGGGATTCCAGAATATGACAATACTACCGCCTGTTGCTTCTTTATTTAATACCCACCACTCATTTGGTCTGTTAGGTACATAATCTAAATCGTGTGGTGCTGTCAAACCGTGACTTGGCCCGGCTATTTCTGTGAAAGTGCTGGAACCATTAAAATAATTATCCAATTGGTTTTGACCAAAAGATACAGACGTACAGAAGCACGTAACTAAAAGAGTTGAGAACTTTTTCATAGTTCTTAATATTTTATGATTTAAAAAATAATTCTATAGATATTTGACTTAGTGTATCAAACTCTGAAAACGGAATGTAGAATATACAAGGATGACTTACTTGTAACTAAAGGGGGAGGTCTTAATTGAAAGCTATAAATGGCTTTATGTTCATAATGTTGAGGGTACAATTCTGAAAGGCATATCAAACCAGTAGGGAGACAATCGAAGACTTTGAATAGAGATATGTTTTCAGAAAGGCGGTAATGTTCGTCAGCTTTTTCGATTTTTATGACTTTGCCATCACAACAGTCTTTATTGAGTTCTTCATCACAACAACATCGTATAGCTATGCAATCAAATGAAATACCGGTTAGCTTACCATCACAATAATTTAATGAGAACGATAATCCTATCGTCGCTGCTAAATAGCAAAACAAGGATAATATGACTACCAGTTTTTTCATTATTTCAAATATAAGTAAAAAAACAATAAATCAATTGGTTGATTTCATAAATATGAATTCTGAATGATATACATAAGTTTTCTCCCTATGATTAAGTGGATGTCTTATACAATAAAAGTTTAATTTAGTCGTTTGTCACGTAATTATCTTATGAAAAATCCGGTAGTATGAAGCTGAAATATAAATACAAAGTTTTAATAGTCATTACCATAATGATAAACTTGGCTATATCGTGTCGCAAACCTGAAGATAATAACAATAATAACAGCAGTTGTAATGGTATAGGTACAATGATACCATACACTTGGTTCGACCCTGCACGTTTCCCCAAAGCGGTTATACCTGCCGATAACCAAATGTTTGTAGAACGCATTGCATTGGGTAAGAAACTGTTTTATGATACTCAGTTGTCTAATAACGGAGAATCTTGTGAGACGTGTCATAAACAGAGCATGGGTTTTTCAGCATCAGAAGTATCGTCCTTTGATAATGGACTACAGAAAATGCCACTGGTAAATATGGCATGGTATAACAATTTTATGTGGAGTGGACGTATCACCGGCACGCTGGAAGATGTGATGTTTGCAGAATTGACCAAGCGTTTCACTACAGATTTTAACAAGATCAACACCATACAAGAATACAAAGATCTGTTTTGCAGATACTATGGTACAGATAATATTACGCCCGAACTGATGGCGAAACCACTGGCACAGTTTATGCGCGTATTGGTTTCTAAAAACAATAAATACGACCGCTTTCTGCTTGGGTTGGAAAACCTGTCAATAGATGAGAAAGCAGGACATGATATTTTCTTTACCGAAAAGGGTGATTGTTTCCACTGTCATGTACAGGTATTGCTCACTGATAATCAAATGCACAACAACGGGTTGGATAGCGTCTATAAAAAAGACATAGATAAAGGCTTCTACAAAGTAACCGGTAATTTGCAGGATATGGGTAAGTTTCGCTCGTCCAACCTGCGTAATGTTGCTTTGCGTACCGAGTTTATGCACGATGGCAGGTTTAAGACACTGGAAGAAGTAGTGAATTTTTACAACAAAGATGTTCATAGGGGCGTAGCGAACATAGACCCTGTAATGCTGAAGCCGGGTAAGGAAAACGGGCTGAATCTTACAGAACTGGAAAAGAAACAATTAGTAGCATTTCTGAAAACACTTACAGATAACGACTTTATCAACAATCCAGACTTCAAACAGTAACGCCCCCAGATATAATAATGTTAGAAGCCACTGCGTAATGCAATGGCTACTGTATTTTGTTATATGAGTTAAAACTATTGTATGCTACTTAGTGAAATATTGTCATAGAAATCTTTAGACATTCTTACTGCGTTAGCACCAGGCATGTGTATGACGCTGATGCTATCTAAGCCCGGAGAGCTATGCCATAGGCGGGCAGGGTTGGCCACTAATGTAATGGTAGGTGTATTGTCCTTGCCTATTTTTAGAGTTTTACCAAAATCGGCAGTTTTTACTACTACGGTATTATTAGTACTACTAAAGCCACCAAAATGCAATGCAAATTTACCTGTTGACGATTGGGGGCTGTTTCCTTCAGCTTTCATCATTATATAGCCTGTATTCCAATCCCAAAACATACCTGTTTGTAAAGAGAGGGCACCTGTTTGTGCGCCACTTACATTGCGTATGCTATCTACCCCCATTGTATATTCCAATGCTGTATATTCACCATCGGGTATATTTGACACAAAACAGTTGGAACTTGCAGCCGATGATGCGTCAAGTAGGTAATAACTTTCAGGTTCTGCCCACCAGGTACCATCTGCACGCTTTAACTTGATGTTGGAAACAAAAAATCTGAACATGGTAAATGTCATCGTATCACCCGTTTTTGAATGTATATATTGTTTATTCAATTCCCAAGGCAGCATTGATGCACCATATACATAACTGAATTTGACATTGGCATTACCAACAATAGGTACTGCCGGAATGGGTTTGTCTTCTTTTTTCTTACAGCTACTAAAGCCTATTATTGCTGCTAAATAGCAAAGGAAGGAATATACAAATACTGACTTTCTCATTATTTCAAATATAGGTAAATTCAATAAATCATGTGGATGATTTCATAGATATGAATCACATAAGTGGATATTGAGGTTACTCACAATCCCCATTTAAGGTATATTTGTTCCTATACTTAATATATGAAATACCTATTTCTGTTTGCCTCTTTATTTTCGTTATCCTCATTTATTCCAAACGAGGAAAATGGGATACCCTCTGTCAGCGTAAAATCACTTGACGGAAAGTCAGTTAACACATCTGACATAGCGAATGATAAAAAACCAATAATACTTTGCATTTGGGAAATGTCATGTGCGCCGTGTATTCATGAGTTTGATGAAATATCAAAAAAATATGAGAACTGGCAAAAAGAAATACTGCAAAAGCTCAATCCAAAGTAGCAACAATTAGTATTAAAACATCTATTTATTGCGACCATTGCAAAAGATGTGAAAGTTGCGGTAAGCGATTTGAGGAAGCAGTGTATAAAGAAAAAGGAATAAAACGTGTAGAATAGATGAGAAAACCAAGACCGTCAGTGTCATTTATAATACTTCTAAGACTACCCCAGAAAAATTAAGACAAGCGATTGCCAGCGTTGGTTTTGATGCTGATGACGTAAAAGGAGACCCGAAAGCCTATGCAACTTGGGATGATTGCTGCAAAAAGTAAATTATTTCGCTTTGTAAAACATAATTTTTAGATTTATCTAAAAATGTGTTTCTTTGCAACATGAAAAGGTTTATTAATATCAATTTGTTGATTTTTACAGTATTTTTTTCATGTGGGAAACTGGAGCCTAAAGCTCCACTTGACGAGGATATATTAGATGGTCCTATAGAGGGATTATCAACAGAGCAAAATCAAATGTTTCTAAGAGGTGACATCGCCTTTAATGATGATATTTTCACAAAGGAAACAGGATTAGGTCCGCTATTTGTCTCGACATCGTGCGGCAGTTGTCATGCCGGTGATGGGAAAGGACATCCTTTTACTACGCTTACCCGCTTTGGACAGACTGATGAGAATGGCAACACATTTTTACACCTGGGTGCACCGCAATTACAAAACAGGGCGATAAGTGGCTGCGAACCTGAACAATTACCACCAGAAGCTACTTTTTCAAAATTTACACCACCTGCAAATACAGGCTTAGGCTTTATAGATGCAGTTCCCGATGCTGATATTATGGCAATGGCTGACCCTAATGATGCAGACGGCGATGGCATTAGCGGAGTACCAAATTGGATAGCTTTAAAGGGATTTATCACAGCACGTAGCGGAAGCATTACCAACAATGGGAAACATATTGGAAGGTTTGGCAAGAAAGCCGGAGCCTACGACTTGCTGCAACAAACGGCTGCCGCTTACAATCAGGATATGGGCATTACTTCCACTTTTGAACCTTTTGATACGCACAGCGGACAGGAAATAGACCCTGAAGTGTCTAATCAAACCGTGCATGACGTTGTGTTCTATCTGCGCACGTTAAAAGCACCTGTACAAAGAAACATAAATGATGGTGAGGTAATGAGAGGCAAAGAATTGTTTATACAGTCTAATTGCAGTAAATGCCATACGCCTGAATTGAAAACCGGAATATCGCCTATTGCTGCGCTTTCCAACAAGACCTTTTCCCCATATACTGACATGCTAATGCACGATATGGGCAAAGGATTGGATGATGGCTATACGGAAGGGACTGCAAAAACGTATGAATGGCGAACGCCTGCTCTATGGGGCTTGGGATTGTCAAAAAATTCGCAGGGCGGTGCATATTTCCTGTTACATGACGGCAGAGCAAGAAGTATTGAAGAAGCTATCATATTACATGGCGGGGAAGCACAAAATAGTCGTGAAAGGTATAATACCTTATCTCAACAGGAAAAACAGAAACTAATTAAATTCTTAGAGAGCCTTTAACAACGATGAATAGGAGAAAATTTATTACAACAGGCTGCATCGCTTGTACCGGTCTTGGCTTTCTAAGTACGGTAATACAAAGCTGTGCTGCTGTGAAATATAGTACAGGTGTGCTGAATGAGAATGGTATATTAATAGACGTGAAAGATTTTGAAACTAAAAACGGAGTTCGCAACTATGTGATTGTGCGCCATGATGACCTGCAATTCCCAATTTGCGTTTACAAAATTGATGAAATTAACTATTCCGCTTTGCTTATGCGCTGTACCCATCAGGGCGCTGAGTTGCAAGTAGCGGGCGACCAGCTTACATGCCCTGCTCATGGCAGTGAATTTGATAAATGGGGGAAGGTAACCCAAAGTCCGGCAGCAGAAAACCTGCGCAGCTTTCCCGTATCAATAGCAGGCAACCAACTTTTTATTGACCTCAGAAAAAAAGTATAATGCGAAAAATATATTTTATCCTGCTTGGCTTATTCATAGCCAAAACGACAACAGCCCAGATAGACAGTACGCTTTTTAGAAGAAAGCCGCTTGATAGCACAGGAATGTTGCTGAATATGGATGCGGTCTATAACCGTCCTTTTCTTTCTGTTGGTAAACTACCAGTTGCTTTAGGAGGCTATGTGGAAGCCAATTATCAGCATCTTGGTACAGACGGCATTAGTGAAGGGCATCAGTTTCAAATGCGCAGGTTCACATTATTTGTTGCATCCGGTATTTCCAGAAGAATTAAGTTTTTATCAGAGATAGAATTTGAGGATGGCACAAAGGAAATTAATATTGAATTTGCGGCGTTAGACATAGAGTTTCACCCGCTATTCAATCTAAGAGGTGGCGTGATAATGAACCCTATCGGTGCATTCAACCAAAACCATGACGGACCTAAATGGGAATTTGTAGATCGTCCGGTATCAGCAACACAAATGCTGCCTGCAACGTGGAGCAATGTAGGATTTGGGATTTATGGTAAGCAATTTCAAAAAGATTGGGTGCTGGCTTATGAAGCATATCTTACTAATGGCTTTAACGACAAAATCATTGACAACAGCGAAGGCAAAACTTTTTTGCCAGCGGCGAAAGAGGACAGAGAGCGATTTGAAGAAAGTTTTAATGGTGTGCCTTTGGTTACTGCAAAAGGTGCGATAAGACATAAGAAAATTGCAGAAGTAGGATTGTCATACATGGGAGGTGTTTATAATAAATTTCAGGATGATGGATTGGAATTAGATAAAAGAAGGAGAGTAGATGTAGTTGCTATTGATGTAAATTCTACTTTACCTCGTCTAAAGACATTTATTAACGCTGAATGGGCATGGGTATATGTGGACGTTCCGGCTACTTACACGCAGCAATATGCCAATAGGCAGCGAGGTGGGTTTGCTGATATAGTACAACCGTTATATACAGGAAACCTATTTGGCTTTAACAAGTCTGTAATTAATGCTGCTTTCCGTTTTGAATATGTTGATTATAATGTTGGGAGATTTAATGAGACGGGGGATAATATTTCAGACCACTATTATGCTATTGTACCTGCCATTAGCTGGAGACCTTCGCCGCAAACGGTACTAAGATTTAATTATAAATATAGCTGGCGGGCAGACTTATTAGGTAATCCATTGAGTAAAACTGCCGGAGTGCAAATAGGATTTTCAAGTTATTTTTAGACATAATGTATGATTTGTAGTGCGTTTTAGTAAATCTTATTACTAAAAGAACTATTTTTACTTATTAATGCGTCTAACAGCTTCCATATTAGCCATACTTGTTTTGATACTAAGCTGCCTACCTTGTGCAGACATGGATGCTATGCCCATAACAAATACCGAAACCAGTTCGTCAGTTACAAAACCCCAGAAGGAACATTCTGATAACCATAAGGAAGTTGACCTTTGTTCTCCATTTTGTCATTGCGCCTGTTGTGCTGGCTTTTCTATCATTCATAGTTCCGTTGTAATACCTGAAAGAATACACATCAGTGTACGTCTGTTACACATTGATTTTTTACCTTCGGATGTAATTGAAATTTCTCTTCCCATCTGGCAGCCTCCACAGTTAGTATAAGTCTGAATTGATTTTTTAAACAGGTTAGCCCTAATAGGGTTTACGCTGCTTTGTACATTCAACTTATACAAAAACAATGTTAGATAGGATCATTTATTTTTCTATAAAAAATAAACTGGTTATAGGCATATTCACCGCAATGCTTATTATCTGGGGTGTTTATTCGCTTTCCAGATTACCAGTTGATGCTGTTCCTGATATTACCAATAATCAGGTACAGATCATAACTAATGCACCCACACTCGCCAGCCAGGAGGTCGAGCAATTTGTAACGTACCCAATAGAGCAAAGTTTGGCAAACCTGCCGGACTTATCAGAAATACGGTCTATATCCCGCTTCGGGTTATCTGTAGTGACGGTGGTTTTCCATGATGATGTTGACATTTACTTCGCAAGACAACTCATCACAGAAAAACTGAAACAGGCGGAGGAGCAAATACCTGAAGGTATGGGTAGCCCCGAATTAGCCCCCGTAAGCACGGGCTTGGGTGAGGTGTATCAGTATATCATACACCCGAAGAAAGGCGCTGAACACAAATATTCTGCAATGGACTTGCGGACGATGCAGGATTGGATCGTTGCCCGACAGTTATATGGAACTTCCGGAATTGCGGAGGTAAATTCTTTTGGAGGGATGCTGAAACAATACGAGGTAGCTATAGACCCTAATCAATTAAAGGCAATGAACATAACGATTGCTGATTTAATTGAAGCATTAGAAAACAATAATGCAAACACGGGAGGGGCTTATATTGATAAGAAACCAAACGCATATTTCATAAGAGGCATAGGGCTTGTTTCTTCATTAGAGGACATTGGGAATATCGTTGTTAAATCTGTAAATGGAATACCTGTATTAGTGCGGCATGTAGCTACGCCTCGTTTTGGAAGTGCTGTGCGTTATGGAGCTATGACCCGCAACGGAGAAAGCGAAGTAGTGGGAGGTATTGTAATGATGCTTAAAGGTTTTAATAGTTCAGATGTTGTAAGTAAGGTAAAGGAGAAAATGGCTACTATACAAAAGTCTCTCCCTGCGGATATAGTGATAGAGCCTTACATAGACCGGACAAGTCTTGTAAACCGGGCTATAAGCACCGTAAAGACAAACCTTATAGAAGGTGCATTAATAGTAATTTTTGTACTGGTTTTATTTCTGGGCAATTTCCGTGCCGGGTTGATTGTGGCTTCAGCCATTCCGCTATCCATGCTCTTTGCTTTAGGTATGATGCACGTTTTTGGTGTAAGCGCAAATCTGATGTCATTAGGTGCAATAGATTTTGGGCTTATAGTAGATGGAGCGGTGATAATCGTTGAAGCGGTGATGCACCATTTAGGAATGCGGAAAATGGGTGGAAGGCTCAAGCAGCCCGAAATGGATGAAGAAGTATATCAATCGGCATCAAAAATCAGGAGCAGTGCAGCCTTTGGAGAAATAATAATCCTGATTGTGTATATACCCATTCTAACATTGGTTGGTATTGAGGGTAAAATGTTTCGTCCTATGGCGCAAACAGTAGGATTTGCCATATTAGGCGCACTGATATTGTCGCTAACATATATTCCTATGATGTGTGCATTGGTGTTAAATAAAAACACAGGGCATAAACGAAATTTTTCGGACAGGATGATGGATTTCTTCCATAGGAAATATGAGCCGCTTCTTAAAGCAGCGATAAAAATAAAATATCTCATTGTGACTATTGCAGGTATTTTGTTGCTGGTAACTATATTCATTTTTACCCGTATGGGTGGTGAATTTCTACCGCAGCTTCAAGAGGGTGACTATGCTTTTCACTGCATTTTACCACAAGGGGCATCATTGTCACAAAGCATAGAAACGTCTATGCAAGCAGAGCGCATTATCAAATCTTTTCCTGAAGTAATGCAGGTAATTGGTAAAACAGGTAGTGCGGAAATACCTACAGATCCAATGCCGCCGGAAGCAACAGACCTTATTATCGTCCTTAAAGATAAAAAGGAATGGACAACAACAGGCGATTATCAGGAATTGGCTCAAAAGATGATAGAAAAGCTGGAAGCCATACCGGGAGTTTTTTTTGAAGCCAATCAGCCCATACAAATGCGTTTTAATGAGCTGATGACGGGCGTTCGACAGGACGTGGCTATAAAAGTGTTTGGAGAAAATATAGAAACCCTCGCTTCTATAGCAAATGATGTTGGGAAAGTGGTGCAATCTGTTAATGGCGCAACTGATCCGCAGATTGAACGTACTACAGGGTTGCCGCAAATTACTATTGATTATAACCGCAATCAAATGGCTGCGTATGGATTGAATATAGCAGACGTAAACCGTATTGTAACCGCAGCTTTTGCTGGAACAAAGACAGGTGTTGTGTTTGAAAATGAAAGGAAATTCGATTTAGTTGTACGTCTTGATAGTGTACACCGCACCTCTATTGAGGACGTAGCACATCTGTATATACCTATTGCTAACGGCAATCAAGTTCCACTAAGTCAGGTTGCTAAAGTATCTTTTAAGGAAGGTCCTGCACAGATAAGCAGGGAAGATGCCAAACGAAGAGTGGTAGTTGGTTTCAATGTGAAAGGCAGAGATGTACAAAGTGTAGTAAAGGATATTCAGGCAAAACTGGCAAATTTCCCATTGCCTACAGGTTATTACTTTACCTATGGTGGTACATTCGAGAATTTAGAGCAGGCATCTAAACGTCTTCAAATTGCTGTTCCTGTAGCTCTGTTCCTCATTTTCGTGTTATTGTATTTCACGTTTCGGTCTGTAAAACAGGCTGCACTCATTTTCACTGCGATTCCAATGGCTGCAATAGGTGGTGTATTTGCGTTGTTAATAAGGGGAATGCCGTTTTCTATTTCTGCCGGAGTGGGCTTTATAGCATTGTTTGGTGTCGCTGTTTTGAATGGGATTGTATTAATAGGTACGTTCAATCAATTAGCCAAAGAAGGAATGGATAATGTGACAGATAGGGTATTCAAGGCTACTAAAATAAGGTTACGCCCTGTATTGATGACAGCAACAGTAGCTTCATTAGGCTTTCTCCCTATGGCGTTATCCACGGGTGCAGGAGCAGAAGTGCAAAAGCCATTGGCGACAGTTGTCATTGGGGGTTTGATCACAGCGACATTATTGACACTTGTGGTATTACCACTACTTTATATGATTTTCTCTGGGGCAAAAAAAATCAATAAGGGTATTACCACAACGACAATATTGATATTATTGGGGTTAACTCCCATTAAACTAAATGCTCAATCCACAAAGGAAACTCTTTCAAGCAGTACACGGATTTCTTTTAACGATGCTTACGATATAGCATTAAGAAATAATTTACAGTTACGAAGCAGCGACATTGCTTTAAGACGTTCTCAATCGCTTACCGGAACATTCTTTGATATTCCCAAGACCGGGATATTTGCTGAAAATGAGGATTTACGCCCATCAGATAATCAAGGCATACTAAAAATAGGTGTGTCTCAGAGTATTGAGTTTCCGGGCGTATATTCTGCACGACGGAATATGCTTCGACAACAGGTTCGTTCGTTCACTTATACAAAGCAATTACGTGCGTTAGAGATAAAACGTAACCTTCAGGCTACCTATTACACGCTTTGGTATCACCAAAACAGGCAGCAGCTTTGGCAGCAGTTAGACAGTTTTTACAGCGAATCAGCAGCTATTGCAAGGCTACGTGTTAAGACTGGAGAAAGTGCAGGATTGGATAGCATTTCCGCAAATGCTAAAAGTATGGAGGTTCATCTGCAACTAAAAACTATTCAGAATGACATCCAAGTGCAACAAACAGCCTTGAAAGCACTTTTAAATACAGATACGATATATCTGCCTGAGAATACAATACTTGGTAAAGTTGAAACTGATTATTTACCCGTCTTAACCGAGCATCCTTCTTTGTTGGTACAGCAACAAGCTATTAACATAGCAAACGCAGATTTAAAAATAGCCCGATTAAGTGCTATGCCTGAATTTTCAGGTCGTTTCTTTTCACAGCGTTTATACGGATTGTCTGATCCATTTTCTGGCTTTTCTGTAAGTATGGGTGTACCAATCTTTGGCATTAGCAACTACAGGAATAAAATCAAGGCTGCGAAACTGGAACAGGATTACCAGCAGACGTTGTACAATTATGAAAGTCAGATTTTAACTGCACAGTTACAACAGGCATCCCAATCATTGGATAAAAGCAGGCAGATGTTGCAATATTATGAGAGTGTTGGTTTGTCGCAAGCCGATGCGTTAATAAAAGCAGCCAATTTATCCTATCAGGGTGGTGAAATCAGCTTTGCAGAACTATCTCAATACCTCAATCAGGCAACGGATATTCGTAAAAACTATTTGGAAGCACTGCATCAATATAACCAACAAGCAATTCAGTTGAACTACTATTTAAATAAGTAATGATGAGAAAATATATAATAATATTGGCTATTGCCTGCATACTGCTACTTGGTGCATGTGGCAATAAAACCGAAACAAAAACGGAACAAACAACAACAGAAGAAAGCCATGCGGAAAGTAATGTCGTAGCCATCAACGATGAACAGATGAAAATGGCAGGTATTGTACTTGGGTCTGTAGAAATGAAAAATCTTACTACCTCTTTAAGTGTAAATGGTACGTTGGCTGTTCCTAACCAAAATAAGGCATTTATAACTTCCTTATCGGGGGGTATTGTCCGTAGTATAAGCGTGCAACCGGGTAGCTACGTCCGCAAGGGACAAATAATTGGTACAATCGTAAATACTGAATTGTCGGTTATTCAACAGCAACTTATCTCTATAAATGCCCAAATAAAATTTGCAGAGCAAGAACAAACAAGACAGAAGGAACTTGTTTCGGGCAATGCAGCCCCTTTAAAAAACCTTCAGAAAGTTGAAGCAGAACTTAATGGATTAAGAGCACAACGGAACGCACTTCAGGGACAATTATCAGCATTAGGTGTATCAATATCCAGCAGTATATCTTCCACGCTGAATATAACAGCCCCTATAAGTGGGACTATATCAGAGATTACTGCACAGATAGGTTCCAATGTAGATGCTAATTCACCCATTGCCCAGATTATCAATAATTCTGAATTGCATCTTGATTTATTCGTGTATGAAAAAGATTTACCAAAGGTAGCATCCGGTCAAACAATTCATTTTACGCTAACCAACGATCCCGGAAAGGAATACGATGCTACGATTTATTCTATCGGCACTGCTTTCGTGAATGAGACAAAAGCTGTACCGGTACATGCTCATGTTATAAATGATAAAACGGGCTTGATTGAAGGCATGAGCGTGACGGCTCGAATCAGCTTAGGTCAAAACGTATATCAGGCAGTACCGGATGAGGCAATCGTGAATAATGGAGGAAAAGATTACATTTTTATTCTTACAGATAAAAAAGTTGAAGCCCATTCGGAAGTACAAGAAGGAGACGATCATGGTGAAGAAGATGGAGCGCACAAGGAGTTGCCTCAAACAAATTTTGAACGCATACAAATTATTCGTGGTGCTTCCGATGTAGGCTACACTGAAATAAAACCGATTGTAAACATTCCTCCAAATACTAAGATTGTAATCAAAGGCGCATTTTTCCTAATGGCTAAAATGACCAATGCAGGAGAAGCACACGAACATTAATTCTTAACTACTAAATATTGATAATTATGAAACATCAAAAAATCAAAGGGTTTAAACAACTTTTTAAAGGAACATTAGTTATGCTAATGGTTTTCTTGTCCACAACTTCTCTAAAGGCACAATCTAAAGTCGAAACAATTAAGATTGTAGCCTCTATCTATTGTGATCATTGTAAACAATGTGGAAGCTGCGGTAGCAGACTTGAGAATGCTGTTTATTCACTTAAAGGAATCAAGCGTGTAGATGTAGATGAAAAGGCTAAGACTGTAAACGTAGTCTATAATCCTAAAAAAGTGACTCCGCAGCAAATTAGAAGAGCGATTGCGCAAGTTGGATTTGATGCTGATGATGTAAAAGCAGACCCGACTGCATATACGAAACTTGATGAATGCTGTAAAAAGCAATAACACTATGGCTAAAATATCTGAAATGAATGAAGTCCATACACACGAAGAAGTAGAAGAACAAGCGGGTTGGAAAGCGCATTGGGATTTGCTTTTAGCTTTAGCTATATTAATAACGCTTTTGGTTCTTGAATACGGTTTTCAAATTACGCTTTCTAATATTCCATTGCTTGTTATTAATCTTGTAGCATATTTTCTTGCTGGAAGAAAAGTATTAGACCTGGCTTTCAGAAAATCTGTACGCGGCGATTTTTTTAATGAGTTTGTGCTTATGAGTGTAGCTACTATTGGTGCATTTGTCATTGGAGAATATGAAGAAGGTGTTGCTGTCATGGTGTTCTACCAAATTGGCGAATGGTTTCAGGATGCAGCAGTAAACAGGGCAAAGCGCAGCATAAAGGCATTACTTGATATTCGTCCTGATATAGTAACTGTAATAAAGGATGGAAGTAGCAAAATAGTTGATCCTTCACAAGTGGAAATTGGTGAAACTATACAAATAAAACCCGGAGAAAAGGTAGCATTAGACGGTGAATTATTGTCTGATAGCGCCTCCTTCAATACTGCTGCGCTTACAGGAGAGAGCAAGCCGGACACCAAATATAAAGGAGAGGCCGTATATGCTGGAATGATAAACCTTAATACTCTTTCTGAACTAAAAGTGAACGCTTTATATAAGGACAGTAAACTAAGTCATATTTTGGAAATGGTACAGGATGCTACTGCAAGGAAGTCACAGACACAGTTGTTCATTTCCCGATTTGCTAAAGTTTATACACCCATTGTTTTTTTTCTTGCCTTAGCACTTTGTGTTGTACCTTATTTTTTTCTTGATGATTACAATTTTCAAACTTGGTTTTATAGATCGTTGGTTTTTTTAGTTATTAGTTGTCCATGTGCGTTAGTAGTGTCTATACCATTAGGTTATTTCGGCGGTATCGGACTTGCATCACGGAATGGCATTTTATTCAAAGGCGGTAATTACTTGGATGTAATGACCAAGATAAACGCTGTCGTAATGGATAAAACGGGAACGCTTACTAAAGGGGTATTTAAAGTGCAGGAAGTAGAGCCAAATGATATAGATAAGCAGGAGTTTGTTAGGCTGACGGCAACCTTAGAGAAGAACTCCACACATCCTATTGCTAAAGCGATTACCGATTATGCAGGTGAAGTCAATGAAGCACAGGTAAACGGTATTGAAGAAATCGCAGGTCATGGTTTGAAAGGTAATATAGATGGCAAAGAAATGTTAGTTGGCAATTTGAAGTTGTTAAGAAAATTCAACATTCCATATCCCCAGGAATTGGAAAAAATTGTTGATACGATAGTGGTAACAGCTATCAACAATAAGTATGCAGGTTACATAACAATTTCGGACGAAATAAAAGAAGATGCAGCACAGGCAATAAAGGATATGCACACCCTGAATATTCAAACAGTCATGTTATCCGGGGATAAGCAGGCTGTAGTTGATAATGTTGCAAAGAAAATCGGAATTGATAACGCTTATGGAGATTTGTTGCCAGAAGGCAAAGTAGAAAAGGTACAGGCTTTAAAAAATCAGGGAAAGCGTATTGCCTTTGTAGGGGATGGAGTTAATGATGCGCCTGTAGTAGCATTGGCTGATGCAGGCATAGCAATGGGGGGATTGGGCAGTGATGCCACTATAGAGACAGCAGACATTGTAATCCAGAATGACCAGCCTTCAAAGATAGTAGCAGCTATTAGGATTGGTAAGATTACCAGAAATATTGTTTGGCAAAATATAATTCTCGCAATGGTTGTGAAAATTATTGTACTTGGATTGGGGGCTGGAGGGGTAGCCACCTTATGGGAAGCTGTGATTGCAGATGTTGGAGTTGCATTATTAGCAATATTAAATGCTATAAGGATTCAGAAAATAAAAGTATAGTGTTCCTTTCAGAACATTGATTATTGATTGTAATTTGTAAATTAATTTTGAAATATTTTTTGATAATTTACAAATAGTATTTATCTTCGTATTTCACCATTAGAAATATAGAGGTGATAAATAAAAATATGATAACATTAGCGAGAGAATCAAGAGGACTAAGTCAAGCTGAATTGGCGACAAAGATTGAGATGTCTCCAGCAAACCTTTCTAAGATTGAAAGAGGAGATATTGGGGTAAGTCAGGACATTGTAGAATTAATTGCAACAGCAACACATTATCCACTTTCGTTTTTCACACAAGACGATGAAATGTTTCCTGAACATTTGATATACAGAAAGAGAGAAAAAGTTGCGCAAAAAATACTTACACCGATTAATGCCAAAGTAAATATTGTACGGTTTCATGTGCAGTCTGTTTTGGAGGAACTTAAAATAAAGCACCCGCATGTTCCTTCTTTTGAAGTAGATGAAAAAAATACACCAATGTTAGCTGCCCAAAAACTGAGAAAAATCTGGAAGGTGGAGCCAATAATAAATGATTTAATACAACTATTGGAAAGCAAAGGCATTGTCATTACCTACTTTAAATTCAATACGGATAGAGTAGATAGCAGAAGCGTACTTACCAAAGAAAAATATCCTATTATAATTTACAACAGTTCACTACTTGGTGACAGGCAACGATTTTCTATTGCATATCAATTAGGACATTTGGCAATGCACACTTCAACCGATGTTAGTTGGGATAGGGATATAAGTCACGAAGCAAATCTATTTGCAGCCGAATTTTTAATGCCTGAAAAGGAAATCAGACAGGATTTTGATAGTGGCATTACTGTACCATTACTTGGGGAATTAAAAAAGAAATGGAAGGTATCTATGATTTCATTACTATTTAGAGCAGATGATTTAGGATACCTGTCACCTAATCAAAAGCGATACCTGCTACAGCAGTTTAACGAACAGAAAATCCGTAAAAGAGAACCAGTGGAATTAGACATTCCTGTAGAGAAGCCACGATTGCTCCGAACATGGCTTAGTGAACTTAAATCAAAACAGAAGTTAAGTGTAGCCAGTCTTGCCTCGAAACTACACTTACAGACGGATGAATTTATAGAACTGTACAACTAAAAAGAGAATACTACCCATCAAAATAGCAATATGAACTGCGTAATTAAACAAAAGAGAACTAATAAAAAATGCAATTATGGAGATGGTAAAGACGCTTGCGCCTCATGCGAGACCCTACAGTTTCAAAGAGCTTGAAACTATTTATGGAGTAAGCCATAAAACCTTTAAAACATGGATTCAGCCTTTTCTGCAAGAAATAGGTGAAAAAAGAGGTAGGTATTTCAATGTCAAACAGGTGCAAATAATTTTTGCAAAGCTGGGCTACCCTGAAAGTATTGAGGAAGAAAAATCGGGTAGAATTTATCCCGATCAGGTCAATGCAACCCAAATGAGGAAAGCAGTTTAGACATGGGTTACAACTTTGCCAGATGGCGAAAATTATTGAGTTAAAAAGCAAGTATGAAGGCAGGTTAGAATTACGAGATTGTCGAAGGCTTTTAGATGCAGAATCAGAAGGGTATTCGGATGAACAGGTAGTATTAATTATGGATTTCCTATATAGTGTAGCTTCTTTAGAATATGAATTATTCAAAAGAAAAAATGCTGGATCAAACATTGTTGATTTAACTGAAAAAATACAAGAGAATGCGCAAAGCAATACTTTACATTCGTGTGAGTACAGACGAGCAAGCTGAGAAAGGCTATAGCTTAAAGCATCAGGAAGAACGATTGAGAACTTACTGCTACCAACAAAACATCATCATTGCTGGTATTTATAAAGATGACCATTCTGCAAAAAGTTTTGAAAGACCTGAGTTTCAAAAACTTCTTTCTAACTTGAAAAAGAACAAGGGAGTTGCCAATTTGCTTTTGTTTACAAAATGGGATAGGTTCTCAAGGAACGCACCTGATGCTTATGCCATGCTTAACCAGCTAAACAAATTAAGTATTGAAGCACAGGCAATAGAACAACCGTTGGACTTGTCAGTCCCCGAAAACAAAATTATGCTTGGGCTATATCTTATTGCACCAGAGGTAGAGAATGATAGACGAGCATTAAATACCCTTGTAGGTATGAGGCGAGCTAAGAAAGAGGGGCGTTATATGGCAACAGCTCCCAAAGGCTATAAGAATACCCGAAATGAGAATAACAAACCGATAATTGCTCCAAGCAATGATGCGTCATTTATTAGAAAGGCTTTTGAGGAATTAGCAAAAGGTACTACTGATATAGAGACATTGCGCAAAGAATTAAACAAAGAAGGGTTTAATGTCAGCCGTAGTCAGTTCTGGTGTCTGGTGCGTAACCCTATTTATTGTGGGAAGATATTTATTCCCGCCTATAAAGATGAGGCTGCTTATTTGGTAAAGGGCATCCATGAGCCGATTATCTCTGAAAGCCTGTTTTATGATGTGCAGGATATATTGAATGGTCGCAAAAGGAATGTACCTGCCAAAAATACTAAGCGGGAAGAATTACCGCTTAGGGGATTCTTAGTTTGCAAAAGATGCGGCAAGCTATTAACCGGAAGTGCCTCTCATGGGAATGGAGGTAAATATTTTTACTATCACTGTCAACATAATTCCGGTTGTAAAGAGCGATTTAAGGCAAAAGAAGCCAATCAGTTATTTATAAATCAGCTTGGGCAAATTGTTGTGAAGCCTAAAATACTGGATACTTACTATGAAGTTATGTCGCAATTATTCAAAAAAGACAATTCAGATAAAGCACAAAAACTGAAGAATATTCAGGCAGATATAGACAAGTTGAACCAAAGAATAAAAAATGCTCAATCATTGATGCTTGACGGTGAATTAGAGGCTTCGGAATATAAAGAAATCAAAGCATCGCTTCAACCTCAAATAGAAAAATTAGAAAGGCAAAAAGTACAAACGGCTGATGGAGCCGATGATTATGAACGTTTTCTTGACAAAGGCTTTAATATTCTAAAGAATATTGATAAGTATTACGAAAGTGCTGATTTACAAGGCAAACAGCAAATTATCGGTGCGATATTTTCTGAAAAACTTATTTACGAAGAAAATCAATATCGAACCACAGAGCCTAATCCTTTGCTCCCGCTAATATCTTTATCTGGAGCGCATTTCAAAGAAATAAAAAAAGAAAGGAACGGTGGAAATTCCGTTCCTTCCTATGGGGTAGTCCCGCCAAGAATCGAACTTGGATCTAAAGTTTAGGAAACTTCTATTCTATCCATTGAACTACGGGACCAACGGGGTGCGAAAATAAGGAATATTGCAATAATTATTTATCATCTTCTGTAAAATATACGTTTGTCTGCAGATGGGTAGTGTACAAAAAAAGATGGGGCGCGATAGCCCCATCTCTACACTTTATACTAATTAAAACAGAAACCTCTTTAAAATATCTTTTATAATAATTATTGTACGTTGAACGGTTTGTTGATAGCACCTTCCGTGGTATTGGCACGGATGATGTACCTGCCTGCTGCCAGTGCGCTGATGTTGATGCTGTGTTCAGCTTGTTTGCCGTCCAGTTCGGTACGGTAAACCACCTCGCCCAGTACATTCAATATCGTTACATCTTTCAGCGTAGCACCCTTCATTGCCAGTGTTACTTTCTCCTTAGCAGGGTTTGGATATACATCCGCTTCCAGTGCTTCATTTACTGTATTGCTAACACCTGTAGCCCAATGTGCCATTGTGATGGTATCACTGCCGCAATTGTTGGTGATAATCAGTTTCACCATCATGCTGCCATCTATATACTTAGATACCGTCTTGTATGCACTTGTTGTACCATCACCAAACAACCATTTGTAGGTAATTACGTTCTGGTCGCCGCTCGGGCTGAACGTGTATTGATTACCATTACGCAGGTAAGATATACCGTTAGCTGTTGGCAGTGGGTTCAGATTTACAGATACCTGGTCTGTACCAATAC
>NFUW01000002.1:257743-577743 GCA_002127285.1 Chitinophagaceae bacterium IBVUCB1
ACCACTGTTACAGATACAGGGATAGACTCAGCTGTTTTGTTTGGCACCACGCTTGTTGCTGTTATCAGCACGGTATAGTCACCACCTGCACTGGCTACATAAGAGCTATTGATAGCACCTGGTATATCTACACCATTGCGCCTCCACTGATAAGTGTAAGTAGTAGAACCGCTCGATACAGGGCTTGCATTCAGCGTTACGCTGTTACCTGTACATGCCACAGCAGAACCAACCATTTTCACATTAGCAGAGAAGTTGATGCCGTCTTCAATACCTGTAAAGTCGCCGAAGCTGGTAACACCTGCCGCAAATATGTTGTTGTTGGTAACATTAGAGCTACTGTTTGCTTCGTTGTAAGATACCCATGGAGTAGCACCGAATTTGTGTGCCAGCTTCATGTTTGCTTCATTAGGAATTGTACCTAACCAAGTATCGTAATAGTTTAATGTAAAGTCAAAATCGTATGTGCTACCAACACCAGTTGGCGTAATGTTAGTGTAGAAATAAGGATACTTATTCTGACTTATTACCGGGAAGTTTGCAGGGGCGATAGCACCACTATACTGCTTCACATTCAATATACTCGTAAGTCCTAATTGTGTATTCCACCTAACAGTAGCAACATTGTTTTGTCCGTATAGGAAGTTTTGTGTAACACCCGGAGCTGGTACAGCCGGTACAGCAATACTGTTTGGCGGTATTGAAGATGGTTCAAATTCCGCGGCACCTAAGTCGGGAACACCATTTGCACGGTTAGTAACACGTGGCAATCCGTTGATATCATTATTAGCACTTGTTAATTGTGTTGCACGACCATTTAATGCCCAGCAGTTAGGATTAGTCGGGTCAGGTGTCAGGTTGGTAAGGCTCATGAAACCAGGATTAGCAGATAAAGAGTTTCTATCCTGATTGGTGAGTGTGCGCCATGCAGCCATAGTAGCAGCAGGTGTACCAGAAATAGCTGGGTTAGTTGCTATTTGAGGGCTAGATGTGTTAGTGGTGAATAAATTGTTGAAATCAATCGTATTGTTAAGGCCTTGGTTATTCCAGTAGTACAATACCGGGCCACCTCCCATGTTTGCAAATACATTGTTACGAACATCATTATTTGGTGAGCTAAAGAAGAAATAACCGGGGTAGCTGCTTGTGTTGTTTGTTCCCAAGCTAATACTATTATGGTGTACATCTGTAAATGTAGAGCCGGATATGTACAAACCATAACCAAAGTTTGTATTACTTCCTGTTGCCATCATATTGTTTGTGATACGACACCTGTTTGCAGATGTACCATTGGTGTTAAGCAAGTACATTGGATAGCCAGTAGGCAATGTTATCCTATTATTAGCAATTTGCGGAGATTGGTTAAGGAAATAGGCAAACAAGCCATAATGGAAAGTAAGGGTAGTATTGGTAGTAATATTGTTGTTTAAGAACCTGAATCCATTGATATACCAGATGTAGGTAGAATAAGCCCAACCATTGGTTATATTAGAATTCTGTATCACAAAATTATTATAATAGTTGTTTGATGCACCAAACCAATATACAGGCCAGTATGAGTTTTCGAGATTACAATTTTGAACCACAAAGTTGCTACCCGTTACATTCGCAGCATATATACATGATGCTAATGAAGAAGTAAGGTTGCCTGATATAATATTACATCCTATTAAAGAGTCGTTATTAAGAGTCCCTACAGGAACTATTACATAACCCCATGAAGATGTACCGCTTAGTATTGTCAAGTTGCGGAAAGTTAGATTTGAAGCGTTGTTCAGCCTTACTACAAAGTTATCTGCAGAGCTGGTTGGTGTAAAGCTGATATTAACAGAAGAAGGGTCTCCATTCTCTGCTTGGAAAGTAATCCTGTTTGCAGGGCTTGAGCCAACAATATTATTGATAGCAAGCTGTCCTACATATGTGCCAGGACGAATATTGAACGTAACTGGACCGCATATACCTACCTGATTGAGTGCAGTTACTGCAGCAGCAACTGTAGGGAAGTTAGGTGATGCGCCACCAACTGTATAGTCTCCCTGTAGTGCAGAACGTAACGTTACTTGCAGTGTATCATCACCAGGAACAGGGTCAGTAACATTGTTTGGCAATGATGTCCATGCTTTGATTGTTACTGGAGCAGGGCCGAAAAATACATTTCCTAATGGTACCAATATATCATTTGAACCAGGCGTACCATTATTTACAGGTATTGGTGTAGTAATATTTATAGGCGTTTGAGGCGATCCATTCTGTTCCCAGTTTACCCGAACGCTATTCAGTACGTTGTTTCCTGCATTGCGTACACGCAGTGTCACCATGTAATTTCCCTGACAAAAGAAACCGCTTGGCTGTACTATCGCGTTAGCACTGGCATTGTTGCCAATATCTATACCTGTATATATACCATAATCATTCAGCATAGGCGATGCAGGAGAGAAGATAAACTTGCGCTGCACGTTAGAGCCGCTAACTGCTGACGGGTAACCTATCCACGGGCTTGTACCATTTCTTTTAGCCAACCTAAGTGCTGGCTCTGAAGCGATAGTACCCATCCATGGAGATTTATAATAAATATTAGCCGTATAGTTAAAGTTGCCTGCCAAGCTGATACTATCATAGAAATACATAAATGTAGGGTTGATAGTGGTAATTGCTGTTGGGACAGAAGCAGTAAACTGCCTCACGTCTGGCGATACAGATGGTGCCGTGCTTGCAGCATCCCAAGTAATAGTAGCAACTGTATCTTGACCAAATGTAAATGTTTGTGTAATACCGGGTGCAGGTGCAGCAGGTACTACAACGCAGCTTGGTGGTAATACACCAGCAGCAGGGACTATTTCATACGCACCTATATCAGGTACGCCTGTAAAAGGAAGCACTGCACGAGTGTTGCCAAGCATATCGGCATTATTTCCTTCTATATGAACGCCACGGCCATTGATAGACCAAACACTTGGAGATGATGTATTTGGTACCAGATTGCCAACTGCTGCATTCGTAAATGCAGGGTCAAAAGAAATAGAATTTCTATCCATTCCGCTTGCAACACGCCATGCATTCAATGTTGTAAATGGAACACCATTCCTTGATACTAATGCTGTACCAGGTGTAAAGATGTTGTTATAGTCTGATACATTGAAAGTATTATCAAACACCCAAAGTGGAGGGAAGCCATTGGCACTGGTTTTGGCAATTACGTTATTCCTGTATGTAACAACGCCACCTGTAGACGGTGTATTGCTAGAACGTATAGTAAAGTTGGTACCAGAACTTGTACCGGCATTACATACAGTGTTATTGTAAAATTCATGCGTACCTGGTTGGCTGCCTGAATAATCTACGGTATAGTTAGTGCCTGATGTACGGCTATAAATACTATTATTGTAGAAGCGGTTAATGCCTGAATGCCCGTTAACGTACAAACCAAATACAAAACCTGTACCACTCGTTGCACTTATTCTGTTATTAAAGAAGCTATTGTTAGGGAATGCTAACGTATTAAAGCTATACAAACCATATACTGTGCCACTTGTGCCGCTGCTGCAGTTGATAGTATTATTTGCACATACATAGTTTGTATTGTAGTACATATAGTTTAATACACCGCCAGACAAAGAACTTGCCAATGTTATGGTATTACCGCTGAAATTACTATTTGTAGTATATAGCATTGGGTAATTATATATCCAACCAGTTGTTGTATTGGCAGTAAACGTATTGTTTTGAAACGATAGATTCCTGCCAAACCCTGAACCGTCAGTGTAAATAGGATATAATGAGCCAGATTGTGTGCTCATTGTAATATTGTTGTTGCGGAATACTGTTGAGTCGGCATAATAGTTATTGTTCCATATTGTACTGAAAGTAGTAGTTGCATTTATTGTATTATTTGCAAATGAGTCATGGCTGTTGTAATATAGAAACCAAGGGTATGTAGTGCTTGACGTTGTTGATGTAAACGTATTGTTAGCTATAATGCCTCGCTGAGCATTTGTAGCATTACAATACCACATATACAAGCCGTAATTGATACTTGTTGCACCTGTTATTGTTTGGGTATTGCCTGTAATCTCTAACGCATTGTCACATTCATATACAAAGAAACCCTGAAACTGACCTACACCAGCTACTATTGCATTATTGTTTCTTATCTTTAAATCATTGCTATGATATGCATATATAGAACCAAAGAACGGATTAACCAATGTATTTCCCGATATCACTGTATTTACAGGGCGTGCAGTATTATTACCAAACGTATATATACTATATGAACCTCGTACAATAGAGTCTCCTACAAAAGCATTGTTGGAACCTGTAACACCATTTGCAAATATCCTTGACATTAATGTGCTTGTAGATGATGTTGTCGCACCCGTTATAAGACAGTTGACAATACTGTCATTAGCAGATGAACCAACTAAATCTATTACCGTACCAAAAGATACCCCACTGTTTGTAAGCGTAACTTCTCTGAAAGTGATAAAAGACGCATTGGTAAAACGTACTACAAAATTGTTAATGCTTGAGGTGGCAGTTGTTGTTAGGTTTACAGTACCTCTTCCGCTTTCTGCCCTGAAAGTGATTCGGTTTGTTGTACTTGCACCTGTAATTGTAGGTATTGTTACAGATGTTGCATAAGTGCCGGGCCTTATGTTAAATGTAACAGGACCATTAACACCTGAGTTTTGCAACGCCGTAACGGCTGCAGCAACACTTGCATAGTTGGGCGATGTACCACCTACGGTATAGGTACCATTCAATGGTTGCGCGTAAGCATTAGTAACAGACAGAACCAGCGCTGTCAGTACCAACATTAATGATTGTAATTTTTGCGTTATCATAATCAAACTTTTTTGTACGATTATGATAAAAGTATATGCACTTGACTATATGATAGTAATACTATTATTTATAGGGGTAAAGATTTTATTTATACAAGCATTATTATTATATTGAATATTATTTATTTTATAGCTATAAGTCATTTGTTTCCATTTTATTGAAAATCCATTCTGATACTATTATGACATTTTTCTGTCTGATATTTGTACAACTTAAAAAAATGCAGTATTAAAATGACATTAAAAAAGCCCGCTTAGCGGGCTTCATATTTTAACGTTTTCCTTTCAGTTCTTCATTCTGTTTCTGCACTTTTGCTACATTTTCTTTTTTCAATTTAACAAGCTTTTGTTTTAAGATTGCATCAGATATTGCAAGCATTTCTACTGCTAACAGTCCCGCATTGTGCGCGCCATTCACCGCAACAGTGGCTACAGGTATGTCATTCGGCATCTGTACGATAGATAATAACGAATCCCAACCATCAATGGAATTAGATGATTTGATAGGTACACCTATAACAGGAACCGTACTAAGTGCCGCCACCATGCCTGGCAAATGTGCTGCACCGCCAGCGCCAGCTATTATTACTTTGATACCGTTTTTATCTGCACTCTTTGCATACTCAAACATAGCATCTGGTGTGCGGTGAGCAGATACTACGTTAAAGCTGTATTCTACCCCGAATTTTGCAAGTACGTCGGCAGCAGTCTGCATGATGTATACATCAGAACTGCTGCCCATGATAATACCAACTTTAGTTTTTTTCATATAAACTATTGAAAGTGTTGCGTGTTTTGTTTGCCAAAGTTACTGCTTCATCATGGCTTTTTGCTGTAATATTAATATGTCCCATCTTTCTGCCTGCACGCCCTTCGCTCTTGCCATACCAATGTATATGCACACCCTGTATTTGTGCAATGGCTTTCAAAGCAGCTTCAGTGCTACCTTTCCTCTCTGCAGGTGGTTCTATAATATTTATCATTATAGTGTGCGCAGTAGATGCCGTATCTCCTAATGGCATGCCGGTTATCACTCGCAACAATTGTTCGTATTGCGATGTGTTGCAGCCTTCAATGGTGTGGTGTCCGCTGTTATGCGGGCGTGGTGCCAGTTCATTCACTAATACTTTACCGCTTTTCGTTACAAACATTTCTACTGCCAATATACCTTTCAGTTGTAATGCCTTTGCTATTTGTTGGGCAATAGTAATGGCTTCCTGCGCTATATTTTCGCCAATATCACAAGGGCTTATTTGATAGTCTAGCAATAGTTTAACTTTGTCAAACTCCATAAGTATTGGGTCGTAGCACTTTATCTCTCCTTCTTCATTGCGGGTTACTATTACAGATATTTCGTGTTTTATATCTACCAAGTCTTCCAATATAGATGGCTTATCAAATGCATTGGCAATATCATCTGCAGACTTTAGTATCATAACTCCTTTGCCATCATATCCATCTCTCCGCAGTTTCAGGCAGGCAGGTAGTTTTTCCGCATATTGTCTCAATTCTAAACGGTTTTCTATTGCTATAGCTGGTACTACAGGTATATTGTGTGATTCTAAAAACCGTTTTTGCGTCAGTTTATCTTGTATTATTTCCACTGTTTCTGGTGCAGGGTACACTTTTACGCCCTTAGTTTGCAGGTCGTGTAAGGCCTGTGTATTAACGGCTTCTTTTTCTATAGTAATAATGTCAAGGTTTTCACCGAATTTCATTACATCATCATAATTCAGTGTGTCGCCAAGTACGAAGCCAGAGGAATAATTGGCACACGGTGCCGCCTTGTCGTTATCCAGTATGTTTATCTTCAAACCAAAATCTACAGCATGCCTTATAAGCATTGCCCCCAGTTGTCCACCACCCAATATGCCTATCTTTTTCTGTAAAAACATCTCAATATTTTGCGCAAATGTAATACAACAGACACTTGAAGAATAATAGTAAAGCTACTATTTAACATAGTATTTGTTTTATCTATTGCGTAAATGGATGTAGTTTAGTTATTTTTGCTATTATACATACGATTATGGAATTACAGCTACAGATAAAGATGAACCCCAAACTGTTTGTTCGTGACCCCGAAACAACTGAACTGGGCAAGAACATCATCAGCCACGGCATCAAAATGATAGCTGAGATGGGCTTTGAAGAGTTTACTTTCAAAAAGCTGGCAAACAGTATCGGTACCACCGAAGCTAGTATATATAGGTATTTCGAAAATAAACACCGCCTGCTTACCTATATCACAACGTGGTTTTGGACATGGCTGGAGTATCAGGTTATTTTCCATACCAACAACATAAAAGACAGTAAAGACAAAATTAATATCCTTATCAGCTTGCTTACCTTTCAGGAAAAAGATAAGTTTATATTAGAGCATATCAACAAAGAAACACTGCACAAAATTGTCATAGCAGAGGGCAACAAGTCTTATTTCACAAAGCATGTTAGTGATGATAACAAAGCCATGCTCTTCAAGCCATACAAAGATTTATGCCATCGTATTGCGGAGATTTTTTTGGAATACAATCCTGCATATCCTTACCCGCATTCGCTTAGCAGCACTTTAATAGAAACAGCTTATCATCAGATGTTCTTTAAAGACAATCTGCCAAGGTTGACGGATTTTGGTAATTCTAAGGATTTGAAACCGCTGATAGCGTTTCTTACACATATGGCTTATAGCTCGCTCGATAGTTACAAAGCAGCAAAGAAAGTAGCGGTATAATAGTTTTTTACTTCGTCCACCTTAACGACTTCAGCATGTATTCTATATCTGTGCGCAGAAACTCATTAACGGGTTTTAGTGAGTCGGCATTAGGTGTAACGTCAAAGTACAGTGCCCCACGCAAAAAATGCTTTTCGTAGTCGGTTGCATAAAACTGGTATGCCGATGCGGCATTGCCCCCTACATTGTAAAACAAGCCATGCACTTTCACGCTGTCTATATGAAAGTTAATAGGTTCTATATAGTCAGCGCGTTTGTTATGCACCGTTTCCGTCATTTTATACGCGTCTTCCATTAGTTTTTCTATCGTTTGGTTGGCATTCACGCTTTTGTAGCTTAGGTACACCCTGCCACCCAAATCGGGGAAATCTATATTTATCCAATACGGGTTCTCCGGCTTTTCGCCAAAGAAGGTAGTGTCTTTCACAATCTTTCCATATACAGGGTATTGAAAACGATAGGGGAAAGATGCTTCGTTAAACTCCGTATATGCGTGTTTGGGAAAATTAATAAGGAAATAACCGCGTGGCTTGGGTGTGTAGGTTTCGGGCTTGCAGCCAACTACCATGCATAGCAACAATGCGGCAATCAAGTATTTCATACACCCTCAAAACTATAATAAAATCACTAATTCTGTTCACGGCTTTAAGCTCTGCCTTTCTTTTGCTAATTTTGCAACTCATTTCCTAAAATATCTTAATAAGATGGAAGACCAGCAAATAGAACAACAACTGAATATAGAACTCTCTGAAGAAATGGCCGATGGCACTTATGCTAATCTCGTGGTTATCACCCATTCGTTTGCAGAGTTTGTGTTCGACTTTGTAAACGTGATGCCCAATGTACCCAAAGCGAAAGTAAAATCGAGGGTAGTAATGACACCGCACCATGCCAAGCGGCTGATGCGTGCACTGGTAGAAAATGTAAAGCGTTTTGAAGCGCAAAATGGCGTTATCAAAGAGCAAGACACCGTTAATATGCCATTCAATTTTGGTGGTACTACAGGGCAGGCATAATTTTTTATAAAATAAGTACATGAATAATAAAATACTGATACTGGATTTTGGCTCGCAATACACGCAGCTAATAGCGCGCAGCATCCGCGAACTGAATGTTTATTGCGAAATACAACCCTGTACCAAACCTATACAGTACGATGCTACACTAAAAGGCGTTATCCTGTCTGGTAGCCCTTTTTCTGTAAACGATACCAATGCACCTAAGCCCGATGTAAAAGCCATTGCAGATAAGCTGCCTGTACTGGCAGTATGTTATGGCGCACAACTGATAGCGCAGCAAGCGGGTGGGGAAGTAGGTAAATCTACCCACCGCGAATATGGCAGGGCGCATCTGCAAAACATAGTTCACGACCCGTTACTGGCTACCATTAGTAATGGCTCGCAAGTATGGATGAGCCATAGCGATACCATCAAGCAACTACCCGAGGGCTTTCAGGTAATTGCCCAAACGGAGAGCATACCGGTTGCTGCATACAAAGCATCTACAAGCTATGCTGCTAATCCTGTATATGCCATTCAGTTTCATCCAGAGGTAACGCATAGTACCGATGGTCGCCAACTGCTGAAAAATTTTGTGTACGATATATGTAGCTGCGATGCCGACTGGACACCTGCTGCTTTTGTGCACGAAACAGTAGAGCGCATTAAAGCCGAAGTAGGAGATAAGAAAGTAGTAATGGCATTGAGTGGTGGGGTAGATTCTACCGTTGCTGCAACGCTTATACACAAAGCTATTGGCGATAGATTGTATTGCATATTTGTAGATAACGGTTTGCTACGCAAGGGCGAATTTGAACAAGTATTAGAAGGTTACGAACATCTTGGGCTGAATACAAAAGGTGTAGATGCCAAATCACTTTTTTATAAAGAACTGGATGGTGTCAGCGACCCTGAGCAGAAACGCAAAATCATAGGTCGTCTATTTATTGACGTGTTTCAGGAAGAAGCGAAACACCTTACAGATGTTTCATTCCTTGGACAAGGTACTATCTACCCCGATGTAATTGAATCCGTGTCTGTACACGGTCCGTCTGTTACTATCAAATCTCACCACAACGTAGGCGGCCTGCCCGAGAAGATGAATATGAAACTCGTTGAGCCATTGCGTTTCCTCTTCAAAGACGAAGTGCGTAAGATTGGTAAGGAAATGGGTATTGACGACATCTTCCTGCAACGCCATCCCTTCCCCGGCCCGGGTTTGGGTATCAGGGTGCTGGGTGCGGTAAGCCCCGACAAAGTACAGATGCTGCAAGAGGCAGATGCCATTTATATTCAGCAATTGCGCGATAGTGGTTTGTACAGTCAGGTGTGGCAAGCCGGTGCTATACTGCTGCCCGTGCAGAGTGTGGGTGTGATGGGTGATGAACGCACCTACGAATATACTGTTGCGTTGCGTGCAGTTACCTCTGTAGATGGTATGACAGCCGACTGGGCGCACCTGCCATATAGTTTCCTCAGCAAAGTATCAAACGATATTATCAATCAGGTAAAAGGCATTAACCGTGTGGTGTACGACATCAGTTCCAAGCCGCCAGCTACTATTGAGTGGGAATAACAAAAAATTATGAGGCGTTCCGTATATCTATACTTATTGTTTACCCTGTTGTTGTCAGCATCCTCTTACGATGCGGACGCTCAGTTTTTAAAAAAACTGTTTGGCGGTGGCAAAAAGACACAAAAGAAAACGGAACCTGTAAAAAAGAAACCATCCACTGTAGTCAAACCAAAACCCAAACCAGTTGTCAAAAAGCCGGAGCCGGACTATCCGCCTACAGAAATGAAATCGAAATACAGGATAGACGTTTTCGCACACTTGTATCTCGATGAATTAGTGAAAGACGGTAAGCCAGTATTCAAAGGCAAACTGCCCGATAAGGCAACCGCAGGGCTCGATTTTTACGAGGGTGTAAAGCTGGCTGCTGATACGTTAAATAAACAAGGCTACAATGTAGCCATATATATACACGATATTGTAAACGCGCAGCATACACCTGCCACGCTCATCGGCAATAAATCACTCGATTCGTCCGACCTGATTATAGGTGCCGTCAACACCAGCTATGTAAAAGTATTGGCAGACTATGCCGCTAAGCGCAATATAAATTTCGTATCAGCCTTGTCGCCATCTGACGCGGGGGTAAAAAACAATCCTTATTTTATACTGCTTCAACCCACATTGCAAAGCCACTGCGAATGGATAATGACAGCCATTGCGCGTAAGCATAAAAATCAAACCCCATTATTACTATACCGCACCAATGTACCTGTTGATAGTAATGCCTTTGCATACCTCAATGTAACTGATGGAATGGCAAATAAGATGCTTTGTAATACCATGCCCACTAAAGAAAAACTAAAACCATACCTCGATAGCACACGCAACAATTTGCTGATAGTATCTGTACTGGATGCAGCATTTGCTGAGAGTTTGTTGCAGCAATTAAACGACTGGTTCCCGGCATACAATTTCAGCATATATGGTATGCCCACTTGGAAGAGCTTATCATCTTTAAAAAAGCCTGAAGCCTATCCAAATATTGCCCTGCACATTACTGCTGCTTACTATTTTGATGTGTCAACCGGTGTAGGGCAGGCAGTAGCAAATGGCTATAAGAGAGACGTTGGTGGCTCTAAGCCAAGTGATATGGTGTTTCGCGGTTATGAAACCATGTATTGGTACACCTACCTGCTTTATAAATACGGCACGATATTCAACGAAAAATTCAGCGATAATGGTGCTGCACCTTTTACCCGTTTCGATGTGAAGTTGAAAAAAGATAAGAACGATAAGCTACTCTATCAGGAAAATAAACACATCATCCTCTACCGCTATCAGAGCAGTTCATTTATGGTAGAGCAGTAATATCTTAATTGTGATAAATACCCGTGTTAGACACTTTGCTGTTGCCGATGGCGGGTTTCATTTTCTCTTTCATTTCGTTGATGCGCTGCATACGGCGTTTGCGCATATAGTACAGCACGGCATACAGTCCGAGCGATAAGCCGATAATACCTGCTATGCCTATGTTAGGATTGAAGTCTTGCAATATCAATGCAACAGTTACCAGCAATACGTTTGATAAGATTAAAATAGTAACTGCCATAGAATGTGTATAGCCAGCATCCAGCAAATAGTGGTGCAAGTGTGTACGGTCGGCTTTGAAAGGCGATACACCACGCATCAGGCGGGTAGCAAATACCCTGAACGAATCAAATACAGGCACAAATAAAACAGATAAGCCTACTACCAATGCACCTGCAGGTGTATGTATCAGGTTTGCTACAGTAGTTTGCTGATTGAAAGAATTGACAAACAAGATGCACAATACTGATATTACATAACCAATTAGCAGCGCGCCAGTATCGCCCATAAAAATACGTGCAGGCGAGATATTGAAACGCAAAAAACCTGCAATAGCACCCATCAGGCAGAATGCCATACTCGCTGCGCCCGGATTGCCCGATGCGGCAAGGCATACTCCCAGTGAAAAACTGCTCAATATGCCAATGGAGCCTGCCAGCCCGTCTATACCATCTATCAGGTTGAAGGCATTGATAACGAAGATGATACCAACAATGCTGAAGATGATGCTATACCAATATGTAAGCTCGTACACACCGCAAATGCCGTGCAGCGATGTGAGGCGTATATCTGCAATACACACGGTAATTGCCGCTGCTGCAAACTGTGCTACGAATTTATTAGACGGGCTTAGAGAAACCAAGTCGTCCATTATACCTGTAAGGAATAGTATAAGCGATGATGCAATGATATAATTCCAGTTACTGAAACTATCATGGTTCAGAAACAGTGAGCAAGTAGTAATAAACGCGAAGAAGATAGCAACGCCGCCCAGATTAGGTATGATGCGCAAATGTATTTTCCTGTCGTTATCAGGCACGTCAAACAAACGTTTCTTTGCCGATATCAACATGATTTGCGGAATAGATACCAGACTTATTATAAGCGCGCTTATAAACGTGAGCAAATAAATAAGATGTGGAGGTAATTGCGGCATTATTCTGATTCCTAAAGCTAAGTTGAGAACTTAAATGAAAATATTATGGTTTTGTTACCTCGTTAACAAATCATTTATATTAAGGCATGATATACTACATCCGTTTCAACACTGCCAGCACACGCTCTGCTGCTTTGCCATCCCACAAGTAGGGTATATTGCCTTTATTGTTGTTTTTGTTCAGTGCAGCAAGTGCATTTTCTATGTCAAACAATTCTTCACCTGCCAGCCTGTTAGTGCCAGCCTCTATTGTTTCGGGGCATTCGCAATAGGGGTATAACGTGAGTGTAGGTGCCATTAGTACCGCAGATAACTCTTGCATGGTAGTGCTGTCTGTCAATACCGCTTTAGCATGTTGCACCAAATACCCCAGTTGCCTGAAGCCTAAACGCTTTACGATATGCAAATTATGTGCCTGAATAGCCAGTTTTTGTAGAATCTTTTCTGTTTCGGGGTTCACTACCATGATGATAGGTGTGTTTTTCAGTTGTTTCAGGCAGGTAACTATCAGGTTTTTCAGGTTGGGTGCATAGCCTGTATTGTATGGTTTGTTCAATATAAGCATGGCATAGCCATCGTTGCGCAGGCTCAATACATCCCACAAATCGGGTGCAGCAAATTGTTTTTTTACTTTCAGCACCACGTCTGCATAGGTATTGCCGGTGAAGAAGATGTGCTCGTCGGGTACACCATTCATGCGAAGGTTTTCATTTGCTATTTGCGATGCGGTAAAGTAAAAATCTGCCACCGCATCGCTGATGATGCGGTTTAGTTCAGATGCGTATTCTCTGTTGTTGGTACGCACACCTGCGTGTAGTATGCCCAGTTTTATTTCAGGCAATTTGCGGGCAGCTATGGCACAACCTGCAGTAGTGGCTGTTTGTCCTGTCAGCAATACAGTGTCGGGCTTGTTATTGCTCAGTACACGTGCATATCGCGATATGGCAGATGCCATCTGGCTGCTTTCGTCTTTGCTGTCTATATCAAGATAAATATTGGGACGGCTGATGTTAAGTTGGCTGAAGAGGTCTTTATCGAGGTTGATGTCTATATCCTTACCTGTATATATAAATCGGTAGCCAATGCGTGTGCCCTTTCGTTGCTCGTACTGAATAGCTTCCAGTACAGATGCTACACGCAAAATATCTGTCCTGCTTCCTGCTATTATATCAACCAGCATATATGGTGTAATCTGTTATCCTCTTCGTTGTATCCGTACAACGATGCTAAGTGTAAATATAGGAAAGCAATCCCGTGATATTAACTGTTGTTTTCCACAAAGCTATCCGTAAAACTATACAGGTTGAACATGGGCGACTGTACAGCCTCTTGCAGTTGCAGCAACAGTTTCGCCTTATTAAAGCCGCGCATCTGCCTGTGCTGAATGATTTGCCAGCAACGCTCTGTTAATAACTGTAGCTTTTTTTCCGGTATGGTATTGTGCGTTGTCAGGTAGGTTTCTATAGCTGCCGCTAATTCTGCTAAACCATCTTGTGTGGTAGCAATGGTTTTGATAACAGGTGTTTCATCATCGCCCATGCTGCGCTCGTGCGCCAGTATGCGCAGGGTGCGGTATAGGGTATCTGCATTGTCTCTGTCGGCTTTGTTTACTACAAACAGGTTGGCTATTTCCATAATACCAGCCTTCAGGGTTTGTACCTCGTCGCCTGCTTCGGGTACAAGGGCTACCACGGTACAGTCTGCCAGCCCTGCTATCTCTACTTCGCTTTGCCCTACACCTACGGTTTCTACCAATATATAATCAAATGGTGCGTGTTTTACTACGTCCGTTATCTCAATAATTTTGGCATGCAACCCGCCCAACGCGCCCCTTGTAGCCAGTGAGCGTATATATACATTATTGTGATTATAGAAATCTGCCATTCTTATCCTGTCGCCCAACAGTGCCCCGTAGTTGAACGGCGATGACGGATCAACCGCTATTACAGCAATACGTTTGTCTGCTTTTATCCAGTGGTGTAGCAGGGCGTTTACCAATGTGCTTTTGCCTGCGCCCGGCGGGCCTGTAATACCCACAACCTTGGCTGCATCTGTATTCTTCAATTGGCTCAGTAGAGTACTATATCCCTCAAGGTCATTTTCAACCATCGTAATGCCCCTTGCCAGTGCCTTGTAGCTACCCGCTTGTATCTCTGCCAGAAGTTGTGTTATCTTGTCCTGCACTAAAAATGGTTTAGAACCGTTATAGAGTAATCAGTTTACCCATTGATGGACAAAAATAATCCTCTTAGTCAAAATCTTGCATCAAAAACCAATTTGGCACTATTATGTGCTATTGGTATGTTGGCAGCTTTCTTTGTGTCAAGGGCTTGGCTGTCGTTTTTCACCTTTGCTTTTGGTGTGGTTGTGTTATGGAATATTCATCCGCGCAAATGGCTGCAGCACAGGTGGTGGCTTATTGGTTTTTTGTGGGTTGCCATGTATGGTATATCCTATTTATGGTCTGATGACAAAAACAGTTGGGGCTATCACTACACCGTAAAAGCCCCCGTACTTTTATTGCCTCTTGCTTTTGCATTATTGCCTGCATTTACGGCAAAGCAGCTACGCATATTCACTATTGCAGGGTGTATTATTTTTTTAGCAGTTGCAGCTTACAGCCTGCATTTTTTTCTGGAGAAACCGAACTACTATGCAGAGCAATATGTGTACTCACATATTTTCCCTACACTACCCGATAACGACCATATACGCCATAGTCTTGCCATCAGCCTTTTTATTGTATGGTGCGTGTATGCATGGGCTTGGTTCAATTCCAAAGTACAACGTTGGTTAGTCGGGGCTACAGTATTAGTCTTAAGTATTTACCTGCATATACTGGCAGCGCGCACGGGTTTGGTAGTATGGTATTTATTTGTGCTGCTATGGACGGTTCGCTATGCTATGAAGAAGAGCTTTATTGCGGGCATATCTTTTTTGGGAGTATTGGCAATTGGTTCATTCATTGCCGTAAAAAACATCCCAACGCTCGAAAAGAAAATATGGTACGTTACGCATAGTATGCAGTTATACAAGCAGGGTAGTATGCAGTCGGGCTACAGCGATATTGGCAGGCTAATATCTTACAAAGTAGCTGGTAGTATTATTGCCGCAAACCCTGCAACAGGTGTAGGCAGTGGCGATATGTATGCCGAAATGCAGAAAGGCTATGACGAAGCGTATAAAGATGTGCCGCAGGAATATAGGTTGCTGCCACACAATCAGTTTTTCATCGTCATGCTGGCTACAGGCATTGTCGGGTTGGTATTGTTTGTTGCGTGGGTACTGATGCCCTTAAGCTGGTTGAAGAATGGTAAGCGTACGTTCTATTTATTCGTTACATGGTTTGCATTGGCACTCACATTATTGATAGAGCCTATGTTTGAAGTGCAATACGGTGTATTCGTATATTTGTTTTTCCTGTTGTGGCAGCAACATGCCATCCGTACACAGGAAAATACAGTATAGATATGACGAATTTTATTCCCGTTTTCCCCTTAGAGATAGTAACCTTCCCCGGCGAAAAGCTGAACCTGCACATTTTTGAGCCTCGCTACAAGCAGATGATAAAAGAATGTCTTGAGTTAAAAAAGCCATTTGGCCTGCCACCTGTATTTGGCAATAAGCCATCAGAGCATGGCACGTTGATGGAAATAACAGAGGTAGCTAAAGTATATGATAATGGAGAGATGGACATACGTACCGTTGGTGTCAGCGTGTTCAGGGTGTTGGAATATGTAAGGCAGATACCTGATAAGCTATATGCGGGTGCCATCGTTACCTACCCCGATAATGTGATGGAACAGGGCGATACCCAACTATCCAGACTGCTGATGGACGAAGTAAAACGCCTCTATACTTTGCTGAATGTAGAGAGTAAATTCCCTACAGAAAAAAAAGCGATGGTATCGTACGAAATAGCTCATCTGGTAGGTATGAACAGAGAACAGGAGTACGAAATGCTGCAACTCTTTAACGAACTGCAACGCCTTGAATACATCAGGCGGCACCTCAAAAACATAGTGCCTGTAATACAGGAACTGGAAGCGATGAAGGAGCGTGTGCAGCGCAACGGACACTTCCGTAATCTAAACCCCGGCGATTTCAACCTCTGATAGCCGTATTAATAAATCCCTATCAGTGTGATTTTATAAATGTTTTTATTATTTTAGCCTACTCTCATATAAAAAACAAAATAGGTATGTCTGTAAATCTTTGTATTGATTGGGGTAATAGCAGGATAAAAGTAGGGGTTATGAACAACGAAGACCACCTGCTGGACCTGCATCGCTTTTCGGAAGAAGGCATCAGAGAGGGTATTGCACATATCATCAATGAATACAAACCCGCAAAAGCCATTATCTGTTCCGTTACAGACAAGTCGGCAGCCATAGAGCCGTTTTTGAAAGAAAATATGCGTGCCGTTGTGGTGCTCAATAATAATACCCCTGTGCCTATCATGAACGCATACAGTTCGCCGGGTACATTGGGTGCAGACAGGGTAGCACTGGCTGTAGGGGCTTACATCGCAAATCCTGGTAATAACAATCTGGTGGTGTGCCTCGGCAGTTGCATTACCTACAACTTTGTACAAAAAAATAAAACATTCCGAGGTGGGGCTATATCACCGGGCCTGCACATGCGCCTGCAGGCCATGCACCACTTTACAGATAAGCTACCCGATGTAAAACCCGACGGCGACCTGCTATTGCTCGGTTATGATACGGAAACAGGTATGCGTAGCGGTGCTGTATTTGGCATGGCAGCAGAAATTGACGGAATTGTTAGCGAATACGCTGCCCAATACCCTGATTTTAACGCCATATTAACCGGTGGTGATGCGCCTTTCTTTGAAGGCAAGCTGAAAAGTAAGATATTTGCAGACCCCAATCTGCTGATGAAGGGGCTAAATATAATACTGAAGCATAATGCGCCACATATTCGCTAAGCGTCTCCCCATTGTAATACTGTCGTTAATTGTAATAACCACACAAGCCCAGAATTCCAACAAAGAAAATTCACCTTATTCGCGTTTTGGGATCGGAGAGCTACGCAATGCTAATAATATCATGCTGAAAGGTATGGGTAATATATCTACAGCCTATACAAGCCTTGTAAATGTCAATACAGCCAACCCTGCATCTTATGCATCTCTTATACTTACTACTTATGAAGCGGCAGGAGAGGGAAACAGGCGCACCATCAAAACATCAGGCTCAAATTATCAAACGGGTATGGCTACGCTTACATATATGCATATAGGCATACCTGTTGGTAAATATGGTGGCATGGCATTGGGGTTAAGGCCTGTTTCAAGAGTCTATTATAAACTGAATGATACAACTGATATAGACAGCTTCGGCAAAGCTATAAAAGGTTATACAGGTGATGGTTCACTCAACCAGGGCTTTATAGGGTTTGCCGGAAAGTATAGCGGCTTCAGCCTTGGTTTCAATATTGGTTATGTATTCGGAACAACTGATCACATCAGCACCTTAGACCCACTTGAAACAAGCAATAGGGTGTTAGGTTCGGGTTTCCTGACTAGGACCCAAATGGGCGCACTGCATTGGGATGCAGGTGCCATGTACGAAAACAAATTGAATAGCAAAATATCCATAAGGGGTGGTGTTACATATAGCGCATCTCAAGCATTGAACGCCAGCCGCAGTGAGTATTGGATTTCTTACCGTTTTCAGCAAGACACAGTGTACAAAGTAACAGGTAATGAAGGTCGTATCGTATTGCCATCCAAATACAGTGCAGGTGTGCAACTATTCAGTGGCAGCAAATGGGCTGCTGGCATAGATTATGCTGCCGCTAACTGGAGTCAGTATCGCGACTATGGTAATACCGATTCTTTGGCTGCAGGTTCATACAAACTGAGCATTGGCGGAGAATTTACGCCCGATATCAACTCAATGAGGAAGTACTTTCAACGGGTTACATACAGGCTTGGTGCTTACTATGGCACAGACCCGGTAATGCTGAGAGGACAGCAGTTGAATTTGTATGCAATTACTGCAGGCTTTAGTTTACCGTTCAAGAAAAATACGGCTAGGGTTCATACATCTATTGAAGTCGGAAGCAGGGGGACAGTTTCAAATGGTTTATTGCGCGAAAATTTTATACGTTTTGGTTTGGGCTTATCATTTAATGACAAATGGTTCATCAAGCGTAAGTATGAATAACAAAAGCTGTAAACATACTATTTCTCAATATGCCCGCGCATCTGTGGCGGGTATTTTATTGCCATTATCTATAGCTTCTTGTACTAATGACCCAAAGGAAATTGACTCACTAGTAAATAAAGGAGCCGCGCAAGAAGATAAAGCGCATGATGTCACTATATATTACAGCAACGATGGTAATGTAAAAATGCGCCTCTTTGCCAAAGAGTTTGTAAAAAACGATGCTGCCAAGCCGCCGTATACAGATATGCGCAAAGGGCTGAAAGTAGAGTTTTATGACGATAGCAGCAGAGTGGAAAGCACACTTACTGCCCGCTATGCCCGCTATTACGAGCAGCAAGGCAATATCCTGATACGCGATAGTATAGTAGTGGTAAACAAAAAAGGTGAGCAACTAAACACCGAAGAACTGGTTTGGAACCAAAGTGCTAAAAAGCTATATACCGAAAAATTTGTGAGAATAACTACTGCCACACAGGTAATGTACGGCGATGGACTTGAAGCGAATGAAGACTTTACATGGTATAAAATACTGAATCCTAAGGGTATAGTAGAAGTGAAGCAGAACGAACTCCCCGAATAAATCTCACCTTAAAAGGAAATCCCCCACATAATAACCCCTGCATACTAACGCAGGTTTTACTATTTTTGCGGCTCTTATTATAAATCTTGATAACAAAAGACAAATGAAGAAATTACTGTTATCGCTCGTTGCTGCCGTTACGTTGTTTTCGGTACGTGCCGACGAGGGAATGTGGATACCCATGCTGATAGGCAAGAACTACGACGAAATGGTGCGTAAAGGCTTGAAACTGTCTAAAGAAGACCTGTATAGCATCAACAATGCCAGCATGAAGGATGCCATCGTGCAGTTTGGCGGTGGTTGTACGGGAGAGATGGTTTCATCTCAAGGCTTGCTCATTACCAACCACCACTGTGGCTATGGCAACATTGCACAACTGAGTACGGTAGAGAAAAACTATCTGGACAATGGCTTTTGGGCATACAGTAAAGAACAGGAATTGCCTGCAAAAGACCTGTCTGTCATCTTCCTTGAAAGGGTAGAGGACGTAACGGCGCAGATAGAAAAAGCTACACGCAAACTAAAAGGCGATAAGCTGGCTAAAAAGCTGGACGAGATAAAAAAAGAAATAGAAAAGAAAGCCGAGCAGAAAGATAAGTACGTAGCCAATGTAAAAGAATACTTCAACGGCAACCAATACTTGCTGCTGGTATATAAGAAATATACAGACGTACGTTTAGTAGGCACACCACCCAAATCACTGGGCAAATACGGTGGCGATACCGACAACTGGATGTGGCCACGCCATACGGCAGACTTCTCTATGTTTCGCGTATATGCCAATAAAGACAACGAGCCTGCTGAGTATGCAAAAGACAATGTGCCATACAAGCCTAAGAAATACCTGCCTATCAATATAGGTGGTGTGCAAGAGGGCGACTATACGATGATATTCGGCTACCCCGGCCGTACCAACCGCTACGAGGTATCAGAAGGAGTGAAGCTGGCTATCGAAACAGTGAATCCGTCTATCGTTAAGATACGCACCAAGCGTCTTGAAATCATGAAAGACCATATGGATAAAGACAAGTCAGTATATCTGAAACTCACTTCTTCTTACGCCAGCATATCCAACTACTGGAAATATTTCATCGGGCAGACAGAACAACTGAAACGCCTGAAAGTAGTAGAAGAAAAAGCACAAAAAGAAGCAGCTTTCAGCAAATGGGCTTATAAAGAAGCGCCTGAATACAAAGGCCTGATGCGCGATTTTGCTAAAATATATAGTGGTTATGCGCCTTATGCCAAGCACTCTACATATTATACAGAGTGTTTCCGTGCGGCTGCATTGTCAAAGTTGGGTGGTGGTATAGAATTGTTGTACAAAGAACTGGAAAAGAAAGAGCCGAATCAGGATACAATTAAAAAGCATGTAGATGATTTGAAGAAAGGCCGCAAAGCCATCATGCGCACATTCGATAAATCTACTGAACTGGAACTGATGGCAGAGATGCTTAAAATGTTCTACAACGATATTCCTAAAGCACAACACCCCGATGTGTATCAAAATGTGGTGTTCAAGAAATTTGGCGGACAAGGTGCCGACAAAACTTTTGAAGACTATGCTGCTTATGTAATGAGCAACAATATGTTTGTTGACAGCAATGCGTTCAATGCCTTCTGCAAAGAACCAACTATTGAAAAGATAAACAACGACGCTGCTTGCCAGATGGGTATGAGCTTCCTGAAAAACTACAAAGACCACTACGAACCTACAATAGATAAATTCAGTAAAACGAAGAAAGAACTAAGTAAGAAGTATGTTCGTGGTCTGATGGAGATGAATGAGGACAAATTGTTCTATCCTGATGCTAACTCTACTATGCGCATCACCTACGGGCAGGTATTGGGCTACGAGCCACAAGATGCAGTGCATTACGACTACTTCACTACACTGGATGGCTTTGTTGCTAAGTACAAGCCAAACGACGAAGAATTTGACGCACCTAAAGAGTTGATAGACCTGTATAACAAGAAAGACTATGGTCAGTATGTAGATAAAGACGGTACGCTGCACACTTGCTTCATTACTAACAACGACATAACAGGCGGCAACTCAGGCAGCCCTATCATAAATGCCAATGGCGAGTGGATAGGTATTGCTTTTGACGGCAACTGGGAAGCCATGAGCGGCGATATAGCTTTTGATAAAAACTATAAGCGTACAATATGTACCGATGCACGCTTTATACTTTTCATTATAGAGAAGATGGGCAAGGCCAACAACCTGATAGAAGAAATGGACGTTCGCAAATAATCATTAGCACACTTATATAAATTGAAACAGCCCCTGCAAAGGGGCTGTTTTGTTATTTGGAAATGATAAAGGTTTCTGTTGTTTCTGCATCAGCTGTTCGTAGCCTTAATAAGTAAGTGCCTGCAGGTAATTCCGCAACCGGTATTTGTTTTTGAATGGTACGAGCGGCTGGTTCATCCCAAGTTTTCAGCACTCTGCCATTCATATCTGTTACTTGTATGGTATAAGGATGCTTGCCGCTTAGTTGCGCACGTACAGATATGAAATCTGCAGCAGGGTTGGGGTATAGGGTTAGATTAATATTTTCTACTTGCTTGTTTATTGAAGATGGGAAATGCGCACTGTAATAAAAATTATATCGATGTGTATTTCCCTTTTCAAATGTATCTATCCTATATACCCAGTTTTGTTTTGCTTTATCCCAAAAATCCGACTCAGCGATTGTAATAAGGTTCAAGTTATTGTATTGATAGGTCATTCTACGGAATGTATCCCAAGCATTGTTTTTCCATTCAATGATTATCTCATGTTGCAAATTGTTGGCAGAGTTATATGTTAGTAGCTTTTTATCATAATTGAGGAATGTAGTTGAACTAGGGTCGTACTTTTCTTTAATAATTTCAATCGGTTGACCTAATGTATTGTATGCATATTTTGTTTTGTATATAACAATGTTAAATGAAGAGAAATCATAATCCCATATTTCTACTACCTGTTTATTGGTGTTATATACATAGCGTTTAACATAAGCTACCTTAGTGCCTGAATAAGAAACAATACTGTCTATGTTGCCAGAGCTGTTATAGTGATACTTAGATGGAAGACCATATTTATATTTTGCACTATCTAATTGTCCTAAGCCATTATAATAATAATACTCGGATATGCCACGAAGCAATATATTTCCCGAATATAAGTATGAATCGATAGTAGTGTACACGGGTGCACCAGTATTTGATAACTGAAGGGTAGTGTACTTGATAACATTATTTAGCAAGTCGAATTGTTGAATAAATTTATTGTGTTTATAAATCGTACCTATTATAGGGTGATAATTATACCATATTGCACTGTCATGTTTACAGTTAAGGTTCATTTCCAAAAACTCAGGAGTATAAGTTTTAAGGTTGAATGTATTATATAGCCAATCGTTGGTAAAATATCCACCTCTATTATCGTTGTAATAATATATTGCCGAATCAATTAATGCCATCTTGTATACGGCCGTTGCCGAATTATAGGTATATCGATAATGAGATACTTTACTTAGTTTATACGTTTGTGCTTTTGAAATTGAGAATAGGCATACACAAACAAAGGCTAATATACTTGTACGAATTAAGAGCATAAAAAGGTATTAAAGGTTAATAAAATTGTATCAAGGTAAAGGTAATAGTGTTATATACTGATATGCAATAGCTGTAAGCCGATATTACTTTCTGCTGACTTGTATTTTACAATAGTATGAGAATGCGCCTCAATTCCTTTACTGTATTGGCTTTCACAATTCGGTTAACAAATGCTTTGTAAATAGATGGTTAACCGTTTACAGTTTTTTTAGTTAACTGATTTTAAAGCTGCCGTTAACTGCGCCATATTATTTGGCAAAGGGGGTATGCGCGATGCATCTTTGTTTCATCAAAGCAAAAAATAAAAAACACACAAAAATGAAAAACACTGCACGCATCAATCAAGCTGAAGTTTCAAAGAAAATCATGTTGTTTGTATCTATCATCACCTGCGTGGTGCTGGCAGTGAATTTCTAAAAAACAGAAAGTACCACCTTTGCGATTACAGGGTTGGTACTTTCTGTTTTTCAATCACGTTCTCTCTTATCCTCTATATGTAACAAAGCCTCTTTGAAAAGAGGCTTTGTCTTTTTCAACAATATCCTATCCGTATAGCTTCCCATCCACTATCCGTACCACCACTTACTGCAATATGCCATTATCGGTGTATAGGTGGCTGCTTAGTGTAGTCGTAGTTTTATCCTTGCATACTCATACAAATTATACGATATGAAAAACATTTACGCACTATTAGTAGCTATTGCCTGTATGGCACAATCGGCAACTGCGCAAACCATGTCGCGCATTGTTGCAGCCCAGTCAGATAGATACAATGGCACAAGCTGGGCACCGTATGATAGTACTATCATAACTTACAATGCAGGCAATACTACCCCCGGCGATGCCGATAGCTTTTTGAACGGGCAAGGTACAGTACTGAAAAATGACAGCAGCATACTGATGTTGCACTACAGTGGCAGTTATGCAAATTTTTACAAGCATAGCTATACCTACAATGCGCAGGGCTATATGCTGACACACTTATGGGAAAACCCTGTACCCGCCATCACTGGTCCGTGGACAAACTACCAGAAAGAAACATATACCTACGATGCCAATAACAATATCATAGAACAACTGTACCAAAACTGGAACACGACAACCAGCACATGGGATAATAATATACGGTATGTGAATACCTATACAGGCAGCAATCTTACAAACAGTCTCAGGCAGTCATGGAACGGTACAGCGTGGGTAGCAATTAATGAAGACAGCTATACGTATGCAGGCGGCAATCTTATTACTAAACTATTCAGAACATGGGATGTATCTGCATGGAAAAATTACAGCAGGTCAACATACAGTTATTATGGTAGCGGAAAGCTAAAAGCAGACTCGATGGAGCAGTGGTATCCGCACCTTAACAACTGGCGCAACCAAACCAAAACAACACATACCTATAATGCAGCCAATGCAACAGATTCTATTCTTTTGCTGCACGATTGGGACACAGTTGCGCTCAACTGGCGCAATGCATGGGTATATAATTATGTGTTCAACGGTGCTGGCAAAGTGATAGGCGATACTACACGTATATGGAACATTGCCGGCAGCAATTGGGACTATTACGGTGCAGCTACTGCGGTAAACGATACTTCTTATTTCAGGTATGATTGGAATAAACTAACGAGCAGCTTCATCAATTCAGAGCGTTCAACAAGCTCATACAACAGCAATCAACAGCTTACGTATTGGAGAAAAGAAAACTGGAATACGGCCACATCTGCTTGGGGTATGAGCAACGACCGTAGCAATAAATACTACTACACACTGGTAGGGGTAGGTGTTAACGAGGTAGATAAAGAGATAACAGTATGCACGGTATATCCATCGCCCGCATCGGAGTATATAAAGCTGAATGTGTCTTGGAAAACGCTACAAGCCACTAAAGTAGCCATATTCGATATGCAGGGCAGGCTGCTAAGGCAATGGGAAGAACCTGCAGCCAAGCAAATAGACAGAACAATACCCATATCAGATTTGCCAAATGGCATATACACCATACAGCTACATGGTAAAGAGGTAAAAACCTCAAGACAGTTTATTATTTCAAGATAGTAGTTATATAGCTTTCCGCCCATGCAGATGAGTAGCATCTGCATGGGCGGTATTATATTCCTCCTTAGAAGGAGGTGTCCCGCATTGACGGAGGATGTGTACTTGCGTTGGGTATATCTATGCGTAGCAGGTACTTTACTTATTACCTATAACCCAGTTAGAATATGTTTTGTCTTGCATATTAAAAATAGTGCTTTCAGCATCTATATCTTCAATAAGTTGATTATCTGATATTGTATATACATTCAGTTGATAACATGTAAATATCATGGATAAAAAAGAAATAAAGCTTTCAAAAATAATTTCGGGTTCTATAATAAATAGTGCTGGAGAATAAATATATACTCCGCAGTTTTCTTTATCTGTACTTATTAATAGATAGTCACCTGCAAAATCAGCAATAATCGGGAATAGCTTTTTCTGTTTGAACTCTAAAAATTCCTCATTGTAAATTTGCAAGGCATCTTCTACTTTTAATATATATCCGAAAGAAGAAAATTTAATACCCTTATACTCAACATCTACATAATAGTTACTTCCATTGCAGTAATCATACAATTCAAAAATTTCTTTATTACATATGCCATTTGCAGAAAGTATATCACTTAATATTTTTCCCTCGATTTCTGTATTTAAACTGTCTAAAGAAATTATTTTTTGAATATTTACTAAGATATCTTTTATTGAATTCATATATAATACTTTCAGTCCTTACAGCTGTTCTTCTTCGCTGCTCGGCGTAGTCTCTGACTACGCCGCACTGGCAGCAAATCTCCCGATTTGCGAATGTTTATTAAAGTTATAAAAACAACATGTATTTCGACAATATCGGCGTCCCTTACTACATATCCTTATAGCTTTTATGAAAGCTGCTTAGCAAGTGCCTCAAACATTTCGTCAGGTGGGGTATTGCCCCATAGCACATTGTATATGCTGCTGGCTATCGGGTGTTCTATTTGCAGGGTTTTAGATATTTCGTTCATACCCCTTGCAGCATAGTAGCCCTCAGCTACCATATTCATTTCAAGCTGCGCATTCTTTACACTATAGCCCTTGCCCAGCATATTGCCAAACATACGGTTGCGGCTATGCAGCGAGTAGCAGGTAACCAACAAATCGCCAAGATAAGCACTGGTATGAAAATCAGGCTTTTCGTTAGATGGGTGTACCTTATCAAAGTGCGCATCTAAAAAACGATACATCTCTCGGTAGCAATTAGTGATATATACACTCAAAAAATTATCGCCATAACCCAAGCCATGTGCTATGCCTGCACCTATGGCATATATATTCTTCAGCACGGCTGCAAACTGCGCCCCCCATATATCGTGGTTGTAGGTGGTATATATGTACCCGCAGCGAAATGCCTCTGCAACCGCACTTGTCAATTCATCGTTTAATCCTGAAAAAGTAAGGTAAGACAATCGCTCCTGCGCTACCTCTTCTGCATGGCACGGGCCGGTAATGGCTGCATAGTTTTGCAGGTCGAACCAATCTTGCTTGGCAAGGTAATCGTTCAGCAACAGGTTGCTGTCTGGCAATATCCCTTTGATGGCAGAGATTATTTTTTTGCCTTTCAGCAGGTTACCATCTATGCTTTCCAGTACTTGCTGCGCATAAGCAGAAGGTACGGCTATAATCAAAGTGTCGCAATGAGTAACAACGTCTTGCAGATTGTCGGTAGGCGATATGGTTTCGGGCATAAATCGTACCGATGTAAGGTATTGCGGGTTGTGGTGTCTTGTTTTCAGGTGGTTCATGGCTTGCGCATTGCGCACCCACCAACGGATATGTATGCCATTATCGGTCAGTATTTTGGCAAGGGCTGTGCCCCAACTGCCATACCCTATAACGCCTATATTGCCTAATGTATGATAGCCCAATGAAAACCTGTTTGTTGAATAAATGTAGTGAAAGGCTTACGTACTTGCAATGCTGTTACTCATCGTCATTCTTGGCATCAAACAGGTCGTCTTTGTCCTTTACCTTTACAGTGGTTTTGTCTTTCAGTGTACGGGCTATTGCTCCGTAAGGTGCAGTTACTACTTCTTCTCCTGCTTTCAGTCCATCCGTTATTTGTATGTACTCATTATCCTGAATACCTGTTTTTACATCGCGTATGCTAACCTTTTTATCTTTGGCATTATAGACAAATACTACCTGCCTTACTTCGTCTGTTTCGCCTGCTGCTTTTTTCTTTTTCAGGCTATCGGGCCAGTCGCGGGTGGTAACGGCATTTACAGGTACAGAAAGAATATCTCTTTCACGCCTTGTTTGTATTTCCACGCTGGCACTCATGCCCGGCTTGAAGACAAACCTGCCTTTTTGCAAATTGGCACTCAAATCTGCATAGCTCGATGGTAGTATCAGTATATGTACGGTGTAGTTAGTTACTTGGTCGGTACTTACCTGCGATGCCCCGCTTGCCTTGCTCGATACACTCACTTTAGATACCACACCTGTAAACTTGCGATTGCGGTATGCATCCGCTTCTATCATGGTTGTATCACCTATTTTTACTTTGGCAATATCCGTTTCGCTCACATCTACCCGCACTTCAATACGGCTCATATCGGCTATCGTCAGCATTTCTGTACCTGCCATTTGCGCTGTACCTACCACACGCTCGCCCAGTTTTACATTCAGTGCAGACACCACACCAGTGCGAGGAGCAACGATGGTAGTGCGTTTCAGGTTTTCGCGAGATTGAGACAAACCTGCAGATGCAGCAGTTACACTATAATTACCACCTGATACATTAGCGCGTGCAGCTTCAAAGCTTGCTTTAGCGCTCAGGAAGTTAGCTTTTACCTGCTCGTATTCCATAGCAGATATTACTTTGTCTTCATATAGTTTTGTATTCCTGTTGTAATTGGCTTGCGCTTGCTCAAAAGTCGCTTTGGCCTGCTCCATCATTTCTTTAGAGTTCACTACACGGGCACGTGTTTCCTGCACATTCGCTTCCGATTGTGTAACCAGCGAATTGTATATAGCAGGATTGATGCGAACCATCAGTTCTCCCTGATGCACGCTATCGCCCTCTGCAATATTCAGTTCTATGATCTCGCCACTTACCTCGGGGCTTATCTTTACTTCGGTTTCGGGGTATATCTTGCCGCTTGCCGTTACAGTTTCGGTAATGGTATGCGCGGCTGCTTTTTCAATAGCAACACTGGTACCCTTATCGCCCGATTTGCCAATCAGTATCAGTATTATTATCAAGGCTATACCGCCACCAATAATCCACCAGAGTGTTTTCTTTTTCATTTGTGCAGTGCTATTTTTACTTCACCTCGCTGCCGTTCATAGCGGCATCCAAAGGTGATACGAATATTAGTTTTCCTTCTTCGTTTTGTGCCATCAGTATCATCCCCTTACTTTCTATACCCCTCATCTTGCGAGGTGCAAGGTTGGCAACAACTGTTACACGCTTACCTATTATCTCCTCTGGGCTGAAGTGCATGGCAATGCCTGATAGAACCGTGCGTTTTTCGTACCCAAGGTCTATTTCCAGTTTCAGCAGTTTATCTGCTTTCTCTACTTTTTCGGCGTGGAGTATAGTGCCTGCACGCAGGTCTATCTTAGCAAAATCATCAATTGTTATTTCCGGCTTTTGAGCAGGTATGGCAGATTGTTGCTCGATTGTTTCGTTTTGTTGCGTTTTTTGCACATTTTCATTTTTTACAAGGTTAGCATGCAGCTTTTCGACCTGTGCTTTTATTTCATCGTCCTCTATTTTTCTGAATAACAGTTCAGGAGCTTTTAGTGGATAACCAGCATTCAAGAGGTTCATTTTGCCTGCATTTTCCCAGTCAAGCATACGGTCAACTACTTTCATCATGCTGCACATTTTCTTGGCAGTAAATGGCAGGAATGGATTGGCGAGTATTGCAAGATTGGCGGTAAGCTGCAGGCAGATATGCAGACAGTTGTCTATCAGCTTTTGGTTATCAGGGTTTTCTGCCAGCCACTTGGCTACTATCCATGGCTCTTTATCCTGCATATACTTATTGCCTTTGCGGGCAAGGTCTACGACTTCGTAGAGCGCATCGCGGAATTTATAGTTTTCGATGGCTGACTCTATGGCTGCTTTGGCGGCTTGTATATCTGCTATCAGTGCTTTATCCGCATCGTCCATTACATCGGCATGGAGTTTGGGAACTCGGCCGCCGCATAATTTGTGCATCAGTACGAAAGCGCGATTTACAAAGTTGCCGAATACGGATACCAATTCGTTATTAGTCCTGTCCTGAAAGTCTTTCCATGTAAAATCGTTGTCTTTGGCTTCAGGGGCGTTAGCGCAGAGTACATAGCGAAGCACGTCTTGCTGCTCCGGAAAGTCTTTGATATACTCGTGTACCCACACAGCCCAGTTGCGAGATGTAGATACTTTTTCGCCCTCAATGTTCAGAAACTCATTGGCAGGCACATTATCTGGCAGCACATAGCTACCATGTGCCTTGAGCATGGCGGGGAATATAATGCAATGAAATACAATATTATCCTTGCCTATGAAATGCACCAGTTTGGTATCTTCTTTCTGCCAGTAGTCGCTCCACATAGGTGTCAGCTCTTTAGTAGCGCTGATATAGCCAATGGGTGCATCGAACCAAACATACATTACCTTGCCCTCTGCACCTGCTATGGGTACGGGTACACCCCAATTGCTGTCGCGCGTCATGGCGCGGGGGTGCAGGCCGCTATCTATCCAGCTTTTGCACTGTCCATATACATTGGCTTTCCACTCATCTTTTTTACCTGCTACTATCCACTCGTTCAGCCACGACTCGTATTTATTCAGCGGAAAGTACCAATGCTTGGTGCTGCGTTTTACAGGTACGGCATTGCTTAACGCGCTTCGTGGGTTTATTAATTGTTCGGGCGACAGGGAAGTGCCGCATTTTTCGCACTGGTCGCCATAAGCATTTTCGTTGCCGCATACAGGGCAAGTGCCAACTATATAGCGGTCTGCCAGAAATACTTTTGCATCTTCGTCGTAATACTGCTCAGTTTCTTTTTCTTCAAATACACCATCGTCGTACAGTTTTTTAAAGAAAGCCTGTGCCGTTTCGTGGTGGGTGGGGTTACTGGTACGTGAATATATATCGAAAGAGATGCCCATTTGGCTAAAGCTCTCTTTGATAAGAGCATGGTATTTATCTACTACTTGCTGCGGGGTAATGCCCTCTTTCATAGCGCGGATGGTGATGGGTACACCATGTTCATCGCTGCCGCAAACAAATTTTACGTCCCTTTTTTGCGCACGCTGGTAGCGCACATATATATCCGATGGCAGAAAACACCCTGCCAGATGCCCGATGTGTACGGGGCCGTTGGCGTAGGGCAATGCTGCCGTTACTAATATCCTTTTATAATCCATGCCTGAATGTCCTGTAAATCAGGCTGCAAGATAAGCCGAATAGGGGATTGATTTGACAGGCAGCGGTGGTGATTTACGATTTATTTAAAGGTTTGATGTAAGATGTATTATGAATTGTTTTATAGTGTAGTATGTTGCAACGAACGTAAGCTAAAATGTATGGCTGTTTACGATAACAAATACACTACAAAAAATAATACGGGCAAGGTTGTAACCTTGCCCGTATTGCTATAAATAACTATTTACTGATTGATACCTTATACTGCATATCATTCAGCCTGATGGTGTATATGCCGGCAGGCAGGTGTTGCAGGTTTAATGGTTTGGTATTGCCACTTGATATGCTTAGCGCCCTTTCTGTATATACAGTTTGCCCCATGCTGTTGATGACTATAATATTCACGTTGTTCAGTGTAGTATTTGTTTTGATACTGAAGATGCCGTCGTAGCTTGGGTTTGGTGATATGGTGATATTATCTGTATAGTTAACAGAGCCTATACCAGCCGCCACAATCATTGTGAGTTGTTGTGTTTGTGTTTTAGGGTTGGGGCAACTATCGTTGCAGATTAGTTGGCAACTGATAACATCTGCATTAGCCAAAAAAGAAGTGGTATATGTGTTTGATGTAACACCAGCAGTGGTAGTACCGTTTTTCTTCCAGATGTATTGCTTATTTGTACAATTGGTGGTATTAGCCGTGAATGTAACAGTGTCTCCTGCCTTAATGCTCACACCTGTATTAGCCGTAAGTGATAGTGTAGGTGCTGTTACGGGTTTTACATCTATTGTAATAGAATCTGTAAAATTGGGGCAAGCAGGTACAAACGACATGTAGGTAGTTTTTGTAGTGGGTGTAGCTACAGGGTTGGTGCATGTAGTGCAGCTAAGGCTGCCGGGAGGGCCGGATACGATAGACCAATTGTTGCCGCCTGAAAGCATAACTGACTGACCCTGGCAAACAAATGTATCTGGCATTGTTATTGCCACACCAAATGGAGAAATTTGCATTGCAAAAGACCTGTTAATAACAATACCAGGTGACAGGCAACTAGAGTCCTTTATTGTGAAAATTAGTGTACGGAACATAGGACTTCCCAATGGCCAAAACCAGTTGTAGTTTACGCGTATAGAGTCGGTATATTGCCCGGAATAAGAAACTGTTGCACCTGGTGTAGTAAACATATGATTGTCTGATACTACTATTTTTGTCGCAGGATTGGTTGATTTGATATCGAACCCGAAACCGAAAGATGTTCCCGGGCATACTGTAACACCCCATGTGCTTGCCACACAATTTGTTAATGCTACAAACGGAGAAGTGGTAATAGAAGAAGAGGTAGAACAAGGTAAGACAACAAAACGCATTTCGCGAATGACAGAGCCAATTAATATGCCATTTCTGAACTCCCTTACTCGCAATGCACAAACGTTTTCTCCCAAGGTAGCAGGAGTGAAACCCATGTTGCCTGTAGGAGAGCTAATAGTTGTAGTATTGTTTGTTTGAAAGGGGTTGGAAGGTATAGAAAGTGCCGGGCTGCTTGTGTTTAATGCAGCCGATATAGCCGTTGTACAGTTGGTAGCTGTTTGAACATTTACTAAGTCTGTAACCAATGAATCTCCATTGGGGTCTACTGCTACCGAATTGTAATTATAAGGGTTGGCAGAACAAGCATATGCAATTGGTTTGTTTATAAAATACGGAGATGAGTTGCCTTGAAACATCCCCAAATTATTAAACGTAGTAGATGTATAAAATATTGAGCTTGATACATTTACAGATATAGCTCTGTTTACATATGATACGCCGAATTTCCATGCATTACAACGGTATGGCAAGGTTATCAATGCACTGTATAATACTTCTTTGTACCCTGGTATGGAAGATGATGTCTGTGTGCATTTAGTTGGGTAAGCGGGACAGGATGGAGGTAAATTAACAGCAGATGTTTTTGATAATGTTGATGTAAGCACGGCTGTACTGCAGGTATTGGTAATACAAAGCGACATAGTGTTAGGCTCTGCAATGCCTACACATTCAAAGTAAGATTTGAAAATAACCCGGTATGTCGAGTCGGCAATCCATTCGTATGTTATTTCTCCGCCAGCTAAATTTTGGGCACGCGTACCATTGGTTGTAAGGATAGTCAAGCAGAAGATTAACAGGTGCAAATATTTTTTCATAGAGTATGTTTTGAGAATAGACAGTTGATAATTTGTAATTGTTAGGGATTAGTATGATTTTTTTGACAGTTATCGCTGAATTGTTATAGACTTAGCTATATGATTCAGCCTGATGGTATATATGCCGGCAGGCAGGTGTTGCAGGTTTAATACTTTGGTATTGCCACTTGATATGCTTAGCACTTTTTCTGTATATACAGTTTGCCCCATGCGGTTAATGACTGTAATATTCGCGTTGTTAAGTGTTGTATTTGTTTTGATACTGAAGATGCCATCGTAGCTGGGGTTGGGCGATATGGTGATGCCATTGTTATGATGCAGATTATTTATACTATTCAGTACAAGTATCTGTATGGCATGGCTGTTCTGCGTGTTTGCAGGCATACAAGGGTCTTTGCAAATAAGCCTGCAATGCACATATACCATCGTGTCTTGGAATGTTGTAGTCCATGTGCTGCTGTTAGCACCTGGTATATCTATACCATTTACAGCCCATTGATACGATGGAGAGGTACAGCCTACAGAGGTAGCAGTAAATGTGGTAGGGTAGTTTCTGATTGCAATATACCCCAAGCCTGACTTTATAGTAATAGATGGAGTAGTGTTATTGACGGGCAGCACGCTAACCTGCATGGTATCAACATTAGCCGTATTACAGCCTCTATCAAAACTAGTAAGTATGTATTGAGTAGTAGTAGTCGGTGACGCTAAAGGGTTTTTGCATTGTGTGCAGCTTAAAGAGCCATTTGTGCCCGAAATATTATTCCATTGTATATTGCCTGCCCACGATGATGCCCACGATGGATTTAGCATGGCTATTTCTCCTGCGCAAATAGCAGTATCATTACCAGCATGTAGCACTGGTATTCTTGGCAATACCTCAACAATAATATTGTCCGTATTAAAACCACATGCGGCATTGCCTGTACTCATAACATGATATACTGTAGTGACTACAGGCTTGGCGACAGGTGTGATGCAATTGGTGCAACTAAGACTTGAACCTGAACCCGATACGACAGACCATGTATAATTGCTACTGCCTTTTACGGATAATATAGCAGAATCTCCCGGGCAAATAATAGTGTCATTTGCAGCAATAGTAGCAGGGGTTATGTTGATGGGTATATTATACGTTGAATATAACATAATGCCTGGCGGACGGCATGTAGAATCTTTTACTGTTATAACGAAGTTTTTGAGCCCGCCATCAAAACGACCTGGCACCCAACTGAATATTCCTTTTACAGAATCGTTCCTTTGGTTGTGGTAAGTAACTGTAGCTCCGGGTAATGAAAAACTACTGTTGTCACTTAGTATAAGTACTGTATTGGGCTGCGAAGATTTTACGTAAAAACAGAAGTTTACATTTTTGCCGATACAGCTCTCAATTTGTGTAGGGCCTAAGGGTAAGCCTAAAGCCATAGTAGGGCTGCAAGTAGTATCTATGGAGGCAATAAACTTCTGTGTGTCTTGTATATATGGCAATACCGCAATGTTCACATCCCGCATCACTGTTCCTATTAATACTCCGTTGCGATATTCCCTAATACGATAGCAGAGCGTATGGTTGCCAAGGACATGTGGCGTGAAATTTATTTGCCCGTTTGATGCCAATGAAAATGTATTATTTGTTTGCAATGGATTGTTTGGAACTGATAATACAGGAGTTGCGGACACGAAACTTACTTGTAGTGGAGTGTCTGAACAAGATAGGACGCCTGTGCGCGGTTGTATGAGTTCAATAGTCAATGAGTCGCCATCAGGGTCTATCGTGCCATTGTGATAGGTGTTTGGTTGATTAAGTAACGCATATGTAAAAGCCCGAATGCTGAAGTAAGGTGATGAATTGAAGCGGTATGTGCCAGTATTGTTAAAGGTACATTCCGTATAATAAGGTGTTGTGCTTGCGTTTTGAATATTGTTGGAAGCTGCACGGTAGTTGAGGTGAGTGAATATTTTCCAAGCATTGCATCGCGATGGTAGAGTAACTGTTGCATGATACCATCGGAGTTGGAAACCAGGAATAGATGAACCTATGCTATCACAAGATGTTTTTACCCAAGAACAGGAGGGGCTTGAGTAAACGCCAACATCTATACCAGGTATAGGGGCTGTCCATCTGTTTAAAGTAACTGTAAAACCAGCATTATTGCATGGGTTTTTAAAACATAATGGTACTGTAGCTGGTGCAGTATCTCCGGGGCAACCTCTATATAGTTTGAAATAAAAACGGTAAGTAGAATCGCTTATCCATTCATATGCTATTTCGCCTGCTGCTACATTTTGTGCCGAAACATTCTTAGCAAATAACAAAATTAAAAAGAAGAATAAAGGTATATAGCGTTTCACTGAGTATGTTTTGAGGATAGACAGTTGATAATTTGCAATCGTTAGGGATTGTAGTTACATATTTTGTCAAATAGGTTTATTTCAATACTTAAAACTAACAAGTATTTTCTACCTCCAACCGGCTTCCAATACCTTCTTCATCTCATAGTCTGTAAAGTCAATCTTTACAGGTACAACGGATGAATAGCCTTCTTCTAATGCTTGTACATCGGTATCGGGGTGTTCGTCCATATTGATGAACTTGCCTGTCATCCAGTAATAATCTTTGCCACGTGGGTCGGTACGATGGTCAAACTCTTCTTTCCACCAAGCATACGCCTGCCTGCATATTTTTATACCTCTGTATAGCTCTTTGGGCAGCTTAGGTATGTTTACGTTCAGCAATGTATGTTCGGGCATGGGGTTGGCAAGCATACGTTGCGCTACGGTACGGGCTACTTCTTTGGCAAGTGAAAAATCTGCCTCGTGGCGGAAGTCGAGCAACGACAATCCTGCGGATGGTATGCCTTCAATCGCTGCTTCCATGGCGGCACTCATGGTGCCGCTGTATATGATATTGATAGAATGGTTGGCTCCGTGGTTGATGCCGCTAAGACAGAGGTCGGCTTTGCGGTGCAGTATTTTATCGCGCGCCAGCTTTACGCAGTCTGCGGGTGTGCCACTGCATTCCCATGCCTCTACATCGCCGAATATATCGGATTTTTTGAGGCGCAACGGCTCGCCGATGGTAATAGCATGACCCATGCCAGATTGCGGTTTGTCGGGTGCTACTACCACTACTTGCCCTAAATCTCTAACTGCATCTACCAGATTGCCAATGCCTGGCGCGGTAATGCCATCGTCGTTGGTAATAAGTATCAGTGGTTTGCTATCATTTGCCATGATGCAAATTTACCAATCGCGGCGCATCAAAACCCGCCTGCCGATAAGATAATATAAACATATCCAAACCAGCGATGTGATGATATAGGATAGCGTAGGTGGTGCATCTTTGATATTCAGCATGGCTTTTGCCATATCCATCAGCGGAAAGGGTAGCAATTCATCGCTGCTTTGCAGCGGCAGGTAGTTGCCCGCTTTGAAGTCGAGTTTCCAGTTGATAAGGTTTTTCAGCAGGGTTTCGATAATCATGTTGTACAGAAAGAAAATGCCGATACTGATACCACTGCGTTTGAACAGGATAGCTACCAATAAGCTGAAGCCAAAATAATTGATGGTAGTAATAAAGGCATAGAATAGCTTTTCGATATTTCCGGGAAACTCGCTGAAGCTACCATAGCTGCCGCCAAATACCATGCCCAGTAAGAATACATATAGTGTAGTTAGTATGGATAGTACGAGTACCACTATCCATTTGGCATGATAAAACTCTAATCTGCTCCATCCATCAATAATGTTTTGCCTGTTGGTACGAAACTGGTATTCGTTTGTAGTGATGATGATGATGAGTATAGATAGAAATATTACAAAGAAACTTGTCCAGAAGCCGAGGTTTTCCCATACATGAGAAAAGGTATAGGCTTGGTTCAGAATATTGACATCGCCTGCCCCTAATTTCAAAACACCGCCACTGATGCCATAATTCCACGCTGCGAGGAGGAATGTGAAGCATCCTATTAGTATCCAAAACGTGCGGTAGCGTTTCAGTTTCAGCCATTCTATTGCGAGTAGTGATTGCATACGTTTTTAGTTGTTTGTGAGTTCCATAAATTTTGTTTCGAGGCTTTTCTTTTTCAGCAACAGGTGCGATAGGGTAATACCCTTATCTGTACAATACCTGTTAATATGCTCTGGTGTTATGCCATCATTGCAGGATAGCGTAATGGTATTTAACTGCTGCTTTGCGCTAACAAGGCTGGGCATGGTTTGTATTACAGCTAACAGTTGCTGCACATTACCCGCACTTATTTCTATCTGGTCTTCGCTGCGCAGTACCTCATTTACAGGACCGCTTAGCAGCAGGTCTCCTTTTTTCAAAATGGCTACATGGGTGCATACTTTTTCTACTTCATCCAGCAAGTGGCTTGCCATGATGATGGTATGCCCCTCTGCATTCAGTTGGCGTATCAGGTCGCGTATCTCGGCAATACCTGCGGGGTCCAGTCCGTTAGTTGGTTCATCAAATACCAACACTTTGGGACTGCCCAGCAAGGTAGATGCGATGGCAAGTCTTTGCTTCATACCCAACGAATAGGTTTGAAACTTACTGTCCTTTCGCTCCAGCAAGTTTACTTTTTCCAACACACGCAGCCTGTCGTCGTTAGTTTGTTGTTTGATGGCGGCTGCAATTTTCAGGTTGTCCATTGCAGACAGGTAGTGGTAGAAGTTGGGTGTTTCCAGCAATGAGCCTATTTTTTTGCGCGCGTCGTGTACTGTATCGTTGCCCAGCCACACATAACTACCCTCGTCTGCTTTCAGAACATCGAGCAGTATGCCTAGCAGGGTTGTTTTGCCGCTGCCGTTGGGGCCCAGTATGCCGAATACGCATCCCTGCGGCACATCGAACGACACATTTTTCAGTGCCTGTATAGGCCCGTATCGTTTGGATATGTTGTTGATTGAAAGAACTGTTTCCAATGTATGTTGTGTTTAAAAAATATTTAATCGAGAAATAAATCTTTTTGTAGTGGTGAGCCAGGTGTTACTGCATACTGGCTAAAGTCTGTAATACCTGCACTACGCAGCACATCTTCGTCTATCAGCGTTTGCCCTGTATAAGTGTGTGGCTGTTGTATGATGTGCCATACCGCATCTGCCACAATATCGGGCTTGCGGCTGCGTGCTATCAGCATATCGCCGCCCAGCAGATTTTTTACCGCAGCAGTTGCTATGGTAGTAGCTGGCCACAATGCATTGGATGCTATTTTGTATGCAGTTAATTCTGCCGCCCATCCAAGTGCCATCATGCTCATATTGTATTTGCTGAGTGTATAAGCAATGTGGTGTTTGAACCACTGCATGTTCATATTAACAGGTGGCGACAAAGTGATGATATGTGCATTGTTTGCTTTTTTAAGATGTGGTATGCAGTGCTTGGTAACGATGTATGTGCCCCTGACATTAATGTCGTGCATCAGGTCGAAGCGTTTTGTTTCCGTCTGCTCTGTATTGGTAAGCGATATGGCAGACGCGTTGTTGATAAGCACGTCTATACCGCCCCAAGTTTCTATTGTTTTGTTTACCGCATTGATTATCTGTTCTTCATCACGCACGTCGCAAGGTATAGGCAGTGCTTTACCGCCTGCGGCTTCTATCTCGGCTGATGCACTATATATAGTACCACCCAGTTTGGGGTTTTCTTCTACCGACTTGCCCAGTACAGCAATAGATGCCTCCTCAGCAGCCAAGCGCAGCGCAATGGCTTTGCCGATACCCCTACTGGCACCTGTAATAAAAACAACCTTTCCTTGTAGCTGCATAATAGTGTATCGTTGAATAGTACAGAAAAGTTACAACGAATATGTTGCATAACGCAAAAAGGGCCGATACAAGTGTATCGGCCCCATGATATAATATGAATATAGTTCAGCTTATGCCTTTACAAACTCTACTGCAGCGTGTATTTTCACATCGTCGCTAACAACCAAGCCGCCTGCTTCAGTCAGGGCACTCCAGTTGAGGCCGTAATCTTTACGGTTTATTTTGCCTTCTACCACAAAGCCCGAACGGGTATTGCCCCAGGGATCTTTGATAGTGCCGCCATATTCTACATCCAACGTTACCGGTAGGGTAGTAGCACGAATAGTTAGGTTGCCGTGTAGCTTATAGCTTGCTTCATCCTGCTTTTCCAGTTTAGTACTTTCAAACTTCATTTCGGGGTGGTTAGCAGCATCAAAAAAGTCGGCAGACTTGAGGTGACCATCCCTTTGTTCGTTTTTTGTAGTGATGGAGTTTACATCTGCCGTAAACTGAATGTTAGCGGTTGTAAAATCATCGCCTTCTGTCGTTACCGTTCCGTTGAATTGCTGAAATTCGCCCGTAACGTTCGAAATCATCATGTGGCGCACTTTGAATTGCAGTTCTGAATGTGAGGCATCTAATGCCCAATTGGTTGTTGCCATTTTGTAGTTGTTTTAATCGTTTTTTCTTAGTTTTTCCAATAATGTATTTAGTTGTAATGCTTCCTCATTGTTAATGCCTATTATAGATGTTTGTGTAGCCTCCATCATTTTGTTGGCTTTTTGCAACATGGTTTGTCCGCCGTCTGTAAGAGCTATTAATGTTTCTCTTTTATCTTCTTTCGATGGTGTGCGGCTTACAAGGCTTTTGGCTACCAAGCGGTCTATAATGCGCGGCACATTTGAGCTTTTCTCAATCATTCTGCTTGCAATATCTTTTACGCACATAGGCTCGGGATGTTTGCCTTTTAGTATGCGCAGTATGTTGAACTGTTCGGATGTAATGCCCAACTCCTTCATAGATGCACTGATATTATCGCGCATCCAGTAGGATGTATATAATATATTCAGCGTAGCCTTGTGGACTTCGTTATTGAATTTGCTTGTTTTCAGCGCATCTTCCAGTTTCATGATACAAATGTATGCGTGTATGTACATCAATTCAAAATAGAAAGTATTTATTCGTGTATATACATCAATGAGTGTGAGGCATAAAAAAAGCCGCTCGACTGGAGCGGCTTTGTATTTAAAATAGTTAAACCTTAGAACTTAGGACAAGCAAAGTTGTAAGTAGGCCTGTTTTCGCGTTTGTTGATGCAACCATTAAATATCAGCGATATTTCGTAACCACCACTACCGCGTGTTGCAGGTGCAAAACCAGACATGTTTAGGTCGTAGCTGATACCGAGCTTCATTTTAGACCATTCCAAACCTATATAAGGAGCAATCGCATCGTTGTAACGATACCATCCGCCTAAGTAAAGTATAGTGTTTTTAGCATATTCAGCATCGTGACCGGGGTTCAATACAAAACCTACTGCGGCACCTGCTAATATTTCTGATGCACCTGCCTGAGATTGGACCAAACCGCTAGCGTAAAGTACGATGTTTTCGTTCAGGTCGAAAGAACCACCCAAATAGCCGGAGTAACGTGCATGTATCTGATGATTTCCATTTAGGAATGTTTCAACAGGTCTTGTCAGGTGGTAATAAGAGAAACCTGCATACATGGTAGAGTTTTCACTCATCCTGCCTGAATACATAAGACCAACGTTGAAGTCGGGGTAAGTAACGTCCGCATTACCTATATTTTCTGCAGTATTATATTCCGCTCCACCTGTAGAAAAATTGAACTGGTCTTCAAATTTCAACTTACTGAAATCAAGGCTTTTTTGTACGAGTACACCCTGAAGACCGAGAGATAAAGTATGTTGTTTTTCGTGACCGAAAGCTTTATGGTATGCGAGTGAAAGCCCAAAACTTGTGTTTTGTAAGCCACCAACGCCTGAACGGTCAAACAATCCCATAACACCAACACCAACTGCGTCACCATTGCCGAGTACGCCCTTCATGGTAGCCATATCGTAAGATATAGTACCAGTAATATATGGGTTTGGAGAAACACTTCCCCACTGAGTACGATAGTTGGCTGCAAGTCGCAAGTCGCAATTAACTAGACCTGTTAAGGCTGGGTTTAGGGTAAGTGGTGATGCAAAATATTGAGTAAAGTGCGGATCTTGAGCCATTGCCGAGCTAGCTAACATCAATGATGCACCCACTCCTAATAATATTTTCTTCATCTGGGTATCGTTTATGAATTGTTTAATTGATTTTCTGAAAGCCAAAATAAGCCAAATTATCTTATAATCCAAGACGGGCAAATATATTATTTTAGTTGGGTTATGATTGTTTCTTCGGGCCAAATGACAAATCGCCTGCATCACCCAGCCCTGGCACAATATAGCCACGTGCAGTAAGCTCGTCATCAATAGCCCCTGCCCACAAATATGCATCGGGCAATTTTCGTTTCAACAACTCTATACCCTCTGTACAGGCAATTGCACAAACAATATGCAGTTGAGATGGTGTGCCGGTAGCTAAAAGTGTATCAATGGCCAGCATCAAAGACGAGCCTGTAGCCAGCATCGGGTCGGCAATAATAAGCGGTCTGCCATTTATTTCAGGGCTTGTATGGTATTGTTGTTCTATATCAAAACTGCCATCCCTATGGTGTTTTCGGTAGCCGGCAATAAAGGCATTGTCAGCCTTGTCAAAATAATTTAATAGCCCTTGATGCAGTGGAATACCTGCTCGCAAAATAGTTGCCAGTACAGGTTGTTGTTCTAATACATGGCATATAGATTCGCCCATAGGGGTTTGTACTGTCAACACGCTGTAGGGTAGGTGTTTGCTTATTTCGTAGGCTGCCACTTCTCCAATACGCTCCATATTGCGACGGAAACGCATTTTGTCATTTTGAATATCAACATCTCTGATTTCGCGTACCCATTCTCCGAAAATAGAGTTATAACTGCTCAGGTTAGTAATCATACTGTAAATATAACTAAAGCCAGTTTTATTCTTCTAGCAGTTTACTATACATGTCAGATTGTTAAAGCAATATAAAAAACGGTTATGTGTAAGCCGGATGCAGTTAAAGTAGCGTTAAACCAACCATCGTCATTTTGACAGATGCAGCAAGCAGCTATTTTTGTACCTTTGCACACCTTTTGAATTAGAGGGTACACTTATAATGGATTTACTTCAATCGCTTGACCGTACTAAAATGCCAACGCATATTGCCATCATCATGGATGGTAACGGGCGATGGGCAAAGGAGCAGGGGCAAGACAGGGTGTACGGACACCACGAAGGTGTACTGAGCGTGCGGGAAATAGTGAATGGTTGCGCAGAAGCAGGTATATCCTACCTGACACTGTACGCATTCTCTACTGAAAACTGGAATCGCCCCAAGGAAGAAGTAGATGCATTGATGGAATTGCTTGTAAATACCATCAGGAAAGAAGTAGATGAGTTGAAGAAAAATAATGTGCGACTGCACGTTATCGGCGACTTTGACAGCCTGCCGGAAATTTGTAAGCAGGAACTGAACGAGGCAAAAGAAATAACATCCGAAAATACAGGGCTGAATCTGATACTGGCATTGAGCTACAGCTCTCGTTGGGAAATGATTAATGCTGCAAGGCAAATGGTAGCTGACGCTGCTGCGGGCAAGCTGGCAGCCGAAGATGTAACGGATGAAGTATTTCATAGCTATCTAAACACAGCGCCATTTCCAGACCCTGAATTGATGATACGAACCAGTGGTGAATACAGAATCAGTAACTTTTTGCTGTATCAACTGGCTTATGCCGAACTATACTTTACACCAGTGCATTGGCCTGCATTCAGAAAACAAAATCTGTATGAGGCATTATCAGACTATCAAAAACGCGAACGAAGATTCGGAAAAACAAGTGAACAAATCCAAAAGACTCTCCCCGGGCATGTATAATCCGTTGCGTTTATCGCTGTTGTTTAGTTGCATATTGTTGACTGCTACTACTGGTAGGGCACAATTATCTATGCAAAGTGATACAACAACGCGGCTTGGAATGAGACGCAGTGCCTCTGATAACACAGCCGCACTGAATAAGCAATATGAAATAGGCGGTATTACAGTAAGTGGTACCAAATATCTGGATGAGGATTTGCTTATAGCTGTTACCGGCCTATCTATAGGCAGTAAAATACGTCTGCAAAATGATGAGAGCATAGCAAAAGCAATACAAAACCTATGGAAACAGGAGTTGTTTTCAGATATATCTGTAAGTGTAACAAAGACCATTGGCACACGTGTATTTCTTGATATTAAAGTAGAAGAACGCCCACGCCTTTCACGATACAATTTTAAAGGCATCAAGAAAGGAGAGGCAACGGAATTGAAGGATAAGGCAGGCCTTGTAAAGGGCAGGGTAGTAACTGAGGCTATAAAAAAAGAATCGGTAGTAAGGATAAAAAAATATTTCTCTGAAAAAGGCTATGGCAATGTGGAGGTAAACATCAGAGAAAGAATAGATACCCTTACTGTGAATGCGGTAATACTGACATTTGATATAGATAAAGGTTATAAAACCCGTATTAATCAGGTTAATATATCAGGCAATGAAAATGCCAGTGACCTGAAGTTGAAACGAACGCTGCGCTCTGCGAAAGAAATGGCTAGGATATCATTGTATCCGGCAGATAGAGTAAGTGTGTATGAAAAGAATGAAAGGTCATTTAATAAGTACATTTCAAGTGGTGGTTTTTTATCTCTTTCAAAGACTTTAGAGGCATTAGACCCGTATTTCAGGTATAATTTTTTCAGTTCTTCCAAGTTCAACATGAATAAATATGAGGAAGATAAGATGTCGTTGGTTGAGTATTACAACTCTCTGGGGTACAGGGATGCATCTATAGAAAGAGATACAATTTATAAAGTAGATAACGGAAACATCAACATTGACTTGCAAGTGAGGGAAGGCAGGAAATATTACTTTGGTAATATGGAGTGGAAGGGGAATACTAAATATTCAAATGAAGTACTTACAAAGCTGCTGGGCATCAAGAAAGGAGATGTATATAACCAGCAGTTGCTGGATACAAGATTGGGAAAGCAAATGAGCCCTGAGGGTGGCGAAGATGTTGGTAGCTTGTATATGGATGATGGTTACCTGTTCTTTAATGTAGATGCTATTGAAACTTCCATTGTAGGGGATACTATTAACTATGAATTGCGTATTACAGAAGGCCCGCAAGCTACCATACGCAATGTAACTATAGAAGGCAACGACCGTACAAATGAGCATGTAATACGCCGTGAACTGCGGACTTTGCCAGGCAATAAATTCAGTCGTGCAGACCTGATACGTACACAACGGGAGATTGCTAACCTCGGCTTTTTTGACCAAGAAAAAATAGGCATACAACCTAAGCCAAATCAGGAAGATGGTACAGTAGATATTGCGTATTCCCTTGTTGAAAGATCGAGCGATCAGTTGCAGTTATCTGCCGGTTTTGGAGGTGGTGTTAACTTCTATGGAAATGTTGGCGTAGTATTCAGCAACTTTTCATTACGCAATATATGGAAGCCTAAAACATGGGATCCTTTGCCAATGGGAGACGGACAAAGATTGTCGCTGAACTATCAGTCGAACGGGCGATTTTTTAATTCACTTAATTTTTCATTTACTGAACCTTGGTTAGGAGGCAAAAAGCCTAACGCCCTGACTACAAACCTGTTGTATAGCAGGTTTGCCCAGCCTACTGGACCCGACAGAAACCCCAACGAATCATATATGCGCGTATTGGGTGGTGGGGTGTCATTGAGTAAGCGCGTTAAATGGCCTGACGATAACTTTGTATTTACTTACGGTATCAATTATCAGAACTTCAAGCTGAAAAACTATACGCTTTTAGAAGGTGTATCTGATGGATATAGTAATAACTTATTCTTCAGATTGGTATTGGCGAGGTTTTCTGTAGACAAACCATTGTACCCCACAAGTGGCTCTAACTTCAGTTTTACATTCCAGTTTACCCCGCCATATAGCAGCATTAGCGGAACGGATTACACCAATGCTACATCATCCGAAAAATATAAATGGGTAGAGTATCATAAATATCGTTTTACTGCAGAGTGGTACCATAAAGTTGTTGGAAATATGGTCTTTAAACTGGCTACCAAGTATGGCTTTATGGGCTATTATAACAATAGTATCGGTTATTCTCCGTTTGAGCGCTTCCAGTTGGGTGGTGATGGTTTATCAGGACGCAACTTCTTTGTAGGTAAAGACATTATCGCACATCGTGGTTTCAGGGAGCCATATGAAAATAATGCTGTTATTTTCAATAAGTATACAGCAGAGTTAAGGTACCCCTTTTCTTTAAGCCCTACATCTACTATATATGGTTTGGCTTTTGTTGAGGCTGCTAATGCATGGAATGATTTTAAAGACTATAATCCGTTCAAACTGAACCGTTCTGCAGGTTTGGGTGTTCGTATATTCCTACCCATGTTTGGTTTGTTAGGGCTTGACTATGGTGTTGGTTTCGACCGTTTCTCCAGAGCAAATGGTAATACACGATTAAGCGATATTGCAAACTTTACATTTATGTTAGGTTTTGAACCTGATTGATGTGCGGATTGTTAGGTATTTTTACGTTATAAAAATCACGAGTATGAAAAAACTGTTTTTAGCTATTGCCTTGTTAGGTACTGTTACAGCCAACGCGCAGCGTTATTGTACTATTGACTCTAAGTACCTGCTAGATAAACTGATAGAATATAAAGATGCCCAAACACGCCTCGACCAGATGTCTAAATCTTGGCAAACAGAGATAGATAATAAGATGAACGAAGTAGATAAATTATATAAAGCTTATCAGGCTGAACGAGCTATCTTATCGGATGAGTTGCGCAAAAAACGTGAAGATGAAATAGTGCAGAAAGAAAAAGCTGCAAAAGACTTGCAAAAACAACGCTTTGGCTATGAGGGCGATTTGTTTAAAGAACGCCAGAAACTGGTAAAGCCTATACAGGATAAGGTATATAATGCAGTGCAAAAATACGCGCAAACGAAGGGATACGACATGGTGCTGGATAAATCGGGTGGTGTAACGCTGTTTTATGCAGACCCTAAGCTGGATAAAAGCGATGAAGTGTTAAAATTACTTGGAATAAACAAATAATGGCATTTACTTTGCACAACTTAAATAAATAAAGTTATATATATCTGATGAAAAAAATCTTGTTATTCGTTGCCTGCGGCTTCTTTGCATTGAACGTTGCTACGGCACAAACTACCAAATTCGGCCATATAGACTCTCGCGAGCTATTGAAAGCCATGCCCGAAATGACGAAAGCTGAAAACGACATACAGGCATATGCAAAAACTTTTCAAGATCAGCTACAGACGATGAGTACTGAATATGAAAAGAAAGTAAAAGAATATCAGGCCGGCGAAAAGACTATGACGGATGCCGTGAAGGAAGTGAAAGTAAAAGAAATACAGGATTTGGAAGGCCGTATACAAAGTACTAACCAAAGCGCACAGGAAAAAGTAGAAAAGAAAAGGCAGGAACTATTGCAGCCAATACTTGATAAAGCTGAAAAAGCCATTAAAGAAGTAGCAAAGGAAAAGGCATTTGATTATGTTTTTGATTCCAGCAATGGTAGCCTGTTACATTCTCGCGACTCTGACAATCTGTTGCCATTGGTAAAAGCTAAGTTGGGTATCAAGTAACATAGGTATCTGATAATATAAAAAACGAGCCTAGATATTATCGAGGCTCGTTTTTTATATTGGTATGATAAGAATAAAAAGAGCGGATACAATCCGCTCTTTTTATTAGAGTAAGCTATGCCGCTACTTCATACCAGTACCCATATTCACTTTCATATTGGGCGTTATCATGTCGTTGATGATGTTGACTGTTTCAGACAGGTAGATGTCTTTCTTCAATGCTTTCATCCAGTCTTCATTTCTTTTAATGGTGGTGCTATCCAGATTGATGCGTGCTAAATCTGCTTGCGGGTTTACCACGTTCAGCTTAGTTGTCTTTTTCTCCAGTTCTTCTATTTTTTTGCTGATGCTGTTAGCTTCTTCCAACTCTTTTCGGTAGCCCGCTTCGCTGAGAGATGCGATGCTGTTTTCTTCCATCTTCTGTATTCGTACTGCATTTTCTTTTACGAGTGAGAATGTTGGATTGCTTTCAATGCGCTTCTTACTATTTGCCGCCAGTTCTTTTACGTTTACCGGGTTGCTGACAGGGGTGTAGCGGGCAGCAGGTATTTCATCCCACTTCATGGCAGCTTTGTCGCGGCGTTCACCTACATCTATATGTTCATAATTATCGGGCAACATAATATCAGGCGTTACACCTTTCAATTGTGTAGAGCCACCGTTTACACGATAAAACTTCTGAATAGTCAATTTAAGTGAACCGATGGTGTCTGTTGATATAACACGCTTGCCAGCTGCAATACTTGCCAGCCAGCTGTTGTATTCGTCCAGCGATATTACTTTCTGTACCGTACCCTTGCCAAATGTGGTAGAACCCACCACTACGGCACGCTTATAGTCTTGCATGGCAGCCGCCAATATCTCTGATGCTGATGCGCTCCCTACATTTACCATAATAGCCAGCGGGCCATCGTAGAGCGTACCGCCCTGCGGGTCGTCGAGTTGTGTAGCACTGTTTCCGTTTGTTTTTACCTGTACCATAGGGCCTTTGTCTATAAACAATCCACCCATATTTACTACATCACTCAGCGAGCCACCGCCATTGCCACGCAGGTCGAGGATGATACCGGCAACACCTTCGTTTTTGAGTTTTGATATTTCCAAAGCCACATCATCGGAACACCTGCGTCCACCAGCCTGTTGAAAATCTGCATAGAATTCGGGCAGGTAGATGTAGCCTATTTTGCCTTTCGTGCTATTAATAATAGCAGACTTGGCAAATGTTTCTTCTTTCTCTACAATATCGCGGATGATGGGTATCACTTTAGTAGCACCGCTTACTTGCTTTACAGTCAGCCTAACTTCTGTGCCACGTTTACCGCGTATTATTTTTACTACATCATCTATGTCATATCCTTGCACATCTACAGGTTCGGCATTGCCTTGCGCTACTTTCGTTATCTCATCACCTGCTTTCAGTTCGCCTTGTTTCCAGCAGGGGCTGCCGGGTATTATCTGCACTATCTTTACCTTGCCATCCTCATCGCGCAGTTGCGCACCTATACCAAAGAATGTACCGGACATTTGCTCGTCAAACAATGCTTTATCAACAGGTGGAAAGTAATCTGTATGCGGATCGTGCGTACCGGCCATGCTATTTACAAAGAATGTAAAGCGGTCATCGTCTTTCAGTTTGCGTACACGTTTGAAGTAAAAGTCCATGTTCTTCTTTACAGCTACACGGGCTATTGAGTCGAATTGTTTATCTGTGTAAACTGTCTTGAGCGATGTGTCTTTGTTCTCCTGTTTCTTTTTCTGGTCGTCTTTCAGTTCTACATATTTTGCCAATATTCTGTGCTTGATGTATTTGTTCCAGCGGTATTTCAATTCGTTACTATCCTTAGCGTATGGTATCTTTTCACCATTCATATTAATGGTTTCTTCGGTATTGAAGTTGAAAGACTCTTTCATAGCAGACTGATAAAAACGCTCTGCATCGTTAAGGCGTAGCTTATACAGTTCGTTGAATTCATTAAAGTATGCTACCACATTTTCGCCCTCGCCATCTTCCAATATGAACTCATATTTTTTCAGCTTGTTTACATCTGCCTGGGTTATCACACGCTTGTCATAGTCCATAGCGGTGAGTATTTTATTGAATGCAACAGACGAAAAGGAGTCGTCCATCAGACGTGGTTCATAGTGATTTTGAGATATGGCTTTTAATACTGTTTTTATCACCAATTTGCGTTTATCGTCTTCCGTCTGCGCATTGGTAGTATAGGTAAATGAAAAGAAAGCGGCTAATGCCGATAGTATCAATAATGGTATTAAAATCTTATTCTTCATGAATCGTAACATAAACCTCAATTAAATTAAGCTATTAAAACAAATGTAACTGATTTAGCGTTAATAAAAAGCTAATGAAACCCACTGGTAAATGCCCTTAAAAGGGGGATTTTTGACAGTATAACGTAAATTGCACAATGATTGTTGGTATGAAGCAGGTTTACTACAAAGACTTAGGGTTGATAGAATATGGCGATGCATGGCAAATACAGGAAGCCCTGATGAAGAAAGGGCTGGACGTAAAAGCATCGTGGTATAACAATGCCGGTACTGAAACCACGCATACTGAAACCATTGATAATTACCTGCTGCTTTGCAATCACGCGCACGTATATACACTTGGCAAAAGCGGACACCCCGAAAACCTATTGGTAAACGATACACGCCTGCAACAGATTGGTGCTACGTTTTATAAAACCAACAGAGGTGGCGATATTACGTATCATGGGCCGGGGCAGTTGGTGGGCTATCCTATACTGGATTTAGAGCAGTTTTATACAGACCTTGGCAAGTATATGCGAAATCTGGAAGAAGTTATCATACAAACCATTGCAGCATTTGGCATACAGGCAGGCAGGCTACAGGGTGCAACAGGTGTGTGGCTGGATGCAGACGATGCAAACAAAGCACGTAAAATATGCGCTATGGGCGTACGCAGCAGCCGATGGATAACCATGCATGGCTTTGCGCTCAATATCAATGCTGATTTACAATATTTTGACAATATAGTGCCGTGCGGCATCAGCGATAAGAAAGTTACTTCGATGCACAAGGAATTGGGGCAGCATGTAGATGAGGAAGAAGTGAAACAGGTATTGAAAAACTGTTTTGAAACAGTATTTGAATGCAGCTTAGTTAATGATTTGGTAACACAATAACTAAGTAGCAGCTATTATATTAGTTGTTCTTTTCATAAGCAATGCAAGATAAAATAACATACCACTGGGGCGACAGGCACTTGCAAATAGTGCTTGGCAACCGCATTGCGCCTCGCATCAAAGCGTTGTATTGGGGCGAGTTTGTGCTGACATTGGGTATGGCTACTGTGTTCTTAATGCAGTCGTTACCTATGTTAACGGATGTAATACATTTTGTATCGGGTATTGGTGCTGCGTTTTTGTACGCATTGGCAGCCTACAGGTTTCTATCGCGCATGATGTATAGAGAAGAATTGTGGCTGGATGATGAATATATGATGGTAGTGAGCACAACACCGTTTAAAAGAAAAGTAAGCAAATACAGTTGGGACGGTATAGGACCACTGCACTATGCAGGCAAGCTAATGAAAACTGACCATCCGCTGAAAGGGCAGTGTTATGATTATTTCGGGTTTGAAACACAAGAGCAACTGATACAGAATATACACGACGAGGGCAACCTGTATTTTAACTACGAGGGTTTTGCTGTACGCTTTGCACGTGGTGTGTATAGCTGGCATGCAGAGGAAATGGTGCGTATTATGAAACTGTTTGCAGGCAACAATCTGCGCCTTGCACCCGAATGGAAACAACTGATGCAGCAAACCAGTTACGATATGGAAGGCGAGGCTTAGTAAATGGTTACAAACCCTGTTTCCAGTTCTTTACGGTCTTCTCTCAGCTCAAATTTATAGATGCCCTTTCGCTGAAAATTGCGCTTATCTATAATTATCATGGCATCTGTAACACGGTTTATTTCCAATACTTTCTTGTCTTCGTTATTGTAAAAGTATATGGCGTAGTGATGCGACCTGTATTCTGGTATCTCCACATTTACATGCCCTGTAAAGGGATTGGTAAAAACATACTGCGATTTGATGTAAGACAGCCCGTCTTCCGTTGCTTCTTCGGGTATATCAAGCGTTATTTTGGGTGGTGGCGGTGGTGGAACATCAACTTGTGTAACCTCTGATGTGGTTACTTCTACTTCAGTTTTTACAGGTTCAATTTTAATATTAGCTACCAGCTTTTGTAAGGAATCGTTAGGTGCCAGCACACGTGCATTAAGTATGTCTGCGCTATCAACCATTATTTTGAAACGGTTGCTATACCATGTGAGGTCTGAATTGAAAACGATATACAGGCGATACCAGTTTTTGCCCGGCTTTGGGTGACCATCAATATATGCCTGCGGACCTTTTTTCAGATTTCTTACAAGGCCAAGCGTTACGAAATTATAGACACTATCCGAAGAGCGTTGTACGGCAATAGATTTGATGCCATCGTATTGGCAGTTCCAGCTAATGACATTGATACCCTTGTCTGACGACCCCGTAATATCGGGCAGGGTAGGCTGCGAGGTGGCAACAACTGATGCAAAAAGCAGGACAATAAACGATACAAACCGAACCATCCGCCAAACCTACACCAAAAAACGATTGGATAAAAACAGCGAAACAAGATTTTATTTTCCCTAACATTTGCCATAATTCAGCCATATAGCCATCGGGTATTTGTACAAACAACAAATTCTTTATAGGTTTGAAAGCATATCTAACTACTATGGGTTTATTTGTAAGGAAACCATTGAACCAACTACTTGCCGAAGCATCTGAGTCGGATAAAGGGTTGAAGAAAACATTATCTGCATCTGCACTGGTAGCCCTTGGTATAGGTGCTATTATAGGTGCGGGCTTGTTTTCCATAACAGGCGGTGCGGCTGCTACCAATGCAGGCCCTGCTATCACTATATCATTTATAGTAGCGGCTTTGGGTTGTGCTTTTGCTGGCTTATGTTATGCCGAGTTTGCATCTATGATACCGATAGCGGGTAGCGCATATACCTATAGCTACGCTACAATGGGTGAGTTCCTTGCATGGATTATAGGTTGGGATTTGGTGTTGGAATATGCAGTTGGTTCTGCTACGGTAGCTATTAGCTGGTCGAGGTATCTGGTAAAGTTTCTGGAATACTTTAATATTCATTTAGGGCCGGAGTTTACCTCATCGCCATTTGATGGTGGTATAATTAATATACCTGCAGTATTTATTATTATACTAATGTCTCTGTTGCTGATGCGGGGCACTAAAGAGTCTGCATTTGTAAACGGATTGATAGTAACGCTGAAAGTAATTGTGGTGCTTGTGTTTATAGCACTTGGCTGGCAATATATACGCCCAGAAAACTACACTCCATATATACCTGATAATACTGGCACATTTGGCGAGTTTGGGTTTAGTGGCATCGTACGTGCTGCGGCTATTGTGTTTTTTGCTTATATCGGTTTTGACGCGGTATCTACAGCCGCACAAGAGTCTAAGAACCCTAAGCGGGATATGCCGATTGGTATATTATTGTCTTTGTTTATCTGTACGATACTGTACATACTCTTTGCACATGTAATGACAGGCGTGGCAAATTATAAAGACTTTGCCGGCAAGGACGGCATAGCTCCTGTAGCAGTAGCCATAGATAATATGGGCAAAGCCGGTGCAGATGGTGTCATTACCCCCGACTACCCGTGGTTGAACAAGGCTATTATTATTGCCATACTGGCGGGTTATTCATCGGTAATTATGGTGATGCTGATGGGGCAATCGCGCGTGTTTTTCTCTATGAGTAAAGATGGTTTGTTGCCCAAAGTATTCTCTGAAGTGCATCCCAAGTTTCGTACTCCGGCACGCAACAACTTCTTATTCATGTTGTTCGTAAGCATCTTCGCCGCATTCGTACCTGCAAGGGTGGTAGGCGAGATGACCAGTATCGGTACGCTGTTTGCCTTTATACTTGTATGTGTGGGTGTAATAGTAATGCGCAACAAGATGCCTGAAGCTCCCCGTGCATTCCGTACACCGCTTGTACCTTTGGTGCCTATCTTGGGTATTGTTACTTGTTTGTTTATGATGGTATTCTTACCGCTCGATACATGGATACGCCTTGTAGCATGGATGATGATAGGATTTGATATATATCTGTTCTACGGCATGAAAAACAGCTATCTGAATAAAGGCGCGTTTAACAATAAGAGTTACAAAACAGTTTCTATGACGGGCTTGGCAATGGTTGCTATTTTGGTGGTAGTTGCCATATTGCATCATCAAGATCCTGCTGTAGATGATACGGGATTATATTATTTCTCGCTTGGCTTTGCAGCACTGCATACGCTACTGTATTTGTTTACTATGGGTAGGGGTAAGGCACAATCGGCATAATCACCTCACTTCCCCGAACGGATAATACCATTTTTTCGCAGGTGCTCCAGTGTCAACGGGGCACCTGCTTTGTTATTGGCATAAGCCTTTACGCTGGCTATCAGCAAATCATGGTCGCCGCCGGTTGTTATGATTGCTTGCTTTTCCAACAGCAGGTAAGCAGCCGCTTCTTTCAGTACAGGGATGCCTTGCCATTGGGCAATCAGGTTTTTGCTTTGCAGGTACTTTAATTTGTCGGTAGTACTACCACTGTGTTTCCCCAGATAGTTAACCAGTTTATATTGGCTTTCGTGCAGTAGCTGTAATACAAATACATCTTCCTGCATCATATTGTTATGCGTATGGGTATTGTGATACACTGCTATCGCATACATTTTGGGCTGCATACTGATGGCGGTTACATAGGTGCAGATATTCATATTGTACCTGCCATTGCTGCTTGTTACAAGGCTATAAACAGCCTCTGCAGTCCTGTTCCAAGGTTTGGTTTTGAGCGATGCCATCAGTATAAATACAATCAACGGGCATATATGTTGCAGCTACGGCTTTTCGCTTTTATCTATACCATTATTTACCTACATTTGTCCGTTCAATTTTCAGAATACATTTTATTATTTTAAAATATTTGCTTTATGGCGTATGATGTAATAGTAGTAGGTAGCGGTCCCGGTGGTTATGTAGCTGCCATCCGTGCCACTCAATTGGGTTATAAAACAGCAATTGTAGAAAGAGAAAGCCTTGGCGGTATATGCCTCAACTGGGGTTGTATCCCTACCAAAGCGCTCATTAAATCGGCACAAGTGCTGGAATATCTTTCTCATGCGCAAGACTATGGCATTATAGCTGGCGAGTCTAAGGCTGATTTCAATGCGGTTATTAAACGTAGCCGTGGTGTAGCCGATAAAATGAGCAAGGGTATTCAGTTTCTGATGAAGAAGAACAAGATAGATGTGCTGATGGGCATGGGCAAACTGAATGCGAAGAAAGAAGTAGAAGTGACAGGTGCCGATGGCAAAACAACTGCCTACGCAGCCAGGCATGTAATACTGGCTACCGGCGGACGTGCTCGTCAACTGCCCAACCTGCCTATAGATGGCAAGAAGATAATAGGCTATCGTGAAGCAATGAACCTGCCAACGCAACCAAAATCTATGATTGTAGTAGGTAGCGGTGCGATAGGTGTTGAGTTTGCCTATGTGTACAATAGCATGGGTACTAAAGTGACCATTGTAGAATTTATGCCACGCATAGTACCTGTAGAAGACGAAGACATATCGAAAGAGTTGGAGAAGATATATAAGAAGAAGGGCATGACCATCATGACCAATGCATCTGTAGAAAAAGTAGAGGCTAAAGGTGCAGGAGTGGTAGCACATGTGAAAACGGCTGATGGTATGACAACGCTGGAAGCTGATGTAGTATTGAGCGCGGTAGGTGTTTCTTCTAATATAGAAAACATAGGATTGGAAACATTAGGCATCAAAACGGAGAAAGATAAAGTAACGGTAGATAAATACTACAACACAAATGTAGCGGGCATCTACGCTATTGGCGACATAGTGCCGGGGCAGGCATTGGCACACGTGGCCATGAAAGAAGCGGTGATATGTATCGAGGCGATTGCCAATAAAGAAGGAAAATACCATCATGCACCAGAGGCGTTGGATTATAACAATGTACCTGGCTGTACATACTGCTCTCCTGAAATAGCCTCTGTTGGTATGACTGAAAAGCAAGCCAAAGAAGCAGGCTACGAAGTGAAAGTGGGTAAATTCCCATTCAGCGCATCGGGCAAAGCGAGTGCGGCAGGTGCTAATGAGGGTTTTGTGAAAGTGATATTTGATGCTAAGTATGGCGAATGGCTGGGTACGCACATGATAGGTGCGAACGTAACGGAAATCATTGCACAAACAGTAGCCAGCCGCAAGCTGGAAACTACATGGCAAGAGCAATTAGATACCATCTTCCCACATCCTACAATGAGCGAAGCGGTAAAAGATGCCATAGAAGTTGCACTTGGCGAGGCGATACATCTGTAATGGCAGAATGACAGAATTACTAAATGAAAAATGAATATTAAAGGCTGCCAATCGGCAGCCTTTGTTTTATTGATGTCTGTATGCTATCAATTCACTACCGTCATCCGTCTGGTAGCTTTATTATTACCGTTTATCAGCGTCATGAAATATTGCCCTGGTGCAAGGCTGCCTCTGTCAATAGTTATTTGATGGCTGCCACGGTCGTATTGTTTATTCGTTACTTCTCTTACCATACGTCCGGTAGCATCAAATAGCTGTATGCGTACATTGCCGCCGTCAGAATTGAACGTAAACGTAGTACTGTTGCTAAACGGGTTGGGATAGTTTTGATCTAATATTTCTATGCTGCCGTTTTCTTCCGTGTTCTTAATATTATTGGCATTTCTGAATATGGGTAATATCGGGAACGTATCCATCAATAAGTTGTTCACGTCATTAATGTCTAACTGGAACCAATCTGCTAAAACGGAAGCGTATACCGCACGGAAATCGTGCTGCATAGCCACATTGTCGTTTACGGTTGTTGTTGGTGGTATTACAGGGTTTGTTCCGATAAGGCCCGGATTTACGTTCGGACTGAAGACCATTACAGGTGCTCCGGAACCGTGGTCTGTACCTCCACTTGCATTTGATTTCACTCGCCTTCCGAATTCACTAAATGTCATGGCAGCTACCCTGCTTTGGAAGTCTAACAATTTCGCGTCATCGAAAAATGCAAAAACTGCCTCAGATAATTTTTGCATCAGCGTAGCATGTGCACCTATAGTGTGGTCGGCAGCATCTACTTGGTCAGAGTGGGTATCAAAACCTCCAAGGCTAACTATATAAATCGGTGTTTGTAAGCCGCCTGCTATCAGGCGTGCAACTATTTTCAGTTGATCTGCTAAGGAGTTTCCGGTAGGGTATAGTGTAGATAGATTGTTTGCCTTTGCGGCAGCGTCTTTTATTACTTTATTATATGTTTCTGTTTGTTGTGCTATATAACGAATGAATGTAAGTTCATGTCCTGCAGGTGTAGCAGGTGCAGGGTCTACATAACTGTTTACGATATTGTAAAAGCTATTGATGTTTGAAATGGCCATACCAACATTCACATTGCCACCTTGCAATACAGTAGATACACCGGAACCGATTTGGATAGCTAAGGGGTCTGGCATGGCAGTGCTTGGGTATCCATTTGGGTAACCTGGGTATTTTAAATCTAAATACCTGCCTAGCCAACCTGTATCAAGATATTGATTTGAATCAGATGCGGTTAGCCAAATATCAGTAGCGCGGAAGTGTGAAAAGTTGGGGTTTGGATAACATACCGCTTGCGTGATGTTTACCAACCCATTATTATACATATCCTGTATGCCTGTCATAGAAGGGTGTAGCCCTGTTAACGCAGTATTGCTCAACGCTAGTACCTTGTTTTGAGGAATCAACACGTTTCCTCTGGCGTTAGACAGGTTGCTATATTGGTCTATGGGTATCACCATATTCAACCCATCATTACCACCATTCAACTGTATAACCACCAGTACGCGACCAGTAGCAGCAGTTTGTTTTGCCAGCATTTCCAGTAGAGGATGGCTAGCATATGTACTTATGGGCAGCCCGTTTATCATAAATGCCAAACTGGCTGCTGCAGGTGTTGCTTTTAAAAATTCTCTGCGTTTCATTGTTGCAGTTTTAAGATGCTTAATAGATTAACACAAGTGGTGCTCGGGCAGACGCAGTATTTCAAATAAAGTACTAACTAGCCTTGTCTTAACCGTATTGGTATTAGCTGTATTAGGATTAGAAGCATAGTTTGTCCATGCAACAGTCCAGTAATAATCAGATGTTTGACCGGATAGCAGTTCACTCTCTTTGATAGCTTTTTTGGTATTAGCTGTCAATGGTAATCCCAAGCAGTATTTAACAAAGAAGTCTATCAATGCATTCGGGTCTCCGACATTGGGGCAAAGTTTTGCAAATTCAATTACATCTATCTTAATAGTCGTGCCTGTGCCTGCAGAGAAGCCCGAGTTAAGCATCATATCTGCAAACGACATACGTTTGGGCAGCGTATTTGAGTTAATCCATGTTTCATAATAATCTGGTTCCTGATAATATGCTGGCCACCCCGCTACATTCGGAGGGTCTCCTAAATCGAGTGCCAGAGAGTTGCCGTAGCTGCGCACATAGTTCCATATAGCATAGGTTTTATCTACGCTTAGTGTGGTTGGAATGTCAATTTTCATAGTTCTGAACATACCGATTAAGTAATCGAGTGGGTTGCGTATATAACAAGATCTGCTGTTCATATCATAGAAGTGCTCACTTTTAAGCAGTTCTTCCATTACAGGTTTGATATTGAAATTATTGTTAACCAATGTTTGTGCCATTGGCACAATAATATTTGCCTCTACCGTACTATCTATTATATAATACACAAAGTAGCGGTATAACTTACGGCATATATGTAAGGCAGTGTCTTGCTTATTGAAAAGCATATTTATCAAATCATCCACTTCAGTTGCACCACTTGCGCCGGCTTTCCCTACAACTACATAGTAATTGTAATAGGAAGAAAATATTTTGTTGGATGTATCATGTCTGTTGGCATCAAAATAGCTGGTCACCGTAGTGTTATTGATGCGCCATCCTGTTAGTGCTTTCGCTGCAGCCTTTACGTCGTCCTCATCCCATATTGGTGTGAAACCTTTTCCTATTGTAAAGAGTTCCTGCAATTCGCGCCCATAGTTTTCATCTGGTGCGGTTTTGGTATTCAGTTGGCCGTTCAGGTAAACAAGCATACTTGGGTCGAGTGTTACATTCTTAACCAAAGTCTTGAAATTGCCCAGGGCATTAGCTCTAAACATGGCGTTCAGTTTGTAAGACTTACGCGCATCGCCTACCGTTAATACTTCTGTTGCAAAATGATTATGCCAAAACAGTACCATTTTCTCCAGTATACTCATGTTTTGGTTTATCATTAAACCTGTCCACCAAGATTTAAAGGAGTAGTATCGTTGGCCAACCGTATTGCTATCATAAGGCGCATTTACCCATGTTTGCCCAAGTGGTATGGTAGGGTCTGCAACGACAGACTGATAATTATTGAGCGGTGGGGTAGGTGCTGTCGTGGATATATTCAGTAAGGTATCTACTGCTTGGTTCATACTCATACCGAGCAATGTTTGAACATCTGCAGGTTTTACCCCAAATGTAGTGCGTCGCAGCAAGTGAATAGCTTCATCTTCCGTCCATGCCCCAGTATAGGGGTTGAGGGTAGATGTTGTTTTTTGCAGCCCTTTCGGTATTTCTTTGTTCGCGTATTGTTTATAAACTAAGTCAGGACCGCTTGCTACGGCTTGTTCTTCTCTGTTAGCAATTACATCTTCCAGAAATTCGCGACGGTTTACTTTACCCATAACCGTATTGTTTTTAATTTAGTTAGACTGTTGATTAGTCATTTTGTTTAATGAAAAGTTAATTCTTTTATCTGTTATATAATAGCGTTTTAATGCGATTTTAATATTAAATATTGAAAGCAGCCATGTTATATCAACAGCATATTATTATTATTTTGTTGCAGATATGCTCAAAAAGATAGCCTTTTTAACCTTTTTTTTGTTGTGTGGAGTAAGCGTTTATGCGCAGTTACAGCAAAACATCAGGGGAGTAGTATATGATAAAGAGTCTAAAACACCATTGGTAGGCGTTGTCGTTTCGCTGAACGAAAAGGGTAGTACTATTGGTACCGTTACCGATGAGCAGGGGGGCTATATACTTATGAATGTGCCGGTAGGCAAAGTATCTGTAGCATATAATTATGTAGGTTATCAGCAAGTTGTGCTATCCAATATTTTAGTAACATCAGCCAAAGAAGTGTTGCTGAACATAGAGATGGAAGAGTCTGCAACTAAGATGCAGGAAGTAGAGGTAAAGGCAAAAAAAGAGTATATTAATGAAATGGCATTGGTAAGTGCCAAAACATTTGATGTGCAGGAAACGGAGCGATATGCAGGCAGCCGTGCAGACCCCGCCCGTATGGCATCTAACTTTGCAGGGGTACATGGTGCTGACGACTCCCGCAACGACATCATCATTAGGGGCAATTCGCCACAAGGTATCCTATGGCGATTAGAAGATGTGGATATACCCAACCCCAATCACTTTGCAATTCCCGGCACTACAGGTGGGCCTGTAAGTATGTTGAATAACAAAACACTGGCAAACAGCGATTTTTTTACAGGTGCATTCCCTGCAGAGTATGGCAATTCTACAGCAGGTGTGTTCGATTTGAAAATGCGCAATGGTAATAATAAACGCCATGAAATAACAGGGCAGCTTGGCTTTCTGGGCACTGAACTGGCAGCTGAGGGGCCATTGTCAAAGAAAAGTGGCGCGTCTTATTTATTTACTTACAGATACTCTACGCTGAAGCTATTTGAAGGGTTGAATATAAAAATTGGCACCAACTCTATTCCCAACTATCAGGATGCGGCTTTGAAACTGAATCTACCGATAGGTAAAAAAACAAACATATCTGTATTTGGTATTGGCGGGCTTAGTAAGATAGACCTGATAGTAAGCAAGCTGACTGAACAACCAGAGGAGCTATATGGCGAAAGTGACCGAGACCAGTATTTTAGTTCTAACACAGGGGTAGGGGGCGTTTCATTTCATCACCTGATAGATAAGAATACCTATACCAAAGCTGTAATAGTGCAAAGCGTGAATGATATAACCTCTCGGCACGACAAAGTTTTTCGTGATGCGAATTACATGGTAGATTCTTTGAAGCATGTATTAGGTTACAGGTTTAACATACAGACCACTACCGCACATTGGTTTGTAAACAAAAAACTATCGGCACGTTCGGTTGTAAAAGCGGGTATTATCAATAATTACTACAGGGTAATCATGACGGACAGCAGTCGTCAATTTCCTGTATCAAGACAAGACTGGCAACACAGGCTTGATTATGAAGGGAGAACCGCACTACTGCAACTGTATGCGCAATACAAATACCGCCCCAGTAATGCGCTTACATTTACGGGTGGTTTACACGGACAATACCTGACACATACAAGTGAATTTGTAATAGAGCCGCGGTTGGGTATGCGTTGGCGTACGTCTGACAAAAGCGTAGTAACAGCAGGGTATGGCTTACATAGCCAGATGCAGCCGCTATATCAGTATTTCGCACATCTGCCAACTGCAGCATCGACTGATATGCACAATTATGACCTTGGGTTTACAAGAAGCCACCATGCAGTTGCGGGTTATGAATATGTGTTCTCCAAAGTATTAAGGCTGCGTAGCGAGGTGTATTATCAATACTTATTCAATGTGCCAATAGAAACGCTTGCTGGCTCGTCGTTTTCAGGGCTTAATCAGGGAGCTTCTTTTTCAAGACTCTTCCCAAATAAACTGGTAAATAATGGTACGGGCTACAATTACGGGTTGGAATTGACAATAGAAAAATTTTTCCATCGCAATTTCTATATGCTGGCAACGGGCTCTGTATTCGACTCTAAAGCACGGGGCAATGATGGCGTGTATAGAAACACAGACTATAATACCAAATTCGCTACCAACTTATTGGCAGGTTACGAGCCAAAACTTGGAAAAAACAGTGTATTACTTACCGGTGTCAAGATTACCTATGCTGGTGGCAGGTTGTATTCACCGCCGGATGTGGCAGCATCTAATGCAACTGGCGATTTGGTAATTGTAGAAACACAACGTAATACGTTGAAATTCCCTGATTACTTCAGGGCAGATATGCGCTTAGGAATCAGGATAAACGCACGCAGGTTTACACACGAAATAGCGGCTGATTTGGTAAATGTATTTGCAATTCGAAACGTATTGTCTATAAGCTACAATGCCGACCTTGCTGCGCAAGGTGCATATCCGTTTGTGAAAAATTATCAACTCGGTTTCCTGCCTTTGTTTTATTATCGCATAGATTTTGGAAGTGGTAAAAAATAAGGAAGCAACAGACAGGCTGGATGCGTTGACAGCTACACGCGGCATAGCAGCCATGCTCATCGTCATATTCCACTTCGGACTCGAGGTATTTCCTTTCAGCGAAGCACAACGCTTTTTTTCAAAAGGCAATATGGCTGTGAGCTATTTCTTTACACTATCGGGCTTTATCATGTGTTATACATATTATGCCAAGCCCGTCAGTTATAAGTCGTATATAGTACGCAGGCTTGCACGTATTGGACCCGTATATTGGTTGGCTATCATTTTATCGCTATTTACCATTGCGCAAAAAGAGAATCTGCTTACCGCTACATTTCTCAATGTTTTCTTTTTACAATCGTATATCCCTGGCTATGCACTGACGGTTAACAGCCCTGGGTGGTCGCTGTCTGTAGAAATGTTTTTTTATCTCTTGTTTCCTTTTTTGCTTAATGTATATAGAGCAAAGCCACAAAGATTTGTACAAGCCTCTGTCATCCTATATGCCATATCGCAAATAGCGCACTTGTATTTTGTTAAATATTCGGCCAATAGCAATGCAATGCATGAATTGGTGTACTACTATCCACTTGGTCACCTTAATAGTTTTATGATAGGTATGGCTGGTTATTATTTTATTGATAAGCCATTGCCCAAAGGGTGGGCGAGTACATTATTTGTATTAGCTGCCATCATATCCTCGCTGCTTTGGCTGCCAATAAGTAAGCATAATGGATTGTTAGTGCCGTTATTTGTTTTGCTGATATTAATGCTTGCTAAAAAGAAGGGAGTATTGCTGAGGAAACTTGGTTTGGTGTGGTTGGGAGAGGTAAGTTATAGCCTGTATATACTACAAATGCCGGTATACTATTTTACATATAAGCTCAATAATGTAATGAAACTAAACAGTAATGTTTTTTTTATATTTTTCATCATTATCCTTTTGTTTATATCTCATATCAGTTATCAATATGTAGAAAAGAAGCTTAGGAGATAATACTCGAATAATAGATACAAAAAAATAAGGGAGCTTATGCTCCCTTATTTACTATGTTTAATAGTAAGTTAATGTTACAGACTGCAGCTACCACCAGAAACTTTCATTGCATTGTTCCAAGTGTCGCATGCAGATTGTGCATCTTTTTTCTTAACTTTTGGATAAGTATATTTTGCCACTTCTTTACCTGCAGAATCCTTACAGGTACAAGTGTAGTCTTTTTTGCAAGATGTCATTCCTGCAACAATCAGCAGTGCTACTGCAATTGGGGCGATTTTTTTCATAATTGTATTTTTTTAGATTTGAATACAAAGCTATCAGCTTCGCTACGCGATGTAAATACCTATTCGGGGGTAATTTGCATCCGTACTGGCACGGATATTTGTGGTATTTAGTATATGATATTTTTGTATGTTAATAATATTTCCAACTTTTTGCCAGTTTTTCACGTTTTTGGAATATTTTTTGCTTTATACCTAAATCTTATCTATATTTGCACTCCCAATTTTATTGGGAAATCGTACGTGCGTTTATTTATTGATCAATTTATTGTTACAGCTTAAACCTGTACTGTAAGCTACGGCATTACGGTATGGGCAATTTTTGTTTTGTAAAAAAGGAGTTCTAATATACTATGGCTATACCGCAAAAACGAACTGCATCCGGCCGCGTAAACTTCGCGAAGATTCATGATGTTGCCGAAACACCTGATCTGCTGGGCATTCAGCTACAATCGTTTCAAGATTTCTTCCAGCTCGAAACCACGCCCGATAAGCGTGATAACGAGGGCTTGTTCCGTGTGTTTCAGGAAAACTTTCCTATCACAGACACACGCAACATCTTTGTACTTGAGTTTCTGGACTACTTTATTGACCCGCCACGCTATACTATCGAAGAGTGTATGGAGCGCGGGCTTACATATTCAGTACCTCTAAAGGCTAAGCTGAAGTTAAGTTGTAACGACGAAGAACACGTTGACTTTGAAACTATCGTACAAGATGTGTTCTTAGGCAATATCCCATATATGACTCCCCGTGGTACTTTCGTTATCAACGGTGCCGAGCGTGTAGTGGTATCGCAGTTGCACCGTTCACCGGGCGTATTCTTCGGTCAGAGCGTTCACCCCAACGGTACTAAAATATATAGTGCACGTGTTATACCTTTCAAAGGTGCGTGGATGGAGTTTGCTACAGACATCAACAATGTAATGTATGCATACATAGACCGTAAAAAGAAATTCCCTGTAACAACATTGCTCCGCGCTATTGGCTTTGAAACAGATAAGGACATCCTTGAACTGTTTGGCATGGCCGACGAGGTGAAGACAGACAAGAAAACATTAGCTAACCATATTGGCCGCCGCCTAGCTGCCCGTGTATTGCGTACATGGACGGAAGACTTCGTAGATGAAGATACAGGTGAGGTTGTTACCATTGAGCGTAATGAAGTAGTACTGGACCGTGATAACGTACTGGACGAAGAAAACGCAGCTATGATACAGGAAATGGGTATCCCTACCGTATTCCTGCAAAAAGAAGAAGTGAGCGGCGATTTCTCAATCATCTATAATACTTTAAATAAGGATACATCAAACTCTGAACTGGAAGCCGTTCAGCACATCTACCGCCAGTTGCGTGGTTCTGATGCGCCGGATGACGAAACAGCACGCGGTATCATTGAGAAACTGTTTTTCAGCGATAAGCGTTATGATTTGGGCGAAGTAGGCCGTTACAAAATCAACCGCAAGCTTGGTTTAGACATCAACCTCGATACCAAAGTATTGAGCAAAGAAGATATTATCTCTATCATCAAATATTTGGTGCGTCTCACAAACGGTAAGGCGGAGATAGATGACATTGATCACTTAAGCAACCGTCGTGTACGTACGGTAGGCGAGCAGTTGTTTGCGCAGTTTGGTGTTGGTCTTGCACGTATGGCACGTACCATCCGCGAGCGTATGAACGTACGCGATAACGAGGTATTTACGCCGATTGACCTTATCAACGCGCGTACACTGTCTTCAGTTATCAACTCGTTCTTTGGTACATCACAGTTGTCGCAGTTCCTTGACCAAACTAATCCGCTGTCAGAAATAACGCACAAACGCCGTATCTCGGCATTAGGTCCGGGTGGTCTTAGCCGCGAGCGTGCAGGTTTTGAGGTGCGCGACGTACACTATAGCCACTATGGTCGCTTGTGTACTATCGAAACACCGGAAGGTCCGAATATCGGTCTTATCTCTACGCTTTGCGTACACGCTAAGATTAACGATATGGGCTTTATTGAAACGCCATACCGCAAGGTAAAAGAAGGTAAGGTTGACCTGAAACATCACCACTACCTGAGTGCGGAAGAAGAAGATGAAGCGAAGATTGCACAGGCAAACGTACCGTTGGACGAAAAAGGACACTTTGTAGAAGATAAAATCAAATCTCGCCAAACGGGTGATTTCCCGATACTGGAGCGTGAAGAAGTAGAATTCATGGACGTAGCTCCTAACCAGATTGTTGGTTTGAGTGCGTCATTGATACCGTTCCTTGAGCATGACGATGCCAACCGTGCCCTGATGGGTTCTAACATGCAACGTCAGGCTGTGCCGCTGATACTGCCACAAGTGCCTATCGTAGGTACTGGTTTGGAAGCAAAAGCAGCACGCGATGCGCGCATACAGATACATGCTGAAGGTAATGGCGTTGTAGAATACGTAGATGCCAATGAAATACATGTGCGTTACGACAGGAACGAAACAGCGCGTCTGGTGTCTTTTGAAGATGATTTGAAGATTTATACGCTTACTAAGTATAAAAAGACCAACCAAAGTACCAGCATTACACTAAGGCCAAACGTAACAGTAGGGCAGAAGGTAAAGCATGGCGACTTCCTGACAGAAGGATATGCTACTAAAGATGGTGAACTGGCACTTGGCCGCAACCTGAAAGTAGCGTTCATGCCTTGGAAGGGTTACAACTTTGAAGATGCCATCGTTATAAACGAAAAAGTAGTGCGTGATGACCTGTTCACATCAATCCATATTGATGAGTATGAACTGGAAGTACGCGATACTAAACTGGGTGAGGAAGAACTGACTCCGGATATACCCAACGTATCTGAAGAAGCTACCAAAGACCTCGACGAGAATGGTATCATCCGTATTGGTGCGCACGTAGGCGAGGGCGATATACTGATAGGTAAAATAACGCCTAAAGGTGAAACTGACCCAACACCTGAAGAAAAACTGTTGCGCGCCATATTTGGCGATAAAGCAGGTGATGCAAAAGATGCATCACTGAAAGCACCAAGCGGAACAGAAGGTATTGTTATTGACAAGCAATTATTCCAACGTGCTAAGAAGGACAAGAATTCTAAGGTTCGTGAAAAAGCACAACTGGAAAAAATAGATAAAGTACACGAGAAAAACCTCGAAGACCTGAAGAGCCTGTTGATGGATAAACTGATGACTTTGTTGAAAGACAAAACATCTGCGGGCATCACCAACAACTTCGGCGAACTGGTACTGAGCAAGGGCGGCAAGTTCAATTCAAAAACACTTGGTTCTATCGACTTCCAAAACGTTAATCCGTTGAACTGGACTGGCGATAAATCAACAGATGATTTGATAAACCAACTGTTGCACAACTACAACATCAAATTCAATGAAGAACTGGGACGCTACAAGCGCGAGAAGTTCAATCTGAGCATTGGTGATGAATTACCTGCGGGCGTGTTGAAATTGGCAAAAGTATACTTGGCAAGTAAGCGTAAGCTGAAAGTGGGTGATAAGATGGCAGGCCGCCACGGTAATAAAGGTATTGTAGCGAAGATAGTACGCGAAGAAGACATGCCGTTCCTTGAAGATGGTACGCCTGTTGACATTGTACTGAACCCGCTTGGTGTACCGAGCCGTATGAACCTTGGACAGATTTATGAAACTATCCTCGGTTGGGCAGGTGAAAAACTGGGTGTTAAGTTTGCTACTCCAATCTTCGACGGTGCTACCGTTAATGAAATAGACGGGCTGATAAACAAAGCAGAACTACCAAGCTTCGGCCATACATATCTGTACGATGGTGAAACGGGAGAACGCTTCCACCAGAAAGCTACGGTAGGTATCATCTATATGATTAAGCTGCACCACATGGTGGATGATAAGATGCACGCCCGTTCTATCGGGCCATACAGCCTCATCACACAACAGCCATTGGGTGGTAAAGCCCAGTTTGGTGGTCAGCGTTTTGGTGAGATGGAAGTATGGGCACTGGAAGCATACGGCGCATCAAACATCCTGCAAGAATTACTGACACTGAAGTCGGACGATATTATGGGACGTGCCAAGACGTATGAAGCCATTGTAAAAGGTGACAACGTTCCGAAGCCGGGCATACCCGAGTCGTTCAACGTATTGGTGAATGAATTGCGTGGACTTGGTTTAGAGTTGAAGTTTGAATAAACATAGTGGCGAGTAAACGATTGTTACAAACTACTATTAACTAACTACTATAAAAATATTATGGCAATAAAGAAAGATAACCGCCCTAAAGCGGGATTTGGAAAAATCACTATCAGTCTTGCTTCTCCTGATACGATACTCGACCGTTCGTATGGTGAGGTACTGAAGCCTGAAACCATTAACTACCGTACATACAAGCCTGAACGTGATGGTTTGTTTTGTGAAAAAATATTCGGCCCTGTAAAGGATTACGAATGTTATTGCGGTAAGTATAAGCGTATTCGTTACAAAGGCATCGTGTGCGACCGCTGCGGTGTAGAAGTAACTGAAAAGAAAGTACGTCGTGAACGTTTGGGACACATCAAGTTGGTAGTTCCTATTGTGCATATATGGTACTTCAAGAGCCTGCCAAACAAGATAGGTTACTTGTTGGGTAGCAGCTCTAAAAAACTGGAAAGCATTGTTTATTACGAGCGTTATGTAGTAGTACAAGCCGGTGAAGCAGAAGACCTGATACGCCAGAAGCTGAACCTGAAAGATTCAGAAAACACGTATCTGCAACTGCTGACGGAAGATGAATATCTGGAAATACTGGATAGCATATCTAAAGACAATAACCACCTTTCTGACGATGATCCGAACAAGTTCATTGCGAAGATGGGTGCAGAGGCAGTACACTCACTGTTGAGCCGTTTAGACCTTGATCAGTTGTCTTATGACCTGCGTAATGCAGCAGCAAACGAAACATCTCAACAACGTAAGCAGGAAGCCCTGAAGCGCCTGAGTGTAGTAGAAGCTTTCCGCGATGCGAATACAAGGGTAGAGAACAGGCTGGAATGGACGGTGATGCAATACATCCCCGTAATACCACCAGAACTGCGCCCGTTAGTACCATTGGATGGCGGACGTTTCGCATCTTCTGATTTGAATGACTTGTACCGCCGCGTTATCATCCGTAACAACCGTTTAAAACGCCTGATAGAAATTAAAGCACCCGAAGTAATCCTGCGCAACGAAAAACGTATGTTGCAGGAAGCAGTTGACTCGCTGTTTGATAACAGCCGTAAGTCGAATGCGGTGAAAGCAGAAGGAGGACGTGCACTTAAATCATTGTCTGACGTACTGAAAGGTAAGCAAGGTCGTTTCCGTCAGAACCTGTTGGGTAAACGTGTTGACTACTCTGGTCGTTCGGTTATCGTGGTAGGTCCTGAAATGAAATTGCATGAGTGCGGTCTGCCAAAAGATATGGCGGCAGAACTGTTCAAGCCGTTTATCATCCGCAAACTGATAGAAAGAGGTATAGTAAAAACAGTAAAGAGCGCGAAGAAATTAGTAGAGCGTAAAGAAGCTGTTGTTTGGGATATACTTGAAAACGTACTGAAAGGACATCCGGTTTTGCTGAACCGTGCCCCAACGCTCCACCGTTTGTCAATACAGGCGTTCCAGCCCAAATTGATTGAAGGTAAAGCGATACAACTGCACCCGTTGGTGTGTTCTGCCTTCAACGCCGACTTTGACGGTGACCAGATGGCTGTACACGTTCCATTGAGCAGTGCAGCAATACTTGAAGCACAACTGCTGATGCTGGCTTCTCACAATATCCTGAATCCGCAAAACGGTACACCTATCACCCTGCCTTCTCAGGACATGGTGCTTGGCCTGTACTACATCAGCAAGGGCAAACGTAATCTGCCAAATGATCCTGTTAAGGGTGAAGGCATGGCGTTCTATAGCCCTGAAGAAGTAATAATTGCGTACAATGAAGGTCGTGTTGACCTGCACGCGTTCATCAAAGTGAAAGTAGATGTACTGAACAAAGACGGGCAACTGCAAAAACAACTGTTGGAAACAACCGTTGGTAGGGTGATGTTCAACCAATTTGTACCAAAAGAAAGTGGTTTCGTAAACGCATTGCTGACTAAAAAGTCTTTGCGCGAAATCATTGGCGACATCCTGAAAAATGCAGGTATTCCTAAAACAGTACAGTTCCTTGATGATATTAAGACACTTGGTTTCCGTACTGCCTTCCGTGGTGGTTTGTCGTTCAACATCAACGACCTGACTGTACCTGATGTGAAGGAAGAATTGGTAGAAGCAGCACAAGGCGAGGTAGATGAAGTGTGGGAAAACTACAACATGGGCCTCATTACCAACAACGAGCGCTACAACCAGATAATCGACATTTGGTCTCGTGTAGATACCCGTGTTACAGAAACACTTATCCGCGAAATGGCAAGTGATAAACAAGGTTTCAACTCTGTTTACATGATGCTTGATTCAGGTGCGCGTGGTTCTAAACAACAGGTAAAACAGTTGGCAGGTTTGAGGGGCTTGATGGCTAAACCACGCCGTAGTGGTTCTTCAGGTTCTGAAATCATTGAAAACCCGATTTTGTCAAACTTCAAAACAGGTTTGTCTGTATTGGAGTACTTCATATCTACCCACGGTGCGCGTAAAGGTTTGGCCGATACCGCCCTTAAAACAGCGGATGCGGGTTACCTGACACGCCGTTTGGTGGACGTAGCGCAAGACGTGGTTATCAATGAAGAAGACTGTGGTACACTGCGTGGTATTGCAACATCTGCACTGAAAGACAATGAAGAAATAGTAGAGCCATTGTACGACCGTATTCTTGGCCGTACTTCTCTGCATGATGTATATGACCCCATCAGCGATGAACTGCTGGTAGCTGCGGGCGAAGAAATAACACAAGACATTGCACAGCGTATAGAAGACAGTGCGATAGATACGGTAGAGATACGTTCTGTACTGACTTGCGAGGCACGCCGTGGTGTATGCTCTAAATGCTATGGTAAAAACCTTGCAACGGGCTATATGACACAGAAAGGCGATGCGGTAGGTATTATTGCTGCACAGTCTATCGGTGAGCCGGGTACACAGCTTACGCTCCGTACCTTCCACGTGGGTGGTGTGGCAGGTTCTTCTGCTATCGAGTCTCAATTGGCTGCTAAGTTTGACGGTACTGTACAATTCGATGGTCTACGTACCACAACATTTACAGACGCTGAGGGCGAAACAGTAAATGTGGTAATAGGCCGTACGGGTGAGATGCGTATTATAGACGTAGCGAACGACCGCTTGCTCATAACAAACAACATACCTTATGGTTCTCATCTGAAAGTGAAGAACGGACAGAAAGTAACTAAAGGTGATGTTATCTGTACATGGGATCCGTTCAACGCCGTTATCGTATCGGAACTGAATGGTAAAATACGCCTTGAGAATGTAATAGAAGGTATCACTTACCGCGAGGAAGCTGACGAACAAACAGGCCACCGCGAAAAAGTGGTTATCGAAACAAAAGATAAAACTAAGATACCTGCTATAGGTGTTGTAGGCAAAGAAGAGAAATCTTACAACTTGCCAGTTGGTTCTCACATCATAGTAGCTGACGGCGACAACGTTAACAGCGGACAGGTGATAGTGAAGATACCACGTGTAATGGGACGTAGCCGAGACATCACGGGTGGTCTGCCGCGTGTAACGGAATTGTTTGAAGCACGTAACCCGAGCAACCCTGCAATAGTAGCAGAGATAGACGGTGTGGTAACATTCGGTAACGTAAAACGTGGTAACCGCGAAATAATCGTTGAGTCTCGCGAAGGTTTGGTGAAGAAATACTTAGTACCGTTGACTCGCCACATCATGGTGCAGGACGGCGACTTTGTGAAAGCAGGTACATCACTGTCTGATGGTGCTACAACACCGGGCGACATCCTGGCCATTAAAGGACCGTTTGCAGTACAGGAGTATCTTGTAAACGAGATACAGGAAGTTTATCGCTTACAAGGTGTGAAGATAAACGATAAGCACATAGAGGTGATAGTACGCCAGATGATGCGTAAAGTTACTATCGTTGACCCGGGTGATACTAAATTCCTCGAAGATGATACAGTAGATAAATTCGACTTCATGGTTGAGAACGACTGGATATTCGATAAGAAAGTAGTAACAGAAGCGGGTGATTCTGATAAGTTGCATCCGGGTCAAATCGTTACCCTGCGTGAGATACGCGAAGAAAACAGTATGCTGCGCCGTAACGATAAGAAAGTAGTAGAATACCGCGATGCGGCACCTGCTACATCAGCACCGTTGCTGTTGGGTATTACCAAAGCATCGCTGGGTACACAAAGCTGGATATCTGCTGCATCGTTCCAGGAAACAACCAAGGTGCTTTCTCAGGCTGCTATCAACGGTAAGAGCGATAACCTGATGGGACTGAAAGAGAATGTTATCACAGGTAATCTGATACCAGCCGGTACAGGTATGCGCGAGTTTGATGACATTGTAGTAGGTTCTAAAGAAGAGTTTGAACTGCTGATGGCCAACCGCGATGTACTGCAGTTTGACGAAGAAGAATAGTTTGAAGATGGATTAATAGATAATCCTAGTGGAATATTAAACGCCCCTCTTTTTGAGGGGCGTTTTTGTTGTCTTAACTATATGTTTCTTTGCTTCAGTTTGAATGCATTTTAATCAATAATATCAGTAAAACATTCTGGCTTTTTATTACTTCATCGTGTACCTAATGCCTACAAAGCCGCGCATACCTTGTAGCGATGCGTAATTGTAACTGGGGTCGAAGGTGTAGCCTTGCGGGTTGTCTATGGGGTCGTTTACTTTTTTATCAAACGGGTCGTGGGCGCGGAGTATGGGATTTTGTGGTACAAAGTTGAACAGGTTTTTGATGCCGCCATATACCTCTACTTGTTTGCCTATACGCTTGGTTAGCTGCACGTTGGCTATGCAAAACCACGGTGAATATTCGGGGCGGAAATCGTTGGGTAGAACAGGCAGACGCATGGGACCATTCCATTTACCCGTCAGGTCTATTATATAACCGCGTGGCAGCGAGTATGTGATGGCAAAGTTACCACTCCACTGCGGGGCATGTATCTGTATGGTTTTAAACAAGCCTGCGCCCGTGTCTTCCATTTGATGCACGTTCATATACGTAACGCCCGCCATCACCCGCAGCGGGAAGTGGAAATTGCCCTCTACATTCAACGATACCCCGCGCGATACGGCATGACCTTTCAGGTTGTCGTATATTATCTTATCGGGGTTGGTATCAAAATCGCCATTTATTTTGTTTGTAAAGTAAGAGTAGAAACCCGTAATATCTATCGTAGCAAATCCACGACCAATTACCTTTTTTGTGTTATAATTTAGGTTGGCATTATAAGAACGTTCGGGGTTTAGCGTTTCTTTTATCACAACCTGCCTTGCACCCGTCAGGGCGGCATGGTCTTCGGTAAAGAGGTTCACCACACGGTAGCCCGTACCTATGCTGGCACGCAGGGCGTTATCGGTATTAGGTGCCCATTTGTATGCTATGCGTGGCGATTGTATGCTGCCATGGTTGCGGTCGTAGTCGTAGCGATAGCCAAGTAGTATTTTATGTTTTTGGTGTACAGACCATTCGTCTTGCACAAATAAGCCGGGCAGGGGAGTGATGGCTGGTGCATTGGCTTTGCCATCGGCGGTTTGCGTTGCAGGGGTGTTATCGTCGTAGATAGTATGGCGGTACGATGCACCAAGCAGCAGGTTGTGCTTTTCATTCACACGTTTATCCCAGTATGCTTGTATAAATGCCACCTGTTGCGTAGCCATGTAGGGAGTGGTACCATAATAGCTATCCTGATGATGATAATTGTAAGAGTATTGGGTGATGATGCGCTCTCGTACTGGTAATTGGTAGATACCTATCAACTCTATACGTTGGGTGGCAATGCTTTCTCCGTATATACTATCGCTGCCACGCCAGTGGGGTGTCCAGTTCATTTGCCCGCCCCAGCGGTCTTCAGCTATATACCTTGCCACCAACGATGCCAGCCTGTAGTCTTTGCGTTGCAAGCTCCATTTGTTGAATACCGATACGCGGTTTTGCAGGGTTACATCCGTAAAGCCATCCTTATTATTATCTATCGGGTTTGTGTAGTTGAAATAGTTGACACCGAGCATGGTTTGCAGCTTGCCCATTTTCAACTTGGTAGCAATGTCTGCATTATATTCCTGCCAGTTTGTGGCAAACACATCGGCACTAAGCAATGGTGCATTGTTTGGACTGCGGGTTATGACATTGATAATACCGCCCATCGCCTCGGAGCCGTATAGCGATGAGGCAGGGCCTTTCACTACTTCAATCCTATCTACCATGCAGTTGGGTATGCCGTTTAGTCCGTACACAGTAGATAGCGCGCTCACTATGGGCATACCGTCTATCAGTATCATGGTATAAGGGCCTTCCATACCGTTTATGTGTATATCGCCTGTGTTGCAGATGTTGCAGTTTAGTTGGGGTTGCACACCGTTTAGCATCCCTACGGCTTCAAACAGGCTGGGAGTTGGGTTCTTTTTAAAGAACTTGGCAGTAACTATCTCTACGGGTATAGGGCTTTCCTTACGGCTCATTTCCTTCATTGTACCCGTTATCACTACATCGTCCAGCGTGTCTTTGCTGTTTTGTGCAGACGCGTATAGGCTGTTTATTATCAATAAGATGAGTAAATAATACCTCATAATAGTACAAAGGTAATATTATTTTAGATTAATCTAAAAATAATTATTTGGTTATACTAAATATAAAGCATCCCCCAAACCCTGCCGCAGGCAGGCCCTCCTTAGGAGGGGCTTTTGTTTTATTCATTAACACAACCCATCACCTCCCCTTGAGGGATGCATGGAGGGGCATATATCGTTAATAACTGGTTAACCAGATGCAAAACGAGCGTTAACGAAGCTGTATTTTTTGAATGTGATATATAGGCGGGGCTACATTCGTACTGTATTAACAATGAAAAACGATCAAAACAGTACAAACATGAAAAAGTATTTATTCCTTGTAATGGCAATTTTTGGCACAGCCAGTCAGTCTATTGCCCAAAACTGGAACACTCCGCAATTGTTGGATAATAGTGGCAACATGGTGGGTGAATCATCTTCTCTGCAAATAGTGAATGGTAATCCTGCCATGTCTTATTTTGACGAAACAGCGGGTGACCTGAAATATATCCGTGCTACTAATGCTGCGGGTTCTACTTGGGGAAGCCCCATTACTGTACAGTCATCCAATTTCGTAGGTGAGTTTACCTCAATGGCTATTGTAAGCGGCAATCCTGCCATTTCTTACTACGACCAGACGAATGGTAACCTGATGTATGTACGTGCCAACGATGCTAACGGTAGCACATGGGGTACGCCAGTTACAGTTACATCAAGTGGTGATGTTGGTAAATACACATCGTTGGTAGTAGTAAATGGCAACCCTGCTATTGCATACTTCGACGAGTCGAACGATGATTTGGAATTTGTAAGAGCTACTAATACTACAGGTACTACATGGGGTACACCTATTGTAGTACAATCTGCAGGTACGGTAGGTTGGTTTGCATCAATGGATATTGTAAACGGTAACCCTGCTATAGCCTATTATGATGTGAGCAATGGCGATATGGAATATGTGCGCGCTACCAATAATACGGGTAGTGCATGGGGTACACCTGTCATAATACAATCTGCCAATACCGTTGGTTTGTATTGCTCTATGGTAGTAGTAAATGGCAACCCGGCGGTTTCTTACTACGATGATACGAATGATGACTTGAGGTTTGCACGCGCCAACGATGCAAGTGGGACTACGTGGGGTACACCAGTTACATTAGATGCTACAAATGATGTAGGTATGTACACTTCATTAAAAATAATAGATGGAAACCCGGCCATAGCATACTACGATAATTCTAATAATGACGTTAAGTACATACGTGCTACCAATACATCGGGTACAAATTGGGGTAATCCTGCAACTTTTGAAACAATTGGTGATGTGGGTGAATATGCTTGTTTACAGTTTGTAAATGGCGCACCTGCCATCTCTTACCACGATGATACAAACGACGACTTGCGATACGTAAATCTTTGCAATACATGGACAGGTGCTACAAGTACCGATTGGCATACAGCCAGTAACTGGTTTTTTGCTTCAGTGCCAATCAGTACAGAAGAAGTACACATTGTTGACAAATCGAATGACCCAGTAGTATCTGCTGACGTAACAGTGGCATCTATGAAGATATATAGTGCTGGTAGGGTAACGTTGAGTGGGTCAACTACAGATTTCATTGTATCCGGCACTTTAGATAATGCGGGTACTATATCAATACAAAACGCTACGCTTACCCTTAATGGCGCAGTAACAGGCGCAGGCACATTAACAGGTGGGCAAAATGCCAAACTAATAGCATTAGGTACTACAGGTACGCTCAACTTTACCAGTGGCAGCCGCATGTTGGAGTCGTTGGTATTGGGCAGTAGTGCCTCACTTACAGCAGCTACCGCTACTTTGGGTACATCATTAGATATTGTGGCTTGGGGTAGTGTAAAGATATGGGGTAACAGCGTATTGACTTCAAATGGCAATATGACATTGAAATCGAGCAGCGCAGGTACGGCATATATTGCAGAGGGTAGGTCAACAGGTGGTTATATAACAGGCAATGTAACGGTAGAGCGTTATGTACCCGGTGGGCGCAGGGCATTCCGTTTCTTTGGCCATCCGTTTTCTCATTCCATCGCATTGAGCCAGATATTAGACGATTTGGACGTAACAGGCAGCAATGGTGGTACAAATGGCTTTACATACCAGCCCGGCAACCCTGCATCAGCATTCTGGTACAATCCTGTAACGGGTAATGGCTCTACTATAAATGATATAGGATGGACAGCTTTTACACATACAGACGGTACCGGTGCAAACTCTTGGGATAGGTACGAAGCAGCGCGTATATTGGTACGCGGTAGCAAAGGGCAGGGCATCTATGCAGGTGCTTATACACCGGCAGAAGTAACACTGGATATGACAGGCGCACTGAACCAAGGCACACAAACTGTCAACTTTACTAAAGGTGCTAATACACCATTTGCATTAGTAAGTAACCCGTTTCATAGCCAGATAGATTTGAACCTGACAACAAGAAGTGCGTCATTGGGTGTCAACTTCATAGTATGGAATGCTAATCAGGGAACAAGGGGTGGCTACACAAGCGTACCATTCAGCAGCAGCTATATACTGCCTGCAGGTGCTTCTTTTGTGGTAACGATGACTGCTAATAGTTCTATCACATTTCCCGAAACATGCAAATCAACAGGCTCACCGGTAGGGTTGTTAAAAACAACTGCTGCAAAGCCTGCACAGGTAGAATTGAAAATAGAAGACAGTACTATATTCTGGGATAGAATGTTAGTTATGTTTGACGATAGTGCTAAAGCGTTTTTTGATGACGGCGATGCTCGCAAAATGGCTAACCCAGATATAAGCTTATATACTTTCGGCAGTGACGACAGTTTGTTGTCTATAGACAGCCGCAAGCATGTAGATAGCCAGGTGATACGCCTTGGGCTGTATGTGCCGCCAGCACTCAGAAAGAGTTACAAGATGTCGTTAGGCGAGTTTAACATGGTATTGGGTACACGCATATACCTGCGAGATAAGTACACCAACACAATGGAAGAAATTACTTCGGGTTTTGAATATTGGTTTGACGTAAATGCTGATACAGCTTCTACTGGCAACAATCGTTTTGAACTGGTGATGCAGGGCAAGGCTACTACCAAGCCTACACCAACTACCAACGTAGCACAAACAACTACCAAAGCTAAAGAAGCTACTAAACTGGTAGTGAAACTCGTCCCCAACCCTGCTACTACAGAAGCTAAGCTGCAATATGCCGGTGCAGAGGGCAAGCAACTACAAGTAACCATTACCAATATAATGGGTGCGATAGTAGCCAAACTGGATGCCAAAGTGAAAGACAACGGCGAGGTGATACTGCCAGTAGCTGCGCTGCAACCAGGTATGTATATGGTAGAGGTAACTGACGGCAAAACAACTAAGACCGAAAAACTGATAAAACAATAATATACAATGGCAGGTAGTGGAAGCTAAAACCTCTGCCTGCTGTTTGTTAAACGCTTGCAAACGGGTTGTAAAAGAGGGGTTAAGCAGCCGTTGATTTTAGGTGAAGCGCATACGGTGAGGCTACCTTTACAACACAAATAAAGCAACGATATTAATAACAATATAGAGATAAAAAAAGCAGATGAAAAAGATACAAATCATATTAGCAACAGCAGCCGTAATGATATTGACGAGCGTGAATAGCTACGCATTTGGCCCGGGATTTGACCCGGATGTAGAGCCTTATGCAGTGCCACTGGATGGAGGCATGAGCCTGCTGGCACTTGCTGGTGTAGCATACGGTGTGCGTATGTATATGAAGAACAAACCCGCTAAAGTAAAGGCTTAACCAAAACTGTATATTTTATTGAAAGCTGCCTGCGTAAGTGGGTGGCTTTTTTATGTTACCAATCCTTTTTGCATTGATTGTAGCATCATGGGTAGAATAACAACGTTTTGTTTTTGTCGCATTTCGATACTTTTAGCCAAGGTATTCGCGGTTAGTATGTTCATATTATTTACCTTGTGCCGCTATAATATTGCACGTCTAACTGCGTAAAACAATCCAATGTACCATTTCTCTTATTTCAAAGAAAAAGATAAGCAAGTCATACAGGCTTTTTTAGAAGATAATCCATTCGCTTTTCTCACCGGCAGTTTTTTATCAGGTGCGCAGGTAGCTACCCAAATTCCTGTTTTGTTTGAGGAGCGAGGCGGAGAACTCTATCTGAAAGGGCATATCATGCGCAATACCGACCATCACAAGGCCTTTATTGAAAACCCGCAGGCATTGGTTGTGTTTACGGGGCCTAGTACATATGTTAGTGCCTCATGGTATAGTAACCCTCAAATTGGCTCTACGTGGAATTATATGAGTGTGCACATAAGCGGGCAAATGAAATTTATGACACCCGATGAGTTGGTGCATTTTATGAGGGCTTTTACGCTGAAATTTGAAAAAGGCAATACGTCATCTCTTACTATTTATGACAACCTGCCGAATGAATTCCTGCATAAAATGATGCCTGCCATTGTTGGTTTTGAGATAAAAGCTGAAAAAGTAGATAATGTCTTTAAGCTAAGCCAAAACAGAGACGAGAAAAGCTATATGAACATTATATCCAAGCTGGAAGAACAGGGTGGTAATAGTGCCCTGATAGCTGACGAAATGAAAAAAAGAAAAGCAGACCTGTTTCCTGAAGGGGAAGTATGGGATGCCTCTAAGTTTGATTAATAAGTGCTGTTATGTACTAGTTGGCATAGACAAAAAATAAAGCCATCCTGGAAAGGACGGCTTTGTTGGTATAGTAAGTGTCTTAAATTATACTTTAAAGTGGCTGAATGCCTTGTTGGCTTCTGCCATACGGTGTGTATCTTCTTTCTTTTTGAAAGCACCACCTTCACCTTTAGCTGCTGCAACTATTTCGTTGGCAAGCTTATCGGCTATTGTTTTGCCGTTGCGCTCGCGGCTGAAACGGATTAACCATTTCATGCTCAGCGATATTTTACGGTCTGGACGTACTTCTGTAGGTATCTGGAAAGTAGCACCACCAATACGGCGGCTACGTACTTCTACAGCAGGTGTTACGTTTGTTAATGCACGCTTCCACACTTCGTAGCCATCTTCGCTTGTCATTTGGCTTACTTTATCCAGCGCATCGTAGAATGCACTCAACACCACTGTTTTATTACCACCCCACATCAGGCAGTTAACAAAACGCGTAACGTTTTTATCGTTAAATTTAGGATCCGGTGCTAAAGGGAGCTTTTTTGCTTGTGCCTTCCTCATCGTTTATGATTGGCTTTAATTGTATTAAATATTATTTCTTAGCTTTTTCTTTTTTAGTACCGTATTTAGAGCGGCTCTGCTTGCGGTCTTTAACACCTGCAGTGTCTAATGCGCCACGTACAATGTGGTAACGTACACCCGGTAAATCCTTCACACGGCCACCGCGAATCAGCACGATAGAGTGCTCTTGCAGGTTGTGACCTTCACCCGGAATGTATGCGATAACCTCTATTTTGTTAGTAAGGCGCACTTTGGCAACTTTACGCAAAGCAGAGTTTGGTTTCTTTGGAGTAGTAGTGTACACACGAGTACATACGCCGCGACGCTGAGGACAAGCATCCAAAGCACGAGACTTTGACTTGGCGCGGATTTGCGTACGACCTTTACGAACTAATTGTTGAATAGTAGGCATTTGCTATACCGTTATATTATTTTTTAAGGACTGCAAAGGTACACTTTTTTGCAAAACCAACAAAAAAAGATGAATTATTTATTGGCATTTTGTTGCTGTGTATGTACCACTTTATGTATGATGTAGAGCATGAAATAGGGTAGTGGGCTGGTGAAAAACAAACGCAGGCTGCTCACTTGGTCTAGGAATGCCGTGCCAAACAACCCCGTTTTCCATTGCGCTAGCCCGATAGCACCGATGATACCAATAGCAGCTATATGAGATATAAGCCACAATTTATATATCCATGCCACTCCATAAAACCGCCAGCCTATATAACCTACAGGGGCTATGATAGCCAGTATGGCAATATGACCAATCTGCCTTTGTAATGGAGTAATAAGATGTGCGTGCCCCTCTGTAAAGTATTGATAATCAACCCAACATAGGGTAGATACCATTATGAATATCAGCCAGAAAACGATGCGATTTTTCATTTGGCTTTGGGCTTTTTAGAGTACAATACCCATCCGTAGAATACGACTGCGTATATCACCAACTTAAAAGCGTAGTGGTGAGCAAAATCTGTCAGGTCGTTGTGGTTGATGTACATAACTGCAAGCACCGCACAACGTATAACGTTTAACAGGTATATAGCGACAAAGCCGGCAAGGGTATATATCAATATCTTTTTGAAACTACTGGGGAAGCAAAGCATAAATCCTACGAAGAGGGCATTCAACTCCAGTCCGTTGCATTGATGACCAATACTAACAGATGCTATGCCATCTATAAATACTACTGTGCCTGATTGTGTTACGTTGGGGTAAAACCAAGATAACAGTTCGGCAGTACCTAACTGTACCAGTTTGCTTAGTTGATTATCGGGTATGCCCGATGGAGCAAGTACATACTTATAGAGGAGCGTCCACCCCACAACCAATAATATGCCTCTAATAAGAATAGGCCTGATATTGGCTGGTAGAATATTATTGATATCAATACCTTTTGTATCGGTGCTCATCTCTTATCTGCTCAGCTGTAATAAGGTAATTGAGGTTTATTTATTTTTTTTGTTGCCTCTGTATTTTTTGATGCCAAGTCCTGCAGCACCGGCAATCAGCAAGGCAGCAGCACCCTCAAGCGGTACGGCGTAGCCACCGCCACCGCAGTTGCAACCCCAGCCATACTTGGTATTGCACCAAGTAGTATGTGCAAAACTGCTTAAAGGCAACGTTATCATCGCAACAAGTAGTGTTGCTTTAGCAGCATAGAGGATTTTTTTCATACAAGCGTCGTTTTTTATTTTCCGGATAGATGGCAAATATCCCTTTTTCTTCCATATTAGCCAAGTGTTTGCCAATCATTAATTAGCAGTTTATATATCATAAACCATGCCGTGCTGCTTATTTCTCAGTATTCTTTTTCTTTCTACTTGCCCTTACACGGCTAATACCATAACCTGCGCCGGCAATAGCCATCAGGCTAAGTCCACCATCTAAAGGCACGGCATAGCCACCACCACCACAGTAACATTTGGTACTTGTACAATAAGAATAGTGAGCATCAGAAACAGCAGGTATTGCTAGCATGGCGCATAAAGCAGCCATCTTCAGCGAACGGGAAAATTTCATAAATGTGCTAATTATTTTTTGCAGCACAAATATGATACAGACCACAATGTTAAACAAACATTACTGCCTGTTTAACGGTACGATAAAATATTGATAACATTGCTTTAGCAGCAAATGCTATTCATTTTTATTGGTAAAGCGACTTATTCCACATAGTCATTTGTACTCGATCTATTCGGGACAAATCTATTACTTTGCTTACGAAACGCTTGATTTTGCTCATTTTCCTCTAAACTTTCTGTTTTTACAATAGTATAGTGCAAATATGCTATTGAGTGGAAACGCTTACCAAAAATAAGGCTGTCGTTAACAATAGATTTACAAACAATTACCTAATTATTAGCAAAAAATAATTGAAGATAAATTTTTATATCATGATTTTCAACTTGTCTACTACAATGTCTATCTCTTCTTTGGTGTTTTGTTTAGAGAATGAGAAGCGTATTGGCACAATGGATGCAGCATTTTGGGGGTAGAGAGCCTGTATTACATGGCTGATACTATTGGCACCACTACTGCATGCGCTACCGCCGCTAACGCAGATGCCTGCCATATCAAGGTTGAAGAGTACCATGTCCGACTTATCTGTAAGAGGGAAACCTATGTTCAGAACTGTATATAGACTATTGCCTTCAGCATCACCATTTAATAATATATCTGAAAAAGTAGTACGCAGTTTTTCTATCATGTAGTTTTTAAGCCCTTGTATGTATTGGCTGTCTTGCTCGTAACCTTCGGTCGCTATCTCTAATGCTTTTGCATAGCCTACAATACCGTACAGGTTTTCGGTGCCAGCCCGCATATTACGTTCTTGCGAGCCACCATTCAGCATGGGCTGTATTTTTATTTCTTCGTTTACATACAATATGCCTACACCCTTTGGCCCGTGAAACTTGTGCCCTGCAGAGCTGGCAAAGTGTATATATATATCATGCAGATTGATGGGGTAGTGCCCGATGGTTTGTACCATATCGCAATGGAAGATGGCATTGTATTTACGGCATAGCTCGCCTACGGCGTTTAAATCAAGCAGGTTGCCAATTTCGTTATTGGCGTGCATCAGCGTCACCAATGTTTTTTCGCTGCTATGTGCCAATAGTGCATCTAAGTGTTGCAGGTCTATGTGCCCGTTTGTAGTAAGGTTTACATATTCCAGCTTGGCTTGCTTGGTTTTATGCAAATATTCAACCGTATGCAGGGTAGCATGGTGTTCTATAGATGATGAGATGATGCGTGTGCAGCCCAAATCTCTCACTGCTGCGTGTATAGCAGTGTTACTACTTTCTGTGCCACCAGATGTAAAGAAGATTTCTCCGGGATTGGCATGTACTATTTTAGCAACTGATTTGCGGGCGTTCTCAATAGCCATCTTTGTTTCGCGGCCATAAGAGTAGATGGATGAGGGATTACCGAATTTTTCGGTCATATAAGGCATCATCGCATCCAATACCTGCGCATCCAAAGCCGTAGTGGCTGCATTGTCAAAGTAAATCCGCTGCATAGTCGCCGCAAAGTTAGTGAAAACAGCAATTGCGTATCAACAGGCTAAGTATTAGTTTAGTGCTGGATGAATAGCAGGATAATCATACTTTGTATCTTTCTTTTAGTTGCACCGAGTGCAGTACAATCGCAAGACAAGCCAACCATACAACTATCTGCATATGGCGAATTGTATTATGGCTTTGACTTTAATCAGCCACAAGACAATAATCGGCCATCATACATCGTATCGCACAACAGGCACAACGAAGTGAACCTGAATCTTGTGTATCTGAAAGCCGCTTATGAGGCAAAGAAAATAAGGGCAAACATAGCCCTGATGACGGGTACTTATGCCAATGCCAACCTTGCCAACGAACCGGGAGTATTGAAAAACATATTTGAAGCCAATGCAGGCGTAAAACTAAGCCGTAAGCATGCGTTATGGCTGGATGCAGGTGTTATGCCATCGCATATTGGGTTTGAAAGTGCCATAGGTAAAGATAACCGTACACTGACACGCAGCCTGATGGCCGATAACTCTCCTTACTTTGAAACAGGTGCAAAGCTGAATTATACAAGCCGAAATGAAAAATGGTACATCGCTTTGCTAACACTCAATGGCTGGCAGAATATACAACGCCCTGCTGGCAACAGCACACCCGCATTTGGTGGGCAAATCACTTACAAGCCAACAGATAAACTAACATTGAATTACAGCAACTTAGTGTGCAATTTGCAACCAGACAGTAACAGGCGTTGGCGTTGGTATCATAATTTTTATGCCATATATAGCCCTATAAAGAAGCTGGAAATTATAGCTGCTTGTGATATTGGTGCGCAACAGTTTGCGAAAGGTAGCGATACATTTATGCTTTGGTACACACCCGTACTGATTGCACGGTACAAACTAAGTAAAACCATTGCGGTAGCAGCAAGAGGGGAATATTTTTATGACTTAAATGCCGTCATCACGAATATACGCTTGCAAACATGGGGCTATAGTTTGAATATGGATTATAGCATTACCAAACACGCCATGTTGCGAATAGAAGGAAAGCTATATAACAGCAGCGACAATGTATTTGTACTAGACAACAAGATGGTGAATAACAACGGCGTAGTTACTGCTGCGCTATGTGTGGCGTTCTAACCATTTCCCAAACCACTACGCCCATGCTAACTGCTATATTCAGCGAATGTTTACTGCCGAATTGAGGTATTTCTATACAGCCATCTGCCATCTGCATTACTTCCTCATTCACGCCAGTTACTTCGTTTCCAAATACTAAGGCTATTGGTTCATTATTCCATGCAAGGTTTTGCAGCATGGTGCTGTTATGTGCCTGCTCTACTGCATATATTTTATAGCCTGCTGTTTTAGCATCTTGCACGGCAGCCATCGTGGTTTCAAAATGCTTCCATGCTACGGTTTCGGTAGCGCCGAGGGCTGTTTTATGAATATCGCGATGAGGTGGAGTAGGTGTGTAACCACAAAGGTAGATGGCCTCAATAGCAAATGCATCGCCGGTGCGAAAGGCGCTGCCTACATTGTGCATACTGCGTATATCGTCCATAATGACGATGATTCGATGCTTGGCTGTTCGTTTCATTTCATCGGCACTCAGGCGTTCCAGCTCACCCATCGTTTTTTTCGTAAACATTTCGCAAAGATATGCTTGGTCGCAAATTCTCAAATCCCCTATATTTGCAAAAAATTACACATAAGATGAGCACAAGAGAATATCAAAATGCTGGTATTCAGTGGCAAACACAGGAAGATGCAGACCAGGATGTGTTGGTGGAAGAGATGCACAACCTGATAGTTTGGAACGACGACGTAAACACATTCGACCATGTGATACAGTCGCTGATGGAAATATGCGAACACTATCCCGAACAGGCAGAACAGTGTGCCCTCATCATACACCACAAAGGCAAATGCGGGGTAAGAAAAGGAACGTTTGAAATGCTGCGCCCGCAGGCAGAAGCCCTGATAGACAGGGGTATACAGGCTACTATCGACTACTGATATGAAATATAATAAGTGAAAATCCCCTTGATGGCTCAAGGGGATTTTTTTATTCCCCCGATTTCTAACCCTTTTAAGTTTTCTATAATGTTTTAACTCTGCACTATTGCTGCTATTTTTGGGGCTTCAATACTCAATATGAAATACTACCTGCTGATAGCCGCGTTGCTGATATGCCAGATTGCCGATGCGCAAGGCAAAAAACAGATAACACTAGACGACTTGTTTAAAAACAACACATTCCGCATAAAGAGCGTGCCGGGTTTTAATGGGATGAAAGATGGTAAGCACTATACAAAAACAGACCTACTGGGAGATACGCAAATCATTAAAAAATATAACATAGAAACGGGTGCAGAAGTAGCCGTTTTGTTCGATAATAGCAATTTGATGTTTGGTGGCAAGCGTGTCAAGTTTGAAAGCTATCATTTCAGCGACGATGAAAAAAAGATATTGTTGCTGAATGAGGGACAGAGTGTATATCGTCATTCGGCATTTTATAAAGCCTATGTATATGATGTTGCTACCAAAAGCGTAAATGAGGTAGATAATGAAAAAATAATGCACCCTACGTTTTCGCCCGATGGGCAGCGTGTGGCGTATGTAAAGAACAATAACCTGTTTGTGATAGATTTCTACACCGGTGAAAACAAACAACTGACTAACGATGGCGAATGGAACAAAATCATAAATGGAAACTGCGATTGGGTGTACGAAGAAGAGTTTGGTTTCACAAGGGCTTTTGAATGGTCGCCCGATGGCAAGTATATAGCTTACTACCGATTTGATGAAAGCAAAGTGCCCGAATTTAATATGCCGATGTATGGTGGTTTGTACCCCAAAAACTACAACTATAAATATCCCAAAGCAGGTGAACCAAACTCGGTGATTGACATAAAGATATATGACTATGCTACCAGCAATACGGTGAAAGCAGATATTGGCTCGGATACAGACCAATACATACCACGCATCAAATGGACGAACAGCCCGAATACCTTGTGCATATATCGTATGAACAGACTGCAAAACAAGTTGGAGTTGTTGTTTGCTAATGCAGCCAACGGACAATCAGAAGTAATATATACTGAAGAGAATAAATACTATGTAGATGTAAACGACAATATGCAGTTTTTGCCAGATAACAGTTCATTCATTTTCACCAGTGAAGTGAGTGGCTATACCCACCTGCACCGTTGGGACTGGAAGAAAAAGAAATTAACAGACCTTACCCCAGGCAAGTATGATATAGCAGATATAGCCGGTGTAGATAAAACAAACAAACTGGTGTACTACACTGCGGCAGAAAAAAGCCCCATAGAACGTAAGTTATATGTCGTAAACTGGGAAGGAAAAAAGAGAAAGACGATAACCCCCGAAGATGGTACACATGGCATTACGCCTATAGAGGGTTATCAGTATTTTCTGGATAAGCATACCAGGATAAACCAACCGCCCGTGTTTTATTTGCGCAATGCCGATGGTAAAATCATCAAAACGCTGGAAGATAACAATTTGCTGAAAGCAAAGATGGAAGAATACGAATTGGGTAATATCGCCATCAAACAAATAGAATTGGATGGTGGTATCACATTCAATACATGGATGATAACACCGCCCGACTTTAACCCCAATAAAAAATACCCTGTACTGATGTATCAGTATAGCGGTCCCGGCTCTCAGGAAGTAGCAGACCGTTTCCCTGTTCGCGATTTCTTTTGGCACCAGATGCTGGCGCAGAAAGGCTATATCGTGTTTTGTGCAGATGGCACAGGTACTGGTTTTCGTGGTGAGGAGTTTAAGAAGCGCACCTACCTGCAATTGGGTAAGTACGAAAGCGAAGACCAGATAGCAATAGCCAAATGGCTGGGCAACCAAACGTATGTTGACAAAAATCGCATAGGCATTTGGGGCTGGAGTTATGGAGGCTTTATGAGCAGCACTTGTGTTATGAAATCGAACGATGTATTTAAGATGGGTATTGCCGTAGCACCCGTTACCAGTTGGCGATACTACGATAATATTTATACCGAACGATACATGCGTACGCCCAAAGAAAATGCTGAGGGATATGATAACAATGCTCCCGAAAAAATGGCTGCTAACCTGAAAGCCAAGTATTTGCTGATACATGGCACTGCTGATGACAACGTGCATTTTCAAAATGCGGTAATGATGACGGACGCACTGATAAAAGCCAATAAAGAATTTGACGGGGAATACTACCCGAACCGCAACCATGGCATATCGGGTGGTAATGCAAGGCCGCATTTATATAAAAGAATGACAGATTTCATTCTCAGCAATCTTTAGCCTTAATTTGTGGTATGACGAGATTGGAATCAGCCATTCTGAAACTACCACCCGTGAAGGTGCTAACTGAGTGGGCTCGTGGTGTGGTATTGCCTGGTTTTCAGGGGGTGTCTCTGTTTCATGTAGGTAAGTTTTTTTATAAAGAAGTGTCTAATACGAAGGTGAATGTACGAGCGGCGGCAGTTACATACAATTTTCTGATGGCAATACCGCCTACTTTACTGTTTCTATTCTCGTTGGTGCCTTATTTGCCATTGGTAGATGTGCAACATACCATACTCAACACCATCAACCTGCTGTCGTTGCCGGAAACGATAAACAATACAGTAACGGGCGTTATAGTAGATTTTATGAATACTGAACACAGGGATGTGTTGTCTTATGGTATCTTACTTACGTTGTTTTTCTCATCAAATGGCATGATGGGCTTGATGAAAGCGTTTGACACAGGCACATCTGTGCACATAAAGCGAACCGGCTTTCGCCGAAGGTGGGTATCTATCAAATTGACTGTGTTGCTCATCATTGTTGCTATAGTCAGTATTGCCGCATTGATATTACAGAGCGAGGCATTGAATGGCATCATTCTCAAAGTATTCAACAATGTGGTGATGGTAAAACTATTCAGTATGCTGATACTGGTTGGGCTTGTTTTTTCGGCAATTTCTATCATATATACCTATGGTCCTTCAATGGTTCACCGTTTCAGCTTTGTATCTCCGGGTTCTGTTTTCGCTACTGTGTTGAGCATCATTACTACGGTTGTATTCTTTTTCTTGGTCAACAACTTTATCAACTACAATAAAGTATATGGTTCGATAGGTACTTTAATGGCTTTTATGGTTTGGGTGTGGCTCAATACAATGGTAATAATATTGGGCTATGAGTTGAATGTAAGCATCCTGCTTGGCAAATTTTCTGATAAAAATGAGGGTGAGGTTAAGAAACATAATTAGTGCGGCATTATGTGCATTATGGTTAATGCAGAGTTGTAACAACGCCAACAGGTTGCCCGATACCGTTACGTTTACAGAGCATGTAGCACCGTTGATGTATAAAAACTGCACAGGCTGCCATAGAGATGGTGGCGGTGCGCATTTCAACCTTATTACTTATACAGATGCGAAAAAATATGGTGCTGCATCGGCATTCGTCATGCGAGAAAGGATGATGCCCCCGTGGCCTGCCGACCCGCATTATACAGAGTTTGTTGGGCAAAAAGTATTGACGGAAAGAGACATCAGGCTGGTAGAAAAATGGGTGCAGGATGGCATGAAAGAAGGTGATGCAGATAAAATGCCCTCGTTGCCCGATTACCCCAAAGGCTCGCTGATTGGTACACCCGATATGCGCATACCCGTACAGCCTTATTTTCTGCCTGCCAATAGCAACGATAAGTTTTTATTGGTGAAAGTACCTTTTGAATTGCCCGCAGATACCTATGCAAGTGTTATAGAGTTCATGCCCGGCAATGGTGGGGTAGTACATCACGTAAACGGTGATATGGTACGCTATGAATTTGATAAAAAACGTACCGTATTTATTGGCGATAATATTGCCGATATGGTAGAGGATAGTACCATAACATTAGCCTTTGCAAAATTGGGTTTACCCAATGACGATGGTACTTATCCGGCACTTAAAAAATCGGTAGTGAATTATCTTCCCGGCACGTATGGCCAACGCTACCCCGATGGTATTGGTGGCTACAAACTGCCACGTAAGGGTGCTTTTCTGCTAAATGATTTGCATTATGGTTTTACTAAAGACAAGGCAGTGTGGGATAGTTCGTATATCAATATTTTCTTCTCGAAGCTGCCACCCAATAGGCCTGTTGATGAATTTCAATTGGGCACAATAGGTATATCACCCGTATTACCCGATTTGATATTGCCACCCAATACAGTGAAACACGTGTACAGTAAATACACCATCCCGATAGATATATCGGTGCTTACTATCAATCCGCATATGCACTTGATAGGCAAGAGTTTTAAAGCCTATGCATTGAAACCCGATGGTGATACCATACGCCTTATATCTATACCCAAATGGGACTTTAACTGGCAGTATTTTTATACGTTCAGGAAGATGCTGAAAATACCCAAAGGCAGTACCATTGTAGCCGAGGGGCTGTATGACAATACTAAGAATAATATGAACAACCCCTTTAGCCCGCCACGCCTGATAAAAGACCAGAATGGCAGTATGCGAGCTACGGATGAGATGTTTCAGTTCATCATTACCTATGTGCCATACCAAGAGGGAGATGAAAATATAAGCCTTGAATAAACCTTTAACAGTTCTGCGTTGTTTCTATGCTTAACTTCATAAAAAATACAAACATGAAAAATTTACTGATAGCTGCGGCTGTATGTGCATCCATTGCCGCATCTGCACAAAACAATATCAAGAGCATAGAAATAGGTGCAGAAATACCAACAGAAACTCAAGGCTTAGTTGTTGTTAATGATAAGAAATCTGTTACTAGTCTTAGAAATACAAAAACCTCTCAAGGCTTGCTCGTGATGTTTTCTTGTAATACCTGTCCGTACGTTGTAAAGAGCGAGGCACGTACTAAAGAAATAATGGAATATGCCTTGAGTAAAGGCATTGGCATGATCATTATAAATTCAAACGAGGCAAAACGTGGTGATGAAGACTCAGATAAAGCTATGGCAAAATATGCCAAGCAGATGGGTTATAAAGTACCATATGTAATAGACGAGAAATCAGCAGTAGCAGATGCATTTGGTGCAACTCGTACACCAGAAGTATTTTTGTTTGATGGCAATGGCAAGCTGATGTATAAAGGTGCTATGGAAGATAACCCCACCAGCCCGTCAGATTCAAAAGAACTGTATTTGAAAGCTGCTATTGATAAAATGATGGTTGGACAAGTGCCGGATCCTGCATCTACCAAGTCAATAGGCTGTACCATCAAGCGTATGTAAAGCCGAGGTTAAGTACATATTAATGGAATATTAAATAGAGCCGGATTTCCCAATCCGGCTTTTCTTTTTCCCGATTTTGAAAATCATGTCTTATAGCTGCAACTACTTTTGCGGCACTCAAAGGATATAAGATATAATGAAAAAGCAATTATTAATAGCCACAGGATTAGTAGCATCTTTATTTACATCGTGCAAAAAAGATGATGATACGAATGTAATACCTACTGAAAATCTGAAAGTGCCGTACTCAACACTCACCAGCACTACCAACTATTTTGAAACTTTCAAAAGTGCGGATGGTAAAACAACTGTTGACTTTTCGGGGCAGACTACACGCATCAATATGCTGAAGGAGATGGATGCATATATGAAAAAAGGCATTACATCTACCATCACCGCAGCTAAGCTGAAGGATATGTACGAGAATAAAAACAGTGCATTTGCTGATGCGTCACTAAACACTGCTACAGATAAAACCATCGTATCAAAAACAGCGCAATCATTTAGTACAGTAGATGCAGACGCAGAACGTCAACGTTTTTATGGTTATTTTACTAAGCTGGAAGCAAACAGCGCATCTTACAACCAAGTAGCTGCGCAAGGCAAGGCTGGTGTATTAGATGGCAAATACTTAGTAGATGAAAAAGGGTTTGAATATCCCCAGTTTATACAGAAAGGTTTGATAGGTGCGATGATGCTTGACCAGATAAGTAATATTTATCTGGGTACAGAAAAGCAAGCTGCTGATAATAGTAACGTTGTAAGTGGTAAAAACTATACAGCACTTGAGCATCATTGGGACGAAGCCTATGGCTACCTCACATCAAACGAAGTGTTTCCTAAAAAAGACCCTGCTGATGCTACTAAGTGGTTGGAATCATACCTCGGTACTTATGTGCGTCAAGTAAGCACCGGTGTAGGTGGCGAGAATGCAGCAGATGTTTATATGGCATTGCTGAAAGGTCGTGCTGCCATTGTAAACAAAGACATGACAACACGTGATGCGCAGATAGCCTATATCCGCACATCGTTGGAAAAAGCGGTAGCCATCATCGCTATCAGCTATATAAACAAAACAAAAACAGCTACATCGGATGCTGTACGTTACCACGCATTGTCTGAAGGGGTTGGCTTTATATATTCTTTGCGCTTTGCCCACAATCCGAAAATGAACAGAGTGAAGTCTGAAGAATTGATTAACAGCCTGATGAATAAGCCCAATGGTTTTTGGTCATTAACCAATGCAGACCTTGATGCTGTGCGCGACCAGTTAGCGAGCGCATTTGGTGTAAGTAAAGATGTAGTAGTAAATCACTAATAAAGAAGCGGTTTTAATTTTATGTAAAGCGGTGAACCAGTTCATCGCTTTGCCTGTTAAAATGGACGAAACATATAAACATGAGAAAAACGATTTTTATAGCTATTATATCATTGGTACTGGTGGGTATCAGTATTGTTTCCTGCAAAAAGGATAAAAAAGAAGAAGTAACAGCACCATCTCTTGACAGGGCACCTATGCTTGCAAACTATGCCGATAATTATGTGATACCTGCATACAAAGCGATGGTAACAGATTTGAAATCATTACAAACAGCAACCAATACGTTTGTTGCTGCACCCGATGCTGCTACACTTGCATCGCTACATACTGCTTTTGAAAAGGCATACATCACTTGGCAGAAAGTAGATGTTATTGGCTTCGGTCCTGCTGAAGATGTATCGTTGCGCATGTATGTGAATACGTACCCTGTTACCGTTACGAAAGTAAACAGCAACATCCTGAATGGCGGTTATGATTTGGAGCAGTTTGGCAATAAAGATGCGCAAGGTTTCCCTGCAATAGATTATCTGTTGAATGGCAATGCGAATACAATAGATATGTTTACAACAGATGCGCAAGCAACAGCACGTAAACAATACCTGCAAGCGGTAGTGAATAAGATGCTGCAAAAAACGGATGGTGTGAGCAATGCGTGGACATCATACAGAGGCACATTTGTGGGTGCTACAGGTACAGATGTAAATGGTGGCTTGTCTGAAATAACAAACGCGTATGTATTGTATTACGAACGCTATCTGCGTTCGGGTAAGGTAGGATTGCCCGTTGGTGCTATGACGGGCGTTGCCAAACCTGAGTTGACAGAAGCATACTATACGCCATCACTTACCAATGCACTGGCACAACAGGCCATGGCTACCGCTATTGCTTTTTATGAAGGTAAAAGTTTTGATGGTACTACATCGGGTGCTGGTATGAAGTCTTACCTACAGGCTATTGGTACAAAAGACGCGAACGGCACACCTATGGCAGATGCAATATTGGCAAAGCTGCAACAAGCTGAAACCAAACTAAAAGCATTAAACACACCCATGAAGGATGCCGTACAAACCAAACGCCCCGAAGTGCTTGCCATATACGATGATATGCAGCAGTGTGTACCCCTACTGAAAGTAGATATGGTATCGGCATTTGGCATATCTATTACATATACAGATAACGACGGCGACTAAAGCATGAATCATCCATCACTGCGCATATTATCCAAAGCATATATAGGGAAGCCTGTTTACTCGGCTTCCTTAGCTGTTTTCAGAGTAGTATTCGGATTGATGATTTTTGGCAGTACTATACGCTTTTGGTTGAAGGGCTGGATAGATGAACTATACATACAACCCACATACTTTTTTCACTACTACGGTTTTGAATGGGTGCAGCCATTAGGGCAATACACCTACGCTTTGTTTGCATTGTGTGGCAGTAGTGCTTTATTGTTTGTATTGGGTTGGTGGTACAGAATAGCTTCGGTATTGTTGTTTGTCAGCTTTACATACATAGAACTGATGGACAAAACCAACTACCTGAATCACTACTATTTCGTCAGCCTTGTATTGTTCCTTATGATATGGCTGCCTGCAAACTGTAACTTTTCCATTGATAGCATACGCAAGCCCTTTATACAAAACCGCTACATACCAAGATGGACAATAGGTAGCATCCGCCTGATGATGGGCATACTCTATGTATATGCAGGGTTGGCAAAACTCAATTCCGATTGGTTGGTACAAGCTATGCCACTGCGCCTTTGGTTGCCTGCACAAAACGATACACCATTGATTGGCAGTTTATTCAATCATGTATGGATAGCTTATCTATTTAGCTGGTTTGCCACAGTGTACGATTTGACGATACCGTTCTTTCTGCTCAACCGCAGAACACGCCCTTATGCTTACATGGCAGTTGTAGTGTTTCATATACTCACATCCATACTGTTTCCCATCGGTATGTTTCCGTATGTGATGATAGTATCTGCATTGGTATTTTTTGACTCCGCAGATGCAGACAGATTGTTGATGAAACTGAAAACTATTTTTACATCATTGCCGGTTGTATTGCATAACAGTGTCTATAGCTTTGGGCGTATGTGGCAGCGTGGTGTGTTGATACTGTTCGCGGGCTTCTTTGCATTGCAGGTAGTGTTGCCTTGGCGTTATCTGCTATACGATGGCGAATTGTTTTGGACGGAAGAAGGTTACCGCTTCTCTTGGCGGGTGATGCTGATGGAGAAAATGGGCTATGCGCAGTTTGTAGTAAAAGATGGAGTAACAGGAGAAAAGATAGCTGTCAATAACAATGAATTCCTGACAAGAAATCAGGAAAAGATGATGGCTACACAAAGTGATTTCATACTGCAATATGCGCAGATACTGAAAGCACATTACACAAAGCAAGGTATGCGTAACCCCGAAGTATATGCTACTATCTATGTAGGACTGAACGGCAGGCAGAGCAGGTTGTATGCCGATACCAGCGTGAACCTTGCGAATGAAAAAGACGGACTGAAACAAAAAACATGGCTGATGCCATTTAACGATACGATATATGGGTTGTAGGTTGTGGACGATAGGTATAATAATGTGTGCATCGGTTGCCCATGCGCAAGACAGCACCAAGCGGCTGAAAGATGTAGAAGTGCGAGATACCAAGCAGGGCAATTTTGGTAACATGCGCCAGATAGATGGCATGACCATAACTGCGGGTAAGAAAACAGAAGTAATACAGGTAGAGGAGCTGACTGTAAACAAAGCTACCAACAACACAAGGCAGGTATATGCTAAAGTAGCTGGACTGAATATTTTTGAGAACGATGGCAGTGGTTTACAATTGAGCATAGGTGGCAGGGGGTTAGACCCCAACCGTACGTCCAATTTCAATGTTCGGCAGAATGGTTATGATATCAGTGCCGATGCTTTGGGCTATCCTGAAAGTTATTACACACCACCGACAGAAGCCCTGAAGCGTATAGAGATAATAAAGGGTGCTGCCGGTTTGCAATACGGTACACAGTTTGGTGGTTTGCTCAATTTTGAGATGAAGCAACCCGGTGGCGATAAGGCATTGAGCATAGAGAGCAGACAAACGGCTGGTTCATGGAATTTCTTTGGTTCGTACAACAGCATCAGTGGTACAAAAGGTAAGTTGAGCTACTACGCATACGTACACTACAAGCGTGGCGATGGTTGGCGGCCTAACAGCCAGTTTGAATCGCTGAACGCCTATGCCGACATACATTACCAACTGAACAGCAAACACATGCTGGGCTTTGAATACACCCGCCTGCAATACCTTGCACAACAGCCTGGCGGGCTGGATGATAATATGTTTGCTAACGACCCGCGACAAAGTAATCGTGCACGTAACTGGTTTGCCGTAGAGTGGAATCTGGCAGATGTGGAGTGGGATTATGTTATATCATCCAGAACAAGATTGCAGACAAGGGTGTATGGATTGATGGCATCGAGAGATGCGATAGGCTTTCGACCTAACCGCCCTTCGCAAACAGATAATGGCGGTGCCAGAGATTTGTTGAAAGGTACATTCAGAAACATAGCCTTAGAGTCAAGGTTTTTGCATCGTTATCAGATAGCGGGTATGGAGAAGGCGTTGCTCCTTGGTGTGCGTGCATATAACGGTTACAGTACTAACAAACAAGGATATGTAAACAACGGTGCGGGCGCAGATTTCAGCTTTCGTAATGAAAGAACAGAACTGTTGAGCGATTATGCTTTCCCGAATACCAACTATGCCGCGTTTGCAGAGCAGATAGTACGCATCACACCAAAATGGAACATCACACCCGGCATCAGGGTAGAGCATATTAAAACCCGTGCAGATGGTTTGTACCACGATAAAGTGTACGACTTGCGCGATAGTGTTATCAGCGATGTAGTAACAACTGAAAACAGAATATTGCCACGCACGTTTGTAATAGCAGGTGTGGGCAGTAGTTATAAATTTAATTGCGGTATTGAGGCGTATGGCAATTTCTCTCAAAATTATCGTTCTGTTACGTTCAACGATATACGTGTTGTCAATCCGTCTTTTGAGATAGATGCGAATATACAGGATGAAAAAGGGTGGAGTAGTGATATGGGTTTTCGTGGTAGTTTAGGGGATATGTTTCGTTTTGATGCCAATGTATTTTACTTGTACTATGGTAATCGTATAGGCGAGTATTTTGCCGTAAAGAATAACACACAAGTAATACGCAGGCGTGGCAATGTAGGTGTAGCGCAGATATACGGGCTTGAATCGTTTTTGGAATTGGATGTATTAAAGCTATGGCATATTAACCCAGATAAATGGGGTACTACTATTTACTCCAACTTTGCATTGACGGAAGCTAATTATACACAAAGCCCCGTTAAGAATATTGAGGGCAAACGTGTAGAATATGTGCCGATGATAAACTGGAAAGCTGGTGTACAGACTAATTATAAAAAGCTGAAAATTACTTATCAATGCAGCTACCTGACAGAGCAATATGCAGATGCTACCAATGCTGAAAAAGGCGGCTATAGTGGTGTAAATGGTATAGTGCCTGCTTATTTATTGATGGATGTATCGGCAGGGTATAGTTGGAAGTGGTTGGTGTTGGAAGCTACTGTAAACAATCTTGCGAATGTGTCTTACTTTACACGCAGGGCTATCGGTTATCCCGGCCCGGGTATCATCTCCGGCGATGGCAGAGGTTTTTATCTGACGGCTGGTGTGAAGTTGTAAAGTATTACTGATTAGATGCCTCTACAATCAATGCTTTGATTTTATCGTCAAAGGCTTCGGTGTCTGTTTCCCAAGTTATATCTATCTGATGCTTTTCTATCAGCGCGTTTGGGTTGCCTATCAGGTATAGTTCAAAATCTTCATCACCTGTTTCTACCACTGCCATATGCTGCTGCACATAGCTGATGATGCGCTTTATCTCTGCATTGGCAAACTCGCTGATGGGTGTATCGCCCGCAAGGTATTCTGTGATATCGTGTATGTCTAACATGGCAGTATAGATTATGACACTACTAAATTAGCATTTTTTAGTTCTTTAAAACCTATCATGCGTTCCGTTTCAGGGTCCCATACTTTCAGGCGGAAGCAGGCTGCTATTTCTTTGGGTTGCAGCGATGTGGTACGTGCGTTTTGCAATTCGGGAAAGTCTTTATACACTTCGGGCAATCTGTAAAATGGTATGCGCGAATTGAGGTGGTGTATATGATGGTAGCCTATATTGCCCGTCATAAACTGCATAAACGGGTTCATCACCATATAGCTCGATGATTCCAGTGCCGCTACTTCATACTTCCAGTCTTCTTTATCGGTAAACTTTGTAGCAGGAAAATTGTGCTGCGCATAAAACAAGTATGCACCCATTGCCGATGCCAGAAAGATGGGTATGAACACGAAGAACAACCACGTTTCCCAACCGAAGGTGGTGAAGATAAACCAGTTGAGTAAGCCATGCAGTACCAATGCTATCAGCGAGTCGTAATGCTTTTTGGGTGCGCTTACAAAAGAGCTGATACACATACCGATGATGAACATGGTAAAATAACCCATGATGATGGTAAGCGGATGACGGATGAAAAGGTACATACGCCTTTCTCCCTTCGTCATGCTCAGGTATTTGTTTTTGGTAGCTATGGGGTAAGAGCCGATGCTGGCACTGAATAGTTTTGAATTGTGTGCGTGATGATAGTCGTGAGAACGTTTCCATATACTGGCGGGCACCAGTACATACATGCCGTATAGCGTCATGATGACATCTGCTAATACAGAACGGTGTAGTATAGCGTGATGCTGAAAATCGTGGTAGATGATAAACATACGCACCATCAGCAAGCCTGCCAGTAAGCTGCATACAAGGCGTGGTATAATGTATGGTATCAGGAATGCGCCCGATAATGCCGCAGCCAGTAACAATAAAGAAGATACCAGCAGCATCCAGCTTTTGGTGCGGTCTTCCTTTGTATAAGGCTTTGTGGCTAATATCAGTTCTCTGCCTGTACGCATTATGCCGTTGCGGGTTTTGTATGTTTCCATCGGCGATGAGACCATAGCCATACTTCTGGTTGTGCTATAATATCGCGCTCCAGTTGGCGGGTATGCAGTTCAGATATTTCTCCCTCGGCAGTTGCCTTGGGTGTTTCTACCAACAGCTTTGCATGCATTTCGTATTCGCCACGCTTTACACGCTTTACAGTTGCGTACACTACAGGATAGTTTATCTTCCTCGCTATCAGTTCCGTACCTCTGAATATAGGTGTGTCCTGATGCATAAACTTTGTCCAATAGGCGGTATCGGGTGCGGGTGTCTGGTCGGCTATAAAGGCGGTAGCATTCAGTTCGTTTTTGTTTTCCAGCATCTCGCGGAAAGTATCTTTCATGGCTATCAGCTTGGTGCCAAAGCGGGTACGCATCTTATACATCAACCAGTCGAAGTATTTATTGGTGATGGGGTGGTATATCACATACAGTTGCTGCTTCAGTTGCAGACTGAAGGTGTTACCTGCCCATTCCCAATTGCCCAGATGCCCCATTACAAGGATGATACTTTTATTTTCAGCCGCCAGCTTGTCAAACAATGCTTTTGCTTCGGCATTGAAATAACAATGCTTCTGCATGTTTTGTTTGTTGATGGTAAGTGTCTTGAATGTTTCGAGAAACAAATCGCACAAATACTTATAGTAACGCTTGCGGATGTCTTTTATTTCCTGCTCCGTCTTGTTGGGGAAGGAGTTGCGCAGGTTGTTGTACACCACCTCTTTGCGATAGCCGAGTATATGATACAGCACCACATAAAAGAAATCGGAAACGGCGTAGAGTACCCTGAACGGCAATACCGATATGAGGTATATAAAAGGTAATGCTATATAATAAACGAGTGCCAGAAAATATGATTTAGTGTTATTTGTAAGCGTACAAATATAACACCCAAATGCCGATTTGCCCCTATCTATTACGCTACATGCTTACGAATTTTCAGTATCACCATCTTTGAAGTAGGCGTATTGCTCTTATCTGCCGTGCTGTTGATGGGTACTAATACATTGGTTTCGGGGAAGTAGGTAGCCGTACATTTTTCGGGTATGCTGAATGGTATGACGAGGAATTTGCGTGCTACACGCTCTACACCATCATGATAATTATAGAGGTCAACCACATCATTTGCACGTAGCCCTGCTTCGTTTATATCTTTCTCGTTCATGAATATCACCCTGCGCTCGTTCAGTACACCTCGATAGCGGTCGTCCAGCCCGTAGATGGTGGTGTTAAACTGGTCGTGGCTGCGTATGGTCATCATCATGTACTCATCTGTTTCCAGCTTAGGAAATATTACATCGGCTACGTTGAAGTGTGCCTTGCCTGTTGTTAGGACATTGAATTTTCCCTGCCTTGCATTGTTGGGCAAGTAAAAACCACCCAACTGGCGTACTCGTTGGTTATAACTATCAAAGCCGGGTATTACCAGTTCTATATCGTTGCGTATATAGTCGTAATGTTCCAGATACAAATCCCAGTTTATCTTGCTGCGATTGCCCAGTGTTGCTTTTGCCAGCTTGGCTACTATCACGGGTTCGCTTAGTAATTGGTCTGATACAGGTTTTAGTCCACCCTTGCTCATCTGCACCACACCCATCGAGTTTTCGCAACTGATGAATTGCTCCTCACCGTTTACTACATCTTTATCACTACGTCCCAAGCATGGTAGTATCAGTGCTTCTTCGCCCGTTATCAGGTGGCTGCGGTTCAGTTTGGTAGATACGTGTACCGTTAGTTTAGTACGGCGTAGTGCCTCTGCCGTGTATTCGGTATCGGGCGTGGCAGACAGGAAGTTGCCGCCCATAGCTATGAATACTTTTGCCTTGCGCTGATGCATGGCGTGTATGCACTCTACCACATCGTAGCCATGATGGCGTGGTGGTTCAAAGCCATATACCTGTTGCAGCTTATCGAGGAAGGGCTTGGGTGGTTTTTCATAAATACCCATCGTCCTGTCGCCCTGCACATTGCTATGCCCGCGTACGGGGCAAGTGCCTGCACCCTCTTTGCCTATGCTGCCTTTCAGCAACAGCAGGTTCACTACTTCTTTAATGGTATCTACCGCGTTTTTGTGCTGCGTTAGCCCCATAGCCCAGCAGGCTATTATCTTGCTCTTGTTCTTAAATACTTCGGCAGTTTGTTGTATCTGCTCTACAGATATGCCACAAGCGGCTGCCAGTTGTTCTACGTTGTATTTGGCTATATTGTTCAGATAATCTTCGTAGCCTGTGGTATGTTTGGCAATAAAATCAAGGTCGAACACTGTACCCGGTGCTTTGGCTTCTTCTTCCATCAGCAGCTTGGTAATGGCTTTGAGCAGTGCCATATCGCCATTCAGCTTCACTTGCAGAAAGATGTCTGTCAACTCCGCCTTTCTGCCCAATACGCCACGCACCGTTTGAGGATTGTTAAAGCCCATCAAGCCTGTTTCGGGTAGTGGGTTGACGGATATGATGGTACACCCGTTGTCTTTAGCCTTTTGCAAAGCACTAAGCATACGCGGGTGGTTAGTGCCCGGGTTTTGCCCCAGTATGATGATGACTTCCGCCTTGTAAAAATCTTCGAGTGTTACCGAGCCCTTACCAATACCCAGACTTTCGCCCAATGCTACACCACTGCTTTCGTGGCACATGTTAGAACAGTCGGGCAGGTTGTTGGTTCCATACTCGCGCACAAAAAGCTGATACAGATACGCAGCCTCGTTACTGGTACGGCCAGATGTATAAAACACGGCCTCGTCGGGGCTATCGAGTGCATTGAGGTGGTCGGCTATTTTCTGAAAAGCAGCATCCCAACTGATGGGTTGATAATGTGTGCCGCCTTTGGGCAGATACATAGGCTCTGCCACACGTCCTTTTTTACCTATACGATAATCGTCGTTCTCTGCCAGTTCTTTTATTGAGTGTTTGGCAAAGAAATCGGCATGTAGTTTTTTAGTAGTTGCTTCTTCGGCTATTGCCTTTGCGCCATTCTCGCAATACTCTGCAATGGGCGAGCGATGGTCGTCAGGGTCGGGCCATGCACAGCCGGGGCAGTCGTACCCGTCTTTCTGATTGAGCTTTGCCAACGCTTTGAAACCACGAGCCACACCCATCTCTCCGAATACATGCTTGATGCTGGATATAACAGCAGGTATGCCCGCCGCTGCATTGTGAACGTGCGTAAACTTGATGCCTGTAAACTCCTCAGGGTTTTCGGCATTCGGTTTATCATTGCCCTGTGGTTTGTTCAGTTCTTCGCTCATTGCTTTTGCATATTGTATAGTATGGCGGCGGGGTTGTCGTAGTTATCGTCTTGGTTTTCGTGTGTTTCGTCGAGGCATTTAAAATCTTTCTCCAATAAAAGATACAGCTTTTTACCATCGCCCGTATCCATATTATGCTCGTAGCCTACTTTTTCGGTACGTGCCCATTCGTCTGCTTTATCGGCAGGCATATACACCGTCAGTACATTATCTGCAAAAGTAGCCGTCATAGTGGCTGCATCGCTGCGCTGCAATCGGTAGGCGAGGGTAGTAGTACCAAACTCTACCAACTCCTCTACCAAGCCCTCTTTGGCAAACTTGTCCATCTCGCTTTTGGTAACACGCATCCTGACACTGCTGCCTTTTATTCTCAATTTCATAATCGTACCCTTTGATTGCCCGTATATATATTAAAGCGTTCGCCACGCAAAAAACCTATCAACGTCATGCCAAACTCTGCTGCTGTTTCTGCGGCAAGGCTCGACGGTGCGCCTACTGCCGATACCACCCTGATGCCCGCCATAGCAGCCTTCTGTATCAGTTCGAAACTGGCACGACCGCTTAGCAAAAGTACGTGTTTGTCCATAGGCACGATACCTGCCTGCAAAGCAGCCCCTATCAGTTTATCCAGCGCATTGTGCCTGCCTACATCTTCGCGTAGTAAAATTAAATTACCTGCTTCATCAAACAAAGCGGATGCATGAAGCCCGCCCGTACTATCGAACACGGCTTGCTGACGGCGCAGCATATCGGGTAGCTGATAGATGAGTGATGCTGAAAACTGCAAAGCATCTGCCCCTGTTGCTACATCGCATACTGTTTTTACGGCACTGATAGACGACTTGCCACACACCCCGCAACTGGATGTGGTGTAGAAATGCCTTTCCAGCTTTGCCAAGTCGAGTGTTACATCTTCTTGCAGCACTACCTGTACTATATTATCGGGTATGATGAAAGCAGCCTTAACATCACTGTATTGCCTGATGATGCCCTCGGTAAACAAGAAACCCACTGCCAGCTCTGCATCTGCCCCCGGTGTGCGCATGGTTACCGACAGGCTTTTTTGCACCCGTGCATCTGCCTTGCCATAGTTGATGCGTATTTCCAACGGTTCTTCGGTAGCCAATACATCATGGGTGTCTGCCACCGTATCGGCAGTTACTTTCTTAATAGCTATGTGCGAAACAGACTGGCTCATCTGTTACGAATTTACGGAAAAAATGTAAGCCCCTCCCTGCCCATGCTTGCAGCATGGCAGGCTTCCCCCAAGGGGAGGTGATGTTATATTATTCACGTCTTTGCAGGAGGCAACGACGAAGCAACCCCGTCATACCGAACGTAGAGAGGTATCTGCCGAGTATTTGTACCGCCGATGATGCAGATGCTTCACGGCTTACCCCGTAGGGTGTAAAAGCTTTGTAGCCAATAATAAAATCAAACAGATACAGCCCCGTAGGTGGCTGAACATGGTACGCTGTTCCGTCCCTACAGGACGGGGATGGATTATGACAACCATACAGCTACAAAGCTTTTGTTCCTACGGAACATCCCCACTATTCCCACTATCCCTTCCATCCCTATTATCCCTTCACACCCTTCTATCCCGTCTTTCCCTTCCATCCCTATTATCCCCATCATCCCTTCTATCCCTTTTATCTCTCCTATCCAATCAACAAATCAACTAATAACCCTCTCTGTATTCGGTATGACGGTACAGGTTGAGCTTTTGCAGTGTATGGTTCACTTCCCATCCAGCCACTCGTCTGTAAAATGTCTGTTGCCTTTTTCTTCGCTGAATTTCTTGTTATTGTACTCGGCAGATTGATTGCGGGGGATGGACAGGCTGTTCCAGCCGTTGTTTTTATACATCTTGGCTATATACACTATCTGCCCCACATGGTAGCTGTAGTGGGCTATCTGCCTGTTGATGGCTTCAAGTATAGTATGCCCCTCGTTGCGTATGTATATGATGCGTTCAAGGTCGTTATCGGTAATGCTGCCAAGCGCGTTGAAGAGGCATTGCCAGCCTGCTTCCCATTGCTGCATCAGGGCTTCGCGGGTATTGGTATCGTTTACAAACTCCGCATCCCGCAGCCGCCATTCCTTCTCGCCGTCTGTCGTCAGGAAGTCAGTCCAGCGGCTTAGCATATTGCCCCATAGGTGCTTTACGATGATGGCCACGCTGTTACTTTCTTCATTGGGCATGGCAAATAGTTGTTCGTCTGTCATTTGCGCCATTGCACCCTCGCCCAGTTTTTTGTACATGCGAAATTGCCTGTCTGCGCTGTTCAAATATTGTATAGCCATCGTGTGTTTATTTACAAGGGTTACTATTATCCCCGTATATAGCGGGGCGTGTTATTTCCATCAGCCTTTCGGGTATGGCAGGCTGTTTAAAGCCAAACTGCTCGTACAGTCCATGCGCATCTACGGTAGCCAGCGATATGCGGCGCAGCTTTTGTACCCAGTCCAGCCCCATCAGTATCTCCATCATCTTTTTACTAAGCCCTTGCCCTCGGTGTGCTTCGGCTACATATACATCTGCCAAGTAGGCAAACACACTATAGTCCGTCACAAACCTTGCATAGCCTACCTGCCTGCCATCTTTCAGTATGCCTATGCAGTACGAATTGTCGAACGCTGTCTTTACAACATCAAAAGGTATGCGCTTGCACCAATACGCCTCGGTGCTTAGCCACTGGTGCACATCTTCTACACGCATCAATGCCTTGTCTGTAGTAATGGTATAGCCGTTGTATGTTATTGTTACGGGTTGCATTATATAATATAGTTCCAGTTGTGGTTATCGGTTGCAGTGCCTTTGCGTACATCGTACAGTGCACGTTGCAGTTTATACATTGTGGCATCATCGCCTATATAGCAATCATAATCTCTGCCTTTGATGGCAATGGTTTGTATGGGTGCTATTACGGCTGCCGTACCTGCGCCAAATGCCTCTACACGCTTACTCGTCTGCAAAGCCTGTTCTATTTCTTTGTAGCCAATGGGGCGCACATCGGTAGCTATATCCATTTCTCGGGCAAGTGTCAGCAGACTATCACGTGTTACACCATCCAGTATAGTACCCGATAGCGGCGGGGTGATGAGTGTGTCGTCTATAAAAAACATCAGGTTCATCGTACCCGATTCTTCAATCATCTCGTGCGTTTTACTATCTGTCCATATCACCTGGTCGTAGCCGGCTTCTCGTGCCAGCTTGGTTGGGTAGTAAGCCCCGCCATAGTTGCCGCCACATTTGGCATAGCCTGTACCACCATCGGCAGCACGGGCGTAAGTTTCTTCCACACGCACTTTCAGCGGTTGGGTATAGTATTGATAAGCAGGTGTGCAAACTATCATAAACAGGTATTCGTCCGCAATCTTCACACCCAGCCTTTCTTCAGATGCTATCATAAAAGGGCGCAGATATAGCGAGCCATGCTCTGTATCGGGCACCCAACTGCCATCGAGCTGCACAAGCTGGTGCAGTGCTTCAGTAAACAAAGCTTGCGGTACTACAGGCATACACATACGCTCCAGCGATTTGGCAAAGCGTTCGTAATGTTTATCTGTACGGAAGATGTTGATGCGTCCATCGTTCATCAAAAATGCTTTCATACCCTCAAACACCGTTTGCCCGTAGTGCAGGCATAGTGCAAAGGGGCTCATCGTAAGGTTGCTATACGGTACGATGCGGCTATTGTGCCATTGCCCGTTTTTGTATTCGGCAACAAACATATGCTCCGTAGGCTGTACACCAAATGGTATGGTTGTGGTGTCTTTTACGGTTCTTTCTGCCTGTGGCAAGATTGAAATTGCATATTCCATAACAGTCTGTTTTTTTATTCCGCTTCGGGAATGGTTAATAATGCCGCTTTTTCTGCTGCGGTCTGTTTATGCTTTCGGCGATAGCCATAGTTGACGATATACACACCACCCGCAATGGTAGCAAATGCCAGCGCGGTGTACCATGTCAGTTGCTCGTTCAGCACCAAGTAGCCCAGCACTACGGCTACTAAGGGATTGACGTAGGCATACAGCGATGCGATGCCAACAGGCAATTCTTTCAGCGCATACATATATAACGTATAAGCCAGTACAGAACCGAAGATGACGAGGTAGGCAAGATTCCAGATAACGGCAGGCTGAAACAAATCTACATGGCTGTAATCATCTGCAAACAGGCTGATACTGAACAAGCCGATGCTGCCGAATACAAGTTGCATACCCGAGTTGAAGATGGGATTGGTAGTAGATACATGCTTCTTGTTGATAACACTACCAAACGACCAGCAAGTAGTGGCAATAAACGTAGCGATGATGCCCAACAGGTAGTTACTATTCGTAAGGTCTGATAGATTGTCTTTGAATATGAGTGCTATACCGCCAAAGCCTGTAAGCATACCTAAGAGTATCAAACCGTTGATACGCTCTTTGGTAATGGCAATGTTGATGAGTACGGCGTTTAGTGGCATCAGACCGCATATCAGCGCAGCTACGCCACTGGGTATAAAGCGTACACCCCACATCACTAATCCGTTGCCCATCGTTATCAGTAAGAAGCCGATTTTTATTTGGTGCAATATGTTTTGCTTCGATAAGTCTGCTTTGCGGTTGATGGCTAATGCGATGCCGAGTATGATAACAGCAGAAACGATTTGCCTGATGGCAGCAAACAAAAACGATGGAAACAACTGCACCACAATGCGCCCAGACAGGTAGGTAGTGCCCCAGATGATGCATATATATACGAGTGCAAGAATAGCTTTGCTGTGCCTTGACATAAATGTGCCTTAGTTAGATTGTTGTAAAACAACAGGACAAAATTCAAAAGATTATTTGAAACATAACAGATACAATTTTTGTAATTTCGACCATAACAGTTTTTTTTAACACACTGCTTGGCATGAAGAAACTTATCAAAGGCAAAGACGGACATATATACCTGCACATTGCAGATAGTATAGAACAGCAGATACTGGACAGGGTACTGAATGTAGGCGATAAACTGCCATCGGTAAGGGGTTTGAGCGAACAGCAAGCCGTAAGCATGAGTACCGTATTGCAGGCATATTATCACCTCGAGGGCAAAGGGCTGATAGAGTCTCGCCCGCAGAGTGGGTATTATGTACGGTACAATCCGTCTAAGTTTTTATTGTCTTTAGATAAGAGCAACCCATCGCTTACTACCAAGAACAAGAATGTAGAAGCCATCATATCTGAAGTGTATGACGATTTTGTGATGCCCGGCATTATGAAATTCTCGCTCAGCGTACCAGCCCCCGAATTGCTGCCGCTACCCAAGCTGAACAAAGCGATGGCGCAGGCATTGAGAGACCTGCCCGATAACGGTACGTCGTACGAATCTATACAAGGGAACAGCCTGCTGCGCACACAAATAGCCCGATGGACACGCCAATGGGATAGCGGGCTGAAAGCAGACGACCTTGTAACCACCGCAGGCTGCATGAATGCCATATCGTACTGCCTGATGGCGATAACAAAGCCCGGCGATACCATAGCCGTAGAAAGCCCCGTGTATTTTGGTACACTACGCTTTGCCAAGAGCATAGGGCTGAAAGTTGTAGAGCTACCCACACACCCAGATACGGGTGTTGACCCGGACGATGTGAAACTGGCATTGCAAAAACACAACATAAAAGCGTGTTTTTTCGTAACCAATTTCAGCAATCCGCTTGGCTATACCATGCCCGATGAGCAGAAAGAAGCATTGGTAAAGCTGCTAAGCAAGCACGGTGTGCCACTGATAGAAGACGACCTGTATGGCGATGTGTATTTTGGTAAAAACCGACCACGCTCTTGCAAGAGTTATGATAAAGAAGGCAATGTGCTATGGTGCAGTTCTGTATCCAAAACACTGGCACCCGGCTATCGTGTAGGCTGGGTAGCACCGGGCAAATACCTTGAAAAAATAAAACGCCTGAAACTATACCACAGCATCACCAGTGCTACGGCGCAGCAGGCAGCTATTGCCAACTTCCTTGCTACGGGCAGGTACGAGCATCACCTGCGCAAACTACGGCAAACACTACATGCCAACAGCCTGCAATTTACCCGTGCCATCGGCGAGTATTTTCCTGACGGTACAAAGATGAGCAACCCCAAGGGTGGCTTTATACAATGGCTGGAACTTGATAAACGCATAGACACCTACGAACTGTATCAAGAGGCGATGCTGCATAAAATTAGTATTGCACCGGGCAGCATGTTCACCCTGCAAGACAGATACCGCAACTGCCTGCGCCTTAGCTACGGTATGCAATGGACACCACAGGTAGAACGTTCTCTGAAAAAGCTGGGTGGGTTGGTGCATCAGTTGGGTGGGTGATATTAATTCATTCCACATTCGGAATGTGGAATGGCTGTGTTTTTAAAAGACACTCATTGAATGTTAATAATTAGTAGGAGCTATATACATTCACTATGGCATGAATTTTGATACTTTTCTTCAAAAACACTTATGAACCATCTTATTCGATTAGCACTATTTGTATTTATCTGTTTATCTGCATGCAAAAAAAAGGATAGTAATAAACCTGACGCTAATACAGTTGGTGTACCTTATAAGATATTTAATAACGGTAGTAAGGCTTTTAATTTGTCTGACTTTTTAGTAAATGAAACAATATCGTTTTATAGTACTATACCAACATCTAAAAAAATAAAATGGATATTTGATGATGGAGCTACATCTACAGAAGCCAGTCCAAAGCATAGTTACACCAAAGCAAGGTTGTATACGGTGAGTATCATAGTTGATGACGACTCGCTGAATAAAAACGGTCTTAACCCAACCTTGGATTTTTACATATACAATCCTTATAATGCAAAAGATTTTTCTAAAATCAATACATCCAGACTATGGGAAGTAGTAGTAGATACACTCAATCGCAGTAATTATCAAAAACAAGTAACCAATGTTTTTACAGAGAATTTTGCCGTAACACTACTAAATGATAGCACCTTAATCTTCAAGGCCGACACATTAACAGCTATTAATAAAGGTAAGCCATTATTTTATGAATATGCTTTTGCTAAAAAGAGCACTTATTATGCAAACTATACATTGATTTATTATTTTCAGCAGGATAGTATGGTATATACACATCACCCAGACCAAGGTGGTGAATCATCGAAAGGTATGGTGAGTCATCGTTATGGCACTACTACATCATATTATTCTCGAAAATAAATATCAATTATAAATTCGCTCTGCTACGTTCAGCATGACAAGGTGGGGTGTTCAAGGTGTTCAAGTGTTCAGTGTTCGGAACATTGAACGGTTTTGTTTTTCTACTAGCGTCATTGCGAGGCACGAAGCAATCTCACGGAATGAGGGTTATATATCTGCTGATTAATCTAAATAGTATTATTACCAGTTTCCTTCACTCCCAGCCATGACGCGAGTAATATAAAATGTACAGGCGTACATACTCGTACACCTGTACAGTTCGTACACCCATCAATTACTGCTGATAGTTTCTAACTCCAGTTGTTTAAAGTCTGTTATCAGCTTCATGGCTGCTTTCAGGTGGCGTTTTACTTGTGCGGTTGTCAGGTGTATGCCCTCGCTGGTGGTGGTTTCCTGTTTTATGTGTGTTATTATATATTCTATCAGCGGGTAGGCTTCTTCATCGTTCAGGCATCGCAATACGGTCTTGTAGCCACAAGTATTGGGCTTGTGGTCTGCTACGCCGTTTATTACCCTGTTCATATGAAATATCTGCTGTTGCTGATTCCACTCTACGAGTGTGTAGTTTTTGATTATCATGGTTATTGTTTTTTAGATGTAATATTGTTTTAGAAAACTGTTCCACTGTTCCGAACGGAACACTTGGAACAGTGGAACACCTGAACACTTACGCACGCTTTCTTTTCGGGCAGTAATTTTTTATCCAGTTGTAAATGGTTGTAGTTTTTGCACCTCCGTACATATGCTTGGCTATCTGCCTAATGCTCCAGCCACGGGCGCATAGCTCGCAGCATTCGTCTTTTTGGTTGATGGTGCTGCTGTACTTTGTCAGGTCTATCTGCTCTACACTGGTGGGGCGTATCGGCTCTACTTCTTCAAACACCTTCAGGCTGTATTGCAGCAGCCATACGCTGATGTCGAATGCCAGTTCAAAATCGGTGTCTTCGCATACGATAGTACCTTCGTAGGCTTGTTCCTTGTCCATACGGCGCAGCATGGTCAGTATCATGCAGATGCGGAAGAAGATATTGCCCATGCGGTGGATGGTGCCGTCCAGTTTGTCGCTTATATTGTTGCGTATATCGCGTTTGCGTTCGGCCATCGTGGCGGCAAAGCGTTGCTGCTGCGCTTCGGTAAGGCAAAACTCGATGGGCTTTTCCAATGCTTCCAGTTGCTTATATACATGCATCCATAGCATACCCATATTGCTCACTACCTGCTTGCGTATGTTTCGCTCTGCAAGGAATGGAAACAGAAAATTGTCTGTACCCTCTATGATGTAGTAAAAAAAACGGCTGAACAGTCCGTTCTCTGCCGATGGTATCAGTTGGCTTAGCTGGTCGTGCGTGCCGCTAAGTACAATGCTGAATTCGGGTGCGGCTATCTCGCATTCCTCTCGGTTGGTTTTGCGCACAAGGCTCACCGTTTCGTGATGAAAAGCCTTGCGCAGTATATCGCTGAAATTGTTATCGCCACTACGCAGCATATCTGCCAGCGAGTCGCTCTCGGTTTCAAAAATAATGCCCCTGCCGTCGTTCTGTTCCATCTGCATAATGAGGGCTGCTTTGGTACTATTGGCAGGCATAAAGAGGCGCAGCATACGTGGCTCGTCGGGTGGGGTAGGCGGTTCTGCACGTTTGCCCTGCTCATACAGTTTGCGTTGCTGTTCATACACATCTTTCTGAAAGATGTAGTCTTTGCGCATCTGCTTGGCTTGCTCCAGTTTGTGTTGGTGTATGGGTTCGCCCAGTTGGCGTGCCAGCCCCAGCACACCCTTGCCCAGCCCGTACCTGCCCAGCACGTAGCAGTACAGGTTGGGGCGCATGGCATCGCCCATGTAGTAGCCATACACATTGGGCATACAACCACTCAGCACACCCAATGCCCCTACCAGAAAGGCTTCTTTCTCTTGCTGTTCTTGCAGGGTATCGAGCGATACGCTGAGGACGGCGGGTAGTGCGTTAAACAGTTCGGGCAGCAGGTGTCGGAAGTCTGATACATAGGTTTCGCCTGCTTGTTGTCGTTGTCGGGCTTCTTCTGCCAGTCGGCGGCTTTCAGCCATGCGGCGGGCGTTTTCTTCCAGTTCTTCAAATGATTTGTCCATGTTAATAAAGTTTTTAAAGGTTTAAAAATTGTTTTGTACAAATGTACAATAATATTTTATTAATAAACGTAAAAATGTTATCAACATGAATATTATTTAATGTGTATTATTGTGGTGGATGGTAGAGATTGGAGAGATAGAAGGGATTTGAGAGATAGAAGGGATTGAAGGGGTAATGGGGATTTGAGAGATTGAAGGGATAGTGGGGATTTGTACGGATGGTGGGTGTTCAATATTGAACAGTTGAACACTTGAACACCCTGAACAGATTATTTCTTTTTCTTACCCTGTTGTTGTTCTTTTTTCTTTACCACTACCCATTCGTCTATACTTACGTTGAATGGCATATGCCCGATGGTAACGATGGCTTTCTTGCCGCGCAGTTCGGTTAGCTTGCCTACTTGGTGGTTGTCTTTGTTGCGCACCATATCGCCTACTTTGGCATCGCCGCCTACTACGTCGTAGTTCTTGTCGGCTTTCTTTGCCATAGCCGTGTTGGCAGCTATTTGCTTGCGTTTAAACAGTACATTTTCGGCGGCGGCTATTACCTCGCCTTTATTATCTGCCTTCTTCCAGTCGGTTATTATCTGTTTGAATTTGCGCTCCATATCGCGCAGGTAGTCCAGTTCTTCTTTCTTTATTTTGTTTTGCAGGCGCAGGGTGTTGTAATGCTGTTCTTTCTTTTCCTTATCTATCAGCTCGCTGAATTCTTTTTCCAGTTCTTTGTTTTTTTTCAGCAGGCGGTCTATCTCTTTTTCTTTGCTGCTTAGTTTCTGGCTTTGCTGCTCGGTTTGGTGCAGCATCTTATCCAGTTTAAAATGTCCGCGCTCGGTTAGTTGCTTGGCACGTTCTATGATGTGTGGCGGCAGCCCGCTGCGTTGCGCTATGGCAAATGTGTAAGAGCTGCCCGGTTTGCCTACCGTCAGCTGATACATTGGTTCCAGCTTGTCTTCGTCAAATGCCATCGCCCCGTTAAATATGCCTTGCACTTTACCTGCCATTACTTTCAGGTTCAGGTAGTGGGTTGTAATGATGCCCATAGCGTGGCGTTTGGCAAGCTCCTCTACAATAGCCTCTGCAAATGCGCCACCCAGATTGGGGTCTGAACCGCTACCCAGTTCGTCTATAAAAAATAAGGTTTTACCATTGGCAAAATCCATAAAGTATTTCATATCGCGCAGGTGCGCGCTATAGGTACTTAGCTCGTGTTCTATACTTTGCGTATCGCCTATGTGTATCATCATCTGCTTAAAGATGCCTACCTCGCTATCGGGGCTGGCAGGTATCAGCAGCCCTGCTTGTGTCATCAGTTGCAGCAGCCCTACGGTTTTCATAGACACTGTTTTGCCACCTGCATTGGGGCCGCTTATTATCAGCACACGTTTATCTCTGTTTAGCGATATATATAATGGTATCGTGGGCTTTCCCTCTCGGTTGTTGTGCAGCAGCAGTAGGGGGTGGGTAGCTTTTATCAGGTCTATATGCGGGTGCGGGCTGATGCGTGGCATATCTGCCTGCATATCTATGGCCAGCAGTGCCTTTGCTCGGATGAAGTCGTATATACCACATAGATGGTAATAGCTATCCAACTGCGGATGCCAGCCACTAAGGGTGGCGGTGGTTTGTGCCAGTATGCGTTGTATCTCTCTTGCCTCTGCACGCTCCAGCGATGCTACTTCGTTATTCAGTTCGATGGTTTCTTCGGGTTCTATAAACACGGTGCGCTGCGTATCGCTTTCGCCATGGTGTATGCCTTTTACTATGCGTTTATGCTCGGCAAACACCGCCACTACGCGCCTGCCATTCAGAAAGCCCTCGGCAATATCTGCCAGATAACCCTGCTTGTTCAGCTTACGCAGTACGCTTTCAAACAGCTTGCGCAGTTCCTGCCTGCGGTGTGCCAGTTCGCTGCGTATGCTCATCAGTTCTCGCGATGCATTATCCCGCACATTGCCCATCTCATCTATTACAGCACCAATGGTTTCGGTTATCTGTTTTTCGTACTGTATTTTATCGGCTAACGCGCGCAGGTTGGTAAACAGCCCATCGTGGTTTTTAAACCAATTGAGTATATCGCGTATGCAGATTGCCAATTGCTGAAAAGCTAATAATTGCTCACCGCTCAATACAGCCCCTTGCAGCGATAGCAGCTTCAGCTCTTTTTCTACATTGCGGGTAAAGTCGTTGGGGAAATAATCGCCGCTCATCAGCACCGATTTGTATTCGCGTGTTTGTACCAGTGCTTTCTCTACATATTCTATACGGGTATGGAAGCGCATGCCGGTAGCCCGTTGGCGGGCTGCATCGGTGCGGCATTTCAATATCAGTAATTGGGCAACCTTACTAAACTCCAAAGCATCTGCGGCGTGCGCAGGGTACAAAAGCATCATATCATCTTCCGAAAAAAGGTATGCAAAGGTAGGGATATGGGGGATTTTTAAGGTTTCTGAAACATTTATTTCCGTTATATTGCATATAGCTAAGGTTATGGGCAATTACGAGGAGTTAATATCAAGGTTAGATGCGTTCATCAGGAAGTATTATGCCAATCAATTATTGCGTGGTTCGCTCATTTTATTTACCTGCCTGCTGGCATACATCCTCACCGTATCGGTAGGGGAGTATTACCTGTACCTGCCTGTATGGGCAAAGCTGACGGTTGTTTCCTTATTTATCATCGCGGGGCTTACGGCATTGGTAGTGTGGGTAGCCATTCCATTATCCAAAATGGCAAAGCTGGGTAAGCAGATAAGCCACGAACAGGCTGCCGTTATCGTAGGCAGGCATTTTCCCGAAGTGAGCGATAAGCTGCTGAACATATTGCAACTGCGCCACCATGCCGATAGCCATGAGAGCCGAGAACTGGCATTGGCAAGCATCAACCAAAAAGCATCGCAACTATCGGTAGTACCTTTTGCTAATGCCATAGACCTTGGCAAAAACAAAAAATACCTGCCATATCTGCTGCCTCTTGTACTGGTAATGGCGTTTATACTGATAGCCGCGCCTAACGTGTTTTCAGACGCATCTGCAAGATTGCTGCAACCTACCAAGGCATTTGAAAAACCTGCACCTTTCCGCTTTGTAGTAAAGAATAAACAACTGCAAGCCATACGCGGTGCAGACTATGTGTTGCAGGTAAGTACAGAGGGGAATGCCCTACCTGCCGATATGTATATAGATATGGGTGGCGACAGGTTATCTATGCAATCCACTGGCAAAAACGAGTTTCAATATACATTCCGCAATGTAACAGAGCCGTTTAGTTTTCGCCTGTATGCAGGTGGCTACTACTCGCAACCATTCAGTATGAGGGTTGCCCAAAAACCGGTACTTAAATCGTTTAACGTAAAAATAGACTACCCCGACTATACAGGACGCAAAGACGAGCTACGCACCAGTATGGGCGATGCTACCATACCCATCGGTACACACATCAGTTGGGTGTTTATTGCAGAGCATACAGACGAGGCATTTATCCGTTTTGGTAACGGACAACCCATCAGGCTGGTGCATCAGGCTACCATGTTCGGTTCGCAGTTCAGGTTTATGAACGATACCTCTTATGTTATATCCCTACGCAATAAGGCTACGAATATTACAGATAGTTTCAGCTATTCAGTAAAAGTAATACCCGATGAACATCCGGTTATTCAGCTACAAGAATTCAGAGATACCGTATCGGGCAAGCAGATATTATTAACAGGTACTGCAGGCGATGATTACGGCATCAGCAAGCTGTCGTTTCATTACGACCTTACCAATGCACAAAACCAAACCATTGCCAGCAAGTCGGTGCCATTGCCACTGTCAGGTAGTTCACTTACATCGTTTCAATATTATTTTGATGTAGAGCCATTGAGGCTGCAAGCAGGGCAAAAACTGCAATACTATGTAGAGGCTTGGGATAATGATGGGGTACACGGTGCAAAATCCACTCGCAGCGAGGTACGTTCTTTCAATATGTACGATGCCGAGCAGATAGACAGTGCCATCAACGCCAATGCAGAGCAGATAAACGCGGGGCTTAGCAATAGTGCAGAGCAAACAAAAGATATACAAAGCGAGTATAAAGACCTGCAAAGCAAACTACTGGAGAGCAACGATATGGGTTTTGAACAAAAACAAAACCTGCAACAACTTGCCAATATGCAGCAGCAACTGAAAAACCAACTGGAAGCCGTAAAGAAACGCCTTGATGAACAGATACAACAAAGCCAGCAAAAGCCACATAGCGACGACCTGAAAGAAAAACAACAGGAATTGCAAAAGCAGATGGATAACCTGCTGAATAAAGAACTGCGAGAGCAGATGAAAAAGCTGCAAGAACTGATGCAACGCCTGAATAAAGACAAGGCATTTGAAACCATGAAGCAACTGGAGCAAGAGAACAAACTCTTCAACATGGACCTGAAACGTATGCAGGAACTGATGAAGAAAATGGAAATGCAAATGCGCATGGAAGACCTTGCCAATAAAATGGAAAAGCTGGCAGAGAAACAACTGGACCTGAAAGCGCAAACAGAGAAGGGCAACAAAGACAATCAACAGCTTGCCAAAGAGCAGGATGCATTGAAGAAAGAACTGGACGAGGCGATGAAAGAAGAGATGAAGCAGATGGAAGAACTGAATAAGGAAATGCAGCAACAGCAAGACCTTGCCAAAGAAAAAGACAAAGCCGATGCCGCCAAGCAAGATATGCAGGATAGCAAGCAGCAAATGGAGCAGGGGCAGAAAAGCCAATCGGGCAAGTCGCAGGGGCAGGCAGCACAAAACCTGCAATCTATGGCACAAAGCCTGCGTGCAGGTGCGGGTGGTATGAGTGCCATGCAGCTAAAGAAAGATATACGTGCCGTAAGGCAGATACTTACCAACCTAGTCCGCCTCTCATTCGACCAAGAGCAACTGATGAAGAAAGTGCAGGTAACGAACACTACAAGCCAAGCTCAATTTACCAACCTGCAAGAGCAGAAGCGGCTACATGCCAATTCTCGCATGATACGAGATAGCCTGTACGACCTTAGCAAGAACCTCTTCAAACTGGCACCTACTATCAATAAGGAAACTACCGAGTTGGAAAAGCACATCGCATCATCTATATCACTATTAGAAAAACGCAGGCGGGATGAGGCAATGGAAAAACAACAGTATGCCATGATGCATACCAACAACCTTGCACTAATGCTGAACGAGGTATTAGCCAACCTGATGCAGCAGCAAAGCCAGTCTCAATCATCTGGCCAGCAAGGGCAGTGCAAACGCCCCGGCGGCAAAACTCCCAAGCCCGGTATGGGCAAGCAGCTAAGCGATATCATTACCAAACAGCAGGAACTGGGCAACGCTATGCAGCAAATGCAAAATGCCAAACAGCAAAGAGAAGGGCAGCAGGGACAGGAGTCTAAAGACGGACAGCCACAAAACGCGCAAAGCCAGCCACAAAAAGAGGGCGAGTATGGTAATGCGCAGCAGTTGGCACAAATGGCACAGCAACAGGCAGCCATCCGCAGGCAGTTGCAGCAACTCAATAGCCTGCTGAACAGCAAGGGTATGGGCAATGCCAAAGAATTGAAAGAGATACAGGATAAGATGGACAAGACCGAAACGGAGCTTGTAAACAAACGGATGAGCGCGGAGATGATAATGAGGCAGAAAGAGATACTAACTAAACTACTGCAAGCCGAAAAATCGCTGCGAGAGCAGGAGCAGGACGATAAGCGTTCATCACGCAGTGCAGATGATGTGAGTAAGCCCATACCTGCACAGTTGCAGCAATATATTAATGACAATAAACAATTAAACGAGCAATATAAAACCGCACCTGCACAACTAAAGCCTTACTATCGCAATATGGTGCAGCAATACTATCAATCTATAGGAAATAGATAATATAACAAATTATTCATTGTTTTCCAATACTGCTGCTCAATGAGTTTTACATTTTTGTGAGTAATATGGATGGCTACATTTTTTAGTTGTAATTAATTGATTTTCAATAAATTGCGGTTGTATTTTGGCATAGTTGTTGAACACATTAAAAAAGTAGCACAAATTTTAATCTGCCACATATTGTAGCCGATAAATAATGTGCTTAACTTTCATATAAACAACATCTATTAACTAAAAATTAGTGCCTATGATATTCTCACGTACTTACCGGTATCAGTCGTCAATGCGTCCGGATGATATAAAAGTTCGCCTTTTGGGCAAGCATGTTAAGGTTCATAACATGGATTTTGAAGTTTCTGAAAAAGACCGCGTGATAAGGGTAATACCCCACGCAGAACAGGAAAACGAAATAAAGACATTACCCATTACGCACATAGAGCTTAGTAATAAGGGAGACAAGACACAAATTGTTATCAGCTCTAAAATGAGAAAAATTGACTCAGGCGGACCATTACTTATTGTAATTTTCTGCCTGTTTTTATTTATAGCCACTATCGTAACGTTTACGGTGGGTAAAGACCTGCAGATATATACTTATACATTCGGCATTATCGGTGTCAGCATCTTCGCCATATTCTGGATGCGTATGGAAAGGGGCTACTTCGATTATGTTCGTAAAATAAGGGACTATATCAAAAAACAAAGTGTGGCATAAGCCACACTTTGTTTTTATAGCCAAGCCATACGTTATTCAATGTAAGGTTTCAGCGAATCTATCGGCACATCGCCCGTAAATATCTTTACCAATTTCCTGTCTGGTGAATATACATTAATCTGTGGCAGTGCTTTGTAAATAAATGTACGGTTGATAAAACCTGCGTAATCAAGCCCTACTTTGATGGATGGTATTTCTGATACCCGCGTAGTATTCTCAAAAAAATCGACGTATTCTTTCATCAAACTATCAGACATAAGCACAATGCTCGTCTTGTTGAACAGGTGTATATTCTTCTTCAACAGCACTGTTTCTTCCTGGCAATGTCCGCAGGTTGGGTTATACATCATTACCAGTACATAGTTTTTCTGCCCCAGGTCTTTAGATGTCATTACGTTTCCGGACACTTTTGTGCCGCTAATCATACGCATTTTTAGAGGTGGCATGGGAGCCCCTAATTCTTTATAATCTACTTTGGTAGTATCTGCCGCGGTGGTAGTATTGTTTGTAGGGTTACTTTTTTTCTTCTTTTGTGCGAAAGCGAAAAAAACACTGCCCATCAGGCAGAGAATGATTAGTAATTTGCGTTGCATGTGGCGAATTTAGTGAAATACCTTTTAATGAATTGCTAATAATATGACAGATAATATACAAGCACCGTTGGCAGAGCGTATGCGCCCCAAAACATTAGACGGATATATAGGGCAGCAGCATCTGGTAGGCAAGGGCAAGGTGCTGGAGCAGATGATACAAAACCGCAAAGCACATTCCATCATCTTTTGGGGACCACCGGGTGTGGGCAAAACCACGTTGGCACAAATCATAGCCCACTCGTTGGATATGCAGATATTTTCGCTGAGTGCCATAGATAGCGGGGTAAAGGAAGTAAGGGCTGTAATAGATGCGGCTAAGAAGCTGGGGCACGCTTTGTTGTTTATTGACGAGATACACCGCTTTAACAAAGCACAACAAGATAGCCTGCTGGGGGCAGTAGAAAAAGGCATCATTACGCTGATAGGTGCTACTACAGAAAATCCGTCTTTTGAAGTGATAGGTGCGTTACTAAGCCGCTGTCAGGTATATGTACTGCAACCACTAACAGAAGAAGAGCTGAAAGAAATGGTGAATCAGGCACTGCTGCAAGACGGTTGGTTGAAAGCACAAAACGTACGTGTAACTGAATGGGAAGCACTGCTGCGCCTGAGTGGTGGCGATGGAAGGAGATTGCTGAACTTGCTGGAACTTATTGTAACATCCATGACGGGTGAAAACAGATTTGTAACAGACGAAGTGGTGCAAGACGTAGTGCAGCGCAAAATGGCATTGTATGATAAAACAGGCGAGCAGCACTACGATATCATATCTGCCTTCATCAAGTCTATACGCGGCAGCGACCCCAATGCAGCCGTGTATTATCTGGCACGGATGATAGCGGGTGGGGAAGACCCTAAATTCATAGCCCGCCGCATGGTGATACTGGCGAGTGAAGATATAGGCAATGCCAACCCCAATGCGCTGTTACTGGCAACAACTACGTTTCAGGCGGTAGAGATGATTGGCTATCCCGAATGCAGGATAATACTATCGCAATGCGCTACTTATTTAGCGTCGTCTGCCAAGAGCAATGCATCGTATATGGCCATCAACCATGCACAGGCATTAGTAGCACAAACGGGCGACCTCTCTGTGCCATTACCCATACGAAATGCGCCTACTAAGCTGATGAAAAATCTTGACTATGGGAAAGATTATGCCTATGCCCATAGCTACGAGGGCAATTTCGTTGACCTTGAATTTCTGCCCGATAGCATTGCAGGTACCAAGCTATACGACCCCGGCAATAATGCCGCAGAAGTACGCATCAGAGAATACCTGCGCAACTGCTGGAAGGAGAAGTATGGGTACTAACTCTTCAAGTCTATCAATGTTTTATCAATCTTATTCTTTACGGGTTTTACGGTTTGTAAGTATCGGTAGATGGCTTTCAGGTCATTATCACTCATACGTTTGAATGGCCCCCAAGGCATAGCACTATGCTTTATAGATTTACCTGCCCTGAAGCGTGTAATAAATGTTTCTTCAGTCCATCCTATCATTCGACCTGTTTCTGCATCGGGCGTAATGTTAGGTGTTACACAGGCATAATTGGCAGGGTCTAAGGGAGACTCCATCTGAAAGCCACCTGCAAAATCGAGGCCTATAAATGCACCGGTCTTCAAGTCGCGATTGGTATGGCAGCCACGGCAGTTAGCCACGCTATTAGCCAAGTATTTACCGTATGCTATACTTGTATCAGGCTGTATTGCTTTCAGCACTTCACCATCTGGCCCTACGGGTTTAATAGCAAATGCCTTTACAATATAGCCGAGTATATTCCACTCATGTTCAGGTACTTTGTGTTTTACGGGCTGCATTGTTTTCAGGTAAGAGAAAATAGCACTTAAGTCTTCATCGCTGGTATTATGAAACGGCATGAAGTCTATTAATACAGTACCATCAGGCTTTACGCCATATCTAAGAGCCCTTGCCAATTCTTCTGTTTTATATTTACCAATGCCAGTTTCTGCATCAGGTGTTATGTTGGGAGTATGCACTTTACCTACAGGCAGTATGAAAGTGAAGCCTCCTTCAAGCGGGACAATGTCGCCCCGTTCTTTGGCATCTATCATATCTACCTTACCATGGCAGTCGGCACAGTGTCCTGGTCCATAAACAAGATATTCACCGCGCTTAAGTACAGTACTATCGGTAGATATTGCTATTGTAGGGTAGGGTGCATCGTATGTTGTATTTTGCCTACTTGCTACGACAGATGCAAATACTACTATGGAAATTAAAAGACTGACAATCAGCCATTTGAATATCTTTTTTAGCATAACTGAGGGGTATTAGGATAAAATTAATATTCATTTTTTGTTTATGCAATAGAGAATCATTGTATATGCACACTACTGGTAATAAGTCAAATCCGATTTATACTTTTGACATAAGTAGCAGATACGATTGTCATGCAGTTTTACGATAGCTTTAGAGAAATAGAAAAACAACAACCATTCAGCATCAGGCGTCATGTTAGGAATGCTGTATTGTCTGGTTTATATCTCAAAGACAATGCTTTGGGTATGGAAGACTTGTTAAAAAAGCCAAGGGTTCAGTTTTTGTACTTCCATCACCTGTTTGCAGACGAGAAAAATAACATGGTAATGCTCATTGAACGTCTATTAAAGCATCATGTTTTTATTTCTTATTCAGAGGCTGTTACACGTATCCTGTCTGGTACTATAGATAAGCCATACATCGTTCTCAGTTCAGACGATGGTTTTAAAAATAATCTCCTTGCTGCAGACGTGCTGAATAAATATTCCATTCCTGCTTGTTTCTTCATCAATCCAGCTGTAACTGAATTACAAGAATTTGATAGGATTGCGCTTCATTGCAGAGACAAGTTAAACTTTCCCCCTGTTGAATTCATGAATTGGGATGATATTGCTTATTTGCAAAAGTCAGGTCATGAAATCGGTTCTCACACCATGTGGCATGATAATGTAAGCACTATACCAATAGATGCATTTGAGGAAGACCTACACAAAACAATAGAAATAATAAAAAGCAAGTGTGGTATTGTACAGCATTTTGCATATCCATACGGCAGATGGTACGATTTCAGCAAGGCTGCTGCCGATATTGTATTTAAAGCAGGTTTTCAGTCTTGTTCGTCTGCAATCAGGGGGTGTCACATCAATCATTCGGAAACTTTGAAGCAAGAAGATTTATTCATAAAGAGAGACCATGTAATATTTGGCTGGAATATGAACCATGTGATGTGGTTTATTGCTAACAATGCTCGCAACGCAAGCGTTGCAAACAATTTATACAACGAAGCGCTATGAAAGTCTTTATACTCACAAGTTCTTATTCCGGCACTGCCGCACACCATTTGCCTTACTTATTAAATGCTGATGATTTCGAGGTAGTGATGGTGATAGTGAGCAAAGGCATTATTAAAGACAAAAAGCGTTTTTACATAAAAAAACTCAAGAAGACATTTAAGATAGGTTTGTTAGGAGCTATCAATGGCATCAGAATGCGAAAATGGTTTAATCAGGGTGTAGATGAATATATTAAGATAGGCGATATAAGGGACATTTGTAAAGAGTATGATATACCTGTTGCAGAAGTGCCGGTTATCAATTGTGAGCAAACGGTAGCATACATCAAAGAGAGTGGGGCAGACCTCGGTATCAGCTTAGGTAACGGCTATATAGGTAGTAAGGTTTTCTCATCTGCGCCAAGAGGTATGATAAACATACATCATGAAATACTGCCTTCTTATCAAAATGCACAAAGTATCATATGGCAAATTTATAACAAGTCATCTGTTACAGGATATACCATACATAAAATAGACAAGCACATAGATACAGGAGATATACTGTATCAAAAGGAAGTACCGATACAATTTAAACCCAAGCTGTCTGAAACAATTGCCCGTACATCAGCCGCATTATTAAAAGCGTCTGCAGATGGATTGGTATACACATTATCGCATTTTGATGTGCTATTTGCCAATGCCAAGCCACAAGGCAAGGGTACAAGCTATACCACACCGAGTATATGGCAATTTATTAGAATATTAAATAATTTCTCTAAGCTAAAACATAAATAATAGCTACTATTACACTAATTAGTTGCCGATAATACCCTTACAACCCTTTACAGGCATGCGTTCTACACTTTTTGAGAAATATTTTCAGATTTCTTTTCAAATATTTTGTCTGAATAGAAATAAGGCATTACCTTTGCAGTCCCAAATTTTACGGGTTAGAAGATATTTATAAGTATGTCACAGCGTATCAGAATAAAGCTGAAATCTTACGACCATAGCCTGGTTGATAAGTCTGCAGAGAAAATCGTTAAGACTGTGCGCAATACAGGAGCAGTGGTTACAGGCCCTATTCCTTTGCCAACAGAGAAGAAGATCTTTACAGTATTGCGTTCACCGCACGTAAACAAAAAAGCGCGTGAACAGTTCCAACTTTGCACGCACAAGCGTTTGTTGGATATCTATACTTCTTCTTCACGTACAGTTGACGCGCTTTCAAAGCTCGACCTGCCAAGCGGTGTAGAAGTAGAAATTAAAGCTTGATAGCTTTACAGCTCTTTAACAATATTTGAAAAAACGGTTTATCCCGATCCACACAAAGGCAATCGGGCGCTAAGCCAAAATATAATAAAATGAAAGGTATTATTGGTAAAAAAATCGGCATGACCAGTGTGTTCGAGCCGAACGGTAAGCAAACAGCTTGCACCATCATTGAGGCCGGCCCTTGTGTGGTTACTCAAAAGAAGACCGTAGATACCGACGGTTATAATGCGTTGCAGATAGCATTTGGTGAAGCGAAAGAAAAGAATACTCCACAAGCGCTCATCAATCACTTCGCCAAGGCAAATACATCTCCTAAGGCGATAGTAAAAGAACTTCGTAATTGTTCCATTGATAAACAAGTTGGTGAATCACTTACCTGCGAAATATTTGCAGAGGGTGAAAAAGTTAGTGTTATCGGTACCACAAAAGGTAAAGGTTTCCAAGGCGTTGTTAAGCGTCATGGTTTCTCTGGTGTGGGCGAGGCATCGCATGGCCAGCACGACCGTCAGCGCGCTCCGGGTTCTATCGGTGGTTCATCATACCCCAGCCGCGTATTCAAAGGTATGCGCATGGCAGGCCGTATGGGTGGCGATCAGGTAAAGATCAAGGCATTGCGTGTTGTAAAAGTATTCCCTGAGCAGAACTATATATTAGTTAGCGGTTCTGTACCGGGCAGTAATGGTTCAATTGTTTTAATTCAGAATTAATTTAGTCATGCAAGTTGACGTTTTTAATAGTAAAGGTGAAAAAACCGGTCGTACGTTAGAACTGCCGGAAGATATATTCAATATCGAACCAAACGATCATTGTATATACCTCGCGGTAAAGCAATATCTGGCAGCACAACGCCAGGGTACGCACAAAACCAAAACACGTGCCGAAGTACAGGGTGCTTCTAAAAAGCTGCACCGTCAAAAAGGTACGGGTGGTTCTCGTAAGGGTAATATCCGCAACCCTTTGTACAAAGGTGGTGGTACAGTTAACGGTCCGTTGCCGCATGGTTACGACTTCAAACTGAACCGTAAGGTGAAAGACCTTGCTAAGATGTCTGCACTCTCTCACAAAGCGCGTGCAAACAAAGTAGTAGTGGTAGAAGACCTGAACATCGAAACGCCCAAAACAAAGGATTTCGCTGCTATGCTCAGCAAAATGAACGGTACGCAAAAGTCACTGTTCATCATGCCTGAGTATGATGCTAAGCTGTACCTGAGTGCGCGCAACATAACACGCAACAAAACAGTAGTGCTGAGCGATATGAATACCTACGACCTTGTAAATGCACAAGTACTGGTATTTACCGAAACGGCTGCTAAAATGTTTAACGACACGGTAGAAGCGTAATAAGAAAAAGAATTTTCGTAACACGAAATAATAAAAGAAAATGAAACTCACTGACGTATTGGTAAGGCCTGTGATTACTGAAAAAGTAAACACACAAATGGAGAAATCCGGCCGCTATACCTTTGTAGTGGATAAGAAGGCTAACAAGCTGGAAATCAAAAAAGCGGTAGAAGAATTTTACGGCGTGAAGGTAGCTGACGTGAACACCATCGTGGTTCCCGGTAAGGTAAAAAACCGTTTCACTAAAGCCGGCTTTCTGAGCGGCATGAAATCTTCTTATAAAAAAGCAACAGTAACACTTGCGGACGGCGATTCTATCGACTTGTTCTCAATGTAAGACTTGATAAAGAACTTAGAAAATGGCATTACGTAAATACAAACCGGTAACAGCCGGCACACGTTGGAGAATAGGTAACGCTTATGCAGAGGTTACCACTAATGAGCCTGAAAAAAGCTTGTTAGAGCCACAAAAATCTACAGCAGGCCGCAACGCTCAGGGTCGTCGCTCTATGCGCTACATGGGTGGTGGCAACAAAAAGATGTATCGTATCGTTGACTTCAAACGCGATAAGAAAAACATCCCTGCTACTGTTAAAACAATAGAATACGATCCTAACCGTACTGCATTCATAGCACTGCTTAGCTATGCAGATGGTGAGAAGCGTTATATCATTGCCCCTCAGGGTTTGGAAGTTGGCGCAACTGTTATCAGTGGCGAAAACGTAGCACCCGAAGTTGGTAATGCACTGTTGCTGAAGAATATGCCATTGGGTACTGTAATACACAATATAGAAATGCAGCCCGGCAAAGGTGGTTCTATGGCACGCTCTGCAGGTACCTATGCACAACTGAATGCGAAAGAAGAAAAATATTGCGTACTGAAAATGCCAAGTGGCGAGCTGCGCAAAGTGCTGAGCACTTGTATGGCAACTGTTGGTACAGTATCTAACAGCGACCATGGTTTGCAATCAATGGGTAAAGCTGGCCGCAACCGTTGGAAGGGTATCCGCCCTCGCAACCGTGGTGTAGCTATGAACCCTGTAGATCACCCGATGGGTGGTGGTGAAGGTCGCTCTTCTGGCGGTCACCCACGCAGCCGTACCGGTAAATATGCTAAGGGCGAAAGCACACGCAGCACTACCAAAGGCAGCAACAAGCTGATTATACAGCGCCGCAACGGTAAAAAACTTTCAGGTAAATATAAAAAGTAAACCGGGCACTGCCCCGACTATAAAATAAACGAATAATGGCTCGTTCAATTAAAAAAGGACCTTATGTAGATGCAAAGCTGGACAAAAAAGTTACAGCTATGAACGATGGCAAAGCTAAAAAAGGTGTTATCAAGACGTGGAGCCGCCGCTCTACCATCACACCCGATTTCGTAGGCCAGACGTTTGCGGTACACAACGGTAACAAGTTTATACCTGTTTATGTAACCGAATTCATGGTAGGCCATAAACTGGGCGAATTTGCACCTACACGCAACTTTAAAGGCCATAGTGGTACAAAATAATTAATTAAAAAATTTCAGGTGCCGTCTTCTGGCGGTATCGCATAAGTAATAAATAATAAAATGGAAGCTGTAGCTCGTTTACGTAACTATCCTACATCGCCGCGCAAAATGCGCCTGTTGGCAGATTTGATCCGTGGTATGGATGTAGAAAATGCGCTGAATACTTTAAAATTCAGTACTAAGCATCCTTCTGTTCCTTTGGAGAAACTGTTGTTGAGTGCCATTGCCAACTGGAGGGTTAAAAATGAAGGTGTTGACGTAGCAGGCGCAAACCTGTATGTAAAAACCATCTTTGTAGATGGCGGACGTACACTGAAGCGCATGAACCCTGCTCCGCAAGGCCGTGCTTACAGGTTGCGCAAACGCAGCAACCACGTAACAATCATTGTGGACAGCAAAACTGCCGTGGCAGCAAACGCATAAAATTTAAACATTCAACATTAATAATATAACGAATGGGTCAAAAAACTAATCCTATAGGTAACAGGTTGGGTATCGTTCGCGGATGGGACTCAATGTGGTTTGGCGAGAAAAAAGACTTCGGCCAGAAACTGGTAGAAGATCATAAAATCCGTACTTACCTCAACGCGCGTATCAACAAAGGTGGTATTTCCCGCATTGTTATCGAGCGTACATTGGGCAAGCTGATTGTAACTATCCATACATCAAAGCCTGGTATTATTATAGGTAAGGGCGGTTCTGAAGTTGATCGCATTAAAGAAGAGTTGAAGAAACTAACCGGTAAAGAAGATGTGCAGATCAACATCATGGAGATCCGTCGTCCCGAACTGGATGCGAACATTGTAGGCGAAACAATCGCTCGTCAGATAGAAAGCCGTGTTAGCTACAAGCGTGCCGTTAAAATGGCTATCTCTACTGCTATGCGCATGGGTGCAGAGGGTATCAAGATAAAAGTTGGTGGCCGTTTAGGTGGTGCGGAAATCGCTCGTTCAGAAGAGTTCAAGCAAGGTCGTACACCATTGCACACATACCGTATGGATATTGATTACGCATCTGTATTCTCTCTGACGGTATATGGTAAAATCGGTATAAAAGTTTGGATATGTAAAGGTGAAGTACTGGGCAAGCGCGACTTGAACCCTAACTTCTCTGCAGGTTCAGACAACCGTGGCAATGCAGCAGGCGGTGGTCGTCCGGAAGGCGGACAGCGCGGTGGTGAAGGTCGTGGCGAGCGTCGCGGTGGCGGTGAGCGCCGTGGTGGTGGTGAAGGTCGTGGCGGCGAACGTCGTGGCGGTGGCAAAGGCCGTTAATTTGTAAAATAATTAGAGCAACTATTTAAATATTGTAACAATGTTACAACCAAAAAAGACGAAACATCGTAAAGCGCACAAAGGCAGAATTAAAGGTAACGCACAACGCGGTGCTATGATTGCTGCAGGTTCATTCGGGCTGAAAGCGCTTGAACCTAAGTGGATAAACAACCGCCAGATAGAAGCTGCGCGCCAGGCACTTACCCGCCACATGAAGCGTGAGGGTAACGTATGGATACGCATATTCCCCGACAAGCCCATTACCCGCAAGCCTGCAGAGGTGAGGATGGGTAAAGGTAAGGGTAGCCTCGAATTCTGGGCAGCCGTTGTGCATCCGGGACGCATCATGTTCGAAATTGATGGTGTACCAATGCAGGTAGCTAAAGAAGCACTGGAACTGGCAGCACAAAAATTACCTATCAAAACCAAATTCGTAGTTCGCAGGGATTACGTTGAGGCTTAATAAAAGTAAAATTAGGTTTGCCGCTTTTAGTAACGGGTTGCAAATCGTAATAAATAACAAATAGAAATTAAAATGGCAAAAGCAAAAAAAGCGAAAGTTGACGATTACCGTTCGCTGGATAACGAAGCGCTGACAGGCAAAATCAGCGACGAAGAGCTGCGTTTGAAAAAAATGAAGTTCAGCCATGCGGTAAACCCAATTGAAAATCCGCTTACTATTCGCCAATTGCGCCGTACCATCGCGCGTATGAAGACGGAACAACGCAAAAGAGCATTAGGTTTCTAAGTAAATTTTTTATAGATGTCAACAACGACTGAAAGAAAAAGCAGAAAAACCCGTATCGGGATTGTGAGCAGCAGCAAAATGGAAAAAACCATTACAGTAGCTGTAGAGCGTAAGGTGAAACACCCGATATACGGAAAGTTCGTTAAGAAAACGACTAAATTCCATGCGCACGACGAAGCCAGCACTGCAGGTGTAGGCGATACTGTACGCATTATGGAAACACGCCCGCTTAGCAAAACTAAACGCTGGCGCCTGGTAGAAATTATTGAAAAAGCTAAGTAATCTTAATTAAGAGATGATACAACAAGAATCGAGGCTGAACGTGGCTGATAACAGCGGTGCAAAAGAAGTGCTTTGCATCCGTGTGTTGGGTAACTCTGGCCAGGACTATGCCGGTATCGGAGATAAAATAGTGGTAACCGTTAAGGATGCGTTACCTGGTGGCGGTATCAAAAAAGGTACTGTATCTAAAGCTGTTATCGTTCGTACCAAAAAGAAATTACGTCGCAAAGACGGTTCATATATCAATTTTGATGACAATGCGGTTGTATTGCTCAACAACTCTGACGAACCTCGCGGTACCCGAATCTTCGGGCCGGTTGCCCGCGAACTGCGCGATAAGGGCTATATGAAAATTGTTTCGTTAGCACCGGAAGTATTGTAAAATTTGTTGTACCTTTGCCGCCCGTTTGGGGCTGCATAGCCGCAACGCTAAAAAATAACATTGTGAAACAAAGATTTCAACCAAAATTCAACATCAAAAAAGGTGATAACGTGGTAGTAATTGCCGGCGACGATAAAGATCGCAGCAAGCCACGCAAGGTGTTGGCTGTTTACCCTCTTAAAAGCCGCGTGCTGATAGAAGGCGTAAACATGGTAACGAAGCATCTGAAGCCAAATGCACAAAACCCGCAGGGTGGTATCGTGCAGGAAGAAGCTGCTATACACATCTCAAACGTTATGTTGTGGGATGCAAAAGCCAAAGCACCCGCACGCATCAAGCGCGAGCGTCTGGAAAAAGGTTTTAAACGTGTATCTAAAAAATCAGGGGAGGAAATTAAATAATGGCAACGACTACATATACACCTCGCTTACAGAAGAAGTATAAGGACGAAGTAGTGCCTGCTTTGATGAAAAAGTTTGGCTATACAACCGTTATGCAGTGCCCCCGTCTGGTTAAGATATGTCTGAACCAAGGTGTGAAAGGTTCTGTATCTGATAAGAAAATGATAGACGACGCTGTAACTGAAATGACTAACATATCTGGTCAGAAAGCAGTTGCTACACTGTCTAAGAAAGATATATCAAACTTTAAGCTGCGTAAGGCGATGCCTATAGGCTGCCGCGTTACACTGCGTCATACAAATATGTTTGAATTTCTGGATCGTTTCGTATCAGTTACGCTGCCACGTGTACGCGACTTCAAAGGCATCAACGATAAATCGTTCGATGGTCGTGGCAACTACACAATGGGCGTTACTGAACAAATCATATTCCCTGAAATCAACATAGACAAGGTAGCACGCATCAGCGGTATGGATATAACTTTCGTTACTACAGCACGTACTAACGAAGAAGCTTACGAACTGCTGAAAGAACTAGGCCTGCCTTTCAAAAACATTAAAAAAGACAATAACTAATAATAAATGGCTAAAGAATCAGTAAAAGCCCGCCAACGCAAACGCGAAGCAATGGTTGCTAAGTACGCAGATAAGCGTGCTGCCCTGAAAGCTGCCGGTGATTATGCTGCTTTGGATAAACTTCCAAAGAATTCATCTGCGGTTCGCTTGAAAAATCGTTGCCAGCTTACCGGACGTCCTAAAGGTTATATGCGTCACTTCGGTATCTGCCGTAACATTTTCCGCGATATGGCATTGGATGGCAAAATACCAGGTGTACGTAAAGCAAGCTGGTAATTCAATAACGTTTCAAGGTCGGGCGGTGTACTACCCGAAACCAGACACAATTAAATACTTTACAAAACTTAATTAAAGAAATGGTAACAGATCCAATAGCAGACTACCTTACCCGCATCCGTAACGCACAAATGGCGCGCCATCGTATAGTTGAGATACCAGCGTCTAACGTTAAAAAGCGCATCACTGAAATACTGTACGATAAAGGCTATATCCTGAAGTACAAATTTGAAGATGACAGCAAACAAGGTATCATCAAGATAGCATTGAAGTACAATGCGCAAACTAAAGAGCCTGCCATCAAAGCATTGGAGCGTGTTAGCCGTCCGGGTCTGCGCCAGTATGCTAAGCCTGCTGAAATAAAGCGTGTGATGAGTGGTTTGGGTATTGCCATCGTTTCTACATCAAAAGGTGTAATGACTGATAAAGAAGCGCGTGCAAACAATGTAGGTGGCGAGGTAATGTGCCATATTTATTAATAGATTGAACCAAACAGTGCCCGATACATTAAGCCGGTTCCTATACAGGCTGACGAGGTTGGGATACTGAAACAATAAAACAAGTAAAAAGATTTTACGATGTCTCGTATAGGTAAAAAACCGGTAATAGTAGCAAAAGGTGTAACAGTAACTGTTTCTCCTGCTAACGAAGTAATCTTCAAAGGCCCTAAAGGTGAATTGAAGCAAGCTATAGACCGCGATATTAAAGTAGAAGTAGTAGGTGAAGAAGTAGTTATTACTCGTCCTACAGACCAGATACGCCACCGTGCATTGCATGGTTTGTACCGTGCTTTGTTGCAAAACATGATGGTAGGCGTAACTGAAGGTTTCAAAACAGAACTGGAACTGGTGGGTGTGGGTTATCGTGCTGCCGTTACAGGCCAGCAAATAGATATGGCACTTGGTTTCTCTCACAATATCATCTTCGATTTGCCGAAAGAAATCAAAGCCGCAGCAACTGCTGAAAAAGGACAGAATCCTAAAATCATTCTTGAGTCAATTGATAAACAATTGCTGGGTGCCGTAGCTGCTAAAATACGCAGCCTGCGCAAACCTGAGCCGTACAAAGGAAAGGGTGTTCGCTTCGCCGGTGAGGTTGTTCGCCGTAAAGCAGGTAAGTCAGCAGGTAAGTAATAAAGATTATCATCCGCCCGTGCGGGTGATAATTATATTTATAAATTTTGTAAACATTCCGGTAGCCACAAAGCCACAAGCCGCGTGAGCCCGTAAAAAACAGATAAAAATGTCATTAGATCCAAAAGTACTCCGCCGTCAGAAATTGCGTTGGCGCATACGTGCCAAAGTTGTTGGCACTGCAACAAAGCCTCGCCTTTCTGTATTCCGCAGCAACAAGGATATTTATGTACAACTGATAGATGATGCTACAGGCACTACGCTGGCTGCCGCTAATTCTCGTCAGAAGGACATCGCTGCGCAAAAAGGTACAAAATCTGAAAAAGCAGCATTGGTAGGCAAAGCACTTGCACAAAAAGCAATTGCATTGGGCCTTGAAAACTGCATCTTCGACCGTGGTGGTTATTTATATCACGGACGTGTTAAGTCTGTAGCTGACGGCGCACGCGAAGGTGGTTTGAAATTCTAATTTGTTCTAAATAGTAAACTTAAAAGTATTGATTGTGATATAAGCTAACAGCTAAGCATCACATCAGCAATAGAAATAAATATGGCGAAGACACAATTTAATCGCGTAAAAGCCGGAGACCTGGAACTGCATGAAAAGGTAGTGGCTATCAACCGTGTGGTAAAAACCACAAAAGGTGGCCGTGCATTCAGCTTTTCTGCACTGGTGGTAGTGGGTAACGGACAGGGTGTAGTAGGCCACGGTCTGGGCAAAGCTAAAGAAGTACAGGAAGCTATCACTAAAGGTATAGACGACGCTAAGAAAAACCTGATAAAAGTACCCGTAATGAACGGTACTATCCCTCACGAACAGCTTGCTAAAGAAGGTGCTGCTAAGGTGCTTATAAAGCCGGCCGCACACGGTACGGGTGTAATAGCAGGTGGTAGCATGCGTGCTGTATTGGAAGCTGCAGGTGTTACAGACGTATTGTCTAAATCACTTGGCTCTGCTAACCCGCATAACGTGGTAAAAGCTACATTCGTGGCTTTGGGTATGCTGCGCGAGCCTGTTGCTGTAGCTAAAGAACGCAACATAAGCCTGAAAAAAGTATTCAACGGTTAATTAACTGTTGGTTTAGTAAATTGAATATTAACTTTTGAATTATAAATAGCGTCATGGCTAAGATTAAAATTACACAGACGAAGAGCGGAATAGACCGTCCTGAGCGCCAAAAGCGTACGCTGATAGCACTGGGCCTGCGTAAAATGCATGCTACTGTAGAAGTAGAAGCTACGCCCCAGATATTGGGAATGGTTCGCACCGTTAATCATCTGGTGAAAGTAGAAGAAGTAAAAGCTTAATTATTAACTGATTTGCGAGCGGTTTTACATTCCGCGCAAGTTCAAAAATTGTAAACTATGCAATTGCACAATCTTAAACCTGCAGAAGGTTCAGTACAAAAAGTAAAACGTATCGGTCGTGGTGAAGGTAGCGGACATGGCGGTACCTCTACACGTGGTAACAAAGGTGCTCAGTCTAACACCGGTTACAGCCGCAAAGTAGGTCATGAAGGTGGCCAGATGCCTATCCAGCGCCGTATGCCAAAGCGCGGTTTCAAAAATATAAACCGTGTAGAATACAAAGTATTCAACCTTGGTCAGCTGGATTTTCTGATAGAAAAATATGGTATCCAGGAGTTTTCTCTGGACAACCTCTATATCAATGGGCTCATCAGCCGTACCGACATCGTTAAGATACTCGGCGCAGGCGAAATGAAGACCAAAATGGTATTCAAAGTAAACGCAGTGAGCGAGAAAGCCAGGCAAGCAATAGAAGCTGCCGGCGGCTCGGTTGAACTGGTTTAATATCATTCTGACTCGAAAAGACGCATTTGGTAAAATGCGTCTTTTATCGTTTATTCGCATTTCATTTTTTGATTAACTACAGTTCCAAGTGAAGAAACTAATTGAAACGCTTAAGAATATATGGAGTATCGAAGAGCTCCGTAAGCGAATCCTATTTACTATCCTTTTAATTGCCATCTACCGTGTAGGTTGTGGCATTACATTGCCGGGTATTAATCCTCAAATGCTTTCGCTTGATAGCGGTGAGGGTGGTCTGCTTGGCTTGTTCAACATGTTTGCAGGCGGTGCATTCAGCAAAGCATCCATATTCGCATTAGGCGTTATGCCTTATATCTCCGCATCTATCTTTATGCAATTGGCAGGTATTGTTATACCCCAGTTTGCTAAAATGCAGCGCGAAGAGAGCGGACGTAAGAAAATGAACCAATATACACGTTATTTGACGGTGTTGGTTACTGCATTTCAGGCAAGTGCTTATGTGGCATACCTGCGTACGCAAACAGCGGCTGCTATTGTACCCGAATTTGGTGCATTCATGTTTTGGTTATCAACGGTAGTTGTATTGACTGCGGGTACATTGTTCGTAATGTGGATGGGTGAAAAAATTACTGATAAAGGTATTGGTAATGGTACATCGCTCATTATCATGGTAGGTATCCTAGCTCGTTTCCCCGAGTCTGTATTGCAGGAGTTTTTTGCCCGCAACGTAGGTGGTGGCGGTGGTCTTTTGATATTCCTGATAGAGATTGCCATTTTCATTGCAGTTATAGTTGGCCTGATACTGCTTACTCAGGGTACACGTAAAATACCATTGAACTATGCACGCCGTATTGTAGGTAGCAATAATGCTGCTAAAGAAGTAAGTGGCGCAAGGGATTTCATACCATTGAAAGTAAATTCTTCCGGTGTTATGCCTATCATTTTTGCACAGGCTATTTTGTTTATACCTGCTACATTGGTAGGCTTTAGCCAAAACGAAACTGCGCAAGGCTTTGTAAGGGCTATGTCAGATCCCCAGTCTTTATGGTACAATATCACTTACGCAGTATTGGTTATAGCATTCACTTATTTCTACACTGCATTGATATTCAACCCGACTGAAATGGCGGATAACCTGAAACGTAATAACAGCTTTATTCCCGGCGTTAAGCCAGGCGAGCCTACTGCCGATTATATTGCTACTATTATGGATCGTATTACATTGCCTGGCGCTATCTTCTTAGCTGTCGCTGGTATATTGCCAGGTATCGCAGGATTGTTCAAAGTAACAAGTGGTTTCGCATCATTCTTCGGTGGTACTTCAATGCTTATCGGTGTGGGTGTTATCCTTGATACTTTGCAGCAAATAGAGAGCCACTTGCTTATGCGTCAATATGATGGCTTGATGAAAACAGGTCGCATCATGGGTCGCCAAAGTGCAGGTGCTTCGGTTTAATTTTGATAAATACGTAATGATACATATAAGAAGCAAAGACGAAATTGAATTAATACGTAAAAGCGCTTTAACAGTCACTGCCACCTTAACACAGGTGGCAAACTTTTTAAGGCCCGGTATTACTACGGCTGCTATTGATAGAATGGCGGAAGAGTTTATACGCGATAATGGCGGTATTCCATCGTTCAAAGGCTATGGGCCATCTTATTCGCCATTTCCTGCTTCGCTATGCATATCTGTAAACGAGGTAGTAGTGCATGGCTTCCCCAGTAATTATGAGCTAAAAGATGGTGATATTATATCGGTTGATTGCGGTGTGTACATGAACAGTTATCATGGAGACCACGCTTATACCTTTGCCATAGGTAATGTAAAGCCTGAACTTTTGAAACTGATGCGTGTTACCAAAGAGTCGCTTGCGAGGGCAATAGCTGAGGCACACGAAGGCAATAGGGTGGGTGATATATCTTTCGCCGTAGAAAACTATACTGCGCGTGAGCATGGTTATGGCGTGGTGCGCGAACTGGTGGGGCATGGAGTGGGTAAGAAATTGCACGAAGATCCACAAGTGCCAAATTATGGCAGGCGTGGTGATGGTAAAAGATTGAAAGAAAACATGGTATTGGCTATTGAGCCTATGATAAATCTTGGTACAAGAGATGTATTAACGCTGGAAGATGGCTGGACCATAGTGACAGCAGATGGTAAACCATCCGTCCATTATGAGCATACTACAAGGGTTGGCAAAAACAAGGGTGAAGCATTGTCAAGTTTTGCGCCCATAGAAGCCGCTGAATGGGCTAATAAGGAGCTTAATACAGGACATTTAGATACTATTGAAGTAGTTGCCTTATGATATTATAAAGCCCCGAAATTCGGGGCTTTATTGTGCTATACTGTAATGCTTGCTTTTTTTCTGTTGAATATTACTAAACCAATACCTATCAATACTAGTGAGAAAGATATAACCTCTGCCTGTGTAGGATGTATAAAGCCCCAATCGTACTTTACATTCACCCGTATCTTTTCTATAGTAAAGCGTTCCAATCCGTTAAATATCAGGTAGATACCAAACATCGTCCATGCTGTGTGGATGCGCTTGCGTATAGACCAAAGGAAGAAGAAGATGCCCGTACAAACAATAGCCTCATACAGTGAAGTAGGAAACACCCCTACAGGTAATACGCCGCAATAATTGCCCGTACACCCTGCTAAGGCTACTCCTTCATTGTTTACATTATGGGCATAGTTCATTGCCACTGCCCAGTCGGGTAGCCACGATGGTGCTACCACTGGCGTATGCGGCACATTGGCAAGGCTTCCGAAGTTGTTTACAAAATATGGATGGGCTACATTCAGCATTTTTTCAAACTCGCCAGCTACTGCCAAACGCAGCGTTCCATCGGGTTGTGTTATATATGCACTGTTGAATATACCCCAGTCTCCATCTCCCGAAAAATGACAGCCTAAACGCCCGATGCCATAAGCCAGTATCAACGCAGGTGCAGCGGCATCGCACAAATGCTTAAAGCCTATCTTGTGTTTTCGGGAATAGAATATCAATGATATGGTAGCAACTATCAGCCCGCCATAGAAAGTAAGCCCAGAGCGAGAAAAAATATTACCTATCGGGTCTTGCACAAAGCTATCCCAGTTTTCAAAAAAGCTAAACAGTTTAGCACCACCTAAACCCGCAATAGCACATATAATTACAATCTCTCCCACACGCTGGTGCGGTGCTACCCATACCTTTTTTACTTCACCTGTTTTTTTATCCTTTTGCTTCGATAGCTTAGGGTGTAGTAAACCTTGCTGCTCCTTACGTTTTAGCTCTTGTGTTATAACCCATGCGGCAGCTATAAAGGCAAGTGCTACGAACAAACCGAATACTTGAAATATACCCAAGAAATCGGGCATTGGAGTGCCTGTAAGCTGTTCAAGAAAAAACTGAAAATTAGGATACATGCGGGTAAAATTAATTGTTTTGCTGCATAGCAGTATGTACCGGTTGTTAAATGTTATAAATGCTATGCAATAGCCTGTAGCACATTAATAATCATATTATCTACAGCAGCTTGCATATTGGTAGAAAAAGTTTTTGTTGCCCTGTTGTTGATAACGGTACTTACAGACAGGCAATGATGGTTCATCACTTTGCCCAAGCCATATAGTGCTGATGTTTCCATCTCAAAATTAAGTATGTGCATATTACGGCTATTGAAAGTTGCCAATGCATCTATCAGATTGGGCTGGCTGATGGGTATGCGCAAAGCCCTTGCTTGCGGACCATAAAATCCGGGTGTGGTAATTGTGATGCCGTGCAAAAAATTACTGCCAAAGTGTTTGCGTAGTTGTATGGATGCCTCTGCAATATAAGGGGTAATATGTGTGTTTTGTAATCGGGTGTGCAAACCAAATTCGTGTAGTATAAATTGCTCATCCGCATTATTGGGTAGCTTGTAATAGTGCATCAGGTTATCCAGCCCGATGGCGTACGACGAAACGATGTGGCTATCAACGGGTACATCGGGCTGCAAAGCACCACAAGTACCCAGCCTGATGACGCGCAAGCTGGTAGTCTGCTGTTTTTCGCTCCGTATTTTGAAATCAATATTTACCAATGCATCCAGTTCATTCATTACTATGTCTATATTGTCTGTACCTATACCCGTACTAATGACAGATATATTTCTTTTGCCAATAGTACCTGTATGCGTAATGAACTCTCTATGTTGCGTTTTATATACTATCTTATCAAAATGTTTTGATACCTGCGCAACCCTTGCGGGGTCGCCAACAAGCAGCACGGTATCTGCTATTTGTTTGGGTTTCAGGTTCAGGTGGTAGATGGCGCCGCTTTTATTTATTATCAGTTCAGATGCACCTAATGTATGCTGCGGCAGGTTCATTTTATTTTGTTTTATTGTTATTGTAAAGAAACGATTTTTTACTACATTTGCAATCCCTCGTGCGGTCCTGTGGCCGAGTGGCTAGGCAGAGCTCTGCAAAAGCTCGTACAGCGGTTCGAATCCGCTCGGGACCTCTACCAGATACAACAAAACGCCCGACAGACGGGCGTTTTGCTATTTAATTTGCTTGCTTACCAAAAAACCTTTCAAATGCTCTGTTCAAATGTTTTGCTTTGGGTATGTAGTAGCTGTTTGTTTTTTTAGAGATATATACATAGCGAACGCCTGATTTTTTATTGTACAAAGGACCAGATAGTTTCTTTCCATTCGGTTGGGGTTTGGGTACGGGTTTGTAATCAGGAGTCAGCACTAACAATTTTTTACGGATTCCACTTGAATGGAATACAGCTTCACTCGATTCGTGACCGGGACCAATATTGTACCCGTATTTTACAATTCTGTATTCATTATGAGTAATAGGTGGAAAATGAACCGGACGCAGGTTTTTGTCTAATAAGATAGCCTCTATACTTCTTTCAAGAATATGATTTGCATTAGTATCGTAGAAATAATAAACAGGGCAGAAATTGAAATTGTCGTTAAAGTCTGCTATTATCTTAGTGTTTACAGAATCGGCTTCAGCCAATAGCATATCGCCATATGCTGTGTTGCCTGCTTTTTTGTACATAGATGCCTGTCTTGAGCCTGTATATAGCTCTACCAATATTATTTTAGGAGTTTGCAAAGCATTGCTTGTATCTGGCTTGTTTCCTGCATTTGCACCAGAAGAAAAGCAGAGCATAGTGCAAATGCTAATTGCACATACATATAGGTTGGTATATTGCATTTGGTAAAAATAAACAATCCTGCCCGTTAATTCAGGCAGGATTGTATTCAATCTCAAGACTGTATATTAGAATTGAATTTTCTGGGTTACGCGTTGGTTAATGATGGTTAATTTTGCTTCCAGTTCATTAGCTACTGCCATATCCCCACTGTTTTTCGCAATGTTAGCAAGTATATTGATAATTGTAGCATCGCGTTGCACTTCGTTTCTTAATGCGGATGCTCTAGTGTCGCTGAGCGATAATGCGTAGTTAATATTATCCTCACAGTTTTTCACCACTTTTTTAGTGAGCGCTGCAGCTTTTTTCTTCTCGCCGCAGTGGTAGTAAGACATAGCTATATAATAAGCTGTAAGGTCGTAGAAGTAAGAGCGCTCTGTAATGCTTTTCTGTACTTTATCCAACACAGCTATCCCTTCATCTTTCCTGTTGTTGGCTGCCAGTTCAGAAGCAAGCCTGCTTCCATTCATTCTGTAGGCAGCAAACATCAGCCTGTTTTTCTCGTCAAAGTAAACGTCGTTGCGGTCAGCATTACCCCATATATACTCTTTGTTAAAGAGACGAAGGCTTTTAGCAATGTCAATAGATCCCATTTCTTGTTGAGTAGCTTTTAACGAGTCGGTCAATCTGTATGGCATTAGCCTGTACACCAAGCCTTCCATGCGCAGATAGTCATCTAAGCCTTGATAATTTTCTCCTTGCAAGAATCCACCAAAGTAGATGGGTCTGTTCCAGCCTTGCCCGGCTATGGCTGCTATGATGTTCAGTGTTGCCAAATCATCCTTGATAGCAACATTTTTAGGGAATTTGAATTTTACATCAGTTACAATCTTATTAGTATCAGCCGCATTAATTAATCCGCGCTGTACTAATTCTGATTTGCTTAAGGCCGGCAAGAAGAAATTTTGTGTTGGTATGTAGTTTACCATTTCACCGCTTTGTGTTTTTAGCTTGTTTTGCGGATCTTCACTTGCCATGAATTTGCAAACATCGGTAAGGTTCAGGTACTTGTCTTGTGGTATTTGCGGGTTGGCATAGTATTGCATGTAGTTGCCATTATCGCCTATATAGTTTTTCTTTTGCCAAAGCATTGGCACTGGCATCGCGTCATTTATTCTGTAGTTTAGTTGGTCTATGTACCAATCAATGCCCAACAAACTCAGGTTGATAACCCGCACGTCTCGGCGAATACCTTCAATTTCCTGCAGGTACCATACAGGGTAAGTGTCATTATCGCCGTATGTAAACAAGATGGCATCTTTCTCGCACGATTGCAATACGTTGTAGGCAGTAGCGCGTGCCAGCGTTTTCTTAGAGCGGTCGTGGTCGTCCCATTCTTCACTTGCCATCAGAGTAGGTACTGCCAGCAGGCACAATGCAATAGCAGCATATGCACCACTCGCTCCTTTTACGGCACGTTGCAGCCATTCATTCACCATAAGCACTCCTAAGCCTATCCATATAGCAAAAGCGTAAGTAGAGCCTGCAAATGCGTAGTCGCGTTCACGGGGCTGCTGTGGTGTCATGTTCAGATAGATGGCAATTGCTATACCTGTAAAGAAGAAAAGTGTTGCCGTTACTACTCCGTCTTGCTTGTTCCTGTTAAATTGATAAACTAAGCCCAGCACGCCCAAAATAAACGGCAGCATATACAACTTGTTATTTGCAGGGCTATGTTTACCTTGTTTAGCGTCATTCACCAATCCGTCCGACATCTTTTTCTGGTCGCCTAAGCCAAGCAGGTTTTTATCTATTACATTAATACCTGTAATCCAGTTGCCATTCCTTGCATTACCATTGCTATTACCTTGCAGGTCATTCTGCCTGCCAGAATAGTTCCACATAAAATAACGCCACCACATCCAGTTGATATGATAACCAAAGAAGAAACTCAGATTATCTGATGTTGTAGGCGATTCACCTTCTTCAAGCCCAAGATAGTCGCGGTAGTATTGTTTATGGGCGGGGTCGTTATAATCCCAAATTCTGGGGAAAAACCTTTTGTCGGATGCATCAAAAGTAGGTTCTATTTTTTTACCTACTTCTTCATAGTAGTCTTTCCCGTTCTTTTTAGATTGGGCATATTGTATGCCTTTGTCTTTGTACTCAATATTTTCCTGAGGTATATCAAAATCAGGTCCGAATAATAAGGGTTGTTGCCCGAATTGTTCGCGTTGTATATACGAGGTAAGGCTGATGGCATTATCGGGGTTGGTCATGTCTATTGCCACATCTGCACGAGAACGTATGATGGGTGCGAGGTAACTAGAAAAACCAATGACAATAAAAGTTACACACAGCACACCTGTATGCACCAAATACCAATTCTTCTTTTTAGCAAACATCAGCAGCCATACCAATAGCCCTACTATCAATACTACTGCTACTAATGCGCCACTATCAAACGGTAAGCCTAAGTCATTGACAAATAGCAGGTCGAATTTTGAAGCCAGTATGGGTACGCCCTGCAATACGCCAAACTGCACGAATGCCAGTAATACACAACCAATCAGGAATGCAGATATGGCTCCGGATGTAGTATGCTTGTAACGTTTGAAGTAATAAACCATAGCAACCGCCGGTATAGCCAGCAAGTTTAGCAAGTGGATACCAACCGTCAAGCCCATCATATAAGCGATGAATACCAACCACCTGTCGGCGTATTTGGTATCAGCAATATGCTCCCATTTCAGGATTGCCCAGAATACCAGTGCCGTAAACAGGGAGGAGGTTGCATATACCTCTGCCTCAACGGCAGAGAACCAGAATGTATCGGAGAATGTATATGCCAATGCACCTACAAGCCCGGCACCCATTATCAGGGTTGTTTGCAGCCCGTTGGGTTCTTCATCTTTTCCTGTTGTCAGTTTTTTGGCAAAGTGGGTGATAGTCCAAAACAGGAAAAGGATGGTTAATCCGCTTGCTATGGCAGACCATGCATTTATCATCATGGCTACTTTTTCTACATTGCTGCCGGCCAGCAGGCCAAACATACGCTGTATCAGCATGAACAATGGCGCACCCGGAGAGTGGCCTACTTCCACTTTGTAAGCGCAGGACAGGAACTCGCCACAGTCCCAAAAGCTTACGGTAGGTTCCATAGTCATCAGGTACACCGTCGTGGCTATGATACCTGTTATCCAACCTGTCAGGTTGTTAATCTTGCGAAAATTCATGTAGCTATAATAATTTGACAGGCAACAAAAATAGAAAAATACAAGTACGCACCTAATGCACTCAACGGAATTAACATATTTATATGTTTATTCCTTGCTATGTATAGCCGTTGGTTAATCTATACCAGCAGCAAGTGTGCGTTTTTCAGCTTGTCGGTTTCTACCGTTTGTGCCAGTTGCACATCGGGCAAGTTGCGCAGCAGTTGTATGATGGTAGCGGCTTTTTCATCGCAGCCAGCGCACTCTACCATCCATAGATAGTCCAGTTGTTTTATTTCGGGTAGCAGTGGTTCGTTCTCACTCTTCATGCGGTATATGGCATAGCGGCCCCCATTCAGCGGCAGGCAGTATTCGTAAAAATGAAAATGGTGTACCTCTCCTTTTATCTCTACTACAGGGTCGCTCTCGGGTTTGCGCACAAAGTCCATATCCAGCATACGGTTTACAATACCGCAAAACCTTTGCGATGCCAATGGCGATACAATACCGATAAGCGCCGTGTCGGAAAAAAAGTTTTCCTGCACCTGCTCCATATCCAGTATAAACTTTGCCATTATTATAAATGTATTGCGCTTCAAATTTCGGGCATATTCGTATATTTCCAAATAAATCGAAATCTATGTTTGCCCTTATTTCTCTTGGTGTGCTTGTAGTGCTGTTGTTGTTCTGCCTTGTAACGGTGCAGCAAGGCACGGTAGCCGTTATTACCATCTTTGGCAAGTACAGGCGTGTATTGCGCCCCGGCCTCAATTTTCGCATACCCTTTATCGAGCAGATATTCAAGCGCATATCGTATCAAAACCGCAGTATCGAGTTGAAGTTTCAGGCCATCACGCAAGACCAGGCAAATGTCAACTTCTCTGCCATGTTGTTGTATTCTGTGCTGAACGAGGAGAACGAAACGATACAGAGCGTAGCTTTCAAGTTTGTGGACGAGCGCAGTTTTATGCAGGCACTCATCCGCTCTGTAGAGGGTGCGGTGCGCGCGTATGTAGCTACCAAAAAACAGTCGGAGATATTGCAGCTACGCACCGAAATCATATTTCATGTAAAGGAACAATTGGATAAACAATTAGAAGGTTGGGGCTACCATTTGCTCGACCTGCAACTGAACGACATCGCATTTGACGAAGCCATCATGCGCTCTATGGCGCAGGTAGTGGCATCTAACAACCTGAAAGCTGCCGCCGAAAACGAAGGACAAGCCTTGCTGATAACCAAAACCAAAGCGGCAGAGGCAGATGGCAATGCCATCAAAATATCGGCAGAGGCCGAAAGGCAGGCAGCGCAACTGCGCGGGCAGGGTGTGGCTTTGTTTAGAGAAGAAGTAGCGCGTGGTATGGCATTAGCAGCCAAAGAAATGCAGACCGCCAATCTGGATGCATCTTTCATCCTCTTTTCCATGTGGACGGATGCCATCAAGCATTTTGCCGAAAACGGCCATGGCAATACCATCTTCCTCGATGGCTCTAACGAAAACCTGCAACGTACCATGCAGCAACTCTTGTCGCTGACGCAGCAATCTGCCATTGTAAAAAATCAGGGCGGATAATAAAGTATAGGTTATTTTTGCAGCCTTACAGCCGTTTGGCTGCTTTTTTCTTATTAATAAAAACTTCGGGTTTGTTTCTATTACATATCCGTTAATTTTGGGCGCGAAATTTTTTTTATGGTTGATGTTTTGCTCGGTTTGCAGTGGGGAGATGAGGGTAAAGGTAAGATAGTAGATTACCTGGCCGCTAACTACGATATAATAGCACGTTTTCAGGGTGGCCCCAATGCAGGGCATACGCTATATGTAAACGGCAACAAAGTAGTGCTGCACACCATACCATCGGGCGTGTTTCAGCCGCATTGCCTCAACCTGATAGGTAATGGTGTAGTAATAGACCCCGTAACCCTGCAAAAAGAAATAAATACCATTGTGGCTTTGCAGCCCGATGTATTGTCGCGTTTATACGTATCGCACCGTGCGCACCTGATAGTGCCTACGCACCGTGCGCTTGATGCAGCGTCTGAAGCAGCTAAAGGCAGCCAGAAGATAGGTTCTACCCTCAAAGGTATAGGCCCCGCGTATATGGATAAAACAGGCCGCAATGGCCTGCGTGTGGGCGATGTATTGAGCAAAGACTTCAACGACAAATACAACCGCTTAAAAGAAAAGCACTTACAGATATTATCTCAATACGAGCAGCAGGTAGATTGGCAGGCATGGGAAGAACAATTCTTTGCTGCCGTTGAGTTTCTGCGCACTTTGCAGATAGTGAATGGCGAATACTGGCTGGATAACCACCTGAAAGCAGGCAAGAAAGTGCTGGCAGAGGGTGCGCAGGGCAGTATGCTGGATATAGACTTCGGTACTTACCCCTTTGTTACATCGTCCAACACCATTACGGCGGGCGTATGCAGTGGTTTGGGCATTGCCCCGTCGAGGGTAGGAGAGGTGTATGGCATAACAAAAGCCTACTGCACCCGTGTAGGTGGTGGCCCGTTCCCTACCGAGCTGGAAGACGAAACAGGCGAAGCACTGCGCAAAGCAGGCAACGAATTTGGTGCTACTACCGGCCGCCCACGCCGCTGTGGCTGGATAGACCTTGTGGCACTGCGCTATGCGGTGATGCTGAGTGGTGTTACCAAACTCATCATTACCAAGGCCGATGTGATGGATAGCTTTGACCCCGTAAAGATGGCCACCGCATACAAGATAGACGGTGTGGAAACACAAGAACTGCCTTACGACCTGTGCAGTGTGCAGGTAGAGCCTGTATATAAAACATTTGCAGGGTGGGAGCAGCCCATTGGCGAGTGTAAAACATACGATGATACACCGCAGGTATTCAAAGATTATTGCAGCTTTATACAGCAATATATTGGTACAAAAATTGCGTTTGTTTCTAACGGTACAGGACGAGACCAGTTGTTACAAATTCCTTAATAAAAAAATTATGTATCAGATACCCAAAAAAAATTTGGGAATTTGGATAAACTATTAAAATTTTACGTCATTAACGGATAAGTGCTATGAAATCAGGTTCAAGCAAAAAAGATACGACAAGCAAAAAAAGCGCACCCGCAAAAGCGGCCCCGAAAAAAGCATCTTCAAAGCCTGCTAAAAAGGTAGATGAAGATGATGAAGACGAACTGGACGAGGAAGAGACGCCCAAGAAAAAAGTTGCTGCTAAGAAAACGACAGCAAGCAAAGCGAAGAGCAAAGACGATGACGATGATGATGACGATGATGATGTAGATGATGAGGATATGGACGATGATGGCTTTGGCGAAGAGGAAGAAGATTACGATATAGACAAAGACTTTGAAGAATTTGACTTGCCGAAATCTAAAACCAAAAGCGGCGGCGGCAAAAAATCATCTAAAGATGATGATTTTGATGTGGACGATGATTTCAAAGACCTTGGCTTCTTTAGCGAAGACAGTGGCGGATTTGACGACGATGATGATGATTTTTAATCATTAAACGCAGGCTATTGCAAAGACAAACAGCAACATTCGACATTGCCGCAGGGCGATACGATATACTGAAACACGAAATGCTGAACTGGGCACAACAGTTCAGCATTTTTCTTTTTCTTGATAGCAATAGCTATACCGATACGTATAGCCGCTACGAGTGCATGCTGGCCATTGGCGCGCACGAGCATGTAGCTTTTACTTCATTGGCAGATGTGCAGCAATGGCACGATGCACACAAAGACTGGCTTTTTGGACATATAGCCTACGATTGCAAAAACGAACTGGAGCCCAAACTATCATCTCGTCACAATGAAAAATTGGCTTTCGCTCCACTGTATTTTTTCTGTCCCGAGATTGTATGTACGGTCAATACAGATAAAACAAAACTGACGATAGAGAGTGTGGGTATTACCCCGCTCGAGGTGTATAAGTCTATGCTCTTTGCCATGCCCGATGAAGAACCTGCCCTGCTGCCCAAATTGTCTTTTACACAGCGTATAGATAAAGCCAAATACCTGCAAACGATAGATGCACTGCGCAGCCACATCAAAGAAGGCGACTGCTACGAAATCAATTTTTGCAACGAGGGATATTGCACGGGGGCAGATGTAGCACCGCTGCAAGTCTATTACGCGCTCAATAAATTATCGCCCGCGCCTTTTGCAGCGTTTTACAGAAATGATGAATCGTACCTAATGTGTGCCAGCCCCGAACGGTATTTGCGCAAAGCGGGTAGTACCATTACATCACAACCCATCAAAGGCACTGCCAAGCGTGGTGCCGATGCGTTGGAAGACGAAGCGCAGAAACAAGCATTGCAAAACAGCATAAAAGACCGTGCAGAGAATGTGATGATAGCTGACTTGGTGCGCAACGATATAGCCCGCAGTTGCGAAACGGGTAGTGTGCGTGCATACGAATTATTTGGCATCTACACCTTTCCGCAAGTACACCAGATGATAAGTACCATCAGCGGCACACTGCGCAGCGATGCGGTTTTTACAGATGCTATCCGTTACAGCTTCCCGATGGGTAGCATGACGGGCGCACCCAAAATAAAAGTGATGCAACTGATAGACAGGTACGAGCAAACCCGCCGCGAATTGTTTGCCGGCACGGTAGGTTATATAACACCTGCTGCTGATTTCGATTTCAACGTCATCATCCGCAGTCTGTTTTACAATGCCGATGCTCAATACCTGTCTTACCAAACAGGCGGAGCTATTACATACGATAGCACCCCCGAACAGGAATGGGAAGAAATGCGTCTGAAAGCGTGGGCGTTGGAAAGGATATTTAGTTAGTCAGCCTGCAATTATAAGTGCCGTCGTCAGCATTCGGAGGATCATTGCGGGATGTGCATTTTTTCTTAGCTCTATCTGCATTCATGGCTTTAACAGGTGATGTAAATTCTCCACCCCATCCGCTCTCGCAGGTACAGTTATAAGATTTGCTGCAAGAAGTTAAGAGTAATAGCGCGACTGCAAGAGGTAGTAGCATCTTCATTTTAACTCAGGTTTTAGATTAAGTATAAAATTAGATAACAATCTTCTAAAACAAAGATGTTCTGCAAGGACACCCAGCATAGCAGTTTTTACATTTTTTGTTTTCCGTTGTAGCAATTTGTTATAAAAACAACTCATTCCGTTAGATTGCTTCGTGCTCACAACGGCATGAGCGATTAGCATTCCTTAGCTTGGCAGTACAGTAGTAATGTAGTTTAATAGATAGCCTCAGCCATCCGCAGGTAACTGATGGCTGTACCCTTTTCTTTGTTTCTTTCTTTTGGATAAGCAAAAGAAAGAAAGGAAGCGTGGGTAAGAGCATGGCAAACAACTCGCAACAAGCAACCACTCATTCCGTGAGGTTGCTTCGCTATCACTCACAAAGACGAATAATTTTTAATCATGTAGCTGCAAACCAATAAATACTGTTCAGAGAACGGAGTTTTATCTTTAGTTCAGGGTGCCCCGCGGAACATCCTGAACAGCATAATAGTATGCCGATTTTTTAGTTTGGCAAATAATTTGCTTTACATCTGCAAAAAACCAACAAGTTGAAAAAGCTATTCCTCTTTTCCGTACTCGCAGTATCATTAACGTATAGTTGCAAAAAAGTAGATTCAAACGATCTGAAAGAGACCGTGCCTTACTACCAGTCTTACAGCGTCTATTTCGATAAGGATGCTAACAGTACTGAGGCATCTGCCACATTTAGGGTAAGGGATGCAAACGCCACAAGGGTAGAACTATCAAACGGTGCAAGCGTTACGGCAAATGGCACGGCGGGTACTACCCACTTCCTGTCGCCAACTGACTACAAGTGGACTTTTACGGGCATCAAAGATGTAAGCTTTGTGCTCAATAAAAATGGTGGTGCAGTATTGACGAATACTGCTCAACTTGCAGATATTAACCCTATCAATTTCGGCACAAGTTTCCCCGCATCTGCAAACAAGTCAGCAGGTTTCAGCTTTACTTGGGGCAGCATACCCATAGCCAATGGCGAAACACTAACTGTAACCATCAGCACACCAGACTCTGCATCTGCCAAAACCAAAATTTACAACGCTACTAATAGCAATCAAACGGTAACCTTTACCCCCGCAGATATGCAGCATATGGCTACAGGCACCATGACGGTTGAAATGATACGTTACAAATCAAAAGAATTAGATGCCCCCGATGGTACATCTACCGGCAGTATAGCCTTGCGATACAGGCTCAGCAAACAAATACCGCTCAACCCATAGAGTAAGCACATAAAAAAACGCGGACTTCATATCCGCGTTTTTTAGTTTCCTTACTTCGCCGTTATCACATCCTTGCCGCTTAGCTTATTTACATGGCAGCAGTCGGCATTAATGGCAAATGGTTCTCTCACCACTTCTTTGCCGCCCTTAGTACCTATAAAGTAAAAGGTATCACTCATGTTTTGCATCTTGGTCAGGTAGCCATCGTCCAGCACCACATAGCTGCTGTCGTACCACATCATGGGTTGCTGGCTGCGGTATATATCACCGTTGGTTTTGCGTTGGCTATAGGCATCGTCAAGCACCACCGCCCTGCCATTGGCATCTACCACTTTGGTATTTATCATAGCAAACATAGCTGTACAAGCCACCCTCTCGCAGCCTGTATGGCTATGACGGTGCTTGTGGCAAGAAGATGATGTAGTGATGATATAACAAATAGCCAATATAGCAGCATATATTGTAGTACGCATTGGTAGTTTTTTTACTGTATATGCAAAACTAATGCCAGTTATCTATTAAGTAACGAAATTGTATTAACAAAACAATTATTTTGCGTATATTTGCTATTAATAAATCAAGCTCTTTATCATGCTGCCTTATCATTTTAACACGGGTAAACTTCAAATGAATCCCGATTGATATATGTTGCCAAAATACACCCAACAAAAAACGGCAACAAAACGAAACATTTTTGTTAACGGAATTGGTTTACTGGTACTTACAGATGTATATTTTATATAACTGTTGCCTGTTCTGCCCACCCATGTTTCGCTAAGCATCGAATATCGTTTTATATGCTATGTAATGTTCGCAAAACCAAATCTGGGTAAATCATATAAATCCAATTAATCATGGTTCAGATATCCCGCTTCAATTCACCCGTGTGGATAAATGCACCCTGCCTGTCCCTGCCTTTTTCGTTATTTTGTATAGCAGGTATTTTGGTAATCCTTGCAATCCATTAATCGAGATAATACAGGTTCAAATTGAAGTTTTCCCATTTACATAATCATACCCAGTTCTCCTTGCTCGATGGCGCATCATCTATCGGCAGGCTATACGACAAAGCCGCGAAAGACCGGATGCCCGCCATGGCCATAACCGACCACGGCAATATGTTTGGCGTGTTCGAGTTTGTGTCTCAGGCTTGGAAGAATACCAAAGTAGTAGGCAAGCGAGAGGATGGTAAAGACATTGTAGAACCGGTGGTGAAGCCAGTCATAGGCTGCGAGTTCTATCTGGTAGAAGACAGGACGAAACGCCAGTTCAGCCGCGATGAAAAAGATGCCCGTTACCACCAGTTGCTATTGGCAAAAGACGAAACAGGCTACCGCAATCTGGCAAAGCTATGCTCGCTGGGTTATATGGAAGGGTTGTATGGCAAATACCCCCGTATAGACCGTGAACTGGTAGAGAAGTATCATGAGGGATTGATAGCCACTACCTGCTGCCTCGGCGCGCAAGTGCCACGGACCATATTGAAGAAGGGCGAGGAAGAAGCCGAAAAAGTGTTTCAATGGTGGCACAATCTCTTTGGCGATGATTACTATGTAGAAGTGCAACGGCACGATATACCCGAGCAGATAAAAGTAAACGAGGTATTGCTGAAGTTTGCCCGCAAGTATAATGTACCCGTCATAGCATCCAACGATTCGCATTATGTAGATAGGGAAGATGCCAATGCGCACGATATATTGTTGTGCATCAACACGGGCGAAAAGCAAAGTACGCCTACCAATAAAGACTTTGCAGACGATGACGAGCAGCGACCCAAAGATACCCGCTTCGCTTTCTACAACGACCAGTTCTACTTCAAGAACACCGACGAGATGTCGAAGCTCTTTGCCGACCTACCCGAGGCGATTGATAATACCAACCTGATAGTTGATAAGATAAAGCCCATGAAGCTGGAGCGGGAGATACTATTACCCCACTTCAAAGTACCCGAAAACTTTAAAGACGATCAGGACGGTTATCTGGAATACATCACTTGGGAAGGTGCAAAGGAACGCTACAAAGAACTGACGCCTGAGATAGAAGACCGCATCAAGTTCGAGTTGTTTACCATCCGTACGATGGGCTTTGCAGGCTACTTTCTCATTGTTAGCGACTTCATCAAAGCAGGGCGCGATTTGGGGGTGTTTGTAGGGCCGGGGCGCGGCAGTGCGGCAGGCAGCGCGGTGGCATATTGTATTGGTATTACCAATATAGACCCCATCAAATACAACTTGCTGTTTGAGCGTTTCCTTAACCCTGAGCGCAAGAGCATGCCCGATATAGATACCGACTTTGACGACGTAGGCAGGCAGAAAGTGATAGACTATGTGGTAGATAAATATGGCAAGAACCAAGTGGCGCATATCGTTACCTATGGTACGATGGCTGCCAAAATGAGCATCAAAGATGTAGCCCGCGCGCTCGACCTGCCACTGCCCGATAGCAACGCGCTGGCAAAGCTGGTGCCCGAACGCCCCGGTATAGCACTGAAGCGTGTGCTGCATGCCCCTGTAAAAGGTGATGGCAGTCTGGAACAGAAAGAGGGCTTAGGAGCGGAAGAACTGGAAGGAGTGAACAAGCTGCGAGAGATATACAATGACGAAAAGCTGCTGCAAAGCAAAGTGCTGCACGAGGCCGAAAAGCTGGAAGGCTCTGTACGCAATACGGGCATACACGCTGCGGGCATCATCATAGCACCCAAAGACCTGACGGAACTGATACCCGTAGCCACCACCAAAGATGTGGACTTGCTGATAACGCAATACGAAGGTGGCATCATTGAGAATGCAGGCGTTATCAAGATGGACTTTTTGGGACTCAAAACCCTGACAATCCTTAAAGATGCACTGGCACTCATCAAGCGAAACTATGGCTTGGAGATAGACCTCGATACCATACCGTTGGACGATGCAGCTACTTATGAGCTATACCAGCGTGGAGAAACCAATGGTACGTTTCAGTTTGAAAGCCCGGGCATGCAGAAGTACCTGCGCGAGTTGAAGCCCGACAAGTTTGACGACCTGATAGCCATGAACGCCCTGTACCGCCCCGGCCCGCTGGAATACATACCCAACTTCATCAAGCGGAAGCATGGTGAAGAGGCGATTGTGTACGATGTGGACGATATGAAGGAATACCTGGAAGAGACCTATGGTATTACCGTGTATCAGGAGCAGGTAATGTTGCTGTCGCAAAAGCTGGCAGGCTTTAGTAAAGGCGATGCAGACGTGCTTCGCAAGGCAATGGGTAAGAAGCAAAAAGCTGTACTCGATAAAATGAAAGGGCAGTTTGTAGAGGGTGCAAAAGCAAAAGGCCACCCTGAAGACAAACTGAATAAGATATGGACAGACTGGGAGGCATTTGCCCAGTATGCTTTTAACAAATCACACTCTACCTGTTATGCTTTTGTGGCATATCAGACGGCTTATCTCAAAGCGCATTACCCTGCCGAGTTTATGGCGGCGGTACTCAACAACCAGGGCAATATCGATAAGATAAAGTTCTACATGGAAGAGTGCCAGCGTATGGGCTTGCAGGTATTGGGGCCCGATGTTAACGAAAGCCTGAAAGGCTTTGCCGTTAGCGGCGAACGGGTGATACGCTTTGGCATGAACGCCATAAAAGGTGTAGGCGAGGCTGCGGTAGAAGACGTTATTGCCGAGCGGGAGAAGAACGGTAAGTATGCTACTGTATATGATTTCATAGCCCGCATCAATCAGCGCACAGTCAATAAGAAATCGCTGGAAAGCCTTGTACTGGCAGGCGCGTTGGATTGCTTTACAGATATGCACCGTGCGCAGTACTTCTATATGCCGCCAACAGACCCCATAAGTGGTTTGGAGCGTTTGGTACGCTTTGGCAATCAGGTGCAGGCAAGTACCTCTATGGCCACCAGCAGCCTGTTTGGCGATGCTGCCATGCCCGATGTAAAGCCGCCACAAATGCCGCTTTGCGAGCCATGGGCACTGCCCGAATTATTAGACAGAGAGAAAGAAGTAGTAGGCATCTACCTGAGCGCACACCCGCTGGATGGTTATAAGTTCGAGATGGAGCATTATGGTTTTACGCCCATCAGCGATATAGAGAAGCTGCGCGGGCGTACCATACGCATAGCAGGGTATGTAACTGATGCCGCCCACATGACGACCAAAAAAGGTAGCAAATTCGGCAAGCTGGTACTGAATGATTACAGTGGCCATCAGGAGATAGTGTTTTGGGAGAACAACTATGTACAGTATAGCAACTATATAGACAACGGGCAGAAACTGCTGATAACGGGTATGTACCAGGAACACAAATACCGTCCGGGTGTGATGGAGTTTCAGATACAGGGTATCTCGTTACTAGACCAGGTACGGAAGAGTATGACAAGGCGTGTGAACCTGCACATACCGCTTGGCAAGATAGATGACGTACTGGCGCAATTCATATATGATAATGTGAAGCAGCACCCCGGCCATACCGAACTGACCATTACCGTATGGGATGAAGAAGCCGATACCACCGTGAAGCTGCGTACCAATGGCATGAAAGTGGAACTGAACGACAGCCTGATACAGTTTATGACAGGTACAGAAACGGTGGAATATAAGGTGGAAGTAGGGTAGTGGTGGATATTATGTGATTATCTTATACCTGTATTACACCCCATTATTGGATGGTATGGCGGAATGGTGTTAACTTTGTGTTTTCTTATTTTAAACTGAATACTTAAAAAACAACAGTAAAATGGCAGCAGTATATACCGATGCGAATTTTGATGCAGAAGTACTGAAGACAGACAAATTGAGTGTGATAGACTTTTGGGCACCATGGTGCGGCCCTTGTCTGGCATTAGGCCCAACCATCGAGGCGCTGGCTACAGAGTATGATGGCAAGGTGAACATAGGTAAGGTGAATGTGGACGAGAACCCCAACCTGTCTATCAACTACGGTATCACAAGCATACCTGCCGTCCTGTTCATCAAAAACGGACAGGTTGTTGACAAGCAAGTAGGTGCAGCACCCAAAGGCGTATTTGAAAAGAAGATACAGTCGCACATGTAATTGAGTGTGTCTATATAGTTTCAGAAGCCCCGCTAATATGCGGGGCTTTGTTATTTAGCTGGTTTATTGTCTCTGTTTATTATAAGCATCTATCTTCTTGTTCATTACACGAAACCATAGTGGTGGTATGGTAGCCAGTAGCATACTGCCCGGGTAGCCTGTTGGCAGTTGCGGCGAGCTATCGTGGTGGCGTAGTAACTGATATTTGCGGCTGGCAAGGTAGTGGTGATCGCTATGGCGGCTTAGCTCAAACAGCATGATGCGCCCTACTATGTGGTCGCTGTTCCAGCTATGGTGTGGCATGGCACGTTCGTAGTTGCCGTTACCTGTCGGTTTTCTATACAGCCCGTAGTGTTCTATATAGTTCACCGTTTCCAGCAGCAGTATGCCTATCAGGGCGGCTATCATAAAATAGCTCAGCACTATCCATCCAAACAGGTATGCTATGGCACACAAGAAGCCCAGTTGTATCAGTTGATAATGCAGCATTTCGTTTTGCAGCCATGTTTTGCCTTTTTTCTTTTGTTCTTCCTTAGCTATAGCCCATGCTTTTCGGTACACACCCGTTATGCTTCTGAACCAGAAAAAGTATAATGGCTCGTTTCGGCGTGCGCTGCTTGGGTCAGTTGGTGTGCCTACATATTTATGATGCCCCCTGTTGTGCTCTATAAAAAAGTGCATGTATAGCGATGATAGCAGCAGCATCCTTGCCATTACCTGCTCTGTTTTGTTTACCCTATGCCCCAGTTCGTGCCCTACGTTTATGCCCATCACGCCGCACATCAGCCCCATTACAACAATGCGCCCTATGGTATCACTTGTGCTTAGACCTGCATCGTTTATGTGTGTCAGAAACTGATACAGCACTGCGTATTGTATAGGTACTATACTGTAGAGTATCATATCGTATATCTTGTCGTCTTTGGCTACGGCTTCTTCCTGCGCATCAAGGTTGCTATGGTCGGGTGGTAGCAGTAGTTCCAGCAGGGGTATCATCACAAATGCAAATACTACGGGCAGCCATGTTGCTACGCCTGTATAGCCAAAGCTATACCATGCACCTGCATTAAACAGTAACGGTATGCAATACTTTATGATGCGAATATTCATCGTACACTAAATTACATAAAAAAGCCTCTGTAAGTTTTTACAAAGGCTTATGTATAATGTATTATAACGCTGATTAATAACGAAGGTCGCAATCGTATTGAACAACTGCTTTCTTCCCCAAATAGTCTTCCTGACGTTCGTAATAAACACATTGTCTTGCTGCATCCTCTTGATTTACAGAACGTATCGTATTACGCGATGTGGCTTTGTTTACAACCTGTCCGTCAACTACATAGCTGACTTTGCAGGAACATTCATATTCCTTTTTGCAAGAGCTGAATACCACAAGGGCTAATAGTATAGTAGCAAGGCTGTATATCTTTTTCACAAGCTGAAGTTTAAGATTTCAGTAAAAATATCATTCCCGTGTCAAAAAAACAAGCATTAAACCGTATTACCTGCTTTTAATGGTAGCCAGCATTTCGCGATGCCGTTTTTCGGCGCGCCTGTTTTGTAAGTCCAGTACCGCCCATATAGCGGCAGGTAGCCAGCCTATCAGCGTTATTTGCAGCAGCAGGCATACGATGCCCCTCAGTATGCGCCCCCTTAGCAGAAATGAGAGCCATGGTAACAATATGGCAATAAGTATCATGTAGTAAAGATAAGAAAACAAGGGTTACGCACTTTCTCCGTATGGCGGTTTTCTGTAACTTTGCCATCCTTTCTGAAGAAACAGAGTATATGTTTGAAAATCTTAGTGAACGCCTTGAAGGCGCGTTTAAACAGCTAAAAGGCGAAGGCCGCATATCTGAAATAAACGTAGCCGCTACTATCAAAGAAATACGCCGTGCATTGGTAGATGCCGATGTGAACTTTAAGATTGCCAAAGAATTTACCGACAAGGTAAAAGACAAGGCAATGGGCGAAAAAGTGCTGACAGCCGTATCGCCGGGGCAGTTGATGGTGAAGATTGTAAAAGACGAACTGGCAGAGCTGATGGGCGGTACAGAGGCTGAAATAGACCTCAACAGCAAACCAACCGTTATACTGATAGCGGGTTTGCAGGGTTCGGGTAAAACCACCTTCAGCGGCAAACTTGCCAATTTTTTGAAGAGTAAGAAAGGGCGCAATCCACTACTGGTAGCAGCAGATATATACCGCCCTGCGGCTATGGACCAGTTGCAAGTACTGGGCGAACAGATAAAAGTACCTGTATATAGCGAACCCGAAAATAAAGACGCGGTAGCCATAGCCCAAAATGCCATAGCCGAAGCCAAAAAGAATGGCAATAGCGTGGTGATAATAGATACTGCTGGCCGTTTGGCGGTAGATGAGGCCATGATGGCCGAGGTTGCCAATATAAAAGCAGCCGTGCAGCCGCAAGAGATACTGTTTGTTGTTGACTCTATGACGGGGCAGGATGCTGTGAACACTGCCAAGGCTTTCAACGACAGGCTCGACTTTACGGGTGTGGTACTGACTAAACTGGACGGTGATACACGTGGTGGTGCTGCGCTTACCATCAAGTATACGGTAGATAAGCCCATCAAGTTTGTGAGCATGGGCGAAAAGCTGGATACGCTGGATGTGTTTTACCCCGAGCGTATGGCACAGCGCATACTGGGTATGGGCGATATTACAACCCTTGTAGAGCGTGCACAGGCACAGTTTGACGAAGTGCAGGCCAAAAAGCTGGAAAAAAAGATACGTGCCAATAAATTTGACTTTGAAGACTTTAAAGAGCAGCTTAACCAGATAAAGAAAATGGGTAATATCAAAGACCTGCTGGCTATGATACCCGGTGTGGGCAAAGCCATCAAGGATATTGATATATCTGATGACGCGTTTAAGGGCATTGAAGCTATCATCAACTCTATGACACCCTACGAGCGCAATAACCCCGATGTGATAGACGGCAGCCGCCGCAAGCGTATAGCCAAGGGCTGCGGCAAGGATATAGCTGACGTAAACGCATTCATGAAGCAGTTTGACCAGATGCGCCAGATGATGGGGCAGATGAACAAGATGAAAGGCATGATGCCGGGCATGGGTATGCCCATGATGGGTAAAAGGTAATACAACCTGAATCTATATTTGTGAACGGGCGGCTGATGCTGCCCGTTTTTCATTAGTATTGATTTGTTTATGTATTTCAAGCAAAAAGCTTGTTAAAACGGATAAATAAGGTGGCGTTCTTTTGCAGTTTTCATTTTTTTATTTATTTTCGCCATCCTTAAATTTATTGTTTAACACAAATAATTTCTATTATTTATGTCAGTTAAGATTCGTCTGCAACGACACGGGTCTAAGAAGCGCCCGTTCTACTTCATCGTAGCTGCCAACAGCGTAGCTCCCCGCGATGGTAAATTCATTGAAAAAATCGGTACTTACAACCCATTGACTGTTCCTGCAACAGTAAGGTTGAACCGCGAACGCGCATTGTACTGGATGCAAGAAGGTGCACAACCTACTAACACTTGCCGCCGTATATTGTCTTTCAAAGGTGTACTGTATCTGAAGCACCTGATGCGTGGTGTAAGCCTTGGCTTATTTGACGAAAAAGCTGCATGGGAAAAATTTGAAGGCTGGAACAGCGAGCATGAGCAATTAGTAGCTAAACGCGAAGAAACTCACCGCCTGCACAAAGCTGAAAAACGCCATGCTGCTATGAGTGAGTCTGTACGCAAAGTAGAAGAGAAACTGGCTGCACAAGCTGCCGCTCAAGTAGCTGAAGCAGAACAAGATGCTGCTGAAGGTGAAGCGGAAGCTGAAGCACCTGCTGAAAATCAAGAAGGTTAATACTGTTTTTGAACACAGCATAAAATTTTAAGGCAACGTAGCAATACGTTGCCTTTTTTAATGCAAAAGGTATTATTTTAGGCACGCCTCATGGACAAAGAATACGAGTCGCTGTACCATACCGAAGAAGAAACTAACTGGTGGTTTGTATCACGCAGAGATATGCTGCTGAAATACATGGACAAGTATGGCATAGCTAAAGACGCTAAAATACTGGATATAGGTTGTGGCGGCGGTACGTTTACCGCTTTGCTGCACGATAAAGGCTATACCAACCTGTATGCGCTTGACTATAGCCCCGAGGCAATAGAACAAGTGAAGAAAAAGGGCATACCCAATGCCTTTGTGATGGATGGGCATCATCCCGAATTTGAAGAAAATACATTCGACCTGATAATAGCTTCCGATTCGCTGGAGCATTTGGAGCATGATGAAACAGCACTCAAAAACTGGCACCACGTCCTGAAGCGTGGGGGCAAAGCATTTATCTTAGTGCCGGCATACAATTTTTTATGGAGCGAACATGATGATGTCAACTACCACTTCAGGCGATATACTAAAAACGGCTTAGCCAACAAAGTAACACAGGCGGGCTTTAGCGTATTGTATAAAGGGTATAACTATGTGCTGCTATTTATACCCACAGCCATTGTGCGTATTGCACAAAAGTTGTTGAAACCCAAAAGAAAGAAAGAAGATGCTGACGGGCAGATACTGCTCTTACCACGTTGGGTAAATAAACTTTTAACTGTGTTTCAGATTGCGGAAAACAGCCTCAGTAAGCATATCAGTTTCCCGTTTGGTGTTAGTGCGGTAGTGATTGTAAGCAAGCAATAAGGTTATCAGCATATAAACCATTATTTTTATCAGGTATTTAATTGACTGTGTAGATTATGACGATTATACAAGCTAATACTGCCAATGCAGAGCATAAGTTGTGGCGACAGCTATTTTATGCTATCAGTATTGCCATCCTTGTGCTGATGCCTTTTATCAGTAAAGACTACGGACAGAGCGGGGATGAATGGATACAGATAGACTATGGCAAGCATATTTGGGATTACTTTACCAAAGGCGATGAGCAGGCACTGGACTATACCAACAAACAACTGCAATTCTCTAACCAGCAATACTATGGCGGCTTCTTCGACTTTATGATGGAAGCCATGCACCAAATGATGCCCTCAGTACCTATACTGGTGCTGCGCCATTTTTTCAACGCACTGCTTGGCGCATTGATGATGATATTTACAGGTCTGCTGGCAAGGCGGCTTACGGGCAAATGGCAAGTGGGCTTAGTGGCTTTATTATTCATCCTGTTTTCTCCGCGCATATTTGGCGAGAGTATGAATAACCCTAAAGACATACCTTTTGCTACGGGTTTCATTATTGGTATATATTACTTAGTAGCCATATTGCAAGATTTTCCTGCTAAGGCGTGGCGACATGCCATAGGCTTGGGGCTTGGCTTTGCCATAGCTTTTGGTGTGCGTGCAGCGGGTGGTATATTATTGCTGGCATACTTTGGCTTATTTACCATACTATACTATGTGCTAAACAAAGACAGGCGTACACTGATAACTGCCGATAGTAATAAACTGGCTAAGAAACTTGTAATGGTATTGGCGGCAGGCATAGCAGGCGGTTATGTAATAGGCATCAGTACGTGGCCTTGGGGCTTGCAAAGTCCTATCAGCAATCCGTTGGAGTCGTTGGAAGGAATGACAAACCGCGAAATACAACTACGTGTATTGTTTGAGGGTGTGTACAGGATGAGTACAGCTATGCCTTGGTACTACGAGTTTAAGTGGATATTCATTACCAATCCGTTGATAGTATTGGCAGGCTTCCTGTTATTCATAGCCTTGTTTACCAAACTGAAAGAGCGTTACGGTTTATTCGCATTTGTATTGGTAGTATTCGGTGCTTTGTTTCCTATACTGTATATGATATACAAACACTCTACGGTGTATGATACATGGCGACACGTATTCTTCGTATATCCTTTTTGGGCTATAGCAGCAGCTATGGGTTGGGATGCAGTGGGCACATTTATCAAGAATGAAAAAATAAAATGGGTACCCACTGCCGTGGCTATTGCTGGGCTATTACCTGCTATAGTATGGACTGTACGCAGCCATCCCAACCAATATACCTACTTCAATGAATTGGCAGGTGGCGTAAAAGGAGCGTATGGTTATTACGACCTTGACTATTATCAAAACAGTGGAAAGCAAGCAGCAGACTGGATGCTGAAAAATCTGAAACCCATACAGGGCAAGAAAATACTGGTACGTTCAAACATGGTGGGCTTTGATAAATACTTTGCCAAAGACACTAACTGGATTGTTTATGACTACGGCCGCTATACAGAACGCCACCATATTGATTGGGATTATTACGTAGCCTATCCGCGCTATATAAGTGCCAAACTGATGCAGGACAATAACTGGAAATTTCAGAACACCGTACATAAGGTAAGTATAGATGGCAAGCCGTTGTGTGTTATCATCAAACGCAATAGCACGGCAGGTATAGCAGCTTACGAAGCGTACGAGAAGAAAGACTATGCTACCGCAGAGCAGTTATATGCAGCGTATATTGCAACAGATAATACAGATGAATTTGCGTACTTCAACTACGCCATATCATTAGCTTCTACAGGGCAGATGGACGCAGCTATTACCGCAATGGAAAGAGCTACGAAATTAGACCCTGAAAGGGTAGAGTTTTACGATGTACTGGCACAACTGTATCAGGCAAAAGGTAATATGGAAGGCGTTCAGCGTGCGCAGTCTATGAAGAACGAAATACTGATGCAGCAACAGGAAACTGCGGGCGATGAGTGATGGCAGCAACAGCTAATTAATTGGTACAGACAAGCGAACATACCACAACACAAAGGCATCATTTTCACACATTTGATGCCTTGCGTTTTTTTGCCTGTTTCAAAGTATTTCTGCATCACTTGCCCGTTGTAGCATTCCCGTGGTTTAATATTGTAAAGAAGGGTGGTGGTATTGGGGTGCAATTCTTTTTTGTATTAAGCGGCATTTTGATAACCTATATCATTTGTGAAGAAAAGCAGCGTACAGGCGGGCTGAACCTGAAACATTTTTTTATGCGCAGGGTGTTGCGTATATGGCCACTGTTCTATTTAGCCATTTTCATTGCTTTTATTACGCCATACTTGCTTGGTATCATACACCTTAATAGTTCAGCAGCAGGTTACGAGCCCGATTGGTTGGTGTCTGCCTTGTTTCTTGAAAACTATAAAATGATATGGACGGGCGATGTGCCCAATGCCTCGCCATTGGGTGTTATGTGGTCTTTGTGTATAGAGGAGCATTTTTATATCGTGTGGGGTTTGCTGCTTTACTTCCTACCGTTTAAACACCTTCACCGTTTGATAGCTGTATGTTTAGCAATAGCAATTGCAGCACGTATTTTTTTTGTACAATATGGATTAAGCACCAGCGATTTGCTCACCAATATTGATTTATTTGCCTACGGAGCCATACCTGCATATTTATTGATTGCTCATAAAGAGCGTTTACATAGTTGGGTAGGGGGCATACCACTGTATGCTAAACGCTTATTCACTTTGGTATTGATTGCAGTGGTAGTGTTGTTCTCTCAACTGAATGGCGATGCACCTTTTGTATGGGCAAGCAGCATACTCGGATTGCTCTTTGCTATGCTGATAATATTAACCCTACCACCCGATACTAAGTTCAGGATAAAGGACGGGAGCATCATCAGCAAGCTGGGTATTTATACCTATGGTTTCTACATCTACCATACACTTGTTATCAATTTGCTGAATCGTGTGTTTGAGAAAATGCAATACAGCCTCGATGTGTGGTATTGGGCTATTGTATTTGTATCAGTTAGTTTTTTACTATCCATACTTTGCAGCTACCTATCGTATCATCTGTACGAAAAGCAATTCCTGAAACTGAAACGTTACTTCAGGTAATCAGTCTTTTACTATCCTGAATATCGCTTTGTTGTCTTCATCTTGTATTTGCACTTGGTATATGCCTGTTGATATATCGTTAATAGGCAGGGTGTATGTGTTGTGCAACTTGGTTTTGTGAATAATCAACCTGCCCGTCATATCGCACAACGATATATTGTATGGTTTATTCGTTGCAGGGTTGATGGTAATATAGTTGTGTGCAGGGTTGGGGTACACTTGCCAGTAAGTATCTGTTGCAGTAGTAGTAGCTATACCAACAGGTGCGCAAAAAATGTTTTTCAACTTGCCCCATAGTTCATTGTCAAAAGCTGTAATAGCAGCAGCAGGGAATCCTGCATCATTGCCCATGCGCACAATAACCATATTGTATGATGGGATGACATATAATTTCTGGTCGTTTTTGCCTAAGCCTGCATACATATCTGCGGGTGCATTAGGTGTTGTATTGCCCGGGAAAACAAGTTGACTGCCTGGCAGCATATGGCTTGTTTTGCCATTCAGCCATGTCAGGTAGCCATAGCTCATGTTTATACTTTGCGACGTGGTTGTCATTTGCCGCAGATAGGCAGTGTCTTTTAACAATGTGTCAGTATTCCAAACACCTTTGTTCAATAGCAGCAAGCCATACCTTGCCATATTGCGTGCTATGCTGTAATATGTCCGGTTAAAAGAATCAACGCCAGTGCCGGGTAGCCATAAGCCAAAAATGCCTGTACGGTTTCTGAATTGGGTATTGAAGAAAGTAGTGAAATTGCCTGTTGCGTTATCTACTACCTCGTGTAGCAAGGTATAGGGTGCATTGTGGTATGCCCATCTGCTGCCTGCATTAGCTTTATAGACAAGGCAAGCAGGTTGCGTGCAATTATCATTGCCAAAGTTATCATCCAAGCCTGTCGTCATGGTTAGTTGGTGGCGTATTGTAATGGCTTGTTCTTGTGTGGTGGTTAGTGATGTCCATCCCGTACCGAGGTATTTGCTTGTAGTATCGGTTATCTTTAGGTAGCCTTGTTCCTGTGCTTGCCCAACAAGAAATGCAGTCAATGTTTTGCCTGCACTTGCCCAATACCATACACTGTCTTTGGTAAAAGTGCCGAAGTATTTTTCAAACGCAATCTTACCGTCTTTGAGTACAATAAATGCTTTGGTATTTTTTTGTTGCAGGTAGTCGTATGTAGCTTGCAGGCTATCTAAGCACCAGCCTTGAGATGCGGGAGATATGGTATCCCAAACAGGAGAGGCGATGGGCGGAAAATATAATTGCCCGTGCGTGTACTGCGATAATAAAAAAAGAAAAACGAGTAAACGTAGTTTCATTGCCTGTTTACATATGAGACAATGAAATTATGAAATAGTTTAATGCAGATTAGTTATTCATTACAATGAAGACACCGATAACTATATATATACAAACCAATGCTATCGTCATCCATTTCGGCTTTTGTGTAGTTTGTTTCAGGGGCATTTTGTAAGACATAAGCAAATCAATTAGCGTTAACCTGTTTTATTGTATCGGCACAATATTTTAACATAACGTTTGGTGTGCTTAAATATTGTATCGTACACGAGGTTTTTTATTAAAACCTGTATGGTGTAAAACAATTATTACGCCAAAATAAAAGCAGTTAGGTTAATTCAATATTAACTGACAGTACTATGGCTTTTGCAGCCATTCTTCTATTGCCGATTGATTGAGCAGTACATAATTGGTTTCTGCCTCTACCCAGCCGTCTTTGATATAGTATATGACTGGCCAGCTAAAACCTGCTATGGCTGTAAAATCATCTGCTTTCAGCCGCGTGTATGGTATGTTTTGCGCTTTGGTATTTTTCCAGAAATCAGCAAGATATTCGTCTTTGCCTGCAATTATCATGTATAATGGCAGCTTAGGGTTCTTCTGTAGCATGATGTGCATTTTGTAAGCAGCCATACGGCAATGCGGGCAAGACAGGCTAAAAAATGCTATTACATGCTTGCCTTTATACAAATCAACCTTTGGTGCATCCGTTTTGCCTGCTGCATACAGAGCAGCCATATCTAACTGGAAACGTCCTTTTTTCAGCCATTGTGGTTGGTTGTCGGGTATAGGGTAGTATATGAATGGTGAGGCTACAGCAATCGCACAAACTACTAAAGGTATCCATTTCAACGTGCTTACAACCAATTGTTTATGAAGTCTTAGTAACAACCACAAGGCAATAATCAAAAACAGATTTTTGACCAAAGAAGTAGATGGGCTCATCCAGATAGCATCGCCAAAACAACCGCAATTAATATCGTTGCCTGCATACACCCATAGGTAAACTAAGTATATGCTGAATATGATGGTTAGTAATATGGCAGATTTTAATACCCATTTGCCTTTGCCCCAAATATGTGCCATTATCAACACCCCTAAGGCAAATTCAAGCCCTATCAATGCCCTGCCTGCTAATGCCGCCAATAGCCAAGGTAGCTTTACATATTCTACTATTGTATATTGAAAGCTCTCAAAACTCTCGAGTGTATAAATTTTTGTAAAGGCAGAGTAGATAAACAATGCGCCTACAGCTACTGAAAGCAGGATAAGTAAAACTGCTGAAACCTTTTTCATCGCAAAAAAGAAACCTGAATGGGGTATAAATAAAAAGCCCGGAATTGCGTCCGGGCTCTAAAAATAATATAAAAGCGATGAATTATGCTATTGCATTCACTTTATTAACGATACCTGATTTCAGGTTGCTCGCTTTGTTTTTGTGTATAACATTGCGCTTAGCCAACTTATCTATCATAGATATCACTTTTGGCAATTGCTCAGCAGCTTGGTTTTTATCTGTAATGGCTAAAAGTGTACGTATAGCGTTACGGGTAGTTTTACCGTAATAGCGGTTACGATCGCGGCGCTTTTCACTCTGACGTACGTCTTTTTTGGTTGCTTTATGATTTGCCATTTATATACTTATTTATTTAAAGGACTGCAAAGGTAAGGCAAAATTGGATATAGCCAAAATATTTTCCCTGAAAAATTACATGTTTTGCGCACTGAAAACAGCTTTGCTTTTCCTTATGAGGTATTCTTTTTTAGCCATAAAGGCATCTACTTTGTCTTTGGGTATGCGCAGGCTATACATTTCGTCGGGATAGGCTTGGTATTCAAACAGTTCGTAGTCCTCGTTCCAGTTATCCATCTGTCTGGCATCCAGCCCCAGTTCAAGCACCATCAGGTCCATGCTCAGTGGGTCTTTTATTTTCAGGATGGCCATATTTTGCAATTCTTCCTGCGTAAAGCGGGGCTTGGCTGGTGCTGCGCCAGCTTTGGCAGCTACAGCCGTATTGTCTTCCTTGCCGATAAACTTGCCGACATTCTCGAAAATGGTAGCTGTAGCTATAAATGCCAACACATGCCCTTGCGTTTCTTTGGGCAAATACTTCTTTATATCCCAAAAATTATTGCTACCTGTGCGTTCTATAGCTCTTTTAACAGGCGTAGGGCCGCTATTGTATGCGGCTACAACCAACAACCAATCGTTCAGTTCGTCGTACAGATAGGTGAGGTATTTGGCTGCTGCATTGGTAGATTTGTACCAATCTTTTCTATCGTCTCTGCCTTTACTCACTTTCAGCCCCATCAGGCGGGCTGTAGGTGCCATCAGTTGCCAAGGGCCTACTGCTCCTGCACGGGAAATAGCGTTGTTATTCAGTGCAGATTCTATAACGGCGAGGTATTTCAGTTCTTTAGGTATTTCGTGCTTTTGCAGCACGTTTTCCATCAGTGGAAACTGTTTATTGCTCCGGTCTTGTACTACGTTAATGGTTTTGTTGTGGGAACGGGAATATTTATTTACAAACTCGTTGACATAACCAGACATGGAGCCGTAATACTCGGACTGATGTGCAAGTGGCACGGGTTTGTAAACTTTGGGGCCTGGTTTAGTAATTTTAGGCATTGCCAAAGCTATAGGCAGTGCAGGTGGGTTTGTTTTTCCCTTTTTTATAACGATGACTGTATCTACACGGGCTATCTTATTCTTATTGGCAGCAGCATTCCTGCGCGACTCTTGCCCTAAGGCCAGTGTGGCGAACATCGTAAAAACAGATGCTAACAGTATATATTTTGTTGGCATTTATTAATGCGTGTTTTTAAGAAATTACAAAATAGCATTTAGCACCCATGTATCCAAGTGCCTGTAGATACGGATAGAATGGAGGCTTACTCAGCTTTCTTTTCCTTAATACCTGCTTCTATCTCGCTTTTAACGCCCTCTTTAGCGTCGTTGAACTCGCGGATACCTTTACCTATACCGCGTGCCAATTCTGGGATTTTCCTGCCACCGAAGAATATGATGACAACTAACAATATGATGATCCACTCCGCACCACTCGGCATCGAAATCAATAACTGTGGATTAATCGCTGATAATAACATAATCAGTTGTTTTGTGAAATTAACGAACAATACAAAAGTAAGGTTAAATCATGATTAACTGATGTTAAATTATAACCTTTAATTGTATGATAGGGTAAAATACAGTTTTCATAGGCAGGAAGCGAGTTATTAAACAATACATATATGTGTAACTGCTTATTGCCCGTTCAGGCTGTTTTTTAATTGTGCGGTCATACCAGATGTATAGGTTTGCCAACGCTCAATGACTTGTTGCATATCACTTGGCAATTCGGAGTTGAACTGAACCCATTCACCCGTTGTTGGGTGCTTAAAGCCCAGTTCCTTAGCATGGAGTGCATGGCGGGGCAGCATTTTGAAGCAATTTTCTACAAACTGCTTGTATTTGGTAAATACCGTACCCTTTACAATATAATCGCCTCCATAGGTAGCATCGTTAAATAGCGGATGTCCGATAGACTTCATGTGCACACGTATCTGGTGGGTGCGGCCTGTTTCCAGCCTAAGTTCTATCAGGGTTACATAGTTGAAGCGTTGCAATACTTTATAGTGGGTAATAGCTTCTTTGCCATAATCGCCATCGGGGAAGGTGTCCATGATTTTACGAAAGCGCAGGTTGCGTCCCACATGCACATTGATGGTGCCTTCGTCTTCGTCAAAATTGCCCCAAACCAATGCTATGTAACGGCGGTGCACGGTATGCTTTTTGAACTGCGCCCCCAAATTGCTCATAGCAGCTTCTGTTTTAGCAATTACTAACAGCCCGCTGGTGTCTTTGTCTATGCGGTGCACAAGCCCTACGCGGGGCAAGGCACTGTTTTCAATATCTTCTACCTTCAAATACCAAGCAAGCCCGTTTACCAATGTGCCAGTATAATTACCACAACCGGGATGCACTACCATGCCATCAGGTTTGTTGATAATCATCAGGTCATCGTCTTCGTAAACGATATTCAGGGGCATTTCTTCAGGCACTACTTCGTCCGGTATATCACCCCTGTTATCAAAAACGATAATCTCGTCGTTGGTGCGTATTTTATAGTTCGATTTGGTTGGCTGTCCGTTGACTGTTATCAACCCAGCATCTATCGATTGTTGTATTTTATTGCGGGTAGCACCTTCTATACGCATCATGATATATTTATCTATGCGCATACTTTCTTGCCCACGGGTGATGGTGAGGCGCAGCTTTTCTACAGGTGTAATATCACCTTCCTGTTCACTTTTTTCGGGGTCGTCATCGTCCCATATTTCTTCCAGTTCGTTATCTGTCTGCATTGTAGGTATTGCTAAAAAAGCAGTGCAAAGTTAGTCTTTCAGCCAGTCTTTTATATCAGCAGGGTCTAATTGCAGGTAAGTGGCTTCTCGTTCTATAGTACTGTTATTGATCCAATAGATAGCAGGTACGCCATCGCCTGCCATTTCTCTGAAAGCCTCTGTGTCTTTATACAACAAGAAAGGTAAATCGTCTGCTTTAGTTTCTTCAAAAAATTCTTTTTGTTGCGATGGGTGTCCGCTGATAACGAGGTATATCGGTATATCGGGCGATTGTTTTTTGATAATATGCAACATATAAGCAGCTTTTCTGCAATGCGGGCAGGTAAGGCTCATATAAGCCACTATGTGTTTGCCATTGCGCAGTTCTTTATTAGGCACATTGGTGCTGTCGGCATACAATGGTTGCAGGTTGATGGGGGTATTTACTACTTTGGCTTTGTTATTGGCATTAAGTGGGGCAACTATAAACGTAGCTACCAAGCCTACCATAGCCAATAAGGCTGCCAGCCATTCCTGATTTTTATAAGGCTTTATGGGGTAGATGAATAGCAGTAATATACAAGACGCAATCATGGCAATGTTCTTCCAGATAGCCTGCATTGGGTTCATATACAGCCATTCGCCAAAGCAACCGCAGTTGCCCGTATTGCCTTGTTGTATGATGAGTACGACGAGGTAGATGGTGAGCATGGCTAAGAAGCCAATCGTAATAGGGTAGGTTACTTCTTTCAGGTATATATGAAACAGCAGAAACCCGCCTATCAAAAACTCGATACCAATGAACAGATGTGCTATAACCGAGGCCCAAAGTATATTGCCGATACCCATGCCTATGAATGTCCATTCAAATGGTTCAATATCTATCAGCTTGGTAATGGCAGAAATAAAAAAAACTGCTGCCAATGATAGCAGCAGTAATAAACCTGTGATGCGTTTTATGTAAAATATTGCGTTCTGTCTGTTTGCCTGTGCCATGTGTAGATGGCAAAAATAGTGATTTCTGTTTAGTACAGTTTGCAGGTTTCAACCGACTTGATGCCGTCTTTTTCTGACTGAGAAGAGTTGCTTTCGCATTTGCTGGCAGCTTTCTTCTTGGTGTCGCTTACCTTGTATTCTTTGATAGTAGTATCTGGCAGACCCGGCTGTCCTGTATATACTATGGTACACTGACAAATATATTCGCGCCTGCAAGAGCCCAAACCTAACACTAATAATATTGCTAAAGCCAGTAATGTACCGGTACGGATTTTCATGAAAAACACTATTTAACGGTTGAAGATAAAAGTAAAAATTCATTTGCACAACTCATAACGGTTTAATTGCATGGGTTTTTTAGCAAAGATTTATTTCATGCTCGGCATATTTAGGCATAATTTTATTGCAAAGCCACCCCGACAGGCATGATGAATATTACACAACAGAACCTTTCAGACAATCTGGAGCTAATAGCTAAGCAAGTAGTAGAAGGCTTTATTATAGGGCTGCACAAAAGTCCGTTTCATGGCTTTTCGGTAGAGTTTGCAGAGCATAGGCTCTATAATCAGGGTGATGCCCTGCGACATGTAGATTGGAAAGTATATGGCCGTACCGATAAACTGTTTGTAAAAAAATATGAGGAAGAAACCAACCTGCGTTGTTGTTTAGTGGTAGATACTTCTGCGTCTATGCAGTTTGCAGCAAAAGATGGCGGAATGCGCAAGATAGACTTTGCCTGCCTTGCTTCAGCAGGGTTGATACAGCTGCTCAAAAGGCAGTTAGACGCATCGGCGTTAGCATTATTCAGCAACGGGCTTGATTATTTATCTGATTGCAGAAGCGCACATAGCCACTACAGGATGCTGACTAATGAACTGGAAAAGCAACTGAAAGCCACACCTGCCCAACAGCCTACCAATGCAGCCAAAGCACTGCACGACGTGGCAGAACAAATGCACCGTCGCTCATTGATTGTGGTTTTTAGCGATATGATGGATGATGCGGAACATATTGATGAGCTTTTTGCCGCATTGCAACACCTGAAATACAATAAACATGAGGTGATATTATTCCACATCATGGAAGGCAATAAAGAGGTTGAATTTAACTTTGATAATCGTCCGTATGAATTTGTGGATATGGAAACTGGCGAGAAACTGAAACTGCAACCGAATCACATCAAAGAGCAATACACACAACAGGTATCGTCATTCAGGAAAGAAGTTGAAAACAAATGCCATCAGTATCATATAGATATGGTAGAAGTTGACCTGAGTCAGCCAGTAGAACAGGTGTTGTATGCCTTTTTGCTGAAAAGAAATAAAATGCTGTAAAAATCAATAATTTTGCTACCTTTGCACCCCATTGAAGTTTTTTGAAAAGGTGCAGGTATAAGCTGTTATTTAAGTAGTTGATTTTGAGCTGGTTGTGTGTGTTAGAAAAATAGTATTTGTACTGAATAGGGGAGTGGTTGCGTAAAACAGGCTAAGCGAAGATGAAACATAATCGTGAATTTGAAATAGCGTGGCAGGGTTTGAAGCCCGGAGTACATACGTTTCAGTACGAGCTTAGCGACCGTTTTATACAGGAAAAAGGCAAGGAAGATGCTGATTTTAAAGATCTGGATGCACTAGTAACATTGCGTTTCGATAAAAAAAACAATTTCTTTCTTTGTCATTTCGATATAGATGGCAGTGTAACCGTAGCTTGCGACAGATGCGGAGATGAATTTAAGATGAGGCTTTGGGACGAGTTTGACCTTGTTATAAAGCTGACCGGAGCGGAAGAAGCAGAAGAAACTGAAGAAGACGCTGATGTAGTTTTTATACCACGCAGCGAGACGGTGGTGGACATTAGTGGGTGGATATACGAATTTGTGATGCTGAGCATACCGCTACAACGTGTACACGCCGACAAAGCAGATGGTAGTGCAGGGTGCAACCCCGAAGTACTGGCACTGTTAAACAAACTCGCAGAACCTGAAGACGCACCTAAGAATGATATTTGGAAAGGCCTTGAGGCTTTGAAAGATAAGAAAGAAAATAAACGTAAAACGAAGTAAAATTTAGATACAATGCCAAATCCTAAAAGACGCCACTCTCAGCAACGCGGTGCTAAACGACGTACGCACTACAAGGCAACTGCTGAAACATGGAGTGTAGATTCAGCAACAGGAGAAACTCACTTGCGCCACCGTGCACATTGGGTAGAAGGTAAATTGTACTATCGCGGTAATGTAGTGATAGACAAAGCACCGGCAACTGCTGAAGGCGAACAAAATCAATAACGAACTTCAACCTCTGAATGAAGATAGGGTTCGACATCATGGGGGGCGATTATGCTCCCGAAGAAGCCATCAAAGGTGTTCAACTTTACTTTCAGCAGGAAACAGATAGTTCTGTTCATCTTTTGCTGATAGGTGATGCACAAGCTGCATCGCCTTATATGTCTTTGTTAGAACCATACAAAGAGCGTTATACATTCATCCCGTCTACCGAGGTGATAGGTATGCACGAGCATCCCACCAAGGCGTTGAAAGAAAAGCCCAATTCAAGCATCGCTATAGGCTTTGGCTTATTACAAATGCAAAAAGCAGATGGCTTTTGCAGCGCAGGCAATACGGGTGCTATGATGGTAGGTGCTATGTATAGTGTCAAAACCATTGATGGTATTATCCGCCCTACTATAGCATCGCCCATACCGCGTACAGATGGCAAGTTCAACCTGCTGTTGGATGTGGGCATTAATGCAGATTGCAAAGCAGAGCATTTAGTGCAGTTTGCAGAGATGGGTTCGCTGTATGTAGAGAAAGTATATGGTGTTGACACTCCCAAAATAGGTTTACTTAATCTGGGTGAAGAAGAAGGTAAAGGCAACCTGCTGGCACAAGCAACCTATCCTTTGTTGAAAGAACATAAAGACCTGAACTTTATAGGTAATGTAGAGGGCAGGGATGTGTTTAAATACAAAGCAGATGTGATAGTATGTGAAGGCTTTGTGGGAAATGTAATACTGAAAACAACAGAGTCTATCTACGATATTTTCCATGGAGAGCGAGGTGTAAAAGATAGTGTGCTGGATAACTATAATTTTGAGATATACGGCGGTACACCGATATTGGGTGTTAACAGCCCTGTTGTGATTGGTCATGGTATATCTCGCGCATTAGCGTTTAAGAATATGATAGACGTTACCAACCGGATTACTGCTTCTAATTTGGTAGGTGCATTCAAAACACATTTTGCAGAACAAATAGTAAAATAGAACGGATAATATAAAAATATTGAGAAGCCCTGCATATGCAGGGCATTTTTAATTGTACTCGATGCTTAACTTTAGCTATCAGTATAAAGCATATGCAGCGGATATATTGCCTTAGCGGATTGGGTGCAGACGAACGGATTTTTGCCAATATTAAAATTGAGGGCGCAACGCTTGTTCACCTGTCTTGGCCAGCATACGATGAGCACGATGAATTGCCCTGTTATGCGCAAAAAATGTCTGCATTAATAAAAGAAGACAACCCGATATTACTTGGGGTATCGTTTGGCGGTATGCTGGCGGTAGAGATAGCCAAGCTACGCGATGTAAAAAAAGCCATTATCGTATCGAGTGCGAAGAACAAGGGAGAAGTGCCGCACTTCGGCAGGTTTATGAAGTTTTTGGTAATGAAACAAATAGTGCCTGCATCATTCTATACTTGGCCTAATCGGTTTGTGTTAAAGCTGTTTGGAGCATCAACTGATGAAGAAAAAGAAGTTTTGAGAGGTGTGCTTACAACATCAGATGGTCATTTGGTTCGATGGGCAATGAAAGCTATACAGCTATGGCAAAACACTAATTGCCCTCCGCAAGTAGTGCATATACATGGCGATGCAGATAAGGTAATTACACCTCAATATATACATGCTGACTATTGGATAAAACAAGGCTCGCACATTATGATATACAACAAATCGGACGAAATAAATGCTATTATTCAACGAGAATTAAAGCAATGGCTATAATCTACAAATACATAGATACGCCACTGGGCAAGATGATAGGTGCTGCAACCAATGATGGTGTATGCCTCTTTGATTTTGAATACAGGCGCAGCTTGTCTAAAATACAACAACGCATACAAGATGCATTGGGCATAGAATATGAAGAAGGTGAACACCCGACATTGAATCAACTTGAAAAAGAAGTGCACGAATATTTTGCAGGTGCACGTAAAATATTTGATGTGCCATTGCAAATGATAGGCACTGTTTTTCAGCAAAAAGTATGGAAAGGGTTGCTGGATATACCTTATGGCGAAACACGCTCTTACAAAAAACAATCTATCTATCTGGGAGATGTAAAAGCTATACGAGCGGTGGCAACAGCCAATGGTCAAAATGGAATAGCCATCATCGTACCATGCCATAGGGTAATAGGTGATAATGGCAGTTTGGTGGGTTATGGTGGTGGCTTGCCCAAGAAAAAGTGGCTACTGGAGCATGAAGCAAAGCATAGTGGTAAGGATTTACAAATTGATTTGTTTGAATAGTTGATATTGAGGTATCTTTCGCAGCGAAATGAAGAAAGGGATCATACTATTAGTTTGTTTGTTGCAAAGCGTATCGTTGTATGCGAGTGATAGCATCAGTTTCTACACCGAAAAGTCTCCTCGCTTGCGCGGCATGATGGTGCCTACCTACATGGGCGAAAAAGACTTGAGAGACCTTGCATCTTGGGGAGCAAACCACATACGTTGGCAGCTTACTTGGGGTGGCTCAGGTGCTGAGGCAGATAAAGCAGACAGAGTAGCATACAGACAATGGCTAAACGGAGCATTGGAGCATCTTGACAAAATGCTGCCCATATGTAATGAACTGGGCATTAAAGTATTGATAGACCTGCATACGCTGCCAGGAGGCAGGATTGATGGTTTCAACAATCGTATGTTTAGCGATAAAGGAATGCAAGACGAGTTTATAGATGTATGGAAGTATATTGCAGACAAGTACAAAGACAATAGTACCGTTTGGGGTTACGATGTAGCAAATGAGCCACAAGATGTAAAAGTAGCCAACGGTGCAGTCAACTGGCCTACACTGGCATCAATGGTGTGCCACGAGGTAAGGGCTATAGACGCTAAGCACCCCATCATTGTAGAAGCACGTGGGGGAGATGTAGGTACATTGGTCAAATTTCAAACTATAGATGTGCCGGGTTTGGTATATAGCTTTCATATGTATGTGCCGCATAGCTTTACACATCAAAATATCTATGGCAATACGAGGGATTTTCATTACCCTGGCTTTGTCGGCATCAAATGGTGGAATACCAAAGTTTTGAGAAAAGAACTGGAAAAAATAAGGGATTGGCAAATAGCAAATAATGCGCAGATATATGTAGGTGAGTTTAGTGCTATCAGGTGGGCGCCAAACGAAGATGCGCACGATTACCTGAAAGACTGTATTGATGTGTTTGAGGAATTCGGGTGGAGTTGGGCATACCATGCTTTCAGAGAATATCATGGATGGAGTGTAGAGCATGGCAACGTAAAAACTGATGAAAACCCTACCAAAGAGCCTACAAAACGTATGCAACTGTTTATGAAGGCGTTTAAGAAAAATGCTAAGTAACACACTCGTGTTAAAGCAATAGTTAAAAATGACTATGCCAGCAAGAAACACATCTTTTTTTCGTTAATTTTGTATGCAACTACAAGCCGGGTTATCGCTTTTGCACAGGCAAGAGAGGAAAGTCCGGACAGTATAGAGCAGCGCACCACCTAACGGGTGGGGGCTTGCGAAAGCAGGCTACAGACAGTGCCACAGAAAATAACCGCCTTTAGCAATAAAGGTAAGGGTGAAAATGTAGGGTAAGAGCCTACGCATGGTATTGGTAACAATATGATGGGGTAAACCTTGCGCACTGAAATGCCGAATAGGCGTACATTTGAGGGCTGCTCGTCCGATAGTACGCGGGTTGGCAGCTACAGGTGATGTGTGAGCAGCATCGCAGATAAATGATAGCCGTCCCGGGACCATACGGGATTACAGAATCCGGCTTATAGGTTTGTGGTTGTTTTGGTTAAATGCAGAGCGCCGGGTTTTTAGCAAAGTCCGGCGTTCTGTTTTTATTTAATAATACAGTGTAATATCCAGCCATCCTGCATACAGAGCGGGATAAGATATTATCTTTGCAATCTTATTTTTTATCAGAAGCAGTACATGGAACTCAGTAAGAATTTTCAGCATCAGGAAGCGGAAAAGAATTGGTACGAACATTGGAACAATGCAGGTTATTTTAGCTCTACACCCGATGGCAGAGAGGCATATACCATCGTCATGCCCCCACCCAATGTAACAGGTGTGCTGCATATGGGCCATGCGCTGAATAATACAGTGCAGGATGTATTGATACGCCGTGCCAAAATGCTGGGTTACAACACTACATGGGTGCCAGGTACAGACCATGCCAGCATTGCTACAGAGGCAAAAGTAGTAGCTATGCTGCGCGAGCAGGGTATAGATAAAAATAAACTAAGCCGTGATGAGTTTTTGCAATATTCATGGCAGTGGAAAGAGAAATATGGGGGCATCATCCTGACGCAATTGAAGAAATTGGGCTGCTCGCTTGATTGGGGGCGTACAGCCTTTACGATGGATGATAACTACTATGCCGCTGTTATGCGCGTGTTTACAGAGTTATACAATAAAGGCTACATCTACCGAGGTGTAAAGATGATAAATTGGGACCCAAAAGCAAAAACTGCGCTGAGTGATGAAGAAGTAATCTTTAAACAAACCAATTCTAAATTATACCATGTACGCTATAAATTGGATGTAGAAGGTGAAGAGTGTATAACTATTGCAACCGTTCGCCCCGAAACTATTTTGGGCGATACGGCAATATGTGTACACCCCGATGACACACGTTACGCTCATCTGAAAGGTAAGTTTGCTTTTGTGCCGCTTATCAATCGTCGTATACCCATCATCTTCGACGACTATATTGATATGGAATTTGGTACGGGTGCATTGAAAGTAACACCTGCGCATGACATTAATGACTATAATCTGGGTATAAAACATAAACTACCTGTTGTAGATACGCTGAACGATGACGGCACGATGAGTGAAGCTGCGCAACTATATGTAGGCGAAGACCGATTTGCAGTGCGCAAAAAGATTGTAGAAGACCTGAAAGCGGCAGGCAATTTTGTAAAGGAAGAAGAATATGGCAATCAGGTAGGGTATAGTGAGCGTACGGATGTAGTGATAGAACCACGCCTTAGTATGCAATGGTGGTGCAATATGCAAGAGCTTGCAAAGCCAGCGTTGGAAAATGTACTGAACGATAATATAGAATTTCACCCTGCTAAGTTTAAGAACCTGTACCGCCACTGGATGGAAAACATCAAAGACTGGTGCATCAGCCGACAGTTATGGTGGGGACAACGCATCCCTGCCTGGTACGATGCTGAGGGGAATGTCTATGTAGCGGAAACAGAAGCAGAGGCTTATGAGCAATACAAAGCAAAGAACCCTGCATTGGCATCAAGCAACCCTATGCTGAAGCAAGATGAAGATGTGCTTGATACATGGTTCAGCAGTTGGTTGTGGCCCATGGAAGTATTTGATTGGAACAAGAACCCGAATAACGAAGAGTTGAAATATTATTACCCTACCAACACGTTGGTTACAGCACCTGAAATTATATTCTTTTGGGTAGCAAGGATGATAATGGCAGGCTATGAGTTTTTGGGAGATAAGCCATTTGACAAAGTGTACTTCACTGGTATAGTGCGTGATAAGCAGGGCAGAAAAATGAGTAAATCTCTCGGCAACTCGCCCGACTTGCTGCAACTGATAGAAGATAATGGCGCGGATGCAGTACGCTTTAGTGTTATGATATCATCGCCGGCGGGTAATGATTTGTTGTTTGACGAAGGACAACTGGAACAGGGACGTAACTTCTGCAACAAAATGTGGAATGCACTGAAATTGGTAAAAAGTTGGGAAGGGCGTGTAGCAGATGGTGTGAGCGATGCAGAAGTAGGCTTTGCGATAGACTGGATGGAGAACCGAATGGCGCAAGTAGGGCAGGATGTTGCAGAGTTGATGAAAGACTTCCGTCTGAGCGAAGGGCTTAAAACCATCTATTCGCTGATATGGAACGACTTTTGTTCTTGGTATCTGGAATGGGTAAAGCCAGGGTTTGAGCAACCTATCTCAAAGCAAGTGTATCAGCGTACCGTTGCTATATACGAGCAGCTATTGCAGTTGCTGCATCCGTACATGCCGTTTATTACAGAAGAAATGTATCACCTGCTCACTAACAGGCAAGCCGGTGATGATTTGATAGTAAAAGCGTTACAAGACAATGATGTAAGTAATACAGGTGCTTTGCAACAAGGAGCTATGCTGCAAGAACTGATAACCGCTATACGCGATGCACGTAATAAAAACCAACTGAAACCCAAAGACACCATCAAACTATGGATAGATACGCAGGATAAGGCATTGTATGATAAAGTGCGGGATATATTGGCAAAGCAGGTAAATGCGACTGAAATAGGCTACACACAAGAGGCGAAGCAAGGCAGTATATCTATTGTAGTGCAAACAGATAAGCTGTATATTGAAACTACAGCCGCTAATGTAAATACAGATGCGCAAAAAGAACAATTGCAGAAGGAACTGGACTACCTGCAAGGCTTTTTGTTAAGCGTAGAAAAGAAGCTTGGCAACGAACGCTTTGTACAGAATGCAAAACCCGAAGTAGTAGAGGCTGAAAAGAAAAAACAAAGCGATGCAGAGGCTAAAATAAAAGCTATTGAAGAAAGTCTTAGTTTATTGTAACTTTAGAATGCTATGAAGCTAAAGTCGAAATGGATACTTACGGTTGTTTGTATGGCAGCTACCTTTTCTTTGATTGCACAATCGCAAAACAAAGACGGTAAGGGTGGTGATGATAAAGCCAAAACAAAACCCAAGCCTAAACCGATACCCGTGTATCTGGGCAAGAGTAATCGGGATGGCGGTTTGATGCCCTACAGGCAGTTTAATGAACTGGTGGCACAAGGGCTTACATCAAAAGACTCGGCAGGAAAAGTATTTACCGTTACCTCCTTTATGCTCAACTACGGAGAGCGGAACCTATACGAAGACTCTGTTGGCAATCCGTTGATAGTAACCGATTATATGGCGCAGATGTGCGAGGGAGATACATTGGCTACGTTCTTGAAAAACAGCCTTACAGAACGCACAAAGCCCGGTGATACCGTTTATTTTGAGATGATATATGTAAAAGCCCCAGAGGGCTATGCTGCGCATGGCAAGACCATGAAATTTGTGCTGACGAAATAAATACACTATAGCTTATTCTTGTTGTTTAATCTGCTTTTACAGCCGTTTAATTACTTTTGCAATCATGTTGTTTCGATATATAGCCCTGCTGGTATTAGTTAGTTTTTTTTATATCCCATCTCGTGCACAAGACACCATATTGCCGGATAATAGCCACCTGCAAGTAAGTTTGCTGACCTGCGGCACGGGCGAAGAGATATATGAAACCTTTGGGCATACTGCCATACGTATAGTAGATAGTGTAGCAGGTACGGATATGGTATATAACTACGGTACATTCGATGGCTATGCAGAGAACTTTGAGCTGCAGTTTATGCGCGGCAAGCTATTATATTATGTTACTTGTTATCCATATTCAATTTTTGTAAAAGAGTACGAAGACTACAACCGCAGTATAGAAGAACAAGTGCTGCAAGTTAGCGGCGGGGCAAAACAATCCATTTCTCATTATCTTAAAAACAATGCCCTCGACGAAAATAAATATTATAAATACGATTTCTTTTTTGATAACTGCGCTACCCGCATCCGCGATGTATTCAGGTATGCGCTGGGTGTAAAGTTTCAGTATGCCAATGTATTGCCTAAAGAAGGCAACATCACTTTCAGGCAAATTATCAACCGCTATTTTTACCGTACACATGGCGAAAGAGTAGGGGTGAACCTGCTATTAGGTAGCCGTATAGACAAGCCCATGACCAACCTCGACATCATGTTCCTTCCCGATTATCTTCGAGATGGCTTGGCAGGTGCAACGCTGAAAGGTAACCCCGTAGTGGCTAAAACACAGCAAGTACTTGGTGGTTCGTCGCATAAACCTGCTGGCTTTAATTGGGTGTTAGCTCTTACAATAGCAATAGGTTTATTCACCATCATCGGTTTAATTATTCCTGCCATCAAACCAGTTGGTAGGGTTATGCAATTTATGGTCTTGTTTATTACAGGTTTATTAGGCTGCCTGATGCTGGTGATGTGGTTTGCTACAGACCATCAGGGTTGCCAAAACAACTATAATATATTATGGGCATTGCCAACCAATATCATTATTGCTTTTGCAGGCAAGCGAAATAAAAGCAGGTATGCGATAATAGGCATACTACTCATATTCATATCACTTGCTTTGCACGTTTTTAAAGTTCAGGAACTGGCATTGCTGGAGCTATCGCCCATATTACTGTCCTTACTTTTTATATATGGCAGCATGTATAGGAAGTCTAAAATACCTGCATAGTGATAGTTAAAAATATATCAACCGGTAAGTCTTCTAAGCTATCGTACCGCATAACAGGACAAGGGCAGCCTATCATATTGTTGCATGGTTTCCCTGTTAGTGGTGCATTATGGTCGCCGGTATGGGATAGTTTGGCAAAAGACTATACCGTATTAATCCCTGACCTGCCAGGTGTTGGTAATAGCGATGCGATAGACGGATTGTCTATGGAGAATATGGCAGATGTCATGAAGCAAGTGCTTGATAATGAGGGTGTTGATAGTGCAGTAGTTGCAGGGCACTCTATGGGCGGCTATGTAGCTATGGAGATGGCATATAAGTATCCTGAAGCCATCAAAGGCCTTATGATGATACATTCTATAGCATCTGCAGATACAGAGGAAAAGAAAGAGCAGCGCCGTAAAGCAATTGCCCTGATAGGAAAAGGCGGTAAAGAAGCTTTTGTAAAGCAGATGATACCCACACTTTTTTCGCATGTTACGGTAGAAACCCATCCCGATATAGTAGCCAACCAATTGGCAGAAGCGCTGAAAACCCCTGCTCAGAGTCTGATAGCTTTTTACAATGCCATGATAAACAGGCAAAACAGGGTAGAAGTATTGCCAACAGCCACTTTCCCTGTATTTTGGGCAATAGGTAATGCAGATAATCTAATACCAAAAGAAAAGATAATGCAACAATCTATGCTGTCTTCCGTTAACTTTGTAGAGCTATATAAAGACAGCGGACATATGGCAATGCTTGAAGAACCGGAACAGCTTACAGTAGATATGATTGAGTTTTCCAGTTATTGCCATGCATCATGATTATGAGAAAGCTATACATTGCAATATTAGCATTCATATTTTGTTTCGGCACGCAGGAAACAAATGCAACGCATTTGGTAGGTGGAGAGTTTTTATACAGGTTTTTAGGAGAAGATTTAGCAGGTAACAATCGATATGAAGTCACTTTATATATTTATCAAGACTGTTTGACAGGATTGCCGGATGTAATTGCAGAAGATAATCCCGCATACATCGGTATTTTTTCTAGGACAGGGCAAGTTCTTTTGTTTGATAGCATCAGTAGTAACAATGCCATTCCTGTACCCCCTAACTTTAGTAATGAATGCGTTAATAATCCGCCTGCTACTTGCCTAAGACGCACAAGATTTGTTAAGACATATGTTGTGCCCAAAAGCACTTCGGGATATAGAATAATATATTCAAGGTGTTGCAGGAACGAAAGTATTACTAACATAAACAGACCGGGCGAAGTAGGTGCAACCTATTATTGTGATATCCCGCCTGTTAATATTGCAAGTAATAATAACAGCGCTGTTTTTAAAAATTATCCGCCACAAATAATATGCATCAATAATCCTTTAGCATACGACCATTCCGCAACTGATGTTGACGGTGATTCATTGAGTTATGAATTGTGTGATGCTTACCCAGGAGGTTCTCGCGCTAATTCAAAACCATATCCGTCATCAGGTATATTACCATCTCCAATCAGTGTCTTTGCTGATATCAGGAATAATCCGAGCTATGGCTACAGACCTGGCTATACTGCGCAGCGGCCTATGGGTGGTAGTCCTTTGATACAAATAGATTCAAAAACCGGTTTGTTGACTGGTACACCAAACCTAATGGGCAGGTATGTAGTGTCTGTATGTTGTCATGAGTGGAGGGGAGGGATTATCATCAATACAGTTCGTAGAGAGTTTCAGTTTGTTGTTACCAATTGCTCAAAAGCCGTAGTAGCAGACATACCGCAATTAAGTAATGAAAATAATACCTACATAGTAGAGTGTAAAGATAAAACAGTTGAATTCATCAATAAGAGTATAGGTGGTTTTGCTTATGCTTGGGACTTTGGGGTGTCTGGAGCAACATCAAGCGATTTTGCTCCTACATATACATATCCTGATACCGGTACTTATACTGTAACCTTGATAGTAAATAAAGGTAGCACTTGTCCGGATAGTATATCGAGGTTGGTGAAAATATACCCGACACACACTGCAGATTTTGAAGTACAAGGATTATTATGCCCTAAAACACCGATTAGTTTTGTTGATAGGTCGGAGGCAACATATAAACCTGTAACGAATTGGGAGTGGGCCTTTGGCGATGGTGCTACGTCACAAGTACAAAACCCTATGCATAGTTTCAATGTTGGTGGAGATTATCCTGTAACGCTGACATCTACAACAATAAAAGGTTGCAGAGACGTAATTACTAAAAACGTAAAGGTCGAGGCATTTGTGCCATTTGCAGGTAATGATACTATAATTGTTAAAGGTGAAAGGATAAATTTCAAGGCATCGGGGGGTACAATATATAAGTGGACACCTGCCAACAACCTGAATGTTACTAATATACCTAATCCTATTGGTTTTTACCCAGACACGGGGATGTTCCGTTACAACGTACACATTAGTACGCCAATAGGTTGCGAAGGTGATGATTCCATCAGAGTATGGGTAGTTAATCAATCTTCACTTTTTGTACCCAGTGCTTTTAGCCCTAATGGAGACGGATTAAATGATTATCTGAAATTATTGAGTGTTGGATATGCAAAAGTCAATTTTTTCAGGATATATAACCGTTTTGGTCAAGCAGTATTTGAAACCAATGACATATCTAAAGGCTGGGATGGAAGGCAGAATGGTAAAACTGCGGACATAGGAACCTATTTTTGGGTCATCTCTGTTACAGATAGGTTTGGTGCTGAAGAAATGATAAAAGGAGACGTAACACTAGTCAGATAACAAGTAACGATATATATTGATGGCACGTATTTTACGTGCCATTTTTATGTTATCGCCCCTGTTACTATATCTTTATTGCCGTAAAGAACAGATGTATGAATAAAACGGTATTGGTAACGGGTGCTACATCAGGCTTTGGCAAAGCAATAGCTACTGTGTTTGCACAGAATGGCTACGATGTATGCATCACTGGCAGGAGAGCTGAAAGGCTCCGGTCGTTAAAGATGGAATTGGAGAGCGCTTATAAGGTTAGTATTACGACATCGTGCTTTGATATAAGAAACAGAAAAGAAGTAGAAGATGCGGTGGCAGTATTAAAGCAAAGCCATAGTACTATTGATATATTAGTCAACAATGCGGGGCTTGCAGCAGGGCTATCTACTATAGATGAGGGTGATGTGGATGACTGGGATGCGATGATTGATACCAATGTAAAAGGCTTGCTTTATGTTACAAGGCAGGTATTGCCCATGATGAAGGAAAAGGGCGGGCATATCTTTAATATTGGCTCTACGGCAGCAAAGCTGGTATATAAAAACGGCAATGTCTATTGTGCTACCAAGTTTGCCGTTGATGCGCTGAATCAAGCCATGCGTATAGACTTGCTGCCGTATGGCATTAAGGTAACGGGTATTCATCCGGGTATGGCGGAAACTGAGTTTTCAATCGTGCGCTTTAAAGGAGATGAGCAACGTGCTGCAAGTGTGTACAGAGGTTTTGAACCACTGCATGCGGAAGATATTGCCAATACAGTGTACTACTGTGCTACACTGCCTGCCCATGTATGCATCAACGATCTGACTATTACCTGCACCAATCAGGCAAATAGCGCTCATACCATTAAAGACGCTGAGCGAGTTAACAAATAGCCATGTACACATCAGTAACGGAAATAAGGGTACGCTATGGCGAAACAGACCAGATGGGTTATCTGTATTACGGCTACTACGCTTTGTATTACGAGGTAGGCAGGGCAGAGGCTATCAGGCAATTGGGCTTTACATACAGGCAACTGGAAGAGATGGGTATCATGATGCCTGTTATAGACTTGCACGCTCAATATTACCGCCCTGCTTTATATGACGACTTGATAACCGTTAAGACATTATTAAAAGAATTGCCAGATGGCAGCACAATCAAGTTTCATTCGGAGCTGTATTACGAACAACAACAATTACTGAACAAAGGTGTTACTACATTGGTGTTTTACGACCCGGTATTGAAACAAAAAGTAGCAATGCCCGATGAATTACGAAACAGGCTGCTGCCTTTCTTTACTAAATAACAAATATGGCAAATACCACTGCTTCCATCATAACAATAGGCGACGAACTGCTGATAGGGCAAACGATAGATACCAATTCTGCATGGATAGCAAAGCAACTCAACGGCATCGGGGTAGATATAATTAAAAGAGTAGCTGTAGGCGATAACAGGGAGGCTATTACACAAGCATTGGACAGGGCTATTGCAGAGGCAGGCATCGTATTGATAACAGGAGGTTTGGGTCCTACCGCCGATGATATTACTAAGCCCCTGCTGTGCGATTATTTTAATGGTAAGTTGATTGTTAATGAAGAAGTACTGCAACACGTAAAAGACATTTTTGCCAGGCGGAACAGACCTTTTTTAGAGCGTAATATGAAGCAGGCGGAAGTGCCAGATACCTGTAAGGTACTCTTCAACCCAATGGGTACTGCACCGGGGATGATGTTTGAGAAGAATGGTAGTATCATCATCGCCATGCCTGGTGTACCTTTTGAAATGATGGCTATTATGGAAACTGCTGTAATGCCTATGCTGAAAGAACAAATTGTCAGCGATGCTATCATTCATAAAACAACGATTACAGCAGGTGAGGGCGAGAGCTTTATTGCAGAGAAGATACAGGATATTGAAACGGCTCTGCCTGCTTATATCAAGCTGGCTTACCTGCCAAGCTTAGGGTTGGTGAAGCTGCGGCTTACAGCCAAAGGTGCAGATGCCGTGGTACTTGATGCAGAGGTGGCACAATGGCAGCAACGCATCGTACAGCGATTGCATGATATTGTAGTGGCAATGGAAGACATCAGCTTCGAGCAGATTACAGGTAATCTACTAAAAGAGAAAAAGGCTACACTTTGCCTTGCGGAAAGCTGCACAGGTGGTTATATATCGCACCTCATAACACAGGTTGCAGGCAGTAGCTCCTACTACAAAGGTGGCATTGTATCCTATCTGATAGAGATAAAGGAAAACCTGCTGGGTGTAAGCGAGGATAGCATCGTGCAAAACGGTGCAGTAAGCGAAGTAGTTGCCAATCAAATGGCAAGAGGTGCATTACAATTACTCAAAGCCGACTATTCACTTAGTATTACAGGCATATTGGATAAAGAACCCGTTGCTGGCGAAATAGCAGAGCCGGGTACGGTATGGATGGCAGTATCTGACGGGCAGCAAACAATAGCTAAAAAGTTTCGCTTTTTTCATGACAGGCAGCGCAATAAAGAGAGTGCTGCTACCATGGGTATGCTGATGCTTTGGAAATTCATAAACGGCAAACTGACAGCATGATTTTTCTGATAGGGCTATCGGGTGTGGGCAAAACGCATTGGGCTGCAAAGCTGGCTGCTGCTAATGGTTGGTTGCATTATGATACAGATATTATTATAGAACAATTGGCTAACAAAACCACCAGCCAAATATTTGCAGAAGATGGTGAGGCTGCATTCAGACAGTATGAAAAAGATGTGCTGGGTGATATCATTCGCAAAAATGAAAAATGTATTGTGTCTTGCGGTGGTGGGTTGCCTGTGTTTTATGATAACATGAATAGTATGCTGAATGTGGGTTGTGTAATATACCTGCAAGCAAGCCCTGCATACATCGCAAAACAAGTTGCCGATACCGCAAACAACAGGCCATTACTACATGGCGATAGTCTGACAGATAAGCTCCAAACCATGCTTGAAGCCAGAAAAAAAATATATGAACGGGCTCATTACGCAATAGACGCAGAACAAGCCACTATGGCTAACTTTGAAGAAATAATCAGCAAATGCACACAAACGCTATAAGAACGGGTGCTTTCTTTGCGGCAATTGCCGTAATACTAGGTGCATTTGGCGCACACGCACTGAAACAGGTATTGACACCCGAACTGCTGCAAACTTTTGAAACAGGTGTCAGGTATCAGTTCTACCATAGCTTCGCGCTATTGGCTACAGGTATTCTGTACGGCACGTTCGGGCATAAGCTGATAAAATATGCTGTTGTTTGTTTTGCAACAGGCATCATATTGTTCTCCGGTTCTATCTACGCATTGGTAATGCTGAAATCGGGCGGGCAGGTAGGTTTAGGTGGCTTAGGCATACTCACACCCATTGGTGGTTTGTTTTTCATTCTTGGCTGGGTTATGCTGCTGATAGGCGTATCTGCTAAAAATAAGTCTTGAGGCTGGGTAGCTTCCGTCAATATCATTAATTTCAGGTTATAAAAACAAGGCAAGCATATGAGGATAGCTGCATTGATTTCCGCACCTAAGGGGGGAGCAGATTTTCCAGATAAACTGCTCTCTATTGTAAATGGCAAGTCGGTAATAGAACATACTGTTGCATCGGCGGATGCCACAGGAATATTTACAGATATAGTAGTTGTTACGAACGACGATGATATAGAAGCGAAACTTGGTGAAACTGTAAAGGTTGTAAAAACAAAAAAATCTTTTGAAAACTATATAGAGCGATTGGCAGAAGTGTCTGTATTGACAGACGCCGATATGTTTGTATGCATACCTGCAGACCATTTGCGTGTACATACTGCTACGCTCGAAAAGCTATTGCAATTATTTGAAGGTGCTGCAGGTAAAGATGTGCAGGTAGCATCTGTAGTGCAGAAGATACAGAAAGATGCAGAACAGGTAAAAGCAGATAAGAATACTGTGAAAGTAGTATTGGGGCTGCGTATGCACGCCTTGTATTTTTCAAGATATGCTATACCCTATATGCAGCACGATGAGGCAGGCTTTGCCTGTTATGAGCATATTAACATCATAGCCTGTAAAAAAGATGCTATGTTCAATTTTATACAATGGCCGCCATCGCCACTGGAACGGGCGGAACAGATACACGCATTGCGTTTTGTAGAGAATGGTGTACAGATAAAAATGCTGATAGCACAATATCCATACATAAAAATGAAAACGGCTGCGGACTTACCTGCTGCCGAAGCATTTCTTAAAGCACAATAATCAATCCGTTTGCGCCCTTTTGTACTTGTAAATATCTTGTTTGTACTTGCATTGCTGGGTATAGATATACTATACCTGACGGGCTATATAGCTTGGTGGTGGCTATTGGTTGTAATAGTTATATATCTGCACTTATTGGTTCTGGGTGCCATCTACATCGGTTGGAATTTCTATCTCTATTCTCACAACAAAGGGAAGAGTACAAATGCCATCGCATTAAGTTTTGACGACGGACCTGCTGCTTGCACTGCTGCTATATTAGACGTGTTGAAACAGCAAAATGTACCTGCTGCTTTTTTTACTATTGGTAAAAACGCAGTGGCAAATCCTGATTTAGTAGCCCGTTGGCATAGTGAGGGGCACCTGATAGGGAACCATAGTTACGAGCATGGTTTCAATTTTGATTGGAAGAGTGCTAAAGCCATGCTGCAGGAAATAAACAAAACCAACGAAGCGGTTAAAAATATAACAGGCGTAACGCCACTATTATTTCGCCCGCCTTATGGTGTTACCAACCCCAATGTGGCAAAGGCAGTAAGGCTGTCGGGTATGCAATCGGTAGGGTGGAGTCTGCGTTCCTTTGATACGAAAGCAAAACATGGTGATGTATTAGTTGACAAACTATTGCGCATGGCAAAGGGTGGGGATGTTATTCTTTTGCACGACTCAATGCCTGTAACGGCCGAAATTTTAACTGAATTCATTACAAAGGCTCGTGAAAAGGGTTTTACCTTTGTGCGCGTTGACGAATTACTTGCTTTACAGGCTTATGTATAAATATCTCTTTATTGTTTTTTGGTTGTCATCTGTAATGACTGTTGCACAGCCCAAAGGGTATAACGTAGTTAAAAATACGGCTTCACTTCAACAGGCTATTGGCGCAAGTAATGCAGGCAAACAAACCATTCAAAGCGATTTTGTACAGGTAAAAAACATGGCACTGCTCGAAGAGAAGATAAAATCGAAAGGCAAATTTTATTACAAAAAAGAAGATAAAGTAAGGATAGAATATACCAGCCCGTTCAGTTATCTGATGGTGATGAACGGCAACCAACTGATGGTAAAAGACGAACAAAAAACCAGCAAGATAAATACGAAGAACAGTAAGATGATGCAATCGGTAAACCGCATCATGATAGATTGTATGCGTGGCACCGTTTTTCAGAATACGGATTTTAAGGTAACAGCTTATGAAAGCGGCAATGGCTATTTGTTGTCCATGTTGCCCGCTACAGATGCTATGAAGAAGATGTTTAAGCAAATAGATGTGTATATGGATAAGAAGACGATGGATGTCAGTCGGCTTACCATGACTGAATTGGGCGGTGACTATACCGACATGAATTTTACTAACACAAAACATAATACCCCGCTCGATGAGATGCTATTCAGGATTAAGTAGTTTATTGTTAATTCTATTAGCATCGTGCAGCAATCCATACAAGGGGTTGCAACAAGTACCCGCCAACGGGCAAACAGCCTACCGATATAAGCCTGCCTTTCAAAAAGAAGTGTACAGGTGCAATGTAAACGGGCGTTTTCTGTTAAAAAAATTCCACCTGAGCGGCATACTATTTTTCAAAGAAATGAAAAATGGCACGGTACATGCTATATTCCAGAATGAGATGGGCTTTAGCTTTTTTGATTTTGAATGGGATGAGCAAGGCAGGTTTAAAGTGAACAGCATTATAGAACAACTGAATAAACCAGCAATCGTTAAAACCCTGAAGAAAGATTTTAATTTATTGTTAATGAACGAATTAGATAGTAATTCAGAAAAAATATATAGAGGACGTAGGGGTGAAGAGATGAATTACTGTTTTAGTTTAGGGGGTGGTGTAGCGTATTATATAGTAAACGCAGGGAGACTGGACAGGATAGAAAATGCAGGTAAAAGAAAGAAAGTAATAACGATAAATGTGAAGGGTAAACAAGGCAATACCGTGATGCCGGATACCGTTTTGTTTACGCATCATAAAGCGAATTTTACGATTGGTTTACATAAAATGAGGGATTATGTTGATGAATGATTTTTATAGTATTGAATACCTGCTGCGAGAGCCAAACAGTTTCTCCTGCAAGATAGCTTTCAATACTCAACACGACATATTTAAAGGCCACTTCCCGAGCCAACCTGTAGTGCCGGGTGTGTGCATGATGCAGATGGTGAAAGAACTGCTGGAGCAACAGGTAGATAAAAACCTATGGATGCGCAATGCAGGGCAGGTAAAGTTTTTGCAACTGATAACACCCGATGTGCAACCCGTTATCAATGTAAGCTGGCAACAGGAGGGTAAAGAGCTGAATGTAAATGCATCTTTCAAAAACGAAACGGCAGACCTCTTTAAGCTATCTGGCAATTTTGAAACCAAATAATTATTGTAACTTAGGTTTTATAGTATTTACAGGATATGATGTTCATATCCTTTTTTATTGCCTGTTAAAAAATACATGTATGGGTACAATAGCCATTGGGGCAATCGTATTGTTGGTATGCGCAGGGCTGCTCTATGTTAGCCTGAAGTTGTATAAAGCCCTGATAGAGGGCAAGTTTGAAAATAAAAAGCCCGATTAATTTTTTTTCAGGTGCATCTCTGCGATAGATGCTGATACTGCCTTGTATATTTCTTGCCAGTCTGTATGTTGCTGCAATAGTTGCAGATGCTTTTCTTGCGTTTCAGTATCGCCACGCTTGGCAGGACCAGTCTGGGTAGTTTCGGGCGAGTTGTTTTCTATACGGCTGACCGTTTGCTGAATGATAGGTAATAACAATGAGAAGGGTAGTTGCTGATCATCGCAAATGCGTTTGGCAATACTGAAGAGATGATTGCTGAAATTGTTGCTGAAAACGGCTGTCAGGTGCAGCATCTGGCGTTGTGCGCTATCGGCGTTATATACAATATCCGTAAAGCTGTTAGCTACCTGCAATAGTAGTTGTTGGCTTGCGGCATTATTCGTTTCATATACAGTAGGTATTTGTCTTGTTTGCGGCAGGTTGTTTTTTGTTATAGAATAGACAGGCCACAATACACCGTAGTTAATAGCTGCATCCTGCAACACTTCTATACCTACAGCCCCCGCCGTATGGCACAGTATTGTGTTTTTAAGAGATAGGCTTTTGCATACTTCAGCTATCGCATGGTCTGATATGGCCATGATGCATACATCCGCATCATCTTGTACGCCTGCATCAAGGCTTTTACCCGTACTGTTTACCTCATCTGCTAATGCAGTTGCTTTTGCCATATCCCTGCCGTAAACAGCAACACATTCAGTGCCTGCTTCAAATAGCTTTTTAGCCATAAACCATGCCGTATTGCCCGTACCAATGATGCTGTACCTCATGCAAGTGCATCTTTATGTTGTACATAATACGCTTCCATAATGCCATGTACTTTTTCTTTAAGGCTTGCAATATCTTCAAGCGTCAGCCCTTGCGTGGGTATTGGTTCAAGAAAATGGAAGTGGATGGTTTTGGGCCTTGCCCATAGCTTTTTGTCGTGTGGCAGTATAATACCCGTGTTGAAGATAATACCGGGGATGATGGGCTTTTGCGCTTTGATGGCAGTGATGAATGCGCCATCATAAAAGCGTTGCAGGGGTTGATTGGTTTTGTTGCGCGTACCTTCGGGGTACAGGCATAGATGTATGCCCGCATCCAGTATTTCCTGCATTTTTGTAAAGCTCTCTCTGCGGCTGTTTTCTTCTTTCCTGTTTACCAGTATAGAGCCTGCCCTATATATCACCCCGAATAATGGGATTTTAGACATTTCAACTTTTGCCAGTGTTTTATTTGGTCCGGGTATCCATGGCGATGATACGGGTATATCTACTAAAGAATTGTGATTGGTAACAACTACATAATTTTCGCCAGCTTTAAAATTTTCCGCGCCTTTTCGCCTGATAGGGCAGCCAACCAATGGCATAAAGAAGCCCATCCACGCCCTGAATACAGGATGCAATGCGTTACTCTTTGCAGGTTCGTTCAGCAATGATATTATCCATATCGGGATGAATACCACCATCATGGTAGCTATGAAAAACAGCATACCAACTATAAAATATACCCTGCCTGCTATGTTTGATATGATGTTCATGTGTTCAGATTCCAGTCTATGGGTTCAATGCCGTTATTGGCGAGCCATTGATTGGCCTTGCTGAAATGCTTGCAGCCCATAAAGCCATTGTATGCCGATAAAGGAGACGGGTGTGCTGCCGTCAGTATCAGATGTTTGTTTCGGTCTATCAATTCCTGCTTGCTTTTTGCAAAGCTACCCCAAAGCATGAAAACAACCTTATCCTTATTGTCTGATATGTTTTTGATAACCGCATCTGTAAACAAATGCCATCCAATTTTGCTATGGCTCATAGGCATGTTTTGCTCTACCGTCAGCGATGCGTTTAGTAATAATACACCTTGCTTTGCCCATTTTTCAAGGTTGCCATGCGGTGGTATGTCTATACCCAAGTCTTCTTTCTGCTCTTTGAAAATATTGACCAGAGATGGTGGTGCAGCAATACCGTGTGGTACCGAAAAGCTAAGCCCGTGTGCCTGATTGGGGTTGTGGTAAGGGTCTTGCCCCAGTATCACCACTTTTACGTTGTTAAAGGGTGTTGTGTCAAATGCATTGAAGATATACTTGCCTTGCGGATAAATGATTTTGCCTGCGGCTTTTTCATTTTTCAGAAAACTGACGATTTCGGCAAAATAGGGCTTAATAAACTCTGTATGTAATACAGACTTCCAGCTATCATCTATTTGCACCTGCATGCTCTACTTACCTTTTTGGGGAACGTAACGAGGGTTGCTACTTTGCGTTTTGGCAGGAGTTTTAGTATTGTTGTTTATTGGAGCAGTAGGTTTGGCGGCAGGTCTGTTGCCCGCAGCAGGCTGCATGATGGAGAAACTGCCACAAAGATTTTTAGTGCCTTTCACCTGCGATAGTATTACCAGATACAAGTCTGTTTTTTCGGGTACAAAAGAGTAGATAACGAAATTGGTCATGGCTGGATTTTTCAGGATACGCTCGTCAATTTTTTTGTCCTCGCCGTCGTACACTTCAAAATTCAACCTGTTGGCTTCTTTGCTGCCTATGAATACCATTTGATAGAGTATGCCTTTTTTCAGGTGAACGGCAATGGGTGTTGGCTGGCGCGATTCCATATTTATCATCGCGTCTTTAAAAATCTCTAAGCCCTGTGCTTTAAAATCCTGTTTTATCTGCTCTGATTGCAGCCTGATGTTTTTATCGTTGCAACCTAATGATGGTAATATCTGTGCATGTGATAGAGTGCTGCAAAGCGTGAAACAACTAAGTATTATGGCGGCAAATATATGTTTGCGCATACAGTATCTTTAATTATTAGCTAAGATAATGGAAAACTATCAGCTTTTTTAATGCTGAAACGTTATTGTATCGTTATTACACTCCTTTGGTCTTCGAGAATATATTGATAACCAATACCCCCGCAGCTATTAAAGCCATACCAATGATAGCAGGCAAATCGGGCACTTGCTTGTAAAAATAGATACCCGCGATAGTTACCAGTACTATACCCACGCCCGACCATATGGCATAACTAATGCCAACAGGCATCACCTTTACCGTGATGCTAAGAAAATAGAAAGCCAATGCATAGCCTACTACTACCAATATACTGGGCCATAATTTGGTAAACCCCTCAGATGCTTTGAGGCTGCTGGTAGCTACAACTTCTGATACGATGGCTATGAACAGATACACATACTTCATGCAGTAAAGTTAGCAATAAAGCTGCCTGTAGTTATAATATTTCGGCGACGTGCTTTTCTATATTACTGGCTATTTTTTCCATCGGCAGGTCGTTACTGTCTTTGCCAAAAGGGTCTTCAATTTCTTCGGCTATCAGTTCAAGACTACCTAATACATAAAATACCACGGATACTACCAATACGGACAAATAACCCAACGAGAATGAATAAGCAATAGGCAGCGTCATGATATATATAAAGATAAACTTCTTGATAAACGCACTATAAGAGTATGGGATAGGTGTATTCTTTATACGCTCGCAGGCACCGCTAATATCTGTAAACGACGATAGCTCATTATTGATAAAATACAATTGCTCTCCTGTTATTTTCTTTTCATTGTACAGTTGCATAGCCCTTGTCATGATGGCTTTCGCTACCTGATTGGGTGTATGTTTATCCGTATCAATGTTTTTTAATTCCGGATGTTCTTCTTCGTCCAGTGTGTAGCGTGTAGCTTCTGCCTGCAAGTGGTCTTTCAGTACAAAAGCAAACATCGGTATGGCTTTGCGAAAGAAATCGCGGTTGTTCTCATCCGAATCATCGAGCAGGGTGTGGAGTTTTATAGCCAGATTGCGACTGTTATTTACCAATGCACCCCATAGCTTGCGTCCTTCCCACCATCTATCATAAGCGGTATTGGTACGAAATACAAGCAATAACGATAATACGAATCCCAAGATGGTATGCATTATCGAAAAGTTTTTCAGAGGGCTATTGTCGTGCGTTTTAAAATATGTAACCTCTGCAAACACAACTATGGCAGCATAAAAAGCAATAATAATAATCAATATCAATAGCTTTCTTAGCGTGTCTGACTTATGAAACTGAAACAATATGCCAAACCATTCTTTGGGGTTGTATATCCGCATTATGTGTCGTTTAGCGTATATCTACGTGTAGTAATTTTTGCCCTTCAATAAAGCCTTCCAGTTTGTCGTACACATTTACGGGGCCTACACCTGCAGGTGTGCCGGTAAAGACCACATCGCCAATGTTGAGCGTAAAGTATTGCGATACGTATTCCAGTATCTGGTGCACGCTAAAGAGCATTTCATTTGTATTACCCTTTTGCACGGTACGGTCGTTCAGTTTCAGTTCAAAGTTGATATTGTCAATATTTGTATTGGCATCAATGGGTATAAATTCGCCCAGCGCTGCCGAGCCGTCAAATGCTTTGGCTATTTCCCAAGGCAGGCCTTTTTCTTTTTGGCGTTGCTGTACGTCCCTTGCCGTAAAATCGAGCCCAACGGTGATGGCATTGTAATATTTATGCGCGTATTTTTCCTGTATATACTTGCCGTTTTTGCATATACGCACTACCAACTCGCATTCGTAGTGTATATCGTCCGAAAATTCGGGGTAGTAGAGTGGCTTTTCTGGAAACAGCAACGCGCTTTTGGGTTTCATAAATATTACGGGTTCGGTAGGTACTTCGCTATTCAATTCTTTGGCATGTTCGCTGTAATTTCGCCCGATACAGATTATCTTCATTTCGCAATATTATGAGTCGTGTAAAAATAAAGTTTCCATCCGAAAATCCATTGTTTACCACAACGATTGCCGTTCGCATCGGCGATATTAATTATGGCAATCATCTGGGCAACGATTCGGTGCTATCCATCATCCACGAAAGCCGTATGCAGATGCTCCGAAGCTGGGGGGGTAATGAATTGGATATTGCTGGTAACAGCCTGATAATGGCAGATGTAATGATAGCCTACAAATCGGAAGCATTTTATGGCGAAGTATTAGATATTAAGATATATGCAGATGAGATAACAGACAGGTCGTTCGACCTGCTATACCACATCAGTACCCTGCGCGATGGTGTGGCAAAAGACGTAGCCCATGCCAAAACAGGTATGATATGTTTTGACTATACTACACGCAGGATAAGCACGATAACGGATGCTTTCGAATCGCTTTTGGAAAAGTAGATTTTTTTCATTTTTTCTCTTACCTTTGCCATCCAATTTTTTGGCGAGGTAGCTCAGATGGTTAGAGCGCAGGATTCATAACCCTGAGGTCACGGGTTCAACTCCCGTCTTCGCTACAGACAGACAGCCGCTCATTGAGTGGCTGTTTTATTTTACAGGCACCACTGTATATCCCGCTTTTCGCAGCAGGTTTATCACACCATTATCTCCGTATAAGTGACCAGCACCTACGGCAAAGAAAGTACTGTTTTTATCCATCTTCTCTATCATACGTGGCACCCATTTTTCGTTGCGCACATCCAGAAAGCCACCAAGGTCTTTATCTGTTGCGCCCGATTCTTTAATCAAATCGCCGAGTGCGGGCAGGTCCTGATTTTTGTAGGCATTGATGAGCTTTTTATAGTAAGCGGTTTTATCACTGTTTTTACCGTTCAGTATATCGGTTATTTCTTTTATTACACTGTCTGTTGGCAGGTTGTCAAACAGGTCAAGCTGTTCTTCTACACTTTCCAGCCCTGTTACTTCTTTTTGTTGTACCTGTGCCAGTTGCACCAGATTGGTTTCGTACGATACCGCTGAACTGCAAATAGGCGATTTGGCAGAAAACATAGTAAGCAGCATCACGGGCTTCATAGTTTGAAACATCTCTATACCCATACCAACGCTGTCTTTCATATACTTCTCCAACTTTGTGTAGGTGGTATCGTCAAAATAGCTTTTCAGTGTTTTGCCATTGCTGTTCATCATACCCATTGCTATTTGCATGGTGATGTTGGGGTCGTCCATATCCAGTTCAAGGCATAACTCTTTAGCAGCTTGAAGGCATTTTGCCATCGCATCCGTCCATACATAGTCTTGCTCGCATATCAGGTGGATGGTACCAAACAGGTAAGAGGGTTCTTTCATCTCTTTGTTGCTGATGCGCCATAGCAGCGATTTATCAGCAGCTTTAGATGTAGCTTTTTCTTGTGCATAACCATGCAGGCATAACAGTAAAAAAGCAGTGATAAGCGATAGGTGTTTGCGCATAGGTTATTCAAATAGTAGTGTTATCAATCCGATACCCATACCCGCTATGATGGCTGAAACTTTTTGCCATGTGAGCATGTGGTGCTTGGTGCCGCTCTCAAAAAAGATAGTGGTGGCTATGTGTATGAATGCACCCGCAACAACGGGTATCAGCGTTATCACAAGTTGAGACATGGCATGGTATGCAGTACCCAGTTTGGTGGCAATAATACTGGCAACAGGTGTGATGGCAGAAAACAATAATAACATAGCCCATGAAAAACCTTTGCTGCGCGTATTGGCAACCAGCGATGTGATGAGTATGATTTCGGGCAGCTTGTGTGCTGCTACTGCCATGTACAAAGACGGCTCTGTAGCCTGCATACGGTAGTTGAAGCCAAGCGGCAGGCCTTCCATAAAAGCGTGTAGAGATAGCCCAGCCAGTATGGGTGTAATGGGTACTTGGTGTTCATGCGCGTGGCCGTGTGTGTGTACATGCCCATGCTCCAGCCCGTGGGTAAAGCGTTGCAGTATCAATTGCAGAAAAAAGCCTGCCAGTAATAGTAATCCAGCTTTACCGCCCAATTCTGTAAATGTTTCTGGTAGCAGGTGCAGAAAAGTGATGCTTAATAAAAACGAACCTGAAAATGCCAGCAGCAAATGCATCTGCTTATCGTTCAGTGCCTTGAGCCATAGTGGTATGCTGCCCGCTACGAGGCTGACAATGAAGAGAAGAAAAATATACGTACCGTGCATCTGTTGCTGTAAGCTAAATTAACTGTAAAAGTAATGCCATTTATCGAACTGATTACTACCAAATCGTTAATAGGATTTTTGACAGATGTTTTTTATATTTAATTTACTGATGGATTATCTGAAAATACCAAAGCAAGGCATAGAAGGCAAACTGAACGCAGGCACAATGCTGATTGCAGCTCCGTTTCTGAATGATGTTCATTTTTCGCGCTCGGTGATATGCTTGTGCGAACATGGAGACGATGGTACAGTAGGCTTTGTCATCAACAGGCAGGCTGATATATCGCTGAATGATTTGATGGAATATAATGCTGCAACCAACCTAAATATATATGCGGGCGGACCAGTGCAAACCGACACCCTGCACATGCTGCACCGCCTGCCCGATGTACTTGGTGGTAATAAGATTGCTGATAATATATATTGGGGCGGCTCTTTTGAGGTATTAAAGCTATTGATAGAAAGCGGCGATGTGGCAGAAAATGACATCCGCTTGTTTCTGGGCTATGCAGGCTGGTCTGTAGGACAACTGGATGCAGAACTGCAAGAGGGTTCATGGCTTATTGGCACTTGCAACAGCCGTTTGTTATTTGACACCGGCGACGATAAAATATGGCATGATGCCGTATTATCGTTGGGCGATGAGTATAAGCACCTGCTGCACATGCCCCTCAATCCGCAAGACAATTAGCCTATCTTTGTAATTGTCAACAAAGCTGACAGATGAAATCGGGATTGTATATTTTATTGCTATCTGTTTGCGCATTATCGTGCAAGCAAAAAGAACAGCCTGCACAAAAGGAAGAGGGTAACTATTTTTCCATTATAGACTACGCAAAAGACCAGTGGGAAATGAACATAGGGCAGCCCTATGGTATAGATAAAATAACTTTCAACAACGGCCAGCCCGACACATTGCATACCAATGCCGAAAAAGTAGATTGGGCTGCCATCTTCAAAATATTTGCAGAAACGGACATCAGCCATCCCAAATATTTGGATAAATATAGTTTTTCGGATTTTGCAGATACGGCAAACAATGTGATGAATTTTAACTACGATGCCAAAGACCCTAAACTCTTTACCCAAAAGCTATACCTAACAGCCAATCCGCGAAACGGGCGCATCAGTTCGGTATATATCGAAACGTTGAAAAACAATAGCTGGGGCAGCCGTACACAACGTCTGTTTTACATACCCATTACCAGCATTGTAATACAGGAGTTTGAAGCAAGGGCTACGGGTGATAAAAAAGACATACGGGTAGAATACAGGTTTTTATAAACGAGCATGACGAGAGAAGCCTTTGCAGATATTGTTTCATCCATACCGCATCAGCCGGGCTGTTACAAATATTTTGATGCAGATAATAACCTGCTGTATGTAGGCAAAGCCAAAGACCTGCGCAAGCGTGTCAGTTCTTATTTCAACAAGACGGTTGATAATTACAAAACCCGCAAGCTGGTATCGCTCATACATACTATAGACTTCACGGTTACCAATACAGAGCATGATGCTTTTTTGTTGGAGAATACCCTTATCAAGCATTATCAGCCACGTTTTAACATAGACCTGAAAGACGATAAAACCTATCCGTATATCGTCATTAAAAAAGAGCCATTTCCCCGCGTGTTTCTTACCCGCAGGCTGATACGTGACGGCTCTGAATACCTTGGCCCTTTTACGGGTGTGGGCAGCGTAAAAGAATTGCTGGCACTCATACGGCAAAACATACCACTGCGTACGTGCAGCCTTAATCTGTCTGCCGCCAACATTGCAAGGGGCAAATACAAAGTATGCCTTGAATACCATCTGGGCAATTGCAGCGGGCCATGCGCGGGGCTGCAAACAGAAGCGGACTATGCTGCCAGCCTGATGAATGTGCGGCATATATTGAAAGGTAATACGGGTGAGGTGATAAAGCATCTGAAAAACGAGATGGCACAACAAGCAGCCGATATGCGTTTTGAAAAAGCAGAAATCATCAGGCAGAAGATAGAGGGCTTGCAGTATTATCAAAGCCGTTCTACAGTTGTCAACGCGCACTTAGGCAATCTGGATGTAGCCAGCATCATCAGCGATGAGCAGTATGCTTTTGCCAACTATATGATGATAGCCAACGGTGCCATCATTTATTCAAAAACCATCCGTATAGAAAAAAAGGTGGAAGAAGAAGATGCCGATGTACTGGCGTTGGTGCTGCAAGATATGCGTACTACCTTTCAGAGTACAGCCAAAGAAGTAATTGCACCGTTTGCTATAACACTTGCTGATGAGGATGTGAAGCTCACTATACCAAAATCTGGCGATAAGAAAAAACTGCTGGACCTTAGTTATAAGAACGCTGAAATAACCAAACAAGAGATACGCAAAAACGATGCACTTTTATTGGGCAAGGCATCGGAACAGTATGCAGATACCGTACTGGAAGAAATGCAGGACACCTTGCAACTAAGCGAACTACCCGTTCATATTGAGTGCTTCGACAACTCCAACTTTCAAGGGGCATATCCCGTATCGGCCATGGTGTGTTTTAAAAACGGTGTGCCGTCTAAAAAAGACTATCGGCATTTTCATATCAAAACCATAGAGGGCATCAACGACTTCGCCACTATGAGTGAGGTGGTGTATCGCCGATACAAACGCCTGCTGGATGATAAAACTGCCCTGCCGCAATTAGTTATAATAGATGGTGGTAAAGGACAACTGGCTGCCGCAATGGAGAGTATTGAGAAACTGGGGCTTACTGGTAGCATGACGGTTGTAGGGCTTGCCAAGCGAGAGGAATCTATCTTCTTTCCCAATGATAGTGAACCGATACAACTGCCCTATGATAGCCCCGCCCATTTGCTGATACGGCGCATACGCGACGAGGTGCATCGCTTCGGTATTACCTTCCATAGGCAGGTGCGTAGCAAGGGCACGTTCAAAAACGAATTGGAAGCCATTGCAGGCATTGGCGAAAAAACAGCTACAGAACTGCTAAAAGCTTTTCGCTCAGTAAAAAACATCAAAACACTTACCGAGCGCGAACTGACAAAAGTAATAGGAGCATCGAAGGCAAGGATAGTGTGGAGCTATTTTCACAACGAAGACGGTGAACTGAAAGAATTGAATACATAATGTAACACTTGTTACACCACCCGCCATTTTAATACAGTATCTTTGCGAAAATTTTATGCTATGGCAGATAATAAGCCTGCAATACTGCCCGCCATGATTACCATGAAATGCCCCAACTGCCGCAAGGGGCATATGTTTGTCAATAAATCCATTTTTCCACTATCGGGTATGTTGCAGATGCCTGAAAAATGCGAAAGCTGCGGACAGAAGTTTGAACTGGAAGTAGGGTTTTACTATGGCACGGGCTATGTAAGCTATGCATTATCTGTAGCGCTGTACATCTTCAACTTTGTGTGGTATGGGGTGTTGATAGGGCTATCGTATAAAGACAACAGCATATTTTACTGCCTCGGCATCAGTACCGCTATCGTGTTGATATTACAACCGTGGCTTATGCGTTTTTCAAGGGTGCTGTACCTGTATATGTTTGTAAAATATGGTAAGGGTGCTGCCTTGAAAACAGAAGAATAGCCTTGATAATCAACTAAGCGTTATCTTCGCATCCATGCAAAAAATACTGGTTGCCAATCGTGGCGAGATAGCACTGCGTGTAATGCGTACGGCAAAAGAAATGGGTATCAGTACCGTAGCCGTATATTCTGAAGCAGACCGAAATATGCCCTTTGTACGCTATGCCGACGAAGCTGTATGTATAGGCCCTGCGCCCTCGGCACAATCGTACCTGCGGGCAGATAAAATAATACAAGTAGCCAGACAAACAGGTGCCGATGCCATACATCCGGGTTATGGTTTTCTGAGCGAAAATGCGGGCTTTTCTAAAGCGGTGGCTGATGCAGGTTTGATATTCGTAGGCCCGTCTGCCTATTCTATAGAGATGATGGGTAGCAAGATAGCAGCCAAGCAAGCCGCTAAAAAATTCAACGTGCCGATGGTGCCGGGTACGGAAGACCCCATACAAAGTGTAGAAGAGGCAATAGAAATAGCCAAACGCATCGGCTTTCCCATTCTCATCAAAGCATCGGCAGGTGGTGGTGGCAAGGGTATGCGTGTTGTGAACAATGAAGGAGAACTGGAAGAACAGATGCGCATGGCCAAGAGCGAGGCATTGAGTGCCTTTGGCGATGACGCTGTATTTATAGAAAAATATGTTGGCGCACCCCGCCATATAGAAATACAACTATTGGGCGACCAGCATGGTAATTATGTGTACCTGTTTGAAAGGGAATGTTCTGTACAACGCAGGCATCAAAAGCTGATAGAAGAAGCACCATCAAGCTGTCTTACACCCGATATACGCAAGGCTATGGGCGAAAGCGCTGTAGCTGTAGCTCGCTCCTGCAACTATCATGGTGCTGGCACGGTAGAATTTCTGGTTGACGAAAACCTGAATTTCTACTTCCTTGAAATGAATACCCGTCTGCAGGTAGAGCATTGCGTATCCGAAATGATAACGGGTATAGACCTTGTGCGCGAACAGATAAATATAGCGCGTGGAGAAAAACTGTCCTTTACACAAGACGACCTGAAGATAAACGGTCACTCATTAGAGTTGCGTGTATGCGCTGAAGATCCGATGAACAATTTTTTACCTGATACGGGAAGATTGGAAATGTATCAGCCACCCAAAGGGCCGGGCGTGCGTGTGGATGATGGTTATGAGCAGGGGCAAGACATTCCTATCTTTTACGACCCCATGATAGCCAAGCTGGTAGTGCATGCCGAAACACGCGACCAGGCCATAGAGCGCTTGTGCCGTGCTATTGATGAGTATTACATCAAAGGGATACAAACTACGCTGCAGTTTGGTAAATGGGCTGTACGTTCAGAACCATTCCGCACTGGCAATTTCGATACGAAGTTTATTGATAAATACTTCAAACCCGAATACTTGCAAACCGAAAACGCGGATGCAGAAAAAGTAGCCGCATTATTAGCAGGCTATGTATGGACGAAAGAAAAGAAACAAACAGCCACCGCACAAGCCACTACCAACGGTACATCGAACTGGAAACTGAAACGAAAATAATCTGTTGTGCTGTCAGTAGTTTCTTACTGACAATGTTGAGTAACAAAAAGCACCATGTGGTGCTTTTTTACTTTCTTTTAACACAATACTGCATTATTCTTGCACCACGTCATTAAACCATTGTTTCAATCTATTGTCTTAACAATATAAAACATACAGTTTATGAAGACGAAATTGATAATTGCAGGGCTAATAACAGCATTTTTGATGACGGTAACAATAAACGATGCGGAAGCGCATCGCTGGCGCAGGCGTGGTATATGCAGGCCGGCAAGGGTAGTGGTAGTGCCACCTGTTATTGTGCCGCGTGTAGTAGTGCCGCCACCTGTACGTGTAGTGCGTCCATACTGTGGGCCACGTGTGTATGCACACAATCATCGCAGGGCACACCGATACCATAGAAACGGTTGGAGATAGTGCAAAAAAGTTTCTTCATGTTGGGTTGGTTTCAATAAAAATCCCCTTTCAGATTTGAAAGGGGATTTTACATTGCACTATCTGAAAAAACAACTATTTTTCTATGGCTGCTATCACTTCTTTATCCATTGGTTTGGTGCGAGAACCGAACATGGCTACCAGTTCGCCTTTTTCATTAATCAGGTATTTCTGAAAATTCCATTTTACCGATGTGTTGTCGTAGCCATTGTATTCTTTCTGTGTCAGCCATTGGTAGATGGGAGCCATATTTTTTCCTTTAACAGAAATCTTGGCAGCCATCGGAAAGGTAACCCCATAATTCTTTTTGCAGAATGCAGCTATATCATCATTATCTCCAGGCTCTTGAGACATGAAGTCGTTTGCAGGGAAGCCAACAATCACCAGTTTTGATTTGTAGGTTTCATACAGCTTTTGCAAATCTTCGTACTGTGGTGTATAGCCACACTTAGATGCAGTATTGACGATTAATATCTTTTTGCCTTTGTATTTAGAGAAGTCTATGGTGCCACCTGTAAGCCCCTGTACTTTGAAGTCGTAAATACTTTTGGGTACTTTATCGTCTTTGGGTGCTTCGGGTGCAAAAAAGAAAAACTTGAACATGAGCAGAATACTTAAAAACATATCTTATGAATTTTACAAATAAGAACAATGATGCTTAAAAATTGTTCGCCAAACCTACAATGTTTTGTGCTAATGAGGTGTAAAACACATCTTAAATCTTATTTTTGACGACAAATGAAGTCAGCCGCTTTACGGTCTATTATTGTATTATTCATCTTATCCATCGCATCGGGTTGTGCCAATATTGTGCCGCCCGAAGGTGGTAAAAAAGATACCAAGCCCCCAAAACTACTGGAAGTATCGCCTGCCGACTCTCAACTGAATACTAAAGCATCAAAAATAGAGCTGCGTTTTAATGAGTATATCCAACTCAATAATCCATCTACAGAGATACAGGTTTCGCCGCTTATATCGCTACCCATTACATCGCAAGTAACCGGCAGGAAGGTAGTAATAAAAATACCCGATACCCTGCTGAAAGATAATACCACTTATCGCATCAGCACCAATGGAGCTATTAAAGACCTGCATGAGGGCAATGCTTTTCCGCCATATACCTATACATTCAGTACAGGTGCATACTTCGATTCGTTGAAGTTATCGGGCGTTGTCTATAATGCCGCAACGGGATTGCCCGATACAGGGGCATTTGTATTGCTCTACGATTTTGATACATCGGATAGTATTGTGGTAAGGGAAAAGCCAAGATACGTTGCCAAGATAGGAGCGGAAGGGCGTTTCGCGTTTGACGGGCTGCCGTCTAAAAAATTCAGGATATATGCGCTGCACGATGCCAATGGCAATTTGGTGTACGATGGCAAAGAAGAAATGATAGGTTTTCGCGATACATTGGTAGAGCCATTACCAGATACAGTTATACCTATCACCTTACAATCTTTCAAAGAAATATTTATTGATACACTGACAGAAAAAGAGAACAAACGCAAGCCTGCCATGTTTGCAGACAGAAAGCCTAAAGAAAAGCTGATACTCACATTTTCTATCAATGCAGATACCAATATTAACAAACGCTCTTTCGACGTTACCAAACCATTGATATTGGCTTTTGATAAATATGCAGATACTTTGCACAAAGACAAAATGCTGCTGACGACAGATAGTGCCGGTGCCGATGTTGAAGTGGCTTATACGATGGTGCGCGATACGGTATTGAAAAACAATGTATGGATAAAAGCTGCGTGGAAAGATGATGCGCTATATACCGTCCGCTTTATGAAGGCATTTGCCAAAGACAGCAACAATAATGAGTCTGCCCCCGTTAAATATACATTCCGTACACGAAACGATGAAGATTATGGCATCATAGATATTCGCTTGCCACTGAAGTATAAAGACCGCAAGTACTTGCTGATGGTAACGGCAGATAAAGACACGGTGTATTACAAACCAGTAACAGACACGGTAGTAGTGCTGAAGAAGATGAACCCCACTACCTATAGCATGCGCATAGTAGTAGATGAAAATAAAAACGGCAAATGGGACACGGGCGACTTGTTTGAAAAACGCCAACCCGAAATGGTAATACCCTATATCGGCAATGTGCCGTTGAAAGCAGGCTGGGAGAGTGTGGTGGATTTTGAGCCTAAACCCAAGATAAAAGACAAGGCAGATACATCCCCCGAAAAAAGGGATAAACCGCCGACTAAATGATAGTATTTTTACGCATCTAACAATCTGACAATATGAAGAAACTGTTGCTACCGTGCTTGCTGCTGGCTTTGAACGCCACCGCGCAAGACCGTATGACACCCGAAATGCTCTGGACACTAAAACGTGTAAGCGGCAATGAAATAAGTAAAAGCGGCAAAACGCTTTACTATAATGTAAAGCAATACGATTGGGCTACTGAAAAAAGCAGCACCAAACAGTATAAGATGAACCTTGCAAGCCGTAAGGTAACAGAGATGGATGAGAAGGAGAAAGTGAATGTGAAGAAAGGACAAATGCAGGTAGTAGCGCACCCCGACAGGCTTGCTATCATTAAGCAGAATGGTGATGAGTTTAATATACAAGCAGTGAACGGTGCAGAGAATGCAAGGCTATCTGCTGATGGTAAGTATGTAATATATAGCAGAGAAGTGCTGATAACACCCATGAATGGTACCGACATTCATAAAGACCTGAACAAAACTACCATGCAAGTATATACAGACCTCAACTATCGCCATTGGGATACTTGGGAAGATGGTAAATACTCGCACGTGTTTTTGGTAGAAGTAGAAACAGGCAAAACTACCGACCTGATGGCAGGCGAACCATACGACTGTCCGCAAAAACCATTTGGAGGTGCAGAAGATTTTCTCTTTACGCCCGATAGCAAAGGCATTGTATATGTTACCAAAAAGAAAGCGGGCAAAGACTATGCGCAAAGCACCAATACAGATATATACCACTACGATATAGCAACAGGCAAAACCACAAACCTGACAGAAGGTATGATGGGCTATGATATGGCGCCATCTTTTAGCCCCAACGGCAAGTGGATGGCATTTACCAGCATGAAGCGTGATGGCTTTGAAGCAGATAAAGTGGACATTATAGTAACGGACATTGCCAAGCCTGAATGGAAGCGCAACCTGACCAGCGCATGGGATGGCACAGCAGAGGCATTTACATGGGACAGCACATCGCACCGCATCTATTTTACAGCACCAGTACGAGGCACGCAGCAGTTGTTTCAGGTAGGCATACCTGCACATTTGGGCGCTAAAATATTGATGCCTGTAAGCCAAGTAACAAAGGGCAAGTTTGACATCAACAGCATAGTAGGTATATCTAAATACGGTATGGTGGTATCTCGTACAGATATGAATCATGCGGCAGAGCTATACCTTGTGAACCTGACCAATGGCGAAATGGATGCGCTGACACGCGAAAACTTGCCAACCTACGAAAAGATAAAACTTAGCCGTACAGAGCTACGCATGGTGCCTACGAGCGATGGCAAGCAGATGGGTGTTTGGGTTGTATATCCGCCAGATTTTAACCCGAAGAAAAAATATCCTACCCTATTATATTGTCAGGGTGGCCCGCAGTCTGCGCTATCACAGTTTTATAGCTTCCGCTGGAATTTTCAGTTGATGGCTGCCAATGGTTATATCGTAATAGCACCCAATCGTCGTGGTATGCCGGGCTGGGGTGTACAGTGGAACGAGGACATCAGCAAAGATTGGGGCGGGCAGCCCATGCGCGATTATCTTTCAGCCATAGACGAAATAGCTAAAGAAAGCTATGTGGACAGGGACAGGCTGGGCTGCGTAGGTGCCAGCTATGGTGGCTACAGCGTGTTTATGCTGGCAGGTATGCACAACAACAGGTTCAAATCTTTTATAGCACACGATGGCTTGTTCGACCTGAAAAGCTGGTATGGCACTACCGAAGAATTGTGGTTTGCCAACTGGGATGTGGGTGGCAACTATTGGGATAAACCAGTACCAGCCAGCTACTTCAAGCACAATCCAAGCAATTTTGTAGATAAATGGAATACGCCTATTATGATAATACAAGGTGGCATAGACTACCGTGTGCCGATAGAGCAGGGCTTAGAGGCATTTCAGGCAGCACAGTTGAAAGGCATTAAGAGCAAGCTATTGTATTTCCCCAACGAAAACCACTGGATACTGCATCCGCAAAACGGCATTGCATGGCACAGGGAGTTTTACAAGTGGCTGGGCGAAACATTGAAATAACTAATATTCCGTATTATGAAAATGTTGCGGCATTCATTTGTCGCAGCATTTTTTTTATTTTGTACTAAACAGAAACTCAATGCTCAAAAAGATATTAATAGGGCTTTTGGTGGTATTTGTCATCATACAATTCATCCGCCCCGAAAAGAATACCGCTACCGCAGCATCTGCCAACGACATCAGCACCCGATATACCGTGCCCGATGATGTGAATACCATATTGCAAAAAGCATGCAACGACTGCCATACCAATAATACCACATACCCTTGGTATAGCAATATACAGCCCGTAGGTTGGTGGTTGCAAAACCATGTAAACGAGGGCAAGGCAGAGCTGAACTTTAGCGAATTTGCCGCATACAAAAACAAGAAAGCCGCCCACAAAATGGAAGAAGTGGTAGAGATGGTAGAAGCAGGCGAAATGCCGCTTAGATCATACACCATTGCCCATACAGATGCCAAGCTGACAAGCGAAGAAAAAGCTACCTTAGTAGCGTGGGCAAAGGCACTGCATCAGCAAATAAAATCTATGCCTGCAGAATAATAGAGCTATGCGCATCATTACATACAACGTAAACGGCATACGTGCCGCTATGAAGAAGGGCTTTACGGATTGGTTGAAGACCAACCCTGCCGATATCATCTGCCTGCAAGAAACAAAGGCTAACGAGAGCGATGTAGATACCGATGCCATACACAAACTGGGCTACGAAACACATTGGTTCTCTGCCGAAAAGAAGGGCTATAGTGGTGTGGCGATACTTACCAAACTGAAACCTGATGCGGTATTTAAAGGCAATGGTATAGTGCAGAGCGATGCAGAGGGTAGGGTGATACGTGCAGACTATGGAGATGTAACCGTTATCAATGCCTACTTTCCCAGTGGCACGAGTGGCGATGAGCGGCAGACATATAAATACCAATGGCTGGATGAGTTTCAGGATTATCTGATTGATTTGAAGAAGAAACGTAAAAACCTCGTCATCTGTGGCGACTATAATATTGCCAATAAAGACATAGATATACACAGCCCTAAAACCAACCAAAAGAGCAGTGGCTTCTTGCCCGAAGAGCGTGCATGGCTGGATAAGTTTTGGGAAAAAGGATTTGTTGACAGCTTTCGCGAACTGAACAAAGAACCACACAACTACACATGGTGGAGCGCAAGATTTCCGTCTGTTAGGTTGGAGAATAAAGGCTGGCGTATAGACTACATATCTGTAACAGAGCCGCTACGTAGTAAGATAAAGCAGGTAGCCATCTACCCCGATGTAAAGCACAGCGACCATTGCCCAAGCTATTTGGAATTGAAGCTGAAGTAAACGCTCGTTTTTGTTTAGAATTTTACTTGCAATGAGGGTAACATAACCTCGTTGTTATTTTATTAAGATTTGCATTTCCGTTATTTAGTTTGATATTGCCGTTTTTTTGTTCAGCTTTTGTTATCATTTGGTAGGCAAATTGTTCATAAAGCTCTGTTAATTAAGAACATCTGCATTTTTTCGATTCAATTCGCATTGTTATTTACTGAATTTGTATTGTTAATAACTTGTTGATAGCATGTTAAGCGCTCGTTAACAGTATGATGGTTTTAGGAATGTGTTGTAAACATGGGTGTACTTTCGTTGAGAGTTACATTTTATTAGAGGGTTATTTAATTTTTAAAATCATTAAATATGAGAAAATCAAACATTGTAAAATTAGCATTCGTTATGGCTTGCTTATTGGCAGGTGCAAACGAAACCTACGCACAACAAACGGCTAGCGCTACGGCTACTGCTAGTGCAACCATCATTACGCCGATAGCCATATCTAAAACAGCAGATATGAATTTCGGCAATATCGCGGTATCGTCATCAAGTGCCGGTACGGTAGTATTAGCCCCTGCGGGTACACGTACCACTACGGGCGGCGTAACTTTACCAGCTACTACAGGTAGCCCTGCTGCTGCTGCATTTACCGTTACCGGTCAGGGTAGCTACACGTATGCTATTACATTGCCAAGTTCGGCTACATTGTCTGATGGTGGTTCTAACACAATGACGGTAAACACGTTTACCAGCAATCCATCATCTACAGGTACGTTAAGCTCTGGTACGCAAAACATTACAGTTGGTGCTACGCTGAACGTAAGTGCTGGTCAGGCAACGGGGTCTTATACTACCTCTTCGCCGTTTACAGTTACTGTAAACTATAACTAATCGTTATAGGGTAGCTGGCTACTGTATCTGTATGATATAGTGCTGACTTGTACTTATTAAGATAGTGTTGATAAGTTGTAAGGCTATACAAATGATGAAGGATGAGAGTTATTGTAATTTGTGTGATATTGATGACAGGCTTTAATAAGCATAGTTTTGCTCAACAAATAGCAAGCACTAGTACTAATGCAGCAACGTCTGTTATATCACCTATCTCATTAGCCAAATCATCAGACATGGAGTTTGGTAGCCTCAACATATCTACAGGCGGTAAAGTTACTATTTCGCCCAAGGGCGGGGCTTCTGCCAAGGGTGGTGTAGCATCAGGTTCGGTGAATGCGGTAACGTTTACACTTAATAGCCAAGGGGGGTATTCTTATTCATTATCATTCCCAGATTCTATTAAGATATCGAACGGTACGGATTCAATTGTTATTAGCAACTTTACCTCTGTCAGTTCAAAAGACAAACAGGGGAATCAGCAGATAGGCGTCGGCGCAACACTACAGGTAGGTGCGGCAAAGGTTAAAGGAGACGACAGCGTTACAGCTATACTGCCAATAGGTTTAAATATTAATTGACATAACAGTATTAACACCCAATCTTCACATACCATGCAAAAATACTTACTGAATATCATCATTTTGATAGCAGGCTGTTGCAATGTATGTTACGCGCAGCAGTCGGCTGTTACGTTTGCAGAGGCAAGGGCTTGGATTATTGCCCCCATATCCATCAACAAAACGACCGATATGGACTTTGGCAATGTGGCTGTATCTACACAATCAGGTGGTACAGTAGTGCTGAACCCCGCAGGTGGAAGGGTTTCTACAGGTGGCGTTTCGCTGCCTACAACCAGTGGCAGTCCGCAGCCTGCAAGTTTCAGCGTTACGGGCGAAAGTAATTACAGCTACACCATCACATTGCCAACATCTGCCACATTGGGCGATGGTTTGGGGAATACCATGATTATTAATTCATTTACCAGCACTCCGCAGAGTATTGGTACACTCAACGCAGGTACACAAAACCTGTCTGTTGGGGCTACACTGTCTGTAAATGCCGGACAACAAGCCGGAAATTACTCTACCCAAACAGGGGGCAGCAGCTTCAATGTTACTGTTAATTACAACTGATAGGTATTGTTGTATTAACAGGCGAAACTAGAATAATAAACACAAACAAAGTAGGATAAAACAAACACTGAACAGTAGTACTGTTCCGGTATATATTTTGGCAAGAACAAAACTAATAATACTATGTATGTTGATGCTGGCCTGTACGCAGGTTTTTGCACAAGGTGGCGGTATTATCGTAGTACCCAAAAGGGTGGTTTTTGAAAATGGCAAAAGGAGTATTAAGCTGAATATTGCCAATACCGGAAAAGATACTGTAAAGTACATCGCTTCAATAGTTGATATGATGATGAAAGAGGATGGAACATTGGTAAGAGTTACTGAAACGAATGGTATGCAGTCATCTGCATCTTCGCATCTTCGTATTTATCCGAAAAGCATTGTACTGGGGCCGAATGAAACACAAACATTGAATGTGCAGTTGGGCAATACTGCTCAGTTATCGCAGGGCGAATACAGGTCGCATATATTGTTTGATGTATTGCCGGACTCCAGCCTCATAAGGCCTATGCCAAAGAAGCTGACCAGTAATATGAAAATAAAACTGGTGCCTGTATTTTATCTTACCATACCGGTATTGGTAAGAGTAGGTGAAAATAATACGCAGGTTGTATTCACGAATACACAACTCGGCCAATCAACTGATGGCGAACCGCAAATCTCTACTAATCTTGAAAGGAGTGGTAATATGTCAACCTATGGCAATATTGTGGTGTCGTATCACAACGGCAACCGCAAGCCTGTTACTGTTGCAAACGTGAGAGGTGTTGTAATACACAGTTCCGAAAAACAAAAAAAACTGAGCATAACTTTAGAGCAACACCGAGGTGTAAGTTATACAGATGGGACGTTGAGGATTGTGTACACCACACCTGATGACGGAAAGGCCATTAAAATAGCAGAAACTGAAATAAAGATAAATAAACAACCGACGGATAATTGAAGATGAAAAACTGACGACTGAACATGAAAAGGCTGATACATAAGAGGATAATATTTTGCTGCATATTGATGATATGTGCTGTAAATGTCTTTGCCCAAACGGTGATAGTTACTGACGATGCAGGCTATACATCGGGCAATGCGTCTTCGGTATTAGACATAAAATCTACATCTAAAGGCATATTAGTGCCGAGGATGACACAGTCGCAAAGAACTGCCATCAGCAGCCCTGCTACGGGCTTAATGGTTTATCAGACAGATGGCACAGCAGGGTTTTATTATTACGATGGCTCCGACTGGCAGACATTTGCTAATAGTACAGGCTCTACCAGTACTACTACATTGGGTACAGTTACTACAGGTACATGGAATGCCACAGCAATAGGCCCTATCTACGGCGGTACAGGTTTGACATCATACACTATCGGCGATTTGTTGTATGGCTCTGCTACTAATACCCTGAGCAAGCTGGCAGGTAATACGACTACATCTAAAATGTTCCTGAACCAAACAGGTACAGGCTCTGCCAGTGCTGCACCAACTTGGAGTGCATTATCATCTACCGACATTAACCCCGCTGTTTCAGCTACGGAATTCGGTTATTTAAGCAGTGTAACATCAGATATTCAAACCCAACTGAACGCCAAAGCGGCAACTGGAGCTAATACAGATATTACGTCTGTTACCCTGAACCAAACAGGGCTGAATGTAAGAGGTGCTTCTACCAATGCCTTAACCATCAGGCCAAACGAAACACTGTCAGCAGCCAGAACGCTCAACCTTGTTACCGGAGATGCCAACCGTTCAATAACACTCGGTGGCGATATAACAACTGCGGGAGCATTAAGTACATCTGGTGCTAATGCTTTAACACTTACTACTACGGGTGCTACAAACGTTACCCTGCCTACATCGGGCACTTTGGTAAACAGTGCGGTTACAACTTTGTCATCCCTTGCATCAGTTGGTACTATTACTTCAGGCACATGGAATGGTACTACCATTGCAACAACAAGAGGCGGAACGGGCCTAACCTCTTACACATTAGGCGACGTGCCTTATGCCTCTGCTGCCAATACACTTACCAATCTGGCTGGTAATACGACTACCACTAAAATGTTCCTGAACCAAACAGGTACTGGTTCTGCAAGTGCTGCACCAACATGGAGTGCATTATCATCAACCGACATCAATCCTGCTGTTTCAGCTACGGAATTTGGTTATTTGAGCAGTGTAACCTCAGATATTCAAACCCAACTGAACGCCAAAGCAGCATCGGGAGCTAATACAGATATTACGTCTGTTACCCTGAACCAAACAGGGCTGAATGTAAGAGGAGCTACCACCAACGCTTTAACCATCAGGCCAAACGAAACACTGTCAGCAGCCAGAACGCTCAACCTTGTTACCGGAGATGCCAACCGTTCCATAACGCTCGGTGGCGACATTACAACTGCGGGAGCATTCAGTACTTCGGGTGCAAATGCTTTAACACTTACTACTACGGGTGCTACAAACGTTACCCTGCCTACTACCGGCACATTGGTAAACACTGCGGTTACAACTTTGTCATCCCTTGCGTCAGTAGGTACTATTACTACAGGTACGTGGAATGGTACAACCATAGCAACAACAAGAGGCGGTACTGGTTTAACTTCTTATACTTTAGGCGATGTGCCTTATGCTTCTGCTGCCAATACACTTACCAATCTGGCAGGCAATACCACGACTACCAAAATGTTCCTGAACCAAACAGGCACAGGCTCTGCCAGTGCTGCACCAACATGGAGTGCATTATCAAAATCGGATGTTGGTTTAGGTAGTGTTGAAAACACTGCATTATCTACTTGGGCGGGTTCATCTAATATCACTACACTTGGCACCATAGCTACGGGTACTTGGAATGGTACTGCCATCGCCACTACAAGAGGCGGTACAGGTTTAACCTCTTATACATTGGGCGATTTGCCTTATGCCTCTGCGGCGAATACACTTACCAATCTGGCAGGTAATACTACTACATCGAAAATGTTCCTGAGCCAAACGGGTACTGGCTCTGCCAGTGCCGCTCCGGTGTGGGAAGCAATAGATGCAGCCGACCTGCCGACAGGTATTAATGCAGCTAATATCAACACTGGTGCTGTGTCAAATACTGAATTCAATTATCTGGATGGTGCAACATCATCTATTCAAACACAATTAGATAATATAGGCAACTGGACCACCTATGATGTTACAACAACAGACGCAACCACTACAGGACAAACACTTGTAGATGTAACCGGATTGGTTACAGGCACGTTGCTAACCAATACAACCTACGAATTTGAAGCCGTATTGGATTGTGGTGTCTCAGCAGTTACTACAGGCACTAAGTATGGGGTTAATGTAACAGTTGCCCCAACAAGAATACTTGCACTTTATTCAGGTGCTACTACGGCTACAGCAGCAGCGTCAAGCAGTACCAATGCTAACAACACAGCTTGCGCTTCTACTTATATTACTACATCATCCGGTAGTGGTATAGTAATAATAAAAGGTATTGTAAGGACTGCTGGTTCAGGCTCTCCTGTATTTTCCATCAGGCATTTAAAAGTAACCAGTGGCACCAGCACAGTAAGGGTAGGTTCAACATTAAGAATACGCAGGATATAATTTTTTGAAATCATTATATGTCATATCGTCCATCTGCCTTGTCTTATTATTAGGTTATGCGCAAGTATCAGCTCAAGGCATCATCATTCCTACAGGCTCGTATGTAATACAGGAAAACGGCAATCTATGCACTGCCAATAATTTTACCAATAATGGCTCTTTTTCTGCTAATGGCGGTACGGTTGTGTTTACAGGCAGTACACAATCCATCAATGGCAGTACAGAAACTACATTTAATAATATTACCGTATCAACAGGCAGCACTACAACCGTCAGCTCTGCTAACCAAAAACTAAAAGCGATACTGAAAAGCAACGGCACGTTGAATTGTGGTGGCAACCTCACCTTACTTTCCACGTCAACACAAACCGCACTGGTAGATGGTACAGGAACGGGTAGCGTATCGGGCAATCTGATTATGCAACGCTATCTGGCATCACGCTTTGGTTACAAATATTTCAGTTCACCTTTTACGTCTGCTACTGTTAATGAGTTTTCTAATGAGATAACGCTGAGTGCATCATTTCCACCCGTTTATAAATACGATGAAAACCTGCCTTCTAATGGTTGGTATCATTATGCAGCCTCTACCAATACGATGTTCCCGCTATACGGCTATGCCATCAACTTTGGCAATACAAGCAGCGCACTGACGGTAGATATGACGGGCGTTGTAAGTAATGGCACGGTATCTACCACATTGTACAATAATAACCAAACATATACGCAGGGTTTCAATTTAGTTGGCAATCCATACCCCTCTCCTATAGACTGGAACGCTGCAAGCGGATGGACAAAGACAAATATTGACGATGCCATCTATTATTTTGATGCCAGCAGTACAGACCAATATACGGGTACGTACAGTTCATACATCAATGGTGTTTCCAGCAATGGCATTGCCAACAATATCATACCTGCCATGCAGGCTTTCTTTGTGCACGTATCTAACGGTACTTTCCCTGTTACAGCTACTTTCGCCGTCAATAACAATGTGCGAATAAACAACTTCAATCCTACTTTCCATAAGTCAACAGGTAATAGCCAACCTACCATGCGCATCAAAGCAAAATACGCTACCGAAGAAGGCTTTGCAGATAATATGGTTATCTATTTTGACGAATATGCCAAGCTGCATTTTGATAAGGAATTTGATGCGCTGAAAATTAATAATACAGATACCCGTTCGCCCAATATCTATACTATATCGCCTGATAATCAATCTTTGTCAATCAATGCCATGCCTTATCCGCACGATAATACGGTGGTTATTCCGTTAGGTATTGAAACTGCTAAAGACGGGCAACTCATCATCAGCTTGCAGGATATACAGAATTTTCCATCTAACCTGAAGACATATATTGTTGACAGGCAAACAATGGCATACGAGCTTTTTTCTGATACAAAGACCTACACCATCAACCTGAAAGAGGGCGTTGTGAAAAACAGGTTTGCAATCGTATTTACTCATAAGGATATTGAAGACACAGAGTTGATACAGCATGATATAAAAGCTTATTATACAGCGGGTAATCTGCACGTTATGTTAGACCTGCATACAGGCGAAAGCGGCACTTTGAAACTTTACAGTATTTCGGGGCAATTATTGCACCAATCAAAAATTGCAGGTTATGGCGACCATAGTATTAGTGCGCCATATAGTACGGGTGTATATATGCTAAGTTTTGAGGGCGACAAACAAGTGATGAACAAAAAAGTATTTATAGGGAACGATTAGTATATTTATAGCATGATGCCACCAACACTACACCGATTTATCATAACCGCTTGTTTTTTAGTGGTGTACGTGCTATCGCCCAATAAGTCTTACGCGCAAACATTTCCGCCTGCTCCTTTTACAATTTATGCAAATCCTGCACAGGGTTTATTTTTCGGCGCTTTTTTTACCGGCAACTTGGGTGGTACGGTTATCATATATCCCGATGGTACTCGCTCCGTTACAGGCGATGTAATACAGGCAAGTCTCGGGCATCCTTTTTCAGCCGCTATTTTTGAAGTAGAAGCGCAAGTAGGTACGCGCGTTGGCATCATTAACGGACCTAACATAACACTTACAGGCAGCAATGGCGGCACCATGACATTGACATTAGGTAGTTCTTCTCCGGCATCGCCTTTTGTTTGTACCGTTGCGCCGCCATCCAGAACACAAGTGAGCATTGGCGGTACGCTTACTGTTGGTAATATTTTTGCAAATCCTGTAGGGTCATATAGTGGTATATTTTCGGTGACTTTTGTACAGGAATAACAGTATCGGACAAACAAACAATGCAGCCTGCTATACGGTTTCATACAAAACGTAGTATTACCTGTTCAAACAGAATAATAACAATAGTATGTCTATTTGTTTTGTTGTTGTTATGTCCCGAAACTTCTACTGCCCAAACCGACGAGGAGTATGACGAGATAGTCGTATCTGCCAATATTGCGGGCATAGGCAATTATGATGTGCCTGCCATTATTAAAAACGACACTGCTTATTTAGCGATAGCAAGCTTGTTTGATATACTGAATATCAAAAATAACACTTCAAAAACCTTAGACTCCGTTTCAGGCTTTTTTATCAACCTCGACTCAACCTATCTGTTTGATTACGCGAGGAATGTTATCGTTAAAAATAAACTCATTAATACATTGAAGCCCGGCTCGCTGTTCAAGTCGGAAACGGGAATGTATGCAAGCGCGGAAGTGTTTAATACCTATTTCGGTTTGAACTGCCAGTACAATATGCGTACGCTGTCTGTTAAAATAACGAGTAAAGCAGAATTACCTGCCATACGCGAAGCCAGATTGGCTTTTCTGCGAAAAAACATTGCAAAGCTGAAGAATGACCAGACTGCCGATACCGTTCTGAAAAATGCATACTCTCTTTTTCATTTTGGTACGTTTGATTGGTCTGTCGTATCAAATCAATTAGTTGACGGGCCTACGGACACACGAATCAACTTAGGTTTAGGGGGCATACTTGCGGGTGGCGAAACTATTTTACTTGCCAATTTCAGCCCCAGTCAAAAAATAAACTGGAAGCAACAGTTCTACCAGTGGAGATTGATAAACAACGATGCTAGAACAGTGAAGCAGGTTCAATTAGGTAAAATAATAGTACCTACTACAGCTTCCATATTTGCACCCATTGTTGGTGCGCATATTTCCAATATTTCTACTTTAGTAAAACGCTCTTTCAGCACTTATACGGTATCTAATTATACAGAACCCGGATGGACTGTAGAGCTATACGTAAACAATGTATTGATAGACTACAAGAAAGCCGATGCCAATGGATTCTATACTTTTGAAGTGCCGCTTGTGTATGGTAGCTCTGCCGTAAAACTGCGATTCTTCGGGCCATTTGGTGAGGAAAGGTCGAGAGAAGAAGCGATCAATATTCCCTTCAATCTGTTAGCACCCAACTTGTTTGAGTATTCTATTTCATCGGGCTTGGTAGAAGACGACAGCAATACCATCTTCACAAAAGTGAATATGAATTATGGTATTACTAAAAGGCTGACGGTAGGTTCGGGTGTAGAATATCTGACCTCTGTTAAGTCGGGCAATTTTATGCCTTATGTCAACACTTCTTTCAGAATTGGTAAAAGCCTGCTGGCATCCGGAGAGTATAGTTATGGTGTCAGGTCTCGCGGGGTATTGAATTACCGTACACCGTCAAATGCACAATTTGAAGTTAGTTATACGCATTTTGAGAAAGGACAATTAGCAGTCAACACACAGGTAACACAGGAAAGAAGAGCCGTAATAGGCCTGCCATTGCGGCTTAGGAAGCTATCTATGTTCTCTCAGATTACCGTCAACCAAAGCTGGCTGGCTACTACAAGGTTTTTGAATACGGAATGGCTGATGTCTGGTTTTGTATATGGCATGGATGTGAATGTAAGTACCTACGGCATATTTTACGACAATCTGAAACCGAATGTATATAGCAACTTCTCGGTGGCATTCAGGGTGCCGTTTGCATTGCAATTACGCTCTCAACTGCAATACAGATACAATACAGGCGAAGTTATTTCTATCAAAGAATCACTTGAAAAAAATACAGGCAACAACTTGTTTGCAGGTGTGTTTTATGAACAGAACCTGACGAGTAAAATAACTAATATTGGTTTGCAGTTCAGGTACAATTTCCGGTTTGCGCAGGTAGGTGTAAGCAGTATGAAGAACAATAAACGGATTTCTGTATTAGAGTCGGCAAGGGGTAGTGTAGTGTTCGACAAAAAGACAAACTACGCGGGTACAAGTAATATCATCAGCATAGGCAGAAGTGGCATCAGTATAGCTCCGTTCTTAGACATCAACTGCAATGGTATTAAAGACCCCGACGAACCCAAAGTATCGGGGCTTAAGTTCAGCCTGAATGGTGGCAACATCATGCCCGAAGGCAAAGACACCATTATCCGCATCATGAACCTTGAACCGAACAACAAGTATTTCTTAGAGTTGAACAAATTCAGCTTTGATAACATATCGTGGCAGATAAAGAAACTAACCTATAGTATAGAAACAGAGGGCAATAAACTGAAGTATGTACCCATACCCGTTGCTGTTGTGGGCGAGGTGAACGGTAATGTTTATATGAATAAAAACGGCGTATCCAGAGGGCAGGGGCAGATATATGTTTGTATATATAAAGACAATGCGCTTGTTACTAAAATATTGTCTGAACCGGATGGTTATTTCAGTTATATCGGTTTGCCGCCGGGCACATACACCGCTATGCTGGATAGTGTGCAAATGGAAAAGATTAATAAACAAGCATCTTCGCCTCGCAATTTCACTATCAAGGCGGGTAAAGAAGGTGATTTGGTTGATGGTTTGGAATTTACAGTATCTGCCATTGATACCAATATCATCGGTATGAAGGTGGATAATGCCATAGCAGACGATACCGTAGCAAGGCAGCAAACTGCTGTTGTTGTTAAGGACGATACAGTTGCAAAGCAGCAAACTATTGTTGCTGTTAAAGATGAGGCTGCACCCGTAAAACTTACAACAACTACGATAGCTAAAGACAAGATAACAGGGCAAGTATTTGCAAAGAATAGAAAACGCTTTTATCCGCAGGGTAGCATATATGTACATCTATATAAAGGCGATTTACCTGTCAAAAGAGTATTGACAAAAGCGGATGGTTATTTCAGCTTTACAGACGTGGAAGCAGGGGATTATACGGTGAAAGTGGACGAAGCACAATTACAGAAAATAAACATCCTGGCATCGCAGCCGGTAAGCATTGGTATCAATGATACAACCAGTTCAGAGGATATACGTTTTTTACTCATTTACAACGAAATGCCTTTTGATATTCATTATATGGATGGCAACGTAGTGTTACACTCTGAGGATACCATTCAGGGCATGAAGGGTATAGGCATATCTATATACAAAAGAAATAAGTTGATAAAGAAACTACGCACAAGAAGCGATGGTAGTTTCAGTATTCCGTATCTGGCAAAGGGTGAATATACCATAGACATTGACCGTACACAATTACAGTCTATGGGTTATGAAGCTACCGCACTCGTCAGATTTAGAATAGATGGTACTACCAAGACGAATTTCAGCCTTTTATTCAGCGTGTATAGACATAATGATAAAGTAAACAAATAGTAAAGTGGTATTATATTGCTGCATTCAATGTAGCTTGCAGTATCAAAACAAGGATGTTTGCTATAAACTATCCATATAAATTATTACATTTGATATTACTGATACATATATAAACACATAGATTTCAATATAAACAAAACATATGGGGCATTTGATTACGTTTAAGGCATATCGCAACCATTACATACCCGTTTTATTTTGCTTATTCCTCTTAAGCCAATTTGGTGTATATGCGCAGGGAAACCTGTTAATATCTCCGAAACGAATAGTGTTTGAGGGTAATAAAAAAACGCAAGAGATTAATCTGGCAAATACAGGCAAGGATACTGCCAAATACCTGATATCTACTATGGAAATAAGGATGAAAGCAGATGGTGGTTTTGAAGAAATAACACAGCCAGATGCCAATCAGTTTTTCGCATCTCGTTTTCTGCGTTTTTATCCGCGTACGGTTATATTAGCACCCAACGAATCACAGGTAATAAAAGTGCAACTGACCAAAACCAGCGAATTGACAGAGGCTGAATACCGCTCTCACATCTACTTCAGGGCCATACCCAACGAAAAAGCACTTGGCGAAAAAGATACGGTAAAAGAACAGAACGCCATCAGTGTGCAGCTAACGCCCGTATTCGGTATTTCTATTCCGGTAATCATCAGAAATGGAGCTTCCACCACGCAAACTACCATTACGGATTGCGCTGTTAAGATGAGCCCCGAAAACAAGCCGATGCTTGTAATGACCATCAACAGAACAGGCAATATGTCTGTATATGGCGATATACATGTAGAACACATAGACGCAGCAGGTAAAAAGACTAATGCAGGTATGGCCAAAGGTGTTGCGGTATATACACCCAACCCCATCAGGACTTTCCAGTTTGAACTGAGCAACACGACATTAGACTATACTAAGGGCAAACTACAGATTACATACGGCCCGTCAGAAGACGTTAAATCGAATGTAAAGACCTACAGCGAGACGACGATTAGTTTGAACTAACTGATATTCGTTAGCCTATAGGCATCCGATGTAGTTACATAGCATTGATACAATGCTCTATTGCTTTACCAAGTTGTCAATACAACAAAGCAACACCCACAGCTTGATTATTCAACTAGTTAAGATAAAATAGTTAAGCCCCGTGGAAACGGGGCTTCTGTTACATATAGAGGATAAGAGAGAAAGGTAATGCTTGGCAGATGTGCCGATGCATGTAATGTCTTAGATGTTTACTGCCGTTACGATGCAAGCCAGTATAGATGCAAACAATACTATCTTTTGTGTAGCAGCTGTTTTATTGATTGTGTTTTTCATTTTGTTTTGTTTTGTGTTTTGAATGATGTGTGTTTTTTATTTCTTGCTTTGATGATACAAAGATGCATCGGCTTGGTGCCCCTTTCCAAATAATAGCGGGCAGTTAACCACAAGTTGTGTTAATAGTTAACGCAATGCTTGTTAAGCATTAACCAGCCGTTAAGAAATGCAGGTAAATATGTACTGAAAGGCCTGTGGTATGGGCTATCGTAATGTTTTATTCGCTATGTTGAACAAGGGTATATCTACCAGTATGCCGGTGCTTAGTACATTTTGAGGCAATACGGTGGTGGTAGTTACGTTGTCTTTATAAAATAGTTTGGGTGTCATGCGCCAACCGGCCACTATGCTGATGGGTAGTTTGGGTATGCCAATAGCCAGTTGCGCGCCGGGTGCCAGTATGCTTTCCAGCCTTACTTGCTGTTGCATGTTTTGAGTATTCCCGTTTTCAAGCCTGTAGGCTACTATGCCGCCAATGTCTATCAGCGATGCGTAGATGCCAATAGCACCGCTATACCGTTTGCTGATGGCAGTATTGAAACCAATGCCAATAGGTGCATATACACCCCGCATATACAAGCCTGTGCTGTTATAATTCCATGAATAACCGGCATAGGCATTGACGGTAATATTGTATATAGCTTTCTGCTTTATGGAGTAACTGCCGACTGGTAGTGCGGTTGTTTCTATAGCAGCCTCTACTTCTTCGGGTGTTTGTGCTTTAGCTGCCGTTGCTATAAAGTTGCCATACTTCAGTATAGCAGCCAGTGCTTTGTCAATGCTCGCGTCGGGTTTGGTATCACATAGTTGTTGCAGTTGCTGGCTTACCGGTTTACCGGCAGTACGCAGTTGCGCTGCTTTTTGCTTTGCAAGTGTTTGCTGTTTGCCAAATGCTATACTTGTAATGTTATACAGGTTCAGTACAGCATTGTTGTAATTGTGAGTGCAACTGTGTACAAACAATTGTATGGCATTATCTGCCATTTGCAGGTAGGGGTATCCGTCAGTACATGGCTGCACAGATTGTACTATCGTTGATGCATAGCGTATGATGTCTGATGACTTTGTAATATAAGCAGTAAACAATCCGGCATTTATTTCTTTGGTGCGTTGCATTTCTTTCAGCAGTTCATCCGCTTCATTTGCCATCCAAACAAAATTTTCGAACAGGGTAGCGATGGCATACGGGTTATCTGTCAATCGTTTCATGTAGTCGCCCATTGTAATGGTAGAGCCATTGCACGAAAAGTGAATGTCTTTTACCTGTTCGTACACCAAACCCAAAAACAGGCGCAATGAGATGTCGTCTTTCAGTATTTCGCCCATTTCTTTTATTGTAATCCATTGCCTGTCGTTATTACTTCGCAACGAGGCGGATATAATACGCAATGCCCTGAAAGCATTATTCAGTTCCGGCTCATTGTCTGCCAACTCATCCATAGAAACGATAGAGTTAATGAGGTCTGCTGTGTATATGGGTTTATCTGTTTGTGCGAGTTGGCTGATGATACTGGCATAACGAATGGCTGTGCGTATAGCAGGCAGTTCTTTGAGCAAGGGCTGATAGCGGGGCAGGTTAACGGTGTTATTGAGATTGGGTATTATTTGCGTAAGGTCTTTATTGAATGCTGCTTGCAGTGTTTGCAATAGTTCTGCGTAGCGGTATGTTTCAATCGTATTCAGCATAGCGGTAGTAGTGGGGAATAGGGTGGTGCATTCAGGGTATTTATTGAGTGTTTTTTTCATTTGGCTGAAAAATGCCACATTCAGTTCCTGCTTACCTCGCTTGATGAGGAAGCGTGCCAGCCCGTCTGCTATATTCGTTACATCGAGCGATGGTATGGCGGGTGGTGGGCCTGCCGCGGTGTTGGGTTCTATAGTTACAGCATCGCCCGGGGCAGGCAGCATCGGGGCTATAAAAGGGTTTTGCTGATATGCTTTAATAACATCGTCTGTATTGGTAGTGAGCCATTCTACATCCTGCATATACATAGCCAGCACATTGGCAGCAGGCAGAAAAGCCTGCCCGTGCCCGAATCTGGCATTGTCTGTCGTAATGCGATGGGGTAGCATATTGCGAATAGTTATTGCATCGTAATAAGCACTGCCTGTACATACATTGGTGGCCATGCATAGCCACATACACATTAATATGATATACCGCATCCGTAGCTTATTTATATAGGCTATCAAAATACGGCTTTTTATCTGTAGTAATAAATGCAATGCTGCTTTAGTGATATACCATATTTTAGTTTCAGTTAGTATATTAGATTTACCAAAGCGATTTAGCATGACGAGTATTTTTTTACCCGAACTGAAAACAGATGTACTGGAAGCCGCAAAGCTTGCGGGCGATGATAATGCGCTTTGGGATTTATATATACAACCCCTGCACGAGGAGTTGTATCGCAGGCAGGACTTTAATTTTCTGGACGACCTGTCTGAAGGGCAGCAACTGCTGCTATCATACGACTATGTGCAAATGCAGGTAATGCAGGGTGGTTTTATACAACTGATACAGAACGGATATATTGGGTTGCTGCCTACTATGCCTGGCTGGCTGGATGTAGTAGGCTGCCACGATATGGCAAAGACGATTGATGATGTGCTGAAAGTATATGTGCTGAACCGAGATGCGCTGGATAAAAAAACAACTGTAGAAGAATTTGCACAGTTATACAGCGAGTTTCAGGAGTTTGAAGTGCTGGACGAACAGTTTCATACACAGCACCCCAAAACATTCTATACACTGCTGCAATACGCTATTCATCATACAGAAGAGTTTTTCAGGCTGATATAGTATAGTTTTAATGTATATACACAAATAAAAAACACCCATCCCCCCAACCAATCTACCTGTCAACTGTTATCGTTAGATTTGCTATTATACTTATGGCAAAGAAGGCAACGGCAATCAGCAACGAATTATATACAACGGAAAACCTTCACCGCGATGACGATAGCATCTTCATCAAAGGGGCGCGTATGCACAACCTGAAGAATGTAGATGTTGCCATCCCCCGCAACAAATTGGTAGTAGTTACAGGCGTTAGCGGCAGCGGCAAAAGCAGCCTGACAATGGATACCCTCTTTGCCGAGGGGCAACGCCGCTATGCCGAGAGCCTGAGTGCCTACGCCCGCCAGTTCCTCATGCGGATGGACAAGCCCGATGTAGATTATATACGCGGCATCTGCCCTGCCATAGCCATAGAGCAAAAAGTAACTACACGCACGCCCCGCAGCACCGTTGGCAGCATGACGGAGATATACGATTACCTGCGCCTGCTCTTTGCCCGTGTGGGCAAAACCTATTCGCCTGTAAGCGGAAACGAGGTGAAAAAAGACAGCGTAAGCGATGTGGTGGATTATATACAATCATTGCCACATGGTGCCAAAGTGCAAATCATCGTGCCGCTTGTAACCCGCTATGGGCGTAGTGTGAACGAGGAATTGAACATATTGCTGCAAAAGGGCTTTAGCCGTGTACACGCAAAAGGCGAAGACAAACCCATACGTATAGAAGAAGTATTGAGCGGCGATGTAGTGCTACCCAAGAAAGATATATACCTGCTAATAGACCGCATCGTTACCAAAACTTTTGACGAAGACGACCTGCACCGCCTTGCAGATAGCATACAGACAGCTTTCTACGAAAGTGAGGGTGAGTGTACGCTGGAAATAGACGGTAAAAAGATGATGCACTTCAACAATCGTTTTGAGGCAGACGGGATGGTGTTTGAAGAACCAACACCCAATCTGTTTTCGTTCAACAATCCGTATGGTGCATGTCCGCAGTGCGAGGGCTTTGGCATGGTGCTGGGGCTGGATGAAGATTTGGTAATACCCGACAAGCGATTGAGTGTATATGAGGGTGCAGTAGCACCTTGGAAGGGAGAGAAAATGGGCGAGTGGCTGCAATCGTTTATGCGCACGGCGGTTAAGTTTGACTTCCCCATACACAAACCCGTAATAGACCTGAACGAGAGCGAACTGGAATTGCTATGGCAGGGCAACAGTAAAGTAAACGGCATCCGCGATTTCTTTACGATGGTAGAGCAGAACCTGTATAAAGTGCAGTACCGTGTATTGCAGGCTCGTTACAGAGGGCGTACTACCTGCCCAAGTTGCAGGGGCATGCGCTTACGCAAAGAAGCGTTTTATGTACAAATCGCCAACCACCATATTGGCAACCTGATGCTGATGCCTACATCAGACCTTGCGCAATGGTTTGATAAACTGAAGCTGAACGAACATGATGCGCAGATAGCCAAGCGCATACTGATAGAAATAAACCAACGCATGAAAACCCTGCTGGATGTAGGGCTTGGCTACCTGACGCTGAATCGCCTTGCCAATACGCTAAGCGGTGGTGAAAGCCAGCGCATACAGCTTACAAAATTTCTGGGCAGCAACCTGACGGATTCTTTATATATACTGGATGAGCCAAGCATCGGGCTGCACAGCCGCGATACCGAGCGATTGATAAACGTACTGAAAACCCTGCGCGACCTCGGCAATACCGTTGTAGTAGTAGAGCATGATGAGATGATGATGTGCGAGGCAGACTATATAATAGACATGGGGCCGCTTGCCAGCCATTTGGGCGGAGAGGTAGTAGCCGCAGGGCCGTACAAAGAACTGATAAAAAATAAAATGAGCCTTACAGGGCAATACCTGAGTGGGGCTATGCAGATAGAGCCGCCTGCATCTCATCGCCAACCCAAAGGCAGCATACGCCTTGAAGGTTGCCGCCAGCACAACCTGAAAGATGTGAATGTGGATTTTCCGCTGAATGTGATGTGTGTGGTAACGGGCGTGAGTGGTAGCGGTAAGACAACGCTTGTGAAATCTACCCTGTACCCTGCGTTGATGAAACATTTTGGCGAGGGGGTAGAACGCCCCGGTGTGCATAAATACCTGGGTGGAGACATCAATAAGATAGCCCATGTAGAGATGATAGACCAAAACCCGATAGGCAAATCATCGCGCAGCAACCCCGTTACCTATATCAAAGCATGGGACGAGGTACGCAAGCTGTATGCCAAACAGCAGTTGTCCAAAATGAGGGGCTTTGCTGAGAAACATTTTTCGTTCAATACAGATGGCGGGCGGTGCGATACCTGCAAGGGAGAGGGTGAGGTGATAGTAGAAATGCAGTTCCTCGCAGATGTACACCTGTTATGCGAAAGCTGCAAGGGCAAACGCTTTAAAGACGAGGTGCTGGAAGTTACCTACCGCACCAAGAGTGTATTTGATGTGCTGGAAATGAGTGTGGACGAAGCCATTACGTTTTTTAAAGACGAAAAGAAAATAGCATCGGCACTACAACCGTTGAGCGATGTAGGGCTTGGCTATGTGAAACTGGGGCAGAGTAGTGATACACTAAGCGGTGGCGAAGCACAGCGTGTAAAGCTTGCATCGTTCCTCGGTAAGGGAGCGGCAAAAGAAAAAGTGTTATTTATATTCGACGAACCTACTACGGGGCTGCATTTTCATGATATAAAAAAGCTGCTGGGTTCTTTCGATGCGCTCATAGAGCAGGGGCATAGCATACTGGTGATAGAACATAACACCGATGTAATAAAATGCGCCGACTGGGTAATAGACATGGGCCCCGAAGGGGGTGCAGGCGGCGGTCAATTACTATACGCAGGCTCACCCGAAGGATTGAAGAAAGTAAAAGGGAGTTATACGGGGAGGTATATGTAAGTGCTATAAGATATTAAAGATAGTAAGGCTGATTTTATTTTTGAGGTGCTAAAGCGTATGTGAAAACGAAAACACTTACACCTGCAAAAGCACAATTTCAAAAGAAATGAAAACGGCTATGGATGAAGTAAAAGCCGTCAAAGCAGGCAAGAATAAAAGCAAGAAAGCCGAGTATTGTTTGCATGAGTTATAATATAAAAACGATACCAATTTTTGAGCGGCAGCGAAGAAACCTCACGAAATGAGGGTTTGCTCTGCACGAGTATTTTGCCATGCTAACCTCTGCCCCTTCTATCTCTTTTATCTCTATCATCCCTTCTATCCAATCAACAAGTCAACTAATCCCCAACACATACAAGCCCTTTACATACGATATATATCCCAAATATTTCCCCTAACTTCGCGCCTTATTTTTTAGTAGCATTGGCGAGGTGTGCCCTGTAGTATTTAGGTACTTACAACTCACTCCTCACGACTTACGACTATGTCTGACAGGTACACGGAATACAAGGGTTTAAATATGCCATCCATAGAGCAGGATGTACTGCGCGCATGGAAGGATAACGATACATTCAATAAAAGTGTAGATGGGCGCAACGGTGCGCAGCCATTCGTGTTTTACGAGGGGCCACCCAGTGCCAACGGTATGCCGGGCATTCATCACGTCATCAGCCGTACGCTGAAGGATTTGGTATGCCGCTACAAAACCATGCAGGGCTATCAGGTACACCGCAAAGCGGGTTGGGACACACACGGCCTGCCTGTAGAACTGGGGGTAGAAAAAGAACTGGGCATCACCAAAGAGGATATAGGCAAAAAGATAAGCATAGAAGACTATAACCGTAAGTGCCGGGAGGCAGTAATGCGTTATAAAAAGGAGTGGGAAGATATTACCGAAAAAATGGGTTATTGGGTGGATATGGGCAATCCCTACATCACATTCGATAATAAATATATAGAAACCCTTTGGTGGGCTATCAAAACCCTGCATCAGAAGGGGTATCTGTACAAGAGCGTCAGCATACAGCCCTATAGCCCTGCGGCGGGTACAGGCCTTAGCAGCCACGAGCTTAATCAGCCCGGCACGTACAAGGATGTAAAAGATACTACGGTGGTGGCAATGTTTAACGCCATCCGCAATGCGCAGTCTGAGTTTTTGTTTGAAGCTACAGGCGGCGCACCAGTTCACTTTCTTGCATGGACGACAACCCCGTGGACACTACCATCCAACTGCGGACTTACTGTAGGTGAGAAGATTGATTATGTGTTAGTTAAGACGTTTAACGTATATACACATCAGCCTGTCAATGTGATATTGGCAAAGGCATTGTTGGGCAAATACTTCAAACCCGAGGGCGAGAATGGCGACTTTGCAGGTTATGGTGCAGATACCAAAATAGCTCCTTGGTCTATCATCAAAGAATTCAAAGGAAAAGACATAGAAGGCTGCCGTTATGAGCAATTATTGCCATACGAAGGCAATACGGCAGAGATAGCTGGCGGAGACCCTTGGCGTGTTATTACGGGCGACTTTGTAACCACCGAAGATGGTACGGGCATCGTACACACTGCCCCAGCTTTTGGTGCAGATGACTATCGTGTAGGTAAAAAGAACAACATCGGCATACTGACGATGGTGGATAAAGAGGGCAAGTTTACCGACTATATGGGCGAACTAAGCGGCCGTTATGTAAAGAATTATAAAGACAACCCCGACTGGCAAGATACAGACGTTATTATAGCCGTAGATATATTAAAGAAAAACGGGAAAGCCTTTAAGGTAGAAAAATACGAACACACCTATCCGCATTGCTGGCGTACCGATAAGCCCATCGTATATTATCCGCTGGATGCATGGTTTATAAAGACAACTGCCGTAAAAGACAGGATGATAGAGCTGAATAAAACCATCAACTGGAAGCCAAAAGCTACGGGCGAGGGCAGGTTTGGCAACTGGCTGGAAAATATGGTGGACTGGAACCTGAGCCGCAGCCGCTATTGGGGTACACCGCTACCTGTATGGGCTACCGAAGATGGCAGCGAAATACGGGTAATAGGCAGTCTTGAAGAACTGAAAGATGAAATAAGCAGGGCTAATAAGTCATTGAATATCAATCAGGATACCGAAAGTATAACGCAGGATTTGCACAAGCCTTTTGTTGACCAGATAATACTGGTAAGCGATAGCGGCAAGCCCATGATGCGAGAACCCGACCTGATAGATGTATGGTTTGATAGCGGGGCTATGCCTTATGCGCAGCTACACTATCCGTTTGAGGATAAGGCAGATAAAACATTGACACACAACTTTCCTGCCGACTTTATAGCCGAGGGGGTTGACCAGACACGCGGATGGTTTTATACCCTGCATGCGCTGGGTGTTATGCTGTTTGACAATGTAGCTTACAAAACGGTGGTAAGTAACGGCTTGGTGTTGGATAAGAACGGCAATAAGATGAGCAAACGCCTCGGCAATGTCATCAATCCGTTTGAAACCATAGAGCAATACAGTGCCGATGCTACCCGTTGGTATTTGATAACCAACGCCAGTCCGTGGGATAGCTTACGATTTGATTTAGAAGGAATTAAAGAGGTTCAACGGAAGTACTTTGGTACATTGTATAACACCTATCAGTTCTTTGCGCTCTATGCCAATGTAGATGGTTTTAGTTTCAAAGAAGGCTATGTACCCGTAGAGCAACGCCCCGAGATAGACAGGTGGATACTCTCATCGCTCAACACATTGGTAAAGGACGTAACCGCTTATATGAACGATTACGAACCTACCCAAGCTGGCAGGGCTATGGAAACCTTCCTCGATGAGCAGCTAAGCAACTGGTATGTGCGCTTGTGCCGCCGCCGCTTTTGGAAAGGGGAGTATGAGCATGATAAGATATGTGCATACCAAACATTATATGAGTGCCTCGAAACCATGTCATTATTAATGGCACCCATATCGCCTTTCTTTGCCGATTGGCTGTATGGCAATCTAAATAATATTACCAAAAGGTACGAGGCAGCCTCTGTTCACTTGGCAGACTACCCCGTAGCCAATACCGATGTAATAGATACTGAACTGGAAGAACGGATGCGATTGGCACAAGACGTATCTTCGCTGGTGTTATCGCTGCGCAAAAAGGTGAACATCAAAGTACGCCAGCCATTGCAAAAGGTATTGATACCCGCACTGGATGCCCACATGCAGGTACAGGTACAAAAGGTAGAAGACCTGATAAAAGGAGAGGTAAACGTAAAGGAAATAGCCTACCTGACCGATACGGAAGGGTTTATAAAGAAGAAGATTAAAGCCAACTTCAAATCGTTGGGGGCTAAGATGGGGGCTAAGATGAAGGCTGTAGCAGCCGCCATCAATGCCATGGAGCAGCAGCAGATAAGCACATTGGAGAAAGACGGGGCATATACCCTGACGGTAGATGGCGAGGCGATAAGTATAGTAAGAGAAGACGTAGAGATAATAGCCGAAGACATAACAGGCTGGAGCGTAGCAAATAAAGACACCCTGACGGTGGCTTTAGACATCACCGTTACCCCACAGTTGCGAGACGAGGGCAATGCAAGGGAATTGGTAAATCGTATTCAAAAAATTCGTAAAGAAACAGGTTTAGAACTTACAGATAGAATAGCAGTTAGCGTAGAAGAGCACGAGCCATTAAAATCTGCCATATTAAATTTCAGTGACTATATTTGCACCGAAATTTTGGCAGATAGGTTGGAGATTGTCCCGCAAGTTTCGTCAGGTACGGAAATTGAGGTAAATGAAGCAATACTTAAAGTGTTAATAACAAAAAAACAGTAACGCGCTATGGCCACAAAAAAGAAACCGGCAGCCAAGCCAGTAAAAAAGACAACAGCTTCTGATAAGGGTGCTAAAAAAGCGGCACCGGTTAAAAAAACTGTGGCATCTAAAAATAGCAAGAAGGCAACGCCAGCGAAACCTGTGAAGAAGGCAGCGCCTAAGAAAGCCACCCCTGCAAAAGCAAAACCTGCTAAAAAAGCAGCACCGGCAAAGAAGGTAGCAGCCACTAAAAAAGTGGACTTGAAAAAAACTAACCAATTGAAAAAGACAACATCAACGGCTAAAAAGACTGTAGTAAAGAAAGCTGCCCCTGCAAAGAAGGCAGCACCTGCTAAGGCAGCAGCTAAAAAAGCTGCGCCTGCGCCAAAAGCGGCTGCTAAGAAAGCCGCACCTGCACCTAAGAAAGCAGCACCTGCACCCAAAGCAGCGGCTAAGAAACCAGAACCTGCTAAGAAGGTAACACCTGCACCAAAGGCAGAGCCTGCAAAAAAAGCGGCACCAGTAGCAGAGAAGAAAGCCGCACCTGCACCTAAGGCAGCTTCGAGCAAAAAATCAGGCTCAAAGCAATCTCACCATATCACTAAAACGGTTACCACATTTGCCAAAGGTGCTATACCCGGCAGGCCTGTATCGGCATCTGCCAGTGGGGCAACACCATCTGCACCTACCAAGCAGGCTACACCCGTACGTCCGCAGGCAGAGAAAAAACCAACCGTAATAGTAGCTCATCGCCGTTTGGAAAATAAAGCCAAGCAAAAAGACGATGCAGGCAAAACAATGATTAATTACCAACCGGAATTTACACGTTCCATATTAGACGAACCAATACAAATGCAAGGACCAGTGTATCGCTACAGCGACGAAGAACTGAATGAATTTAAAGAGCTTATCCTCGCCCGCCTCGATAAGGCACGTAAAGAACTGACTTACCAGCAAGGATTGATAACACGCAAAGACGAAGCAGGTACAGAAGATACCGAAAACCGCTACATGAATATGGAAGACGGTAGCGGTGCTATGGAACGCGAACAACTGGCACAGCTTGCCAGCCGTCAGATACAGTTCATCAACCATCTGGAAAAAGCATTGATACGCATAGAAAACAAAACATACGGTATATGCCGTGTAACAGGCAAGCTGATAGACAAAGCCCGCCTGCGTGCCGTACCACATGCTACCCTTAGCATCGAAGCTAAGAATGTAATGAGCAAGAAATAAGCTTAGTAGAAAGTATAAATAATCAAAATAGCCACCTGCAAATGCGGGTGGCTGTTTTGTTTTAATGCGTCATTACGAGGAGGCATCGTATAGCCTTGTGCGGAGGAGCCGACGTGGTAATCTCACATATATAACCGATAACTGCACGAGTATGCACATATTGCGTGAGATGGCTACACTCGCTTCACTCGTTCGCCATGACGATATATAAAGGAGTGAAGTACATTTGACACTAATGCAACGAGGTGGAGTAGTATATATCATGTGTTCGCCTAATAGAACAACATTGTACATAGGGGTTACGTCCAATTTGTGCGAACGTGTTTACGAACACAGGAATAAATACTACCTGAATAGTTTTACTGCAAAATATAACTGTGTGATGTTAGTTTATTATGCACCTTATGAGCGAATTGAAGAGGCAATCATTGCTGAAAAGAAGCTTAAAGACAGAAGCAGGAGATATAAAGAGAAATTGATTGATAGTATTAACCCAGCGTGGAAAGATTTATGGGAAGATTTATCCTGAATTTTCCAGTCATCTAATTCTACAAATGTTTGTTAGCAATTTATTCTCAATTAGGTCTGTTCTATATCTTTACGATATGCAATTCAAAGAAACACAACAGTTTCGCCAATGGTATATATGGCTGATACTGCCAAGCACTGCAGCATTGTTGATGTTCGATTTTGTGTACTCTTATAAAGCAGGTAGTGGTGGCAAGTTCAGTTATACTTTTGCTTTCTCTGTTATTCCTATCCTTATTTTATTGTTATTCTGGCTGCTGCGCTTAGATACTACAGTTGATGCCAATGGCGTGCAGTATCGGTTCTTTCCATTTACAAAAACCAAACGCCTGCCTTGGAGCGATGTTGAAACTGCTTATGTAAGAAAATACAACCCATTGACAGAGTATGGTGGTTGGGGGTTACGCAAAGGCTTGCGCAGCAAAAACTATGCATACAATGTAGCGGGTAATATGGGCTTGCAGTTGGTATTGAAAAATGGTAAACGCTTTTTGTTGGGAACACAACGGGCAGATGAGTTGACTGCAGTGATGGAAGAACTTTATCAATCTGGGGTAGTGGCAAAAGGGCAGTACGACAAGTTTTAGATTGTAAGCCTTATTCAGTATTTTAGATACATAATTGCATTTGTATGGCATCTATTAGCATCAAGAAACTACACCATGTTACAATATGTATCCCAACAGGCTTTGAGGCCGAAGCAAGGGGTTTTTATACAGGCTTACTTGGCTTACAAGAGATAGAAAAACCTAAAAGCATACCAGGTATATGGTATAGAGTAGGAGAGAGCGAACTGCACTTGGGTATAGAGCCGGAAATGTATCCTACCAAACGTTTTCCTGCATTCGAGGTAGATAGCCTTGACAGTGTACGAAACTTGCTGCAAGAAAAAGGCATTGGCATAAAAGAAGAAGCACCCATACCGGGTTATAAACGTATATCTTTCTTAGACCCTTGGAAGAATAAACTGGAATTGCTGCAACGTATGTAGGCACTAACGAAAGAAAGACATATTGTCTTCCAGAAACTCTGCATTATAATCTCCCAAATATTCTTCTCTAAAGGCTACCATTCTGTTTCGCAGATAATAATCTAAAGAGGGGGTTTCGTCTGTAACGATTGCTGTAGAAGGGTTGGTAAGCAATTCGGTTACTTCAAACACTTTCAAACTGCCTTTAATAGGGTAGTAAGCATCCGTAAGTATTTGGGTAGTGTCGTAGCTATTGTCTGCGCGTTGCGTTGCAATGTACATAATGTCGTAATTGGTACGATTGGGTGAAGAAGAGAAGATACGAGTACGAAAGCCCGCTTCATTCAGTGTGTTATATACCATCTGTTGTGCAAGACCGTCTTCATCTTTTTTTATCCCGTCAAACTCAATAAATATTTTACCGGATGGGTTTAGTAATGATTTCATTTTTGTAAAAGCCTCTTTGCTTAGCAAGTGTGATGGAATATTTTCGCCAAGCAGTGCATCTACAATTATCAAGTCATACTTCTTTTTGCAGGTGTTGATGTAGTGCCTGCCATCATCTACTACTGTATTTTTCACCGCCTGATGCAGCCCGAAGTATTTTTCGGCAAGCATAGGTAGCCTTCCGTCTATTTCTACCGCATCGTAGCTAATGCCATGCTGCTCCATTTGGTGTGCTACAGTGCCACCGCCGAGGCCTATCAGCAAGGCATGACTGCCTGCAGGCATACTTTTAATAATGGCATTCGTAAAGCGGGTATAATATAGAAAGCTGAAGTTTTTATCCTGGCTGTTTATCCATGTTTGCCAGTTATGGTTTACCAGCATCACACGCGATGGTATGTTCATCCCGTTTTCGGTATAGGTAAAGTCAACCACTTTTACCTGTCCCAACATTCCTTCTGTATGGTATAGTATTTTATACTTTTCTGTTTCGTTTTGCCTGTTGCTGTTATAGAAAAAAAAAGAAAGCATCATCAGCAGCAGCAATAGAGTGGGTATTAATTTGTTTTTTGGCCGTAGTATGATGATGGATAGTATCAATAATACAGCACCAATGATAATGCAAGGTAGCGATACACCTATGGTAGGCACTAACCAGAAGCCAGTTATCATGGTAGCAATGACACCACCCAGTGTGCTGACAGCATATATAAGACCTGCTGCCTTACCGCTTTTGTTATCGGTAGCTATCAGGCTGATGAGCATGGGGCTTACCATACCCATACCAATAATTGGCGGTAGCAAGTAAAATACTTGCGATGTTATAAGCCCTGTTAGGAAACCTATGTCTAATGTAGCAGCCATGATGAATTTGGCTGTAACAGGCATCAGCGCAACGAATGCAGATGATATGGCAAGGGTTAAAAACAAGGTCTTTTGCCTTTCAGGTACTTCTTTTTTACTCAATTCGCCTCCCCAATAGTAGCCCAGTGTTAGCCCGCCAAGTGTAATGGCAAGGGTTGATGCCCACACATACAGTGATGTACCATAGAAAGGTGCTTGCATTTTGCCTCCTGCAAGTTCAGCCACCATTACACATGCTCCCTCAAAAAAAGAGAGTAGTAGTAGCTGCTTTTGCCCTGTTACGGGTTGATTTTTCACGTCCTTTGCCAATAGATTGGTTGATTTTAAGGCTAATATAAACAGAATTGTAACCCGATATGCATCCCGTTTTAGTATATTTAAATAATTTTATATAATACAGGTTGATGCAGGTAAATAATTATGATAATCTCAATGTTCGTACAGATATGAAAAAAACTAAAAAATCCTGATTTTATTGATGTTTCGATAGTATTTTATACGTACCTTCGCCGTCCAAAATTTCACTTAAAAGGAGGAACAAAAATTGGAAGAAAATCAATTAATTAACCAAACCGGTACTCTGGCGGACATACAGGGTGGCGCTCACGACGATTTCGATTGGAGCGTGGACAAACGCAATGTGGCATCTTACAACGAGGCTAAACGTGCGGAAATGGATAAAGTGTATGACAGCACTTTCAAATCAATTGATGAATCTCAATTGTTGCAAGGCACTATCGTAGGCCTTACAAAAACAGATGTTATCATCAACATCGGCTTCAAATCAGATGGTTTGGTGTCGCTCAACGAATTCCGCGATATGCAGGATGTAAAAATCGGCGATGATATCGAGGTAATGGTAGTTGAGAAAGAAGACAAGAACGGACACCTGCACCTGAGCCGCAAAATGGCACGTGCGAGCCGCGCTTGGCAAAAAATCGTGGATTTCTACAAAACAGGCGAAATCGTTACGGGCACTATCACCAGCAAAACGAAAGGCGGCTTGATAGTAGATGTGTATGGTTTGGAAACATTCTTACCTGGTTCACAAATAGACGTGAAGCCGGTTACGGATTACGACCAGTACGTAGGCAAGACGATGGACTTCAAAGTAGTGAAAATCAACGAAGCTATCCGCAACGCCGTAGTATCTCACAAAGCACTTATCGAAAGCGATATAGAACAACAACGTACAGTTATCATATCTCAGCTTGAAAAAGGACAGGTACTGGAAGGTACTGTTAAGAACGTTACCGACTTCGGTGCGTTCATCGATCTGGGTGGTGTTGACGGCTTGTTGTACATCACAGACATTAGCTGGGGCCGCGTAACGCACCCGAGCGAAGTACTGGAAAACGGACAGAAACTGAACGTGGTGGTACTTGACTTTGATGATGAGAAGAAACGCATCAGCCTTGGTCTGAAACAACTGACTGCTCACCCCTGGGATAGCATGGTAGAAGGCATAAACGAAGGTGCTAAAGTAAAAGGTAAAGTAGTAAATATAGAAGATTACGGTGCTTTCCTTGAAATAATGCCGGGTGTAGAAGGTCTGGTACACGTATCGGAAATCACATGGTCTTCTCAGCCTATCAACGCGAAGGAATTCTTCAAGATGGGTGACGAGTACGAAGCTGTAGTAGTAACGCTGGATAAAGAAGAGCGCAAAATGAGCCTTTCTATCAAGCAACTAACAGAAGACCCATGGGAAACAATCGAAAACAAATTCCCGATAGATAGCCGCCACACTGGTATTGTGAAAAACATCACTCCGTATGGTGTATTTGTAGAGCTGGAAACAGGTATAGGTGGTATGATACACATCAGCGACCTGAGCTGGATAAAGCGTTACAACCATCCGAGCGAATTCACGAAAGTGGGTGAGCAAATAGATGTAGCTATCCTGAGCATTGATAAAGAAAACCGTAAACTGGCACTAGGCCACAAGCAACTGGAAGAAGATCCTTGGAATACATTTGAAACCGTATTCCCAATAGGTAGTGTGCACGAAGGTATCGTAACTAAGAAAGACGAGAAAGGTGCTACAGTACAGTTGCAATATGGCTTGGAAGCATACGCGCCTGCACGCCACCTGAAGAAAGAAGATGGCAGCGCTGTAGAAGCAGAAGCTACATTGCCTTTCATCATCATCGAGTTCGATCGCAACGATAAGCGCATCATGGTATCTCATACACGCGTGTGGGAGCAGGGTGTAGCCGAAGAGAAAGAAGCTGCTAAAAAAGAAGCTGTTGCTGAAGGCGAGAAAACGAAGAAAGCGGTGAAAAACATCCAGAGCAAAGTAGAGAAGCCTACACTGGGCGACCTTGGCGCACTGGCTGCACTGAAAGACAAAATGAAGAAAGCGGAAGACGGTAGCGAAGGCTAATATCTGAACTGTTTATTCATAAGATAACGATGAGCCCTCTGCATTTGCAGAGGGCTTTTTCGTACTTGTTAACAAGCGCATTGCTATCCTTAGCAATATATTTACCGTCTTGTATTACAACCATAGGTTACAAATCCTTAAACATTCTTAAAGAAAATTAAATACGAGATATAGTCTGCTAATTTTGAAACATGGGCATACTGAAACTAAAACCAGGGCATTGGTACACATTGGCAGGGCTGATAATAGCCGGGCTGATAGGTGTGCAGGTGTATTGGATAAGCAACAGCATCAGTATGCAAAAACTCGCATTAGAGCGCAGGCTGAAAGAGGATGTGGACTTGGCTGTAGAAGCTGTAGAAGAAGATGCGTTTTGTTTTACCTTCTATTCTCGTGCATACATGAAGCCGGGAGAAGGTATGTATATGCTGAAGCAGAAATGGGATGATGGCTTTATTGGACCGGAGCGAGGTGGTTTTATTGATACGCTCAATCTATATAATGTGTTCCCAACTACAGCTGAGCGTGATACATTTATCAAAGACAACAGCATATGGTTTGAACGGTATCCTGCTACGGTAGATGTAACAATGCGTTTCAGCTATGTAGGGCTTAATCCCAACATGAAAGCCAGAGATGTAAACAATTATGAGGTAAAAGACATAAACAGCAGCAATTTTAAAGACAAGCTGCAAAACAACTTTACCATAGACCAGGCTATAGACATCAGCCTGCTGAACAGTGAGATAAAAACGGTACTTACAAAAAACAAGATAGATACAAGTTATGCTATGGGTATCTATAACCAGCAAACGGCTAAGTATGAATATCTGACTACAGGTGCCAACCCAAAACAACTTGATAAGAACAGCGTACGCACGCAGATGCTCGCCAATAAATTCAGTAAGCCGTACGAATTGCGATTGTTTGTGCCTGATTCATTTATGAGTGTAGTACGTTCACTATTGGTGATGATGGTTTCGTCGCTTATCATCATTGTGCTGCTGGTGTCTGCTTATGTATATTTCATCCGAACAATCCTGAACCAAAAGAAGCTGAGTGAGATGAAAAACTCGTTCATCAATAATATTACCCACGAATTCAGGACACCGATTACCAATATCAATCTGGCAATAGAAAACTGGCATGGCAAAGACCTGAATGGAAGCGCGCAATACCTGCGCATTATAGCCGAAGAAAACAAGCACATGGAGAGAAACGTAGAACAGATACTACAACTGGCTACGTTGGAAAGTGATGTAGTACGTAAGTATTTTGCACGTACCAATATACATACTATACTGCATGAAGCACTATCGTCTTTCAGTATACAAACAGAAAGTGCTAAAGGAAAGATAGAACTGAAAGAAAATGCCAAGAACCCTTACCTGTATTGCAATGCGCAGCAAATAAAGAATATGTTGCAAAACCTGATAGACAATGCTATCAAGTACCGCAGCAATAAGCCACCACATATTATCATCTCTACCTACGAAACAGGCAGCCATTTTGTGATACAAGTGGACGATAATGGCATAGGCATGAGCGGCGATACACAGCAATACATCTTCAACCGCTTTTACAGAGGGCATACGGGTGATAGGCACGATGTAAAGGGATTTGGGCTGGGCTTAAGCTATGTAAAATACATTGTAGAGGCGCACGAGGGAGAAATAAATGTAAAAAGTAAAACAGGACAGGGTACTTGTTTTACTATCTATTTACCAAAATCGTTAGAGACTATATGAACACAAGTATATTGTTTGTAGAAGACGACCAGAACCTTGGATGGTTGCTGAAAGAAAACCTTGATAACCGAGGCTTTAATACTGTATGGTGCAAAGATGGTGAAGAAGGTATGCGTATGTTTCACAAGCAGAAATTCAATTTATGTATATTGGATGTAATGATGCCGGTGAAAGACGGCTTTTCACTATCCAAAGAAATACGCTCTGTAAATGCAGAGATACCCATCATCTTTTTGACCGCAAGGGGTAGGGACGAGGATAAAATAAAGGGCTTTGAAAATGGTGGGGATGATTATGTAACCAAACCCTTCAGTACACAAGAATTGTATATGCGCATCAATGCCATACTAAAGCGTACACAGCCAAAGCAAGTAAGTAACGATAAAATACTGAATGTAGGCAAGTACGTTTTTGACCATAATAAAATGACTTTGCAAATAGGTGAAACAGTAAAGAAACTAAGCTCGAAAGAAGCGGAACTGCTGAATATATTAGCAGCCAGCAAAAATGAACTGGTGCAACGTAGTGCCATACTGGAGCGGGTATGGGGCAATGATGATTATTTTGCAGCCAAGAGCATGGATGTGTACATCAGTAAAATACGCAAGCTATTGAAAGAAGATTCTGAGATAGAAATATTGAATGCCTACGGTATCGGCTTCAAACTTATAATAAATGAATAAATCCCGCCTAAGCGGGATTTATTTTTATGCGTTCGTTTTGTAAGGTTTATTGTTTGATGAAAGTTTTAATAAAGCTACCCTCATTGGTTTGTAATTGAATAAAGTATGTGCCGGCAGCTAATTTAGAAACATCAATAGTGTTGTTCCTAATACTTTTTGTTTCCATTATTGCTGAGCCTGCTATATTGAAAATAGTTGTTGAATTTATTTTTTTATCAGTGTTAATGTGTAATGAGTTATTTGTTGGGTTGGGGTAAATAGTTATATCATTATTGTCGTTTACAGATGAAACCGAAAAATGAAAAACCTTATTTACTTTAATTAAAGCTCCACCTCCGGGTAATGCATAATAGAACCATGACGTGGGGCCATTGCTGTTTTTTGTAGAGTCTTTAAAGCCTGTGTTAACAAGTGTTATCGCCTTACCGGTAATATTAGCTATTGGCGACATAATATAAGTTCCTGCTACTGGCAATGTTGTTGAGCCAATATTAATGCTGCCTGAAGCTGTATTTGTAAAACTAACATATCCTGTACTGTAATTATCATAAGCAATATTAGTAAAAACAGCATCGCTATTCGTGGTAACATTACCCTCATCCGTACTACCTTGCATAAAGAGGATGTCTATATTGCTGGCATTAGCAGCCATTTCCCTGCCATTATCAAATTTAGTTAGCTTGAATGGTGGCTTTGGTGTGTAACCTGTAGCACTTTGTATGCCGTTGGCTGTTATGATATGTGTGCCAAGCGAATCGAAAGTGAAATTGGTAGTATAAAATGCAGATGCAGCAGAAGTGCTGGTACGTGGAGCTACTGCAATAGCAGTAGGCACTTTGCCCATTACATCCATAAAAGCAGTCGCATTTCTAAACCTGAAGTCGTCGGCAATTTTTGTACCGTTCATATACACATCCACCGTATCTGCAGTGGTATCTGCACAGTTGTGAATAAACTGTACACGAGAGATGGGTTCGGGTGTAGTAGTAGGTAGTTCTATCATCGGGCCTCCGCTACCTAGCGCTAACCACAACCCGAAAGAAGCACCATTATTATTACTGCCGGGGTTTACAAACCCGGAAGCAATTACTACTCCTGCCTGGCTTGCAAAGAATGGAGAAGATAATTGTGCTTCATATGTACCGTATAATACTGAGCCATTAGGATTTGTAAGGCGTATTTTAATATCATTAGGTGCAAATGACTGGTAGCCAGTTTTATATGTTGCATAAGATAAATCGTTTGCCAAGACCTGTAAGCCCGTTCTGTAATCATACGTTAAGCCGTCAGTTGCACCATGAGCGAAAGTTAAATCGATATTACCCGCAACAGATGCTGCTTCTTCAGCACCTGAAATAACGTCAACACTTATTTTTTTGAACGGGGCATAACCTGCACTGTTTCTTGTGCCGTTAATAACAACAATGTAATAAGTGGGAGAGGCTACAAACGTAATAGTTTTACTTAAAAAAGTATCTGCAACTGTCATGCTGTTTTGTGGCGCAATACCAATTTCAGTGGGTGTACTGATGTTTACACTATAAAAAGCAGTAGATTGCCTAAATGGCAAAGAAGCATGAATTTTATTACCATTCAGCCATATATCTAAATTCTGATTTACTACATCGGGACAGTTATTAATGAATTGTATTTTGGTTACTTGAGCGTGTAGATTTAGTCCTATCATTAGGACTATAATAGTTAGTATACTTTTCACCATTTTCTGTTTAAAGTTTAGTGCTGAAATTGTTAATAAATATACGTAAAATGCATGAAACTGTAATATTTATGCGTTCTAATTAGCTATCTGCTGCTTACTGTAATGCATATGCCTGAAATTGATTAATTTGTATTATGCATAATTGTATGTTATTCGTTAACCTGCGAATGAAGAGAATTGCTAAACTTTTACTCGTCATATTTACTATACACCTGATTGGCGATAATAGTGTGAATGCGCAAGCATTGCAAACTGATAATAAGCTTGATACAAGATTTGGGTATTTGCAGATTAACCCGAATATGCTAAGCTGGTTTATTGACAGTTGTGGTAATACAACAGATAATAGTAAAAGACAAGTAATAGTACATTTAAAAAGAGTGCCTGACATTTACGATAAACTACAGTTAATGTCATACGGAGTTCAACTCATTCACCACATTGATGGTTTCTCATACACAGCATTGGTAGATTGTGCGAAGATTGATGTAAACCAAATAGATTTAGTTTACGGAGTTTCAGAATATGATTTCCAATGGAAAATATCTGATGATATAAAAGTCAACAAAAATAAAAATGTATCTATCTGTATTGCGTTGATATCATCAGAGGTTGAGAGTGAGTTTCTTGTATTTATTAATAGCTTAGGGCAAAAAGTAATAAAGAGTTTTGGAAGTTCTTATTTCTTACATGGTGTAAGTAAAAATCAGTTAGGAATAATAGCAAGCCACTACACAGTAAGTAGTATTTCTTTATATGCTGATCCATCTATATTGAATTATGAAGCAAAATGTGTAACAAAATCGAACATTGCAAATTTGTCTATACTATATGGTGGATATAATCTTAAAGGAAAAGGTGTTACAGTAGGTATAGGGGATAATATGTCAGGTACGGGAAATATTGATATCAATAACAGGGTAGTTGCAAATTTTAATCCACAGCCTTACACCAATCACGGCGTTCACATCAATGGTATTGTTGGTGGGGCAGGTATAGGCGATGTGAGAGGTGAGGGAGTGGCACCTGAAGCATTTTTTGTTAACCACTTTTTCAGCCAAATACTTGAAGGTACTACTGACTTTTACAATCAGTATAATATGACTATTACAAATAATTCGTATGCCGCAGTGATACGAGATTGTAATTATGCCGGCATATACAATACTTATTCAGAAGCTACAGATGTGTTGGCGTTGAAACATAAAGATGTCTTACATATTTTTGCAGCAGGTAATGATGGATTGATGACTTGTAATCCTTATCCCAATGGTTTTGGAACTGTTGTTGGTGCTTACCAAACTGCTAAAAATTGTTTGGTAGTTACCAGTATTGACAAACGCTACAACAATGCGCTTGATGGTGGCCGAGGCCCTATCAGAGATGGTAGGCTTAAGCCTGAAATAACTGCGGTTGGTGTAGATGTTATGTCAACCAATAGGGTAGATTCTTATTATGTTTCAGGCGGTACCAGTATGGCAAGCCCGGGTGTAGCTGGTGGAGCGGCATTGCTAACAGAACGTTTTAAACAAATTAATGGTAGCACAAACCCGAGAGCGGATGTGTTGAAAGCATTACTGATGAACGGTGCAACAGACATTGGTAACCCTGGTCCGGACTATAGGTATGGTTTTGGTTTTATGAACCTGCCCCGTTCGCTAGCGATGCTTGATAACAACAGAATCATTACAAGTACAGCAACCAATGGTAGCTTGCAAACATATAGCATTAGCGTGCCACCCAATACAGCACAGATGAAAGTAATGCTCTATTGGCATGATGCTGTAGCAAGTACTCTTGCTACCAGGCAATTAGTAAATGATTTAGATGTTTCAATCACTACACCAGCTGCTGCTACGCATCGCCCACTGATATTAGACCCTGCCTCTGATAAAATTCTGAATAATGCGGTTGAAGGGGTTGACAGGCTGAATAATGTTGAGCAAATTATTGTAAATAATCCCGTCGCAGGCAACTACGTAGTTGCCATAAATGGCTTCAATATTCCATCTGCCCAGCAAGATTATGTATTGGTATATGATTTCATCCCGCAAGGTATAAAGCTAACATATCCCACAACAGGAGCTACCGTTAAAACAGAAGATAGCTTGCGTATCTATTGGGATGCTTCTGAAGATGGTAATACGCAAAAAATAGAATTAAGTACTGATGGTGGCAGCAACTGGGTATTGATTGCAGATAACATACCTGCTGCACAACGCCACTTTGCATGGTTGGTGCCTCAAGGCATCAGTAGTGGTAAGTGCAGAATGCGAATAATAAGAAATAACACAAGTGAACAGTATACTACTGGCAATTTTGCTATCAATCCCATACCTGTTGTGTCATTAGACGCTAATCAATGCCCCGGATACATAAAAATTAACTGGAATGTTATTTCAAATGCTAGTGCATACGAGGTGATGAAAAAGGAAGGTGCTGCAATGAAAGTAGTAGGTATCGTTAGTGGAACAACTTACACATTTGCCGGACTGTCTGTTGACAGTATGTACTATATAGCCGTAAGGCCAATAATTGATGGATTGCAGGGTTACAGAAGTCTTGCAGCAAAAAGAAAACCGAATGACGGCGACTGTGCTGGCAATATATCTGACGGAGATATTGTAGCTGCAAAAGTGCTAAGACCGCTGAATGGCAGGTTGCTTACCAGTACTGCGCTGAATAATAAATCAATACTCGAATTATCTGTTCGCAATCTGGATGATAACCCTGTCAATAATTTCAGGGTGTCTTATACTTTGAATGGCAGTGTATGGAAAAGCAGAGATTATTCAACTGCAATACATGCACTTGGTTTTAGCAGTGTGATAGTTGATACTTTAGATTTGTCGGCTGCCGGTATTTATCAGTTTGTCGTAGCAGTACAAAATCTTTCGATGACTGATGTTGTAAATGTGAATGATACTATCAGATATGCAGTAAAACAACTCAATAACTTTCCTGTAGATTTAACAACCGTAATGCTTAATGACTTTGAAGACTGGCAGGCAATTACCTTGCATCAAGCTAGTGCTGGTTTATCACCCGATGAGCGCTGGGATTATACTAACGCCAACGATACTTGCAGGTTGCGCAGTTTTGTAAAACAGGATATAACAATAAAAGGTAATCGCTCCATTAGCATGGATGCAACGATTAATACTTTCAAAGGCCAGCGAAATGAATTAGCAGCTACGCTTAATCTGGTAAATTATAACGTGAATAATGAAGAAATAAGGTTAGAGTTTGACTATAAACTGCATGGTTATTCGGGAGAGGAAGATAGTAATAAAGTATATGTACGTGGCAGCGATACACAACCATGGGTGCCTTTGTACGCATACGACAGAAAGTTTGCAGCAACAGGTAAGATTGCTAATTCAGGTTCTTTATCACTGACAGATGCTATGCTTGCATCAAAACAAAATTTCAGTACAAGTACGCAATTAAATTTTGTACAAAGTGATGTGTCTTTAATTGGCACTAATTCTTTCGGTCGAGGTTTTACAATGGATAACCTTAAACTATATACAGTACAAAATGACGTACAGTTAATATCAGTAGTTTCACCTATTACATCTGAATGCGGTCTTAGTGGAATGCAACCCTTAACCATCAAAGTGCGTAATGGTGTTAATCAAACACTGAATAATATTCAGCTATACTATAAATACGACAATAATGCGGTAGTTGTTGAAACACTTGCCTCATTAAGCGGCAAGCAGACAATTAACTATACATTCAACAATAAAATAGACCTGACACCCAAAGGGAAACATACACTTAGCATTTGGCTGGCCGTAAACGGAGATACATATTTACTGAATGACAGCATACTTAATTATGTATTCTACAATCAACCACTGATAGCAAGCTATCCGTATTTTGAAGATTTTGAAGATGATAATGGTGGATGGTTTGCGGAGGGAAAAGACAATAGCTGGGCATATGGAAGTCCTAACTCATCGCTTATAAATATGGCAGCAAGTGGTAAGCATGCATGGAAAACCAATCTATCTGGCAATTATAATTTATCAGAGTTATCTTATTTGTATTCTCCTTGTTTTGATATTACAGCTGTTAAGAATCCGTATTATCGTTTTAAGGCCGCGATGGATATTGAGAACTGCGGACAGGTATTGTGCGATGGTGCTAATATGGAATATAGCTTAGACGGGATTAACTGGCAGAAATTAGGGAAATATGGAGAGGGGACAAACTGGTATAATGATAGTTTGCATAATGTATGGTCAATTCAGAATAGTGTTAACTGGCAATCTTCATCCGTTAAGTTGCCGTCAAATGCTAAGGCATTAAGGCTTAGATATAGATTTGAGGCAGATTTAGGTGTTGAGCGGGAAGGGATGGCTGTTGATGATGCAGAAGTGTATAATGAACAGCCCGAGGTAGTAACTAATAATCTGCTGAATATAGTACCTAACCCTGTAACGGATGGAAAATTATTGATTGACTGGACTGCCAAAGCAGGTACCCGATTAATAATTAAAATACATAGTATATCAGGTGCATTGGTGTACAATGAGGAAATAGGCACTACAAAAGAAGGCAGAAATAAGTATGAGTTCCGCACACCTCAATTTCAAAGAGGTGTGTATATAGTGCAGGTGCTTGTAGGCGATAGAAAATTTACAAGGAAATTGGTGTACTTGTAGTGCTTATCTATTAAATAATATGTTGAGATAGAAGGACGGTTTGCGTAGTTTGTCGCGCAGGTCCATATCTGTAAACATACAGCTAATGGTATCGCTGAGCGATTTACTTTTACTTGCCTTATTTACTACAAAGTTGAATAGCCAAGGGTATTTGCATAAGCGTTGCAGCGTTGCACTTATTTTTAGTTCATCGCCCAATCGTTTGTATAGTACATCGTCGTATGCAGCTTTTAAAAAAGCGCCATCTGTTCGGTTCTCCTGTAATGCTTTTTCTGTAGCATATGCCGCCAGCATACCACTGTATAGCGCATTGCCAATGCCTTCTCCACTGAAAGGGTCTACCAGACTGGCAGCATCGCCCGTAAGCAGGAAGCCATCGCCCGATACTGGTAGCCGTTCCATACCCATCGGCAAGCCCCATCCCTGTATTTTATCTATCAGTGTTGCATTGGCAAAACGATGGTTGATGTTAGGATTAGTCTTTATAGCATTCAGCATCTGCTCCCGCAGGTTTATCTTCTTTTTACGTATAACGTCTGAGAGTATACCAACGCCCACATTTGCCACGCCATTCGGCATAGGAAATATCCAGAAGTAGCCCGGCAGCATTTCTGGAAGAAAGTGTAGCTCTATGAAATTATTGTCATTAAGTCCTGTAATGCCTGTATAGTATGCGCGCAATCCTACTGCATATGCTTTTGGTGAGTTATGGTCGGTAAGCATTGTTTTGCGAACAATACCCTTATCGCCATCAGCACCAATCAGTATTGGTGCTATTACATTGTATATTTCATTGTCTTTAGTAAAAGTAACATTGATATTTCCATCATTATTTCGGCCTATTTCTTTTATATCTGCACCCTGAAAAATGGTTGTGTGCGGAGAGGGTAGTTTGCTAAACAAAAAATTATCGAACACCATGCGTGGAGTAGTGAAGCCAGGTGCTTGCTCCCCAGGTTGTTTGTTTGGGTTATAGGGAATATTAAGTGATTTGCCATTGGGTGCTACAAATATGATACCGTGGCTTGGCATGAATTGATCGCTATGTTGAAAAACTTCCTGCAACCATTCGGGGTTTGCTTTGCGCATTACAAAAGCTGTCTTGCCACTACAAGCATCGCCACATACTTTGTCTCTCGGGAAAGTTGCTTTTTCTATAATAATATGTGGTATGCATGCTTGCGTTAGATAAAAGGAAGTGCCGGCACCCGCAGGGCCTGCTCCTATAACTATTGCCTTTGTTTCCAGTTTTGTTACCATCTGTGCCTAAGATGTGCAAATATATAGTTGGATTGACTGGTTATGTTTGTTTTTGGAAAAATAAATAACCATACCTAAATTTGTTAGGCAAATACCTAATATAATTAGGTGTATAAATAATATGGAACAAAACCAATTTGTCAAGGGCAGCTTAGCTACCATCATTCTGAAGTTGTTGGAAGATAACGGACGAATGTATGGGTATGAAATGACAAAAGCTGTTAAGGATATTACTGCAAATAGAATGAATATTACAGAAGCCGCATTATACCCAGCATTGCACAAAATGGTAGCTGATGGGGTGTTGTCTGCTACTACAGAGCTGGTTGATGGAAGAGTACGCAAGTATTATTCGTTAACTAAAAAAGGAAAAAAAGAAACTGCAAACAAAATCAGTGCATTGAGAGATGCACTTGAATCAGTTCAATTAATATTAACCCCCAAAATTGCTAATGGATAAAGTGAAATTAGGCAAAGAGCAATTAAAGGAATTGAAATATTTCATATACAGCAGAGGGTTTAGAGAACCCGAAGTAATGATGGAAATATTGGATCATTTTGCCTGTAAGGTAGAAGATAAGTTGACGGAGAATCCACTGTTAAGTTTACAAGATGCTATAAAAGAAGCACATAAAGAGTTTGGATACAATGGTTTTTACAGTATCAAAGCATCGTTGGACGTATTCACCAGACGCAGGTATAAGCGTATATATTGGCAAGAAGTAAAGAAAATACTTCTCAGCCCAATTAATCTTCTAATATTGTTACTTATTGGGCTATGTGTTTATCATAGTATGAAGTGGGCATATAACAATGGATTCTATGATTCATATTTTAATAGGAACATTGTTAGTAGTTTAATAATTCTAATAGTAGTTTGTACAGAATTAATTAAGTTTATTATGCTTCCTAGAAATAACGGCAGGAGTTATCATATCAGTATTGCTAATACAGTAAATTATGGAAACTTTTTCCTGTTCTGGTTCTTTTTTCCTTCTCGCAAATTACACTCAGTGAATGAAATACTAGTAATCAGCATAATTGCAGTACTTTGTTCTGTGTACTATTATATTACTACGTTAGCGCATTACAAAATGATAAAAGCAGCTCATAAAGATTACGACGATTTTAAAGTATTAGTTGAAAATGAAAACCCCTTACAATAGTTGTAAGGGGTTTTCTTATATAATGTTATGTAATGATTACTTCACCAGATACATTACTTCTTTCACCAGCTTAACAGTTCGGGGAACGTCTGGCAAATAAGCAGCTACCAGATTGGGTGCGTAGTGCATATTAGCATCTGCTGATGTGATGCGACGGATAGGTGCATCCAGATAATCGAATGCTTCTTTCTGCACACGATAGCTTATTTCTGATGATACAGATGCGAAAGGCCATTGTTCCTCAACTATCACCAAACGGTTGGTTTTCTTAACAGAGTCAACGATGGTTTGCCAGTCGAGTGGGCGGATAGTGCGCAAATCTATTACCTCTGCACTGATGCCTTCTTTTGCCAGTTCTTCGGCTGCACCCAATGCTACTTTCATCATCTTGTTGAAAGATACGATGGTTACATCACTACCTTCTCTTGCTATTTTGGCTTTGCCTATTGGTATCAGGTATTCTTCTTCAGGTACTTCGCCTTCGTCGCCATACATTACCTCGCTTTCCATAAATACTACAGGATCTTCATCGCGTATGGCCGACTTTAATAATCCTTTTGCATCATACGGATTAGATACCGATATAACTTTCAGCCCCGGAATATTGGCATACCAGCTTTCAAAGGCTTGCGAGTGTTGTGCACCTAACTGACCGGCAGAGCCGTTTGGTCCGCGAAACACGATGGGACAGCTAAATTGTCCACCACTCATAGATACCATTTTAGCGGCATGGTTCAATATCTGGTCGAGAGCCAATACGGCAAAGTTCCAAGTCATGAACTCAACAACAGGGCGTGTACCATTAGTAGCCGCGCCTACTGCTATAGCTGCAAAGCCAAGTTCGGCAATGGGTGTATCTATCACCCTGCGCTCGCCAAACTCGTCCAGCATACCTTGGCTCACTTTGTAAGCACCATTATATAGTGCTACTTCTTCGCCCATCAAAAAGACTTTATCATCACGGCGCATTTCTTCTTGTAATGCTTCTCTTAATGCTTGCCTGAATGGTATTATGCGACTCATATTCAGCTATGTATATTTTTTCGTGTAGTAGATATTAATTTGGTAAAGATAGATGTTTGGGGCTTATTTAGCAGCAGGTTTAAAGCTAACTGTACTTGTACCGCTGTTGTCAGTAAACTTCAGTTGCAAGGCAGATTTCGTCAGTTCCAGTATTTCCATTGTTATTTTAGAGCCTTCAGGGGCTTTCCCATCTTCTTCCAGTTCCAGTTTCCCCTCTTTCGTCAGTGTCCATTTAACGGTATCTATCTGCCCGCTAAAGTTCATAACAGCAGTACCTTTTCTGTCAAAATTGAAGGTGGTATTTTCAACAGCGTGTTGCTGCATAGCACGATAGTCTTTCAATTGCGCTTTTAATGACTCACGCGCACTATCCACGTTGGTAAAACCATATATCGCCATATTGATAGCTTCCGTGTTGTTTTTGCCGAATGTATCCAGAAACTTCTCTTGCTCGTCAAATAAAGAATCCTGTTGTTTGTTATCAACCTTTACTGCCTGCCATTTGCGCGCTATCATATCTTCTTTGCTTTGTTGGCAAGATGCCAACAGTACAGATGAAACGAGCAGTATTACTATCTTTTTCATAAATTTTTATATTATGGTATTATCAGCCTGAAATAACTCTTCCACTCTTGTGTTGTCAATAATGCTTCGAGTGCGGGGAATTTTGATTGGTCGGTAATGCGGGGATATACTTTTTTCAAGAACGTATATCGTTCGGGGTCGTTTTTGAGGGTGCGAGCTAATATCCTTGCCTGATTGCTGGTGAAGCAGTTGTCATCCGTTTTTTCAAGTAAGTATTTCAGACGGCTCTTATCAGGTTTGTCCGTTGCTTTTTTCTGTATGGCTTCAAACAAATCAAAATCAACTGCTTTTGGGCAGTCGCTATTGGGTATGGCCGGATTTTTTACTGTTTCGCCTGTAGATACGTTATTGTTTTTATCGTTGTTCAGCTCAATGTCTATAAATTCAGGGCCGTTAACTGGTTTCTTTGGTTCGTTTACAGCTATCGGCTCTTCTGCAACGGGTGTATTATCTACTTGTTCAACGATTTCATTTTTTATTGGTTCTTGAGGAGCCTGCAAGTTCATATTAGCAGGGGTAGCAGGCAGTTTATCATCTTCAAGGTTATTGCCAGATGGCAGATAAAACTGCTGCTGGATATCATATAGCGAGAATGCATCACCTTTTTGCGTAAGCAGAAAACCACGATGCCCGTTTTCAGGTACATTGATGGTAAAGGTTTGGGCAGGGTAGATGTTTTGCTGAAAGAGTATCTGTATTTTAATAGGACCGGGGGCAAGCTGCGATATGATGCTGTAGTTTTTTCCATAACGGGGCAGCATTTCTTCTTCAAACTTTACATAGAAGGGTGTTTGCTTATCGCCCTGTATATATACATAAGAAAAGCTGTTAGCCATCAGCATATGGGCAAACAGCAAGCAGGCAATCGTTATGTACAGACGAATATGTTTCACAGTTATTCCAGTTCTATTAATACAGTGCCTTTTTCTACGGCAGTACGTTCATTTATCTTGATAGCTTTGACAGTAGCGGGTGCGGTAGCTTTCAGTACGTTTTCCATTTTCATGGCTTCCAGTATCAGCAAACCATCGCCTTTATTTATTTGCTGCCCCGGCTCTACAAGTACTTTAAGTACCATGCCGGGCATGGGTGCTTTTACAGGCTCTGCTTTCTGCATGGCTTTCAGGTCGAGCCCCATACTGGTAAGCAGTTGGTCTATTGGTTCCTGAATGGCTATTGTATAAGGCTGTCCGTCAATTTTAAGGGTTAGTTCTTTGGTTTTGGTGTCTATTTTTTCGATGGTTGCCGTGTAGCTTTTATTGTCCATCAATACACTTATAAGCCCGTTTGGCTGAACGTGTACATCAAGGTTTGCGGCCGTATCATTAATATGCCATTCACCGTCTTTTTCGGCTACGGCATATTTATTTTTATTATTAATTGTCAGTTGCAGCATATAGAGCACGCAAAAATAAACAATTAGAGGCTGCAAACATCATTTTTACTATATAAGTTGGGGCTTATATGTAATTACTACAGATGGGGTTATTTTTTGTTATGGTTATTGCTTTACATTTAATGCTGAATAACAGATGAATGAAATTTTATATTAATATAATTGTTGCCGGTATATTGTTGTTTGCTTCTTGCACCAATAAAAAAGCTACTAAGCGAAATATTATACTCGACGATATAAGCGTAAGTGCCAATAACAACCCCTTGAATATTTACAGGGCAGCAAGCACCAAAGAGTGGGAGATAGTGCATACAAAAGTAGCATTGATCTTTAACTGGAAAGAAAAAACAGCCAATGGGGTAGCAACGCTTACCCTTACTCCGTACTTCTATGCGACAGACAGCATACTACTGGATGCCAAGACGATGGATATACAGAAGATAGAAATCACCAGAGGAAGGCATGGTTTAAAATCGAGCTATCACAAAGAAGATAAACTGGGTATCAGGTTTGCGGGCTCTTATCAAAATACAGATACCATACAAATAGCCATAACCTATGTGGCAAAGCCTTACGAACAAAAACAAGGTGGCAGTGCTGCCATCAATGATGATAAAGGGCTATATTTTATTAATACAGACTATGCTATACAAGGTAAACCCGCACAAATATGGACACAAGGCGAAACAGAAGCAAATAGCCATTGGCTACCTACTATAGACAAACCCAACCAACGCACTACAACAGAGGTATGGTTGACAGTGCCCGATAGCTTTACCACACTCAGCAATGGCTATGTGCTTAGCCAAACACCGTCAGGCAATGGTATGCGTACCGATGTATGGAAAATGGATAAACCGATACAGGTATATGCCATCATGTTTGCGATTGGTAAATATAGTATTGTAAAAGACAGGGAAGCCTTGGGCAAGGAAGTCAGTTACTATGTAGAACCAGCATTTGCACCATACGCAAAAGCCATGTTTAAGAACACGCCCGAAATGATTGAGTTTTTTTCGGACTATACAGGTGTGCCATACCCGTGGAATAAATATAGCCAAGTAGTAGTAAGAGATTATGTATCCGGCGCAATGGAAAACACAAGTGCCAGTACGTTTGGCGAATTTATGAACCAAGACCTGCGAGAAAATAAAGATGAAGACCATGAAGACATAGTAGCGCACGAGTTGTTTCACCAATGGTTTGGCGATTACGTAACGGCAGAATCATGGTCGAACCTGACGGTGAATGAATCGTTTGCTACCTATGGCGAACAACTATGGCGTAGGCATAAATACGGTAAGGCATCTGTTGACAAAACAATCAACGACGACCTGAACGCCTACCTAAGCAGCAATAGCAGCGAGGTGTTAGTCAGGTTTCATTACAGAGATAAGGAAGATATGTTTGACAGGGTGTCTTACCAGAAGGGTAGTGTAATACTGCACTACCTGCACCAGTTGATGGGTGAGGATGCCTTTAGAACTGCCATGAAAATATACCTTAGTAAAAATGCACTGCAACCTGCCGAAGCAATACAATGGCGGCTGGCAGTTGAAGAAGCAACCGGCAAGGATTGGAATTGGTTTTTTAATCAGTGGTACTTCAGGGGCGGGCATCCCGAACTGGATATAAAGTATGAATATGACGATGCAGCCAAACAAGTAAAAGTATCGGTAACACAAAAACAGAAACAAGGCTCGTATATACTGCCGCTAAAAACTGCATTGGTGTATGGTAAAGAAAAAGAAATAGTAGATTGGTACATAGATAGTAAAACAGAGACATTCGTACACCCTTACAAAAACGGCATAAAACCCATTGTAATACCCGATGCTGGGCATTGGCTGGTAGGTACTATTACAGACGCAAAAACTATTGCCGATTGGTTAGCTGTTTTCAAAGCAAGTACAGACGATGTGATAAGCCGTAAAAAAGCTATTGTACAAATAAAAGAACAACTTGAAAATGCAGATAATCAAGCCATTATAACTGCTGCATTGCAAGATAAAGAAGCACACATACGCTACCTGACAGTTGAAAAATTATTGTCAATAAAAGCCAATCAGTTACAAACAAAATGGAAGCCTGATATTAAATACATAGCAGAACATGATAACGACAATATAGTGAGAGCAACTGCCATCAGGGCATTAGGGAATTGGAAGGAAAATGAAGCGTTACCTCTTATGTTTGAAGCATTAAGCGATAGTTCTTACGAAGTAGCGGCAGCAGGATTAGCAAGCATCAACATGCTGAAAAAAGATACTGCCTATACGATAGCAAAGCGCATCTTGCAAACCAAACCAAGAGGTGAACTGGACGCTGTTGTTTGGGAAATAATTGGTGAAAAAGGCGAAGTGCAGGACGCCAGTTTATTTGAAAATGCTTCAACCCAATATTATGGTAGTAAAAAAATCCGATTTGCCAATGCATTGTCTTTATATGCAGAAAGAGTAAAAGGCGATGATGCGCTTGAAAGAAGCCTGAAAGTATTTGCGTATATCGTAAAGACAGAAGTAATAAAATCGTACAGATTGCAATGCGGGCTGCATTTGTTGGAAGTAGCAGATGCGTATAAACAACAAAAGGCATCTGCGAAAAACTATGCAGATAAAGAAGTAGCAGAGATAAAGATGAATAAAGTAAAGGCAGTAATGGATGATATAATAAAACAAGAAACAGACGAAGGCAACAAAAGCACTTACAAAGCTTATATGGGTAGGGTATTCAATTAATGCCCTGCTTTTGCTAACAAGGTTTTGTGTATATCCATCACTTGCGGAATGATAGCGGTGTTGCCATCGTTAGTAATGACATAATCGCAACGGCTCATTTTTTCTTCTTCGTCCATTTGGTTTGCCATACGTTCCAATACTTTTTCTTTGGTAACGTCATCGCGCTGCATTGCTCTTGCTATTCTTACCTCTTTGGGTGCATACACACCTACAATGGCATCTAAACCATTGTAGCTACCACTTTCAAATAGTATAGCTGCTTCTTTTATGGCATATGGGCTTGTTTGCGATTGCATCCAGTTATTTCCATAAGCTATTACTGCCGGGTGTATTATGGCATTCAGCTTTGTTAGTAAAACAGGATTTGCAAATACAAGTTTGGCTATATGCTGCCTGTCGGGTTGGTTATTGTGATATACCTCGTTGCCCAACAATGCCTTTACTGCACCTATTACGGTAGCATCGTGTGCCAGCAGGTATTTGCCTGCATCATCAGCATTAAATACAGGTATGCCGAGTGTTTCAAACACCCGGCATACCACAGATTTTCCTGAGCCGATGCCCCCTGTAATACCTACTTTCAGCATAGGTAATGGTTAATTATTTTGCTACTGCAACTGCTTCCGCTTTTTTGCGGGCAGCATTCGTCATTTCCATAGACACGGCAGAGCGGTCTATAGTCATAAACGTACCACGGCTTACTTCTATCTGCAAAGTACCGTCGTCATTTACACGGTTTATTACTGCGTGTATGCCTGCAGTTGTTACAATTTTTTCGCCGGCAGTAATTGCTTCGCTAAACTTCTTTTGCTCTTTGGCACGTTTAGCTTGCGGGCGTATCATAAAGAAGTACATTACGGCTATCATACCCACCATGAAAATCAAAGGGAACGTGGGGTTGCCTTGTGCCTGCAATAGAATAGTCATCAGATTTACGAACATTGTATTTGTATTTATTGAGTTTTACCTGTTTTTTGTATCAAGTGTAGTAGTTATTACGTTCGGGTCTTTTTCACCAGCCTCTACATCTGCTTTAATATACAGCATATGTGTACCCCTGGCAGAGTTGGTGCTAATGGTAACTGATTTTTCCTGATGGTTGGGCTTGCCTGCCGAGTTGAATTTTACTTTGATGATGCCTGTTTCACCCGGTTTTATGGGGTCGTGAGGATAATCGGGTGCCGTACAGCCACAAGAGCCATTGGCACTACTGATGATAAGCGGTTTTTTACCATTGTTTTTAAATTCAAAATCATAGGTAACCACTTCGCCCTCTTTCATATTGCCGAAATTGTGCATGGTATCTGTAAAATCCATGGTCGGCAGTTCGCTAAGTGTTTTTGCATCTACACCTTCTGCACTGGCAGGGTTGTTTACCAAGTCGGCAGATAATTTGCCATCTGTATTACCGCTGTTTTCTTTACATGCGCATAGTGTAGTTATTGCTGCTATCAACAGTAGTTGCTTCATCATGTGCAAATTTATGATTTACGATTACGTTCTTGTTTGCGTATCAGGTTTTCTCTTTCAAGGTCTTTCAGTATGTTATCGAGCACGCCGTTTACAAACTGCCCGCTTTGCGGTGTGCTGTACTGCTTGGCTATTTCTATGTATTCGTTGATGGTTACTTTGGTAGGTATAGTAGGGAAGTAGAGCATCTCGCAAACACCCATGCGCAGTAGCAGCAGATCTATCAGCGCTACACGCTCTGCATCCCAGTTTATCAGTTTGGGCTGCACTAAAGTCATGCAATATGCCTCTTTTTCCAGCACCGTATGCATCAGGCTATGTGCATATTCACGCTTTTCGGCCGATATGAGGTTGAGGAAATTGATTTTGCTATTGCTTTTGAAAAAGTTATCCATCAGCATAGCCGCCATTTCTTTGTCATCTTCCCAGCCTGGCAGTTCTTCAGTAAAATGTTCCTGCAAGGTTTCGTTTTCCCAAATCAGCTTTTCCCAAATCAGTTGCAGGATTGCTTTTTCGCGAGCCGTTTCACGTTCTTTGGCGGTTGTGTATTTTTTGTATTCAGGATGTATTGTAAGCTGCTGATACATTTTTTTAATCCACTCTTCGTCTATATACTGCTCCAGTTTGGCTTCTTTTACTTTTTCTGTAAAAGTCTGGTTGTGCATTACATCCCACATAAACTCGTTGCCAGCAATTTTGGTGCTCACGTTCAGGTCGTCGGCAGTTGGCAGGTATTTAGATGCGCGTTGCATGGCATTTGTTTCTGCAAACTGCGCAGTGCGAAAAGTGTATAGTATAGAAATGACAAAGAGGTCTAAAGAACGGTTCAGTTTGTCATTCAGTAAGTTTGAGCCATTCTTTTTGATTTGTTCCAAGTCTGCGGGCTCCATGCTTGCCAACGTATAGAGCGTTTGCATCACCTTCACCCGTATGTTTCTGCGGCTTATCATAGATTGTTAAGAACCTGTTTGACGCGCAAAGGTAAGGAATTCGGGGTTAAAAGTGGGTGTTATATGCAGATAAATGGCTATTTATTGCACAACTAATACTAATTGTAAGGCTAACTGATTTTTGCCCAGTTATTAGCTACTTTTTCTTGCAGTAGTATGTTGCGGATGCCAGTATGTTGCGGGTTGGTGAGAGAGGGGTCGTTAGATATGATTTGTTGAGCTGCAATACGGGTTTGTTCCAGTATGGCGCTATCATCTACAATATCTGCCAATTTGAATTTGAGCAGCCCGCTTTGTCGGGTACCGGATAGGTCGCCGGGGCCACGCATGGCAAGGTCTTTTTCCGCAATCACAAAACCATTGGATGTGGATGTCATTATCTTCATCCTTTCTGCACTCTCATTTGATAGTTTATTGCCCGTAAGCAATATGCAGTAAGACTGCTCTGCGCCACGCCCCACACGCCCGCGTAGCTGGTGCAGTTGCGATAATCCAAAACGCTCCGCGCTTTCTATAAGCATCACGCTGGCGTTGGGTACGTTTACACCTACTTCTATCACGGTAGTAGCTACCAGTATATGTGCATTGCCACTTATAAAGCGTTGCATATTCCGTTCCCGCTCTGCGGCATCTTGCCTGCCATGCACCATGGCTATATTATACTTATGTTCGGGAAAGAAGACTTTAACCTGTTCAAAACCAGCCATCAGGCTTTCATAGTCCATTTTTTCAGACTCCTCTATCAATGGATATACAATGTAGGCCTGTCTACCCTTGTTTATTTCGTTCTTTATGAAATCCATTACATTGGCACGGCGCATCTCGTTGCGATGCACAGTTTTTATTTCCTGCCTGCCGGGTGGTAGTTCGTCAATTACTGATACGTCCAAATCACCATACAATGTCATGGCAAGTGTTCGTGGTATGGGTGTAGCCGTCATGACCAATACGTGCGGTGGTGTGCTGTTCTTCTTCCATAAGCGGGAGCGTTGCGCAACACCAAAACGATGTTGCTCGTCTATAATAGCCATCCCTAAATTATTAAACACAACAGTATCTTCTAGCAGTGCATGGGTACCTACCACAATAGAAATGCTACCGTCTTGCAGTCCTGCCAATGTTTCTTTTCTTTCCTTGCCCTTGGTACTGCCAGTTAGTATAGCCACTTGAATATTCATAGGTGCTAAAAGCTCCCTTACACTTTGATAATGCTGCTGCGCCAATATTTCAGTAGGTGCCATCAGGCAAGCCTGAAAACCATTGTCCATTGCAAGTAGCATAGACATGACTGCTACCATCGTTTTGCCGCTGCCTACATCACCTTGCAGCAAGCGGTTCATTTGCTTTCCTGTAGCAGTATCTACACGTATTTCTTTCAGTACACGTTTTTGCGCACCTGTTAGTTGAAAAGGTAAGTGATGGTTGTAAAATCCATTGAAGTTGTCCCCTACTTTATCAAACTTCCAGCCCTGCTGTACGGTATGTTGCAGTCTTAGTTGCGCTATTTTCAGTTGCGATGCCAGCAGTTCTTCCCATTTCAGCCTGTACCTTGCTGCCTGCATCTGTTCTTCGCTATCGGGGAAGTGTATCCACTTAATAGCATTGTAGCGATTGCATAGCTGGTATTGGCTTAACAAATAAGGTGGTAGTATTTCGGGTATATCACCTTGTTTTATTTTCTCAAAAAGGCTTTGTGTTATTTTGGCAAATGAACGGTTACTGATGCCTTTTGCGCGCAGCTTTTCTGTTGTAGAGTAAACGGGCTGCATACCGGGAATAGTGGTTTCGCTATTTAATGGTTCTATTTCAGGATGGGCGATGTTGGGTGCACTGTTGAAGAAAGACACTTTGCCAAACAGTATATACCTGCCATGGTCAACCAAAGATTTCTTCATCCATTGCGCACCCTGAAACCATATCAGTTCTATTTGCCCTGTATCGTCGTAAAACGTTGCAACCAATCGTTTTTTTCGCCCTTCACCTTCTTCAAATATGTTGATGATGGTACCGAGTAACTGTACATATTCCGTATTGGCATTAATAGCGGCTACTTTATCTACCTTGGTGCGGTCGAAGTAGCGGTAGGGATAATGGTAGAGCAAATCTCCGAATGTTGCAATCTCCAGTTCTTTGCGCAGCATTTCGCCACGCTGCGGGCCAACACCTTTCAGGTATTCTATAGGAGAATCTAATATGGAAGCGAGTTGGCTGATTGGCTTGATTTGCTACAAATATAAAAAGAAGACAATCGCTTGACAAACCAATATGCTAAATGTATTGCAGCCGACAATTGCTGCATTTTATGCTCTGTAATTTGCAGTCAAAACAGATAATATGAAATTTGGTTTATCAATATTGCATGTATTAGCATCTGGTATAATGGCTACAGCGCAGCCCGTATCTCAAACAGTAGTAGCAGAGCATTTTACAAATACCTATTGCAGTGTATGTGCATCCCGCAATCCGGGTTTGTATTCAAACCACGCTGCTTTTCCGCAAGTATTGCATATTGCATACCATCCAAGCTCGCCTTATGTAGCTTGCCCTCTCAATCAGCACAATAAATCGGAAAATGATGCAAGGGCAAATTTTTATGGCGTATTTGGTAGCACACCAAGATTGTTGATACAGGCAAAAGAAGTAACAGGTAGTTTTACGACCGCGTCTATTTTTCAAAACGAATTGGGTAAGACAACTGCTTTTGAGGTATCAGCAAAACTAACAGAATCGGCTGGAAATATTGAAGTAAGGGTAGTAGTAACAAAGAAAGATGCCAGTTCGTTGACGAATCTTACGCTCTATGTACCGTTAGTAGAAGATACTTTGTTTTTCGCTGCCGCAAATGGTGAAAGCAAACACATGGATGTATTCAGAAAGAGTTTTTGGGGCAATACACCTTTGGCAATAACTGCTCCTGCTAATGTCGGTGATTCAATAGTTTCTACCCAACAAATAACTGTAAACAGTGCGTGGAATAAGGGTAGGATATATGCTATAGCTATTTTGCAAGATGGTAGTAAAAATCATGTTCAGGCAGCTAAGTCTAATAAACTGCCATATGCTACTGGTATTGTAAATACGAGTATTAAGCAGCTTAGCATCTTTCCCAATCCTTCTTCAGATCACATTCAGCTAAACGGAAATAATGCTTACAGGTATAATTTAAGTATTACTGACATGACTGGTAAAGTAATAAGCAGTTTGTCTATCAGCGGTCGCGATAAAATTGATGTATCAGCACTGCCAATAGGTACATATATAGTGCGTGTATCGCAAGATGATGATGTACAATACGTGAAGTTTATCAAGAACTAATGTAACTTAGAAAAATGGGCTACGAAGACAATTTTCTGCTAATTAGGAAAAGTGATTTCCTTAATGAATTATCTGACGAAGATTATGTAAGCCTCAATCTGGAGCATAACATTGTTGTGGCTGACAAAGGAACGTATGTATATTTTGATGCCCAAGCCCTTAACAGGCTCTATTTTGTAAAAGACGGATATATAAAAATAGGCTGTATTGATGATGAGGGGAATGATATTGTAAAAGAGATATTGCAGCCTGGCGATATATTCGGGCAGTTTACTTTAGAGCGTAATAATATGCAGGGCGAATACGCACAAGCATATAAGTGTACCACCAGTTTGTGTTCGTTTACATTAGAAGATTTTCAACGCTTGCTGATGTTGCGTCCTGATTTATCTGTTCAATATGCTAAAAAAGTAGGGCAGAAGTTGAGAAAAGTAGAGAACAGACTCATGAACCTGCTGCAAAAAGATGCGAGGAGCAGGCTGCTATACTTTTTCTGGACATTGCTGCCATTAGATAATGACGTGAATGACACATCGTACAGTATGGATAATTTTCTGACACATGAAGATATTGCGAGATTGACAGGCACAAGCAGACAGACGGTAACAACGTTGATAAACGAATTTGCTAACGAAGGTTTGCTTGATGTAGATAGGCGTACTATCGTTATTCACAATATAAAATCGCTGCAAAAGCTGGCTAAAATCGGTTAATCATTTTCCCTCTTTATCTACTGCCAACACTGTTTTCAGGTTCAGCGATTTGGCTGCTTTCATTACGCTTACAATACTTTCGGCATCTGCTTGTTTGTCTGCATTAATAACAACTGTAGGCTCCGCATCTTGCGATGCTGATACGATGCGGTTGATGGCAGCGGCGAGTGAATCTTTACCGGTTGCTTGCGTACCTACGAAAAATTGCTGCTCGGGTGTTATGGATACTACAACGGTTTGCTTAGCTTTCGTATCGCTTTTGGCACTAGGTATAGATAGTTTGATGACGTTGGGGTTTGCCAATGTAGATATGATAAGAAAGAACAACAACAGTATGAATAATATATCATTCAGTGCCGATGCATGTGCTTGGGGTGTTTCCCTGAGTCTTTTTCTTAAATCCATACAGGGTTATTTGGCTGGTTCGTGAAGAATATCGAGAAACTCAACGGATGCAGACTCCATGCGGTTTACATTCTTATTTATCTGCGCATTCAGGTAATTGTAAGCTACATAAGAAAGCAAGCCAATAATAAGCCCAACGGCAGATGTAACCATTTTGGTGTAGATGCCGCTTGCAATACCCTCAATAGAAAAACCTTGATGCTGAATGTTGAAAAACAGGATTATCATACCCGCTATGGTACCCAAAAAGCCAAACATAGGCGCTATACCTGCAATGGTAGAAAGTATCGAAAGGTTTTTTTCAAGCTGATATACTTCCAACTTACCTGCATTTTCCATAGACTTTTCGATGTGGTCTATGGGTTTGCCAATGCGGCTAAGCCCTTTTTCTATCATACGTGCTACAGGTCCAGTAGTATTCTTAGATAATATTTTTGCCGCCTGTAAATTGCCATCTGTAATATGCTCTCTGATACGTGCCATAAATGTAGGGTCTGTTACTGATGCTTTGCGAATTGCCATCAGTCGTTCTACAAATACATATACCATTAATACAGAGCATATCAGCAAGGGTATCATCAATACACCGCCTTGCATCAGCAAATACCAAAGCGATATATCTTGTTGTTTTGAAGCCGCAGCAGCGGCATTTGTAAGTGTATCTGCCTGTAGCAATATGGAAATTATCGTCATAGCTAATAAATAGACTAACTGTAATAATAGTAAAATTTAACGTGTGGGGCGATGCAATATTGTTAAAATAAAATAGCCGACATATATATGCCGGCTAAAAAATAAATATGATAAGTATTAACCAATAGATACCAGTTCCAAATCAAATATCAGGTCTTGCCCTGCCAACGGGTGGTTGGCATCCAGTATCACCACATCAGTTTTTACATCAGCTATCACAACAGGAAACACATTGCCCGTATTATCGCTCATGTGCAGTTCTAAACCTACAACAGGTTGCATATCTGCTGGGAAATCACTCTTAGGGTATTCCATTAACATGTCATCCCTGCGTTCGCCATAAGCTTGGTCAACTGGTATCTGAACCGTTTTCTTGTCGCCTATTTTCATGTCCAGCAGTGCGTCGTCAAAGCCTTTTATCACTTGTCCACTGCCAACGGTAAACTGTAGCGGGTCGCGGCCTTCAGAGCTATCAAAAGTAGAGCCATCTGTCAGCTTTCCGTGATAATGCACGCTTACAGTATCACCATTTTTCACTTGTTGCATGTAATTTGTTTTAATAAATACTAATAATGATGCAAGTTAAGCCTTAATATCGGAAACGTGGAAGTATCTTTATGCCAAATATTAAAAAATTAATGCTGAAAGCAATTTTATATTCGGTTTTGCTATCCTTCTGCTTTGTGCATGCTATCGCTCAAAATGCTAATGATAATAAACCCAAACCCCTGCGCTATGGTCATGATGTAGTTGTGGGTGCAGAGCGTACTGACAAATACCTGCCATTGCTAAAGGATAAAAAAGTAGCACTGCTAATTAATCAAACATCCAATGTTGCCAATGTTAGTTTATTAGATACATTGCTGCGTGTTGGTGTTAATGTGGTAAAGGTATTCGTACCAGAACACGGTTTTAGAGGCGAAGCAGAAGCTGGTGCAAAAGTAGATGATGGTACAGACAGCATTACAAAGCTACCAATCATCTCTCTGTACGGAGATAATAAAAAACCTAAAGCAGAGCAGCTAACGGATGTAGATGTACTGATTTATGATTTACAGGATGTTGGAGTACGTTTTTATACATACATATCTACCATGCAATATGCAATGGAAGCATGCATAGAAAACAAAAAGAAATTCATCATTCTCGACAGGCCAAATCCCAATGGTCATTATGTAGATGGACCTGTATTGAAACCAGAATATAAGTCGTTTGTAGGAATGCAACCAATACCTGTTATATATGGCATGACAGTAGGCGAATATGCTAAAATGCTGGCAGGAGAAAAATGGGTATCTGGCGCTGATAAATTGGATATGAAAGTGATTACATGCGCCAATTACGACCACCTGACACAATATGATTTGCCCGTACGCCCATCTCCCAATTTGAAGACAATGGCTGCCGTATTAGCATATCCATCCGTTTGTTTGTTTGAGGGTACTGTAGTAAGTGTAGGTAGGGGCACATCTACACCTTTTCAGATGTTTGGCCACCCCGATTTTTCACAAAAAGCATCGTACAGCTTTCGCCCTGTACCTGTATGGGGCAAACCCGAACCATTGTATGCATACAAAGATTGCTTTGGTCAGATGATTGCTATGGATAAACAAGAAGTATTTACATTGATAGGCAGGCAACTACGTTTGCATTGGCTGATAAGGGCGTATAGTTGGTATCCTGATAAAAAGAAGTTCTTTAATCCGTTTTTTGAAAAATTGATTGGCAACGGCGATGTGCGCAAACAGATAGAAAGCGGAGCAACTGAATACGCTATCGCTGCCAGATGGAAACCAGAGGTAGCCGCATTTAAGAAAATTCGAAAAAAGTATTTGCTATACCCCGATTTTGAATAATAAGTATTGCCCCCCGATACATAGATTGAAATGCAGGTAATTTTCGTTTCCATATATAACTTCTTTGCCCGTAATAAGAAGCTGTTTTGGCTTTTTTTTATTGGTAGTTTCCTGCTGCTTGGCTTTACTGCAAGCCGCATTAAGTTGCAGGACGATGTAACGAGTATGTTGCCTGATAGCAAAGCTATCAAAACCATGAACAGCGTAATAAGTAATACACAAGCAGGTGAGCAAGTTGTGTTTATGGTTTCGTTGGTTGATAGCACTGTCACACTTCCTGATAGTTTGATAGCCGCGACGAATGATTATGTTGACTATTTACAAACCAAATGCAATCAATGGATTGATACCATAATAATGCAGCCAAGTGGCGGGTACGAAGAAGCATTAGTTGATATTATTCAGCAAAACCTGCCTTTATTTCTGAACGATAAAGACTATCAGGTGCTTGATACCTTATTGCAGCCTGAAAGAATTAACCAGACACTGGCTCAAAACAAAAAGCTATTACTATCACCTGCGGGTAGTTTTTACAAAACATTGGTTGCTCAAGACCCTGTTGGTATGTCGGGCTTGGTGTGGACAAAGCTAAAAACATTGCAAGCAGATGGTGAGTATGAAACTTATGAGGGGTATTTGTTTAATAATAATCAGCGAAACCTCAGTTTTTTCTTAAAGCCGAAATACAAGGCATCAGAAACGGGTAAGAATGCAAAGTTATTTTCCACTATTGATGAACTGACTGAAACATGGCAAGCAAAACATAAGGGGGTTGAGATTACTTACTTCGGTGGGCCGGCTGTAGCAGCGGGTAATGCAAAACAATTACAAACAGATACAATTGTTACACTTTCCGTAACCGTAGTACTGTTGTTGCTACTTACCTATTATTTTTTCAGGAGAAAGCGAACCTCACTACTAATGCTTGTACCCGTACTATACGGTGCAGTTTGCGGATTGGCAACAATGTATATAGTGCAGGGTAGTGTAGCCGTTATTGCATTAGGAGCTGGTGCTATTATATTAGGTATCGCAATAGATTTTTCCATTCATTTTTTATCACACACAAGGCATGCGGATAGCATAAGAGATGCTGTTAAGGAAATGGCAAGCCCGCTTACGATTGGTAGTTTTACAACTATTGCTGCTTTTCTTTCTTTACGGTTTGTATCAACACCCATCTTGCAGGATTTAGGACTTTTTGCAGCCAGTAGCCTTGCAGGTGCGGCTTTGTGTACGCTTATATTTTTACCGCACTTACCCATTGGCGGTTCTAAACAGCAGCATAATGTAACCATTTTTGATAGGATTGGTAAATGGAAACCTGAAAAGAATAAATGGTTGGTGCTGGGCATCATACTGCTAACACCTGTTATGTACAAATGTATTGACGGTGTATCTTTTGATAGCAATTTGATGCACCTCAACTACCTATCTCCCAAACTGGAAAAGGCACAAGAAGAGATTAGTAAATACAATACCACCGCATTAAGCAGCATTTTTGTGGTGGCAAACGGTAATAGTAATGAAGAGGCATTGCAGCATTTAGAAAATACCACTCCGCTAATTGATAGCTTGATAAATACGGGTATTGTAAGAGGTGCATCTAATCCTGTTGTGTTAATCCCATCTTTACAAGAGCAAGCACAACGAATAGAAAGGTGGAAAAACTACTGGACTGATGAAAAAACACAAGCAGTATCAGTGGCAGTAAGTACAGCATCTTCAGCTAATGGTTTTAGTAGCAATGCGTTTGTCAATTTTCATAGTACTATTGGTAAAGAGTATGCTCCTTTAGATACAGCTACAACACAAATTCTATATTCTTTATTCCCAAGCGGTTTTGCCAGTGATGGCACTTCTTATCAATCTGTTGTATCACTAAAAGTAGCAAGTGAATACAGGCAGCTAGTGTTTGATATATTAAGCAGGTCAACAGATGTAACTGTTACAGACCGTCAACAAGGGGCTACACAATTAGTAGGCATACTGAACAAAGATTTTACAAACATTGCATTGTATTCGTCCTTGATTGTATTCTTTGCATTGTTGATAGGTTACGGCCGAATTGAATTGGCTATTATCGCTTTTCTGCCAATGGCAATATCATGGATATGGATATTGGGTTTGATGTCTTTACTCGGCTTGCAGTTCAATATTGTCAATATCATTATCTCGTCATTGATATTTGGTTTGGGAGATGATTATACCATCTTTACGATGGATGGATTGATAGATAGATACAAAACAGGTAAACATAAACTTGAATCTACAAGGGCTGCTGTATATGTATCCGTACTAACAGTAATTATTGGCTTGGGCGTTTTGTTGTTAGCCAAACACCCCGCACTCCGCTCGATAGCTTTCATATCTGTTACCGGATTGGTATGTGTGCTGTTTATTTCACAAGTGCTGCAGCCGTTCTTATTCAATTGGTTTATACAAAATCGGGCAGATAAAAAGTTTTTACCTTTTACACTTCGTAGCTTTTTTATCTCTGTATTTGCATTTGCATATTTCTTTATAGGCTCTATGGTGCTTACGTTGCTTGGCGTGGTACTAACAAAACTATGGCCATTTAATAAAGAGAAGGCAAAATATTGGTTTCATGCATGGGTGAGCAGATATACATGGAGCATGATGTATATTATGGGCAATGTAAAGAAACGGGTATATAATCTTAGCAATGAAGATTTTCAAAAGCCTGCTGTTTACATTGCTAACCATTCTTCATTTCTTGATATACTCATTACTACCATGTTGCATCCAAAACTGGTACTCATGACAAATAAATGGGTATGGCGCAGCCCTGTATTCGGTGCTGTTGTTCGCATGGCAGAATATTATCCCGTAGCAGATGGTGCGGAAGAAAGCCTTGAGCCATTGAGAGATTTGGTAAATCGTGGCTATTCAATCGTTGTATTTCCTGAAGGTACGAGGTCTTATGACGATACGATAAAGCGGTTTCACAAAGGAGCGTTTTTCATTGCGGAGAAATTAGGCTTAGATGTTGTGCCAATAGTATTGCATGGGGTAGGGTACACCATGCAAAAAGGAGACTGGTTGCTGAAAGACGGAACATCATCAGTTTATATTTATGATAGAATAAGCAATGATAACAGCACTTATGGCACTACCTATACTGAACGTGCTAAGTTGATTGGCCGATGGATGCGGAAAGAATTAGATACTATTAAAGTTAAAGACCAAACACCGGTTTATTTTAAAGAACAATTAATACGCAGTTATACCTATAAGGGGCCTGTTACAGAATGGTATTGCAGAATAAAAACGAAGCTTGAAAATTATTACGAACCTTTTCATGCTTTACTGCCAAGACAAGGGTTGTATTATGACCTTGGTTGTGGTTATGGTTTCATGACTTATATGTTGCATTGGGCTGCACCAGATAGGAAGTTTGTGGGAGTAGATTATGATGGCGAGAAAATTGAAACGGCACAAGGCAATTTTTTAAAGGATGATAATATCAATTTCGTTCAGGGAGATGTTACTAAACAAGATTTGCAACCTTGCGATGGTATAATTATCAGCGATGTGCTGCACTATCTATTGCCACATCAGCAAGAAGTTTTACTTGAACAATGTTTTAAGGCTTTGAACAATAACGGTACACTCATCATAAGAGATGGAGTTGCAGAATTGCAAGATAGGATTAAGGGTACGAAGCTGACTGAACTATTCAGCACCAAACTCTTTAAATTCAACAAAACACAAAATGATTTGCACTACATCAGCAAATCATTTATTGAAGATTTTGCTAAGAAGCATGATTTGCATTTACAGATTGTTGACAATGCGAAGTTGACAGCCAATCTGATATTTGTATTAAGAAAAAGCAGTTAAGATTATTTATAATCTTCTATTGCAATAGTTTCTGTGCAAAAAAAGTACTCTCGTACGTCGTTAGACGCTACTATTACCAAACGACCTTTGGCGTATTGTTCTATCCAATTGGTATATTGTTCTACACCTTGTTGGTCAAGATTAGTGCACGGTTCGTCGAGCAGTAATATGGGTGTGTCTGAAAAAATAGCTTGTGCCAATTTCACCCTTTGTTTCATGCCGGAAGAATAATCACCAATAGGTTTGTTGGCAAATGACTCTAATCTGGTAAGGTTTATTATATCACTTATAGTAAGTCCCTGTAATGGTTTCTTAAAGCTGAAATGGAAATGAAGAAATTCAGCTAATGTCAACTCTTCTACTATTTCTTGTCCCGGTGCGGTAAAGCTGATGTAAGAAAAAATTTTATCTGCATTAATATTGACACCTTCGCTGCTGTACATTACTTTCCCTGTACTTGGGGTTTGCATACCGGCAATGATGCGTAATAGTGTTGACTTGCCACTACCGTTTGCACCTAGCAAAGCATAGCTACCGGGCGAGGTAAAGGAATAGGAAATGTCCTTAAATATCCGGTGTTTCTGAAAACGTTTACCTATTTGCTCAAGAGATATCTTCATTGAATCTGCGGGCATAACCCTTCATAATACCACGCCCTGTATCGCGTACGAAAGATATAATCTCATCGCGTTCGTCAGATACGGGTATTTCTGCTTCGATAATACTCAATGCTTTTGATACATTATAACCACGTACGAATAAAATACGGTATATATCCAGTATGTGGTTGATTTTTGCAATGTCGTAACCACGACGTTTCAAACCAACGGAATTGACACCCACATAAGACAGCGGCTCACGCGCAGCCTTTACATAGGGTGGTACGTCTTTTCGCACTAACGAACCACCTGTTATGAAGGCATGCGAGCCTATTCGTACAAATTGCTGCACTGCTGTAAGCCCTGCCAGCACCACATTGTCGCCTACAGTTATGTGCCCTGCCAATGTTGTGTTGTTAGAGAATATACAATAGTTGCCTACTTCGCAGTCGTGCGCAATGTGCGAGTATGCCATGATGAGGCAGTTATTGCCGATTTGTGTTTTTGTACGGTCAGATGTGCCGCGGTTGATGGTAACACACTCACGAATTGTTGTGTTGTCGCCAATAACAGTAAGCGTTTCCTCACCTTTATATTTTAGGTCTTGCGGAATGGCTGATACTACAGAACTTGGAAAAATACGGCAATTCTTACCAATCCTCGCACCTTCCATGATGGTTACATTGGAGCCAATCCATGTACCTTCACCTATTTCCACATTTTTATGTATTGTAGAAAAAGGATCAATCTTTACATTAGGCCCTATTTTAGCATCCGGGTGGATGTACGTAAGTGGGTGAATCATCTTTTGTCTTTTCTTACAATTTGTGCTACTAATTCTGCCTCCGTAACCAATTTATTACCAACATATACCGTGCCCCTCATTTCGCATATGCCACGACGTATAGGGTTCATTAAATCCAGTTTAAGAATTAATGTGTCGCCGGGCAATACTTTATTCTTGAATTTTACTTTGTCTATTTTTAAAAAATAGGTATCGTAGTTTTCGGGGTCGCTATAGTTATTAAGTGCTAATATACCACCTGTTTGTGCTAAGGCTTCTATCTGCAATACGCCCGGCATGACGGGGTTACCGGGAAAATGCCCTTGAAAGAAGTGTTCATTATAGGTAGCATTCTTAATGCCTACCACATGGTTGTCACTTAATTCAATGATTTTATCAACTAATAAGAACGGGAATTTGTGCGGTAATGCTTTTTCAATTTGAGTAATGTCATATATCGCAGGCTGGTTTGGGTCGTAGTGAGGAACATCAGATAAGTGTTTGTTCTTCTTGATGTATTGTTTAATCTTTTTAGCAAACTCAACATTTGATGCATGGCCGGGGCGGCTGGCTATAATGTGCGCCTTGATATTGTAGCCAACTAATGCCAGGTCGCCTACCACATCCAATAGCTTATGCCTTGCCGGTTCATTAGTAAAATGCAGCTGAATGTTATTTAGTATGCCTTCCTGCTTTACTTGTATGTTTTGTTTGTTAAATACTTTTGAAAGGTGGTCTAATTCATCCTGGCTTACAACCTTATCTACCACAACGATTGCATTACTTAAATCGCCTCCTTTAATGAGGTTGTTCTCTAACAGGTATTCTAATTCATGCAGAAAACAGAATGTTCGGCATGGAGCTATTTCACCTTTAAATTCCGCAATATGCTTTAGAGTAGCATGCTGCGTACCTAATACTGGAGAATTAAAATCAATCATAGTAGTTACCTGGTATTCGTTTGATGGAACAGCCAGCATATCTACATTTTTTATCGGGTCGTAGTAATGTATATTAGAGTCTATTGTATAAACAACTCTTTTGGCATCTTGTGCCTGTATACCAACACTTTCTATTGCCTCAATAAATATCTTAGAACTTCCATCCATGATGGGTACTTCCGGGCCGTCAAGTTCTATCAATACATTATCAATGCCTAATCCTACTAATGCTGCAAGTGTGTGTTCTACTGTACTTACTTTAGCGCCGTTATGCTCTAATGTAGTGCCTCGTGAGGTGTCTACAACATAATCACAGTCAGCTTTAACTATGGGTTTATCAGGAAGGTCTACACGCTGAAACCTGATACCATAACCAGGGTTGGCAGGTTTTAATGTCATAGTTACAGGCTCACCAGTATGCAGTCCTACACCAGGTAGTGATACTGCATTTTTTACGGTATGCTGATATTCAGATGCAAAAGCAGCACTGCCTGCATCTGTTTTTTTCTTCATTTCAGTATGCGTCATTGTATCCAAACTCACTGGTTTTCCTTTACTTGTTGTTTACTTAAGAGGGATGATAATTCAGCTACCATTTCTTCGAGCTTAAAGATACGTTGCTGCATTTCTGGCAAATTTCTAAAAATTGCCTGACTTTTTAATGAACTTTTATAATCGTATGCCGGAGAGCCGGTTATTGCTGTATTAGGGTCGCTGATAGTTTTGGAAACACCACTTTGTGCATTTATTTTAGTACCATCAGCAATTTGTATATGACCTACAATACCCACCTGTCCGCCTACAATACAGTTTTTGCCAACTTTGGTACTGCCGGATATGCCTGTTTGTGCAGCAATCACTGTGTTCTTATTAATCTCTACATTATGGGCAATTTGTATTAGGTTATCCAGCTTTACTCCTTTTTTAATGATTGTCGAGCCCATTGTTGCTCTGTCTATGGTTGTATTTGCTCCTATCTCTACATCGTCTTCAATAACCACGTTACCGATTTGGGGCACTTTGCGGTATGTACCATCATTCTGCGGTGCAAACCCAAATCCATCGCCACCTATAACTGTACCTGAGTGTATCATAACTCTGCAGCCCAGTGAACAGCCATCATATATCTTTACCCCTGCAAATATCTTCGAGTCTTCGCTGATAACCACATTGTCGCCGATATAGCAGCCGGGGTATATTTTTACATTATCGCCTACTATCACATTGTCTCCTACATAGGTAAACGCTCCTATATATACATCTTTGCCTATGGATGCAGTTTTTGATACATACGATGGTTGCTCAATGCCGTTTTTCCCTGTTTTAGATATTATTTCATTGTATTTTTCAAGCAAGTAAGCGAAGCCACTATAAGCGTCTTTTACCCTTATGAGCGTAGGCTTAACTGTTTGAGTAACCTCAAGTGAATCGTTGATAATCAGGATACTTGCATTGGTAGAATACAGATATTCTTCGTATTTGGGATTAGCAATAAAGCTTAAAGCCCCATCGCCAGCTTCTTCTATCTTTGCAACTTTGCTAACCTTGGCATCAGGGTTTCCCTCTATACTGCCTTTTATCAATGTTGCTATTTGTAAAGCGGTAAACTGCATTCTAACCGTTTAAATTTCAATGTAATTTACATTATCCTTTTAATATGGCTAATGTATTTGTATTTGTTTTTATATGAACTCTTCGACGTAGCATAAATAATTCTTATGTACAGACTTAGCTAATGCCTGATGTACTACAGGATTATCAATCTCTGAAATGTCTGATACATGACCGTTTTTCATCGCTATTTGTATACGTTCGTCATTTACATTATAGGTATTGTTTGATGCCACACCGGTTGATATATAATAGTCAATAATATCATCGTTGATGTTATATTCTTGTTGAATTTTGTTTTTTGCAGCTAAGTATTGCTTTTCGAGCGATGATGTGCTTAATACAACTTTATACAATCTGCGTTCTGCAACCATACGGCATAGTTCTGATAAGATAGTATCCTCGTGTTTTTGCCACACTTTTATAGATGTCATGATGTCGTTGTCATCAAGTTCGCAATACAGAGATAATAACTCAGGGTTTGATACAAAATTGCCTCTATCACATTTGTTGTACAAAAAATAGCTTAGTGCAGGTGTTGCAAAGAGTTTTTGTCCTTGCTTGGCTAATTCTTTGGCTCTTTTTAAGATGTTAATCAACAATATCTCTGCTGAAAGGACTGTTTTATGCAGATATACCTGCCAGTACATCAACCTGCGGGCAATGATGAATTTTTCTACAGAATGAACACCTTTTTCTTCCACCATCAATGCGCCGTCGTTTACGGTTAGCATCTGCAATATTCTGTCATAGCCTATTACACCTTCAGATACGCCAGTATAAAAACTATCACGGTTCAGATAGTCCATACGGTCAACGTCTAACTGGCTGGAAACCAACTGATGCAGATAATGTTTGGGATAAGAGCTATTAAATATCTCTATTGCATCTGTTAGTAAGCCACCCATCTCTGCATTTAGCTTTTGCATGATGAGTTTAGATATTTCCTCGTGAGATATACCCTCTATCAATGTGTTTTCTAAAGCATGAGAAAAGGGCGCATGACCAATATCGTGCAGCAATATGGCAATACGTGCAGACAGATATTCTTCTTTGGATATTTCCAGCCCTTTTGCTTTCAGTTCATCCAGTGCCTTGCCCATTAAATGGCAAGCCCCCAATGAATGGTGAAAGCGTGTATGTACAGCGCCGGGGTAAACGAGTTGCGCCATACCCATCTGCTTTATGTTTCGCAGACGCTGAAACCAAGGGTGGTTGATGATTTGCAGTAATTCTTTTTCAGGAAACTTTATGAAGCCATAAACTGGGTCGTTAATAATCTTGCCTTTAATGTTCATCTATATCTACAGTTAGGCTTACTCAAATTCTTCCATTATATCACCATCGCTGCTTACTTTTTCAGGCATATTGCCACTTGAGGGATAGGTACTACTACGCTGCATACTGGTTGGGTCGTACACATTGCAGTCGTCAAAATTTTCGGGTTCTTTAAAAGCTGCATCAGTTCGTATATCCAACGATTTATCAGCATATACTTTTTGCATAAAGATACCCCATATAGGTAGTGCAGCAGCGGCACCTTGTCCTAATGCTTCGCTATTAAAACGCAAATACCTGTCGTCGCAACCTACCCAAGAGCCTGCTAATATTTGCGGAGTATAACCTATGAACCAAGCATCTGCCTGATTGTTGGTTGTACCCGTTTTGCCTGCAATATCCGACTTGAAGCCATAACGGTAGCGTAGCCTTTTAGCCGTACCAAAGTCAACCACACCACGCATCAGTTTCACTACTTTAAATGCGGTGTTCGCGTTGATAATTTCTTTTTGCTCAGGCACAAAGCTCTTTACCAATGCGCCGTTTTTGTCTTCTATTTTGGTTATAAAATAAGGCTGTACGTTCATACCACCATTAGGGAACATGGTATAAGCCCCCAGCATTTCGTATAGCGATATATCCGGTACACCAAGTGCTAATGCAGGTACTTTATCCAGCTTAGCTTTTACGCCGCATTTTTGCAAAAAGTCGGCAAATGCATCTACACCTACTTGTTTTATAAGGTATAGCGCAGCATTGTTTATTGACAAGGCTAAAGCCTTAGCCATAGGTAGCTGCCCGTATTTAGAGCCACCGGCATCGTACATACCTACATAAGGAAATTGTTGCGGCATGGTAGATACAGAACCGCATGGCGAAAAGCCATTGTCAACTGCCAAACAGTAGAGTAGTGGCTTTATGGTAGAGCCTACCTGCCTGCGTGTATTAACATTCACGTGATCGAACTGGAAATAGTTGTGGTCTATACCACCAACCCATGCTTTTACTTCACCCGTATAAGGGTCCATAGCCATGAAGCCTGCCGTCAAAAACATTTTCATGTATTTGATGGAGTCGATAGGGCTCATGACGGTGTCTTTGTAGTGCTTTTCATTCCATGCAAACACTTTCATTTTTACAGGCTTGCTTAGCTCTGCAATGATTTCGTTATGCTTTTTATCACGCTCTTTCAGTATCCTGTACCGTTCGCAGTCTTTGATGGATTGGTCTAAGTATTTTTTGTGCTTCGTCCATATACTACCATCACGATAGCCCGATTGCTGCACGAACAGTTTTTGTATTTCGCTGATGTGTTGCTCTACTGCCGCTTCTGCATAAGACTGCATTTTAGGGTTTAGTGTAGTATAGATTTTTAAGCCGTCTTTATAGATATTATAATGTGTGCCATCAGGCTTTTTCAGCTCTTTACATATTTTCTTCACCTCTTGTTCCACCACTTGACGGAAATAGGGTGCCATACCCTCGTGATAGTCCAGTTTATGATAGTCAAGTACAATCGCTTCTTTCTTAATCTTGTCACCATCCGCTTCTGTTATGTAGTCATAGTTTACCAACTGGTCTATCACTACATTCCGCCTTTTAAGTGCATTTTCAGGGTTGCGGCGGGGGTTGTAAAGGGTATTGCCTTTCAGCATACCTATTAATACCGCAGCTTCGTTGATGTTTACCTTATCAGGTGTTTTATTATAAAAAGTAAGTGAAGCATTGCGTATGCCATACACATTATCGCCAAACGGCACGGTATTCAGGTACAGCGTTATGATTTCATTCTTCGTCAGGTTACGCTCCAGCTTTACAGCCATTACCCATTCTTTCAACTTTATGAATGGCAGGGTGAAGATATTTTGGTTCTCTCGCGGAAACAGGTTTTTGGCAAGCTGCTGGGTGATGGTGGATGAACCACGCTTTTTTCCTGTTAATACATAAAAAGGAATGGCTACGGTAGCTACAGGGTCTATGCCGGAGTGGTCGTAGAAACGCGCATCTTCGGTAGCTAACAATGCATTGAATACATTGGGCGATATTTCTCTGTATTTACTGGTAGAACGGTCTTGCACATAATAGCGCCCGATGAGTGTACCATCAGCAGCATATACGTCAGACGATAATGCGCTGCTCGGGTTTTCAAGCTCCTTCATAGATGGCATATAGCCCAGCCAGCCAAGATTAATGAATATAATAAGCAGGTTGAACGCAACGACACCTATCCAAAAGGTTTTCCATAGTAATTTGACGCTGCGCTTTTTGCCTGTTTGATGTTGTTGCTGCAAGAGGTCTGATATTTAGTGCTATGGCAAAGCTAAAAAAATCTTGTTTGGCTTGCCTGCTATTTGATTTCTTTTCAGTTAAAATGAGATTAAGTTAGAGCAGTTAAATATGTTAATATTGAATATTACTCATTGTCCGTAGGTTTTACAAAGAAACTAATCATCCTGACGGGGTTTATAAAACCTAAAAGACGTTTGCCAAATGGTGTTTTAGCTCTTACGGCTTTTATAAATGGTTTTAAGAATGACGCTGCTGCATTCAATTCATTTGCGTTCAGTGCCTGATTAGCATATTTCTGTTTCAGGTACAGGTTCATAAATGCGGTAAACCCAGTGCCAAACATAGGGTCCACCACTTTGCTTGCATATTGCATAGGCGTATCATTATCTCTTGCAATGCCGCATATATGCAGGTAATAACATGCAGCCCTGTAAGCCCAGTAAGGTTTATTGATTTCATTGGCGTATTTATGACGTGTCAAATAGTACATCCACACTAATGACGGCAACAACAGAATGAACAGCAACAAGGCTGAGGCAATAATCAATATCCTTAATACTATTTCTTTAACCGTTAGTGGGGTATCAGTTTTTGCGGCAGCAGGTTTCTCGTCCGGTTTGCCAGTATCTTTTCGTTTCAGGTACACTTCATCAATAGGAGCAGGTTTTGGGAAACGATTTAATAACGATAAACCTTTCTCGCCCGTTGTGGCTTCCATTTTTTTCATGGCTTCGGCATAAGATACGGCTGTTGCTTCATCTCCTTTTTGAATATTAGAGATAGGCACTTCCATACTATCTCTTTGTACTGTAGCAATTTTCAAGTCCATCAGTACAGGCTGCGCCTCTGCTACGTCATATTCCTTATCATGAAAAATAAAGTGTTTTACTTTGAGCGTCATCAGCTTTTTCAAAGTGTCTATACTTTCTACAATGCCATCTGCAGCCAACCAAGCACGGGGTGGTTGCATAGGTGGTGTGCCATCGGGCTTGGGGCTTTCTTGTGCATCACTATTGCCTACTGTCGTATCAAAATCGAGCCAGCCATATCCGGGGAAGTACACCTGCACCCATGCATGTGCCTGATCTGCATAATACCAATACCAGCCCTTGTTTTTGTCGCTGCGGTCAACCGTCATAAAACCTACGGTAATGCGCGATGGTATGCCCAGCGAACGTAGCATAAACAATGTAGCACCTGCATAGTAGGCACAATAGCCCTTGCGGTTTTCAAACAGGAAATACATCAGTTTGGATGCGCTCGGTATATCGGGTATGCCTGGGTTGTCTGTATAGCTATATAATGCTTCGCCGTTTTCGTCTTTTGATAAAAAATAATCGCGGATGGCAATTACTTTATCTACGGGTGTTTTTGCATTTTGGGTAACACGGTGTGCCAATTCGCTAATGGAATTAAACTTAGCATCGCGGGGCATATAGGTGTAGTACCGCATAAAAGTAGAATCCGTACCATCATACCCTTTTACCTGTCTTAATACATCAAAACGCTGCTCCTGAAATTTTTTGATGGCAGGGTCTTGCGCATTGTACACAAAGTAGGCGCTGTTCAGTTCAGATACATAACCCTTTGCCCTGAATGCCGATTTGAATTCATCCCTAAAGTCTTTTTCAACTGTTATGGGCTGCACAAAATAACCTACGTTGGGCGCAAGATAGGTGGTAGGGGATAGACCTTTGCTATACACCTCAATATCTATACTGCGCCTCAACTTGGTGGCAAGGCTGTTTCTGATAACATTGGTATCTATTTGTGTAAAAAAGACAGGCAGCTTAGACGGGTCGGGCTCAAAAAGGTCGTTATAGGGTATTGTCTTATCGCGCTCAAATGTTTCAGTCAGCGTATCAAACTTGGTGTAATAAAATGCGGTGAGGTATAATGGATTAGGTGTTTCCGTATTCGGGAAATAGTTATCTATATGTGCGCAAAACAACAACTCGTTGCTCCTGCCGAGGTTCGAGCGTAGTTTTGTATAATCTTTCAGGTCAAACGTGCCATCGCTGTTCTTTTTCAGCATACTGGTTTCGCCGTTTTGCCCTGCACCACCATAGTTGGCAACGGTTTCCTTTATCTCGCCACGCATACTATACACCACACCTGCCAATAGCAAAGCGGCTACTGCTCCAAATGCCAGTAACCTGCGTGTAAGAAACCACCAGAATTTGCCGCTTTTGTCTTTATAATTATATATCTGCTCTGTAGTGAAGATGATATATACGCTATAAATAAGTGCAGGTGCGAAAGCCCTGAGCAGGGTATAAACACTATCCGTTTTTTCTTTGGCTATTATCAATATGCAACCCGTAAGTACGGATGCTGCTATTAACACCGACCAGTACCTGAGCCTGATGAACCCCCAACCCAGCAGCCACCCTATGCTGAAGAGTATGGCAAATACAAGAAACTGAATAGATATAAAAAATGCATCAAACTCGCCAACCGCGTATGCGTCCAGCCCTTTGTAAATGCTGAACAATACAAACACCAACAATGCAAACAAAGGCAGAAACCTGAAACGAAAAGCATACAATACTGCCGATACACCCATGCCGATTGCTAAGTATATTACCTGCTTCACCGCCTCGTTGCGGGTAACGGAAAAATATTCATTGGCATTTTGCAGTAGAAAATAACCTGCAAATGCCGTTGGCAATAGCAAGAATAATACCTTGGCTAAAAACTCGTTGACAGGTGTGGCACGTTGAATACTCATAAATAGTGTAGAGGCTAATTTAGGGCAATAAATGCTTGCTGTTTGTTAAAATGCAATACATATTTAATGTGTTGATTATAAGTTGATAAGAAATCCACATTGTGTTGGATAACATTTATGCTTTCAGCGTATGTTTTATCAATAAAATCTTACCTTAGGCACGTTTTAAAAATATTTAATTAAATGATACAACAACAAACTGTTGATGCAGTGAAACTGGGTGACGCTGCTATTGACGAAAACACAAAAGCTATGTTGGAAAAAATTAAGGTTGTAACCGTTATCGGTTCGGGTACAATGGGCAATGGTATCTGCCACGTATTTGCGCAAAGCGGATTTAATGTTCACATGATGGATATTAATCAGGCTGCAATGGATAAGGCATTGGTAACTATCGGCAAAAACATGGACCGTCAGGTTGCTAAAAACACACTGACAGAAGATGCCAAACAACAAGCACTAAGCCGCATCACTACTTATACAGATATGGCAGAAGCTGTAAAGGATGCTGATATAGTAGTAGAAGCCGCAACAGAAAATATAGACCTGAAAATCAAAATCTTTCAGCAATTAGACCAGTTGTGCCCTGAAAATTGCATACTGGCTACCAATACGTCTTCTATATCTATTACTCGTATCGGTTCATACACAAAGCGCCCCGGTAAAGTAATCGGTATGCACTTTATGAACCCTGTACCTGTAATGAAACTGGTAGAGATTATTAATGGTTATGCTACGGATGCTGATGTTACTAATACTGTACACGCATTATCATCTTATTTGGGTAAAGTACCTTGTATAGTAAACGACTATCCCGGCTTTATCTCTAACCGCATACTGATGCCGCTTATCAACGAAGCGATTTTATCTTTGCAGGAAGGTGTAGCCGGTGTTGAGGAAATTGATACAATCATGAAACTGGGTATGGCTCACCCAATGGGGCCGTTGCAACTGGCAGACTTTATAGGTTTGGATACTTGCTATTCTATCATGAACGTGCTGCACATGGGCTTTGGCAACCAAAAATATGCACCTGCTACACTGCTTGCCAATATGGTACAGGCAGGTTTCCTGGGTGTTAAGAGTGGGGAAGGTTTTTATAAATACACGCCCGGCAGTAAAGAACTGGTTGTAAGTGACCGTTTCAAAAACAAAGGCTGGAAGATATAACAGAGCAATTACCTTGCTCAATCCAATCACAAGCCGTCCCTGCTTACTAAGTGGGGCGGCTTTTCTAATTTTGTTGCTATGGTCGATGCTCAAAAACGATATTTGTTGCCCTCTTTGTTACAAATGAAATGCCCTAACTGCCGCAAGGGTAGGGTGTTTACAACAAAGCATATATTGCCCCTCAATACCTGCCTGCAAATGCACGAAAGATGTACCGAGTGTCATGTGAAATTTATAAAAGAGCAAAACCCCGGATATGGAATCAATTATGTGCTGACTGTAATGATGTTGTTCTTAAATCTCGTTTGGTATTATCCCATATTCGGCATCAGGTACGATGATAATAGTCTGTATTATTTCCTGACGGTTAGCGTTATTATCACTTTGCTATTGCAGCCATGGTTTATGCGCTTGTCAAGAATCTTGTTTTTGTATTTTACTATTTACTACCATAGTTATCGCAAATAATAAAAGCGGCTATGAAAGCCGCTTCTGTACATCACTACACCCCAATTAAATTACCTCAATGTTATTGTGCGTGTTTTGCCGTTATAATTTATAGTGGCTTGGTCGTCGCAAGTACCTGCACCAAAATCCAACGTCCTTGCACTTGATGCGCCGGCAGGGGTGATGGCTATTACACCCTCTTTTATCCAGTTACAGTTCAGTGCTATCAGCAGCGGGCTTGTAATGGTATAGTTTACCACCTTGCCCGATGCCCTTGTATTAGTGCCACTGCCTGTAATCCGATATTCATCGTCGCTCAGCAGGGTAGTGCTTTCACCTTTTACCCAAGTGCGTGTACGGGTAGCTGTATGTTTTACCGTATCGCCTGTTGTACTCAGTATCATCATACCATTTACCACAATGCTATAGTATGACTGTCCACTGCTGTTTTTACCCATATTGGTTATCGTTTTGCTGCCCAGCACTTGGTTATTGTTTACATAATAACCATCAAAGCCAATAGTTTTTACACTGCCGCTATCTCTGTATTTGCCCGTATAGGTAATGATAATTTTGCCTCTCCGCAGCCTGCCGTCGTTGCATAAGCAATTAGTGCTGCCGAAATCAATTGTGATTTTGCGTGGGGTGCTGGTTGTATCTCTTGTAACGGTAGCGCAAGTGCCCAATATGCTGGGGCCACCTTTCATTTGCACATTACCCGTTTCGTAGGCTTGGTCTGCCAGTGTTTGCGCATCGTTGAATGATTGATCCATTCTTGCCTGATCATCGGCATAGTAGGTATCCTCGTCAACTTCTGTAGCATTGTTTTTATCGCGCTTGCAGGCTGTCATTATCAGCGTCAGTGCAAGTATCGCCATTGTGCCGATGTAAATTGTTCTTTTCGTTTGCATAAGTGTTAATTTGGTAATAAGACCTTGCAGGCAAGTAAAGGTTTAAATAGCCTAAAATATTTTTTAGTAGATGTTGTAGTTTTGGTGGCATGAAAGAGCTGGTCATAGCATCTAATAACAAAGGGAAAATAAAAGAGATAAGGGAGATGATAGCAGATGTAAACCTTTTATCGTTACAGGATATTGGGTTTACAGATGAAATAGATGAGCCTTTCCAGACTTTTGAAGAGAATGCGCTGGTAAAAGCAAGTACGATATACAGGTTTTGCGGCAAAAACGTTTTTGCAGATGATAGTGGTATATGCGCTAATGCGCTGCATGGCGAGCCGGGCGTGAGTAGTGCCCATTACAGTGGTAGTAGACATGACGAAGCCAACCTGCATCAATTACTTACAAACCTGCATGGCAAAGACGATAGAACAGGTTATTACAAAGCAGTAATATGCCTGATATGGGATGACGAAACTTATTTTTTCGAGGGTATTTGTGAGGGTACAATAATTGAAGAAAGCAGGGGACAGGGTGGCTTTGGCTACGACCCTATCTTTGTGCCCAATGGCTACGATAAAACTTTTGCAGAATTACCGCCACATATAAAAAACGAAATAAGCCATAGAGGTAAAGCAGTTGCCCAAATGGTAGCGTTTATTAAAGACAAACTACAAGCAGAATAGGAATGAAGTTTTCGATAGGAGATAGGATTATTCTGAAACAAACAGGCGAAGAGGGGCATGTTACCGCATACATCAATCAGGATATGTTTGAGGTGGAAGTAAATGGCGTTAGCTTCCCCGTTTATAAAGATGATATAGACCACCCATACCTGAAATGGTTTACGGAGAATAAGAAAAAGAAAACGGTGCAATCTATACCCGATGTATTGCCATTAGAAAAACAACAATTCAGAAAGCCTAAGCTGGCAAAAGGCGTATATCTATCCTTCATGCCTGAATATAAACCTGATGTGTTTGAGGACGAGGTGTCTTTTATTAAGATATACTTGCTGAACGAGTTGCCAAATGCTGTTTATTTTCAGTATCAGGTGGTTGACAGAAACCAGCAAACGGTTTTTAAGCACGAGGGAAAGCTGCATGGCTTCGGACATCTTTATTTACATGCACTTCCTTTTGAGGAAATGAGCGAACAACCAAGGTTTCGTTGGGAATTGACGGATGCAGACGATGCGGCTAACGCTGTTGCAACAGATACTTTAAAAATACGCCCACAAAAACTATTTGAGCATATCAATACATTGTTGCAGTCAAACGAACCTACGTTCAGCTATTTGCTGATAGATACATTTTTGCCCAAACCCAAAGAAGAAAAGCCTGATAAGTTTGTTCCGCCTGTAAAGCACAACGTGGCTAAACCCGCTAAAGACTGGCGAGCATCGCTGCCAAGGTTTGAGATAGACTTGCACATTGAAAACCTTGTGCCCGATACCAAAGGCATGAGCAATGCAGATATGTTGCAAATTCAGCTAAAGGCATTAAGTAGTCATCTGCAGGCTGTCATCAGCAACAGGCAAGAGCGTACAATTATCATTCATGGTTTGGGTAAGGGTGTACTGCGCGATGAAGTACACAAAGTATTGCGGCAGATACCCGAAGTATCTAAATTCTCTAATGAATGGCAGGGGCAATATGGTTTTGGTGCTACCGAGGTGTGGTTCAGGTACTAATCTTTTCTGCAAAGGCAATGATATGTCCGTCGGGGTCAGCAAAATAAAATGCTTTATCACCCCAATCTCTTGTTTGCAGTGAACTGATAATGGGTATTCCTAATGATTGTATGCGAGAATAGGTTTTGTTTATTTCGCTTACATATATGTATAACTCGCAGCGTGGTATTCCGTTTCCCGTTGAGGGGTGGGGCATAGCGGGTGTAATTATCTTCGCTATTCCTGTTTCGGGCATCAACCCTAAGCGGGTATTGGCACAAAGCTCAAATGATGTCATGCCCTGTACGTCCAGTATGGGTTCTCTACCAAGAATGCTTACATAAAAATCCCTGCTGTTCTTTTGGTCAGCAGCGTATAATATACATTCAACGGAAGCAATCATTTTAATACAAGTTGATTTTGTTGGTTTGTAAAACCTTGCCATCCGTGCTGCTGCAACGATAGATGTAGTTTCCTACGGCTATATCACTTTTGTTATATACTGTATTAGCTTGTATGCTGGTTTGGAAAACACGCCTGCCGTTTGTGTCAAATAATTCAAATAGTACAGCCATGCTGCCATTATGTAAAACATGAATTGTATTGCCATTGGAAAAGACCTGCAATGGCTGGTTTGTATTGTTTTGCAGTATGCTGGTAGTACCTATCACCACACTGTCTTTTTTAGTTTCCGTAAAGCAAGTGTTAGATGCTGTAAGAGTTACCTGATATTTTCCATTTACGGCGTATGCTCTTGACGGACTTACCGCAGTGCTTGTACCGCCATCGCCAAATGTCCAGTAGTTGTTGGTTGAATAAACGGATGTGTTGGTAAACGTAGCTGTTTTGCCTGCAACGGATTTATTGAAATTGGCATACGTATAGTTGCCATGCATATTCCATTTACTGAAACTGTCTAATACTACTTTGCCTGCAATACGTTTCAGGTTATTAGCATCTGTAGCAGGCAGTCCGTTATTGAAAGTACTGGCTATCGGGTTTTTATGAAATATAGATGCATAGAATACACATGCTGCCAGATACGTGCCGCTTACGCTCGGGTGAGATTCATCGGGAGAATACAGGTCAATGCTTGAGAAACTATCTCTTACTTGCTTCCATGCAGCACCTACGGGCGATACGATGGCATTATTATCCTGTGCCATTTGCAGGTAGCTTTCGCGCAAGCGTTGTTGCATACCTTCATAAGTGCATATTGGCGGGTAAGATGCGCAATTGGAAGCATCGCCGTTTTTTCGTCCCCATGTCATAAAAAACATGGTTTCAGTACACGCTTTATTATCTCTCACCAAGCTATCCAGTTTACGGGCAAAAGGGTATACATCTGTTGCAACCTGCCCCGGAGAGAATGCAGGACGTTGGCTCTGCTCCTGTAGTACTACTATATCCCATTGCTGCGCTTTTATCTTGGCAAGCGTATTGGCATCGGTACTATGCCCCTGAAAAGTGAAACCGCCGGGGACGCTTTCTTCATATATCAAGGTATCGCCCAATGATGTGGCTAATTGCTGCAATACCAATGGCATGTTATTGGTAAATACATAACTGTTGCCAATGAATAACACCTTTCTGGTGGTGGCAATAGCTAATATCGGTAGTATAATAAACAATAGTATAAGTGTACTTTTTCTCATAAATGCAATTCGTTGATAATTATGTTCCTGTATAAGACGGAATAAATAGGTATTAGGCTTGGTTAATAGCAGATTTTATTTTCGAGGAGTTCATCATTTCATTTGTAATATCTTGTATGTATATATCTACACCGTTTACCAATATGCCTTTTAGTCCGCATTACTTCAAGCATATTATGCTATCTATTTAGCCGTTACCCGTATCTCCACACGCCTGTTTTTATCTTCGTCTTCAGTTGTCAATTCAGGTTTTATCAGTGGTTTGGTTCTGCCAAAACCTACATAATTCATCCTGTCTTTTTCTATGCCTTTTTGTGCCAGATAATCGTATATATACTTAGCTCTGTTTTCAGATAGCTTCATATCTTGGGTGTCTTCGTCAAGGGCATCATAACCGTACCTAAGGCAGCATATATGTCCCTCAATCTGTATTTTCAGGCTCGGGTTATTTTCCATGGTTTCGTACAGTTTATCCAATATAGGTAGCGAGTTGTCAGTTAATATATGCCTGCCCAATACAAAGTATATATTTTCCAGTCTTATCGTTTCGCCTACTTTCAGTTCGTTTATCTGGTTTAGTTGTTTAGGGGCAGGCCTTGTTGCCTGTGCAGGTGTTTTAGCTTTTGTAAGTATTGGTTTATCAGCAAGGTTTTTTGTTTTCTTCTGCGATACGACAACATCTACCCGCCTGTCTGTTGCATACCCGCCCTGTCTTTCTTTCAGCCTGCTTACTTCGCCTTTGCCTATACATAACTTGATGTTTTCTTCTGGTATCAATAAGGATGTAAGCAAATCCTTAATGGCTTTTGCCCTGCGTTTCGACAGGTCGATATTATATTCATTGCTGCCTAAATAATCGGCATAGCCAATAATCAGTACATCCGTTTGTTTGTTGATGACATCTTCGTACACAAAGCCTTCCAGCAGCGTTTTGTTTGTTTTATTCAGCACATCTTTATCAAGGTCGAAATGTATCTGTATAGTATCTGGTGTACCAGCTATGGAAGCACTGCCTGCAATGCAGGCAAATAGTATCAGCAACAGATGCTTCATAGATGTGAGATGATATATAAATTTACATTATTATTCATTAGTTAAAAAATCATGCTCCATTATACATTCACTCGCAGGTTATCCACAAATGTGAAATATGTTTTTTGAACTGCATATATGGATTGTATAATTTCATACAAACCCCATGCGATATGCAAACGTCGAATACATTAGAAACACTGCTCTGGATAATAGCAGGGCTTGTAACCGCAGGTATGACAATTGTGCTGACATTAGGATGGTTCAAAGGGATATTTTGGGAGCACCAATTAAAAACCCGTAAGAAGGCAAGATAGCATTAACGTATTAATTCGGCTACGTCGGGGTCTCCATCCAGATTGTTCATCTGCCTTACTATCTGCGGGTATCGCCAGCCAACACGGCGGCTCATGGGCTTTACGGTAAACTTTTTAGGATTGGGCAAGCAGGCAATTATCATAGCCGCTTCTGCACGAGACAGGTTTCTGGCAGATTTGTGAAAATAGGCTTGCGCTGCCGCTTCTATGCCAAATATACCGGGGCCCATCTCTATCACATTCAGGTACACTTCCAGTATGCGTTTCTTACCCCATACCAATTCTATTGCTTCCGTATATACTACTTCGGGGGCTTTGCGTATGTAGCGGGTAATGCCGCTTCCTTGCCACAAGAATACGTTTTTAGCCGTTTGCTGGCTGATAGTACTTGCTCCGCTTCCCTTACCACGTTTCTTTTTTTTGCGCTTAGGTTTTTCTTCCATGCTTTTCTCAATAGACTTCCAGTCAAAGCCTGCATGGTCGGGGAATAGCTGGTCTTCACTGGCTATGGCAGCCAACTTTACATTGGGCGATATTTCGTTCCAGCTTACATAATCCCGTTTCAAGCCATAGCCATCTATTACTGCTCCTATTTGTGTAGCGGTAATAGGGGGCATCAGCCATTTGCATACCAACAGATAGAGTACAGATAACAATAACAAGTATAAAATGAACTTGAAAACGCGCTTCAATATGCTTGGTTTCTTTATCGCTGCATCCATTGCCATACCGAAATATACAAACTGTTAACTGGCTTTTCATACACAATAGATGAATGGTAAACAGATATTGTAGTATTTTGCTGCAAACAGAAACTATGGCTGATAAGCGCAATGCTGCTCTGGGTTTTATTTTCATCACACTGTTGATAGACTGTACAGGTATAGGGCTTATCATACCCGTTGTGCCTACACTTATTCAAAAAATGGTGGGTGGCGATTTAAGTACAGCGTCTGAATATGGTGGCTGGCTTACATTCTCTTACGCTTTTATCCAGTTTCTGTTTGCACCCATTATAGGTGGCCTTAGCGACAGGTATGGCAGGCGGCCTATACTTTTGATGTCTTTATTAGGTTTGGGTATTGACTATATATTTCTGGCATTAGCACCTACTATTGTATGGTTGTTTGTAGGGCGCATCATAGCAGGCGTATTCGGTGCCAGTTTCACTACGGCTACTGCATATATAGCAGACATCAGCACACCCGAAAAACGCGCGCAGAACTTTGGCATGGTAGGCGCAGCCTTCGGGCTTGGCTTTATCATAGGCCCTGTAATAGGTGGTGTATGCAGCCAGTACGGAGATAGAATACCCTTTATTGTTGCAGCCTGCCTTTCATTGCTCAACGCATTGTATGGCTATTTCATTTTGCCCGAATCATTATCAAAAGAAAACCGCAGGTCTTTTGACTGGAAGCGTGCCAACCCATTAGGCTCGCTGATGCACCTGAAGCGTTACCCTGCCATAGCGGGTTTGCTGGGTGCTATGTTTCTGCTATACATCGCTGGCCATTCTGCACAATCTACATGGACGTATTACACAATGGAAAAATTTGGCTGGAACGAAGCAATGGTTGGTTATTCATTGGGTGCAGTGGGTATATTGGTAGCACTGGTACAGGGTGGACTGATACGCTATACCATACCCAAATTCGGGCAGAAGCGCTCTGTATATATCGGCTTTACATTATACCTCATTGGTTTCGTACTATTTGCATTTGCTACCGAAGGTTGGATGATGTTTGCCATATTAGTACCTTATTGCTTAGGGGGCATTGCGCCGCCTGCTATACAGGGCATCATGTCGAACCAGACACCAGCTAACGAACAAGGAGAACTACAAGGAGTGATGACGGGTATTATGAGTTTATCGTCTATAGCAGGGCCATTGCTGATGACTAATTTATTTGCATACTATACACGCCCCGGCAATCATATACACTTCCCCGGTGCGCCCTTTATAGCCAGCGCGGTGCTGACGGTTGTGGCTATTCTTATATCGGCAAGGTCGTTAATGAAGTATCATTCACCCGTCAAGGCAGATAATGAATAACATCAGGCTTTGTCGCCGAAGTAGAACCTGTTTTTGTATAGCGTAGATACATGCTCGTACAGGTTGTTCAGCGTTTCGTGTCCTGTAAGGCCGTCGTGCCTCAACTGCTCGCCACGTACTACAAGCATAGCAGATGAGTGGCTTGTTTCAGGTATCATAATCTTATTGCCCAGTGGCTGATAGCTCTCGACAAATATCTTTATTTTATCGCCTTTAGATACCTTACCATTGATGGTAATGAAGTCGTTATAAAAAACGAATTTCCCTTCTTCTTTTACGGGCGATAATTTTAGCTCGCCAACCGATGTTTTCAGCATGATGTGTATTTATCCTCTATGCAATATATTGAATAAACAGCACAAATTACTAAGAGCATTGCCTGCTGCTATTTCTTTTTAGCCTGTCTTGTACGGGTTACGTTTTTCAGTTTGTTTTCTTCTACCTTCCAGTACCCCCATATTTTGGTATCGGAATGCCGCCACATATCTACGCCTGCCTTCTCTGCCAGAAAATAGCAAAGGTGGTAACCAAAGTCTTTGTTTTCTGTATTGACGGGTGCCTGCATTATCTCGTCCATGTGGCGGGCGATGATGGTTTTTAAGGCTGTTTTTGCGGCACGTTTGCTGCTTTCAATTTCAATAATCAATTCCTTACAGCACTTATCTAATATACCACTGATGATGTCTTGCTGGTCGTCTGGGCTGTGAATGATGCCTGCCTGTGCTTTGCCAAATGTTGCATACTTATCTAACCCCCGAAAGGAGTATAGTTTTGCCAGTATTTCTTTCTTCAACATTGCCATCAAATCTAATCCGTTTATTGATTTCTATCAATAAACATAAAATGATGAACGATTATTGAATATCCTATATTACATTTGCAAATAACAAATTATTCGTTTGTGATAATTTTGTTATATTATAATTAAGGGATAATTACCTGACCTAAATTTGCATAGTACGTATGATTCGTCATTTGATAGTAGAGCTTGGCCCATTCGCATTGATACTGATTGTTGTTGCTTTTTTTCTTACCAAATTATACATGATTTACTCCAAAGGATTGGGTAAACATTTTGGTGAGGTGTTTTATATATCGCTCATACCCATCAGCAAGCAAGGCATCAAAAATACGTTTCAAGACAAGGTAAAGAAGTATTACAGAGCCAGTAATGTGATTAATTATTTTTTCTATGGTGTATTTGCACTATCTGTATTGGTATATGCCATGATGAAGTCTATATCTTAATATGGAACTGATAAGCTGGCAAGATTTTGAGCGTGTTGGCTTGTATGCAGGTACGATATTGGAAGTACTGGACTTTCCAAAAGCTAAGAAGCCAGCCTACAAACTGAAGATAGACTTTGGGCAGTATGGAGTGAGGTGGAGTAGTGCGCAGATAACCACACTATATACCAAAGCAGAACTGACAGGCAGGCAGATAGTAGCCGTTATCAATTTCCCCGAAAAGCAGATAGCCGATTTCATGTCTCAATGCCTTGTAACAGGCTTTGCAGATGCCGATGGCAACATTGCACTCACTACCATAGACAAGCCCGTACCTAATGGTACTAAGATAGGGTGAAAGACACAACACAAGGCTTTGCATGAGGCAACACGAAGCAACCCCGTCATACCGAACGCAGAGAGGTATCTCCTGAGCATTTGTACTGCCAGTGATGGCGTTTCACCACTACCCCGTAGGTGGCTGAACATGGTACGCTGTTCCGTCCCTACAGGACGGGGATGGATTATGACAACCATACAGCTACAAAGCTTTTGTTCTTACGGAACATCCCTATTATCCCTTCACAGCCTTCCATTCCTTCCATCTCTATTATCCCCATCATCCCTACTATCCCCATTATCCCTTCTATCCCAACCATCCCTACTATCTCTCTTATCCAATCAACTAATCAACAAGTCATCCATCCACCACAATAATACATACTTGTTAATATTATGTTGATAACATTTTTACGTTTATTAATAAAATATTATTGTACATTTGTGCAAGAATTTATTGTTAACCAAACCCTACCGAAACAACCCCTCCCTTTAGGGAGGACGGGAGGGTTAAAAACTCATCACACATGGATTGGAGACAAGAAAAAGAAGAGGCAGAACGCCGTGCTGCCCAAGAACGCGAACGCCAAAGACTGCTAAGCGAAGAAACCATGCGGCTGGCTGTAGAAAACTACATGAGCCGCAAAAGCAACGGGGCTTTTATCATGAAACCCGCCATAGACTGGATGGCACAAGCCAGCCTGCGCCCCGTACCCAAAATGCTATTCAGCGAGCTATGGCACGAGGGCGAACTATGCATACTGTTTGCAGACACCAACACGGGCAAAAGCATACTGGCAGTGCAGATAGCAGACAGCATCAGCAAGGGCATACCCATAGAGGGCTTTAAGCTGGCAGCCAAAGCCCAGCCCGTTATCTATTTCGATTTTGAACTGTTCGACAAGCAGTTTGAAGCCCGCTATAGCATAGACTATCAGCAGCACTACGCCTTTGCCCCAGACCTGCTGCGTGCCGAGCTGGACCCTGACCGAGAGATACCCAACCGCTACACCTGCTTTGAGGATTTTGTGTACGACAGTATAGAGCAGACCGTTGAAAACTCGGGTGCCAAAGTGCTGATAATAGACAACATAACCTACCTGCGCCAGGAAACCGAACAAGCCAAAGACGCGCTGCCACTGATGAAGCACCTGAAAGAACTGAAGAAACGCCACGGGCTAAGCATACTGGCACTGGCACACACGCCCAAGCGCGATATGAGCAAACCCCTGACACTGAACGACCTGCAAGGCAGCAAGATGCTGATGAACTTTTGCGATAGCAGCTTTTGCATAGGCAACTGCATGGGCGATACAGGGCTGCGCTACATAAAACAGGTAAAAGCCCGCAACACCGAAATCATCTACCACGACCGCAACGTAGCCCTCTGCCGCATACAAAAGCCCCACAACTTTTTGAAGTTTGTATTTACAGGTTGTGGCACGGAACAAGAGCACCTGAAAACGGTAGAAGATAAGAGTAGGGATTGGTTGGTGGGGGAGGTGAAGCGCATAGCGGATGATTGCCCTGATTGTAGTTATAGAGATATTGCAGACCATCTTGGCACAAGTAAAAGTACAGTAGCACGCATATTAAAAGATTAGCAGTAAGTAACTGTCCCGCTTTGTCCCACTGTCCCAAATATTGTAACTGGTACGGTGGGACACTGGGACAGATTATGAACACTAAAAATTACTCACTCTTGTGTCATTGCAAGTAGTATCTGCGAATGCAGATATGTATGTGGCAATCTAAAGATAACATCGATTTATCCATTGCTTCCTTGCATATTTTATATGTATGTTATGATGAAAAAGCACTTTATAATAAAGCTAAACTAAAGTATATTTATGAAAACATTAAAACCTAATATTGTATTTATGAGAACACTGTTTAAAAATCAAATCACTGAAGATTTAAAAATTATCGAAGAAGAATTTGTTACCAATGAACCAAAACTTGCTAAACCTGAATACGCTTTTAACTATTGGATTCTTAGTAGAATATACAACGTTGATGATGAGTTAATTCCAACACAGATTACAGACTACAACGATTCTGGTATTGATTGCTATGTACATTATGAAGATTCAAAAGAGCTATTCATAATACAAAATAAGTATTATGATGATAATACTCCATTAGACAGAAAGTATGTATCAGATTTTTTAACAGCTCCACTAGCAGCTTTAAAGGCTGGAAAATATAAGAGAAGTAAAGATTTGCAAAATACTTTTGACAGAGCTATTGAAGACGAAGACTACAAAATATACTTGCATATGTATGTTACTAACAACAAATCAAATACTGCTATAGATAATTTATTTAGCCAATTTAATATTAATGAAAATGGAAATAAAATTAGTAGTGCAATTGTTAGGAGTGAAATTTTCTATTTAGATAAGATATATGATTTATACTATGGTAAGGCTTTTGAAGAACAGAAGAAGTTTCAGTTTGAATTGTCAACTATTAATAAAGGTACAATACTTAGGGTACTACCAAATGAATATAAACTAGAGGGAATGTCACCAGCACATTATATAATGACGCCATTAAGTGTCATTTATAGGATGTATAGCTCAGCTCAACAAAAAGGATATCCTCTCTTTGAAGAAAATATACGTGAGTATCTCGGCCGCAGTCCTATTAATAACGGCATTATGAGAACTTTAAGAAGTGAAGAAGACAGAAAAAATTTCTTCTATTATAACAATGGAATTACAATAATATGTGAGAAGGCTGAATCGGATACTGGTACTGCATTTAAGTTAAATATTTCTCAACCGCAAGTAGTAAATGGTTGTCAAACAGTTAACACTATTTACGAGGTTTTGAACGATTATGCTAAAAAAGATATAGCTTTAATAGACAAAGAATTTGGGAGTGTATATGTAATGGTTAAGGTATTAATCTTTAATACTCAAGTTAGTACTAAAAAACCAAATTTTTATAAGGATATTGTAAGGTTCACAAATAGTCAAAATGCGATTAATGAAAAAGCATTTGCATCAGACAAAGAAATATTTTCTAAACTACAACAAGAACTTGAAAATAGAGGATTTATTCTATTGGTTCAACATAGCGATAAACATAAATTTAAAGAAAAATATAAAGATAAGGCGGCATTTAATTCGTTAGTAAAAAAAGCTAATCGATATTCAAGTGCGCTTAATTTGGACTTAACTACTTTTTCAGATGTTACTATTCAGCTTGAAAAGTTATTACAGGTTTACTTAGCTTTCATGTTAGATGGATATTATGCTTACTCAAAGAAAAGTAAAATTCTAAATCCACAAAGTGAGTATTATAACAATTACTCCTTAAAAATGCATGATAACTTTACTTACGATAATTTACTAAGGTTATATTTAATACATAAAAAAGCAGAAGTTGATAGAACATCAAGCCCAGATAAGAAAACCCCAATTCCTTATTACCTTATAGGCTTTTTAGGGCATATCACTGAAAGCAGGGATAACTACACAACAATAAATTCATTTTTCAATAAACTATTTGAATTAAAACAATCTGATATCACTTTGTTTTATAACTTTTTTAGTGATTTAACTAATGCATATAAAATCGCATACAAGCAGTCACACAATGAGGAGTATAATACAATGATTAAACAAAAAATTGATGAAAAATTAGTTCTAGCTCAAGTTGATTTCTTGCTTGTATTAGGTGGCCATAAAGAATTTAAACGTATTTTACACGAGTTGAAAAGTTAATATCATTCTGTCCCAAGTGTCCCAGAAAACCAGTTACAATATTTTGGGACAGTGGGACAAGCTGGGACAAAACCCTCACCCCGTGAGATGGCTTCGTGCCTCGCCATGACTCGTGTTGTGTCATTGCGCGGAAGCATAGCAAAGCCTTGTGCGTAGGCTGCTGACAAAGCAACTTTTCTCATGTAGCGAAGCGGAATAATCTCACATTATTAAGGCTCATGTTATCGTGAGATTGCTTCGTACCTCGCAATGACACACAACCACACCTGTCATGCTGAACGCAGTGAAGCATCTGCATCATCGGTAGTACTAATGCTCAGGAGATACCTCTCTGTGTTCGGTATGACGGGCGTTGGTTGGGCTGGCTCTACATGAGTAGTTATTAACCGCAAAGACGCAAAGTCGCAAAGGGAAACGCAAAGGGGAAAATTTAAACTCCCCTCCTGTTTTTAGGAGGGGTGTCCGCATAGCTATGTGCGGTGGGCGGACGGGGTGGTTATATACTCGCCACGAGCTTACCACCCCGATTGGCTTACGACAAGCTCCGCATGTCTGCGCCAATATCCCCTCCTAAAAACAGGAGGGGAGCTAAAGAACAAACTCCCCTGTAAGGGCATATAGGGGTAACTACTCGCAACGAGCAAATCACTCATTTCACGAGATTGCTTCGTCGTTACCTCCTCGCAAAGACGGAAAGAGAACAAAAGTCCTCTGTAAGGGGATTTAGGGGTACTACTCGCAACGAGCAAATCACTCACCCCCGTGAGATGGCTTTACTCTTCGCCATGACACTCAAATTTTTTACTTCTTTCCCAAATCCCTCAGCATACGGGCGTGTACCTGTAGTGCGGCTACAAAGTTGGGCTGCACATTGTAGGGCAGGTTGTGTTCCTGTGCGGTTTGTGCTACTATTTTTGATAATTGCGGATAGTGTATGTGGCATATATGCGGAAACAGGTGATGCTCTATCTGATAGTTGAGCCCGCCTATAAACCAAGACATGATGGTGCTGCGTGGCGAAAAGTTGGCCGTATTCAGCAGTTGGTGTATAGCCCAGCTATTTTCCATTTTATTCATCTCATCGGGCTCTGCATAGTCTGATGTATGCATTACGTGTGCCAGCTGAAATACGCAGGCAAGTACCAGCCCTGCCAGCATCTGCATCAGCACAAAGCCAATAATCACATGCTGCCATGCCATGCCCGAAAACAGCAATGGCAATACTACTACATAACCAAAGAAGATGAGTTTGTAAAAAGTAAGCTCTGCCAAAGCCCTGCCAAACGATACTTTCTCTTTTTTCAGCAGTCCTGTTTTGTGGTATTTTATCAGTCCTTTGTAGTCTTTCACCGTTACCCAGTATATGTTCATGATGCCATACAGCAACCATGCGTACCAGTGCTGATAACGATGAATGGCATACCTCTTTTTGTTGGGCGACATGCGGAGCAATATACCCGCTTCTATATCTTCATCCAGCCCGTCTACATTGGTATAGGTATGGTGCAGTATATTGTGCTGCATACGCCAGTTGCGGCTATAGCCACCCAGTATGTTGAGTGTGCCGCCAAACAGGGTGTTTACAAAGTTGTTATCAGAGTAGGCTTCGTGGTTGCTATCGTGCATTACAGACATGCCGAGGCTTGCCAAGCCAATACCCATTACAAGCCATAGGGCATAAAACAATACGATGTTTACGCTTGCCAGCCCGCTTACTATCAGGGCATAAGGCACAAAGTATATACATAGCAAGGCGGCTGTCTTAATATACATTTTAAGGTTGCCGTGCTTAGAAATACCATTATCTGCAAAGTATTGGTTAACCCTTGTTTTTACGTTGTCGTAAAAGCTATCTGCACCTTTAGGGGCAAATTTTACAAGGGGCAAAGATTGAGTGGACATTAAATATTCAAACTATTTGCGCAAAGATAGGCTAAACATGGCTATTTTTTTCAATCTGTATATGTTATTTGTTTTATGCAATGGTATTGTTTTAACATTTGCTATCAAACCATCGTCTGGAAACAGGAGTCTGTAAGAACTTATTAGTTTCTATTTTTACAGGTATGAAGCATATTCTTGTAGTATTCGTAGCATTGGTATCGTTGGCAGGCATTAAAGCATACGCGCAGCTTAGCCATCCTGATTGGTATATACTGGAAAAAGGGGCTACTGTGTCTATCATTAAGCCCGGTGTTAACGACCTGACCTATTATCTGGCTACAAGCGGCAACAAACCCATAGACCGTGCTGCGGTAGATAGCATGAATATGCGGGTGCGCTTTGCGGCTGGCAATGTAGTGCTGATATATGCCAAAGAAGGGGATAGCTACATAGCCCAAGATATGGAAGGGCGCAATCTGGTGATAAAAGGAAACGTAACCAAAGCCATACATAATAACGGCTGCACGGTAGGGTATCTGAAAGCAAAGGCTACAAGTGGTAGTGTAAGCATTAACAAAGCCAGCTTTGTATGGATAAAAGAGAAAAAAGCGGGTGGTGCAGAGGTAGTGGTACAAGGGCCTGATAAGGTAGATATAACAGTACCTGCATCTCAGCTATATGACATTAACGCTACTACATTAGAGATGCTGCCGTCTGCTGCGCAAAAGATAGTGGAATAAAAAAAGCACACCGTAAAGATGTGCTGTGTACTAAAACTTAAAAGTATAAATTAGATAACTTTAACGTTAACCGCGTTTAATCCTTTTTTACCATTTTGTACTTCGAAAGACACACGGTCGTTTTCGCGAACCTCGTCAATCAGACCTGAAACGTGAACGAAAATGTCTTGTCCGCCGTTGTCGGGCTTAATGAAACCGAAACCTTTAGTTTCATTGAAGAATTTAATTGTACCTTCTTGCATTTTAAAAAAATTAATAAGCCGCAAAGATAAGGCATATATATGTTACAAACCTAAAATACTTTTGTAAAATAATTGTTAGGATTGGTTGTCTCTCCACTCGTACACCCAGCTCGATTGTATCATTTCAAGGTGTCCCTCGTTGCTGTCTTCGCGTTTGCCTTCAAAATTGGGTATTTCCATCACCCAGTCCAGCAGTTCGGTAAATCGTATGCGGTATATCTTGCTTTCCGTAAAGTCGTCTCCGAAACGCTCGTACAGTTTCAGTGCAATATCTTCGTAGTCTCCCCAGTTGATGGGTGGTTCGTAATGTGCCATGTTTGTTAAATAAAGTACTTGATAAATAATATTATTCGCCGTGTATCAACGATTGGTCGGGGATGGTAACCTCAATACGTCCGCTACCACCGTCATTCAGTACACACTGGCAACCGAGCCTGCTTTCTATTTTAGGGTTGCGGGCACGGTCTATAAAGTCTTCTTCCTTGTCTGTTAGTTCTGCTACATGCTGTTCACCTTTTTCAAGATACAGGTGGCATGTGCTGCAAGCGCATACCATACCGCAGTTGTGGTGCAGTTCTATATTATTTTCTTCGGCAACTTCCAGTATGCTTTGTCCACCTGCAATATTGTCAATAGTTACAGGCTCTAATCCTTTTTGTTCAAACTTAAAATGTATAGTGTACATTACTGTGTAGGTTCAATTTTTCAGCGCAAAAGTAATTAATGTAGCATGGATTAATGAAGTAATACCTAAAGAAGTATTCTATAGGGGTATTTGCCCGCTCTTTTTGAAAAACCAGTATTGTTTATGATAATTTAAATATATATTGTGTTTAAACAGAAACATTATGGTTCAGATAAATTTTCTCATTACTGCTTTGGCAGCATTAGTACCCCTGATAACGGGTAGCATCTGGTACAATCCCAAGATAGGCTTTGGCAATGCTTGGATGAAATCTACAGGGCTTTCGGAAGAAGAGCTGCGAAAATCTAATATGGCAGTCATTTTCACATTGGTGATTGTATTTGCATTCATGATTGCACTTACTTTAAACACAATGGTGCGGCATGAATTCGGGTTGATGAGCATGATGGCAAACCATGCGAAAGACGCGGATGCGCTGCAAATGTACAATGATGTAACAGGCAAGTATGGTGCAGAGTTTCACACCTTCAAGCATGGTGCTTTTCATGGATTTTTGATTGGGCTATTTGTTGCCCTGCCCATCTTAGGTACAAATGCTTTGTTTGAAAGAAAAGGCTTTAAATACATCGCCATCCATACAGGCTATTGGATGCTGACACTGGCATTGATGGGCGGTATCATTTGCGGGTTTAGTTAGCCAAGCATACTATACATATCGTAGCACCTCTTACAGGGGTGCTTTTATTTTGGGGTATATTCAAATGCAATTTGATAACTGGCATTTTTGAATTCCGGTGCTACCTGCCCCACACGCAGGTCTTGCAGTTGCGGAGTAGGTTCGCATAGGGTATATAGTTGCCCTTTGTATGCTATTGTTTGACCGATAGGTTTGTCAAATTTTACCGCTACGGTAATGTGTGTAGGGTAGAGTATGGCAATCATAGGCAGGTTGTACACTTCTTTCACTAAATAGAAAAATAGTGCAGCCCTGTCATCGCAATCGCTGTATTTATTCAGCAATGTTTGTTCAGGGCTCATACGGTTCTCTTTGCCATAAGATTGTTTGTCGTCTTCGTACAGAAAGGCATTACGGGTAAACTGCATCAGGTAGTCAACACCGTTTTTTTGCTTCATACCATCTACCGCCTGTTTCAGTACAGGTATTAGCGAACTGTAGGTAGTATGGCTCAGTGGTATGTTGAAATAAGATGCATAGTCGGTAACAGGATAGTTTGTAAATGCGGTTTGCACATCGTTACTCAGCTTTACTTTAAAGTGATACAGTTTGTTATTGTAGTTAAACTGTATTTCTTTTTCAGTGTAGTGGCTGGGGGTAAAGTCGGGCAGTTGGGTTACTTTATAAGAAAAAGCTTTTTTTGCCTCGGGCACTACGATGTCTGTTGCGAATAAGCCTTTTTGTTGCAGGTTATAGGTAGCTGCATAGTCGTGCCTGTTGAGGCATACATACTGCTTTCCATTGCTCATATAGTATGGCACATCATATATGTTTTCATCGCAGTGAACATAGAAGAATAATTGATTGTCTTCACTAACCGCTATTGTTGCATCGTAGCCCGATTTTGACAGTAAAAACCATTTGTATAAAGTATAGCGTGGATAGTTTTCTGCTTTTGGGGCAATGGCTTGTGCAGTTTTGCGGATGAGTTGATAATACAGCCAGTCGTTCAGGTGGTGTTTGTCTTTGTATGCCAGCAGGGTATTTATGATAGGCTGGTAATTTAATGTGCTGATGATATCGTAAAACTGCTTTACGGTAGCTACATCGGGTTTTACTTTATAGACAACCATAGTAGCTGGTGTAGCAGGTATTGTTAGTGTATCTCCGTAATAATCAATGTATATGGGCTTGCTACCAGCAAAAGCTATATGCGTTGTAATAGATACAACTATAAGCAGGATTGTTATATATAGCCTTTTTATCATGTTTTGCTATATAAAGTTACAATTACTTAACAATAAATTAATGTTAAGTTTTTCGGCTTTACAAGCAATTAACAGTGAGCAGGCAGTTGCAGTGGGTCATTGTATTTATTGCTGTACACTAATGAGGTTTAATAATTATATATGATAGGCTGTTGTATAAGGAATAGATTGCCTATATTAGTTAGTATATATAGCATAACGTATGAAAAAACTAAACATTGCTTATTGGATAGTAACCATTCTCTTTGCAGGCTTCATGATATTCTCGTCAATAGGCAATGTGATGAGTGATGCACAATCTGTAGAAATGATACACACGCAAATGGGCTTTCCGAAATATATCATACCATTTTTGGGCGTAGCTAAGATACTGGCAGCTATTACCATACTCATTCCCAAATTGGATAGGATTAAAGAATGGGCATATGCGGGTTTGGTGTTCGACCTCGTAGGGGCTACCTACTCGTTTATAGCATTGGGTAATCCTGCAAGCGGCTGGGCTATGATGTTTTTGTTTATCGGGTTTGCTTTTCTTTCTTACTACCTGCACCGCCGCAGGCAGCAATACACCAATGCGTAATTGTTTGTGATTGTAGTTTTCATAATGAATGTGCAGGGAAAAGTTATTTGTTGACTGCTAACCTGCCGCATAGTATGGCAAGTAGCAAGGTTAATATCCCGAATGTTTTTCTAAAGCAGTTTTTGCTACAATATTGCCAACCGTATTTAGCAGGAACATGATTATCAGCAGCCATAAGGCTATCCTTGTTATGCGGGTATCTATATAGAAAGGCACCCAACGCATATGGGCAGCTACAATGAGTATAACGGTAATGTTAACGAGTATAGATACTGTTTCAAACCGAATCATATCCTCATAGCTTTTGAGCCTGCCACCCCATGTAATTTCATAAGGTATTACCCCTGTAATGATGAGGATATGAAAAACGATGGTCAACAGCATGATGGCTATTATGCTGTAAGCTGCTGTTTTTAGATTAATAAGTCTCATATATAACTGACGAAATGATTTATTCTTTATGCTTGCCTGCGTATAGCTTTTCACCTGCTTTTATAGCTACATCCATTCTGTTTTCTACTGGTGGTATAGGGCAGTTATATCCCGCTGCATATGCACAGTATGGGTTGTAGCACTTGTTAAAGTCTATTACTAACTCACCATTCTTTATATCAGTAGTTTCAAGGTCTATATACCTGCCACCTGCATAAGTTTCTATGTACGATGTAGCATCTGTAAAAGGGATAAACAAATGGTTTTTATGCGCAGTATCCTCAAGCAGTTTCAGGTTTTGATATATGCTAAGTGTGATGACGGTATCGTTGATAACAAACATAGCCGTACCATACTGCCTGAATGTTTTGGTTTTGCCACTATAGGTTGGCATTTCAAACGCTTGGCTGGCGGGCGTAGCGTTGAATTTTGCAGTAACACTGTATCGTTTATCAATATCAAAGAAGCGTAGCATGGCAGTATCATTGCCTTTCAGCGGGCTTCGTTCTTCTTTTATAAATGCTTGCTTATACTCTTTACGCCATTTTTCAATTTCCGCTTTGTAAGTGGGTTGTGAAAATGATACTAGCGGATATAAAAAGCTAAGTACAAAGATTATTTTTCTCATAACAAAACAGCCCTACCAAATCGGTAAGGCTGTAAATATAAAAGTTTACGCTTTATTAATTGCCAAGATAAGATTTCAGTAATTGGCAACGTGTTGCAGTACGCAGTTTGGTAATGGCTTTATCCTTTATCTGGCGTACACGTTCGCGTGTCAGGGAGAATTTCTCGCCTATATCTTCCAAACTCATCGGATGTTCTACACCAATACCAAAGTACAGTTTTATAACATCGCGCTGACGGTCTGTCAATGTGCTTAACGAGCGCTCGATTTCGCAACGAAGTGAATCGTAGTGTTCCAATTCAGAGTCTGCTGATTCTGAATTCGGATTTTCCAATACATCCAGCAGCGTATTATCTTCGCTATCTACAAACGGTGCGTCAACAGATACGTGGCGGGCAGCTACACCAAGTGTAGTTTCTATTTCTTCTGTACCAATCTCAAGCAGTTCTGCCAATTCTTCTGTAGATGGCTCACGCTCAAACTCTTGTTCCAGTTGAGAGTATGCTTTACTTATTTTGTTCGATAAGCCCACTTTGTTAAGCGGTAAGCGTACTATTCGCGATTGCTCTGCCAATGCTTGCAATATAGACTGACGTATCCACCATACGGCATAAGAGATGAATTTGAAACCACGTGTTTCGTCAAATCTTTGTGCCGCTTTGATAAGGCCTAAATTGCCTTCGTTAATAAGGTCGCTCAAAGACAAACCTTGATTTTGATATTGCTTAGCTACAGACACCACAAAGCGCAGATTGGCTTTTGTCAGTTTTTCAAGCGCACGCTGGTCGCCTTGTTTTATTTTGATGGCGAGTTGCACTTCTTCTTCGGGGGTAATCAAATCTACCTTGCCGATTTCCTGAAGGTATTTCTCTAAAGACTGGCTCTCACGATTTGTAATGGATTTCGTGATTTTTAGTTGACGCATTGACATAGGCAAATCAATTTTTTAATCGTTTGAGAATAGAAGTATAAATAATAGTAATGGTATTATTTTACATTGTTATTACAAATCTATGGTTCAAGACAATTCAACCCAAAAAAAAATTAAGAAATCCTTAACAGCAAAAATCAAACCAATTTTCACGGTTTCAGAAAGTTTTTTTCTTTTTTTTCAATAATAATTTTGATTGTTCATTCCTTTTTCTATTATTGCAGCAGCGTTTATTCCAAGCGATTATTATAGATGAGTAAGAAAAAGACAATGTACACGCTCGAGTTCCCTATCAGGTGTTCTCCATCAATTCTTTATGAGTTTTTGTCTACCCCTGTGGGCTTGCAAGAGTGGTTTGCAGATAAGGTAGATCAGAGAGACCATACTTTTTATTTCAGTTGGAACGGTTCTACTGATGTTGCAGACGTATTAGAATATACTGAAAATGAATATGTGAAGTATCGTTGGGATTATTACCACCCTGACGAGTTTTTTGAATTTCGTATAGAGCAAAGCTCAATTACAAACGAAACTATCTTGAAGATTACAGACTTTGCAGATAAAACTGATATTAAAGACCAAGAGCGTTTGTGGAATACGCAGGTCAGTGATTTGAAGCACCGTATTGGCAGTTAGTATTTATTCACATACTTTTATTGGTAGCCTGCATTGCAGGCTATTTTTAGTTAAAACAAAGCTATAGAAACGCAACAAACAAGGCATTGCACACGTTTTTGTGTAGGTTTGTATAAACATAATACCCATTTTGCTTAAGAAGCTGGACATACTGATATTACGAAGCTTTATTGGCCCGTTTATAGTAACTTTTTTCATTACACTATTCGTATTGGTTATGCAGTTCTTCTGGCTGTATATGGACGAATTGATAGGCAAAGGCTTGGGTATATGGATGATTATCCAGTTGCTATTTTACATGTCCACCACCATGGTGCCGCTAGCTTTGCCATTGGGCATACTCTTAGCGTCTATTATGACATTTGGCAACATGGGCGAGAACTTTGAATTAGTAGCCATCAAATCGGCAGGTATATCACTTTTGCGCTTTATGCGCCCGTTACTTCTGTTTATCATCCTGATTGGCGGGTTAGGATTTTTGTTTAATAACAACGTAATACCTTATGCCAATCTCAAAGCATTATCGCTATTGTACGACTTACGCAATTCAAAGCCCACTTTTAATATCCGTGCAGGTCAGTTCAATAAAGATATAGATGGCTTTTCTATCAGGGTAGGAGAGAAAGATAAGGATGGGAAAACTATCAGAAACATCATGATATATGACCATACTTCGGGCCTAGGGAATGATAATGTAGTACTTGCTAAACAAGGAGAAATGATACCAAGTGAGGATAAACATTATTTAGTTTTCAGACTAAAAGACGGATGGAGGTATCAGGAAAAAGTCGGTTCGTCAAATAATGGCAGCACTGCTTATCAGTATTATAGGATGCATTTTAAACAGTGGGATAAAGTGTTTGACTTATCGTCGTTTAAAATTAACAGAACTAATGAAAGTTTATTTAAAGATGCCTATCAAATGATGGATGTATTCCAACTTACAGAAAGGATAGATAGCTTTAAAAGATACGAGCTAAAGCTATCGTTAAATTTAGGGGTGTATTTGTCGCCCAATCTGTTTGTTATGGCCGAAGACAGCTTGCAAAATAAACTAATTAATAATCTGCCTTCCGCAGTTGCACGAAAGTATCAATCCTCATTCATTAACTGTGTACCAGATACAATACGTCAAAGAGTTATACAAGCTGCATTAGGCAATATACGCAATGGTAAAGGTGTGATAGATATATCTGCTAATGATAAAAAAATACAACAGGATAACTATTTGCAGTTTAACATTGAGTGGCATAGAAAATTTACATTATCATTTGCATGTGTTTTGCTTTTTCTTATCGGCGCACCATTGGGGGCAATAATAAGAAAGGGTGGTATCGGTATGCCGATAGTAGTTGCAGTATTGTTTTTTGTTGTTTTTCATATCATGTCTATTACTGGTGAAAAGCTTGCAAAAACCGAAACCTTGCCGGCATGGCTGGGTATGTGGTTGGCAACTGCTATGTTATTGCCTATCGCATTTGTACTGATAAACCAAGCAAGAAATGACTCTCAATTATTCAATAAAGAGTGGTATATAAGATTATTGCAAAAATTGTCTTTTAAAAAACAGGCATGAAGCAGAAAATATATTATTCGTACAACCCTTATTTTTTTATACCTCTTGCCATATGGGCTATATTCGGTGCGTTTGTATTGTCATTATCTGATAAGGAAACTTTATTCAGGATTATTAACGGTAATAATAGTGAATGGCTTGATTATTTAATGAGGGGTGCTACTTTGTTAGGAGAAGGTGTATTTATTACAGTTGTGTTATTGCTATTGTTGGGGTATAAAAGATTGCGTAATTGGTGGTATTTCATTTTGGCATTATCGGCGGTGTTACTACCCTCCATAGTAACACAAGTATTTAAAAGCATCTTCTCAGCAGACAGACCGCTCAAGTTTTTCCATGAGGCAGATTGGATACATATTTCACCGGATTGGCCCAGGCTAATGGAACGTAGTTTCCCGTCCGGCCATAGTTGTGGTGCATTTAGTATGTTTTGCCTGTTGTCTGTATTACTACCTTTTCGATTCAGAAAATTCGGGATTGTTTTCTTTTTTTTAGCGCTTATGGTAGGGTATTCACGCATTTATCTTGCTGCACATTTTTTTGAAGATGTATATGCAGGTAGTCTGTTAGGCGTATTATTTGTTGTTTTTGCAGTTATTATTATGACACGTTTTCAGCATATCTTTATGCGTGCTGAAAAACAAGTATAATGCATATCATTAGTCGCTACGCTGTTATAATTATTGTTGGTGCGTTATTATTTATACCTTTTTTAGGTAATGTACATCTGTTTGATTGGGATGAAATAAATTTTGCAGAGTGTGCCAGGGAAATGATAGTATCAGACGATTATTTGCGAATGCAAATTAATTACAAGCCTTTTTGGGAAAAGCCCCCGCTCTTTATTTGGCTACAGGCATTAAGTATCAACATATTCGGCATTGGTGAGTTTGCTGCAAGATTGCCCAATGCTATCGCAGGTATTGCTACGTTGGTATGTTTATTTTACACAGGTAAGAAAATATTGAATGAGAAGTTAGCCATGTGGTGGGCTATTTTATACATTGCTACATGGTTGCCGCATTTTTACTTCAAATCCGGTATTATTGATCCCTTATTCAATTTATTTATTTTTCTTGCATTTGTTCAGTTTTACCTGCTGCAAGCTAATAACAAGGTATTTCATGCTTTGCTTTCCGGCACTTTTTTAGGATTAGCAGTTATGACAAAAGGCCCAGTTGCTATACTAATAGCCGTTTTAGCCTTAATGGTATATGTAATAAAAAACAGAGGCTTGAATAATATACGTTTTTCGAGCTTACTCTTATTAATATTGATGTGTACCGCAACAACAGGTATTTGGTTTGCAGTAGAGATTTATAACCATGGTATATGGTTTGTAAAGGAGTTTATTGTGTATCAAATTAGGCTATTCAAAACTGAGGATGCAGGACACGGAGGCCCCTTTTTTTATCATTTTATCATTTTATTGCTCGGTTGCTTTCCGGCTTCTGTTTTCTTATTCCAGTTTTTTAAAAAGCAAAGCTTCGAGAACAGATTATTGGCTGGGTTTACGTCTTTGATGTGGATTATGTTTTGGGTGGTATTGATATTGTTTTCTGTTGTTAAAACTAAGATAGTCCACTATTCATCGTTGTGTTACTTTCCGCTAACCTACCTTGCTTCACTTCAAATTTATTGGTTATCCGAAAAGAAAGTAGTTTTAACTGCATTTACAAAATCAGCTTTCATAATTATTGGGGTACTATTATCTATAGCAATTATTGCTATTCCCATAGTCGGAATAAATAAAGCCAAGCTTATTCCACTTATTAAAGACCCGTTTGCTGTAGCAAATTTACAAGCTGATATTTCATGGAGTTATTTAGAAGCAATATGGGGTACTTTGTATTTGGTTGGCATTGTCATTTCTGTATTATTACTCAGGAAGCGTTTTAGGTTGGGTATGATAGCTTTATGTGTATTGCAAGTAGTGATAATACAAGTTACAGTAATACACTTTACGCCAAAGATTGAAGCTTTTTCTCAAAGAGCAGCTATTGAATATTTTAAATCATTTCAGGGCAAAGATGTATATGTGCATGTACTGGGTTACAAAAGTTATGCGCACTTATTTTATACACATAAGCAACCACAATCAAATGATATGTATGACAATGAAGCGTGGCTGCTTGAAGGCAAAATTGATAAGCCTGCATACTTTATTTGCAAGATAATTGATGCTGATAAATATAAAGCTTATAAGGAACTTAGAGAAACTGGTAGAAAAAATGGTTTTGTATTTTTTGAAAGAATACCATAGTACATAAAAAAACGCTCCGGTTTGGAGCGTTTTTTTTAAAGCAATATAATATTACCTTACAAGTATAAACTCGCCTTTTTCTTCCAGTATCTTGCCATCGCACCTGTAGTTGATATAGTAGAAATAACTACCCATATCCTGAGGTTTGCCGTTTAGTGTGCCATCCCAACCGCGGCGCTCATCAGCAGTTTCAAATACTATCTGACCATATCTATTTACCACTTTCAGGCTGCGCAAATCCAAATTACGCTGTTCGCCACCTGGACGAGGTATCATTCGGAATAAATCGTTTTTACCATCACTATTTGGCGAAAAAGCAGAAGGGAATCGAACTTCACAACATCCTTTTGTCATTACCTTCATACTGTCTGTATTAAAACAGCCATATTCGTCTTCTACTCTTAAAGCAATAGTAGTACTAAAGTCTAAACGGCTATATGTATTAGGCAGGTCGCTATAGTTGTCAAAGAACCTGGTTGGCGTCCATGAGTATTTACTGCTCGGAACGATTGTGTTAGCTGTCATACGAACGCTATCACCGCTACAGAACATTTTATTAGCAGCCCATCCATCAACCTTAAAGCTGGCATCAGGTTTAGGGTTTACAAATGTTTTTGCCGACATTGTATTTGAGCATAGTTTGTTAACAAGCCTTACGCGTACTGTTTTTTCGCCCGGAGTATTCCATGTAACGCCGTATGGACCTTGATCTGTAGAGAAGAATGATGTAGCACCGCCATCCCATGTCCAGAAGAATGAATCTGTAGAAATTGTGTATGAATTCAGAGATATAAGTTCTGTTTGTCCAACACATATATTAGGCCTAAGTGCAATGATTCCGGTAGGCAATGTATCTACACGTATGGGTTTTACAATCAGGTCGCTATAGCAGCCACCATTACCTACTTGTAATTCTATGTTGCGTATACCTGCACTATCAAGTTTTATTTGAATAGGGCCTGCAAAATTAGCGTCGTTTTGTAATAGGGTAGTACCTACCGGGAAAGTCCAGTTGTATGCAGAACCGGGGAATGCACTACCGTAATAATTTAGTGTCAGCGTATCGTTTTGACATAGTTTGTCTTTTGTAGCCAATACCAAGCCGTTTGGTTTGAAAGTAACAATTACATTGATGCGTGAGCGGTTACTTTCGCAGCCCCTGTTACTTTGTGTTACATAGTACTCAAAAGTATCTTTAGCAGTAGTATTAGGTGTTGGTGCTATTACAGATGATATGCCACCAATGGGGTCGTAATACCATTTCAATTGTGAACCAATTGCAGTCAGTTGGCTTGCAGGTGAATTTTCGCAATAGAACAATGGGCTTGTAACAATAGGAGGTGCAGGTTTTGCAGATGATTTGTAATGTACTTTAGTTCTCAATTCACTTTCGCAGCCGAGAACCGTTTGGCTAACAAAGAATGTATCTTCATTAACCGTAGTAGTATTAAATGGTGGTACAAAAGGAATTGGAGAACCACCACTACTGCTGTAATACCATTTAGGATTAGTACCTAAAACTGTTACTGGTACAAATGGTTCGTTAAGGCAGAATTCAGTTTTACCATCTATTTGTGGCGGACCAGGATTTTGTACGTCTAACTTAACTGAACCAGCGAATGAATATGCAGTTCCGCAATTCGGGTTTCTTACTTTCACTGTCCAAGTACCTGATTGTGAGGGCTGTATATTTACAATTGTGTAAGTACTGCCTGTTGCACCAGATACTATATTGCCGTTATTATCTCTCCATTCAAATTCCGGATTTGTAATGTATGCGGGTACAGTAGCTGTAAGGGTAGGGCTGCTACCCTTACAGGGCTTTAAAGAAGTAGATGTAACAACAGGAGCTGCAGGTGCTGCGTTGCCTGCGTTGGTAAATATAACTCTGCCACAAAAGTGTGGGGTATTACCATTAACATTATTCTGACCGGGACCCGGCATTAACCCCCAAAAGCTAACTGCAGGAGATACATTTACTGTTACGCCATTTTGTACGAATGTAAATGGGTTTACATTTCTAAAAAAAGATACAGTATCTGTAGCTGCTAATGCAAATCGGTATGTTGTAGCTGGAGGAATAGAAACATTTAATGAATTATTGAAAAGAGGTACAAAAGAGCCTGCAGAGGTTCCATTGTTAATTGTGTCACTAACGCCTTCAACCACCCAGTTAGGTGCTTGCACATTAGGTGCACCAGTAAGGGATGATGATGAACGCCATAAAGTGTATCTGGCGCCATTCATGCTATGAGTATAAACCGGACCTGTACCGTATGTGCCTAAGCCCACATGCCACCATTCCAACTCTGTAATGGTTATTGGACATACATTATTATTAGTTACAGTAAATGTTATGAATTGAGGAGCATTAACATTGGTAACAACTGTATGTCCTGGAGAATTGTTGAATGTAGTAGTGATGGTTGTAGATTGCGCCATTACATACTGGGTGCCAACAACTCCTGCCAACATAAAAGCTGATAACAAAAACCTGCTGAATAACTTTTTTACCATGGGTTACTATTTCTTGTTGTTTACTTTATACTTTTCTTAAGCTGCAATTCAGTTTTCTATATTTGTTAATAGACATATATAACAGCGCAAATAGTTGGCTATTTTACCGTTATTAACAATAATCGTAGTTTACCGAATATTTGATGTAAAATATGGATTATTATCGGCATTACAAACACTATGTTAAAAAATATTGGTCGTCATAAATGCAACTAATTTTACATTAAATAAAATAGATTAATTAATATTTACACTTGTTAATATGTATATAAAACAACAAAAATTCAGTGATGAGGAAACGCTCTATGAAGTTCTATATGACTTTGAAATAGGTACTCCATATACATATGTAACTAATCTTCATGCAGAAATCAATCAAATTCTTCAGAACAATAAAGAAATACAAGAATATATATCTTCTATTGACGCAGAGGAAGCTGATGTTTTTATTGATGACTGGAAACGTAGTCAAGTTGCAAAAGTGTTATTGGCAAATTTTGATACGTTCATAGTTACCAAAAATACATTCTCAGGAATCAATGGTAATTCGGAAACTCAATTTTACATCATTGATTTATTTTAAATCCCGCCTTTATTCACCCTTTATTCTTCATTTTCTATAAAATTGCTTTATACCTTTACTTAAAATAATAACTTATATAATATATGAAGAAAAGTATATTGGTAATGCTTTTATTACCATTTCTGTCATTTGCTCAAGACGATTTAATTAAAAAAGTAGAAAGCAATAAGAGCGATAGTGCAAAAAACAAATATAGGTTTACAGATAAAATAAATCTTGAGAATACAGCAGTGAAAAATCAAGGTAGCTCCGGTACATGTTGGAGTTACAGTACCAATTCTTTTTTGGAAAGTGAAATGGCGAGAATGGGTAAAAAGCCTGTAGATATTGCCGAAATATATACTGCCAGAAAAGTGTACGAAGAAAAAGCGGATAACTATGTACGAATGCATGGTGCTGTAAGCTGGGGTGATGGAGGTTCTTGCCACGACGTGATTAATATTTTTGCCAAATATGGTGCAGTACCTCAAAGTGTATATAACGGGCTTAATTATGGTACTACAAAAAATAAATTTGGCGAGTTGCAAGCCATACTAAAAGGCATGCTGGATGCAATAGTCAGAAATCCTAACGGCAAACTAACTCCCAATTGGAAACGTGCATTTAATGCTGTATTGGATGTGTACTTAGGAGAAGTTCCTCAGGAGTTTTCTTATAATGGCAAGCAGTATACACCGCAAGATTTTGCTAAAAAAGTAGTTGGTATTAATCCTGCAGATTACATTGAATTATCCTCATTTAACAATGTACCGTATTACAAGCAAACGATACTAATGGTGCCGGATAACTGGAGTTGGGATAAAGTTTATAATGTAAAAATGAATGATATTACTGAAACTATCGATAATGCTTTGCAAATGGGGTACACTGTAACATGGGCAACAGACGTTAGTGAAAAATATTTCAGTTGGAAAAACGGGGTTGCTTTTGTGCCAGAAAAAGAATGGGAAGATATGGATGAAGAAGAGCAAAAAGCATTGTTTAATGGTCCCAACGATGAAAGAAAAATAACGGCAGCCATTCGTCAGGAAGCTTTTGATAATTATAGTACTACAGACGATCATGGTATGCACATTGTTGGTTTGGCTACAGATCAGTCTGGCAAAGAGTATTACATTGTAAAAAACTCTTGGGGAGAAAAGAACGATTATAAAGGATACATGTATGTTACTAAAGCTTATGTTAAATATAAGACTACAGCAATATTACTACATAAAGCGGCTGTCCCATCTGACATAAGAAGTAAATTAGGTATCTAACAAAAATTGGTTATAAGACAGTAATAAAAAAGCGCCATATCGAATGGCGCTTTTTATTTAATAATGATTTTGTTATCTTATTAGTGTAACATTACCTTGTTTGGTAAATCTTTTTCCATTGGCATTAATAGCGTCTATAGTATAAACATATACGCCCAATGGCTGTGGTTCGCCGTTATATGTACCGTCCCATCCCTTGTCTATGTCCGCAGTCTCAAATACTTTCACTCCCCATCTGTTGTAAATAACGAAATTTTTAAGAGTTGCATCTCCACGTCGTATTATTTTAAACTTGCCATTTGCCGAACCCGGAGCAAATGCATTAGGCATATCCAATATACTTTCATCAGATACTAGTATTGTGATGGAATCTGTAGTAGTACAACCCGATTCCGTTGTCGCATTCACAATGTACTTTGTATTAACGATTGGTTTTGCAACAGGGTTTGATATGTCAGCCCTTGATAATCCAAGTGGAGGAAACCAAGCAAAATATGTGCAATTGCCAGATGGATCCATCTGATAAGATTCACCGGGATATATTCTAATTGAATCGGGTAAGAATAAACGGCCTGCAGGTTTTACTATGATTTTTACCCGGCCAGTATCATAGCATGAGTTTGTATCTACGGCATATACAAAATATTGCTGTGTATTTAGTGGTGTGGCTACGGGATTAGTAACAGTAGTACTGCTTATGCCAAAATCAGGATACCACCTGAATGATTTAATGCCATTTCCTTTTACTGATAATGGTACTTTTTCTCCGGGGCAAATTATAGAATCGCCTGTAACAGTGATAAAGTCGGCTGGAAACACGGTTATTTTTACAGAATCTTGTGCAGTGCACCCAGCACTGGTAGAGGCAGTTAATGTAAGAGTTGTTGTTTGTTTTGCGGTAAATATCGGTAACAGTATAGTAGCATTATTTAGTGATGAGCCAGGAGTCCAATTTAAATCAAAAGGATACGTTGATGGGAAAACGTACGCTTGTAGCCTGGTTGTGTCACCTTCGCACAAAGACTTATCATTACCCAGTGTTACGGTTGGCTGCGGCTGCACTTCAATGTCAAATTCCGCAATGCTGTCTTTGCCGGGACAATTGGGGTGTGTTGCGTTGATAATATATTTGTCTTTGCCTACGGGGCTTGGTGTAATAATCGGAGCCATGTCGTTTACATTACTGAATACGCCTGGTGTAGTTGATGACCAAAGGAATGTATATCTGTTATCGCCTGTAACTCTTGTGTTTATAACGCTTCCTTCACATACTGCAGTGTCTACATTATGTAATACATAACCATCTAATACATCTACAAAAACAGTATCAAATGATTTACAGTTATTTAGAGATGAGCTAATTTCTACCGTATATGTAATATTGTTGGCAGGTATACATGTTGGACCTTCTATTGTGTCCGAATTGAGGTAGGTTGCTGGTTTCCATTTGAACTTATAAGTTGTTCCCGGTTGTTTTACAACTCCAAGATTAAGCTTGAGGTTGTGAGCAGGGCATGTTAGTGTATCTTTTAGTTGTGTAAAGCCAGGACCATCTATCATGTTTACAATAACTGTGTCTTTATTTCTTTGGCAGTACGGGTTTATTGTGGATGTTACTACATATGTAGTTGTTAATCCGGGAGTAGCAATGGGGTTAGCAATGTTTGGGTTGCTAAGGCTTGTAATCGGAGAGCCCCCGGGCAATACAGACCATAGAAAATTACCACCACCAGTTACATTAAGGTAGGCAGTTTGATTTTTACATATTGTAGTATCCTTAACAGCCTTCGTTACCGGCCATATGTATATGGGGAGCGTAAAAGTTTGATACAATAATATTCCCGGAGGTCTGCATGTAGAGTCCTTTACTGTAATTATCAGGTTCTTTAAGCCAGAGTCTGCTACTGTTGGAGTCCATGAAAAGCAACCTCTGATAGAGTCGCTTATTTGGTTTGTATAGTTGATTGTTGCATTCGGAATGGAGAAGATGTGATTATCGTCGGCAATCAATATTGCTCCGGTGTCTGTAGAACGTATTTCATAGCAAAAGTCTAATGTTTGTCCGGCACAACCATTTACCCTGTTTAGTGAATAATTGCCTCCTACTATAGTGCTTAAAATCGGATTGACCGTAGGTACTACTGAACTGCATGCTAATACCTGAACCTGTACATCTCTCATAATAGAGCCTATGAGTGTGCCATTCCGGTATTCTTTTGTTCTTACAGTTACAGTACCCGGGCCAATTACTGCAGGTGTAAATGATAAGTTCCCCGTTACTGCATTAGTAACAAAAGTATTGTTGGTTTGAAAAGGATTACTCGGTATGCTTAATGGAGGTACTTGAGCAGGGGTAAGTAATAATGGGGTTGGTGCTGTAATACAACTACTTCCCGTCAGTGGATTCAATATTTCTGTTGATAAGGAATCACCATTCGGGTCAATAGCTCCATTGTTGTAAGTGGTTGCCTGATTAATACAGGCATATGGAACCGGTTTTATTGAAAAATACGGCGAGGAGTTGCCCTGGGCAATTTGATTATTAAATGTTGTTTCCAAATAAAGGTTTCCACCTGGTATATTTAAACTATAATTTCGTGCACTTATCCAAATAGCAAACTTCCATTTCGTACATCTGCTTGGTAGCTGGACGACTGTTGTATACCACCATTCTCTGTAGCCGGGTATGGCAGACGATGTACTTTCGCATTTTGTAGGATAGCCTGAACAGCCTGCTGCTACTGGTGACCCATTAGGCCTGCCATCGGGTAGGTTGCCAGTCCATTTATTCATCACAACAGATGAACTGAATGTACTGCAAGAATCATACATGCACAGGTTTTGTGTTGCATATGCATCAATCCCATTGCAATCTCTATAAAACTTTAATATAAAACGATATGTTGAGTCTGCTATCCATTCATATACCAATTCGCCACCTGCACAGTGGTCGGCTTTTGCCTCAAATGGATTGCTCGTTACTGAAAAAATTGTCAGAACGACGGCTAATATTAATTTACGGAGATTCATTGTTGGCATCTTGAGATGTTTAAAAATACAACTTTACAGATATATTCTTGCTATATAGACTCTGTTTTATTCAAGTTTGTTGGGCATTTTTAAGCGTTTTTTAATAAAAAAAGCCGGTATTGAAACCGGCTTTAAGTTTGAGTTAAAATATCTTTTTTATCTCACCAATGTTACATCACCTTTGTAGGTTTCAACTTCACCATCGGGGTATGCTACACGTATCAGATATGTGTATGTGCCTGATTCCTGTGCCACACCACGCCATGTTCCATCCCAGCCTTTATTGCCGTTGTATACTTCTTGCCCCCAACGGTTGAATACCCTGAACTCTGCATAACGTTGGAATGTCATATTCGTTACTTTGAACAAGTCATTCTTACCATCGCCATTCGGGCTGAATGCTGTTGGTATGAACAGATTATCGCGATAGTCTATGCCTACACGTACTGTATCAAACGATACGCAACCATTAGTAGCAATACCACCTACTACATATTGTGTAGATTCCGTAGGCCTTGCTATAGGATAAGAAATATTCGGGTTGTTCAGTGATGATACCGGTGTCCAGTTGTAGATGCGTGCACCGTTTACCATCAATTGTACACTCTGTCCGTACTTGATAACGGTATCTTTAGTCAGAATGTTTACAACTGGCAATGGCTTCACTTCTATGTAAGCATCAATTGTATCGTAGCAGAAGAGTTCGTCACCTACTTTTATTTTATAGAAAGTGCTCTTCTTAGGTTTAAGAACCGGGCTTGCACAGCGGTCGCAGCTTGCAGACTCGTGAGCAGATTTGAACTGTCCGTTCTCAAACTCAAACCATTCAAAGTAAGTACCGTTCTTAACAGACAACGGTGCTGTTTCACCAAAGCATATTGAAGTGTCTTTGGGTAACACATAGAAATCGTGTACGGGTACTACGATGTCCATCGTGTCTTCTATCAAACAGCCACTATTACCAAATGTTTGGATTGTATAACGTGTTGACTTAGAAACATAAGACAATGGCTGCTTGCTTGTACTGTCTGACAAGTACTGACCAGGCCTCCATTTAAAATCGAATGGCAACCCTGGAGCTTTATTATAGAAGAACTTAAATACTGGACGTGCTGTTTTGGGTTTGATATTGGGATCTGCTGTAACATTACATACAGTCTGTACAGTATTGTTTATAGCTTTTAATTCCAAACCTGAAACATATGTTGTTGGCATGTACTCTAAGATGGGAGGGTTACCAACCAGTGTGGAGCATGGGTCTGATGTTACTGCAGGGTTATTCGAATAACAAAATTCAATAATCAGATTTTTGGTTGTATCAATATCATACGGAGTGTCAAATGTAAACTTATGTGCACCGTTAGGGAAATATGTAGGACCTGTGGCTATAAATACAGGTATTAAGCCTGTTTCAAACCTGTTTGATGATAGTTGTTTGAAAGATGAATCAACACATTTTAATGAGATTGTGAAATTGGTAAACTCAAAGTTGGCTGGCAAAGTTGATTTTGCTGTTTCAAAAGATAGAGCACGAAGGGTTGCAGATTCGATACCATATTCTCTTAACTCGGTATTGCGAATTAAAAACTGATGCTTTGCAGTTCTGTTTTGGTAGGTATAAAACACAGAGGTATTAAGTCCTGCAGTATCATAAGAGAAACCACTACCAAAAATTGAAGAACCATAAATATCAATTGAATCCATAGTAGTTGGCAATGGCTGATTAGATGGGCCACAAGGTAAGTTATTTCGAGGACCACTACCTGTCAACAACAAATCAAGTTGCAAATAGTCAGGGCGACACATTACAAATGGGTTTTGCTGAGGGAAGATATCTACTTTGTTAGTAGTGTCTGTAAATACGGTTACAGTATCTATGCTTTTACAATTACCTGTTAATTCGGGAGAAGAAACGATGTATGATGTGGTGCTTGTAGGCGTTGCCAAAGGGTTATTAATATTGTCAGCAGATAAAAACTTAGCTGGCCCTCCACTAATATCAGTCCATTTAAAAGAAGTAAGGTCTTCTGTACCTCTTACAAATAGCTGCTTTGGTTTAGGGTCAATATGGCATATGGGTTGATCCTTGCCGGCATCAAGACCTGGTGTTACTCTTATTTTAACTACAACAAAATTCTTTTGTACAATAAGAGTACCCGTACTATTACATGTAGAGTCTTTTGAAACAATTGTTACAGAAAAATCACCTAATTGATTTGGCCCTGGTGTCCATGAAAATACACCTGTTGCAGTACTGGTTCCTTGTCCTGTAGCATTAAACGTATAACCGGAAATATTAGAGTTTTCTGTGCTTAGATAAACTTTGCTTGTTGTATTGTTTGCAGTGCCTTTTACTGTAAAACTGATATTGCTACCAGGGCATGCCAATATGCGTTTCTTGTCTGTTTGCAAATATGCACCAGTAATACTTAATGGTGTAGTATCTATAGTAGGAGGAGGGTATGTACAGTTCAATACGTTTACCTCACAAGTACGGCGGATATAGCCAGTTAATACTTTCGATTTTGGGTCGTACTCATCGCACTGAAAGTCAAATGTATAACGACCTGCGTTAGTAGGTGTAAAGTAAGCAGCACCAGTCAAAGAGTCCATCCTCCAAGGGTTAGATGCGGCTGAACCAATAGGGTCGGCTAAAGTATATGGAGGAGTAAATGCTAACCAAGTAGGAGCAACAGTAGGATTGTTGTGTGTATAGTGTACAATATTATATGTACGCATTGAGTCATTATTCGGGTCGCCGGGGCCATTCAGGAATACTGATGGCTGATTGTTACACAAATAAGGCAAAGGCTCTGTTGTAAAGCGTGGTGTACTGTTGTTATACTTGACAACGTTATTCAGCATACATTCTATATAAAATGGCTGATACCATGGTACGTTATTCAGGTTGTTTGAAGTACAACAACTCCAAAACCAGAAAGTCCAGTCTGGTTGAGCATAGGGTAGCGTAAATATTGCAGATGAACGCACTCTCTCGAAGCCTATTGGTTGAGTTGTAATAGGTGTGTAGCAAGAGTTTAGCTTTTTAAATGTGTCACAAAGCTGGTCTAAAGTATCTATAGATACTAAAGATAATGTAACCCCACCTTGTGCACCAGGCAAACCCTGTGTTACAGCTGTTTGGCTACGATAGCTTATTGTAACGCCCGGAAAGAGTGTAGCGAAGTTAATCACATCACAGGCTTTGTATTGGTCAAAGAATATTTCGTACTTATATTCTGTAGTACCTGTACATCCGTCAAGACCTTGACCAATATAGTTGATCCAAATGTCGCCGGCTGCAAAGTGGTCTGCCTTTGAAGTTTTGCCAAATAATATCAGCAATACCAGTAATAATAGCTTGTAACGAATCTGCATAAATTGCGATAATTAATGATGATTTACGAACTCTTAAAAATAAGTCATTTAACTCATTTCAGGTAATATAGACACAAATATTTACTACTGTGTTGGGTAAGTAGGGTAAAAATCTTGCTTTGTTAAGCATTTTTAGTAGTTAGGCTATATATATATAACGGTCTAATGTATTTTATATGGCTATCAAAAAACATAATAGTACAGGCTTATTTAGTATGCATTTTTCTGATAATTTGCCTCAAAATAGATTATAACATGAAAAAGATAGGCATATTAGGTTCTGGGGCAGTAGCCAAAGCATTGGGTAATGGTTTTTTACAGATGGGGCATCAGGTAATGTTGGGTACAAGAGATAGCAGCAAGCTGAATGAATGGAAAAATACAGCTGGCGAAAATGCAAGCATTGGCAGTTTTGAAGAAACGGCCAAATTTGGCGACTTGTTGGTATTGGCAGTTAGCGGCAGGGTAGCGGCGGATGTAATAGAAGATGCAGGGCCGCAGCACTTCTTGCACAAAACTGTGATAGACCCAACGAACCCCATAGCAGAAGCTCCGCCAACAGATGGGGTGTTGAAGTTTTTTACAACAGACGAATCGCTGATAGAAATATTACAGGCACGCTTTCCTGAAGTGCATTTTGTAAAAGCCTTCAATAGTGTAGGTAGCGCGTTTATGTTCAATCCATCTTTTAAAGAGGGTAAACCATCTATGTTTATTTGTGGTAATAATAATACAGCTAAACACGAAGTGAGTGGCGTACTCGATCAGTTTGGTTGGGAAGTAGAAGATATGGGCAAAGCAACAGCAGGCAGGGCTATAGAGCCATTATGTATGCTTTGGTGCATTCCCGGATTTCTGAATAACCAATGGTCTCATGCATTCAAGTTGCTGAAAGCATAAATCACCCCATACACGTTATTTTAGTTTATATATTCCCCCGTCTGGTATTTATGTACGGGGGAATTTTAATTTTACAACAAGATGGAACCAATCATATCAATATCCAACCTCTGTAAGCAGTACGGAGAAAAGACCGTATTAAATAATATCAACCTCGATGTATATCCGGGGCAGGTGATAGGCTATATAGGACCCAATGGCGCGGGCAAATCTACTACCGTAAAAGTGTTGACTGGTGTAATACAAGACTATACAGGCCATGTACAGGTAGCTGGCAAAGACCTGCGAGAGAACCTGATGGACATCAAACGGATGATAGGTTATGTACCCGAACTGGCAGAACTGTATGACCTGCTGACACCACGCGAATACCTGCATTTTACTGGTACACTCTACGGTATGGAGGCAAGCCTGATTGAAGAACGTATGGTGAAGATGCTCGACTCTTTCGGGTTGGCAGATAATATAGACCAGCGTATGGATAGTTTTTCCAAAGGTATGCGGCAGAAGGTGCTGCTGGCATCGGGCTTGCTGCACAATCCGTCTATTGTGATACTGGACGAACCCTTATCGGGCTTAGATGCGAATGCGGTGATATTGGTTAAAGAGCTATTGCAACGCTTGAAGCAGGAAGGTAAGACTATCTTCTACTGCTCTCATATGATGGACGTGGTAGAAAAAGTTTCAGACACCATCGTGTTGATAGACAAAGGCACTATCATAGCCAATGGTACTTTTGCAGAACTGCGTGCAGGCAGTGGCGAATCGCTGGAGCAAATATTCTCGAAACTGACGATGGCAGATAACCTGATAGAAAAAGCTGGCAGTCTTGCATCAGCCATGACAAATAATAACACCAACGAACAACTGTAAGCGATATGAATAAAATACTGCTGTATCTCATCATGTTGCCCGCAGGTTTGTGGAAACGGCTGGGTGCCGATGTAACGCAACTGAAAGCCATACTAAGCGTAAAGCTGAAGATGGACGACCGCAAGCCCTTGACAATGGGCCGTCCGCAAAGCGATGCCAAGAAGAGAAAAAACAAATTCAATTCTACACTCACTTTTATTGTTGGGTTGTTTATCGGCTTTATGTATATCATGCCGATGATAATGTTCAGGAGTGAACCCTATATGGGCTTGTTCTCTTTCTACACCATGCTGACGGTATTATTGACGTTTGGTTTGATAAGTGATTTCTCGAACGTATTGGTTGATACACGCGATAAACTCATCATTTTTCCTAAACCCGTTAATGACAGGACGATATTCCTGTCCCGTGCGCTGCACATCTTCATCTACTTTTTCCGTAGTGTGTTCCCCATGTCTGTCATACCGTGGATTTTGTGGGGTTACCTGCATGGGTGGAAAGGAGCTTTGTGGTTTCCTATACCCATGTTGTTTCTTACATTCATTTGCTTGTTTTTGGTGATGGGCTGTTATATGTTACTACTCAAGCTATCAAAGCCAGAGAGGTTTAAAGATATTATCGGGTATTTTCAGATTGCATTCTCAATTATTGTATTTTCTACATTCTATTTAGGTATGCCTTATATGCGGCAGACATCTTTTTTGGAACAGTTTGATATACGCACGGTAGAGTGGATTAAATACACACCCACTTATTGGCTGGCTGCATGCTGGTATTGGGTAGAGCCTGCCACTGCTAAACTAAGCGGTACAGGATGGTTAAGCATATTAGCAGTTATTACACCCTTTGCCATGCTATGGGTAACGGTAAAATTATTTGCCCCAAGTTTTGTCCGTAAGCTGAGTGCGATAGATGGGGTAGAGGTAGAGCCTGTAAAACGAAAAGTAAAACAAGGCAGCAAAAGCAAATTGCACCAGACATTGGGCAATATATTCAATCGCACAGACGCTGCAAAAGCAGGCTTTTCATTGGCATGGCTGCAAACAGCTCGTAGCCGCAGCTTTAAAATGAAAGTATACCCCGGCTTTGCATATGTATTTGTGTATTTCTTTTACTTATTCCTAAGTGCAAATGTTCCATTTGATGAGTTAATGGAAACAATTACAAAAAAGGATTTTCATATTATACTACTGTATATGACATCATTGATATTATTAAGTGCTATTACGAATATGAATGTTACAGAGCAATATAAAGCATCTTGGATATACTATTCCTCTCCATTAGATAAGCCGGGCAGTATTATGGGCGGTGCTTTCAAAGCTTTGTGGGTAAAATATTATATGCCTTTTGTTTTTATTGTTTCGGCTTTTGTGTTGTATGTATGGGGAGTAAAGGCGATTGTTGATATTGTTTTAGCTACTTCCAATGTTACTGTGTATGTATTAGTTATTATGTATTTTGGCAATAGATATCTACCATTCTCTATGCCGGAACAGATGAAGACAAAAGTTGGTAAAACAGTCATTAGAATGATATTTGCATTATTGTTTATGGGGTGTATGGGTTTTGCTCACTTTGCACTGTCATCTTTATATCAAGAGGTAGCTATGTGGTTAAAGTTGTTATTAACATTGCTCTCCTTAGCAGCCCTATGGACTCTTTGGGATAGCTACATCAACACAAGCTGGCAACAATTGAAGATGGCGGAAGATGCCGCATAATAACCATTAGTAAAAGCATCAGTACAATATATATGAAGAAGCTCTTAACGCTTATAGCAGTTGCAAGTATTATGGCATCTTGCAATAGCAATACAACAAAAGAAACAACACAAACCCTCGATAGTAATTCCATAGATAAACACACACAAAGCAACGCCGATAAGGTAAAAGTAAAACACCTGCACTTGGATATTGCCGTAGATTTTGATACCAGAAAAATACATGGTTGCGCTACATGGGATATTGACAACCCGCGGGCAGAGGATAAACTGATACTGGATGCCTATCAACTGACTGTTGATAGCATACTGGTAGATGGTAAGCGTGCTGAGTTTTCTTTAGGACAGCCAGTAGAGCATATAGGCAGCGCATTGCAGATACCTATAGCTAAAGAGAGCAAAAAGGTAGCCATCCACTACCGAACTGGCGATAACCCGCGTGCATTGCAATGGCTGGAACCACAGCAAACCAATGGTAAGCAATATCCTTTTTTATATACACAATCAGAATCTATCTACGCACGCTCATGGATACCATGTGCCGATGGTCCAGGTATCCGTTTTACCTATACCGCAAGGGTAAGTGTGCCCAAAGGTTTGATGGCTTTGATGAGTGCAGAAAACCCGCAGCAGAAAAACGATAGTGGTATTTACAACTTCAACATGGATGTACCTGTACCTGCTTACCTCATGGCACTGGCTGTAGGCGATATTACCTTCAAGCCTATAGATGAGCGTACAGGTGTGTATGCAGAGCCTGCCATGATAGATAAAGCACGATACGAGTTTGAACAAGTAGGAAAGATGGTGCAGATGGCAGAGCAGTTATATGGCCCATACAGATGGGGTAGATACGATGCGTTGGTATTACCCCCCGGCTTTCCTATTGGTGGCATGGAAAATCCTAAACTTACATTCTGTACGCCTACCATTATAGCAGGAGACAGGTCTTTGATGAACCTGATAGCGCATGAGCTGGCACATAACTGGAGCGGCAACTTAGTAACCAACGCTACATGGAACGACTTTTGGCTGAACGAGGGTTTCACCGTTTACTTTGAGCGCAGGCTGACCGAGGCTATGACTGATAAGGCTTATGGCGATATGCTTTGGGAGTTGGGTTATCAGGACCTTGAAAAGACTGTTGAAGACCTTGGCAAAGACAGTAAAGACACACACCTGAAATTAGACCTTACAGGCAGAGACCCCGACGACGGACTGACGGATATTGCTTATGAAAAGGGCGCCGCATTGCTGAAACTGATAGAGATAAATGTAGGCAGAGAAAAGATGGATGCTTTCCTGAAAAAGTATTTTGACGAACACGCGTTTAAAACCATCACCACAGCCCAGTTCCTTACCTATCTGGATGCTAACCTGATAAAAGGAGATAAGGCATTAGCTGATAAGATAAACATCAATGCATGGGTATATGGCGCAGGCATACCAACCAACTGCCCACGTACACAGCCGGTAAGGTTTGTAAAAGTAGATGAAGCACGTACGGCTTTTCTACAAGGGAAACCAGCTAAAGAGTTGGTAATAGCAGGGTGGAGTACCAACGAATGGTTGCACTTTCTGCGCAAGATGCCCAAGCCTTTGCAGACAACACAAATGCAGGCATTGGATGCTGCCTACAACTTTACCAACAGTGGCAATAGCGAGATAGCAGACCAATGGTATGTAATGGCAATAGCTGCGGATTATAAACCTGCATACGCTGCCATAGATAAGTTTCTGAGCAGGGTAGGGCGCAGAAAATTCTTAGAGCCACTGTACGAGGAAATGATGGCTACAGATAAGCAACAAATGGCCAAAGATATCTATGGCAAATACAGAATGAATTATCATCCTCTTGCACAGATGACGCTGGATAAATTGGTGAAATAGAGGGGTAACACTAAATAGTATCTAATACGTTTTCTAATTGAATAAAATGTCTTTGTTGATGAGCTATCAAGAAACGAAACGTATCACCCAATTTCAGTTTTATGAGCCTGCTAAGGCTTATAGGTACACATACTTTGCCAATATCTGTACTGCCTGCTTTTTGCAGTAGAGATAAAAGTTGTTGTTGCCCTTTGATAAATTCACCTACCACTTTAACGGCATCTAACTGTTGTGGCGGACGGTGGTCTTTAGGTGAGTTCATCTTGTTGGCTATCTTTCCATCTTTCTTGGGCAACATCATATTCGTAAAATAGTTGCCAAACCATCCGGGATTGAAAACTGCATTGAAAGGAAGCTGTTTTTGCATTGCTTTTTCCATTTCGGGCAGGTAGTAGCGGTTGTAGCTGTTCAAGTGCTCTATTATCTGTGCAGCACTCCATTTACCTGCAGCGGGTTGGGTATTCAGCTTATCCGCCTCTATACTTTGTAAAGCTACAGTACGGTTGATGGTAGCTTCTACTTGTCTATTAAGTAATTGTAGTAATTGTCTGGTATCCATTGCTGGCATAACATTTATATTATTATAATAGCAAAGCTACTACCATGAAAAGTATAAAATCTTTGTCTGCGCCAACATTTATAAGCGCACCGTGCCCAATAACTTGCTGAAAGTGGCAGGATCCACACCAATGTAAGATGCTAAGTATTTGTGAGGTATAAGGTTCAGCACATGAGGGCTGCGTGTAAGTAATGCAACAAATTTCTCTTCGGCAGTATAACTCATTATCTCTACCTGCCGTTGCAGAGTACCTGCCAACGTATGTGTAAGTGCAAGACGTACCCAAGTTTCAATATCCCTGTATTGTTGCATCAATTTACTCAAGTCATTATAATGTATCCGAAGCAAATGACTGACAGTAATAGTTTCCAGATAGAAACGAGAGGGAGTTTGTGTAAAAAAGCTATCAATAATGCCTGAAAAAGATGGCGCATAAGAAAAAACGAGTGTTGCTTCTTTGTCATTATGTATGAAATATGCACGCTGCACACCATCTACTACCATATATACATAACGCTCAACATCACCTGAACGGCTAATGAGTTGTTTACGTTTATATGCAACTGGCTCCCAACAGGCTGCTAATGCCTGCCACGCAGCATCGTTCAAAGGGTGAACGGCAAATACTTGTTGCTTTAATGCATCTAATGGCTCCATTGTGTATAAAAATATTAACTACGGTGGATACCCTGAAATTTGGCACGGTATTTATTGTAAATAGGATAAGACTATCATACTGACGGCATGGAATATAGCATCAATACACACACAACAGAAGACGCGGAAGACCTTTTTGTAGTAGCCAAAGAACGCCTGCTGGACGTTAGCGACTGGCGGGACGGGCATACTTACCAACTGACAGACGGGCATAAACGCAAAGCACATCGTAACGCGCATACGGGCGATTTTGTCCGGATTGCTGGTGCCGCCGATACATGGGTGTACATCAGCAAGATACAGTATGACGACTACCCCGATATAGGTGGCGAAAGCATCACACTGTTTATGAGTACCGAAACCGACACGGAAAGTATGCACACCATCGCCATCAACCGTGTGGGCAAGGTGCTGACGGTGCAGGGCTTTAACCTGTCTTTTTGCCAAGATGCTGCCACATTCCTCAAAGGGCTGATAGCTACCGAGGAATACGCCATTGCATCTTGATTATCTGCTAAAACTATATTGCAATCAGCTATTACCATAGCCTTGCATTTCATTTATCAGCCAAATAAACGGAACTTCGCCGCTTCATTGGCTGATTTTTATTATGTCTAACAAAGAACGGATAATCCTCATACTGCTTGCTTCGCTCAACTTTACCCATATTCTCGACTTCATGATTATGATGCCATTGGGCAATTTCCTGATGCCGCATTTCAATATATCCGCACAGGCATTCTCGGTAGTGGTGGCTGCATACACTTTCAGCGCAGGTACTGTAGGCTTCACCGCCGCTTTTTTTGTAGACAGGTTTGACAGGAAAAAGGTATTGCTATTCGGTTATTCGGGCTTTTTGTTGGGTACGCTGGCGTGTGCATTAGCACCTACCTATGGCTTGCTATTGGCAGCCCGCATACTGGCTGGCGGCTTTGGCGGGCTTATCGGCGCACAGGTACTATCTATTGTTGCAGACCTGATACCCTATGAACGCAGGGCTACAGCCATGGGCTTCATCATGGCTGCTTTTTCCATGGCATCTGTAGTGGGTGTGCCATTTGCACTGTATCTGGCAGGGCATATCAACTGGCATGCACCTTTCTTTTTTGTAGTGGCAATGGGTGCGGTACTGATGCCCCTGCTGCTGCGCTACATACCCAAGATGGATGGACACCTGAAAGCCGCTAAAGACAACAGGGTACACCCAATAGAGATGATAAAAAGCATTGCGGCAGATAAGAACCAGTTACTGGCATTATCCCTTACATCTACCATGATGATGGGGCACTTTCTCATTATACCTTTCCTCAATCCGTTTATGGAGTTCAATATGGGTTTCAGTGCCAAAACACAAACGCCAATGGTGTATTTTGTAGGTGGCTTTCTTACCCTGTTTACATCGCCCATCATAGGCAGAATATCTGATAAAACTGGCAAGTTCAAAGTATTCAGTACCATGCTGCTGGCAGGCTTGTTGCCAGTTGTGTTTATTACCAATATGCCGCATGTGCCGTTTGCATTGGTACTTTGCGTTACGGGTTTTTGGTTTGTAGTATCCAGCGGGCGGGCTATACCTGCACAGGCTATGGTTAGCAATGTAGTGCCGCCACAAAAGCGCGGCAGCTTTATGAGCTTTGGTACATCTATACAACAAATGTTTGTTGGTTTGTCTTCTTTACTGGCAGGTATGATAGTGGTAAAAACACCCGATAATACCATACACAACTATAACATTACAGGCTATCTGAGCATTGCCATATTGCTAGGGTGCCTTGTAATAGGCTATTTGCTAAACAGGGCAATGGTTATTATTCAATCGCCTATAAAACAAGCTAACCTTTAAACTTCCTGAGTGTATAGGTTACATTCAGCATAAAGTATTGTGTCAGCACATTGGTGTTGCTGTCTTCTATGTAGGTATCTGTTATGTTGCGGGTTACAGCAGTATTTTGGTTCAGCAGGTCAAATGCTGTAATCCTTACGTCCAACGAGCGGTCTTTCAGGAATTTGTAACCTATACCTGCATTCCATAGCACAAAATTTTGATTGAACCCTGCACCTAAGCCTGTATATAATGTGTGCGCTACACTTGTGTTTAGCACCAACCTTTTCCAAGGCAGCCAATTGAAGCGTAGGGTAAATGTTTGCGTGTAGAAGCTGTTGTCTGTTTGTGTTTGTAATGTGTTTTTGCCTATGTTGTAATTGCCGGTATAGCCAAGCGTAAAGTCAACTTGTTCACTGATATTGCTACCTAAGGTTATGCCACCACTGATGCCATAATTATCATTGTAGTTGGTTTGATTGTTGATGATGGCAGGTGTACGCACATAGTTAAATCCTGCATTCAGGTTCAGGTTGCTTTTGATAAAACTTATCGGCATACCATAAGTGGCAAATGTTCTGCCCTCGTAATAGCCGTTAAGGTTTACCGGCAAACTAAGCTGTGTACCACGTGCAACAGTATAATTATTTACAATGGTATCTCTGCGAGGTATAAAAGTAGCATTGCCTATGTAGTTGGCTGTTGTACTACCTACTGCAAATACAAAGAAGCTACGCGCCGTTTTGGTATTTACACCACCAAAGCGCACTACAAGGCGATGATTGTAAGATTGTTTCAGGTTGGGGTTACCTGTTTTCAACAGTAGCGGGTTGCTAATGTCCACTACGTTTTGCAACTGGCTGATGCTTGGTATGTCTGTATTCGTTCTGTACATAATACGCAGGTTGGTACTTGTATTGAACCGGTAATTGTACATGGCATTGGGCAGGAAATTTGTAAATGCTTTGTTGGTGCTGAATGAGGTAGGAAAGTATTGCGTACCATCAAGCGTAGTATGCTGCGCATCCGCACCTATATTTATTGTTTGCTTTTTGTCGTTGTAACGATATGCAAGCCCGCCACGGTGGCGTATGCTCACATTGTCGTAAGTGTTACTCAGCAGCGTGTCAAAATCTGTATAGGTATTATTGATGGTATTAAGGTTGTTGGTTTGTTTATCTGCATCGTTCATGGTATAGAAGGGTGAGTAGTTGGCTTGCAGTTGTCCGTTTTTGCCAATCGGCTCCGTATAATTCAGCCCTGTTCCTATGGTATAGCCTCGAGTGGTAAGCGTATATTGCTGGTCGAGCAGGGTAGTATCTGCTGGCAAGCTATAGTTGGCATAGTTAGTACCATCGCCATCTCTGTTATTTATCTGTGTATTGATATTGAGTGATACGGTACGCCCACGTTTGGCAAATTTGTGCCTGTATAGCAGATTGTTTCCAAAGTTGAGCGCAATATTATTGGTGGTAGTACGCGTATTAGTATTGCCAAAAGATAGTCCTGATGGTAATGTATTTGCACCAGATAGTTTATTGCTGTTATCATTTAGTTGCAGGCTTACGCGCGGTGTTACTACTATGCTGTTTGCAGAGTCTATATCATACTCAATCCGCATATTCAGGCGGTGGTTCTGGTTTGTATTATTTGCGGCAGATGTTTCGTTATACACAAGATTATTGTCTTGTGCAGTCAGGTAGGTGCGGCTTAGTGTTGTGTTGTTATTGTTGTTGGTATTGTTAAGGAAATAGCTACCGCTTATTTTTACTTTCTTGCCCCAGTTATCGCTATAGTTAATGCCCAGTGCATTGGTTGCAGTGATGCCGCCTTGCTGCCCTACTAAAAAATTGCTGATGTCGTTATTACCTCCCATACCACTGCCACGGTTGCCACCACCGCCACGCATACCCGCAGGGCGTTGAAAGCCTCCACGCCCTTGTCCGCTATTACTACCTATTACTCCAACAAGGTCTTCGGTAGAAAAGTTTTGTTCATTGATGTTGTTTGACATCGCAAGTAAAGATATTCGCCTGCTTCCTTTGAATAGGTTTACATTTCCACCTGCTGTATAACGCCCATCTGTACCATAACCAGCGTACACTTTACCAAATTGCCCGTTGTTTTTACCATTACGTGTTATGATGTTGATGGTTTTTTGCGCATTGCCATCGTCAAAGCCAGTAAATTGCGCCTGTTCACTCAACCTGTCAAACACCTGTATCTTATCTACTACTTCAGCAGGCAGGTTTTTTATGGCAGCAGCAGGGTCGTCTCCAAAAAACGGTTTGCCATCTACCAATACCTGTTTCACTTCTTCGCCATTTACTTTCAGTTTGCCCTGTTCGGTGGTAACACCCGGCATCTTCTGTAGCAAGTCGTCCGTATTAGCATCGGGGTTGGTTTTGTATGCATTGGCGTTGAATTGGGTAGTATCTCCTAACTGTTCTACGCGTTTTTGTTTTTCTGTTATG
>NFUW01000002.1:582743-1150137 GCA_002127285.1 Chitinophagaceae bacterium IBVUCB1
CGGAAAATGATCGGGCATCAAACATAGTACCGAAGATGTGAATTTGCAGCAATGCAAGTGGTAGGGGAGCATTCTAAACAGCGTTGAAGGTGTATCGTGAGGTATGCTGGAGCGTTTAGAAAAGAAAATGTAGGTATAAGTAACGATAAATGTAGTGAAAAACTACATCGCCGAAAGACTAAGGGTTCCTGATCAACGTTAATCGGATCAGGGTTAGTCGGGTCCTTAGGCCAACCCGAAAGGGGTAGCTGATGGAAAGCTGGTTAATATTCCAGCACTTGTTTTAGTTTCGATGGGGTGACGGAGAAGTGAAAGGCCCGCGGGATCACGGAATATCCCGTTAAAGCGTGTAGGTATTTTTCTGGTAGGCAAATCCGCCGGGAAAGCTGAACGTGATAGTACTCAAAGTCTTCGGACGGCGAGATAGTGGCCCTAATCATGCTCACGAGAAAACCCTCTAAGGTTAGGCTAAAACAACCCGTACCGTAAACCGACACAGGTAGTCGAGATGAGTATTCTAAGGCGCTCGGGTGAGCCGTGGAGAAGGAACTAGGCAAATTAATGCTGTAACTTCGGGATAAAGCATACCACAGTAATGTGGTCTCAGTAAATTGGTTCAACCAACTGTTTAGCAAAAACACAGGGCCCTGCAAAATCGAAAGATGACGTATAGAGCCTGATACCTGCCCGGTGCTGGAAGGTTAAGGAAGCTTGTCAGTCCCGCAGCAATGCGGGATGAAGCTTGCGACTGAAGCCCCAGTAAACGGCGGCCGTAACTATAACGGTCCTAAGGTAGCGAAATTCCTTGTCGGGTAAGTTCCGACCTGCACGAATGGTCTAATGAGTTGTACACTGTCTCCTCCACGAGCCCGGTGAAATTGTAGTATCGGTGAAGATGCCGGTTACCCGCCACGGGACGGAAAGACCCCGTGAACCTTCACTACAACTTTGCATTGATTTTGAGTAACAGATGTGTAGCATAGTTGGGAGACTATGAAGCAGCGGCGCCAGCCGTTGCGGAGTCACCGTTGAAATACCAACCTTCTGTTACTTAGAGTCTAACCCTGAACGCGGGGACATTGCATGGTGGGTAGTTTGACTGGGGTGGTCGCCTCCTAAAAAGTAACGGAGGCTCGCAAAGGTACCCTCAGTACGGTTGGTAATCGTACGCAGAGCGCATTAGTAAAAGGGTGCTTGACTGTGAGACAAACACGCCGAGCAGGTGCGAAAGCAGGCTAAAGTGATCCGGTGGTTCTGTATGGAAGGGCCATCGCTCAAAGGATAAAAGGTACTCCGGGGATAACAGGCTGATCTCACCCAAGAGCTCATATCGACGGTAAGGTTTGGCACCTCGATGTCGGTTCGTCACATCCTGGGGCTGGAGAAGGTCCCAAGGGTTCGGCTGTTCGCCGATTAAAGTGGCACGTGAACTGGGTTCAGAACGTCGCAAGACAGTTCGGTCCCTATCTGTGGTGGGCGTTAGTAAATTGAGGGGACATGCTCTTAGTACGAGAGGACCGGAGCGTATGTACCGCTGGTGTATCTGTTGTGCCGCCAGGTGCAGTGCAGAGTAGCTATGTACAGCCAGGATAAGCGCTGAAAGCATCTAAGCGCGAAACCTTCCTCGAGATGAGTTTACTTTTAAGGGTCGTTATAGACGATGACGTTGATAGGCTACAGGTGTAAAGGTGGTAACATCAAAGCCGAGTAGTACTAATTGCCCGTAAGCTTTAACTTTATTACCCCCTCCTGCCCCCTAAAGGGGGAACTGAGAGGCGGGACAAACAAAACCTTGACGAAAATTGCTTTCTTGATATGTCACATTATTAGTCCTAAGGAGTTAGTCGTAAGTCATAAGTAGCTTTTACTTTATACTCACTACTTTCTACCCCCAAGACGAACCATCTTATGGTGGTATTGCCGGCGGTGTTCACCTCTTCCCATTCCGAACAGAGAAGTTAAGCCCGCCATGGCCGATGGTACTGCACAACAATGCGGGAGAGTAGGTAGCTGCCATATTTATTTAAACGCCTCCGTTCTTTTGAACAGAGGCGTTTTTGTGTGATGATTATTTCGTATTAATATTTAGGCAAGAAATAAGTGGTGTATACCAATTAGGAACATAAACCTGTTAGGATAACTAACAGGTTTTATTGTTGCGCGCCTTTGTCGCCCTGCTCTTCCTGAGTAGAGTCTGCTGCTCTTTGTTTTTCAACTTCTTCCTCTTGCTTGCGCATGAAGTATTGACGCCCTCTGAAAAAATCGCCGAATGTGTTGAATGACTTATGCCAATTAACACCTACACCACCTCGGGCAATGTTGCGGTTGTCTATCACGTCGTAGTTGTTGGTGCGGAAAATATAGCCGCGCAAATTGCCACCCTCGCGGAATTGGTATTGCAAACGGAAATCACCCACAGGGTTAAAGTTACTGGAATTACTATTCGCAGTTGGTTTGCCCCAATCGTAAGAGCTACCCACCTCTAACGTCAGTCTGTCATTTACCAGATTCCTGAATAAGTTTTTCTTTACGCCTAACGATACTTCATTTCTACTGGTGGCATCGGTAGCCGTTTCGTTCAGGCTATAGTTTTTGTATTTAAAATCTATACTCAGGCTTTCGTCTCCTGTCAGTTTATTCAGCACATTGGTAAGTTGTGAAGACACCTGCCCTGATAACATCTGGCTTATATTACTGATGCCACCTGATATTGCTCCGCCTCCTTCTCCAAAAGCACCATCTTCAGGTATGAAAGTATTGATTAGTAATAATGATGCCACCTGATTATTTAGCGCTTTATCATTTTGATTAAGAAATTGAAGTTTAGTGTAGCCTGCAGTACCTACACTACTATTGTTAGGCAAATCTAATTTAAAAGTAATTTTTGGTGTACCCATTGAGCCTTTCATAAACAATAGCACGCTTATGTCTTGCATAACGCGTGCTTCTTCTTTTTCTCTTTCGTTGTTTTCAATTACTTTCTTTTCATTAGCATTCAACAAGTCGTATAGTCTAGCTTTTGTCGTGTATTTACCGGTCACATCCAGTTGGGTTTGGTCTATTGGTCCGTTGAAGTATATTTTACTTCCTTCATTTAATTTAAAGTTCCGTTTGAATGCAAGCTGTTTCAATGTAAAGGTGTAATCTCCCTGTTTGACTGTGTAGATACCACTCATACGCATATCATTACCTGCAGGTATGTCTATTCGCAAAGTACCATTGCCGCTGGCGTTTATGGCATCGCCTGTTGCGGGGTCCATTACAAGGCTTACTTCGCAAATGTCTTTTACCAATGCTTCTATGCTGATAGATAGTTTACTGGTTTTTTTCTTCTTTTGCTGCTCTGTACCGTAGCTTTTAAAAGTTACATAGTTGTAAGTGCCAAGCCCGTTGCCGCTGCTTAATGGCAGGTAGAGATGTGATTTTTCAACAGGGGTTGCACCCCGTATACTGATGTTTACATTGTCTACCGGCCCTGTTACAGACAAAGCCTTGATGCTGGCAATTAGGTTACCATAAAACAACTCACTTTCATCATCCTGCAGATTTATCACTTCAAATTTCGAGGAGGTCATTTGTATGCCCAATTTCATCTGGTCGAAACGCTTGTGCGTTATTTTGCCTGAAAGTGTAGCCGTGTTTTGATAAACATCGTACAGTGTTATTTTGCCAAAGTCTATTACTTCATTGTTCAGTTCTATGCTGGCGGTAGGTATGGTATAATAGGTGCCTAAAAAATCAATACGCATTCCAGCGTCTGTCAATTTTATATTACCTGCCACGTCGGGTTGCGCTGCCGAACCTGTAATGTTTATTTCACCATTCATAGTGCCACCCAACCTGCTTACAAAGCCAGTTAGTGCTGGTCCGAACCACGACAAGGGTGTACTGTTGAATTTGATATTGCCTTTCAGGTTCTCGCTGCTTGTGGTGTCAAAAGATATATCACCCGCAGCAGTAACAGACGCATTGCCTCTGTAGATGCCGGTACTGTTATCAAGATGAACTATTTTTTTAGCGCCGTTATATCCGCCTGCCAGCACTATATTTCCTATTGTGTCGCCTGCTATTCGCACATCGCCTGCGCGTATGTTGCTTGTCACCAAAATCTGACCGAATAAATCATCAATTTTCAGATCGCCATTTATACGACCGTCAAGTTGATAGTCTGATAATCCTGCCAGATTCCCTATTTGCGATATGTCTATGTTTTTTATTTCTACAGCTATGGGTTGAGATTTTGAGCTGCTGTATGTATTGGTTGAGTAACCTCTGATGCTTTGTGCTCCGGATGACAGCAGAAAATTGTTTATGTACAGGTAATCTGTACTGTATAATGCAGAAGCCTGCATTATATCCCATTTAGTATTATTCAGATAAAATTCTGATGGCTGCATGGTAAGCCATAGCGAATCGCTATTGGTATGTATTTTCCCTATAAGGGTTGCATCAGCATATTTATCGGCAGATGTTGTGGCAATTTTAAAATCAAGGTCGTTGTTGGCAAGAATGGCATCCACGGCCAATGCCCCCGATATTACACTATCTCCAATTACAACATTTTTACTACGGATACTTGTTGATAGTCTGTTGAAATCTCCGTTTCCGCTGATGGCAATGTCTCTGAAGGTAATATTATTTACTACCCCATATGGTATGCTGCAGTTAAGAGACAGTTGCTGATTTATCGTGTTAAGACTACCATAAATAGCAGCTCCGCTAAAACCCCTGATATTCGGCACTACTATGCCCAACAGGCTGTCTATTTCTTTGGTTACTATATTGAATGTGAAATCTTGTTCGGGTGCTGTTTCTGTCGGTTTATCAATATAGTTGGGGAAGTAACCGGCCATGAAATACTGAAACGAATTGGGTAGCTTAGTCAGCAGGTATTTGCCATTTATTTTAGCTGTCAAAGCGTTACTTTCTACCAGTATCTCTTGTTTGTTATTACCGTCGTTAGAAGATTTAAGGTACACCGAGTCAATATCTAACCTATGCCCGTTGCGCACCATGTTTATATTGTAGAGCTTGGCATAACCTAGAAAGTTGTCTATACTACTGCCAACGCAGTCAAGGTCAAAGTCGGCAGTAGCAGTTATACTGTCTTTTGCAAAGTTGAGTGCGGCAATATTGCTCTTCAGCAAATTCGCTTTGGCATTTACTTTTACAAGTTTTTCGCTCAGGTCAATATTTCCATAAAATGCAAGGGCAAGATTAGGGTCGTCTATCAGCAAATTTCCACTGAATTTATTTTTTTCGACAACACCATCCATTGTAATGTTTTGGTAGTGATAGCCATTAAAATCTATGCGTTTTACTATCGCATCGAGTTTGATATTTGCAAGTGCTGGGTCGAACGAGTTGCCATTTACTTTGGTGTTGAAACTGACAGTGCCCAGCATATCCTGATAAAGCAACGCGCCGATATTGAAGCCTTCAGTAGCAATAGTACCATTATATATTGCCTTGTCTGTATTGCCATCAGGCATCTTCATCATTACATCGCTCTTGATGCTGCCCAGATTTGTAGCTAATACACCATTGCAGGCAAAATTGTAGATATAACCTGTAAAACTGCCCTTGAATGAAATGTCAGTAAGTTTATCAAATGCAATGGTTTTACTTTCTTTTAGCGATGGTACATAGCGGAATATGCCTTTGCCGTTCGTGTACAAGTCGGCATTTTGATAGTCAATGAATGTATTATTTATATCCGGCAACCCTATCATTTTCAGATTGCCCTTTACAAATGATGTGCCGTCATAGATATATAGGTTTTCTCCCTTGATATTTGCAACAGTACCATCTATTTTGCCTGATAAAGTAAGTTTACTGGGGTATTGTTTTAAGTCTGGAGCAAAGTATGCAATGTCTTTAGTGTCAAGGTGCGAGTCTTTCAGATCTGCAACCATCCTAACTTTATTCAGATAGTCGAGAAAATCAGGGAATCGTGTATATTGCATTGCATAATAACGCTCCAATTTGCTGTTATCCGTTTCCAGCAATAAGTTATTAATAATACTGGCATTTGGCGATACGGTAATATCGCCTTTGAATTTTTTCACATGCAGCCCGCATCTTTCTTTCGCACTCAGATTATTAAGCTTTGCTTTTATAGTATCGCCAGTAATATTCAGGTCATTAACATCAATGTCAATGCTGCTGATACGCATATGCCCTGTGTCAAACTCATCTTTATACGCAGGTCTGTCAGCAGTTTCTAAGCCAAAATAGCAATTAGTAAGATTTAGTTTTTCAAGGGCTATTTGCCAATTGTCTGTATTGAATGCTGTTGTATCAATGGTATTACTTTTTGGCTTTTTAGGCTTAGGTGGTCTGCCTCCTTTGTAGTCCTTTATCACAATAGCTACATTGCCAAAACTGATTTTATTGAGGGCTATTTTCTTTTTTGAAAAGTTGATTTCATCGGCATCTATCAAAGCGTTGCCCACATCAAAGTCCATATCGCTGCCTACCCATGCATCATCCATGTGGAAGCGTACGTTATCCAATTCTACTTTTTCTAAATCGGCTTCGAAGTTGCTGCCGCTTTTTTTCTTCTTCTTGGTAGACGGTCCCGTATCAAAAGCATCTATAATAAACTGATAATTCCAGTCTTCACTTGTCTTGGGGCGATACAGGTGTGCATAAGTATTTTTCAGGCCGGCATATTTTAATACAGGCGTTCCTTTTTTCAGAAAAAACCAGTCGGTTACTCTTACACGGGCTTCACCTATGTATGCCAGTGTATCGCCAGTTTTATCTTCTATATAGAGACCCTGTATCAGTATATGGTTCAGAAAATCGATGCGAACATGCTGTATGGCTACTTTAGTACCCAGTTTGTGCTGCAGTATTGACGTGGCTTTTCTTACTACAAAGTTTTGTACACTGGTGAAGTTTAATGACAGGACAAGGCATATCAATAATGCGATGATTACTAATAACGTATTCCTCAGTATTTTTAATAGCCTTTTCAGAAACTGAACACTTTAATCTATAACCAACAAAAATACATCCATATTTTACAAATTCCTTATGCTATTACGCTGTATAAACTGTTAATTCTATATTCTCAATAAAAGCATTCTTATTATTTCACAGAAACTATCTATTTTTAGCTGCTTTGAAAATTATTATATGAGAAAAATAGTCCCGATAATTGCCTTGTTTTATATGGTCCAACAGTCTTTTGCTCAAAACACTACTGTTATTTCAGCTACCTTATCCGGTATAGCCGCTGACGCTTACCCTGAAACCAGTAAAGGAAATGTTACTGATACATTTTTTGGTAAAGTTGTTGCAGACCCATATCGTTGGCTGGAAGATGATATGAGTGAAGAAACAAAAGCATGGGTAAAGCGTCAGAACATGGTGACGAATACTTATCTGGACAGTATTAAATTTCGCGATAAAATAAAAGAACGCTTAACTGAGTTATGGAATTACGAAAAGTTCAGTGCTCCTTTTAAGGAAGGAGAATACACTTATTTCTATAAGAATGATGGTTTGCAAAATCAGTCGGTACTCTATAGGCAAAAAGGTAGCGCTACTCCTGAAATATTTTTAAATCCTAATGATTTTTCAAAAGACGGCACTACTTCATTAGCAGGTATAGATTTTAGTAAAGACGGCACATTATGCGCATTTCAAATTTCAGAGGGTGGCAGCGACTGGCGTAAAGTAATAGTGCTGGATGCTAAAACAAGAAAACAAGTCGGAGATACATTGTATGATGTAAAGTTCAGTGGTCTTTCGTGGAAGGGTAATGACGGTTTTTATTATAGCAGCTACGATAAGCCCAAAGAAGGTAGTGCCCTGTCTGGTATGACACAGATGCACAAATTGTATTATCACAAAATGGGGACTAAACAATCGGTAGATGTGTTAGTGTTTGGCGGCGAAGCCCAACCACGCAGGTATGTAAGCGGCGGTGTTACAGAAGACCAGCAATACCTTGTAATATCTGCTGCTAATGCTACCTATGGCAATGAGTTATACATCAAAGACCTTAACACGCCCGATGCGCCCATCCGCACCATCGTTACTGGTTTTGATAACGAGCAGGATATTATATATGCTGAAGATGGTAAATTGTACATACTCACCAATCAGGGTGCGCCAAACCGCAAACTGGTAGTAACAGATGCCGCTAACCCTGCACCTGCCAACTGGAAAGTGCTGATACCTGAAACCAAATTCCCGCTTTCGGTTAGTACCTGCGGGCGCAAACTGTTTGCCCAATATCTGAAAGATGCGGTATCGCAAGTATATCAGTACGACCTGAATGGCAAGCAAGAGCGTACTATACAGCTACCGGGGCTTGGCACTGCAGGTGGCTTTGGTGGCAAGCGCGATGAAAAAGAACTGTATTATAGCTATACCTCTTATATCTATCCATCTACTATCTTCAGGTACGATATTGCTACTGGCAAATCGGCAGTTTATAAAAAGCCGAATGTAAAATTTGATCCCTCGTTATACGAAAGCAAGCAGGTCTTTTATACGTCCAAAGACGGCACTAAAGTACCCATGATTATTACCTATAAAAAAGGTATGCAGAAGAATAGTAAGAATGCCACCATGCTATATGGTTACGGTGGTTTCAATGTAAGCCTTACACCATCTTTCAGCATCAGCAATCTGGTGTTTATGGAAAATGGTGGTATCTATGCTGTTGCCAACTTACGCGGTGGCGGAGAGTATGGAGATGAATGGCACAATGCAGGTACTAAAATGAAAAAGCAAAATGTGTTTGACGATTTTATAGCTGCTGCTGAATACCTGATTAGCGAGAAATATACTGATAAGTATCATTTAGCTATATCTGGTGGTAGTAATGGTGGTTTGCTGGTAGGCGCATGTATAACACAGCGCCCTGACTTATATGCGGTTGCATTTCCTGCTGTTGGCGTGCTTGATATGTTACGTTATCACAAGTTTACCGCAGGCGCGGGCTGGGCTTACGATTATGGCACAGCCAACGACAGCAAAGAAATGTTTGAATACCTGCTTAAATATTCGCCTGTACACAATGCCAAACCTGGTACGGCTTATCCTGCTACTATGATTATGACTGCTGACCATGATGATAGGGTGGTACCTGCGCACTCCTTCAAGTTCGCAGCTGCTATGCAAGCCGTACAAAGAGAAACAACTGCCAACCCTATGTTGATACGTATTGAAACCAAAGCTGGACATGGTGCAGGAAAGCCTACTGCTATGATTATTCAGGAGCAAGTAGACAAATGGGGCTTTATGCTTTACAATATGGGACTTTCATACAATAAGAAATAAGATTAATGATATTATATTAAAAAAGGAGGCTAAGCCTCCTTTTTTAATATCAAGATGATATGCAATACTATTTGGTAGTTAAATCACCTACTTTCTTCCATCCGACACCAGGTGTAGACACCTTGTCGACCTCACCACTAAGCAACTGTAAATACTTTGGGCCAAATGGTGCGTTCATTATTTCTTTTTGCTTACCATTAATAGTAAAGCCATAATTAAGTCCTGGCAAGTCGGCAATGTATGCTTCGTAATATTCTTTACATGTATCAACTCGTTTTTCAGCAAACTGCTTAAATAAATCCTGCGCTTTTTTAGAGCCTATGTTATACTCATACACACCTGTGTACTCTGTAAACTGGCGGCCTGTATAGCGTACCAAACCATTTTTATACACTTCTACCATATATGCAGGGCAACGACCGAAGCAGGCAGTACGTTCCATCTTTAGGTAAGATATAGCAGATGTTTTAGTAGATTTCTTTTGTGCGCATGCGGTAAGTGTTATCAATATGACGGATATTATTACCGAAATGTATTTCTTCATTTTGTTTATTTTACGGCGTCAAAGATAAGTGATAGTATTTTAGTGGTGTTTTTAATTTTTAGTGCAAATTTGCTGCCATTGCCATGGAAAATGAATGGATATACAGGTTGGCTTTAACATTTGTGAAGCAGGTAGGCCCTAAAACGGGCAGGGCTTTGTTGGAGCAATATGGTACTGCATCTGCTGTGTTTCACGCGCCCGCCAAGCAGTTGAAGCTGATAGACGGCATGGGCGATGCAAGGGCAAAGGCTTTTAAAGATGTCGAAGTACTGAAACGTGCAGAGAATGAATTAACATATATGGCCGATAATGGCATAGCACCCATCTGGCTCTATGATGATAACTACCCCGAACGTTTGAAAGCCTGTATAGATTCTCCGCTTTTATTATATGCCAAAGGAAACACGCAATTTGATGCACAGAAAGTAGTAGCCATAGTAGGTACACGGCGATTGACTGAATATGGTGTGAAACTTACTGAAGACTTGGTGCATGGATTGGCAGATGTGGATGGTGTTTTAATAGCAAGCGGCTTAGCAGATGGCATTGATACCATAGCGCACAGGCAATGCGTAAAGCTGAACATACCCACCGTAGGCGTATTGGGGCATGGGCACGATACTATGTACCCCGCAGGAAACAAGACACTTGCCAAAGAAATGTGCGAAAAGGGTGGTGCGGTATGGACGGAATACCCATCCGGTACAATACCAACGAAAGAAAACTTCCCGATGCGCAACAGGATAGTAGCGGGAATGAGCGATGTAACCGTAGTGGTAGAAAGCGACATAAAAGGCGGTGCACTGATTACAGCCCGCCTTGCTAGTAGTTATAATCGAGAAGTAGCAGCCTTTCCCGGGCGGGTAAATGATAAGCGCAGCACTGGTTGCAACGAGTTAATACGCACCAACGTGGCAGCAATGATAACATCGGCAGACGACCTGATAGAACTGATGAACTGGGGCAAACCCCAAGCGACAAAACCAGTACAAAAAAAGCTGTTGCTGGCATTGACTGTCGAAGAGCAAACTCTGATAGAGGTACTGCAAACCAAAGACATGCTGCATGCAGATGAATTGCTGCACCAGTCGGGGCTCAACAATTCTCAACTGGCAGCTACCTTACTATCGCTGGAAATGCAGGGGCTGATAAAAGCCCTACCCGGCAAGATGTACAGGGTTAACTGATGACTTCACCCTCAAGGTCGTAGTCATATGCTTTGGTAATGCGTACATTCACAAAATCGCCGATGGTCAGTGCTTTTTTTGTGTTGATGATAACTTCATTATCTACTTCAACACTGTCAAATTCTGTACGCCCCAAATAGCGGCCTGCTTCTTTTTTATCTACTATTACTTTGTATTCCTTGCCTACTTTCTCTTGGTTCTTTTCAAAAGATATTTCCTGCTGCACTTCCATCACTTCTTGTGCACGCGCTTCTTTTTCTGCGGCAGGTATATTGTCTTTCAAATCGTAGGCACTGGTATTCTCTTCATGAGAATAGGTAAAAATGCCCACACGGTCCAGCCTTACGTCTTGCAAAAACTGTTTCAATTGTTCCACATCATCCCTCGTTTCTCCGGGGAAGCCTGCTATCAGCGTACTACGCAGGCATATGCCCGGCACTTTTTCGCGAATAGCAGCCACAAGGTCATATATCTCTTGGGTTTCCATCTGGCGTTTCATCGCTTTCAGCATATTGTTCGATATGTGTTGCAATGGCATATCCAGATAGTTGCAGATATTATCACGCTCACGCATCACATCCAGTATATCCAACGGAAACTTGGACGGGTAGGCGTAGTGCAGACGTATCCAATGCAGCCCCGGCACATCCGACAGGTGTTTCAGCAATTCGCCCAACGCGCGTTTTTTATAAATATCCAGCCCGTAGTAGGTTAGCTCTTGCGCTATCAGCATCACTTCCTTCACGCCCATCGCCACCAGTTTCTTGGCTTCGGTTACTACTTCTTCTATGGTTTTAGAAATATGCCCGCCACGCATCAGCGGTATAGCGCAGAAAGCGCAGGTACGGTTACACCCTTCCGATATTTTAAGGTAGGCATAGTGTTTGGGTGTACTCAGCAATCGCTCACCAACCAGCTCGCTTTTATAATCCGCGTCAAACTGTTTTAGTATCAGGGGCAATTCCATGGTGCCGAACCAGGCATCCACTTCGGGTATTTCATTCATCAGGTCGTTGCGATAGCGTTCGCTGAGGCAGCCTGTTATATAAACTTTGTCCAGCTTGCCTTCTTTCTTCAGTTCTACTTGCTCCAGTATGGTATTTACGCTTTCTTCTTTTGCTTTGTCTATAAAACCGCAGGTGTTTACCACTACTATATTATGGTCTTGCTTGTTGCTTTCATGCGCTACGTTTATGCCATTGGCATTCAGTTGCCCGCTCAGCACTTCGCTATCCACCATATTCTTGGAGCAGCCCAGTGTTATGATGTTTACCTTGTCTTTATGTAATTTTTTCGTTTTCACTTTCCGATGCTTTTTACAATGAGCGTTTTTATTTTTTGCGGAAGAAGATGCGTATAGGCACACCACTGAAGTTGAAATGGCTGCGTAGTTTATTCTCTAAAAAGTTTCTGTAAGAGTCTTTGATAGAGTCGGGGTTGTTGGCAAAGAAAGCAAACGATGGTACAGCAGTAGGTAGCTGCTGCACAAATTTGATGCTCACGTTATTGCCACGTGCCATGGGTGGGGGATAGTGTTTTATTTCTTGCAACATGGCATCGTTCAGCTTCGATGTTGCTATGCGGCGTTGTTTATTGTCATACACCTCAATGGCTTTTTCCATTGCCTGAAAAATGCGCAGCTTGTCTTTAGCAGATACAAACATCACAGGCACATCGCTAAACGGCGCTATCTTTTGTTTGATGATTTTCTCATAATCGCGGGCAGTATTGGTTTCTTTTTCCATCACATCCCATTTATTTACCAACAACACTACACCTTTACCCTTGCGTGTAGCCAGGCTGAAGATGTTTACATCCTGCGCCGTCATGCCCTGTTCGGCATCTATCAGCAGCAAGCATACATCTGCTTCGTCCATAGCACGTATGGCACGTATTACTGAGTAAAATTCAAGGTCTTCGTGTACGTTCTTCTTTTTGCGCAGCCCTGCCGTGTCTATCAATACAAACTCTTTGCCGAATTGCTTATAGTGTGTATGAATAGTATCGCGCGTGGTGCCGGGTATGTCCGACACGATGGTGCGCTCCTCGCCAATCAGTGCATTCAGCAGTGTAGATTTACCCGCATTGGGCTGCCCTATGATGGCAAATTTAGGTACAGTACTTTCTTCGTAGGTTATCTCATCGCCATTCTCGTCATACTCAGGTTGTTTCTTTTCTTCGTCTGGTATGTATGATGTTATTTCGTCCAGCAATTCGCCACTGCCACTACCCGATATAGAAGACACCATAAAGGTTTTATCAAAGCCCAACGAATAAAACTCGGTAGCCAGCAAAGAGCGTTCTGCGTTATCTACTTTGTTTACCACCAGCAACACAGGTTTTGAAGCGCGACGAAGGATATTAGCCATATCCTCATCTTGGTCTGTAATGCCTGTAACGGTATCGCAAACAAAGAGCAACAGGCTGGCTTCGTCAACAGCTATCTGCACCTGTTTGCGTATTTCTCTTTCAAATACATCTTCAGACCTGGCAACAAACCCGCCCGTGTCTATCACATTAAAAGTTTTCCCATTCCAATCGGCAACACCATACTGTCGGTCGCGGGTTACACCGCTCACGTCATCTACTATCGCCTTGCGCTGTTCCAGCAACCTGTTAAACAGGGTTGATTTACCAACATTGGGCCGTCCTACTATCGCTACCGTAAATCCGGACATATCTTGAAATTAGCCGGCAAAGATACTATTATAATCGCTGCCGAACGTATTGTTCAACAAATAATAACCACATAAAAAAGAATATGTATTTTTAACGATAAATAATAAAATAATAATGAAAAGACTGCTTACAGCTTTTTTACTGACCCTCGGTATATCTTATAACAGCCATGCCGCAAACGGAGATACCACCTGGGTGCAGGCACACAGCGATATTTGGCTGGACCATTATGGCGCACACGATACCATGATTGCTTTCCCTGATGGCAACACCAGCTACCGCCGTGTGTATATGATATGGACACTGGGTAAATACCAATGCCCAGGAAGCCCTCAGTATTGCGGCGATTGGGATTATACAGTCAATACCTATTTGCTTACTAAAACGGGCGATACAGTAGAATTGGGGCGTTATATTACGCCATATGCAAACGCAGGCTCGCCGCGCACACCATGGACGTGGAAGCAACGTTATATTTTTGACGTTACAGACTATTACAGATTGTTGAAAGATAGTGCTACGGTACGTATCAACTATTCCGGCTATTCATGGGGCTTTACGGCAAATGTAAAATTTGCTTTTGTAGAGGGCACGCCAGCAAGGAATGTGCTTGGTATAAACCGTTTGTGGAATGGATATTTCAACTATGGCGGAGCAACACCCATAGATAATGCGGTAACGCAAAAATCGCTGACTGCACCTAATAATACACAGTTTGCTGAAATGAAATTTATTGTGTCAGGTCATGGTGCAGACCAAAACTATTGTTCGGAGTTTTGTAAAAAATACTATCAGGTAAAGCTGAATGGCAGCCAGATAGACCAAAAAGATATGTGGCGCGATAACTGTGGAAAGAACCATATGTATCCGCAATCTGGCACGTGGATATACAATCGAGGCAATTGGTGCCCGGGCGATATTGTATTTCACAATACACACAAGCTGAACGGCGTAACCAGTGGCAGCAACTTTGATGTAGATGTAGATTTTGAGCCCTATACCAGCCCCAATGGTGGTGCAGGATTTGGTGTATACGGTGCTGTATTCTACTATGGCGCATACAACCATGCAAAAGATGCTTCGCTCGAAGACATCATTGCGCCATCTAACCACGAAACACATTTCCGCGAAAACCCTTGTGGAGGCAAGCCCATCATCGAGGTAATGAATACAGGTGCAGATGCCATTACCAGTATGAAGATTGAATACGGTGTAGATGGGGGGGCTAAGTACACACATACATGGACTGGTAGCCTTGCCTCTATGGAAAAAACAAAAATTACCCTGCCCGAAATTATAGAAATACGTCAGGCAACAGGTAGCAGCAACAGCTTTACAGCAAAAATACTGGAAGTGAACGGTGGGGCAGATGCCGAAGCAACCAACAATCAATTGAAATCTTATTTTTCTGCTGCACCCAAATGGCCTATGGCAGTAAGGATACAATTCAAGGCCAATAATATACCTAACGAAACAAGATGGAAGATAGTGGATGGATTGGGTAATACAGTAGCACAGCGTGTTGGTGCTGCTGCTAACGTTACATACACCGATACGGTTGCTTTCGGACCTGGTTCATACAAGTTTATCGTTGAAGATGATGGCTGTGATGGCTTGAGTTGGTGGGCAAATTCTGCTGCAGGTAGCGGTACTATATTTGTAAGAGCACTTGGCGTTCTTACGTCATACCCACTCAGTGGTTATTTTGGTGGCGATTTTGGCTGCGGCTTCACACAAGAGTTTACGGCTTATTGGTCAACAGGTGTAGAGAATGTGAATGCACCAACAACAGGTATAGAACTATACCCCAACCCCGCAACCAATACTACAACCATCGAACTAACGGGCAATAAAGTGGATGGTAACATAGTACTGACAGATATGACGGGTAGGGTAGTATGGCAGCAAAAAGTTACTACTTCCGCTACTACCATCAACACGTCTGCTTTTAGCAATGGAGTGTACAACGTATCGTACCAGGCGGCAGATGGCAGCACAAGGCTGCAAACCAAATTGGTAATAGCTAAATAAACATCTTTATATACCATTACAGATAAAGGCTGCTACGGCAGCCTTTATTTATGCACATTGCTTTGTATTTTTGCCGTTGTATGAACGACCGCATCCAAAAACTGCAAGCTTTTCTGAAAGACAGCCCCGACGATTGTTTTCTGAACCATGCTATGGCTTTAGAATACATCAAGTTGGGTGATGATAACGCTGCGAAAACCTTGTTTGAAAAAAATATGGCTTTTGATGCAAATTATATTGCAACCTATTATCACCTTGCCAAGCTGCTGGAGCGTGTAGGCGAAACCGACCATGCTATAAAAATATACGAAACAGGCATGCAAGCCGCTAAAGCTGCGGGTGACAACCATAGCTACAACGAGCTGCAAAGCGCCTACGAAGATTTAGTGTACTGATATGAACCTGCAAGATAGATTTACAATCAACTGGCATACCAAACGTTTTGCCGATAAACAGCAACAGGTATTGCTGGCTGTTAGCGGTGGTGGAGATTCTATGGCTATGGCTCATCTATGCTTGCAGGCAGGTATATCTTTCGCGGTAGCGCATTGCAATTTTCAGCTACGTGGCAGTGAGGCAGATAAAGACGAACAGCTTGTAAGAGATTGGTGCTTTGATAACAACATCATCTTGCACCATGTGCGTTTTGATACCAAACAAAAAATGGAAGAATGGGGCAAAGCTGTGCAGGAAACCGCCCGCATACTACGCTACGAATGGCTGGAGCAGATACGCAGCACAAACGGCTATAGCCACATAGCTACCGCCCACCATGCCAACGACAATGTAGAAACCTTGCTGATGAATCTCTTTAAAGGCACAGGCATGGCAGGGCTGCATGGCATACAGGCGAAGAACGATAAGGTTATCCGCCCGCTACTATTTGCCACCAAAAAAGAAATTGAAAGCTATATAGCCGACAACAACATACCATATCGCGATGATGCATCTAATGCTACGGACAACTACCTGCGCAATGCGGTGCGCCACCACATAGTGCCTGCTGCTGAGCAATGGTTTGCCGATGCAGTAGTGCAGGTAAACGAAAGCATCGCCCGTTTTGCAGAGGCTGAAGTGTTATACAAAAAAGCCATAGCCCAAGAGCGTAAAAAACTGATGGAGCAACGTGGTAACGATTATTACATATCTGTAGCCAAGCTGCAAAGGCGAGAACCACTGCACACTATCTGCTATGAGTTGTTTCAGCCCTTTGGTTTTTCTTCTGGGCAAGTACCCGATATTATCCGTTTGCTGGATGCGGAAACAGGCAGGTATATCAGTTCTGCAACACATAGCATCATCCGCAACAGACATTTCCTCATCCTAACCACACTACAAACCACCACTACCGATTTTATACAGATAGATAGTGTGCCATGCAAAGTACATGCGGGCAATCGGCATTTTCATTTCAGTACGCAACAGGATGTAAGCCACCTGCCTGCAGATGCTGCCATAGCCAGTATAGACGCTGATAAAATTACCTATCCGTTGATACTGCGCAAATGGAAAACGGGCGACCACTTCTATCCGCTCGGTATGGGTATGAAGAAGAAGAAACTAAGCAAGCTGCTGATAGATAACAAAGTACCGCTGCACGAAAAAGAACATATCTGGCTGATAGAAAGCAACAAACGGATAGTATGGGTAGCAGGCATCCGTTTGGATGAACGCTTTAAAGTAACTGGCAATACCAAGCAGGTGCTGACTATTAAAATGACGGATTGATAAGCTGCTGAAAGAAGATGCGCCCGTGTGTAGGGTCGAACAAGAGCGTGAATAAGAAGCCAAACACCGCACCCCAAAAGTGGGCATCGTGCCCTATATTGTCTGCGCCTTTCTTGCTCATGTACGCCGAATATACAAGATATGCTACCGCAGCAATAATACCCGGTATCGGCAAAAACCATACATAGATTATCTGCCACGGTGCAAAATACACGAAGGCAAACAATACGGCAGATACACCACCTGATGCGCCCAGCGAACGGTAGTAGCTATTGTTCTTGTGTTTGGCATACGATGGTAGCGAACTGGCAATGATACCTGCCAGATACAATACTGGAAACAAATAGGGCTTCCCTATATAGGCATACAATGCCTCTACCTGCTGCCCGAACATATATAGTGCCAGCATATTGAAAGCGAGGTGTATATAGTCTGCATGAATAAAGCCACAGGTTATCAATCTATAATATTCATTGGGCTTATCCATGCCTGCGGGCCATAGTATCAGTTTGTTCATTAGGTTGCCATTGTTGAAAGCGGCTAATGATACCAATACGGTAACCACCACAAATAGAAGAGAGTATGTCATTGATTGTGCTTAAAAAACTAAGTTATGCAATTTACGAATGATGGTAGGGCGAATTGTTGAGGATGCTCAATGCCCTGTACACCTGCTCTGCCAGCAGCAGCCTCACCATCTGGTGCGGAAATACAAGGGCCGATAAAGACCATACCTGCTTTGCTTCTTGTCTTACTTTATCTGTAACGCCGTATGCCCCGCCTATCAGCAGTACCAGTGTCTTAACGCCCTGATTCATCATCTGTTGCATCTGTTGTGCCCATTGCGGCGATGCCAGCATCTTGCCCCGCTCGTCCAGCAGCACAAGGTAGTGTTGTGGTTGCAGGCGTTTCAGTATCATTTCTTCCTCTTGCAGTTTGGCTTTTTCTGTATCGGTAGTAGCGGCTTTTTTGGGTGTTTGCAGCAGCACCAGTTCTATGCTGTTGTAGGGCTTTATCTTTTTGAAGTAATGGGCAATGCCATCGGCTATAAAAGCCTCGTTATCTTTGCCGACCGACCATATTTCTATATGCATACCGTGTGTATGTAGGCTGGCAAAATACCATATTCTCTGCGGTTTTCAGCCACCATGTACATTTCGCCGAAAAAACTATTTGTAAAATATCGCATTTGCCCTATCTTTGCAATCCCAAACAAAAACGGGACTGGCCTCGTAGCTCAACTGAATAGAGCATCTGACTACGGATCAGAAGGTTTCAGGTTTGAATCCTGACGAGGTCACTAGAAAAACGCCACTTATTGAGTGGCGTTTTTGTATTTGAAATGGCTTATTGCACCATGATCAATATATACCAGATACTTGAGTCTATAGCCCCTTTTTTAGAAAATCCATAAACTCGTCTTTGTTATCAGTTAGTCCTGTAAAGTCAGCTATATTTTTACCATTTACCAGTATTACAAAATAAGGCTGTGAATTACTCCTGAATTTTTCAATTTGTAACTTTTGGATTGTAGCATCATCAACATTAGCAATATATCTTACATATTTATCCAATATTCCTATAACATCATTGTCTGCAAGCAACCCCTTTTCCATATGTCTGGAAGACATACAATATTTACTGGTAAAATATATAAATAGCGGTTTATCGCTATCAGTAGCTTCCTTTATTGCAAGTTCCAGGTTGCTTAGTTTGCTAAAACTGATAGATGTCGGTTTTGCTTCAACAGGTTTGGTTGTAGAATTTCTTTCTGCTTTTAAAGCTTGTATTATCAAAGGATAATTTTCAGAATGTCTTATCTCATTTAGCTTAGATATTAAATCTTTATAGGTTAGAGCTTTTTCATTGGTCAATGATACTATTTGCGAACCTAAAATAGAGCCTTGAAGTAATAGAGTATCATCGCCAGAAAACTCTCCGCATACTTTTATCTTTTTAACCATATCATTATAGTCTTTATCAATTTCTTTAGATGTTATGCTTTCGCAATCCAATGTAGGCTGTGCGCAAGACAAGAATGATATTATTGAAGCAAAGGCGATTGAATAAATAATGCGTTGTATCATAATGTAGTTAAGTCAGCAATACTCCTTAATGGCGTGTTTAGTACTTATCGCTTCTAAAGTTACCTATTTATCCAACACCCTTATCTCCACACGTCTGTTCATGTTTTCGTCTTCTTCCGTTCTTTCGGGCCATGCCAATGGTTTGCTTTTGCCAAAGCCCATGTATTCCATACGCTCTTCATCTATGCCTTTGTCTGCCAGCATATCGTATATCTCTTTTGCCCTGTTGGCAGATAGCTTAAAGTCTTGCGTATCAAAATCATAACCATCTGCATTTTGTGCTACCACGCAGCATATATGCCCTTCTATGCGTATGCGCAGTTTGGGGTTATCGCGCATTATCATATACAGGCTGTCCACTACAGGTATTGATTCTTCTTTCACCTTGTGCATGCCAGGGTAAAAGAAAATCCTGTTCAGCCGTATGGTTTGGTTTTTCTTCACCTGTTGCAGGTTGATGAGTGGCTTAACGGTATCGGGTTTTACCGCTACCGGTTTTACGGGTGGCTTGGGCAATGCTTTAAAGCCCCCGGGTATTATATCCACCCGCCTGTCTGTAGCATAGCCCTCTTTGCTATTGGTATCGGTGCGGCTCACCTCGCCGCGCCCTATCACTATTTGTATATCATCTTCTTTCAGCCCCATGCGCAGCAGGTATTCTTTTACGGTATTGGCCCGTGCTTCAGATAGTGTAATGTTTGTTTCCGCACTACCCAGATAGTCAGCGTAGCCCAATATGCCAATCTTTTTGCCGGGGCGTAGTACATCCATGTATATCAGCGAGTCTATACTATGTACCGATGCGGGCGACATTGCAGATACATTGATAGGGTAGTATAGCTTAATGGTATCGGCTCCTTTGGCAAATGAAGCAATGCTACATAACAGCAGATACATAACAATATGGTAACGCATAAACAAACTGTCTTTCTGCCTGCCAAAATACTAAATATTGCCTGCTGCCAATGGGTGAAAATAAGGGGAGATGGAGTGTAGTATTAATTCTGTACATCGGCTTCTGTTTTTTTTATGATGTTCGTTTATCGTAAATTGCCCTAAGTTGCGTGCCTGATACGTTGCTGAGAGGGAGAACATCAAAAAGGATAACATGGGGGATAACTACGAGAAAGTAAAGACTTTCTATTTTTCACTATGGCCGGGGCTCACCGAAGAAAACTGGGCCAGCTTCGAGAAAAAACTAATCATCAAGCCTTACAAAAAAGGCGATTGCATATTAAAACCCGGAGAGGTATGCAATACCGTTTCTTTCATTAACTATGGTCTTATACGCAGCTATTATCTGGTAGATGGCAGGGAAACAACCGTCAACTTTTTTGTAGAAGATTCATGCTATTCCAATTACCAGAGCTTTCTGTCGCGTACACCATCGTTGATGTACACCGATGTGCTGGAAGATACCGAAGTGGTAGATATTGACTACGATGGCCTGCAGTATGTGTACGATAATATACCCGATAGCGAACGGGTAGGGCGGCTTGTAGCAGAGCAGTTATATATCATATTGTCAAACAGAACCGCATCGCTGCTTTTAGAAACTCCCGAACAACGCTACCTGAAAATACTACAGGAAAAGCCCGACCTGGTGCGCCGTGTGCCGCAATATATGGTAGCATCTTACCTCGGTGTTACACCCGAAGCACTGAGCCGCATCCGTGCAAGGATAAGCAAGCGTGTGCCAGACGTGCCTGCATAGCCATCAGTTTCTGCAGTTTCATTTATTGATTCAGGTCAATGGATTCTATTGCATATAGTTTCACCTTTGCAACCTGATAATGCTACCCTGCCGATAGGGATAACGGATAGGGGATATGCAAAAACTACGCTTAACAGCTTAGTGAGGATAAGAGAGCTATGCCTACAAACAAGTTTCCGGGTTTTGAATACACCGCCGAAGAGCTATCGGCGTACAAATACCATGTAGATGTATTTGTGATACTGCTTAAAATCGGTAAAATCATCACGCACAAAACCACAGAGGTCAACGAATTTGCCACATGGCTTGATGCGCATGGCATCCGTAAGATAGACTAAAAACATAGCCCGCACATATCTGTGCGGGCTGCTTATTACTTGTAAGTTCTGTTATTTTATTTCGCAATCACCAAGGTTGCCTTTTTTGTCACAGTTATTTCTGGCCTCAACTTTTGTTTTTGCTTCAACAGTATGAGACACTCTAAGACCTTTATAGTCTACACACTCACAGTTGTAATATTTGGTACACGATGCAAATGCCAGCGAACACGCTATTATTATTATGAAAACCGTAAGTTTTGCTTTCATTGTATTATCTAATCTTTCTACAAGTTTATAGAATTCTGCGTTTATATCAAAACGTCAATCCAAAATGCTTTAGTTTTTAATCCATTTCAGGGTGGTTATCCCCTGTTTTTGTTGTATTGTGAGGTAATACATACCCCTGCCATAATCGGCTATGCTGTATTGCCATTGGTTGTGCCCCTGTTGCAGATGGGTTTCAAATGTTTGTATCACCCTGCCCGTAATGTCTGTAATGGTTATACGGGCATTGCCTGCTTCGTGGCTATTAATGCGCAGGTGCAGCACATCATCGGCAGGGTTGGGATATACTGCCGCTATTGCCACAGTAGCGTTTGTTTCATTTACAGACAGCTCTGCAAACGGATAATCTATGTTTACAGCTGCAGATACTACCCCAATACTCATATTGTGGTATGCACCAGATGGGGTAGTTTGCAGCTTCACTGCCCTTACCATGTAATATTTCATACCGTCTGTGCCATATGAATCTGCATAGTTGGTAACATTGATTAATCCTGAACGCCTGCTGTAAAAACCAAATTCTTCGTCCGACCTGTATACATAATATCCTATCACTGCTGGGTCAGGCGAAGCAGACCATGTTATTTTAGCTCCGCCCATTGCCACTTGTGTCAGCGTTACATTATTTACTGGTTTCATATAGTCGGTACGCAATGTAGGGTCTCCCATTAATGCGATATGTACAGACCTGGATGCAAGATTATTGGGCGATTGGTATAGCCCTGCATTGTTTTGTGCCAGCATTGTGCTATATCCTATATTTTCTCCCAGTGCCATGTGGTGCATAAACCATTGTGGTCTGCCTGCCCAACAACTTGCCAGCATAGGCACATTTGCACATAACGGAGCTCTTAAAAAATTGTTCTGATTATCCCAGTCGCCAAAATAGCTACCAAACAACATGGTGAAGATGCCATTCATATTATTTGCAGCTATATTGGTAGTAGTGCCTACGCCACTACAGCTTGTATAAGAGCCTGCCCCGCATCCGTAAGACCATTGGTAGCTACCCGAATGAAGTGAAGTAATATAATCTGCATTCTGTGTTCCGTTGAAGCCTAATAGGGGGGCAAAATTTCTCCATCCGCTCGATGCAAATGGTTCACTGTATCCGGTAAAGTTATCGTCTATCAACGCTTGTTTGGTTACGCTCAACGAGTCCATTTTATAAGTATGTGCCCTGTTCAGGTAGTTTCGCACCAAGGCTGCTTCCGTATTGCTGAACGCAGGCATGTTAAATACATCTACTCGCCCTACTTGCAGTTCTGCATCGCTTGGTAGCAGGCTTTGGTCATATTTACCATCGCCGGGTATATTATCATTTCGGGTACCTGTTGCACCAGTATTATTGACCGTATTATCTGTCCATGTACCATTTACATCGGCATAAAAAACATCTGCAGGCCATGCGCCAACATGGTCTGGTGTATGGCCGTCAGGATATATTTCTCCACTATATGGCACGGCAATATGGCCTAGTATGTAGATGGCTTTAAGTTTACTGTCTGTATTATAGGTATTAACTATATAGCTTTTGATATTAGCAACAGTTTCTGTTCTGGTAAATATTTTGGTACGCACCCGCCAGCCATCACCACGCAGATCATTTTTCAGTATGTTGATTTGTGTTGCACATGAATCTGCATATGTGGTATCTATGAGCAATAAAATAGAACCACGTTCATGTATGGCACCGGCTTTTATACTCGCATATATATAACCTGTTGCACTCGGGCTGCCGATTTTTATTACTTGGTATTCGTAAGTAGAGTCAACTGCTACCATATTATCTACATATATACTATCAGTTGCAGGTATTGTAGATAAAACACTACCAAAACCTGTGGCAGTTTTGCTTTTGCGATAAATCTGATATGATGTAGCACCTGCAAGCTTCTTCCAACTAATGCTTATTTGTACAGGGCTGGTACTAACATTAGCAATTAGTTGTACTGTATTGTTTAATGCTGTGGTTTGCGCGTAGCTATCTGTGAATAACAAAATGAAAATTACTATGTAAACACTTCTCATTGAATAATCGTATTTGTATGTAATATATCAAAATAATATTTACTAATATGTACTTGTGGTTTCAAAAATTGATATAGCGGTATAAATACCCAATTTGGTGTATTGCACTACTATGGGTATTCAATTACATTAGCTGATATAGATTAATACAACCCCTTGATATGACTAAGAAATTTATTATTACCAACCGTACAGACAAGCCTATGCAAGCTGTTATTACAGATAATGACACCGGAAATAATGTATTGCAACGAGAATTGCATCCAGGGTGTAATGAGCTGTTTGTTAATGATTTACATCAAGGTATATATATCATTCATTTAGAAGATGCTAACCACGAAATTATTTATCAGCAGAAAATTTTTAAAGACTAAAGACATAAAAAAAGCATAGCTATTCAGCTATGCTTTTCTTTTATAAACAGAAGCTTAGTTATTGCTTCAATATCTTTTTAGTACCCAAAGAATAGCCTTCTGCAAATACCTGTATATAATACAAGCCATCTGCTGCAGACTGTATGTCAAACTCCAACTTGTGCATACCGTTGTTTTTATTGCCGAAGTCTATTGTTTTTACAACCCTGCCCATTACATCTGTAACGGTAGCAGTTATGTTCATGCTTTTGTCAATAGCCATTGGTATAGCAAAGCTTCCATTGCTTGGGTTGGGCAGCGGGTTCATCACAAAATTGCTATTAGCATTTAGCGTACCGATGCCTGCAGGCCAGTTAATCATATAAGTATAAAAACCATCAGGCGCGGTTATTGGCTTGGTAATGGTCTTGCCGTTATTGCTGGTGGCAGTAATGTAGTACTCGTAAGCCTCGCCGTGGTTGAAGGTGCCAACCATATCGCCTATTTTATAACCGCTGCTGTCTGTCAGGTTCACGGTGTTCCATGTGGTAGCGCCTTTTTTGCGCCACTTGCATTGTGCAGATGCTATGCCGCTTTTGTTTGTAACCTTAGCAACGATATGGTAACTGCCAGCTTTTGTTTGCCAGTCTATTACCGGCGGATGCCAGATGGTTATTGGGTTTTCGGCGGGTATCTGCATCGTTACGCAGTGTATAGCACCGCCACCTACTGTCAATCCACGCGCATCAAGTGGTACTATTTTATACCCTGGTGCTACTTGTTTAAAGAGGTTGATAGCTGCTTGGTCACCTGCCTGATTACCGTTTGTACTGTTAGAGTATATGGGCATCAGATAGGTTTTGTTTACCCATGTACCATTTACATAGGTACGTGCATCATTATTTATTTGCGGGCAAGTAGAAGGCAGTGTGCCATTATCGCGGGTAGGCATTGGCATTTTGAAGATGCGGTATGGCCTGCCATATACATTCTTCATACGCGATACTTTAGCAATGGCGCTGTCTATTATGCGTTTGTCTTGCGCTGTTACCGTGGTTGGGTATTCCATGATAGCGAATGTATTTTCGTCTATCAGCTTCATGTACATATCGTTGTGCCCCGTGCCACCATCACATTCCAGCGATTGGTTTACTGTTACGTTTGGTGATGCATATACATACTTTACGGTATCTTTTACTTGTTGCAGTGTCCAAGGCCCATGTTTGGGGTTATTCATCATATTCACAGTTTCTATCACATCGCTATGGAATGTATTACCGAAACCATCTGTCAGAAAGTTGCCACCCTCTGCATACAGGTTGGTCTTAACATGCAGGTAGCCTTTTTGAGTGGCTAAGTACTCTGGAAACAAATCATCCAAATCCCTGCCGGGGTAGTAGTTGATGTCAAGAAAGCCCAAGTCATCGTTAGCTCCGTAGTAGAAACCCAACGGACCGTAATCGCGCATCCAGAAGGCATCGCCAGCCGTTATCCAAAACTTGTAGTTCGTCAGCGTTTTGCTTTTGCCAGTCATAAAGGTTTTGATAGGCGTACTGTCCGCAGCAGCTTCAATCCGTATCCATACCGGGCATTCCTTCTGTATAGCATCGGCCATATCGGCCCATACATCCGCGTATTCAGAAGTAACATCCAGTACCATTGCGCTGCCGTTCCAGTCATAAGGCCATGCTATCGCTACCGCTTGCGATTCTTCAAATTCGCCCGGCATACGTGCGCCGGCTGGCATTGTAAAAGTGGCTGTTGTTTTATTGGCTGTAGTTGGGGTGGGGCGTTTGTAGGCTTGCCGCATGTTTATCTCCTCTTGTGTTGGCTTTTTGTGCCATAGTGTTTGTGCATCGGCACAGAGAGATGTGAGGAGCGTTGCGGTTAGTAGATATATCTGTCTTCGCATAAAAATTAGAATATGTTAACCTGTAATTTACTGTCTTTTAATGGCCTGATAAAATCTGTTTTCCACATTTTGGCATATATTTCACAATTCGCGTCATGCTATTTGTACAGGATATAACTGTAAATTCGCCACAATGAATTATTTAAAAACAATCTTATTATCGGCTGTAACACTTGCAGGTACTGCATTATATACATCTGCACAAGTGCAAAAGCCCGTTGCCAGACTTGAGGTAGCAGAAGCTTACAGCACAGCCAACGATGGCTTTATTGCCTGCTATGTGTATAAACCAAGTGTTAAAGGCACGGTTTCTGTGAGCATCTTTGCGCAAAACGACCAACGAGCTATACCCATGCAGCTACGCTACAAGAAGGGCGCATTACCTGTAAAGCTGCGACTGCCTGCAGCTAACACACCCTACTATCAGGCTGTAAAAATACCACTCAGTAAGATTTTGATTACAAAACCATCTGCCGAATATAGCTGGATGTGGCGTGGTAAGGCAAAAGCACCTGCATCGCCCATTGTAGCCATGGATAAAGTGAACAGCATCAAATGGTGGGCAGTAGTAACCATCGGCAAAACAACCTATACTACAGATACATTAACCACAACAATAGAATAATGCAACCAACTGTATATAAAGAAGCAGTCAGCTTTTCGATAAACGATGTAAAAGATAAACAAGACCCTACAAGGGTATTGATGTGCAGCCCCGATTACTTTGATATTGTGGACGTAAAGAATGTACACATGGAAGGGCATATTGGTAATACCGATAAAGCATTGGTAAATGCCCAATGGCAAAGCCTGAAACAAGTGTATGACGGCTTGCAGGCAAACGGTGTGCTGGACGAGGTGAGTGTGATAGCAGGCGCACAGGGCTGCGAGGATATGGTGTTTTGCGCCAACCAAACTTTTCCGTGGCAGATGGAAGATGGTAGCGAAGTAGTGGTGATGAGCAAGATGCGCCACGAGAGCCGCCAAAGGGAAGTACCACACTTCGAGGCTTTCTTTGCAGCAAAGGGCTTTAAGCCATTGCACTTTAAGGATGCGAAGATGTTTGAGGGGATGGGTGATGTAATACCACACCCCGAAAAAAGACTTTTATATGGTGGTTACGGGCATCGTACATCGGCAGAGGCTTATACAGAACTGGCTGCTATGCTGCAAACGCCTGTAGTGGCATTAGAACTCGTCAACCCCAAGTTTTACCACCTTGATACTTGTTTTGTACCCTTGTCTGTAAACAGTGTAATGCTTTGCAAAGAAGCCTTTTCCCCACAAGGTTTGCAGATGATACAGCAATTGTTCAGCCAAGTATATTATATACCCGAGCAAGAGGCGGAAGACTACTTTTCGCTCAATGCGCATGCATTCAAAGCACACGGGGTAAAGACGGCTATACTGCAATATGGCAGTACGCACACCGTAGCAGCACTGAAACAGGAAGGCTACAACGTGGTAGAGATTGATACCCGAGAATTTATGAAATCGGGTGGCAGCGTATTTTGTATGAAGATGATGTACTAAGCTGATTGCTTACTTCACCACGCAGGTAACGGGCGGCATCAGCTTCGAGCTATCCGCTGCTCTATATCTGTCTGTAAGTGTATTGCAGTTATCCTCAGCGTTTTTCAGGTTTGTATTATTGTACGTTACAGACTCTATCAATACATTGCTGGTGCTGCAAGTGCAGGTATAGTTTCCTTTCTTAACACAGGAAAAAAGGGATATACTCAATGCAAATAATACAATACGATACATTTTCTGATGCTTTTACATCGGTAAGTTAAAAAATGTTTTTATTTTATCATAATGTACGGGGTTTTATCCTTGCATAGTAATTATTCCATAAGTGTGCGATGGCTAAGTATATAGCCCTGCTGAGGGGCATTAATGTAAGCGGGGTAAAAATCATTAAGATGGAAGATTTGCGTACCATCTTTGCCCGTATGGGTTACACCCAAGTGCAAACCTATATACAAAGCGGCAATGTGGTGTTTGATGCACCCGCAACACCTATACCTAAACTAACTGCTGATATAACAAAAGGACTTGCGACAGCACTCGGCTATCAAGTACCCGTAGTAGTAATAAAAGCAGCCACCATGCAGGCCATCGCCATACAAGATGCATTTACCAACAGCATAAAATCTGTATCAGCAGCTAAGAAATATGTGGCTTTTCTGGAAAAGAAACTGAGCAATGAGCAAATATCCACATTGGCAAGCCTTGCCAACCCGGCAGATACTTACCTGCCGCAGGGCGATGTGATATACATAAGCATAGACGAAACCAAAGGCAAGAGCCTGTTTACCAATATGCTGCTGGAAAAGAAACTGAAACTATACGCCACCACCCGCAACTGGAATACGGTATGCAAACTGGCACAGATGTAGCCCATCCCATCCTTCCCCAAGGTGAGGGGATTGATGTATTCTTGTGCTGTCAGGAGTTATCTCCTGACAGTAGTAACACAAGCACACTAATGCGCCACCTGTACAGTTTCAGTATGTAGTAACACAGCACCTTTCGTTAGTTTGATGATATATAAGCCATCAGGCACATTGCTTACATCTATAAAGTCTTTGCATGGTTGTTGAAGCACCAACTTGCCATCTGTAGATATGAATGTTACTTCCGTATCATTTATTGCAGTTTTGATATATAATTTGTCATTGACAGGGTTGGGATAAACAACATATCCATTGCTAACCGCCATACTACCAACCGAAACGGGTATATTCTTTGTTTCAATCAGTGTAGTATAGTAGGGTGTACCAGCAATATTTGCTTTTATCGTCAGGGAATTGGTGGCTACATCGTACTGAAACATTTTTGCTTGTCCCTTTTCGCTGGTTGTAAGCCCGTATAGTTTTCCGTCGCTTGCCTGCATTAGTGAGCCCTGCGGACAGTAGCCGTGTAGCGTACTATCAAAATTATACAGCTTTTTATGTTTGGCAGTTGAGGTGTCGTATTCAAATATCGTGCCCGCATTGTCCGTGCCGCCCAATACCGTCATCCCATATAGCTTGCCATTTGTAGCTTGCACTAGCGAGCCTACTACTTCATGCCCTTGCAATGAATCGGGCATTACCTCGCTGAATTTATGTACTGCAGTCAGTTTATTCAGTATCAGGCTGCTATCATACTTAAATAACACACCACCACCGCTCCATCCTGCACCACCGTATTGAGACAAGCCATACATGAAACCGTTAGCGGCAGGCAATACATTTCCCTTTGGATGGATGCCAGACCAAGCAGGCCCCATGATAAAGCTGCCTAATAAATCAAACACGTTTGTATTGATATGATACCTGAACATCATACCCGTAGCATCGCCACCACCTGCACTGCATAGTCCATACAATACCCCGTTAGTAGTTTCTGTCAACGAGCCGTAAGGGTTGCCACCATTTTTATTTATAAATTCCAGTTTTTTTACAAACAGGTTGTTTGTTGGGTTGTATTCAAATAATACCCCTCTGTTGGCATTTGGTACGGTATGTGTGCCACCTTTATATGTCATACCATACAGTTTGCCGTTCGATGCCTCGCAGAGAGAGCCGTAAGGTGTCATGCCATTTAACGAATCGAAATCGTGTATTTTGGTGTATGTACCGCTTGCAGGATGCAGCTTGAATATAGTACCATAATTGTACAGTCCACCACTCGATGTCATCCCGTACAGATAGCCGTCTTTTGCCTGTATCAGCGAGCCATAGGGGTCTTTGCCGTTTTGTGCATTGCTGAATGTATAAACGGCAGTATAATTATTGCCAACACTGTCTGTCTTGAAGATAACCCCTGCCGATGCAGCATTGGATGCAGACATACCCCATAATTCTCTTTGGGCATACAAGTGCATGGGCAACAGCCATATACAACAAACAACCATTAATCTGAAAACTATATGCATGCAAAAGCTGCTTTTAATTTACAGCCAATTGAAGTTAGGCTAAACAAACAGCAGCAATACTTAAAAAAGCTAAAATGGAGTAACGTGTCAGGTATTTCAATGTGCAGTCAGTAGTTTCCTCCTGACAGTAATAGCACGGTTACAAATCTGCTATTACTACTTTTGAAATAACTTTACCTCATGGACTATAAACTTGAAAAGCGTATCTGGACAGATGCAGATTTTGATGTCATGGGCTGGCATGATAACAAAGTTTACTGGACGCATCTTGATAAAGATTTAGTACTTGATATTGATTATATACTTCAATGGATTGACTATGATACACCTGCCAACTATTCGTATGTCATAGCCCCTGCTACATTGGTTTTTAAACAACCGCAAGGGTTTCGGTTTGGTATAGATGGTAATCGTTATTGTTTAGAAATACTGGATATAACACGTAAAAACACCAAGAAAGGTACATTGTGGACTATAACAATGGTTGAGGGGGAATTCAAATTTTATAGCAAAGGTTTTGTTCAGTACATAAGACAAGACCCCTTTTTTGAACATGGTCAGAGTATAAATTTTCATGAACGAGGGGGTTATTGTTTAGACCGTACTACCAATCAGGATAATCCTAAAAGGTATAGTGAAGATGTATTGCGCCGCAGAGAAAAAGAAGCTGAACAAAGTAGAATAGCCAAGCAGTACGAGATGTTACTGAACAAAAAAAAGGCACTTGATCTACAAAGAGAAAAAGGAGAAATTGATTTCAAACCCTACCTGATAACAAGCAGAGAATACAAACGGCAGCTAAAAGAATACCAAGCCTTGCTAAAGGGTACATGGTTTGAAGTAGATGACAATTTGATATAAAGGAAAATACAAAACCAGTTATTATGATTTAGCCTTTTTGGTATAATATCTCAAGATACAATACGCTATAAATCCAATAATTAAAGTACTTGCACTTCCTTTAGGTCTATTGGGAGTTCCTGTTAATATATGAATTAACTCGGATATTATTCCGCCACACAACAGGCTAACTACAATTCTTATCCATGTTTTTTGTAAATATTTCATTGACATCTATCTTTTTATGCAAATCACTTCATTCGTAATCTTCATTTCATTAAAATTACAGGTAGTTACTTGTAAATAAGAGCTATCTCGAACCTCAATAATATGTACTGTCAGCATCGCATTTGATGGGAAAGCTGGAGCTTTTTTCAATGTTTCTTTTGTAGGAGTTAGTGTATAAGTACAATCATCTATCCATTTCACAATAAGTACAGATGAGTCAGTTTTCGTATGCGTCCATTCTATTTGTTTTCGCCCATTTCGCTTAAAATATGATACGCCTGCTTCGGGGTCTATTAATTTAAACAGACCATTTTTAAATTGTGTACAATTTTTTGATTGTCCGTTTGCGTGTTGAGTATATGTAAGTATAAAACCTATACAAACAATGTATTGTAATAATCTAAACATAGAATTATGTAAGTTACTTTATTATTTTTTTTAAGTGCTGTCAGAAGTTTGCTCCTGCTCAAGCGTCCTAGCTTGAACATAAAATAAGTACAATAATCTGCATTAAAATACATTATCTATTATCACATTAATTTTGTATTTTTGTTATGCAAAATACTGCCATGAAAACAGCCAATTCACATCAACCATTAGTTAAATCTAATAAGCATTTTCTTTATTTGTTGCATTTTCACAAAACATCAAAAACGGCAACAAAATGCAACAAAACAAGTTGTTTTATAAATGTATTATCTTGATTAATAGCAGATTGTGTAAATATTCTAAAGCCCAGATACCTGTAAAATGCAACAAATCAGGCCTATCTATCCCACCAGTGCAACAAATAGGCAACTATGCATCCAGCAGTTTAATGCCTGTTTGGGTAATGTCTATTTTGCGCTGCTTGTAGAGTGCGCCCACTGTCATCTTAAACACTTTTTTGCTGATGCCAAAGAACTCGTATATAGCTGTTGGTTCGCTCTTGTCGTGGTAGGGCAGGTAGCCATCGTTTTCTGCCAGCAGACGCAGTATTTTATCGGCTTCTGTTTCCACTTTTTTATACCCTGCATCGCCCAGCGATACATCTATCTTGCCATCCTCTCTGATGGTTTTGATATAGCCCTTTTCCTTAGCCCCGTATTCCAACTCGCGAAACACCTCGTTATAGTGCAGCACCCCAAGATGCGCATTGTTGATGATTACCTTATAGCCAATATCCGTTTTCTGATATACCAGCAGGTCAACGCTTTGTTTTTCTTTTACGGTCAGTTCATCGTTGTTCAGGTATCGCTCTATGCGTTGTGTAGCAGCTATGCGGCCTGTAGGCTCATCTATATACAACTTCACAAGGTATTCGCCGCCAACGGCTATGCGGGTAGTTTGCTGAGAAAGGGGCAGAAATATATCTTTCATCAGCCCCCAATCGAGAAACGCGCCTTGGTTGTTGATGCTCACCACCGTCAGCAGGGCTATATCGCCCGCTACGGCATGGGGCTTTTGTGTAGTAGCTATCAGGCGGTTTTCACCATCATGATACAGAAACACGTCCAGTTCATCGCCCGCTTGCAAGCCCTTTGGCACAAAGCGGGTAGGCAGCAATATCTCTCCCGCATCGCCACCATCAAGGTACATGCCGAAGTCTACTTTCTTCACCACTTTCAAAGTATTGTATTGCCCTACCTGAACCATATTGTATTTAAAACAGAGCGCAAAGTTAATCTTATTTGCCCTGCTTTCTGCCAATCTGCCCTAAATGCGTATCGTTAAACCCTGTATAGTACTTCAATCCATACCCCATTATCCTGTCGAAAGAAGCATGTGCAAACAGCATCAAACCTGCAAAAGCAGTATAGTCGTTGTGCCATATCATGCCTATAGCAATAACGCAGCAAGCAACAGCCTTATGATGAAATATATTGTAGCTGATAGCACCCGCTTTGTTATTTATCAGGTAACCGAGCATACTGATGTCTGGCGCAAAGAACACCAATACATAAACCCACCAAGATAAGTCTATGTTTAATAAAGACAGTGCGAATAACGAGATGGCAGTCATAGCCAGTTCTTCAATCCTTAATACGTTTTTCATTGTTTACAATTTTGATAATGCAAAGCTCGTAAGCAATGAGAGGCGCAGAATTGATAAATATCAAGAATTTCAGCCGATGGCCTTCTTGCGCAGTCGGCTTAGTGTTTCAGGTGTCATGCCTAGCATAGATGCAAGGTATTGCAATGGCACTTGGTTAAATAGTTCGGGGTTGATGGATAGTAATTGGTTGTATCTTTCTTCTGCCGTCATAAAAAGGAAGCTGTTTACCCGCTCTTCCAGTATAATAAAGCATTTGGCAATAAAGAGTTTTTCCAGTTTGTGCCATTCGGGTATTTGCAAACCCAATTTTTCGTATTGGTCTTTATCTATAGTGTATAGCTCGCAATCGGTCAGTGCCTGTATGTTCCAGCGTGCAGGTGTGTTGAAGATGAAACTGGAAAGCTCTGTAACGAAATACCCCGATATACTTATCCATTGGGTTACTTCCTTATCGTTTTGGGTGCTGTATATGCGCACCAAGCCTTGTTTTATAAAACTAAGTTGTGTGCATATTCTGCCTTCTTTCAGCAGGTAGTCGCTTTTGTGTATGGCTTTGTACGAAAATGCACTTGCAATAGCCGATAAGTCTTCAGCCCTTGCATCAAAATAGTGTTGTATATATTGTTCCAAATCCTTCACCTCACAAATGTATTAATTTGTCAAAGACAGTTATTATTGCATTATGGCTACCGAACTACAACCATTCAAAGATTTTTTCTCGCCCCAATCTGTTGGCAGGCTCAGCGATTATATGCTGAAAGTATATCCCGATTTTAAGAAAAAGGATTTTGAGAAGAGCGTATTTGATAAGCATTGGAAAGACAGAGAACTGAAAGAAAGAATGCGCCATATTACCATCATGCTGCACGATTTTCTGCCTGCCGATTTCAGGAAAGCAAGCAAGGTGCTGAGAGATTGTGTATTGCAAATGCGAAAAGAGGGTATCGAGTCTTTGGGTATAGAATACCTGTCTTTGCCCGATTATATAGGAGTGTACGGGTTGGATGATTTTGCTTCATCGGTGAAGGCTATGGAACTGATAACACAATTCATCAGTTGCGAATTTGCAGTGCGCCCTTTTATTATTAAGTACGATGATAAGATGCTGCAACAGATGATAACGTGGGGTAGCCATCCCAATCACAAAGTGAGGCGTTTGGCATCAGAGGGCTGCCGTCCGCGCCTGCCTTGGGCTATGGCACTACCTGCACTCAAGAAGAACCCTGCACCCATATTGCCCCTGCTCGAAAAGCTGAAAGATGATACACATGAATGGGTGAGGCTGAGCGCTGCCAACAACCTGAACGATATATCTAAAGACAACCCCGATACAGTGATGCGCTTGTTCAAAAAATGGCATGGCAAAAGCAAAGAAGCCGATTGGGTTATCAAACACGCATCTCGCACCTTATTGAAACAAGGTAATACGGAACTGATGGCATTGTTTGGCTTCAAAGACGATGGTACGGTAAAGCATACAGGCTTTAAAATAGAAACCCCGAAGGTGAAAAACGGGGGCGATTTGGTGTTCTCGTTTACCATAGCCAATACTAGCAAAAAACCGCAGATGATAAGGGTAGAGTATGCCATGTATTACCTGCGTGCAAATGGCAGCCATTCCCGAAAAGTATTTAAGATAAGCGAAAGGGAGTATGCCCCCAACGAGGCGATAGCTACCAGTCGAAAGCAGAGCTTCCGCCCCATAACCACAAGGGTGTACTATGCAGGCAGGCATCGGGTAGCATTGGTAGTAAATGGCAAAGAGGTGGCCGAAGCGGCTTTTGAACTGCTGAAATAGCGCATTTGCTGCTTATTTTGACTTTCGGGCTTAGAATGTTACTTTTGTATAAATATCGCACGTTTGAAGACCCTGCTTGATACAAAGCAATTAGACATTACGCTGCAACGCCTCGCTCATCAACTGATTGAGAACCACACCCAATTTAAGGATACCGTACTGATAGGCATACAGCCCCGTGGCGTATGGCTTTCAGACCGTATTGCAGGCTTGCTAAAGGGCATTACAGGGCAGCCTGCCATCCCTTACGGCAAGTTGGATATTACCTTTTACCGAGATGATGTACATCAGGGCAACGAGATGCACGTACCCTCTCAAACGGATATACCTTTTAGCATAGAAGATAAGAATGTGGTGCTGGTAGATGATGTGCTGCATACGGGCCGCACTATACGCAGCGCTATGGATGCGCTGATAGACTATGGCAGGCCTAAGAGTGTAGAACTACTGGTGCTGATAGACCGCCGCTTTAGCAGAGAGCTACCCATACAGCCCGATTATGTGGGGCAAACGGTAGATACCATCATCACGCAAAAAGTGAAAGTGTATTGGAAAGAGAAAGACCAAAAGGACGAAGTAGTATTGATTGACTAAACAAAAGAATAAAGCAATATATAGATGTCGCTATCTGTAAAACACTTGTTGGGTATTAAAGAACTGCAAACGGACGATATTCAAACCATCTTCCGCACGGCAGACAATTTCAAACAAGTATTGCAGCGGCAGATAAAGAAAGTACCCGCCCTGCGCGATACGACAGTTGCCAACATATTCTTTGAAAACTCTACCCGTACCCGTATATCTTTTGAACTGGCACAGAAGAGGTTGAGTGCCGATGTGGTCAACTTCTCCGCATCAGGCTCTTCAGTATCTAAGGGCGAAACGCTGATAGATACAGTCAACAATATACTGGCCATGAAGGTGGATATGGTGGTGATGCGCCATAGTGCCAGCGGCGCACCTTGGTTTCTTGCCAACCATATAGATGCCAGCATCATCAACGCGGGCGATGGTATCAATGAACACCCCACACAAGCCCTGCTCGATGCTTTTTCCATGCGCGAAAAACTGGGCGACCTGAAAGGCAAGCGCATAGCCATCATCGGCGACATCATGCACTCTCGTGTAGCACTCAGCAATATTTACTGCTTAGGAAAATTAGGTGCAGAAGTAATGGTAGCTGGGCCACCCACGCTGATACCTAAACACATAGAAGGCTTGGGCGTAAAAGTAGAGCATGATGTAAAGAAAGCTCTGCAATGGTGCGAGGTAGCCAATGTGCTGCGCATACAACTGGAACGTCAGCACAAGCCACTATTTTCTACCCTGCGCGAATATGCGCTGTACTACGGTGTGAATAAGCAAATGCTGGATAGCCTGCAAAAAGAAATACTCATCATGCATCCGGGGCCCATCAACAGAGGTGTAGAGATTAGCTCTGATGTAGCAGACAGCAAACAGTCCATCATATTAGACCAAGTAGAGAATGGGGTAGCGGTGCGTATGGCTGTCATCTACCTGCTATCGGGCAAGGGAGAACTGGCAGAATAAGCTCTTAATCTTTCTTATATAGTTTGTATTTTTTAGTTGGTGCATTCAATGGTTTGTAGCCCAATACCAGTACAGTATCTGTAAAATTGGTTTTGCACCAAGCATCGTCTATCAGTATGTATTGCGATGTGGCATATTGCAGGTTCACTTCCAAACTATGATAGCGTTGTATATATGCAAGAAACTCATAGTCTTTATCCATCTCTAAACAAATCCCTACTTTTTCCCCTTCGGGTAGTATCGTTTGCATTACTTTAATGTCATTGATGTATTGTTCGTCTCGGGAAACTTTGCCAAACTTAGTGTAAAGGAATACCCCTATCCCTGCTATTGCTATCATACTTGCATATCGCATTGCTTTTGCAGCATTGTATTTGAGAGCGTAACGGGTAGTAAGAGCCATGTAATACGGATATGCCACTAAGGCGATTGCCATTGCAAAATAGATGAATGAGGGAATAAGATAGAACGAACGTTGCTTTACACTTAGCATAATTGGTAATGATGAGCAACAGGCAATCAATAAGAGGAATACAATATGTCTGGTATGCTTTTCTTTGAGAGGCTGTATTTTCAATGCTTTGCACAATATCCATGTCAATGCTAAAGGAGCTATTGCAGGGAGTAGTTGGTTAAATAATTCTACTAATAGTGCATACCTGCCCATATCACCTCCCGTATTTTCGCGCTTGCCTTGTAGGGCCGCAAACAGTTGTTCGTCGAGGTAGCGTTGCAGACTATGTCTTGCAGCATCATTTCGCCATAGCAATAAATAAATACCTGCCATGATGGCTGTTAATACTATAGTGTGCATTATGGCTTTTGGTAGCTGCTTGCTTTTATATACAAGGTGGTAAATGAATGGCACTGCTAACGGGAACAGACCGACAGGCCCTTTGGTAAGTGTAGCGCACACCATCAGTATGGCAGCTATCAGTAATGCTAATATGCTGTTCTTTTGCTTGTTGTATGTATTGAATAGTATCATGACAGCAGCCAAGTCGAAGACAGCCATCGTACAATCTATCAGGCAGTTAGGATATGCCCATAATACGGTGGGTATTATTACCCAAACAAGTAGTAATAGTTCGTAGCCAGAGCCTTTGCGATTACCTGTTAACTTTTTCCAAAATGAAGTGAGCATAATGATGGTAACAATCCATATAAACAGGTTATACACTTTCTCGGTGTAGAAGTGGTCGCCCAATAGGCGGAAGAAAACTGATAAGATGCCGAACATGAGTGGCGGGTGTTCAGAAAACGTCCAGCTATTGCGGTAGTAGAGTTCCCAAAAACTGCCCTTACCTATTGCAAGGTTTCGGGCTATGGAAGCATAGGTAATACCATCAAAAAACATACCTTCTTGCACCGAACGCTCTAAGAAAGCAGTGAACATAAAAAGCAGCACTATCGTGCCTATGAGTTTGTTGGTAGTATATGTGGTTTGGGTATTATTCATCTCGCAATGTAATAATAAAAATATGACTGCTTATATCTATTTACAGACACACCATTTCGGGGCAATTTTATTAGCTGCTTGTGATACTAATTGTATATTTGCAGACTGCATGGCAATATACGTTGCCATCTGCGCGATTGTTTAACGAACAAATAAAACTATGGCATCTACTTGGTTTCGTAGGATAAAGAAGGGCATACTGACCGATACCCACGAGAAGAAGGAAACCCCCGATGGCTTGTGGCATAAATGCCCTGAGTGCAAGACCACAACCACTACGCAAGACCTTGCAAACCATTACTACGTTTGCCCAAAGTGCAATTACCATAACCGCATCAACGCGGCAGAATATTTCCCCATATTGTTTGACGAAGGGGATTTTGAACTGTTGTTTGAAAACATAGTACCCAAAGATAAACTTGGCTTTATAGATCTGAAACCATACGATGCGCGTTTGAAAGATGCCCAAAAATCTACCGGATTGAGGGACGCGATGAGTGTGGGTGTTGGTAATATCAATGGCAACGGATTGGTGATAGCCTGTATGAATTTCAACTTCATTGGCGGCTCTATGGGTAGTGTAGTGGGCGAAAAGATAGCACGTGGTATTGATTATGCCATCCAACACAAGCTGCCGTTTATGATTATATCCAAGTCGGGCGGGGCAAGGATGATGGAAAGTGCCTTTTCGTTGATGCAGATGGCTAAAACATCGGCTAAGCTGACGCAACTCGCCAAGGCAGGCTTGCCATATATTTCTTTTATGACAGACCCTACAACGGGTGGTGTTACTGCATCGTATGCTATGCTGGGCGACATAAATATTGCAGAGCCTAAAGCATTGATAGGTTTTGCAGGCCCGCGTGTTATTAAAGAAACGATTAAGAAAGATTTGCCTGCAGGTTTTCAGCGTTCGGAGTTTTTGTTGGAACATGGTTTCCTCGACTTCATTGTAGAACGGCAGAACCTGAAACATAAATTATCAACCGTTATAGAATGGTATATGAAAGGGAAGTAACATTCCCTTTTTTTAACGCTATACATTGGCTACAGAGAAAGTATATATTAAGAACCGTCCTGCTACCTTTGAGTATGCCATAGAAGACAGGCTGACTGCAGGCATTATGCTCACTGGTTCAGAAATCAAATCTATTCGCAACGGCAAGGTGAGTTTTAACGACAGCTATTGCTTTTTTCATAAAGGAGAGATGTGGGTAAAGAGCCTGCATATAGCCGAGTATGTAAATGCAGGCTATGCGGGACATGACCCTACCAGAGAGCGAAAACTATTGCTGAATAAACGGGAACTGCGCAAATGGGAAACTAAAATGCGGGAAAAGGGTTTTACCATTGTACCACTTGCCATGTTTATCAACGATGCGGGTTATGCCAAATTGGAAATAGGACTTGGCAAGGGCAAGAAACTGCATGATAAGCGCGAAACGATCAAGTCTCGAGATGCGGATAGAGAAATGAAACGCTATCTGAAATAGTTATTCTACTACGTCTGTAAATTCAATGCCGTGGTGCTTTAATTCCGTAAGCACAGGGCGATACACACTTGGCATACTTGGTATCAGTACGCCCGTTGGCGGTGCGATGCGTTTGGTAAGCACCAGTTTGGCAAGTATAGCCATTGGTAGCCCTACGGTTTTTGCCATAGCAGAGTGGTCGCGGCTTTCGCCTTTTATTACCATGCTGCTGGTCATTTTGGTTTTGCTGCCTTTGTGTACATATTCTACCTCGTGCTGCATCACCACCATGTCTTTATCAAACGGAGCCATTTCCCATTTGTTCAGCAACAGGTTCAGCAATATATCGGCAGACGATACTTTGCCCAGCATGATGGCTTTATCCTCAAACAGCCCCAGCCAATCCAGCATAGCTATCAGTTTATCGTCCGCTTCACTACCCAATTTGCCGAGGATGTGTTTTTTCAGTTCGCCAGTTGTAAAGCCTGTTTTCTGCTTTATCCATCCTGCGTATGTAAGTGAAGTTGTATCAAAGCTGTCTTGCTGGTTGGTAAGCCCGAGGTCAACAACGGCATTCCATCCTTTGCAAAAAACAGGATAGCGCAGCGTAGCTCTGATGAATGTCTTTATATCGGGTACATGATACAGGTCAAGATAACGAAGCGAATCCCTGTTGGGGTAGTAGGCAAGGTTGCCCAGTCCATCTACTTTTATCTTTTTGCAGTTGTCAAACATATCCTCGTAGGGTACGTTTACCACTTTGCCATTTTGTAAGTATTGCGCGCCGTCAGCCCCTGCGGTTATAATATTCTTTGGGTTCCAACTGAATTTGTAATGCCATGGATTGTTATCGCTTTCAGGTGCTATCAGCCCGCCGCAGTAAGACTTGAAAGACGTAATGCTGGATGCTACACGCTCTATGCCATGAATGATCTGGTTTGCAGTCATATGGTCTATGCCGGGGTCCAGCCCCATTTCGCACATAAACATCAGTCCCGCTTTTTTTACATCCTCGTCCATTGCTTTCATTTCGGGCGATATGTAGGATGATGTGATGAGGTTTTTATTATTGGCAAGGCAGTCTTTGGCAAGGTGTATGTGCAAATGAGGCGGCATCAGCGATACCACTATATCTGCACGTTGTACTAACGGTTGTCGTTCTGCTGCTTTGGTAATATCAATAATGGCAGCTTCGGCATGTGGGTGCTTTTTGATTTTTTCATACACTGCGTCTTTGCTACCATCAGCAACAATTACTTTCCACTTATTTTTGGCTGCATTGGTAAGCAGGTATTCAATAAGATATATGGAAGATTTGCCTGCGCCTGCAACCAATATTGTTTGCATAGAAAAATACCTTAGTATTGGAGTGATTTCAATACCAAAATTAAGTGGATAGTTTTGTATTGCAAATGTTATTTTATTTATTTTTCATTAAATATTAATTGATAATCATTTGATTATGAGTAGGATATGGAAAAGTAACGTGCTTATTGAAGAACTGAATAACAGAAGCACAGGCACGATGGGCGAAGTGTTGGATATACGCTTAACCACCATTGGCGATGATTATTTGCAGGCCACTATGCCAGTGAACAGTGCTACCAAACAACCATACGGGTTGTTGCATGGTGGTGCATCGGCTGCCCTTGCTGAAACAGTTGGCAGTGTGGCATCGTCGCTATGTATCAATGCCGATAAGCAGATATGTGTGGGTATTGAGATAAACTGCAATCACATAAGGGGTAAAAAAAATGGTGTAGTTACCGCCACTGTTAAGCCATTGCATATAGGTGCCAGCACCCATGTATGGGATATAAAAATTACTGATGAACGCGATAAGTTAATATGCGTTAGCAGGCTGACGGTGGCAGTGCTTAAAAAGCCGAGCTAATCTGCTGCATACAATCATTGCAAAGAGCTTCATTTGCATTATCTATAGTACTTATTGTTTCTACTGCATCAGTCATAAGGCAAGTTTTATTTTGGCAATGGTGTAATCCATGATTATGACCTATTTCATGCAGGGTTATTTTCTTTATTCTTGAAAGCATAATACCTCTATTTGTATGTATAAGACGCCTGATAGATACTATGCAACTTACACCTGGCTTATAAGCAAGACCGAATATTCCCCACACTTTATATTTATTAGCAGGCTGCTTTATGTTGCTGTATTTATCCTTCTTTGTAATGTATATATCTGCGTCTGTGATACCAACCACAAATGATACAGTATCGTGCTTTAAGCCTTTTAAATAATCTATTGTATTGCTTGCAGAATAACGGATACCCTTTTCCTTGTTAATAAATGCAGATGGAAGCGTGTCTGCAGACATCAATATCGTTTTATATCCATATTGTCTTTTGATAGCAACAGTTAAACTATCTGTTATCTCTTGTGATATATTTCCGTAAGGTATTATGGTTACATACTTACTTTGGCTCTTGTGTTTCCTGTATGAGCAAGAGGTGTAGAGTATAATCAAACATAATATTAAAGTGATTTGACCATGCATGTATTCTGATATTTACACACCCTTTACCGATAAAGTCAAGAGTAATATATATAGTTTTTAGTCGCGAGTTTTATTTCAATTTAGCAACCCGCAGTATAGGGCTGTTCAGCACTTCTATTTCATACACTGCTTTTTCTCGTGGGTGTTTGTAGGGGCGGGTGCAAAAATGCTGTATGAAATAATCTACCGTGTCTTTGTTTCTGGAGTATATAAAGCGGTTGCGTTTTTCGGGTGTCAGCATATTGGCGTTTTGTTCTATTATCCATTCGTGGTTGATACTTATTTTTTCAGCGTCTGTATCCTGCAATATCCACTCTAATCCATCTTTATAGCTACTTGCCCAGTAATCGAGCTCATAGTTTTTCATCAGCTCATCTTTTTGATGAGAAACCAAATGATTGAAATATACCTGCTGATATGGATGGTATTTGTACATAAAGAACAACAGATAGCCTACTTGTAAAAAAAACGCAACCTGATACCATCGCCACCATTTAGTGGCAGCCAGTTTGGCAAGAGCTACGGATGCCAGCATTACAAAAGATGGATAGATAAAATACAAATGCCGCCAGTCGTCGTATAGAATACTGTGTAATGCTACTACCATAATAACAGGCACAAATAAATAGAAGCCCCATAATAAGTAGTTACGTTGCTGCAAGTGTATAAAACTGCCAATAGGCTGTTTTATAACTGATAGTAATGCCATGACAATGCCTGCTATACCCGTTAATAGCCATAGTTCGGGCATGGTAATGGTAAACCATAGGGGTATGTAGTACCAAGGCAGTTTCGTAGCGTTTATGGTTTTACCTGCTAACAATACATCGTCATTCCACCTGAATTTTGAAAGGCTTTTAAAGCTACTTATCAGGCTGTCTATTGGGTGTGTCCATAGGGTAGGCCAGCAGGCATAGGTAGTAATACATGCAGCAATTAGAAACATTATTGTACCTGCTATCAATTTCTTCTTGGGTATGCTACGGTTCGCAAATACATCTATGATGAAAAAGGATAAAAGCGGGCATAGTATTAATATGTTCATCAGCCTGATACTGATTGCATAGCCACATGCAATACCAGTAACTATATACCACATACGCCGCTTTGTAAGAAATGTATTGTATGCAGCCCACAGTGCTACCATATTAATAGCCATAGATGGAATGTCTTTGGTGTTGAAGTAAGTATGTGCATACAGGCGTGGGTGCATCACCAGCATGATGTAAGCAAAGCAGGCAATCCAACGGTTGCCGGTCATCTTCAGCGCCAATAGATAGCCGGTAAACAGACAAATAAGAGCAAAGAGGTGTGTTACGATATGGCGCATGAGGGTAATATCTCGCGTGTCAGTAATGCCTAATGGTTTTTCGAGCATCAGCAACGGCAATTCAAAGCCTACACCATGGTCTCTATCCACAAACGTATCCAGTTCTTTATCGCCCTCAAATATGTACCTGTAACTGACTAAACCTATCTGCCTTTGGGCAAACTCATCGTACGATTGCCCATAGTCTTGATAAATGCTGATGGCGGCAATAATGAAGCAGATAAGTAAGACAATACCTGGCAAATACGGGCTTGTTTTTTTCATATAGATAAATGCAATATCAGCGTTTGCAGAGGCAGTAATATTACATAATAAATATTGCATTCCTGCTTGTTGAAAACAGGTGGATTATTAGCAAATATATTAGCCTGAAAACCTGCAAAGACCGCTATATTTGGTTACATTTGCAATCTGATTTTTAAAGCCAATTTATGGAAGAAAATAACCAGGATTTAACCCCCGGAAACGAGTCGAATAAGATTATACAGGTAAACATAGAAGAGCAGATGAAAACCGCCTACATAGATTATTCTATGTCGGTAATAGTAGGTCGTGCATTGCCCGACGTGCGCGATGGTTTAAAGCCTGTACACCGTCGTGTACTGTTTGCCATGCACGAGCTGGGTATCAACTACAATAAACCGTATAAAAAATCGGCACGTATTGTGGGTGAGGTATTGGGTAAATACCACCCGCACGGCGATAGCTCTGTATATGACGCTATGGTGCGTATGGCACAACCGTGGAGTATGCGCTATATGCTGGTGGATGGGCAGGGTAACTATGGTTCTCAAGACGGCGACGGACCTGCGGCTATGCGTTATACAGAAGCACGCCTGCAACGCCTTGCAGAGAGCATGATGGATGATATTGATAAAGAAACGGTTGACTTCACCCTGAACTTTGACGACTCACTGGAAGAACCAACCGTTATGCCTACGCGCGTACCGCAGTTGTTGCTCAATGGTTCGTCTGGTATAGCTGTAGGTATGGCTACCAACATGATGCCTCACAACCTGAGCGAGGTAATAGATGGTTGCATAGCTTATATAGACAATAAAGAGATAACCATTGATGAGTTGATGAAGTATGTGAAAGCACCCGATTTTCCGACAGGGGGTATCATATACGGTATAGACGGCATCAAAGCAGGGATGCATACAGGGCGTGGCAGGGTAGTGCTGCGCGGCAGGGTGAATGTGGAAACGACTAAGAGCGGCAAAGAGCAGATAGTAATTACCGAAGTGCCTTATCAGGTAAGCCGCGATGCGCTTGCAGAAAAGATAGGTGTACTGGTAAACAATAAAATCATTGAGGGCATCACACACGTTGCCAACGAATCGAATAAAGAAGGTACACGTATAGTAGTGGAACTGCGCCGCGACGCGGTAGCGCAGGTTATCATCAACCAGTTATACAAATTCAGCGAGTTGCAAACCTCTTATGGTATAAACAACGTAGCATTGGTTGCCGGCCGCCCGCGTACGCTGAACCTGAAAGACCTGATTTCTGAGTTTATCATCTTCCGCCACGAGGTTGTGGTGCGCCGTACACAATACGAACTGCGCGAGGCACAAAAACGTGCTCACATCTTAGAAGGCTACCTGATAGCACTCGACCATCTGGACGAAGTCATCGCATTGATACGTGCATCTGTAAACCCTGAAGAAGCTAAGACAGGCTTGATAGAGAAATTCGGCATGACCGAAATACAAGCCAAAGCCGTACTGGAACTACGCCTGCAACGCCTGACGGGCATGGAGCGCGATAAGATACGCGAAGAGCATGCAGAGTTGATGAAACTGATAGCCCACTTGCAAGAGATATTGGGCAATGAAGAAATGCGTTATCAGATAATCAAAGACGAACTGACAGAAGTAAAGACAAAATTTGGCGACGAGCGCAAATCTGAAATACAGTATCTGGCTAATGAGATGCGTATTGAAGACCTGATAGAAGAGGAAGATGTGGTTATCACTGTTTCTCATTTGGGTTATATCAAACGCACATCGCAGGCAGAATATCGTGCACAACGCAGAGGTGGGCGCGGAGCTATGGGCGGACGTACACGAGATGAAGATTATCTGGAACACTTGTTTATAGCATCTACTCACCATACGTTGATGTTCTTTACCGAAAAAGGACGCTGCTACTGGCTGAAAGTGTATGAAATACCCGAAGCAGACAGGAATGCTAAAGGACGTGCAATACAAAACTTGCTGCAATTACCGCCTGATGATAAGATACGCACGGTGATAGACATACCTAATCTGGAAGATAAAGAGTATGTAGAGAAACACAACATAGTGCTTTGCACCAAACAGGGTATCATCAAAAAGACATCACTGGAAGACTTTAGCCGTCCGCGTGCCAATGGTATCAACGCCATAACTATACAAGAGGGCGACCAGTTACTGGATGTATCGTTGACCGATGGTAACAGCTATATCATGATGGCTGTTAAGAGTGGCCGTGCTATATGCTTTGAAGAAGCGAAAGTACGCGTAACAGGGCGCGGAGCTATTGGTGTATTCGGCATAGAACTGGACGAGAATAACGATGAAGTAATAGGTATGCTATGCGTATCGCAAGACAATAGCGATAAGCAAATATTAGTTGTTTCTGAAAAAGGTTTGGGTAAACGCACACCTTTCCTTGAACTCAATGAAGAGAACGGACAGATGGAACCAACCTACCGCATTACCAACCGAGGCGGTAAAGGTGTTAAGACCATCAACATCACAGATAAGACAGGTGCACTTGTAGGCTTATTGGCTGTGAACGAGAACGACGACCTGATGATAACCTGTAAGTCAGGCATTACCATCCGTATGAAGGTAGAGCATATTCGCGAGGCAGGCAGGGCTACACAAGGGGTTAAACTCATCAATCTGGATGAAGGCGATGAGATTGCAGCAATAGCAAGGATAGACGAACAGGACGAAGAAGATGACAACACGGAAGGCGATGGAATCACCGGCGATGCACCAACTGATACTACCGTGACTGAGTAATGTAAAATAATTGCAAAATTAACGCTGGAAGCACCCGTCAATTATGGTACGGGTGTTTTCTTTAATAACTTCGCACACAAGAGCATTTAAAAAATAACAGATAATGAAAAAAGCCATTCTCATTACGGCAAGCATAGCCATCAGCACATTGGCTATGGCACAGAAGATAAACATTCAGAATGCCAGCAATTCATTGAAGGATAAAGACTATAGGAAAGCTATAGAATATATCAATTTGGCAACAACTGATCCGAGTACAAAAGACAACCCCAAAGCATGGTTTTTGAAAGGGAATATTTATATGGAAATGAATGGTGACCCTGCAAAGAAGGATGCCAAACATTACCGCGATGCTACAACCGCTTATTTGAAAGCTGCTCAATTAGACGCTAAATACGAAAGAGATGCAGTGACACAGTCTTTACTATTTGCAGCGTATACTTACTATAATGATGCAGCTCTTGATTATAATAAAAAGAACTATGAAGAAGCAATACGTAATGCAAAAGCTGTTATTGATATCCATGCATTAGAAGGAGGTAAAAGATTTACAAGCAAAAGTTTTGATACTGTAGCTTCTGCATCCTTAATGATACAATCATATAGCTCCTATTATGCAGAGAAGTATGATGAGGCTATTCCTTTGTTGCAGACAATGAAAAATGACCCTATTGAAAAAAATGCCAATGTTTACCTATTGTTAGCTGACATATACAAGAGGACAAATAAAAATGCTGACATGCTTGCTATCATAGAAGAGGGAAGGGTAGCATATCCTGATAATCAAAGCCTTCGTAACGAAGAGTTGAATTATTATATCTTATCGGGAAAGCAGGATATATTGATGAAAAAACTGGAAGATGCAGTTGCTAAAGACCCTAAAAATGCAGACTTGTTAATCAATTTAGCGAATGGCTATACCAGTATGGCATTCCCTAAAAGTATAGATTCTAAAGAACCTGTTAAGCCTGATAATTATGAGGAATTATTCAGTAAATCAGAAGATAACTATAATAAAGCAATCGGCTTAGACCCAGACAACGCAGGTTATAATTACAACTTAGGAGTATTATATTACAATCACGCATCGGGCTATAATAAGCAGATGAATGATGCTGCAGACGCCGGCAATAAAACTAAAGTGCCTGCTGAAAGAAAGAAACATGAAGATGCTTATAACAAATTAATGAGTCAGCGTGATACATATTTTGATAAAGCAATACCATTTTTTGTAAAAGCGGTTAATACTTTAGAACCAAAAATTGATAAAGTAAGTGAAGAGGATAAATTCACCTATCAGGGTGCATTGTCTGCTCTTAAAGAGATATACGCACGGAGAAATGATATGACAAAATCAAATCAATATAAAGAGAAGCTAAACGAATTTAAATCAAGATAATTTTTGAATATACATTAAGTGCCAGCCTGAAAAGGTTGGCATTTCTGTTTATATATATGGCAGAATGCGTATTTGTTAGTAAAACAATACACGATAAATAGGTTATAAATATTAACTTTGCATAAATTTTTTACGTTTTGTCTGAAATTAAAAAGCTGGACATTGTCCGCTTTGCCCCCAAAAATGGCGAAGGATTCTACGATACACTCAAGAAAAGAGTTGACGCCTACTTTACAGAAAACAAGATAGACCCCCATGGCAATGCTTCTATGAAGCTGAAGACATTTGCTATGGTATCTATGTACCTGATTCCGTATTTGGTAATGGTATCGGGTGTGGTAACGAACCTATGGTTGTTCTACGGCTTGTGGTTTTTGATGGGTATTGGCATGGTAGGTATCGGATGCTCTGTAATGCACGATAGCAATCATGGCTCTTACAGCGATAATAAAACCCTGAACAAATATCTGGGAAAAATTATAGCCCTTGTAGGTGGTTACGAGGTTACTTGGAAGATACAGCACAACATATTGCATCATACTTATACCAACATCGAGGGATTAGATGACGACATCAATGCAGGTATCTTCCTTCGCTTTTCACCACATAGTAAGCGTTATTCTTTCCATCGTTATCAACATATATATGCTTGGGTGCTGTACGGTTTGCTTACGTTGCAATGGGCTACTATCAAAGACTTTCGTCAGGTATATGACTATCATAAAAAAGACCTGCTGAAAAAAGAAAAACTTACGCTCGGACAAGCTATGCTGCAATTAACCGCATACAAAGTGTTTTACTACTTGTATATGTTTATAATACCCATATTCGTAATGGGTATTGCATGGCAGCATATACTGATTGGTTTTTTGATTATGCACTTTGTTGCAGGCGTTTTGTTGTCTGCCATTTTTCAATTGGCGCATGTGATGGAAGAATGTGAATTTCCCGCACCTACAGACGATCGCAAAATGGAGAATAGCTGGGCAGTACACCAAATATTAAATACGGCTAATTTTTCGCCCACCAGCCCATTGATGAACTGGTTTGTGGGCGGGCTGAACAGGCAGATAGAACACCATCTGTTTCCGCATATATGCCATGTACACTACAAAAATATAGCTAAGTATGTAAGGCAAACAGCTAAAGAATACGGACTGCCTTATCAGGAACAACCCACTTTTGTACACGCACTGATAGAGCACGGCAGGATGCTGCGCAAATTGGGAAGAAGTTAAATTAACATTTTACCTCTTTGATAATAGTAGCTAAGTGCTATCTTTATAGTATTACTATTAAAATTTTATTACAGTGCAACAAGAAAAACTAACGGGAACTGTAAAGTTCTTCAATGAAGCTAAAGGATTTGGTTTCATTAAACACGACAACTCTAATCAGGAAACCTTTGTACACGTTACTGGATTAAAAGAACAAGTGAAAGAAGGTGACCATGTGGAATTTGACCAACAGGAAGGTAAAAAAGGTATGAACGCAGTAAACGTTCGTAAAATAGCATAAAGGTAATTTTGAGTTTGCAACACGAAGGGCTGATATATTTCAGCCCTTTTTTGTGCCCTTTAGCCTGTATTTTTGCAACCAGAAAGAATAGAAATGAGCACTGCCGATAATAGCATATTGGGATTGAAAATGCCTACCGACCCGCGATGGGTAGACCTTGCATCCATATCGCTGGAAGAAATACTGACCGACCATGCTTTTTGTGAGCAGAAAGCAGCCACACAATGTATATCGCTGATACAACGCTACCCCGATAAGGTAGAATTGGTGAATGCGCTATCACCTGTAGTAACAGAAGAGTGGGGACATTTCCGTATGGTGTGGGCAGAGATGAAGAAGCGTGGCTACGAACTGGGCAAGCAGCGCAAAGACGACTACGTGAACCTGCTGCTGCAAAACGAACCCAAAGGCATACCCGTCGATGATAAACTACTGCATAAACTAATGATATGCGCGCTGATAGAGGCACGGAGCTGCGAACGCTTTCGCCTGCTGAGTGAGGGGCTGGAAGAAGAGGCTTTGCGCAAATTTTACTACAAGTTTATGGTAAGTGAAGCAGGTCATTATCGTATGTTTATAGACCTTGCAGAGCAATATTACGGTCATCAGCAAGTACGCGATGCGTGGCACCAATGGCTGCAAATAGAAGCAAATGTATTGCTGCAATTAGCCCCACGTGGCGACAGAATGCATTGACATCAGCATCCACCTTTGGAAGTAGATAGTATAATCATTGCTGTAATGATGTACAAGAATATGGGTGGCAGTATTACGACCAACTAGTGAAACCCGAAGCTTGCATTCGGATGTTTTTTTGATGTTACTGACATCATGACGATACCTGCTATCAGCAGTATAGCATCATATATAGGAGCAAGAAACATCAATAACCCTATATCTGCCCATCCACCCCTGTCTTGTGCATAAGCATAGCCGGCTATATTGATAGCAACGGCAATTACAGCAAAAATTATCAGACGAAACTTTGCATGGAATGTACCTTCTGTATCCGGCATAATTAAAAGTAGGGAAAATAATCAAATGCCTACTGCACGGAGTGTGTCATACGGCGGTTTGCATACAGGCTTATCAGCAATAATACAGAACTGAAAGATAACAGTACTGCAAGATGAGGTAGCACATCCTTTATATTACCATTGCGTAGTATGATGTGGTTGATTGCATCGAGCCCCCAATGCAGCGGCGATACTTTTGCCAGCTGCTGCATAACGCCGGGCAGCAAATCTACGGGTACCCATATGCCACCCATCGCACTCATAATAACCACCGATATGGCACCAAACGGCGTAGCTTGTGTAGCAGTTTTGAATACAACACCTACCAGATAGCCATAAGCAGTAGCAGATAAGGCAATGCAAATAGCGATAGGCACCAGTACAAACGGATGCAGTCCCATATACAATGCAGGCAAGCCTAATTGTGGCAATACCCACAAACCGATAGCGCACATTACTGCAAACTGCGCAGTACATATCAGTGTATAAAAGAAGATTTTACCCAATGCTACGTAGTTATGTGCAAAAGGTATCAGTTGTATGCGGAGTGAACTGCGCTCTTCTCTCTCACGGAGCATATTGCCTGCAATGGGTATGACGATGAAGAACATACCGAATATAGCCCATGCAGGTACATTGTGCTGAACGGAACTGATAAACTGGCTGATATTGCCTTTATCTCCCAATGCTTCTTCTTTGATACCAATGCCCTGAAATATTTTTTTGAAATCGTCCGTTTGTGCTGTATCGAGTGTTTCACCTGCTTCTGCCATACCCAGTTTACTAAGGCGACCTACCAATACATTGCTGCAACTGTATGTAATGTATTTATCGAGTGCGAAGCTGATAGACATACGGAATGTTGGCTTACTAACGGGGTCGAAGTACATGCGTACATACATACTATCCCGCATTTCTCTTGCAGGTAGCTTTCCCATACCTATCTTTTCGCTGATGCGGTTGGCAACTGTATTGGCAGCATTTATAACCTCTGCCGTTGCACCTTTGGGTATTACGATGCCTACCCGATACTCACCGCCTTTCAGCAGCTTTTGCAGGTGTTCTTCACTTAATGGCTTGCCATCTATACTATCTACAACATGAAAGTTCTTGCTTTGCTTCAACCCCTGCCTTATTTCCTGTGCCAGTCTGCCGTGGTCGTTGTCTGCAAGTAGCAGGTCGAAGCGTAATTCCTGATAATCTTTGAAAGGAGCATCCTGCACCATTGCCATGACTACTATCAGCACGGCTGGCATCAAGAATAGCAGCATAAAGCCAGCCACATCTCTACGCAGCAATATCCATTCTTTTTGTATGGTAGCAAGTATCTTGTTCAAAATCAAAATTTAAAATCCTATTCTTCCAATTCCCAACCCTTCAATATCTTCACTTAATCCCTCACACTATGTCCTGTATAATGCAGAAATACATCTTCAAGCCTTTTGCAGTCAGTTGTATTATTAATCAGCTCTTTGGGTGCACCACGTACCACAAATTTACCTTCATCTATTATCACCACTTCATCGCAAATCAATTCAGCTTCTTCCATCAGGTGCGATGTGTAAACGATTGTTTTGCCCTGTTGATTATACTCCTTCAAAAAATTGAGTATCATAGCGCGGCTCTGCACATCTACACCAGCCGTCGGTTCATCCAGTATTATTAACGATGGCTGGTGCAACAGCGATGCGATGATATTTGCCCTGCGCTTCATCCCACCGCTATAGCGGTTTATGCGTTTGTCAGCATGTTTATCGAGCCCCAGACGTAGCAGCAGGTCGTGTGTGCGGTCTTTGGTTTGCTTGTCGCTAAGCCCGTATAACTTACCTATGTAGCGAAAATTTTCCCAAGCCGTCAGGTTGCTGAACATAGCTATTTGCTGCGGCACAACCCCTATCATTTGCCTGAGTGCGAGTGTATCTGCAATGCAATCTTTACCAAAAATTTTAGCATTGCCTTTATCCGGCGTTACCAACCCGCATAGTATATTGATGGTGGTGCTTTTGCCTGCGCCATTCGGCCCCAATAGCCCCATTATCTGTCCCTCTTGCACTTGTACAGATAATCCATCCAATGCAGGACTCCAGCCACCATTGTAGGTTTTATGCAGGTCTGTTATTTCTATTGCTGCCGCCATCCGTTAGTTATAACCCAAGTCTTTGGTTAATTGTTCGGGCAATTGGGGCAAAGCATGCCTTGGCAGCAAGAAAGAGGTAAGCTCTGCTATCTCTTTGAATATAATATGTGTGTCGGCTGCGGCACGCAAGTATTCGGCACCTGTACTGCCGCCGGTACCTACACGCTTGCCAATAGTACGTTGTACCATGTGTATATGCCTGTGCCGCCACATAGATAAGCCTTCATCAATCTCCAACAAACTGCTGACGAGTTCATAAGGCAAGTGCAGCAGAGGATAGTCTCTATACAGCATGATGAACAATGTGCTGCGGTTGGCTGCTATGCTGAAACGTCTGTCTTCGGGATAACTCGCTTCGTTGAGGAACAATTTATCAAAAGTAATGAGGTTTGTTTTTTCTGCATCTTGCAGGGTAGCCTCATAAGCATTGCGGTATTGTTGCCAGAAGTCTGCGGGTATATGCGGAGCAGATGCATAAGGCATACGCTCCAGCCATCTATTTATCAGCACTAATAAAGACTCTTGCGCTTCGGCTTCTTTTACACGTTCTATATCTTTTGGGTTCAGTTGAGAGATGTAATAGTTTTGCCCGTGGCGTTGCTGGTAGCCCAAACCGAGGGTAGCCTCAATCATCTTGAATTGTATGCTCTGAAAGCCCGATGCGGGACGCAACAAGTCGCGGAAATCGAGGAAGTCTAATGGTGTCATGGTTTCCATAATGCTCATTTGCATCACGGCTACTTCCATTATTTTACATATCCTTTTTACACGGTGCAGGCAGTTATATATATCGGGCGAGTTGTTGGGGATATTTGGCTGCTTGAACACATCGCGAATGACGTTCAATTCAAACAATATTTGCTTGAACCACAACTCGTAGGTTTGGTGGATGATGATAAAGAGCATTTCATCATCGGCTTTAATGCCCTCTTTGCTGCTTTCGGGCAGTTGGGCATTCAGTATCTTATCGAGCTGTAAGTATTCACTGTAATATACAGGGGGGCGCTCCTTTTTTTCCATAGGGTGGAAAATTACGAAAGCAAGGGGGTAAAAAGAAATGACTTATATCATGTAGCTAAGATTAAAGCTGCATATACAGACAGATAGATTATTTACTAATTCAATTTAGAAATGATGGTGCCGAAATGTGCGGTGTCATGCGTTGGTGTTCAATAGCTATCTCCCAGCTATCGTAGTCTATAACAGTAAACCTTGCTGTTTCGTATTGCAGGTAATTAATGGTTAGTATGTTATGGTCAACAAATTGGCTTTCGTGTGCCAGTGCATTGATGGTGTCAAGGTCTATATCTATTTCAGGGTTCTCGTTGCCATTGCAGATAAACAACAACCTCTTACCGCTTAGTATCAGCCTGCCGTTGCAGCGTTTATTATCTGCATGCAGCATAGATGCAGGTTCGCTTTTAGCAATGATTTCAATTTCCAGCAATTGCTCCAGGTATTTGTTCATAACCGTACAGATTTATTATTTACAATAATAATCCGCCCTAATCAATCCCACTTTTTTCAGCAACATATCCGCTTGCGGTAGGTCCCGGCTTCAGTAATCGAATCGTTTGTAAAACAACTGATAGTAAAATTAAGCCCATTCCGCCATAAAAGCCAGCCCCCAGCTCTTTATTTTCTTTAAAAAACAGGAACGCCAATAAGATGCCATAAACAGGCTCAAGGTTAACGCTAAGGGTTGCCGTAAAGCTGCTGATAACTTTAAGAGCATTCAGTGCCAATGATTGTGCCCATACCGTGCAGCATAGGCTTAATATTACCAGCCATAGCCAGTCCATTGTAGTTGGTATTATTTGTGTAGATGGCTCATAGATAAATTGTAATGGCATCAATAGGGTGATAAACAGCCAACCCGTACCCATTTCGTAAAATACCATAGTACGTGCAGGGTATTTACCTGCTATTCGCTTATTCAGTACAGTAAATACAGAACTCAGAATGGCAGCTATTACCCCAAACAAAATACCTAAGCCATAAAATTGCTGAAACTGGTATATGAGATATACGCCAGCCAATGCCAACGCACCAATCAGTAATTCTTTATAATCGTGCTTGCCTTTGTTTACAAATGGGTCTAATACAGAGGTGAATATACTGGCAGTAGATAGGCATACCAAAGCAATAGATGCGTTTGAAAACTTGATAGAACCATAAAAACCTACCCAATGCAGCCCCATCAGGCAGCCAATCAGTGCCAGTTGGCGCATATCCTTACGGGGTATGGCTACCCATTGCCTGCGGTAGTAGAGGATGCCTGCCATAAACAGGGCTGTCAGCAGCATACGATACCAAACCAACATAGGGGCAGACAGGTCTATTGCCCTGCCAAGTACTCCCGTAAAGCCCCATAGCAATACAGCTATATGTATTTGTATTAACGCTTTTTTCATTTATTGAAGCACGATGTGCAAACATACACATTTGGTAGCGGCAGGGCGATTGTTATTTCTATGGAAAAGAGGCAAAATTTTTAGGCTAACATTTTAGTAATTAATTACTTTTGTTATCCTAAATAAAAAAGCAGTATTTAATCAGGCAATCCGCATTTTTCCAACAAGATAAATGAACAATACTTACACGGACCTCGTCCATCAGACGTTCGACTTTCCACAGGAAGGTTTTGATGTAAAAGACAATTACCTGCACTTTAACGGCCTCGACATAAAGAAGCTAATTGACAAATACGGTACACCCTTCAAGCTGACCTACCTGCCCAAGATTGGTATGCAGATTAATAAAGCTAAAAAGATGTTTAATGATGCTATTAAAAAGCATCGTTACGATGGTAGTTATTATTACTGTTATTGTACCAAGAGTTCACATTTCTCTTTTATAGTAGAAGAAACCCTGAAACACGGTGTTCATTTAGAAACATCCTTTGCATACGATTTAGAGATTGTAAAGCAGCTATACAAACGCCGCAAAATCAATAAAGAAACCTACATCATCTGTAATGGTTTTAAAACACGGGCATATACACGCAACATAGCCCGCCTCATAAACGATGGTTTCAAAAATGTAATACCCATACTCGATAATAAAACTGAGTTTGAAGACTATAAACGCCTGATACGTTCTAAAGACCCTGTAAACATTGGCTTGCGCATAGCCAGTGAAGAAGAGCCAACATTCGATTTCTATACATCGCGCCTTGGCATACGCAGCAGAGATGTATTGGAGTTTTATGTAGATAAAATAAAAGGCAATGAGAAGTTTCAGCTAAAGATGCTGCACTTCTTTATGAATAAGGGCATCAAGGACGATATATATTACTGGAGCGAACTGAATAAAGTAGTGAACCTGTATTGCCAGCTAAAAAAGATTTGTCCTGAATTGGACGGGCTGAATATTGGTGGCGGTTTCCCAATCAAACACTCACTGGGTTTTGACTACGATTATACTTATATGGTGAACGAGATTGTATCGAACATCAAAAAAGTATGTAAGAAGAATAAAGTAGATGTACCAAATATATATACAGAGTTTGGTTCTTTTACTGTTGGCGAAAGCGGTGCTGTGATATACAGTGTGCTGGACGATAAGCAACAGAACGACCGCGAAACATGGTACATGATAGATAGTTCCTTCATCACTACACTGCCCGATACTTGGGGGATTGGCGAAAAGTTTTTGATGCTGCCTATTAATAAATGGGATAAAGAATATCAGGAAGTGCATCTTGGCGGGCTTACCTGCGATAGCCATGACTTTTATACATCTGAAGAACATATCAATGCCGTGTTCCTGCCCAAGATAGATAAGGAAAAGGGAGCCGAACCATTATACATAGGCTTCTTCCATACGGGTGCGTACCAAGACCAGTTGGCAGGTTATGGTGGTATTAAACACTGCATGATACCATCCCCCAAGCACGTAGTAGTAGAACGTGGCAAAAACGGCGAATTGGAAGACTGGCTGTATGCCAAAGAACAGACAGCACAAAGTATGCTGAAACTATTAGGGTATATCAGATAATAGTACTTCAGGTGTTTTAATTTTATTTCAAATAATTTGGTTAAAGTGATTTATAATGAGCTAATTAGTTCATTGAATTGCGTATAGGGTGTATTTTCCATATCTTAGTCATCCCGCTAAAAGACAGCTATGGCACAATTAATAAGAAAGGAAGATGCGCTTGAATATCACGAGAAAGGACGTCCCGGCAAGATAGAAGTAATACCTACCAAAGAAACCAAAACCCAGCGCGACCTTGCATTGGCATATTCGCCCGGTGTGGCAGAACCCTGTAAGGAAATACATGCCAACCCCGATGATGTATATAAATACACCGCAAAAGGAAATCTGGTAGCGGTAATAAGTAACGGCACGGCAGTGCTTGGCTTGGGCGATATAGGCCCTGAAGCAAGCAAACCTGTGATGGAGGGTAAAGGGTTGCTTTTTAAGATATTCGCAGATATAGATGTGTTTGATATAGAACTGAACGCGAGGGATATAGACCATTTTGTATCGGTAGTAAAAGCATTGGAGCCTACGTTTGGCGGCATCAATCTGGAAGACATCAAAGCACCCGAATGTTTTGAAATAGAAACAAGGCTGAAAAAAGAATTGAGCATACCCATCATGCACGACGACCAGCATGGTACGGCCATCATATCGGGTGCGGCATTGCTCAATGCATTAGACTTGGTAGGTAAAGACATAGCCAGTGTAAAATTTGTGATAAGCGGTGCAGGTGCATCTGCCATCTCTTGCTGTAAGATATACATAGCACTGGGTGCAGATGTACGCAATATGTATATGTTCGATAGTAAGGGACTGATAACCGCTACAAGAGACGACCTTGACGATAACAAGCTGCTATTTGCTACCCATACCCAAGACATGAGCCTTGCAGAAGCCATGCAGGGTGCAGATGTGTTTATTGGATTGTCGAAAGGGAATATTATATCGCCTGATATGGTAAGGAGCATGGGCGATAAACCCATTGTATTTGCCCTTGCCAACCCAGACCCTGAAATACCTTATGAAGATGCTATTGCTGCACGTCCTGATATTATTATGGCCACAGGCAGAAGCGATTATCCCAATCAGGTAAATAACGTACTTGGCTTCCCTTATATATTTCGTGGTGCGCTGGATGTAAGGGCAACAGCCATCAACGAAGAAATGAAACTGGCAGCCGTTAAAGCACTGGCACAACTTGCCAAAGAACCTGTACCCGATATTGTAAACGTAGCCTACAACGAAAAGAGCCTGCATTACGGACCTACCTATATTATACCCAAACCCATAGACCCGCGCCTGCTAGTAACAGTAGCACCCGCCGTAGCCAAAGCAGCTATGGATAGTGGTGTAGCACGCAAGCCCATTCCAGATTGGGAAGCATACGAAAGTGAACTGTATAAACGATTGGGTAGCGACGACAACCTGCTGCGCTTCATCATCAACAAAGCAAAGCAAAACCCTAAGCGGGTAGTATTTGCCGAGGCAGAAAACCTGAAAGTGCTGAAAGCCGCGCAGATAGCCAAAGACGACGGCATAGCCATACCGATACTATTGGGCGAGGAGAAAAAAATACGTGCTCTGATAGCAGAACACAGCCTGCAACTGGATGACGTAACCATCATAGACCCGCGCAGCGATGAGCAGGCACAGAAGCGGGATAAGTTTGGTGCACTTTTCTTCTGGAAGCGAAACCGCAGAGGGTACAATATGTACGAGGCGCGCAAGATAATGCGGGAGCGTACCTACTTTGGCTGCATGATGGTAGAAACAGGCGAGGCAGATGCTTTTATATCAGGTCTTACACGCCAATACCCCAATACACTACGCCCCGCATTGGAAATAATAGGTATGGAAGAAGGAGCAGGACGTGTGGCAGGTATGTATGTGATGCTGAGTAAAAAAGGCCCGTTGTTTTTTGCAGATACTACTGTCAACTTCAACCCTACGGAAGATGAACTGGTAGATATAACGCTGCTAACTGCACGAGCTGTTGAGAACCTGAATATAAAGCCGCGAATAGCCATGTTATCTTATTCCAATTTTGGCAGCAGCACGTCGCCAGAGGCTGTGCTGGTACGCAATGCAGTTGCAACTATCAAAAACAAAATGCCCGAGTTGGTGATAGATGGAGAGATGCAGGCAGGTATCGCTTTCAATAAAGACTTACTACGCGAAAACTATCCATTCTCCGACTTGGTAAACGAATCGCCTAACACACTCATATTCCCTAACCTTGCTGCTGGCAATATTGCCTACCATCTATTGCAAGAGGTAGGTGGTGCAGAAGCCGTAGGACCTATATTACTTGGCTTGCGCAAACCGGTACACGTATTACAACTTGGTAGCAGTGTGCGTCAGATAGTAAACATGGTAGCCATAGCAGTAGTAGAGGCACAGATAAAAGCGCAGAATAGTTGATAAGTTGACTTGTTGATTGATTAATGAGTTGCGATTTGATGTATGTTGATTATTCTGTTTTTCTCTAATCATCCTGCAACTTTCTACTTTATACTAACGTCTTTCTACTGATAAATGACACAAATAGCCATCATAGGTGCAGGTGCTGCGGGCTGCTTTGCGGCGGCCAATATACCATACAGAGATGGCGTAAGCGTTACCGTGTTTGAGAAAACAGGAAAGGCGATGCAGAAAGTAAAAGCATCGGGTGGGGGCAGGTGCAATACCACCCACGCATTGTTTGACGTACCCGAGCTTGTAACCCGTTATCCGCGTGGCAAGCAGTTGCTCAAAAAATCGCTCTATCGTTTCAGCCCAACGGATACTATTGACTGGTTTGCCAAGCGTGGTGTGCAGCTAAAGGCAGAAGCCGACGGCAGGATGTTTCCTGTAACGGACGACTCACAAACCATTATAGAATGTATATGGCAAGAGATGATGCGCAACCAAGTGCAAGTGCGATACCACAAAGCCATCGCAAGCATCACAAAGCAAGAGGATAAATTATTACTGCACTTTGCAGATGGCTCTACTTTTTTGGCAGACAAAGTGCTGATAACCTGCGGCGGCTTTCCTAAACAGGAGCAATACAAATGGCTGACGGATTTGGGGCATAGCATACAGCCACCCGTACCATCGCTCTTTACCTTCAACATGCCCAAACACCCCATAACACAACTGATGGGTGTGAGCGTACCCGATGCTACGGTGCGCATAACAGGTACTAAGCTAACAGAGCATGGCCCTTTGCTGATAACGCATTGGGGTATGAGTGGCCCTGCGGTGCTGCGTACATCGGCATGGGCTGCCAGAGAGTTGAGTGAACGCAACTACGACTTTGGCATACAGATAAACTGGCTGGTAGATGTAAGTGAAGAAGACCTGCGCACACAGCTTGCCGATATACGTAAAGAGCTGGGCAAGCAGCTTGTATGGCATAAAAATCCCTTCAACCTGCCGAGGCGATTGTGGGAATACCAACTGCAGCAAGCATCTATAGGCGAAGAAGTGAAGTGGGGAGAACTGCCTGCCGCCGCACAAAATAAGATGATACACTTCCTCATCCGCGATGCGTATGATGTAAAGGGCAAGACCACATTTAAAGAAGAGTTTGTAACCTGCGGCGGCATTACACTATCCGAAATAAACCCGCAGACGATGGAGAGCCGTATAATACAAGGCATCTATTTTGCAGGCGAGATACTGGATGTGGACGGCATCACAGGTGGCTTCAACTTTCAGCACGCATGGAGCAGTGGCTATATTGCAGCTTGCAGTGTTTCTGTAGGCAGTTAGCAGTTTTTTTATTTTGCAATTTGCGTTTGACAGTTCCCCACCAATGCCGTCATACCGACGTTAGGAGGTTGACTTGTTGATTGGTTGATTAGTTAATAGGTTAATGCACTCGCACTATTGCCCCACCAATGCCGTCATACCGAACGCAGAGAGGTATCTGCTGAGCATTTGTGCCTTTGTCCAACTGATGCTTCGCTTTGCTACGTTCAATATGACAAGATGGGGTGTATGAAGTGTACGAGTGTTCAGGTGTACGAATTCGTACAGTGGGACAGTTTTATATGGTATTATATATAGCAGGTGTTTATTTGGTAGGTAATAATAAAATATTAGCGTAATTTTCTTCTTATGAAACAGTACCTATTAATTACGTTCACATTACTGCAAACAATATGCTGCCATGCCCAAAAGAGCGCAGATAATATACAATGGCGAGATAGTATCCAATCTCAAATTAATAATCAGCAGGCAAGGTTAGATAAGTACGAGGCGGCTTTGAATGATAAGGCAGCAAGGATAGAAGAAAAACTCGATATGCGAAACGAGTATGTTGATTATAAAAAAGAGCATATAGGGTGGTGGCTGAATATTGTTGGCTTGCTTGTAGCCATATTTGGTGTTATTATACCTATAGTTATATCATTTGTTGGTCGTAGGTTGGTAAGAGATATTAATACGCAAAAAAGAGAACTAGATGATGATATAATTAAAATGAAACAGCAGGTAGGTAAGAAAATGAGTGATACAGACAGAGAGGTAGCAGACATTAAAAAGCAAATAAACGACAAAATAGCAGAAGCAGATAACTACTTATCAAGATTGAAAGAGTATGACGAGCAAGGGCAAGAATTAATAATAGCAACAACTGAAGAAACTAAAAAAAGGCTTGCTGCCTTAGATGAACTTGCGCAAAAACAAAACTTAACGGATGCTGAAAAAACTGAAGCGGCAGATGAGGCACGTAAGATTATGCAGGATGAACATATTACCCCTTATGAAAAAGAAAAAGCATCTGCACTTGAAGATTATTTTTCAGGAAACTACCAATCTGCTTTAAATAAATACAATAGAGTATTAGCTAAATATGCTGATAAGATTAGCCCAGATGAATTGCTCGATATATATAATAACATAGCCTACTGTGCGCAAGAAACAGGTGATGATTATATGGCTATTTCTTATTATTTAAAAATGCCGAAACATAAATCTGATAAGAATGCTTTCGTTTATAATAATATAGGAGTAGCGTATTATAAAATCAAAGATTATGACAATGCAACCCTTAATTATAAAAAAGCAATAGAAACTGATGATACTATTGCGACAGCTTATTATAACTATGGTAATTTATTAACTGAAATCAAAGACTATGATAGAGCTGCCCTTAATTATAAAAAAGCAATAGAAATTGATGATACTTATACAAATGCCTATAATAGCTATGGTAATTTGTTAAGTGCAATCAGAGATTATGACAATGCCATCATTATGTATAATAAAGCAATTGAACTAAATCAAAATGATGATGACCCTTATCTAAACCTTGCTGAAGCATACTTAATGAAAAATGATATAAATAAGGCAAGATTAACATTGGAAAAATGTAATGATAAACATGATTGTGGGTATATTATTGTGCAATCATTAATTGAATTATTAGAAAACGATAATGCGGATGTTGAAATGCATATTGATAATCTGACGTTGGCTGATACGAAAAAATTAAGTTGGTCGTTTAGGCAGCTTGATATTTGGTTGAACCATACAGATAGTGATAGTATAGATAGTGCTAAAAAAGATAAAATCAGATTGTATATAGATAGGCTTGTTTCAATATATCCTCGTATAACCAAGTAACTCTTCTATCCTCATCTTTTATTCCAGTTGCCCTACAGTACATTCAGAAACGGCAGGAGCGTACGAAAAACATAGGTGTACAATGTCCCGTACACCCGTACACTTGTACGGTTAAAATTCTCCATACGTTAGTGGTTGAATACCATTAGGTAAATACTGAGTATCCAAAGTGTACAGGTGTACGAGTTCGTACACCTGTACACTCGTACACTTTCGTACACCCGGTACAGCATGTATTAACACAAGTAAGTACCCATTCGCGAGGCTGCTTCGCTATCGCTCGCAAGGACGTGAACGAAAAGCGTAAGTAAAAGTCCCCTGAAAGGGGATTTAGGGGTTTCTACCACCTGTCTAAAATAAATTTGTACATTTGTTTAATATTGTATAGTTTAGCTGTACAAACAGACAAATCGGTACACAATGCGTATTTCACAAAACTCAATGGCTTACAACCCCCGTTCGCTGGTTATGTATGTGGATATGAACAGCTTCTTTGCCAGTTGCGAGCAGCAGGAAAACGAGGCATTGCGCGGCAAGCCCATAGGTGTCATTACACACCCCAGCGAATATGCCTGCGTCATAGCCCCGTCGGTAGAAGCCAAAGTGTATAAAGTGAAAACAGGTATGCGCCTGCCCGATTGCCGCGTGCTATGCCCGCAGATGATACCCGTACTGGCCCGCCCCTATATATACAGGCAATACCATATGAAGATTATGGAAGTGCTGAACCGTTATTGCAACGATGTAATAGCCCGTAGCATAGACGAGGCAGTAATGAACCTTACATCTTACCAGATGGTGTACCCCGACCCCATGGAACTTGCCCGCAGCATAAAGGCCGACTTAGCCCTTACCTGCGGGCAATTTGTAAAGTGCAGCATCGGTATAGCCCCTAATGCCTTTCTTGCCAAGCTGGCCACCGAAATACAAAAACCCGACGGGTTGGTACGCATCACCCCCGAAAATATAGACAGCTATCTGGAAAAAATGCAACTGACCGACCTGCCCGGCATAGCCCGTGCCAACGAAAAGCGGCTGAAGATGATAGGCATACACACCCCCTTGCAGATGCGCCATAGCTCTGAGGCATTGCTGCGCAGGGCATTTGGCGGGGTAGTGGGCAACTACTGGCACCGCAGGCTACACTTTATGGAAACCGATATATATCAAAACGACTACAGGGGTATGAGTGCCACCCGCACCGTATCGAGGCAGCAGCGGCAAAACCCGCAGGCGTTGGAGTCGCTCTTCATATCGCTATGCACCCGTTTGGAACAAAGGATGGTAAAGCAAAAAGCCTTTTGTAAAGAGATAAACTTCTATGTGCGCTATCACGATATGCCCGCATGGGATGTAAAAATACATCTGAACCAGCCCACGCAAGATGCACTGGAAATGCGCCGATATATAGAGCAGCGAATTGAAGTGTTTGAAAAGGAAAGAAAATATAAGTTATTCAATACCAGCGTTTCAGGCATTGGCGTTTCAATATCCAATTTTGTAAAAGGGGAGCGTGTACAGTATGGACTTTTTGATAATAAGATAAATCAAGACAAGGCGAGGGCAGTGTTGTATGAGATAAAAGATATGTATAATAAAAACATAGTGCGTAAGGCATCAGAAACCGTACAGCCGCACGAGATGAGAGATGCCATCGGCTTTGGTTCGGTCAAAGACCTGTACATAGCAGATGGGGTAACCGACCGCAGCACCAACCAATACCTGCTGCAAGACGATAGCCCCGAGGGTGATAAAAACAAGCTGACACCCAAGCAAGCCAAAGAACTGGCAAGGCAAAATAACAAACAGCCTGCCAAGCCGAAACAAAACACACTCGTTTGGGCAAACGAAGACGATAAATATTACTATCCGCCCAATGACGATAAATGGGAAGGGGTAGACATAATGGGCGATGCACAAACTGATTTTGCCGCCTGACCGGTTAGCCTGCAACAAAAAGATAGGGGAGTAAAAACGGCAACAAAACGAAACATTTTTAACCATCTGTTATAAAAAACACGAGCAAATAGGGGATAGATTATGATAACACAACATGCAACAGAGCAATTTGCCAAAGGCAGGGGAGCGCAATACAACCCCAAAAACAAGTACCTGAAAGGAGAGTATGTACTGGAACACCCCGAAGCGATAGATGAATGGGAACACGAAGAGCGAAAAACTGAATATATATATGACGACAGCAAAACACTGGTAAACAAGGTAACCAGCCCCGATGTAGGGATGCTATACAGTGCCAATCCGTATCAGGGCTGCGAACATGGGTGCATCTATTGCTATGCCCGCAACAGCCACGAGTATTGGGGATATAGCGCGGGGGTAGATTTTGAAAGCCGTATAGTAGTTAAGAAAAACGCGCCTACATTGCTCAAAAAACTGTTTGAGAATAAGCATTGGGAGCCTGCCGTTATAGCTTTGTCGGGCAATACGGATTGCTACCAGCCCATAGAGCGAAAAATGCGCATCACCCGAAAACTACTGGAAATATGCCTCGAATACCGCAATCCTGTAAGTATTATCACAAAAAATGCATTGGTTTTAAGGGATTTGGACTTGCTGCAAGAAATGCAGAAGCTGAATCTTGTTCAGGTTTTTACCTCTATCACCTCTATGGACGAAGACCTGCGCAGGGTATTAGAACCCCGCACGGCATCGTACCGCAGCAGGCTGAAGATTGTAGAAACACTGGCAATCCACAAAATACCCGTAGGCATTATGAATGCCCCCATCATACCGGGGCTGAACGACACCCATATACCCGCCGTACTGAAAGTGGCGGCAGCGGCAGGGGCTAAATGGGCAGGCTATACCGTGGTAAGGCTGAACGGAGCTATCGAGCCTATATTTAAAGATTGGCTATATAAGGCATTTCCAGACAGGGCTGAAAAAGTATGGAATCTGATTAGCGATTGCCATCAGGGGCAGGTAAACGATAGCCGCTTTGGCAACCGCATGGTAGGTGATGGGCGCATATCCGAGTTGATAGCCGACCAATTCAGGCTTTATTGCAGAAAATACGGTTTAAATGAAACGTCTAATGAATTGAGTATTAATGACTTCAGAAGAATAAAGAACGGGCAGATGAGCCTGTTTTAGCAACCGTGTCTGACAGGCTGACAGCATATTTTTTTTTAGTTCTGATAAAATTATTTAATAAATTGAAAATCAGTTGTTTAGTTATTTATTGTCAAGATGGATGCTTACTATTGTACCCCTGCCGACAGAGGAGTCCCATTCTACTGTTCCGCGTAAATACTGTATGCGGTTTTGTATGTTTTTGAGCCCTATTCCATTAAAGTCTGCCATCTTCTTTGTGTCGAAACCAAGCCCGTTGTCTTCTATAGTTATACTCATTCCATCCTTATCTTTTATAATAGAAATATCTAATCTGGATGCATTTGCGTGTTTAATTACATTGTTAACACATTCTTGAATAACCCTATATAATACAGTCTCCACATCAGAGCTCAGCCTTTCAGCAATACCTTCGGTATGCAGGTTTACCTTTATTATTCTGGTGTCAATTTTGTCAACGAATTCCCTGATTGCATTATTCAGGCCGCTTTTTAATAAAGCATTCGGCATAATGTTATGAGATATATTTCTAATCTCTTTGCAGCTTTCATCTACCAGACCAAGTGCTTTGTCATAATTCAACTCGTTATCGGTATTTGTAAACTGTAAGTCTGATTTGATAGAGGACAGGTTTAGTTTAGCAGCACTCATTAGCTGACCTATACCATCGTGCAGTTCGGCGGCTATGCGCTTACGTTCCTTTTCTTCTGCTTCTATCATGCCTTTTGTAGCCAGTTCTTGTTGCTGCATAATAGCAGCCTGCAATTTGGTGGCTTGCACCAATTTGTTTCGCCTGAAAATGCTGATTGCTAATAGCAATGTGAGCAGTGCTATACCCATAACACCGGCAATTATATATCGTTGGTTATCAATCTCTAATTGCTGGGTTGCTATTGTTTGCTCTTTCTTTACTGTTTCGTATCTGGTAGTCAGTTCAGCTACTACATTCTTGTGTTCTTGTTTTACTAACGAATCTCTGAAAAGACGATACTTAATAGCATATACATAGGCAGAATCGTATATGCTATTTCGTGCATAAAAGTCTGAAAGGCTCTCTAAAGCTTCGTAGGTTTGTTTATTATTCGCTATTTGCTTGGCCATGGATAGAGCTTTCTTGATATATAATTCAGCATTCTTCAGGTCGTTTTTACGTTCATAGTTTTCGCCAAGGTAGTTGTATGTATATGCCAATTCATAATACTCTTTTATCTTCTCGCGTATATTGATGGACTCTTTCAGGTACAATTCGCCATTTGTAACATCTCCTTTTTTGGAGTAAGCTGCACCAATATCATTATACAAAAACGCCATGTTTTGTGTATCACCAATAGATATGGAAAGGTTTAGAGCTTGTTTGTAGTAGGAGAGTGCTTTGTCGTAATCGCCACGCTCACGGTTAATGATACCCAGATTATTGAGTGATTGAGAAATCAAATCTGCATTATTCAGCTTTTTGCGGATGTTCAATGCCCTTAAGTGAAATTCCTCTGCACGGCCAATATCCTTGAGCGTAGTATATAAAATGCCGATATTATTGCAGGCATTGCTTGTCAGTGTTTGGTCGTTGTTTCTTTCTGCAATAGCTAAAGCCTGCATGGCATGTTTTATGGCTTGTTCATAATTAGCTTTTCGGCGGCATAGAGAGCCCATCATTAGTTCTGCATGGAATTGCAGTATATAGTCATTGGCCTTGTCGGCATAGCGCTTTGCGGTGTCTGTACAAGCTAAGGCGGCGTCTGTATTACCATGATTATCGTAGGCATAGGTTAGGCACATATATGCGATTGCCAATGCTTTATTTTCGCCGCTTGATGTTGCCAACTGCTGCGCTTTGCGGGCAAAATAGATGGCGCTGTCGCCATCAGTGCCTAAGCTATTATATGCCAATCTGGTGTATAAACCGGACAGTGCGGCGGGTTTGTTTTTAGCTTTTAATATCTCTGCACGCAGCGAGTCGTTTACAGATGCAGATGCCTGCACGCAGGTAACATATAATAAACTGAGGGTAGATACGATGATGAACTTTGAAAAAGGCATATATAAACAGTATATGCTCTAAGATATAAAAACGCGGAGTAACCCGAAAAATACATTATCAATTATTTGTTTTTGATAATGGATTACCTTATATTTACATAGGTATATCAGCAGGCGATTGGCATGGGTGTTTTTTGCATGAAATAGAGGGTTCAGGATTCTATTATTTACAGACAGCATTAAAGAATTGAATGTTATATGGGCATACATTTTTATGTATGTTATGGTTTAACTGTCAATATTATCCGTTATGAAAAACTACAACAATCAATTAGAGCGGTTTCGCATGATTGCAAAAAGACTGGTGGACGACCATTCTGCCGCATTGCACAACGATGAGGCTTATACTGCACATCTGGATGCTTTGATGAAACAACTGGAAGAACAAGCGCAGCAATTCATTGCATCTGCCAAAACCAATACCGATTACATCAAGACCGACATCAAGAGCCTCTGCAACAAATACACCGATTTGTTTATACGAAGGAATCAGGCAGCGTATTAAGCGAACTATTATACCTCAACATTTGTTAGCATATTTGTTCTATAATTGTATCTTATGTTACCGTAGGCTTGAATATCGGAGTGGTGTAAGTTTTTCACGAACACCACGTAGTATTTAACAATAAGACTGATTATTGAACAAATGAGAAGCGTAGGCAAGGCAGCCGCAGTGGCGGGTTGCAATTCAAAAGCCCCATATTGCTATGAGGCTTTTTCGTTACATTTGTTTTACCACAAACAATGTAATAACATGAGTGATAATTTTGATGCTAAAGAAGCATTTGAAAGCCTTAAATTAGATTTAGAAAGAATTACATCAGCTTTAGAAGTAATCTCATCGTATTTAGAACTAAATAATGTTCTATTAGAAAAAATTAATCAAAGTCTTATCGCTGACGAATAGCCTTTATTTTTTCTTGATTAATTAATACCAATGCTTGCATATATAAGATTTGTAATTTCTTTTCAATTACAAGTTTTATATGTTCGTCTTTGTTATTCATAAGCCATAGTATTAAATAACACTTTAGCTTAATGCCCATTCCCTGCGGTTGCCGTGCGTGGGCATTTGTTCTATAATTTATATTATGTTAAATAGAAAGAATACTCTCAATGAGGTATTAGTTTGTGGTTCTATCCTCTATTTTAAGAGATTGGCAAGTGCGGCTTCTATCATGGTGTCTTTGCCTGCTGCTTCGTCGGCAGAAGTTAAATGCACGGTTGTATCGGGTGCTACCCCGTCTATCATATCCGTACCGTCAGACATACGGATGCGACTGCTTGTATAAGTAATCCGCCAGCCATTAGATAACTCGAACGATGATGTAAGCCCGGCACCGCCACCGGTGGTATCGCCCATGGTTCGTACATTAAAGAATGAACTACTGCCTGCAGCAAACAGATTGGGCACTCCGTACATACGCCTGTTGGTTAGTACCCATAGCTTTTTGCCCAGCTTCTTTTTATCGTTTTTATCAATAAATGTACCCGTCCAGTCGGTGAATTCGTCTTTGGCAGTACCTATCCGGTATGCTGTCTGAAACAGGTATATGCTGTAATCATAGCCCGATGTATCATAACCCATATGGTTGAACATGGTGTACATATTGGTTGTATTACTGCCTACGCTGTTCCGTACATCCAGTATGATACCTTTTTTACTACCCAGTTGCTTCATTCTTTCTACTATACTGTTTATCTGCGCTTCGGTTACTTCCTTGTCAAAATCGCCATAATATATATAACCTACAGAGTCTATTACCTTATACAATAAAGGCCCTGTACGCTCTGCTCCTGCCCAATACTTGTTTTCGAGCAACTGACGGTTAAAGTTTTCTTTGTATGTATAGGGTTTGTTGTAATAAGATTTTGAAAAACCTGCGTCAAGGCTTACCATCGGGTCTTGCAGGATGTTTACCATAATTGCGAGGCTATCATATAGTTCACGCTCATTCAGGGTATCAGATATGCGCAACATATAATCGAACTGAACGGAATCCCAATTAATGCCTTTATAATCGAATAATGCATATCCGTTGTTGATGGTACGCCATACCTCGTCAAATATCTCTGTAGGTCGTGCGCTTTTCTTCTTTGGCATCACCAATCGCTCGCAAGAAACAAGCCCTGAAGCAACGGATAAAAAAAAGAATATGTATATGAACCTTTTCATTAGGTAAAATGCTATTAGTAATTGAATAAGAATGTGATAAAGAATGTATGTTCGGCACTAAAAACCTTTACATCCGCATCCCCTTTCATCCTGTAATAATCCCATTGGTAGGTAAAGCGCATCTTATTGCCATTCTTTATAGGGTATAAAATATGTATGCGGCTATTGAAACGAAACATCCTGCCGAATGAGGTAAACCTGTTGTTAGCGAATATTCTTTTGATGGTAGTTGATTCAGGGTCTAATACAGTACTATGATTCAGGTATTCAGGACGGGAAAAATTAGAAATCAAAGGCATATTCAAATCAAGTATAATATGTCCCTGCCGTTGGTTGAAGGTTTGCTGTTTGGCAATTTTACCCGTCAGCCCGAGGCTGATGGCATATTCATACACATCGCCCGTATTTACAATATGCTCTGCATTGCGATGGCAAAACAAAGTAGAAAATAAAGCCCCTGCCCTTACATCAAAATAGTTTTCATCTAACAGCGCCAGTTTGTAGGTGTGTTTATAGTCCATTGTAGCTTTTAGCTGACGGGCTGTAGCTTTTACCAATTCTTCACTTTCCCTGCCCATATTCAGGTACGAACCCTGAAAATGAAGCTCTGTATATTTCACATCATTTATTTTGGTATTGGATATGGCAGCCGTAGTACCAATCTTTTCGTAGCGCATGTTGGATATAAGCTGGTCGTGAAAAACCTGATAGGTAGGCCCTATACTCACACCCAAATAACGGGCATATTCCTTTTTAGACAGCACGCCTTCATCTTCGGCAATATTCTGCGCGCTGCAATGTATAGATATAGATAATAAGAGAAGCAATAAGGCGCTCCCCGACTTCAATGTCATACTGATAATTTGAAACGTAATATTAGGAAAATAAAGGCATGAAACGTACATGAAAAAAGCCTTATCCGTTGCAGAATAAGGCTTTTTATATTTTCAGAAATGGTATCAGGCTTTTACTACCCAATTGTGCCTGTCGGCCACCTTGCCATAACGTATATTGTTCATTTCTTCCTTTACCCATTCAGATATGCCCCAATCTTCTTGTGGCAATACCATGTGCATATCATGATAAGTAAGCTCTGCAATATGCGATATGGATGCAGCAGTACCTGTACCGAATGCTTCTTTCAACTGATGGTTTTTATAAGCATCTGCTATCTCGTCTATGCTAAGCGGGCGCTCCTCTACCGTTACACCTTTTTCGCGGAGCAGGGTTATCACGCTATCGCGGGTAACGCCAGCCAGTATGGTTTCGCTCAGGTCGGGTGTTATTACTTTATCGCCTATTACAAAAAATACATTCATAGTGCCTATTTCCTGCACATATTTATGTTCAAAGCCATCCGTCCATAATATCTGGTCGTAGCCCATTTTGCGTATTTGCGCGGTTGGGTACATGCTGGCACCATAGTTACCCGCCGCTTTGGTAAAGCCGATACCACCGGGGAATGCCCTTACATACTCATCCTGTACATAGATGGTAACAGGCTTGGCATAATACGGACCTGCGGGGCTTGTGATGATTAGGAAAGTGAATTTTTCAGCAGGTTTTACGCCAATAAATTCGTCTGTCGCTATCATAAACGGGCGCAGGTATAGCGATGTGCCCTCTTCTGTTGGTATCCAATCTTTATCGAGGTTTACCAATGTGCGCATACCGTCTATAAATAACTCTTCGGGTACGGCAGGCATACCCATACGCTCTGCAGAGCGGTTCATGCGTTTCCAGTTATCGTGCGGACGAAAGATAACGGGTTCGTCAGCTTGGTTTTTGTATGCTTTGACACCCTCGAATATCGCCTGACCGTAGTGCATAAAAGTAGTAGCGGGGCTCAGCGAAAGATTGTCGAACGGTACGATTTCAGGTTGTTTCCACTGACCATTTTCGTAGTGCGCTACCAGCATATGGTCGGCATACATTTTGCCAAACTGTATGTTTGACCTGTCCAGTTCGCCGATGCGGCTTTGCGCTACTTTCCTCACATTTATATCCATAGTGGAAACACTCATAATAAAGGACTAATTTCGTACAAAGAAACGAAAAAATACTGTAAAGCCGAAGCCTGCGGGCTTGCAGGCTGTTAATAGCCCGTTATGCAGTCAACACCCGATATTATTCAGTCTGATATAGTAAAACAACAGCAAGATGTTTACTGGCAACCGCTTACAGATGGCGTACCTGCACAGCCTGTTAAGCTTTTAGTCATCACTACTCCACTAACTGTAAACAGCGCGGAAGAAGCCCAACTGCAAAAAATAATACAAGCCTGCAAACTGGATGCCACAGACTACTACATATATACATTAGAACACGCTACTGCATGGCACCAACTGCGAGACAGATTGCAACCCCAAGCCGTGCTTTTATTTGGTGTACTACCGCAGCAATTAGGCATCAGTGCCATGTTTGGTTTATATCATCCAAACCGTTTTGACGATGCTATTTGGATACCATCTATTTCCATAGCAGAGATGGAGAAGCACCCCGATACTAAAAAGCAGCTATGGGTAGATGGGCTGAAACCAGTATTTATAGATAAAACCATCGGCAATATATAAACGTAGTGCCATCGCCTGCATCCATATTAGAGCAGTACTGGGGCTACCCTGCTTTTCGTGGCAATCAACAAGCTATTATAGATGATGTGCTGCATGGCAAAGATATACTGGCATTGATGCCTACGGGTGGCGGCAAGTCTATCTGCTACCAAGTGCCTGCCATATTGATGGATGGTGTGTGCCTTGTGGTATCTCCCCTGATAGCCTTGATGCAAGATCAGGTAGCAAGGTTGAAAGAATTGGGTATATCAGCAGCCTGCATACATGCGGGTATGCCATGGCAGCAAGTGGTGCGCATACTTGACAATACCGTACAAGGTGCATATAAGCTATTATACATATCACCCGAACGATTGCAAACAAATCTATTTAATGAATACCTGCCAAATATCAATATCAGTTTTGTAGCGGTTGACGAAGCGCATTGCGTATCGCAATGGGGGCATGATTTCCGTCCTGATTATTTGAAGATAGCATCGTTGAGGGAATTGTTTGATGATATACCCTTTCTATGCCTGACGGCTACGGCTACTACAGCCGTACAGAACGACATCGCCATCCAACTAAAACTGCATACTCCAGTATTATATACCCAAAGCTTTGAAAGAAAGAATATACTATACGCAGTCAACTATTCAGAAAATAAGAACAAGGAACTGATAGATGCATTGCAGCAATGCAACACATCAGCCATAGTATATTGTCGTAGCAGAAAGCAAACGGAAGTGCTTGTACAATACCTGTTGCAACACCAAATACCTGCCATAGCCTATCACGCAGGTATGGCAAAAGCCAAAAGAGAAGATGCCCAACAGGCATGGATGCACAATGAAGTGAAAACCATTGTAGCAACTACCGCATTTGGTATGGGTATAGATAAGGCAGATGTAGGATTGGTAGTAAACTACGATGCACCTGAACATATAGAAGCCTATTATCAGGAAGCTGGCAGAGCAGGTAGAAACGGAGTGGCTGCAAAATCTGTTGTGTTATATAACCAAACGGATATTAAACGGCTGGAGCGCAGCACAGATATACTCTTTCCGCAGGTGGATTATTTGCGGCATGTGTATCAATGTGTGGCAGAGTACCTGCAAATACCCATCAGCGCAGAGCCATATAGGTATTATGATTTTGACTTGAGGGATTTTTGTGAAAAATTCAAACTGGATGCAGCCATCGCTGCCAGTGCATTGAAGCTACTGGAACAAGACTGGTTGTGGACATTGACAGAAGCGGTTTTCAATCCGCCAACAGTATTCATTACCGCTACAAGAGAAGAATTGGATAACGTAATGAATACCTACCCTGATGTGGCGTACTGCATCACTACCCTGCTGCGTTTGTACGGCAGCTTGTTTCAATACCCTACCCCTATTCGCGTAGCAGCCATTGCCCGACAAATGAAAACCAACCAAGCAGCCGCAGAAAAGATGCTACACCACCTGCACCAAATGGGCATAATGGAATACACGCAACAAAAAGAAGGTCCGCAATTATTTTTTCATCATTATCGTGTAGATAGCAAACAACTCATCATCAATACAAACAGGATAGCGAAGCTGAAAAAACGGCATGAGGACAGGACAAACGCCATCGTACAATACCTGCAAAACAATAATCAATGCCGTACACAAGTGCTGCTATCATATTTTGATGAACAGAAACAAACTCCTTGCGGACATTGCGATGTATGTACGCGCCAAACAAAACTAAGCAGTAATACAAATGACTTACATCAAGCCATACTGCAAGTATTAGCAAAGCCCATCAACCTGCAAACCATCATAACGTCATTACCTCAATTTGACAAACAAGCTATCACAAATGCAATCAGGGCAATGGCAGATGAGGGTGTATTAGCTATAGCACCAAACGGAATGGTTGCTCGTGTTAGTTAGTAAACATGGCATATGCAAAGCTACCCTGATGATTGACAACAAGCAGGTAGTTACCATTTGCTAAATCTTTTGTTTCAATCTGATTAGTATTATCCAACTGCTTTACTACCCTGCCCTGTACATCGTACACCTGTACGGTATATGTATGCCAATTTGCAGGCAGGTTGATATGCAATATGCCTTTGTCTGACGGATTAGGATATACACTAACAGTTTGCATCATCTGTGGTTCTGTTATTGATAACAAACCCGGGCGGTATATATCGCGGTAGCGAACTGATGTAATGGTTTCAGTAGAGCCATTGAGATTGGCTGTAACCCACAATACCGGATAACGTTCGCCAGTTGCCAACCATTTATATTCTACAGAGTTTCTTGGCACACCAACAGCAGGTAACGGGCCAATCTTTACACTATCTATCTCGCGTATTTCGGAGCGTACACGTATGCAATTGACAGCAGTGGTAAAGTAAGGAGTCTTAATAGTACCCCACCCGTCAACCGTTGTTTTACGATACCCTTTTTGCCTGATAGAGCCAAGCGTTGTCAGGTTGAATTTAAGGTCGAATGTGGTGCTGTCGTTTGTTACTCCATATTCTAACGGGAACTTATACACCTCGTCCTCGTCTGTATATGCGGCAGGAGTAGGTATGCCGCTGATAATCGCTCCAAAACCTTCTGCTACAAAACGGGATGGGCTGTTTTTGATGCTGAAGAACGTATATAAGTCTTTGATGGTAACGGGCAACGGAATACCGAGAGTTGGGAAACTATCTGCTACTTTGTAACCGTAAGCAGATAGAGATATAATGCCAAACAATGGATTGACAGCTAATGCAGATTTATAATTTGCGACCGTTTGAGAAAAAGGGGTTAAACTGCTATAATCCCATACATAGTTTGCGCCTGTATTAGCTAATATAATGCCGCCATTATTGGCAGGAGCAGTGGCACTACTACGCAAAGTGTCGCCCACTACGGGCATATCTGATGCGGTGATTTGTATTTGGGCTTGGGTTACAGAGGCATATAATAATGCGGTAAGGAGTATTGCTTTTTTCATACGATTGATACTTATCAATTCTGAAAGTACAAATATTAAATTATGAATTAATAAAAAAAGCCCTCCATTATGGAGGGCTGTATCATAATACTGTATAGAATACTATGCCATCTGCATACCATACATCTCAGCACGCAGAGCTTTTACTCTTGCGTCAGTGCGGTATTCGTCAAAACTCATTTCACGGTCTATCAGTCCGTTTGGTGTCAGTTCCAACACACGGTCTGCAACGGTTTGTGCCAATTCATGGTCGCGTGTGGTGAAGAGGATGGTACCTTTAAAGTCTTTCATACCATTGTTGAGCGCGGTGATACTTTCAAGGTCAAGGTGGTTGGTTGGTTCGTCCAGCATCAGCACATTGCCTTTCAGCATCATCATGCGGCTCATCATGCAGCGCATTTTTTCGCCACCGCTTAGTACGGTACACTTCTTCAGTGTTTCCTCGCCGCTGAACAGCATACGACCGAGGAAGCCGCGTATAAAAGTTTCGTCTTTTTCTTCGCTGTATTGGCGCAGCCAGTCTATCAGGTTCAGGTCTTTGCCTTCAAAATAGCTGCTGTTATCGTTTGGCAGGTAAGTAGTGGTAATGGTTACACCCCACTTGTACATACCCTGAAAATCTGTATCCTCGCCTGCCAGTATTTTGTAGAATGCACTGGTAGCGAGGCCGTTTTCGGCAAGTATGGCTATCTTCTGCCCGCGCTTCAGGTCGAAGCTGATGTCTTTAAACATCACCTCGCCGTTCAGCGTTTTGCTTAGTCCTTTCACTTCCAGTATCTGGTCGCCTGCATCGCGTACCTGATTATTGAAAAGAATGGCAGGATATTTACGGTTGCTCGCCGTCATGTCCTCAATCTTTATCTTATCCAATGCTTTTTTACGGCTGGTAGCTTGTTTAGATTTAGAGGCATTTGCAGAGAAACGGGCGATGAATTCTTTCAGTTCAGCAATCTTATCTTCCGCTTTCTTATTGGCATCAGTACGTTGTTTAAGTAACAACTGGCTACTTTCGTACCAGAAAGAGTAGTTGCCTGTAAAAATGGTAATCTTACCAAAGTCTATATCTGCAACGTGTGTACACACGGCATCCAAAAAGTGGCGGTCGTGCGATACGACTAATACTATTTTATCGTAGTCAGCCAGAAAATCCTCGAGCCAGGAGATGGTTTCAAGGTCAAGGTCGTTGGTAGGTTCATCGAGCAATAATATATCAGGGTTGCCAAATATAGCCTGTGCCAACAGCACACGTACTTTTTGGTTACCATCCAGTTCTTTCACCAATCGGCTATGAAATTCTTCTTTTATACCCAGATTGCTGAGCAATGTAGCTGCATCGCTTTCCGCATTCCAGCCATCCATTTCGGCAAACAAGCCTTCCAGTTCGCCCGCTTTCAACCCGTCTTCTTCCGTAAAGTCTTCTTTGGCATAGATAGCGTCTTTATCCTTCATCACCTTGTACAGTTTATCATTGCCCATGATAACTGTTTCCAACACGGTGAACTCATCAAACGCATAGTGGTTTTGTTTCAACACACTCATACGCTGGTCTTTGCCAATCTCTACCTTGCCGGTAGTTGGGTCTATTTCGCCGCTTAGTATTTTCAGGAAAGTAGATTTACCCGCACCATTGGCACCGATGATACCGTAACAGTTGCCCTCGGTAAAACGGATATTCACATCTTCAAACAACACACGCTTGCCGTAGCGGAGCGATAAATTAGAAACTGAAAGCATATTTAGTAGAAAGTTTAGAGTAGAAAGTATAAAGTCCTTTCTATCTGCCTGATTTTAGCGTGCAAAGGTACGGAAAAGAATGGTAGCAGCCTATAAAAAAGCGGCGGATTGTGTGATACAACCCGCCGTCATCATTATACATCAAAACCTATAAAGCCTCTAATTTGCCCTCGGGGTGTTTTGCCCAATTAATATCCTTGCCCAGTGTGCCACGGAAACGCCTGAAAAATGATTCCTGCTCTGTAATAGACACAAAATTATTCACCTTCGCTTTTCGGGGGTTGATGCGCGGGTTGAGGTGCGAATATGCCGCAAGCGTATCTGTTACAAATGGCAACCTGCCAATGGTAGTGCGAAACCTCTTTTCAAGAAATCCTTTTAGCATAAATGATTGAAACGGGTCTGTTGCAAGTGCTATTGATTTGAAACCTTGCTCTTTTGCCACGAGGTAAGAATAATATACATTTTCTGTACTATGGCGCGCATTGGTATCGTAGAAAATATGCTCTTTGGGTATGCCCAATTGCTCGGCATACAAACCCATAATAACGGCTTCTTTGTAAGGAGAATATACAGCAGCCCCCGAGTAGATTACATTCTTTGCCATGCCGTTTTTGTACAGCACCCAAGACCATAATACTCTTGCTTTCATCACACTATCCCAGCTACCGTTGTTGAAGGGTATGCCCGGCACGATGATGGCATCATATACTTTGCCCTCTTGCACAGCACGGGTATATAGCTTTTGCGGCCCCTTACGTGGTGTAAGGCAGCTGGCCATTTGTACTATCAATGAAGAGGCTATCATGATGTAAACTACCGACGAAAACTTTTTCATAAATGTGTTTGTGCAAGAATAACGCCACATGGCCTATTATGTTCATCAAACCACTATAAAATTATGCCATATAATAATCAACCTTATTTATACGACTTTACTATTTCTTTCAATTCATTCAGTTTTAACAATGCCTCAACAGGTGTCAGCGTGTTGATGTCTGTGGCTTCCAGTATATCCTGTACACGGCGCAGGTCGTCTGTTACACCATCAAAAATATTGAGTTGAAACTTGGGCAAGGGATTGATTTGCTTCACTTTAGCAGCCGTTCCGCCTTTATCTGCATGTTTTTCTTCCAGCAATGCCAGTATCTCATCTGCCCGTTGCAGCAATGCTGGGGGCATACCCGCCATACGCGCTACCTGAATACCAAAGCTATGCCTGCTGCCACCAGTTGCCAGCTTGCGCAGGAAGATGACTTTATTGCCTGTTTCCTTGTGGGTGATGTGATAGTTCTTTACATGTTCCAATTGGTTCTCCAGTTCGTTTATCTCGTGGTAGTGCGTAGCAAAGAGTGTCTTGGGTTTGTGAGGGCTATTATGCAGATGCTCTACTATAGACCATGCAATAGATATACCATCGTAGGTACTGGTACCACGCCCTATCTCATCGAGCAACACGAGGCTGCGTTCGCTGATGCTGTTGATGATACTCGCGGTTTCATTCATCTCAACCATGAAGGTGCTTTCACCACCACTCAAATTGTCAGAAGCACCTACTCTTGTAAATATCTTGTCCGTCAGCCCGATGGTTGCGGCATCGGCAGGTACAAAGCTACCCATGTGTGCCATCAGTGTGATGATAGCCGTTTGGCGTAGCAATGCAGACTTACCACTCATGTTAGGCCCTGTCAATATAATAACCTGTTGGCTGTCTTTATCAAGAAAAATATCGTTGGCTACATATTGCTCGCCGGGGGGAAGTTGTTGTTCTATTACAGGATGGCGACCTTGTTTAATATCAAGCAGTGCGTCTTTCACTACTTGCGGGCGGTGATAGTTGTATTGTTTAGCGGTATTGGCAAAAGATAAGAGGCAATCTAACTGTGCAATGATATGGGCATTGGTTTGGATGGGTGCTATATGTGGCTCTATATCCGTAAGCAGTTTTTGATACACGTCCATCTCAATAGCCAGTATCTTTTCTTCCGCACCCAATATTTTTTCTTCGTATTCTTTCAGTTCGGGTGTGATGTATCGTTCGGCATTTGCCAGTGTCTGTTTGCGTATCCAATCTTGCGGCACTTTGTCTTTATGTGCATTGGTTACTTCAAGATAATAACCGAATACATTATTGTATGCCACTTTCAACGAGCCGATACCTGTACGCTCGGCTTCTTTTTGCTGTATTTGCAACAGGTAGTTTTTGCCACTGCGCGATATAGTGCGCAGTTCATCCAGCTCAGCATGTACACCTTCGCGTATCATACCGCCCTTTATTGCAACGGCAGGTGCATCTTCTGTTATGATTTGTTTAATCAGTTTGTGCAGTTCCGTTAATGGCTGCAATGGTTGGCAAAGCTGTATCAGTGCATCAAAGCCACTATTACTGCCAATAGCTTTTACCTGCTCCATAAACTCGAGGCTGCGTGCCAGTTGCAGCACCTCTCTCGGGTTGGCTTTCTTTAGCGGTATCTTACCTATCAAACGCTCTACATCGCCTACCTGCTTTATCAATTGCAGTATAGCGTGGTTGGTATCCTGCTCTTTGATGAAATAAGTAACTAAATCGAGCCGATGATTGATGCGTATAATATCCGACAAAGGAAATATCAGCCAACGCTTCAGTAACCTTGCACCCATTGGTGTGTGGGTATGGTCTATCGCAGCCAGCAGGCTATTACCTTTTTCATCGGTGCTATGTATCAGTTCCAGATTGCGGATGGTAAACCTGTCCATCCACATAAACTCATCGGCAACTATGCGCTGTATGGTATTGATGTGTTGCAGGTTGGGGTGTTCGGTATCTTTCAAATAATGGATGGCTACACCCGCAGCTATGGTAGCGGGTTTCATATCTTCTATACCATAGCCTTTCAGCGATTGTGTCTGGAAATGTTGCAGCAACAAATCGTACGTGTATTGCTCCGCGAAAATCCATTCTTCCAATGGGAATGTATAAACACGGGCATCTATGTTTTCTTTAAACCGCCTGACTTGTGTTTTAGATAATAATACTTCAGATGGCTGAAAGCTTTGCAGCAGCTTATCCATATACTCCTCACTACCCTGCGCTGCGTAAAACTCGCCCGTGCTGATGTCGAGAAATGCTACCCCGCAAACCGTATCTGATAAATATAACGACGCGAGAAAATTGTTGGTTTTGTTTTCAAGCAGCTTATCGTTGGTAGCTACGCCGGGGGTTACCAATTCCGTAACGCCACGCTTTACAATGCCCTTTGCAGCTTTAGGGTCTTCCAACTGATCGCAGATAGCTACACGATAGCCTGCTTTTACCAGTTTGTGCAGGTAGGTATCTACAGAATGATGCGGAAATCCTGCTAACTCGATATGCGATGCAGAGCCATTGGCACGTTTGGTGAGTGTGATGCCTAATACACGCGATGCAATCAACGCATCTTCGCCAAAGGTTTCGTAGAAATCGCCCACACGAAATAATAATACGGCATCCGGATACCTTGCTTTGATTTCCTTATGCTGCTTCATTAATGGTGTTTCTGCCACTTCCTTCTTTGCCATGCGGATAGCAAACCTAAATAAAAAGCCCCTAACACCCTAACAGGCATTAGCGGCTTGGGATATAATGTGGATTACTATTTTTCCTTCACCAAAAAATCGGGCGAAACTTCAATATTAAAGCCTGCTTTCTTCCAGGGTATGCTCTGCCATTCGGCAGTTACATTCAGTGTTGCTGCTTTTTTAGTGGTAGATACAGGCAATGGTAAAGAAAAACCATCTACCACATTTGTAAACCTGTAATGCAATTCTTTTTGTTTGATGTACCATTCAAGTACAGGTATTTTGGTAGTACGCAAATACTGGTCGAACAAGGGTTTTAGGTTTAGCCCAGTAAAACGAATAATGTAATCTTCTACTTCTTTTGTAGTTACTATTTTGTGATAAAAGTCCTTATTCAGCCCGCGCAGCAGTTGCCTGAATTTTTCATCGTTATTTATCAGCACCCGTATCATGTGTACTACTGCACTACCCTTATCGTATTTATCGCTGCTACCATCATCGCGTACACCATAGTTGCCAATTACGGGTACATCGTTGCGCATGTTTTTCCATTCGCCACGAGTATAGGCGTATGCCTTCTCTTTGCCAAACGCACATTCGGCAAACAGAGCTTCAGTATAAGTAGTAAAACCCTCGTGCAGCCAGTTATCGGCTACATCGGCTGCAGTAATATTATTGCCAAACCATTCGTGTCCCGTTTCGTGGATGATGATGAAGTCGAACAAAGTACCTACACCCGTACCACTACGGTCAGAGCCCAGATAACCCATTTTATACTGGTTGCCATAAGCTACTGCGCTCTGATGCTCCATGCCAAGGAAAGGAGCTTCTACTAATTTATAGCCATCTTCATAAAACGGATATGGCCCCATCCAGTATTCAAAACAATGCAACATTTGTTTTGTAACGGCAAACTGCTTTCGCGCTTTTTCTTCGTTATGTTTCAGTGCGTAGTAGCTGATGTCGAGTTTCCCTTTTTCCCCCATCAGTGTATCGTTCCATCCTATATAGGCACCGCCATAAAAACTTGTATTGTATGTGTTGATAGGATTTTTCACTTCCCAAATATTTATTCTTGACCTGAAAACATCTAATAATGGCATACCATTTGAAACAAAGGTCATCTTGCCAAGTTTAGGCGATACGGAAATCAACATACCTTCATCCGGTTCGTCTGTCTGATAATCTTTACAAGGCCACCAAACACTGGCACCCACACCTTGACAGGCCACGCTGTACCATGGCTGTCCGGTGCTGTCAATACCCCAAATCATTCCTCCATCCCATGGGGGTAGCTTGGCAATCCTTGGCTTACCACTATAGTAGATTTTTATCTCTTTAACAGCACTTGTACCCCATTTTCCAAAATTGTAGTACAACCACCATACACTACCATCTTTTCTGACATTGGCTTTTACAGACTTTACTATTACCTCGTCTTTTACTCCTGCTTTTTTCAATGTGTCGAAATCATAAACAAATACACTATCAATAGCAAGTGTATCTTGCAGGTCAATTTGCATAAATGCCGCGGGCTTATCAACAACCTTAAACCTTATAATATTTTCACCGGATAATTTTCTGTTTTCAGCGTCTAAGTACACGGTCAGGCTGTAATGCTGCACATCCCACCAACGTCTGCCCTCGCCATTGCTGCCTCGCAATGTGTCTTGGCGGGTATAAGCAAAAGTGGTATTTGCTGAGAGCAAATACCACAATGTTATCAGGATGTAAAATGATTTATACATTCTCTATTTTCCATTAGCAGGTGATGGGGCTGCATTGTTTTCTGCAATTACATCCAGCAGTTCTACATCAAATATCAGGATACCGTTTACTGGTATGCGGCTTGGGTCGGGGCTGTTAGCACCATAAGCCAGCGGCGATGGTATGTACAGTGTTGCTTTAGTACCTTTTTTCAAGATCCCAAAACCTTCGTCCCAACCTTTGATAACCATACCTTGCCCTACATTGAACATGAACGGCTCAACGTGTTGGAAAGCAGGGTCAACATTCGAGTCGAATGTTTTGCCATCCATTGTTTTGCCAGTATAGTTTACACTTACACGCTGCCCTGGTTTAGCAACCGCACCTGTACCCATTTTAGAAATGGTGTAATACAAACCTGATGCTGTTTTAGTTGGCTTCAATTTGTTTTTAGCAAAGTATTCTTGCAACAATTTGTCGTCTATGTCTTTTTGTTTGGCTGCTGCAGCATCCGATTCTTTTTGTTTATCAGCCGCCGATTTGATACCTGCCAATACAGTGTAATAATATGCCATCTGGCCAACACCTTCCTTCATCCAAGGTTGTTTCTGGAAACCAGGCAATGTCATCAGGGAATCTATAGAATAACGGAAGATGGCACTATCCCCAGGGGTTAAATACATGAACCCTTCTATCACATCTCCCTTGCCGGGAGCAGCCATAATTTGTATTTCCGCAGGTTGATTATTCATTACCACTCTTGTGTTGAAGTGTGTACTGTCATCTACTACCAGTTTCAGGTGTACGGATATAAAATCGCCCATTGCAGGCTTTTGTGTACCCGGGGCATCATATACTATTTTATACTCCATTCCGTTTGGAGTGGTCTTGTAGCCTTCGTCTTTCTTTTTAGTTTGTGCTGTTGCCGTACATACACAAAGCAGTCCTGCAATAACTATTACCAGTGATTTTTTCATTTCTTATATCAGTTTTCAGTTTTAGATATGTTTTTATTATTTTACGTCCACCAATTCTACATCAAAAACGAGTATTGAGTTGGGTGGTATGGCAGCCGTTGGGCTGTTTTTTCCATAAGCCAATGGCGATGGTATGAATAAAGTAGCTTTAGCTCCTTTATTCAGTAAAGCTATACCCTCATCCCAGCCTTGTATCACATTGCCCTTGCCCAACAGGAAAGAAATAGGTTCCTGATGTTTGAACTTAGGATCTACGCTTGAGTCGAATACATTGCCGTCCAGCGTGCGACCTGTATAGTTTACATATACGGTTTGTCCTGCTTTTGCTTTTTCGCCAGTACCCTCTTTGGTAATGGTGTAATACAAACCTGACGGGGTTTTCTGCACACCCGTTATACGCTTGTCTGCTATATATACAAAGATGATTTTGTCGTCGATAGCAAACTGTTCGCTATTGCTCATGTTCTTTTCTTTATTTACCTGCTCTTGCGTCTTTACACTAAGCATAGAGATGATGTAGGTAACTTTACCACCCGGCTTCATCCATGGCTGCGTTTTTTGTTTGGCAGCTATGATTGAATCAACAGATACATACGCTACCATGCTATCGCCGGCACTCATCATTCCCAATACTTCTGCCAAATCACCGTTGAATTTAGGTTGGGTAACTGGGAAAGAAACCGGCTTGCCATTATTGTTTGCCCTTGAGTCGAAAATGAGGCTATCGTTGTATTTAGTATGGATGTGTATCTCTACAAAATCCGTTTCCTTTGCATTAGCTGTCGCTTTATTGTCACGATACATTTTGTACTCGATGCCGCTTGCGGTTTTATTGTATGCTGATTTCTTGCCTGCATTTTTAGAGGTAGAACAAGCCGCCAGTAAGCCCATAGCGGTTATTGTGAGTATGAATGAAAATTGTTTCATTTTATGTGTTGCGTACAAATAGAGAAATGCTTTTGATACGGTTATTTTATGTCTTTCACATCAATATCGAACACCAATACTGAATTAGCAGGCATTTCTTCGCCGCGTGCCTGTGAGCCATATGCTAAAGGAGAAGGGATAAACAGTTTCGCCCTGCTACCTTTTTTCAAAAGCATCAGTCCTTCTTCCCAACCCGGTATAACCTGTCCATCACCAACCCGCACACTCAACGGCTCTACATGCTGAAATTTTGGGTCCACATTCGAGTCGAACACATTACCGTTCAGCAACTTGCCTGTATAGTCAACCGTTACCGTTTGTCCTTTTTGCGCAGTGCTGCCTGTACCTTCTTTTTCTATCAGGTAATATAAGCCTGTACCTGTTTTAGTTGGCTTCAGGTTGTTGGCTGCAAAGTAATCTTGCATCAGCTTATCGTCTATCGCCATTTGCGATGCTGACTGCTGCATCATTTCCTGTTGTGCTTTTTCCTGCGCTTGTTTTACCTCCGCTTCTGTCTTTACAGATACCACTACTACAGAATACATGACATATGCGCCTTTTTTAATGAAAGGAGGTAACTGTCCGCCTTGCGCGGCAGATAATTTCATAATTGTATCTGTAGGTATACGGAACAGGGCACTATCACCTTTGCTCAATAGTTTCAAACCCGCAGGCCAGTCGCTTTTGAACTGCAAGGGTACATCAACTGGTATTTCTATCGGCTGTCCGCCGTTCATAGCTACATAGTCTTGCAGCAAGCTGTCTTTCTTGTCTTTTTCGGTATAATATATCCTCAGTTTCACGGTTGCCATATCGCCGGCAGAAAGGTTTTTACCTTCTTTCTTATCGGTAACAATGCGGTATTCAAGACCTTCTTTTGTTTTTTTAAAGCTGTCGTTGTTGCAAGATGTGATGCCAACTACTGCCAGTGCTAATGCTGCAGGTACTAAACGTTTTATCATTTTATGTTATAGATTATAAATTTATCGGGGGTGAATATCGGATAAAATTTCCTTAAAGTATGTAATTGTTTCTTCAAAACTCTTTTGAGATGAGCCACCTGACGCGTTGAAGTGACCGCCACCGTTGAAGTAAGTGCGCGCAATGGTGCTCACATCAAAATTGCCCTTGCTGCGGAACGATAGCTTTACCTCATCGCTGCGCTCGGTTATCATCGTAGCAAACCTGACGCTGCCTATGCTCAACGGATAGTTAACCAAACCCTCGGTATCACCCGTATTTACATCAAATAGTTTCAGGTCTTTTCTCGAAAGGCATATTAACCCAGCGTTCAACTTAGGGAATATCTCCATTTTTTCGAGCAGTACATAGCCAAGAAACTGCATACGCTTCACACTCCAGCTATCATACACTTCCTCGTGTATGCGGCTGTGGTTCAGTCCTTTTCTGATGAAGTCTGCCACCATATCGTGTACACCAGCCGTAGTAACAGGGAAACGGAACGAGCCTGTATCTGTCATTACACCCGTGTATAAGCAAGCGGCTATATTCAGGTCTATCAAATCATTATCGCCACATAGGTTGATGTAGTCATACACCATCTCGCAAGTGCTGCTTTTTTCCGGTATGCTTACGCCATAGTCCCACACGGGTTTGGGCATCAGGTGATGGTCTATCAATACTTTGGGTGCGGTAGCTGCAGCCAGTTGGGCTGTCATGTATTTGGTGCGGCTATAGTCGTTGAAGTCGAGGCAATACACTATCTCTGCCTCTGCCAATGCGGTTTCAGCCCTTTTGCTTTCAGCCTCGTAGTTGAGGATATGCTGCACACCGGGTATCCACATCAGGAAGTCAGGTATTTCGCTGGGCGATACAGGTGTTACCGTGTGACCTTTCTTCACCAGATAATGATACAACCCCATCATGCTGCCAATAGCATCGCCATCGGGCTTGTGGTGCGTTGTAATGAATATCTTTTTAGGTGTTTGCAGTAAAGGCTGTAAATCTTGTATCGGTCGCATTATTGTGGCGGGATATTACCCCTCGCTATCCTTATTTGATAAAGGGTGCAATTTACGGTATAGTGTGTTAAAATACACTTAATTAAAAAAAATCATTTGCGCTGTTTGCGGTTTTACAGGCTGAAATAACCTAACTTTGCGCCGTCAAAACACAATTTATACATATCTATATGTCTAACCGTACATTTACAATGATTAAGCCAGATGCTGTAAAAGCTGGCAATATCGGCAACATCCTTCAAATGATAAACGCTGCGGGTTTCCGTATCGTAGCTATGAAATATACCCACCTGACGATGGAAAGCGCAGGCAGGTTTTATGAAGTACATAAAGAACGTCCCTTTTATGGTGAGCTTTGCGAGTTTATGAGCAGTGGTCCTATAGTAGCTGCTATACTTGAAAAAGATAATGCGGTAGCAGACTTCCGTACGCTGATAGGTGCTACAAACCCTGCCAATGCAGAAGAAGGTACTATCCGTAAAAAATATGCTACCTCTGTAGGCGAAAACGCAGTACATGGGTCTGATAGTGATGAAAATGCAGCAATAGAAGGCAATTTCTTCTTCAGCGGTTTGGAGCGTTTCTAAGAGCTACACATCTTAATACATCATACAACCACTTGCATTTGCAGGTGGTTTTTTTGTTGGACTGTATCATTAGAGTATTCCTCCTTTGAAGGAGGTGTCCTGCAAGGACGGAGGATGTCTAATCGTGTAGTATACCTATGTAGGGAGTACATCACTCTTATACTGCTATACTCAGTATCGTATCCCTTCTAAGGGAGAATTAGCTTTATTTTCTACTCTTTATTCAGAAAAGATTGGAACAAAGATTTAATACCTACTTAAAACAGGTAGATGTATATTTTCAATAGTCTTACTTATCTTTTTCAAAATGTATCTGTCATCATTCGTCCAGTTATTATACTCTATCTCTGATATTATTACCCCAGCTTCTTTAAAACTGACATCATAACTTCCCCAATATTTATTCGTTAAAGGGAAAGTACATAATTGATAATCGCAATTCAGAATTTTTATCTCAAGAAATATTTCTTTCGTTTGGTGTGTTACTTTCCTAACGCTTTGTTTATTAAATAGTTTCTCATAATTGACTTTTATAGAATTTGGAACGACACAATTTTCTTCAGACTGATTTCGTTCATGCAAAGGAGTACCAATTGCAGCTAAAATTTTTCTTTCTGTAATAGTATCAATTGTTTGAAGTCTGCTATATAAATCGTGTAAATTATTTGCACTATAATACATTGTAAGCCAATGCCCTTCCCATAAATTATACGCAAAGTTTAATTGGACAAGATAACCTGCCTTAGCTGATAAACTAATTATCATCAATAATACTGGTAATATTACTTTTCTCATTAAAACTGAATCTCTGCTGGCTTACTTAGTAAGAAATATTGATTATTCACTAAAACCCGAATTTGCATATTACAATCATGACCAAGATAGGGCTTATCTCTGATACACATGGCTGGCATTGCTTTGGTGCTGTTTATTGATAGATACATTTAGCAATATCTTGAACAGCGAAATTGCCATGATGTGTTAAGGAAATAATTAACATTCATTTTAAGAGCCCTCGGATTGAGGGCTCTTTTATAGAATTTAGTGAGTATCGCAATACATTAATATACCACGATACAGGAAATCAGCAAGACGTATATCGTACTTATTATAATGAGCTTTGTAACGTTCATCATCAACATACATCTCACCGATTTTTCGATATAAATCAACAGAACAACTATAGTACTCCTGTATCATATTATAGTGTCGTTGAATCAATGCCTGTACTTTTTCATCGGCTACATCTTTACCTATCAACAATACCAAAGCATTGTTTATTTCTTCTGCTTCCTTCTTCAATGCTTCTATTTTATCTTTTTTCATGGCTTTGATATTGCGCTTTGATTCAAGCAACTTATCAGCACCAAAACGTTCTGTTACTTCAGCTTCCCATGTAGCAACCTGCTCTTTTGTAAAGCCATTATACATTTCTTCGTAGTTCATCTTTTCATTTTTAAGATTAGTAATTGTGTTATTAATGGTTTGTATTAGTGTCTGCAATCTTTCTATTCGTAACAGCAATTCTTCCTTGTGGCCTTTAAGGGCTGTCAGCGAATCAAAATATTCATCATCAAGTATCTCCTGTATTTGGCTGAGTGGCATATCAAGTTCTTTGTAAAAACGTATTTGCTGCAAACGCAGCAGTTCTTCTCTGCCGTAATACCTGTAACCCGAATCTGTTCTACTTGCAGGTTTCAGCAGACCAATATTATCGTAATAATGCAGTGTGCGCACACTTACACCCGATATTATTGCAAGCTGATTAACACTAAACCTATCCATTCTCTATGTTTGTTACAAAATAAAGGTATGACGTAAGGTAAGAGTCAAATTTTTCGTCAATTTTCTTAAAAAATAATTTGCTTACTGCTATTTAGTATTATTACACCATGACAAAAATCGGGTTAATCTCTGATACACATGGCTGGCTGGATGAGGCTGTCTTTACGCATTTTGCGCAGTGTGATGAGATATGGCATGCGGGCGATTTTGGTGATGCTGCACTGGCAGACAGACTCAAAGCCTTTAAACCATTAAGAGGTGTGTATGGCAATATAGATGGGCAGGATATACGCATGGAATACCCCGAAGTATTGCAGTTTACCTGCGAGCATGTGCGGGTACTGATGATACATATTGGTGGCTACCCCAACAGGTATAGCCAGCTTGCCAAGCAACACATACAAACATACCAACCCCAACTCTTTATTAGTGGACACTCGCATATACTAAAGGTGATGTATGACGACAAATATCAGTGCCTGCACATGAACCCTGGTGCAGCAGGCAAGCATGGCTGGCACAAAGTACGCACCCTGATACGTTTTGTAATAGACGGTAGCGATATGAAACAATGCGAGGTGATAGAACTGGGCAAACGCTGAAAACGATTATCTTCGCAGCACTAAAAACAAATACAATGGGTATATCAGATATATTATTTAAAAAGAAAGCAGAACAAGCTGCCGCTAATCTGCAAGCGGGTGAAGATTTTTTGGCTACTAACAAACAACGTGCAGAAGTAACCGCATTAGATAGCGGACTGCAATACGAAATATTGAAACAGGGCGATGGTGCAAAACCAACAGCATTCAATACCGTTACCTGCCATTATCATGGTACGCTGATAGATGGCACCGTGTTTGACAGCTCGGTGCAACGAGGCAAGCCTGCCAGTTTTCCATTAAATATGGTGATAAAGGGCTGGACGGAAGGGCTGCAATTGATGAGCGTAGGCAGCAAGTATCGCTTCTTTATACCACCCTACCTTGCATACGGCGAAAGGCAGGTAAGCGCGCAGATAGGTGCCAACAGCACATTGATATTCGATGTAGAACTTTTAGGCATAAACTGATATGGGCAATCAAGTACAGGAATTTAACGAGTATCGCGGTAAGATGAACGAGGTGATACTGGCAAAGCAGAACAAAGTCATCAACCGACTTTTCAACCTCGATACCAATACGTATGCGGACGGTGCACTGTCTGTTAAAACCAAAGAAATGCTGGGCTTGGTAGCCAGTATGGTGCTGCGTTGCGATGATTGTATCAAATACCATCTGGGCAAGTGCCATGAACAGGGCATTACTACCGATGAACTGTACGAGATATTTGCCGTAGCCAATATTGTAGGTGGTACCATCGTGATACCGCATACCCGCCGTGCTGCAGAGTATTGGGAAGAACTGATGAACGGGTAAACTACTTATCTACACGGTAGCCTTATAATTTGCCAGTACATTATCGTATAGCTGTTCGTACAGTGGTATTACACGCTGCCTGCTGAATGTTTTGGCATGTGCTATGGCATTGGCTTTAAAAGTTTGCAGCTTGTTATCGTTGCTTAGTATCTCTATAGCGTGTGCAGCCATATCGTCCGTATCGCCTACGTTGCTCATATAGCCTGTTACACCTTGCACGTTAATCTCCGCCAGACCGCCTGCATTGGTAGATATGACAGGCACACCACATGCCATCGCCTCTAATGCGCTCAAACCAAAGCTCTCGTATTGAGATGGCAATACAAACAAATCTGTAATACTCAATATCTCATCTACCTGCTCTTGCTTGCCGAGGAAGCGTATATCATTGCAGATATTCAGCGTACGGCAATATTCCTCTATATTCTGCCTTTCGGGCCCATCGCCTATCATCAATAGCTTAGATGGTACTTGCTCGTGTACTTTGGCAAACATGGTAACCACATCTTCTGCGCGCTTCACCTTGCGAAAGTTGGACACGTGCGCCAGTATACGCTCGCCGTTTGGAGCCAGCATTTTTTTGAAATGCTCTTTGTTGCTATGCTGAAACCTGTCTGTATCTACAAAATTGGGTATGACGATGATTTCTTTCTCTATATTAAAGTACTTGTAGGTTTCTTCTTTCAGATTATCAGATACAGCCGTTATGGCATCGCTCTCGTTGATGGAGAATGTAACAACGGGTGCATAGGTCTGGTCTTTACCTACCAGTGTTATATCCGTTCCGTGCAGCGTGGTGATGTACGGAATGTCTTTACCTGCTTTCTTCAATATCTGCCTTGCGAAGTAAGCGGCAGATGCGTGTGGTATGGCATAGTGTACGTGTAGCAGATCCAGATTGTTATTGTTTATCACATTCACCATGGTACTGGTGAGTGCTGTTTCGTACGGTGGAAAATCGAATAGCGGATAAGTAGGCACTGTAACCTCGTGATAATATACATTGGGGTGAAAGTGCAGCCTCACGGGTTGGTTGTAAGTGATAAAATGTACCTCGTGCCCCTTGGCAGATAATGCCATACCCAACTCCGTAGCCAATACCCCGCTACCACCAAATGTGGGATAGCATACTATTCCGATTTTCATCCTGCAAATATCCTGAAATAAAACGTACCCTTTGCTATAGCGGCAATAGGCATTAACAATACTACGATAAGAGGAAGCACTATACTTTGGCGTTGGCTATCAGGTATGCCCTTACCAATGCTGCTTGCTCATCGGTCAGCTTGGCACGTTTGTTCATACGTGGCAGTACGTTTTCCCATTTGCCTACGGTGCGTGTTTCTGGCTGGTATAGCTTATGGCATTTCTGGCAATTGCCCTGCCACAGGGTTTTACCCTCTTCTCGCTGCGCCTCAGTATATTTTGTTTGCATTTCCTTTACTACATCTGCGGGCGATGCCGTACTGGTGGTAGCTTTTTTAGATGTACAGGCAGCCAGTGATACGCCTATGCCCAATGCTATGATATATATACGCTTCATCTTGTATCTCAATTAATGTATATACAAATATAACGAACCCTAACCTAAAAGCAATCAGCAGGTTTTTATATTTTTAAAGCATGAAAGCGAAATTACTGGCACTTGCATTACTGGCAAGCACCCAACTATATGCACAAAACGATAGCCTGACGATGCGCAAACTATCGGACGATATATTGCTGAATGGTACTTGCTACGACAACCTGCGTGTGCTATGCAAGCAAGTAGGACACCGATTGAGTGGCAGCCTGCAAGCAGCCAAAGCAGTAGCATGGGGGCAGCAGGCATTAGAAGCCGCAGGGGCAGATAAAGTATGGCTGCAAGCCGTAGATGTACCACACTGGGTTAGGGGCAAAGAACGCCTGTCGCTGCGCTTTGAGGGTGAAAAAACATTTAAAGATGTAAAAGTATTATCCATAGGTAATACCGTAGGTACGGATGGTAAAGTGTTGGAAGCACCTGTTGTTATCGTTAAGAGTATAGAAGACTTCAGGCTGATGAATAAGGAAGATGTAAAGGGTAAGATTATATTCTTCAATTACCGTTTCAGGCAAGATTTGGTAAACACATTTGAGGGCTATGGCGATGCGGGCAAATACAGGTGGCTGGCTCCTAATATGGCGGCAGCACAAGGTGCTGCGGGTGTCATCATCCGCTCTGTATCTACAGGTACAGACGACGAGCCACATACAGGCTCTATGCGCTATGCCGATACCGTGAAGCCCATACCTGCCGTAGCCATAGGCAACCATACGGCAGATGCGCTGGAGCAGGCTTGCATCAAAGGCAATGTAACGGCACAAATACAATCGGACTGCAAGATGCTGGGTACGGCACGCTCTTACAACGTGATAGGTGAAATAAAAGGCAGCACCTACCCCGATAAGATAGTAATGGTAGGCGGGCATCTGGACTCTTGGGATGTAGGCGAAGGCGCACACGACGATGGTGCAGGCTGCGTGCAGAGCATAGAGGTAATACGTGCATTGAAAGCCGCAGGCATACGCCCCAAATATACCGTACGTGCCGTATTGTTTATGAACGAAGAGAATGGATTGAAAGGCGGGATGGCTTATGCAGATAGTGCCAAAGCAGCAAGAGAAACACATATTTTTGCTATAGAAACGGATGCAGGCGGTTTCTCTCCCCGTGGCTTTAGTTTAGAGATGAAACCCGAACAACGCGCGCAGATAACGCAATACAAAAAACTGTTTCTGCCCTACGGCATCTACGACTTTGAGCAAGTGCATGGCGGTGCAGACATCAGCCCGCTAATGAAGCAAGGCGTACCTGTTGGTGGTTTGATACCCGATGCGCAACGCTACTTCGACCTGCACCATACCCACGCCGATGTGTTTGAAGCTGTGAACCACCGCGAACTGAAGATGGGTGCGGTAGCCCTTACCAATCTGGTGTACCTTGTAAGCAAATACGGGCTGCGCTAACGATGGCAGCCAACAGCATAGCACGCAAACTATTTCGCCGCCCGTCTGTAGTGGTGGCGATGACGATTATCATCACCGTCTGCCTGCTTGCAGTATTTGCCTATCTGATAGTACCCGACAATACCCCCAATGCCAATACCATGATAATAGAGCTGGGCGCAAAGCAGCCACGCTTTGCCAAGCAACTGCTATACCTGCCCAAGAGCGTACAGGAAGAAAAGAAAAGCCTGCTAAGCCAATGGTTTAGCGGCAAGGCAAGTGCCTACAAGCTATCGCCTGTAAACGGCTACTGGTTTGCCCAAGACAAGCTATATACCCTGCATTATATAGACGACGGATTGCAAGACACCATCGCTTACCATCTGAAAGATATACTGCCCACCCATGCACAAACCATGCCTTTAGTACAACAACAAGCATACATCAAAAACAATCAGATAAAACAACACTGTTTTCATCTCGGTACAGACCGTTATGGACGAGATATACTATCACGCCTCATCATCGGTGCAAGGGTTAGTATATCGGTAGGTATCATAGCCGTGTTGCTATCGCTCACCATCGGCATCGTGCTGGGTTCGCTGGCAGGCTACTACGGCGGGCTGATAGATAATGCCGTGATGTGGGTTATCAATATACTATGGGCTATCCCTACCCTGCTGCTGGTATTTGCCATCACACTCACCATCGGCAAGGGCTTTTGGGAGATATTTGTAGCCATCGGGCTGACGATGTGGGTTAGTGCCGCCCGCCTGATACGCGGGCAGGTATTGGTGCTACGAGAGATGGAATATGTAACCGCCGCCAAAGCACTGGGGCTGGGCGATGCACGCATCATCTTCAGGCATATACTACCCAATATGGCTGGGCCTGTAATGGTGATAGCCGCCAGCAATTTTGCCACCGCTATACTGATAGAGGCAGGGCTTAGTTTCCTGGGCATAGGTGTGCAGCCACCGCAGCCATCGTGGGGGCTGATGATAAAAGAGCATTACAACTTTCTGCTTACCAACCGTCCGCTACTCGCCATCATCCCCGGTCTTGCCATCATGCTATTAGTATATGCGTTTAACATACTGGGCAATGCATTGAGAGATGTACTGGATGTAAAGGGGTAGCTTTTTAGTTGGCAATTAGCAGTTTTCCAATCAGGGTTGTCATATTGAGCGACAGCGAAATATCTGTTGGGCATTTATATCGCAGATGAATAGAGCGGGGCTTCACTCGTAATTCCCCCTTGGAAGTTGGAAGCCGTAGGCGGGGATGTACACTCGTAAGTGTTGTTGCTCTACGCAAGCAGACACTCCCCTCTTGCGCCTGCCTGCGGTAGGCAGGTCGCAGCCCCTCTACAGAGGGGAATTGATTGTGGCGAGGAATGAAGCCATCTCTCGGGGTGAGGGTTTGTGTTATTGTGAGATTGCTTTGTCAGCAGCCATACACAAGGCTCTTGCTTGCTTCCGCGCAATGACTATTTTGGTTGTGTACTGCTGTATCGCGTGTTACAGTGTTACAACGCCTGCCTACCGCAGGCAGGCTACACTACTCACATACACCCCCTGATATTCCACAAATCATAATACGACATAATTCCTATTAGTTTCGTAGTTTAGAGATTACCTTTGTTCACACATATATTTTAGTTACTGATTATGCTGCAGGAAGCTACATCTACACAAACGGAAAGATTATCGTTCGACGAATTTAAGCTCGGTGTGCTGGAAGATTACCATCTCGCTGTTGCCAGCAGGGAAGCCAGCCTCATAGGGCGCAGAGAAGTGCTGACGGGCAAGGCGAAATTCGGCATATTTGGCGATGGTAAAGAACTGGCGCAGATTGCCGTATCTAAATGTATGCAGCCGGGCGATATTCGTAGCGGTTATTACCGTGACCAAACCCTGATGTTTGCTACTGGCATGAGCGATATTGAAAAATTCTTCTCTCAACTATATGCCAACCCCAGTCTGGATAACGAACCTGCCACCGCAGGGCGTATGATGAACGGGCACTACGGTACACGCTGGCTGGATGCTAATGGCGACTGGATAGACCTGACACAAGACGTACACTCGTCCAGCGACATATCGCCCACGGCAGGGCAAATGGTACGCGCATTGGGGCTTGCATTCGCATCCAAGTGCTATCGCAATATACAAGAGTTGCAAACAGGCTTCGAGAAGTTTACCCGCAATGGCAACGAGGTAGTATTCTGCACCATTGGCGATGCCTCTACATCCGAAGGGCTGTTTTGGGAAAGTGTCAACGCGGCAGGAGTGTTGCGTGTGCCGATGGCTATATTCGTTTGGGATGATGGCTATGGCATATCCGTACCCCGCAAATACCAAACCACCAAAAACTCTATATCAGAGGCATTGGCAGGTATGCAGTGGGACGAAGCTACAGGCGGCATCAATATATACCGTGTAAAGGGTTGGGACTATGCTGGTATGCTGGAAACCATACAGAAAGGTATAAACCGTGTTCGCGAAACACATATCCCCGCCATCTTCCATGTACAAGAGGTAACACAACCACAAGGGCACTCCACATCGGGCAGCCACGAGCGTTATAAAAGCAAAGAAAGGCTGGAGTGGGAAAAAGAATGGGATTGCATAGCCAAGCTGCGCGATTTTATATTGGAAAATGAAATAGCCGCAGAAGAAGAGATACTGCGTATAGAAGATGATGCCAAGCAACAGGCACGAGAGGCTAAACAACGCGCGTGGGATAATTTCATCAACCCCATTAAAGAACAGATACAACAAGCAACACACCTCTGCAATCAGGTAGTGTATGAGGGCGGCCCTACAGCAGCTACCATTGCCGAAATGGTAACCAACCTCAATAGCATACGCGAACCCATCCGCAAAGATGTTATGCAAACCGTGCGCCGTGTACTAACCATGTGTACGGGCAATAGCGAGGCAGTACGCGGATTGCGCAATTTTTACGACTATCTGCTGCAAGATAACAGAGACAAATTCTCGTCTCACCTGCATAGCGAAAGCCGCCATAGTGCCATGAAGGTAACGGAAGTACCTGCAGTGTATATGCCTGACGGACAACAACTGAACGGCTACGAAATACTCAACAAATTCTTCGACCATACATTTGCCACCAACCCAGCCGTAGTAGCGTTTGGCGAAGACCTTGGCAAGATTGGCGACGTAAATCAGGGCTTTGCAGGCTTGCAGGAAAAATATGGCGAGGGCAGGATTTTTGACGTAGGCATACGCGAGGCTACCATCATAGGGCAAGGCTTGGGTATGGCTATGCGTGGCCTACGCCCCATAGCAGAAATACAATATCTTGACTATTTATTGTATGGCCTGCAACCCCTGAGCGACGATGTGGCTACCATGCTATACCGCACCAAAGGCGGACAGAAATGCCCCCTGATAGTGCGTACACGCGGACACCGCTTAGAGGGTATATGGCATAGCGGTTCGCCCATAGGCATGATACTGAACAGCATACGCGGTATGTACCTGTGTGTGCCGCGTAATATGACGCAGGCGGCTGGTATGTACAACACCCTGCTGCAAAGCGACGAGCCCGGCATAGTAATAGAATGCCTGAATGGCTACCGCCTGAAGGAGAATGTGCCTGCCAACTTATCTACATACACTGTACCTTTTGGCATACCCGAAGTAGTACGTTACGGTACAGATGTTACCATCGTATCTTATGGCTCAACCCTGCGGGTGATAGAAGAAGCGATTATAAACTATCTGGAGCCTGCCGGCATCAGTTGCGAAGTAGTGGACGTACGTACCTTGCTGCCATTTGATATCAATAACATGATACTGGAATCGTTGAAGAAAACAAACCACATTGTGTTTGTGGATGAAGACGTGCCGGGTGGTGCCAGTGCCTATATGTTCCAGCAAGTGATGGAAAAGCAAGGCGGTTACCGTTGGCTGGATGTGGCACCGCGTACCATTACCGCACAGGCACACCGCCCTGCCTATGCTACCGATGGCGACTACTTTTCAAAACCAAATGCAGAAGATATAGCAGCTATCATAAGCGAAATGATGGCAGAGTAACACTTATCTCATTTAGATAAAAAAAGCACCTCTTATATGGGGTGCTTTTTTGTTATCTACTCACAAACTTATTATCTCTGATATAAAATCTGTATGGCAACAATGCATCTTCTTGCGCGTAAGCAATGCCTATTCGGGGCGTAGCCACTATATCTTTTATCACTATACCATCGTCGTGCAGGGTAATGATGCCTTTGTTTAGTGGCAAGCCTGTATGTGCAGTACGAATACCCAATGCCATGCTCATCGTACCCGGACCTGCGGTTAGTTGCGGTGTTAGCTTCTGTTTATTACGGCGTTGCTGCATGGTGTCAATGCCTTTAACGGGTTCTATGGCACGTATCAGCACGGCATGTGGTATGTCTTTTACATTCGTTACTACGTTGAACAAATGATGAATACCATAGCATAGATATACATACGCTACTCCACCCTTAGCATACATCACTTCGGTACGATTGGTGCGCCTGCCACCGTAAGCATGAGAAGCCTTATCTGCAATACCCGCATAGGCTTCTGTTTCTGTAATGATGCCCGATGTAGTTATGCCATCTGTTTTGGTAACAATCACTTTGCCAAGCAGTTCTTTGGCTATCTGCACTACATCTTCTCTTGTATAAAATGACGAAGGGAGTATCATATAGTAAAGGTAGGTAAGCCCCTCCAACCTCGCCCAAGGGGAGGCTTTAAAAGCCAGATAAATTTATTGAACCGCAAAAACGCCAGCCTCAATGTTTGGAGTTCAATACATAATAAATCTTCTCTTTGGGAGGGGTTTGGGGAGGCTTTTGTATTTTAGCGCCATGAGCAAGGGCATACTATACCTGATACCTGTACCCATAGCAGATGACGCACTGCATACAATGCCTGCGGAAGTATATAGCCATACAGCCGTACTGCAATACTATTTTGCAGAAAACGTACGCACGGCAAGGCGTTTCATCAAGTCGCTGCACAAGGATTTGGTAATAGAAAACATACAGTTTGCCGAGATAGATAAACATACTGGCGCTGATACCGCATTGCTGAAAAAATGGCTGAATGAGGGTAAAGACGTAGGTGTAATGAGTGAAGCTGGCTGCCCCGGCATTGCAGACCCCGGTGCAGAATTGGCAGGCATTGCACATGGTATAGGTGCTACGGTAGTGCCGCTTACAGGGCCATCGTCTATTGTACTATCGCTGATGGCATCGGGGCTTAACGGACAGTCTTTTGCTTTTAATGGCTACCTGCCTATCAAAGAGCCAATGCGTAGCCAAAAGCTAAAGGCATTAGAGGCATTATCTAAAAAAGAAAATCAGACACAACTGTTTATAGAAACACCCTATCGCAACAATCAGTTGCTTGATGAAATATTGAAGCATTGTGAAAACAATACAAGGCTTTGCATTGCAGTCAATTTATCTGCACCCGATAGCTATATCAAAACTAAAACCATTGGCGATTGGAAACAACAAAAGACAGCATTGCCTAAAGCGCCTGCCGTATTTTTATTACTGGCTTAGTAAGTGGCATTTTCTACTTTCTCTATTCTATCTACTACATACTGCCCTTTCTCTGCGTTTTGTTTGTTGTAGTTTTCACCACGCCAAGGCAGGTTTTTGCGGTATTGTACATAGTGCAGGCGTACAATTTTCCCTAAGCAATGCTGAAGGCTGTCTGCCACTTTGGGATCATCTACACTGAAGTAATAATACTGCGAGTTGATAGCCGCACCACGCTGCCCAAAGCCAAGCTGTATCATTTCGCCCTCGTGGGTTTTAAACACATTGCCCTTGCGAGAGAATTTTTGCAACACACCTTCTCTGCTACCCTCACTATAGGGGTTGTAGTAAAACCAATAGACATACCCCGTAACAAACAACAGTATTACCAATATGGATATGAATGTAACCTTGCGCATAGTATCTGTTTAGTTTAAAATTAATAAAAACAAGCTGTACGCAGCATGATATTTATCTTAGTTTTCTGCCCTTCCACTTGTACACACCTACAAAGCCAAGCAAGCCTGCCAATACGATGTATAACATATGCAAGGGTTGCAGCAGCGGGAAGTAGCGCAACTGTCTGCGTTTGCCAAAGAATTTAGCAACGGGCAACAGATAGTATATCTCTACTTCTGTTTTTACCAACAGCATACTTACAAATAACAACAGGTAATGTGTATGGAAGATGCCTGCAATAGCTATAATAAGCAACAATACATTGTACAGATACACCAGCATCAATATAGCTGTCAGTCGTTTATCATCATATTTGCCCGATTTGGAAGCCCAGCGTATGCGTTGCTGCAAAAAGCTACTCCAGTCGGGTTGTGGTGCGGTGCTTACGATTGCTTCTGTTGATTTCAAGTAACTGATACGTGTAGGGTATGCATAGCGCATCTTCATCATCAGCAAAAAGTCGTCGCCCGATGCCAAGTGGTCTATACCCTTGTATCCATCTACCGCATTATATGCTGCTTTGGTAAATGCAAGGTTTGCACCATTACTCATATTACCCAACCCCAGTCTATGCGATGCTGCTGTTATGCCCTGCATACTCATAAAATCGAGCGACTGAAATAATTGCACCACACTATCGTTGCATGTAAAATCTACAGGTGCTACTATCATTACGGCTTGCTGCTGCTCGTATATGGCAGCCATGTTGTGCAGCCATTGATTGGCGGCAGTACAATCCGCGTCGGTGGTAATAATCAACTCACCTTTTGCAAGAGCTATGCCCAACGATAGGGCTTTCTTTTTATAGGCTATGGTCGTATCGGCAGGATGGTCTGCCATTTGTATGCACCGTACGTTGGGGTGTTTATATTGCTTTACGATGGCGGCTGTATCGTCTTCAGAGTGGTCGTCTATTACTATTATTTCATACAGTTCTTTGGGGTATTCTTGTGCCAGTATAGCCTCTATACATTTGCCAATATTATCTGCTTCGTTTCGGGCAGGTATTATAATGCTAATTTTAGTTTGAGGCACGTGGTTTGGTGCACTAAAGACAGGTTGTGTTTGCCATCCCTTTCGGTATAGCAGCATCAGCGTAGCATATAGCAAGGTCATAACGACCGATATGATAATTACAAACGACATCATCCGTTAAGTGATTTAGCAATCACGGGTAGCGTGTCTTTATCTATCAGTGCGTGTCCTTTGTCCAATATATACAGTTCTATATGTGCGTTATGCAGAATTTTCCTAAACCTCTCGGCTAAAGATACAGGTATTACCCTATCATGCTTACCCATATAAACAGATACAGGGATAGAATGTTGATTGAATATGCCCCTCAGCTTTTTATAATCGGGCAATATGAGCGACATACAAGGCCATACTTTCAGCAAAAAATAGCGTTCATCTTCCTCGTGCAGGTATTGCATGGCAAATTTGTGGTGCGATGCATCAATCAGTTTACGCCTTTTAGCCCAATTGACTATGGGCATATACCTATGAGGCGCAGACAAGAAACTGCGAAACAAATACCTGCCGGATGTAGTACGTGTAACGAAATAATAAAAAGTATTGAACGTAAGCCCATCAGATGCCAGCAGTACGATGTCGCTTATTTTATCAGGCATTAGCTCTGCTATCTTCAGGCATACCCTGCCACCCATACTATAGCCCATCAGCGATAGTTGTGTACATCCATGTATTTGCAATAGCTGCGATACCAATAATTGCAGATGCGTATTATCTAAGTGTACCCCATCTGTCCAATGGCTTTTGCCATGGTGTGGCAGGTCTATGCTCACAATTGTATAGTCGGGTAGGTAATCGGCAAATGGCATAAACATCGTAGCCTCATTACCATAACCATGAAAAGCAACCAATAGCTTGCTACCCTTGCCTGTACGCAGGTAGTGTAGTTTTTCTTTACCCAACTCTATGTATGCTGTCTGTATATCCGACATCTTGTATCTGAGCCAAAAATAATCAAAGGCAACACTTATTTAACATAGTATTTTAACACCATTGCCCGATAATAAATAGTAAATTTATACAAACGACGATGTTATGGAAGTACAGGCCAAAAACACATTAACGGGCGGCGCATTCCTCATTCAACCATCTGATGCTGCCAATACGTTTACTCCCGAAGATTTTAGCGAAGAACAAAAACTGATAGAGCAAACCTGCAACGAATTTCTGGATAAAGAAGTGATACCCCGCTTGCTGGATATTGACAAACAAGAAGCAGGGCTAATGCCTTCTTTGCTGGATAAAGCGGGTGAATTGGGCTTGTTGGGTGCAGCATTCCCCGAAAAATACGGTGGCTTGGGCGAAGACTTTGTAACTGCTACGCTCATAAACGAAGCATTGGGTGGCGGTCATTCTTTTGCCGTAGCGATGGCTGCGCATAATGGTATCGGTTCATTGCCCATACTCTATTTCGGTACGGAAGAACAGAAACAAAAATACATACCCAAACTGGCTACGGGTGAAATGAAAGGCGCGTATGCCCTTACAGAACCCAACTCGGGCTCTGATGCTTTGGGTGCAAAGACAACTGCTACCCTATCTGCTGATGGTAAACACTACCAGATAAACGGACAAAAAATATGGATAACCAACGCAGGCTTTGCAGATGTATTCACCGTATTTGCTAAGATAGATGGCGATAAGTTCACCGCGTTTATCGTTGACCGCAATACCGAGGGGCTCAGCTTTGGCGAGGAAGAACACAAAATGGGCATCAAAGGCTCCAGCACAAGACAGTTGTTTTTTGAAAACTGTAAAGTACCTGTAGAAAACGTATTGGGCGAAATAGGCAGAGGACATATCATCGCGTTCAACATACTGAACATCGGCAGGCTGAAACTTTGTGCTGCCGCTTTGGGTGGAGCCAAACGTGCCATGAATACATCGCTTGTGTATGCTACCACTCGGGAACAGTTTAAGACACCCATCGTGCAGTTTGGTGCTATACAACACAAACTGTCAGAGATGGCTATAAAAACGTTTGCTACCGATGCCGCACTATACCGCACTGCCAAATGGGTAGCTGATAAAGAGCATGAACTGGAAGCTGCTGGCAAACCCGATAGCGAAACACTGCTGGGTGCTGCCGAAGAATACGCCATAGAATGTGCTATGCTGAAAGTGATAGGCTCTGAAACGTTGGACTATATTGTAGATGAAGGGGTGCAGATACACGGCGGCAATGGCTTTTCGGACGAATACAATATATCACGCGCATACAGAGACAGCCGCATCAACAGGATATTTGAGGGCACGAATGAGATAAACAGGCTACTGACATTGGATATGTACCTGAAACGTGCTATTAAAGGACGCATCAACCTGATGGCACCTGCTATGGCTATACAGAAAGAACTGATGGGCATACCCGAGTTTGGTGAAGATGATACGCCTTTTGCTGCTGAGCTGAAAGCGATAGCCAACTTTAAGAAAGCAGCCCTTATGTGCGCTGGTGCTGCCGTACAAAAGCTGATGATGAAAATTGAACAAGAGCAGGAAGTGCTGATGTACCTCGCCGATATGGTGATGGATACTTTCCTTGCAGAGAGTGCCCTGCTACGAGCCATGAAGATGCAGGCAAATAACCATGAACACGCTGCCCTTGCCGTAGATGCTGCAATGGTATTGATAGCAGATACGGCAGATAAGGTAAACCACGCCGGCAAAAATGCAGTGAATGCATTTGCAGATGGTGATGAACTACGCATGATGTTGCTTGGGTTGAAACGCTTTACCAAAACCAATAGCTTCAACACTAAAGAGGCAAGGCGCAGGATAGCGGCTAAGATGGTTGAAAAGCAGCGTTATTTCTTTTAGGTAATACCCGATACAATCAAAAATCGTTATAAATTAGCCCTGTACTATTCAGGGCTTTTACATTATCAAATAACAACAAATGGCAGACAAGCAACAATTCATAGCAGACATCAATGGCGGATATACTTTCAAAGGTTCATCTATATTATTAGGTAAAGCTATGCTGAATGGTGAGCTTGTACCGGAAGCTACTGTTGCTGCACCCTTGAAAACCATGAACCGCCACGGGCTGATAAGCGGCGCAACAGGTACTGGTAAAACCAAAACCCTGCAAGTGCTGGCAGAAAGCCTGAGCGATGCCAGTGTACCCGTATTGCTGATGGATATAAAAGGCGACTTGAGTGGTATTGCCGCGCAAGGTACTGCCAACGATAAAATAAACGACCGTGTGCAGCGTATGGGTATCAGCTATGCACCGTCTGCCTATACTGTAGAATTATTATCGTTGAGTAACGAGCCGGGGGTGAGGTTACGAGCTACGGTTACTGAATTTGGGCCTGTGTTGCTATCTAAAATATTGGGGCTAAACAGCACACAAGAGAGTATCCTATCTATGCTGTTTAAATACTGCGACGACCACGAAATGCCGCTGCTCGATTTGAAAGACTTGCAAAAAACATTGCAATGGGCTGCTAACGAGGGTAAGGATGAACTAAGCGAAGCCTACGGCAATATATCGCCTGCATCTGTAGGTACTATTATGCGCAAAGTGATAGAACTGCAACAACAAGGGGCAGATGTGTTCTTTGGTGAAAAATCTTTTGATGTGGACGACCTGATGCGCATCAGCGACGATGGCAGAGGTATGATAAGCATCGTACGTGTTACCGACCTGCAAGACCGCCCTAAGCTGTTCTCTACTTTCATGCTGCAATTATTATCAGAATTATATGCATCGCTACCCGAAGCAGGCGACCTTGACCAGCCCAAACTGGTGATGTTTATTGACGAGGCGCACCTGATATTTTCTGATGCTAATGAAGTGCTAATAAACCAATTAGAAACCGTCATTAAACTGATACGCTCTAAAGGTGTAGGTATATTCTTCTGCACACAAAACCCGCAAGACATAGCGCAAGCTGTACTTAGTCAGCTTGGACTGAAGATACAACACGCACTGCGCGCCTTTACCGCCAACGATCGCAAAGACATAAAACTGGCAGCAGCCAACTACCCAGATAGTGCGTATTACCAAACCGAAGACCTGATAACACAACTGGGTATTGGTGAGGCATTGGTAACATTACTGAATGAAAAAGGTATCCCTACCCCATTGGTAGCTACGATGCTTTGCCCACCACGCAGCCGTATGGATGTGCTGACAGAACAAGAGATAACCAACCTCGTCAATAAATCGGCATTAGTAGCAACGTATAATAAAACAGAAGACCGTGAAAGTGCCTACGAAATACTGACTAAAAAACTAACCGCTGCTAAAGAAGAAGCACAAGAAGAAACAGCAAGCAAAACAAAAAGCAAACAGGCAGAAGAAAAAAGCTTGGTAGAAACAATTACAGACAACCCCGTAGCACGCAGCATGATGCGTACTGCTGGTAATATACTGGTACGCGGTTTATTGGGCTCACTCGGCTTGGGTGGCACTACATCTCGCAGAAAGAAAAAGAGCTTCTTTTAGAAATTACTCTTCTCTCCACTCTTTACCCGTCAGGTTCAGAAATACATCTTCCAGATTGGCTTCTTTTACCTGTTTGGTGCGTTTAAAGCCTGTGGCTATCAGGTTATCTATCAATTCGTCAGGCGTATTGAGGGCTATGATAGCGCCGCTATCTACAATAGCTACCCTATCGCATAGCACTTCTGCCTCGTCCATATAGTGCGTAGTAATCACTACCGTAGTACCTCTGTCTCGCACTTGCTTTATCAGTTCCCACAAATTGCGTCGTGCTTGCGGGTCTAAACCTGTTGTTGGTTCGTCGAGGAAGATAATGGATGGCTCATTTATCAATGTAGTAGCAATAGAAAAACGTTGCTTTTGCCCGCCTGATAATTCTTTGAATTTATTCTTTGCCTTATCACGCAAGTTCACGGTATCGAGCAGTGCCAAAGCATCCACACTACGATTATATAAACCTGCAAACAAGTCTATTATCTGCAACAGGTTCAGGTTGGGATAATAACCCGCAGCCTGTAGCTGCACACCTATAATCTTTTTTATTTCGTTGGCATCTTTATCAAGGTTCAATCCCTTTACCCACACCTCGCCCGATGTTTTAGGGCGCAGTGTTTCTATTATTTCAAGCGTAGTGGTTTTGCCTGCACCGTTAGGCCCCAGCAAACCAAATATTTCGCCTTCTTTCACCTCAAAGCTGATGCCTTTAACGGCTGTAAAGTCACCGTATTTTTTTACCAGATTACTAACCCTGATGATGCTCATGCCATGCAAGTTAAGCCGTATTCGCTATTTTTCAATCAGGTAACAACACCTATGCAGCTTTCCTTGAAAATCAAATGGCGTAGTGGCTGCTGTTATATCTTTTATATGTGGTGTGGGCAAACTGTCTTTATCCAGCACAAAGTTTCGGTAGTTGTTGCTGAAATATATTTTGCCACCATCCCTGCAACTTTTCAGCAGTTGCTTCAGCAGCCATACATGGTCGCGCTGCACATCAAATGTTTCTTCCATGCGTTTACTGTTAGAGAATGTTGGCGGGTCGCAAACGATGATGTCAAATGTATCGGCAGGCAGATTCTTTATTACTTCCATTACATCATCATGCACAAACTCATGTTTGGCGGCATCATACAGTTTATTGTACTGCATATTGCGTTTAGCCCAGTTGATGTAGGTTTTAGATAAATCAACAGACGTAACACTTGCTGCACCACCATGCGCCGCATACACGCTGAAAGAACCTGTATAGCAAAACAAATTCAGCACCCGTTTACCCTTTGCCTCATCGCGCACCATATTGCGGGTAATGCGGTGGTCGAGAAACAAACCTGTATCTAAATAATCCGTCAGGTTGATGATGAAGTTCAAACCACCTTCAGGCACTATGCGCTCTGTCTTTTGCTCTGCAAACTTTTCGTATTGTCCTTGCCTGCCTGCTTTGCGTTGGCGCACTTTCATGTAAATATTATCTACGGGCAGTTCCAATACTTTGGCTATCGTTTCCTTACATGCCTGCAACCATACTGCATGTTCATCATCTTCCATACCATGCTTGCGTTTATATTCAGCAGCATGTACCACGTCTTTATAAAGCTCTATGGCAAAAGGAAATTCGGGCAGGTCGTGGTCGTAGAAACGAAAACAGGCTACCTCTTGCCTGCGCGCCAACTTACTATAGTGTTTATACACCTTCGTTAGGCGGTTTTCAAACATCAATAGCTTGGCAGTATAATCTTGTTGCATTGGTGTGCAAGATACGGATAGCAAGATTATATCTTAATACTATAATTGGTATAAGGAAATAATATAATCATAAATGATGTATTATTGCACATAACTGATGTAACTTTGCGCCGTCTAAATAAAAGCGTTGTGGAAAATCAATATCCCGGTGCAATACCCCAAACTACAATTGGGCAATCTCTTACCAGAATCTCAACCATTCTTCTAAGTAGCTTTCAACTTTCAGGTTAGTAACCTGTATCAGTCTGTAAAAAACTGACCTGTACATACGGCTGCAATACAATTGCCGTATGCGCAATCGTGTACGCATATTTTTCAATCACACTAAACATAAAAAAATGAACCATTCAATTAAACATGCTTTATGCATTGCTTTGGCAGTGCTATCTATTAACGTATATGCACAACAAAGTGCTTATAATCCAAACAGTGAGAAAATTATATCTTCAGAAGATGATGAGCCTGATGAACAGCAAGAAAAAATCCCCTTTAATAGCATGGACCTTACTTGGCAAAATGGCAACGATCGCCGCAGCCATTCAGCATTGCAAACCAAATACTTTACAGGCAGCATTATGCTGGATGCTAATTACAATTACTCGTTCAACAATCCGATAGATAATACGGTGGTGGGCTCTACAGCCATGGCAAGGCACAACGAACTACAATTATCTTATGTAGGTTTGGGTGGAGAGTTCAATTATGAGGGAGCAAGAGCTAAGATTATGACACAATTCGGTACGCGTTCTACGGTAGTACCACGCAACGATTTCAGCCCTTATCGCGGGCAATATGAGCTTGCCAATGTGTACCGCTACCTTAGCGAGGCATATGCAGGCTACCACCTCAATGTGTGGCATGGCATCAATATAGATGCAGGTATGTTTATGTCTTATATCGGGCTGAACTCTTATTATCAGGTAGAAAACTGGGAATATCAGGCTTCATTTACGTCTGATAATACGCCTTGGTTTTTTAATGGTGTCCGCATACAAATCTTCCCTACAGAGAAATTGAAAATTGAACCTTGGATTATCAATGGATGGCAAAGCTATGGAAAGTTTAATAGTATGCCCGGTTTAGGGATGAACATAACATGGTGTCCCAAAGAGCATATCAAATTACTCACCAACGATTATTATGGTACAGATGCCGCCAATATACCAGACAGAAAAAGATTTCACTCAGACAATAGCTTACTCGTACGATACTATAACCGCCCCCAATCAAAAGGTATCAGCCGTATGGCTTTCTCGCTAACCGGCGACTTTGGCTTTGAAACAGGTGGTGGTGTCAGGGCTTTTAATGGAGATAGCACTACACCTGCTCAGCACTTCATTAGCGGTATGTTGTATAACCGTGTATGGTTTAACAAAAATAAATTTGCATGGACTATTGGTGGTGGTTATATGACAAATCCAGGCAGGTATCTCGTATTATATCCAACTGGTGATGCAAGCCCTTTGCCCAATCCAAACAATCCAACCCAAACAGCAGGCAGTAATCCTTTCAGTGCCAATCCGGGCGACCAGTTTCAGGGATGGGACTACTCTACCAATATAGATTGGATGCCCAACCAGAGTATTACTTTCCGGTTAGAATATGTACACCGCGAAGCAAGCGTACCCTACTTCGCAGGTCGTGGTGGTGTTACTTCGCCAACAGGCTACACTACTACGGCCGTGCCAACTGGCTGGAAACCTGACTTGGTAAAAGCAGAAGACCGCATTATTCTGGCATTACTTTTCAGACTATAAATAATATAAGTAATCCACTATATACTTTTGTATATAGTGGATTGTTGTTTTACCACATCAATTATAGGTAACCTGTTTGGCGGGTGGTGGTGTGTATTGTTTTTTCTTGTTGTGTGGCATCTTGCTTTCGCGCTTCAGGTATATCAGGCTATCGGCTTTGCTCATCGGGTAGTCTTTATGATATACCAGTTCATCTATCTGATAATCTTCCTCTCGCACCAACCTGCCGTTGTCTGCATCGTAAAACCGCCAAGTACCATGTTTCAGTGTACTCCTTTCAGTTGGTATTATACGCCTTGTTTCTTTGTGCGATACAGGATCTATAACATCAATGGTATCGTGTGAGTATCTGGGGTTCAATCCGCGATAATAGCCAATACAGGTAACCCTGCCGTTTTCATAATACTTCACCTCACCATCCAGTACATTGTTTCGGTAAGTTTCTATAGATGTAAGCCTGCCTTCGCCATCCAGTTTGTACCAAAGTCCTGCTTTATTGCCCTCGTCGTATGTGCCAAATTCTGTATAGCCTGCCTCTCCCATACGGGCAGGCATAGATACCAACCACATGCCCGTCTTTTTGCCTTTTGTATCTTTTTTATTGATGTCGCCCTGCGGTATAGCAGGTGTGTTGGTTTTAGATGATTGTGCCTTTGCAGGCTGCAATACCTGCAAACACACATAAGATATCAGTAGTATATACTTCATTCAGTTTTTACTATACGGCAAAAGAGCTACCGCAACCACAAGTGCTGCTGGCATTCGGGTTTTTAAATACAAACCCTCTTGCGTTCAGCCCGTCTTCAAAATCTACCGTCATACCAAAGAGGTAGATGCCGTGTGCTTTCTTCATCAATACGGGTATGCCCTGTATTTCATAGGTTTCGTCGTCAGCTTCTTTCGCGTCAAACCCCAACACATAACTCATACCCGAACAGCCCCCACCCTTTACGCCTATGCGCAGATTTTGTGTAGCATCAAAATCAGGTGCAGCCATCAGCCTTTTTATTTCTTCTATGGCACCTGCCGTCAGGCTCACGGGGCTTTGCACTAATGTTTCCATCACTTATCTGTTTTTTACAAATTTACCACCTGCTGGCAGCCTATCCAAATAGGTATAAACTAAGCAGGGATAGATAGCATATTAAATATATAGAAAACTATTGGTATAATGTATGTTGCGGAACATTTTTATATTTGCCGTCCATAAATAATCACTCTTAGCATGAGCGAATCAATAGATAGTATTTACGACAATGCAGCAAGCTTGATGAAAAAAGCCATTACCCATCTGGAAACGGAACTGAGCCGCATACGAGCTGGCAAAGCCAACGTAGCCATACTGGACGGTGTATTTGTAGAGTATTATGGTGCGGCTACGGCATTATCTGGCGTTGCCAACGTTACTACACCCGATGCGCGTACTATATCTATCCAACCATGGGAAAAGAATATGCTGGGTGCTATTGAAAAAGCCATCATAGCAAGCAATATAGGTCTGAACCCGCAAAACGATGGTAATATCATCCGCCTGTTTTTACCACCACTTACCGAAGAACGCCGTAAAGAACTGGTGAAGCGTGTAAACGGAGAAGGCGAACAAGCCAAAATATCTGTACGCACCATACGCAGAGATGCCATTGAAGACATCAAAAAACTGCAAAAAGACGGACTGAGTGAAGATGCTGCTAAAGATGCAGAGGGCAGAATACAAGGGCTAACGGATAAACACATTGCATTAGTTGACCAGCACTGCAAAGACAAAGACAAAGAGATAATGACAGTATAACACAAAACCCTGACTGTACGGTCAGGGTTTTTACATTCCACCCATTTTCATTATCAATTTATATTCTTCAGGCTTTACTGTGCCAACACTCAATCTGCTGAGGCGCACGAGATCCATGTCTTTTAGTGCTGGTGTAGCCTTAATATCAGCAAGCGTTACTGGTTTTGGCATGGCTTTTAGTGGTTTTAAATCCACCACTACCCAATTAGCGTCATCAGTTGTAGGGTCTTGATAGGCAGTTTTTACTACTTCGGCTATACCTACTATTGCCAACCCTTCGTTGCTATGATAAAACAGTACATGGTCGCCTTTAGCCATTGCTTTCAGATTATTTCGTGCGGCATAGTTGCGTACACCATCCCAATGGGTTTTCTTGTCTTTTACAAACTGTTCCCAACTATATTTAAACGGTTCTGATTTTACGAGCCAGTAGTTCATGTATTGTTATTTACGTAGTAAAAATATTTCTTCTTTCTTAAAAACGCATCGCTCCTTTATTTGTTCAGGCAAGGCTGCTTCATAGCCAGCATACTCCATGCTAAAGCCTGCTGCTAAGAAACGCTGTATATAATCTCTTCCATATATACGCACATGGTCGCTCTGCCCATAGTATTGCTTCCTTGCTTCAGGTGTGGTAATAGACACATCTTCGTAAGTATGCTCCCTGTCAGCCTGATAAGGCACTTGCAATATGGCACTACCGCCTGTTTTCAGCACACGGTATATTTCGCTTAAGGCTTTGGCATCGTCTTGCACATGCTCCAGTACATGTATGGCTATTACTATATCTAGACTGGCATCTTCAAAAGGCAGTGTAGTTATATCTACGTTCAGTGTGTCGGGAGGGTAGCTGTAACCTGCTTCAAACTTATCGGCAGGCAGGTAGTTGGTTTGCAGTTGTTTTTTGAAAACATTGTACAGGCACTGTTCGGGTGCTATATGCAGCAGGCGTGCAGATGCACTTATCAAACCTTTATCCTGTATAAAATAATACAACAACCGTGTACGCTCCAGCGAGCCGCAGTTGGGGCATTGTGCATTAGCGCGGTTCAGGTAAGGGAAAAAGCTGCTGTAGGTACTACCGCATACGTTGCACGCTACATTATTGCCTTTCAGTAATCTTGCCAGCAAGGCACGTTTCAGCTTTTTTCTTAGTTTGGCTATCACGGCTGCTATATTAAGCAAAGACATCTAATTTATCTCTACCTGCGAATAGAAACAAGTTTGGCACATTATATGTTACATATCATAAATATGCGCTAACTTTGCGCGCTGTAATAAACAACCGCATCTTCTGTGGGCCACAAAAATCTTAATAAAGCCAGTTTTGCAGGGCTTATCATTGCGCTCGGCATCATCTACGGCGATATCGGTACTTCACCGCTTTACGTTTTCAACGCAATCTGTAATGGCAAAGAAATAAGTGAGCTACTCATTATTGGTGGCTTGTCTTGTATCATCTGGACACTGACACTACAAACGACCGTTAAATATGTATTACTGACGTTAAAGGCAGATAATAAGGGTGAGGGTGGCATTTTCTCGCTATTCGCTCTTGTGCGCAGGCATGGCAAGTGGACTGTGTTTCCTGCTATGGTAGGTGGTGCTGCACTACTTGCAGATGGTATGATAACCCCGCCCATATCGGTAGCATCTGCCGTTGAGGGTTTGCGCAATATACCTGTACTACATGATATTACTGACTGGACTATAGTTAATATTATACTGGCAATTATCACCGCATTATTCTTCTTTCAGCAATTTGGTACAGGCACAATAGGCAAGGCTTTCGGACCTATTATGACCTTATGGTTTCTGATGCTGGCAGTATTAGGTGTCTATCATATCAACGACGATTGGAGCATACTAAAAGCTTTTAACCCTGCTTATGCAGTAGAGTTGCTAACAATGTACCCTAAAGGGTTTTGGATATTGGGAGCTGTGTTTCTTTGTACTACTGGTGCTGAAGCATTATACTCCGACCTTGGACACTGTGGCAGGGGCAATATCCGTATCTCATGGATATTTGTAAAATCATCCCTGATACTTAACTATCTGGGGCAAGGTGCATGGCTGCTTACACAAAAAGGCAAAGTGTGGGATAGTTCTGCACTAAACCCATTCTACGAATTAATGCCGCAATGGTTTTTGCTGCCGGGTATCATTATTGCCACTATGGCCGCCATTATTGCAAGTCAGGCTTTGATTTCAGGTTCGTTTACACTCATCAGTGAGGCCATCAAACTAAACCTATGGCCGAAAATGAAAATCAATTACCCTACCGCAGAACGGGGACAATTATTCATACCGGGCATCAATTTCCTCTTGTTTGCAGGGTGTACAAGTGTGGTGCTGATATTCCAAAAATCATCGAATATGGAAGCGGCTTACGGATTAGCCATTACATTGTGCATGATTATGACATCTTGCCTGTTTGCCTATTATATGTTCATCAAGAGAGTACCTATTATTTGGATTGCGGCGTACTTGTTTATATTCCTTAGTATTGAATTTTCATTCCTTGTAGCAAATCTGGAGAAATTTCCACACGGCGGTTATGTAGCATTGATTGTAGGTGGTGTGCTATTTCTTGTTATGATTGCATGGTACAAGGCTCGCAAAATCAAAAACCGATATGTGGAGTTTGTGCGGCTTGAAGATTATGTACCTATATTACAAGAGTTGAGTAATGATAAAACCATCCCTAAATACTCTACACACTTAGTGTACCTGACAAGTGCCAACAACCCCAAAGAGATAGAGCACAAAATCATCTTCTCCATACTGTACCGCAAACCCAAACGTGCAGATATATATTGGTTCGTACACGTAGATGTATTGGACGACCCCTATACGATGGAGTATGCCGTGCAGACGATTGTACCCAACGAAATCATCCGTATCGAGTTCCGTTTAGGTTTCCGTGTAGAGCATAAAATACAGCTCATGTTCCGCAAAGTAGTAGAGGACATGGTGCAGAATAAAGAGGTGAATGTGGTAAGCCGTTACGAATCACTTAGTAAGAATAACGTGAAAGGAGATTTCCGTTTTATTGTAATGGAAAAATTCCTCTCTCGCGATAATGATTTACCATTGTGGGAACGCTTGGTGATGCGTGGCTATTTTATGCTGAAAAAGATAAGCCTGTCGGAAGAGCGTGGTTTCGGGCTCGACTCGTCAGACGTGACGGTAGAGAAATACCCTATTATCGTATCCAATGTTTCAGACTTCAATTTGAAAAGGATTGAGGAAGATTAAGGGTTATAATATTTCTTCGTAAATAAGCCCATCGTTTTCGCCGCTTATTTCACTTTCTATATAGCTGTTGATGGCATTATCAAAAGCTATATACCCGTTGAACAAGAAAGACACTTGAATGGGCAATACTGCTATTTGCACACCCCAGTCTTTCAATTTATCGGCATGTAGATGCAGGCGTGTAGCATCTTTTTCGGTAGTAATGATAAACTTATCATTTACCCCCCAATTATTATACGCTTCTTTTATCTCCTCTATATCTCGGTTCAGAAAATAGTGATGGTCGGCATAGCTAAGTATATGCGTATCGTTGGTATGGCTGCCAATGTATTGCACAAAAGGTTCGGGCTTAGCAATACCACATACTATCAGTGCATTTTTGCCTTTCATACTCACCACATCGCGTGTAAACATATCATATGGCAACCCATACTGAATAGTAGTAAAATAGACCTGTTGATGCAGTTGCGGATTGATGTGTTGAATGATGGTATCTGCTGCGGATTTATCCAAATCTACTGGGCATTTAGACACGATAATGATATCTGCCCTTTCATACGCTTTTCTACCCTCTCTCAGCGTGCCCATAGGTAGTATATGGTCTTTATAAAAAGGCTTTGAAAAGTCGGTTATTAAAATATTCCTGCCGGCCTTTACGCTACGGTGTTGGTAGGCGTCGTCCAGCAGTACTATCTCCGTATCTGGGCGTTTTTGTATCAGTGTTGGTATGCCGGTAATGCGCTCTTCAGCTACACTCACCGCAAGGTCAGGAAACTTCATAAAATACTGCATGGGCTCATCGCCTATACGCAGCGCGTTGGTATCTTCCGTTGCCAGCAAAAAGCCTTGCGTTCGGCGATTGTAGCCACGGCTCATAGTTGCTAGGCGGTATCGGTATTGCAACAGCCTAATCAAGTATTCTACATGGGGTGTTTTGCCTGTGCCACCAACAGATAGGTTACCTACCGTAATAACCGGTACGCTGAACTGTACGGAAGAAAAGAACCCCGTATCGTACAGGCGGTTTCGCAGCCATACTACCGCGCCATATATAAGAGCAAAAGGATAGAGAAATATCTTTACAAACGAGAAAAAAGGCTTCATTATATGGTAAATGTACCAAAACAATAAGACTTGTTAAATGACCGTAAACTATGCGGCTATTTATAAAAACTTAGCAGACATTTACCGTATGAATTGGATACAACACCCTGTAATATTAGAAAGTGCCCGCGTAAGATTAGTACCCCTTGCTCACGAGCATTTTGACGAGTTAATTACTGCCAGCAGCGACGAACAAGTATGGGAGTTCCTTTCCAAGTCGGGCTATGATGCCGATGTGTTGCGTACAGAATTACAAAGTGCATTATTAAAAAGAATGAATGGTGAGGAATATCCTTTTGTGATTATAGATAAACTGACAAACAAAATAATTGGCTGTACACGCTATATGGATATATACCCCGAACACCGCAAACTGGAAATTGGCTGGACGTGGTACAACCCTGCCTATTGGGGAACTGGATACAACAACGAATGTAAACTGCTATTGCTAACGCATGCTTTTGAGGTATTACAATGTGTACGGGTTTGCTTCAAAACATGGGATAAGAACCAACGCAGCCGTGCAGCTATTTTAAAGATAGGCGCGCAATACGAAGGTACATTGCGAAACGAACGCATACGGTATGACGGCACTATCCGCAACACTTTGGTATTCAGTATTATAGATGCAGAATGGCAGGATGTAAAAGCAAACTTGATTAATATAATGGCTAATTGATATGTAATGTTACATAGAGGTATGTAATATAGTATCTATCTTTGCTGCCTTATAGTATAAGCATATTCATGTCAGATAATAACAGGTACAACCTGCGCGGCGTTTCTGCGCAAAAGGAAGATGTACACAAAGCCATTGCCAAGCTCGATAAGGGATTGTACCCTCATGCATTCTGCAAAATATACCCCGACTATTGGGGCGGCGACGATGCCTATTGCAACCTGATGCATGCCGATGGTGCGGGTACAAAGTCGTCTTTGGCATACCTCTATTGGAAAGAAACAGGCGACCTGAGTGTATGGAAAGGTATAGCTATAGACAGTATTGTAATGAATACGGACGACCTGCTGTGCGTAGGTGCTACAGGTCCGTTTACCTATTCATCTACCATTGGGCGAAACAAAAACCTGATACCCGGAGAGGTTATATCGGAAATAATCAATGGTACTCAATCTTATTTTGATACATTGGCTGAATATGGCATAGATGTAAAACTGATGGGGGGTGAAACCGCCGATGTTGGCGACTTGGTACGCACCGTAATTGTAGATGGTACCATGAGCTGCCGTATGCGCAGAGATAAGTTGGTAACGACCGATAAACTGGTGGATGGAGACGTCATCGTATCGTTGGCGAGCTACGGACAGGCAAGCTACGAGACGGAATATAATAGCGGCATGGGCAGCAATGGCCTTACCAGTGCCCGCCACGAAATGCTAAAGAAAGAATATGCTACTAAATACCCCGAAAGCATAGACCCTAACCTGCCCGATGAGGTGGTATATAATGGCAAATACAGCCTTACGGATGCTACTGATACCCCGCTGAACGTAGGTAAGATGATACTATCTCCCACCCGTACCTATGCACCCGTAGTATTGAAAGTATTACAGCAGCATTTTGATAAGATACACGGCATTATCCATTGCAGTGGTGGCGGACAGAGTAAAATACTGCACTACCTGCCATCGGCATTGCGTGTAGTGAAAAACAATTTACTGCCCGTTCCGCCGTTATTTACCATGATACAGCAATCTGCAGGCACCAGCTGGAAAGAGATGTACCAAGTATTTAATATGGGGCAAAGATTGGAGATATATACTGATAGAGATACTGCTGAATCCATAGTAGGCATATCAAAATATTTTAATATATATGCGCAGATTTCAGGATATGTAGAAAAAAGTGACAAAAAAGAGGTAATAATTGAAAGTCCTTATGGGGGTTTTAGTTATTCTTAGCGTTTTACTTTAATTATAGATTAGTATGCCAATTAATTGGCACAATCTATGCATCAAATAATAAAACTAATCAAATAGTTATATGAAAATAAAATCCATCCTATTAGTATTGGCAATGTTTATAGGTTTTGCCGCAAATGCCCAAGACAGAATTTATCTGCGTAATGGAGATGTGCTTGAAGCAAAAGTATCTGAAGTAGGCACAAGAGATATTGCTTATAAAAAAGCAGACAACCCAGACGGACCCAATTACAAAATTGCCAGGGGCGAAGTATTGCGTATTGAGTACGAAAATGGTAGTGAAGATATCATAAACCGTGGAGAAGTACGTATGAAGAATGGTAAAGTAGAAAAAGTGAAATATGGCAGAAATATAGTTGCCTTTGCACCAGTACAACTTACAAATGCCGGTATTGGCTTTGGGCTTAGCTACGAGCGGGTGTTGGATAAAAGAGGTATCATCAGTTTTTATTTACCTGCTGCCGTTGGTTTTAATAACCAAAACACTAGTGTTTATAGTTCTTCAACAGGCACCTATGTTAATGAGAATGAAGTATTTACTGGGTATATGGTAATGCCTGGTGTTAAGATATACCCTACAGGCAGCAAAGGCAAAGTAAGGTATAGCGTTGGCCCAAGTATAGCAGCTTTATTTAATAGAGAACAACAAGGCAGCAGGTTTGTAGGTTATGATAATCAGGGTTATCCGCTTTATGCACCTGTCAATGTCGATCGTTTTGCATTGGGCGTAATAGTAAACAACACACTTAATATGCAGCCTACGCCACGTCTTTATCTTGGTTTGGAACTTGGTTTAGGCATGTCATACATAAATCAGATAAACGGTTCTAAAGACGGGCAAACCGGCTTTGCTCAGTTCGCATTTAAATTGGGCTATCGTTTTTAGAAAATTCCACGTTATACAAAAAACGCTTTGCAATTACTGCAAAGCGTTTTTTATTAAGTAGAATAACCTATTAGTTTGTTGTTATAGGGCTTGCTTGTACTTTAAATGTGCCATATAATTGCAAGGTGGTACTACTATCGGGGTATTTAGTAAAATGCCCTTCTACCCGGTAATATAATGTGTCTTTTACAAAGTATTCTTTAAAATCTTTATCAACTACAGATCCATCTATTTCTTTTGTGCCTTTGGGTATGGGATACTTATATGCAGCTAATGTTTCGGGCAAGCCTTTAGCTGATATATAAATCCATAAGCTATCTACATAGTCCAAATTACTGGTGGGTGGTGTTAATAGTTTTATACCCAACCTTGATGGCTTTGCGCTAATTAACCTATCTGTAGTAGTATTATTTTCTTTCAAAAAATCGCCGATATAAGTAGGGCTACCAAAAGCCGGCAGACCAACCTTTACTCCACCTACTGGCAAAGGTATTCCGGGGTTATCGGGTATGGCTATTTCTTCATTATACTCTACATTTTTGGTTATGATGGTTGCTTGTTGAGCCACCTCTTTTATTTTTTTGCACGATGCGATGAGTACAAATGCAGCTAAAAGAGCTAATACGGGTTTCTTCATAAAGAGATTTTAATCGAATTTACATAAAAACAATATTACAGCAAAGTATATGCCATAAGCTTTGTAACTTTGCGCACCATTTTTATGCAGCAGTTAAAAACAGTGGCTTTTCATACATTGGGCTGTAAGCTCAACTACTCTGAAACGAGTACGCTGAGCCGTATGCTGGAAAATGACGGATTTGAGAAGCGTGAGTTTGACGATGAGGCTGATGTGTATGTAATTAATACCTGCTCCGTTACCGAAAATGCCGATAAAGAATGTCGCCAGATAGTGCGCCGCATACAGCGCCGTGCACCAGAGGCTATGGTGGTAATAACAGGCTGCTATGCACAACTGAAGCCAGAAGAAATAGCTGCTATAGAGGGTGTAGACTTGGTATTGGGTGCTGCAGAAAAATTCAACCTTGCCAAACATCTGCAAGACCTTGTCAAAGGCGATAGTGCCAGGATATGCAGTTGCGATATTGATGATGTGCAGGGCTTTAACAGTTCTTACTCTATCAACGACCGTACCCGTACTTTTCTGAAAGTGCAGGATGGCTGCGATTATAATTGCAGTTTCTGTACCATACCACTGGCACGCGGGCATAGCCGCAGCGATAGTATTGAAGGTGTACTACGCAATGTGGCAGAACTGGCAGCAAGCGGCACAAAGGAAATAGTGCTGACGGGCATTAATCTGGGCGATTTCGGGAAAGGCAATGATGGTGGCAAGCGCACCGAGAGCAGCTTTTACGAATTGATACAGGAACTGGATAAAGCTGAAGGCATAGAACGCTTCCGTATATCATCTATAGAGCCCAACCTGCTGACCAATGAAATAATTGAGTTTGTGGCAAAGAGCAAAAAATTTATGCCGCATTTTCATATACCATTGCAAAGCGGTAGTAACAAGATACTGGGTGCTATGCGCAGGCGATATAAAAGAGAGTTGTATGCCGACCGTGTAGCTACCATCAAACAACTGATGCCGCATTGCTGTATAGGTGTAGATGTAATCGTTGGCTTTCCTACCGAGAATGATGAAGATTTTCAGGATACATTCCAGTTCTTGCACGATATAGATATTTCTTACCTGCACGTATTTACCTATAGCGAACGTGCCAATACACATGCGCTGGAACTGAAACCTGTTGTACCCATACACATCCGCAATGAACGCAATAAAACCCTGCGCAACCTCAGCTATCAGAAAATGCAATACTTTGCCGCGCAACACAACGGACAAACAAGGCCAGTACTATTCGAAAATGCCGATAAACAAGGTATGATGGACGGTTATACAGATAACTACATCAAAGTACAAACACCCTACAGGCAGCAATGGGCTAATAACATTGTTGACTGGACACTTAGCTAAGCTCCCTATTTAAATAACACACTTTTTTCATATCTTACCTTTGTGAAGAAAAACCTGCTGTTATATGGTCCTATACTCGCTCTGCTGACGGTGCTGCTGCAAGTGGCAGAGTACAGGCTACTGGTAATAGACCATACCATAGAGCTATATGTAGGCTTGGTAGCTATTGTTTTTATAGTGTTGGGTGTGGTAATGGGGCGAAAACTGACAACACCCAAACAAGTAGAGGTAGTAGTAGAAAAACTAATACCCGTAACCACTAACCCTGCCCTGCCATTTGCACCTAACGATATGGTGCTGGATAAATTGGGCATCAGTAAACGGGAGCATGAAATATTATTATTAATAGCAGAAGGTATGAGCAATCAGGAAATTGCTGATAACAGCTTCGTTTCTATCAATACCGTCAAAACCCATGTATCTAATATATTAGTAAAACTGGATGTGAAACGCCGAGCCCAAGCCATACAAAAAGCAAGGGAGCTGGGTATTGTACCATAGAGCCCATCCCTTAGCATGAAAAACGGGGCTTAAAAAGCAAAATCACCCGAAAGTATGAGAGGCAAACACCGCTGCCAGCCTTTCTTTGCCTGAAACATAAAAACAAAGTATTATGAAAAAAATCGTTCTTACTTACGGACTTATTACGGGCATAGTATTAGGTGGCTTATTGTCATTATCTGCCCCATTTATGAAAAGCGGGGCTATTGATTTCCAAAATGGAATGATATATGGTTTCACGACCATGATATTAGGTTTCAGCCTCATCTATTTTGCCTTAGCCAGTTATAAAAAGAATCATGGTGCATTATCAATCAAACAAGGCATTACTGCCGGACTATTAATAACCGTCATTGGCTGTTTGATGTACGCTGCGGTATGGATGGTATTATATAGCACCATGTTCCCCGACTTTGCTGCTAAGTACAGTGCTTATGTAACAGAGCAGATAAATGCGTCATCAAAATCAGCCCAAGAAAAGGCAACAGAGATAACAAAACTGACAAATCAAATGACCATGTATAAAAACAATGCGCTATACAGGTTTGGCGTAACGTTTATGGAGCCAACCATAGTAGGTGTTTTGATAACATTAATAGCCACGCTGATACTAAAAACAAAAAGAAAAGAACCTGTCACAGCATAATCTGTTTATTAAATAATTTTGTCCCTCTTAAAAAGTAAGAGGGATTTTTTATGCACGACAGGAAATTAATATTGTTTATCGCTTGCAGCCTCGATGGTTTTATTGCAGAAACAGATGGTGGATTGGGCTGGCTTGATATGGTAGCAACTGAAGGTGAAGATTATGGCTATAGTAAGATAGTAGCGCAGACAGATACATTCATATTAGGTCGAAAAACGTATGACAAGATACTTAGCTTTGGTATGCCCTTTCCGCACGATGACAGGCAAACTTATGTAATAACACGTACAGCAAAACCATCTGACAATAACCTGCATTTTTACAACAGCTCATTATCAGATTTACTTAACACACTACGTACAGCAACGGGCAAAGACATACATCTGGATGGTGGTGGTGAACTTATAAAAGCATTCATGCAGGAAAACCTGATAGACGAGTACATCATTTCTATTATACCTACACTGTTGGGTAGTGGCATCCCTTTATTTGTTGCAGGCGATAAACCAAGAATAGACTTGCAATTAATTGGCTCGAAGTCTTTCCCAAGCGGATTAGTGCAAGTGCATTATAAAAAGAAATAAGACGCTTTTGTTTACTGCTTTAAACCTAAAAAATTAGCTTTATACAAAATTCAATTTCTATGCGCTGGAAGGGACGCAGGCAGAGCGATAATTTTGAAGACGTAGGCAAAGGTGGCGGTGGCGGACGCACCGTTGTAGGTGGTGGCATTGGTGTGCTGATAGTAGCTGCCATCGTGTACTTTATGGGTGGAGACCCCAGCCAGATACTGCAACAGGCAGGCAATACCGTACCAACACAAAACGAAGCAGCGGTAGAAGACAGCCCTGAAAGAAAGGAGTCCAAAGAATTTGTGCGTGTAGTATTGGGCGATACGGAAGATGTATGGAATAAACTCTTTGCCCAAATGGGGCAGCAATACAAAGAACCTAAGCTGATAGTTTTTACAGACGAGGTACAGTCGGCCTGCGGTATGGCAGGTGCTGCTACAGGACCGTTCTATTGCTCTGCCGACGACCAAGTGTATATAGACCTCTCCTTTTACGATGTGTTGAAAAACAAACTCAATTCTCCGGGCGATTTTGCGATGGCTTATGTAATAGCCCACGAGGTAGGCCACCATGTGCAGCACCTGATGGGTATTACAGATAAGGTACACGCCATGCGCAGCAGGCTTAGCGAGGCTGAATACAATAAACTATCTGTAAAGCTGGAACTACAGGCAGACTTCTTTGCAGGTGTATGGGCGCACCATGCTCAGCAAATGAATAATATACTGGAAGCAGGTGATATAGAAGAAGCCCTGAATGCTGCGCACGAAATAGGCGATGACAGGTTGCAGCAACGCTCAAGCGGGCGTGTAGTACCCGATGCCTTTACACATGGCACATCAGCGCAGCGTATGCATTGGTTCAAAAAAGGTTTTGAAACGGGCGATATAAGTCAGGGCAATACCTTTGAGGCTGCTGATTTATAATCTCCCTACTCGTAATAATCGTTGTACTGCATTTGGTTGGGTATGCCCATAGTGGCAAAGCGGAATGCTACACCCAGATTGATGAACCCGCGAAACTGGTCTTTGCGGATGCCATAGCCCGTAGATGCGTGTACCTGAAAATCGTTGGTGATGAAATAATACAAACCCACACCTATGTTATTGTACAGATACCTGCGGTTGTAGTTGCCAAATGTTTCGATGTAGGCACCTAACTCGGGTGCAAGGCGCACGTTGGTACGGAAAGAATACAGTGCCGTTACGGGTGTGTTATTACCACTGAAATCTAACCCCAGATTGGCAGACATAGATACAATGTAGGTAGGCTCGTAACCCAGCAACAGCAAAGCTCTTGTAGCCATATTGCGAGGCTGATAATCCTGCGATTGAGCCTTGAATTTTACCAAGCCCTGCAAGCCTACAGAGGGGCTGCGTGGGCTACCCTCGCTAATAGTATAACGTACACCCAACGCCGCAAGGCTGATGCCCGACTGCGGCAGCTTTCTGTTATTGATTTCTATCTTATCGTTGCGGGTTTCGGTCAGCAGGTTCAGTTCCAGCTTATTGGTGATGCCGTAGCACACCAGCATATCGGCATAGGCAAAGCTGTTGAAGTAGGCAGACGTATCATCGCTTCTGCCATCCCAACCCCTGTAGCCATCTATGTGAAATTGCAGGATGCCCTTGCCTACCGTATTGGGTGCTACTGTAGCACCGGGGCGAACAGAACGGATGGCAGGTGTGTACTGCGCTACGGCATTACCCGCAAGCAGCAGCATACATACAGCCAGTATGTGCTTTGCTTTATACATATAGAGGACTGTAAAAATATTACAATACTTCTATTCTCTTTGTTATTCGTTGGTTAATGATAGGGTGTTTTTTGTCTATTTACCGATAGTTATATATCGCCCATTTTTATGCGATTGTTATAGGCATTTAGCTATTTTTGCGCTCTCAATTTACTGTACATGCAAGAGTTTAAAAACGCCATTATAGAATGTGTACCCAACTTCAGCGAAGGGTGCGATATGGGTATCATCAAGCAAATAACTGATGAGATAGAAAAGATAGAAGGCGTTAGCCTGCTGGATGTTGACCCCGGCAAGGCTACCAACCGCACCGTAGTAACATTTGTAGGCAACCCCCATGCAGTAATTGAAGCAGCCTACCAAGCCATCAAAAAAGCGGGCGAGCTGATAGATATGCGCCAACACAAAGGCGAACACCCACGTATGGGTGCTACGGATGTATGCCCGCTGATACCCATTAGCGGCATAACGATGGAAGAAACAGTAGCATTTGCCAAGATGCTTGCCAAGCGTGTGGGCGAAGAACTAAACATACCCACCTACCTGTACGAGTATGCTGCCAGCGCCCCCTACCGCAGCAATCTGGCAGATATACGCAGTGGAGAGTACGAGGGCTTTGCCGCTAAAATAACCAAGCCCGAATGGAAGCCCGACTACGGACAAGCAGTATTCAACGAAAAGAGCGGTGCAACCGTAATAGGTGCAAGAGATTTTTTGATTGCCTACAATGTAAACCTCAATACCACATCTACCCGCAGGGCAAACGCCATAGCATTTGATATAAGAGAAAAAGGCAGACAGCTAACAGACGAGAAAGGTAAAGTAGTGAAAGACGAAAACGGCGAACCTGTATGGACACCGGGGCTGCTGAAGAATGTAAAAGCTATAGGCTGGTATATTGAAGAATATGGTGTGGCACAAATAAGCATCAACCTAACCAATATGCACACTACCCCGCTGCATCAGGTATTTGATACGGCTTGTGAGCGTGCCACCGCACGTGGATTGCGTGTAACGGGTAGCGAACTGGTAGGGCTGGTGCCACTACATGCCATACTGGAAGCAGGCAAATACTTTCTGCGCAAGCAACAACGCAGCACGGGTGTTAGCGAAGCTGAACTGATAAAGATTGCCGTAAAATCGCTGGGGCTGGATGAGCTTGCCCCCTTCGACCCGCAGAAGAAGATAATAGAATACCAACTACGCAATGCCAGTGCCAAGAAGCTGATAGGTATGTCGCTTACCAGATTTGCAGAAGAAACAGCCAGCGAAAGCCCCGCCCCAGGTGGTGGTAGCATAGCCGCCTACTGCGGTGCATTGGGTGCTGCATTGGGTACGATGGTAGCCAACCTGTCGTCTCACAAAAAAGGATGGGATGCACGCTGGGAAGAGTTTAGCAACTATGCCGAGCAAGGGCAACAACTGATGACGGATATGCTGAACCTGGTAGATGAAGATACCAATGCATTCAACGATATTATGGCTGCATTCGGATTACCAAAAGGTACTGACGATGAAAAAGCAGCCCGTAAAGCTGCTATAGATGCCGCTACCATCAATGCTATAAAAGTGCCTTACCGTACTATGCAGTTGGCATACCAGTCATTTGCACTTGCCAAGAGCATGGCAGAGATTGGCAACCCCAATAGCGTGAGCGATGCGGGTGTAGGCGCTCTATGCGCACGTGCAGCCGTTAAAGGTGCGTACCTGAATGTGATGATAAACGCACAAGGCCTGCAAGACCACCCCGAAGTAAAACCATTAGTAGCCGATGCAACAGACATGAACACCCAAGCCGATACCAAAGAAAAAGAAGTATGGGATGTGGTGATGAGCAAGATGAAGTGAGTGGGATGATTGGTTAACTGGTTGATTAGTTGATTTGTTTATCCCGTCTTTGCGAGGAGGTAACGACGAAGCAATCTCGGGAAATGAGTGATTTGCTCGTTGCGAGTATTTACCCCTAAATCCCCTTACAGGGGACTTCGCTTGTCTTTGCATTTTCCCTTTGCGGTTTGAATATTACTCGCTGCAAGCAGCCAAACCCACGCCGTCATACCGAACGCAGAGAGGGTTGATTGGTTGATTAGAAATATATTCCCACTATCCCTATTATCTCTTCTACCCCACTATCCCTTATATCCAATCAACTAATTAACTTATCAACTAATCAACTATTTCTCACACCCAATCTCCCAAATCGCTGCCGTCTGTATGGTGCATCAGTAGCTGGCTGGTAGTGCAGTGGGGTATCTGCTGCCCTATGGCATGCCACACATCATACGCCCCAGCATCGGGGAAGAGAACCACCCTGCGCCCACGCAGCACACGGCATTTTTCTACCGTCAGGTTGCGGATGCCACCCGTTGCCAACCATAGGTATTGCGGCAGGCAGATGCTGCATATAAGTGCCGTCTTCTCGCTTTCGGCTATGGCTACGGGGCGGTTGTCTGTACGCAGCAGATGCTCTCCAAACAAGCACTGGCGCAGCTCGTAGCCCTGCAAGGGGTGTATGCTATGTACCCAACGAACGGCAGGCACACCGTCTTTTATGCGTTTGCCCGTATGCTTATCGTATGCCATTACCTTGCCCGCCCGTATATTGTTTGCCACATCTATTTGCCAAAAAATTGTATCGTTGCCATGCGTACCTATGCGGTAGGTATCTATCACACGCTCCAACGCAGGCCATCCGTATTTGTGAAATATATACAGCATCAGGTGGTTGTTGCTATAACAGCAGAGAGATTGCTGATGAATAGTACAGAGTTGTGAGTAGAATGCAGAAAGTGCAGGTTGAGCATTCCTACTGTATGTTTTGGAATGCTGATTTAGATATTCAGATTTAGAACTTCCCTTACGGGCATTCGTATTCAGATATTCGGATTTGATATTTGGCTTCACATGATACCCGCATTGCTGCTCTCTGTTGCAACGCCCTATATCATTGCCCAAGTGCTGCCCCGTATGCGCATCTATATAGCGAACGAAAGCATGTTTTGTGCCGCATTGCGGACAGGTGTAGCGTGTCTTTATGCCCTTGTAAGGCTCTAATCTGTAGCGATAGTTTTTCATTGTATGGGGTGGTTTTTTTGTGTGATTTATTTATCGTGTCATTGCGAGCGATAGTGAAGCAACTTCGTGGAATGAGGGGCATCAGTAAAAATGAGTGTCATGGCGAAGAATGAAGCCATCTCACGAAATGAGTGGTGTACTCGCTGCGAGTATTTTGCTGCGCTCACGCCTGCGCTTCCTTTCTTTCTTTTGGCAGCAAAAGAAAGAAACAAAGACCGCGAAGCAGCATGAATACCTTTAAAAGACAAACAACTAATGAATAAAAACTGCCACGCATTAATTACTGCGTAATGCGCGGTGGCTATCTATTAAGCTACATTACTACTGTACTGCCAAGCTAAGGATTACTATTTGCTTTTGTTACTACGCATTATATGTCTTTGCGTTTCCCCTTTGCGACTTTGTGTCTTTGCGCCTGACTGCCGCAGGCAGGCAAAGACGGGTGTTGTTGTGTGGTGTGTGTCATGGCGAAGTACGAAGCCATCTCACGGGGTGAGGGGTTTTGTTTGTTCGCGGTGTTCGTACCCCTATATCGCGAACAGAAAAACACTTGTTCGAGCTTGTTCGCGGTGTTCGTATCCCTGTAGCGCGAACACACGAACAACTAATTCCGCACTCCTAAATTCTCAATATTTAATCCATTTTTAATTAATGGCAAGTCATAGTTAAATCTTTGAATATTATCTCTATTATCCATGTTTACAGAGTTTACAGCCGCTTCTAATTCCTCTTTATTTGTAAAACCAAACAACGGTAAAATTTTAAATAAAAATCTACTTGATGATGCCTTTTGCATAATTGCTAAAGACCTAACACTGTAAACCGAAGTTTCAGGAAACCAATAATAATATTTTTTTAAAATCGAAATATAATATAGCAAGACATCTGTTTCTTGTAACGCTTTAAAAGAAATGCGGGAGTTTGCTCTTTCTTTAACTAAATCAGCAGTAATGCTAATACGTCTCAATCCCAACTTCTTATTTCTAAGCTCATTTAATGTATAATTATAGATGCTAAAACTATCAAAGTTAACATCATCATACCTATCATACTTTTCTTTATATACATTGAAGGTTGCATTTAGTATATAACCCAGTTCTGTATATCTATCCTTGTCAATCATGATTGAAGAAAAATATAGAAATAGTTCATAACAGAAAAATCTATAGTGGTCGTTTCTTATTCCTTCAAAGGAAGTATTACCAGATGATAATGCTCCTAAGCGTAAGTATTCTTCTAACAATTTCTCAAAAAAAGAAAACATCTCATCACAATCAATCTCTACAGAATATGAAAGATATACATCTAAAAAGTCAATAAAATCGTTTCGGAGGTATATAAGTTCATCAATTTTTTTCACAACTATATTATCATAATTATCAATATTTAGTTCTGCTATATCAATTATAAATAATTTTATAGAATTGATAAACGTTGTGTAGTAATCCTTAACATATATTATCACATTTCGTTTCTCATCAATTAAGGCTTTTTTTAGTGCAGCCACTTTGTGTGCAGTAGGTAAATATATTGGTGTATTTTCTGTTACATAAGGTGGGGGTGTACCAATTGCAGGTCTTCTACTTTGAGGTGCATCAAAAATATTTCGCAACAAATTTTCATAGTTTTCTTCAAATATTTCATCATTACTTAAATCAATAAATATTCTACTCTTAACGAATGTAGGTGTACAAGGTTTGTTTTCCCCATCATATTCAAAAATTACTGGTAAAAACTTCGTTTGTTCAACGTAATTGTATATTTCATCTGATATAATAGTACTTTCAATTCCAACTCCACCATGTTTTTCGTTTGCCTTATCTGAGTACTCTTTATTACAAATTAATAGTACCCTTTTAACATCATCGCTATTTACCATTTGTTCCATAAAGTGGTATTTATCCTGTCCCTCTTTCAAGTCCCAGATATCAATAATGACATGAACACCGTCGTTTGATAACCTCTCTGCTAATATCTTTACCTTCTCCTTATTAACTGCTGGCTTCCAGCTATATGATATAAATACTTTGGGTGTAGTAGTTGAGTTAATCATCTTAAATTTATATATAGTCAAATATATTGATAATATTCAGAGATAATACTAATCCTTGTTCGCGTGTTCGCGCTATCTATACCCGAACAGCGCGAACAAACGCGAACAAAACTACATGTGCAGATACTTATTTACGCTACTAACACTTATCCCCAACTCCATTGCAATATCTCTTTGTGTTAGTAAGGGGCATTCTTCTGCTAACCTCTTACACTCCCTCACCAACCACTCTCTATCCCTATCCTCACTGTCCCTCAAATGCTCGCCCTCCTCGCCAAAGCCTGTGAGGGTGAAGCGGAGGAAGTTGTGGGGCTTTTCGATGCGGCACAGGGCTACGTTGCGTTCGTGGTAGCGAAACTCTTTGGCGCGTGTCTTTATCTGCTTCAGGTAGCGTAGTGTGCGGTCGGTAGCGCTCTCGCCTATGCAAAAGCTGCTATCGCAAAACGTCATCAGCATCTTGCTGCCTTGCAGGTCGTTGCGGTTCAGCGGTTTGCTGGCATCGCGCTTGGGTGTGTGTGCCAGTGCCAGTATGCTCAGCCCGTAGCGTTTCTTCAGTTCTTTCAGGTGCTTCATCAGCGGCAGGGCATCTTTGGCTTTCTCCGTTTCTTGCCGTAGATATGTAATATTGTCAATAATAAGCACCCGTGCACCAGTGGTCATCACGGTAGTGGCAATGCTATCGTGCAGGTAGTCTTCCATACAATCGTAGCCATCGGGTACGCACATATCGGGGTCTATCTCGGCACGCAGCAGCTTGTCTGCAAAAGTATAGTGCTGCTGATAGTCGGCACTGTAGCGTAGCTCAAACTGTTTGTCGAACAGTTCAAAGTCGAAGTAGATAACGGGCTGTGCGGCAGCCGTCATGGTAAAGCCCTCTATGGGTACACCACGGCTGATGCTGTCTGCTATCTGCACTGCCAGTATGCTTTTGCCCGTGTTGGTATCGGCAAACAGTATGCATAGTTCGCCCTCGTACCATAGCTCGTCATACAGCATCTGCGGTATGGGGCGCAGGCTGGCTTCGTAGCTCCATGTGTTGGCGGGCTTTACAATAAACATACCCGTATCGGGTGGCAGGTTCATAATGCGGTCATACTCTGCTTTGGCAGCGTCTATCATGGCTTGCCCTTGCAGTGGTGGTGTGGGTTGTGGGGGTTGCTGACCTTCTTGATTGTTTTGATTTTCATGGTTTTCGTGGTTGTTTTCCATGTGTATATACTATTTAATTGGTGACGGTGTGTGTGTTACATCTGCGTATAAAGAGCTTGCACAAATGTACAATAATATTTTATTAATAAACGTAAAAATGTTATCAACATAATATTAACAAGTATGTATTATTGTGGTTGATGGAAGGGATTGGGGGGGATGGTGGGTTGATTATGCCGCTAAAAGGCGGCATGACGGCTTTGATGTGAACTGCCAACTAATAACTGCCAACTTGCTACTATCAGTTTTCATTATATACTGATTAGCAGCTATGTTGTGGTAGAAAGCGGGGTATGTCGTATTTTTGCATTCACAAATAAAGATTAATAATGTATCCTACAGAAATAGTGGCCCCGATGAAGGCCGAAGTAACTACACAAGGTTTTAAAGAACTGCTGACGGCTGCCGATGCCGATGCTGCGCTGAAACAAAGCGGCACTGCCCTTTTGTTTATCAACTCGGTATGCGGATGCTCGGCTGGTACTGCCCGCCCTGGTGTTATTATGGCGGTAAACAATGCTACCAAAAAGCCCGACCAGATACTTACCAGCTTTGCAGGCTACGATGTAGAGGCCGTAAAACAGGCTCGTTCTTATCTGCTGCCCTACCCCCCGTCATCGCCCGCTATAGCTTTGCTGAAGGACGGACAAGTGGTGCATATGATAGAACGCCACATGATAGAAGGCCGCCCCGCGCAGATGATAGCGCAAAACCTGCTGCAAGCTTTTGAGCAGCATTGCTAATACCAAAATATCACTTCTTCATACAACCATAACGGGTGCATACCATGTGCCCGTTATTTTTATTTGTATCTTAGCCCACTAATTTTTCTGCCGTTGCAACAAGGTAAAATCATCATCATCACTGCCCCTTCGGGCTCTGGCAAAACCACATTGGTAAAGCGTTTGCTGGCACAATGCCCCGAATTGGCATTTTCCGTATCTGCCTGCACTCGCCAGCCCCGTGCAGGCGAGGTGGATGGCAAAGATTATCATTTCTATACCGAAGATGCCTTTAAGCAACTGATAGACGAGGATGCATTTATAGAGTGGGAAATGGTATATGAAGGCAAGTATTACGGTACGCTGAAAAGCGAGATGCAACGTATATGGGGCGATGGTAAAACCCCGTTGGTGGATATAGATGTAAAAGGCGCATTGGCCATACAAAAGCAATACCCCAGCAATTCGTTGAGCATCTTTATACAAGCACCGTCTATTGAAGAATTGCGCAAGCGGTTGGTGCTGCGTGGCACAGAAACACCTGCTACACTGGAAGAGCGCATCAACAAAGCCAATTACGAGCTTACTTTCGCCCCACAGTTCGATACGGTAATTATTAACGACAATCTGGATGCTGCTACGGCACAACTGCTGGAAACCACCCGCAGCTACCTGCTTGCTTAATGGCATCATATTTTACTATCTTTGAATAAATATGGACGTAACCCATCTTATACTATACATCGTAGGCTGCATTATACTGATAGGCTTTTTTGCAGGTACGGAGATAGCTTTTATATCTGCCAATAAACTGAATATAGAGCTACGCAAAAAGCAAGGCACATTCTCTGGCAAGATACTGGCTCGGTTTATGGAAAACCCGTCGGAGTTTATAGGTACCAGCCTTGTGGGTGTAAACATACTGCTGGTTATCTATGGCTTGCTGATGACACAGCTTACAGAGCCTTTGCTCAGCCAACTGCCCTATCCGTTCAATCACGAGTATTCTCAACTGTTTATAGATACGCTGATAGCTACGGTTATCATATTGCTGTTTGCAGAGTTTTTGCCAAAAGCCATCTTTCGTGCCAAGGCAGAGCAGGTGCTTACCATCTTCAGCCTGCCCATGCTTATCATGTATGTAGTGCTTTTTCCCGTTGCCAAGATATTTGTAGCCATATCAGAGTTCATCCTAAAATACCTGTTCAATGTACGCATCAGGGAAGACCATCAGGTCTTTAATCGGGTAGATTTGGAAGTGTTTATGAAGCAAAGCCTGCATGGCCACGAAACCGACACCACAGAGGTAAATACAGAATTGTTTGAAAATGCCCTGTATCTGGTAAATGTGAAGATACGCAAGTGCATGATACCCCGAAACGAGGTAGAAGCGGTTGACATCAACACACCAGTAGCAGATGTGAAAGCCAAGTTTATAGACACCAAACTATCCAAGATAATAGTGTACGATGCCAGTATAGACAATATAGTAGGCTACCTGCACCATCTGGACCTGAACCGCCGCCCTGCTAAAATAAAAGAAGTGCTGCACACCATTACCGCCGTACCCGAAACCATGAGTGCTGTTGACCTCATGAACCGCTTTACCAAAGACCGTAAAAGCATAGCATGGGTGATAGACGAGTTTGGCGGCACGGCAGGCATCGTAACGATGGAAGACGTACTGGAAGAAATATTTGGCGATATAAATGACGAATACGATGTGCAGGAACACGTAGAGAAGCAAATATCCGATAACGAATACATCTTCTCGGGCAGGCTGGAACTGGACTACCTGAACGAGAAATACGGCTTCAGCTTTCCTACAGACGAGTCTGAAACCCTATCGGGCTACATCATAGCCAACCACGAAACGATACCCAAAATGAAAGACCGCATCATCATAGACCGAAATGAATTTGATATACTGCTGGTGAGCGATACACGGATAGAGACGGTGAAAATGAAAATTTTAAAGTAAATTAGTAACAATCAAACAACGATATTATGGCAGTAGCACGCCCCTTCAACCTGCATAAATGGATAGAAGAAAACCGCCATTTGCTGAAGCCCCCCGTAGGCAATCAGCAGCTATACAAAGAAGCAGGCGATTTTATTGTAATGATAGTGGGCGGCCCCAATAGCCGAAAGGATTTTCACTACAACGAGAGCGAGGAACTGTTTTACCAGTTTCAGGGCGATGTGGTAGTACGCATACAGGAAGATGGTAAGATTGTGGATATACCCATCAAAGAGGGCGAAATGTTTCTGTTGCCCGGCAACACCCCGCACTCTCCGCAGCGTGGCGAAAACACAGTAGGCTTGGTAGTAGAAAAGAAGCGGGAGAACGCAGAGCGCGATGGCTTTATCTGGTTTTGCGAAAACTGCCACGAAAAGCTGTATGAAGAATACTTTGAACTGACGGACATAGTAAGCCAGTTGCCACCACTGATGCAACGCTTCTATGGCGATGAAGATAAACGCACCTGCAAAAAATGCGGAGCAGTGATGGAGCCACCTACTCCCAAAAAATAAGATTTATATAACGCCCTATGCTGGGCGTTTTTTTATGAAAATATGCACCTGGCCTATTTAATAAATCAGTACAAACCGTTACTTTTGCCCCTGTCATAAAACTAAAACATATACATGGCACACGAAGCACATCACGATAATCATGCACAGGCAGATGCTAAACCTACTACCTCATTCCGTTCGGCATATTGGTTTGTAGTAATATTGGTATTCCTTTTTGTAGCTGCTGTCAATTTTGTAAGCGTTATGGGCCACGACGAAGAAGCAGGGCATGGCGAACACCATACGGAAGCTGCCGCGGGACACGATGCTGCCAATCACAGCCATGATGCTACTACACATGAAGCTGCACCGGCAGACAGCACACACGCAGCACACTAATCATTATCTTTGCCCTGTACAATCAACCACAGGCAAATAGCTGAATGAATACAAACGATACGATAGCCATAACGGGTGCTGCGGGTTTCATAGGCAGCTACCTTACTGGCTACCTCAATCATCTTGGTTTTTACAACCTGATATTGGTTGACGACTTCTCTGTTGAGCAAAAACTGCCCAATCTGGCAGGCAAGCAATACCTGCAACAGATACACCGCGATGATTTTATACACTGGTGCAACGATAATAAGGGAACGCTGCAATGTATCTTCCACTTAGGCGCGCGTACAGATACTACCGAAATGGATTACAGCATCCACAAAAAGCTGAACCTTGATTATAGCATTGCCATATGGAACGTATGCACTGCACAACACATACCACTACTCTACGCATCGTCTGCCGCTACCTATGGCAATGGTGAGTGGGGATATAAAGACAGCCACGATATTGTAGGGCAACTGCAACCACTAAACCCCTACGGTGTATCTAAAAACGAATTTGATATATGGGCATTGCAGCAAAGCACTACCCCACCTTTTTGGGCAGGTGTCAAGTTCTTCAATGTATATGGCCCCAATGAGTATCACAAGGCAAGGATGGCTTCCGTCATCATGCACGCATACAGGCAGATACAAACTACGGGCAAGGTAAAGCTCTTTCGCTCTCACAACCCCGCATACAAAGATGGCGAGCAGATACGCGATTTCGTATATGTAAAAGATGTTGCCACTATGTGTACATGGCTGATGCAACATAAACCCGCCAATGGTTTGTATAACATTGGTACGGGCAAAGCAAGGACGTTTAAGGATTTGGTAACTGCTATCTTCAACACCCTGCACCTGACTGCCGATATAGCATATATAGACACGCCTGCCGACATCAGAGATAAGTACCAGTACTATACCGAAGCCGATATGGAAAAACTGTTAAAAGCAGGTTATAATACGCCCACATACAGCCTTGAAGAAGGTATTGCAGATTATGTAACAAATTATTTAGTCAATACATCTTATTTTTGACAGCAAATAAAATACAAGTATGAAGAAACTAATTACAATAGCAGCAGCCATATTGCTTACCAACATGGGCATAGCACAGGAAACAAAGGGTACGTTTTACGGACAGAAATTTGAGCAGGGACGCTCTATGGACGTAGCGCAGTTTTCGGCAGCCATCAACGCAACAGACAAGTTGAAAGACATACGTGTAACGGGTACGATAGAGCAGGTATGCCAGTCTGCAGGTTGCTGGGTGCGTCTCAATAATCCGAATGGCGAGAGTATATTCGTTAAGTTCAAAGACCACTTTACTATACCCAAAGATTTGGCAGGTGCTACGGTAGTAGTATATGGCAATGCATCAAAGAAAACGGTATCGGTAGCAGACCAGAAGCACTTTGCAGAAGATGCAGGTAAGAGTGCCGATGAAATAGCGAAGATTACCAAGCCAAAAGACGAAGTAAGAATAGATGCTTCGGGTATATTGATACAGTAATAATAGACACTGATATTTTTCACATAGCCATTCTGCAAAGAGTGGCTATTTTATTTGTATGCTGTCATAGATAATGCCCCCTCCTGTTTTTAGGAGGGGTGTCCGCATAGCCTTGTGCGGTTGGTGGACGGGCTGGTTACATACTCACCACGAGATCACCACCCCGATTGGCTTACGACAAGCTTCGCATATCTACGCCAATATCCCCTCCTAAAAACAGGAGGGGAGCTACATTTAGTTATTGATAAATCAATACAGTCATATCAAACGCAATGAGGAACTTTTCTCAGCGAAGCTAATCTCTGCATTTATACTCCATATAATAGACGTCCGTCTCTACTATTAATATCATCAAAGTAAAACGCCCCTGCAAATGCAGAGGCGTTTTGTTATATGTGGCAGCAAGGCTTATTCAGCACTTACTTTACCTTTTGCTTTAGCAACTACTTCTTCCTCTATGTTACGAGGAGCAGGTGCGTAGTGGCTGAACTCCATTACCGAAGTAGCACGGCCAGATGACAATGAACGCAGTTGGGTTACATAACCAAACATTTCGCTCAGTGGCACTTTCGCTTTGATAACCTGCAGGTTGTTGCGGCTATCCATACCTTCCAGCATAGCACGGCGGCGGTTCAAGTCGCCTGTTACATCACCCATGTATTGGTCTGGTGTTGTTACTTCTACCTTCATGATAGGCTCCAGCAACACGGGTTTTGCTTTACGGCCAGCTTCGCGGAAACCGGACTTAGCACACAATTCAAAAGACATCGCGTCAGAGTCCACTTGGTGGAAAGAACCATCAAATATACGTACCCTCATGCTCTCTACAGGGAAACCTGCCAGCGAGCCGTTAGTCATACAAGATTCAAAGCCTTTCTGTATCGCAGGTATAAATTCACGCGGGATAGAACCACCAAATATATCGTTCACAAACTGGAACTGACCTTTACCTTCTTTCAGGAATTCTTCGTCGGCAGGGCCAATTTCAAATTGTATATCGGCAAATTTACCACGTCCACCCGTTTGCTTTTTAAACACTTCGCGGTGTTCAATCTTCATAGTGAATGCTTCTTTGTAAGCCACCTGCGGCGCACCTTGGTTTATTTCAACCTTAAATTCGCGGCGCATACGGTCAACGATGATTTCCAAGTGCAGTTCGCCCATACCACTCAGGATGGTCTGCCCTGTATCTTCGTCAGTCTTTACACGCAATGTAGGGTCTTCTTCTACCAGCTTAGCGATAGCCATACCCATTTTATCTACGTCTGCTTGTGTTTTAGGCTCTACAGCTATTGATATAACAGGCTCAGGGATGAACATGTTTTCCAATACTATCGGGTGTTTCTCATCGCAAAGGGTATCGCCCGTTTTGATGTCTTTGAAACCAACCGCAGCACCAATATCACCCGCTTCGATGAAGTCTATCGGGTTTTGTTTATTAGCGTGCATCTGCATGATACGGCTTATACGCTCGTTTTTACCACTGCGCACGTTCAGTACATAGCTACCTGCATCCAAGTGGCCAGAGTATGCACGGAAGAACGCCAGACGGCCTACAAACGGGTCTGTCATGATTTTGAAAGCCAAAGCTGCGAATGGTTCTTTCGCATCGGGCTTGCGTATCAGTTCAGCACCTGTATCAGGGTCTGTACCTTTAATCGCTTCTATATCTACAGGAGCAGGCAGATAACGGATAACCGCATCCAGTGCTGTTTGTACACCTTTGTTTTTGTATGCGCTACCGCACAGCATTGGTATGATGCTCAGGTCTATCGTTGCTTTACGTACCGCTTCGTGTATTTCTTCTTCAGAAATGCTGTTGGGGTCTTCAAAGAATTTTTCCATCAGTTGGTCGTCGTATTCAGCTACAGCCTCTACGAGTTGTGCACGCCAATGGTCAGCTTCTTCTTTCATATCAGCAGGTATTTCGCCCTCTGTATATGTCATACCTTGTGTAGCATCATCCCATACGATAGATTTCATACGGATAAGGTCAACCACACCTTTGAAGTTGTCTTCTGCACCGATAGGCAATTGCAACGGTACTGATTTAGCACCCAGCATATCGCGCACCTGCTGTACTACCATCAGGAAGTCTGCACCGATACGATCCATTTTGTTTACAAAACCGATACGTGGTACACGGTAGCGGTTTGCCTGACGCCATACAGTTTCTGACTGTGGTTCTACACCGTCAACGGCAGAGAACAGGGCTACAAGACCATCCAGTACACGCATAGAACGCTCTACCTCTACGGTAAAGTCAACGTGGCCCGGTGTATCAATGATGTTGAATTTGTATTTTTTAGCATCTGCCGTAGGCTTGCCCTGTACGGTAGGGAACTGCCAAAAACAGGTAGTAGCAGCAGATGTGATGGTAATACCACGCTCTTGTTCTTGCGCCATCCAGTCCATGGTAGCAGCACCTTCGTGTACCTCACCTATTTTGTGATTCACACCGGTGTAATAAAGGATACGTTCTGTTGTAGTGGTTTTACCCGCATCAATGTGCGCTGCAATACCAAAATTTCGCTGATAGCGTAAGTCTGCCATTGTTAAAAATTATGAATTTGTATAATTACTTTTCTAAAATGAGGTGCAAATGTATGGAATTTATACGAAAAAATACTTTTTATATCCACACATCTACAGGGTTCAATCAAAGTAAAACAAGGCTATAAGTTTAGTTGATATGCACATAACGCATTAGGGGTATTACATATACACTTTTAACAGTTTTATAATAAGGCTTGGTTATAAATTTGGGGTATCAAGAGAAACGAAAAACAACAGAAGAATTTATGAAAACAAGGATTTTCCCCGTTGTGGTTACAGCCGCCATCACATCGCTTGCTACGCTGTATGCTGCTAGCAAACTGTATGAGCCAAAACCATACTTTGATGTAAGTGAAAAAGAAAATACGCCCGTAAAATTTGCAGCGTATGAGAGTGGTACTGCCAAAACTATGGCAGGTGCAGACTTTCAAATGGCAGCAGAAAACTCTGTAAAGGCTGTAGTGCATATCAAAACAGAAACCAAGGCACGCACTGTACAAGCAGACGATGTGTTTGGCAGAATGTTTGGGCAACAGTATTATATACCACCGCAACAAGGTGCAGGTTCGGGCGTAGTGATATCTGCCGATGGTTATATCGTAACCAACAACCACGTAGTAGCCAATGCAGACCAAGTAACGGTAACATTCAACGACCGATACACAACCAAAGCCAAAGTAGTATCTAAAGACGGTGCTACCGACCTTGCCGTGCTGAAGGTAGAAGAGAAAAACCTGCCATTCATGGAGTTTGGCAATTCAGACAATGTGAAGCTGGGGCAATGGGTATTGGCAGTAGGCTATCCGCTAACGCTCGATGCTACCGTTACTGCAGGCATAGTTAGTGCCAAGAGCAGGTCAATAGGCATTAATCGTAGTCAGGCGGATAGACCAATAGAATCGTTTATACAAACAGATGCTGCCGTTAACCCCGGCAATAGTGGTGGTGCATTGGTGAATACAGATGGCCTGCTGATAGGCATCAACGCTGCTATAGCATCGCCTACAGGTTCTTACGCAGGTTATTCATACGCTATACCATCCAACATAGTACGCAAAGTGGTGAACGATATGGTGCAGTTTGGTGCAGTGCAGCGTGGTTATTTAGGTGTGAATTATATAGACAGTAAAAATGCAACCCCTGAAGAAATCAGCTCGTACGGACTTGACAAAACAGAGGGTGTGTATATTATGAATGTAATGGAAGGCAGCGGTGCTGAAAAAGGCGGCTTACAAAAAGGCGACTTTATAACAGCTATCAACAATAATATTGTACGCACATCGCCCGAACTGCAAGAGCAGATAGCCCGCCACCGCCCCGGTGATGTAGTGAAAGTAACATATGTGCGAAACGGCACCAGCAAAATAGCCAATGTAGAACTGAAAAAAGAAGTAGGACAACCCAAACTGTTGGGTGCTGAAATGCGCAGTATTACAAATGAGGAAAAAAAGAAATACGGAATTGCAGGCGGTGTAGTAATAACCAATACAGGGCGCAGTGTGCTGGCACAGGCAAGGATTAAAAACGGGTATGTGATAACAGCCGTAGATGACAATGCAGTGAATACGGTTGACGACCTGAAAAAAGCCATCGGCAATAACAGCAGTGTGCAGATAGCAGGCTTCTACCCGGGCATCAGGGGTATGTATTATTACAACCTAAGCGGGCTTACAGACCCCAATCAGGAATAATACATAAGGGTAATAACATATACAGGGCGGCTGATGCTGCCCTGTTGTTTTATAATAAAACCTATATTAGCTATTCATATTAGCTGTTTAAACATTTTTAGGTACTGCTTAGTAAAGCGGGATTTAATGACTATTTTTGCATCCCAAATTGAAAGAAAGTAAGTGAGACCCGTTTATATTACACGATTGTCTAAGTTTTTGCCAAACGATCCGGTTAGTAACGACGATATGGAACGAGTGCTTGGTATGGTAAACGGGAAACCTTCAAAAGCAAGGTCAATCGTACTAAGAAATAACGGCATAAAAATACGCTACTACGCTTTTAAAGATGGTAAAAGCACCCACAGCAATGCACAACTATGTGCAAATGCTATCAATGCCCTCTTTGACAAAAGCATCAGCATAAATAGCCTGGATATATTAACAGTAGGTACAAGTTCTCCCGAACAAATCATTCCCTCTCATGGTTCTATGGTACATGGTGCTTTGGGCATCAGCAAACAAGTAGAACTTATATCTGCCATGGGTACTTGCTGCAGCAGTATTCAGGCACTGAAATATGCCTATATGGCTATTGGTGCAGGTATGGCAGAAACAGCAGCCAGTTGCGGCTCTGAAAAAATGAGCACATGGATGCATGCTTCCCGCTTTGAACCGGAAGCAGAAAACCTTACCATACTGGAAGAAAACGGCTACATAGCTTTTGAAAAAGAGTTTTTGCGCTGGATGCTGAGCGATGGTGCTGCTGCTGCATTGGTACAATCGAAGCCGAATACGAACGGATTATCTTACAAAATAGAGTGGCTGGAGACTATCTCATATGCCAATGAACTGGGTACCTGTATGTATGCTGGTGCTTTGAAAGATGAAAACGGTGAACTTGTAGGCTGGAATGATATTGCCATCGAAGACTGGACGAAAAAGAGTGTATTTTCCGTAAAGCAGGATACTAAAATGCTTGCTGAACATATTGTACAAAAAGGTGGCAGTTTTTTAAGTAGCCTGATGCAGAAATATAGTCTGACCTCTGATGGAATAGACTATTTTCTACCACATATGTCGAGTGAGTTTTTCAAAAAACCGATACAGAAAAATCTTGCAGAAATAGGTTTGGATATTCCTGAAGAAAAATGGTTTTACAACCTGCCAAAAGTAGGTAATGTAGGCAGCGCTTCAGCCTTTATGATGCTGGAAGAATTGCTGAATAGCGGCATTGCACAAAAAGGCAACCGCATATTGGTAATGGTACCCGAAAGCGCCCGTTTCTCTTACGCATACATGTACCTGACTGTAGTATGATGAAACCACGCATACTCGTCCTATATTATTCTCAAACGGGGCAAGTGCGCCAAATAACGGATAATATCCTATCCGATATACAAGATAAAGTTATTGTTGATTACACACCGATAGAGCCAGTTGTACCATATACGTTGCCATGGAAAGCCACTGAGTTTTTTGATGTAATGCCGGAAACTGTACAACACTTACCCATAGCACTAAAACCACTACCCGACGCTATTAAAAACCAGCATTACGATTTAGTATTATTCGGTTATACATCATGGTTTCTCAATCCATCTTTGCCAATCAGTTCGTTTTTACAAAGCGAAGATGCAAGCATATTAAAGGGCAAGAATGTGATAACCGTTATTGGCTGCCGAAATATGTGGCTACACGGGCAGGAAACTGTAAAAAAATACTTACAAACCCTGCAGGCCAACCTTGCAGGTAATATTGTATTAACAGATAGCAACCCCAACCTTATATCTGTATTAACGGTTATACGCTGGATGTTTAAAGGCAAAAAAGAAGCATCGGGCTTACTGCCTGCCGCAGGTATTCAGGAACATGACATGAAACGCGCATCGCGGTTTGGTATGCCTATATACAGACACCTCGCAGAATATAAGTTAGGCGACCTGCATAAAGAATTGCTGATGATGGGGGCTATACACCTGAAGCCCGCACTCATAATATTGGAAAGACGCGGCATCAAGAACTTCCGCAAATGGGCTGCATATATACGAGAAAAAGGTGGACCTAATGCGCCTGAACGCAGAGGTAGGGTAAAACTATTTCAACGCCTGCTGACTGTTGCTATATTCATACTATCACCACTATCGTCGCTAACGGCAATGATACAATTGCAACTACAAAAGCGCGGATTACTAAATGATGCAGAATACTTTAAGGGATTGGAGTATAAAGAGGGTGTGATATAATACAGAGGGCTTACCACCCACTGCAATTTTACCCATAATAAGCTATCTCTTCTCTACCCTCACTGTTTCGCATACCTCGGTACATACCCGCTGAGTTGAAGCAAAACTCGTGATTACCATATTTATCTACACCTATCAATCCACCTTCGCCACCCATTTTTACCAGTTTGTCTTTTACCACCACATTACATGCTTCTTGTAGTGAAAGCCCTTTGTATTCCATCAGGCACGATACATCGTAGGCTACTACTGCACGCAAAAAGAACTCGCCATGTCCTGTACAAGATATAGCGCAGGTATGGTTGTTGGCATACGTACCACTACCCACTACAGGGCTATCACCAATGCGTCCGAACCTTTTATTGGTCATGCCGCCCGTAGATGTACCTGCTGCCAGATTACCATTCGCATCACAAGCTACTGCACCTACCGTACCGAATTTATAATCTGTATTAGGTGCTGTACCCCCTTTCAGGTTATCGCCCTCATGGTCAAGTTGGGTGAAGTCGCTATCACGTATTTTCACCCATTGTTCGTAGCGTTGTTTGTTGAAGAAATAATCGTCTGTAGCCTGCTCTATGCCGCGCGATAAGGCAAACTCTCCCGCACCGCTACCGCTCAAAAACACATGACCTGAATGCAACATCACTTCCTTAGCAAGGCGTATGGGGTTCTTTATGTTCCGCACACCAGATACTGCGCCAGCTGCCAAGTCCTTGCCATTCATCACCATGGCATCCATTTCGTGGAGCCCTTTTTTGGTAAACACTGAGCCTCGACCTGCATTAAAAATGGGATTATTTTCGAGTGCTACAATGGCAGCAACGACCGCGTCCATAGATGTACCATTTTGCTTCAGCACATCGTACCCAGCATCCAATGCAGCTTTCAAGCCAGCATCGTATTCTGCTTCCATTTCTTTTGTCATCATTGCAGGTGTAATGTTGCCTGCGCCGCCATGTATAACGAGTGTAATCATTCTGTTTTTTCTTTATGATAAATATGCCCCTGTAATGGTATCGCCATCCGTCTCTACTTCTATATGCTCTTGCAATGTAGTAGATACACTATGACCAACAATATCGGGCGATACTGGGAATGCCTTGTGTTTTCTTTCTACCAATACAGCTACCAGTATTTTCTTGGTTTCGTAATTCAATACAGGGCGCAAAGCATACAGCAGCGTTTTGCCTGAATTAGAAACATCATCTACCAACACAACCGATTTGCCTGTTAAGTCTGCCTGCAAATCAATCGCATCTGCCAATGGGTTTCGCTTATTCATTTTTACAGAAAGTACATCTACCTGCAAAGGGCTGATTTTTCTTATCCTTTCGGCAAGGCTTTGTGCTACTGCCATACCCGCTCTTTCAATGCCTATCAGCGTTACGGCTTGCTCATCGCTGTTATGCTCCCATACCTCATAAGCCATGCGTTGCAGTTTATGGCTAATCTGCTCCTTATCAAGTATAGATATTTTCTGTTTATTCATTTCAGTATTAATTTGAACGTATAGCCACAACGGGGTTCAGCCTCGAAGCAGCCCTTGCAGGTATATAACCTGCCAGCACACCTACAAGTGCCGATATACCTATGCCTAATGAAAAGTTTTTGACAGATAATGTAACGGGGAAATCAGCCCCATAGGTTAGCAACAAACTAAGCAACAGCACAATAAAGATACCTATCAAACCGCCTGCAATGCAAAGGGTGATAGCCTCTATCAAAAACTCTGTAAGTATGCTGCGAGAGCGTGCGCCGATGGCTTTCTTCAAGCCTATTTGCTTGGTACGTTCTTTTACCGTTACAAACATGATATTGGCTATACCGAATGCACCAACAATCAATGAAAAAGCACCTATTACTGCACCTATCATGTTAATACTGTCGAAGATAGTGTCTAACCTTGCCGACACCTCGCTCAGTTGGTTCATGGCAAAATCATTCTTTTGTCCCGGCCTTACTTTTCTTGCTTTTCTCAAAGCACCTTCTACCTCGTATTTTACATCATCGGGGCTTCTGCCGTCTGCTACTTTTATTATCAGGTTGGGGTCTCCATTCAGCGAGCGGGTGTCTAATATGGCTGATGCGGCGTAATAGGAAAAAATTATTCCCTCGTCAAAATTGAAACCAGCCATATCCTGCCCGACCTTCTTCATTACACCTACTACCAAAAACTGCTTGCCAAGAAATGAGACTGTTTTACCCAAAGCGTTCCTGTTGCCAAATAGTTGCGTATATACCTCATTTCCTATTACCGCCACATTTGTGCCGCCTTCCAACTCCGAAGATGTAAGGTATCTGCCTTGTGCTATCTCTACGCTTTGTACTTTGTCGAAATAATCGGTTACTGCATAGCCCGATATGCCTTCCAGTTCCTCATCTCCATGTTTTACAATTAGCCCGCGTTTCGTAAAACTGAGTGTAGCATACTGCGCCCCGCTTACATTTTCCTGCACGGCTTTCAGTTCTTTGGGGCTCATGCTGGGCCTACGCCAAAACTCCCACCATTTATACTCGCCGCCCTCGTCCATCCAAGGCCAACGTCCTACATATATCACGTCGCTGCCAAGCGCAGACATCTCTTTGCGGATATTATCTTTCATACTATCCAGCACAGTTAATACAGCTATAATACAGAAGATGCCTATGGTAACACCTAATAAAGACAGGAATGTGCGCAACCTGTTGGCACGCAGCTCGTGCAGTGCCTGTTTGATGCTTGTACCTATTATCTGCGCTGTATGACTCATTAAGTGAACAAATTTAGCATTTGGCTACCAATTAACTGTATGTAAATTTGCCCAATAAGCTAAAGCAACCATTTTGCGCATATATATTTCTTTCTTAGTAAAAAACAAGACGTTACGATACCCCGACTTTAAGAATTACTTAGTGATGCGCTTTATGCTGATTATGTCGCTGCATATGCAGACCACCATCATCAGCTACCTTGTTTACAGGCTTACGAAAGACCCCATAGCACTGGGTATGCTTGGGCTTTGGGAAGTAATACCCGCCATCGGGCTTTCTTTTATATCAGGGCCTGTAATAGACCACAGGGAAAAGAAAGGCACATTGACACAGTGCATTATACTATACCTGTTATTATCAGCGATGTTTGTTGTATTGGCTACCCATTGGTTTCAACAGGCTGCAGGTATTGACGTTACGGTATGGCTTATCTATCTGGGCATATTTATAAGTGGTGGCATCCGTGCATTCCTTAGTCCTGCCAACTTTGCCCTAATGGGTACGATAGTGCCACGTAAACTATATGCGAATGCCACTACATGGAGCAGCACGGCATGGCAAACGGGTGCTGTGATAGGCCCATTGCTGGGTGGCGCTATGATTGCCATCAGTGGCTTTGAAGCGAGTCTTGGCAGTATTATTGGTTTTCAACTGATAGCCTTGTATGCGCTGGCAAGAATACCCAAACAGGCATTAATACAAAAAGCCAAAGAACCTATACTCAAGAGCCTGAAAGAGGGTTTGCAATTTGTATTTAAGACACAAGCTATCATGGCAGCGTTGTCGTTAGATATGTTTGCAGTGTTGTTTGGCGGTGCAGTTGCATTGCTACCTGTATATGCCGATGATATACTGCATGTAGGCGAGGTAGGATATGGATGGCTGCGTGCTGCGCCAGCCATAGGTGCTATCATTTGTCTTGCTATATTATCGGTAATACCCTTAAAAACAAAAGCAGGTATGAAGCTGCTTTGGAGCATTGCAGCATTCGGCATTACTACCATCATATTCGGCATATCTACCAGCTTTGTACTATCATTTACTATGCTGTTGTTGGGCGGATTGTTTGACAGCGTGAGCGTAGTAATACGTGGCACCATATTGCAACTATATACCCCCGACGAGATGCGCGGGCGTGTTGCGTCTGTCAATACCATGTTCATTAGCTCCTCCAACGAATTGGGGGCATTGGAAAGCGGGCTGACGGCTAAATGGATGGGCACTGTAAATGCCGTAATATTTGGCGGTGCTATGACCCTGCTGATAGTATGGATAACGTACCTGAAAGCTCCTATACTGAAAACCCTGAAACTGGACCCTAACGAGCAGGATAAAACATAAAGTAAACTGCCCCTACTATCAGTGCGAAAGCCACTGCATAATTCCACTTAAAGGGTTCTTTGAGAAAGAAGATGGCAAAGGCACAAAAAACAACCAGCGATATTACTTCCTGTATAGTCTTTAACTGAAAGGCGGAATAGCCCTCTTGCAAGCCAAACTTGTTGTTGGCAGGCACCATAAACAGGTATTCAAAAAAAGCGATACCCCAGCTTATCATTATCAGCTTGAACATGGGTATTTCGCCTGCTTTTTTCAAATGCCCATACCATGCATAGGTCATAAAACAGTTGGAAATGAGTAGTGCTACGATTGTACGCATAATGCAGATTGATGTATAAATATAATACAAAAGAAAAGCACCCGTAAAGACGGGTGCACATAAAACCAACCAATCAACAAAACCGTTTACGCGTCATTTCTTATCACCACTACTCCGTCAAACACATCTATCAACACTGGTTTTGTTTTATCTATCTCGCCACTTATTATTTTTTTACTCAGCAGATTCACAATGTCTTTCTGTATCACACGCTTCAATGGCCTAGCACCATATTGCGGGTCAAAACCACGCTGCACAAGATAATCGAGCGCATAATCTGAAAACTGCAGGTTAATGTTTTGCTGCGCCAGTTGCTTTTGCAGGTTTTCAAGCTGTATGCGTATGATGCCTTTTATCTCTTTTCGCATCAAAGGATGGAACATCACTATATCATCAATCCTGTTCAGGAATTCGGGGCGTAGTGATTGCCTTAGCAATTCCAATACTTGCTCCTTAGTAGCTTCCACTACTCGTTCCACATCTTTGCCTTCCAACTCGGCAAAGTTTCCTTGAATGATGTGGCTACCCATATTGCTGGTCATGATGATGATGGTATTCTTAAAGTTCACCACCCTTCCCTTATTGTCCGTCAATCGCCCATCGTCTAATACCTGCAACAATACATTGAACGTATCGGGGTGTGCTTTTTCTATTTCATCCAACAGAATAACTGAATATGGCTTGCGGCGTACAGCTTCGGTCAGTTGCCCGCCCTCATCGTAGCCTACATAGCCGGGGGGTGCACCTACCAGCCTGCTTACACTGTGCTTTTCCTGATATTCGCTCATGTCTATCCGCGTCATCATGTTGTCGTCGTCAAACAATACTTCTGCCAGTGCTTTAGCCAACTCCGTTTTACCCACACCCGTAGTACCCAAAAAGATGAAAGAACCTATCGGCTTGCGCGGGTCTTGCAGCCCTGCACGCCCACGACGTATAGCATCTGCTACCACTTCTATTGCTTCTTCTTGCCCCACAACACGTTTATGTAGTTCATCTTCAAGATGCAGCAATTTCTCTCGTTCACTTTGCAACATACGTTGTACGGGTATGCCTGTAGCTTTAGCTACATTTTCGGCTATATCTTCCGCATCTACTTCTTCTTTCAACAGGCGTTTGTGCTGACTGTCCATTTCTTGCAGTTGTGCGCTTAGCTGCTGCACGGTAGCCTCTTCTTCTTTTACCTTTCCGTAACGTATTTCTGCTACTTTACCATAATCGCCATCGCGTTCTGCTTTTTCTGCTTCCAGTTTCAGGGTTTCTATATTCGTCTTGGCTTTATTAATCTTATCAACTATCTCTTTTTCATCCTGCCATTTAGCTTTCAGCGTATCTCGCTGCACTATCAGCATAGATATATCCCTGCCCAATTCTTTCAGCTTTTCTTCGTCATTTTCCCGCTTGATGGCTTCACGTTCAATTTCTAACTGACGGATGCGGCGTTCCAACTCGTCCAGTTCTTCGGGCATGGAGTTCATTTCCAGCTTCAGCTTAGCAGCGCTTTCATCTATCAGGTCTATGGCCTTGTCGGGCAAAAATCTGTCTGTTATATAACGATGCGATAATTCAACCGCTGCAATAATAGCCTCGTCTTTGATGCGTACTTTGTGGTGATTTTCGTACCTGTCCTTCAACCCGCGCAATATAGATATGGCATCTTCGGGCGTTGGTTCGTCAACTATTACTTTCTGAAAACGGCGTTCTAAAGCCTTGTCTTTTTCAAAATATTTCTGGTATTCGTTCAGCGTAGTAGCACCAATGGCACGCAACTCGCCCCTTGCCAATGCAGGTTTCAATATATTGGCAGCATCCATCGCACCTTCCATAGCTCCTGCGCCTATCAATGTGTGTATCTCGTCTATAAACAGGATAATTTCTCCATTGCTCTCCGTTACTTCTTTCACTACTGCTTTCAGGCGTTCTTCAAATTCGCCACGGTATTTAGCACCCGCCATCAATGCGCCTAAGTCTAAAGTGTAGATAATCTTTGATTTCAGGTTATCGGGCACATCGCCATTAATAATACGGTGCGCCAAGCCCTCTACTATGGCTGTTTTACCAACGCCCGGCTCGCCAACCAATATCGGGTTGTTCTTGCTGCGGCGCGATAGGATATGCAATGTGCGGCGTATCTCTTCATCACGTCCTATTACGGGGTCTAATTTGCCATTGCGCGCTGCTTCATTCAGGTTTTTGCCATAGCGTTGCAGCGAGTTGTATTGTTGTTCTGCTGTTTGAGAGCCAACCGTACTGCCTTTGCGCAGGTCTTTGATAGCAGCAATCAACCCTTTTTCGGTTAGCCCTGCATCTTTCAGCAGTTTGCCGGTATCGTCATTTACTTGCAGCACACCTATCAACAGATGTTCTTGTGTTACAAACTCGTCTTTGAATTCTTTAAGTGCATTACCGGCACGAAGTATTACGTTATTAGCCTCTCTGCTGATGGTTTGTGCAGGTTCTCCGCCCTGTACTTTAGGCAGCTTCTTTATTTGCTCATCCAGCTTACCTTCAATAAAGCCAAGGTTTACGTTGTTCTTCTTCAGCAAATAAGATACAGGACCTTCTTCATCGTCTATGAGTGCCTGCAGCAGGTGTGCCGTTTCAATATTCGGGTTCTGATTGTTAAAAGCCAGTTGCTGCGCATGTTGCAGCATTTCCTGTGCTTTGATGGTGAAATTACTTAAGTTCATTTGCGTTGTTTATTTCTAATAACTACACTTAAAAATTGTTCCAAACCTCACTTCAAGTCTTATTGTCAGGCTACGGCAAACACTTGTGCCAGCTTGTCTTTCTAAATTATAAAATCATGCTAAAATTGCAGGTTATTACAAGCGAATCTGTCTGTATGATAAACTGTAAAAAACTTATTAGCAATATGTGTGTTATAATAAATAGCAATACATTTACAAGATGAGTACGAATAGTAAAAACAGACGTGTGTTGAGGAGAATGAAAGTAGTGCCTGCCCCTATGATAGACAGGCATACTTTAGACAAAGTGGTTATAGACACAGTGTTGAAAGCATTGTATAACAATGCCGATAAAGACATACTACATATTGAACATGATATATACGCATCGCAGGGGTTAAAACTACCTCTGAAAGAAAGCGAAAGGCTGTGGGACGTGATGATAGCGAGTGGCTGGGTAAGCCCCGTGATAGGCTTTGGAAATGCGGGCAAACTGGAGCTAACCCGAGAAGGCTATCAGTTAATGGCTCAATATGGCGGATATCATGAATATTTAGCCGCCGTATCAGCTGCTAATAGCCAACAACCTACACTTATACTGCCCATACAGGTAGAAGAAAGCCAAGACCCGCAAATAACTCCGCAAGACAACAAACAAACAAAAACTAAAAAAAAGAAGTAGCCATAGCGTTAAAAGAAGCCATAGCAGGTTACTAAATGATTATTTCAGTTATTTTTGCTGTATGCGCAGCATATTTACGCTTTTACTGATAGTAGCGTACACTTCAATACAGGCTCAGACAGAAACAGGATGGACATTACAACAGGCCGTACAATACGCCTTAGACAATAATATATCCATACAACAAAACGCGCTGAACCAACGACTGGCTAAGCTAACGCATTTGCAAAGCCAACTATCGCAGCTACCCAATATAAATGGTTCAGCATCCTACGGGCGCAGCTTTGGTCGTTCTGTTGACCCTACGACCAACCAGTTTGTACAAGGTACCAGTTACGACTTCATGGGCTTGAGTGGTAATGCAGATGTTTTATTATTTGGTTGGTTTCAAAAACGAAACAGTATAGCCAGTAATAAGTACAACTACTTAGCATCAGGTGCCGACCTTGACCAACTGAAAAATGATATATCACTAAACGTAGCCACAGGGTATTTGCGAGCCTTGCTTGCAAAAGAACAGGTAAACATCAGCAAACAGCAAGTGAAGCTATCCTCTGCACAACTAACACAAACAAGGAAATTTGCAGAAGCAGGCAGAGTGCCCGAACTGGATGTAGCACAACTGGAAGCACAACTTGCTAACGATAGTGCCAACCTCATTACCGCTTTAACAGACTATACTGCCTCTATACTGGATATTAAAGCATTGTTGAATCTTGATTTTCAATCACCATTTGATGTTGTAGTGCCGCAAATGAATATGGCTTCTGATGGCATTAGCCTCAATATGTCTCCCGAAGATGTATATATAGAAGCGGCTAAAAACTTCGGAACGGTTCGCAGTAGTATGTATAAACTGCAAGCAGCGCAAAGGAACTTTTGGGCTGCAAAAGGCAACCTGATGCCGCAACTGGGGCTTGGCGCACAATTAGGTACCAACTGGTCGAGCACGGTAAAAGAAGTAGCCTCTGCCCAAATAGTTGGCGCAAGAGAAACAGGCGACTTTGTACCGGTGCTGGATACTACATTAGCTGTTTACAGGCCCGATGTAAAAGTAACTACCCGAGATGTGCCACTGAAAACACAATTGGACAATAACTTCCGTCAAACTGTTTCTCTTAGCCTTAATATCCCCATCTTCAATGGTTGGCAATCTCAATATGCTGTGAAGCAAGCCAAGATAAATATGCTGACGCAAGAGCTTAATACCTACCAAGCCGAACTGAAGCTGAAGCAAGATGTTTATAAAGCCTACAACGATGCTACTAATTCTATCCAAAAATACTATGCTGCCGAACGTGCAGCTACATCTGCACAAAGAGCTTTTGACTTTGCACAAAAACGCTACGATTTAGGATTAACAAATACAGTTGAATACCTGACTACGCAAAACAATATGTATTCAGCAACGGGCAATCTGGCAAGGGCTAAGTACGACCTGATATTCAAACTGAAAGTGATTGATTACTATCTTGGCAAAGAACTGAAACTATAATATGGCTGAACTAAAAGAGGTATTGTTAGAAGCAACCCGCGAAGCAGGCAAAATAATTGCCGAATACTTTCAGGGTAGCTTTGCCGTAGATAATAAAGAAGGCATCAACAACCTTGTAACCGAAGTAGATAAACACGCCGAGAAAAAGATAATAGAGATAATAAAAGCGCACTACCCTACACATAGCATCATCAGCGAAGAGATTGGTGAGTTAATGCAAGATTCTCCATACAAGTGGATTATAGACCCTATAGACGGAACCGTAAACTTTGCACATGGCATACCATTGTGTTGCGTAAGTATAGGTTTGAAATACGAAAAGCAATTGATATTAGGGGCAGTGTACAACCCCATGATGAATGAACTATTCTTTGCCGAAAAAGGCAAAGGCGCATTTCTGAATGACAAGCCCATCTCTGTATCAAAGAAATCTGATTTCAGAAAAGCCTGTCTGGTTACAGGTTTCCCTTACAAATGGCCGGAGTTAAAAGAACACCCCATCCGTGTATTTGAACGCTTTATTCTACAAGGCTTACCCGTAAGGCGTTTGGGCTCTGCAGCCATAGACCTTTGCTGGGTAGCATGTGGCAGGTTCGACGGATTTTGGGAATACAACCTTAGCAGTTGGGATGTAGCAGCAGGCTACCTGATAGTAGAAGAAGCCGGCGGGCGCATTACTAATTTTGATGGGGACAGATACAGTGTTTTTGACAAAGAAACACTTGCTACCAACGGGCATATACACGATGAAATGCTCCGCATCATTAAGAACAAATAACAAAGCATGAGCGAAGAACGTACAGATATAGCCAGCCTCGGAGAGTTTGGGCTGATAGAGCATCTTACCAAAAACAATGAAACAAGAAATGCCGGCACTTTGCTGGGTGTAGGTGATGATGCAGCCGTGATAGACCAATTTGGCAGGCAAACGGTGATAACGACTGATATGTTGATAGAGGGCATACATTTTGACTTGATGTACACTCCTCTAAAACATCTTGGCTACAAAGCAATAGCTGTTAATCTGTCCGACATCTACGCCATGTTTGCAACCCCTACACATATCACAGTTAGCTTGGGCATTTCTAACAGGTTCTCGGTAGAGGCATTGGATGAACTGTATGAAGGCATCTATGCAGCTTGCAACAGATACAATGTTGATTTGATTGGCGGTGATACTTGTAGTTCGCAAAAAGGATTGGTGATAAGCATAACAGCCATAGGCGAAGTAGCACCAGATAAGTATATAACTCGTAGCGGAGCACAAAAAGGCGATTTACTTTGTGTATCGGGCGATTTAGGAGCCGCATATATTGGCTTACAATTATTAGAGAGGGAGAAGAAAATATTTGTAGAAAGCCCCAATGTGCAACCCGACCTGCAAAATAAAACCTACACTATAGGGCGCATCTTAAAACCTGAACCAAGAGCAGACATTGTAAGCTGGCTGCAAGAAAAAGAAATTGTACCCACATCTATGATAGATGTGAGCGACGGGCTAAGCTCTGAAATACTGCACATTTGTAAAAACAGCCAATTGGGATGCGTATTGTATGAGGAAAAAATACCCATACACAATGAAACTAAGGAAACAGCATTAGAGTTTAACATAGACCCTACTACTTGCGCATTGAGCGGTGGTGAAGATTATGAATTGCTATTCACCATCAACCAGCAAGACTATGAAAAAATAACCATGAGCGAAAAAATAAGCGTGATAGGATACATGACGGATGCAGGAGAAGGGGCTAAACTGCATACTAAAGGTGGCAACAGCCATACGCTGATAGCACAGGGATGGAATGCTTTTGCAACAGAAAAAAAGCATTAATCTCTATTAATCGTCAAATATTTTTGTATTTTGGCGTAAATAAACATTTGTTCTAGCATGAAGCTCTGGAAACATATTATCATTTCTGCATCTGCGTTTTTAGCTATATCTACCACAATGCTCTACACATCGTGCAAAGACGATGCCTGTCTGAAACTGAAGTGCAGAAACGGCGGTACTTGTGCTGATAATTTCTGTAAATGCCCGTCGGGCTACGAAGGCACACAATGCGAAAATAAAGCTGCCGACAGGTATATTGGTATGTATTTGGGTATTACTAAAATAAATAATGAGCCCCCATTTTCGGATACTATTTATATAGATTTAAAAGCGTATCCTGCTAACGTAATGATAAGAAGAGTAAGCAGATTTACAGATAGCCTATACGGCACTATCACACCTAATAATGCTATCAACATTAAGAATGTTGACGCTGTTTATGGCAACAGAGAAATCAATATTAATTTAAACGATAATACACAGAAATTAACATTTCAGTCAATCGAGACTTTAAATGGAGATATACGCACTACTTCATTTACCGGGTCAAAGAAATAATTACCACATTTATATATTGCATTAAGCAGGGAATATTTCCCTGCTTTTTTATTGAGGTTAGTTTTTAATGTAAATTGCGTTATGTCTATTATTGTAAATACAGTATCAAAAATATACGATAAACAATACGCCGTTGACAATATCAGTTTTGAACTGAAAAAAGGCGAGATAGTTGGCTTTTTAGGTCCAAATGGCGCTGGGAAGTCTACTACAATGAAAATGATTTGCGGTTACTTACCGGCTACAAACGGAAGCATAATAGTATGTGGCAGTGATGTGCAGGATAAGCCAATGGACGTAAAACGCAATATTGGATATTTACCTGAAGCAAATCCGTTGTATTATGATATGTATGTACGCGAGTATCTGGAAATGAGCGCAGGCATTCATGGTATAAAAAATGTAAAAAATCGTATCGAAGAGATGATAACACTTACCGGTTTGACAAAAGAGGCACATAAAAAAATCGGTATGTTGTCAAAAGGCTACAAGCAACGTGTAGGTTTGGCGCAAGCTATGCTGCATAATCCTGATGTATTGATTCTTGATGAACCAACTACAGGCTTAGACCCCAATCAAATTATAGAAATCAGAGAATTGATAACGCGCATCGGAAAGGAAAAGACTGTGTTACTTTCTACTCATATCATGCAGGAAGTACAGGCAATGTGCAGCAGAGTAATCATCATCAATAGTGGAAAAATTGTAGCAGATGATGCGATAGAAAAAATACAGCAAAGCAACAAAAAACAAGATGTGTTAATTGTAACCTTCGATAAACAGCCGGCTGCTGATTTGTTCAATTCTTTAAAACATAAAAAACGTTATGAGTTATTGCAGAATGGCATCAAAATATACACTGATAATCCTGATGCTTTGCGTAAAGAAGTAATGCAACTTGCATTAGATAATAATATAAACATTAATACAATGAATACGGAAACATTGTCTTTGGAAGATGTTTTCAGATCACTTACTGCAAATAATTAGGAATGCAACGCGTCAGGACATTGTTACAGAAAATAGCAGATTTATCTAAGGCAGATGATAATGCCACGCTAATTGATATTGACCTAATGATGGATTATACAAGAGTTGTATATGCTGACCTTGTAGAACTACGTTCTCGTGTAGCCTTTAATAATAATCTGCCAAATTTTAACATTAAAGAAAGAGAAAAGACAGCAGAACCCACAAATCAAATTGAAAAAAAATCTATTAGAGCAACTTTAGAGAAACAAATCGGTGTTAACGATAAATACCTTTTTATCAGCGAGTTGTTCGGCAACGATACACAATTATATGAAAACACAATACAAACCCTTAACAGTTTTGATAATTATACACAAGCAGAAAATTGGTTAAAGTCAAAATTTGACTGGCAGGAAGAAGATGAAAATGCACAAGCATTTTCATCATTGTTGCTCAGGCATTACAGTTAGTATTATTCAAAGAATATTTCTTCAGACTTTTTCTTGAATACTGGAATATACCATCCTGCTCTGATGCCAAATAAAATATCTATTCTAGCCTTATCATCTGTCCGCATTACATCGTATAGATAATCTCTCCTTCCCTTTGTAAAACCTGCAGCAATATCAAGTCCGATATTAAAGTTAACTATCCCATTGTTTGCGAAGTAAACGTACCCCACATATTGTTCTACAAATAGGCCATTAACTAATCTGTCGTATCCTTTTTTCATAGTTTTACTTACCTGAGGTGTAGATTGTGTCCTATCGAAGATATTGATTTTATGCTGCATAAAACCGAGAGTTGTAAGCAATAAAACACCATTATCACTGTTCTTATTACCTAAATTAATAATTTTACCCCCTTGTATGCCAACCATATAACCACGCTGAAATGTGCCTACCCCAATTCTTTGTCCATCTTGGGCTATAATCTGTCCATTAGCATCTTTCAGGTTTATCATTAATGAGTCTTCCTTGATATTGCTTCCTAATATGAAGTCGAAATTAATGCCGAATAACCAGTTCTTAGTAGTTTTATATGATATGTTGCCTCCTACTCTATAGCTGGTACCATAGCGTTTTGCCATATCTGCAGCAGGAAAATCCAAGCTACCATTTACACCTATAATCAGACCTTTTCTGGCAGCTTTTTTTGTTGTGCCAAACAACTCGTCTTGGCCGTTTGCATTTAACGATAACAATAATACTAGAATGACGATTGTTAACCTCATATAACTTAATATATTGGTGAAGATACTGGAAACTGCTTAAATACTTGTTAGTAAAAAGTAAAAGAAGCTGATGGTATGACTAATATACTTTGATGAATGGCTGCTAAGGCGTAGGTTTGCACTCCGAAAAGTATTATATGTTCAATTTGCAAATGGTTGACCTGAAGCGTCAATATGAAAAGATAAAACCTGAAGTAGATGCTGCAATTCAAAATGTACTGAACACAACTGCGTTTATAGGTGGTGCAGATGTTCAGGAATTTGGCAAAGAAATAGCCAATTACCTTGGCGTAAAGTATGCTATACCTTGTGCAAATGGCACCGATGCATTGCAAATTGCTCTGATGGCACTGGATGTAAAACCAGGAGACGAGGTAATTACTACATCGTTTACATATATTGCGACTGTTGAGGTGATGGCATTGCTTCGTTTGAAACCCATATTTGTAGATGTAGATGCAAATACATTTACCATGAATATAGAAGCACTGAAAAAAGCCATAACATCTAATACGAAGGCTATAGTGCCTGTACATTTATACGGCCAGAGTGCTAATATGGAATCCGTATTAGCAGTTGCCAATGAACATAATATACCAGTAATAGAAGACAATGCCCAGGCTATTGGTGGCAGTTATACATTTAGTAATGGCACCACGGTAAAGAATGGTGCTATGGGACTTATAAGCTGCACCTCGTTTTTTCCATCAAAAAATCTGGGATGTTATGGCGATGGCGGTGCTATGTTTACAAACGATGATGCACTGGCAGAAAAATTAAAAATGATTGCCAATCACGGGCAAAAAGTACGCTACTATCACGAAATGGTAGGTTGCAATAGCAGGTTAGACAGCATACAAGCGGCTGTATTGCGCATCAAACTGAAACATCTGGATGAATATTGTAATGCCCGCCGTGCGGTAGCTGATTACTATGACAATGCATTTAAAAGTAACCCACATATAACCACTCCTTACCGTGCACCTTATAGCAAGCACGTCTTTCATCAATATACATTGCAGCTAAAAGGTGTAAACAGAGATGATGTGCAAACAAAGCTTGTAGAACGCAAAATACCAAGTATGATATACTACCCGGTACCTTGCCACAAACAAAATATGCTGAAAGAATTTGGCGGAGCTGATTTTGTACTGCCTGTAACAGATATGCTGCAAGACTGTGTGATATCACTGCCAATACATACCGAGTTTACGACTGAAGAACTGAATTATATTACTACTAACTTTCTGGAAGTAATAGCACAATTGGCTAAATAATGAATGTAATAAAAACGCCCATCGAGGGCTTGCTGATACTTGAACCACGCGTATTTAATGACGACAGGGGTTATTTTTACGAAAGTTATAACGCCAAAACACTAGAAGCTGCGATTGGCTACGCCATTCCTTTTGTACAAGATAATCAGGCGCGTTCTACCAAGAATGTTTTACGTGGGCTTCACTACCAAAACGCCCCGAGTGCACAAACAAAACTAATTCGTGCGCTGGAAGGTGCTATTTGGGATGTTGTTGTCGATTTGAGGAAAGACAGTCCTACATTCGGGCAATGGTATGGTGTTGAATTATCTTCAGATAATAAATTACAATTTCTTATTCCTAAAGGATTTGCGCATGGCTATTCCGTATTAACGGATACTGCTGAAGTATTTTATAAATGTGATGATTTTTATAACAAGACTGCAGAAGGCGGACTTAGCTATGCCGATAGCACATTGGGTATTGATTGGAAAATTGACTTGAAAGATGCGATTGTTTCGGAAAAAGACTTGGCACAACCTACACTAAAAGATGCCGTATATCACTTCTAAATAACAAAGCCCCAATGATGGGGCTTTCTCTTTTCTTATGATTTCATATTAACGAACTGCAAAGGAATATCAAGACTTGACGAACGGCAGAGTTGAATAACATCCTGCAAATCGTCAATCTTCTTGCCTGTAACACGAATAATGTCGTCCATATTGGCAGGCTGTACTTTAGAACCGCTGTCTTTTATTAGTTTCACTATTTTCTTAGCCATATCCTTATCAATTCCATTCTTTACGGGTATCGTCTTCTTTATGTATTTGCCCGATGGTGTAGCCTCTTTACTCATATCAAAACTATTGGCCTCCAATCCCTGACGCATAGACTTTGTAATCAGTATATCCTCTACCTGCTTAAGCTGCATATCGCTCTCAACCTCTACATTCACAATCATGTCTTTTTTATTCAATTCTACAGACACATGAGAACCTTTAAAATCGTAGCGGTTATCAATTTCTTTCTTTGCTATGTTGATGGCATTATCCAGCGTTTGTAAATCTACCTTGCTGGCTATATCAAATGATGGCATACTAGTTAGTTTTGGCTTGTAAAGATAATATTATATAAAAGCGAATGCAATAATAGCGTACTACCCTATTTTTTCTTCTAATTCCAATACTGTTTCAAAAACCTTATCGTATTCTTTGCTAAGTGTTTCTATCTGCTGTGTATGCTGCTTGTATTTTGCATCTAGTTCGGTAAACTTATTCTTATCAGCATACACTTCTGGATTAGATAGCTCGGCTTCAATTGCTGCTTTTTCCGTGTTTAGTATATTCAATTGTTCTTCCAGTTTCTGAAACTGCTTCTGTTGTTTCTGATGTTCTTTTCTTAATTCCCTTAGTTCATTATCATTCTTAGCAGGTTTAGGTTGCTCTATTGGTTTTTCTACTTTCTTTTCTACTACAGGTGCAGCTTGTTTCATGCGTTTTTCACGGTCTTGCATAAAAGTTACCCATTCATCGTAGCTGCCTGCAAATTCTTTTATCTGCCCATCTTCTATCCACCATATTTTATTGGCTGTTTCTTTGATAAAATAGCGGTCGTGAGATACGAGTATCAGTGTTCCCTCATATTTATTCAATGCCTCTATCAGCATCTCTACCGATTGCATATCAAGGTGGTTGGTAGGCTCATCCAGCATCAGGAAGTTGCCCTTCATAGCAATTGTTTTGGCAAGAGCTACCCTTGCCTTCTCTCCACCCGACAGCACTTTTATCTTTTTAAACACATCATCGCCGCTGAACAGGAAGCAACCCAATAGTTGGCGTAATTCCAGTTCCGTTTTGCCGGTACCTGCCTGCTTCAGTTCATCTAATATTTCATTTTCTACATTCAGCGATTCTAACTGGTGCTGAGCATAAAAACTTTCTTCTACATTATGCCCGCCTTTTCGTTCTCCTTCAACAGGCTCAGTACCAGCAATTATCCTTAGTAGTGTAGATTTGCCCTTACCATTCGCACCAATCAATGCAATCTTATCGCCACGCAATATTTCTCCACCCGCTTTTTCGAGGATGGTTAATTGACCGAAGCGCTTGGTTACATCTTTTAGCGTGCAGATGATTTTGCCGGGTTGTACAGCTACATCAAAGTTGATATTCATAACAGGAACTGTACCATCGGGCGACTCTATTCGTTCCAATTTATCCAGTTTCTTCATGGCACTCTGCGCCTGCGCAGCTTTGCTTGCTTTTGCCTTAAATCGTTCTATAAAACGTTCCTGCTGGCGTATATAGTCTTGCTGATTTTCAAAAGCACGTTGCTGCAACTCCATTCGCTCTACTTTTTCTTTTTGATAGAACGAATAATTGCCACTGTATTGATGCAAATCTTGTTGCCATACTTCTACAATCTTTGTAACCATACGGTCAAGAAAATAGCGGTCGTGCGAAACGATAACCACACTACCGGGATAGCTTATCAGGTATCTTTCCAACCATTCAATAGATGGCAGGTCGAGGTGGTTGGTAGGCTCATCGAGCAGCAGCAAATCAGGTGCCTGCAACATCATTTTTGCCAATAACACACGCATACGCCAGCCGCCGCTGAACTGGTTATATGGGCGTTGTAAATCTTCTGTAGAAAACCCCAATCCTTCTAACACCTCTGCACTGCGATGCTCCATTTCATATCCGCTTGCTACTTCAAAATCGTGCAGGGCATGGCTGTATTCGTCCAATAAATCTGCATCATCGGGTTTGGTTTCCAATTCTTTGATGAGGCGTTGCATATCTTTTTCTATCTCATGCGCACGCTCAAAAGCCGTCATGGCAACAGAAAGAATTGAATTATCGGTTGAAAAGCTCAATAAATCCTGATTGAAGAACCCGATGCTTACATCTTTAGGTTTGTTTATTGTACCTGCGTTGGGCGTGTATTCCCGTGTCATAAGCCTTAACAGGGTAGATTTACCTACACCATTACTGCCAACCAAACCAATACGTTCGCCCGTTCCTATCTGCCAGCTGGCATCTTCCAGTATCGTCCTTGAACCGAAATGAAATGAAATATTTTGTAATGCGATTAACATAAGCCAACAAATTTACGACAGATACGTTTAGCATTAAAGCATACCTTAATTTTACATCTATTTTAGAAAAAGGCTTAAAGACGAATTCAATTAACTCCCCCCAATTTTTATGCAGCATATCAAGGCTATTGTACTACTTATCACCATATTGGCAATATTCACTACCCCAAAACAAGCATCAGCTCAAAAGAAAGTAACCCTAAGCGGTTATGTAAAAGATAAAGAAAGTGGCGAAGCCATATTAGGAGCCATCATCTATATAAAAGAAGCAGACCTTGGTACAGAAACCAATACCTATGGGTTTTATTCATTAACACTTCCTGCAGGCACTTATACAGTAGTATATTCTTATGTTGGTTTTCTTTCCATTACAGAAAAAATTACGCTGAGCGAAAGCAAAAAGCAGGATGCGGAGTTACAAAATAAAACCCGCATGCAGGAAATTGTTGTTTCAGACACTCGAAGAGATGAAAATGTGAAAGGCACACAGATGGGTACTATCACGCTATCGGCTGATAAAATAAAAACGCTGCCTGTTATTTTTGGTGAAACAGATATATTAAAAGCCCTGCAATTAATGCCCGGCGTACAGTCTGCAGGCGAGGGCAATTCAGGCTTCTACGTTCGTGGTGGAGGACCTGACCAGAACCTGATATTATTAGACGATGCGGTAGTATATAATACAGGCCACTTATTCGGTTTCTTTTCTGTATTCAATACAGATGCTATTAAAAACGTAACCCTTATAAAAGGTGGTATGCCTGCCAATTATGGTGGTCGTTTATCTTCTGTAGTAGATGTATCTATGAAAGAGGGTAATATGAAAGAATATCATGCAGAAGGTGGCATCGGCCTTATAGCATCAAGGCTGACGCTTGAAGGGCCGTTGAAGAAAGATAAGGGCTCTTTTATGCTATCGGGCAGGCGCACATATATTGACGTGTTGATTAAACCTTTTGTAACTGGCCCCTTAGCAGGTTCGGGCTATCACTTTTATGATGCCAACCTGAAAGCGAATTACAAAATCACTGAAAAAGACAGGATTTACCTCAGCGGATATTTTGGCAGGGACAAATTCAAATTCACCAGTAGCAGCGGTTCTTTCAATGCAGATATTCCTTGGGGCAATTCTACTGCTACGCTTCGTTGGAATCACTTGTTCAACAACAAACTATTCCTAAATGCAACAGCAGTGTATAACGACTATCAATTTGCCTTTGCTGCCAAACAAAATGAATTTCAGTTTAAGTTATCATCAGGCGTACGAGATTTGAACGGTAAAGTAGATTTGGATTACTACACATCTTTCAATCATAAAATAAAAACAGGTATTGCATATACATATCACAAGTTTATCCCTAACCAAATATCGGGCAGTGCCGGTAGCGTAGAACTGCAACCCAATAACGCCCTGATAAAATACGCACACGAAGGTGCAGCATATATATCAGACGACTTTGAACCTACTAAATGGTTGAGGGTAACTGCGGGATTGCGTTACTCGTTCTTCGGGCAAACAGGGCCGTACACATCTTACAAAACAGATATTAACGGCAAACGTATAGACAGTACCAACTATAGCGACGGTGAAATTGTAAAAACATACGGCGGTTTGGAACCAAGATTGAATATGCGTTTTGAACTGACGGAAAGCTCCTCTATCAAAGCCAGTGCCAGCAAGGCTTATCAATACATCCACTTGGTATCTAACAACGGCAGTACGCTGCCCACAGACCTATGGGTGCCAAGTACCATCCTTGTGCAGCCCCAGCAAGCATGGCAATATTCTGTTGGTTATTTCAAAAACTGGCTGGACAACAAACTCGAAACATCTGTTGAGGTCTATTACAAAGACATGAAAAATCAGGTGGAATATCGCGAAGGCTATATACCATCTACCATACAAGACCCCGAGCTCGATTTCGTATTCGGACGTGGCGAGGCTTATGGTGCAGAGTTCTTTATCAATAAGACAAAGGGAAAATTCACTGGTTGGATTGGCTATACCCTTGCGTGGACTACCCGCACATTCAAAGACCTGAACAATGGCAACACCTACCCTGCCAAATACGACCGCAGGCACGACCTGTCTGTAGTTGGCACATATGAACATTCTAAACGTTGGACGTTCTCAACCGTGTTTATTTTCGGTTCGGGCAATGCCATTACACTGCCTACCAATTACTACTTTGTACAAGGGCAGGTAGTACCCCAATATAGCGAACTGAACGCATACCGTTTGTTCCCATACCATCGTTTGGATTTATCAGCCATCTATACACCCAAGCGTAAGAAACAACGCAGATGGCAGGGAAGCTGGGCATTTTCAATCTATAATGTGTATAGCAGGCAGAATCCTTACTTCTTGTATGTAGATACGCAAGGCGATGTGAGCCAAGGTGTTAAGGCAAGTGTGAAACAGGTATCTATCTTCCCGATACTGCCAAGCATTACATATAACTTCAAATTTTAGTAATATTTTACTAAACAATAATATACAGATTAAGCATTATTATTGCTATTAATCTGTATATTTATACTATATTTATGCCTCTTACTACATCATCGTGATACTCAAAACGTTCTCTCTTATCCTCTATATGTAACAGAAGCCTCGTTTACACGGGGCTTATTGTTTTTTCGGTATGCATCTTGCTATGCATTATCTTAGATAACCCGTATGAAGATAAAAGCCGATAATAACGACTATAAATTATTGCATCAAACGATTGATGAATGGGTGCGCAATGGCAACATATCGCCCGAAAAAGCAGCCGAACTAAAAGCCACGATACAAATACCCAAAACCTTAGGACAGCAAGTAGCCCAATACTTTTTCGTCATTGCATTATCATGTATTCTATTAGCATTCGGAGCTATATTTATAGACGATAAATTTCTGGAAAAACTAAAGCAATACTTCTCACTTACCAATCTGTTTATTGCCATTCTCTTCACTCTGCTTTTTGTAACATGGTTCGTGTTATTAAAGAAAAAACGACAACATATCAGCACACTACCTTATGAAATATACACGGTGATAGGCTCTTTGCTACTGGTAACGGCTATCACATATTATTGCAAAGAGATAGGCTTTGGTGAAAAACATAGTGGTTTTCTGGCTGCTTGTTCAGTATGTATTCTGTTATTATCCGTATGGATGCGTTCTTATGCAATGTGGGTAGCAGGTATTTTGGCAGTAATGGGCTGGTTCGGAGCATTCAGTACATGGCTAAGCAACGAAGACTTATTTCTTGGGATGAACTACCCCGTACGATTTGCATTGTTTGGTGCAATAGTAACAGCATTTGCATGGATGCAGCAACGTATACAACCATTGCATTTCAGCCATCGCATTACATACATTACGGGGCTCATCATACTGTTTACCGCACTATGGGGTGTATCTGTATTCGGCAATTATAACAGCCTTGAGAAATGGGCTGCTGTAAGGCAGACACAAGTGATAGTATATGCCATACTATTTGTGGTAGCAGGGTTCGCGACATTCTTAGCGGGTATTAAGTACAGAGATAATGCTGCCAGAGATGTTGGCATCATTGCATTATTAGCTAATTTATATACCCGATACTTTGAATATTTTTGGGACAATACCAATAAAGGGTTATTCTTTCTGATACTGGCTGTTTCTTTTTGGTTTATAGGCAAGCGGCTGGAACGATGGAAGACTAAGCAGCCTGCCGAAGCAGAGAATGCTACCGAAATAAGCTAATATTGCGTTCTGAAACTGGCTAATGGCAAGGTATTTTCTGGAACTAATGTATGATGGCACTGCCTTTCATGGCTCGCAGTTGCAAGGAGAGTTGCCAACCGTGCAGCTTGCAGTCAACAATGCCCTTTCTACCTTGCTTCGGGAACCAGTTACATCTTTTGGTGCCAGCCGTACAGACGAGGGCGTACATGCGTTAAGCAACTTTTATCATTTTGATACGGAACAACCATTGCATCAGGCTTTTTTGTACAAAATGAATGCTATACTGCCTGATAAGATAGCTGCAAATGCTATTTATCTGACAGAGAACCCTGAACTGAATGCGCGTTTTGATGCCATCAGCCGCCAATACAGGTACAGGATATACGCGCATAAAAATCCTTTCCTACTAAATAAGGCGCTTTACTATCCTTTCAAAATTGACGTAAATGTATTGCAACAAACAGCAGAGATACTGAAAGAATATACAGACTTTGAAAGTTTTTCAAAACGCAATACTCAATCCCGTACATTTATGTGTAGCATCACACAATCGTACTGGCAAACGGTGGGCGATGAATTGCAGTACATTGTAGAAGCCAATCGCTTTTTACGTGGTATGGTGCGTGGTTTAGTGGCTACACAGTTGCAAGCCGCAAGAGGCAAGATTATATTAGACGAGTTCAGACAGATAATAGAAGCAAGAGACTGCACCAAAGCAGACTTCAGCGTAGCAGGTCATGGGTTATACCTTGAAAAAATAACCTATCCTGAAAACAGCCTTATTGAAATAAAAGACGGTGAACGCTAAGCAAGCACTTGCAGGCTTTGTTTAATAATGCCAACACATTCATCTACCTGTTCTTTGGTTATAACCAATGGTGGCGCAAAACGTATTTTATCGCCGTGTGTGGGCTTAGCAAGCAGTCCGTTATCTTTCATTGCCATACACAAATCCCATGCGGCTTCTTTGTTAGGATGATTGATAACAATGGCATTGAGTAAACCCTTACCACGAACAAGGCCAATATTCGGATGTTGTAATGCAACAAGTTGATTGCGCAGGTATTCTCCTTGTATAGCTGCATTTTCAGCCATACGTTCGTCTTTCAGTACCTGCAACGCTACCATGGCTACTTTGCACGCTAATGGATTGCCACCATAAGTAGAGCCGTGTTCTCCCGGCTTGATGGTAAGCATAACCTCATCATCAGCCAATACCGCAGATACAGGCATCGTACCGCCAGACAATGCTTTGCCAAGCACCAATATATCGGGGCGAACATCTTCATGGTCGCAAGCCAGCATTTTACCTGTTCTTGCCAACCCTGTTTGTATTTCGTCTGCTATAAACAATACATTGGCTTCTTTGCACATGGCAGCTACTTTGGCAAGGTAGCCCTCATGGGGTACTACCACTCCTGCTTCGCCCTGTATAGGCTCTGCCATAAAGGCTACTACATTTTTATCCTGCAATGCCTCTTGTAATGCTTGTACATTGTTATACTCCACCACACGATACCCCGGCATATATGGCCCGAAATTGGTACGAGAAGACAGGTCTGTACTGAAAGAGATTACATTCAGTGTGCGTCCGTGAAAATTCTCGCTACACACTAATATCAAAGCTTTGTCTTGCGCTACACCTTTTACTTCGTAACCCCAACGGCGTGCCAGTTTCAGGGCAGTTTCTACAGCCTCTACACCCGTGTTCATGGGCAGTACTTTATCGTAGCCAAAATACTTGGTGATATATTCAGCATACTCACCCAGCAAATCGCTATGAAAAGCGCGAGATGTAAGTGTCAGTTTTTGTGCCTGCTCTACAAATGCGCTGATGATAGCAGGATGGCAATGCCCTTGGTTAACGGCTGAATAACCCGACAGGAAATCGTAATAACGTTTGCCGTCAACATCCCATACAAACACACCCTGTCCGCGTGTGAGCATAACGGGTAGCGGATGATAGTTATGTGCACTATACTTCTCTTCCCTTTCTAATAATTCCTGTGTGAGTTGTGATAAAGACATCGTAGCAATCATATTGCAAATCTACGCATTAACGCTTGAAATAACCATTTCAGGCAACTCAGCCTTCTCGTATGCGTTAATTTTTGATAAATCGAGTATAGTAGTACTGTTATCTTCTGAACGATGGAACATGGGCAAGAATTTAGCACCAAATACCAATTCTTTGCCTGTATAAGATGTACGCTGCTTTACCACATTAGAAAAATGGTCATCAAACGCATTGATAAAATACAATACTTCCAAATCAGCATCCAGCAATTCCTGCTCAGTCATTCCATACAATGGGCTGTCTTCATTTATCGGGTGTACTAACGTCCAACTCAAAGCCATAGAGTTGATGCGTTTTAATTCCAGTTCTAAAGGAAAGAATTTTCTGATGCGGGCTCCGTTTTCTTCCACATGCATTGCTATATTAACGGCTGCTTCCACATCTGTCAGGTGGTTATTTTTATAGGTAGCCATTCTTACCATCAATGCTGTTATCCCTTTGAAAGGGGCTATAATCATGTTATGGCTGAACTGTATATATGCCTTCGGTCTTGAAAAACGACCATATAAAATACCCGTTACCAAGGCAAAAGCCAAGATACCTATAAACGACTCTAACGAGGCTACGATATTAGCCCACAAACCAGATGGGCTTATATGCCCGTAACCTACAGTAGTAAGTGTTTGCGAACTGAAAAAGAATGCTTGCTGAAAATTAGTCAGTATATCGTCATTGGGTATAATTCCCTTCAGGTTTTCAACACCTATAATGATATAGATTGTGGCGAAAAAAACATTGAGTGTAGTATAAAACAGAAAAACAATCAGTAAAAATTTGAGCGGGTGCATAGCCAGTATAGTATGATACATACTGATACGCTCCCAAAAAGGACGCCCCGTTTTGCGCAGATTAATACTGCCATCTTTATTGGTGAGCCTACCCCCTTCGGTTTGTGCACTGTTAGTGCTGAAACCCGTGTTACCTATTGATTCAAACTTTCGCCTGCGGATGGCCATATATTCGTTTAATTGCTTTTAGCTCTGCCAGAAATGCAACGAGCATTACCAACATAGTAAATACTATACCCGAAATTAGTGTAATTTCTTTGCTAATACTATGCGGCAGCAGATAACGAAAACCTATGAATACTATGCCAAAAACTATCAATTTTATCACCCAGTTCAATATCGGGAGCAGTTTGATGACCGATACCTGTAATGCTTTTGATGTATGATACAGATAATAAGCACTCTGAATATAGGTACTGATAACGAAACTCAATGCTATACCACGCAAGCCAAATTTAAGATACAAGGGATAAGCCAAACCACCGGCAATAGCCATATCCAGCACCGCGCCAATGTTTATGATACGCCCCATATGTTTGTGCTGTAGTATGGTGGTGAACTTGTATGCACGTAATGGCAACACCATAATAGACATCAGGAAGATGGGAACAGCATCTAAGTATTGTACAGAAAACGTAAGCTCTATAAACTCGGACCTGAAAAGCAGAAAAAAGAAGAATGCAGGAAAAACAATGCAGGATAATATGCGCCCTGTTTTATTCTGTATTTGCACAGGGGCTTCTTCCCTGTTGTCATAAGCCAGTTGCATAAGCCCCGAACTGCCTACTGCACCCAATAGTAATGGCAAAAAAGGAATATCTACCGAGCCATTGAAGTAAACAGCAAACAAGCCAGCACTCAATACCATGCTTAGCACAAACTTATCTACCCATCTGAAAACCATTTGAGATACATCGTAAAATGCCATGTGTGCCCATAAATTGCGTATGCGCTGCACGTTGGCTACAGGCGATATGGCTTGCTTTTTCATATCGAAGTAATAAGCCACTAAATAGACTAATAATTTACCTGCTGCCAATAACAACAGATATAAAAACAAGGTGTCCATAGAGTTGGTTTCCTGCTGCACAAAGAGATAATGCAGCCAGCAAAAGACGGCACTATACACCGCATTTACCCATATCAATACTACCCTGTTCTTGAACACCATCAGCACACTTTCTATCATGATGCCGAGTACATACACAATGAAGAAACTGAAAGGCAACCATATCAACGCCGTATCGTTGCGCATACTTTCAAAAGCGTCATTAAATGGTAGTGACAGTAACATTGCCTGATTTTGTACGATGGCAAATATCAAACCCATCAGGCATATCCAGCCCAATAGGTACAGCTTATGCCTTGTAGTAAGCGTCTTGATGAGTGATGCGACAACGGATGGTGAATAGGTAACCAAAAAATTCTGTATGCCTAATGCAGCTATCGTGCTGATGAGATATAGCGCAACCCAAAACTTATTATACACACCATATAAGTCGAAAGACAGGTAGTGCGAAAAATATATCATCACCAGCAAAGTAGCCAGCGTAGGAAAGAAGCGTGTAAGGAACAGGAATATACTATTACCAATAAATGTATAATTCCGTTTACTACTGCCTTCTTGTGCCATATATTTCCTTTCCTGTCTTTATCGTAACGCTATAAGTTATCCTGCTTTTTCTTCTTTCTTTTCACCTTTGAACAGCCTGAACAATGAGAAGCCCGTAATGCCAAACAACAACAGACAAGATATTAACGCTATCCTATCACCTGTATAGAAAGTATCAGGATGGAACTCAAACCTTATCTTATGTTCGCCCGCAGGTACTTTAATGGCACGTAGTAGATAGTTGGCTTTCAGTATTGGTGTTTCCTTATCGTCAACATATGCTTTCCATCCATACGGATAATAAATATCAGAGAATACCGCTAAGCCGTTTTGGCTGTTTTTAGACATGAATTCTAATTCATTCAAACCATATTTTGTAAGTGTAACACTTGCCACACTATCCTTACCAAAAGCGTATCCATCCAGTTCTTTCTTAAATGTACTGCGTACTACAGCCGTTTGCTTGGGGTTGAATGGATTGGTATATACAGCAGTATCTCCCAGTCTGGCAGCATCCAATGCTTTTATTTCTTCATCTGCTGTATTAGCCCATTTCACTTCGTTTACAAACCATGCATTGCCACAAGCCTCGGGGTTGATAGATACCTGCGGAGATTGCGGGTTGTAGATAATGTATTTCGTATTCAGCATGTTTAGTACAGCCGTATTGAACTCGCCATTCATGTGAACGTCTATCATATCCTGATAAATTTCCATTTTGGTGGGGCTGTAACCACCAATCACTTTGTGATGGTATGCCTGTACAGCATCGTTATACGTGTTTTTAGTAACGTCCAGCACACGATAGTACGGGTCTTTATCTTCTTTTATTTGCCTGTCAACCATACGTGGTTCAAACATGCCATCAAACTCGCTTTCTTCTACAAAGCTCTCTTCGTTCAGGTAGTGGTTACCAACACTCATCAGGTCAATCGCTATCAGTGCAACCAAGCCTATCATAACAGCCTGAACAGATTTTATTTTATCGGTAAGATATGCCCACAACAAACCTGCTGCCAATAGGATGAACACTGCACTGGTAAAAGCACTTTTGCTTGCCAATGCCTGTCTGTCGTCCTTTAGTGCTGGCAGTATAGCAGCCCTGTCTTTTTCAGGTATCTGCAATTCCGTAACGCCCGAAAAGTCGAAGAACATACCGCTTGCCACTGCTATCAGTACACAAACACCTGCCGTTATTCCCGTTGCTATAAACAGTTTTTTTACCAAAGACTTTTTGTCCTCTTTGCTCGTCAGCAAATCGTGTACAGCCCAGATAGCCAATAACGGAAACAATACCTGTGCTACTACCAATACCATAGACGGGGTACGGAACTTATTGAGCATGGGTACATTATCAAACAAGAAGTAATTAAACTCGGGAAAGTGATTGCCCCAAGACATGATGATAGATAAGAGGCTTGCACCAAATATCCACCACTTGTGCGGGCTGCGTACTATCATCAGCCCCAATACAAACAAGAAGCAGATAATAGCACCAAAATATACAGGACCCGATAAGAATGGCTGCGGCCCCCAATACATCAACTGCCCTGCTTGCTCGCCTACCAGTTCAGACGTTGCAGGGGCTACATCGGCAGGCTCTCCGTTTGAACCGCCATACAGATATGGTATCATGAGGCACAAGGTTTCGCCAATGCCGTTGCTCCACCTGAATGCATATTCTTTATCCAAACCACCTGTTTTCTTGTCTTGGTCGTGTTTTACAAAAGTCAGCTCGCTTTGTCCGCCACGCATGGTAGTTTTGTTATACTCCATCGTACTCATCACAAACTGCAAGCCGGGCCCCAATGCAACAACAGCTACCACAAGCGATATAACGGAAGAAATAAGAAAGTTTTTGATAGTACCGTTTTTGATAGCGATAAACAACATCCCTATTACCAGTGCCAGTACAATAATGATGGTATAATACACTACCTGATAGTGGGCAGAGGTAATCATTAATGCAAGCGATAAACCCAATAACGGAATACCTTTCCACCAATCACTGTTATATATGTACAGCAACCCAGCCACTACGGCAGGCATATAAGCGATAGCCAGCATTTTGGTTTCATGCCCTGCACCTATTATCACTAAGTTGTAACTACTGAACGCGAATGCTATAGAGCCAGCCAAGCCAAGCCATCTATCCACTTTCAGACAAGACATGAGTATGTAAAAACACAACATGGCTAAGAACAGGAAACCCGCAGGCTTGCCCATAATACCCATGATGGCACCTTGTACATAATATACATAGTTGTTGTTCTTGGGCACATAGTAGGTATAGGTGGGCATACCGCCAAACATACTATTGCTCCACAATACGTTTTCGCCTGTTTTTTCAAAATGCTCCCTACCCTCTTGAGACATGGCTTTCCAACTCATGGTATCGTGCTGGTTCAGCACCTTGCCTTGCAGTTGAGGATAAGAAAAAATAAATGCCAGTGCCGCGAATATGCCTATTATTATGAGGTGCGGTGTGAACTTTTTAAAGTCGAATTGCATATTGAATATTTATTCGGAAAAACAAAAATAGGTGTTCTATTCACTTATAGAAATGAAGACAGCCAAAAAATGGATATAGCTTTACAGATTAACGTTTTGTTTATCCACAATCATATATTCGCCCATCGTATATCTTCTGTATTAAAGGTTTTAGGGCTACATTTGCGCCTTAGCTCTTACAGGGCATATTTATTTTAATATGTTATCGAAAGAATTATTGCTGAAAGCGTATCGCCTGATGATGACGGCGAAAGCGATGGCTGAAACATATGATGCCAACAGGCAAATCTGCAAATACGTTCATAGTACATCTCGCGGACACGAGGCTATACAACTGGCTACGGGCTTTTTGCTGAAACCCTGCGACTATGTAAGCCCCTACTACAGAGACGAGAGCCTGATGCTGGGCATGGGCTACCGCCCCTACGAGCTGATGCTGCAATTACTGGCTAAAGCCGACGACCCCTTTACAGGCGGACGAGAATACTACAACCACCCCAACATACGCCGAGAAAACTTTCCTAAAATAATACACCAAAGCAGTGCTACAGGTATGCAGGTAGTACCCACTACAGGCGTAGCACAAGGCATACAATATATAGAAGACCAAAAACTGATAGACTACCCCACACCACCCGTAGTTGTTTGCTCGCTGGGCGATGGTAGTGTAACAGAGGGAGAGGTAGCAGAGGCATTTCAGTTTGCCTGCCTGCATCAGTTGCCTGTTATATATCTGGTTCAAGATAATGATTGGGGTATCTCTGTAAGCAGCGATGAGGCGCGTACAATGGATGCCTACGAATATGCAGCCGGCTTTAAAGGCATGGAGCGTGTGCGTGTAAACGGCAGCGACTTTGAAGATGCCTATAAAACAATGGAATATACCATAGACTGGGTACGCAAAGAGCGCAAACCCATATTGGTACATGCCAAAGTACCCCTGTTAGGGCATCATACATCGGGGGTAAGAAAAGAATGGTATCGTACAGAGGAAGACCTCTTTAAGCATAGCCTGAACGACCCCGGTCCTAAGCTGCGCAAAAAGCTGCTGGAAATAAAGGGCATTACAGAAGAGATGCTGGACAAAATAGAGGCAGAAGAATTGGCTTATGTGCAGAAAGAGTTTGAAAATGCCGTAGCAGCACCCGAACCAGACCCATCTACCGTAGCCGACCATGTTTTTGCACCTACCAAAGTAACAGAAGAAAAAGGTACAAGAACACCCGCAGGCAAAGACAAAGTAGTAATGGTAGATGCCGCCCTGCATGCCGTAGAAGAAATACTGCGCGACCATCCTGAAGCATTGTTTTACGGGCAAGACGTAGGCCGCCGTTTGGGTGGTGTGTTTCGTGAGGCAGCTACACTGGCAGATAAGTTTGGCGATAGCCGCGTGTTTAATACCGCTATACAGGAAGCATACATCATTGGCTCTACCGTAGGTATGAGTGCATTGGGTTTAAAGCCTATAGTAGAGGTTCAATTTGCAGATTATATCTATCCGGGTATCAATCAGTTAGTAACGGAAATAAGTAAGTCGTGCTACCTGACTTGTGGCAAATACCCCATCAGTTGTGTAATACGTGTACCCATAGGTGCTTATGGTGGCGGTGGCCCGTACCATAGTGGTAGTGTAGAGAGTACGCTGGCTACCATCAAGGGTATAAAGATAGCCTACCCGAGCAATGCCGCCGATATGAAGGGGCTGATGAAAGCCGCTTTTTACGACCCCAATCCTGTCATCATGCTGGAGCATAAAGGGCTGTATTGGAGCAAAGTACCCGGCACGGACGAGGCTAAGACGGTAGAGCCTGAAAAGGATTATATACTGCCATTGGGAAAAGGTGCAGTAGTATTAGAAGCATCTGCCGAAGCGGTAGATAACGGCGAAAGTATGTGCATCATCACCTACGGTATGGGTGTGTACTGGGCAAAGAACGCCGCTAAACAATTTGAGGGGCAGGTAGAGGTAATAGACCTGCGCACTATCTATCCGCTTGACGAAGAACTGATATATAATACCGTACGCAAACACGGCAAATGCCTTGTACTGACAGAGGAGCAACTACGCAACTCATTTTGCGAGGCACTGGCAGGACGTATAGCGCAAAACTGCTTTAAGCACTTGGATGCACCTGTACAAACGATGGGCGCGATGGACTTGCCTGCAGTACCCATGAATATGGGTTTAGAAGCCGCCATGCTGCCTAATGCAGATAAAGTAGCCGCTAAAATAGCAGAGATACTGGCGAGTTAGTCATACAAATGAGCGTACAAATAACGTGAAATGGTTATATTGCATTACCAATATATCCTTATGCGTTATTTATTGTCCTTATTGCTACTTACATTTCATCTTCAAGCCAATGCGCAGGAAGCATTAGCCTACATCACATTAGATGATTTTTTAAATAGCACCCCAACTCAACTGCCCGTTACTCCATCGCCCAGAAGTTTTAGCGATAATGAATGGGCAGGTGCAACACTCTACGATTTTAAAGGCGGTTCAGCTATTATTAATGAAGATTTGAAGCATCGCTGCTTTGCAATAGAGTATCACGACTCGTTGTTTATCAATTTGTATGGCACTATGGATGTAATGGGATATGCCAATGTAAAGGCACGTTTCGGCACTTACCTGTATTTTACCACCATTGCATCAAACCTGCCGCACCATCGCAGATACGTAGCCGTAAACAGCAAAGGGCACGTTACTAACCAAGATGTAAAAAGAGATTACCTGAATGGAACAGGACTAATTGGTTATGGCATAGCCAGCACCATAATAGACAGCAAACAAGAAGGACGCTATGCATCGAGCAAGCAGTTTACCTATCTGTACGGTTTACAGGAAGGAGAACTTTTTTTACTGACACCTGATATGATGGAAGAAATGCTGCGTGGCAGGCACGATTTATTGAGGCTATACGTTAGCAGTGGCTCGCCCGATAATGATGGGGCATATTACTTTTATCTTAGCAGGCTGTTTAATGTAGAATAATCTGCACGTAGCTATGCTCTCATTTTACAAAGATGTATTACGCCCAAGTGCGCCCAAGCGCCCAAGCCCCATATTAGTTGGGCAGATGGGCAAAATGTGCAAGTGTATTATTTGCTCACGATGCTCATTATATTATTAGCGTGAGCAAAATGAGCATGGTGAGCGTTCACGCCTGTTCACGGCGTTCACGCTTTTATATCGTGAACAGCGTGAACGTATGAACGTGTTCGCGCTTGTTCGCGGTGTTCGTATATCCTTAGCGCGAACAAACGAACAAGACTGTAGCGTTGTAACACTGTAACACGCGCTACAGCGATACAGTAAAATTGCAGTAGTGATATAGACAACTTATTTAATTATCAAGCTATCACCAATAGTATCATACTCATACAGCCTTCTGTTGATAGTATCTATATATACCTAAGTATATATAATAAGTAAGATTATTATAAACATCAACAATACATATTAATAATAATAAATAGTAATTAACTAAGTAGTTAATCCAACTAACATCACGTCATTTCGACCAACGGGAGAAATCTCCTGACTATCAGTACAATAGCTATATCTATCAACATTGCAAACTTTCAGGAGATACCTCTCTGCGTTCGGTATGACGGCAATAATTGAGCTATGATTAAAAGTAAGTGTAACACTGTAACACCTGTTACAGCGATACAGTGTTACAGTCTTGTTCGTTTGTTCGCGTTCAGGATATACGAACACCACGAACAAGTGCGAACAAACTCTGTTCATTCCATTCACGCTGTTCACGCGTTCACGCTACGAGGGTATGAACACCGTGAACAGACGTGAACGCTCACTACGCTCATGTTGCTCACGCTAGTAAACGAATGAGCATCGTGAGCAAATGAGCAGCATGAACAAAAAAACACCTGCCGATCTGCCCAACTCATACAGAGCTTGGTCATTTGGGCAATTGGGCACACTTGGGCATAAAAAAACCACACTTTGCAGCATGGTTTGTTACTATCAGGTACGATTATGATTATCCGGGTATTCTTGCCATATACTTAGCCATTTCTTTTACTTGGCTCACTATCTGCTCGTTGGTGGCTTTGCAGGCTTTGGCTTTGGCAAAATACATCTTCGCGCTTTTAAAGTCGCGGCGTTCCAGCAGCAGACTGCTAAGTTGCAGGTAGGCAGTGGCTTTGCTATCTTCATCGGGCAGGCCTACTTTGATGGCTTTGCGCATATTTTCCATCGCCTCTTTCTTATTACCTTTTTTGTAGGCTATGCTGCCCAATTGCAGGTAGGCAGTACCCTCATATTCTTTTTCGGGCATACCTGCAGCCAATCCTTTTTTCAAATCAGCCTCTGCTTTGTCAAGGTCTTCGCCCATGGTGCTGAAGTTTGCACGCAGCATGTAGTAAGACGAGCGCACGGGCTTGTATAGCAGGTTGGGGTATTTTACCTTATCCAGCAGCTTTTGCGCACCTTCCATATCGCCGTTTTCTACATAGCCCTGTATCAGCGTCATAGGCCCTATCATAAAGTGGGCAACTACCATCAGTATGGCTATCAGCATAGGTATCCAGCCTATCCACCACGTTACTTCCATGCCTACCCATATACCCAAACCTATCAATACCACTGCCAGCAGCAGGCGGTTGTTCACAACAAAACGGCGCAATGTACTCTTCATATATACTTTGTATAGCGGCTGCGAAGTTAAATATTATCTGCAAATGGGGTGTGGCTTTCCTTGCAATTAAGTTTTTATTGCAACAAACAGGATAGAATGATGTTTTATGTAATACTCAAAAAGCCAGGTAAGTAATCACAGTTCTTCTTCCCGCTCCAGCATCAAAATACAGTGCTGTGGTACTATGTAGTATTTCTCTGCCTCATATACCACCTCTGTACTGCCGTTTATCAGGAATATTGCCAGGTCGCCCTCTTGTGCCTGCAAGGGTATGTATTTTACCTTTTCCTGTGGTTCTTTCCATGTTTCGGCGTCTTCCTGCACGGCAGGTATCGGAAAGCCGGGGCCTGTTTTTATAATATAGCCTTGCTGTACTTTTTCCTTCTCGTGCACACCGGGTGGCAGATACAAGCCACTGCCTGTTCTTTCTTCGGGCTTATTTGGTTTTATCAATACCCTATCGCCTACTATTATCAGCTTTTTCCACTTGTTGCCCGTTATGCTTACCATATTAGTATAATGTATTGAGTTTTTAAAAAAAGCGATGCAAAAATACAGCATTCTCCATCATACTCCATGCAGCTATAAAAGCTACCTTTGCGCATAGCGTTTATGGAACAAAAAGACTGGTTTGAAACTTGGTTTGGTTCGCCTTATTACAAAATATTATATAAGCATAGGGACGAACCCGAAGCGCAGGCATTTATAGAAAAGCTGCTGGGCTATCTGCAACCACCCGCAGGCTGCAAGATGCTGGATATAGCCTGTGGCGATGGTCGTTATGCCCGCCAGTTGGCAGGGCATGGGTACGATGTTACGGGTATAGACCTGTCGCTGCACCATATAGAGATAGCTAAGGAATACGAAGCAGATAACCTGCATTTTTATGTACACGATATGCGGATGCCTGCGTATATCAATTACTTCAATTATGCTTTCAATTTCTTTACAAGCTTCGGCTATTTTGCACACGACAGAGACCACCTGCTGGCTGCCAAGTCGTTTGCCCGCAGCCTGCAAAAAGGCGGCACACTGGTAATAGACTATCTGAATGCCGTAAACGTGATGCAGCACCTTGTACCCCAAGATACATTGGTGCGTGGCAGCTATACATTCCACATCAACAGGCGTGTAGAGCGCAGGCATTTTATCAAAGACATCCGCTTTACAGATGCCGATAACAAACCCCGACATTATACAGAAAGCGTTGCGGCTTTTGAACTGGCAGATTTCATTAAGATGTTCGGCACGGCGGGCTTATCTTTAGTACATACTTTCGGCGATTATAAGTTGCAAGCCTTTGATGCAGCTACATCGCCCCGTTTGATAATGGTATTTAAAAAACAATAGTGCAGGAACTGCTGAAAACATTGCTCGGTTGGGACTACGCGGCATGGTATTACCTCAATACCGTGTGGCACAACGATGTGCTCGATGCCATTGTACCCTATCTGCGCAACCAGTGGACGTGGGCACCACTCTACCTGTTTCTGCTCTTGTTTATGACTATCAACTTCGGGCGAAAGGGAGTGATGTGGTGTGTGTTCTTCCTGCTCACATTCGCCATAGCCGACCAGCTAAGCGCGTCGCTCATAAAGCCCTACGTACACCGCTTGCGCCCGTGCAACAATCCGTATCTGCAACAATTCGTACACCTGTTGGTGCCTTGTGGCAGTGGATATAGCTTTCCATCGTCTCATGCAGCCAATCACTTTGCATTGGCTGTATTCGGCTCTATCACATGGCAGCGGCATGGCAAGTGGATATGGCCTGCATCGCTATTGTGGGCAACCAGCGTAGCCTATGCGCAGGTATATGTGGGTGTACACTTTCCGCTGGATGTTGTGTGCGGTGGCATATTAGGTGCACTGGCAGGCATCCTTACAGCCAAGGTGTATAACAAAGTATATGGGCTGACTAAGAAAGAAAAAACGGAGACTATTGCCTCCGTCCGTTGATGTAGTTATTAAACTCGTCCTTACTACTGTTGAAGGAGAATTCGCTTTCCAGCTTCCAGTAGTCGCGCTTGTCTATCACATTATCATATCCCCATTTAGCTACTTCCAGCTTGGTGCTTTCAAAGCTCAACCACGATAATATGGTGCGCATCTGCTCGGTAGTATATCGCCTGTCTTGCAATACGTTTTGTATCAGTTTTTGTTTATCGCTATCGCCTATGCGCTCATCCACACGCCTTTTCAGGTCGTTCATATCTTGTTGTGTCCAGCTACGGCTGTTTCTATGCCTGTCATATACATCGTCCCTATCGTTCCAACGGTCATCTCTGCGGTCGTTCCATCTGTCATCACGTCTATCATCTCTGCGGTCATCGCGCCTGTCGTCCCATCTGTCATCCCTGCGGTCGTCATAAGTATCATCAATAAATTCTACCTGTGTATATAATTGATTGTTGCGTGTATCGTATTCAAAATCAGTAATAGTACCTGCCGATATACGGATGCTGCCGTTATAGACAACCCTTGCCTTACCACCCCTGCCATTGCTATAGGGTGTGTAGCGGTAAATCTTAATAAAGTGACGACCTGCAGGCAAATCGCCGATGGTAATAGAGCGTCCTTGCTTGTCGTAATACCTGTCGTTGAGCGATACCGCCAACCTGCTATCATCGCTAAGGCGTACACGAATGATGCTGCGCCTTGCCTGTGCAGATACCTGTGCTATACTTAGTACTGCCAGTAATACAAATAGTAATATTCTTTTCATAAAATACAGATTAGATTGTTGATTCATCAAATTCAACAGCCGTGCCAAAACTACTGATTAGTATAATAGCTATTTCAATTTAAGGCTTTATTAACAAGGCACACAATATGCCTGTGCTTACGGCTGCATTCAGGCTCTCTGCCCCACCCCTGCGTGGTATGGTTATTTTACGAGTAGCAAGCTTCATTAGATCGGCAGATATACCTTTCGATTCGTTGCCTATTACCAATATGCCTTCAGTGGCATTTGTCAGCCCATATACATCTTCACCATTCAATGCAGCAGCATATACAGGCATGGTTGTATTGCTTACAAAAGATAATATATCGGCAGTATGCAATTGCACACGCAAATGCCCGCCCATAGCAGCCTGTATCACTTTGGGGTTGTAATAATCCACACTATCGGGGCTGGCTACTATATGGCGTATGCCAAACCAATCGGCGATACGGATGATAGTACCCATATTGCCGGGGTCTTGCAGGGTATCTAATGCTATGCACCATTCGCCTGTTGGTAGTTGCTTGTTTTCATTATCCCAATGTACTACCAGCAACACCTCGTTGGCTGTTTGCAATTGCGATACGCTTTGCAGTTCTGCCTCTGTTACTGCCGTTACGCTTGCTTCCTGATGGCGTTTTATCAGTGATTTATTTTGCCCCAGCCAATCTTCCGTAGCTACAATATGTTGTATATCAGCATCGGCAGCCAGCCATTCACGGGCTATTTTATCGCCCTCTACCACGAAAACCCCATGCTCCACCCTATATTTTTGCTGCGATAATGACCGAATATATTTATTTTGCGCCTTGGATAACATATACGGCAAAACTAATTAATTGTCCCAACCTGATATATGAATTGCAGCAAAATTGTAAACACCATACTTGCATTAGGGACATGCATCATTTTTTTAGTTTTCAGCAGCTGCGACTCTACTAAACACGTACCCAAAGACAAATACCTGCTGCGTAGTAATGAAATAAAGCTCAAAGCTACCGTACCCCTTACCCAAAAAGGAGAATTGAAAGAAAACCTCAGCAGCCTTGTAGTTCAAAAAACCAACACCTATTCGCTGATTGGTAATATGCCTATCAAATTATATCGCTATAATCTGCGATATGATAAATACGAGAAAGACCCGAAAAACTTTCAATTAAAAACCAAATCTGTAGAGCCTCCAGTACTATATGACAGTACGCTCAAAAAGAAATCTGCACAGAATATACGCACTTATCTCTTCAACAAAGGTTTCTTTTATGCTAAGGTAACTGACACAACTATTTATAAAAAGAAGAAAGCATATGTAACATATAATGTGGAGACGGGTACAAACTACCTCATTAACAAAATTATGATGGATGTAGATGATAGTGCTGCATTATCTATTATCAATGCCCATCAGAAATTAAGTACATTAAAAAGTGGTGCAGATTTTCAATATGATGCGCTAGAAGCTGAAAAAAGCAGGATTGCGACTTTACTAAGGAACAATGGCTTTTATAAGTTTACACAAGACAATATCAGCTTTGAGCTGGATACATTTAATAAGCAATACTTCAAAGACGCAGAGAACCCCTTTGAAAGTGCCGTAAATTTTATCTCGTTACAAAAAAACAACAAAAAACCTACATTAGACATACGTGTCATTATTAGGTCAGAAGATGAAAAAAGGGAGGCGTACAGGAGATATGGAATAAGGAAAATAATAGTGTATCCGGACTTTCAGAATGCTAAAGATCTGACAGATACAAATAAATTAATTAATACAGAGTTTGATGGTGTACAGTTCAAATACCATCACTACTATGTTCGTGAAAAAGTAATCAAAAATCATCTGGTAGTCTTTGAGGGTGCTTACTATTCACAACAAGATTATGATGAGACAATAAATAAAATGAACGAGCTGGGTATCTTTCAAACAGTTCGTATTACATATACTGAAGACACAGTAAATGCTGCTTATAATGGCTATTGGCTGCATTGTTATATCACAATGACTCCTGCCGACAAATATGATTATAACACCAGCCTTGAGCTATCTAACGGTACTACTTACCTTGCAGGTACCAATCTTACACTCAGCCTGCGAAATAAAAACGTTGCAAAAGGCGCTAATCTGCTTACCTTATCACTTACAGGGGGGCTTGAAAGCTTTTTTGATACTACAAGAAATCGTCTTGACTTATTATCGCGCAGTGGTGGTTTCAATACAAGTATTGACTTTCCTAAATTTCTATTTCCAATCAAACAAAGCAGGCTAAGCAGCATCAACGCACCAAGAACCGTTACGTCTGCAGGTATAGGTTTAGTTGAAAGGATAGACTATTTTACCATGATTAATATTTCCGCTTCACTTACTTACAAATGGCGCGAAACAAAAACAAAATTCTGGGAAGTAAGCCCTGCATTTATTAACAGAATACTTCCTACTATCTATCCGCAATTCGAAGCACTATTAAAAAATAACGAATACCTGCAAAACACATATAAACCCACATTTATACAAGGTGAAAACGTAACCTTTACATTCAGCGATAAGGAAAAGAAAAAAGGTATTAACTATAATTTTATCAAAGTAAGCGGCGAAGAAGCAGGCATATTAATGAAAGGGCTGAATGGTGTATTCCCTTCTCTTATGTCCAGTTATGCTCAATACCTGAAGTTTGACCTTGATGGACAGAAGTTCTTCAACCGCAGGCATTCTACATTGGCATTTCGATTACAGGCAGGTGTTGGCATACCCTACGACAATGCTAAAACACTGCCATACATCAAACAGTATTTTGTTGGTGGTGCCTATAGCCTTCGTGGTTTCAGGATACGTACACTTGGCCCTGGTAGCTACAAAGATACAGCAGGCACTTTGTTAGCGGGTAATATCATAGACCGTACAGGTGATATGAAAATGGAGTTTACAACAGAATATCGTTTTGACGTTGTGAAATTATTTGCCGGAGCCATCAAACTAAACGGTGCTTTGTTCGCAGACGCCGGTAATATCTGGCTTACACGACCATCAAACAGTTATCCGGGTGGTGAGTTTGCATTCAACAAATTTGGTAATGACTTAGCTATAGATGCAGGTTTAGGCATCAGGCTGGATGCAGGCTTTCTTGTAGCACGTTTCGACTTTGCTACACCTGTAAAAAAACCTATGTATGCAGATGGCACAGGCAACTGGATGCTGAATGATTTCAGCAATTTGTGGAACCAAATACGCAGAAACGATTGGGTTATCAACTTCGCCATCGGTTATCCGTTCTAAGCCTTGTTTGGGCATCAAGCCCGTATTCTATACCTTTGGGGCGATATGCGAAACATCAAGATAATTGAGGTGCGTTCAGAAATAGGTGCAGGCACAAGGGGTGCCAGCTTGGGTATTGATGCCATCAAAGTAGCCGCACTCGACTTTATGAGTAGCTTCTTCGTAAACTTCCCGTCAGAGCAGGTTGATAATGAAAACAAACTATTGTACGAGCCTGTCGCATCGCCCTATGCCAAAAGGATACAAGGTGTGCATACCATGTACGAGCGTGTAGCCAAGTCAGTATCAGAAACACTAAAGTCGGGGTTATTCCCTTTAGTACTGGCTGGAGACCATAGCACTGCGGGTGGTACGATAGCGGGTATTAAAATGGCAAAGCCTAAAAACAGGTTGGGCGTTATATGGATAGATGCACATGCAGATATACACACCCCCTACACTACACCAAGTGGCAATATGCACGGCATGCCATTGGCTACCGCATTGGGTATAGACAATACGGAAAATCAGGTACACCAACCAGATGCAGCTACTATAGACATTTGGAACAAACTGAAAAACATAGGCAAAATACAACCCAAAATAAACCCCGAAGACATAGTATATATAGCCCTGCGCGATTTTGAAAAAGAAGAAGATTACATCATCAAAAAATACGGCATCAAAGTAATACCTGTGCAGGAAGTACGCCGTAAGGGTGTAGAAAACGTAGTAAGGCAGGCATTGCTGCACCTAAGCGGTTGCGATGATATATATGTGTCGTTTGACGTGGATAGCTTGGATAGCTCCATTTCTCGCGGTACGGGTACACCTGTTAGCAATGGATTGAAAGAACGTGAAGCGGAAGATTTGATGGCATCATTCATGCAAAACCACAAGATTTGCTGCTTTGAAGTAACGGAAGTAAACCCAACCCTAGACAAAGAAAACCTGATGGCAGAAATTGCCTTCAACATACTGCAACGTAGCGTCAACATCTTGCTGATAAACTAATCAGACAATATACAACAGTAAAGGCGGCTGAATAGCCGCCTTTACTTATTATGTACTTATAATACTCGTTATTTAGCGTTTTGCGAACCGCCATCAAACATGGCACCAAGATACTCACGGTTAAGGCGGGCAATGTTTTCAAGTGATATACCTTTAGGACATTCAGCCTCGCAAGCACCTATATTGGTACAGTTACCAAAGCCTTCTTTGTCCATTTGATTTACCATATTCATAACACGCTCCTTACGCTCTGGTGAGCCTTGTGGCAGCATAGAGAGGTGAGATACTTTGGCAGATACGAACAGCATAGCCGATGCATTGGGGCAAGCAGCTACACAAGCACCACAACCTATACATGCAGCCGATGCAAAGGCTTCGTCTGCCATGTGCTTTTCTATAGGTATAGCATTGGCATCTACGGCGTTACCCGTGTTTACAGACACATAACCACCTGCCTGTATAATACGGTCGAACGACTGGCGGTCAACCACCAAATCTTTGATAACAGGGAATGCATTTGCTCTCCAAGGTTCTACCACTATCGTATCACCGTCTTTATATTCGCGCATGTGTAACTGGCAGGTAGTGGTATGATGCCAAGGTCCGTGTGCACGGCCGTTGATATACATACTGCACATACCGCAAATACCCTCACGGCAATCGTGGTCAAAAGCGATAGGCTCTTTGCCCTCTGCTATCAGTTGCTCGTTCAGCACATCAAACATTTCAAGAAAAGACATTTCAGAAGAAACATTCTTTACCTGATAAGTTTCAAAACGTCCACGCTCATTCGCATTCTTTTGCTTCCAAACTTTAAGCGTCAAATTCATTGTATAATGTTCCATTGTGGAATATTTTATATTATTCAGTTGTCTATTACTTTTGAATCTGCCATTCTAATCAATGGCTTGATTTTTATCTTATCCTTTTTATTCAATAATTCTTTACAATCTTCTGATGTTTTTATCCTAATCCTATCGCCAGTTAAAAAATTAATATCATAATAGTCTCTTGCACCATCGCCTATTGTTTCGCATGGGCTGTTAATCCAAAAAGAATCATAAGTCTTACCTATTAAATAGAAATCATTGTTCTGATATCTGAATTTTGTATCAAAAGACCATCTCCAAGCACTTCCACCGTAATGACTAATTGTCAAAATGTTCTTTTCAATAACAACACCAACGAATGGGTCTCCAAATGCACCACCACATCCTTTACACATTACCACATTCATTGCTATTGATGCTAACCGATAACCACTACTTTCTCTAAAAAGCACAATCAACGGTCTATCTGCATCATCATTCAGGTTATCAGGATTTTCCTGCTCAATATTTTTAAGAACTAAAACAACATCTTCCAATCCATCTTTATTCAAATCTCCCCTTGCTACACTTTGCCCTGCATCTAATGTATCGTATCCCTTTGGTATAAAATCACTTAAAGCCTTCCCCGTCCTTGGTACTAAACTTTTAAAATCATTTCGTGCTGTAGCTGTAACACACTCAAAACACAAACACAATATGATAATACACCCTCTCACTACTTATAACTCCTTGCACTCGGATGCACTACTTCGTAGTTCAGGTCTTCTTTGTGCAGTTCAAAATTGCTTTCGCCTTTGTACTCCCATGCAGCTACATACATATACTGGTCATCCTGGCGCAGTGCTTCACCATCTTCCGTCTGGTATTCTTCGCGGAAGTGGCCACCGCAGCTTTCGTTGCGGTTTAGTGCATCTATACACATCAATTCGCCCAGTTCTATAAAGTCGGCCACACGGTTTGCTTTATCCAGTTCGGGGTTGTATTCATTCACCTCGCCGGGTATGCGTACATTGCTCCAAAACTCTTTGCGCAATGCCTGTATTTCTGCTATCGCTTCTTTCAGTCCTTTTTCATTACGTGCCATACCACATTTATCCCACATTATCTTGCCAAGGCGTTTATGAAAACTTTCAACGCTTTCCGTACCCTTAATGTTCATCAGTTGATTGATGCGGTCGCGTACAGCATTTTCAGCTTCTACAAATGCAGGATGGTCTGTAGGTATAGATTTAGTACGAATATCATCTGCCAGATAGTTACCCATTGTGTACGGGATAACGAAGTATCCATCAGCCAAGCCCTGCATCAATGCCGACGCACCCAAGCGGTTGGCACCATGGTCGCTAAAGTTAGCCTCTCCCAGAGCATACAAGCCGGGGATGGTTGTTTGCAGTTCGTAGTCAACCCACAAGCCACCCATTGTGTAGTGTACGGCAGGGTATATACGCATGGGTACTTCATACGGGTTTTCGCCTGTTATCTTTTCATACATTTCAAACAGGTTGCCGTATTTCTCTTTTACTACTTCCTTACCCAGTTTGGTAATGGTAGCAGCATCTGCATTGGCTATACCTTGTTTGCTTACTTCAATTTTTCCGTAACGTTGCACGGCTGCTGCATAATCCAGATATACAGCTTGCTTAGATGCACCTACACCATAGCCCGCATCGCAACGCTCTTTGGCGGCACGGCTGGCAACGTCTCTAGGCACCAAGTTGCCAAATGCAGGGTATCTGCGCTCTAAGTAATAATCCCTTTCTTCTTCGGGTATATCGTTTGGTTTGCGATTATCGCCTTTTGCTTTCGGCACCCATATACGTCCATCATTGCGCAACGATTCTGACATCAGTGTCAGTTTCGATTGATGGTCGCCGCTAACAGGTATGCAGGTTGGGTGTATTTGTGTGTAGCAAGGGTTGCCAAAGAATGCACCTTTCTTATGCGCTTTCCAAGCAGCCGTTACGTTGCTACCCATCGCATTGGTAGATAGGTAGAATACATTGCCATAACCACCACTGCACAACAATACCGCATGGCCAAAATGACGTTCTAACTCACCTGTTACCAAATTGCGAACGATAACGCCACGTGCTTTGCCATCTATCATCACTACATCCAGCATTTCGTGGCGGCTGTATTGGGTTACATTTCCTAACGCTACCTGTCTTTCCAATGCCTGATATGCACCTATCAACAATTGCTGCCCTGTTTGCCCCGCAGCATAGAATGTACGCTGTACTTGTGTACCACCAAAAGAACGGTTGCTAAGCAAGCCACCATATTCGCGCGCAAAGGGTACACCCTGCGCTACACACTGGTCTATTATATTCGCACTTACACTGGCAAGGCGATATACGTTCGCCTCACGCGCACGATAGTCGCCACCCTTTACTGTATCATAAAATAAGCGGTAGGTGCTATCACCATCGTTCTGATAGTTTTTAGCAGCATTGATACCACCCTGCGCTGCAATAGAGTGCGCACGGCGTGGACTATCCTGAAAGCAGAATGTCTTTACCTTATAACCCAACTCGCCAAGCGCTGCGGCAGCAGATGCACCAGCAAGGCCCGTGCCTATTACAATCACTTCCAGTTGACGTTTGTTAGCGGGGTTTACCAGCTTACAAGTTGATTTATATTTTTCCCACTTTTCTTCTAAAAGTCCGGCGGGTATTTTTGAATTAAGTGCCATATAGTATCTATGGAAATATTTTTAGAATGAGATGATTAGCAGATTATTCAATCCATTTCAGATAAAACGCGATAGGCATCAGTGCAAATATCAACGGTACAATGATAGAAAACGCTATACCTACCGATTTTATAATGCCCTTGTATTTGTTCATTGCTAGGCCCAATGTTTGGAACGCGCTGTAAAAACCATGCACCAAGTGCCAAGCCAATGATATGCAACCCAACACGTATATCACTACTACAAACACATTCTGAAATGCATCGCGCATCATAGCGTATAAATCCAGCTCTCCATTACCCATTGTTTGCGATGTGCGGTTAGGTGCCCAGAATGCGGCAATGTGCAGCACCAAAAACAAAAGGATGAGTGTACCCAGTATGCCCATAGAGCGGCTATACCATTTGCTGGTAGCATTACCAGCCGATACCGCATAGCGTGTATTGCGGCGAGAACGGTTTTGCGCCCACAACTTGAGCCCCTGTACGATGTGGAGTATCAAAAAAGCAAAAAGGCCGATTTCAGTAATGCGGATAACAACATTAGTACCCATGAAATGCGCGGCCTCAGTAAATTTTGCACCACCATCGTTCCAGAAAATCAATGCATTGACGTAACAATGGACTAACAGAAACAGGACGAGAAATAACCCCGTGAGTGCCATCTGTACCTTTTTGCCCACCGAGCTGTTGAAAGCGTTTTTCCAAGACATAAGTAATCGTCTGAATTAAATTGTAATGTTTTCGTAAAATCAAGCAAATATAAGATGCAGGCTCCTAAAACACAATGTATTTTTCTACACATTGCTTTTTATGAAATACCTTAAACTTATAGATTTAACAAGGCTTACAGCCATTTGTTTACGTGTATAAAGATTTGCTAATTATATCGTATCGAGCCTCAACATCTGATTATCTATCATCTGAAAAAAATGCTGTGGCTGGTAGGTGCGCCAGTTTGGGTTTTCGAGCAGCCTGATGTACCTGTCTATATGCGAACGCTGGAAATCATATTGTGTTTGCTGCGGCATATTGATAGACACTATCCATCCACCATCGTCTTTTATATCGTCATACCATTCCTCGTAGTAATCAAGGTCGCTGCTATGAAAATTGAGTACGTTTTCTGTAATGATGATGAACTTGCTGATGCCTTTGGGTGTCATCTGGTCAATGATTTCACGCTTCAGTTGCATGATGTCGTTTTCTACCGCATCATTCCACTCACCCAATAATTCTATAATAGCGTAGTTCTGCTCGTAGTCTGCAAACAACAACTTCATGTACAAGGTACGCGAACCAAACTCGTCCCATTGCGGGTGTATGTAGTAATTGTAAACCGTGTTGGAAAATTCAAACTCGCTGTATTCCCTGCCGTAGAATGGTGAATTTTCATCTTCTTCGGCTGTATAGAGATGCCGCCAATTATAATATGGCTCTATTTCGTGCATTACAATCCTTCATTACCATACTTCTCTTGCCATGCAAGTACCCCACCCGTTACGTTTACCGTATTCGTAAAGCCCATCTGCTCCAGCACCATACATGCCTGCATACTGCGCTTGCCCGAACGGCAGTGTATTATCAACTCTTCATTCTTCAGGTCTTCCAGTTCATCCACTTGCATGCTTAGAATATTGCCGAGTGGTATCAACTTAGCACCTATATTATATTCTTTATACTCATCAGGTTCGCGCACGTCTATTACGTTCAGCTTTTCGCCTGCCGCTACCCTTTCTTTCAGTTGTTCTACTGTTATTTCTTGCATAGAATGCAAAGTTAGTATTTAATAATTTTTTGAGGGGCTATGCGTTTATCATCACTTAGTATTCTCATTAAATATATGCCAGGCTGCAAGTGCCTGATATCCAACTTTTGGCCAGACAACACTTTGCCTTCCATCAATACTTTACCATGCACATCGCTAAGCAGGTATTGTGCAGGTTTATAATCGTCAAACCTCACTGTTACATAGTCTTGTGCGGGGTTAGGTGATATCCCAAAACTTGTTTGTTTGTTTACAATTACATCATTTACTCCACTAGCTATGATGGGTCCTATAACAGGCCGTATCATCAATGCACCTGTAACGGTAGATGGCTGCCAATACCCTACTACATTATAGTAAAGATGATTGGCACCTTGCCTGTTAGCATCTAAACCTATATACAAACTATCGCTATTGGCAAGTGCTGGCTGTATGGTACCAATATAAAATGTACCGGCAGGCAATGCTACAGGTTGGTCGAATTTATACGTCCAATAAAAATCGTTTCGTAAATATTGAGGAAACAGAAAATCTTGCTGATACGCAATTTGGTCTGAACCACCCGACAAGCCAATATTACGATATATGGCTACTGAAAAATATTTGGCATAAGCCATCGGTACTTGCCTGCCAAAGTATATCTGCACACCTGTTATGGTATCCGGTTCATTCAGATGAAACTCGATGGCTGTTTTGCCGGGTAATGTAGGGAACAGATTGAGGTAATAAGATTTTTCTGCCGTCCAGTCGTCGTAAGCAAGAAAGTTGTAAAACTCCTGATCTAAGACGATGGTATCATTATCCTTATTATCCTGTGGGTTCAGCGATTCTATATAGTACTTATTTTCAAAAATATAGTTATCGCGCGGGTTGATGAATGGAATGGTATTGGTATATGTGGGGAATGTAATAGTTGTAGTACCATATGCAGGTACATTTGTATTGTTTGTACCTGCCGAAAATAAACCAACGCCTGTTGACTTTACCCTTGCACGATACGAATAACTTAAGTTGATAGCATTGCTGTAATTATTGCGGATGAATGCACTGTGCTGTGATGCGCGTTCTTTGTTAGGGTCTGCCAAAAACTGTTTATAGGTCATGTAAGTATAATCATTGAGCATATAGGTAGGTTGGATATTGAGCGTAGCATCATTTATCAGGGTATCGTTCACCGTTCGCCCTGCACCTATGCGTATATAGTCTATATTCCACACATCGTCATTGGTATTTACAGATGCTTTATTTACAAACCTGAACTGGAATGTATCGTGCAGGTAAAGCGTATCTGTAAGGGGTACAAGTACCTGCTTGAAAGTATCAAGTGGCGTTCCTTGCTTACCCCATACTTTTACCCATGCCTGGTTTTTCTTTTTGAAATATAGCATCAGCGAATCTTGCGTTTCGGGACTGAAACCAAAACCTTGCGGCTGATAAAAAAAGCTGAAATAAATACTATCGGCCGGCGTATTGGCACTCAAATCAAAATCCTTCGACGTTAGGCTGTCTGCATATACCAATGCATTTACATTATTTGGCTCGTATGGTATACCGCTTGCATTCAGTCCGTCGAATGTAGCTACTCCACGGCTGATAGGCTGAACGCCCATTGTATTATTAATATATACCTGTGCATCTACCCACTTTTGATTATCAGGCCACGTAGATACCTTAGTAAAGTCTTCAAAGAATGGAAGTGTCAGTGCAGCCGTTGTTTTGTGTGCATTTGTACTTTTTTCCGGCTTTGCATTGTATTGTGTTTGCTGCGTGAGCGGGGCAACCATCTCTTGTGCAGTTGCGCACCATGTTTGCACACTGCAAAAGATGATGAAGATATATAGCTTATAATAATTCACTATTCGAAGTCAGGGGTTTCGTTATTGCCTGTCTGTTGTTCTTCTGTATTAACATCACCTTGAGGCTTTTTATTGCGCTCCAACTCTTCAGGTGTTGGGTTTTGTTTTATGCGTATATCCACTATATCTCCCTGACGTATGCGGTTGGGTGCACCCAACTCGTTTTGCGATGATGGCATTTGACTAAATATCACCGCATTGGCAGAATCTGTAATATCTCCTTCCCACAATGCTGTAATCGTCAGTCCGTTTCCGCTTAGCATAGATACCGCTTCGTTATACGTCAGCCCAATGACATCGGGCACATTGAACTGGGTATTGCCTAAACCATCACCAATAATCAAGTCTATACGGCTACCTTGTGGCAGCATAGTGCCCGGGCGTATTTGCTGCCCTTTATATAGCTGTTCTAATATTGCACCATTTGCGATGTCAGGACGGTAAGTAGTATCGCCCAGTATCAGGTTATTACTTTTCAATATCATCTCTGCACTGCGAAAAGACAGGTTTTGCAGATTGGGCATGGGTGTTAATGGTGGCTGTGCTTTGTTGACAGTAATAAATATTGTCCTGCCTGTTTTTACTATGGAACTTACTTCAGGCATCTGTGCCAGTACAATGTAGGCTTTCTTATTGGGGTCATATGCAGAGTCTATATCTACCTCAAAGCCAAGGCTTTCCAACTGACCAACTGCCATCCTTACATCCCTATCTATCACTTGCGGCACTTTAGCTTCCGCGCCATGCCTTGTAATAAGGCCAAGGCTTACGAAAAAGATAATATACAACAATGCACAAAGCAGTAGTACAATCAGCAGATTGAACCTGAATGAACGCCTTGTTGTTTCTGTAATAGTAAACGCCATACACTGCCAATGAAAGTACGAAAAATTATCTATTAGCCGTTTTCAGGCAGTCTTCAATAATTGAACCGTAAAAATCGATCAAGCTGATGTCTGCAGCCCTTACTTGCTGTGGTACAATACTATTTTCGCTCTGCCCCGGCATTGTATTTACCTCTAAAAAGAATAATTTGTTAGTACCTTTTTGCAGGATGAAGTCCATACGTACAATACCTCTGCAATTCAGGTGTCTGTATATATAAGCGGCTTTATGCTCTAACTGCTCCCTTGTTTTGTCGTCAATAGGTGCAGGGGTTATCTCACTGGTAACGCCCGGAGTATATTTAGCTTCGTAGTCAAAAAATTCATTCTTGCTTACTATCTCTGTAGCGGGCAATGTTTTGAGGTAGCCGCCAACTTTATATACACCGATAGTAAGTTCCCTGCCTTCAATAAACTCTTCTATCAATACCTGATCATCTTCGCCAAATGCTTTTTCAATAGCGGGCAGCAAGTCTTCTACTGCTTTAACCTTACTTACACCAAGGCTCGAGCCACTTTCATTGGGTTTTACAAACATCGGCATCTGCAACTGTTCCAATATATTGCCTACAGAATAGGGTTCTCCCTTTATCAGGTGTACGGAGTTGGCTATGTTGACCACATTAAAAGCTTTTACAACTTTGTTGCAATAACTCTTATTGAATGTAAGGGCGGATACAATGGCATTGCATGTTGTATAAGGTATATTTAACATGTCCAAATACCCCTGAATACGTCCGTCTTCACCTGGTGTACCATGAATGGCTATAAATACACAATCAAAATGTATTCGTTCACCACTTAATGTCAGTGAGAAGTCGTTTTTATCTACTTCTATTTTACTACCATCTGCCAAATCATACCACCAACCATCTCGCGTAACGATGATTTTGAATGTATTGTAAAGATTGGTGTCGAGGTTTTTTTCAATTGTTTGGGCTGTTTGTATAGAAATGACGTATTCTCCTGAATAGCCCCCTGCTAATAAAGCAATATTTTTCTTCATTTATTAATATGTACTCGGGTGTTACAATCAAAGGTAAAAGAAAAAAGATGGATGCTGTAATTATATTCTTAAAAATAAGGTACACTCAAACACACATGATATACAGGTTTTTAGAAGTGAAAAATCAGATTTTAAGGTTTATTATATATTTGATTACATACTTTTAAGATAAATAATATAACGATGGCATATTTGAATAAAGACTTCATCAACTTTTTCAAAAACCTGTCTGTAAACAATACAACAGCATGGTTTGATGAGAATAGAAAGACGTATGAAACGGCTGTAAAGCAACCATTTAAGCTATTGGTGGACGAGATGATAAAACGCATTAAAAAGCATCAACCCGAAATAGCCATTACGTCATCAGATGCCATCTTTCGCATCAACAAAGACATCCGTTTTTCTAAAGACAAAACGCCCTATAATACCCATGTAGGTGCCAACATATCCTCACAAGGGCGCAAGTCGAAAGAAGAACCGGGCTTTTACTTTCAGCTATCGCACGATGGCATTATGGTATGTGGTGGTGTATATATGGTAGAGGCTGCTAACCTGCAAAAAATACGCAGCTATATTGCTGCCAATCAAAAAGCATTTGCCGCTTTGTACAACGACAAGACTTTTAAAGACACTTATGGCAGCATACAGGGCGAACAGAATAAAAAACTACCCGAAGACCTGAAAGCCGCTGCTACCAAAGAGCCACTGATAGCCAACAAGCAATTTTACTATAGTGCCAAGATGAAAGCCAAAGCTATAACTGAAGACACGCTGCCTGACCAGCTAATGGAATACTACCATGCTGCTAAGAAAATGAACGATTTTCTAAAAAAAGCTATGCAATAAACTGCTTTAGCATCCACGCAAGTGTTGTAGTGCTTACCTGCTCTATGGGGTGTGGCGTATCAGGTAGCATACCCATTTGTGCATTGGGCAATGCCTTATATACAGCCAATGTTTCATCGAGGGTTATCATCTTATCCCTATCGCCCAGCAGTAGCAGGCATGGATGTTGTATGTTGGCATAATCCTCTATTTGCAAGGGGGTATCTTGTCCCATAGCATGCAGCATAGTTATCGTGTGTTGCAGCACTTCTTTCCAATCGTTTGGACTATGTCGTTTGGCAAGCGCATTGGCAAATGCAGGTAACTTGGCAGCTATCTTTTCCGCATCCAGCATGGCGGTTTCTTTATGCGCAGTCGCTTCGTCCCAATAAAACTTAGTAGCCAATGTGGCTATCTTTCCTATCCTATCGGCATGGTGCCTGGCTATATACATAGCTACATATCCACCCATACTGTAGCCAAATACATCGGCTTGCATTATGTTGCAGGCATCCATATATCTCAATACATCCGTTGCGAATACAGCTATGGAAAAGCTTTGTGGAAAAGGTTCACCACCATGCCCTGCAAACGATAAGCTATGTACTGTGTATGTATCTTTCAGTGCATCAGCTAATGGCGCAAGCTGGTCTTTAGCACCTATGGCACCGTGCAATAGTATTAAATGCTTCATAGAAACGCTAAAATATAGAATGTGAGGGTTATTCATGCAATAGTTTCATCAAGTGTTATGCCCATCTACTAACAAATTATAATATACTCACCATGAACTCAACAACATTCTATACATAAACATCATTATCCTGTACTGTTGTTGTACTGTTATATACTATCCTGTACTTTCCTCTCCTTGCTTGAGCCACCCTAAAGCCTAGCTTAAGCCCCGCTTGATAAATGAATGATTATCATTACTCATCACAAAACAAACAAAGCGTCCTTACGGGGACGCTTTGTTTTATTTCTGATTATATATTTATTATTAAAGCTGAGTAGCAGTATAAACTACATCTACCGTATAAGTACCTGCAGGGTAAGTGAAACCAGGCTGTGCTTCGTAACGTACGCTGAACAATTGGTTGCCACCGTTAGCTGCGTTTGTTATCAGGTTTTGTGCAGTTGATGTAAGACCTGCATAAGCTGTGTTGCTGAAAGGAGAAGCGATAGCACCACCTGTGCTGTTGGCAGATACCATCAAGCCCAACACACCACTTACAGGCATTACCGGAGCAGGTGTTACAGAACCTGTATAAGTAAAGTTTGCGTTGTTGGTACGAACCGTTACACCGAAACGACGGTTAGAACGTACACGCAGTTCTTGTGCAGATGAAGTAACACCGTTAGCGTAGTCATTCACTGTGTTGAAAGCCAGGTTAACAGCAGCACCTGTAGCAGTACCAGACCCTGTGAAAGTCAATTCGATTGCGTTGCTCAGGTTCAGATTAACTGTCTGTGTAGCAGTAGATGAAGGAGACTGTGCTTTAGCAGCAAAACCAGTGATACCCAGAGCGATGATTGCGATTACTTTTTTCATTGTTGTTTGTTTTTGTTTGTTTGTTAATGTTTGTTGTTAAAAAATTTGTTTTTGTTGTTGATTATGAAGCAAATATGGGGGTATGGAGCCCCGACAGTCAAATTTTCGGGCTTTGTTAACGCCTGCTTTGCAAGCGGTTAACAAACGGTTAACAGGCTTTAACACATGTAAAATAACCCGAAACCCTTTACAGATAAGCATTTCAACACCTTTTAGTCAACTTAACATTTCCTTGTGAAAAACGGGAACTGCATTTGAACTATATATGCCAAACACAAAAACAAAGTAAAATGAAAAGGGGGTTGATTACTATAATGAGTACGCTGCTGCTGAGTGTAGCCGTACCGTCCGTTACACTACCAACGTCAGCAAAGGCACAGCCGCATATGTCTGTATCTATACAAACTTTCTACGACGAGCTGGCACCTTACGGGCAATGGATAGACTATCAGGATTATGGATTTGTATGGCGACCGAGTGTGCGTGGCGATTTCCGCCCCTACTATACCAATGGACGATGGGCTATGACACAGTATGGCAATACATGGGTATCTGACTACGATTGGGGTTGGGCACCCTTCCACTACGGCCGATGGACGTTTGACGACTACTATGGCTGGATATGGCTGCCCGATACCGAATGGGGCCCCGCATGGGTTACATGGCGCGATGGTAGTGAATACTATGGCTGGGCTCCTATGGCACCACGTGTCAGCATCAATGTATCATTCGGGCCAAGGCACTATGTACCAAACGACTGGTGGGTATTTATACCATGCAGGCAGATGTATAGCCCGAGGTTTCACAACTATTGGCGCGGACCGCAATACAATACTACTATTATTAATAACACCACCATTATTAATAACACCTACGTCAACAACCGCAATACTTATGTATATGGGCCGCGTGGCAACGAGTTTGAACGCCGTACAGGGCAGCGTGTAAATGTGTATAATGTAAACAACGCTAATCGCCCGCAGCGCAGTAGCATACAGAACAATACGGTGAACCTGTATCGCCCGCAGGTAACAAACAACCCGCGAGGTAGCAATGCAAGACCCGAGCGTTTTGTACAGGCAGAAAGGCGTGGACGTGCTGCTGAAAACAATAACGTAGGCAGAACGGAAACCGCACGAGGTAATAATGAAATGCGCGAGCAAAGAGAACACAATTTTAGAAATGGTGAAGTACGCAACCGTGATATGCGCCAGCGGGAAGAAGTAGCTGTAGCCGAAAGACCATCACGAGAGTGGAACAGGAATAACGATGTACAAGCTACCGATAGCAGAGCCGAATGGCGCGAACAAAGACAAATGGAAGCACAGCGCGGACAGCAGCAAGACATAGAACGCCGCAGGCAGCAGCAGTGGGAAAATAACAGGCAACGTGAGGCACGCCCTGCCGAACCGCAACGGGTAGAAAGGCCGCAACAACGTGCGGAGCGCGCAGAGACTCAACAATGGGAACGCCCGCAACGCATGGAACGTGCAGAGCCCAGAGCAGAGCGTCCGCAACGTATGGAACGTTCTGAACCACAGCAATGGGAACGTCCGCAACGCATAGAGCGAACAGAGAGGCCGCAACGTGTGGAACAACCACAGCGTGCCGAAAGAAATGTGGAAAGACAAGCACCTGCCCGCGAAGAGCGTGCAGCACCCGCAGAAAGGAGTGAGCGTATGGGCAGGGGCAGATAAATAGTTGGTTTGTTGGTTAATGGTGAATGGGGCTCCCTCGCGGAGCCCTTTCATATAATATTACCATACCAATGCGCTGGCACCCAATATAGCAGCATCGGCATCTGGCAGTGCAGATTGCAATAGCTCTATCTTGCCTTTATAAATATGCAGCAGGTTGTTTTCAAGATGTTTCTTAACGGGTTTCAGCAGCATATCGCCTGCTTTTGCCAGTCCGCCAAAAAACACAATAGCCTGCGGCGAAGTGATGGCTACCACATCTGCCAGAGTTTGTCCTAATAACATACCTGTATAGTCAAACACATCCAATGCCAGTTTATCGCCCGTTAGTGCTACATCATACACCGTCTTGGATGTTATTTTACCTTTCATATCGCGCAGCAGGCTTTTATCCGTGCGCACATCCAGCCATTTCTCTGCCGTATATGCCACGCCGGAGGCTGAGCAATATTTTTCAAGGCAGCCCATTCTGCCACAGCCACATTCCCTGCCATCGCGTACGGCTATCATATGCCCTACCTCGCCTGCAAAGCCATCGTGCCCGTACACCAATTGCCCGTTAGCTACTATACCGCTGCCAACACCCGTACCCAGTGTTATCATGATAAAGTCCTTCATGCCACGCGCTACGCCATATTGCATCTCGCCGATAGCAGCAGCATTGGCATCGTTGGTAATGGTGACTGACAGCCCGAACGCTTCTCTGAACATCTCTGCAATCGGTATAATGCCATGCCATTCCAGATTGGCTGCTTGTACTATTTCACCTGTATAATAATTACCATTGGGCGCACCTACACCTATGCCAGTTATATGCTGCCGTTTTACTTTTTTGATGAGCGGAGCCACTTCTTTAGCCAGTGCCTTTACGTATTGATGCGCTGTACTATAGCCCTTTGTAGGCATACTACCTTTAGCCAGTACCTGCCCCCGCCTGTCAACAATACCAAAAGCGGTATTGGTACCCCCAATATCAATGCCCAGTGCTAACGGTTGCTGCTCCATGCTTGTAGTATAAAAGTATCCGGATTGAATATAACCTCTAAAATAAAAAGTTTAAGATTTAGATTTTAGCATTTTGCGGTTTATATTAGTTGAATAACAAAGAATTATGCAAAAAGAAAAGAATCAATCATACATCACATCTTTGATACTGGTAGGATGCCTGTACTTTATATTCGGTTTCATTACTTGGCTCAACGGTACGCTGATACCTTTTCTGAAAGCAGTTTGCCAGTTAAATAATTTCCAGTCATACTTTGTAACCTTTGCCTTTTTTATATCCTATTTTGTGATGGCACTGCCATCGTCGGCTATACTGCGCAAAACGGGCTTTAAAAAAGGTATGAGCCTCGGGCTGTTGGTTATGGCTGCAGGTGCGCTGATGTTTATACCTGCCGCTATGCAGCGCAATTATACGTTCTTCCTTGCTGGTTTATTTACTGAGGGGTTGGGGCTTGCCATATTGCAAACGGCTGTCAACCCGTATGTAACTATACTGGGCCCTGCCGAAAGTGCTGCAAGCCGCATCAGCATGATGGGTATTGCCAACAAAGCAGCAGGCATGATAGTACCTGCGTACCTTGCAGGCATATTGTTGAAAGGCATTGATGGTATCAATGAGCAGGTAAAAACAGTAACCGATACGGCAGCAAAAGAACAACTACTGAACGAACTGGCGCAGCGCATTATTAATCCTTATGTAGTACTAACGATTGTACTGGTAGTACTGGCTTTGCTGATACGTGTTTCTCCCCTGCCGGATGTAAATAATGAAGAAGAAAATACCGATACCGCTATGCACCCAAGTATATGGCAACATACCTACTTACTATTAGGTGCGCTATCTATATTCTGCTATGTAGGTGTAGAAGTAATTACGGGCGACTCCATCATCAGCTATGGCACATCGTTGGGCATACCTATTGACGAGGCTAAATGGTTTACATCCTTTACGCTGGGTTGCATGGTGGCTGGGTACGTGGCAGGTATTATCCTGACACCCCGCTTTATATCACAAGAAACATTTTTGCGTATATGTGCTATTCTTGGTATAGTACTAACCATAGGTGTGCTGACTACAACAGGTAAGACATCCATATATTTTCTGGCATCACTTGGCTTTGCACATGCCATTATGTGGCCTGCCATATGGCCTATGTCGTTGAAAGGATTAGGGAAATTTACCAAAACAGGTTCTGCATTGCTTATAATGGGCATAGCAGGTGGTGCTATACTACCCCTGCTATATGGCTGGCAGGTAGATGCATCGGGCAACAGAGCAGCTTATTGGATAATGATACCTTGCTATGTATTCATTCTTTTCTTTGCCGTATGGGGACATAAGTTGGGATATAAAAAGCGTTATTTATAATATTCGTTACACACCGTTCACTCACCTTACCTTTGCACGTTTACATACATTGCAATGGATTTATTTCAGCTTATTAACGGACATTTCGATACATACGCAGCAGCTATCACAAACTATGACACCAAAGGCATGGGACATCATTTTGCAGTACCTTGCACTTTTCTGTCTGCAGAAAAAACAACTACTTTCAGCGAAGCCAGTAAGTTGGAAGGGTTATTTAATCAAGGCATCGGTTTCTACAAACAGTTTGGCATCACAAAAGCTGTTGCAGATGTACGCCACAAACGTTTAGTAGCTGCCAACATAGCACATGTAAAACTGCGATGGTTGTATTATAATACACACAACACCCTGCTCTACCATTGCGACTATGAGTATATATTAAAAGCAAATAAACACAACAGGTGGGAAATTGAAATGGCCATCTCCATCAACGAAAAAGAACAGATGGAAGCATGGCTGAAAAGCATGAAAAAAGCCAACCCGTAGGCTGGCTCAATACCATAGCTATTATTACATCATAGTCATCACAACCATCATTACATCATAGCAATCATAGTCCTTACTTAAACGCATTCAGTCCTGTTACGTCCATACCTGTTATCAGCAGGTGTATGTCGTGTGTACCCTCGTAGGTAACAACAGATTCAAGATTCATCATGTGGCGCATAATGCTGAATTCGCCCGTTATGCCCATACCACCCAATATCTGCCTTGCCTCTCTCGATACTTTCAGTGCTATATCGCAGCTATTGCGTTTTGCCATAGATATTTGTGCAGGTGTAGCACGGTCTTGGTCGCGCAGTACCCCCAATCGCCAGTTCAATAGTTGGCTCTTGGTTATTTCGGTAATCATCTCTGCCAGCTTCTTTTGCGTTAGCTGAAAGCCCGCTATCGGACGATCAAACTGTACACGTTGTTGCGCATAGCGCAGTGCCGTATCGTAGCAGTCCATAGCACAACCCAAAGCACCCCATGCTATACCATAACGTGCGCTCGACAGACAAGTCAACGGCCCTTTCAAACCTTTGATGTCTGGGAATATATTAGCCTTCGGTACTTTTACATTATCAAACACCAGTTCGCCTGTAGCAGATGCACGCAACGACCATTTGCCATGCGTTTCTGGTGTAGTAAAGCCTTCCATGCCACGCTCTACTATCAAGCCACGTATTTCGCCTGTTTCGTCTTTTGCCCATACTACGGCAACATCTGCAAACGGGGCATTAGAAATCCACATCTTAGAGCCATTCAGTATCACATGGTCGCCCGCGTCTTTATAGTTGGTGAGCATACCTGCGGGGTTCGAGCCATGGTTTGGCTCCGTAAGCCCGAAGCAACCCATCATCTCACCTGTTGCCAATTTTGGCAGGTACTTCATCTTCTGCTCCTCTGTACCAAACTTGTATATAGGGAACATAACTAAAGAACCCTGTACCGATGCCGTAGAACGGATGCCGCTATCGCCACGCTCCAACTCTTGCATCATGATACCGTACGAGATATAATCGAGCCCGGCACCACCGTATTTTTGGGGTACAAACGGGCCAAAACAGCCTGCTTCGCCCAGTCCTTTTATTATTTGCTTCGGAAACTCGGCACGCTGGGCATAATCTTCTATTATCGGGCTAATCTCTTTCTTTACGAAAGCACGTACCGTGTCGCGTATCAGTTTGTGTTCGTCTGTCAGCAGTTCATCAACAAGGTAGTAATCGGGATGTTGATACAAGTCTTTTTGCATAGCATTTGTTAAATGTGGCGCAAAGGTAGCATTTTTGACAGTTGCGATATAGCTTTGTGTAAAATCTGCCTTTTCTACCCCACAAAGCATTCAACTATTGCGGTATAAGTAAAAATCATACTACCGCAAACACAATCTGATAACGGATTTAGCGTTATTGTATGTGTTTTTGTGACAATTTGATTGCAGAACGGGTAGAAAACGGAACAGAATTTGCGGCATACTAAAATTATAGAAAAACGTTGAAACCATCAAACTTTTTTGGCAGTTCAAACGTCTATTATATATACACTTAAGACGGAATAGTTAATTATTAAATTTTATATTTTATGAGGCAGTTAAAAATTGCCACCCAGATTACCAACCGCGACTCTCAAGCTGTTGAAAAGTATCTGCAGGAAATCAGCAAAATTTCGATGATTACCCCTGAAGAGGAAACTACTCTTGCGCAGAAAATCCACATGGGCGACCAACGCGCATTGGAGAAACTCGTTAAGGCCAACTTGCGTTTCGTGGTATCTGTAGCAAAGCAGTACCAGCATCAGGGCTTGTCTTTAAGCGACCTTATCAACGAGGGTAATCTTGGTTTGATAAAAGCAGCACAACGCTTTGACGAAACCAAAGGCTTTAAGTTCATTTCTTATGCCGTATGGTGGATTCGTCAATCAATATTACAAGCATTGGCAGAACAAGGACGTTTGGTGCGCTTGCCACAAAATAAAATAGGTACGTATAACAAGGCCAATAAAGCATTCATCGCTTTTGAGCAGGAAAACGAGCGCGAGCCATCTACCGAAGAACTGGCAGAGATACTGGATATGAGTGAAACTGAAATCACCAACATATTTACCAGCAATACACGCCATACATCGCTGGATGCACCTGTACACGAAGCGGAAGATGTGGCGATGGGCGACCTGCTGGAAGGTGCTAACGATACGGATGATGATGTGATGAAAGACTCACTGCGCAATGAAATAAAGCGCATTTTGAAAACCCTCAGCGTACGCGAAGCCGAAATACTGGGTGCATACTTTGGGTTAGAAGGCGATAGTGGCCCTACAATAGAAGAAATAGGCGAAAAGTATGACCTGACTAAAGAGCGCATACGCCAAATAAAAGAGCGTGCCATCAAGCGTTTGCAGAAAGCGCGTTACAGCAATGCTTTGAAAGTATATTTGGGCTAATACCCATTGTTAATTACTTACTAAACATAACAGAGCCGCGGGTAGTTTTACCTGCGGTTTCTTATTTTTATGAGCTATGGACAATCAACAGCTAAAAACATCTGAAGAAAAAACCATCAACCTATATAACAAGGCATACTCCGAAAACTATCGTGCCTACGACGAGAAGTTTATCACTGAGCCTTCTTATCCGCATTTTGGCGGCATCATCCGCAAACTGTCTGCTTCGTTTGGCAGGTCTGTATCTGTATTAGAGGTTGGCTGCGGTACAGGCAGGTATTTTCATTGTCTGCAAAACACGGCATCGCTAACGGGCATAGATATATCTGAACACATGCTGGAACTGGCAAGGCATCCGTTAAAAGAAGAGGAAGTGAACATACCCGATATACAACTAATAGCAGGTAGTGTGTACGAACACGATTTTGGCAATCAGCAATTTGATTTCATATACTCTGTTGGTGTGCTGGGCGAGCATGTACCACTCACCCCCTCTATGCTGGATAAATTGTATAAACTTTTGCATACAAACGGTGTTCTTTTTACAACCGTTGTAAATCTGGATGCACGTAAAAACCTGAAACGCAGATTGGCAGAAGCAGCCTACCCTATGATGCCGCAACGTGTAAGACAAGTACTGGACGAACGCTGGAAAAGCAATTACCTGACACTGAAACAACTAAAAGCACTCATGGTATCGTCGCCCTTTAGCAACTACGATATAGAAAACTACATAAGCGAAGATAAAGGCTGGAAAGGCGGGCATTATGAAATAACGGCAAGAAAGTAGTGGTTCTACTATTTCTCTCTGCCAAGCAAATAGGTTGCCAAGTCGTGTAGCTGCTGCTTACGACTGCTTTGTACGGCTGCTTCTTCAAGATTATTAAATGCCAATTGAGAGTAATGTGCAACAGCTTGGCGACAAGCAATATCAGCTCCAGTATTTGTAAACAAGGATAACATAGCAGGTACTTTCGCCTCATCATCTCGTGTCAATAATGCTTGTATGGCAGATAACTGTAGTGCATTTGCATTTTCCATAGCCTTTAACAGCAAGTATGTTTTTTTATTAGCGATAATATCACCACCCGGTATTTTACCGCTTTCAGCACCGTAAGCATCCAAATAATCGTCTTGCAACTGAAAGGCTATACCCAGATTTTTGCCAAACTCATATAACTTGTCCGCATTACCTGTTGTTGCCCCACCTAATAACGCCCCCATTTTCAAGCTACATGCTAGCAATACAGACGTTTTAAGGGTAATCATCTCCATATATTCATCGAGCGAAACATCTTCTCTACTTTCAAAATCCATGTCTAATTGTTGTCCTTCGCATACCTCAATCGCAGTACGGTTGAACAGGTGTAAAACCTGTTGTAAAGCAGTTTTTATATGAGCCAACTGTTCATAAGCATAGATAGCCATTACATCTCCACAGAGTATGCCTGCTGTCAACCCATTTCTGATATGTACAGTTGTTTGTCCACGGCGCAATGGGGCTTTATCCATAATATCATCGTGTATCAGGGTGAAATTATGAAACAGCTCTACGCTTGTTGCTGCACGGTAAGCATCTTCCGTAATATCTCCAAACAATTCATTAGCCATCAAGCATAGTACAGGACGCACACGTTTACCGCCTATACTCATAAAATAACGACATGGCTCATAGAGTGTTGCTGGACCAAGCGGGAAGGGCAAAGTATTATTCAGCCTTGTTTCGAATATTTCAACTAACTGCTCAAAGCTATGCATGAATTATCTTTTTCGTTTTGTTGTTTGCTTAGTTGTCTTTGTTTTATGTATTGCACTATGTATATTGCGCGAACGAGATGTATGGATGTTTTGAGGTAATTCTGCAAGCATATAATCAATTTGGCGCTTTTCTAAATTAGCACTTACCACACGCACTTTCACGTGATCGCCCATTCCCAATCGCAAACCCGTATGCCTTCCAACCAATGCATATTCACCTTCCTGCCACTCAAAATCATCTATATCGCGCAGGTCTGTTAGAGACACCATGCCTTCACACTTATGCAAAACCGTTTCTGCCCAAAAACCAAATGAAGATACGCCACTAATAACGGCTTCAAACTCATCGCCTACGTAGTCTTGCATATACTCCACCTGCTTGTATTTATTGGCTGCCCTTTCTGCTTCCATTGCTCGCCGTTCTTGGTCGCTGCAATGACGGCACTGTGCTTCCATGTGCTTTACAGGTTTCACCTTGTTGTCAAGACATTCTTGCAGTACACGGTGTACCATCACATCGGGGTATCGGCGAATAGGCGATGTGAAATGACAATAGTCTTGAAAGCCCAATCCATAGTGACCAATATTATCTGTAGTATATACTGCTTTTGACATAGTGCGGATACCAAGGCTTTCCAACACATGCTGTTCGGGTTTTCCCTGCACCATCCTAAGCATTTCATTAAAAGACGCAGCAATACCTTCAGGACTATCTATATTAAATTTATAACCAAACCGTGCAGCAAATACAGTAAACATACTCAACTTGCTTTCATCAGGCGCATCGTGTACACGGTATGGGAATGGAACAGGCTTGTTATTTACAATAATGCCAGACACATACGCTGCTACTGTACGATTAGCCAACAGCATACATTCTTCTATCAATTGGTGTGCTTCTTTACTTTCTTTTACTGTAATACCAATTGGCTTGCCCTTTTCATCCAATTTAAAACGCACCTCTTGAGATGAGAAATTAATAGCACCTTTTTTAAACCTTGCTTTGCGCAGATTTTGTGTCATTTCGTTCAGTAATAGTATTACATCTTTATGATCGCCATCTGCACCTTCAATTATCTCTTGCGCTTCTTCATAAGTATATCTTCGTACTGAGCGAATAATGGTACGCCCCAACCAATAGTCTTTTACTTTGCCTTGTTTATTTATTTCAAAAATGGCCGAGAACGTATATTTATCTTCATCAGGGCGTAATGAACATAATTCGTTAGACAACCTTTCGGGCAACATAGGCAATACCCTGTCTGGCAGATATACACTGGTAGCACGAAGAAAAGCTTCTTTATCTAAAGCACTACCCGCCTCTATATAATGGCTAACGTCTGCAATATGAACACCTAACTGAAAATTGCCACCATTTAATGGCTTGTACGATATGGCATCATCAAAATCTTTAGCATCTACAGGGTCAATTGTAAACGTAAGTGTATCACGCATATCGCTGCGTTTCTTCACCTCTGCGCTATCTACCCCCTCCGGATATCGTGCTGCTTCTTCCAATACATCGTCAGGGAAATGCAGCGGAAAGCCGTTTTCTGCTAAAATGCTTTTCATGGCTACGTCGTTGGCTGCTTCGTGTGTCATTATACTAATCACTTCTCCAACCGGATTCTTGGATTTTGCAGTCCATTCTACAATCTTTGCCATTACATGGTCTCCATCCTTGGCATTATTCAATAGGTCTAAAGGGATGTAAACATCTACAGGCATTTTGTCACTATCAGGTATCAGAAATGCAAAATGTTGCTTTACCTGCAGCCTGCCGCTAAATTCTGTTTGTTTTCTTCGTATTACTTCTATAATAGTGCCTTCAGGTCTTGCCCCGAACTTACGGCCATGCTCAGGTACTTCTACCCTCACCTCATCACCATGCAATGCATTTCCTAATTTCTCCGGGCGTATGCTGATATCTTTATCTAAACCATCTACAATAACGAATCCCCTGCCTGCACGGGTAATTTCTAATGTACCCTTGTACACCAGCCTGCTTTTCCCATCTTTCTTCTTCTTGCTCATTGGCAAAATCAATATGATATAAAGATAAGCGCGAAAGCGTAAAGAACTACCATTATTTATTACCTGCGCATTAATAGTATTTGCAGTATATTAGGGATTATAATGCAACTGAAGACTACAATAAATATACTACTACCAATTATAATATTAATTGAGGCATTTTCTTTACTATTTCTACACAAGCAAGGAATTACTGGCACCACATTTAATGCTATTCTGCATTTTATTTCTTCTGCTTCAATAGGTATATTGATTATACTTAAATTTTATAATCGACAATATACTATAGCAGATACAAAAAATGAAGTAGTAAAAAAAAACACTAGTATTATCCTATTACTACTTGCAACTGCTTGGGTAGTAATAGATGCAGGTAATATTTTCAAGCAAATTGCAATTGACATAAACTGGTCAGACATTATACCTGCAATACAAATTATAACCAAGCGATTTATAGCAGGAGAAAACCCTTATGCTCCTATGCTTGAAATTGGGTATAGTGGCCCGGTTGGATATATGCCGTTTCACTGGCTACCTTTCTGCATAGCAGAATTCTTGAAAGTAGACTACCGTTGGATTAGCATTTCTATATTAATAATTGCCATTACAACATTATTTTTTAGGCTATTGAAGTACAATACAAACGCTGCGATACTTATTCTCGTTCTTATATCAGTATCTTATTTTCTTACTTCAAGGTACGGTATTGGTATAATGGCGGTAACGGTAGAATTACTTATTGCAGGATATTATATAATATTCACCATCGCCTTGAATAAAAAAAACTATTTATTTGCAGGCATTACACTTTCTTTATGTTTGTTGTCTCGTTATAGTTTAATTTTTTGGCTGCCAATGGCGGTATTTGTACTATGTATAAGCAATAACAAAAATTATTTATTAAAGACGGCTATTGTCAGTCTTATTATTGTATTGCTATGTTATATCATTCCTTTTTTGAGTAATGACTGGGGAGTATTATTTAAAACCAATTCTGGGTACGCAAATATGGACTATGAATGGTCTCGCACTTGTGAGAATAACGTACCTGCATGTAATCTATTTAACGGGATAGGATTTGCCCACTTGTTTTATAAGCATTACGGACAAGCCAACTTCCAAATAGCATTTGTGGTATGCCGCACAGTATTTTTTATTGCATCAATCGGGGTATGCTTACTAATGGGGATATGGTATTGGAAGTATAAAACAAGCATTGACCATAGAATTTTCCTGATGGCTTCGTTAAAAATATACCTTAGTGTGTTTTTTGCATTTATGATAGTACCCTACGACTACCTGATGATAACTGGATTATTTGTATCCATAGCACTTTATGCAGAGCAGGCAAGATATAAAGCATCAGAAAGATGATTTATATTTAATATATATTACCTACATGAAATTACCCATTTACATATTGCTATTCTTTGCGCCAATGCCATGCTTGGCACAGAAATATAAAACCTGTAAGGTGTACCAGTACGAAGGAGATGATAGTACAAATGCTAAACTTGTACTAACAAAAAAATATTACCTAAATGGCAAAATCTCATCTGCTATTTATGATAACTATAAAGCAATAAAGGATGAAGAAGACGATTATAGTGAAAATGGCGCAACATATTATACCTATAGAGACAGTTTTTTGATTGAAACTCTTACTGCACACAGAGCTAACACATGGAACATAGATGGACCAGTATTACTAAACACTTATCTTAATGGAGATAGTTTTCTAACATTGTACGAATACGTATTTGATAATAATAATAGAATAAAAAATAGAAAAATTATTAAAACAGAAAAAGCATTTCGTTGGGTATTATGCGGAATGACAGCAGATTTATTAGACGATTCAAGCAATCAAGGTTTAGCTTTTAGAGAAGAATACTATAAAATGTTACGCGAGGCAGACAAGAATAAAAAATGGAACTCACCAACTACAACTATATATACATACGAATATGACAATTGCGGTATTATCGCAGAAGAGGCAGAATATAGAGAAGGCACATTTGTTGTAAGAAATAAATACCTATATCAGTATGAGGATGTCAGAAGTGATTATAATTTACAATTAACCACTGATATGTGTCGTTTGACCTTAAAAGAAACCCTTACTTCTGATAATTATACCACTGGTTATCGCTTTAGCAAATACGATAAATACCTCTATGAAGAAAATAGGTTACGTGTATATGAAATATATGGACACAATATAAAACAGAGTAACTTTAATGATTCTGATTTGATAATAAAGGTGCCTTGTACACACTATTATTACAATAAAAAGAAACAACCAATAAGCAAAATCACTAATGACTATGTTATTCATTACGAATATGACAATAATGCAAGACTAGCTAATCTGCAATTGCTTGAAGACGGTAAAGTTCAACTAACACATATTTACCAGTACGAATAAACCTTATAAATCTCCTAACCCAATAACCTGATGCTGTGCAGGTATTTCTACATCTCTAAAGCCTTTGCGTACCAGCCTATCTCTGAATGCTTGCTGTACTTCATATTCGCCATGCACTAAAAACAGTTTGCTAACAGCACGCGGGTCTTGACAAGATAGCCATTGGCTCATGTCTTCATAGTCGCCATGGGCACTCATACTGCTGATGCTTGCTACCTCTGCCTGTACATTGTATTGCTCACCAAAAATGGTTACTTCTTTTTTAGCTGCTTTTAGCTTACCACCAAGTGAGTTTGGCTCACAATAACCAACCAACAATACTGTGTTCTTTTTGTGGGCTATGTTGTGGGCTATGTGGTGCTTTACCCTACCCGCCTCAGCCATACCCGATGCGGATATGATAACACAAGGTTCGTTGCTCTCATTCAGCTTTTTAGAATCTTCTACATCTTCTATAAAATGCAGGTTCTTGAAGCCAAATACATCTTCATCTTTTTTCAACAGCTCGCGTACTGTTTTATTAAAACATTCGGGGTGTTGCTTAATTACTGCCGTAAGGTCAGTAGATAAAGGGCTATCTACATAATAGTTTACAGGTGGTAGACGGCGTTCAAGTTCCAGTCTGTTTAGCAAATATAATAACTCCTGCGTACGCCCAAGACTGAATGCAGGGATAATCAGTCTTCCTTTTTTATCCAAACATGTGTGTATAATTTGTTGCAGTATCTTTTCTGTACCTGGCACTACTAAATCATGTAATTTATCCCCATAGGTAGATTCCATAATTATCACATCAGCTTGCGGGAAATCTTCCGGAGAACGCAATATATCGTCATTATACCTGCCAATATCACCACTGAAAGTAAGGCGTATTTCCTTGCCATTCTCTTTGAGTTTCAGGTTGACGGCGGCACTGCCTAATATGTGGCCACAATCGGTATATAGCAATTCAACGTCATTATCAACTTCATAAGGTTGATTATAATCTACTTCCTGCAGAAGTGGCAATACATTTAGGGCATCATCTTCAGTATAAAGCGGTTCAATCAATTCGCGACCTTGTTGCTTTCGGCGTTTATTTACATGTCTTACGTCTGCCTCTTGTATGCGGGCAGAATCAAGGAGCATAATACGCATGAGAGATGCAGTTGCTATTGTACAAAATATTTTACCCTTGTAACCATCTTTTACCAATTTTGGCAGCAACCCTATATGGTCTATATGCCCATGCGATATGATAACATGCGTCAATTCTTTAGGTTCAAAACCCCATTCTGTATTTAGCCTATCAGTATCTCTACCCATTCCCTGAAAAAGTCCGCAATCAAGCAATATTTTTTTACCCGATTTGAAATGTATGATATGCTTTGACCCTGTAACCGTGCGTGCTGCTCCGTGAAAAGATAGTTTCATATACTACGTTTGTACTACCGAAGATAATGAATATGCTAAGTTGGTACTAATAAAAATGCCCTCTGTCAGAGGGCATTTTATGTTAAAATATCATCAAACTATTTCACCATACTCTTAAATACTGTTTCATCTAGTTTTACGGGATATTTAGCACGTAATTCTTCATGCCATTTCTTTTCAAGATAATCCTGATATTCTGCTACAATATATCCTTTTGCTTCAATCAAAGATTTGGGCATTGGTGTATTGTACACATCATCTACACGTACTACACTATATGAACCATTTTCATTTTTCTTAGATTTAGTAAACTTACCTTTTATCAATTCAGATTGAGGAAAATCTTTATATTTTGAAAATTCATACCTACCATGTATTACAGTTACCGCATCAGGATTTTCTTCAGTGTTTAATTTTTTCATAAAATCTTCATCTTTAACATCTTTCTTGCTAAACAATTTTTGCGCTTCTTTCAGAGTTGTTTCATTTTTGAAAGTATAGATAGCACCACTGAATCCGGGTTCCCACATATACTTATTCTTCTTGGTTTCGTAAAATGCTTTAAGCCCTATAGTGTCTTTTGACGCTTTAGACCAAACGTTTCTGTCCATGAGTTCAAAAAGCATAATACCATCGGCGTAATCATCCATAAATGCTTTGAATTCGGCATTTTCTTCTATTAATCTATATTCTTGGTAATCATTAATAATATTGTTCAGATACAAATTATAGACATCTTTCAATACAGCACTACGCACTCCCATTATCCTACCCCTTGTCAAGTTATCCATAAACTTCATTAACTCAAACTGAGTGTATTCTTTTTTGTTAAATGTGAACAGCGTTTTATTCATGTTGCGAAAATCGTTTAACATAAATGTATTTGCAGTTTTGCCGGTATCGGGCAATACACTTATTTTATTCAGCAGTTCCTGGTAGTTATCATTAAATTCTTTAAACCCGTTTTGTTCTTTTATTTTAGCAATATATAAATCTTTAGCTGTTTGCGAACGGGCATCATTTTCAACTTTTTTCTTAATCATCGTCCGCAACGATTCATAAGATTGTAATGGAGTTTTACTAATCAGTTTAATGATGTGCAATCCATATTCTGTTTCAACAGGTTCCGAGATATCTCCTGGTTTTTTGAGACCAAAGGCTACTTTTTCAAATGATGGAGTCATTTCACCGACACCAAACGCCTTCAACACACCACCTTCGTTTATAGAAAATTTATCTTCTGAGTATTTTTTCACAACATCTTCAAAATTAGCACCAGCTTTAAGTTCAGCCAGGGCCGTTTCGATTTTCTTCTTTGCCTCCTGCACAGCCTCATCACCTTTAGATTTCTGAATATTAACCAATACTTGTGCTACTTGCACTTGACCTACTGCAGGGCGTCTGTCCAATACTTTTACGATATGATAACCAAATTGAGTACGGAAGGGTTTGGATACTTTCCCTACTGGCGTAGTATATGCTGCATTCTCAAATTGATATACAGTTTGCAATGAAGTAAAATAACCGATATCGCCTCCACGTTTTTTAGAGTCTGGGTCGTCGGAATACTTTTCTGCCATTGCAGCAAAATCTGCCTTTCCTTTTATTATGGCATTGTATATACTGTCTATCTTATTATATGGCTGAACAGTATCTTTTGACTGAACAAATTGAGAAGAATAAACAAGTATATGTGCAACCCTCACATCTTCTTTCATTCTGTCATATACTTCTTTTATTAGCTTTTCAGTCATTTGCTCATCAGTAAGATAGTTTTTAGCTAATTGCTTACGATAATTTGTAAGTTCGTAGTTGATAGAAGACATGGTATCTACTCTTTGTATCCTAGCTTCTTTTACTTTCATTTTGAAAAGTGAATACAAATCCAAATACTCTCTCAGTGCTTTTTCAGACATGTCAGGCTTGCCATTAATGCTGTTTTTTTGATAAACTTTCAAAAATTCATCTTTTGACACATTATTATTGCCATAATTAAAAAGCGTCTGTGCATAGGTGTTTCCAAGCACTATAAAAGCAATACAAAATAAGATCAGCTTTCGCATAAGGTGTATGTTTCAGTTTGTATTATGGTTGTTTATTTTTTCTTTTCCAAAGCTTCCAAAAGCCCTGCAATATTACTATAATCAATTCTTTTTGCTCTGATTATCTTTTTTTCATCAAGTACATATATAATTGGCGTCATATATACATTGTAATCATGCCTGAAATTGGACAATCTTTTGGGGTCCCAAACATGTACCCATTCTTCAAGTTTATGTTCTTTTATATAGTCTTTCCATAATTTCTCTTCGTCGTATGTAGAAACAGCATACATACTTACTCCTTTCTTCTTTAAAACTGCTCTGTATAATGAATCAATTTTAGGCATTTCTTCTTTACAATGCCCACAATCAGGAGACCAGAAAACCAATACTGTATATTTAGCTTTTTGGGTGTGTAAGGTTTGTTCTTTTCCGTTAGCATCAGTAAGCTTTATATCTGGAGCAATATTTCCTATCACATTAGGAGCAATTTTTCTTGCAGATGATATATACTTCTCTAATTCTTCTGGTGTAAGCCATATTGCATAGCCTTTCATGTAGTAATTTTCAACCAGATATACGAAAACTGCATCCATCCCCATTATTTTGCTGTTTTCAGCATTATACGTGAGCCACCATAAAGAATATTTAAACAATTCAGGTGATTTTGCAGTTTTTTGCAACAAGAATTTGCACTCTTTAATAACACTATCTTCGTGCGGGTATGTTAGTTTATTGATGTATTCATCCAACCTGATATCATATATTGGAGTATGTATTAGCCTATCGTCAGAAAAATCAAAACCATCCCAATAATGGGTTTTATAATATCTATACGCAAAAGAAGAATCGTTTGTCTTACCGTCTGATAAATAATGTGGCCCAGTAGGTACGGTAGGCATGCTCAAAGCATTAAATATCTTAGCTAACAATGCATTCGGACTTTTCGATACGTAGTCTTTTCTATAATTGTTCAACCCTTCTGCAGATGCTACAAGTTTTTTGGTAATGATTGCAGAATCATTTGCAGTTTTTGCGTTGTTATACTCAAATTCAATGTCTTGTTGCTTTTTACTAAATGATAGCAAATATCTACCATATTCTACAAACGCATTATTATCTTCTGAATTTTTAAACTGAAGTCCCGATGGTAGATCTTTTACAGTTACAGTAATAGACATATCCTTTCCATTATCCAGCAGAAAATCAAAATAAGTTTTCTTATCAGATAATAATATAAGATAAATACCACCAAGAATTTTAGTATCGCTTTTCAGAATTGCATTACCGTTTTTATCAATCTTTGCAGAGTCTGTTTTATAAATTGTAGGTAATGGTTTACCAAAGTAATGAGCAAGATAGACTGTACTATCTTTTATATCGGTAAACTTTAGTTGTATAGAATAACCATCTTTGGCTAATACAGAATGACCATGTATTACTGATATTAAAAGTAAGGCTACAATCCTTGTTAACGTTTTATGCATAGGTATATTATAGTTTACCTTCTTTTTTCTTTTTTTCAAGTATATCTAAAAGTGTAATTACGTTTTCGTGATCTAGTTTCTTACCCCTGATTATTTTTTTCTCATCCAGCAAATAAACAGATGGTGTCCCATACACATCATAATCAGCTTTATAATTTGATGTATGATTGGGATTGTGAACGTGTATCCAGTCTTTCAATTTGTGTTTTTCCAAAAAGTCTTTCCACAACTTATCTTCATCACCTACCTTGACTGCAAATATTTTCACACCCTTATCTTTCAGTGATGCTTTATATACAGAATCAATCTTAGGTATCTCTGTTTGGCAATGCCCGCAGTCTGGCGACCAAAATATTAAAAGTGTGTATTTAGAATTTACGGATGATAACTTAATATCTTTGCCATCAAGGCCTACTAAACTAAGTTCTGGCGCAATGTTACCAATAACGTTAGGAGCTACTTTTTGTGCCCTATCTACATACTTTTTCAACGTCTCATTATCCATCCAGTAAGCATCACCTTTCATGTGATAATTCTCTACCATATAAACAAATACTTCATCCATGCCCATCACCTTGCTGTTTTGTGCCCATTGCGTTACCCAATGCAAAGTATATTTAAATAACTCCTTTCTGCCTCTGGTTTTAGCAAGTAATATATCTGCTTCTTTTTCAACAGAGTCTGGCAAGGGTAATACCAACTTATTAAAGTATTCATCAAGCCTTGTGTCGTATAACGGCGTGTGTATCAACCTATCATCGGTAAAATCAAACCCATCCCAATAATGAGACTTATAGTAATTGTAGCCAAAAGCACTATCTACAGTTCCGTCTGGCATATAATGGGTACCTGCTGGAACTTCAGGTACTTTGAGTGCGTTGAATATTTTTGTGAGTAAAGTATTCGGGTATTGTTTCGTATAATCAGTTCTATAATTGGTCAATTCTTTACCCAGTTTTTTACCTTTTTCGTATACAGCTACGGTATCTGTTTTTGTTTTAGCCTTAGCCAGTTCACTTTCAAGTGCTTGATTCTTTTTACCGAAATCGCCAAGAAAGTTCATGTATTTTGTAAACCTCTCATTTTCAGCTGATCCTGCAAATTGCAAAGTACCCGTAATATCTCTGCTTGATACATTAATGGAAAAATTATCTCCATTATTCAATAATATTTCGAAATATCTGGTTTTATCTTCAAACAATATCATGTATATACCACCTAGAGTAGTATCCTTTGATGAAAGCACTGCGATTCCGTTTTTATCTACTTTGGCAGAGTCTGCTTTATATATTGTTGGTAATGGTTTGCCGAAATAATGGGCTAGGTAAATCATAGAGTCTTTGTAGTCAGAAAATTTGATGCGGATTTTATAACCATCCGCAGCTTTTGTACCAATAGCCAACAATAAAAATAATAAAGAAAATACTGTATGTTTCATAACCTGTAATTGGTGAAAATAACTGTTTTTGCAGAATTAGAACTATAGCACTGCTAAACAGAATTGTCAAATTTATATGATACAGACAGCGTATCCTACATGAATGGATGTAAATTTGCTGCTTATTAACTTATTTCTAACAATCTCTTACACAATATCTTGGCTCGAAAAAAGAAACCTGAAATAAAAGGACTTGAAATAACAGCTTACGCAGCAGAAGGTAAAAGCATAGCCGTACTAGAGGATGGAAAAGTCTTATTTGTAGACAATGCCATACCAGGTGATGTAGTCAATGTGCGTATTGTAAAAAATAAAAAAAGTTGGGCTGAGGGCAAGGTAACCAGTATTATACAACCATCCCATAAACGTATTGAGCCTTTTTGTGAGCATTTTGGGATATGTGGTGGCTGCAAATGGCAAATGGTACCCTACGAGCAACAAATTGCATATAAACAGCAACAGGTTCAAGACCAGCTAACCCGTATTGGCCATATCGAGTTACCCGAATTGCAGCTAATATCAGGCAGCCCCAAACAACAGTACTATAGAAACAAGCTTGAATTTACGTTTAGCAAGCATAGATATCGAACCTATGAAGAAATAGCCGATGCAGGAGATACAATATTGCCCATACAACCTGCTCTGGGCTTTCATGCACCCGGCTTATTCGATAAAGTAGTAGAAATAAATAAATGTTACTTGCAAAACGAGCCTACCAATAAACTACTTGCAGTATTAAGGAAATATACAGAAAAGCACAATTTTCAATATTATGATTACAAGGCTCATACCGGTTGGCTTCGCAATGCTGTAATCAGGGTAACAAGAACAGGAGAAGTACTCATAAACATTGTAATGCAGCATGAAAATAAACAACAAAGAGTAGCATTATTAGAACATTTATTGAGTGAAATACCTGAAATAACTACCCTACACTACACGATCAACCCTAAAGTAAATGACAGTATACATGATTTAGAAGTACATACGTACTTTGGTAAAGGATATATAGAAGAAACATTAGAAGGTTTCAGATTTAAAATATCTCCAAAATCATTCTTTCAAACCAATACTTACCAAGCTGAAAATCTGTATAGAATAACGAGGAATTTTGCCGGATTGAGCGGAAAAGAAGTGCTATATGACTTGTATTGCGGAACCGGCAGTATCGGTATTTTTTGTTCAAATAATGCTTCAAAAATTATTGGTATTGAAGTAGTTGCAGATGCGGTTAAAGATGCCAAATTAAATGCAGCGAATAACAATCTGACCAATTGTTTATTTTACGCAGGCGATGTAGCAAATATTTGTACCGACGACTTTTTTGCAGAACATGGAAGGCCTGATGTTATTATTACAGACCCCCCACGTGCAGGTATGCACGAAAAGTTGATACAACAATTACTCAAGATGAAAGCACCAAAAATAGTATATGTGAGTTGCAACCCTGCTACTCAAGCTAGAGACCTGCAATTGCTTGATGAAGCATACAAAGTAACAAGATTGCAACCCGTAGATATGTTTCCGCATACCCACCACATAGAAAACGTGGCTTTATTAGAACTCCGATAACTGCTTACTCAAACATACAATCGTTGGTAGTTACTGTTGTGTCATTTCCGGAAACGGTTGCAGACGACCAATCTGAACACCAACCTTTTGCTTTATTTCTAGTAGTTCTATAGTCTTCTTTTGTTATTGATAATGAGGTAACACTGTCATTTACCTTTGTAGTTGTAGTGCATGAACACTTGAAGTCTCTTTTACAAGAAATAAGAGAACATGTTACAACCAAAAAAGCAGACGCAAATACAAATGATTTAGCCATAGAAGTATATATTTGAAATTAAAAGTATAAAATAAATCATATGGATGCAACCCTGCTATCCATTTTGCAAAAATGCAGAGCAAAAAAGTTTTCACTGGTAAAATTGTACATTGTAGTTATGAAGTGTATACTCACGTTTTTATTCGTTTGTAGTATAGTTTTTACTGCATGTGAAAAGGAAAAAATAACACCTCAGCAAACTACAACAATTAGTACAGGCACAACTGCCAATTTGTATAAAGTTCTTATCACAAAAGACAATACTATTATTGTAACAGGGGGCAAAAGATATGAAACATCAGAAATGTTAATTTCCAGAGATAATGGTAACACTTGGCAACTGCAATCAATACCCGAAGCAGGTAAAGCATTGCATACTATTTGCCAGGGACCCAATGACAATCTTTTTGCCACAGGTATAGATAGTAAACTACTAATATCTAAAGATGATGGAAAAACGTGGCAATTAAGACAACTGAGTATCTGGAGACCATGTAATGGTATAGCTTTTGATAAAAAATACTTCGGCTATGTAATATCTGACGAAGCACAGAAAAAAGGAATTATCGCAACTATTAATATTGATGGAGAAATATTAAATAAACAAGAATACCCATTTGGACTAAATGATATACAATTAGATGGAGATACTGTTTTTATTAGTGGTTATGGAGCAATATTAAAAACAACTAATCAGGGGCAGACATGGCAATACTTAGATATTAAAAACGACAACTTTACTGCAATTGCTTATACTAATACAAGAAAACTTTGGGTATGCGGCTCTGGTGGTAGTATTTATCGTTCTTATGATGCGGGAAACAGCTGGGAAAAACTAAGAAACGGCAACAGCATTACAAAGAAAAAATATGTCTTTCGCGATATAATCTTCATTAATGATAATGAAGGCTGGGCTATTGGTGATGAAGGTTTGATAATTCATACTAATGACGCCGGAGATTCATGGAAAGAAATAGAACAATTTACTAAGGCTGGGCTGAGAAGTATTACCCAGATGCAAGATGGCACCCTACTTATTTGCGGCGAACAAGGCGGCTTATATAAGCTGAAGCCATGATTTATTTACTAACCCAAATAAGTCGGTTATTAGGGTTATCTTTGCACACATTTCATTACATCTATTAAGTATATACAATATATATGCAAGCTACGTTAAGCGAACAGGAAGTAGTAAGGCGCGAAAAACTGAGTGAACTGGAGCAATTAGGCATTAATCCCTACCCTGCTCCGCTGTACGAAATAACACATACTGCTAAGGAAATAAAGGACAATTATACCGAAGAGAATAAAGCGGATTACAAGCAAGTATCTGTAGCTGGCCGTATCATGAGTGTACGTGATATGGGCAAAGCAAACTTTGCAGTGCTTCAAGACAGTACAGGACGCATACAGATATACATAAAAGGAGATGAAATATGCCCTGGCGATGATAAAACATTGTATAATACGGTTTGGAAAAAGCTGCTGGACTTAGGTGATATTATTGGCGTAAAGGGCTATGTATTTACTACCAAAACGGGTGAAACATCTATACATGTTCAGGAGTTTACACTACTCACAAAATCGCTACGCCCATTACCTGTTGTAAAAGAAAAAGATGGAGAGGCGTTTGATGCGGTTACTGATATAGAGTTCAAATACCGTCAGCGGTATGCCGATCTGATTGTTAATCCTGCAGTAAAAGACACTTTCACCAAAATAACTAAAATGAAAAATGCCATCAGGGAATACCTGAATGAGCATGGCGCATTGGAAGTAGATACACCCGTGCTGCAAAGCATCCCCGGTGGTGCTACCGCCCGTCCGTTTACCACACACCATAATGCATTAGACATACCATTATACCTGCGTATTGCTAATGAGCTATACCTGAAACGCCTGATAGTTGGTGGTTTTGATTGGGTGTTCGAATTCAGCCGCAACTTCCGAAACGAAGGTATGGATAGGACGCACAACCCTGAATTTACTATTCTCGAATTTTACGTTGCGTATAAAGACTATTTGTGGATGATGGACACCACAGAGCAACTATTAGAGAAAACTGCCATTGCTACAAATGGCACACCAGTTGCCAATGTAAATGGTGTAGAAATTAGCTTTAAAGCGCCCTACAAGCGCATCAGCATATATGATGCAATCAAAGAACATACAGGCATAGACATCAGCCAAATGAATGAAGATGGATTGCGAGATGTGTGTAAGCAACTGCATATAGAAACTGATGCAAGTATGGGTAAAGGAAAGCTGATAGACGAAATATTTGGTGGCAAATGCGAGAAGCACTACATACAGCCAACATTCATCATAGACTACCCTATCGAGATGAGCCCGTTGACAAAAAAGCATAGGGAAAAAGCCGGGTTGGTTGAACGCTTTGAATTGATAGTAAACGGCAAAGAAATAGCCAATGCGTATAGCGAGTTGAATGACCCGATTGACCAGCGCGAACGCTTTGAAGAACAAGTAGCACTGATGGAACGAGGTGATGATGAAGCAATGTATATAGACTACGACTTTCTGCGCGCATTAGAATACGGGATGCCACCTACTGCAGGTATTGGTATTGGTATAGAACGGCTGGCTATGCTACTTACAAGCAATGTGTCTATACAAGATGTATTACTCTTTCCGCAAATGAGGCCTGAAAAAACAACTGAATAATTAAAAAAACTAATCCCACCATATTGAGTGGGATTAGTTTTTATTCAAAGCCTTCTGTTTCTGCACCAACAAGTCCCCATTTATCAGCTAAAGCTGCACGTTGCTCAATCGGTAACCTAGTTTCTCCATTGTACATCCCCTTTGCTTCACGCTGACGGTATGCTTCATAAAGCGATACAGCACATGCCACGGATATATTGAGTGACTTCACCATACCCACTTGCGGTATTACAAAATTTCCATTACAATACTGTAAACATTCTTCTGTAACGCCTGCATGTTCATTACCAAATACTAAAGCTACAGGTTGTGCCATATTCAATTCGTACAAAGACACAGCTTGCTTGCCAAGATGAGTAGCGTATATGTTGTGAAACTTTTCCTTAACTGCAGCCATACACTCAGCCGTATTATCAAACTGGTGAATAGTGAGCCATCCCGCCGCGCTGGCAGAACTTTTCTTGCCAAATTTGGCATGGCGTTTAATGATATTGTTCAGCACAAATATTTCTTGAATACCCACAGAATCGCAAGTACGCATTACGGCAGCTATATTATGAGGGTCAAATATATTTTCCATTACAACCGTCAGGTCAGGCTGGCGGTGTGTCAATACCCTTGTTATACGTTCTCTTCTTTCAGGTGTCATAATACAGCAGATAAATCATAAATACCTGAACAGCCAGGCATTAATTAAAATGCTCTAAAACAACCGAAATGGCGTTATTAGTCAGCGGTTTGTTTAAAAACTGTTTTACTGAACTATAGCCTTTTACTTTTGCTATATCATTCTCATTAATGGAAGAAGATAACATGTAAATAGAATAGCCTTGCCTGATAGCTTCGGGTAAATTTTCAAAAGCTTCTACAAACTCAAAACCATTCATAACAGGCATTTGTATATCTACAAAAACAACGGTTTGTGTAGTAGTTACTGGTAAGGTTTTAATATAAACTAGCGCATCTGTAGCCTGTTGAAAGGCATTGACAGTTTCAGACCTACCTGTATTTTTTATTATTTTCTCTGCAATAAAGCAGTCAAGCTTACTATCGTCTACTACTATAAAATTTAAAGGAGTGTTCATTGTTTACTTACTTGGTATTGTAACTATAAAAGTAGTGCCTTCACCGGGCTTAGATTGTACGTCTATCTTTCCATTCAACTTGCCTAACGCATCTTTCACATTGTACAAACCAAAGCCAGAGCCAACTTCTTCATTCGTAGCTCTGAAGAACATATTGAATATCTGTCCGATATTATTCTCATGTATGCCTATGCCATTATCTTTTACTGCAATAATAGCCTGACCTTTAATAACTTCAATATTCAGATTAACTAACTTATCGGCTTTGCTTTTCTGCTGATATTTAAACGCGTTTGACAATAAATTGTTTAGAATAATCTTCAATGACACATCATCTGAACGAAATGTTTCAGTTTGATTAACAATATAGTCAAACTTTACATTGTTCATCTTACTTGTTACTTCGTAAATATCGCATACTTCTTTAGATAGGTCTGCAAATTGTATATCTTCTATCTCTACTTCGCCACGGCGGATACTATAATAATCGTGCAGGTTTTGTATGTAGTTATCCAATCGCAACATAGCATTCTCCATCATATCCAGCATGCTCTTTATCTCCGCTACATCGTCTGTGTTTTTAGACAGGTCTATAATGCCTAATACGCTCAATATAGGGCCACGCATATCGTGTGTGGCACTATAGGCAAACTTATCCAACTCGTTATATGCCTTCTGTAACTCTTCGTTTTTTATGGCTAATAATGCAGTAGTAATATAAAACTTATGTGCCTGGTCTATTGAGGAGCGTATATCTTCTTCAGACCACGGTTTTTTAATATACCTGAATACATGCCCACGGTTGATGGCATTGATTACTGACTCTATATCTGCGTATCCGGTGATTAATATCCTGACAGGATTGGGAAATTCTTTGCGTATTTCCTCAAAAAATTCAACACCTGTTTTATCAGGCATTTTCTGGTCGCTCAGTATTACGCTTATATCAGGGTTCTGTCGTAGATGGTTGATAGCCTCATCTGTATTATTGGCTATATAAACATTGTAGTCAAAACGGAATGATGCTTTGAAACTGACGAGATTATTCTGCTCGTCATCAATGTATAGTACCTTTATTTTATCCTTACTGCTCACTAAGCAATATTTAAATTTTGATGGATAATCGGAATTTCAATGATAAACTCAGTACCTACTCCCATTTCAGAATTTACGGTAATTGTACCATTATGTTTCACAATAGTATTATATGCAATTGACAATCCCAAACCAGTACCCTCACCTACATCTTTTGTAGTAAAGAAAGGTTCAAATAACTTTTTCTTTGTTTCTTCGGTCATACCCGTACCGTTGTCCCTCACGCTTATTAATACGTTTCGATCATTAGCACTGGTAGATATGGTTAATGCCCCACCCTTTTCCTCCTGATACCTTGCTTTTATAGCATACAAGGCATTAGAAATTATGTTCATAAATACCTGGTTTAGTTTGCCGGGGTAGCACTCTACTAAAGGCAATTCTGAATATTGCTTAATTATCTCTATCCTGTTGTCAAGTTGATTATTGACTATTACTAATGTAGAATCTATACCATCGTTAATGTCGGCACGTTTCAAGTCGTCTTCGTCAAGACGAGAGAATATACGCAACCCTTTTACTATTTCGGCAGTTCGGCTGGAGCCTTCATTAATACCATTTATCAGGTAGTCAATTTCAGTTTTCAGGTAATCGAAATCGTATTCCTGTTTTAAATCTTCAATCTGTTGTTTTTTATCCTCCAAAGTGCCATCAGACAATGAAATACCTTCAATCTGATTAAGCATTTCAATCACCATTTCTACGTCGCGCTTCAATGGTTTTACATTTGAAGTAACAAAGTTTATCGGATTATTAATTTCGTGAGCTATACCTGCTGTCAACTGACCAAGCGATGCCATTTTCTCAGACTCTACCAGTTGCATCTCTGCTTCTTTCAAGTCTTTCAGGGTTTTGTTCAGTTCATCGTTCGATGCCCTTAATTCTTGAGTGCGTTCTGTTACTTTTGCCTCAAGCACTACGTTTTGTTCTCTTACTATGCGTGCATTCTCTTCTACGGCCTTCAAGGTTTGTGCTTGCGCAACTTCTCTTTCTTTTCTAAGAATATTAATTTTATCAGCCAATGCAAATGACAGCAACACTACTTCGATAGCAGAGCCGATGGCTAAAATGGAAGAGGTAAAGTTGTTATATGCAAATACACCAAAGTCTTTTAAAACAAATACAGTAGCTCCTAATAACAAAATCGTCCATGCTACAATAAAAAACAATGCAGACTTGTTCCCTTTCTTTAGTACTACGAAAGACAGATACAATACATATAGAGAACCAACAATAGTATTTAGTTGCATCACGCTAAAGCTGAGCATTTTCAGTCCAGCGAAAACTGCAACTATGGCAAATACAAATATACCAATCAGGATATTCAGGCCTTTTGTTAGTTTAGGGGCTAATATGCGCGTTTGCAAAAACTCCTTTACAAATACCATGGCAGCAAGGCCGCCTAATGAGGGAAAAAGGTAAACGCTGTTTTGCGCCATCCAAGTAGAGCCGGGCCAAAGAAAACGAAACGCATAACCTGACAAACTCGCTTGCGATAGTGCCAATGCGAGAATGTATAAAACATAGTACAGATAGCCTTTATCCTTTGTAGTAAAGTATATGAACAGATTATAAAATAGCATCACTAATATGATGCCAAAGAATAGCCCGTAAATCACGTCTTTATTCATTAAAGACTCAAAAACAGACTTGGTATCACCTACAAACATGGGTAACACCATCTGTTCCCCACTCTTTACCCTTAAATAAAAAGTTTGTGTCTCTCCTTGCTCTATGTCAAGAGCAAATACATGGTTCTGGTTGTTGTATAAACGCTCGTTATATTTTTTAAATTCACCCTCTGCCTGTTTCGTGATACTACCATCCGGTTTAATACTATATAATATCGCCTCGTCTATAGTGGGTTGGTCTAATTCAAGCAATAGTTTATTATTCCTGGTGTTGTTTTGTATCTGAAACCTAACCCAAAATGCATTAGGGCTTACACCTAAATTGGGAACATCTGAGAATGACTCCTTAAATCGCTGAGAATTAATAACATCAGGCAACGTCATTTTGCCTGTCGAATCTTCAAAAATAGCAACATACTTGCCTATTGATTTTGTAATCCCATCGTTTGAAAAAGACAAGATAGGCTGCGCTACGGACTTGAAACCTTGTAATAGTAATAAGAAGAAAATCAATACGACTTTCAGGTAATTCATTGCAGCATATTTACAGCTAACAAAATAGCTTCTTTATCATTATGAAACAAATATTGGCTACAGAATATTATATCTGCCCGGTGCCATGATATTATTCGGGTCGATTGCTTGTTTAATTTTTGAAAGAAATCGTATATATGAATCGTCAATACCAGCTTTGCTTTTCATTTGCATACCCATAGTAGTGTCCCTATAAGGGAAAAAACCATTTTCTTTTAGGGTGCTATTTAACTCTGCATAACATGCAGCGGCTAACTCGTCTTCTCCCTCAGCTTCTCTGTCCCAGTTTATAGACCCTATAATATTTATGGCACGCTCCGTCATGCATTGCAATGAAATGGCGGGCTCAAAAGGGTATTTGTAAACAATATTGTTGATAATGTCTATAGCCTTGCCAATGTCGTGCCCTGTGAATGGGACAATGGGCGAAAACCATATCATGCCACATTTATCCGCATCAGGGTTCATTATTTCGGGCAATGGTTTACGTTTGCGCCAATAGGTCTGTTTTATGGGGGTATTTTCAGGAATACCTATATATTTTCTGAGCAAATAAGAACGCAAAGCATCTGCTTCCCTATCGCCCGTTATACCATTGTAATGATTATGCAGTGTTTGCAACATTTCTTCCTTAGCAATTTCTACAACAAATAGCTCATCCACAAACGGTTTTAATTCAGCTTCAATAATCGAAGCCTGAATATGCCCGTGTTCTTTACTTACAGAGCGGATGCTAATCTCTCCATTCCAGGTATTGGCTAAAGGGGCAAATGGAGTTGTTTTACGAATTACTTCCAATACCTCATTTGGATGGGTTTTACCAGGAGTACAACTATCAAATGGGTATTGCATAACAGTAGATAGCACCCTAAAGTCATTGTACATTGTAATGGTAGGCCGCACTAACCCACTGGCAGTCAAGTCCTGCAATTTGTCCATTAATGCAGGCAGTCTATTATTATCTTTCAGCCTGTATGCGACTAATTGAAAATATTCCGGCAATTTCATCAACCATTGCGTTAATTTGGTTACAATTCCAAAATTTGATTGTGAAAATAAACCATCAATAGATGGTCCTGACCCCCACCTATAAACATTTGTTGCTGTATGGCTACCATACCTTGCAAAACCAGAAGCTACCAATTCTCCATTCGGAAGCACTGCCTCTATACCGCACACTGATGCAAAGCGGTCGGCATACAATCCGGTACCAATCCCCCTCTCAATAGCATTGCCAACAAGGCTGGAGCCAGTACTACCACCAGTAGCACTCAGTATTAATTCCGATTTTTTTTCTCTTAAAAATTCAAATAATTGCTGAAACGTAACCCCCGGCTCTAATGTTACATAACCTAATTGTTCATTGTAATCTAGTATCCGGTTCATATTGCTCAACTCTACCAATATGCTGTTATCAGCTACAGGCACTCTTGAACCATAGCCCCAATTGCAACCACGGCTGATTGGATAAACAGGTATAGCAAATTCATTTGCCAACACAATACATTGCTGCAACTGCTCTGTATTTGCAGGCTTTATTGACAAACGAATTTTCTGATTTGTATGATAATTTGTGGTTTCAGCAGCTTGCAGATACGCCATGTCCGTTAACACATTATCATCTCCAACTATGTCTTTAAGCTTTCGTACCAATATATCTTGTTCCATCTTCTACTATAAATTTGGGATTTTCAAATCATATACTACATCAAGAGTGCGCCCTTTCGGACCCGTTTCATATTTATGCTGAAAAGGCTGCTTCCTTAAATCAAATATTATTTCCCTCTCTTCAGTTTCAGCAGTAGGCAGGTTTTCTGTATCGTTTATTATTACTGCGGTAGCTATCAGGTCTTCTTTTGGGTAGTAAAATGTACCGTTATTACCCAAGAAAGTGGCAATTTCAAAGCCTACACGTGCACTGTTTTTCACTGTTGCAGGAGCACATAAGCCAAACATAGTAGTAAGCCTTAGCTGCTCTGTAATGGCAACAGCAGCTCTGCCAAGGTACATACTGCCAATGCCTAAACCTGCTACTTCCCTGCTATTCCACAAGCCACAAAACTCAGCAGTACCTCTTGTTGCGTAGTCCTTTACAGCATCATGTACGCTGGTGTCCATATCTTTTACCGCCTTTTCAATAGGTAGTTGATACCTGCCACCTGCAACTTGAACACGAGCACCACCGTACACTTTTTCTCCGTCTTCAGACTCTACTAATATTACGTAAGTATCGGGGTCTTCAAACCACTCTACGTTAGCAGAGGTTATCATAGTTATACCGTATATCTTTAACACCTTCATATGCCCATCAACAAATTTGTGGCAAGACAACTTGTCATCAGGTGCCCTGAAAGCTTTTATAACAATTTTTATATCACTCATACCTCGAATGCAACATAATTGGTATTGATAGATAAGGGCATTCTCTTGTTTGCTTGTCTGAGTGTAGCAGAAATGCAGTGTTTTTTACTCAATGTTTCGAAAATGCAGTTATCAACCTCTATATTATCTGTAATAGGTTACAATATTTGCAAACTACTCGCTAATAAAATTCAACATTAATGTACAGAAATAATTCTACAATACCAATCGCTATGCTAAATTGCAGCCATTATGACATATGAATTTGAATGCAATTTCTGATACAATCGTTTTGCAATGTATCGCTTGTGCACTTCGTTCCTCAGGTATTATAAAATCAAAATTAACCACCGGTGTTATTAAAATTCAAAAAAAAACTACATAAAACATCGAAATCCGATTTCGTATGCTTAACTTGTAGTAAGAATAGCCTTGTAACTTTACCCCAATATTATCTTAATAAGAGCTTAATACATGGCAGAAAATAAAATAAGTGTATTGTACGTTGATGATGAGCAAAATAACCTCATCTCCTTTAAGGCTACTTTTCGCATTAAATACAATATATATACTGCCATAAGCGGAGAAGAAGCTATAAAAATACTAAACAATAATCCCATAGATATTATCATAACAGACCAACGAATGCCAAACATGACGGGAGTTCAGTTTTTAGAATCAATACTGGAAAGCTACCCCGACCCCATGCGCATACTCCTTACAGGATATGCTGACTTAAATGCAGTTATTGATGCTGTTAATAAAGGCAAGATTTTCCATTATCTCACCAAGCCATGGAATGAAGAAGAATTAGACATGACTATCAAACGAGCTTTCGAGGTATACACACTTCGCAGAGACGAAAAAGAATTGACTGAAAAACTTGGCGTTACAAACGCACAACTTGAGTTTTTGCTAAGGCAGCAACTATTGTCATAATCCGCTGCAATGGCTACAGCCATTTTATTAGTTTTGCAAATAGCAACACATATTCATGCCTAAACTAAGCGTAGTAGTCATAACGCTCAATGAAGAAAAGAACATCACTCGTTGCCTTGATTCTGTTAAAGGCATAGCCGATGAAATACTCATCGTTGACAGCCATTCTACAGATAATACTGTAACTATAGCAAAGCAATATGGTGCAAATGTTATTTCACAACACTTCCTAGGTCATATTGAACAGAAAAATTTTGCTGCTCAAAAAGCACAGTATGACTGGGTCTTATCATTGGATGCCGACGAATGCCTCAGCACTGAATTAGCTGATAGCATCTTAGCTGTAAAAAAGAATCCAACTTATGATGCATATAAGTTTCCAAGATTAAATAATTTTTGTGGTAAATGGATAAGGCATTGTGGCTGGTATCCGGATGCTAAAATTCGTCTATTTAACCGTACAAAAGGTAACTGGACTGGAGAAAACCCACATGACAAGTGGATTTTAAATAATAAGGAAAAGGAAGGAGACCTACGTGGCGACTTGCTGCATTACAGCTTTAACAGCATATCAGACTATGTCAAAAAAGTAGATAAATATTCTGAAATTGCTGCTAGAGCAAGAGCAGATAAAGGGGTTAAATACAGTATCTTTAAAATTATTATCGTGCCAAAATGGAAGTTTTTTGCAGACTTTGTTTTGAAACTAGGTTTTTTAGATGGGTATTATGGATGGTTGGCATGTAGGTTAAGTGCTATGGAAACAATGATTAAATATGCGAAAACAAGGCAGTATGCACAGTGGAAAAAAGATGGGAAAAGCTACTGATGAAGGTGGCATCAGCCTTAATAAATACATTAGCTCTACAGGTTTTTGCTCTCGCAGAGATGCAGATGAATACATCAGGCAAAAACGAGTTACTATAAACGGCAAGATTGCTTCACTTGGCTCCAGAGTAGGTACAGGTGATAAAATTGCGATAGATGGCGAACTGGTTAAGCAGAAAACAAACAATAGATCCGTTTACATTGCACTTAATAAACCAGTTGGCATCACATCTACTACTGATACAAAAGACAAAACAAACATAATTTCATTTCTGAATTACCCCAAGCGAATCTTCCCAATAGGCAGGCTGGACAAAGATTCTGACGGATTGATACTATTAACCAATGATGGAGATATTGTAAACAAGATACTGCGTGCAGAAAATAATCATGAAAAAGAATACATCGTTACAGTTGACAAAGCTATTACGCCCGATTTTGTTATAAAAATGAGTAATGGGTTACCAATACTCGGTACTACCACCAACAATTGTTTTGTAAAACAAGAAGGCAGCCGTAAGTTTCGCATTATACTCACACAAGGGCTCAACAGGCAAATCCGCCGTATGTGTGAGTACCTTGGCTATGAAGTAAAAAAATTGACACGTATACGCATCATGAATATAGAATTGGGCACACTACCCATCGGTAAATGGCGGCATCTAAACAACGATGAAATTACAACGATTGAAAAGCAGATAGCTACAAATACGAATAAAATAGCTAAAGAGCCCGTCCAAAAACAAGTGACCATTCAGAAAACAGCCATTATTAAAGATAAAGAGCAAGTTAAATCCGTTGAAAAAAAACAACGTAGTTATAAAGATTGGCGTAACAAACGTTAATAAATATACAATGTGCAATAAATAGTAGGGGTTATTAGCATAATTTTAGTTCTAAATAAAAAAGAACTTAATTATGAAAGACGCAATTAAAACCTTTTCTGTTGCTGCATTATCTGCTATGTTTGTTATGGGAGTTTATTCATTTAAACCTGCAGATAATGCTACAAGCGCTACTAGCTCTGTAGTTTATGAGTACAAACAATTCTCTACTATAGAATCTGTAATACCTGGCGGACTTGGCCGTTCGCGCATATTAACAACAGATGACAATGGGCAAATGATAGAAAAAGATCTAAAAAATTTCTACAGTATGGTTGGTATTAACTTTGGCAATATAGCTAATAACGACCGTGCTATTGTTGATCGTATTAACCAGTACAGCAACGAAGGCTGGGAGCTTATGCAAGTATCAACAGGCTCTCATGCACAAAATTCTGATGGCAGCAGCTCTGGTGGATTATTCATTACGCGTTATCTATTTAAAAGAGCAAAGTAAATCTATTTTAAATTTTACAAATAGATTGCAGGTATTGCACCAATTTGTGTGCAATACCATCCCAGCCAAATCTTGACTGTATTACAGCCATACCTGCACTACCTGTTTGCTGTCTTAATGATTGATTATCGAGCAATGCTATCACACTTTCGGCAAAGGCTTGTGGCTCTGTTTGCATAATAGCTCCCTGCCCGCTTTCTATACACAACCCTTTGAAGCCGATGTTGGAACATACTACGGGCACACCCATTGCCATGGCTTCCAGCACTTTGTTTTGTGTGCCTGCACCAAAGCGTAGGGGTGCTACTACCACACTGGCATCGTTATATACTGTTGCCAAATCTTTTACAAAACCCGTTATCAATACATCGGCAGATGCCAGTTGCTGCACTTTTTTTACAGGCCGCTGCCCTGCTATGATGAACTTTGCCTGTGGGTGGCGTTGCTTAATAATGGGGAAAATATCGTTTACGAAATACTGAACGGCATCTACATTGGGGGCATAATCCATATTGCCTGTAAAGAGTACGGTATGATTGTGGCTGTAATCGTGCCCACCTGCTTTGAAGGTATCTAAATCTACCCCATTTGGCAGTAGCTGTATGTTATCTATGCCGTGCTGTGTTTTCAAATATGCCAAATCTTCGGCAGAGCACACCAGCGACATATCGTATTGCCGCATCACAGCCTCATACTTCAATACGCGCTTTTGTTCTGTGTAGGTAAACAGTTTCAGCAATGGGTTCCGTTGTGCCTGCATTCTGCGCTGCCAGTATAGCGAAAAGGCATCGGGCATATCCAGTATGCGGGGTATTTGTTTGGCATCTGCCAGATAAGGACTCATGCGCAGGTGTTGCACATGGATGGCATCAAATTTACCATTCGTCAATACTTCTGTCAGCTTTTGCCGCATAGCAGCCGAGCGAAAGTATAATACTTGCAATGGCGTTGCATCCCACAAAGCGGCAAAGCAGTTGAGTGCCGATTGCCATTTGGGCAAATACACAAAATGTACTTTGGTAAATATTTTTTCGAGCTCGGCTTTGTAGCCAAGGTCTTCTTTGGTTTGCGCAAATGTAAGCAGGTGCAGTTCGTGCTGTTTCGATAACCTTTTGGCAAGGTTATATATCTTCAGCTTATCGCCCCGATAGGGCGGATATGGCACACGATTGGCAAAGAAGAGAAACTTCAAAACGGCTTTTGAGTTTTTTGCAAAATACTATTTTAAAATATCGTGCCCCAGTTTATCGCGTTTGGTTTGCAGATAGAATTCGTTATGCGGATTGGGTGTTATCTCTATGGCTACATTATCTACTATTTCCAAACCATAGCCTAAGAGCCCTGCACGTTTGCGCGGGTTATTGCTCATCAGGCATATTTTAGATACACCCAAATGTCGCAGTATCTGTGCGCCCACACCATAGTCGCGCTGGTCGTTTTTAAAGCCCAATGCCAGGTTGGCTTCTACGGTATCTTTACCTTCTTCTTGCAGTTTGTAGGCTTTCAGTTTATTCATCAGCCCTATGCCCCTGCCTTCTTGGTTCATGTATAGTACCAATCCCTTACCTGCCACATCTACCATCTCCATCGCTTTTTGCAATTGTTCGCCGCAATCGCAGCGTAGCGAGTGCAGTATATCGCCCGTGAAGCAAGAGCTGTGTACACGCACCAAAACGGGTTCGTCTTTTGCCCAATCCCCTTTCTTCAAAGCCAGATGATGTTCGCCTGTATTCGTTTGGCGAAAGGCAATCAGTTCAAAATCGCCATGCTTGGTAGGCATCTGCACACGCACTTCTTCTTCTATCAGGCTTTCGGTGCGCAGGCGGTATGCTATCAAGTCTTTTATGGAGATGATTTTGAGGTCGAATTTTTTAGCTATTTCCATCAATTCGGGCAGGCGTGCCATCGTGCCGTCATCGTTCATTATTTCTACCAACACACCAGCAGGCTCAAAACCAGCCAATCGGGCAAGGTCAACCGTAGCCTCAGTATGCCCCGAACGGCGCAACACACCCTCGCCACGCGCACGCAGCGGGAAGATATGGCCGGGGCGGCCTAAGTCTTCAGGTTTTGTATCGGGGTTTATCAATGCCTGTACGGTCTTTGCACGGTCGTGTGCAGATATACCCGTTGTGCATCCTTGCCCTATCAAATCTACCGATACGGTAAATGGTGTTTGGTGCAATACGGTATTGTCCTGTACCATCAGGTTCAGGTTCAGTTCGGCGCAACGCTCTTCTGTAATAGGCGCACATATCAACCCGCGTCCGTATTTGGACATGAAGTTGATTATCTCAGGGGTAACATTGCGGGCAGCAGTTACAAAATCGCCCTCGTTTTCGCGGTCTTCGTCATCTACTACTATCAGTAGTTTGCCATTCCTAAGGTCTTCCAGTGCTGATTCTATCGTATCTAACATAATATTATTTGAATGCCTGATATTTAAACAAATATCAATGCACAAAGTTACAACCTATTGCACGCATTTAGCGAAAAAGCACATTGATATTATTGACGAAACGGTAAATACCATACATTGAAAAGCAACAAATTACAGGCTATTATCTACTGTTCATCAAAGCGGTCAATGTACCAGAGAGTTTGCCAGCCAAAAACGGCGCATTGTACGATGCAGCAACTAATTCTTTTGCATGGCCGGCAATAGCCTGCGCGGCTATTTTGTCTTGCAGCATTATGCTGATAGCATCGGCAAATGCCTGTGGCGTGTTTGCCATCAGGTAGTGCTGCCCGTCTATGGCATCTATACCCTGCATACCTACCGATGTACTGATAACTACCTTACCCGCCGCCATTGCTTCTAATATCTTTACCCGAATACCACCGCCCGAACGTAGCGGCACTATCAGTATTTTTTTATCGCTGATGAAAGATTGAGCGTCAGCTACCTCGCCCATACAATGCAGACCATTGCTGTTGTAAGCATTAAACACATCGGGCATATTTCTGCCGGCAAAGTAAAATTCAAAATCCGGGTTTTGTGCTCTAACGGTTTGCCACACTTCTTTGGCAAACCAATGGATGGCATCCTGATTGGGCAGCCAGTCCATAGCACCTATATGGTAACCGCACCATTTTTCATCTGCTTGTTGCACTTGGGTATCCGTATTAATGCCGAATGGTATAGTAATAACCTGCGGGTGTTTAGCATGCTCATCTACCACTTGCGCATCGGTAGCCGTAATGGGTATCAGCACATCGTATTGCTGCCATACTTTTTTTTCATAATTGCGGATGCGGGCAGATAAATTGGAAATATACCACTTTTTGAATAGGTTCTTTTCGGCAGCAGCTACCCTTTGCCATACCTGCCATTCTATATTGTGTAGTCTTAGCGTTATCAGTGCAATGGTAGCCTCGCGGATGGCTGGCAGGTAGCCCGATAAAAACACGCTTTCAACCTGTACCACATCTGGCTGAAAACTATCAATAGCCTGCAAAATAGCCTGCTGAAAAACAGGCTTTGTAAACCGCGTAGCGTGATTGGGTTGGCTGCTGAATAACAGGTTTTGCAATACCTGTGCGGGTGTTACCTCATTATTAATATCTACCGTTTGAAACCTGTAAATATCTTTATATAAACCTGCCAATACATCCTTGCCCAGATGATGCCTGCTGGTATTCATACTCAGCAAGTACACATCCCATCCTTGCGATGCGTAGCCGCGTACCATGGCATCGGTAGCCATATTGCCGCCATCGTGCAGCGGATATGGCACCCTGTTGGTAAGTATGAGTATGCGTTTGGCAGGCATAGTGCGAATTACCAAAATAAAACGCAAGTTTAAAACGTTTATTTTTACACCATTGTGCAGAAAGCAGTATTTTACCTGCATACAGAGCATGAAAAGAGCTACCCGTATTGTTTTTACTGTTACCAACGACCTGAATTATGACCAGCGCATGATGCGCATCTGCACCACATTGGCAGAGGCGGGTTATGATGTAATACTCGTGGGCTTTTTGCGCAAAGACAGCCAGCCACTGGCAAGCAGGCCATACAAACAAAAGCGGCTACCCGTCGTAGCTGAAAAAGGCAAGCTGATGTATGCGGATTTTTGGCTCAAATTATTTTTCTACCTGCTGTTTCGCCCAACGGACATCATGTGTTGCATAGACCTTGATACCATGCTGCCCGTATATTATGCATCTGCCATCAGAAGAAAGAAAAGGGTGCATGATGCGCACGAATTGTTTGTAGAATTGAAAGAAGTAATAACGCGCCCTGCCATCAGCAAGATGTGGAATGGTATTGCAAACAGGTATGTACCCCGCTTTCCAAATGGCTATACGGTTGGCAAAGGCATTGTTACCGAACTGAAGAAACGTTATGGGGTAGATTATGCATTGGTACGCAACATCACGGTATTGCAACCCGTAACGATACCCGAGAAAAAAGAGAAATACATATTGTATCAAGGCGCGGTAAACGTAGGGCGTAGATTTGAAGAATTGATACCTGCCATGCAGTATGTAGATGCACCACTCATTATATGTGGCGGTGGCAATTTTTTTGAAGAAACAAAAGCATTGATACAACAATACGGGCTGCAAGACAAAGTGAAACTGAAAGGCTACCTGCCGCCCGATGAATTGAAACAATACACCATCGGCGCATGGGTGGGTATTACACTGTTTGAGGAAACAAGCCTGAGCAACCGCCTGTCTTTAGCCAATCGTTTTTTTGACTATATGCATAATGGCGTACCGCAGTTGTGCATCAAGTACGAAGAATATGAGCAGGTGAATGCGGAATACGAAGTAGCAAGCCTGATAGCCAACCCAACACCCGAAGGCATTGCAACCGCATTAAACAAACTGTTGCAAGACGAGGCGTATCATAAAAGATTGCAAGACAACTGCCTGCAAGCAAGAGAAAAATATTGCTGGCAGGAAGAAGCTAAAACACTACTAAATTTTTACGAGCAGCTTGCCAACAAATAAGCTACATATCATATCGTTCGACGTGCCCTACCCGCCCGACTATGGCGGGGCAATAGATGTGTATTATAAAATAAAAGCACTGCACAACGCAGGCGCAGAGATATACCTGCACTGCTTTGCATACGGCAGGCAGCCAAGCCTTGCATTGCAATCGCTATGCAAAGAGGTGTGGTACTATCCGCGCAAGACAGGCGTAGCAGGTATGTCTTTATCATTACCCTATATTGTCAACTCTCGCAGAAGTGAGGCATTGTTGCAAAGGCTGATGAGCATTAACGCGCCTATATTGTTTGAGGGCATACACAGCACCTATTACATCAATCATCCGGCACTGGCAGGCAGGAAGAAAGCCATACGTGCCCATAATATTGAAGGCGAGTATTACAAACTGCTTGCCGCTAAAGAGCCTAATATGCTGAAACGCGCTTATTATAATATTGAGGCTACATTTGCCAACAAATATGAGCGCAATGTAAATGCAGACATCTGGTTGCCCTTATCTATGGAAGATGAAAAACACTTCAGCCAACTGCACCCTAAAGCAAAGCATCAATTTATCGCACCTTTTCATCCGTACAGTAGTGTAGAAACCTTGCTTGGTAGCGGCACGTATTGCTTGTATCATGGCAATCTATCTCACCCTGAAAATATAGAAGCTGCTTTGTTTTTGACAAACGAAGTGTTTAATTATATTGATACACCGCTTATTATAGCCGGCAGGCAACCCGATAACAGAATCGCCAATGCCATAGCAAGCAAGGCTCATTGCAAACTGATAGCCAACCCCGATGAGGCAACCATGCAGCAATTGATAACTGATGCACATATTCATATATTACCTACTTTTCAGCAAAGTGGTATGAAGTTGAAACTGCTGTATGCCTTATTTAAAGGCAGGCATATAGTAGCCAATAAAGAGATGCTGTATGGTACCGGTTTACATGATGCGTGTCATATTGCTACTGATGCAAACAGCTTCAAGCAACAGATACAGGCTTTGATGCAACAGCCATTCGCCGCTACTGATATAGAGAAACGCAGTAGCTTATTAGCACAAAATTATAACAACGATAAAAACGCGGCAGCTATACTTACATGGCTGCAGGGGTAATCTCTCTGATGCCACCATGCTCTATACGCACTACACGGGCAGGGTATTTTTGAATAATACCATAGTCATGCGTAGCCATGATGAATGCGGTATGATAATCGCGGCAGATATTGAATAGTAGCTGCATGATTTCGTCAGTCGTATCGGGGTCCAGATTACCCGTTGGTTCATCTGCAATTATCAGCTTAGGGTTGTTGAGCAATGCCCTTGCTATGTCCACACGTTGCTGCTCGCCGCCAGACATTTCGTAAGGCATTTTGAAGCCCTTGCCACGCAGGCCTACTTTATTCAGTACGTTTTCTATTTTTTCTTTCATCAGGGCTTTGTCTTTCCAGCCTGTAGCTGTCAGCACAAATTCAAGGTTATCGTGCACGTTCCTATCCGTCAGCAAACGGAAATCCTGAAACACTATACCGAGGTTGCGGCGCAACAGTGGCACGGTTTGCCATGTCAGTTTTTTCAGGTCGAAGCCAGCTACCTGCCCATCACCTTCGCGCAGATACAGATCTCCGTACAGGGTTTTCAGCAGGCTCGATTTACCGCTGCCAGTTTTGCCAATCATGTACACAAATTCACCTTTGCCAACCTCAAAATTTACATTGCTGAGTATAAGGCTTTTCCCCTGATATATATTGCCGCTTCGTATAGAAGCGATGTTAGAATCGTTCATCGTGGTGTTGAATACTTTGAAACAAAAGTAATAGTTATATCGTGTATGTTTTCCTAAAATTCTAAAAATAACAACGCCCCCGTAATCGGGGGCGTTGCAAGCTTATATAAAAACCAATGGATTAATTAACCACCAGTTTTTCTGTTTTTGTTTGTGTACCGGATACTACGTTTACCAGATACATGCCTTTGCTCAGCAGCGCGTTAGCAGGTATTTCTACACGGCTTATGTTTTGCTGCAGTACTTCTTCAGTACGGTAAACAACCTTGCCTGTAATATCTGTAACAACGATAGTAGTATTAGCACCCATGTTGCCTTTTATCACTACATAAGCATTGCTGTTTGTAGGGTTTGGTGCAATAGCGATATTATGGTCTTTCCCAACTAATGTATTAACACCTGCAGGGAATGGACTTATGTTGATACGATCGATATAGTAGTTGTTGCCTACACCAATTTCACCAAAAGTTGCATTGTCTGAAGCTGGCTTATACCTAAAGCGGAAGAAAACTTTTGATTGTCTGGCTGCATTAGGCACGTTGATACTTTTTAAATCCCAATCATTCATGGAAAGAGGTGCAAATGGTATTGCTTGGGAACCTCTCATTAAGTCTCCTTTTGTGAGCACTGAAAACCTGTTCCAGTTAACACCACAATCTATAGAATATGCAATTTCTAGGCTATCGTTCATTAATGCAGCATTTGATGTACGCCAAACACCTGCATACATGAAGTTCAGGTTACAAATACCACTTGACAATGAAGACAAATCAAATGCTGGTGTAAAGAAATCATCTACATCACCTGTAAGTTTCAATCCAGTAGTAGTTGGCGACCATACTGCGGGTGCGCCTGTAAAGATATCAATAGATGTCCTTGAATCATATCCTTTATAAACTATACACGATTGGTCATAAAAGCCATGTGTATTTGACAATTGCCATTTAAACATGTTGTTATAATAGTTGAAAATAGGCCATTTTTCATTGTCAGTATTGTTACTGAATTCCTGAAAATATCCCGGTTGTAACGTGTAATTAGGGTCGGCAGCATATACATCGGTGCGCTCAATAGTAGAATCACCGGCATTAGATGTTACTTTCAATGTAGTTTTAATCCATCCATGACCTGCTTCAGGTACATCAATGCTCACATTATTTGTAGAGGCTGTAGCAGGATTAGCGTTATTGCTGAACGTCCATTGAACACTGGTAATAGTATCTCTCCAACTTTGATTTTTGAAATTAAACTTTCTACTACCACCAGCACACAAGAAGTAAGACCTTTCATTTGAAAGCCCTACTACCTTTTCTACAGAATAATCAGCAACTGGTTTCAAGTCAGGCTTGTTAGCTAAAAGTCCATTATTCGCGTTCACGATCCCTGTAACCTCCCAGTTAAATGGATCAATCAATGTATTTCTATTACCAACTGTGCTCTTTAATGCTGAGCGCATTCTATCAACTTGTTGATGCGTAAACATGATGGGGCAGTCTGCATAATCCATTATGTTCTGTACGTTGGTTGTATCAGGATAGTCGGCTGTATCAACGCGTATCTGAGAGCCAACTACTGTATTGAAAGTTTTGTAGTAACCATTTGCACAAGTTGAATCATATAGTACAACTGGCAACCCACAATTACCGCCTGTAGCAGGTCCACCAGGTCCTGAACTAAAGTGACCTTTTGTGGGTGGCGTATCATCTACCTCATCATCGCCACAAGATAAACCTACACTTTGCCCACTATTATTCCATGGGTGAAATAAATTGAGGCAGTGTCCTACTTCATGTTCATAAGTTTTATTACTAGTCATGAAGTTTGTACCTCCTATTACACCATCATAATAAGGAAAAGCACCTGCAGTCGATGGGAAAGTAGCGTAAGCTGCAACAACGCCACCACTAACACCACGACCAACACGCCTTACCAACCAAATATTTAAGTACCTATTGGGGGGCCATAAATCCAATTTACCTTGGTCATCACCACCACTTGTTAAATAACTTTGCCTCCTAGTAATACCAGTTGTAGGATTTCCAAGGGGGTCTTTACCAGCTAATACAAGTTGTATACGTGGGTTACCAATATATGGCTTGAATGTTGGTATAACACTTGAAGTGTCAGCATTCTTTTTCAAGAATGTTTGGTTCATTTTCTTAATCCACTCATACACTTCATTATCTGATACATACTCAGTACCATAATCATGCACAATATGAACTGCAACAGGTATATATACAGAGGGATATGCAGAATCTTTAGTTGGTGTGTAGGGATAAATCTTCTGACTACTCACACTGGCAGCAAGTTGTTTTGCCAGCATATGCATCCTATACTCTTGTTCTAGTTGATCCTGATACTGCTGTATTACCGGATACTTCTTTTTAAGTTGGCTATTTACTTCATCAGAAGCACAATGTTGTGCCAATGCAGGCAACACAGCACCAAAAAATGCAGAAAGTAATAAAATAGATTTTTTTATCATTTGTATTTTATTATAATACTTATAAAATGTAGTTTCAAAGATAGATATTCCTGTTAATAAAAAGCAAAGTTTTTTGTCACAGTAATACTATTTAATTGTCATAAATGTTTAATAAAAGAGGTGCAAAATTTATTGTAAAAATCAACGTACCAGTACTACCTGCCCTTTCTTTTCAATTGTTCTGCCATCAGAGCATTTGTATTTCAGATAGTAATGGTATGTGCCATTGTCCTGTGGGTTACCTTTAAATGTACCGTCCCATCCATCTTGCTGATTTCGTGTTTCAAAGATTTTCTGTCCCCAACGGTTAACAATCATAAAGCTCGATATACTTTGATTACCAGGTGTTATTATCCTGAACTTATCGTTTTTACCATCTCCGTTGGGAGAAAACGCATCCGGCAACACGACTTCACAACATGACTCTGTATTAATATATACGCTATCCGTTGCCTCGCATCCCCATATATTATTCAACTTCAGGTACAGATAGCCAGTTTGCGGTACACTTGCTTGTGCAATATGTTCTTGGATATAGTAATAATATGCATTACCATACCATGTGTATAGATGTTTATCCTCGTACTTATTACCAATTAACTCTATACTATCACCTGCACATATGCCATTCCTGCTTATTCTTTCAATCTTGGCTACAGGCAGCAGGTGCACTTCAGTAGTATCCGTATATGGTTTGGATATGCAGCCATTGTTTGCCTGCAGCCTCAGTGTCACAATCTTTCTACCCAATGTTGTCCATACAACACCATACCGTTCGTTTCTTATTGAGTCTATAATAATACCCCCATCAGTGTTCCATAAGCATTGTGTGTTTACTATTGTTCTGGGCAATAGCATCACTTTTTCCTGCAAACAAACATCCGCCGGCATTTCAAACTTCGCATCGGGTACATTATTCACACGTATTACCATGCTGTCTTTTGCAGTGCATACACCGTTTGTAACAGTAAGGCGCACTACCCTGCTGCCACTATCTGCCCAGTTAATCAAATAGGGCCCACTTGTATTGCCTTGTATTATAGTACTGCCATCAAAAGCCCATGTATGTGTAATGGCGTTTGTGTATAGATTCTTATCATTGATAATAACAGTGTCACCAACACAAATAGTTGTTTTATCAGCTTCCACATCCGGTGTTAATTCCGGTAAGATGATTACTGTTACTTCTTTTTTGTCACTTTCACAACCATTAAAGCTTGTTTGTGATACATACCATTTATATACGCCGGCAGTATTAGTAGGCGGAGTTGGGGCAGTAGCCAGTAAAACGCCACCTGTTGCCTGCGTGTACCATCTGATGGCGCTGCCTGTTGCCTGCAACGGTTTTGAGGCATCGTATTGGCAATAACGCACTGTATCATCAGATGCAGGCACCAAAGGTTTGGCAAGTATTATTACTTGCATCCTTGTTCTGGGGCTTTCGCAATTGCTGATTTTTTGTGTAACATAATAATACTGGCTGCCTGCGATAATGGTTGGGGGTGTTGGAGCTGTGGTACTCGGTGTGCCACCTATAGGCACTGTGTACCATTGCAGATTGCTACCGGTAGCTGTTAGCGGCGATGACGCATCGCCCTGACAATAGTTTATCAACAAATTGGCAGACGGAGCTAATGGAACAGGGCTTACCAACACAACCGTACTGTCTAATGGTGATAAACAACCATTTAGCGTAACCCTTACTTTATACACTCCCGAGTTCAGGACGGTTACACCCGGTATTGACGGAAATTGATTGGTATCTGCAAATGACAACGGTCCCGTCCATGCATAAGAGCCTCCCGGCACAGATGCTGCCCATAATTGCAATGTATTGCCCTCACACAATGGTCCGTTATTTGTAGCTGTGGGAGAAGGCGGAGTTGGCTTTACTAATACGTCAGTAGTATCGGGTATTGATATGCAATTGTTTTTAGTAACTGTTAATATGTATGGTCCGCTTTGTGATGGCAATGAAGCTGTAATGATCGGATTTTGAGTAGTGGTACTAAAGCTGTTTGGACCTGTCCATGACCATGTAACGCCTGTAGAATCACTATTGCCAAACAATCTGATAGTCTCTCCCTGACATATCGGGGTATTGTTATTAGCAATGGCAAGTGGTGGTGCGGGGTCGTTAAGTGTTATGGGGCCTATTTGATTGGAAGTACAATTATTAATAGTTGCAGTTATATTATTATAGGCTCCTGCAGACAGCCCGTTTATCACTACCCTACCATTGATATCTGCCGTTAGTGATACAGGAGTTTGTGCTATTGTGTTTCTTGTATAGTTAATTGTGTAAGTGAGATTATTAGTAAGCCCTGCTATAATTATTGTGCCGTTTGTACCAAAGCAGGTAGTTGGATTGGTTTTTGTAAAGTAGGTTATTGTTGGTGGTATCGGATCTACCAATAATACAGGTAATAACGGGTCTGAAACGCAACCATTAGGAGATGTAACGGTAATGCCTGTATATGCCCCTGCTGTCAAGCCACTGATAGTTAGCGTACCAAGGGCTGATGTAGTAATGATGATTGATGGTTGTGGTATTGTATTCTTCTTGTAATTAACCGTAAAGTTGGTATTAGCAACAAGACCTGAAATAGTAATGCTGCCATTACTACCCTGGCATGTAGTAGGATGAGTAATAGCAAAGCCGGATATTATGGGTGCTGGCAAAGCAAACACAGTAACAGTAGTACTTGACGATGGTGACGGGCAACCGTTAACGGTAGCGACCACTGTATATGTACCCGAAAAAGACGGTTGCGCGTTTGTTCTTATCGGGTTTTGCAAAGACGATGTGTAAGCACCAGGGCCTATCCATGTATAAGTAGCCCCGGCAATGGTATCTGCTGTTAGCAATAATGTATTGCCAGTACATATTGGCCCATTATTACTTGCTGCAGGAATACGTGGCGTAGGGTGCACAGTAACGATTGTTGTGTCTGGTATTGAGACACAATTATTAAGTGTAGCTGTAACAATATAGTTGCCCGATTGTGAGGGTTGGCCATTTATTAATACGGGGTTTTGTAAACTACTGCTAAAACCACCAGGACCTGTCCATGAATAAGTAACACCTGGTACTGAGTTGGCAAATAGCTTTATGGTATCTCCCTGACAGACAGGTGTATTATTACTGTTGGATACTACAGGGGGCAAGGGATCTGACAATGTAACGGGGCCTACACTGTTTGATGTACAATTATTTATAGTAGCTCTGATGTTTGTATACACACCGGCACCTAAGCCCGATATGACAATACGCCCAGAGGTGTTAGCTGTAAGTGTTTGTGTCGTTTGCGGAACAGCATTCTTGCTATAATCTACAGTATAAGTATTACCAGACACAAGCCCGCTGATAGTAATAGACCCCTGACTGCCGGCACAACTTACAGGGTCTGACGAATCTGCCAATGCTATGACTGGCGGCAAGGGGTCAACTATCGTGTATGGGCCAAGTGTGTTGGACTGACAGTTATTTATTACAACTTGAATATTGTTATATACACCTGCAGTCAATCCGGTTACAACAACATTTCCGGAACTATTGGCTGTTAATGACAATGGTGTTTGCGCAATACTATTCTTTGTATAGTTAACCGTATAGGTAGATGCATTGGTAAGTCCTGATATGGTTATCGTGCCTTCAGCACCTGTACAAGTAGTTGTATTTGTAAATGTGGCAGTGATAGTTGGCGGTATCGGGTCTACGAGCGTAATAGCTTGCAAACTGTCAGACGTACAGTTATTGAGCGTAACGCTGAGGCGGCTATAAGTGCCAGAAGTAAGATTATTGATAACAATCCTGCCACTGATATTTGATAGTAATATCTGAACAGGTTGTGCAAATCCGTTTTTACTAAACCCTACTGTATAGTTGGTAGCAGGTTTTAATCCATACAAAGAGATACTACCATCACTACCAAAGCAGGTGGTTGGATTAGTAAAAGAAAAACTATCAATTTCGGGCAGATGGTTTATCAATACCGTTACCGTATCGGGCAAAGACTTACAACCGTTCACGGTAGCAATTACGATATAATCCCCTTTCATAAACGTATCAGCGTTTACCCTTGCAGGATTTTGTACTGACGAAGTATATAACAACGGACCTGTCCAGCCGTAAGTAGCACCTGTAACTGTTGTAGATGTTAACTGCAATGTGCTGCCGCTGCATAACGGGCTGTTGCTTCCTGCAACAGGTGTGGCAGGTGTTGGTTTAATTAATACAGTAGTGGCAACAGGTATAGCTGGGCAATTGTTTTTACTTGCATTAACGGTATAAGTACCCGACTGAGATGGGATTGCATTAACTATCTGAGGGTTTTGTATAGATGAAGTAAAGCCAGATGGCCCTGTCCACGACCAAGCAACACCTGAAGAGTCGCTGGTAGCGAATAGCTTTAGTGTATCGCCCTGGCATATAGGGCTATTGCTTGTGGCTGTCAACACAGGCGCCTGCGGGTTTATCAGTACAATGGGAGCAATCGTATCCGATATACACCCATTCAGTGTGGCCCTAATCTTACTGTAGATGCCTGCTGATAAATTATTAATAACTACTTGCCCATTGATGGTTGATGCAATGCTTGTAGTCGGCTGTACTACACTGTTTTTAAAATAGCTGATTATATACGTAGTGTTTGGGCGCATACCTTTCAATGTTATGCTGCCATCACTACCCAAACAAGTAGTAGGGTTGGTGTATGAATAGCTATCTATTGCAGGTATATGATTTACAATGGCAGTAGTAGTATCGGGAAACGACAAACAACCAGCTACTGTAACCGTGACAATGTAATTTCCGCTTCTGAATGTATCAGCATTGGTAATACTTGGGTTTTGCAACGTAGAAGTAAAGCTCAATGGTCCTGTCCAGCTATAAGTAGCGCCTGTTACAAAATTGGTACTTAGGTTAAGCGTACTACCGGCACAAAGAGGGCTGTTATTACTGGCATTGGGTGTTGGTGGTGTTGGTTTCACTAACACGCTTGTTGAAGCTGTATCTGAAACACAGTTATTTTTTGTAGCAGTAACGCGGTATATGCCTGTCATAGACGCAGTACTGTTGACTAATAAGGGGTTTTGTATTGAAGACGTATAACTCAATGGCCCGACCCATGCCCATGTAACACCTGTAGAATCGCTTGTGGCAAATAACTTTAGTGTATCACCCTGGCAAATAGGGCTATTATTTGATGCTGAAATAACTGGTTTATTCGGGTTGACAAGGGTTATTGCTGAGATACTATCTGACGTACACCCGTTAAGCAGCACTACAATACTCGAATATACGCCTGCTGTAAGCCCTGACAATGTAATAGTGCCAGTACCCGTAGAAGATGTAAACACGGCAGGTTGTAACACACCATTCTTTTTATACTCCACAACATGCGAAGCAGATGGCTTTAATCCGAAAAGTGTTATAGTACCATTATTACCACCGCACGTAGTAGGATGCGTAAAACTAAAAGTATCTATCTCGGGGGTATGGTATATGACAACTGTTGTAGTAGCCAGTGCAGAAGGACAATTATTTACAAATGCCCTTACGCTGTATACACCTGCGTTCGGGGTATCTACATTGGGTAATGAAGGTGTTCGTCCGGTAGCGTTGTAAGATTGAGGGCCTGTCCATACATAGCTGGCACCTGTTATTACGCTTGCCGTAAGTTGCAATGTGCTGCCGGAACACAAAGGCCCGTTATTTGATGCAGTTGGTGCAGATGGCAATGCATTTACAACAACGGCAACAGATGCTGCATTAGATATACAATTGTTCTTAGTAGCCGTTACCGTATATGTACCTGTGCGGGTAGTAGCCGCGCTGGTTATAATTGGGTTTTGAGATGTGGATATAAAACTCAATGGCCCTGCCCACGCCCAAGTAACGCCTGCTGAGTCGCTGGTGGCGAATAGTTTTAGCGTATCGCCCTGGCATATGGGGGTATTGCTGCTTGCAGATATAACAGGTGCTTGGGGACTGGTAAGAATAATAGGTGCTATAGTATCTGAACGGCAAAATGCAGTGCTGACAGTTAGTTGTGAATAAGTTCCTGCAACGAGCGATGTAAGTACCAAACTACCAGTAGAAGATGTAGTGGACGATATGGTAGTAACAGGCACACCATTCAGATTATAATCTACCGAATAATTGGTAGAGCCTGCTAAACCGTTCAGGACAATCATACCATTGGCCCCACCACAGGTAGTGGGGTTGGTAAATGATGAACCGGTAATAACAGGTTTTACATTTATAACAACATTAGTATTTACATTTGGCGACTTACAACCATCCAGTGTTGTAAATACTGTATAGGTTCCAGCGTTTGCTAATTGCACATTTGTAATAGCTGGATTTTGCATTGATGCACTAAAGCTATTAGGCCCTGTCCATGTATAGCCAACACCCGTTATAGTAGACGCAGTCAAGTTCAGGGTACTACCCGTACATAATGGTCCATTATTATTTGCGGTTGGCGTGGCAGGTAACGGTTTTACCAAGACATTTACCGTATCGGGCAAAGAAAAACACCCTTGCCTGAATGAACGGAGTATATAATTTCCGGAATTGACAACGGGTGTATTAACTAATGTGGGATTTTGTAAACTGGAGTTAAAACTGTTTGGTCCAGTCCATCTATATCCATTGCCAGCGGCTGCTGTTGTAGAAAAGAGTTTCAATGTGTCGCCCTGGCAAATAGGTGTTATGGCAGTTGCACTAAGTGTATCATTTCTAATGTCCCGCACATTAACAGTAACGGTATCACTGTTTTTGCTGCAAAATTGAGATGAACTATTGGTAACGGTGTATTGTGTATTGACCAATGGCTTGGCAAAGGGCTGCTTACAAGTAGTACAGCTTAGCGTACTGATGGGCGCACCACCTGGCAATACCGCCCATGTAAAAGCTGAACCCCCAACTGCCAGAAGCGATACGGAATCGCCGTAGCATATTGTGGTATCTCGTATTATATCAGTGATTGGCCATATGTAAATAGGCAGCACAAAGGTTTGTGCTACTATAACGCCAGGGCTAACACATGTAGAGTCTTTGGCAGTAACGGAAAAAACACGCAACCCTGTATCTAACGTATTTGGTGTCCATACAAAGCAACCACGTACAGAGTCTGTTCTTTGCCCAGTATAGGTAGTAACGGCACCGGGTGTGGCAGAGGCTGCATTGTCTGATGCTACAATGACGGCTGCCGTATCGGTCGACTTGAGGTCGAAACAAAAACTAAGCTGCACACCCGCACATGCTTCTATACGCCCGTTGGCTAACGAGCCGCCCGTTACCGTGCTATTGACCGTATTGACGATAGGTGCGGTAACACTACAGTTGATAACCTGAACCTGTATATCGCGCATTACATAGCCTATCAGCACACCATTACGGTACTCTCGTATGCGCACTGTCAACGTACTGGCACCTGTAAGTCCGGGTGTAAAAGTCATTTGACCAGTTGAGGGGCTGATTGAGAATGTATTGTTTGTTTGCAGTGGATTGTTGGTAAGGTTGTATGACGGCGATGCAGTGGCGAACGTCATATTGCTGGTAGTGGGTGGGCAGGCTGCGTTGGTTTGCAAGGGCATCAGCAGGTCGAAAGAAAGTGAATCGGAATTGGGATCTACACCACCATTGTTGTAAGTATATGGCTGGTTGATGCAGATAGACGGTACCGGTTTTACAGAAAAATAGGGCGATGAATTGCCCTGCGCAACAAGATTATTCAGTGTAGCCTCTGCATGAAAGATTACATTTGAAGCATTTACCAGATTGCCACTCGCATTCCTGTTTGGTATGTTGGTACTGAAGCGCCAAAAATTGCACCTCGATGGTAAAGTAACATTAGCTGCATACCACCACTCTCTATAGCCTGGCACTGTGGATGAAGTATTGGTGCAGCGTGTACCATTGCCCGGGCAACCCAGCGTAACAGGAGAGCCATTAGCACTGCTATCAGGTAGCTTACTTATTTTATTTAGCGTGATCGTGCCGCCTTGCGAGTTGCAGGTGTTGCGGTAGCAAAGCGATACGCTGTTTGGCTCGCCTGCACCCGAGCAATCTCTGTAGAATTTGAATATGATTTTGTAAGTAGAATCGCTAATCCATTCATATGCTATCTCACCACCTGCAGCGTGTGTAGCAAAAGCTTTGTTACCACCTAATGTAATAAGCGCTAAAAGCAACAAACATGAAATGATGTGCAGAATAGTTTTGTTTGTATGCAACATGTTGGCTTGCTTTCCGTATTTAGACGCATAAATATACCTAATTATTAGTGGTTGTTAAGGTTTTTAACCACTAAACTGGAAAACGAATTATTATTTTATTTAAATCGAAAGGGGTTTATAAATAATGGGTTAAAAAGTGGTTAGGTGCAGAGTTAAAAACAAGATTAGGAATAAAAAATGCTTTAGGGTAAATAAGCTACTTTACATAACAACACACAACTCATTTATCATCAAAATGATAAGTGAAGTGTATTGCATTCATTTCGCTATCGTATTTCGTTTTCCTGTAAAAGTTTACCGCATCCTTGTCGTCAGATTCTGCTTCTACATAAGCATCTTCAAAACCGTTTTCCTTACAATACCTGCAAACTTCCGCCATCAGCAATTTACCGATACCCCTACCCTGAAACGCCGGACTTACCCCAACATCGTATATATAAGCAATCGGTTTTGTGCTATAGTATCTGTGTAAAACATAGATTGTCAATCCGCCGACAACTGTATTATTTTGCCTTGCTACAAATACGATAAAGTTGGGGTTTGCAAGTAATGCACCTAACTGCTCATTATCGGCCATTTGTTCCTTGCTTTCAAAAACATCTTTGAAGATTTCTATTAAGTTTCTGAAATCAGAGATGTTGCTATCATTCAGTTTTATTATTTCCATTGCTGATTATGAAACGTTATACCATCTTGTGTATTCTCACTATTCAAGGTATTTTAAAAGATGTTGTGAACTACTAAAATTTTGCGATTTGTGCAATTATTTACTTGTCAAAGCATATTGATTGTATGATAGTATGATAGCCCTGATGCAGTTTGAACACGCACCATATATGTAGCAGATGATAAATGTCGCATATCAATAACGCCAGACGGATTGGAATACGTCTGCACAAGTTTTCCCTGCATAGAATAGACTTGAATGGATTTTATTTTTTCATTTGTGCGGTTGCTTATGTACAATAACCCGGTTGTGGGGTTAGGGTATATGTCTATTGCAACTTTTGCATGGTTGGCACTTTCTACAGATGTTGGTACAAATACTTTGCCGTAACTCGTGTCTTTGCAATTGGTTGTAGCATTAGTAGCTACCAGCATCACGGTCTTATCGCCCATCACCGTGTAACTATGAATGGGGTTTTGTAATGCGGATGTGTTTCCATCGCCAAAATACCAATTGTAGCTTGTTGCGTTTACAGATTTGTTTGTAAATGTAAAGAACGGCCCTGCATTACTATATGTGAAATCAGATGCCAGCTCGTACTGCCCTATATGCCAGTGCAGCATACTATCGAATGCTACTTTTTTTGCTGCTGTCCGTATATTGGTAGCATCTGTTGTGTTCAGCGTATAGTTGTAGGTGCTTGTTAGTGTCGGGTCTTTTCTAAACATGGATGTATAAAAGCTGAGTGCCCCTGCATAAGAGCCTGCGGGCGAAGGGTGGCTTTCGTCTGTATCGTACAATTCAATGCCTGCATGGTTTTTGCGTATGTACCGCCACACCGCACCCACGGGCGATACGGCTGCTTTGATGCTATCTGCAGCCATCATGTAGCGCAGGTGCAGTACACTATCCATAGCCGTATAGCTGCAATAATGTGGCCAGTTAAAGTTGATGGTGTATTGTTGGCACAATTGGTTGTCGCTGAATTTGCGCCCCCACGTCATATACATGATAGTTTGCGCGCAAGGATTGTATTTATCTATCACACTATCCAGCTTGCGCACAAAGGGGAAGAAGCCTGTAGCCACAAAATCGTTTGGCAGGGCAGGTGTCTGGCTTTGGTCTTGCAGCACCACATAGTCCCAACCGCCTTTCATTATTTTGGAGATTGTAGCGGGGTTCGATTCAAAATGCTCTTTCAGTGTCATCCCCCCAGGTGTTTCCATTTCCCATATTACCGTATCGCCCGATGCATTGGCTATATTTGCCAGTATCTGTGGCAGGTTGTTTACACTGGTATAGCTATTGCCTATGAACAGCACCCTGAGTTTTTTGCCTGCTGTAGCCGTGATGGCAGTAAGCAGGCACGATAACAACAGATATGTAAAAAGCCGCATACGCATTTCTTTATGCATGTAATATAGACAGATTTTCAACCCCATACGTTGGCGGTTTGTCATTTAACAATGCTTACAATAACAGCTACAATACGTCTGTTTATGATAGTATTAACCGTCTGTTTACTTTAAGTGCAAAACTGTAACTGCGGGTTATAAATAGTGGGTGTTCTAAATGTTACTTGGGGTTTAAGATGCTTTGTGAAATAGTTTACAAAAAAAATCTCCCTTAGAAGGGAGACGATACTGCGTATAGCAGTATCAGAGGGATGTTAACCCGCGTAGAGAGGCACAACACGAGTACACATCCTCCGTCACTGCGGGACACCTCCTTCTAAGGAGGAATTTTATTTGCTGTTCTCCCGCTGTTCCAAATGTTCCGTAAGGCATTTGGAAATAAGAATAGTACTCCGTTCTCTGAACGGCATTATTAGCTATCATGCTGCATCAAGGCACTATCAACTATTGTGTTTCAAATCCCGTTCAGAGAACGGCTGTTTATTAATAGTTCAAGATGCCTTGCAGAACATCTTGAACAGCTAAACTAAAGTCAAATAGTTTCAAATATTATTCAACATACCTTTCAATTTCTTTCTTTGCAAACTGCATAGCCTCCTCTTCTGAATTAAAAAAATATCTTTGGCCAAAAGCTAGATGTGTACTCAAATTATTGAGAGATTCATGATTTTTTTTTGATGTAATTACTAAGACTTTTTTATCAATTTTTTCACCATCATATTCCATTTCACCAAAAAAATTAATTATCCTAGATATAGTATTGCCCCATTTATATTCCAATTCTGTTAAATCAATAATAATCACCATGGGGTTCAAAGCAAAATAATGCCCAGCTAATATAAAATGCATAAAAATTCCGTCTAAGTTACCAAAGCTACCTTCTCCATAAATACCAGAGTATTTTATAGCCAATGTAGTTTCATCATCAGTGACAAAGCTTTGATATTTAATAGCGCTAATTTTAAAAATGTCTATTTCTTTAATATCCATAGTATATTAATTTTCCGCCTTTGTTGGTGTTCTTCACCTGCAAGCACCACTATTTAAAAAATCAACACTTGAAAATATGAAAAAGATAAGATCGGCAATAAATAACTTATTTCTTCTGAATAACTAAGTCCGTAGAGTTTTCATTCAGAGAATTATACTTGTCAAAATGCAAGTGACATCCATTAGGTACTGAATCTTGAGCTAGATTTAAAAAATGATTAGCTATAGATAATAATCCTTCTTTGTTTGCTGAAATAGTAATTATTTCATTTTCATAAACCACATCAATATCAAATCCATCGATCCACTTATATTTTATCCCGCTATTCTTGTCATACACTGGTATATCCAATTTAATTTCCATGTCTTTCCCTTTTAGTTATTAAGTAATATATAAACATGAATATTCTCTTTTACCATCATTTTGTCAGGTTTTGCAGAATTTGGAACTCTGAATTTATTCAATATTTATTATTTCACAATGCAAATAGATTGAGCATATAAGTAGGGAATGTTGTACCTATGTTGTACCCAACAAAAAAGCCGCTTCAAATGAAGCGGCTGAAACCTGTGCCCCGGGCGGGACTTGAACCCGCACACGCATTGCTGCATACAGGATTTTAAGTCCTGCGCGTCTACCAATTCCACCACCAGGGCTTTGCAAACGGTAGATGTATGCAAAAAAAATTCCAAACCTATCAGGCTTGGAATCCTTAGAGCGGAAGACGAGACTCGAACCCGCGACCCTCACCTTGGCAAGGTGATGCTCTACCAACTGAGCTACTTCCGCATGTGTTTTTAAGAACTTTGGGACTGCAAAGATAGGGGACTGCCAATAATATCCAAACGCAATTTCAAAAAAATATTTCTCTAAACTGTTTGCTGCTATTGCAGTACAGGCATCGTGCATCATACCAAAATATTTCAGATAAATAGGCATCCTCTCAATCATCGCTTACCTTTGGGCATCGCAATATGAACCAACTGCTTTCTTTAGTAAAAAAAGACCTGCTGATAGAGTGGCGGCAAAAGCATACCCTGTTTGGTGTGCTGCTATATGTGGGTGCTACGGTGTTTGCGATATACATAATGAATGGCCAGCCCGATGTAAAAGTGTGGAATGCCCTGTTTTGGATTACGCAACTGTTTGTAGCCGTCAACTCGGTGGCCAAGAGTTTTTTGCAGGAACATCCCAATCGTTTCAGGTATTATTTCACTATCGTGCGGCCATCAACCTTTCTGCTTGCCAAGATGCTGTATAGCATTGTACTGATGCTGGGCATCAGCTTAGTGAGCCTGCTGTTGTTCACCATTATGCTGGGCAATCCGTTGAGCCAAACGGCGGTGTTCATCGGCGTTACGGCGGCGGGCAGTATCAGCCTGTCTGCAGTGTTTACTTTTTTATCGGCCATAGCGGCAAGGGCGCAGCAAAACGCCGCCCTGATGGCTATACTGGGTTTTCCGTTGGTGATACCCGTACTGATGATGCTGAAAAGTCTGGCACTGTCTGCCATATCGCCCGTTTACCAGTCGGGCTGGTGGATGCTGATGTTGGTGGTACTTGCGTTGAGTATCATGGTCGTCATATTAGGGTTAATTCTATTCCCGTTTTTGTGGCAGGAATAATGGCAGGCAACACTCATCTAAAAGCCGATTATTACCTTACCTTTGGCAAAATTTTTTAGCCGCTTATGCGTAGCAGTTGGTGGAAGATACTTTGCGTCATACTATTGGCTTATGCCATCATCGGCGGTTTGTTATTACCTGTACCTGCCAGGCATATACTGAACGAAACGGTGCGCAATCTCTACTTTCATGTACCCATGTGGTTTGGCATGATGCTGCTGTTTGGTTATTCCTTTTACTATTCACTGATGTACCTGCGCAGGCAGCAGATGGAATACGACATCAAAGCTGTAGCCTACTTGAAGATAGGTGTGCTTTTTAGCTGCCTTGGCATGATAACGGGTATGGAATGGGCTACCTACACATGGGGAGAGCCCTGGAGCAACGACCCTAAGCAACTGGCTACTGCCATCTGTATGCTCTCCTACTTTGCCTACCTGATACTGCGTGGCGGTATTAAAGATGAAGAAAAACGCGCCAAAATATCGGCAGTATATAATGTATTCGCCTTTGCGCTGATGATACCCCTGTTGTTTGTATTGCCCCGCATGGTAGATTCGCTGCACCCCGGCAATGGCGGCAACCCCGGCTTTAATGCTTACGACCTCGATAGCCGTATGCGCCTGGTGTTCTACCCTGCTGTTATCGGTTGGTTTTTACTGGGTATGTGGATGAGCACATTACACGCCCGTATAAATATATTACGCTACAAAAAGGAAAATACATTTTAAGATTATCCTACAATGCAGAAACTATCTATATTATTCATTTTACTCATTACAAGCCTTGCCGCGCAAGCGCAGGAAAACGCCCCCGAAATGGCTGATAAGTTCAGGGCAGATGGTAAAATATACGTTGTGGTTTTAGTATTAGCCACTATCTTTGCGGGGATTATTGCTTACCTGATACGTTTGGATCGCAAAATCAGCAAACTGGAAAAAGAAAATTAATATTATCCAATTTATTAATAATTAAACATCAATATGGCAGCAACAGCTACTGAGACAACCCCAAAGCATTACAGCTTCTTTCAGGGTGTGGAACGCAACTTTGACAAAGCAGCTACATACACCCGATTTGAGAAAGGTATATTGGAGCAAATCAAAGCTTGTAACTCTATTTACCAAATGAAATTTCCCGTACGCATCGGCGATAAGATTGAGGTAATAGAGGCATACCGTGTACAGCACTCTCACCACAAACTGCCATGTAAAGGCGGCATCCGTTATAGCATGGATGTGAATCAGGACGAGGTGATGGCACTGGCCGCGTTGATGACATATAAATGCGCTATCGTTAACGTACCATTTGGTGGCGGTAAGGGTGGTATCAAAATCAACCCCAAAAACTACACGGTTTTTGAACTGGAAAAGATAACACGCCGTTATGCATCAGAACTGGTAAAGAAAAACTTTATAGGCCCTGGTATTGACGTACCCGCACCCGACTATGGTACAGGCGCGCGCGAAATGAGCTGGATTGTAGATACCTACGCATCGCTGAAACCGGGTGAAGTAGATGCAATGGGCTGCGTAACGGGTAAACCCGTAAGCCAGGGTGGCGTACGCGGACGTACAGAGGCTACAGGCCTTGGTGTATTCTACGGCATACGCGAGCTGTGCAATGTAAAAGAAGATATGGATCGCCTTGGTTTAACGACGGGCGTAAAAGATAAAAGAGTCATCGTACAGGGATTGGGTAATGTTGGCTACCACGCTGCTAAATTCTTCCACGAGGGTGGTTCTAAAATTGTAGGCCTTGCAGAATACGAAGGCGGTATCTACAATGCCAACGGGCTGGATCTGGAAGCTGTTGTGGCACACCGCAAAGCTACAGGTTCTATCCTCGGCTTCCCCGGTGCTACTGATTACAAAAACGGTTTCGACGTAATAGAACAAGACTGCGACATACTGATACCTGCTGCGTTGGAAAACGTTATCAATGCAGATAACGCTGACCGTATAAAAGCAAAAATAATAGGAGAAGGCGCTAATGGCCCATTGACACCCGAAGCAGATGAAATACTGCTGGCAAAAGGCGTTATCATAGTACCTGATATGTACCTGAATGCAGGTGGTGTTACGGTATCATACTTCGAGTGGTTGAAAAACCTGAGCCACGTACGCTATGGTCGTATGGAAAAACGCTTCAGCGAAAACCAGAACACCAGCATACTGGAAACAGTAGAAAGCCTGACAGGCAAAAAAGTATCGGAAATAGAACGCAAGCAGTTGCTGCACGGCCCCGATGAGGTTGACTTGGTTTACTCTGGCCTTGAGGATACAATGATTGGTTCTTTCCATGAAATACGCGATACCATGCGCGAACATAAGATGAATGATATGCGTACGGCTGCCTTCATCGTTGCCATCAACAAAGTAGGTGTGGCTTACGAAGAACTGGGTATCTTCCCATAACGACGGCTATCAATACCATTATATACAAACGCCCCCGCAATTGCAGGGGCGTTTATTTTTATAGTAACAGACCATTGCTACTCTTTTATAAACCTTGCGGTGCTTCGGTTGCCATCGGCATCTGTGAGCCTTGCTATATATATGCCCGCTTGCAGTCTGGTTATATCTATTGTAGTGGTATTGTGCATGTATTGTTCTTTCACCAATGCACCTTTCATATCTAATATTTGCAGGGTAGCATCGTTAGCTGTTTGTACCGTGATGCTGGTAGTTGCAGGGTTGGGATATACTTTTAACGTACCGTTTGTAATTATGCTTTTTACCGTAGTTGGCGGTGGGGTATATTTCAACCCGCAGGCAGAATCTTTTGTATAGAGTGTTGTCATTTCGGTAGGAGATAACGCCCTGTTGTAGAAACGGAAATCGTCTATAGTACCCCTGAAATAACGTAACAGCCCCATGCCCTGTCCGCCGATATTGAAGACAGTAGATGTGGTAACGATTGAGTCTATGAGTGTAGATGCTGTATCAGGATTGCCATTAACGTATATCACCGTCATGCCGCCTTTCGTCCACGTCATAGCTACATGATACCATGTAGTATCTAACAAAGTGCTTTTACTAAGCATGGTCAGTTCATAGGTTTTGCCTTGTAGTGCCAATGCCAGTTTGTTGTTGCTGTACAAGCCAAATAGGTACTGGTCTCCAGAGCCATTGTCCCACTTAGAGGCAATAGCCCCTTCACCCGTCATCAGTGTGTCTATGAATATCCATGCGGATATAGTCATGCCTTCTTTTACGTTGTACTTAGTATCGTTACCGGCAGATAAGTAGCCCGCAGCGGTGAAACGAATGCCGTTGTTACCACCAAAGCGGTCTGTAGTGCGTGTATGTACTGCATTGATACTGGTAAGTATATTGCCTGAAATGCCGTCTTTAAAACTATCTGCACTGCTGAAAGCATAGCAGGCTTTGAGGCTGTCTGTAATAGTTTGCGCAGTGCCTGCCGTAGCAAAGCCTGCCATTGCTGCAAGGGAAAGTAATAGTTTTTTCATATCCATCATTGTTTTGTGATGGTAAAACTATGGCAGCAATAAAAGGTGCGATAACGCAAATTCACCAACGGTATATATCAATTCACCAATATGCCATTATTGGCATAAGCTACTGCCCTACCCTTACTTCTTTCAGCACTTCTTCCAACTCGTGCTTTTTTTCTTTTGATACGGGTACAGATATTTTATTGTCCATCACCAGCATGCTTTCGCCTTTGTTATATTTAGTAACAAAGTTGAAATTGACCATATAAGAACGATGCGGACGGTAGAAGTGTTTGCGTGCATTCAGTACGTCTTCAAAAAACTTCAGCTTTTTGCTTACCAGTATCTTAGAGCCATTGCGTAGCCATACATGCGTATAGGCACCATCTGCCTCAAGCAGTATGATGTCTATTACTTCTATAAACAACAAGCCGTCTGACACGGGCAAGGCAATGCGTGAGAACTCGTTGCTATGGTGGTTTTCTTTAAACAACTCTACCCGCTTCTGCATATTAGACGCATGCAGCTTTTGCGATACTTTTTCTATCGCAGCATTTAGCTGGTCTATGTTTACTGGCTTCAGCAAATAATCTATAGCAGACACTTCAAATGCTTTCAGTGCATACTCGCTATAGGCGGTGATGAATATGATTTCAAAGTTTACTTCTTTAATAAAGTCCAGCAATTCAAAGCCATTGTAGCCCGGCATTTCAATATCCAGCAATACCAGTTGGGGATTGGTTTTGTTTATCAGCTTTACGCCATCGGGTATATTGTTGGCTTCTCCCTGTAGTTCTACCTGCGGGCAATACAAGTCGAGGATATTTTTCAACGCGCGCCTTGCGGGCTCTTCATCATCTATAATGATGGTTTTTATCTTTTCCATACGCTATATATATTCTGCGGGCAGATGCAGCACCACCATTGTGCCTGCTGCCTGCTCGTCTGTACCTAAGTCTATGATTTGCAGTTTTATTTTTCCGTGATAGTATTTATTCAACAGGTCTATACGCTTTTGTGTGGCTTGCACGGCAAAGCTGTTGTGTGTTTTGGCACGGCGTTCATTTATTTCGCCCGCTTTCTTTCTGCCAATGCCATTATCTGTTATTGTGCACACTAACTGTGTATCTGGCTGTTTCAGTTCAAACTGAATGAACAGTTTTTTATCGCCCTCTTTGTGCAGCAAGCCATGTTTCAGCGCGTTTTCTACAAAGGGTTGTATAGCCATCGCAGGTATAGCCATCGCGTCTTTATCTGCCACACCCACAACGGTGATGGTGTATTCAAACTGTTTGCCAAAGCGCAGCTTTTCCAGTTGCAGGTATAGTTCCAGCACATCCAGTTCTTCTTGCAGCGATATCTTGTCTTTGCCCGATGCGTCCAGTATCTTGCGCATCAGCGTGCTGAATTTGCTGAAGTAGGTATTGGCATTCCGCACATCGTTTTGCAGCACCAAGTCTTGTATAGAGTTCAGCGCGTTATACACAAAGTGCGGGTTCATCTGCGCTTTCAGTGCCGATAGTTGTGATGAGCGTATGCCTTGTTCCAGCACGTTTCTTTCGTTGATAGCCCTGATGCGCAAAAAGAAAATACCTGATACAGTGCCTATTATGAACAAACCGACGAGGGTATAAAACCACCATGTAGTCCAGAATGGTTGTGCGATGGATATGGCTATGGTTGCTGTGTTGGCAGACAGACCGCCATCTTCGTTATATGCCCGTACCATAAACACATAATTGCCTGGGGGCAGCGCGTTGAAACGGGCAAAGTCGGTATTATTATCAGTATAGGTCCACCCTGTATCCAGCCCCTTCATCATGTAGCTGTAAGAGTATTGGTGCTTATGTGTAAAGCCTTTGGCACCAAAGTAGATGATGAGTTTGTTTTGATTGTGCTTCAGCAACAGTTTATCAGCTACGTTGCGTTCTTCATCATTTACCTGCAGGCGGGTTATCTGTATATCGGGGCGAATGCTATTAATGGTTTTCATGTTGGCAGGCAGCGTTATCAGGCCCTTGTTAGTAGCTAAGTACACCGTTTCATCATCCACATATATCTGCCTTATTTCGGCATTTGGCAGCCCGTCGTGTGCATCCAGATACGCTACACTGCCGTTGTGGTTATGTATGATGTTGAATGCTTTTTCAGTAGCTACCCACACCAGCGAATCGTTGCAATAAATGGCACGTACATTATTACCTCTCAAACTACCTGCGGCAGATATGTGTTGTATCACTTTTGCATTCTTCACCAGCATCAACCCGTTGGATACAGTTCCTATCCACAACCTGCCACTATTATCGGTCTTCATAGCAGTGGCATATACTTTCTGCCCGTTATACAACAATTCGTGTTCTCTGTTCAGCGTGTCGTAGTAATACGTACCGTCAGAATAACCTACCCATTTCAACTTATCGGGCGTGGTATATGCTACATAGCGTGCTGCTTTGTTTTTTAATATGTGCAAGCTATCTACACGGCTGCCCCTCAACTGCAGCCAACCTGCGTTTTGTATAGAAGCAAAGAGCAGGGCATTGCTACCCGCATAGCAAACATCGCGTAGCCCTGCTATCGGCATATTGCTTGTTCTTTGATTATCGGCATCGTAATACGATACAGGGCCATGTGCGATGATGTAATGCCGTTCTGCCGTATCGGTAATGATTTTGCGAACCATCGTTACGGCTTGTCGTGGTTTTACGGGATGCGATAGCCTGCCATTTCGCAAAAGATCAATACTACCGTTAAAGAACCCAAGCATGATTTCTTTATTTCGGTTTACATACATAGCTGTTACATTATCGTCTGTGATATCTGCCGAAGATTTGCTGTATTGCCAGATGTCTATATTCGGAACGATGTAAATACCATTATCCAGCGTGGTAAACCAGTAGTTGTTTTCATCGTCCACCATCACGTTCGATACGTCTGCATCTTTAAAAAAACGAGTCGCATTGTACATTGTACGCATATCTGCATCCACACATATTGCCCCCTCTTGCGTACAGAGCCATATCGCATCGTTGCCTACAGGGCTGCAAGTAAACACACGGCTACCTGTTATGTGTTTGGGTATTTGTGTCAGCACTATCAGCGAGTCGTTTCTTACTTCAGACAAATAATAGGCTCTTTCAGGGTTCTTTTCAGTAAACATCAACAGGCGATTGCCCAGGTAGAATAAAAAATTGCGGTGAAATACAATGTCGGATAGCAAAGGGCTATTAGTATTATCTATTTTTTTCAGCTTATTACCACTTAGTTTGTAGATACCCGATTTGATAGCAGATACATATAACTCACCGTCTTTTGATAACAACATGCCCGATGCCAATACATCCTTCGCATCGGCGGGGTATTGCCATTTACGTACTTTGCCTGTTGTGGCATTATAATGCGCCACACCGCCTACTATGCTATAATAAACACCATCGTTACCAAAAGTATTTTCGGGAAATGTGGGGTATTCTTTCGATACGTCAACAGCTATCTTCAGGCTATCGCCCGATACAAAAAATATTTGTCCGTTGAAATTTTTACACCATATCCGTCCGCGTTCATCTTCTTTCAGGTCAGATATGCTCTTGCCGTTTTGCTTGGGGTTGGTGTATTGTTTTACCTGCTTGCCATCGTACCTGAATACACCTTCATTGCCCGCTATCCATATATAGCCCTGCCTGTCTTGCCTGATGCTGTATATCTCGCTGCCTATAATATTTTCCGTTTCCTTCAACTGGTAGAAATAGGGATGCTGCGCCGATGCAGGTGCAAGCGCGCACAACAATACAATCCATATCCATATGCAGAAACGCATACTGCCAAAATACAGGTTTACAGCGTTTTATAATAGGCGTTCTTCACGAATTGCCCGTTTCGGTTCATAAACCAGGCAAGGCATAAAGATTAATACTTTGGCATCTTATCCCTGTTGGCTTTTTGCAGGTATTCGTTCACTTTGGTAAGGTTGGAGAGTATTGGGCACATGTATTCGGGAAACTTTTTGATACTCTGGTATTTGGTAATATTTATCATCACCGCATTGCTCTCGCTGCGTATAACGGTATTGGTGCTTATTTCTTTGTCGGCGTCTGCCAGCATATCGCGTAGCAGGGCTTCCCACACATAGCCGCTGAAAGTGTATTTATGTTTATCGAAGAAAGGTTTGTAACGTTTGATAACCCGAATATCATCGAGGTATATCACATAGTCATACAGATGATAATCTTTATCTGCACTTAGCGGAAAGCACATGGTACTGTCCCACTTAGCAGGTACAGGTGCTACTACCGTATCTCTGCGAACAACGGGTTTTGCTTTGATAACCATCTTTTTGTTTTTGCCACGGTTGCTTTGCGCATCAGCCGATACGCTTACAGCCAGCAAAGACAAAACCACTAATGCTATTTTTTTCATATCCATACTTTTACACACTACTCCTACCTCTATATGGCATCGAAAATACAGATATATCCCGTAACGAAGCAATATAAATTAAGATATATCTTATATCAATAGCAGCAAATCCTACAAATTTTCACTTTCTATTATACCTGCTTTTCGGTAACTTCGCGACGTCATTTTAACCTCTAACAATTCAAAATATACTTTAAGCAATGGCTTTTGATTTAGATCTCATCCAGCGAGTTTACAGCGAATTACCGGGTAAGGTAGCAGCTGCTCGTGCACTGTTGGGGCATCCGCTTACATTGGCAGAAAAAATATTGTATGCACATAGCTACGAAAAAGCAGCACAGGCATATACACGCGGCAAAGACTATGTAAACTTTGCCCCTGACCGTGTTGCAATGCAAGATGCAACAGCCCAGATGGCATTGCTGCAGTTTATGACTTGCGGACGTGCAAAAGTAGCCGTACCAAGCTCTGTACACTGCGACCACCTGATACAAGCCAAAGTAGGTGCAACACAAGATCTTGCAACTGCCAATGATGTGAACAAAGAAGTGTACGACTTCCTTTCTTCAATATCTGATAAATATGGTATCGGTTTCTGGAAAGCTGGTGCAGGTATCATTCACCAGGTGGTATTGGAAAACTATGCTTTCCCCGGTGGTATGATGATAGGTACAGATAGCCACACACCAAATGCGGGTGGCTTGGGTATGATAGCTATTGGTGTGGGTGGCGCAGATGCTGTGGATGTGATGGCAGGCCTGCCGTGGGAACTGAAAATGCCTAAACTGATAGGTGTGAAGCTGACAGGCAAAATGAATGGCTGGACAAGTGCCAAAGACGTGATACTGAAAGTAGCAGGCATACTGACTGTAAAAGGCGGTACGGGTGCTATTGTTGAATACTTTGGCGATGGCGCCGATAGCCTGAGTGCTACGGGTAAAGGTACTATCTGCAACATGGGTGCAGAGATAGGTGCTACCTGCTCGCTTTTTGCATACGACGAAAAAATGGCTGACTACCTGCGTGGCACTGCCCGTGCAGATGTGGCTGCGCTGGCAGATGGTGTGAAGGAACACCTGCGCCCCGATGCGGAAGTATATGCAGACCCTGCTAAATATTATGACCAACTGATAGAAATAAATCTGGATGAACTGGAGCCTTATGTAAATGGCCCCTTCACGCCAGACCTTGCTACACCCATCAGCAAAATGGCAGAAGTAGCTAAACAAAACGGCTGGCCGGAAGATGTAGAAGTAGCATTAATAGGTTCTTGTACCAACTCTTCTTATGAAGATATTTCCCGTGCTGCATCTATTGCAGAAGATGCAATGGCAAAGGGCTTGAAGGCGAAGAGCGAATACACCATCACACCGGGTTCGGAAATGGTACGCTTTACCATAGAGCGCGACGGCTTCCTCAATACATTCGACAAGATGGGCGGCGTGGTACTGGCAAATGCCTGTGGCCCTTGTATAGGCCAGTGGGCGCGTCATATAGACGACCCCAACCGTAAGAATACAATCGTTACTTCTTTCAACCGCAACTTTGCTAAACGCAATGACGGCTTTGCATCTACACACGCATTCGTAGCTTCACCCGAAATCGTTACGGCTTTTGCCATATCGGGCAAACTGACTTTCAACCCGTTGAAAGACAAGTTGGTAAACGAAAAAGGCGAAGAAGTGATGCTGGCAGAACCATCAGGTTTTGAATTACCTTCAAAAGGATTTGCGGTAGAAGACGCAGGCTATCAAGCCCCTGCTGAAGACGGCAGCAAAGTAGAAGTAAAAGTAAGCCCAGAGAGCAACCGCCTGCAGTTACTTGAGCCATTCGCAGCTTGGGAAGGTACTAACCTGCATGGCTTGAAGTTGCTGATAAAAGCATTCGGCAAGTGTACAACCGACCATATATCTATGGCAGGCCCGTGGTTGAAATTCCGTGGACACTTAGACAACATCTCTAACAATATGCTGATAGGTGCGGTAAATGCTTACAACAACGAAACCAACAAGGTTAAAAACCAACTGACTGGTGAATACGGTGAAGTGCCTGCGGTGCAACGCGCATACAAAGCGCAAAGCATCGGCAGCGTAGTAGTAGGTGATGAAAACTATGGCGAAGGCAGCTCTCGCGAGCATGCTGCTATGGAACCACGCCACTTGGGTGTACGCGCCATTGTTGTTAAGAGCTTTGCACGCATACACGAAACCAACCTGAAAAAGCAAGGTATGCTGGCACTTACATTTGCCGATAAAGCAGACTACGACAAAGTACAGGAAGATGACAGTATAGACATTTTAGGGCTTACTGATTTTAAAGAAGGTACACCACTTACAATGATATTGCATCATGCTGATGGTAGTGTTGATGAAATAATGCTGAACCATACCTACAATGCACAACAGATAGAATGGTTTAAAGCTGGCGGTGCGTTGAATGTAATACGTGCTGAATTTGCTAAGTAATTAATAGCACTATACTTTAAATAGAAAAAGAGAGCCTTAACGCTCTCTTTTTTTTATTGTATTTTGCATATATGGATGAAAAGTTCCGCTTAGATAAATCGGCATTTAAGGCAACAAGTGCTAAGGAAGCAGACAACCATGTTACCTACTGGCGTACCAAAACCATATCTGAAAGGCTGCAAGCAGGCTTTTATCTTATCAATCAATTTTATGGTACTACCAATTCAACCCCATTAGACAGAACTGTTTTTTCAAAAAGAAATCGGGACTAACCTTCCATCAAATCTCTGATAGCTACAGAGGCAACACACGCACCAAATGTAGCAGGGAGATATGATATAGTACCATAGGCAGACTTCTTAAAATTACTTCCATCCGTCAGCATCAGCGATTCTTTGATAGGCTCTTCGGGCGAGAACACGACTTTAATCCCTTTACGGATATTAGACTCTTTCAGCTTCTTGCGTATTTGCTGCGCAAAGGGGCAGTTATATGTTTTGGATATGTCAACCACACGCAGTTGTGTAGGGTCTAACTTGGCACCTGCACCCATAGAACTAACAATACGCAAACCCTTAGCATGTGCAGCTTTTATAAATGTTACTTTGGGGGTAATGCTGTCTATCGCCTCTACTACATAATCGTATTGCGTATCTAATACGGCTTCTACTTTTTCGGGGGTAATGAATTCTTTAATGCTGCGCAACTGCAATTCGGGATTGATAGCTAACAAGCGTTCTGCCATAATATCTGCTTTAGATTGTCCGTGAGTGGTAGCTAATGCAGGTAGCTGTCTGTTGCGGTTGCTCGGATCTACCACATCGCCATCTACAATCGTCATGCGTCCTACACCGGCACGGCATATAAACTCTGCCGCGAAAGAGCCTACCCCACCCATACCAACTACCAATACATTGGCATTGATAAGCCTGTTCAGTTTTTCTTTACCTACCAGCAGTTCAGTCCTCGATAGCCAGCTTGTATCTTTCATATATTAAATACCGTATGAAGGTTTTTTTGAAGCTGCAAAATAAGGCTATCTGTATCAGTTTTCCTTAGCGATGCTGCTTTTTCATATATCGATTTAATAGAAACAGGTGCGTCATCCGTTTCAAGGAAAAGCCGATTGGCAGGGCAATTTGTCAATACCTGCTGCACCGCTGATGAATCACTAATAATGGCTGCACCAAACGACAAATAATACCCCACTTGCAATATCCGCTGCGCTATTTGTTCATTTTTATTATACCCATGAAAGACAACCGGTACTTGTACGCTTGCTTGTTTCAGTATTTGTAATACCTCGTCGTAAGCACGGACGCAGTGTATTATCAATGGTTTGCGTAACTCATTTGCCAACGCTATTTGCAACCTGAATAGTTTTTCCTGCAATTGCCAGTCGGTTGTTGTCAGTTTATCCAGTCCGCACTCGCCTATTGCTACCACATTGGGCAGTGCAGCATAGCGGGTTAGTCTATCCATATCGTACCCATCCGCATACCAAGGGTGTATGCCTATGCTACAATATGGTAGATTAACGGCATCCTCATACCCTGCATACAGGCTGGTAATGATGGTATTATCATCTTCCTTTTTCTTGTGCGTATGTATGTCTATATACTGCATCTATGCCTTGCTAATGTATCAATATAATAACAGATAGCCTTGTTTGGTTAAGCGTTATTTTATTATTTTTACAATAGTCATTATGAAGCCACTGTACGACATCAAGAATTTTATAGAATGGAAAGCCTTTGGCGTATGTGCCGCCATTGGCGAAAAATTAGGCGTAGCGACATCGCGCATACGCCTATGGTTCATTTATATTTCTTTCCTTACACTCGGTTCGCCGCTTATCGTTTATATGATACTTGCTTTCTGGATGAATATGAAAAACTACATCCTGATGCGCAGGCGCAATCCCGTTAAGTGGTTGTAGTTACTCCTCTTCCTTTTCTCTTTCTGCCCTGCGCTGGTCTCTTTTTTCCTTGCGCTCTTTTTTAGCCTGTTCTTTTTCTACCTCTTTACGTATGCGGGCTTCTTCTTCGGCAGCTTCCTCTTTTTCACGTTCCCGCTCTTCACGGGCAATTCGTTCTTTTTCTCTTTGAGCTTCACGCTCCTCACGGGCTTTTTGTAGTTTTTGTTCGCGCTCTTCTTCTGCAATACGTGTTGCTTCAACCGCTTCTGCCTGCTTTTGCTTTTGAACCTTCTCTTGGCGTTTGCGCTCCATTTCTGCCTTCACTTCAGCCTCTATTACTCTTTCGCGTACGCTACGTTCATATTCCCTTGCTTCATTATCTTTTTTAGCTTTTTCAATTTCGGCAGCAGTGCGTGCTTTGTTGGCTTTTTCGGCAGCTTCTTTTTCTTTTTGTATTTGCGCTGCTATGGCTGCTTTACGCTCCGCTTCTTTGGCACGGGCAGCTTCTTCGGCAGCAGCACGGGCTATAGCGGCTTTTTCTTCTTCTATCCTTGCCTTCTCTGCAGCTTCCCTTGCTCTTTGCTTTTCGGCGGCTATGGCAGCTTTGCGTTCTGCCTCTTTATTAGCAGCCGCTTCTTCTTCTGCCGCAATACGTGCAAGCTCGGCTTTCTCTTCCTCTATCCTTGCCTTTTCTGCAGCTTCTTTAGCTTGTCTTTTTTGTGCGGCAAGTGCTGCTTTGCGGGCAGCTTCTTTATTGCGTGCTTCTTCCTCTTCGGCAGCTAAGCGGGCTATCTCTGCATTTTCAGCTTCTATTCTGGCTTTTTCTTTGGCTTCTTTTGCTTGTTGTTTTTGTGCTGCTACTGCGGCTTTGCGCTCTGCTTCTTTAGCTATGGCTTCTTCTTTAGCTGCACGTTCGGCAGCGGCTTTGGATTCTTTCTCTGCTTTAGCTGCAAGCATTTCTGCCTCTTTTGCGGCTTTTTCAGCAGCTTCTTTTTGTTCTTGGGCTTGCCTTTCAGCCAGTCTTTGTTTTTCACGCTCTACTTTATCAAGGCTAATACGTTTTTGCTCTTTACCCTCATCATCGCAAAAAACGAGGTTTTTTACAAACCTGTTTTTAGGTATAGCGGCTATTACTATCGGCTTGGTGAAATAATCCAGTTTGTTGCTCTCCATTTTTATACAATGGATTTTCATGTCTTTCTCGTTCTCTATCTCTACCCGCTTGATGGCAAGGTATGTTTCCATCCTTGTTTCGGGTACTGCCAGTGCTACGATGTAGTTGTTTTCAAAATCGGGCTCTACGATAGTATTATTCATAGTCTTAGCTATGCCAAACATCGCGTCAAATTCATCTTTATCTTGAACCCATATATAGGTCAGCTCTTTCTTAGCCACATCGTCGTACGACTTCAGAAAATAGTTCTGTAATTCTTTATAGTCAACACGCCTCACCTGTGCGTTCATTTGCAAAGACAAGGTAGCCGCTACTATCAACAATATTTTTTTCATATATACTTATTTATGAAAACGCTTGAAAATTCAGAGCGTACAAAGTAATAAAAACTACGGTAAAGCCAAAGCTACTCTATCACCACGTTGGCAAGCGGTTTCAGCCTTTTGCCATCGTAAAAATTCACTTTATTGATACCCTTGTAGCTCGGTATCACGGCTACCCGTATGGGGTAGTTATCATAAGTGAGCTTATGCCTGCCCTCAAACACTTTGGTATACACCTCTATAAAAGAGCCTGCTTTCATAGAAATGTCCTTTATATCAATCTTGGCATCCCACTTGGTTTTGGGCATAAGCAATACAATCATCCATTCTTTGCTGAAATCGGGCGTATCAGGGCGTTTTGTTTCCCCAAAAAGCTTTTTAAATTCTTTGCGGGATGTTACCACAAAAGCATTGACACCATCCTTTAGCGGTGATGTGCCGAAGTAGTAATAATCTTGCAAAAAACGCATGGGTACTTGCTGCGGTTGGGCATACAATAGACAAGGCACCAAGCAAAACATGATAAAAATCAGCCGTTTCATAGGTTTAAAAATACCAATTTGGCTTAAATTTGCACTGCAAATCATTTTTAACCTCAATAAAAGAAAAGGAAGGTACACAATGCCAGTGTTACACAACCGCATCTCGAACGAGGAACTGAAGCAGCGTATGCTGGCGGAAACGGAATTTCGCAAGACAGTTTCTTTTTACAAGTATTTCAATATTGCCAACCCGCAGCAGTTTCGCGACGACTTGTGGATAGCATTTGACAAGCTCAAAGTTTTCGGGCGGATATATATTGCCAAAGAGGGTATCAACGGACAAATAAGTGTACCTGAAAGTAATTACGAAGCATTCAGGGATGGACTTTATGCCGCCGCACCCGAACTGAATGGCATCCGCATGAACATAGCTGTTGACGATGATGGCAAATCATTCTGGGTACTGCGTATGAAAGTACGCGACAAAGTAGTGGCAGATGGCATTGACGACCCTACGTTCAACCCATCTAATACAGGCAAATACCTGAAAGCGAAAGAATACAACGAGCTATCTGAACAGCCAGACACCATTATTGTGGATATGCGCAACCACTACGAATATGAAGTGGGGCATTTTGAAAACGCAATTGAAGTACCGTCAGACACATTTCGCGAACAGCTACCGATGGCTGTTGATATGCTGAAAGGGCAGGAAGATAAAAACATCATCATGTACTGCACGGGTGGCATACGCTGCGAAAAAGCCAGTGCCTATATGCTGCACAATGGTTTTAAAAACGTGTTCCATGTAGAGGGTGGTATTATAGAATATGCGCGCAAGGCAAAAGAAGAAGGACTTGAACTGAAATTCAAAGGTAAAAACTTTGTGTTTGACGAGCGGCTGGGCGAACGTATAACGGACGATATACTATCTGTATGCCATACCTGCGGCAAGCCTTGCGATGCGCATACCAACTGCAAAAACGATGGCTGCCATTTATTGTTTATACAGTGCGATGATTGCGCGAAAGAATTAGAGGGTTGTTGCAGCATAGATTGCCGCACCGAACACAACCTGCCCGAAGAAGAACAACGCGCACACCGTGCAGGCAGAGAAAACGGGCAAAAGATTTTCAACAAATCAAAAGACCATCCACTACGCAAACACCGCGCACAGTGGCAAGAAGAAAGAGAAGCGAAAAGATAATCATCAAACCGTCATAATCTAAATATGGCGGTTTATTTTTTTGTGGAAATACAATTAGTAACCGTCTGCATTGTAAACATATTATGGCAGACATACAGATTAACCAGACAGGCAATAAACGTACAAAGCGCATACCATCGCTCGACCTGACACCGATGGTAGATTTGGGCTTTATACTCATTACATTTTTCATCTACACCACTACCATTACAGACCCTCATGTAATGGATATAAACATGCCTTACAAACCTGCAACAGAGGGCACTTCTTATATTGACACTGCTACACTCACCATCATCCCTACTAAAGGGCATTTGTTTGCGGTATATGGTGGTACTTTCAACGAACAAACGCAATTCAAAACATATACGCAAACCACGCTACGCGATGCTATTATGCAAAAGCAAGCTGCGCTAAAACGGCTACCGGCAACGTTCACTGAGCAGGCACACAAACTGCATATCATCATAAAACCAAACGATGATTGCGAATATCAGGATGTAGTATCGCTATTAGACGAAATGGCTATAAACAAGGTAGTTTATTATGCCATAGATGATATTACACCCACCGAAAAAACTATTCTGACAAAACAATTACAATAAGTTTTGTGGAATAGCATGGGTTAGTACGTTTTAATAATAAACTAACTACTATGGACGCAAAAGCATTATTACAAGCCAATTATCTTGACATCCTGTTCGACAACAGGAACAAGCAATACGGCGGTTACGAGTTGCGAAAGAACTATCACAAGCGTATGCAGAAAGCCATATTATTTGTTGTATTAGCTGCAACAGCATTATCAGCATCTACGCTCATCAAAACAACAAACGCCGTTACACACGCACTACCCAAATTGTACGATACCATTAGCTTTACACCTATCATAGACATACTACCCCCACCACCCTCTCCACCAGCCAGCACTGCCGTAAAACCAACTGTAGCTAACATATTGCCCAAAATAGTTGAGGATAATCAAACAATCGAAGCGCCTAAAACGGTAGATGACCTAATAGGTAAAGAAAGTGGTAAGGTAGATGCTGTTGGCAGTGCAGATGGTACTGAACCTGCCACTACGAACACAAACAACAGTGGTGGTGGCAGCGCACACACCTCACCTGTAAGCAACGAAATACCGGTATGGACAGAGCAAATGCCCGAATTTAATGGCAACCTTTCTGCATATTTGCAAAAGCACCTGCGTTACCCCGATGCGGCTCGGGAAAGTAATATTGAGGGGCGTGTTGTGGTGCAGTTTGTAGTAAATGAAGATGGTAGTATTGGTAATGCGGTGATAAAGAAAGGTATTGGCGGCGGGTGTAATGAAGAAGCACTACGGGTAGTGAGGGCTATGCCTAAATGGAAAGCCGGCATGCAAAACGGGCGTGCGGTAAAAGTATATTACACATTGCCCATCACATTTATGTTGCAATAACTGATACAAAAGCTTGCGGCTATTACTGCAAGCTTTTGTATTTTGCACACCCCGATGCTCGAAATCAGTTTACAAGGCGAAACCATTTATCTGCTACCCGAAAAAGCCATCTACTGGCCTGCGCAAAACGCCATCATTGTTGCCGATATGCATTGGGGCAAAACAGGGCATTTTCGTAAGCATGGTATTGCTGTACCTGTCAATACGCAGATACATGATGAGATAAGGCTGGCAGAGATTATTCGTCAGTACAGCGCATCGCACCTTATTGTAGCAGGCGATTTGTTTCATAGCGTACATAATAAAGAAGTAGAGAGCTTTGGCTATTGGCGCGGTAAACATCCTGATTTAGCCATCAGCCTTGTAGTAGGCAATCACGATATACTGGACGAAAAGCTATATACTGATTGGGGTATAGCACTGCATACGGATATATTAAACATCGCCACGTTTACCATCAGCCACGATGCGGTTACAAATGCGGATGGCTTTGTGCTGCACGGACACATACACCCAGCCGTTAAGGTAGCGCACAATAACAACCGCATGGGGCTGCGCCTACCAGCTTTTTGTATGGATGCCAACCGTATGGTATTGCCTGCATTTGGCGACTTTACAGGCTCCAAACTATTGGAAATGAATAATTTTCAACATATATATGTTGTAGCAGATACGGCGGTAATACAGTGGAAATAAATTAAGCCTTTTTAGTAAGTTTGCACCCTAATTTAAAAATTTCATGCAGCCATCGGTTTTCGATTTAGTACAGCAAATGGGGCACGAGCAAGTTGTCTTCTGCCACGACCCTCATTCAGGACTTAACGCCATTATAGCCATACACAATACCACACTGGGACCAGCACTGGGCGGCACCCGCTTGTGGAACTATAGCAGCCATCAGGATGCCGTTGTAGATGCCCTGCGACTGAGCCGTGGCATGACGTACAAAGCTGCCATCAGCGGACTGAACTTAGGTGGCGGTAAAGCAGTTATCATTGGCGATGCGGCAACTGTAAAATCGGAAGGATTGTGGCGCAGGTATGGCAAGTTTGTAAACAGCCTGAACGGTAAATACATTACAGCCGAAGACGTAAACACATCTGCGAGAGATATGGAATACATATCGCTGGAAACGGAACACGTAACGGGTGTACCAGAATATATGGGCGGCAGCGGCGACCCATCGCCTTTCACGGCTTACGGCGTATTCATTGGCATGAAGGCATCTGCCAAAAAAGTATGGGGCAACGATAGCCTGAGCGGTAAAAAAGTATTGGTACAGGGTGTAGGCCATGTGGGGCAATACTTGGTAGGGCATCTGATAGAAGAAGGCGCGAAAGTATATATATCAGACATCAACGAGGCTAAAATCAAAGAAACGACTGATAAGTTTCGCAGCGTAGAGGTAGTAGCAGGCGATAAAATCTTTGATATGGAAATGGATGTGTATGCCCCATGCGCGTTGGGTGCTACCGTCAATAACGAGAGCATTGCCAAAATGAAATGCCCCATTATAGCGGGTGCAGCCAACAACCAATTGGCAGACGAAAACGTACACGGCCCTATGTTGGTGCAGAAAGGCATAGTTTATGCACCCGACTTCCTGATAAACGCTGGCGGATTAATAAACGTAGGTGCAGAACTGGATGGATACAACCGCGAACGTGTGATGGGTAATGTAGAAAAGATATACGACCGTACATTGGAAATCTACAAACTGTCTGAAACGGAAAATATACACGCGCAGGCAGCCGCCATGAAGCTGGCAGAAAAACGCCTTGCGGATATAGCGAATGTAAAAGCGAGATTGTAATACAATAGTTTTATATATAAATGCCTCTCAAAAGAGAGGCATTTCTTTTTTATTTTTGCAGTGTGCCATTGGGGCATGATTCATACAACGTTCAAAGAGCCAAATATCAATGCTAAGCTTACCACGTCAAACCAATTTTTATAAAGGGAAAGTACGCGATGTATATACCATTGCCGATGAATACTTAGTAATGCAGGTAAGCGACCGCATATCGGCTTTCGATGTAGTGCTGCCCCGCCCCATACCATATAAAGGGCAGGTATTGAACCAGATTGCCGCACAATTTCTGAATGCTACAAAAGATATTGTACCCAACTGGCTGATAAGCTCCCCATTACCCAATATCAGCATCGGCTACAAATGCGAAACCTACCCTGTAGAGATGGTAGTACGCGGCTACCTCACGGGCCATGCATGGCGTACCTACAAAAGCGGTGGACGTGTATTATGCGGTGTAGCCCTACCCGATGGTATGAAGGAAAATGAACGCTTCCCCTCGCCTATCATTACCCCAACTACCAAAGCACACGAGGGGCACGATGAAGACATCAGCAGAGAAGAAATCATAAATCGTGGTTTAGTAACAAAAGAAGAATACGAACAATTAGAAAAATATACACTCGCCCTGTACCAACGCGGGCAGGAAATAGCTAAAGAGCGTGGATTGATACTGGTAGATACGAAATACGAATTTGGCAAGCGCAATGGGGTGATACATTTGATAGACGAAATACACACACCCGATTCATCGCGCTACTTCTATCTTGAAAGTTATGAAGAAAGACAAGCGAACAATGAAGCACAAAAGCAGCTATCTAAAGAGTTTGTACGCGAGTGGCTGATGGCCAATGGCTTTCAGGGCAAAGACGGACAGCAAGTACCCGAAATGACAGACGAGGTAGTTGCCAACATATCTGCCCGCTATATAGAGCTATATGAAAAAGTAACCGGCAAACAATTTGTGAAAGAAGATGTTAGTGATGCAGACGCGGTGAAAAGGATTGAAGAGGAGTTGAGGAAATTAGCAAACTAAACCCCTGCCCCTAAAGGGGAAAAATATCACTCATGGAAATGACAAAATAATATTATCAACAAAATATAAAAGCCCTTTAGGGGTTTGGGGTATGAACACAACACAACGAATAATACGCTCGCCAAAAGGCAACCAACTGAACTGTAAAAACTGGGTAAGCGAAGCCGCATTCCGTATGCTGCAAAACAATCTGGACCCCGAAGTAGCAGAACGCCCCGAAGACTTGGTAGTATATGGCGGCATAGGCAAAGCTGCCCGCAACTGGGAGAGCTTTGATAAAATACTGGAACTGCTGAAAGGGCTGAATGAAGATGAAACCTTATTGGTGCAGTCGGGCAAGCCGGTGGGTGTGTTGCGTTCTCATAAAGATGCGCCGCGTGTTATCATTGCCAATTCAAACCTTGTGGGGCGTTGGGCTACATGGGAGCATTTTCGTGAACTGGAAGCCAAAGGCCTGATGATGTACGGACAAATGACGGCTGGTAGCTGGATATACATTGGCTCTCAAGGCATTGTACAAGGCACATACGAAACCTACCTGTCGCTGGCAAATATGCACTATGGCGGCACACTGAAAGGCACGCTGAACGTAACGGCAGGCCTTGGTGGCATGGGTGGCGCACAGCCGCTTGCCATCACCATGAACGAGGGTGTATGCCTTGCTGCCGAGGTAGAAGAATGGCGCATACAGAAGCGTATAGAAACACGCTATCTTGATAAATACTCGCTTGATATTGACGAAGCAATAGACTGGGCATTGGCTGCCAAAGCCAATAAAGAAGCCATATCTATCGGTGTATGTTGCAACGTAGTTGACCTGCTGCAACGCCTTATAGACCGCAACATAACACCCGATACGCTTACAGACCAGACATCTGCACACGATGAATTGATTGGCTATTTCCCCGAAGGCATAAGTGTAACAGAAGCGAATGCACTCCGCACAGCAAATCCTGACGAATATATGTCGCGCTCATTAGATACAATGGCGCACCATGTACGCCTGATGCTGGAACTGCAAACACGCGGTGCCATCACATTCGACTACGGCAACAACCTGCGCGGACAGGCACATGATAAACGAGGTGTGCAAAACGCATTCAATTTCCCCGGCTTTGTGCCTGCATATATACGCCCGTTGTTTTGCGAGGGTAAAGGGCCATTCCGTTGGGTAGCGCTCAGTGGAGACCCTGAAGATATTTATACAACAGATAAAGCCCTGATGGAACTGTTTCCTGAAAACAAAGGGCTGCAACGCTGGCTGACGATGGCGAAAGACCGCATCGCTTTTCAGGGCTTGCCGGCGCGTATATGCTGGCTGGGTATGGGCGAGCGCGAAAAAGCAGGTTTACTCTTTAACGAACTGGTGCGTACGGGCAAAGTAAAAGCACCTATCGTCATAGGGCGCGACCATCTGGATTGCGGCTCGGTAGCATCGCCCAACCGCGAAACGGAAGCGATGAAAGACGGCAGTGATGCCGTGGCAGACTGGCCAATACTCAATGCGTTAATCAATACGGCTGGTGGTGCCAGTTGGGTATCTTTCCATCATGGTGGTGGTGTGGGTATGGGCTATTCGCTGCATGCAGGTATGGTGATAGTGGCAGACGGTACACAAGATGCAGAACAACGACTACGCCGTGTGCTGCACAACGACCCTGCCATGGGTGTGCTGCGCCATACAGATGCAGGTTACGAACTGGCAGACGAAAACGCCAAGAAATTTGGATTGGATATTTGGTAAGACCAATTATATCTGAATATGAAATTACAAGATGCGAAAGAAAAGTTACATCAGTGGATTGATTGCGCAAATGAAACGCAAATCCTGACTATATTGTCATTAGTCGAAAATATTAAGTACGATGTATTTCAGTATGATGATGCTACCATAGTAATGTTAGAAAAGAGAAGCAAAGAATATTTATCAGACGAGGCAAAAACATATACTTTAGAGAAGTCTATGAATAACATAAAGAACCATAGACTTAACAAATAATAAAAAAATAAAAAAGCCCCTTTAGGGGTTGGGGTATGTACAGAATAGGACAAGGTATAGATTTTCATCAATTGGCAGCGGGGCGAGAGCTATGGCTGGGTGGTGTATTGATACCACATACCAAAGGAGCGGTAGGGCACTCCGATGCCGACGTTCTGCTACATGCTATTTGTGATGCTATGCTCGGCGCACTGGCATTGGGCGATATCGGCAAGCATTTTCCTGACACGGACATGAAATACAAAGGTATAGACAGCAAAATACTGCTGAAACATTGCTACGAACTGATACATGCCAAAGGCTACAAATTAGTGAATATAGACAGTACCCTGCTGCTGCAAGCCCCTAAAATAAAACCATACATAGAGCAGATGCAAGTTGCCATTGCAAACATTGTAGGGCTGACGGTTGATGATGTATCCATCAAAGCTACTACTACCGAGCACCTTAGCTTTATAGGCAGAGAAGAAGGCTTGGTAGCTACTGCTAATGTTTTGTTGCAGAAAATATGATTTAATGCAGAATTAAATCTACAAATCCATTTCAGTGCTTGGCATCTACAAGGTTATCTATTATATTTATTACACATCAACATTCGATAACCTTTTTTAATTTCTGCACGGTATGGATACTAACAAAAAATACGTCGCGCTGGTAACGGGCGGCACGGGTGGTCTGGGCACGGCTATATGCAAACGTCTTGCCAATGATGGCTTTCATGTAGTGGCCAATTACAGCAACAAAGAAAAAGCCATGAAGTGGCAGGAGAAAATGAAAGCTGAGGGATATAATATAGATATGTATCAGGCCGATGTGTGCGACTACGAGGCTGTTGGCAATATGGTGCAGCATATAGAAAATGAAATAGGTCCGATAGATGCCCTTGTCAATAATGCAGGTATTACACGCGACGGGCAGTTTCGCAAAATGACACCCGAAAACTGGGATGCTGTTGTGAAAACAAACCTGTACAGCGTATTCAATTGCGCGCGCCATGTCATCAATCAGATGATAGAGCGCAACTACGGTCGTATTATCAATATATCGTCCGTAAACGGGCAGCGTGGCCAGTTCGGGCAGGCCAACTACTCAGCCGCCAAAGCAGGTATGCACGGCTTTACCAAAACGCTGGCCATGGAAGTAGCCAAAAAAGGGATAACGGTCAATACCATTTCTCCCGGCTATATAGCTACTGATATGGTTATGGCAGTACCTGAAGAGCATCGCAACAAAATCATTGCTGAAATACCCGTGGGCCGTATGGGCGGTACGGAAGAGATAGCCCATCTTGTTTCTTTCCTCGCATCAAAAGACACCAGCTTCATTACAGGTGCCAACTATGCCATCAACGGCGGTCAGCACGTTTATTAATATTTTTAGCTGCTTCAGCATACAGATAATGGCTCAATTTGCATTGAGCCATTGTTTTTTATACAGATATGACGCATTAAAGCCGTACATTTGCACCTCGTTTTCGGAAGCATGGAAAATATCAGGAATTTTTGCATAATAGCTCATATAGACCACGGTAAAAGCACGCTGGCAGACAGGTTGCTGGAGTTTACCAAAACCATATCAGACCGCGATATGCAGGCGCAGGTGCTGGACGATATGGATTTGGAGCGCGAGAAAGGCATCACCATCAAGAGCCACGCCATACAGATGGACTATGAGTACAAGGGCAAAAAGTATGTGCTGAACCTGATTGACACTCCCGGCCACGTCGACTTTTCTTACGAAGTATCTCGCGCGCTGGCGGCTTGCGAGGGCGCACTGCTGCTGGTAGATGCATCGCAGGGCATACAGGCGCAAACCATATCCAACCTGTATCTGGCATTAGAAAACGACCTCGAAATCATCCCTGTTATCAACAAGATAGACATGGAAGGTGCCATGATACCCGAAGTAACCGACCAGATTGTTGACCTTATTGGCTGCAAGCCCGAAGACATCATACTGGCAAGTGGCAAGAGCGGTATTGGTATTGAGGAGATTATGGCGGGCATTGTAGAACGCATACCTGCCCCCAAAGGCAACCCCGATGCACCATTGCAGGCTTTGATATTCGATAGTGTGTTCAACTCTTTCCGTGGTATCATTGCCTACTATCGTATCTTAAACGGCAGTATCAAAAAAGGAGAGAAAGTAAAATTTGTACATACAGACAACGATTACTTTGCAGACGAAGTAGGCGTACTGAAACTGGGTCTTGCTCCCAAACAGGAAGTAAAGACAGGCGATGTGGGCTATATCATCACGGGTATTAAAAATGCCAAAGATGTAAAAGTGGGCGATACCATTACATCTGCTGTCAATCCTACACAAGAAGCTGTAAAGGGTTTTGAAGAAGTGAAGCCGATGGTATTCGCAGGTATCTTCCCTGTAGAAACGGATGATTTTGAAGAGCTGCGCGATTGTATGGAAAAGCTGCAACTCAACGATGCATCGCTGACGTTTGAGCCTGAAACTTCGCAAGCACTCGGCTTCGGTTTCCGTTGCGGTTTCCTTGGTATGCTGCACATGGAAATCATTCAGGAACGTCTGGAGCGCGAGTTTAACCAAACCGTTATTACTACCGTACCCAACGTTAGTTTTAAAGCATATACCACCCGCGAGCCTGAAACAGCCATCATCGTAAACAACCCCACCGAAATGCCCGACCCAAGCCGTACCGATAGGATAGAAGAGCCTTTCATACGTGCGCAAATCATTACTCTGCCCGACTATATAGGCAATATCATGAGCCTTTGCCTCGGCAAGCGTGGCATACTCATCAACCAACATTACCTTACACCCACACGCGTAGAACTGATATTTGAATTGCCACTGGCAGAAATCGTATTCGATTTTTACGATAAGCTGAAATCATCTACCCGTGGTTATGCATCGTTCGATTATCAACCACTCGACTATCGCGAGAGCGACATCATAAAAATGGACATACTGCTGAACGGCGACAAAGTGGATGCACTCAGTGCATTGATACACCGCAGCCGTGCGCAAGACTTTGGCCGTAAGCTCTGTGCCAAGCTGAAAGAACTATTGCCACGCCAGCAGTTTATGATAGCCATACAAGCAGCGGTAGGTGCTAAAATCATAGCCAGAGAAACCATCTCTGCCATGCGCAAAGACGTAACTGCTAAGTGTTATGGTGGCGACATCAGCCGTAAACGCAAACTGCTGGAAAAACAGAAAGAAGGTAAAAAACGTATGCGCCAGATAGGCAGTGTAGATATACCACAAGAAGCATTTCTTGCAGTGCTGAAACTGGATGAATAGGCATTACCTATCTTTCTTCAAATATACTTCAGCCCATGCAATACCTTTTTGAGTTCTGAATACTAACTTAAAATTAGTATCAAGTTTTAATGAAGTACTGCTATCAACTGCTCTGTTATTCTCAATATTATCTAAACAGACGATTTCCGTCTCAGGCTTTATACCCCATAACACTTTTTTATATGGAGTATTGTCATTGATGAAACCAGTAGTAGTATCTGTCAAACGAAGCATTTGTAAGTTTTCATAAACAGATATATACTTATTCTTCCAATTATTTTTTTCAATAAAGTCCATAGATGCTTGTTGCACATACAACCCGTCAAATGCCCCTATTTTTGCATCGCTTAATCCTATCTCTTTCTTATATCCATACGCTTCAATAGCTAATACAATAATTAACACAGGAACAAAAAGTTTAGGGTTTATTTTCCTGACAATAGAGGTAAGGTAGATGGTGGCAATAAATAACACAGGTACAAAAGCTAAGAGCAAATACCTGTCTATAAAAAACATATTGATAGCCGTATAGTAGAAAAACACAATCACTACGCATATCTGCAGCAATACAAATCGCTTCTGTAGCGTATTTGTATAACCTGTAATGAGAAACATGGCATACACGACAAACAGCAGCACGACAGGCAATAGAGATACCGTTAAGTAGTTTGGTAATAGCCAATGATAACTATCGCTGCAAAGCAATGCCACTACAGGCAGGGCAATAAACATAGACAGCATGGCAGGCTTTCTGTTTTTTATTGCCGCTATTACCGATAGCAAGAGCAGTAATGCAAAAAAATATTTTCGTAAATCATCTCTGAAACAAACCTTGCTTGCAGAGCGTATTTTTTCGTAATACGCAGGCCAGCTTTCTTCCAGCCCGTTCGAGTAGAGGGGCAATACATACCACCCGCTTACCTGTTTTTGCAACACGAAAAATAGAGCTATAGCAATTATCGGCGTTCCTAATGCCAATATGCCGTATAGTTTTTCTTTTGCTGGTTTTTGTTTGCCGAACAAACCGATGATGGCATCAATACCCAATACAAGCCCTACCATCATGCCACTCTCTTTGGTGTAGTAGAGCATGGTAAGTGCTATAGCGGCAAGCAGGTAGCGCTTCGTCACATAAAAATAAACACTCACAAATGCAAGAAAGGCAAGTAACACCTCGAGCAATACAAAAGACGACTGCACAAAATATATCTGCTGAAATGCTACTAACAGTAATGCCGCGGCAGCTACTTGTTTATCAAACAAACGCAGCCCTGCTTCATGAATCGCTATCAGGAATAATATGGCGATGAACAAGGGAAAAGTATGCATCGCAATATGAGATGTGCCGAAAACCTTCATCCAAAGCGATGTAAGAAAATGAAACATCAATGGGTGTCCCCTGCTCAGTTCTCCGTCAATAGCACCCGGCATCAGGCTGGGGCCGTGCTCATACATACGTATCACTCCCGATGCATAAGGCCAGCTCTCGTCCCAATAAAAAGGGTATGATAAATGTGGCAGCTTTAGTATAGTGAATACAAGCAGCACTATTATCAATAGCCATCTGTTTTTCAAAAACGCAATCATATAGAATATAGGCTAAATAAAAAGCACCCCGAAAGGTGCTTAAAAATAGTTTATTTCCACTCAATTAACACCAATGCAAAAAGCCGATGCTTACACACCGGCCTTGTAGAATGCAACACCCCTATTGCATATTCTTTAATGTCTTTTATCGTGGTGAGGATGAGGTGGTGGCCCGAATCTGCGGGCTATGGATTCAATAAATTCGTCGTACAATTTATATTGCTCCGGTTTTAGTATCGTTTTCAATTCTCTGAAGTGGTTGAAGTTTACCATTTCTTTCGCACGGTTGTTGGCACTTATCAGCAGCATCAGGCTATCGGTCTTTGTGCTATCAACCACCTCGTCGTGCAGCAGCTTAAAGAGCGCATCATGCAGTTGTTTACTTTCCTCGCGCAGTTGCCTCGTATTGTGCTGGTGCTTATCTCGCAGTCCGTCAAATTGTACCTGTTGCGCCTCGTCCAGTTGCAGACTTTTTATAATAAATGGTGCAGGCTCGCCCTGCCTGTAGCGCCCCATATCTTGCGGTGCGGCATCCCTGCCCATCCACAAATAAGCCAGTACGCCAAGGTTCAGCAATAGCAGCGATACGATGATAACCCTGTAAAATGTTTCCTTGCTCATATACCCAACATTTCGCCGTTATTCATAATACCATAATACTCTACCACCTGCGTGGCAGGGTCTCCGCCTTTGGAGGGTACAGGCGTGTTTTGCTTCCACAGCATAGCCATATTCATACACACCAACAGAGCCACACTCGCCGCCGCCGCAGATAGCGTGCCCAGCGATATGGTTTTACCCTTTGTAAAAGGCAGGGCAATACGCTGCTCTATCAGTGGCAACAGCCCCTCTCTGGGTATTGCCCTTGCTGCCCCGTCCATACTTTGCAGTATGTCATCAGTCTGCCCGTTCAATGTTTGTGGTTTCATCTGTCTTCTTTTTAGACGTTATGTTTTGCTTTATCCTTCGTTCGGTTTGTAAAAATCTGATAATATTTTTCGCAGGTTGCCCTTGGCCCTTTGCAGTAGCGATTCTACCGCTTTTTCGCCTACCCCCAGTACATCGGCTATTTCTCTTTGAGACAGCCCTTCAATTTGTTTTAATATGAAAGCCGTCTGCTGGTTTTCGGGTAGTTCGCGGATGGCTTTGAACAGCATCACCGATTGCTCCCTGTTTTCAGCCTTCGCACCCGGATGTTCAAAATGGGGCGCGTCGTGCATCAATGCCCCCGTATCTTTATGAAACAGGCTGGTAAGAAACGAAAAACGTTTTTGTCTGTTATTGTATCGCAGCCTGTCAAGGCATTTATTTACCGTTATGCGGTATATCCAGGTAGATGCACCCGCATGTCCCTTATAACTACCTGCCGCATGGTGTATCTCTACAAACACATCCTGCATGGCTTCTTCCGCATCGCCCTCGTTTTGCAGGTAGGATATGCAGGTATTGTAAACCCTCGCCTTGAACAGTTCATACAACTGCCTGAAGGCGTTGGCATCGCCCTGCGCTATGTGTTGCAGTAATTCTTCAGGCAGCATTTTTTACAATAAGTTTTACAATATATAGAAATCCTCTGCAATCAATCAAACATAGGAATAAGTATTTTCGCAATAGATGATGAACAACGCGCGGAATTTGATTGCCCTGCTACTGCTTTCCATGCCTTATGTATTGTGTGCGCAAGATGCAAAAACCATCAGGCTGAAGCCTAATAAAAACCTGTATAAGCCACGCAACTACTATGTTAGTAAAGTAGTTGATGATCGTACTGATACTACGAGCATTGGTACCATGCGTGCGGGTATTGCACAAAAAACGGTACCACTGCAAATAGAAGGTGGTGTTGCAAGTGCCATATATCATTTCATCAACAACAGCATACGTCAGGATGTAGCTGCAGATGCGCTTGAAATGCACATAACGCAACTCAATGTTTCTGAAAAAAATGCTGACTTGCGCCAGCAGGCAGATGTAGCTTTTGGAGTTGCCTTTTATCAAAATGGCAATAAACTGGTAGAATATACAGGCTCTTCCTACGCACAGACGGGCTTTGATGCCAGTGCCTATATAGAGAGGCTGATAAAAAACAGCATTGAGCGTAGCCTGAAAGACTTTGATAACTGGTACACCAAAACAGAAGGCAATGCAGGCGTGCTGGCAACTGTCAATTTTATGCGTATTGCAGATGATAAAGACTTGATATTGTATAGTAATGAACGTAAGCTATCACTCAACGATTTCAAGGGCGAACCTGATGATATGAGCAAGGGGAGCGCAGCTACCTATAGCGGCATTGGCATGAAGTATAGCCACGAAAGAACGGGCAGAACCGTGAAGCTGGATGTATCGCTGTACGTGTATTTTGATAAGTCCAAATCTTGGTGCAAAGAAGTAGGAAAAAGTGCTAAGACACTGAACCACGAGCAGCTGCATTTTGACATCACTGCCCTTAATGCATGCAGGTTGGCCGAAAAGATAAAAGCATACAATTTCAGTATAGAAAACTACAGTGCCGAGCTGGAAGCCTTGCTGAAAGAAGCTGATAAAGAGGGTACACAGCTGCAAAACGACTACGACAAAGAAAGCACGCATGGCATTAAGCAAGATATACAACAGCAGTGGGATGAGGACGTACGCAGCAAGTTGGCAGATACTAACTGTTACTAAACATCGATTTAACAGAGCTTTATAAAATAGCTTTCATTTTTTACTCATAGCTTTGGCTAAACGATTACAGAAACACAACCATGCGTAGCAACCACGAGATAGATTATCGCATCATCGGCGAAGAGATGCAATATGTAGAAGTAGAACTGGACCCGCAGGAAACGGCTATTGCCGAGGCAGGCAGCTTTATGATGATGGACGATGGTATACAGATGGAAACCATATTTGGTGATGGCAACCAGCAAAACAAGGGCATCATGGGCAAGCTGCTGTCTGCGGGCAAACGTCTGCTGACGGGAGAAAGCCTCTTTATGACTACCTATACCAATGTAGGGCAGGGCAAAAAGCGTGTATCATTCGCATCACCCTATCCCGGCAAAATCATCCCGCTCGATTTGGAGCAACTGGGTGGTAAAATCACTTGTCAGAAAGATGCGTTTCTATGTGCTGCAAAAGGTGTAGCAATCGGTATTGAGTTTCAGAAAAAATTGGGTACTGGCTTATTTGGTGGCGAGGGCTTTATCATGCAAAAGCTGGAAGGTGATGGTATGGCTTTCGTACATGCGGGCGGTCACGTACTGGCACGAGAACTGCAGGCAGGCGAAATGCTGAAGATAGACACGGGCTGTGTAGTAGCTTTTACCCGTGGTATAGATTATGATATTCAATTTGTAGGTGGTGTAAAGAATACATTGTTTGGCGGAGAGGGCGTTTTCTTTGCTACACTACGTGGCCCCGGCACGGTATGGATACAAACGCTGCCCATCAGCAGGCTGGCAGGGCGCATACTGGCTTACGGTACTTACAATAGAAAAGAAGAAGGAAGCATATTGGGCGGCATTGGCAACATGCTGGATGGCGACGGTTGGCGATAAGCAATACCTACCGTCTTAAAGTTAAATAGGTTAATAAGTAAGCAGCATTTGTACAATACATATGTTGCAAGCTTATTAACCTATCCTATTTTTAGTCGTGTCTCAGTGGACGATATGTGCTGTCAGGAGAAACTCCTGACAGCACAAGAACTGGTCAACTAATTAACTAATCAACAAAACATCCAATCACCGCCCCATCCCCTGCCTGTAATTGCTCATTACAATGTTCAGGTTGGCTTGCTGGTTCAGGTTGGTTATCTGCATTTTGCTTTCTATCTGGTCGTTTTTATAAAAGCTGCCTTCCATCATCATGCCTGCCATTTTGTTGGTACCCATATAGGCATAGGGGCTGCGCATAAAGCTCTGCGATATATCTATCGGTAGCTTGCCTGCAATCCATATTTCGCTGCGACGGTTGCGGTCTTCGTCTGTGCATACATACTCCTCGCAGGTATAGCCCTCTATGGTTTTTGTTTTGCCTGTTTTTTTGCAGTCGTTTTTATATTTTCCTTCCGTTGTTTGCTTACCTCTGTTTGCTTGCGCTTCAGCACTCATAAAGGCATTGATGTTCATTGCCATATAGGTCTTCTCGTTTTCATCTATCATCACCGTGCTGTTATTGTCGTAGTCATATATCATAAACATCACGCTGCGCTTGCGCTTATTATTCTTATCGTCCATTCTGGCAGCAAAGTATTTTTCATTGCCATTCAGGTAGTAGTCAATGTCGTTCTCATCGCGCACCTCACCGTCTTTGTATGTAGTTATATGCATCCGCAGCGACATGGGAAATTTATACTCCTCTTCTGTCTTGCCATTCATGGCATTGTTCAGCCAATCCATGCCCTTTTGTTTATCGGCGGCATGTTCGTTTTCATACTTCTTTTCTATAGCGCGCCTTGCATAGCCGCTACCCGGCTGGGCATACGCACCTGCGTATACAGCAGCCAATACCGTAGTTATGATTATCCTCTTCATATTTGGGTAGATTTATTGATATAAAATTAGTAAAACTATTTATGTGTGCGTATTATTTCCCTTAGTTATATAAAGTGCCGTCAGGAATTACTTCCTGACGGTTCGCGTTGTGTACACGCGCTATTCCATACAGGAGAAACTCCTGACTGCACACAAGAACCTTTTACCTTATTACCCTATTAACTTATTACCCAATCATCTTATTTACATTTAACAGATTCTTGCAGCAGGATTACTTATTTTCATGCACGGATATATGCGTTGGAAACAACTGAAACGGCTGCTGCGGTATTACCTGCAATACATACCCTTTACAATCAATACATGGCTGTATGGCTTAGCCGCATACATAGGCTACCGCGTCCTATACCAGCCTTTGCAAAAAGATGAGGTAGCACCCTTTCGCCCGTTTGTGATACTGATGGGCAAAATCGTATTCTGGTTTTTAGTTGCGTTGGTTGCGCTATCCATCATCAGTACCATTGCCAGTTGGCTCTATTATCTGTGGCTGAAGCGTACCAAGCAATACAAACTGGAACTGGCCTTCACCACCGAAACGGTGAATGGTAAAAAGAACAAGCTCTTTGTGCAGGCTGCCATCAATGGCGTGTACCGCCCGCTGCTGGGTTTTGTAAAGGGGCGTTTGTTTTACGACAATTATCAGCTAACGGATACCTTCAGCCTGTTGAGCAATAAGCGCAGGGAAAAGAGCATCTGGCGAGCAGCCATTACGGGACGCAGCCGTGTAGAGTTACCCGATATAAAAGAATATGAGCTGAAAGGCGGCTTTGTGTTTTTTGAAGATATGCTGCAAGTGTGCCGCTTTGCAGTGTCGCAACCCATCAGCGGACATTTTTCGCAGCCGCCTGTGCTGAAGGAAGATGACGACCGCGAAGTGTACCCCAAGAAAACCGAAAGCATGGATGTGCGCATAGACCAGCTAAGGCGCGTAGAGGGCGAATACCTGAATTATAAAGACTTTGAGTCGGGCGATGATGTGCGCAGAATAGTGTGGAAAGTATATGCCAAGAGTGGCGAACTGGTAGTACGCGTACCAGAAATGTTTGAGCCTTATGCATCGCACCTGTATTTCTATGCCTCTTTCCAAAGCATACTGCAACCGCAATGGATAAATGAGGGCTATTTCAAAGAAATGCTGAACTACTACAAAAACAATGTATGGACGGTGTATGATGCCCTTAGCAAAAAAGAATGGGCACTGCGATATATACCCGACCAGCAGTTCAGCATACCCGAACACCTGAGCGATGCGGACAAAACATCGCGCATCATCAGCAATAGCGTATGGAATAATGAAAAGACCTTACAGCAATACTTCAACCCCAAGCATGGCACGGTATTGTGTATCTCATCACTAACGGATATAGAAGAATTGGAAAACCTGCTGCACCAGTGCGATGCAAGCACGGTGATATACTTCGTAAAGCTATCGGGTGTATTCCGCCAATTTGCCGCATGGACATGGCTGAAACGCATCATACTGCTGCCACCCAAAGACAGGCTGAATAAACTGCGTGCCACATGGATACTATCGCCCCTGCGCTTGCAGGTATTGAAACGCGAAAAAGCCATTGAGGCACTGCTGCAAAAAGCCAATGCCACTACGGGCATATTATAGTTTCATTACCAAACCAATAATTCTACAAATCTTGAGAACTTAATAGTTTAATTTGCCATTATTATTCATTTCATAAAACATATAGTATGCTCGACCAATTGATGAACATCATAAAAGAACACGGACAAAAAGCCGTGGTTGAAAACAACGAAGTACCAAACGAACACAACGATGCCGTGATGCAGGAAGCGGGCAGTTCCATATTCGGTGGCTTGCAGCAAATGATTAGAAACGGTAAGATGGAAGACCTGACGGGCTTGCTGCAAGGCAATAATAACAATGCCGCAAACGGGCTGGCAGAAAACTTTGCCGGCAGCATAGCGCAGAAGTTTGGCATCAATGCAGAGTCTGCTAAAAACATTGCTGGCGGGCTGATACCGCAGGTACTTGGCTCTTTAGTAAGCAAAGCCAAAGACCCAAACGATAAGAGCATAGACCTGCAAGGCATCCTTGGCTCGCTGACAAGCGGCAAGGGTGGTGGTGTACAAAATATACTCAATTCTGTAGGCGGTCAGTTCGGGCTGGATAAAGACAAAGACGGCGATGTAGATTTTGGCGACATCACCAAGATGTTTGGTAAATAAGCAAAAAAGAAAGGGTTGTGATTACAACCCTTTCTTTTTCCACCTGATGGCGTAGCTGATATAAAAATTAAAATCGAAGATGCTGTTCTTATCACCCCTTCCATAGCCTGCTACATAGGGAGGCGGCAGGTCTTTAAATTGTTTGCCGTTCAGCAGAAACTTACCCCTGATAGTCCATCCTGTAAACAAGCCCTTTGCCAGTTCTACCCGCACACCACCTGTCAGTTCCACCCAATGCGCTGTTTGGTTTTTGCCTTGTATGATGCCGCTTGTATTTCCCCAGAAGCTATCAAATATGGTATAGCGGGCATCAGAGCGTTCTATAAATGCCAATGCGTAACGCACACCTACGAAAGCTTGGTCCCAATCGTTGGGGAATAACCTTGTAAACAAACCTTTATTGATACCCGCTTTCACAAATGTATTGCTGCTCTTGTAGTTGAGATAGGCAGAATCCTGATAACCCCTGCCCCATCCCGCGTCCAGCACATAATACATATCTTTCTTTCTGTAAAAGTCCAGTTCAAACTCGTATGCCTGCCTTTCGTGCACAAAATTAGTAATGATGGGTTTACTGATGTCGAAACCCAAACGTAGCTGATAAAACGAATCAATAGCAGCAGGCTTGTCCGTTTCTTCCTCATCATCCTGCGCATACACGCTGAAGCTGAACAACAAAAATAATATGCTAGTAAAATATTTTGACATGCTGAACATCGGCTTTGCCGTCAATATTTCCGTTGTTAATTTTTAATGAGTCTATCCTGTTAAATGTATATCTCACATCATTAATCACATAGTTGTAACTGTACCCGCAAGACTTTGACAGAAACACAAGATTGCGGCTGTAAAACAGTGTGATGGTATCGAGCCCCGCCGCTGTGGAGTCTGGGGTAATGAACCACTTCACGCTATCCTGCATGGGCGACAGCTGCATGTAAAACTCCTTCACGTTCTTGCTACCCAGATATATTGCCTGATTAGTAGCCGTATATCCTAATATAGGATTGGGCAGCAAGCTGTCTTTACCCAATGAACCTGTATCTGCTGGCTGAAACGTACCAATCTTCACATATACAGATTTGGGTTGCAGGCAAGGGTCTGCTATACGTTGGCAGGCTACCTGCATAGCCACTACCCAAAACAATATGATGAACGGAATGTATGTACTGCCCTTAGTCATTCAGTGTAGCCAGTAGTTTATCTATTTCGCCAAGTACGGTGTCTAATTGTTTCTTTACTACATCTTTATCACTTTCGTTCAGCAATGAAGAAGACATCTGCGCTACCATCAGGTTCTCTTCCAGCAGTGTCAGCTTACCGCTTAGTGTGTCTATTTCTTTCGCTTGCTGGTCAATAGTAGTGCGCAGCCGATTGTTTTCGGCTTGCAGCAATGCATACTTTTTCAGCAATGCATCCAGTTTATCGTTCAGTAGCGATAGCTCCTGCATTATTCGCGTATTTGTGCCTGTAGTTTGGTTTTGTATGCATTCATCAACTGTTGCATCACGGCTTCTATTTCCGCATCTGTTAAGGTACGGTCTTGCAGTTGAAAAGTATAACTCAATGCATAAGATTTTTTTCCTGCACCCAGCTTCTCGCTTTCAAATACATCAAACAAACCAAAGCCTTTCAGCGCGTCTATCTTTTGCTGCTCTGTTATCTGCTGCACATCGTGGTAGCTGACGGTTTTATCCAGCACTATTGCCAAGTCCCTTTCTACCGCAGGGTATTTGGCTACTTCGGCATATTTTATCTTGTTGGCTGCAACTGCTTTCTGCCATACATCCCAGTTGATGCAGCCATAGCATACGGCTTGCTTCAGGTCAAAGGCTTGCAGCAATTTAGCATCTACCTGCGTGATGGTTGCCAGCACTTCATTCTTCCATTTCCACGATGTGCCATGCTCGTCATACACCAACGATGTTTTGCTGATGCCGCTTTGCAGCAGCAGGTTTTGCATTACACCTTTCAGGTAATACAAATCGGCAGGCGCGGGTTTGCCATTCCAGTTTTGGGTAGTAATGTTGCCCGTCAGGTACAGTGCCAGTTGGTTGGTTTCTGCATACTTCCCGTCTTGTTGTGCATACACTTTACCAAATTCGTATAGTGCAAGGTTGGCATTCTTACGGTTCACGTTGTATTGCATTACTTCCAGTCCGCTTTCCAGCATAGACGGGCGCAGTACATCCAGTTCACTCGTCAGACTGTTCAGCATTTTTACCAGCCCTGTATGTTCAGGGTAATATTTACTATTGACGATGGAATTGGTAACGATTTCGCTAAAGCCTATGCCCGTCAGCAGGTTAGCCACTTTATCGCGCAGCCTGCGGTCGTTTTCCATCGGCTTGGTCAGCGATATATTCAGCCTAGCAGGTATCTCAATATTATCCAGTCCGTCTATACGCAGTATCTCCTCTACTATATCCGCAGGATGATGTACATCGGTTTTATTGCTCGGTACGGTTAATTGCAAACCATCCGCATCTTCCTTGCTTATCTCAAAACCAAGCGCAAGCAATATATTTTTTATAGTATCCTTGCTATACTCTTTACCGCTTAGTTTGCGTATGTAATCGTAGGTAGCATGTACTTCTACAGGCACTAATTCTTTGGCATACACATCCACAATGGCAGATGCTATTTCGCCCCCCGCTATCTCTGTTATCAAAGCAGCAGCGCGTTGCAATGCAGGCAGCACATTGTTCATATCCACACCTTTTTCAAAATGCGTTGCCGCATCTGTACGCAATCCGTGGTGCATAGACGTACGGCGTATATAGGTAGGATGGAAATAAGCACTCTCTAAGAATATGTTAGTGGTACTATCCGTAACGCCGCTATGCACACCACCAAAAACACCTGCTATACACATACCATCGCTGCTGTCGCATATCATCAGGTCGTTATCATTCAGCTTGCGTTCTTTTTCGTCCAGTGTAGTAAACTTGCTGTCTTGCGGCAAAAACTGCACATTGATGGTTTGGCCCTTTATCTTGTCAGCATCAAATGCATGCAATGGTTGCCCGAATTCGTGCAGCACATAGTTGGTAATATCCACCACATTATTAATGCTCCTTGCACCGATAGCTTTCAGGCGTTGTTGCAGCCATTCAGGACTGGCGCCTACTTTCACTCCTTTGATACTTATACCCGTGTATCGAAGGCAGGCTTCAGATGCTTTGATATTCACTTTTATTTCAAGCGTATCTGCACCTTTATTTGGTATGGTAGTGGGTGGCAATAATACTTCATATTTACTACCCCGATGGTGGGTGAGGTAGGCACACACATCACGCGCTACGCCTATATGGCTCATGGCATCGCTGCGGTTGGGCGTGAGGCCTATGTGTATCACTTCATCCGCATCGGGTATATTAAAGTATGTTTTAGCAGCCATACCTATGAGCGCATCCTGTGGCAATACCATAATGCCTGCATGGCTGCTGCCAAGCCCTATTTCGTCTTCGGCACATATCATGCCTTCGCTCTCTTCACCCCGTATTTTGGCCCTTTTTATCAGGAAAGGCTCACCTGTACTGGGGTGTACGGTGGTGCCTACGGGGGCTACCACTACCCTTTGCCCCGCCGCTACGTTGGGTGCGCCACATACAATGCTTAGCTCCAAACCATTGCCTGTATTCACTTTCGTCAGGCTCAGCTTATCAGCGTTCGGGTGTTTTTGACATTGAACTACCTCGCCAATCACAAGCCCCTCAAGGCTTCCCGGCACATATTCCGCTTTTTCTACGGCTTCTACTTCTAATCCTATGGATGTCAATATTTTAGTCAATTCGGCTACCGGTATGGGTTCCGGCAGGTACTGCAACAGCCACTGGTACGAAATGGTCATCTGTTTTGTATAAAATTTGTTGTAAAGATAGCCCATCGGGGGCATGTTTTAAGTAATTCGCATCATTAATGAAATATCTCCGAAAAAAAGATTTATTCACAATTAAATGTGTTTATCGTGTGGATTGCTGTGATTACAGCCGTAACTTTGTTAGTAACCACGGGTATTTATGTTCCACACGTGGAAAACTTGTCAGCATCCCGTTAATAAGCTGCATATAATTATTGTTTGGCAAGGCTATTGGAGATTGATGTTTCGCGTTTACATTAGTCCTCCGCCTCTGGAAAAACGCTTAAAAAACAGGACTGACAGATGATGAAATTGTTAATGAAAGATTACCCCAAGGTTAAAACAGTGTAAACAAATACAGGTGCGGATTTAAGATAACAGAATTACATAAAGACTAAAAAGACTAACCCAACGATGGCAGTTAACATCAAAAAAGACTTTGGCAATACAAGGAACAGGAAACCGGACATTACCAACCTTGTATATGGCAAAGTACCACCACAAGCACCTGAGCTGGAAGAAGCAGTGCTCGGTGCAATCATGCTTGAAAAAGATAAACTGGCTGAGGTACTCGAAATCATCCAGAGTGAAGACTGTTTTTATGTAGATGCCCACCAAAAGATATATGCAGCCGTTCGCCGCCTCTTTGATAAGGGTATGCCCGTTGACCTGCTGACCGTTACCGAAGAACTGCGCAAAAGCGACGAACTGGAAATAATAGGCGGTGCATACTACCTTACCCGCCTTACGATGAGCGTCGTATCGAGCGCGCACGTAGAGGCACACGCCCGTATAGTGATGGAGAAATTCATACAGCGCGAACTGATACGCATCTCGGGGCAGGTAATAGGCGATGCATATGAAGACAGTACCGACGTGTTCGACCTGCTGGACAAGGCAGAGAGCAATCTGTACGAGATAACGGACAAGCACCTGCGCAAGAATTTTACCAGCCTGAAAGATGTATTGGTACGCACCGTACACGAGATAGAAGAAGCCAAAAACAAAAAAGACGACCTGACGGGTGTACCATCCGGTTATGTGCCTTTGGATAAACTGACGAGTGGTTGGCAAAAGACCGACCTCATCATACTGGCTGCCCGCCCTGCGGTGGGTAAAACAGCCTTCTGTCTGAACCTTGCCATGAACGCAGCCATGCACACCGGCAAGCCATTTCCAGTAGCTTTCTTCTCGCTGGAGATGGGTGCAGGGCAGTTGGTAAAAAGGATGCTGGCTGCCGTTACAGAGGTGCGCATGGATGCCATTACCAAAGGGCGTATGGAAGAGCACGAGTTTGTGCAGATGACACAACGCATGAACAAACTGGCACAGGCCCCCATCTTCCTCGACGACCAAGCCGCTCTGAATATATTTGAATTAAGAGCCAAAGCTCGCAGGCTGAAGCAAAAGCATAATATTCAACTGATTATAATAGACTACTTACAGTTAATGCAAGGGTCTGTTAACAATGGAGGCAACCGAGAGCAGGAGATTTCAAAGATAAGCCGCGACCTGAAAGCACTGGCAAAAGAACTGGAAATACCCATCATTGCCCTGTCGCAGCTAAACCGTTCTGTAGAGAGCCGCAAGGAAAGCAAAGTACCCCAACTGAGCGACCTGAGGGAATCGGGAGCGATAGAGCAGGATGCGGATATGGTCATGTTCCTGTACCGCCCCGAATACTACGGTATTAATAACGATGCCATGGGGCAGCCCATAGAGGGTGAAACCCACGTACACATAGCCAAGCACCGTAATGGTAGCACCGATACGGTAAAAGTGCGCTTCATTAAAGAATACCAGAAGTTTGTGGATCTGCCCGATGATGATTTTGGCGGTGGCAATTTTGGTGGCTTTGGCGGCAATAGCGGCGGCGGCGGCTTTACTCCTACCCAGCCCGGCGACAACCCGAGTGCAGGCATTCGCAGAGACAGGAACGACCTGAGCGATTTTGGCGGCAGCAAGATGTTTATACCGGGCGGTTTCCAGACCATGCCATCCAAAGCCAACGACTTCAGCTTTGACGATGACAATCCCCCATCCTCACCATTCATCAAGCGGCCCAACCCACCCGATGAGGATGCCCCGTTTTAAGATATACGCTTACTAACCATTATATAGAGCCACCCATTGCGGGTGGCTTTTTTTATATCCGCTTCCCAATTCTGTTCCAGATAACGGTTTTGTATTTTCGTTGGGTGGCAAACATCAGTGTCATGCTGTCTTTTTGCGAGTAGGTATTCAATTGCCATGTGCAGGTATCGCCACCGGATATGCCATGCCCTATATAGTTGCCATCGCCTTGTTGTGTGCAAATGGCTTTGGGTAGGTAGGTACCATATAATATCAGGCTGCTGCCCTCTCCTTTGGCTATCAGTATGGTGTCTTTATACAGCAGGCTATCATCTAATACAAGCCCTGTATTTATATCTACTACACGTATATCGTGCATCACCACATCGCAACTATAATAGCCGTGCGCATCAAAATTGTAAAGAGGGGGCTGAGGCTTTTGCCTGCGGCAACCATAGCTGCCCAGCAAGGCAACCAAAACAAGGGCAAGAACAGGTTTTTTATACATAAAAAGGGCGTTTATATATAATTATCATACAATTTAGGATATTCAGGCTAATAAACAGTCATTAGAAATTCACAATTTGTCAAGAATAATAACAAGAAAATAGCCGGATTATTACATTACTATATAAAAAATTTTGTAGTATTATGTCACTAAATCCGATATAAATGAAGAGAATTATTGCCTCGTTATTACTACTTGTTTTTGGTGCTATCTTATTGAGCAGTTGTTATGGTGCTAAACACAAAACAAAATTGAATCATCAACGCAGCCACAATAGCCGCCACCTTCGCTGGGGCTAATACAATTCGTTTTTACACTTTATACTAACATACACAAAGCACAAGACAGCCTACACGGGTTGTCTTGTTTATTTATAGTCCTTCTTTGCCCAGCGAATAGCCGGTTGCATCCATTCGTCCATGGGTTTGTACAGGAATCCGTGCTTCAAACCCGTATTCAGTTCTATTTCTTTATAACGCACAACGTCTTTGCCTGCTTCTTGCTTCAAGGGTTCGCAGGTTTTACCTATTACGTCCGATTTTTCGTAGATGGAGAGTATGCTTCCATAAAAATGTAGCCGAGGATTACCTATCATATCATCATCGCAACTGGCTATGAATACGAAATTGAGTTTCTTATTGCGTTGCAAGCCCGATACGCACATAGCGATATACGAACCTTTGGATGTGCCAACTACCGTAATATCTTCTGCCTTCACACCCATCTTTAACAGGCTATCTATCTGCCCGCTTACCTTGGCTGCATACTCATGGGCATCCGTACCGCGCTTGCGCAGCTCGCTGACAACAACAAAACCAGCATCCCGAAACTTATTGATGATGGCACTGTATTCTGCCTTGCCGTATTCCGGATGCACACCTGCTTCTCCCTGTATCTCTAAAAAAGAATTGTGCAGAAAGAAGATATATGACTGCGCATGGATTGATGCACTAAACAGTATGGTAAATAAGAGAAAAACAATCTTTTTCATATAATCGGTATTATACTAATGGCAACAATAAATCAATTTCGTTTCATTTTGATATACATTACTAACAAACCAATCAATTAAATTTCAATTATTTACGCTTTTAAACATTTATGTTTTGTTGCTTTTTGTTGCCGTTTTTTAATTGGTTGAAAACGGCAACAATTCGAAACAATTGGCAATTTGCTGGTTATATTATTCATGATGCGAGGTATAAATACACCTATTCAACTCACTAATTTTTCATAACAAATTTACAAAAAAATATACAACAATACATCACAATCTTACTTTGAAACCCCAATTGAAAACAATACCATCAAGCGGGGCCCATACCTCTGTTAGCTGTGGTGTATTGTAGGGTTGCGAGCGCAGGCTGGCATAGTTTGTTTGGCGGATGTTGGTAAAGTTTTCTACATTGGCAAAGAGTGTAAAGTGCTTCCACATACGTTCTGCAACTGCACCGAAAGTCCAGTAGCTGGGTGTTGTGGTGCCATTAGTTAATACCTGACTACTTTTATATTCATAATCGAAGCCGATGCGCCATTTGTGAGCAAGGCTATACAATACATCGCCTTTGATGCTGTGATTGGGTGTAAGTGGCACGTCTCTTACTGTACCGAGAATATGGTTAGTAGCATTGGTATAAGTATAACCTACGAATACGGTGAAATCATTGAATCCGAATTTGAAAAACGTTTCCGCACCATAGCTTTGGGTATAGCCTGCCGCGTTGACAAAACTGTACAAGCCTGCAATACGGTCGTAGTTAAGCACAAGTGGCTTATCGAGATAGGTGTAGAAAAACATCTGATTGATAGCTATGAACATACGCCTGCCGAGGAATGTCTTATACCCAACATCGGCACTGCCACCATAAGACTGTTCTGCCTGTGTAGGGAATGTATTGATAGGCAATACATTTTGATAACCTAGTATCTCAGCTTCCTGATTGAAGATGGTAGGATTGCGATAACCCAAACCACCACCAATGCGTGTGGTGAGCTTGCTCGTCCATTTGAACAAGGCAGATATACGAGGCAGCACATATACTTTATCGTTCAGCACATAATCGGCACGCAGCCCGCTTTCTATGGCTACATGGCTGCCGAGGTCAAAAGTATAATTGGCAAAACCACCGATGGTATTAAATCCCTCATCGCGCAAGGTGGTTGCCTGCAAGCGTTGCTCTTTAAAATTGTCTGTATAATAATTGACACCCGTTATCAGTACGTTTTTTTCTTTGGTGTATGTAAGAGCTGCTTCTGAAAATGTTGATAGCTGCCTGCCACCAAAGCGATACTGCGCCAACGACGGTGAGGGTGTAATAACAAGGCTGCGGTTGAACACATTGAAGCTATTGCGTATGGCAAGTGTATAATTATCCGTCAGGCGATGCTCGAATTTGAACTGTGTAGTAACACGGCTGATGTCGTTGGTTTCTTTATAAAAATTGGCAGGTGTGGCATATTCATTATTAAGCAGTTTCATATCGCCACCCTGACGCACTTCGTTGGTAAGTGTACCACCCAGCGATAGTTTGGTGCGACTATTAAAATTGTAAAACAGCTTGGGGTTGAAGTTGTATTTGGTAAGTTGCGGGCAGTCGGTATAGCCGTCTTTATCGGCATCAAAAGCTCGGTGCGTATTGCGTTGTGCCAATAACGTAACGCCCATCTTATCGAACTTGCGGCTCATAAACGCATTCACATCTACCGCACCTATCTGCGATGCATTGAGGTGCAGCAGGGTTTCATTGCCCGATGGCTCTTTAGATATGAGGTTGATAAGCCCCGCAATAGCACCACCACCATAGAGGGTAGATGCAGAGCCTTTGATGTATTCTACCTGTCGCAAATCAAGAGGGGGTATCTGCATAATGCTAAGGCTACCCGAAAAGCCACCGAATAGCGGGAAGCCATCTTTCAGTATCTGGGTGTATCGCCCGTCGAGCCCCTGTATGCGCACGTTGGCAGTATTGGTGGTTGCCGATGTTTGCTGCACTTGTATGCCCGTACTATGTGTAAGCAAGTGTGCTACTTTACTGGGGTCCATGGTGCTGGCTTCGTCTATCTCTTCGGTCAGCACCTCTACCCTTGTGGGTATATTGGCAATGCTGCGGTTGCTGCGTGTGCCCTCTACTATTATTTCGCCAAGCGATGCGTTGTTGGCTTGCAGCAGTATCGTAACGGCTGTGGTATCGCCCAATGGAAATGTGATGCTATACGTGCGCTGCTTGTACCCTACCTGTGCTATGATGATGGTTTGCGCACCATCGGGCAGATTGCCAAGTTTTATCAAACCATTTTCGTCTGCTACTGTACCATTGGTTGTTCCTTGCAGTGCTGCGGTAGCACCTATCAGGGGTTCTTTGCTGGCACTATCTATTATATATGCTTTGAAACTATGCTGGCTGTAGGCTGTACAAGCAACCAGACAGCAAAATATTAAGAGGTAAAAACGCTTCATCAGTTATGTATCAACACATTATGTGCAGGCATCAAAAATAGTAAAGATGTGTAGAATATTTGCCACGAGTTAACCACCCCGATTGGCTTACGACAAGCTTCGCATGTCTGCGCCAATATCCCCTCCTAAAAACAGGAGGGGACTTATTGTACATTACTCTTGTTACACCTCATCTCAACTAATCCCTTTAATCTCTACTATCCCTTCTAACACTCCCTAAAAGCCCTACGTTGGGAGGCCCTTCCTGCCGCAGGGTTTGGGGAGTCTAATTTATCACACCCTTAGCGAGCCGCGAAAGCCACGGGCGGCATAATAAGATTCTGCTCCATTGTGGTAAACGAAGACGGTATTGAAACGGCGGTCGCAGAAGAGGGCTCCACCCAGCTTGCGGATGCCGGCAGGAGTATGTACCCAACTGGATGTTTTGAGGTCGAACTCGCCGAGTGTTTGTAGTTCACTGTATTGCGCTTCCGTCAATATCTCTATGCCCATATCGGTAGCCATGTTTTCGGCACTGTCTTTGGGTTTGTTTTCTTTACGGGCTTCCAGTGCCTGATGGTCGTAGCAAATACTACGGCGGCCTTTGGGGCTTTCGGCAGCGCAGTCGTAGAATATATATTCGCCTGTTTTCTTATCAAAGCTCACTACATCGGGTTCACCACCTGTTAGTTCCATCTCATTGAGCGACCATAGCTTTTCGGCCGTGAGCCTTGCCTGTACTTTTGCCCATTCTATACCCTTGTGGCGTTGTGCGTTTTTCTGAAAACGCTGCTGCAATATCTCTAGCAGTTCTTTGCTTTGTGCAGATGATAATTTTTTGCCCATGTGGTAAGATACGAGATTTTTTAACCGCTAAGGCGCTTATGGAAATCGTATATTTACATTACTCGCAAATCAGGAGATTTGCTACCAATGCAGCGTAGTCAGAGACTACGCTAAACGGGGTATTGAATGTATGAACACCGCCGTGTCCTTTGCAAGAGACACGTCGGGGACAAAACTTGCAGTCTTTTGCTTTTTAATAGGCAGGCTGTAACTATATAACGTATTTATAAACATAGTAACAGTCCTCTATGAGTTATAGAATAAGATCCTTCGTTAAGAAAGATGAGCCCATTATCTAATAAGCTTGATAAATCTTCTAGTAAATTATCATATTTATTAGATATAATTTTTTTATCTCTTATACTAGCTAAAATATCATTAATATTTGACTCTCTGTTAGCCAATATTTTTAATATTAAAAATTTAGCATCACCAAATTCTGACAAGTCATAAATGAATAATTTACCTTTTTTTGTTATGGTTTGTTCAAAAAGAGAAGATAATGAAAGGAGTACAGCCAATTCAAATTCTTTTTGCATATTTATAACCAAACTCCTTTGCTCGAATATACATGTAACAACTGGTATAAATCCATCTGGTTCAACTTCTACTCTTTTACTAATTTCTAATAATATACGTGCTTTGATACTCTTGAGATATTGTTCCAATAAAGAATCAGAAATCAACACTTCAAAATAATTTGTCTCTTTAAAAAGATCGCCTAAAATTGAAAAAAATATTTCTTTCGTGCATATTACACTGCTGTTGCTAACTATGCTTTTTATTTTATAACTCATTTCTTATTTTGTAAATGTTGCTTGAATACCATTATCTAATTGCGATATCATAACTCCCGTCCCCGCCGTGTCCTTTTCAAGAGACACGGCGGGGACAGATTTTGCAATGCAGTTGCGATGGTTTTTACAAATTACGGTGTCCTCAATTCTTTCCGCCCATAGATGAAGTACGCTATAAGTCCGGCTAAAATTTTGAGGCCGCTACCTATAAAAAATTGTGTAACCCAACTTTCCGTATCGTCCATAGCAATTGAAATAATAATGTAGTCTATAATCGTATAAACTATCGGGAGGGCTAAAGCGTACAGTAACTGTTGCTGATTGAACCGCTGAACAAATCTTTTGACAAATAAGAAAACAAACAGTGAACCAAAGATGTATGATACCCAAGGTGCCGACCGGGTTGCATGGGCTTCGTAAAACACATCATCGTGCCCGGGATTGATGAGGAAAGAATATATGACAACTTCAATAATAGAAAGCAATATAAGAAGTACGTGGAGCAGCATTGCCGTACCCACTAGTTTTAACCAAAAGTATTTTTGTTTCATATCTCTAATTGGTTGTTTACTTGTATCTTTTGCCGATATTATACAACACAATAAAAATAATACTTAAATTTAAATAACGGCTAAATAACCATTTTTCGCCCAACCATATTAGAATTGAAGTAAGGTATATATTCAATAAATAAACGTCCCGCTGTTCCAAATGTTCCGCAGGGCATTTGGAACAACTAATAATACTCAGTTTTCTGAACGGCGTTATTAGCACCAAAGCTGTATTACAGAGGCATTAACAATAGTACAGCGAATCCCGTTCGCAGAACGGCTCATTATAAATAGTTGTAGATGCTATACTACAATATTTGTAGCACAAAAAACGCCGCAGATAGCGGCGTAAATAACATGTCTAATAAAAATGTATGCAGGTGTTCTTAAACTTTCTCAAGTACTAATACTACTTTATTGAAATCTGCTGCGGCATTTATTATTTTCTTAAATACTTCAATATCACTTGCAGGATAGTTGACCTGACCATAAAATTCTTTTATGGTAATAAATATCTTTTTGCCTTCAATTTTATAGTCTGAAATAAAGGCCATTGTCTGTACACCAGAGGCAGACTTATGGTCTACCATAATTTTAATCGCTTCAGGATTTGACACTTTATATCCATCCGGTATGTTGACGGTAATGGTGCGATATAAAGTATGCGGAAATACAATATCTATAGGCAGTTTGCGCTTCTTTTCCTGATACATTTCTACTTGTCTGCCTATTACATCACCCAGTTTGAAGAGATATTTTGCACCTGCTTTTTCCATCAATTGCGGCGACTCTACTTTAGCAATAACATTAAGCGGTTTGTTATCATTATAATTACTGAATGCAGCATTTTCTACTTTATACGACTTTATATCTTCGGGCTTTAACGCCACATTGACAGTAGATTGTACTAATTCTTTTTCTTTATCTTTTGGTATGTACACAAAACTTTCTCTAATACCATTTGCGCTATGTCCGTCAAATGTCACTTTAATATCCAGCTGGGGTATCATATTTGCGTCAAAATGAACGTCAGCATATATGTTGTTATTAGACATTTCAACAGGCATGAAAGGTATTTTACGAACAGATGCGATGGCAGATGTCATACCACCGAGTGTAGTCATTTTCAGAAATATGCCTTTATTGCCTGTAACAGCAGTCGGTATAATAGGCATACGGTAGAATATACCATTTACCGAACCCCATTTTTTCAGCTTCGGATAATATACTATCGAAATATCCAAAGAGTTCCAGTTTTCAAACTTATCGTCTAACGGAGACGTAAATCGATTTGACGTAAGCCCGTATTCGTGCTCGATACCCGCCACCTGAAGACATGCTAAAAACAGGGCTGTAAAGCCAGACTCTGTTGTGAGTTTTTTGTCAATAATCTTATCGAATTTCAGGTAAGATTCGTCGTCAATATCCTCACTCATCATAATATTTGTTTTCATCTCATCTTCTATCTTACGGATTTTCTGTTCTTCGCTATCCGTATCTGCAACACCGATGCTTCTCAGGTATTTTTCAACTATTTTTTTGTCTTTATCACTGATTTCGTAATAATTATTATACAGTCTCTTGGCCAGGTCGTTCCATGTAAACAGTCGCACATCGGGATTTTCTTTATCAAGATAACTCATCCTGTATTCAATATTCATCAAAAAAGCCTCCCGGTTGCTATACTGTTCTTCGTCAAGAGCGGGTATGTTGCTTGCTGTTGCATAATAAAAATGTTTGCCGTCAATAATACTGTCATTAGCCGTAGGAAAACCATTGTAGCCTTTAGTTTCAAAACGTACTCCTTCAGGTATTATCAACGTAAACTCTGCTTTGAGAGTAGGAATGCTGAACTGAAGCTGCTCTGCCCCAAATACCGAAAAGTTTCTCTTTTCTCTGTACAACAACTCTACTTCGGCATTTTTCTCAACACCTTCCATTGCAAATATGTATGACTCTTGCCCTTCTTCATTTTTGCTTCGTTTTATTTTGTCTTTAGAAACTTCTTTTACCGTACCGTTTGCCAGTATGGTTCTTGCCTGTATTACTTCAATTTCATTTCTGCCAATAGGCACTTCAATTTTATTAAAGCTCTCTATACCTTTATTATCCAACACTTTAATAATACGGTGCATGGTTCGGTACACGAAGGTTTTATCGCCCTCATTCTTGTAATGCAGATGCCTGCTATCAAGTACGAACACTGCCGACTCTGTTATAAATTCTTTTGGTATCTGGTGCAGTTTGGGGTTGGCCTCCCATGTTTCCTGCAGTTTGTATTGCGCGTGTGCTGAAGTGAGTATGGCACAGCTTGCCAAGAGGCTCAATAATTTTTTCATAATCATTTAATCTTTTGTGATAATAATAGACTCTTGGTATTGTTTTCTCAATGCCTCAATCAATTTGTTATTTTCTTCAAACTGCTTTGGTTGTATATAGAGTGTCTTTACTTCAAACTCTTTAATAAGGCGTACTTCTTTACCCAGATTTTCATATACAATCTTACACTTTAACAGATTGTCGGCACTTTTCTCGAATACAGGAGGCAAATAACTTACATGATAGCCTTTAGGGATTTCCATAGTTACTACCTGCCTGATAATACTATGATAATCAATTTCCATAGGCACAGTTCTGTCTTTTGTATCAATCCATTGGTTTTGGTAGCTGCGTTCAAGGTTCATATTAATATACCATTCTTTGCCTACCTGCAACGGATAGTCCGGTATTTCAAAATTTGAATAGACACGTATAGCATTATCTTGCAACACTTTAAAATCGAATTCTTTCTGGATATATTTATTAGAGCCTCGAGATGTGATGGATTTGATTGCATCTTCCTGTTCCCCGGCATTTCGGTACTGCATCATATCTGCTAATCTGTATGCAGTGTAGCCTTTCATGTTAATCACAACATTGCCCACCAATGCCTTGCCAGCCAGTGATATATGTGTTGAGTCTTGTATCAGGTTGTGTGTGCCCGGCGTTACAGGAATTGTTATTACTTTATAACTCTCTTTGCTTATTTGCACTAAGGCATCCTTGCCTTGTAGGTTGAAAGGGGGAATGCCAAAAGGAATGGTAGCGTCTGTTGCATCTAAAAAAACAAAGTTGCCATCAATTTCTACTGCACAAATCATATGATTATCTGTAACAGGTAGTGGAGTTTCCTTGTACTTATATGGCTTTTTTCGTGTGCCTATCCAAGTGTAGTAAGATTTTAAGCCTGCGTACCTGCACATGGTAACCAATAGTCCTGCCATGTCTTTGCAATCGCCGTATTTTCTTTGGCAAACAATATGCGCTTCTCTGGGAATAAAACCTCCCATGCCATCTTCAAATGCTACATATTTTATATTTGCCTGTACCCATTGATATATTTTTTTTGCTTTCTCAGCATCTCTTGTCGCGTCTTTGGTAATATCTGCTACCAGTTTCTTCAGGTGTTCGTCAGGCTTGGCATTTACATCTTTGATGAAGCCGTAATAAAACCTGTTGAGATCTGATACAGTACCGAACATCTGTCGGGGACCTTCATCAGCAGATGGTGTATAGCTTTCTATATATAAAAGCAAATGCGGCAAATAATAGGATGCATTGGGTGCATCTTCAAATATCTTGTACTTATCCAGGTTTTCTGCAGCCCATGTATAGGTTATTTTGTTTCTGCTTTCATCCATTGTCATTTTGACCATATCAGTATTCTGCCCTTTCAACTGCCATTTAATCTTTACATCCTTCGGCACAGTAACACTAAACTGGGAATTGACAGTTGGTATATATGACTGGAAATAGTACGATGGCATGAAATGAAGGTCTGTATGTTCTATTTGATATTTAACGACTGTTTTTGCTCCTTTTACTAAGCCCGGGTAAGACAAAATAGTCTCGTAATCATCATCATAAAATATACCCTCTGACGTAGATTTTTTTTCTTTAAAATCTTTCACTTTCAGCTTATCATATCCATTCTTTGCAGGTATTAAAGAATAGCCTTCTACGTTTTTCAGTTTTTCAAAATTAGTACGATAAACACTTGCATTATTATAAAGCCCCGGTGCAACATCTGTAAGCAGCAATATTTCTTTCTGAACCTCCATTAAGCCCTTTAAAACACCATCTTCAACCTTTACTTGCAGGTGTTGCTTATGACTGGTAACAATAGCATTTTCGCCCTTATACTTCTCTGCCAAAATCAGTTCTGCATCCTGGCTAAAGGCACTATGTGTTGCTGTAAGCAACAATAACGATAATATCTTTTTCACTTTTACAAGTTTTCTATGGTCATCAGTTCGCCGTATTCATAAGTAAGTTTGAAGCCCTTGCCTGCAGAGTTATAATATAACTGAACTCCATGGCGTTCTCCCATCACAAAGTTGGAGTGTATTAATAGCTTCCCGTTCTCTGAATACGTCTTCTCCTGCCCGTTTATTACATTGTCTTTGTAAGTTGTTTCGTAAGAAGGTTTGCCATTAGGAAAATAACGTTTAAAAGCCCCGTTTAACTCGGTACGTACATAGTTCTTCTCTTCCGCTATATTGCCGTTACTGAAATAAGTAATTACTTTGCCATCATATAAATTTTCAACCGTGCTGGCTTCAAATGCCTTTTTACCGTTCGCATAGTAAGTCTGAACTTTACCTGTGCCATTTTTTAATGGTATCAATGGCAATAACTTACCGTCATTGCCTTCATAAGTATAACCAATAAGATTACGCTCATCGTAATGATACACTAAAGCTATCTTTTCTTCTTCTCCGTAGAATATCTGATTACCTTCCATGTAATCGTAGTCCATATTATATTCTGCTCTCAACTGCCCATTTTGATACATCTTATCCTTACCATGCTCATCCCCATTTACAAAATACATATCCCTTTCAAGTTTGCCACTGAAATCGTGATGTATCCACCTGCCGTTCTTGTTTCCATTGGAGAAACTGCCATTGAACGCCTCTTTGCCACCTGGAAAATAATTCAGCACCAAGCTATCCCGATTACCATTTTTATAGTACCCTTTTTCTCTGATCGTTTTATCGGGGTAATATGAAGTGTATGCACCCTCATACTTACCGTTTTTTAATTGTGCTTCAAACGATATATTCCCATTCGGGTAAATGAAGTAGTATTTGCCTGTTCCTAACGGGAATTTTAGTTTATGAATAATCTTGCCCTTATTATCATACTGCTCCATGCGCATTATCAGGCCTTTGTCATAATAATCCATGTATATGATCTTGCCATCTGAATTATAATGTCTTGAAGGGCCATTGGGCTCGTCATCAAGATAAAAAGCTTCGCGTTCCAATTTTCCGTTTACAGTATAATAACGCCAAACTCCTTCCTTCTTATTATCAAACAACCAGCCCTCAGCCTGTAGTTGCCCATTACCGAAGTAACCTTTGTATGGGCCAGTACGCTCATTTTTTACATACTCGCTTTCTATGTACTTTTTACCTGTTTTATAATATTCGATTGTAGTGCCTTGCCTCAGATCATTTTCAAAATTTATGACTTGGCGCAGGCTACCAGTATTGAAATAATACTTTGCCTGTCCATGAACATCCCCGTTTTTTAATGGTAAATCTGCTTGAAGACTTCCATCTGCATAATAGCGTTTCAAGGATTGTAATTGCGCAGATGCTTCTTTTATTTCTTTGCCGTCTACTCCTTTGAAAGTATATCCTACTGGTTGACTATTTTTATAATCAATAATATAGTATTCTCTCTCTTTGCTGAAGGTTATATCTGCGCCATTGCGTTTTCCGTCTTTGAATGTTGTCTTTTCTGTTACCTGCCCCTGTTCGTTATATGATGTATATACTCCATCTGCTTTGCCTGCTTTATAATTCAGTTCTGTTTCTTTTTTACCGTTTTCATAATAAGTGGTATATATACCGTCGCGGTCGCCTTTGCGGTAAATTCCTTCTTCTTTCAGTTTACCGCTCTCATAATACTCTTTATATTCTCCTGTTTTCTTGCCATCCGATATATTTACCTCTTGCTCAATACGACCATTGCTGTGATACCATTTATATTTTCCATCCATCAGCGATTTATCCTCTACTTTCAGAACAGCTTTTACATTGCCGTTAAGGTGGTATAAAATAACTTCATTTGTTTTGTCGGGCAACACTGTGGTCTTTACGGAAAGTATGCCATTATTAGTATACTCCAGTTCTTCTGTTTGCTCGCCTGCATTGTTGTATTTGCGAACTTCTTTCAGGAAACCATTTTTATAGTATTCTCTTGCTTCGCCCTGAATCACACCATTCTTATACGTTTCTGTGAGGCGGATATTACCGCTTGGGTGATAATAAAGCCAAGCACCGTCTTTTTCTCCATTGTTATTAAACTTTCCCTCGGCAGTCAGGTAGTAATTACTATACAATTTTGTATGCCCTTCTCTAAAAACTACTTTCCCATCTTCCATTGAAAGATTACCAACCACATATACATTACTATTGTTATCATACGAGTATTGCATAGGGGCTTTTTCTCGCTTGTGGTACTCTATAGTGCGTGTAGCCACTATTCTATTCCAATAAGGAAATACAAGTTCTCTCACTTCTGAAATATCTCTTTTTTGCTTTTTAGCATACTGTTCAACTACATCAATACCGTAATTAGAAAACATTAGCAGTATAAGCGGGTCGAACATACTCTTGTTGTACACATCTTTAAAAAGCGGTACATAATATTGCATTGCAAAGTTTTTTGAGTTCTTATCGTAGCTAAGTTTATCCATCATGGCATAGGCTACTCTTACTATTTGGTCTTCGCCCATTACAGAAGGAATGTTGTACCCTTGGTTTAATGCCAGTTTCGCGTATATTATCTCATCTATTTCGCTAAATAGTTCGTAACCTTCTTTTCGCTGGTCGTAGTACTCAGCAATTTCCTTACTTTGACGGGCTATGGCACTAAGTGACAGGATTGCCCCTCTTGCAATATTTACATCGTTCGTAAAAAGCAAAGCTGCTAAAAAAGACATATACGCCTCTGTCAGTCGCCCCTGCCGTACATATATGTTTCCCAACAAGGCATGAGAACGGTAGTGATAGGGGTTCATCATTAGCGCAGTTTCCAGCAAAGACATAGCTTTGTTGTAATCTTCTTTTTGAAAATAAACAACTGATTTTTCATAGTACACAATATTGTCGGTAGGATGCATTCGCATTAAGCTGTCGTAATAGTAATTTGCACTATCAGACTTACCCAGATAGTCATACGCATGTGCTGCCAGATACAACATCTTGCGTTTGTCAATATTGTCAAGTTGCATCCCTTCAAGCGCAACCTGTTTCGATTTTTCAAATGCACTATCTGCTAAGTATGAAAGTGCTATTTCGTACTTAGCAATGGCATAGTTGGTGTCGCCTTCAGGTACTTGGATAAAATAAGAGAGCGCATTTTTAAAATCATCCTTATCGTATAGTTCAATACCCTTTTCTAATAGCTCTCTTGAGTCTTTCAAGGTATTTTGTGCAGCAACATCTGATGTAAAAACTAATGACTGTAAGAATATTAGGGAAGCAATCCCTGCTATAGAGCGTTTAGGCATAAACGAAGTTTATAAATAAGTAGTATAAAAATAACTGAATTTCTGATTTATCCTACTTGCTGCACAGGTAATAGATGCAAAGAGATAAAAAGTATAGGCTTACAATAAAACATACACACTTAATATATATGACTTAAGTACACTTGAATATTAGATAGTATAAGACAAAAGCTATTGAGGTGGTTCATTTTTTGAGTGCAGAACATGTTTTTCTGTTGAGAAATTAGATAGTTAGAAAAAACCGGATTAATAATCCACGGCCAAAACGCAGATATGTGGTAATACCCCTACGTTAAAAAATATATTTTTTTAGGTAGGGGTACAGTCATACTCGTACGTTATTCTGGTGTATGTAGCTACAATACACAACCTCGAAAAATGAAGGCTTGAATACGGAGGTAACATCAATCAACTTATTAATAACATTAAAAACTTACAAAAATGAAACAATATCTTACAATCATCGCCGCTGCCCTTACGCTGGGTTATTCATCTGTAAAGGCTCAAATGCCCTATACGCTGACCGTTCAAAATCAGGCGTACGCACCATTAACAGGTGCTACTAGTGTAAACGGCACAAAACCCTGGACAGACACCAGTAATTTTTCAGTACCAATAGGCTTTAACTTCAAAATGGGTGGTAAAACCATTACAAGGTTAAGTTTGGCTAATATGGCAACATTTGCGACAGATACAACGGGTACTATTTCCGGCTTTGATTTTATAGGTACATCTCTTATAGACAGAGGCATAAAAGGAACTACATCAAAATCGCCCATACGTTATAGCACGACAGGTACAGCAGGTAGCCGCATATTTAAATTGGAGCTTTTCAACGCAGGGTTTTATGATGAAGATGCAACCTACAATACATTGAACGACTCCGTTAATCTTCAGGTATGGTTATATGAAGGTACCGATGTTGTGGAGTTACGTTATGGTACTTCCAAGATATCAAACTATAGCGATTACTTTTTTATAGGTGGTCCATTGGTTGGTTACTCAAAAAATGTAAAAACTGAATCAGGTGATTTTGAAAAAATCTACTTGCTGAAAGGTAATCCAACAGTTCCTACTATTGATAGTGTAAGTATGCCGCCATCTATGAACATTCCACACTTATCTGCCTATCCTGCCAATGGTACTGTGTATCGCTTTGCACCTAAAACAACCACAGGCATAGCAGGTGTGTTAGAAGCTGACAATATCAAAGTGTTTCCAACATTGTGTACGGATAAATTGATGGTTGTAAACAAAAACCAGCAAGAGATGCAATACCAAATCATATCATTATCAGGCAGTGTGCTTGCTAAGGGCAATATTGCCAATGGATACAATACTCTGGAAGTAAGCAACCTGCCTGCAGGTATGTATGCACTCACATTGATGGATAACAGGGGGCAGGCTACTTATAAGTTTGCGAAACAATAATCGACATAGGCTTTAGTAAGCGATAGCATCAGATAAAAAAAGCAACAATGAAAAACTTAATAATATGCGGCATGATGTGTATACTGTCTGTAACAACAGTAAGTGCACAAAGCACTAGCAGACTTAGTGAAAGGAATGGTTTTAGTTGCCCCAAATTATATGTAGGTACTAGTATTGGCGTAGATAATCCGGCAGGTGCATGGGGTATCAATATAGAAGTGCCTGTTGCCAAACACTTGTCGGTAGGTACAGGTGCTGGGCTTAGTTCTTGGGGAGCTAAAACTTTTGGGGAACTGAGGTATTACCTTGGCGAATGTCATAGAGGATGGGCGGCAGGTGCAGGGGTTGCATACAATACAGGCATCAGACAGATTACGGTTGGTGTACCAACTACTACAACTGCAGCCAATACAGATGTAGTGATGCAGATGAACCCACGCAGCAGCCTGTTTTTTGCAGCCTACCGTTTCTGGAATATGGGCAAGCGTGGACACAGGGTAAATGCAATGCTTGGCTACGCTATGCAAATGGGCAATGGCAGCAACTACACTGTAAAAAACGGCCATACCTTACTCGATGCCACAGATAGGGCTATCAATACATTTGCCCCAGGGGGCATCATGATAGGTTGCGGCTTTACGTTCGGGGTGATACGATAAATGGCGCAATTGTAGCAAAGCCGCATAGATGTGCGGCTTTGTAATTTTATGCAGAAGGGTGATTTTATCATTTTTAATAGGATACCGTTTTTACGCATGGCTATATTTATTAGATTTGCTTCGTAAGCGCATCATTGCCCCATGGCCAACGCAGACAAGGCATTTAAAGATTTATTTGACAGAGAGTATCAAAACCTTTGCCGTTATGCGCTTTCTTATCTGCAAGACAGCCACCTGGCAGAAGACGTAGTACAGGAAACATTCGTAAAATTCTGGGAACAGAAAAAGGATTTGATAGATAGCCCGGATGCCAAATTTTACCTTGTTACAGCAGTACGGAACAATAGCATAACCGCATTGCGGAAACAGACTAAAGCCGGTGTGCAACTGGCAGAGAATACACCTGAACCCGAGCCTGAACCATTTATTACCAACAGGCAGGCAAGGGAAGACGCGAACGAACAAGCCCGTAAAGTGGCACAGGCGCTGGAGCAGCTACCCCCTAAGTGCAAAGAGGTGTTTTTGATGGTAAAGATGCAGGGGATGAGCTACAAGCAAGCCGCAGAAACGCTTGATTTATCTGTGAAAACCGTTGAAAACCAGATGGGTAAAGCCATTAAGACATTGAGAGATTATGTGCAGCAATCCGTAGTAACTATTATCATTTTTGTATTAATATTAATAAATATGTTCGGCGGATAGGGGTACATGTTTAACCCTGCGTTATTATTACAGAGTGTGTTATGGAAATGAATGAACAAATAGATTTGATAATTGCCAAAAAACTGGTAGGCGAGGCATCGGCAGACGAGCAACGCCTGCTGGACGAATGGCTGGCAGCCGATACGCGCAACCAGGCAGCGTATGACGGCATAGCCGCTATGTGGCATCAGTCGGACGATTTGTTTAACAGTGCAAGTTTTGATACAGGTGCCGCATGGCAGAAGATAGCCCCACAAATAACAGCTAAAGTACCAAAAGGGCGCACTATAGCTATGCCGCAATGGACTAAATATGCATCAGGTATTGCTGCCATATTGCTGATAGGTTTTGTATTGATGAAGCCCGGTGCAGATAGTGGTATGGTAACACTACTGGCAGATGCGGGCAATAGTGAAGTAATACTACCTGATCAATCTAAAGTAACACTGCGAAAAGGCAGTAAACTGACATATCCTAAAACATTTGATGGTGCGCAACGCAATGTATCACTTGAGGGAGAAGCTTTTTTTGAAGTGCAACGAAACGAGGCAAAACCATTTGTAATAGATGCACAGTCAGTTTCGGTAACGGTACTGGGTACATCGTTTGATGTAAAGAGCGGCACTACGGGTGCTACCGTAACAGTAGCGTCGGGCAAAGTGCGCATGGCTGCAAAACAAGCTAATACTACACCCCTTATATTAACCAAGGGTGAGCATGGCGACTATACAGGTGCCGAACTGAAAGAAAGCCTGCTGGAAGGAGATAATTATCTGTTTTGGAAAACAGGCGTACTACGCTATGACAATAAACAATTGGCATTTATAACAGCAGAGCTATCGCATTATTATAATACCCAGATAACTATAGATAACAATATGCCTGCCAATGTGCAAGCACAGTTAATAACTATCAACTTCAACAACCAAAGTATAGATGCCGTGCTGAACGAGCTATGTATGGTTGCCAATTGCCGCATACAACAAAATGGAGGTAAATACGTTATAATGCCACATTAAATCAATGCGTCTTTTCATCACCCTTTTTACTGCATTGCTGATGAGCTGCCTGTATGCACATGCGCAGCAAAGCGTGTTTTCTCAAAAATATAAACCGGCATTTACCAGTGGTACTGTTAAGAAGTATATCAAAGATATGGAGCGCCAGACACGAGTATCCATTTCTTATAGCACGGCGTATGTAGATGTGAAGCGTGTAGTGCAACTACAACAGGTAGAGCAAACACTGTATGACGCGCTGACAATGATACTCGACGGGCAGAACCTGCGACTTGAGGAAAGCAACGGCAAGATATTAGTAATGCATGCTGCCGACAACAAGCAACCAACAACAAGCAGGCAAGTATTGAATGGCTATGTGAAAGAGCAGCAGACGGGCGAGGTATTGATAGGTGCGGTAGTATATGTACCCGAATTGAGCATAGGTACTGCTACCAATAGTTACGGGTTCTACAGCCTGTCGTTACCTGCAGGCAGGCATCGGGTTATATGTTCTTATATTGGTTATGCTTCCGATAGTTTTTATACAGACAAAATACAGGCTGGCAGGCACGATGTGCAGATGAAACTGCATAGCGAACTGAAAGAAGTAGATGTAGTGTCTGACAAAGAAACATCGCCCGACCATGTGCACCTTACCAACAGCGATATAAAAAGCCGTCCATCTATATTGGGAGAAAATGATGTAATGCGCGCACTGCAATATGTATCTGGTGTACAGTCGGGCGTTGATGGTACAAATGCTGTGATGGTAAGGGGCGGAGACCCGGGGCAAAACCTGAATCTGCTGGATGGTGTGCCGCTATACTATGTTGACCATTTCTTCGGGTTGACGTCGGTTTATAATTCGGAAGCAATTCGTTCGGTTGATTTTCATAAAGGTGCGTTCCCATCCCGCTATGGTGGCAGGCTTTCTTCCGTAATAGATGTGAATACCAAAGATGGGGATATGCAGCGTTGGGGCGGACAGTTCAATATGGGTATTGTAAAAAGCAGCCTGAGTATTGAGGGGCCTATAAAAAAAGATAAGGCTTCAATCATGCTATCTGCAAGGCGCACATGGTTCGATTTATTGTGGCGGCCATTTACTAAAGAACTGGCTATCAATTTTTATGACATTAATGGCAAGGCAAACTATATTATCAATAAGAACAACCGTGTATATCTGAGTTTTTATAACGGCAGAGATGGCATCAGGTCAACTTTTTTTGGTACGGGCACAGAAGCACGTTGGGGCAATACACTTGCCAGTGCCAAATGGAATACGGTAGTGAATCCCAAACTGTTTGTGAATACAATACTTACCTACAGCCGCTTCAGATATACGTTGGAAGACACAAGGCAGGTGTTAGATAATGGTACGGTTAACAGTAGTGGAAAATATACCGGCAACTCGTCTATTAATGAAGTGGCATTGCGTGTAAGGGCGCAGTGGTATGCCACAGCATCGCAGCGTGTAGAAATCGGGGGGCATTTCAGTACGGCTCAGTTTATACCTACAGAGTTATTGTCTTTCGACAGTAAGAGTGTATATACTACAACGATTGTGCCTGCAGATAAATTTCAATCGAACGAGTTTGCGTTTTTTGTAGAGGATGAAATAAAACTGACGGATAAGTGGATGATACGCCCCGGCATACACATTGCCAACTGGTTTAGCGAACGCTTTGATTATTCCAATGTTCAGCCACGTTTCTATACCAACTACGCGTTTACACCTAAGCATAGTATATATGGTTCGTTTACCAAAATGGCGCAGTTTCTTCATCTCATCAGCAATAACACATACGGGCTGCCAACTGATTTCTGGTTGCCCAGTTCGGATAGAATAGAACCTGAAGAAGCAACGTTATATACAATAGGTTATGCAGCGAAACCTGCGCGGCGTTTGTCTTTCAATATAGAAGGGTATTATAAAGACCTGAAAAATACCATCACGTATAATATGGGTAAGAACCTGTTTGACAACTCGCTGCAATGGGATGAGAAAATAATACAGGGAACCGGATGGAGCTACGGCGGAGAGGTGTCTGCCAAATGGGATTTAGGAAAGATAACATGGACAACGGCATACACGCTATCGTGGACGTGGCGCAAGTTTGCGCAACTAAACGAGGGGCGACCATTCCCTTTTCGGTTTGACAGAAGGCACAACCTGCGCACCTCTTTATTGTATAAGCCATCGCAAAAACTGGACCTTGCTGCAAGCTGGACATATATGACGGGCGAAGCCATTACCATGCCCGACCAGATATACCCCGACCTGGATAACAACCTGCACATTGCCCCGTCTTCTATAACTACCAGTTCCAACTACACATATAACTATGTGCAGTGGAATAACTATCGTTTGCCAGCCATTCACCGTTTGGATATTGGTGCCAATTTTACAAAGAAACGGGAAAAAGCAGAACGCACATGGTCGGCTGGGTTCTTCAACGTATATGGCAGGCCGAATGTAATGTTTGTAGAACTGGTAAGCGAAGGTGCCAATGGTGCATTTAAACTGAAAGGTATTAGTGTACTGCAGTTTGTGCCATATCTATCGTATAAATTAGATTTTTAACATCAGATGAAAAAAAGGGAATACGGTACAATATGTTTGTTGCTTGCAGCGTTTGTGATGCTGTTGCAGGCGTGCCGTAAAGACCTGCCACTGCCGGATGTGGGTGGTGAAAAAAAACTGACTATGCTGGGGGAATTTGTATTGGGTGATACTTTTTTGCTGCGTGCAGGGCAGAGTGTATCTGTATCGGCTAATAGTAAACTACAGTTTGATTTGCTGCAAAATATTTCGATAAGCTTAGAAGAGCCAACAGGTGCTAAATACAATATGGCTGCCTATACTGACTCGTTTTCGTGGCGATTGTTTACATATCCGTTTTCGCTCAGCAGGAAAGTGCAGGCTAACAGTACCTATAAGGTAACAGCTACGCACCCTACCCTTGGTACGGCTACAGCAATTGTAAATATACCTGCACAAGTTGATGCTTTTGTTGTTGATACTGCCGGAGTGCAATATAGTGGTGATACTACTTTGCGAATAAAAGTGCAGATAAATGACCCTGCTAACACGACGGATTATTATGTGATAGAAGCCGTAAAACAGAAGATGAACGTGATAGGATATTTTCAGCAAAACGGTGGCTGGAAATTGATAAATGAAGACCGGATAATGTATGACGAACTGAAAGCTAATGGCACAGTTGTAACCCGTTTCGATACCATTTATTATAACGACTATATACGGCAGCCTATTTACACTACCGATGTGAATACGGAAAACCTGTTGGACGTAGGCTCTTTTACGCGCAGCAGGCGTGTATTGCTGAAAGACCAGCGCATCAACGGCACATCGTACCGAACAGATGTATATGTGATAAAAAATACAGACCCTGCAACTGAAAACGGTTTATGGAAAGGCAGGATAATCCTGTATATAAAAGCAGTCTCTGCCGATTATTTTAAATTTCTGAAATCTTATGAAGTATATAACCCGTCATCAGGTTTCAACAGCTTTGAACAACCTGTAAAGATTGAAGGTAATGTGAAAAACGGTATGGGTATCATAGGTGGTGTGTCTGTACAGAAATACACGTATATGTACGATATCTGGAATTATTAACCATTACATAGGGGTTGCACCCCAAGATTACGTTTTACTGTTAAATACAATATAGTACATGAAACAAAGCATGTTTGTTTTACTACTGCTTTTGTTTGCTGCACGTTTGTGCGCACAGCAAGTAACCATCAGCGGCTATGTAACGGAAAAGAAAAGCGGTGAGCGCCTGATAGGTGCTACGGTCTTCATACCCGAAAAAAATGCGGGTACTACTACCAACGCTTATGGCTTTTACTCTATAACCATAGCAGCGGCAGACGTAACGCTGAAGGCATCATATATAGGGTATGTACCTTTTTCGCAAACCATGCAGCTAAAGCAAGACATCAGCCTGAACATTGAACTGGAAAACGCAAGGGATATGAAAGAAGTAGTAGTGACAAGCAAAAAAGATGCTATACAGGAACGAACACAAATGAGCAGTATAGACTTGCCGATACAAACTATCAAATCGTTGCCCGCATTTCTGGGAGAAGTGGATGTGATGAAAGCACTGCAACTGCTGCCAGGTGTACAGGCAGGTAATGAAGGTGCAACAGGCATCTATGTGCGTGGTGGCGGCCCAGACCAAAACCTGATACTGTTGGATGGTGTGCCGGTATATAACGCGAGCCATTTGTTTGGTTTTTTCAGCGTGTTCAACGCAGATGCAGTACGCAGTGTAGAGTTGGTAAAGGGTGGTTTCCCCGCACGGTATGGCGGACGTTTATCGTCTGTAGTTGACATCAACATGAAAGAAGGTAATAAAAACAAACTGCATGGCGAAGGTGGTATAGGTCTTATCGCATCAAGGCTGACGCTGGAAGGCCCGATACAAAAAGGTAAATCATCGTTTATGATTTCGGGCAGGCGCACGTATTTCGATTTAATCGCAAGGCCCTTTATGCGTGGTAATGTAAAAGGCGGATATTATTTCTACGACCTGAACGGTAAAGTAAACTTTAAGCTGAGCGAAAAAGACCACTTGTACGTAAGCGGGTATTTCGGAAACGATAAGTTTTATGCCAAGCAAAATCAAGATGGGAATGCGTTGAGTACATCTTTCAATTCGGATTTGAAATGGGGCAATGCTACGGCAGTAGCGCGCTGGAATCATCAGTACAATAAAAAATTATTCGGCAACCTGACGGCTTATTACGGGCAATACCGCTTTTTGATAACTGCACAAACACGCAGTACGTTTTCCGGTACAAACGAGGATTTTTTGCTGAAGTATTCATCAGGCATTAACGACAAAGCGGTTAAATACGACTTTGATTATATACCACACCCCAACCATTATATAAAAGCAGGCGTAGGTTATGTGTATCATACCTACAAGCCGGGTGCGCAACAGACCAAGGTAAATACCGCAGGCTTGAAACAAGATACTACCATTGGTATTAAAGACATTAATGCAGGAGAGATAGATGCGTACATAGAAGACGACATAAAAATATCGAACGCGCTGAAAGCTAATATCGGTGTACACTGGACGGGCTTTGCAGTACAGAACAATTTTTACAACGCTATACAACCCCGTGTAGCATTGCGTTACCTGATAAATGAGCAGCTAAGTGCCAAAGCCTCTTTTGTACAGATGAACCAGTTTATACACTTACTCACCAATTCATCCATCGGGCTGCCTACAGATTTGTGGGTACCTGTAACGGCGCGCATCCCTATGCAGCAGTCGTATCAGGGAGCAGCAGGCTTTGCATATACGCACAACACAGGTATAGAAGTAACGTTAGAGGGCTATTATAAAACAATGGATAATGTACTGGAATATAAAGAAGGTGCCAGCTTCTTTAACGCGGGTAGTAACTGGGAAGATAAAGTAGAGGTAGGCAAAGGCTGGAGCTATGGGGGTGAACTGTTTTTGCAGAAAAAGAAAGGACGATTTACAGGCTTGATGGGTTATACACTATCGTGGACGAACAGGCAGTTTGCTAACCTGAACAAAGGAGAGGCATTTCCTTACCGATACGACCGCAGGCACGACTTTAAGATTGCAGGTATATACGAATTGGCTAAGAATATAGAAGTAAGTGCCGAATGGGTATATGGTACGGGCAACGCCATCACCATGCCAATAGGATATTATAACGGACCGGACGGTGCAGCCGTACAAGTATATGGCAGCCGCAATGGCTACAGGATGCCTGCTTATCATCGTGCAGATGTAAGCATCAAGTTTATGAAACGCAAACCCAACTGGGAACGCGCTTGGGTAATAGCGGCGTATAATGTGTATAACAGGTACAATCCGTTTTACATCTATGCCAGCACTACACAAGGAAGGACAGTGTTTAACCAGGTGAGCCTCTTCCCCATAGTGCCGTCTATCAGTTATCAATTCAAATTTTAAAACCAATACCAAAACAGATATAAGATGAAAAGGTATTATAATATAGGTTTCATAGCCATTTTGGCATTGGCATCTTGCCAAAAAGAAATAACGGTAAACGTACCCGAGTATAAGGAAAAGCTGGTGATCAATAGTAATACGATTGTGGGCGATCCATTCAGCATATCGGTAGGCAAGTCTATCGGCATATTAAAGTACAATGCACTGCAAGACCTGTATGTACGCAATGCCAGCGTAGTACTATATAAAGGCAATGTGCCTGCTGATACCATGCGATACGATAATACTGTGGGCAAATATGTATCGGACATCATAGCCGAAGAAGGACAATCGTACAATGTGAAAGTAAACGCTGCAGGTTATAGTGAAATATCTGCTTCTACGATAGTGCCTGCCGATGTGCCCATAGCAGGTATTCAGCGCATACGCGATGTGCGGCTGGATATAGAGGGGCAAAAGCTGGATGAGATACGCATAACATTTAACGACCCGCCTGCCAAAGGAGACTATTATATATTGAGCATTACAAAAAGCAGTAGTGATACCATGAACGGGATAAGCCGTAGCTATTCGTGTGTCTATACAGCCGATGCAAGTATTGAGAGCGTGTATGACGAAACCATAGACCAGAATACCTGCCTGAACGGCGACGCGTTATTTATGAGAGACGCATTGTTTAATGGTACTACCAAAGAATTGCGCCTGTATGTAAATGGTTCGTTTCTAGAGCCAACTATCATGTTCGGACAAGAGGTGAGAGCTACCCTGGTGCTGATGCATGTAACGGAAGACTTTTTCAAATTCAGAAAAACATACCAGTTTGCCTTAGATAATGAAGGTAATCCCTTTGCCGAACCAACCAATGTGCATACGAATGTAAAGAACGGGTATGGCACATTCAGCGTGATGAGTTATGATGAGGTAGAGATAAAGTAGCGGTATGCAATTTGCGATTAACCATAAGCAACATGATTTCTTTTTTGATTTGGAACACCAAAGAATAACGTGCAGAAAAACGGGTACTACTTATTTTTTTAAGATGCCACACAGAACATCTTGAACAACATCATTTAATAATACTACAAACGCCACTCAAATTGAGTGGCGTTTCTTTCGAGTGATCCGGATTGGATTCGAACCAATGACCCTCAGCTTAGAAGGCTGATGCTCTATCCAACTGAGCTACCGGACCAAAATGCGGTGCAAATCTAATGAAATTTTGCCTTAATCAGCGGCTTAGTTATCGCCCCTGCCCTTGTATGGCTGCGGTACGGGTGCTGCGCCATCTTTCAGCGCATCTATGGGTATCAGGTCTTGTACCATATTCCAATAACCGTCTACCCAGCGCAGTCCATCGTATTGCCCAGACGGTACAAATGTATATTTGCGGTTGGGGTCGTTGGTTTCAGACTCCAGATGGTCGTAATACACGGCATTCAGTTCTGCATCCCAATTAAGAGCTACCTGTGCATATTTTTTGTATTCGAGTATAAAGCGGTTGATGCGTTCTTCGGGTTTGTTTTTGGAGCGTACATTGAAAACAGGTGCACCAAATACGGGGCCGTTTTCTGTTATCTCCATCGGGTCCATCAGCTTACGGCTGATGATGGGGCTTGCCGTATTGGCACCAAACATGGTGTATATTTTTCTGCCATCCACCTCTTTGGTCAGTATGCGGTAATAGATAGCGCCAAACCATTTCCCTTTTGTCAGTACGGTATCTTCTGTCATCTTGCCGAGGTCGCCAGAGCAATCTACGAGCGGATATAGTTTCAGCATATTACCCTTCATCTGTATAGCTGCGTAGTAGCGGCGTGTATTTTCTTCAGGTGCTATTGCCCAGTTAAAGATGCGGAAGCTCTTATCATCCGGATATATGATATTAATTCGTTTCCCGAGGCTATCGAAAGGATAATTGTAAGAGCCTTCAATCTTCAATGCACGTACCAGTTGTTTGATGATGCGCTCATTCATCATGGGCATCTCGTCTGGTATTCGCCGCTCGTACATGGTATCAATGGCTATTACCAGCGAGTCTTCAATCGCTTTCAGCATGGCCTTATTGTCTTGCGCTCGGGCAGTGCTTACAAATAATGATAAAAGTAAAACGGGTAATACTTTATTCAACATCGGGCAGCATCATTTGCTTCAAACCTAAACAATTTCTGTCAAACAGCGTAGCGATGATTGTTAAACTATGTTTTTAGCACAAAAGCCATTATTTTCGGGTATAAATACGTTGCTGAATGCATCTTGTACAACAAATATTATTCATACTCTGCGCAGGCGTTTCCGTTTATTTTTTCAGCAAAAAAGTGGGCGAAATAAGGCGCAATATAAAATTGGGTAAAGACGAAAACCTGACAGATAACCCATCTGCCCGCTGGCGAAACATGATATTGATGGCACTCGGACAGCAAAAAATGTTTAAGAAGCCCATTCCTGCTCTGCTGCATTTGGCGGTATATGCGGGCTTCGTCATCATCAACGTAGAGATACTGGAGATATTTCTGGATGGCATACTTGGTCAACACCGTTTGTTTGCACCTATGCTGGGTAGTTTGTATGCTTACCTGATAGGCTTTTTTGAAGTACTGGCTGCATTGGTATTGATAGCATGTGTCATTTTCCTGATACGCAGGAATGTACTGAAAGTAAAACGCCTGAACCAAAGAGAACTGGACGGATGGCCACGCAATGATGCGAACCTGATATTGGTAACAGAAGTGGTACTGATGAGCTTGTTTTTAATAATGAATACTGCCGACCAAGTATTACAAAGCCGTGGTGCGGAGCATTATACGCTTACAGAGCCGTTTTGGATAACGTCCAACTTCACGGGTATGTTTGCAGGCTTATCTGACGGGGCATTGGTAGCCATTGAGCGTGGCGGATGGTGGCTGCACATCATCGGTGTGTTCCTGTTTCTCAACTACCTGCCATATTCCAAGCACCTGCACATCGTATTGGCATTCCCCAACGCATACTATACACGCCTGCGCCCGCAAGGCGAGATGGCTAACATGAAAGAAATACAAAACGAAGTGCTGTATATGATGCAGCCCGAACTGGCACCAACTGCAGACGGCAGCCAACCAGCACAGCAGCGTTTTGGCGCAAGAGATGTGATGGACCTTAGCTGGAAGAATCTGCTGGATGCCTACTCTTGTACGGAATGCGGGCGTTGTACATCTGCCTGTCCTGCCAATACTACCGGCAAAAAACTATCGCCACGCAAGATAATGATGGATACACGCGACAGGCTGGAAGAAGTGGGTAAAAACATAAGTGTCAATAAAACATTTGTAGATGATGGCAAATCGCTGGTGCACGATTATATTAGTGTAGAAGAATTACGTGCTTGCACTACTTGTCAGGCATGTGTAGAGGCTTGCCCTGTAGGTATAGAGCCATTATCTATCATCAACCAACTGCGCAGGTATCTGGTAATGGAAGAAAGCAATAGCCCGCAAGAATGGAACCTGATGTTTGGCAATGTAGAAAATAATATGGCTCCGTGGAAATTCAGTCCTGACGAACGTGATAAATGGGCAGAGGAAATGGTTAACAGTTAGGAGTTTTCAGTTGGCAGTTTTCGATTTGCAGTTGGCAGTTAAATAAATAACAATCAGAAAGTAAGATTATGATGATAAAATCAATGGCGGAATATGCTGCGAATGGAGAGACACCAGAGGTGTTGTTTTGGGTGGGATGTGCAGGCAGCTTCGACCAACGGGCACAAAAAATAACAAAAGCATTTGCGCAGATATTAGATAAAGTAGGTGTGCAGTTTGCCATACTTGGCAAGGAAGAAATGTGTACGGGCGACCCTGCCCGCCGTAGTGGCAACGAATTTCTGTTTCAGATGATGGCGTATAACAATATACAGACCATGAATGCCTATGGGGTAAAGAAGATTGTAACAGCCTGCCCGCATTGCTTCAACGTACTGAAAAACGAATACCCTGCTTTGGGTGGAGATTATGAAGTGATACATCACACTACTTTTCTGCAACAACTGATAAACGACGGACGCATACGCCTGAAAGAAGGTGGCGAGTTTAAAGGCAAACGTATTACCTACCACGATAGCTGCTACTTGGGGCGAGGCAATAATATATACGAAGCTCCTCGCGAGGTATTGCAGGCGCTGGACGTAGAACTGGTAGAAATGAAACGCTGCCGTACAAACGGACTATGCTGCGGTGCAGGTGGTGCGCAAATGTTTAAGGAAGAAGAAGCCGGCAGCACACGTGTTAACTTTGAACGCTCTGAAGAAGCATTAGAAACAGGTGCTAATATCATTGCCGCTAATTGCCCTTTCTGTACTACCATGCTGACGGATGGTGTAAAGAATAAAGAAAAAGAAGACAGCGTAATGGTGCTTGATATTGCCGAAATGGTAGCCAAGTCGTTGGCATAGAACATACTATGAAACAACTATTTTCCGGAAACCCGCAAGCTAACTGGGGCAATAAAATCATTAAAGATTTAGCTTTCATCAAGCGCAAAGGCCGCTACCCTATTACATATAAGGTTATCAGCCCCATTTGTTCGGCATTGGTATTATTTACTTTCACATGGCCTGTATTGCTGAATGGTATTGCCGCATCGGGTGACGCACCACGTTTTGCGCTGTTTATCATGCTGGCATGCTCTGCCATGATGTTGGGTATTGCCGCATATCAGTTGGTTACAGTATTCAGTTTTAAAAGAATAGAAACTACCCTTTATTTACAGGGTAATAAAGATTTACTTATCAAATTTCTGCTTTCGCAGCATTTGGCATATACACAACACCCTGATGCGCAAGAAGTATTTATGATAATCAGTAAAAACCTGAGCGTTAGTGGCGATTTCAGAGAGGTGATGGTATTTATTGCTGACGACAAGCAGATATTGATAAACAGTCATTTTTCGGGCTCACGTATTTCCATCAACCCACCATCTAAGTACTACAAGCAAATGGCCAACAGGCTGAAGGAGTGGATAAAAACACATGCCAATACTGCCAGTACACAAGCCCTGAGCTTTAGCAAAAACTAACGTAACTTTGCTGTTATGAACATCCTTCATTTGCCTGCATTGATACCTGCTGAATTGGCCGACCATTCGAGAGTGTGGATATACCAAAGCAACCGTCCATTTATAGAGCGCGAAGAAGCTGAGATAAACGAACAGCTATTGCAGTTTTACAGCCAATGGCAGGCACATGGCGCACCTGTAAGAGGTTGGGCAAAACTGCTTTTCAGACAGTTTGTGGTGGTGATAGCAGACGAAACAAACGTGCAGGTAAGCGGTTGCAGTACAGATGCATCGGTAAGGGTGGTAAAAAGCATAGAGCGTCAATACGACGTTAATATGTTCGACAGAATGATGCTGACCTTTCTGGTAAACGAAAAAGCAGAAATGCTGCCCTTGAACCAAGTGCAATATGCATTAGAGAAAGGTTATATAAATTGGGATACCCCACTCTTCAACAATCTGGTGAATACAAAACAAGAATTGCTGAGCAACTGGCTGATACCGCTCAAAGATAGCTGGCTGGCAAGCAGGCTGGTAACGACTGCATAAAAGAAATGCCATCCAAGCGGATGGCATTTCTTTTACTAATATCAATCTTTAAATTATTTCAATTCTTTATCCAGAAACTTACCTAAGCCTTTGCCTGCTGTAGCGTACGCTTCTTGTATGCGTTCGCCTGTATCATAATCATTACCGCCAAAAGTACGACCCGGGCAATTCTGAACAGATATTTTGGCAATCACATTATTGGGGTTAGCGGTTTCTACTACCCAAGCTTCGCCATCTATTTCCGCATTTTTACGGGTTATATATACGTTAAAGCCCGGCTCAGTATAAGTAGTTTTGAATATGATGGTATATTTTTCGGTTGGGTAGTCGCCGATGTTGATGTCGCAATATTTGGCAAACAGTTCTTTGAACTGGGGTTCAAAGCGATTTTTGCGGTCGGCCTTCCAAGCCCTTGCCCAATCATCACCCTTGCCCGACTCTTTTTTGTTGTAATCTTCCTTCTTTTTGCTGATGTACTCGTCTTCCGTTTCAAACTTGCCAACGCCCATCTTGCTGTAGTCGAACTGGACATTGATTTTTTTTGCTCCTTTCAAGGCATCGAGGCTGCCATCCAACAGGCGTGCACGTTGAGCATCAGCAGTAGTGCTAACGATAAGCAGTGCTGTAACTGCAATAGAGGTTTTAATGAAATGCATAGTTTCTGATTTTAAGTAAAATAAATACAAATGTTTACAATTTTATATACTGCAATCATTAATAAACATTAATTCTGTATGTATTTTAAGGTTTGGTGTATAAAAAATACATTTGCACGCATAATAGAAGGATAGCGGAATGCCTGAATACAATAATCACGAAGAGCAGCAATCGGTTTTAATAAACCAGATGTACCAAAACTGGTTTCTGGACTATGCCAGCTATGTAATACTGGAACGTGCTGTACCTGCGGTAGAAGACGGACTGAAACCCGTGCAACGCCGCATACTGCATGCCATGAAGGAAATGGACGACGGCAGGTATAATAAGATAGCCAATGTAATAGGGCAAACCATGCAATACCATCCCCACGGCGATGCCTCTATAGGCGATGCCATCATCAACATGGGGCAAAAAGACCTGATGATAGACACGCAGGGCAACTGGGGCGATGTGCGCACGGGTGATAGTGCCGCTGCACCACGATATATTGAGGGGCGTTTATCAAAATTTGCATTAGATGTAGCTTTTAACGGTAAAACAACGGCATGGCAACTGAGCTACGATGGCAGGAAAAATGAACCAGTAACACTGCCTATGAAGTTTCCGCTGCTGCTGGCGCAGGGTGCAGAGGGTATTGCTGTGGGCCTATCTACCAAAATACTGCCACATAATTTTTGCGAATTGCTGGAAGCTGCTATCAAATACCTGAAAGGTAAAAAGTTTGAATTGTACCCCGACTTCATGACGGGTGGTATGATAGACGTTAGCAATTACAACGATGGCGGACGAGGCGGCAAAGTACGGGTACGAGTACATATAGAAGAGGTAGATAAGAAAACACTCGCCATCAAAGATGTGCCTTATGGTGTTACCACATCGCAATTGGTGGATAGCATACTGAAAGCCAATGACAGCGGTAAAATCAAGATAAAGAGCGTAACTGACAATACCGCCAAAGACGTAGAACTGATTATACAATTAGCGCCAGGCGTTACGACAGACCAAACCATAGATGCGCTCTATGCCTTTACAGATTGTGAGGTATCCATATCGCCCAATGCCTGTGTGATTATAGACGAAAAACCACAGTTTGTAGGCGTTACAGAATTATTGAAACACTCTGCAGAGCATACCAAAAAACTATTGCTGCGCGAGTTGGAAATAAAGCTGGGCGAACTGGAAGATGACTGGCACTACTCATCGCTCGAAAAGATATTTATTGAAAAACGCATTTACCGAAACATTGAAGAAGAAACTACATGGGAAGGCGTGCTTAATGCCATAGATACTGGCTTGAAGCCATATAAAAAGAAGTTTCGCAGAGAGATAACACAGGATGATATTGTAAGGCTGACGGAAATAAAAATCAAACGTATATCCAAGTACGATTCCTTTAAAGCAGATGAACACATCAAAGGCGTAGAAGACAATATAGAAGAAGTAAAGAATAACATAGCCCACCTTAATGATTATGCCATAGCCTACTACGAGGGCCTGCTGAAAAAACATGGCAAAGGCCGTGAGCGCAAAACGGAAATACGTCCGTTTGAAACCATACAGGTGCAGCACATTGCCATAGCCAATGCCAAGCTGTATGTAAACTATAAAGAAGGCTTTATAGGAACGGGCTTGAAGAAAGATGAGTTTGCCTTTGAATGTTCTGACCTTGATAATATCATCGTCTTTCGCAAGGATGGTAAGATGATGATAACCAAAGTGGCTGACAAAACTTTTGTAGGTAAAGACATCATTTACCTCGCCGCTTTTCAGAAAAACGATGAGCGCACCACCTACAATATGATATATGTAGATGGCAAAACAGGTATAGCATACGGCAAGCGTTTCAACGTAACAGGCATCACCCGCGATAAAGAGTACGACCTGACAAAGGGAAACCCCAACAGTAAAGTGATGTACTTTACTGCCAATGCCAATGGCGAGGCAGAAGTGGTAACCATTACCCTGTCGCCCGGCAGCAAGGCAAGGATAAAAGTGCTGGATTATTATTTTGAAGAACTGGAAATAAAAGGCCGTTCGTCACAAGGCAATCAGGTAACAAAGTACCCCATCAAGGGTATCAAGATGAAAGAAAAAGGGCGCTCTACCCTTTCGGGACAAAAGATATGGTACGACGATACCATTGGCAGGCTGAACAAAGACGGCAATGGTATGCCATTAGGCAGCTTTGACGAGGGTGACCGTGTGATAGCATTCTACAAAGACGGTAGTTATGAACTAACCGACTTTGAACTGACTAACCGCTACGAGGCCGATGATGTGATACGTATAGAGAAGTTTGCACCCGATAAAATCGTAACAGCTATCTATTACGATAAAAAAGGCGGGCAATACTATGCCAAACGCTTTGTGATAGAAAGCCAAACGTTGAAAAACAAATACAGCTTTATTAAAGAAGGTGAGGGCAACTATCTGGAACTGGTAACTACTAAAACCGAGCCGATAGTGATATTGCGCACAGGCAAGAAAAAGTCGGAACTGAGCGAAGAAATTGTACCCTTGCACGAAACGATAGACGTAACAGGCTGGAAAACCATCGGTACAAAGATTGGCGGCAGCGACTTGAAAGAAATATCGCTGGTGATAGAAAACAGCAACGGAGAAACGGACGCACCAAGACTTTTTTAATTTATATAATATTTGCCAAAAAATACCTAACTTCACCAGCCTTTTTTGCCGTGCAATAGGCTTATATAACGAATGAAAAAGATAGAACTGGAAATAGTTGCCCTGTCGCACAGTATTACACAGACTCATTCTTATGCAGTAGTATTAGGTGAAGTGGATGGCCTGCGCAGGTTGCCCATCGTTATAGGCGGTTTTGAAGCACAGGCTATTGCCGTAGCACTGGAGCGCATGCAACCCAGCCGCCCACTTACACACGATTTATTTGCCAATTTCATGACAACTTTTGGCATAGAGTTGGCAGAGGTTGTAATATATAAACTGGAAGAAGGTATATTTTTTGCCAAACTGCTATGCCAAAACGATAACAATACCGTTGAAATAGACTCCCGTACATCTGATGCACTGGCATTGGCAGTACGCTCTGGTTGTAAGATATATACCTACGAAAATATACTGGATGCCGCAGGTATGTTTTTGGAAAATACCGAAGGTACAAACCCCTCTGCCCCGGTACAGGGTGCTGAAAAAGTAGCCTCAGGTGCTACAACCTTCAACCACGACCTGAAGAACATGAATCTGGAAGAATTGCATATCCTATTACAACAAGTACTGGACCAAGAGGATTATGTACGCGCCATTACCATACGCGATGAAATAAACAGTAGAGAAAATAAATAATATTAATTAAGCATAAACATTCTTTTAATGAGAAAATTATTTACAGGTGCTGCCCTTTGCAGTATGGTTTTTGCAGCGGCAGTATCTGTAGCCCAGGAAGTAAAGAAGTGTGCTACTGATGAGTTGGTATCGCAATTGGCAAACAACAATCCATCACTGAAAAATGCCATAGATGAATATGAGCAGGATATTCAATACCGTACATCATTAATGGTAAATTCAAATACAACTGTTTATAAAACTACTTCTACTTACCCAGTTGCACTTGTGTTTCATGTGGTATTATCTCAGGCACAGATTGACCAGATTGGAGGTGTTGCAGGTATATACGATCGTGTTGTATCGCAAATAGAGGTATTGAATATAGATTTCAATGCCCAAAACACTGAAACTATACCCGCACCCTTTGCTGCATTAAAAGGGAATCCTAGTATGAACTTCGGGCTTGCACATACCAAACCTGACGGAACAGGCACTATCGGCATTGAAATACTTACAAAACCTGCAGGCTTTACTGGATTTGATGTGACCGACGGCTCTGTTAAAAAAACTGCAAACGGTGGACTGAACCCGTGGGACAATAGTAGATACCTGAACGTATGGATAACAAATATCACCAACGGTGGCGGTGGTGGCGAAATATTGGGATATGCTTATAACCCTAAATTAGCAGCACTTATTGGCGATGCGAGCCTTATGGGTGTTGTAGTTGACTATCTTGCATTCGGTAAAAGGAAGAGTTTATCTCAGAGCTTTATATCTAATGCAGACAAGGGACGTACCATGGTTCACGAATTCGGGCATTTCTTTACATTAAATCATATTTGGGGTAATACAGCAGTTGGTAGTGGTAATTGTGGTGATGATGATGGGGTTGATGATACTCCTAAACAAAGCGATGCAAACCAAAGCGTATGCCCTAGCTACCCAAAATTACCAAACTGTAATGGTACACCTGAAGGCCAAATGTTTATGAACTATATGGACTATGTGATGGATGTGTGTATGAGTATGTTTACTAAAGGACAGGTAACACGTATGCAATCAGAATTTACTGCTGGTGGCGGATCCCCGAATCTTCACAAAAACATACACTTATTTAGCTGGCCTGCAGGTGTAAATGAGGCAAGTATGCAGCATAATATTGACATTGTACCCAACCCATCTAACGGTGTATTTACCATTACACATAGCGATGGGTTGAAGCAAATTACTGTGCATAACATGCTGGGGCAGATAGTAAAACAAATACCTGTAAGCAGCCAACAATCGGGCACAATCAGTGTTGATATAACTGATGCAGGTAAGGGTATGTACACCATTCAATGCATGTATAACGAGGGTATGGTAAGCAAAAAAGTGATAGTACAATAATGACAACAACAGCAAACCTGCAAGCAGTTTTCAGCCAGCTACCTGCAGACAAGGATTTACAAAACATAGCACAAAAAGTATTTAATACAGAACGCCTTACCGACGAGGAAGGCGTTTTGCTTTTTGAAAAAGGTGAGTTGGGCTTTGTAGGTGCATTGGCGGCACATGTAGCACATCGGCTGCATGGCAACAAAGTGTATTTCAACCGCAATTTTCATATAGAGCCTACCAATGTATGCGTATTTACATGCAACTTCTGCTCCTATTCCCGACTGTATAAAAACCGGGACGAAGGTTGGGAATTAAGCATAGACCAGATGCTGGATATGGTGCGCAAGTACGATGGGCAACCTGTAACAGAAGTACACATAGTAGGTGGTGTACACCCAAAAATGAATCTTGAATTTTTCTGCGAAGTAATCAGCAAGATAAAAACCTTGCGCCCAGACATACATATCAAGGGCTTTACTGCCGTGGAACTGGACTATATGTTTCGGAAGGCTAAACTGACCACATTAGAAGGATTGAAAGCCTTGCAGACAGCAGGCTTACAATCACTCCCCGGTGGCGGCGCAGAAATCTTTCATCCTGAAGTAAGGGAACAGATATGTGCTGATAAAGTAGATGGAGCGGGATGGCTCGACATACACAAAACGGCACATCAACTGGGTATGCATAGCAACGCTACCATGCTATACGGGCATATAGAAAACTACAGGCATCGTATAGACCACATGAGTAAGCTGCGTGCTTTACAAGATGAAACAGGTGGCTTTAATTGCTTTATACCATTGAAGTTTCGTAATCAGGATAATGACATGTCTGATATACCTGAGACTACCGTGATAGAAGATATGCGCACGTATGCCATAGCGCGTTTGTTTATGGACAATTTCCGCAATCTGAAAGCGTACTGGCCTATGCTCGGCAGGCAATCTGCACAGCTAACGTTATCGTTTGGAGTAAATGATTTGGACGGAACGATAGACGATACTACAAAAATATACTCTATGGCAGGCTCTGAAGAGCAATCTCCATCGCTGAGTACAGAAGAGCTATGTAACCTGATAACTGCCGTAGGCAAAACACCTGTGGAAAGGGATACGCTCTATAATGAGATAAAAGTATATGAAGAAGTAACGGCATAAGGAAAGCGGCGCATTGAGTGCCGCTTTTTCAATCCCTTAATTTAAGCGCTTTGTTGAACACTAAAAGCAGCAAGCATAAGCAACATACAATAGTGTTCCAATAAAAATAACGGTAGTCAACATCGGACTGATAAATAAAGAAATCGGGCAATTTATAGAGCACACCAGAAAGTATAAGTAGCGCATAGAAATGGCGAAGTCGCTTATGTTTTATTACAGGCAGTATAGCTAACATTAGAAAATTTAACACAAACCAAAACCAAGCCTTCATATAAAACATCCCCTTTTGCGCTACAAACATGGCGTGATAAAATTTATAGAACGGGTTTTCATATCGCGGTGTCAGTCTATATTCGTTGGGGTCCGGGTACATGTAAGTGTAGTAATTACAATAAAAATCAGATCTTTCTTTTATTCGCAGATAGTACAGAAAACCATCATACCTGTTGCGCATATATACTAAAGGATATTGCCTGATAGCACTACTCCATGCATCCCTTATAGCTGCAGTAGTAGCTGCATTTGTATCTGGCAATAGTATTTTACCATCCGTATTCCACCATACGTCATCAAAAGTAGCAGGATGGTATTTCGCACGCAGGTAAGCAGTATCCAACACATTACCTTTAAACAAAACAGGTGGAAATACGTTTGTACGTGTTGATTTATAGATGCCAGATAAGTCGTGCAGGAAGAGTTTATTCTCTGCATACTGTTTTTCAGCATGTAACAATACTGGCAAGCTTTTTTGTATTGCATACGTGCAGAATATAACACTGAAAACTACAGCAGATTTTACTCGAAAACTTCGCGTATCAAAAACAAACCATGACCATAATATAACCAAAGGTATATAGCCTGTAAGCGCATTAGGACGCAATAATGCTCCATACACTAATAAACATAAGGTAATAGTGGCTGCGGTGAATGTTAAGCGTTTAGCCTTCGCAAAAAAGTAAAATAATATAGCAATTGCCAACAACCAGCTAAAGGCCATCTGTACATCCTTAATAATATACCCTGCAAAATTTTGTAGTAATGGCGAGATGCCGAACAAGAGAAAAAGAATTGATTGCCATATACGGTTGCTTATGGCAGAACATAAAAAAAAGCAAGCAAGCCAAAGTATAGACAACTGAAAACACAACATAAGTTGAGGCCCTTCGTATAGCATATTAAACAAACTCCATAGCAATGCCATTGCAGGCGGGTGCCAGTCGTTGTATTGATGTGTAAGCGATTGCCTGTATTGTTCAAAACTATCAGGCGACATAAACCCAGGCAAATATGCGCTTAGGTTTATTGCAATGCCTGCAATGCATAGTAAAGGAATAATGAAAGGCGATATGTATGCCCGCTTCAACATTTAATGCTCTAAAAAATTCAAATCCTTACCGAAAGTTTCTTCAGTAAATATAGCAGCTACAACGCTTATGAGCATAACTACACCACCCGTGATGGCGGCGGCCGTTATATAGCTGTATGAATGTTGTAAGCCTTTAAATAGTATCACCATCAATGGCAATGCGCCACGCACCATATTGGGTACTGTAGTAGCTGCAGTAGCACGTAGGTTGGTGCCGAAATGCTCGGCAGCCATCGTAACGAATATGGCCCAGAAGCCAGTACCAAAACCGAGTAGTGCGCATAGTGCATACATTTGGTTGGCGCTGCCGCCTTGCTGATTGAAGTACAGCACAATAGCAATGGCAGTAATGGCATAGAAAATATACAAGGCTTTTTTACGGCTCTTTAATGCCTGGCTAAGAAAGCCAATTCCAATATCGCCGATAGATATGGCGACGTATGCGAACATAACTGCTTTGGCAGGGTTAATGGGTTCTTCTATACCAAACAGAGCCCCGAATTTATCAGAAAAAGCTATCAGAATGCCTATCACATACCAAGTTGGCAGCCCTATCAAGATGCTAAGTAAATATTTCCTGAACCGTTGAACATTGGTAAAGAACATGAAGAAATTGCCCTTACTAACCCCTGCATGTTGTATGTCTTTGAACATACCCGACTCGAATACACTAACACGCAAAAGCAACAAACACAAGCCCAAACCACCACCTATAAAATAACATGTACGCCAATCGAAGTGTTGAGCTATAAAGTATGCCAACACTGCACCAGAAAGCCCGATGCCTGCTACAAGCGATGTAGCAATACCTCGTTTTTCTTTGGGTATCAATTCGCTCACTAAAGTGATGCCTGCACCCAACTCGCCTGCCAAGCCAATGCCTGCTATAAAGCGGCAAATGCTGTATTGCTCTATGGTATTTACAAATCCGTTGGCTATGTTGGCAAGTGAATATAAAAGAATAGAACCGAACAGCACACTCAGCCTGCCTTTTTTATCGCCCATCATACCCCATAGTATACCGCCTATCATCAAGCCCCACATTTGGTGGCTGATGATTTCCATACCATCGTTTGAAATCATATCCTCACTAAGTCCGAGACTTTTGAGGCTTTGCACCCTAACTATGAGGAATAATAATAAATCGTAAATATCTACGAAATAGCCCAGTGCGGCTACCAATACAGGAATGCTGAACAGCGAAGTGTTGTTACTTGCTTTGTTTTTTGTCATCAGAAGCGTCGTTGTCGATATCAAAAGTTTCCTCAATGATATCCATACCTACTTCCAATATAGGTTGTTTCTTTTTACCAAAGAACATTTTAAACAATACGGGCGCGGTAGTAACGAATATCAACCCGATAACTATCTTCTCGAAATTCTGTTTTACCCATTGGTTTTCGCCTAGTATATAACCGGCAGCCGTCATACTGGCTACCCATGCTATGCAACCAATTACGTTGTATAAGAAGAACTTCTTTCTATCCATAGCTACTACACCTGCTACGATGGGTGCAAATGTGCGAACGATAGGCAAGAAACGAGCTAAGATGATGGCACTACCACCGCGTTTGTCATAAAACTCTTTGGCTTGTATCACATGCTTTTTCTTGAACAAGAGCGTGTCTCGGCGTTCAAATAATAAGGGTCCTGTTTTTCTGCCAAACCAGTAGCCTACAGAATTACCTATGATACCCGCAACTGTTATCAGTGCTATCCAATAAAAAAGATTTAACAGGCTGCTATCTGTAGGGTTTGGAATGGGCGCATTGGCAATCATCAGCCCTGTAACGAATAACAGAGAATCGCCGGGTAAAAAGAAACCTACAAACAAGCCTGTTTCGGCAAAGATGATGAATGCTACTAGATACAAACCACCGTATAGTGTTACTAATTCTGCCAGTTTATCGGCATCCATCAATTGCTTCAAAAACTCTAATATCTCGTGCATGGTTTTCGTTTCGAGGCGTGAAAATAGGTAATTATTGGTAAATGAAATCTTATCAGTTTTCTAAATCTCCTTCCCATTTGCTAACTACAGCAGTGGCTACACTATTACCAACCACATTGGTAGCACTGCGCCCCATATCCAGCAGGGGATCTATACCCAACAGCAATGCCAGCCCTGCCTCTGGTATATTGAACGTAGCCAATGTACCCGCTATTACTACCAGTGATGCACGGGGCACGCCTGCTATACCCTTACTGGTAAGCATCAGTACCATCAGCATACTCATTTGCGTTGCAAAATCGAGATGAATGCCATAAGACTGCGCTATGAACAAAGACGCAAATGTCATATACATCATAGAGCCATCCAGATTGAAAGAATAACCCAATGGGAGTACGAAACTCACTATCCTGTTTTTGCATCCAAAGCGTTCCAGTTCCAGCATCGTTTTAGGAAATGCCGCCTCGCTGCTGCTGGTGCTGAATGCGAGGATGATAGGTTCTTTCACCCGTTTTATTAAGGTCAGCACCCTACCCTTCAGAAACACGCCGCCAGCCAGTATCAATACCAGCCATAGCACCAATAAACCAAAATAAAACTCGCCAATGAAAATGGAATAAGTAGTAAGTATGCCCAAACCTTGCTTGGCTATGATGGCTGTCATAGCACCAAACACTGCCAATGGAGCGAAGTTCATTACATAACCCGTTACTTTGAGTATAACATGGGCAATGGCATCCATCGCTTTAATTACTACTTCGCCTTTTTCGCCGATGGCTGCTGTTGCCACGCCAAAGAAGAGTGAGAAGACAACTATCTGTAATATTTCATTCTTTGCCATCGCATCTATCACGCTGGATGGAAATACATGGTGTAAAAAATCTTTGAGCGTTAATGCCGCTTTTTTGATGCCTGTATCTATACCCGCATCGGGCAATGGCAGGTTCATTGCAAGGCCGGGCTTGAAGAAGTTGACCAGCATCATACCCAACAACAGGCTGACGAATGACGCACTGAAAAACCACAGCAGGGTTTTGCCACCTATGCGACCCACAGACTGCAAATCGCCCAGCCGCGCTACGCCTACTACCAATGTGGTGAACACAAGCGGAGCTACAATCATTTTGATAAGGCGCAGGAAAATATCTGCCAGTAAAGAGAATGGCTCCAGCTTTTTATCGCGGGCTTCCATAGCGGTAGCTTTTTGTTCTGCGATGGTTGTTTTTTGCTGCTCCATCGCAGTATATGCTTGACTATTGGTATCTGCTGTGGCTTTTAATTGTGGTTGCAGTGTTTTTATATCTGCTTCGTATTGTGCAATACTTCTGTTTTCATCTTTTACATAGCGAGTATTGAGTACAAAGCCTAAACCAATGCCAGCTATCAGTGCAAAGATGATATATAAAGTGAGCCTGCTTTTCTTTTTAGATGTATTAATTTCTGCCATCCTACGTATTGTTGCTGCAAGATAATATTAATATATCAGCTTGTCTTGTACCGATGAATTGCCCTGCAAACCACCTGTATGAATGCAGAGTATAGATGCATCAGCAGGGAAAAAACCAGCTTTTATTTGCGCTTCAATACCCATCATCATCTTGGCGGTATATACTACGTCAAGCGGTATATGGTTTTGGCTATAAAAATCGTTCATAAAAGTTAACTGTTCATCAGTATGTTTACCAAAGCCACCGAGATGCCAGTCGTCGTATAAAGCATAGGTGCTTTGCAGTGCTAATGGCAAATAATCATTAATGACTTCTCTTATATATACACCACCCTTCATGGGCACATAACCCAGCAATTGTACATCTGCGGGTAACGCACGCCTGATGCCAGCCAATGTAGTACCCGTGCCTGCAGATACACAAATATGCGTATAGTGATGCGGTATATACGCTGCAATAGCACTACTCCCTTTTACACCCAATTCTCCTGCACCACCCTCGTTCACAATATATGCATTGGGGTATATTGCTAACAGCGATTGCAAATATTGTATATCTGATTTTTGGGTGTACACTTCTCTCGATACAAATTGTAATTCCATACCGAATGATATACAATTTGCCAATGTTTGCGTATGGCTGTCTTTACTATGCATGCCACGCACAATGCCTATTGATTTGAAGCCGAATTGTTTTGCAGCAGCAGCAGTAGCTACCAAGTGGTTGGAATATGCACCACCAAAAGTGATTATCGTATCTGCCCTTTTTGCTTTCGCATCTTGCAGGTAGTATTGCAGCTTATACCATTTATTGCCCGACACAACAGGATGTATCGAATCGAGACGCAACATATCCATACGGTTCACATATTGCGAAAAGAATGCGGGATGCAACGGCTGTATAAATGGCTCCTGATTAGGAATGGTAGCCATACTCTCTGAGGTAGGTATCATTATCTCTCCACTTGGGACGCACTTTAATAAATAATTCCAGATGCACTTTCGATTGCAAAAACTCTTCGATAGCCTTGCGAGAGCGAATGCCCAATTCTTTTATCATACTACCACCCTTGCCTATCATTATCACTTTCTGCGTTTCGCGGCTTACTATTATCTCGGCTTTTATTACCTGCAACGTAGTCTTCTCTTCAAACGACTGTATGATGACGGCAGTATGGTACGGCAGTTCTTCATGATACAGCTCGTATATCTGCTGGCGTATCAACTCGCTTACAAAAAAACGTACAGGTCTGTCTGAGATACTGTCTTCGGGGTAGTACGGTGGTGCTTCTGGTAGGTGTTTTAGTATAGCAGGTAGTATTTTATCTATATCCTTTTTCTTTTGTGCAGATGCCGTCAGTATTTCGTGCTGCGGATACTTTACCTTAAAGCGTTCTTCGATTTCGGCAATTTGCTTTTTATCTTTTACGAGGTCTGTTTTATTCAGTATAATGATGGCAGGTACTTTCAGCTTCAGCATATCTGCTATGGCATCAAACTCTTCGGCAGGTTGGGTTATATCGTGCATTAGTATGGCCACATCCGCATCTTCCAAAGCACTTTTTACATGCTGCATCATTTTTTGGTGCAGTTTATATTTTGGCTCGATGATACCGGGTGTGTCTGAAAACACAACCTGATAATCGGGCTCTGTGAGTATGCCCAATATACGGTGGCGTGTTGTTTGCACTTTGTGCGATGTAATAACCAACTGTTCGCCCAGCAAAGCATTCAGCAATGTTGATTTGCCCGCATTGGGTGCGCCGAATATATTTACAAAACCCGCTTTGTGTTGTTGCGACATAAGGATTGTAAAAGTACATCGTACACGTCATTTGCAGCTATGCCCGAAATAAAAACAGATTTAGTTTGTTTATTAAGCAGCTTCGTCTATCTTTGCACCCCACAGCGCGAGGTAGAGCAGCGGTAGCTCGTCGGGCTCATAACCCGAAGGTCACAGGTTCGATCCCTGTCCTCGCTACAAACACATAAATGCTTCATTTTCAACGATTTGAAGCAGAGGAAAAGAGCCACATTCAGTATTCCATCAGGGATGCTCAATGTGGCTTAATCTTTGTTTATGACAAAAGGTTAACATCAGAAAAACAATAAGATAAATACAAGCTACACTTACACAAACTATTTTTACACTGCTTAAAACAGATAAAATGAAAAACGTCCTCTTCCTCACTATTGTATCGCTCGTTGTATTTGCATCTTGCGAAAAGCGCATCAATGTAAACGGCGACCATAAGAACCGCCACCAAATGATTTTGGGCAAAAAATGGGCTATCGTTTCAAAACAAGTAAATGGCAGCCCTGCTAATATGAAGGATTGTGAAAAAGACAATTACTACGTATTTGAAGACAACGGTAACGGGCGTTGGGAAGAAGGTGCTAATAATTGCTTTGCTACAGGCGGTAGTGGCAATGGTGGTGGAAACGGCGGTGGCGGTAATGATACGACCATAGCTACAAAAGAAGGCGAACCCATTCCTACCTATACCGGCTTTACGTGGTCTATGACAGGTGATGGCTTCGCTATATACATGAAGAACTTTGGCGTTTCGGGATATAACCCCGAATGGAGCATAGAAAGCATGGACTATACTACGCTTGATGTGCGCTCTGTAGAAAAAGTGAATGGTGTAATATATGTATATAACATACGCCTGAAAGCACTGTAAATAAAATACATACTATATTAAAAACAGATACCTGACAGGTATCTGTTTTTTTATACATTACTGCCAGATATATCTTTGGTATGCGCAGCATTGCATTGGCTAAACATTAAATTTGCGCAGCTACGTGGATGCATGACATACAAGCAACTTGTATATATATCTATGGCTATGCTGCTATGCATAGGCTGCGAAAGCAGTGAGGAATTATTGCATCCAAAATCGTATGTCTTAGCAAGAAAAACTGCCGAAGCTGAAGATAAAAACTACCCTGCAGCCATTAAAACAGAGGGTACGAGGCGCAAACCTGTTAACCCGGAAGAAGGCATGAGGCTGCAGGATAAATACAGCAGCTATCTGAAAACAACACCCGATGAAATCAAAAGCCTGCTACTCTACTCTTTTATTGACGAATGGCTGGGAGTGCGTTATCGTTTGGGGGGAAATGATATAAATGGCATTGACTGCTCTGCCTTTGCTCGCAGGCTGTACGAAGAGGTATTCGGCATCAACCTGTTGCGCACTTCTATAGAGCAATACGGTATCTGCAAATTCTTTACCAATCAGGAAGATTTGATGGAAGGTGATTTGGTTTTTTTCAGGGTACGGGGCAAGCGTATATCGCATGTTGGTGTCTATCTGATGAATGGCTATTTTGTACATGCCTCTATCAGCCACGGTGTTATGATTAGCAACCTGAGCGATTTGTATTGGGGCAAACGCTTTGCAGGTGCGGGCTACATACCCAAAAAATAAGTTACCGCAACACTTCTTCTATCACTTCGCCAATACAGCCATTTGGCATTTGTATGTTCAGCAAACTGCTGATAGTCGGTGCAATATCTGTCATGTGTACTGTTTTGTTTGACTCTCCTTTACGTATGCCAGCACCATAAAACAATAATGGTATATGTGTATCGTAGGGGTTCCATGTACCATGTGTAGTGCCGGTAGGGCCATAACCGCTATACCAGCCCGGCTCTGTTATTACCTGTATACATCCACTGCGTTTGTGGTGGTAGCCGTTTATTACCATAGTCTTCAGAGGCTCGGGCAGCACCATATCATCCATGTCTTCCATATCCACAACATACTGTATGCCGTCTTGTTTCTTAAACCAGTCAATTACTGCATCTTTTACATCTTCCCTATCGGCATCGTCTTTGTCTATTTTGTTTTCATTCAGATATACCTGATAATTACTGAGGTCGAATACCATGCTATCCTTACCTGTTTCTTTTTTTACATAGGCATTCAGTTCTGCCAATGCTTCATGTTCTGCTTTATTGCCTGAGGGTATTTTTAAGTCTTTCAGGTAATTGCTATTGTGCGCTGCTCCATGGTCTGCCGTCAGGAATACAGAGTAGTTTCCCTTACCTACTTGCTTATCAAGATAATTGAGAAACGATGCTATTTCCGCATCCAGCCGCCGGTACATGTCTTCTGTTTCTATAGCATTGGGCGAAAACAGATGCCCAATATAATCTGGTGTAGAAAGGCTGATTGCTAACATATCCGTTACATCATCTTGCCCCAATGCCTCGCCCCTGATGCAGGCTTTAGCTGCTTTAAAGATGATGGTATTACCACCCGGCAAGTATCGCAGCAGACTATACCCTTTTACTTTTTCCGTATTCGTATTGTGCGGAAAAACTGAGGCTTTTTCACCTTTCAGCTTACCCTCGTATTTGTTATCGTCTGCAAGGCTTTGCGTATATGTTTCGGGGGCATACATAGTTTTCCATTCGGTGCTTATAAGACTATCGGCATATCGTTTATTATTAAAACGGCTTAACCACGCAGGTAATTGTGGGGCATAAAAGCTGCTGCTGATAAAATTGCCCGTACTATCATCAAACCAATAAGCACCATTTGCAGTATGCCCTGCGGGCAATATCGCCCCCCTGTCTTTTATGGCAATGCCAAATACTTTTGCACGCATATTGGTAGCCAGTTTCAGTTCGTCGCCCACAGTTGTTGTCAGCAGGTTTCGCGGGCTATTCATACCAGCTTTGTAGCTGCCGCCAACGGGCGATACCGTTTTATCTTCTGTACAATAAACTTGCTTCTCGCGTTTGGTATCTACCCAATCATTCGCAGCTATGCCATGTACAGATGGCACAGAGCCTGTATATGCACAAGCATGCCCTGGTGCTGTAAAAGTGGGTATATAATTTACCATCGCCTGCCTGCACTGAAAACCATCATTCATCAACCTTTTGAAGCCACCGTCGCTATACCTGTCTGCATACCTGTAAAGAAAATCCCAACGCATCTGGTCTACTACTATACCTACTACCAGCTTGGGTTGTGGCTTAGTACGTTTTTTGGCACCTACACCCTGCACACATAGTAAAAAAGCAAGGGACAAGACGATATACTTCATAATACGAGGTTAAAACAGATACAAAAATGAGTATAAACGGCTTATTATTAGCGTAATATTTTATTAATTTTGCCGATTATTCAAATAACACATCTTAAAGATATATGGATTTATTTGCCAAGTTTGAAAAAAGGTTAGGCCCAATAGGTGATTATGCAGAGCAGGCACCCGGTTATTTCGCATTTCCTAAGCTAGAAGGTGAAATAGGCAACCGCATGAAGTTTAATGGTAAAGAGAAGATTGTATGGAGCCTGAACAACTATCTGGGCTTAGCCAACCACCCCGAAATACGCAAAGCAGATAAAGACGCAGCAGAACAATACGGCCTTGCCTACCCTATGGGCGCACGTATGATGAGCGGCAACTCGAACAATCACGAGAAACTGGAAAAAGACCTGGCTGAATTTGTGGGTACAGAAGATGCCATGCTGTTCAACTTCGGTTATCAGGGTATGGTATCTGCGATAGACAGTCTTTGCAGCCGCAGGGACGTGATAGTATACGACGCAGAGTCTCACGCATGTATTATAGATGGTCTGCGTATGCACCCCGGGCATCGTTATGTTTTTAAGCACAACGACGTAGATGATTGCGAAAAGCAATTGCAGCGCGCTACTGATATGGCGGCACAAACAGGTGGTGGTATATTGGTGATAACAGAAGGCGTGTTTGGCATGAGTGGTAATCAAGGGCGCATCAAAGAAATAGTTGCTTTGAAAAGCAAATATGAATTCCGCTTGTTTGTGGATGATGCACATGGCTTTGGCACAATGGGTAAAACAGGTGCAGGCATAGGCGAAGAGCAGGGCTGTATGGATGGCATAGATATCTACTTCTCTACTTTTGCCAAATCTATGGCAAGCATAGGTGGTTTTTTAGCGGCAGATAAGCAAGTATTGAAATTTCTGCGCTACAATATGCGCTCACAGGTATTTGCTAAGTCATTGCCAATGGCTATCGTAGTTGGCAACCAAAAGCGTTTGGACATGCTGCGTAGTATGCCGGAATTGAAAGCTAAATTGTGGCATAACGTAAACCGTCTTCAAAATGGCCTGCGCGAGCGTGGCTTTGACATAGGAACTACTAACACACCCGTAACACCTGTATTGATGCACGGCGGTTTGTTCGACGCAACGCAGTTGATATTTGACATGCGCGAGAACTATAATATCTTCTGCTCTGTAGTAGTTTATCCGGTAATACCAAAAGGACAAATCATATTGCGCCTGATACCTACAGCCGCACATACAGACGAAGATATAGACCTGACGTTGAAAGCATTCAGCGAACTGCGCGATAAAATAACGAACAAAGCATATCCACAGGAAATGCCCGATATTAAATCGGTTGTAGCAACTGCGTAATTAGCATGATTAGAATAAAACAATAGCTATCTTTTACAGGTAGCTATTGTTATTATAAACCTATCCTATCTATTTTGGATGAGTGTACTGCTAAAGTGTTTGCAGGCAACTTAGGAAAATATGTAGGAATAAACCTGAGTTGAGAATCAAGCTTCAAATCCTCTTCTCTCATATCTATTTCATACGTGGCATACCCCAAACCTGACAGTACCTCTATTATTTGCTTTTGTTTTTCAAATTGCCCATCCGATAGATTTTCATACACAAGAGATTCATAAAAAATAATCGGCAGGTTGCTTTGAATCAATTGCAATCCTCCCATTATCACTTCCAGTTCCATCCCTTCTACGTCAATCTTGATAAAATTTATCTTTCTTGAGAAAAGTGGAGAAATATCGTCAAGCCTCTTTACATCAACCTTAACCTTACCGCTAGTGGATAAATTTGCGTTGCCAGGTTGTCCTTCAACATAATCCCAATACAAGGTTGTATTCTGGTTTCCTAATCCGCATCTAAACAATTCTACATTCTTGATATTATTATATTGTATATTCTGCACTAACCTCTCATGCAATGCGGGACCCGGTTCAAAAGCATATACATGGCCAGTTTCTTTTACTAATTTTGATAACGGGAAAGTAATAGCTCCTACGTTTGCACCAATGTCAATGCAAACATCTCCTTCTTTAATTATGTGCTGCAAATAAAGCATCGTTTTTAATTCATAATATCCGTTATGGATGATGCTACTATCTATCCCAAATCCGGTATTGAGCAACAGCCTCATCTTACCAAAGAAAGAATTATCTATTGTTACAGTTATCAACTTGTCTTTGGGTACGAACTTAGCCAGAGAAGGCAGAAGTGACACTAATTTACGAACCAATCTAAATGGCAATATGCAGAATAATATTGCAATTACTTTTCCTACACTTCTTTTTATGAAGTTCATATACACAATTATATCTGCATACTCATTAACAAATGCTGAATACACAGGTTTTTACTAAGATTTTTTGCAAGATAATATTTCATTATTAGTTTTATTGCAATGAAAGTTTTTATAGCAGGCGCATCGGGGTTGGTTGGTGGTAACTGTATGCAACATTTTGCAGAGCAGGGCTGGGAAGTAGCAGGTTCTTATTTCTCTTTTCAAGCACCTAATACTGTTTACTACAATACATTGGTACCTGATGATGGCAACAACTTTGATGTAAAAAAATTCAAACCTGATGTGATAGTGCATTGTGGTGCGATGACGCATGTTGATAATTGCGAGCTATACCCCGACCAAAGCTATCAGCAAACCGTTCAAAGTACCATCAACCTGATTGCATTGGCAAAAGAATGTAATGCCCGTTTTGTATATATATCTACCGACTATGTGTTTGATGGCAAGCAAGGCCCTTATACAGAAGATGCACCTGTAAGCCCGCTGAGTGTGTATGCCCGCCACAAGCTGGAAGCAGAGCAAATGGCACTGAAAGAAATTGAAAACACGCTTGTACTTCGCATCACGAACGTGTATGGCGATGAAGTGCGTGGTAAAAATTTCATTGCCCGTATCATAGAGCAATGTATTAATAAACAAAAGCTAACGCTGAAGCTACCATACGACCAATATGCATCGCCTGCCAATGCTTGGGATATAGCACGTGCTATGTATGTGTTATTGAGGGATAATAAAAAAGGCATCTACCATATAGGTAGCACTGACTATCTGAACCGTGTAGAACTTGCGATGCGTGTACTGAAATATTTCCCAGATGCTGAATATGATTTGATACCGATGAATACGGCCGAATTGAAACAACCCGCAGCACGTCCATTACTCAGCGGTTTTGTAACATTAAAATTCAGCAGCGAGTACCCCGAATTCATGTTCAGCAATGTAGATGATTATCTGAAAAAGAAAACACAACACACATAGCAGCATATACCATACAAGTGCTTCTTATCGTGCTTACTTAAAGTATTCATTCAAAAAAGAATCCCGATGTATAGAATACATCGGGATTGGACTGTACTTACTAACCCATCGTAAGCATAACAAATATCTGAAAAAGGTTTGGTAAATGAAAATTATTTTTTCTGTAATCTGTATGCTGTTTTCAGGTAAGTGATTGGGATGATTTTGACAATACACTAAAATGAAAAATCAAATATCACTATCGTAATTGCCATAAAAACAGCTATTTTTGACAAAGTGTCTTAATTAAATTATTTAAACTGCCAATTAGGCGTAAAAAATGAACTGGTATGTAGTTTGAAATGATACTAACGTAAACAATTTTAAAAACAACAACTAAAAACTGATACGTTATGTACAACTACAAAAAAGCTTACGGCATGGTTCCACGTTCATTTGGTGGCATTCTCGAAGACATGAACAAATTCTTTTATGACGACAACTGGAGCAACACAACCGCACCGGTAAACATCAAAGAAACAGACAATGCTTACGAAGTGCATGTGGTAGCCCCCGGCCTTAGTAAAGAAGACTTCAAGATAAACCTTGACGACAATGTGTTGAAAATTTCTTTTGAACAAAAAGAAGAAACCAAAACAGAAGATGGTAAATGGTTGAGAAACGAATACCGCTTCCGTTCTTTCAAGCGCAGCTTCACGCTGAACGACACTATCAATACAGAAGCAATCAATGCTAAGTACAACGATGGTATCTTAGCCATTACTCTGCCCAAAAAAGAAACAACAGAAAAAGCAAGCAAAGAAATTACGATAGCGTAATATTTTGACAGATAGATTGATAGCGTAAAGAAAGCGGTGTGTTTACACCGCTTTTATATTTATTAAAACATCTTACGAAAACAGCGTTTTCGCTTATGCTGTATATGGTCGTAGTTCTTCCAGTGATTGATAGCTTTTTCGTTGGTTTCTATCATGCCTGTTGTTTCTACATATTCTACACCATAGCGTTGCATTACTTTTTGCAGTTCGGTTATCAGTATAGCACTAACACCCTGTGCCTGCCAGTCGGGGTGGATACCCGTCAGCAGCAAGTCAACTACTTTAGGCTTTTTCAACGCATTATTTAAATGATACCATCCAAAGGGGAACAGTTTGCCCCTTGCTTTTTGCATAGCCTCGCTAAGCGATGGCAGGCTGATGATGAAGCCAATCAAGTTGCCATCTTTATCTTCTATCAGCTTTACAAATTCAGGATTGAGGATATTGAAATATTTATCAATGTAAAACTTTTGTAAGCTATTGCTCATAGCAGCAAAGCTGAACAGCTCTCCAAATGCGGTATTCAACAATTTCAACACACGCGGTGCATGTGCTTTCATTTCGGTTTTGTTATTGAAATGCAACACTTTCAGACTGTAGCGTTTCTGAATCATATCGTTCAGTTTCAAAGCTTTCTCAGGTATTTCCTTTTCCAGTTTCAGCCTAAACTCCACCCAGTCCATTTCCTTGTCATAACCAGCGGCTTCAAAATGCGATTTGTAATAGGACAAATGATACTCAGAAGCAATAGATGGTAAATGGTCGAACCCTTCAATCAATATCGCCTGATGGTCGAGGTTGGTAAAACCAAGCGGACCATGTATGCCAATCATCCCTTTTTCTTTTGCCCATGCCTCTGCAACACCCAGCAATGCTTTGCTTACTTCCTTATCGTCTATAAACTCAATACGGCTCACGCGGCACATGGCCTCTCCCGTTTTATCGTTATACGGTTTATTAATAATAGCCCCTACCCTGCCTGCTACCTTACCATCTTTAAGTGCCAACCAAAACTGTGCCTCACAATCCTGAAACGCGGGGTTTGTAGCCGCCTGTAAGGCTTTCAGTTCATCGGCCTTCAAAGGTGGTACCCAATAAGCGTTGCCGCTATACAAGTCGTAGGGAAATTGTACAAACTTTTTTAAATCACTAACAGTATTACAAGGCTGTATCGTTACTCCCATGTAGGTATCTGATTGTTTTTTCTTAAAAACTGAAGATGGCGACAAAATATGCTTTTTTGAGGAAAATGCATTGTTTCTTTACTTGCATAATATATTTTCAACCAATCGATTGGTACGGAAAAAAAACATACCCGGTTTGTTAGTAGTATGCCTTGCGTGCATCATATCCTTATTTACTTTCAAGGATTATGGTGTGGCTTATGATGAACCACTTCAGCGAGACATAGGGTTGATTAGCTACAATTATATTATAGGTGGAAATGATTCTTTATTCAGATTTCATGACCGCGACCATGGTGTGGCTTTTGAAGTGCCATTGATAGCTATTGAAAAAATATTGAAACTAACCGACAGCAGAGACGTGTATTTGATGAGGCATATTGCAACACATCTTTTCTATTTATTAGGCGTTTTTTGCAGCTATATATTATTACTGAAATTGTATAAAAAACAATCCATTGCCATCATTGGTATGTTGTTGATATTATGCCACCCTAGGATATATGCTCATTCATTTTTTAACACTAAAGACCTGCCATTCCTGACGGCTTGTACCATTTCATTTCTCACACTATATATAAGTATCGAAAAGCAGCGTTGGCAATACACTGCACTACACGCAGCAATTTGTGCCTATGCTACAGCCATCAGGATACTAGGCATTATGTTGCCAGCCATTACAATATTGATGATGATATGCATGGTAATTATTAACAGGAAAGAAAACATGGGGAAAAAAGTACTTTCCATAGGCTTATATATCCTCTTATTTCTGTTATTCTTATGGATGTTTTGGCCATTGATGTGGCAACAGCCTATACTACATTTTGCAGAAACATGGCAAAGCCTTTCCAAATTCAGATGGGGTGGCACGGTGTTGTTTATGGGAGATGTGTATGCCGCTACCGCTATTCCGAGGCACTATCTGCCAGTATGGATTGCTATTAGCACACCCATCATTTACCTGATAGCACCTACCATAGCCATCGCAAGCACTTTAGTAATGAGCATTGTGCAACCCAATAAACTGTTCAAAGATGTCCCCTTGCTATATGGCTTCGTCTTTGCAGTCTTTACCATCTTACCAATTGCATACATAATATATATTCATGCCGTGGTGTACGATGACTGGCGGCATGTTTATTTCACCTATCCTGCTATAGTAATTGTCACTTGCTATTTATTATATAGATGGCATCACAGGCTTGCAGGTAAATTACTGTTGGTATTTATTGGGGTGCAAATAACTATAACGGTGTATGATATGATAAAACTACACCCTTATCAGCAAGTGTATTTCAACGCCTTAGCGCCTAACGAACCTGAATACCTGCGACACAAGTACGAGATGGAGTATTGGGGCACTTCTTACAAAGAAGCTTTGGAATATATATTAGCAACAGACAAGAAAGAAAACATTAAAGTATATGGGTTATGGCCAATGGTAGAAAACAATATGCTGATACTACCGCCTGTGCAAAGAAAGCGCATTATCAGAGCGTGGCGAGAAGATTCTCCGGATTATTTTGTAACCGTATTCAGAGGACATCCTGCAGACTATACAGATTTAGGCATAGTATGCTACGAGAAGCATTTACAAAATAACACCATTATGCGGATATATAAAATGCACTAAGGTGTTATGAATATACGCTGTGTATTTATTACATTGCTTTTATTTCCTGCTCTGTCTTTAACATAAATCTCGTATGTCAATGTATCGCCATTTGGCCTATCCGGTCTTAATAAAAGAAAAAGTGATGCATAAACTCTTATTGTAACAAAAGCATGGATACCTTCATCTGTTTTTACAGCATCCGTAGGTATTATAGGCATTTGCAGCTTTATCTCCTCACCAGTTGTGCTTCTGCTATCTTTAAGAAAAACATCCTCGCCAGTACCACCGCTGATATCACCATCGGCATCTGTAACAGTAAATCTGATGGATACCGTATCTTTGCTGCTACCTGATGCTACTTTGTCAGGCGAAAGGCCTGTGTAAACAATAGATGGTACAATATCTTTCTTTACTGCCTTTTTACAAGCAGCAGCCATCAGGAAAAAACAGATTAACAATACGAATAACTGCCTCATAGCTTTCAAAGTTAATTAAAAGTGTTAAAGAAAAAAGACAGTTCAGCAGACCTTTTTAATGATTTCATGGCTACCAATACGTTTGAGAATGCAGCCATTAAGCTATTCAGGCATCAATATACTCATAATAACCTCTATGCAAATTATTGTAAGCAATTAGGTAAAAAAATGGAAGACATAGGACACATTACGGATATTCCGTTTTTACCTATCTCTTTTTTCAGGACACAACCTGTTTTAGCAGGAGATCAACGTGATGTAGAAGTAGTATTTGAAAGCAGTGGTACAACCAATACTGAAACAAGCAAACACTATGTATTAAATACTGATATTTACCGCGCATCCCTTATTGAAGGCTTTCAGCATTTTTATGGTGATATTCAAGATTATACCATAATCGCTTTGCTACCCGGTTATCTTGAACGTAATAATGCCTCATTGATTTATATGGCAAAAGTGCTGATGGAAGAAAGCAAAAAGCAGCTTAATGGTTTTTACTTAGAAGATTTTGAAAAACTTCACAAAACACTCACAATCCTTGAATCAAAATCTGAAAAAGCAATTTTGTTGGGTGTTACATTCGCGTTACTTGATTTTGCGGTACAATTCCCTATATCACTCAAAAGCACAATTGTAATGGAAACTGGTGGCATGAAGGGTCGGAAAAAAGAAATGACAAGAAACGAAGTGCACAACACATTATGTAAGCAATTCGGACTTGATAAAATACATGCTGAATATGGCATGACGGAATTACTTTCACAAGCCTACTCTGGAGGCAATGGCAAGTTTTTATGCACACCAACAATGCAAGTGCTTGTTAGGGATGTCAACGACCCTTTTGATATAAAAACACATGGGCCCGGCTGTATCAACATTATTGATGTTGCAAATGTCAACTCTTGTCCGTTTATCGCCACTGACGATATCGGCATTATTCATACCGATGGTAGTTTTGAGATACTTGGAAGAATAGACAATTCTATACTACGCGGATGTAACCTTATGGTAGTGTAAAACAGATTTGTTAGTTACAAAAACTCATTTATCTTTGCAGCCCTAAGTTCTTAAAATGGTAATGCCCAGGTGGCGAAATTGGTAGACGCACTGTGTTCAGGTCGCAGCGCCCGCAAGGGTGTGATGGTTCGAATCCATTCCTGGGCACCTGGAACTTTTTAAAAGCCTTGTAGGAATCCTACAAGGCTTTTTCTTTTGATTGTATATACGAATAATGTGTAGCAAACACAGCTTCCTTAGCAAGTGCAACAAACAACCTGTCTAATTTATTCAGTAGACGTTCCCCGTCAGTTCTTTTTACAATTGCAGGAAGCTTGTATTTTGACAAATCTGTAAACTCCCATGGGTGTGCATATAGTACCACATAACCATCTCTCTCCAACACCTGCCTGCACAAGTACAAGTAATAACTGAAAGGGATATTTTTAAAAGTAAGCCAAAAAAGAGGTATCCTACATACAGGTGTTACGCTTGCAGGCAATTCCCATATGCCGGAGTCATTATATAGTGTCCGTGGTTTATTCAGATTATTATACCTACCAGGTATATACGTGGGGTTAACTGAAGAGTCGTAAAGATAACCAGCAGCTTTTATAGCATTAATATCAACCATATTCATTCGCGGCATCCTGATGCCGTATACAGAATTACCAATAATATCCTCCAACTTATTTTTTGATGTGGCAAGGTCAGTAATTTCAAAACGGTCGTGGTAATAGGTATGGGATGCTATTTCGTGTGTTGTAGATAAATGCCTTGTATAGTCAGGATAACAAGAAGCCAAATATGCAGTTGTAAATAAAGTAGCAGACACATTATACTTCGCCATCAAAGCTTCTAAGTGTTGCATGCCTTTCAAACTCACCTCCAGTTTTTCTGCTGTAGGCAATGTTAAACCATACTCTTCAGGAATATCAAACTCCTCGAGATCAATGCTGAACAATATCTGTTTTGCTTCGTGGCTCATATTTTCTACGCGCTAATATCTTGAAGAGGTTTAGCATTTCTTGTTTCAATACACTAAAACCAAAGTCTGATAACGTGGTATCCTCTGTGATACTTACATCTACTTCCTTAATTACCATTCCATCAACTCTTGAAGCCAACAAAATAAACTCCATATCAAACAAAAAACGATTGATTGAAGTTTCGGAAAACACAGACATGCCGTACTTATTAAACCCCTTAATGCCGGCCTGTGTATCATATACAGGTAATCGTAGTACATATTTATTAAAAAAAACCAACCCTTTCGATATAAGCTGCCTTTTTATGGGTAATGAACTGAAATAATTACCAGTAATACGTCTGCCGGTTACGATATCCACACCATTTGCCAAGTGATTATAAACATTGCTTATTACGTTCAATCCAAAGGGAAAATCATAATCCGAATATATGCAAAAACCCGTTTTTGCTTTGCTTACACCTTGCCTTAATGCGTACCCTTTACCTTTATTCAATTCGTAAGACACAAAATCGATATTAGGTATAGCTGCTTTAAGGAATCCTATATGGTAATCAGTAAAATTTTTCGGAGAACCATCATTTACCAGTATTAAGTTGATTGAAGTTTTGTCCCTATCAAAATAACTGTCTACAATACTGTTGAATTTTGACAATAGTTTCTTCTCCCAATTATCTATTGGGTTATACAATGGTATTATCAAGTCAAACTTCATACTGTAATTGGCTTATTATTTTTCAAGTTAACCAGAGCCCGACGTGCAGTAAAAAAGTATATATCTCCCAATACCAGCATACACAATAGGGTTTTTATAAAATACTCGTAGCGAAGTTTATCTAGCAATGGGATAATATCTTTAGGAATGATAGAGGATCCAAGGATTGTAACCCAAAACAAAAGAGAAGACCATTTGCTCTTGGGTCTTGATATATACCATAGCAGCACACCACCTATAGCTATTATATAAGTTGCTGGCTCAGATGCACGATTAAATATTATAACCCATATCAATAAAAATGCAACAAGTTGAGACATGTTCTTACCTGCAAAAAAATGTATGACTAAATAAAACAAAAAGCATAGAATTGCGATTATTAATATATATCGCTCTGCTATTGTCCAACCTACAACAGTAGCCAGTCCATACACAGAATAACTCTCTTTTATTTTATCGCCAGATATTATCTGCAACCAATCCTGATAATACGTTATGATTTGTGCAGGTGTTATGAATAATAACAACGCAGCATTCAAAATCAACATCCAAAACAATCCGTATGCAATCATTTTATACCATGTCTTATTATAAAAACAAAGTAAGCCTATTATACCCCCATAACCTTTTATTAAGAAACTAAGCACCATAAATAATGATGATAAAAATGGTTTGCCGTTTTGCAATGAAGACCATGCCGCTAGCATAAAAGCCAATACAAATGGGTTAGTTTGTGTATGCCCTAAGTTATTAACTATATCAAACAATATAAGCAGTATAAATATATAATTCTCCTCATCTTTCAATGGTAAATACCTGAATATTATAAAACATGTAAGGGCTGTAAATATTACCCACACAAGCATGCCAATACCAATTGGCAACAGCCCGAATGGCATAAAAAACAACGGAAAAACAGGGTTGTAATAAAACAAGTCATAATACTCTGAAGGATACTCAGCATACAATGGCAATGAATCTAAAAAATGAAAAACGGATTGACGGTATATAATAAAATTATTATTATGACCAAATGCCAATAGTTGGATGTAAACAAATAATGCAGCTAACACATACAACATAAGCAAAACCTTGTATTGCAGTACATTTTTTTTTACTGTATGTAGCAAACTCATTATAAATGTGCAAATCAGAATCCGGCTCGCAAATGTAGATGATTAATTGAGACTTTAAGAGTTAGTTATCGATAATGTATACTAATAAAATGCATCTTCGAAATGCTTTATCTCGGCTACCGCATCTCCTTTTAATAATATGCTGATGATGTCGAAACGTACATCCTGATACTGCCTGTTTTGGTCAAAAAATACCTCAGCCGCCGCCTTCAGGTGCGCTTGTTTGGCAGGGGTTACAGCCTCTTCCGGAAAACCAAAATCAAAATTTCGACGGGTTTTTACTTCCACTATCACAATAGTACCTGCTGTTTCGGCAATGATGTCCACCTCTTTTTTGCCGCTGCGCCAGTTGGTAAACAACACATTATAACCCTTTTTTAGCAAAAAGTTTTCTGCAATATGTTCGCCTTTTATGCCTGTTTCCTTATGTTTGCCCATCCAAAAAAGAAAAGTAAATGAAGCAGTTAATTGCCGATTTTCCCATACAGCTACACGAAGCCCTGATAATTGGTCAAAGTTATCGTTTCGCAACGGCAAAAAAAGCATTCAATAATGTTGTTTTGACGGGATTGGGCGGCAGCGGTATTGGTGGTTCTATCGTCCAGAACTATGTTTTCGATAAAATGAAAATACCTTTTATCGTCAACAAAGATTATTTCCTGCCTGCTTTTGTCAACAGCAATTCATTGGTTATCGTATCTTCTTACTCGGGTAATACAGAAGAAACAATCGTAGCCATGCAGCAGGCATTGAAAGCAAAAGCTACTGTTGTATGTATCACATCTGGCGGAAAGATTGCCGAAATATCCCGTAAGAAAAAACTGGACTGTATTTTACTACCTGCGGGTATGCCACCTCGCGCATGTATTGGCTACTCTATGACGCAGGTACTATTTGTGCTGCAACACTTCGGGCTGATAAAAGATGGATTTGAAAAAGACATTAAAGCATCCATCAAACTGATAAAAGACGACGTAAAAGACATACAGAAAAGAGCAAAGGCCATGGCACAAAAACTGTATGGCAAAACGCCTGTAATATATACCGCAGCAGACTTTGAGGGTGTAGGTGTACGCTTTCGCCAGCAGATAAATGAAAACAGCAAAATGCTGTGCTGGCACCATGCCATACCAGAAATGAACCATAATGAGCTGGTAGGCTGGCGTGATAAAGACAGCAGCAAAGCAGTAGTGATACTGCGCAACGAAACGGACTATGAACGTGTGAAGCTGCGAATTGAAATCAATAAAAAAGTAATAAAGAAATACACTACAAACCTAACAGAGATATACAGCAAAGGTAAAAGCTATTGGGAAAAAGTATTTTACTTCATCCACCTAACAGATTGGGTATCTGTATATCTGGCAGATATGCGCAAACAAGATGCTACTGAGGTAAAAGTAATAGACTTCCTGAAAGGGGAACTATCAAAATCATAACAACGAATAAATAACGATACAACAGCCCTGAATATTTTTCAGGGCTATTTTTTATAAATCATTTTTGTGCAAGAACATAAATGTATTACCTTTGCCGCCCTGGCAAGTCTTATACGGCCAGCTCCTGCTGAATCCCCCAGGACAGGAATGTAGCAAGGGTGGGCGGTTGTAGCGGCGCGATGTGAGTAACTTGCCAGTTTTTTTTATTCTCTTTTTTCAAGACTTTCCCACATTTTACAATAAGAACTGGCAGCAGCAGCAGAAATTTCTAAATTTGCTGCTGAAATAAATTGATATGAAATTCTTTATAGATACAGCCAATCTGGCACAGATAAAAGAAGCACACGAACTGGGTATTTTAGATGGTGTTACCACCAACCCATCGCTGATGGCAAAAGAAGGCATCAAAGGCTCAGATGCGCAAATGCAACATTATATAGACATCTGCAATATTGTGGATGGTCCGGTAAGTGCAGAAGTAATCAGTACTGACTTCGATGGCATAGTAGCCGAGGGCAAAAAGCTGGCTGCGCTGCATGAAAATATTGTGGTAAAAGTGCCGATGATAAAAGATGGCATCAAAGCCATCAAATGGTTTACCGACAATGGTATTCGTACCAACTGTACATTAGTATTCTCTGCCGGGCAAGCAATATTAGCAGCAAAAGCAGGTGCAACGTATGTATCACCCTTTATAGGCAGGATAGATGATAGCAGTTGGGATGGTGTGCAACTGATAGAGCAGATAGTGAGCGTGTATAATGCACAAGGCTTTATGACAGAGGTATTGGCAGCATCAATCCGCAACCCATTGCATATTGTGCGCTGTGCAGAAGCTGGTGCAGATGTGTGTACTTGCCCGCTTAGTTCTATACTTGGATTGCTGAAACACCCGCTAACAGATATAGGGCTTGAGCAGTTTTTGAAAGATGCAAAATCTGTGCAGTAACCAGACTGATATATCATTATAACAAAAGGCTGTCTATGACAGCCTTTTGTTATGTATGTAAGTGCGGAAGAGGAGATTCGAACTCCCACGGCTGTTACCCCGCTACCACCTCAAAGTAGTGCGTCTACCAGTTTCGCCACCTCCGCTTTTAAGGACTGCAAATGTAAACGGAAAACTCAATATTGAAAAATGAAACAACAAAAAACTTATCGCCTAAGTATAATGCGAAAAGTTGTGCCCTTGCCTGCTTCAGACTGTTTTACAAATAGTGAACCATGATGGTATTTTTCTATTATTCTTTTAGATAGCGAAAGTCCTAAACCCCATCCTCTTTTCTTGGTTGTAAAGCCGGGAACGAATACACGCTTTAACTGGTGCTTGGGTATGCCCTTGCCGGTATCACTCACATCTACCAATACCTGGTGCTTTTGATTTTGTACTTGCACCTCTATCCTACCCTTGCCATCCATTGCATCCAGCGCATTGCGCATCAGGTTTTCTATCACCCAATCAAACAACGGACCGCTGATGTTGACGGGTATTTCAGCATCGCTGTTTTGCAGTGTTATAGCTACTTTGCTTGGCGCACGCTTTTGCATATAGTCAACCATTGCCTGTAGCCTTGTCACCAAATCTTCTTCTTCAAGCTGCGGTGCGCTGCCCACTTTGCTAAATCTATCTGCAACCAGCTTCAGCCGGTCCAGGTCTTTTTGCATTTCAGTCAATGCATCTGCATTGCCACTGTCGTCTTTCAATATCTCCAGCCAACCCTCAATAGAGCTAAGTGGCGTGCCAAGCTGATGTGCCGTTTCTTTGGACAAGCCCACCCAAACTTGGTTTTGCAAGGAACGGTGCGCTGATGTAAGTGCCAGCAACACGATAGCCAGAAAGAGTATAATAACCGTAAGCTGTACATACGGGTAATAACGCAACTGCATCAACAAGCTCGACTCACCGTAATACACATGCTGCTTGCCACTATTATACTCAAAAACCAATGGCTGGTTATTAGCTTTGAATACCGCTAATTGCTCATTGGGATAATTTTTGTTTTTCGCTACTTCTACACTATCCAGATTGGAGTGGCTGAGTATTTTACCACTATCGTCAGTAAGTATCAGTGGTATGGTTTTATTTTGCTCCAGTACCATACCTGCAAATTGCAATGCAACGGGGTCTTCAGTACTATTCGGCACTTTCAGTGCTTCGACTAATTGGGCTATGTTTTTCCGTTCTTCCTCAGCCAGTTTTGCAGCCAGTTGGTTGGTATAGTATAGCGATGCCCCCACTATACACATAGCAATTATAATAAGATATGTTTTCCAGTTAAAATATTGGCGCATACCGGCTTTTAAAAACGAAATCAAGGTAAAAATATTATGATTTTGAACGAATAACTATTATTTTTGTCTGCGAAAAATTATTTTCTTTTCAACATGCAACACAACCAGGAACATTCTCACGACGCACATGTAGATTTAGACAACCCTGCAGATATTGAGTTGAATAAACCATCTAAATCGCGCTTTTTATTCCTGCTGTTTTTCTTCGGCATATTCATATTTTCTTGGGCAGGTTGTTACAATCTGTATGAGCATAAGTACAAGAGCAATAAAGATGCTCAGGCTCCTGAAAGCAGTTTGTACGACCCTAAGTACAAATAGTGCAGTAGCCCTCTGTAATGATAGTTTGCCAGCAAGATACCGCCGTCGTCATACTTAGCTATAATGGCAAGAAATGGCACGAGCAGTTTCTACCCCAGATAGTTGCTGAAGCCCATACGGGTTACGAGGTAATAGTAGTAGATAATGCATCTACAGACGATACCTATGCCTACTTGCAGGAGCAATTTCCTACTGTCAAAACTCTGCAAATAGGTATCAACAGGGGCTTTTCTAATGGCTATGCCGAGGCATTGAAGCAGATAGAAGCCAAATACTACATACTCCTCAGTTCCGATTTTGAAGTAACCACAGGCTGGTATCCCCCACTGATACAGGCCATGCAACGCTACCCGGGACTGGCTGCCTGCCAACCCAAAATACGCTACTGGCGAGACAAGGAATATTTTGAATATGCAGGTGCAGGTGGCGGTTTTATGGACAATTTCGGCTACTTGTTTTGCCGTGGCAGGGTTTTCAATACACTGGAAAAAGACAACGGACAATACAATGACGATATAGAAGTATTCTGGGCATCTGGTGGATGCTTTATGGTGCGGGCTGACTTATATCACAAAGCTGGTGGGCTGGATCACGACTTGTATGCACACATGGAAGAAGTGGACCTCTGCTGGCGGTTGAAGAATATGGGCTATAAAATTGGCTATATAGGGCAATCTACTGTATATCATGTTGGTGGTAGCGTCATCAGCTATGGCAGCCCGCAAAAACTGTATTATAATTTCCGCAATAGCCTTGTGCTGCTGACCAAAAACGAAAAGACCAGTAAACTGCTCTGGTTGTTCCCCCTTCGCTTGGTGTTAGATGGTATTGCAGGCTTGCAGATGCTGTTTACAGGCAAGTTGCAGGGCACGCTCACTATCATCAAAGCGCATTTTCATTTCTATGGCAGCCTCGGCAAGTGGCTGCAACGCCGCAGGGAAGCTAAGCAACTCATTACCCATCGCAACACAAGTGGCATCTATCGCAAGAGTATTGTTTGGCAATATTTTGTACTGCGTAAGTTTGTTTTTTCCAAACTGAACTGGCAGCCAGATAAATTGCAATAATGGCAACACGCTTTTACCGACAATAACCACCCCTTTACCGACAAGCAACGCTTTCTTGCCTAAAGTCATTTCTCATCCCTGCTGAAAGCCTATACTTTTACAGCATAAACAGGTATAGTGATGAGACAAAACATACAGGACTGGAAGCAACCACGCTACCGCCGTCCACGCAATGGCAATGACAAAGTTTGGTTCGGTGTAAGTATAGCACTGATAGGTGCTTTCCTCTTTACAAAAAAAATATTCGGGTTCGATTTTGATTGGCAAACGCTATGGCCGATAGTATTGGTGTCGGTTGGTTTGCTCATAGGCGTTAAAAAACGTTTTTCAGGGCATGCATGGTGGATATTGATGCTGATAGGTGGAGCGCACCTGATACCCGAATTTACGATAGGCGATACCCGTTCGTCGAGTTTGATATTGCCGATTGCACTGATTATAGGTGGTATTGTGATGATACTGAACAGTAAAAAAAACAAATCTGCCAACTGCATGGATAAAATGCAGGTAGTAACAACCAACGAAAACCAACTAAATATAGACGTAACATTTGCAGGGCGGAAAGAGATTGTAACATCCAAAGACTTTAAAGGCGGTAATATCAATGCCACGTTTGGCGGTGTAGAGGTAAATATGGTGCAGGCAGATGGTACAGGGGCAATGGTACTGAATTGCAGGGTGTCTTTTGGTGGTGTAGAGCTGATAGTACCATCGCACTGGGAAATTCAGAACGAGGTGCAGCCCACGCTTGGCAGCGTAGAAGACCGCAGGGCGATGCGCATGAACACCAATACCAGCGAAGAAAAAAAGGTATTGATACTGAAAGGCACTTGCAGCTTTGGCAGCATCGAAATCAAATCGTATTAGCAACTATCAATCGGCACCCTGCAATGGGTGCCATATCAATATCTGACAATTTTTATGAAAGCCTACACAGCACAAATTATCTACAAAATTAAATGCGATGGCATCAGTACCGAACAGTATGAAGAACAATGGCGGTTGGTGTTCGCCTCGGATATGCGCGACGCCCTTTTTCAGGCAAGAGTGGTAGCCAAAGAAGAAGAAACTACCTTTGTTGACCGCCACGGGCGCACCGTAGCATGGGAACTGGTAGCCGTAAAAGACATGCAGGAAGTGGACGTAAAACACGGCAGTCTGCTGTTTTCATCGGTGAAAGAGATAGAGCCCATCGCATCGCCGCTATGGACAGAGCCTGAAACTGTGATGAATAAAAAGGCTGATACTTGGCATTAATCTACAAACACCTGCGCTGGCTGCTGCCATTGCTGGCAATCATTATCTGGTGCCTCGAGGCTGGTTATCTGCACTACTACGAGGGTTTGGGTATTGATATTGCTTTGCTTGATAGCTCTGTGAATATGCTGGTGCTTGCACTAACGATATGGGGTATGCTACTGGTAGTAAATGCCTACCCTACCCGTGTGGGTGCTACCCTGTATGCCTTACTGATAGGCAGTTTCTTCGCCATAGCGGCGGGTTTCATTACATGGGTTACACTCAAGTTTATTTTTCGCAACCAAGACCATTCTTATACAGATTGGCTGGCGTATAGTATGCCCATCCGTTATTTTTCAGATTGGTTGATATGCGGATGGATAGCTACATACAGTGCCATAGTTAAAGAAGCGGAAACAATTGAGAAGAAGTTTTTGAAACAAAACGACCTGACCAACCTGCACCGCGAGGCCGAACTGTATAAACTACGCCAACAGTTGCAGCCGCATTTCCTTTACAATAGCCTCAACTCCATCAGTGCACTGACTATGATAGAGCCTGCTAAAGCGCAGGATATGATAGGCAAACTATCTGATTTTTTGCGAACGTCCGTAAAGCGCGACGGGCAGGAACGCATATTGCTGGATGAAGAATTGCAATACATAGAGGCATACCTGTCTATTGAGTCGGTTCGTTTTGGCGACAGGTTGCATATAGTCTATGAAAAAAACTATCAACCACAGACAGAGATACCCCCATTTATACTACAACCTGTTATGGAAAACGCCATTAAGTTTGGCTTGTACGGAAAGATAGGACAGGTAGAAATAAAAGTATTTATCAGACAGCAAGATAATATGCTGTACATCAGCGTTACCAATCCCTACGATAAAGACAACCAACCTACACGTGGCACGGGCTTTGGGCTCGAGGGCATCAAGCGCAGGCTGTACCTGCTCTTCTCTCGTACGGACCTGCTGGAACTTAGCAAAACAGATACTACATTTACCACCACGCTTAGCATACCGCAAACAAATGCATAAAGTAATAATTATAGACGATGAGCCATTGGCAAGGCAATTAATCCGCGCATTGCTGCAGCCTCATGCAGGGTTTGAAGTATTAGCAGAGTGTGCCGATGGTTTTGATGGATTTAAAGCTATACAAGAGCATAGCCCTGACCTTGTGTTTTTGGATGTGCAAATGCCTAAGCTGAATGGATTTGAAATGCTGGAACTGCTGGAAGATAAACCGTCTGTCATCTTCACCACCGCGTTTGACGAGTATGCCATGAAAGCATTTCAAGCCAATGCGATAGACTATCTGCTAAAACCCATTGCCAAAGAGCGTTTTGACAAAGCCATCCAAAAATGGACAGGTATGGCGGCTACAGAACAAAAAAAGAATGTGGATACATTGCAGGCAGGTATTGTGTATGAAGGCTATCAACACCGCATAGTAGTAAAAGACAACGGGCTGATACGCATTATACCTGCAGGTGATATAGAATTTGTAGAAGCCAACGACGACTATATAAAAATAGCCACAAAAGACGGCAGCTACCTGAAAAAAAGTACACTAAGCCAAGTAGAGCAAAGCCTGAACCCACAACACTTTATACGCGTGCACCGTTCATACATCATACCCGTATCGCAATTGGTACGCATAGAGCCTTATGAAAAAGAAAGCCACCTTGCATTGCTGCAATGTGGCGCAAAAATACCTGTCAGTAAAAGCGGTATGGCTAAGCTGAAAGCCACACTTGGGTGGTAGTTGCTACTTTTTGCCTATACTTATTTTTTTATCGAGCACATAACGAACCAGCAAACCACCACCTATTTCCATCGCATAAAACGTAAGAATCTTTAATGGATTATTGAATAAAAACTGCTGGATGCTTTTCATGTCCATTGTTCCTTTGTAACCCAATGCAATGAACATAGAGCCTATGAACATACCCCCAAATATGGCTGCAATGGTTATCAGTACCCATGTAGTATTATTTAGCCCTTTCTGTTTCGCCAACTTGCCATTCAGGTAGCAAAAGACAATAATGATGATGATATCTAACATAAGCTGCTTAGATATTCTTCATAAACTCGCTCACGCTTTCCATTACATGGCTTAGTTGCGCGTCGTTCAACCCGTGATGGCAAGCCAACAGCATACCGCCACGCATTACTTTATCAGCTTCGGGATAACCACCCTTAGCTGCTTTATGTTCATAATACTTAAAGCCGGGCTGACGCAGTATGTTGCCAGTAAACACGGTGCGTGTCTGTATATTGCGCTTTTCAAGGAATATCTGCATATCCCTGCGGATGAAAGGAGCGGTATCGCGTACCGTTACGGCAAACGCTAACCAACCTGTGCGAGAATCCGACAATTGTTTAGGCAGTATAAAATGCTCTTCGTATTGCGCAAAGAATTCGCGCATACGGCGATAGTTGTCTGTACGTGTATCTATGTTGTGAGCCAAATCGTCCAACTGCACGTTACCAAAAGCCGCCCCCATTTCTGATGGTTCTATATTATAGCCCGGCTCTTCAAACACAAACTTGGCATCGTATGGTATGCCCTCTATTTCTACATTAAAACGATTCTCAATTTTTTCGCTCTCGACAAACAGCGATGAGCTACGCCCCCAGCTACGCAACAGGCGGCCACGGTTATACATTTCTTCTGTATTTACACACAACATACCACCATTACCCGCACAGTTGATGATGTGCGAACCATAGAAGCTGGTAGTGCTCATATCTGTAAAGCGGCCCGATGATGCGCCACCTATTTCTGCACCCAACGTATCGGCAGAGTCTTCCAATACATACAGTTTGTATTTATCTGCCAGTTCGCGTAGTTTTTGCCAGTCGGGCAGGTTGCCTATCAGGTTGGGTATAATCATCGCCTTTGTTTTAGGCGTTATCATCTCCTCTACCTTGTTTACATCTACATTATATGTTCCTTCTTCTACATCTACAAATGCGGGTATCCAGCCTTTTTTCACAATCGGGGCTACGGTGGTAGAAAATGTAAGCGTTGGTGTTATGATTTCTGAACCTGCTTCAAAATCCATCAAATCGGCAGCAAGGTACAGAGCAGACGAGCCACTGTTTACCATAATACCGTATTGCTTGGCATACAGTGCCGCTACACGCTCTTCCATCCTGCGTACGTGCTTGCCCATCTGGGTACTGGTACGCAATACCTGCATCACTGCTTCTATTTCTTTTTCTCCATAAACCGCCTTGCCATACGGAACGTGTATATAATCTGTCTGTAGCATATTGTAAAATTAGAATGCGAATGTAATAGTAAACCCGCAATATAATAAGTTAACAGTTTCCGAAAAATCTTTGTTCAATAAAAAAAGCCCCTGATAGACAGGGGCTCTATTAATTAAGAATTATTACTATTTAATAGGATTACCCTCTTTGTTTAGTTCTATTACTTCGTAACCCAGTTTATTGATGCCATCCCAAACCTTTGCCTTATCACCTACCAGTACTATGTTTACTTTGTCCATGGATGGCAAGGTGCTTCTCTGAAACTTGGCAAGCTGCTCTACCGTCATGCCTGTCAGTATATCGTTTTGGCGTTTGGTATAATCTGCAGGCAGGCTGTATTCTATAATACGCGACAGGAAAGATGCTTTTTGCAAAGCCGTTTCGTACTTGCGGGCTTCACTCTGTACCAGTGCGTTTTTAGTAAAGTTCAGTTCTTCCTGTGTCATGCCCGATTTCCTGTAATCGTTCCATATTTTCACAATATCCATCAGCGCGCTATCAGTAGCGTTGGCACGGATGCCTGCACTGAAGGTGTAAGTACCTGTGTATTTATCGCCACTGAAAGAAGACCTTGCACCGTATGTCCAACCACGCTCCTCGCGCAGGTCAAGATTCAAACGGCTGTTGAATGCACCGCCCAACGGGTAATTCATAATGGTTGACTTGTAGTAGGTATCAAACGCATCGTAATGCAAACCTGTTACGACACCTATCCTGAATTCCGTTTGTGCTGCTTTGGGCACATCAACAAAGTAGATTTTTGTTTTTTCTGTAACAGGTGCGGCTGGCAGTTGCACCATTGGTATTTCTGTATCTTTCATCTTGTTGATAAATGATATTTTACTCAATACCTCGTCTTTGTTAATATCACCCACTACTATTACCTCTGCTCCGTTTCTCGACATATAAGCATCGTAATACTCCTGCATATCCGATAGCTTGATGTTATTCAGCGTAGCTTCGTTGCCTTCGCTCGCCCATCCCAATACATGGTTATCGCCATACAGTATTTTATCATATACCACGCTGGCTATATAGTTAGGTCTTACCATCGCGTTTTTGATGCCCTCAATGGTGCGCTTCTTGTTTGTGTTAAAAGCATCTTCCGTAAACTTGGGGTTCAGCAAACGCTCTTCCAGCAAAGCCAATGTTTTGTCAAGGTTCTTTTTCAGTGAGCGTACACTTACACTAATGCCGTCAAAATCTGCATTTACATCTATGCTGCTGCCCAGTTTATCAAGGGCTACGCTGAATGCTTCCGCGGTGTAGTTTTTAGTATCCTCATTCATCATAGCGGCAAACATGGCTGTAAGGCCTGCTTTATCGGGGTTCTTCATCTCCAGCATCCTGCCACCGTCAAAGTGCATCAGCAGGCTTACTACCGGTATCTCGTCAGATTTTGCACCTATCACTTTCATGTTAGCAGACAGTTTCTCTTCCCAATAATCCGGTGCTTTTACTACAGGGCTCGGGCCATTAGCAGGCATCTTGCTTCTGTCAAAATTATCTTTGGCTTTGTTATACTTCAACCCTGCATAGCCATAGTCTGGCGATTTATAATTAGGGTCTGTTTTAGCCTCATAATTATCTGCAGCCGCTTTATTGGTTTCCTGCCCTTTGGTCAGCACACTTACCACCAGCGAGTTTTTGCCTTTGATGTATTGATTATACACACGCATTACATCTTCTTTGGTAACGCTTGTATATCGCTTCAATTCTTTGCCTACATAATTGGCATCGCCCGTAAACGTATAATAGGCTGCCAGTTGAGATACCTTTCGAGATACATTTTCCAATCCATTGATGGTAGAAGCCTCTGCACTATTCCTGAATTTTTCGATGTCTTCGTCCGTTACACCACGCTTTTCAAATTCTGCCAACGATTCGTTTACCAGTTTTTCCATATCTGCCAACTGTGCGCCGGGGAATGGCATAACACTAAAACTGAATTCGCCTGCCAGTTCGCTGGTAGAGTTGAATGCAGATGCACTAACAGCTTTCTGCGTCTTAATCATATTCTTATACAGCAGCGAGTTTTTGCCCTGCCCTATTATCTCTGCCAAACAATCTAATGCAGCTTCGTCTTTGTTGTAAGATGCTACCGTTGGGTAAGAGATACGCAACATGGGAGATTTGGCATAATTGTCCATCATAGATACGTATCTTTTCTTCTCCAACTTAACGGCAGGAACGGTTACAGGTTTTACTTCGGGGCCACGTGGTATAGAGCCAAAGTATTTTTCAACCATCTTCACTACGTCTTCTGTATTCACATCGCCACCAACGGTTACTACCGCATTGTTGGGGCCATACCAACGAAGGAAGAAGTTTTTCAAGTCATTCACGTTTACCGCGTTCAGGTCTTCTATATACCCAATCGTCAGCCAAGAATACGGGTGTCCGTATGGATACAGATTTTTAGAGCTAAACTCTCCTACTAACCCATAAGGCCTGTTATCATAGTTTTGACCACGCTCGTTTTTCACCGTGGCACGTTGCACTTCAAATTTCTTTTGCGTTACGGCATCCAGCAAAAAGCCCATGCGGTCTGCCTCGAGCCATAGCATTTTTTCAAGCTGGTTGCTCGGTACGGTTTCAAAATAGTTGGTACGGTCGCGGTTGGTAGTGCCGTTGAGTGTACCACCCGCTTCAGTTATTATCTTAAAGTGTTGCTCATCTGCTACATTGTCTGAACCCTGAAACATCATGTGCTCGAAAAAGTGCGCAAAGCCCGACTTGCCTATTTCTTCCCTTGCACTGCCCACATGGTATGTTACATCCACATGCACTATAGGGTCTGAATGGTCTTCGTGTACTATCAAGGTAAGCCCGTTGGGCAGTACAAATTTTTTATACGGTATCACTACTTCGCTGCCTTTCTTGGCTACGGTTTCTACCAGTTTTGCCTGCGCGGCAGCTTGTTGTATGCCCAATATGCTGATGGCACATAACGATAACAGAATACGCTTCATAATAGCTGAATATGAAAGATTGAAAAACTAAGACAGTAAATATACAGTATTACCAAGGTAAAAACTACTGTTGGCTAAGGGTAAAAAGCACACCAATATTGTAAGAGCCACCGCTGTAACCAAAGCCGGGATTTATCCTTGTATCTATATCAAAGGTATTGCCCGTAGCAGTAGCCGCACCTTTATTGCCTGTTTTCAGTGTTTGGCTGGCTGTATTCATTTGCATGTAGGTGGTAGTGCCATTTCGCCTGATGCCTAATACACTCGCTGGCATATCAGTACTTGCCCCCTGCGACATAGGCATGAAAAAAGCACTTTGTGCAGATACGCTCAGTTGCCAGTTTACATTGCTCTTTACAGATATGGTTGCGGCATTATTCATTGTAATGCCACTGAAATAATCATCGGGGGTATTGAAAGATATTACGCCTGTCAGGTTGGTAAAGTTGAGACTCATAACCGAGAACACTGATATAGTACCCGATGCCGTACCATTAAACGACTTTGCTTGCGCAAAAGCTGCCTGAGAAAACAGGCACAATAATATGACTATACATGTATGCTTCATGGCTGTGTCATTGTAAAGAGTATTACATAATTATATTGTCCTAAGGGGTAGGTATAGCCTGGAGCTTTCAATATCAGGTTGTAATAATAGTTGAATACCGAATTGGATGTGTATTGATTGAATAAGGTCTGGTTTGTTGTAGTTAGCGAAATAGGATTGGTATTAATATTATACGCACGTGTAGAGTTGGTAGATGTATAATCTATCTGAATAGGATAAGTAGTAGTAGTAAAACCAGACGGGCCTAAAAATGTACTAAGCTTTGCAGATATGGTACAATTATTATTCCTCGATCTTACCCTGACGGTTATAGCACTATTAATGGTCTGATCGTTTTCTAAATCTTCAGGGGCATCGCAAGTAAAGTTGAGCGTAGTATTGGTTATTACCTCAAGATAGTTATTACCGTTTTGGGCAAACATGTAAGATGCAGGGGATAATAGCAGTATAATTAGTAAAAAAATGCGCATCTGGTGAGTTTATTGATTGTTTGTTTTGCTATTGTAAAGTAAAAATAGTTTTTTTGCGTAACTATTAACACATATATGAGGCGATATTACTTACCCATCGTATTCGCAGCATTGATGTTTTGTATGCCTTTCATTGTATCGGCACAAAATCTTGGTGCTTATCCTACAACGCTCGATTTTAAACTCACCCCCGGACAGGGCGAGTCGCGGGTGATTAACATTTCTAACGGTTCTAGCAAAAAAGTACAGTTTCGGGTATACCTGAACGACTGGATGCGCGATAGTATGGGCGGTCACAGCTATTACAGAGCAGATACCTTATCTCGCTCTTGTGCCAAATGGGTAACATTTGATAAACCTTTCCTGGAATTGGAACCCGGCCAGTTTGCACAGCTAACCGTAAAACTGCAATTACCCGATGAGCCGAACCTGACCAAAGAAATGAAATGGGCAATGCTCTTTATTGAAACGGTAGAGGAAGCAAAAGCATCCAAAAACAATGCCACCCAAGCAAGTGTAAATAACCTGCTGCGTGTTGGTGTACATATATACCAAACTCCCCCAGGGCTTACCAACAAAGAAATTAAAGTATTGGACCTGAAGCCATCTACTGAGTCGGTAAACACGTTTAACCTGATATGCCAAAACACAGGCGATCTGCAATTGGAATGTAAATCTTATCTGGAATTATCGTCTATGGCAGATGGCAGCAAAACGAAACTGGATCCTATAGAGTTCCCCATGTTCCCAGGGCAGAGGCGTTATGTAACTTTCGAGCTACCTAAAAACATGGCAAAAGGCAAATATTCGGTACTGGCTGTAGCGGATGGCGGCGAAGACATGTCACTTGAAGCAGTAGAAAGCTCTCTTGAGGTTAAATAATTGGAAATCAGTGAAATAAAAAATCCCGCTTGTATCAGGCGGGATTTTTTATTGGTAGCTAAAACTACATTAACTATACCATTTGCAATATTATTAAACTACAAACGAGAGAAGGAAGAAGTACAAGTGTCATTGACAGTCAAACCCTTAACACGGTATCCTATAATAATCAGGTTATCATCATATGTACCATTACCTGTTATCGTTACTCCGTTTACAGTCTGTGATGGAATACTTAATGTTTTGTTTGCAACGTTCAGGTCTGCACGTACTACATGAGTCCAAACACTGCTCCAAAAACCTTTTATCAATATTTTATTTACAGTATCAGATGGCACTATATCTACATCATGGTTCAGTGTGCCGCCGGGGCTGCACTGCCCCGCTTCTTTAAACTGTCCCTCCAGCCCGATGGCCGCATTACTATATGACAAAATGGTAATGTTTATCTTTTTTTCAGTAAAGCCTGATGTCTGGCTACTGCCCCTGACGATGATGGAATATGTACCCTCTTTAGCGCGCGATGCCTTAATGGTAAGAGTTGTGTTATAAGAGGGCTTGCTGATAGATGGCGAAAAACTGGCAGTAACTCCCTGCGGCAAATTCAGTACAGACATCATTACGTCTTCAATACGCCCTTCCGTACGATTGATGTACACATTTAACTTGACTTCACCTGTCCTTTCAAGCGATACATCTTTCAGACCCTGAATAATGTATTTCAGTTCGCCATAGTCTGGTTCATAATATGGCTCAGGTGTTGGCGATGTGCGCCTACAGCCCCATGCTGTAATAACTAACAGGCTTATAAGTAGAATTTTCCATTTCATATCGGTATGCGAAATGCGTAACATGGGTACTAAGATACACAATGTTGGCATTCATAACACAGCTACAAAACGTAAAAATATGGTGTTTCAACTCTTAGTTTATAAGTATGGAACGCATAGATATGGAGCCAACATCCATCTTATCGTTAAAATAACGGATACCATCGCGTTTGCTTTGCAAGCCCAGAGTGTACATCAACGGCAGGTAATGCTCGTTGGTAGGGACAGCCATAGTGGCTATACTTCCCAGTTTATCATAACGGATAATGCTTTGATGGTCGCCCTTATCAATAAAGCCTTTTATCTTATCGTCAAACTCATAAGCCCAATCATAGCGGGTTTTGTTTTCAAAATCTACCATACCCAGATTGTGTACGATATTGCCGCTACCCATTATCATTACCCCCTTGCTACGCAGTGCCTGTAGTTCCTTTGCCAGTTCGTAATGATATTGTGGCGGCTTGGTATAATCTATGCTCATTTGCAGTACAGGTATATCTGCCTGCGGATACATGGGTAGCAGTACAGACCATGTACCATGGTCGAGCCCCCATTGATGATCGTCCTTTACATCAGTCGTCTTTACAAGCATACCCACTTGTTTCGCCACTTCTGGTGCACCGGGTGCAGGGTATTGCTGTTCAAACAACTGACGAGGGAAGCCACCGAAATCGTGTATCGTTTTAGGCTTTTCCATAGCGGTTACATACGTACCATTCGTTAGCCAATGTGCAGAGATTGACAAGATTGCCTTAGGCTTTGGAAGTTCTTTTCCCAGCTTTTGCCAGTTGTGGGTAAACTCGTTTTGGAGGATTGCATTCATAGGGTTGCCATGACCTACAAACATGGCAGGCATTACATCGGTACGTGGCTGTTCATCTGCCCAGCTTTTCAGTGCGCTTAGTTTCATTGCTATTGGTGCAAGTATGGTTGCAGTGCCCAGTTTTATAAATCTACTCCGCTTCATTTTGTCTTTACAAAGTTACCTTTAGAACCTTATAACGACTATAAGCTTTAATTATTCAGATATATGTACGTACATATATTGCTATGACAAATGAAAATATTATATTGTGACAAGCATAACAATACGCCTATGAGCAATGCAGCGAGTATAGAACAACGTGCAAAAAAGTGGCTGGATAATGGCATGACGGATGCGCAGATAGAAAACGAACTGCTGGCAAGTGGTACAGATGCAAGACATATAGGCTATATGTTGATAGAAATAAAAAAACTGCGCAATGCCCGCAAAACAGCTAACGGGCTCATCTTTATCCTCGTAGGCGCAGTAACATGCCTGTTGAGTTGTGTGCTTACCATGACATCTTCTTATTCTAATTCCAACTTTTCACTGGTATTATATGGTTTCACTACCATTGGCATCATTATTGTGTTCGTAGGGTTGATGAAAATTTTTAACTGAATAAAAAAAGCGGCTATCGCCGCTTTCAATCTTATTATACACAAGATATATTACATACCCGATGTTGCAGTTGTATTACAGCTCTCGCTGTAAGTGCTGCGTCTGCCCGTTGTACCATCTTCGTTGATGCCGCTAACCGTTACCGAAGAATCATATACAACTTTGATAAAAGGATAGTCAGATCTTACTTTATCCAATGTTGACTTACATAATCTTACACAGTTAACGACACCGTTATGAGATTGCATAAAATTATTAATCTCGGTACTTCCATCGCCCGCATCGGTAAAAGAACCATGCCCTGCTAAGCTGGACGGCGGGAACTCGCAAGACGGAGGGCAAACCCCTGAGCCTACTTGCTTATAAACCTGTCCGCCCATTGTTCTGAAAGAACCGTCTGACGGTACTACTATATAATTAATTGTACCGTCTGCGCCTTGAGCCATATAAATTTTTACTGACCCTGCACCATTATTCAGCATATAGTTGATTACAGAGGCATCAACCAAAAAACCATTGATTGGTGCGCCGGCTTGCGCCCGATGACCAAAGAAGAACAGCATAATAAATATGCTCAAAACTTTAAGATGTAAACACTTCATAGAGGATAATTTTGAATGAACAATTCGATAAATATAAATAATAGTTCAATAACCCAATAATATATTATCAATATATTTCAATATCTTGTTTGCGTTTATTTATCCTTATATGTCTCGCAGTAAGTTTTTCCTGTTTATCAGGATGGTGGTTGTATTGCTACCCTTTTGTGCTTCTGCACACCATACAGATATACCCGCACTATGGGCATCTTATGCCAAAACCGAAAATATCACCAAAAAACTGAATTACCTGTACCAAATAGCAGATATAGCCTGCAAAACTGACGATAAGAAAACTCAGGACAGTGCACTGGATGCTGCTATAGAAATTGCAACCATCACGGGTAACGATACCTTGTCTCTACATGCCTTTCGCCAATATTTTTCCCTTACCGAATGTACCCATCAAAACGCTGGCAAAAGCAGGGAATATGCCAACAATATGCTGGCGCTGGCAAAGGTTCATAACGACAATGAATGGTATTATCATGCCTATTCAGCACAGTCTGCAGTAAGCATGGCCGAAAACAACAACAAACTGGCAATAGACAACATCAGCAAGGCATACTACTACATAGGGCTTACCAACAATGATACTTTCAAAACAGAGTGTTTTTTGCAATGGGGTAAATGTCTGGAATTAACCAATAATAAACTGGATGCATTTCGCAACTACCTGAATGCACTGACGATAGCACAAAAACAACAAAACCATCAAGAGATTAGTAATTGCTATGACCACCTGTCCTACTTCTACCTGCTGATTGGCAACTACCCGCAAGCAAGAGATTATAAAATAAAACAAATAGCCCTGCTACCTAAGCTGGGTATTACAGACTCACTATCCATCAACAGATTGTACCGCGACCTGGCAGAGAAATATTACTACAACAAAGAGCCCCATAATGCCGAGAAAATAACATACAGATTGATAAACTATGCTAAAGCGCACAACGATACCGTACTGCTGAAACAAGTAATAGACAACCACAGCACCTACCTGATTCAAAATGGTATGTTTAACGAACTGGCAGATTTCTATACAAAAAAATTTCCTGAAGAATTGGCTGTAATGCACAATAAAGACAGCATATCCTACTACAGAGTGATGGCATATGTGTACGAAAACAAGAAGATGAAAGATTCATCACTACTAATGTATGCCAAAGCAGATGCGATGGTATTAGCGAAAGTAGCAAACGTAAAATTTTACCTATCGAATTTTGAGAAACGTTATGCTCAATTTTTATTGCGCAATGGGCAAAGGCAACTGGCTACCCAAAAGATGGAACTTGCGTACAATGCCGCCAAAGATGTAGGCTACCTACCCTACCTGATAGAAACCAGCCAATACCTCGACTCGCTATACTATGCTGCAGGAAATACAGCCAAAGCATATACCTATACCAAGCTGAACAAAAAATATACAGATGAGCAACAAGCAGTAACCAAACAAGATGCCCTGCTGCAAATGGAGATTGATAACGAAACCAAACAAAGGCAGATAATAGCCGAGCATGAACAAAAGCAAACCGAACGCCGCCACAACCTGCAATACATGGGTATCATTATTGGCATTGTTTTTTGTTTTATAGTACTCACGATGTTAGGTTCATTTACCGTTCCAAAAATCATTATTAAATCGCTGGGCTTCTTTTCATTTATCTTCTTCTTCGAGTTTATCATTCTGCTTGCAGACCATAAGATAATGGAGATAACCCACCACGAACCCTGGAAAATGCTGGGTATAAAAGTACTCATCATCAGCTTTTTACTACCCTTCCATCACTGGCTGGAACATAAAGTAATACACTATCTGATAGAGCATAAACTGATAGATACACAACGCTTCTCGCTGCGCAAGCTGTTTGTAAAAAAAGCATCAACTCCGCCAACACAATAAGAAAAGTCATAGTGCTTACTCAAACCTTATTACAATCTACTAGGGTATTTGCTCAGTCCATATTATACACCCGACTGTCTTTCTTAAAATACAGGGCGTAGTACACTGCCAGCACTACCAGCCCGCTACCAAACAAGGTAGCGGCATAGATGCGCAGGTCTATATCGTTAAACTCACCTACCATCCATGTACTGTTTGCCAATATCCAAAAGCATACAGCCAGATTGTGATACAGCTCTGCCCTTACTTTTCTCGATTTGAATAGCAGGTAAAACGCCACCGATACTGTAGGGAATATCATGATGATGCCCCCTGCTTTCCACTCCATAGCCCAGCAAAAGTCTTTTATCAGCCATAGTAATATATGCGCGTTCTCTATCCACCTGAACGTGGGCGATACGTGTATGCTGCGTTGGTGGTGCTTGTGGTGTGTGTGTGGCATAGTGCAAGTTTATTATGTATATACGTATTTATGAAGCAGTTAATACACATTTTATTATTATCCATGTTTATATATTTTCATTTCACATTATCCTGTATAGCACGTACCTTTGCACCCGAATTTTAATTAATCTGTTTTAAAACACTCCGTAAAAATGAGTAAAGTAAAAGTTGCCATTAATGGTTTTGGCCGTATAGGCCGTTTGGCTTTCCGCCAGATTTACAACATGGACGGTATAGACGTAGTAGCTATCAACGACCTGACACAGCCCAACGTACTGGCTCACCTGCTGAAGTACGATACAGCACAAGGCCGCTTCGATGTTGAAGTAAAACATACAGACGATGCTATCGTTGTAAATGGCAACACCATCAAGATATATGCGCAGAAAGACCCTGCACAGATACCTTGGGGACAGCACGATATAGATGTGGTGCTGGAGTGTACAGGCTTCTTTACAGATGCAGACAAAGCAAAGGCACACATAACAGCAGGTGCCAAGCGTGTAGTTATATCTGCACCAGCCACAGGCGATTTGAAGACAGTAGTATATAACGTAAACCACAGCATACTCGATGGCAGCGAAACGGTTATCAGCTGCGCATCTTGCACTACCAACTGCCTTGCCCCTATGGCAAAAGTGATGAACGACCAATATGGCATCATCACAGGCATTATGACAACCATACACGCATATACCAACGACCAGAACACGCTGGATGCACCACACCCCAAGGGCGACCTGCGCCGTGCACGTGCAGCAGCATCTAACATCGTACCCAACTCTACAGGTGCGGCAAAAGCCATTGGCCTTGTATTGCCCGAACTGAAAGGCAAGCTGGACGGTAGCGCACAGCGTGTACCAACCATTACAGGTTCGCTTACAGAACTGGTATGCGTATTGGGTAAAAAAGTATCTGCAGAAGAAATCAATGCTGCGATGAAAGCTGCATCAAACGAAAGCTTTGGCTATACGGAAGATGAAATCGTATCGAGCGATATCATCGGCACATCATACGGTTCGCTGTTCGATGCTACACAAACTAAGGTAATGACAGTAGGCGAGCAGCAACTGGTAAAAACCGTTAGCTGGTACGATAACGAAATGAGCTATGTATCTCAACTGGTGCGTACCGTTAAGTACTTTGCAGGTTTGATAAGCAAATAATCTGTTTTCCTGATATAGAAAGCCCTGTAATGCAGGGCTTTTTTTATATTTGCTTATAACTATTCTTGTATGGCACAGGTTACTTTTTTTGACAGGATTACAATGAACACTGGTGTGATGGAAGGTAAAGCCACAATAAGAGATACTAATTTTTTAGCTGCTACCATTTTATTACTAATGGCAGAAGGAAACAGCAAACAAGAAATATTACAACAGCATCCTTTTTTAGTTGAAGAAGATATTACAGCTACATTAAAATTTGCAGTCAAACTATTAAAAAACAAATGAGCACATTCGGCAATCATAACTTCAACGGGCAGAAAGCCCTGATACGGGTAGATTTCAACGTACCCATCAAAGACGGAAACATAACAGACGATACACGCATACGCGCAGCCCTGCCTACCATCAAAAAAGTATTGGCAGATGGTGGCAGTGTAGTGTTGATGAGTCACTTTGGTCGTCCGCACAAAGACATTGAAAAGAAACCACACCTTACGCTGGCAGATTTTTCTTTGCTGCCCGTTGCTAAACACTTAGCTACTCTGTTGGGTACAGACGTACAGTTTGCAAATGATTGTATGGGCGATGAAGCAGCTGCCAAAGCAGCCGCACTGCAAGCAGGGCAAGTATTGCTACTGGAAAACCTGCGCTACTACAAACAGGAAGAAAAAGGCGATGCCACATTTGCAGAAAGCCTCTCGAAATACGGAGATGTGTATGTGAACGATGCCTTTGGTACGGCACACCGTGCACACGCATCTACGGCGGTAATAGCCAGCTACTTTGTTACAGGCAAAAAAATGTTCGGGCTGCTGATGGAAGGTGAGGTAGCTGCTGCCGAAAAAGTAATGAACGAAGCGCAGAAACCTTTTACAGCCATCATTGGCGGTGCTAAAGTGTCTGACAAAATACTGATAATAGAAAACCTGCTGGAGAAAGCTACAGACATCATCATAGGTGGTGGTATGGCATATACCTTCTTCAAAGCGATGGGCGGACAGATAGGCAATTCGCTCTGCGAAGACGACAGACTGGATACTGCAAGAGAACTACTGCAAAAAGCAGAAGCAAAGGGTGTGCAGATACACCTGCCATCAGACAGTATATTGGCAGATAAATTTGCTGCCGATGCCAATACAGCCTCTGCCGTTAATACAGAGATACCCGATGGCTGGATGGGCTTGGATATAGGGCATATAGCCTGCGATACATTCAGCAAAGTAGTACGCGATAGCAAAACCATACTTTGGAACGGCCCGATGGGTGTGTTTGAAATGGAGAAGTTTCAGCATGGTACTAAGACCATAGCCGATGCGGTAAAAGCTGCAACTGCCAATGGTGCATTCAGCTTAGTAGGTGGTGGCGATAGCGTAGCTGCTGTCAACAAATTTGGCTATACCAACGATGTGAGCTATGTATCTACCGGTGGTGGTGCTATGCTCGAATTTTTTGAAGGTAAACAATTGCCGGGTATTGCAGCGATAAAGAATTGATTAGCTTAGTAGAGAGTATTTAGTAGAAAGTATAAAGTAATGAAGCCCGCCGTTTGGTGGGCTTTTTAGATATATGATAGGCTGCTTATAAATAGTTCAGGGTGTCTGGCAAAACATCTTAAATAGCAATGCTTATAGTTAATATATTATAATACTTACCTTTATTGTGAATACTAATAGAATTAACATGACAAAAATTTCATGTCTCGTAATTGCAATCTCCCTAACCGCAATACAAAGTTTGTATTCGCAAACTGATGTATTACAACCAAAGCTATCTCCATCTACCCAGTTGTTTCTAAAAGATATACAGCAAACATCCGGTATTCCGTCATCTTATGTTTATAGAAAAGATAGTAAGGGTAATGCTTGTGTTGCTGGGATGATAAAAATAACCCCGGGTATTGATATAGAAGCAATAGCAGATGCAGGCGTTCAAATAGGTACTAAAGCGGGACAAATATGGACGGTGTCTATACCAGTTGAGCAAATGGAAGCATTCACAAAAATAAAAGGCATTGTGTATATAGAGCTTGACTTGCCAATAGCCCCAGATATGGACGCTGCCAGAACTGTAACACGTACAGACTCTGTACATGGAGGATATGCACCGCTTACTAACCCGTTTACAGGTAAAAATGTAGTAGTAGGCATTATTGATGCAGGTTTTGATTACAATCATCCAAACATGAAAGACACTAGCGGTAATAACTGGCGAATAAAGAAAATTTGGGAACAGAAATCTACGGGTACTCCGCCAACAGGATTTAGTTATGGAAATGAAATAACCAGCACCACAACTATGCAAACTACTGGCACAGACTTAGTACAATTTTCTCACGGTGCACACGTGGCCGGCATTGCTGCCGGTAGCGGATACGGCAGCAGTAATAATAACCTTTACAGAGGTATTGCATATGAAAGCGATATGGTATTTGTAGGCATAACACCAGACTCAACACAATGGATGAATACCGGCATGTCTGACATTATTGATGGCATGAATTATATATATAGCTATGCAGCATCTGTAAGCAAACCTGCAGTTGCTAACCTTAGCTGGGGCTGTACTGTAGGCCCACACGATGGTAATTCGCTATTCAGCCAGGCTTGTGATGCACTTACTGGCAAAGGCAAAATCTTTGTTTGTTCTGCCGGCAACAATGGTACTAATTCCATACATCTTGCTAAAACATTTACTACATCAGATACCATCATACGTACTGAGCTCGTGTTAAATACAAGTCTCAAAAATACTTGGGTTGATATTTGGGGCGATACATTGAAAGGCTTTTGTACACAGGTAAGTTTGTATAATGGAAGTACAGAAACTGCAAGTACAGGTTTTATATGTCTTAACAACGCAACCAACTCTTTTGCACTTGTAGGCTCAGACAACGATACTTGTTTTGTAGATATTGTTACGGAAGCGTCATCTTTCAATAACAAACCACGTTCGTTTTTACGCTTCTACAACAAATCGAATAATAGAATTATGCTATCTGCAAAAGGCACAGACGGCACAATAGATATGTGGACAGGATATGTACAAAAAACACGCGGATATTATGGTTCTTTCAGTTCAGGGCTGCCAAATACATTAGATGGTAATGCCATTATGAGCGTTGGTGATATGGCCAGCACTCGCTCTGCTATAGCTGTAGCATCTTTCGCATCTAAAATAAACTTTACAAATATTGCAGGCAATCCTATCAGTTATTCGTCTTATGTGTCCTCAAACGGCAGGCTCGCTCCATACTCAAGCAGAGGCCCATCTGCCGACTTCAGAACTAAACCAGATATAGCTGCCCCCGGACTAATGATTGGTTCAAGCGTAAGTATATTTGACGATGCATATAAACCATCAGGTGGTAGTGCAGACCATGTGGTAGCATCATACCTCAACCCAAGCGATGGTAAAACCTATTATTATGCTATGCTGACTGGCACATCTATGTCGTCTCCGGTAGTAGCGGGTGTCGTTTCTCTAATGCTACAGGCAAATCCTGGTTTATATCCATCGCAGGTAATGGAAATATTAAAAACAACGGCCTTACACGATACTTATACAGGACCTGCAACAGCCAATGGCAATTATAACTGGGGACACGGAAAGGTAAATGCCTTTGCCGCTGTAGCTAAAGCCATACAATATCTGCACACTAATAATATTATCGCTGTTTCACCAGATATTCAAGTATATCCCAACCCAAGTAATGGTAGTTTCGTAATCCAATATGATTGCAGCAAGCAAAACGAGCAAATAGAAATAATCATTACAGATATTACTGGCAAGCTAATATCATCTCAACAAATGATAGCTAGTGCTGGTAGAAATGCAATACCATGCAACATGCAAGGCATATCAGGTGGTATGTATATGATAATGGTTAAGTCGCCATCACATGGCAGTAAGGTATTGAAACTGGTAATGGAGTAAGCTACTTTTTCACATACACCACATATTTGTCTTCAAACATCGGTTCGGGGAATATGTCGTACACACCCCATGCGGTAGGTCTGAGGCCAGATGCTTTTATCTCTTCTTTCAGGTCGCCGCCTTTCAGGCATATAAGCCCGTTGGGTAGTTCTTCGCTTTTTTGCCCTTTGCGTAACATGGGGTTCACCCATGCCCACAAATCGCCCAACGGGGCTACGGCCCGAGATACGGCATAGTCAAATGTTCTACCCTTTATCTCCTCTACCCTGCTATGCACTGCGGTTACGTTTTTCAGCCCTATGGCATCTGCCACGCCCTGCACTACTTTTATTTTTTTTCCAATGCTATCGCTTAGCAAAAACTCTACCTGTGGAAACATGATAGCCAATGGTATGCCCGGAAAACCACCACCCGTGCCTATATCCACCACTTTAGTACCATCCTGAAAACTGCATACCGCAGCTATTGCCATAGAGTGCAACACATGGCGTATGTACAGAGAATCTATATCCTTACGGGATATGACGTTTATCTTTTCGTTCCAGTCTTTGTACAGTGCTTCCAACTGCTGTATCTGTTGCAGTTGTGCATCTGTAAAGTCGTCAAAGTATTTCAGTATTACGTCCATTTCATTTTGTTTTTGAAAAATATATAGGGCGAAAGCACAAAGTTATATATCATCCACCCAATATCTGCGGGTAATGATTGTATCGGTTGGTATTTTTCACCTGTCAGCCTGCAAGCCTGGTGCTGTATCAACGCATTTGCTATTAATCGCATCAGCATCATGCCAATTGCTAACTGCCATTCGTTGGCATATAACAACAAGAAAATACAAAGCCACACAGTAGCATGAGTAATAGCGTATAGTGCCAAAAGCAGCTTAGTGCTTGTTTTGTAATACTTACCTGTTGACACATGTCGCTGCTTTTGTTGCAGCCATGCAGCCCATGTAGCTTTGGCAGGGCTTGTTGTAATAGCATCTGGGGTGGCTACGATGGCTATGTTGTTTGCATCGGCTACGGTATTTACCAGCAAGTCGTCGTCGCCCGATGGTAGTTGTGCCCATGCAGACGATTGCATGGCTTGCAGTATAGCGGTTTTGGTACAGGCAAGATTTCTGCCGACTGCCATATATGCCCTGCCAGTCATAGCGTAGCCTGCATATTGTATAAACGTATGCAATGTCTCCCAGCGGATAAAGGCATTTAGCATACTACTTGTATGCATGTATCCACCGTAACCAGCCACTAGCTGTTTGCCATTGTATAACGGAGCAACCATTTGTGCCAGCCAGTTATCACTTGCAGGCATGCAATCGGCATCTGTCAACAGCAGATATTCGGTACCTGTCAATGCAAGCGCTTTGCTCAGTGCGAATTTTTTACCTGGCAATGTACGTTCCTCATTAGCAGATATGTGTATTACGGTGAGGTTTGGATAAGAAGCTGCCATTCTATCCAATACGATAGCTGTTTCATCGTCAGATGCATCATTTACTACTATTACCTTATACATAGCATTACCCGCCACATTACTGTATCTTTGCGCCATTACAACAGGCAGGTTGGCACGCAGATTAGCGGCTTCGTTTCTGGCACAGATGATGATGGTAACAGGATTTGAGATTGGTAGTCCGGAATTGGGAATCGGGGATTGGGAATTAGATATTTGGAATAACCGACTGAAGTAATACAAAGCATAACCCAACTGTATGGTAATGCTTAATAGAAAAACAGGGATTAATACCTCGCTGAACACAAGTACAAAGAAACAAATTATATAGTACAGAGTAGTTAGTAGAAAGTAGAAAGCGGTAATTACTGCAAAAAAGGAAAACAAATGCAACTTTATAATTTCTACTTATGACTTACTGCTAACAACTGAAAGTTGACATGGAATTTGAATTATCTGCAAAAGATAATAACAGTAAAGCTCGGGCAGGTATCATTACTACGGCACACGGGCAGATAGAAACACCAATTTTCATGCCGGTAGGCACGGTGGGCAGCGTCAAAGCCGTTACCCAACAACAGCTTGATGCAGAAGTAAAGGCACAAATCATCTTGGGCAATACCTACCATTTGTACCTACGCCCTGGTATAGAGGTGCTGGAGCAGGCGGGAGGATTGCACAAATTCAATGGTTGGAGTAAACCGATACTAACAGACAGTGGGGGTTATCAGGTTTTTTCGCTTGCCAATAACCGCAAGTTGAAAGAGGAAGGAGCAGTTTTTCAATCGCATATTGACGGTTCAAAACACTTATTTACACCAGAGAACGTTATAGATATACAGCGCAGCATAGGTGCTGATATTATTATGGCTTTTGATGAATGCCCACCCTACCCGAGCGATTATGAATATGCTCGTAAGTCTATGGAACTGACACATCGTTGGCTGGCACGTTGTGTGCAGCGCATGAACGATACAGAACCCAAATACGGTTACGAACAAACACTCTTCCCTATAGTGCAAGGAAGTACATATAAAGACCTGCGCGTAGCATCGAGCCAATTCATAGCCGATATGGATTGTGATGGCAATGCTATAGGCGGGCTGAGTGTGGGTGAGCCGGAAGAAATGATGTATGAAATGTGTGCCCTTTGCTGCAATAACCTGCCCGAGGAAAAACCCCGCTACCTGATGGGCGTAGGCACACCCTGGAACATTTTGGAAAACATAGCATTGGGAATCGATATGTTTGACTGCGTAATGCCTACCCGTAACGGACGCAACGGGATGCTATTTACCAGCAAGGGTGTTGTGAATATTAAGAATAAACGATGGGCGACTGACTTTAGCCCTATAGACGATGGTATAGACTGCCCTACGAGCAACTACTACAGTAAGGCCTACCTGCGGCACCTGTTTGTAGCCAACGAGATACTGGGGCTGCAAATAGCCAGCATACATAATCTTGCCTTCTACCTGCATTTGGTAAGGCAGGCAAGAGAGCATATTTTGCTTGGCGACTATAATAGTTGGAAAAATGAAATGATACCTATACTTAAACAACGACTATAACTCCAACCCTAAAGGGGCTTTCTTGAGCAAGTTGAATAAAATGATGTTATTTTTAACACTAAATAAAATGAAGATAATTACCCACTTCAGGGGACTAGGGGATATATGAAGAAACTGGACTGGTATATCGTAAAGAAGTTTTGGGCCACATTTTTTTTCGCCATAATGATACTGGCGGTTATAGCTTGCGTTATAGATTATTCAGAAAAAGTAGAAGATTTTGTAGCACATAAAGCCCCTGCATTAGCTATACTGAATTATTTCAAAAACTTCATCCCGCATATATCCGCATTACTGTTTCCTTTGTTTATTTTTATTGCTACCATCTTCTTTACCTCCAAGCTGGCATACAAATCAGAAGTGATAGCCATATTAGCATCAGGAGTATCGTTTCAGCGTTTTTTGCGACCTTACATTATTGGTGGTGGCATGTTATGTTTATTATCCCTGGTATCAAACCATTTTATTGTACCCCAAGCCAATAAACAAAGGCTTGCATTTGAACGCACTTACATCAGCACAGCGTCGCACGCATCTGACAGAAACGTACATTTACGGTTATCCAAAGACTTGTATGTATATGTTATGACCTATGATTATCAGGCTAACACAGGTTATCATTTTACCGCAGAATACATAGACAGTACTAACCTGAACTATAAAATATATGCGGGGCATATTAATTATGATAGCATTAAAAAAGAATATAAACTATTTGAGGTACGCATCAGACGTTTTGATGGTGCAAAGGAAAGTATTAAGCTGCTTGCAGATACAATTATGAAATTCCCCTTCAAGCCTCGCGACCTGGAAGAAGACGAAGCGGTGAAAGACGCACTGACAACACCCGAACTGGATACATACATTGGACGAGAAAAGCTGCGTGGAAGAGAAACACTCAATTTTTTTTATATAGAAAAACACCGACGGACAGCGCAGCCATTTGCAGGCTTCATTCTTACCATCATAGGCGTATGTATTGCCTGTAAAAAAGTAAGAGGCGGTAGCGGCTTACACCTTGCCATAGGTATATGCATAAGTGCGTTGTACATTATGGCTATGCAGTTTACTACTACATTTTCTACCAAAGCAGGTTTAGACCCAGTACTGGCCGTGTGGATACCTAATTTATTATTTGGGGCTGTGGCACTATACCTATACAGAAGGCAGGTAAAATAACATTAAGCACTTATGGATGCATAGCTATTATTGCGTCTGTTGAGTACCAGCTTTACTGTAGTTAGAAAATCGTTGGTAGATTTATCAATTATCTTCTTGCAACCTTTTGTGAAGCGGGGCGAACGCCTACCACGGTCTTCTTTATAGTCTTCTCTTATCCATACAGCACGGCGGGTAAGGTCGTCGTGCAGGGCACGTACCCTGTCCATCAATTCTTCAAAAGATGGGGTGATACCTGTTTCCTCTATTTGCGTGTATAGCTCCGATACATAAGAATTGGTAACATTCTCTGCCAGTTTGCCAAACATATCCAAAAACGGGCGTTGCCCTTTCAGGTAGTCGGTTATATTTGCTATTACATTATTCATAGCCTCATACAAATATAGTGAAAATAACATTGATTATCTTCACCATATAGGTATTCGATGTAAATTATTGAATATTAATTAGTTACAAGAACGCTACACTTGTATAATACCGAATCCTTAAAAGCCATACATTTCTTTTGTGCATCCTCATTACTTGTCTTTCCAATGCTCATACTTTCTGTACGTTCGTTACCAGATTTTGAGATACATGTACAAGCATAATTTTTCCGCTCACTCTTTTTCTTACATGATATTATTAACGTCAGTAATAAGACAAACGCTATTCCTCTCATAGTTTTGTATTTATTAGTTTATACAAAAATATACTAACGTGCCAAACATCTAATACAAATGAAAAAAAATACATTTGTTCTAATTCCAACGAAAGATTAAATATCTACTCAAATTGTTGCGTTTAAGTGAAATCCAGTTTTATTAATTGATTATTTGCATAATGCAAGTGTACTTTGACGAGTCTTTAAATGCCTGACATTGACTGTAAGCTTTATCGCTTGGGGTTCGTCCAATATTCAATATCTCAGACATACCAGTTCCGGATTTGGGATTACAGATACATGTATAGTTTTTGTATTCTCTTTTTTTGCAAGAGAATACCGAAACCGCTATTAAAACGAGCATTATATACCTCATACAAGGATGATTTTGAGATACAATAACGCGTGTTTCAGAATATTATTGCTTCACAAATATAGACCTGTAAGTATCTTGCCCATTACTAATAAGCAGCGTGTACATGCCTACAGGCAAGGCAATTGTATTTATTTCTGTTCGTTTGCCAGATACATTGTAGCTGACATTTTGCTTCTTGCCATTCACATCATAAACCAATACATTCTTAATATCAATTATCGAATTCACAAAAAGCATATCTTTTACAGGATTAGGGTATGCTGTTAGTTGCAGTGGTTCAGTACTTGATACTGTAAGTGCAGGAGGTGGAGCATAATAATACTTCCAAGCAGTATCTGCCAGTTCTTTTACATTATCAAAACTCACGCTGTCGCAATAATTATTGGATGAGGTATCTGTTATTACCAAAGCAAAGGCAAACTTTGTAGTTGCGCCAATACCAAAGCTATAATCAGAAGCTGATAATACAAACCGCCGATCTGCAGGAGTATTAGCAGAAGCACATTCTGACCATTGTGTTTTAATTTTAGGGTCGCCGGTATAAGCATAATTCGCATTTACACTACCTGTACGACCATTTGAACTAATGCCTGCACCTGCAAAATCGTTTTTCAGTATTAACCCATCTCTCCACATTCCTCTTATATAATTATTGTACTGCGTGGCAGAGTCAGGATTACCTGTTAATGTATTATCGTTATTATAGTACATAAAGTTGGCTAATGGAGCATATGTGTTACCAACATCAGACGGTGTTTGCAGTATAGTAACACCTGTAACAGGTATAGACGCGCCATATGCTTCAGGCTGTCCGCTGCCATCAGTACTGTTAGCATTATAAGCAATACCCATTCTGCGAACAGAATCGAAACCTACATAGTCATCCCTATACCATCCAAGTTCTGCATCATTAAACAACGCACACCTGAAGTTGTTGTATGCTATGCCAGACATATTGGTAATAAGGTATTCATAAAATAATATATTGCCCACTTTTGTGCCTCTATTATATCCATATGCTGTAGCCCTGATTTGCATACCTAAGCTGCTACCCTTTGAGTTGTTATGTGTTGCACCATTATCATTAAAAACCCACCAAAGCATTTCGTCCCCTTTCATCCTTGGAAAATCTCCCTGTAACGGATTATACTCACCATCACCATTAGCATCTACAAATGGAGCCATATCAGTAGTAATACTTAGAAGTACCCCTGCTTTACCTTTTGCATAAGGGTTGTTTTTAGCCGGCCATTCTAATATTGATATAGGTGTATTAGTAACCGTGTGTGTAGTAGTTGATAAAAAAGTGTTAATATCCGAAGCAGTTACTTTCCATACCTTAGACCACCCCTGCGATACCGCATAGGGTAAGGCGGTAGCAGAAAATAATGGTCCCGGCCAATAATCATTACCTTCTTGTCTGAAAACCTGTGTTGAAATATGCAAATTGCCCGAACCATCATAACCACTCATCCATAGAGCACCTAAAGAATTAGCCAGTTTTCCACTTCCTTTCGGAAACTCACAAGCAGCCTTTGAGGTTGCAGGATTCCACCATAGTTCACCATGTGTTGAAACTGGGGCTTTAATTTTATTTACATCTAAATAAACAATGTCGTTGAATGGCGATTGCGCTTTTACAGCAATAGATGAAGCAACAGAAATAATGAATAGTAATTTCTTCATAAGAGCACTAGGTTTTTGTTGATTAATAAGTTATCTGTGCAAAAGTAATGGCGTTTATACTACCCGCAATAGAGTAAAAACAAGTATTACTAAAAAATGACAGGAACTATACAAAACAATGACATTGGTTCTATAATGCCACTGCGTACTGCATACGTACATCCTCAAAAACTGCCTCTATTTCGCCTACATTATCCGCTGTTACAAGACGCATACGGTACTCTTTGACGTGAGATAATCCTCTTAAGTAATTAGAATAATGAGGGCGCATTTCCAATATTCCCAGCTTATCTCCTTTCCATTTAATAGCTCCGCGCAAGTGCTTGAGGCAAGCAGCTATGCGTTCGTCTATTGTTGGTGGTGCTAACACTTCACCAGTTTTGATATAGTGCTTTATCTCTCTGAATATCCACGGATAGCCTATTGCAGCCCTGCCTATCATCACGCCATCTACCCCATACCTGTTTTTATATTCAACGGCTTTTTGCGGACTATCTATATCACCATTGCCAAATATGGGTATGTGTATGCGTGGGTTGTTTTTAACCTTAGCAATAAGCGTCCAGTCTGCATGACCCTTATACATCTGCGTACGAGTGCGCCCATGTATGGTGAGTGCCTGTATGCCCACATCCTGTAAACGCTCTGCTACTTCTTCTATATTCTTACTATCCTCGTCCCAGCCAAGGCGTGTTTTAACTGTAACAGGCAGTTTCGTAGCTTTTACCACTGCATCTGTAAGGCGCACCATCAGGTTGATGTCTTTCAGCACACCTGCACCAGCACCTTTGCATACTACTTTCTTTACAGGGCATCCAAAGTTGATGTCAAGCAAATCGGGGTTGGTAGCTTCTATTATTCTGGCACTCATCGCAAGTGCTTCTTCATCCCCGCCAAATATCTGTATGCCTATAGGGCGTTCGTAATCGAAAATATCCAGCTTTTGACGGCTCTTGATGGCATCGCGTATAAGCCCTTCACTACTGATGAACTCGGTGTACATCAGGTCTGCACCATGCTCTTTGCAAACGGCACGGAAAGGCGGGTCGCTCACATCTTCCATTGGTGCCAGCAGCAGCGGGAAATCGCCCAGTTCTATATTACCGATTTTAGCCATTTGCGGATGCAAAGGTAGGGAAACAGCGGGTTAGTTCATCCGCTTTCTAAACACAAGCAAAGCGTCTTTACGGGGACGCTTTGCTTTATTTCTGATTATGTATTCTTATTAAAGTTGAGTAGCAGTATAAACCACATCTACAGTATAAGTACCTGCAGGGTAAGCAAAACCGGGAGTAGCATTGTACTGTATATTGAAAGTTTGGTTACCACCGTTTGCACAGTTGCTCAACAGGTTTTGTGCAGTGTTGCTCAGGTCGGCATATGAAGATGCACTAAAAGGAGAAGCGATAGTACCACCAGTACCATTTGCAGGTACACGCAGGTCTAACACACCAGTTACAGGCATCACAGGAGCAGGTGTTACAGCACCAGTATATGTAAAGTTTGCATTGTTGGTACGAACCGTTACACCGAAACGACGGTTAGAACGTACACGCAGTGTTTGTTCAGATGATGCTACACCGTTTGCATAGTCGTTTACTGTGTTGAAAGCCAAATTTACAGCAGCACCTGTAGCAGTACCAGACCCTGTGAATGTCAATTCGATTGCGTTGCTCAGGTTCAGATTAACCGTTTGTGTAGCAGTAGATGAAGGAGACTGTGCTTTAGCAGCAAAACCAGTGATACCCAGAGCGATGATTGCAATTACCTTTTTCATAATTTTTGTTTGTTTTAATTTGATTGATTTGTTTTTGTTTGTTCGTTTGATGATGCAAAGATGCTATCATCCACCCCCGATAGCCCAAAAAACAGGCTTGGTTAACCCCAGCTTAGCAACTGGTTAACGGGCAGTTAACAAACAACTGGGCAATGCACTGATTATCAATCCGAAACCGGAATTAACAAAAGCTCGTATTTTTATACCTGCAGTCACATAATATGCCACAGCAATACGCATTTATAAGCCATTGGAAGGTGAAAGCACCTATAGAAACCGTTTGGAAGTTGATATACGACTCTGAAAAATGGCCCGATTGGTGGAAAGGTGTAGTTTCTGTAACCGAAACCTATAAAGGCGACGAACGTGGCATAGGTAGCATACGCCGCTACAAAATGCGCAGCCCTATGTTATATACCTTGTCTTTCGACATGGAACTGACTGAACGGGCAGACTTGGAATTACTGAAAGGCAATGCATCAGGGCAACTGGATGGTACAGGCGCATGGATGCTGACATATAAAGATGGCATAACAGATGTACAATGCCATTGGCATGTAGCCACTACCCGATGGTGGATGAATACGTTTGCTTTTTTGCTGCGCCCCGCATTTCATTACAACCATGCTGCCGTTATGAAGAACGGGGCCATCAGCGTGGCTGATAAACTACAAACCGAAGTAGTAGTAATTTCTTAATTTTCGGCATATACTAATACTACGCATGTACCAAATACGCATCATTCCGCAGGCAGATATACACACCATTCTCCCCTTTTTAGATGTACTGAACAATCATAAGCTGAGCATGGAAGTACTAACCCAAAGGCTGAACGATATGAGCCAAAACAATTATGAATGTGCAGGCATGTACGATGACGATAAACTAATAGCCATCACAGGTATATGGACGCTACACAAACATTATGTAGGCGCACATATAGAACTGGACAACGTGATGGTACTACCCGAATACCGCAACCAAAAAGCAGGCGAACAGCTTACCGATTGGGTACACAACTATGCACGCAGCAAGGGCTGCATAGCTGCCGAGCTAAACTGTTATGTACAAAACCATAAAGGTGTGCGCTTTTGGGTGCAGCAGGGCTATCGCATATTGGGCCTCCATATGCAGAAGATGTTGTAGAACAGGTAATATCTGTGCAAAAAATACTTACCTTATTACTAAAACTGATAAGGAACTATTGTTTATGCATCGGCATTCTGGACACCCAACAAAATATACTACTCGTATTATCATCTTACATCAAAAACACATGGTGTCCCCTTAGTCCTACCTTTTGTAACAGCTATAGTATTAAACTGCTCACACATTCAAAAAAAATGCCGATATATTTTGTCAAATCATATCTAATACCTTACCTTTGCACTCCAATTCTCAATATTGCTCTTATAAAGATTGCATTTGGGAGAGTTGTTTAATACAATTCGTTAAAACCAAAAGAAAGGAAAATGGCTAAAGAAATCACTGGCTATGTAAAGCTGCAATGTAAAGGCGGCCAAGCCAATCCGGCACCACCAATCGGCCCTGCACTGGGTTCTAAGGGTGTCAACATTATGGAGTTCTGCAAGCAGTTCAATGCTCGCACACAAGACAAAATGGGGAAAGTACTTCCTGTACTTCTTACCGTGTATGCCGACAAGTCTTTCGACTTTGTTATCAAAACACCCCCTGCCGCTGTTCAATTGATGGAAGCTGCAAAAATTCAGAAAGGTTCTAAAGAATCAAACCGTCAGAAAGTAGGTAAAGTATCTTGGGCACAGGTAGAAGAAATCGCTAAAGACAAAATGAGCGACCTCAACTGCTTTACGCTGGAAAGCGCCATGAAAATGGTAGCAGGCACAGCACGCAGCATGGGCCTCAATGTAGATGGCGCTGCTCCCTGGGCCAATTAATCCATTGCTTCACCTTACTTTAAAACATTGCAACAATGGCAACAATTACTAAAAAAAGAAAAGCTGCAGAAGCTAAAATAGATAAGAACAAAGAGTACACACTGAGCGATGCGGCTGCGTTGGTAAAATCTATCAACACAACCAAATTCGATAGCTCTGTGGACGTACACATCCGTTTGGGTGTTGACCCGAAGAAGGCAGACCAAGCCATCCGTGGCACAGTGAGCCTGCCACACGGCACGGGTAAAACAAAGCGCGTATTGGTGCTTTGCACACCAGACAAAGAAGCCGAAGCAAAAGGCGCAGGTGCCGATTTCGTAGGTCTTGACGAGTTTGTACAAAAAATAGAAGGCGGATGGACTGATGTAGATGTAATCATCGCTACACCTTCTGTAATGCCTAAAATAGGTAAGCTGGGTAAAGTATTAGGCCCTCGTAACCTGATGCCAAACCCAAAAACAGGTACTGTTACCAACGATGTAGCAGGTGCTGTAAACGACGTGAAAGGCGGTAAAATAGCTTTCAAGATAGACAAAGCCGGTATCATACATGCTTCCATCGGCCGTGTATCTTTCGAGCCAAAGAAAATTGCCGAAAACGCTCAGGAACTCATCAACACATTGGTGCGCATGAAGCCTGCTACTGCTAAAGGTACATACCTGAGAGGTATCAGCATGGCATCTACGATGAGCCCCGGTATTGTAATAGATACTAAAAGCGTATCGTAATCCCCCTACCCCCCTAAAGGGGGAACAGGAATAGTATTAATAATATTATTAAACATTCCTCTCAGCATTACTTCTCCCTTTAGGGAGACCGAGAGGGCAAAAATTTGGTTTATGACACCAGCTCAAAAACAAGAAGTGATTGAAGTATTGAAAGAGAAATTCTCTCAGTACAACAACTTCTACATAACAGATACAGAAAGCCTGGATGCAGCGCAAACAAGCACCCTGCGCAGGCATTGCTTTGATAAGCAAGTAGAAATGACGGTGGCTAAAAACACCCTCATCCGCAAAGCGTTGGAAAGCCTTGATAGCGAAAAATATGCAGGAATCTACGATTCTTTGCATAACGTAACTGCATTGATGTTTAGCGAAAGTCCTAAAGAGCCGGCGCTGATAATCAGCTCTTTCCGCAAGGCAAACAATGGCGAAAAACCATTGCTGAAGGCAGCATTCATCAACGGTGATGTATTCGTTGGCGACAACCAACTGAAAGCACTTACCAACATCAAGACGAAGAACGAGCTTATCGGCGAAGTTATCGGCTTGCTGCAATCGCCTGCAAAACGTGTTATCGCGGCATTGCTGCATAACGCTGAAAAAGGTGGTGGCGTACCTGCTGCTGCTGTTGAGGCTGCTGCCCCAGAGGCTCCTGCTGCCGAAGCACCGCAAGCACCTGAAGCACCAGCGGCTGATGCCCCTGCTACAGACTCACCTGCTGCTGAATAAGCAGTACGCAGTTATTCAGTTGGCAATTGGCAGTTAAACAATTCGCAATAAATCATTGCAAACGGCAAATTGAAAACTACAAACTGAACTAACTGCAAACACAACATTGGCTTCCAAGCTCGATTATAAAAAACAATTTTTTAAAACATTTAAAAAGATAATAAAATGGCAGACGTTAAAGCATTAGCCGAATCATTAGTAAACCTGACAGTTAAAGAAGTACAAGAACTGGCAGATGTATTGAAAGCAGACTACGGTATAGAACCAGCAGCAGCAGCAGTTGTAGTTGCAGCAGGTGGCGACGGTGGTGGCGCAGCAGCAGCAGAAAAAACATCTTTCGATGTAATTCTGAAAGCAGCAGGTCCTAACAAACTGAACGTGGTAAAAGCGGTAAAAGAACTGACTGGCCTTGGCTTGAAAGAAGCTAAAGAACTGGTAGATGGCGCTCCTAAAAACGTGAAAGAAGGCGTTAGCAAGGCAGAAGCTGAAGACCTGAAAGCTAAACTGACTGAAGCAGGTGCTGAAGTTGAAATAGCTTAATCTATACAAGCTACTTACTTATTACAGAGCTACCCCATTGCGGGGTAGCTTTTGTTTTTTTCGTACATTGCTATATAAAACAAACACACAAGGTCATGAAAGACTTTTTGAATAAGGTAACAGAAAAAGTAACGGAAGCCAAAGACGTAGTAGCTGATACCCTGAGCATGGATAAGCTGGCAGAAAAGCTAACCAGTATGGGCGAGGCTGCAAAAGAAAAAACCATCAATACTGCTAACGAATTAATAGGGCTTACACCCATTATAGAAGAGATAGGCTTTAAAACAACAGGCATATCTGTAACGATGGGGCTACCACCCGATATTACGTTCCACTTTCTGAAGTCGGACGATGTATCGGCAGAGCGCAGAAAAGAAATCATGGAGCAGCATAAAGACAAAGCCCTGCTTGGCACCATCGTTAAGATGCTTGTAACTACAGACGAGTACAGGGAAAAGCTGAAACTCGGTAGCTTCAAATTCAGCAATATAGACATCTGCATCGGCCTAACCCCGGGTATGACGATACAGTTGGTGCCTTCGACACCTCATTAAATAACAAAGCCCCGAATTACGGGGCTTTGCTTTGTTTATTCATCCATCCTCAATCTATTCTTTTTCAAATAGCCCACGCCATACAAGTGCAGCCAGTACGCCACCTACTATGGGCGCTACTATAAACAACCATAATTGCTGTATTGCTTTGCCACCTGCAAATATCGCAGGTCCAAAACTGCGGGCAGGGTTTACAGATGTACCTGTAATGGGTATGGCTACTAAGTGTATCAATACCAGTGTAAGGCCAATTGCCAGCCCTGCCATTGTACTATTACCCCATTTGGATGTTGTAGCAAATATCACAAACAGGAAAAGAAAAGTAAATACTGCCTCTGCTATAAATGCCGATTGCATATTGTATGCGCCCAGATACCCTTCTCCCCAACCGTTAGAACCCAAAGCCCACTCGCCCATTGCAAAGCCCGGCATACCGCTTTGTATGCCATACAATACACCTGCTGCTGCCGTTGCACCCAAAAACTGAGATATGATATAACCTACTGCTTCGCCCACACTCATCTTGCCGCCTACTACCATAGATATAGTAATGGCAGGATTGATATGGCAACCACTGATAGGGCCAATAGCATAAGCCATCACTACCACAGCTACGCCAAATGCCAATGATATACCCAACAAACCAATGCCCTCGGGGCCTGTAGTTGATATGCCAGATACTACAGCAGCGCCGCAGCCAAAAAGCACGAGGCAGAATGTGCCGATAAACTCGGCGAGGTTCTTTTTCATATTGCTCAAATTTTAGTTGATACCGAAAGTATCAATTACTATTATCGAATGCAACTTGTTCGTAATGTAATAATCCACAATAAGAAATAGTTCTACACTGGTTAATGCACAATGTGATGCTAATAGCCCAAAAACTGAATAGCCGCTTCCACGCACCGCTCTCCATCTATAGCTGCGCTGACAATGCCACCAGCGTAGCCTGCACCCTCGGCACAGGGGTATAATCCCTTTATCTGTGTGTGTTGCAGTGTTTCTTTATGGCGTGGTATGCGTACAGGTGAGCTGGTGCGCGATTCTGTTGCTACCAATACAGCCTCGTTGGTGAAATAACCTCGCATTTTTTTACCGAAATCTATCACGGCTTTGCGCAGTGCCTCGTTTACTTCTTTGGGCAACACTTCTTTAATAGCCGCGCTATGTATGCCCGGCAGGTAAGAGCAATCAGGCAAGGAAGATGATACTTTATGTTCCGTAAAGTCGCCCATACGCTGCGCAGGAGCCACCAGTTTGCCACCGCCTATTTTATATGCCTGTTGCTCTACCATTTGCTGGTATTGCATACCTGCCAACGGACCTGTAAAACCATATTTGGCATAGTCCTTTTCATCTACAGCTACTACCGTACCCGAATTGGCATACGGGTTATTCCGTTTAGATGGCGACCAGCCGTTTACCACTACCTCTCCATGATTGGTAGCTGCAGGTGCTATTATACCGCCTGGGCACATACAGAACGAAAACACCCCCCTGCCATATTCTTGCGCTACCACACTATAGCTGGCAGGCGGCAGGTATTCATCTCTTATTTTGCAATGGTATTGTGCCTGGTCTATTATCAGCTGAGGATGTTCTATACGCACACCCAGTGCAAAGGGCTTGGCTTCCACCTCAATACCCTTGCGGTGCAGCAGGGTAAATATATCTCTTGCAGAGTGGCCTGTTGCCAACACTACCACTTTTGTATCTATCGTTAAGCCCTCATTTGTTTTTACAGCTTGTATCGCATCACTATCAAGCACTATATCCGTCAGCCTTTGTCCGAACATCACTTCGCCACCACATTCAATAATAGCCTCTCGCATGGCAGTGATGATATGTGGTAGTTTGTTAGTACCAATATGCGGGTGTGCCTCATACAGTATATTAGCATCTGCACCAAAATGATGAAAGAGTTGCAGTATGCGCCGCACATTGCCACGCTTGGTGCTGCGGGTGTATAACTTGCCATCGCTATAAGTACCCGCACCACCCTCGCCAAAGCAATAGTTTGATTCAGGATTCACGATACCCTCTTTATTCATAGCAGCTAAATCTCTGCGCCTGCTGCGTACATCTTTCCCACGCTCCAGTACAATGGGTTTGTAACCAAGGTTAATAGCCCTGATGGCGGCAAACAAACCTGCAGGCCCGGCACCTACAATTACGATGTGCGGTTTGTTGCTAACGTTTTGCAACTGCGCATCGAACACGGGCAATGGCTGCACCGCCTCGTTGATGAATACCTGTAATTGTAAAATAATGCGGGCTTGCCTTCCGCGAGCATCAATAGACTTGCGGGTGATATGATAACCCGTGATGGACGCTTTATCTACACCTGCTTCTTCAGCAATGTAGCGATTAATGCTACCCTCGGCAGCCTCGTGAGGCAATACAGAAACTGTAATCTGTTTTATCATACGCGTTAGGTTTTTATCCTAAAAGCAGAAAAGATAAAGGGATGATTGAACATCCCTTTATGTGTTATTTAGATTCATTATACTTTGCTTTCACCTTATCCAGATGGTCGATGAATTTTTGCACGTTAGGGTCATATCCATATCCTTCATCAGCCAGCTTATTACCGTTTTCATCTATGAAGAAATAGAAAGGTTGAGAGTTTGCACCGAATTGAGCGGCTTGTAAATCTTCATTCCTATCCCCAACTGTTACTACATCCGAGCCCAATATTTTAGAATGATATTGTTGTTCTTTCGGTAAGTCTTTCTTGTCGTAATCGCAATAAAGTGATGCAACAATAAAATCTTCTTTCAATCGTTTGGCTACTTCAGGCTTGCTCCATACTTGCGACTCCATCTTTCGGCAATTCACACAATTAATACCAGTAAAATCAAGCATGATGGGCTTTTTCAACTGCTTTGCTGCAGCCAGTGCTTCTTCATACTCAAAGTAGGTAACTAAGCCGAGGTTCTTAACAACAGGCGGCTCGTATATCTTCATTTCCTCTACATACTTCACGGGTGCTATGCCTGTATTTTCATTACCATGCGAGCCACCGTTACCGCCACCTTCTGTCAATACAAAATCTTGCGTACCTATTGGCGGCACAAACTGGCTCATACCGTTTAGCGGCGCGCCCCACATACCCGGCAGCAAGTACAATGCAAATGAAAACATAGTAATAGCAAGGAATAGTTTTACTAAGCCTACATACTCCTGCCCATACAGGTTCTTAGGAGGTGCATCGTCATGAGATAATTTCAGTTTGCCTAATAGATAAATACCCAATAGCACAGACAACACTATCCATATCGCTATGAATATTTCCCTATCAAGTAATCGCCAGCCTTGTGCAAGGTCTGCATTAGATAAGAATTTCAATGCCAGCATCAATTCTATAAAACCAAGGGTTACTTTTACTTGGTTCATCCATCCACCACCCGTTGCCATTTTATTCAGCATACCAGGGAAGATTGCAAACAATGCGAATGGCAAAGCCAACCCAACCGAGAAGCCAAACATACCAATGGCAGGGCCTATCAAACCACCTTTACTCGTCAATACCAATAATGGACCTACAATGGGACCGGTACAGGAGAATGACACGATAACCAAAGTGAGTGCCATGAAGAAGATACCACCAAAACTGGTTAGCCCTGCTTTAGAGTCCGTCTTACTCGTCCAAGAAGATGGTAATGTAATTTCAAATGCACCCAAAAATGAAATACCGAATATCACGAATATAGCAAAGAAGAAAAGGTTGGCTATCCAGTTAGTAGATAAATTATTCAGAGCATTTGCTCCGAACGTTGCAGAGATTAATACACCCAGTAGTGTGAAGATGATGATGATAGATAGAGAATAATAAATAGCATTGCGTATACCCTCTGCTCTGCTCTTGCTCCTTTTAGTAAAGAAGCTAACAGTAATGGGTATCATGGAATACACACAAGGTGTAAGCACTGCTAATAAACCACCACCCAATGCTGCGAAGAATAACCACAACAACGATTTCTGTTCTTGCGGCATATTATTATCACCATCTTTCTTATCTGTTGCAGATACTGCGGGTGCTACTTCAGTTTTTTTTTCTGCTTCGACCGGTGCGGCTATTGCAGTATCAGTTGATGCGCTTGTGGGGTTGGGAAGTTCAGGGTCATTTACATCAATAGAAAACTTTTTTGTTTTAGGTGGTAGGCAGCCCTGGTCGTTACAGGTCATGTATTCATACTTACCTGTTATCTTGCCATTGGTATCTATTGTTACGGGTACTATATAATCGGCATTTTTGTAATAGTGTACAGTACCAATGTCTTCTATCGTTTCGTCTATCTTCTTGCCTTTCTCTGTCGTCTTACCACTTACTTTGTATCTGGTAGACTTATCTACCCTGAAATCAGGAGGCAGAAAGCTGCCATCACCACCAGGGTCTAATGAATAGATATGCCAGTTGTTCTTTACATCTACATGAAAGATCAAATCGTACTGGTTGCCGCTTTTCTTTTTGGCGGTTATCGTCCATGTTGTAGGGTCTTCAATTATCTGCGCAAAAACAGGCGATAAAGCAAAGAAGCTGAACAATAACAGCAGAAACGATTTGAGTTTGATATTCATTACGGGAGCTTTACTTGTGTAAAGAAACTTATTTTAATTTTTTCGTTTGGTCGGGCGCGCGACTTTAAGGAAGCTTTATGTTAATTCATTTTAGCAAATGCTTCCAGTATAGCTCTGCCATCAATATTATGTAATGCATTGCTGCAAGCACGCTCGGGGTGTGGCATCATACCATACACATTACGCCCCTCGTTGCAAATACCTGCTATATTGTTGGTAGTGCCATTGGGGTTCGAGTTGATGTGTACTTCTCCCTGCTCATCGCAATAGCGGAATACGATTTGGTTATTAGCCGTCAGCTTATCTATTGTAGCCGCATCTGCCACATAACGCCCCTCGCCATGTGCTACTGGTATCTTCAGGGCCTTGCTGCCAGCGTTTTTGCCTACAAAATTAGTATCAGTAGCCGCTTTGATGTACACATTTTTACATGTAAATTTCTGATGGTCGTTCAGCAGCAATACACCCGGCAGCAGCCCAGACTCACATAATATCTGAAAGCCATTACACACCCCCAGTACCTTACCACCCCTATTCGCGAATTTGATAACTTCTTCCATCAGCGGGCTGAAACGTGCCAACGCACCACAACGCAAATAGTCGCCGTAAGAAAAGCCCCCGGGCAGTACAATGCAATCTTCCGTATTAAAATGGCTCAGGTCATTATCCTTGTGCCAAAGCATTACTACTTCCTGTTTCAAATCATCCTGCAAAGCATGCATCATATCCCTATCGCAGTTGGAGCCCGGGAAAACAACTATTCCGAATTTCATTATCTGTAGTTAATATTTTAGTTAGTTGACAGCCAATTGGCAAAACACCAGCAGCAGCAAGGAAAAATAAAACGCAAAATTACTAAACCATTTAGTTTTTTCAACCATAAGCGCCGGCGTTACTATCATGGCTATGGCAGGCATTACCACTATCCATATGCTTTTTTCTGCTATATCAGATGCTGCTGCCAGCAATACGGATAATAGAAAAGTTGTAGCTATCGTCGTCCACATACGGCGGATGTACACACCACCCCTTACCAACCAGTCTTGCAGAGCATAGATGCCCATAACAAACAATACCAGTATGCCTGTAATGGTACCGAATACATACAAGGGGTCTTTGATGCTGGATGGTAGCGATATGCTTACCTGCATCATGTACTGAAAGGCATCCAGCTTATCGAACAAAAACAGCGTACCGGCATACAGGTAGATGGGGGTAAAGTAACCTATCAATGCTACTGCCCACTCTCCGGGATTGAAGCTGCGCAACAACAACAACGCGGCAAATACGACAAACAAATACCCAACTGCCTGAAAATGCAGCAATGCTGCTACGCTGAATATAAAGCCTGTATTAAATACATGCATCCTCGGCTTATTGGTTTGGTGGTAGCCTAAAAGCAAATCAATACCACCTATCACACACCAGTTGAGCAGCAATATCTCGCTGAAATAAGTAAACTCGGGCAATATAGAGGTCAATACGATGTATAAAAAAGCCGTCGTATAGTTGGGCTTCCCTGCCAGTTTGTGCTTTACAAAAACGCTGTTGAGGTATAATGCCTGACCGAATATCATTAAAGCAGCCAATAAGGTATAGGCAAATGCATTGCCACGCAGTATATAGTTGAGTATGCCCGTAATGGTTTGAAACAGTATATGCTGCTCGGGCACAAAAGGTGCCATAGGGCTGCCTAATGATTGCAACTTGGCAATCAATGTAAATATCAGCAGTATTATAACCGTGTACGGGCTATTGTTACGGACTAATGGTAGCACGCAGTCTATTTTGGGCTAAAATACAATTTTGGCGAAGCAGATTTGCCTTTTCCTTAAACAAGGTACAATTAACTCTCTTGCGGCCACTTGTTTTGCCTGTTTGGGCATCCAATCGGCATCATTACTATTAGCCGCGCTAAGCGGTTGCATAGCAACTTTCCCTTCAGCATCCAGGGTAGCCAATTGTATGCGCGAGCGTACGGTATTAAAATCGTTGAACAGGAAACCCAATGCCCCACCCGAATTAACCATGGCAAATGACGAGAACATACCACCGTCTTCCTGAGAATACTGGTCTTTACGGATGAAAGAACGCCACTGCCCGTTGCCCTCTGCATCGTAAGACATAGCCATAATATCCCTGTAATTATACTCTCTGATAGATGCCCCCATGGTTGGGTAGTAAAATGAATAGTATCCAAAGCCCGGCTGATAGCTATTGCGGTTGGTCATAAAAAAATCTTCGGCTATCAGCACAAAGCCGCCATCGTTCTTTACTATCAGATTGCGCACCTGAAAATCGCTGAGGGCTTTCTTCTTTGTTTTATCTATACCTGTTTCGTTGCCGTCAAAACTCATAAACTTCACCGTTTCGTAGCTACCCGTTTTCAGGTTGTAGTAAGTATATAACACGCCCTCGTATAGCCCGCCTTTTTTATCGGAATAAAAACCCGCTATGTATATTTTATCGTTGACATTATCCAGCTTCATATAAGTGCCTGCAGCATATTTTTCGCCAAGCGGCAATTCTTTCGGAGTTATCTTTCTTTCAGCCTGTGGCAGTACTAACAGATATAGCTGGTCGGCATAGCTGCGGTTGCCAGTAGGTGTGTAGGTTGGCAGGTAAAAAGTGCCGTCGTTGTGCAGCAGTCCCTCGCCTATTTCGGGATAATTACCTGCATTGAACGAGGTATGGCATTTGCTCAATACCGTCAGTTGGTCGTCCAGCCATGTACAGTCTATATGCAGCGTATTGCCTTTGGTATCTGTTTCATATACAATGATGCGTTTCTTATCTTCAGACACCGCTAAACGGAAGTAATTGCGAGAATTACCAAAGAAAGCCTGCTTGGCTGCATCTATCACTACGGGGCGTTTCAGCAGCCTGCCTTTATCATCCAGCAGCGCGGCATATTGGGTTACCTTGCCCCCATCTACCGATTGGTATAATACTACCATCTGGTTGGCATAGCTTACAAACCTTGTATCATATATTTTCCCAGAAAAGAAATCGAGTACTACGGTTGCTACTTTCTCCATATTATCGTCATAGGCATCCAGATAATAACCGTTATTATTGCTGCGGTATATGTATTGCAGCCCGTTTATCTTGCCTGCTATAGCATAGTCGCCCGTGCGCCAGTCATAGCTTTCGTATGGTGTGTAGTAAACTTCCTGCGCGTGTAGTGTGCTTTGTGCAGCTAAACAAAAGACAATCAGCAGTTTCCAAATTTTCATATACCCAAATGTAGCAGGTATTGCTGATAAAAACAGGTTAAAAATATCAGTCGAGAAAGCGGCTTTGCACATCGGGCGATGGCACCATGCAGCTATCTGTTTTGCCAAACCATTTGTAGCGGTTACCAGCAATCAGGTTATACACTCCATCCCTTATAAAACGGGGAAATATAAAACCAATCGCCGCCAGCTTATACACACCACCCAGCAGTTGTAAGGTACGCAACGCCGCACCCGACTTAGTATACAGCCTACCCCCTTGTTGCAGTATGATGCTATCTGGCAATGTATGGTACTGCGCTTTGTATTGATGGATAATGGCTGCGCCTGCGGCAGATTGTAGCGATGCAAACCTGAATTGTTGTTGCTTATCTCTGCGGATAACGAATTGCACACTGGCATTGCAAAGCTTGCATACGCCATCAAAGTACAATACAGGTAGTTCCTTATCGCTCATTGGCAGGTGCAGGTGTCAGCGAATCTTGTTTTTTGATATAGGCATCTACTATCGAGTCTGTTTTGGCTTTCACCTCTATAGATATGCGGGCATCTAAGTCAATAGCAGCTTGTTCTTCTATGCTTGGCAGTTTGGTAGCTATGATGGAGTCGGCTTTGGCTTTTATTTCTTTCTGCGTCAACGTACGTTCTTCTTTAGCGCAAGCTGCCAATAATGCCATTAGTGTAATACTTGCTATTGTAGGAAAGCCTTTCATCATCTTCATCATCCTGTATGCAAAGTTATGACAATTCGCAGCGAATACTATGCCAAAGCATCTGTATTGGCAGGTATTAGCACATAAATTTTAGGCTTTTCTTATATGAAATAAGGAAGGAATTACGGAAATTTACAATAGCAACCATGCGCAGCTACATAGCCTATATCGTTTTGTGCATTGCCTTTTGTACAAGTGGCAGCCAAGCCCATGCGCAGCAAGGGGCAAACGATACCATACTGCTGGGCGGTATAGTTGTGGGGCCCGATACGTTTGCAATGGTGTATCTGGAAGATTTTGAAAAAATAGGCAAACTACCACGCCACCTTGCCCGCAAGCGTGCCGCGCAAGACAGGCTGCGGTATAACGTGTATAAAGTGTATCCATACGCCATAGTGGCTGCCGAGGTGCTGAAAGACGTGGACGTGAACCTTGAAAAATACAAGGACGATAAAAAGAAGCGCAAAGAATACCTGAAAAAAGTAGAGAAAGAACTGAACAGACGCTTTAAGGGCGAGTTGGAAGAACTGACCATAACACAAGGGCAGCTATTGGTAAAACTCATCAACAGGCAGACGGGCAAAAACTGTTACGGCATCATCCGAGAGTTGAAAGGCGGCTTTTCTGCCGTAGTGTGGCAGTCGGTAGCCTTAATATTCAGTAACAACCTGAAACGCGAGTACGACCCCGAAGACCGCGATAAAGAAATAGAAACCATTGTTACCGACCTTGAAGCCAACTACTATTACAAATACAAATACCAACGGCAGAACGCGTTGATGTATGGAAAGAGGAAGACGTAAGAAAACTTTTAGGTGAAGAATACTTGGGGTGTCCAACTGTTCAAGTGTTCAATATTGAACAGTGGGACAGTTTTATTACTCGCGTCATTGCGAGGCACGAAGCAATCTCACGATATAAGAGGGTGTTCAAGTGTTCAATATTGAACAGTGGGACTGTTTTATTACTCGCGTCATTGCGAGGCACGAAGCAATCTCACGAAATGAGGGTGTTCAAGTGTTCAACATTGAACACTTGAACAAATGGGACAGAAAGCGTAAATTGTATTAATAAAAATGTAATAATGCTATGAAAACAGTACTGAACTATTGTATGAAAAAAATGCTAAGCGAACAATTTAGCAGGTTTTTAGTGTTCTTAGGATTTGTAATCATTGTTATTAGCGTTATACTATTTGCATACAAACATGATGTTAATACAAATGAACAAATTGATAGTTCATTACTTGATAATTTCGGAAGTTTTATTTCTGGAAGCGTTGGTTCATTATGGGCATTAGCTGGTGTAGTATTATTTTATGTTGCATTAGAAAAACAAAAGGAAGCACTACAATTACAAAAAACAGAATTAGACCTTACACGAAAAGAATTAAAGGGGCAAAGAGAAGAATTTGAAAAGCAGAACGAAACATTAAGTCAACAACGCTTTGAGAATACTTTTTTTAGTTTATTAAAGGCTCAACAGGATATTAGAGATAATTTAGAAGTAGTTGGTGGATTTACTTATAGAGGACATCGTTATTTTAATGAAAGAGTAAATAAATTTAGGCGTACCTATAATGAGTTAAGTGATAAAATAAAGGAGTCTGAAAAAATAGAAAAGACTGATAATAGTCTTATAAAATTTTGGGGAAAGGAAATGGATAAGTACAAAGTTAACGACGTTAAAAGTTTTTATTCTCCAAGTTTTATATCGAGAGTAGTATATTCTGATTTTTATAATGAAAATCATATCCAACTTGGGCACTACTTTAGACATTTATATCATGTACTTAGATTTGTAAGAGATAATGAAGATAACGAACTGAACCCAATAGAAAGAGAATTATATGAGCATGAAGATTCATATGAAGAATTAATAGAAGAATTTAAAACTGAAGAAGAAAGAATTAAAAAGAAATACGCAAAATATGCTCAGTACATTCAGGCGCAGATGAGTAGTGGTGAGTTGTTACTATTGTTTTATAATGCTCTATTTTTTCCAAAGATGAAAGAAATGATTTATCGCTATAAATTATTAGATGGTTTAAATGTTGAAGATTTACTAAACCCTGAATTTGACATTGAGTTTTATAAGGGTGAATCATTTGTAGGTGGTGCGAAATATCTCAAATTAAATTTTAAATCAAGAAATTCTATTTTGAAACCATAACTGTTCAATCGTTGAACAGTTGAACACCTTGAACAGTTGAACACTTGAACACCCTCTCTTTCCATCCATATTAATACCTTTGCACCCAAATAACACAAAGTGAAACTTCAGGTCTTAGCCATTGCCGTCCATCCCGATGATATTGAATTGAGTGCAGCAGGTACGCTCATCAAGCATGCCCGTATGGGGCAGCAGGTAGGTATTATAGACCTGACGGCTGGCGAGTTGGGTACACGTGGCACACCGCAGCTACGGCTGCAAGAGGCTGCCGATGCTGCCCGCATCATGGGTATGGCGATACGCGAAAACCTCGGTATGCGCGATGGCTTTATCGTAAACGACGAGGCACACCAACTGCAACTGATACAATACATACGCAAATACCAACCCGAAATAGTAATAGCCAACGCCATAGCTGACCGCCACCCCGACCACGGCAAGGCGGGCAGGCTCATAGCCGATGCTTGTTTCCTGTCTGGCTTGCGGAAGATTGAAACCACGCTAGATGGTGCTACGCAGGCAGCATGGCGGCCCAAAAGGGTGTATCACATGATACAAGACAGGTTTACCGAACCCAGCTTTATAGTAGATGTAAGCAGCACCCATGCCACCAAAATGGAAGCCGTAAAAGCCTATAAAAGCCAGTTTCACAACCCCGACTCTACCGAACCGCTTACTTATATATCAAAAGGCGGTTTTCTGGAGGCTATCGAAGCCCGTGCCATGCTGCTGGGAAAGCGCATTGGCGTAGCTTACGGCGAGGGTTTTGTAAGCGAAAACACGCCCGGCATAGACGGCCTCGACGCTCTGTTGCTGCCCGAAATAGCATAGATTTGCCCGCTATACGCCGAAAACCATAGAATTTTGAAATAAATTTTGAGATTTTGGCTTTTTAGTTTTGAATTTTTACTACCTTTGCAGTCCTAAATTTTAAAAGAATGGCACGCGTTTGTCAGGTAACAGGCAGAAAACCCGTAACAGGTCACAAAATATCTTTCTCGAACAAGAAGGCTAAACGCCGCTTCCTGCCCAACTTGCAGGTAAAGCGTTTCTTCCTTGCAGAAGAAGACCGTTGGGTTACATTGAAATTGACTACAGATGCTATCCGCACTATTAACAAAAATGGTCTGTTGACCGTTGTTAAAGAATTGCGCGCACAAGGTCAGAAAATCTAAGTATCTCTAAAGTAAGTAAAGTAATAAACGCATATAGCAATGGCTAAAAAAGGAAACCGCGTTCAGGTAATATTGGAATGCACAGAGCATAAAAACAGCGGTATGCCCGGCACAAGCCGTTATATTACCACTAAAAATAAAAAGAACACACCAGAGCGTATAGAGTTGAAGAAATACAACGATATACTGAAAAAGGTAACTGTTCACAAAGAAATTAAATAATTTTATTTCATAATACTGAAGAATTATGGCAAAAGCAGCTAAAACCGCAATTAAGAAAGACCCGAAGCTGGCAGCGGAAGCTAAGAACTATACAAAAGTAATAAAGGCAGTACGCAGCCCCAAAACAGGTGCTTATACCTTTAAGGAGCAGATGATGCACAAGGACAAGGTAAAAGATTTCCTTGCTGCAAAATAACACAGCCTCTATAGACTAAGACTTATCAACGCTTATAGCCTTAGTACTTATTCTACCATATTGCAAAGCCGCTCTGTACAGAGCGGCTTTAGTTATTTTGGATTACAAAAAGACAATTAGTTATATCCCTTATTTGAATTGATATATGCTCAAGCTACATTGAGAAACAATGGTGTCAATGTTATTTACAATTACAGAGCTTTTTGTCTGTCTCAAATATCCTCGAGAATACAAATCCTTAAATCATAAAATTATCTAAATACTTTATTGGGCATACCTGTTTAGCTCATATATACTAACTTTATGCTAATCAGAAACATGATGTATGAAAGCTACTATTACATTGATGGCTGTATTTGCCGCACTGCAATGCACCGCACAAGTGGACTTGAGCAAAGACCCCGGCAAACCGGTATTACCTGCTAAAAAAAGTAATGCCCAGTTGCTTAAAGAATCGCAGCAGCCCGCACAGGCACAGCCAGCAGATAGTGTAAACCCGAATACCTACAAAGCAGGTAATATGGCTACATCGCCCGATGGCAGGCAGTATGGAGAGGGTGGTATGCTCAATCAGCAATCGCAGCAATACAATATAGGCAATGGCGGCACCAAAGCTACCAATACCATCAACTACGATAATAGCGGGCGTATACAAGGCAGCAGCACTACTCTGGAGTTTGGCAAAAAGAAAAAGAAATAATTTCTCACTCTTTCCCTTATTTTTATAATACATCAAAACCTGTACTTGTATGAAAAAACTGACATTACTGTTGCTGGCAACACTCTGCCTGAGCCTGAACACACAAGCCCAAAAAATCAAACTGATTATAGATGCCGCACACGGTGGGCAAGATGCAGGGGCTACTGCTGTGCTGACTGCTGATAAGGAAAGCGACTTGTGCCTGCAATTTGCACAGGCATTGCAAGAAGAGGCGCAGAAAAAAGAAATAGAAGTAGTGATGGTGCGTAGCGAAGATGAATATGTAGCCCTGCAAGACAGAAATAATAACCAACCTGAAGATGGAGTAAAATCTTACTACATATCCTTCCATATGAATGCAGGCACTACTGGCAACGAACGAGGTGCAGCGATACAATACAACGGCAAAAGCCCTCATGCCGACCAATTAAAGCAATTAGCAGATAAATTGAAAGCTGGCTTTAATCGCATCAATCTAATTGGAACACTTGTTAATGATAACTGTGGTGCAATGGTTATTAAAAACAGCCAGATACCTGCTGTGCTGATAGAACCAGGCTATATAACTAATAACGAAGATCTAAGAAGCCTTAAAGAGAAAAGCACACAACAAGAAATAGCTATGCTTATTGTGAAAGCTATAACAGAATAAATACCAACTAAATAGAGCAAAGGGGCTGTCTTACAAGGCAGCTTCTTTCGTTTATGGAAAGAAGCCGTATTTTTATATACTGATACGCAATACTACTGATAATGATAAAACGCATACTAATTGCCATACTGGCATTGTTGCTAACAAGCACTAACACGTACAGCCAAAAGATAAAGTTGATAATAGACGCCGGGCATGGTGGCAAAGACTTTGGTGCCAAAAACAATGCAGGCGATAAAGAAAGCGACCTGTGCCTGGTAATGGCAGAAGTACTGCAAAAATATGCGCTGGAAAACGGTATGGAAGTACTGATGACACGTACAAAAAAAGAACAAACCCTTACACACGAACAACGCAGCGGTTATAAAGCTGATAAGATTTACAAATACTACTACATATCGCTGCATATGGATAAAGACAAAAAGGCCTCTACACGCGGCAATAAACTATACTATTGCTCTAAGGCTGTTAATTCAGGTGTAGGTATGAAACTGGCTGAAAGAATAGGAAAAGGACTGGAAAAACTGAATGGCAATAAATCTGTTACAGAAGATAAAGATGCCGTCATTCTAAAAAGAAATACCGTACCATCTGTAATGGTATATTACGGCCATGTAACCAACCCGCAAGATGTGAAACTTGCCAAAGACCCCGCATACCAGCGAGAAGTGTGTATGCTCATTATTCGCAGTATTATGGAGACGAGGTATTAAACAATATCATGCATAATTAAATTATAAAGGCACCTAATGGGTGCCTTCTTTATGTATTGTTATTACATATTAGGTTTCACACCAGCATCGTTACCGGATTTTCCAGATGTGCTTTCAGTGTTTGCAGGAAGCGAGAACCTACTGCACCGTCCACTACTCGGTGGTCGCAGCTAAGGGTTAGCTTCAGCAATTGGCGCACTACTACCTGATTGTTTTCTACTACAGGTGTTGGCACTATCTTGCCCACTGCCAGTATGCAACTATCGGGCGGATTGATGATGGCTGTAAACTCGTCTATATCCATCATACCCAGATTAGAGATAGTAAACGTATTGCCTGTAAACTCTTGTGGTTGCAGCTTCTTAGCCTTTGCCTTATCTGCCAGTTCTTTAGCCTCTGCCGCTATTTGCGATAAAGACTTCTGGTCAGCAAACTTTACTACGGGTACTATCAAGCCATCTTCTATAGCTACCGCGCTGCCTATATGTATGTGTTGATTGTGGCGTATAAAGTCGCCCATCCAACTGCTGTTAACATCAGGATGCTGGCGCAGTGCCATAGCACATGCTTTAATTATCAGGTCGTTGAAAGATACTTTTACGGGCGATACATCGTTGATGGCTTTGCGCGCTTCTATAGCTTTATCCATCGTTACCGTCATACGCAGGTAGAAGTGCGGTGCGGTAAACTTGCTATCGCTCAGGCGTTGGGCTATTACCTTACGCATTTGCGATAGTGGCTTGTCTGTATGCCCCTCTTGCCCTACCGGTGCAGCTTGTACAAAGGCAGTAGCTGCTTTGGCAGCAGACGCAGCAGCACTTGGCTGATAGTTGGCAATATCACCTTTTATAATACGCCCGTTGGGGCCTGTACCCTGTACATTGTGCAGGTCTATACCCTTGCTCTTGGCAAGGCTCTTAGCCAATGGCGATGCTTTGATGCGCTCGTCTGTAGCTGTATGCCTAGTGGTGCTTGCAGTTGTTGGTGCAGCACTTACAGTAGATGCAGCAGGTGCAGGCGCTGCTTGTGGTGCAGCAGGTGCTTCGGTCAGATAAGGGGTAACATCTGTACCCGCCTTGCCTACAATGGCAATAATGTCGTTTACCTTAGCGGCATTGCCCTCTTCCACACCAATATACAGCAGCGTACCATCTACATAAGGCATTACTTCCATCGTTGCCTTATCGGTTTCTACCTCTGCCATTACATCATCACTCTTTATCTTGTCGCCTACTTTCTTATTCCATGCTACTATCTTACCTTCTTTCATCGTATCGCTCAGCAGCGGCATACGGATAACGGTGGCATCGCCCGCCTTGGGTGCAGGTGCGGCAGCTTTAGGAGCTTCTGCTACGGGTGCAGCAGCAGCTTGCGCGGGCGCAGGTGCAGCATCCAGCAGTGCTTTATAGTCTTCACCATCTTTGCCTATGATGGCTATTATATCATTCACTTTAGCAGCCTTGCCTTTCTCTACACCTATATACAACAACGTACCATCTACGTATGGCATTACTTCCATCGTAGCTTTGTCCGTTTCAACATCGGCTAATACATCATCACTTTTTACCTTATCCCCTACTTTTTTGTGCCATTCTGCTATCACACCCTCTTTCATCGTATCGCTCAGCAATGGCATTCGTATCGCTTCGGCCATAAGTCGTGTCTTGTTATTGGTTTTTGAGTGTCAAAAGTAACACAAATGTTCGTTTCTTTTTGCTAAGATGGGCTAATAATTGACAGGCAAGCATTATATATTAGCTATAAATCCATACAAGTAAGTGCCATACCCTATTACCAATCCAATTGCATATTCAGGGCATCGCGCAGCTTACCCAGAGACGGGTTCTTTTTTATCATATCGTCCAGTATCTCTGCTTTGCTGCGCACTACGGGGGCGGCTTCTTTCAGTTCCATATCCTCTCGCAACTCCACCTTTACCCTCAGCGGGTAGCCCGAATGTTTTCTGAAATAGTCTATCAGCACATTGCGCTCGTTATTAGCGTTCGACTCTGTCAGTTGGTCTTTGCATACCACTATCACCTCATCTGGTGCTACAAACGCAACATCCATCATAGTGAGGCTGGCTCGGTAGGCACTGCGGGTGGTGGGTATGCCATGCTTGTAGTGCTGCCATATCTCGGCTACCATATCGGCAGTTACCTCTTTCTGCTCTGCCTGCTGATTGCGCAGTTCTTCGTCTATTATCGCATCGAGGTCTATGACGCTCTTGCTGATGCGCCTGCCGCTTGTGGTTATAGCATCTTGCGGTGGTGGCCCATCGCTTTTGTATATGAATTTCCGGGCTTCGTGCTTGGGGGCTTCTTGTACTGGCTTGGCTGGCTGTATGGGTTGCTCGGGCTCGGCTACTATACTAGCAGGCAGCACATCGTGCGAGGGGGGGGCCAGTTCTATTACTTTGGCAGGCTCGGGTACGGGTTTTGCGGCTATTGGTTGCGGACTGGCTGCTACAACAGGCGCAGGTTGCACAACCCCTACCCCATCAAAGTTTTTTTTTACATCATCGGGGGTAGCCGATGTTGCTTGCAGCACATAACATAGCCTGATGAGGCACATCTCTACATGCAGGCGTTTGTTGGTAGCATTCTTATAGTTTATCTCGCTATCGTTCACCACATTCAGTGCAGATATAATGAAAGACGGCGGTGTCTGGTTGGCTTTTTCGTGAAAAACGGGTTTGTGGTCGGCGGGTACGTCCAGCAGCTTTGCCATACGCGGGTCTTTGCATAGCAGCAGATTTCGCAGATGTTCTGCCATACCTTCCAGTATCACATCGCCCTCAAAACCACGCTCCAGCGCGGCATCCAATTGCAGCAGCGTACCACTTACATCTTGCCCCAGTATGTGGTCTGTCAGTTTGAAGTAGTAATCAGCATCGAGCAGGTTCAGATGCTCCATCGTGCTTTGATAGGTAAGCATACCATTGGTAAAGCTCACAATCCTATCCAGCATACTCAGTGCATCGCGCATACATCCCTCGCTCTTTTGGGCTATTACGTGCAGCCCTGCTTCCTGCGCCACTACACCCTCTTTGGTAGCTATGCCATGCAGGTGCGCCACTATATCGTTGGTCGTTATCCGCTTGAAGTCGAATATCTGGCAACGGCTGAGGATGGTGGGTAGTATCTTGTGCTTTTCTGTAGTAGCAAGGATGAAAATGGCATACGGCGGCGGTTCTTCCAGCGTCTTCAGAAAGGCGTTGAAAGCCGCGGCACTCAGCATGTGTACCTCGTCTATGATGTATATTTTGTACTTGCCCTGCTGGGGTGCAAAGCGCACTTGGTCTGTCAGGTTGCGGATGTCATCTACCGAGTTGTTGCTGGCAGCATCCAGTTCAAACACGTTGAACGATGTATTGTTGCTAAAGCTTTGGCAGGTAGGGCATGTGCCGCAGGCTTCTATATCGGCCGTCGGGTTCTCGCAGTTGATGGTCTTTGCCAATATACGGGCGCAGGTAGTTTTGCCCACACCACGCGGCCCGCAAAACAAATAGGCATGCGCCAGATGATTGTGGCGGATGGCGTTTTTGAGCGTAGTGGTGATATGCTCTTGCCCCACAACCGTATCAAAGGTTTGGGGGCGATACTTACGGGCCGATACTATATACTGGTCAGACATGTGTGTGTAAAGTCAAAAGTAAAAAGTAAAAAGCAAAAAATTAGATATTAAGAATTACTTACTACTAATTAATTGGTAGCCCGCTCTAATTTGTTACAGACATTAGTAGTGATTTTGGCCATAAATACATTTAATGCTGACAACCAAGCACATACTAATATAAGAAAGTATATTTTGTTGCTTTTTGTTGCCGTTTTTTTGTGTGTGATATTTTGTTGCAGCTTAGTTGATGTAGGATTTTTAATAGCATATTCGCTGAGGAATGAAGGATTGATTTCGGGTAAGTAGTGAGGATACATTTTGCATTTTTATTATAGCAAAAATACGTAAAAAGCCCCATATAATATGAGGCTGAATTTACATAGTAATCCTATTAATTCCTTACTTGCGCCTATATATTGGTGTGCGTTTCAGCAGGTACTCATACGCATCTTGCCAGCTATTTTCCATATTCAATAAGGGGTGGCGTGTAGCCTGATAAATGCGTTTGCCATTTTGATATATTTCCAGCTTTACCTCGTAATAATAATTTTTATTCTCTGTTGTAGATGCAAAGCCAAAACTCTGGCCTTTTTGCTTATTACCCTTTTGCTCTGTTTTACCCCATGTAGATGAACTGGTTGTAAAATCTGAGTTGGTAGAGAACGATACACGGCTGATAATAATATACTCTGTACCTACCGCATCGTGCAATTGCCCAATACTCATTTCGTCCAGTTTTTGTATTGGCAAACCTGCTTCTGCAAGGCTGTTGTTAGTGAGTCGCTGCCCTTGCAGATAAAGTGGGGCTATTTTAGCATTATTCCTATTGAGAAAGCCAATGATATTGTCTTGTGCCAATTTAGCATTATCGTCTGATGACATACCCGACTCTCTGTTGATGAACGTAACGGGTAATACTGCCACTTCGTTTTGCATTAATACTTTAGGGCTATGCGCTACGGGTATATTGCCATTATCTGCAGTCTTTGCAAATTCCTGTACCCTACCGTTGGCAAATGTGATGCTTTGGATATTATTCACATCTTCAACATTCTGAACCGTTTCGCCAACAAACTTATACTCTACTTGCGTTGTAGTCACTTTCGACACATTAACATTCAACACTTTACCATTCATCAATAGTACTTTATCTGTGTTATTCTTGCCGTTTGCGAAAGCTGTATTTACCAGCAAGGCAATCATAGCTATTATGAGACTGTTTTTCATATCAATGCGTTTATTGTAATACGCAAGAAGATGATTTTACCCCTATTCTTTTTATTGCTATTGTTCTAAATACCATTTATAAGTTAGGATAACAAGTGATAGAGATAATGGCTCTTAACACATTGTTCAAGATGTTTTGCAGAATATTTTGAAAGCTACCCTTTAGGGCTTTTTGTTTAACAGCAAAGATGCTAAGACATAAGAAAATTCCCTGAAAGGGATTTGGGAATAAATACTCGCAACGAGCATACACTTATTTCGCGAGGTTGCTTCGTCGTTACCTCCTCGCAAAGACGGGAATAATATAACAACATCACCACCCCTTGGGGGAGGACGGGTGGGGCAACTACTCTATCTTCGCAAATAACTGCGTAAAGTAAAGCGTACCATCATCATTGCTTACTACGCTGATGCCTGTATGGGTAAAATCGCCAACGATATTCTTTTTATGCCCTGCACTACGCAGCCATAGTGCTACTACCTGCTCGGCATCTTCTGCTCCGTAGGCTACATTCTCTGCCCCACTCCTGATGCCCGATACCTGCTGCTTTATCGCATCAAACCTGCCTTTAAAACCACCATGCCCGAAAGCCACTTTGCCGCTTGCCATATCGCTGCTATGCCCTTGCGCTACGGTTGCCAGCACATCGTTATACGCTAACGCAGGTAGCCCTTGCTCCTCTCTGTATTCATTCACAAGCCGGAATATGTCTTTTTCAATCTGTCGCTCTCCACGGCGCAAAGCATCTGCCTGCAGGCTTATTGGCAGTAATGCAAAAAGCAAAACCGATACAACCCACACAATGCCCGATTGCTTGTATTTAATACCCTTTACCATAGCGTTTCACCTGCAAAAATATAGCCACATAGCATACATAACATGCAATACTTTGTTATTGTTTCTTGCATCTTACACATTATTACAAATGGATTGATAACTGCTGTTCACCATTTCACCCAACGCCCCCCTGCATATTCTCCTTTCTTTCACTATCTTGTTCATTGCAAAAAAACTGATGAGTAATGAAAAAACGTTTGCTGCCGCTGTTGGTATTCGCTGCTATTGTTTGTGTATCGTTTACGGGCCATGAAGAGAAAGTATATCTGAAAACAATAACCAAGATAAAACAGGAAGGCTTTAATAATTCAAAAGCCATGCAAACCCTGTTTCAGCTAACGGATGTAATAGGGCCACGCCTTACGGGCTCTACAGGCATGAAAAATGCAGAAGCATGGGCAAAACAGCAATTGGAAAGCTGGGGACTGAAAAACGTGCAGATAGAGCGATGGGGCACATTTGGCAAAGGATGGGAAACACAACACTGCTATGTAGCCATGACGGCTCCCTACTATCAGCAACTGATAGCCGTACCCAAAGCGTGGACACCAAGCACCAACGGCATGATAGCTGCCAATGCCATTGTGGTAAATATTGAAACGAGAGAAGACATGGCAAAATATGCAGGCAAGCTGGCGGGTAAGATAGTGGTGAAAGCTACCAACCAACTGGCTATGCCCAACTTTGCCGCCGATGCCAAAAGGCTGACGCATGAAGACCTGTGCGATTTGGAACAAGACCCCCATGTAGCCAAAGGTGTGGATGAAAAAGCAGCACCAGTCAATAACAGAACAGTGCGGGCATCGAGGCAGGCAATAGATAGTTTTTTGTATGAGCAAAAAGCATTGGCGGTATTGAGTTGTGTGCGCCGTAGTACGATGGGTACTGTGTTTACAAGCAATGGTGCCAGCCGTGCATGGAACGCTCTGCCTGTACTACCCGAACTGGAGATGGGGATAGAACATCTGAACCGTATTGAACGCCTGCTGAAAGACAATAAAGAGGTGAAGATAGAATTGAATGTGCGCAACCAATTCCTTACCAGCGACAGCACGGAGTATAACGTGATAGCCGAGATACCTGGTACTGATTTGGCAGACGAAGTAGTGATGCTGGGCGCACATATGGACTCTTGGCATGGCAGCACAGGTACTACAGATAATGGCACGGGTACAGTGATATGTATGGAAGCCGTGCGCATACTAAAAGCCATTGGTGCAAAACCACGCCGCACTATACGCATAGCATTGTGGAGTGGCGAGGAGCAGGGTTTGCTCGGCTCAAGCGGGTATGTAAAAAAACACATTGGTGATAGAAAAACCATGAAGCTGAAACCTGCACACGGCAAGATAGCTGCCTACTACAATCTGGATAACGGGGCGGGTAAAATACGCGGCATCTATGCACAAGGCAATGACGCGGTAGTACCCATCTTCCGCGCATGGCTGGCACCGTTCAAAGACCTGGATGCACATACCGTTACCAACCGCAATACAGGCTCTACAGACCATATACCTTTTGATGCAATAGGTGTACCAGGCTTTCAGTTTATACAAGACCCGTTGGAGTATGGCACTCGTACCCACCACACCAATATGGATAGCTACGACCGTGTAAATGAGAACGACCTGATGCAGGCATCCATCATTATGGCATCTATGGTGTATCATACCGCCATGCGCAATGATATGCTGCCACGCAAGCCATTGCCCAAGAAGGAAGTTGAGAAGAAATGATGATTGAAGTAAAGTATAGAAGTATATTCAATAATGCCAATACCTGATGAATAGCAAAAGGTTTATACGGAATTTTCTGTTTTTTACACTTTCCACATCCTTACTCGATTGGGCTTTTTCTGATAAATTCGGTACAACCCAACTATTAGGACATGTAATCGGCGGACTATTATTTGCGCTTACATCTATACCAATTCAGAAAGTGTTGGATAAAAAATTCGAAAAGAACAAAACAGCTGATTGATAAACAAATGCCCTCATAACGAGGGCATTTTCTATTTAGTAAGTATTACACTTTTCTTATAAGCCCTATACCCCACCCATACCATTATCAACATCAGCCACAAAGGCCATATACTTACAAAGCCTATCAGCAGCAGCTTGAAGAATTGCCAACCGTCAGTCAACGCCATACCTATGCGAGATGCAAAAGGTATTACGGTAGCTTGGCGGGTATCTGCTGTTATCAGCACATCTATTTTCTCTGGTTGGTACAGGTCTATGCGCAGGGTGGCATAGTTTACATCGTCCAGCATTTGCAGGTTAGCAATACGGCGGTCTATTACAGTATCTATTTTCTTAGGGTTGATGGCAGATTGTTGCGGGTTCTTTTTTATACCACCATGCTTTTTATCAGCTATTGCAGGCGGTGCTACACCAGCCGCTTCGTTCTTCATAGCATTAGACAGGTATTGCAGCGTTACATCTGTACGCTGCATAGTACGGCTGTCTATAAACGATGCCAGCATAGGCACTTGGCGCATCATGGTATCTATGTAGTAGGTTGGAACACGTAGCGTAAGGTGTGCGGTAGTGGTATATGTTTGCACCGTCTTTTGAGAGTCAGCTTTGTAGCGAATGGTTTGTGATGCGTTGATTTGATTTTCCATCACACTCTCGGCTATCATACCGTCCAGCGCATTTACCATTCGCTCAAGGGTATCAACGGCTTTATACACATCCGGCACACGGCAACGCACATCGGCAGTGTGTACTATTTTTCGTGAGGGCGAATTGATAGCCGTAATATCGTTTGCCATTACAACAGAGTCGGCAGTGGCAATATACGATTCGGTATTGTTGGCACAAGAAGTCAGCATGGCTGCAGGCAGCAGCAGCCACAGTAGTTTGCTGTATCGCATATAGTAGTGGTTTTATTATAGATTGATACCGCTATCTGCTAAAAGGTAAATGCAGTTTGTTGCCAAAACTCTGTTAAAGAAAAACTGTTTATCAATGCCTGAAATACAAATAGCCGATACATCGCTGCATCGGCTATTGTCTATATTGTTATTTGTAAAGAATTACAAACGGTTGAACCTATCGTCGTCGTTATTATTATCATTGCGGCGGTTGCCATACGTATTGAACGGGTCTCTATGCCCGCCACCACCTTGCGGACGGCTGCCGCCACCCGTAAAGCGTGTACCGCCACCCTGACGGTTGCCATTGCTGTTGCGGTCGCCACCAAAACGATTGCCACCACCGCCGCCACGGTTGTTACCAAAACGGTTGCCACCGCCACGTTGCGGGCCACCAGTACCTGTTTTTGCTTTGGCTTCTTTTACAGATATTACCTGTCCTTCAAAGTAGGTCATATCTATATTGTCAATGGCATCGTAGGCATGAAACTTATCTGCCATTTCTACAAAACCGAAACCTTTTGACAGGCCAGTTTCATTGTCGCGTATCACTTTAATAGATACTATTTCACCGAATTCAGAAAATGCTTTTTCAAGAGACTCTTCGGTGGTTTCAGGGTTTAGATTACCTATAAATAAATTCATAAAAAAGATTGAGGATACAAATATAATACATTGTGTGGGGTGTTTTCAGCATTTCGGGGCAATATTCTCAAAAAAACAGTATATTTAATTATCACTGTTTTAGCTTATGAAAAAGTTATTTCCTTTTATTGCAAGCCTCATAATAATTGCAATGATTACTGAAAGCTGCGGCGGCACCAATAAGCCACCACGCAGCAGCGGGCACAAAAGTTTCAGGTCGAGCAAACGGGGGCGTTAAATAATGCACCATAGCCACTGCCCGAAAATAACCTATTTTTGAGCCGGCATACATGAGCAAGAACCCAAGAAGAGGATGGATTAGCACATTGGTTACAATAGCTTTTATTGTAGTATGCATAGTTGTGTATAACAAATACATACGCAGCAAGCCCAATGAATATGTTACCTTCTACAATACGGTAAAAGGCTTGCAGGCATCATCACCTGTAAACATACGCGGGGTGCGTGTTGGCAAGATAAAAACCATCACCATACTACCCAACGGGCTGGTGCAGGTAACTATGGTACTCGACGAACAAGTGCTGCTACCAGATAGCTCTCAGGCATTGCTCACATCGGGCGGGCTGATAAGCGATAAATCCATCACCATTATAGAAGGAAAGGGCAAAAGCTATATGCAGGCAGGAGACACTTTACTATCAGATGCCGATAATAGCATGTCTGCTTCCGTACAAGTAACTCCTTTTTTAGAAACGCTTAAATACCTGCTATATACCGCCGATACCAGTTTAAGCAGCGTGAACAAACTAATGCTGAAAAGTTTGCAAACAAATTTTGTGCAGCCTTTAGTAAAATTTGAACATAGTATCCATAAATATGAGCAGTTATCTGCAGGCTATGCTGCTATTGATGTAGCTACTACGTTGAAGCAAACACAACAGCAAAGCGCAGAGATGGCACACAACAGCAAAGCATGGAAAGCCAACCTGCAAAGTATAGACAATCAGAGCCGTAGCCTTGCTGATAAGGATATGCATGCCAACCTGAACAGCATTGGCAATAATGTAAAAAGCCTGCGTAGTGCCGTAGCAGGCATAGCCCACCCCGATAGCAGCATGGGCAAAATGGCAAGTGATAAAAAGCCTTATACCAATGCCAGTGCACAATTAGACACTGCCAACCGCAGTATGCAAGACTTGAAGGAAAACCCGCCCGTATTCAGTATTTTCGGCAAGAGCAAAAAGAAGAAATAATCAGTCTATCAGGTAAATGAGACGCAGCGAAAACAGTTGATTCAACTGAGATGCACTGCCGTTGCTGAACTGGAAAGGGATATTCTGCTGTTCTCTGATAGTAGCCAGCGATTGCTGATAGCGCATACCCAAAAACCAACCTTTATAAAACTGCATATTGGCATTAATGATGAAAGATATTTCATCATTGTTAAACGCGTATTTATCTGCTGTAAACACAAAGGGCTGGTCTGTAAATACTTCTTCTTTATAATTAACCAATCCCGCGTAGGCAGCACCAAAACCTGCATTCCACTTATCATTTAGCTGATAATGCAGCATGATGGGCAGCTCAAAATAATTGAGGTTGACGATGTATTTTTCTATAAACGTACCTGTGTAGTACGACTCGAATACCCGTATGCCTCTACAGCCTTTTTGCGTGTATATCAACTCAATACTGGTAAACAACTTAGGCATCAACCGCACAAATACTGTACCACCAACATTCAGCCCCGCTTTGCGGTAGCCTGTATAATTATCGCCACGCAGGGCAGAGAAGTTTAGTCCGCCTACTACACCGCCATAAAATTTTCTGTCAGGGGTATTATCAAAATAGCCTCTACCCTGTGCAAAGGCAAGGTGGCTTATCAGGATGCATAATATGAAAACGGTTAGCCTCAAAAACTTACAGTTAGTTGAATAAATACATTAACCGTAAAGTCACCATATTATTGTATTGCTCTGTTCTGCCAAAGCCTGGGGGTACATTGCCGCGTACACTCACCAGCGAGTATTGAAACCTGCCCGCAACGTAAAACTTGCCTGCTATTTTCACGTTAGCACTCAATACCATACAGTAGTCGCTCTTGCGAAATGGGTAGTCTTCCGATTTCAGATTTTGCTTTGGGTCTGTATCAAATGTTTCTGATTGGTTGATGAGGCGGCTGTAAGAGAAGCCTGCACCAAAGTGGTCGCCTCGCTGGTCGAAATAATAAAGCTGTATAGGCAGGTCAACATAATTGAGGATGGCTTTATATGCCAATATCTGAAAAGCCTGATTGCTGGAGTTTTGTTTAAAATTGCCGCGGCTGCCCTTGCGGGTGTATAACATTTCCAACCCTGCACCTATCTCGTTGCTGAACATGGTGTACACCCCTGCCCCTGCGTTGATGCCCATTTTATGATAACCTGCATAGTTATCACCATCTATCTGAGAGAAGTTGCTACCCACGGTTACCATACCACGAAACAAATTGGGGTCTTCTACATAATAATTGCTTTGCGCATTGGCTATGCCAGCTATCAATAGTAAACAAAACAATAAACGGTATTTCATGCACTCAGTTGTTTTTACGGATGCTTACAATGGTTTTCCCTCTATACCGGCAATGCTATCTCTCAATGCCTGCGATATGGTTACTTTTTCATTCTTATTATAATCGTACACTACAATCACATCTTCTGCCTCGGCTGCTAACTCTCCTTTATCATTCAATATATGGTGACTAATGCCGAAGCTGGTATTCTTTATAAACTGAACGGATGCCCTGATGGTTATATTGCCGGGGTAAAACAGCGGCTGTATAAACCTGCAAACCGTTGACAGTAACATAGGCCCGATGCCTGTTTCTTTAAAACAGGCTTCAAGCCCGCATACTTCCCAATAGTTAACCCGCGAAGCCTGAATGTATTTGAAGAACGATACGTTATTAATATGCCCGAACATATCCATCTCACTCCAATCGAGGCGCAGGTGAAGTTGTACTGGATAGTTCATGCGTTAATATTTTTGCCCGAATATGTATGCCAGCCTTACCACATACAGGTTATTGTATTGCTTAGCACGAGAATAATCCATATTCACATTGCTGCGGATAGGCAGCAACGAATATTGATACCTGACGTTGAAAAACAAACCTTTGTACAAACGCAGGTTGAAGCCGACAAGCACATTAATATCCGAACTTTTGAACGGGAATCTGCTTACATCCAGCGAGTCGTTATAACCGCTTCGATTGGTTACAACAGTTTCTTTAGAAGATACCAACTGCGAGTACGATACGCCCACACCTATATGGCTTTTGCGCTTATCTATCAAATGTATCATCAGGGGTATCTCTGCATAGTCAAGCGATATGCCGTATTCTCTTATCTGCAAGCCCGATACTGTTTTAGATAATTGCTCCTTATGCCCCCTGCTGCCTTTTTGGGTATAGAGTATCTCCATACTTGCCAGAAAGTTTTTGCCCAGTTTGGTATATACAATCCCCCCCACATTCAGCCCTGTTTTGTAATACCCAGCATAATAATCGCCATCTACCTGACAGAAATTAGCACCTATTACCGGACCGCCATAAAACGTATTTTCGTTTTCCTCATAATAACTTTGTGCAAATGCTGCCGTAGAGAGGAATATAAAAATGACTTGTGCCCCTAATAATCGCCCGAATTTTCTAATTTTAGCCATCGAAACTACCATAGCAAGAATGAGCTTCAAATATACGGCAAACACCCTTAAAAAACTGGAACAGCTTTTTGAAGAAGCCAGATACATCATACGTTACGAAAAAGGCAATTTCAATTCGGGCTACTGTATATTGGAAGACAGGCGTGTTGCCGTCATCAACAAGTTTTTAAGCGTAGAAGGTCGCATCAACGCATTGATTGAGATTTTACCTACCATTGATGTAAATGAAGCCGAGCTAAGCGGCGAAATGCAAAAATGGTATCAACAGCTGAAACAAACCCCTACAGCCAAAGGTGATAGTACCGTACAAAACGAAATAGAACTGTAAACGCTGTGAAAGTTACATTTTTAGGTACAGGTACTTCTCAGGGCGTTCCCTTTATAGGCTGCGATTGCGCGGTATGCACATCGCCCGACGCGCGCAATAACCGACTGCGTACATCGGTACTCATACAATCAGACACTACGACCGTAGTAATAGATAGCGGCCCCGACTTCAGGCAGCAGATGCTAAGGCAGGGGGTAAAGAAGCTCGATGCCATCGTCTTTACACATGGACACAAAGACCATGTGGCAGGCATGGATGATGTAAGGGCTTTTAATTTTCACGACCAGAAAGCCATGCAGGTTTATGCCGACCTTCAAACGCAGGAAGTGCTCAAACGCGAATTTCAGTATGTGTTTCAAAACCTGAACTACCCAGGCATACCACAAGTTGATTTGAACACAATAGACGGATATAATTCATTCAAAATAAATGACTTAGAATTTTTACCTATACGAGTACTTCATTATAAAATGGAAGTATTGGGCTTCCGTATTGGCGATTTTACCTATATAACAGATGCTAACTACATAGAGCTTGAAGAAATGAATAAAGCGAAAGGCAGCAAAGGATTGGTTTTAAATGCCTTACGTTATCAAGACCACCCCTCTCACTTCACCCTGCCGCAGGCTATTGACGTTGCAACTGCTATTGGTGCCAATGATGCCTACTTTACCCACATCAGCCATCAACTGGGCCTGCACAACGAGGTAGAGAAAACCCTGCCCCAAGGTATGCACCTTGCCTACGATGGGCTGAGCCTTGAATTTTAATACCTATAATAACAGTACATTTGCCCGTCTTAAAAAGATATATACTACATAGGTTTATGAAACACATATTAGCAACCATATTACTGGCAGCAGCCTTTACAACTGCTAATGCCCAATACGCCAACGAAAAGATAAAAGTTGGGCAGTTAGCCCCCGAACTGGAACTGGCAGATACTGCCGGGAAAAACATGAAACTATCTGATATATACAAAAAACGTGTTGTATTGATAGACTTCTGGGCATCTTGGTGCGGGCCTTGCCGCAGGGCAAACCCCAGATTAGTTGCTATGTATCAGAAATACGAGCCGCAAAAGATAAAAGGGGCTAAAAAAGGCTTTGAGATAGTAAGCGTATCGCTGGATAAGGAAAAAGACCCTTGGATTAAGGCAATTGCCAAAGACAACCTGTATTGGAAATACCACATCAGCGACCTTGGTGGCTGGAAATCGAAAGCAGCAGAAGCCTATGGCGTTAGCTTCATACCGCAGGCATGCTTGGTAGGTCCCGATGGCAAGATAATAGCCGTATATACATCGGCAGAGCAGGCAGAGGCAGACCTTGAAAAACTGGTGAAAGAGGGGTATAAGAAGGCAAAGGGGTAAAAGGGATGAGGAATGAGGAATGAGGCGTGAGGGATGAGGTGTGAGGGATGAGGTGTGAGGTATGTGGTATCAGGGTTGGTACTTATTATTTAAAATAATAAACTGTACAAATCTTTTTGCAGGCAAATAATTAATAACTATCTTTGCACACTCTAATAAAAAACGGCATGGCAAAATCCATGCACTAAAACATAAATACAATGAAAAAAGGCATACATCCGGAAAGCTACCGTTTAGTTGTTTTCAAAGACATGACAAACGACTACACTTTCGTAACACGCTCTACAGCAGCTACTAAAGAAACGATTGTTTGGGAAGACGGTAATGAGTATCCGTTGGTAAAAGTGGAGATTTCAAACACATCTCACCCTTTCTATACAGGTAAATCAATGTTTGTGGATACAGCAGGTCGTATCGACAAGTTCAATAAGCGTTACGAAAAGAAGAAGTAATTATAACGTATATCATTTGCATTACGCACGAAAAATCCCGACTTTTGTCGGGATTTTTTGATTATGCAGGTCATCCTCTTCGATACAGCGGTTCGCAATAGTTTATTACCCTTTACCCATACACGCCCTGTTGCGGATATACGTTGCGGCATACTGACCATGCGCGAGCGTTGGGAGCGTTTCCTCAATCAACCAAGCAGCACACTGACTGTACCCTACCTGCAAACAGTATTTCCTAATCAAGCCTCTACAGACAACCTGTATATAAATGGAGCCGTATTTGCCAACCCAAGCATTGCAGATGCTGTACTGAAACTGAACAACGGTGGTGTATTAGCAAAAGGCAACCTCGTAATAGGATACAGAACGGATAAACAAAGTGATAGCATAGATGCCCTACCCCAAGCAGGCAATGTGCAATACGATGGCGATGCATACGCATTGCAAAACGTGTGGGATATTTTTGCCAACAACGGCAATGCGATACTTGGAGACTATAAGCTACTGACGTATAATAAACAAAGCCAACCCATACCCGAGCATGTAACCGTAACGGGAAGAGAAAACCTGTTTATAGAAGAAGGTGCTATCATTAATGCCGGCTGTATCATCAATGCATCTACCGGCCCTGTGTATATAGCAAAGGGCTCTGAAATACTGGAAGGATGTATGCTGCGTGGGCCGATAGCAATTGGCGAAAATGCCGTTGTAAAAATGGGTGCGAAGATATATAGCGATACCACCATAGGCGCAGGCTGCAAGGTAGGCGGCGAAGTGAGCAACGTGGTGTTCTTTGCCAATAGCAACAAAGGGCACGATGGCTATCTGGGCAATGCCGTGATAGGCGAATGGTGCAATCTGGGTGCAGATACCAATTGCAGCAATCTGAAAAACAATTACGACGAAATAAAAATATGGGACGAGCATAGCAACAAATCCGTTAAAACGGGATTAACCTTTTGTGGCCTGCTGATGGGCGACCATTCTAAATGTGCTATCAATACCATGTTCAATACAGGTACGGTAGTGGGTGTATCTGCTAATATATTCGGTGCAGGCTTTCCTGAAAAATTTGTACCGTCTTACTGCTGGGGTGGCAGCGAGGGTATGACAACCTATAGCTTTGACCGTGCTATGGAAACAGCCACACGCATGATGGCAAGGCGCAGCAGAATGATAACAGATGCCGAGCGGGATATGTACCGATATATCTTTGACAATACCACAGCACAAAGAGATTTATTTGCTAAATAAAAACCAACATAAAATAACGAAGTACAAATGCGTAAGAAAATTGTAGCGGGAAACTGGAAAATGAACCTGAATCTGGACGAAGGCCATGCATTAGTTGCAGGCATACTGAAAGGATTGCCCGAACTGAATGCGGATAAACAAGTAGTGATTGCCCCACCCTTCATCAATATACAACACACCGTGTATCAGGTAGAAGATGTGAACCATGTACATGTAGCAGCGCAAAATTGCAGTACAGAAAATGCAGGTGCTTATACAGGAGAGGTGTCTGCAAGCATGATACAACACGCTGGTGCAGCTTATGTTATCATAGGCCACTCTGAACGCCGTGAGTATTACAATGAAACGGACGCATTGCTGGCAAAGAAAACAGACACAGCACTCGATAACGGACTGAAAGTAATATTCTGCTGCGGAGAACCATTGGAAGTGCGCGATGCAGGTACACAAAACGAATATGTAGAGGCACAACTGAAAGCAGGCCTTTTTCACCTGCACAAACACCAACTGGCAAACGTAGTAGTAGCTTACGAGCCTATATGGGCTATAGGTACGGGGCGCACAGCCAGCAGCCAGCAGGCACAAGATATGCACGCACATATACGCAGTGTATTTGCCGCACAATACGGACAAGCCAATGCAGACAACCTGACGATACTCTACGGTGGTAGCTGCAAGCCAAGCAACGCGACAGAACTGTTTGCCTGCGCAGACGTAGATGGCGGGCTGATAGGTGGTGCATCGCTGAAAGCGGAAGAGTTTTTAGGTATTATAGATGCCATGATGAACGCTTAAAATTTTCTGCTAAAATTTTGCAGAAAGTTAAAATAGCTTATCTTTGCAATCCCAAAAGGGAAATGCCGCGTTGGTCAATCGGCTAAGACGCCTCCCTTTCACGGAGGAATGACGGGTTCGACTCCCGTACGTGGTACGCGGTAAAAGAAAAAGGCAACTGTTACGGTTGCCTTTTTTTGTTGGTTGTTCTTTAATTTTGTCCGCACATGGCCTCGTAGTACAATGGATAGTATAAGAGTTTCCGAAGCTCCAGATTCAAGTTCGATTCTTGACGAGGCTACATAATAAACGCCCTTGAATATTCAGGGGCGTTTTTTTGCTTGAACAATTTTTATATTCTATTGCTTAGTGAAATATGCATGTTGTGTATCGTTCACCTTCAAAAAATAAGTGCCAGGTGATAATTCAGAAACATTGATAATAGCTTCTTTAGTATGATATTCTTTGAGAAAGACGATTCTTTTTCCCGTTAAGTCAAAAACTTCAATTTTATTAATGAGTTGATTACTCATTATTTTTAAGTCAATGCCTACAGGGTTCGGGTGTATTTTGATTTCATTAGTGTCATGCACTTCCGAAATACTGGTATTCCATGCTGTAATTACATTAGAAATTGTTCTGTCGTACGAAGTACCTACATTGGTACATGGGTTAGGAAGCAATGCTTCTATCCTATATCTATTGCTACCACTTGGCAGGCTATTATCAATAAAAGTGGTATCGCTACCACTAATATTCAAATTTGCTATTGGACTAAAAACACCTCCATTATTACTCCGCATAACAACGTATGTAAGGTTTGGTATTCCTTCATAAGTGTTCCAAGAAATAGACGCCTGATTGTTGAATAAATAATTAAATTTTAAGTGAATAGTATTATACACTTTTGAAGAATCGACATTTGTTTCTCTAAAACAGCTGTCTATCAATGTAATTCTATACTTATATTTTTTTGTTGTTGCTGATGCAGTAATATCTATAAACTTATTAACATTATGCGGCACTTTACCTATGACATCATAGTTACCTGAATTTTCTCTATAAATAGTATATGAGTCTACATAAGGAGCATTGCTTCCATCCCATAATATTGTATTAAATCCACTAGCAGAATCAGTAAACACAGCACAAATATCTACTTTGCTCTGTGGGTATGGGCAATTAAATTTCATGACAGTAGCTTTACTGCTGTTAGCATAGTCTCTATAAGCAACACATGGAGAGCCTGATTTATCAATAATGAGAGATGTAAACTCAATCCCCCCGTCTGAAAATGCAATATTGCCAACTGACACCCACTTACTACCATCAAATTTCATTACAGTTACTTTATTATTGTCCGATTGATCCTGAAACGCAACAACAGGCGAACCAGTACTGTCAATTGCTAGAGAAACATGCCTTGCAGAACCATTTGAAAACCCTTGCTTGCCAACTGTAACCCATTTTGTACCATCGTACTTCATTACTGTTGCTTTCCTGCCTATCGAAAGATCGCTATACGCAACGAAAGGTGTACTATTTTTATCAACTTTCAGGCATACATATTCTGCCGCATCAACAGAAAAACCAACTTTACCTAATGTAGTCCAGTTAGACCCAATTAATTTTTTGACTGTAACCTTAGAACCATTTACTACATCACTGTAAGCAATAAACAATGAGTCATTTTTATCAATATCTAATGATATATATTCACCATCTCCAGTTGATACTCCAGGCCCTCCTACATAAACCCAATTAGTACCATCGAATTTCATAACAGCGGGTTTTTTATAATCCCATGTGTCTTTGAAAGCAATAAATAGGGTGTCTTTACTATTTGTAAGCATAGATATAAACACAGCATGGTTCGATTTGGGGCCGTATGTACCTAATTTCACCCAACTACTACCATTGTACTTATACACTTTTGTATTGTAGCCAGATGCCCAAGTATATTCTTCAAAGGCTACATATGGTGTGTTATTGTTGTCAATTGCAAGTGTTGTTAAAGCTACTGTTCCTGTAGAAAATCCTTTAGCACCGACAGGTATCCAGTATGTCCCATCATACTTCATCACGGTTGCCTTTAAGCCTTGTCCGTAATCCCCATAAGCCAAATACAACACACCATTTTTATCAGATTTTAATGATGTAAAGGTTACAGAACTGTCTGACAAACCAAAAGTTCCAATTGGTTGCCATAATTTTTGAGCAATTGAAATAGTAGTACTTAAAATGACCAAAACGGCTGAAAGAAGGATTTGTTGGTTTATCTTTCTCATATAATAGTTGTTACATGCAATTTATGTAATTAAGTATTACAATATTTAAATGTTTAACGCAAATAGTATTTTTATTCTATAATCAATTACATTAATGCACCCAAAGAAAACATTCCCCCGTTGGCTGAAGGTTTCGTTGAAAATACTGGCTGTTTGTATTACGGTAGTGGTGTGTGCATGGGTAGTATTGGGCATCTACATCAATAACAATAAAAAAGAGCTGCTGGCTAAAGTTGCTCAAGAAATAAATAATAAACTGAAGGGCGATTTGCAAATCGGCAGTATGGATTTGGTGCTATTCAGCAGTTTCCCTGATATTTCTGTTTCTTTAAAAGATGTATCACTGCGCGACAGTTTGTGGCAGCAACACCACAATGATTTGCTGCAAGCAAAGCGCATCTATGCCGACTTAGGCATCGCTTCGCTAATAAAAGGCAAACCAGTAATACACCAACTGCGTGTGAACAATGGCAAAGTATATATATATACAGATAGCAATGGCTACAGCAATACATGGGCATTACAACCCAAAGAAAAAAAAGAGGGCAAGAAAAAAGGGGCTGAGATAGAAAACCTGTCTATACACAATGTAGCCTTGGTGATAGAGAATAAAGTGAAGTTTAAATACTTTTCGCTACAACTGAATGAGGTGAGCGGCAAGTGGAAAAACAAAACGGACGGTTGGAAAGTGCGTGTGCATACAGATGTATTGGTAAAACAATTTTGTTTCAATACAGCAAGGGGCAGCTTTCTGCAAAACAAAAAGATTGAAGGCACCATCGTCGCTACTTACGATAAAAGCAAACAACTGCTCACACTACCCAAACAGGCATTACATATAGACGAAACCATTGTGACACTGACAGGTGAGTTTGACTTTGCATTACAACCTGCCAATTTCAAACTGACTATCAGTAGCGATGATGTAATGCTGCACGAAGCATCTGCCATGCTGACGAAACCTATTGCATCTAAGATAAACCTTGTGAACCTTGACAAACCCATCGCTACAAAAGCCATACTGATAGGCAAGATGCAGTATAGAGATACACCATGGGTGCGTGCATACTGGACGGTTAAGAACAATACGCTGCATACACCTATTGGCAGCATTGAGCAAACGAATTTTACTGGCATGTACACCAATCAGGTGGTACGGGGACAAACCTACGGAGATGAGAACTCAGCTATCTATGCATACAACCTGAAAGGCAGGCTATATGATATACCTTTTGCGTTTGACAGCGCTACCGTTACCAATCTGAAACGCCCTGTACTTAGCGGACGTGTGCGTACTAAATTTGAACTGCCTAAGATAAACGAGCTTACGGCTGGCAATACATTTGATTTTACTACGGGTATGGCAGACGTTGATTTGCTGTATCGTGGCGGGCTCAGTGAAAACGATACCGCCATACCATACATCTACGGCCACATCAAATTGCAAAAAGCTGCTGTAAACTACACACCCAAAAACATTGCTTTCACCAACTGTAATGGCACATTATTCTTTAACGGCAACGACCTGCAGGTAAATAATCTGCAATTGACAAGAAATAAAAGCACGGTAAGGATGCAAGGTGGCGTAAAGCAATTCCTGACATTCTTTTACCAATCGCCTGATAAGGCATTGATAGATTGGCATATCACCAGCAATTATGTAGATGTGGGCGATTACCTGCCCTTTGTATCGAAAGCAAAGTATAGCTATAACATATCCAAAAAGCGGGGCACTACAACACGCTATATCTCAAGGTTGAATCGCTTTCTTGAAATGAGCAGCGCACACTTGGATGTGAACATTGCACAAGTAGGCTTCAGACAATTCAAAGCATCAAATGTAAAGGCTGATATATTGCTGAAGAAAGCAGATATTTTAGTTAACAACATAAAACTGAATCACGCCAATGGTGTGCTGCAAGTGAAAGCAGAATTGTTTCCGAGCAATACGGGTACGCCATTTAATATGCAGGCAGACATTGCGCATGTAAACGTGCAGCAACTGTTTTACGCATTTGAAAACTTTGGACAAGAAGCGATAGAAGATAATAATATACGCGGCATCATCAGCGCGGCAGTAAAGATGAAAGGCAGCCTGAGCAATAAAGGCGGGCTTGTACCCTATTCGCTGAATGGCAATTGTGATTTCCATTTGGTAAACGGTGCATTGGTAAACTTTGAACCGTTGGAACGTGTTGGCAAAATCATTTTCAGACGAAGGAATTTATCAAACATAACCTTTAAGAAAATAGAGAACGACCTGCTGGTACAAGGAAGTAAAATATACATCAAACCGATGGCAATAGAGTCGAGCGTATTGAATATTTTTCTGAAAGGTGTTTATAGCCTTACTACAGGTACTAACATTGAAATGGAAATACCCATCCGCAATCCACGAAAGGATGAACTGATTGAGGATAAGGAACTGAAAGAAAAACGCAGCCGCAGGGGCATAGTGTTGTATCTGAAAGCAGAGGACGGCGAAGATGGTAAAGTGAAAATACACTGGAACAAAGAGGGTAAAAAGATAACAGCCGAATAATGGCAACAGCTTAGATTTGCAAGATGAAAAAACGCATCCCAATATTATTGTTGCTGGCAGGTATTGCTGTTACATGCGGTTATCTGTTTCACAAAATATCGTGGATAGGTAGGATGGGGATTAATCTTGCATACAATGAATACGAAATATTCAAAAGCTGGTGGAGAAGCTCGCTATTGGTTTTCGCTATCTATATATTGATATACCTTGTACATTATTTCATATCCAAAGACAAGGGACGAGGCAGGGTGATAGTGATTAATACCGTCAGTATGCTGATAGCCATAGCAGGATTGTATTATACCTATCACGATTTCAGGACAGATTTTTCTCATCGTATAGCAGGTGAGCGTTTTCATTTGGGTTTCTATCTTTTTTGGCTGGGCTGGACAGTTATCAATCTGCACTTCATCATCAGCAAACCAAAGGAAATAGCCAAGCCTTAGAGCTTTTGATAAAATGGTTGCAGCAAATTGGAGAACGCATCTGTATATCCCCCACTCTCACTGTATATCTGTAATGTTTCTGTAGTTGTATGCGTATTCCCTTTGGTGCAGATGCTCACTACACGGTTGTAGTCTGCACCCTGCTTGGGATAAACGAATAATTGCTTTGCAATACACCAATCATTACGTTGCAATAGCGATTGCCATAGCTGATGCTCTGCAGCAGGTAAGATAATGGCCGCATACCCTGTAGGTGTAAGCACTTGTTGTATAACTGCAAACAACGCATCGTAAGTAAGCGAGATGGTATGACGAACCTGATTGCGTTGCGCATCATCGCTCAGTAAACTATTATTGAAGAAAGGCGGGTTGCAAATAACCATATCATACTGCTTGCTGAAAGCATAGTTCGTAACATCTGCCTGTAATACAGAAATGCGTTCTGCCCAAGACGATGCAGCAACATTTTCTTTCGCTTGATTGGCTGCAGCTACATCCAGTTCTACGGCATCAATAATTATCTCACTATTGCGTTGTGCCAGCATCAGCGACAGCAACCCTGTACCTGTACCAATATCCAGAACATGCTTTACCCCATCTTCAACAGGCACCCATGCACCTTGTATGCAGGAATCGGTAGATACCTTCATGGCACACCTATCCTGATGAATGGTAAATTGCTTGAAATGAAAAAAGTGGTTGCTCATATCCATGCAGCCCTTGCTGTAGGGCTTGCACTTAAATCTGCAAACTGCCCTTGCAGGTATTTGTAATAACCCGTAATACCTATCATAGCGGCATTATCTGTACAATATTCAAACTTGGGTATGTGTACCTGCCAGCCCATTTGTTTGCCTGTTTCTGCAAGTGCTGCACGCAATCCGCTATTAGCAGATACGCCGCCGGCAATACCTATATGGTTGATGTTTAATTCTCTGGCTGCTTTCTTTAGTTTCTTCATCAGCATGGTGATGATGGTATGCTGCACGGAAGCGCATATATCATTGAGGTTGTTGGCAACGAAATCGGCATCTTTCTTTTTTTCGTTTTGCAGAAAATAAAGAACGGCTGTTTTCAAACCGCTAAAACTAAAATCAAAACCCTGCATATCACTTAGCGGAAAACTGAACCTTGTAGGGTTGCCCTCTTTAGCCAGTTTATCTACCATTGGCCCGCCGGGGTATGGCAATCCCAGCATCTTGGCTACTTTATCAAAAGCCTCGCCTGCAGCATCATCTATGGTTTCCCCCAATACTTGCATATCCAGATGGCTTTTGCACAACACCACCTGCGTATGCCCACCCGAAACGGTAAGGCATAGAAATGGAAATTGCGGCTTGGGTTCGTCTATAAAATGCGCCAGTACGTGTGCCTGCATATGGTGTACGGATATTAAGGGTACATTCAGGGCTTGCGCAAAGGATTTGGCAAAACATGCACCTACCAGCAAAGAGCCTATCAGGCCGGGGGCTTGTGTAAAAGCTACGGCATTGATGTCTTGTTTGTCTATACCTGCTTGTTTCAATGCTACATCTACTACAGGCACTATCTTCTGCATATGCGCGCGCGATGCCATTTCGGGCACTACACCACCATACAACTCATGCACTTTTTGTGTGGCAATGAGGTTGCTCAACACTACCCCATCCTGCACTATAGCTGCACTGGTATCGTCGCAAGACGACTCTATTGCTAATATATTTACCTTACCGTTTGCCATAAACAGGCTGCAAAAATCGTTAATCGTTGGCTGAATATCAAATAATCCACATTCGGGTATAAAACTGTACCAAATAATGCTTTGAGGGCGTTGAATGATTTATATTTTTGCCCTACAAGCGCATGTTTTGCCATTATTAAAGAGCCATATAGCTACCGCACTGCTGTTCATTGCCATCGTATTGTATGGCTGCGATGAAAACGGCAATCTATCGGGCAGTAATGGAAGCATCAACCTGCAATTCAATTTTTCGAAAGATAGCAGCTACCAATACATACTGGATAGCCGTATGACACTGGAACCGATGGTAAACGGCAAAACCTTATCCATCACTCAGCAAATGAAACTGTTATCTACCTACAAAGTAACTTCTGCAAACGGCAGTAATAAAAATGTAGCGGTTACATACAACCGCATTACCATCAGTTCGGGCAATGGCATTACTACCAATGAGTACGACTCTGACGATACGGCTAATAAAAATGAATTATTTGCTAGCATTGGCAAGATGATGAACCGCACGTTCAATATATCAGTATCTGCCAATGGCATAACAGGCATCCAAAGCCTGTACGACGAAGAGCAGATTACTGACAGCAGCACGGCACTATACGGAGATAGTTCACTTCGAAAAGCCATGCTGCCATTTCTGAATATGTACCCCAACGCAACCATAAAAGCGGGCGATGCTTGGCAAAAAAAGTTTCATACATCCAATGGCTTCATACACATGGTATTGGAAAATACCTATACCCTGAAAAGCATAGATGGAAATATAGCCCATATAGAACTGCAAGGGAAGATAACACCTGAAGACAGCACGGGTGCAATGGTATTCAGCGGTGTACAATCAGGCGGGATAGATGTAGATATAAAAACAGGCTTGATAACCATTGGCCGTATTATGCAACACCTGAACGGGAAAATAACCAATAATGGCAAAGTAAGCGAAGTAAGTGCCAGTTCGGAAATATCGCTGATAGGTAATAAACTGCCTTAAAATCAAAATTCCCCTATCCTCTGTCCGACAGCGATTTGGGGAAAATCTCAAAGCAACTATATCGTGCTTGTGTTAAGTATAACGCAATTACTGTGCCATTTCATCTGTGGCATTGTCATTGGCTTGTAAATCATTGCTTTGTGTACCGCTGCTTTCACCACTTTGCGCGGCTTCTTCCTCTCTGTTATGGTTCCACTCAATGATGAAGTTGTTGCGCCCTGTGCCTATCAGCAGCCCAAGGTAGCGTTGCTGTGCAAGCTCCAGCATAGCGAGGAATGTAAAAATAGCGTGTATCCTGTTTTCGCATTGAGAGAAGATAGCTTCAAATGCTACACGACCGTTTGTTTTCATATAGTCGAGCAGATGTATGCGCTGCCCCTCAAGGCTATAATTATATTTTACAACAACATGCTGCGGCTTGTTTTCCCTGTCCTGAAAGCGCTTCATCACTTTCTCGAAAGCCTGCATCAGCTTGAACATGGTTACGGTTTGTATCTCCGTTCCCTCGCTGTATGTTTCACCCAATGCTTCCAACTCTTGCCTTATGTTGCCACGCTTTTGTTGCAGCAAACGCTCAGCTTCCATTATCACCATCTGTTCAGATGCTTCTTTAAAGCGTTTGTATTCCAGTATCTTATCTACCAGTTCCTGACGCGGGTCTATTTCATTACCCTGTGCATCCAATTCTCTGCGCGGCAGCAGCATCTTGGCTTTGATGCGCATAAGGGTAGATATGAATAATATAAACTCGCTTGCCAGCTCTATATTCAGGCTTTCCAGCTCATGTATATATTTCAGGAAGTCTTTGGTGATGTTGTGTATGGGTATGTTATAAATATCCAGTTCGTCGCGCTCTATAAAGAACAGCAACAGGTCGAAAGGGCCTTCAAACTGGGGCAATTTTATCTGGTACGAGGTGGACATTAATCAAATCTATATTAAAGAAGCGTACCCGTTAAGGCACGCTTCAAATGTAATCTTTTCGGTGCAAAATTCTGTTACTAAAATTTATAAGCAAATCCTAATGTGAATATCTGCTTGGTTTGTACCCAACCCATAAATTCGCCCGGCTCGTTCCTGCTTACTTCCTTGCCGGTAGTAGCATCTATGGTGGTGGCACTATATGGCAGGTCGTTATCGTACATCAGCGTTACACCCAATGAAACAGTCAGATATTTATTTGCCTTATACAGCAGCAGGTTGTCCCAAAGCCAGTCTATATTGCCGGGGTTATCTTTTTTCACAACCTTCCCTGTAGCATCCGTTACATCTTTTGCCAGATAGTTTACATAGAAATCGAGCCTTGTTCGGTATGCCAATGGCTTATCAAGGTCTGTATTGTAACGGCCTGTGAAATATGCACCCAATTCAAAACGAGATGTTTTGCCGTTCTCTACACCGTACGCCCCTGCGGGGTTGCGGAGTGTATAATACAGGTCAACCAGCGTCATACGTGCAGCAGCGGGTGAGAAGAAAAGGCTCATATTATTACCCTTGCGATATTCCAAACCGGCAGCCAGTGTAATGTAGGCTGGTGATAAGAAATTAGATACCGAAAACGTATCCCAGTTTTTGGAATTGTAATCGTAACCTTTTGAAAACTGCGATTTGAAGTTTAACAAGCCTGTTATGTAGAAGTCTTTGGCAGTATCTATACGAACACCGTATTTAGAAGTAAAATCTATACGGTCATCCATTTTGCGGGGTACAAAATTGTTTGAATAAGCATAAAACAATGCATAGTTCAGGTCGAGATTATTCGTCCATACTTGTCTATGATACAGGCGAGTAACATAGCCATTAAACAAGCCATTCACCGTCATAGAAGCCAATTCACCACCTGCTGCCCAGTTGTGCAGAAAACCTTGATTAAGACCCACATTCAGCAAACCGCCTCTCATCCATGCAACGGTATCTTTGTTTTGAGAAGCCAGCGACTTCTTCATGTCTTCGGTTTTACCCAATTGTGCATATGCTTGTGTTGCTGCGAAACCAAACGCCAGTAAGAGTAATTGTTTTTTCATCTGCAATATGTATTTGTTTGATTATTTCGGTTTGTATTTCGATTCCTGCAAAAAGCGTTGTTCGTCTATCGGCAATGCCAACAACTTATCCAAAGTCATATCGGGGTGCTGAGCCATATAGGATTTCACAATATGCAAGCCTATGAATGTACCTACTTCGCCGGGGCTCTCATTGCTCATTCCTGCTGCTGACGGGCCTTCCATTACATAACGTACTACTTTTTGCAGGCTGGTTTCGTAGAGAAAATTCTGCGCGATGAAGAAATTATAAATACCCGCTTCATTCTCTTCGCACCATTTCAGTTGCTTATCTGTATATGCAAGGCGTATGTGTTTGGGTACAAAAGGTAATACTTTCTCTACATAATATGCTTCTTTTCCACGCTGTATCATCATGTGCAGCAGGGTTTTGCCTTCCATATCAAAAGCGGCATTGTCCCTGTACATGGCTTTGAAAGCAGCAACGGGTATATATTCTTTCTGCAATTGCGCACTCCAGTATTCAGGCACACCTACTGCTTTGTAATAAGGGTATGATGCTCCCAAAAACATATCGAGCCCAATACCCAGTATGGTGCTATCGTAGGTGAATGCCCCCCAGTTGTTGAGCCACGAAATCATATAAACGACTTTGCGTTCATTCGTATTGGGGAAATAATGCTTGTGATATTGAAATCCTTTTTGCAACCATTCGTCCACTTCTTTGGTATCGGGGTAATGTTTGGCAACTGTATCGAGCAAGCCGCGATAGTCTTTATGTGTAAGAAAGCTACGCATACCCAGTTTTATGCCTTGTACCGTATCGTTATAGTTTCCCTGTATGCCCAAGCCCATGAGTGTATCGAGAAAGAAAGGCAGAAAATCGGGGTATTTGCTTTGCAATTGTTGCAAGCCTGCCGCTATGTTGTTGGTATCAATAGCAGTGATGTCTTTATCCAAACGCCTCTTATTAAGTGCCACTTTTACGTCAGACACATCGGGGGCTTTTTCACCATCACCACAACTAACCAATACCACCATAGGAATAGCTACTAATAGCGATTTCAACAGTCTTTTATCAACAATCAGGTGCTTTGTTGTGGATAACGGATTGAACATAGCAGTTTACGCTTTATTTTTACGGCGGCAAAAATAGGCTTATTTTTTTGCCATCTGATAAGGATTTACAGGCTAACCCATAGTATATATGAAAAAAATATCCGTACTGGTTTTATTATGCACCATTGCCATCAACGCATCTGCACAACGATATGAATACGGCGAACCCGTACCAATAAACGAAGGTAAAAAACGCAACAGAGGCGGTGGTGATGTAGAATTAAAAAAAGTACGCTTCGGTGCATTCATCGCACCCAACTCCGGCTGGATGAAACCTACGGCCAATAAGAGTGATGACAAACTCTACACGGTAGAAAAAGGCAGCTCTCAAATAGGTTTTACATGGGGCTTGATGATGGATTATTATTTTGCTGAAAACTATGGTATAGCCACTGGCTTCCAACTCAACAGGATGGGTGGTGGCATATCGGTAGCACAAAATCCTGCCGTAACTCCGCCAACAACTACTAACCTCGTAAGGTCTGCTGACTTTACATACAAACTGCAATATCTTGAAGTACCCTTCGGGCTGAAGCTGCGCAGCGATGATTTGGGTGGTGTGCGTGTATTCGGGCAGATAGGTATATCAGCGGGTATTACACTCAGCAAAAAAACTACTTATGATGTGGTGTTTACAGATACCTTGTCTGGCACAACAATAGAGAAAAGAGCAAGTGGTGAAAACGAAAAAATATCAGGACTTGGCATTACGCCAATATTATTCCAAATGAATGTGGGCGGTGGTATTGAATATGCCATTACCGAAAAAATGAGCATCTATGCTGCATTGTTATTCAATAATGGTTTTACACCCGATGTTACCAACCCCAAAGAACTGGATTTGGATTTTAAGGGCAGATTCAGCGATGGCAATGTACGGATGAATAATATTGCTTTGCGCATAGGCATGTTTTTCTAAACAAGTTTCTATTTAACCAAAACATAGAAAAAGTCCCGCATCTGTATGGTGCAGGATTTGTTTTTTTGTTGCTTTTGTCAGGAGATAACTCCTGACAACACAATAACAACTAATAGAAATATTTTTTTAGTACTGAAGATGGATAAGGGCAAGACATATCAAAGAAATAATAATCCTCTGTATTGATTAATATTTTCGAGTTCTTTGGATTACTTTTTTGATATAATACATCAAATTTGAGCCCAACAAAATCATTAGAATTACTTTCTATCATATCAGAATGCTGTTCCTTACTATAGTATTTTTTTGAATTTACATTATACGAATAATATACTGTTACCGAACTATATTTTGATTGATTTGCATGTACTTTATATACAAATCCAATCGTATGATTATGCTCTTTTTTTATCGCATATAATCTCATCTTATATCGAATAGTCCAATAAGTTGCAAGGGCAATAAATAAAAAAATAATTATTTGGATATATCTTTTCTTACTCATCTATCATTATTTGCATAACATATTTGCACGAAAGCTTGATACAATTATATTTTGTATAAGATACGTTACTTTTGATACAGGATGAAAATATTTCTTGCACAACAGAATTACCATATAGGCAATTTTGAGGCGAATACGGCAAAAATCATTGATGCCATCAGGCAGGCAAAGTTGCAGGGTTGCGATTTGATTGTGTTTTCGGAGTTATCTGTATGTGGTTATCCGCCAAGAGATTTTTTGGAGTTCAATGATTTTATAGAGCAATGCGATAAGGCGGTAGATGCCATACGCAAAGAAGCAGATATAATAGGTGTAATAATAGGTGCACCAACACGCAACAATACCATTGAGGGCAAAGACCTGCACAACAGTGCCTACCTGCTGTACAATGAAGAAGTGGTAGGTATTGCTCATAAAACACTACTGCCCACTTACGATATATTTGACGAGTATCGCTACTTTGAACCTGCCGACAGTTGGAACGTGATAGAATTCAAAGGCAGAAGAATAGCCCTTACAATATGTGAGGATATATGGAATCTCGGCAATAACCCACTGTATAAAATATGCCCTATGGACAGGCTGATGGAGCAACGCCCCGACCTGATGATAAACATCAGCGCGTCGCCGTTTAACTATCTGCATGCAGAGGGGCGTATGAGCATGGTGAAACAAAACGTAGCCAAATACAAGCTGCCGATGGTGTATTGCAATACGGTAGGTTCGCAAACTGAAATAGTTTTTGATGGCGGCTCTTTGGTGATGGATGCGCAGCAGAACATTGTTGCAGAGCTGCCCTATTTTGAAGAAGCATTGCAAAGTGTAACGCTGGATGGTGCTGGCTTTACAGAGCAGATTGTAAAACCTGCAGCTGCCATACCTATTGCAGAATTGCTGCCTGACGGCTTTGATGATGATTATGATATAGACGAAATACACAAAGCACTGATACTTGGCATAAGGGATTATTTTGGCAAGATGGGTTTCAGCAAAGCTATTGTTGCATCTTCCGGCGGTATAGACAGCGCAGTAGTATTAGCATTGGCTTACGAGGCATTGGGGGCAGATAATGTTCATGCGTTGCTGATGCCGTCGCAATACTCTACCAGCCACTCTGTAAGCGATGCGGAGCAACTATCTAAAAACCTGAACAGCACATACGACATACTACCCATCAAAGATATTTTTGAGCAGTACCAACATACACTTGAGCCTGTTTTCAAAGGCTTGCCGTTTAATGTGGCAGAAGAAAACCTGCAATCTCGCATCAGGGGTGCGTTGGTGATGGCACTATCCAATAAGTTTGGCTCTATACTGCTCAATACTTCCAACAAAAGCGAACTGGCCACCGGCTATGGCACACTCTATGGCGATATGGCAGGTGGGTTGGGCGTATTGGGCGATTTGTATAAAATGCAGGTATATGCACTGGCACGCTACATCAACCGAAATGGTGAAGTAATACCGCAAAATATAATAGACAAAGCACCATCTGCAGAGCTGCGCCCCAACCAAAAAGATAGCGACAGCCTGCCAGAATACAATGTGCTGGACCCGATTTTGTATCAATACATAGAATGCAGAAAAGGGCCGAAAGAAATCATTGCGATGGGTTTTGATACCACCCTTGTAAACCGCATACTGAAACTGGTAAACATGAACGAGTATAAACGCAACCAGTTTTGCCCCATTATTCGTGTATCGCCCAAGGCATTTGGTATAGGGCGTAGAGTGCCTATTGTAGGTAAGTATTTATCTTAGCGATGCTACCTGCACCTCTGATGGTGCAATACCGAATTGTAATTTGTAAGAACGACTGAAATAGGACAAGTTGCTGAAACCCGTCATGTAAGCAATTTCAGAAATATTGCGCTTGCCGGCTTGCAGCATTTTCTGTGCTTCGTTCAGCCTTACAGAGCGTATAAACTCTACCGGTGTTAGCCCAGTCGCTACTTTTATTTCTCTTTGCAAACGGTTACGCCCCAAATTAAAGTGCTTGCCCATCGTATTTACGTTCAGGCTATCTCTATCAAGGTGTTCCAATATATAGTCTATATATTGCTGTACCTGATTGTCTGCAACCAGTTCTTCTCCTTGTTGTGTATCATTAGTTAGCAATACAGGTTTGTTCAGGTATTCAGCCACAAAACTATCGCGCAGGCGTTTGCGTTGTTTCAGTGTACTGTCTGCAATAGCCAACAATTCTTCTAACTGAAAAGGTTTGGTGAGATAATTATCTGCACCTAACTGATACAAATCTACTTTACTGTTTAGCTGTCCTTTGGCACTCAATACAATGATAGGTATATGCCCGATTGTATCAGAGTTTTTTACTGCATTTACCAAATCTTCACCGTTCATATTGGGCATCATCAGGTCGGTAATTACAATATCTGGGATATTGTCCTGTATCAGCTGCAATGCCTGCTTACCATCAAAAGCTGTCATCACTTTAAATCCATTGCTCTCAAAAGCCTGAGATATAAACGCATTCAGCTCAGCATGGTCTTCGGCAACTACCATCAATGGCAGTTTATCTTCATTCTCTACCTCTGTATGTACGATAATCCTTTCTGCATCCGGTGTATTCACATCGGGCGATGTAACAGGCATGGTAATGCTGAATACAGTACCCTTAGCAGGTTCGGATTTCACAGCTATTTTGCCCCCCAATTGTGTAATGTATTCCTTTACTAAAGAAAGCCCTATGCCAGTGCCCTTATGGTTGTTTACATCTATCTTATAAAAGCGTTCAAATATTTTTTCCTGTTCATCGGCAGGTATGCCTACGCCTGTATCTTTTATCTCTATGCTTATCAAGCCTGCACCGCTGTTTACACGTATGCCTATCAGTTCGTCTTTGGGTGTATGCTTAAAGGCGTTCTGCAACAGATTGTGTATAGACTGCGAAAGCCTGAAATGGTCTGACACAATGGTCAAGTGCTGCGGCACATCCAGCGTGAAGGTGATACCCGTTTCTATGGCAAGCGGTTCATATTGTTCGTAAATGCCTTTTACCATGGCTGTTATATCTATGGTTTCTGGCTTCAACTTACCTATTCCTAGGTCCACATGGTTTAGTTGCAGCAACTGCTCTACCATTGCCATCAGGTGATTGGTGTTTTTCAGTATGTAGGCTACCTGTTGTTTTACATGCGGGTCTTTGGCTATATTATTTATTTGTGTTGCAGGCCCAAGAATAAGCGACAGGGGCGTTTTTAAGTCGTGCGATATATTGGTAATGAATTTGCTCTTCAATGCTTCCAGTTCGCGGGTTTTATTGGCTTCCAGTTCCTGCTTTTCTGCTTCCAGTATTTTTTGTTCTACACGTTGCTTCGCAATTTTAATACTGCAAAACGCTGCTATCAAACGGAACACCTGCAAGTGGTTGTGTTGGTAATACCTTTTCTTAGGATGCTCGGAGTCTATTACACCCAATACTTCATCGCCAATAGATATAGGCACTGCCAACTCCGACATACGAAAGGCGTCGTCTACAATATAATCTTTACTTTGACTGGTATCTTCTATCAGTATGGGTTCGTTGGTAAGGAATACCTTTCCTACAATACCCTTGCCAGGTGGTATTTCAATAGGGTTGATGATTTGCTGTGTAGTTGCCGATTTACCTCCATAAGCTGCTACCTGTACCAGTTTATTCTTATCCGCATCGTAGAGATATATTACAAAATCGTCTAAATCCAGCAAGGGTATGCACTCTTTAGTTACATTCCACAATACTTCCTGCAAGGGCTTTTCTTCCATCAATATCCGCGAAAGCCGTTGGCTCAACTCCTCTATTTTATCAAAATGCCTTTCAAAAAACTTCATCTTCTGCTCACCGAATTTGAAGTCTATAATCAGCAAATAAGTATTGCAGCCTGCCACCACTATACCAATTATCAATGGCACTACCATCTCGGTAACACCCGCCGCCTTGCCAGAATTGTAAACAGTGCTGACACCCATAGAGCCGAGGCATAGGGTGATGCTAAGCATCAGATACACGAAATTCATATACCCCCGCCGCTCGCATATCAGCATACTCATAGCCCATGCGCAAATGGTAATGATATCTGCCCTGTTGATATTGTGATAATTGGCAGTATAGATATGCAGCGATAAGGCAGAAAGCATAATAAGCCAACACAAGGGCATTTGCCATGCTTCCTTCAGTGCAGACCATGAAAATATAACAACAAGAAATACAGCAGACAGTACAATACCGTCTGCTGTATTAATATCTAAAATAGATTTGCCCGGCAGCAAATTACCGCAAGCGTGCAGCAACAGTATAGCACCCATCCACTCCTTCATACGGCGTGGTGTGCCACCCGGGTTAACCGTACGTTTTAAATATGCTTTTACTTTCCCAAACACAAATACTATCTATTGATGTTTATTGGCGAAACCGATTGCCCATCAGCCGATTTTACTTTTATGTAATATAAGCCATTTGCTACAGTTTGTGGAATGGCATAAGTATTGTTTGTTCCTGCCCACTGTGCTGCTACCCTACCCGATGCATCTACCATCCACACCTCATCTACCTTTGTGCTTGTAGAAATACTGAAATATCCAGACGCAGGATTAGGATATATTTTTACTTGCGGTGCAACTGTAGCAGATACCACTGTAGATGCTGCTTTGTTTTCAAGGTTTAGCCTGTAAACTAAAAACTCATTTTTATTTGTAGCTGTGTTTTTCGCCCCACCGGCTATTAATACCTTACCATCCGGTTGTGGTATCATAATAGCTAAACTACCTATCGTAAACAATGATACATCTGGTGAATGCAGTATAATACCACTATTACCATAGTCAAGGCGCATATTGCCCGATTCATCAAATACAATACATTGCAGATGCCTTTTATTATCAATGTCTATATAGTTCGACATTACAAAAAAGTAGCCGTTCTTCATCTCCATTACATCTGCAAAACGGTCATCTTCTGCCAGATTGGTTTTGTCATACGCAATTACCCCTTTGCCCGATGCAAATACATTATCCATTATACCCGCAGTATCCACCATTAACAACACGCCTGCATCATCATTATTAGCTTTCTTTTGCACGCCTGTAATCAATAGTTTGTTTTTTGATGTGCGTATCATATTAGTTGCTTGTGTAGATTTACCATCCAGCGAGAATTTGAATTTACTGGCTACACCAAATACAGGCATACCCTGCCCTGCATTATTCAGCTTCGCCATGCCTATCTGTGCAAGTACACCATCAGATATAGTACCTAATACTATGATGTTGCCGCCTGGAAGCACTTCCATATCTACAAGATTGCCTTGTGTTTGCCCTACAAATACTATAGACGAAATACCATCTCCCGAAAACGTATTGTCGGGTGTGCCGTCTGCCATCAGGCGCACCATTACCATATTGCTGGTGTTATTGCCATAATTGGTACAGCCTATCAGTATTTTACCGTCAGGCATTACTTTTATCTTCATGGCTGTTTCATTATCGCCTGCATCTATTACTACCTTACCGTTATTGCCCCAGGTATTGTCTACACTCCCATCTGTATTAATTTTATATATTACTACGTCTATATCATTTGCTCCTTGTGCAGAACCACCTAATAATACCTTTCCGTCTGGCAGCACTTCCATACAGTACATATTATCGTCTGCTCCTAACAAAGGGTCGTACATACCATAACTGGCACCTTGCAGGCTACTATCAGGCATGCCGTTTGCTTTAAATTTTGCCAGTAATAAATCTTGATTAGAACCGCTAACTTCGCCCGCCATCATAAACTTGCCATCGGGCAGCAAGCGCATGTCTTTGGGGCTGTGTGATACAGCAGTAGTAGATGTCCAGCGCATGACACCGTTGTTACCAAAACTGCTGTCTAATGTGCCGGGTACTTGTGCATTGGCGACCAAACCTGCCAGCATTGTGCATAGTAATATTGCCTTTTTCATAATTTTTTGATTTTGACACAATATTCCGCCAAGAATCAGCCTAAGGCTTTCAAATAATGCACCAATCCTTGCATTTATTGCACTGTGTGTAAATAATACAAACAATATGCAAAAAGTACAAACAAACAAAGCGTCCTTACGGGGACGCTTTGCTTGTTTATGATTATGTATTCTTATTAAAGCTGCGTAGCAGTATAAACTACATCTACAGTATAAGTACCTGCAGGGTATGCAAAGCCTGGCTGCGCTTGGTATAGTACACCAAATGTTTGGTTGCCACCGTTTGCAGCGTTTGTTATCAGGTTAGCTGCTGTAGCGCTAAGACCGCTATATGCACTTGTGCTGAAAGGGCTTGCTACAGTTCCGCCAGTTGTGTTACCACCTACTTTCAGGCTCAATACGCCACTTACAGGCATTACAGGAGCAGGTGTTACAGCACCAGTGTAAGTAAAGTTAGCATTGTTGGTACGAACCGTTACACCGAAACGGCGGTTAGAACGTACACGCAGTGTTTGCTCAGATGATGCTACACCGTTTGCGTAGTCGTTTACTGTGTTGAAAGCCAGATTAACAGCAGCACCTGTAGCAGTACCAGACCCTGTGAAAGTCAATTCGATTGCGTTGCTCAGATTCAGGTTAACTGTTTGTGTAGCAGTAGATGAAGGAGACTGTGCTTTAGCAGCAAAACCAGTGATACCCAGAGCGATGATTGCAATTACCTTTTTCATAATTTTTGTTTGTTTTAATTTGATTGATTTGTTTTTGTTTGTTCGTTTGATGATGCAAAGATGCTATCATCCACCCCCGATAGCCAAAAAAACTGGCTTGGTTAACCCCAGCTTAGCAACTGGTTAACGGGCGATTAACAAAAACGGTGTAATGTATTGATTGTCAATAAGCATCGTATGCTTACTAAACCAATGAAAATGATGAAAAAGATGTACTACCCCCTTGCCCCGAATAGCATACTGCCAATGCGTACCATGGTGCTGCCCTCGGCAATGGCTATGTTGTAGTCGCCACTCATGCCTATGCTGCATGTATTGAATTGTGGCTGTGCTATGAAATAGGTAGCTTTAATGTGTTTGTAAAAATTGTGTAGCCGTGCAAACTCTGCCCTTACCTGCGCTTCATCGTCCGTAAACGTAGCCATACCCATCAGCCCGCATATTTGTATGTGTTGCAGTGTGTCCTTTTGTGCTTCGTAGTAGTCCAGCAGTTCTATCATGCCTCGCTCGTCCAGCCCGTGCTTGGTATCTTCGTTTGCTATATGCAATTGCAGCAATATGTTGATGGTACGGTTGTGTTTGGCAGCTTGCTTATCTATTTCCTGCAATAGCTTAAAGCTATCTACCGCATGTATCAGGTATACAAAGGGGGCTATGTATTTTACTTTATTGCTTTGCAGGTGTCCTATATAATGCCAGCGTATATCTTGTGGTAATACAGGTTGCTTATCTACCAATTCCTGTACATAGTTTTCACCAAAATCTCGTTGCCCTGCATTGTATAATGCCTGCACATCGGCAGCAGGTTTTGTTTTAGATACTGCTACCAGCGTTATGCTCTTTGCAGCCAGTTCGTTGGTAAGCTGCTGCCATACTTCCAGATTTACCATACCCTGCTATCAGTATTGTTCCTTTTCGTTGGGAAAATCTTTGCTCTTTACGTCTTTTACATACGCTTCGGTAGCGGTCTTTATCTGGTCGTACAGATTGAGATAACGGCGCAGAAAACGTGGCGAAAAGTCTTTGTTGATGCCCAGCATATCGTGCATTACCAGCACTTGTCCATCTACATGCATACCTGCACCAATACCTATAATGGGTATCTTCACCTCGTCTGCCACTCGCTTGCCCAGTGTTGCAGGTATTTTTTCTAACACAATAGAAAAGCATCCTGCCTCTTGCAGCAGGTGTGCATTCTTTACCAATTGTTCCGCCTCGGCTTCTTCCCTTGCACGTACTACATACGTACCGAATTTGTAGATAGACTGCGGTGTAAGCCCCAAGTGCCCCATAACGGGTACGCCTGCGCTGATGATGCGCTTTACAGACTCTAACACTTCTTCCCCACCCTCTAATTTGATGGCGTGTGCACCTGTTTCTTTCATAATGCGGATGGCGGAGTTGAGTGCTTCTTTGCTATTGCCCTGATAAGTGCCGAATGGCAAATCTACCACCACAAGGCAACGGCTGATGGCACGTACTACGCTTTGGGCATGGTATATCATCTGGTCGAGCGTGATGGGGAGTGTGGTTTCGTGCCCTGCCATTACATTGGATGCGCTATCGCCCACTAGCAGTACATCTATACCTGCATCGTCCAGTATGCGTGCCATAGAGAAATCGTATGCCGTGAGCATAGATATTTTTTCGCCTTGCTGCTTCATCACTTGCAGCGTATTAGTGGTAACTTTCGTTATTTCTTTGTGTACAGACATAAACTAAAACCCCAAACCCCGAAAGGGGCTTCCTATTGTATAATGAATGTAAAGATAGATATACAATTTGAATAGAATACTTCTTGCTATTCAGGTTGTGTGAAGATATATGCTTCGTTATAATCTATGCCGAACTTCTGCAGCATATCTTTGTATTCTTCCAGAAAGCTTGTTTTCTTATGATGTTCTTGTTGGTTGGCAATATAGTTTACCACATTATCCAATTGAGATTTGGAATAAGAGAATGCACCAAAACCATCTTGCCAGTTGAACTTAGTAGGTGTAAGTTTTTCTTTATTAATCCATTCAGAGGATTCGCCTTTTACTACCCGCATCAATTCAGAAATAGATTGCGCAGGATGCAAGCCGATAAGCATGTGCAAATGGTCGGGCATATTATTTATAGCCAGCATTTTGTGATGATGGTTTTGAACAATGGCGGTTATGTATAGTCGAAGCCTTTCGTCCCATTCGGGTTTTAGCATAGCGGCACGGTATTTTACGGCAAATACAAAGTGAATGTACAGTTGGGTGTATGTGTTTGGCATCCGATTGGTATTGACGATACAATTAAATAAGTGTATGTAAATTATATGTTGTTGCACATTGTTTTTGCCCAGATGATTACACACATTGTTTTTGTTCCGATGATTACATATTGTTTTGTCCCTACGGGACAAGAATAAAATAACGAACATCTGGATACAAGTGCTACAAAGCTTTCAGTCCTATGGACTGCTCGTAGTAATCTAATACCCTTGCTTTAAATACCTAAATGCCCCAGCGGGGCTAAAGCTTTGTAGCATACAAAACCAAAAAAAACTGCCCCAGCGGGGCAGAACATGAACATCACACATTAATTTGCCCAGATGATTACTTATTGTTTTGTCCCTACGGGACAAGAATAAAATAATGCACATGTGGCTACAAGTGCTACAAAGCTTTCAGTCCTACGGACTGCTCGCATAATAATATAATATCCTTATTGTGAAAGACATTCCCCCTTTAGGGGCTTAGGGGGTAAACACCTCTGCCGCCATCATCCATGCTTTATTAAATGCTTCTCTGTTGATGGGGATTGCGATGTTATTTTTATCTGCCCACTGTAGTATGTTTTCGGTGGCTATGTTGCCTACCAGTTCGTCCTCTGCCATCGGGCAGCCGCCTATGCCTTTCATGGCACTATCAAAACGCAGGCAACCGTTTGCGTATGCAGTTTGTATTTTTTCTTCCCAAGTATCTGCGGTGCTATGGAAATGCGCACCTATGTGTATGCCCTTAAACTCGGGCACCAGTGTTTTGAATATATACTCAATATTATCGGGCTTGGCTACGCCTACGGTATCAGACATGGCAATGGTTTTTATACCCATCTGTGCCAACTGCCCTACCCATTTGATGGCTACCTCTGCACTATATTCATCGCCATACGGATTGCCAAAACCCATAGATATATATACTACCAATTCTTTGCCATGCTGCACGCATAGCTGTTGTATTTCCTCTACCTGCTGTAGCGACTCTGCAATGGTCTTATTGGTATTGCGTAGCTGAAATGTTTCTGATATAGAAAACGGAAAACCGAGATAGTGTATCTGCTCGTACCCTACGGCTTCTGCTGCACCGCGTGTGTTGGCTATAATGGCTAGCAGCTTGGTATCAACACCGTCCAATTGCAGTTGGGGTATCACCTCTTTGGTATCGGCAAGCTGCGGTATGGCTTTGGCAGATACGAACGAACCAAAGTCCAACACATCAAAGCCTACCTGTAGCAGTGCGTTCAGGTATTTCACCTTTACCGCTGTAGGTATGTGATGCTTCCACCCTTGCATTGCATCGCGGGGGCATTCTATCAATGTTAGTCGTAAGTCGTTAGTCATGAGGAGTGAGTACACTAAAAAACATATCAAAGATACTGTGCTTGTATGGCATATACTATCAATACATCTTATTCTGCTATCATCTCTAAAAACAATTCCATCCCTTTCTTCTTCTCCGCATCCAGCAGGTAGTGTATGTTTTGGGTATAGTAGGTGTGCAGGTTGTAATACGGAAAGGGGGTTTGGGCTACAATCTCGTCTATATGCTGCAAGCCCGTTGCATTGGCTGCGTTGAAGGCAGCCATAAAATCTGCGGGTAGTTCTTTATTGGCTACCCATGCGGCAAACACAAAGGGCAAACCTGTTAGTTCCTTCCACCCTGCGGCAAGGTCGTAGATGTATTCAAAATTGGTAAGCTGTTTTAATGCCCTGTCGCCGATGATAACGCCTGCCGTAGTACCGTTGATGTAGTCTATATAATTTTCGGTAGCGGGTTTTAATACTACGTTCTTCTTCCAAAGCTTTGCCAATAACAACTGCGCCAGCCTTACCGATGTGCGGCTCTGATAATCGAGATATAGGGTTTCTATCTCTTCCATCGGCACCATGCTGAAGATGCAAACAGATGCTACATGGCCATCGGCAGCTATACCATAGTCTGCCACTACACGCGCATTGGGTATGGTAGGTATGGCGGCAACGGGTAGCAGGGCAAGGTCTATATCGCCACGCTGCAATGCGGCGGCTACATTGGCAGGATAGTCTGCCAGCAGTTCTATACGCTCCATCACACTACTGCGCTCTATACCATATAGCAAGGGCTTGGTATTCAAATAACTTACAGGTGCAACTTTTATTTTGGCGTTCAACAGACTAAATTTGGGCGCAAAGATAGTACTCGCTACCCAATACATGCCTCAACAACTGATAATTTATACAGACGGCGCATCTCGTGGCAACCCCGGCCCCGGTGGCTATGGCATTGTGATGCAATGGGGGCAAACCCGCAAAGAGTTTTCGCAGGGATTTCGCAAAACTACCAACAACCGTATGGAACTGATGGCGGTAATTGTAGCACTGCAAATGCTGACGCGCGACGGGCTGGATGTAGTTATATACAGCGATAGCAGCTATGTGGTAAACGCCATAGACAAAGGCTGGATATGGGGATGGATAAAGAAAGGCTGGAAAGACGTGAAGAACCCCGACTTGTGGCAGCAATACCTGACCTGCCATAGCAAGCACCGTATCAAATTTGTATGGGTAAAAGGACATGCCAACAACCCCATGAACAATCGCTGCGACGAACTGGCTACCGCTGCCGCCGATAGCGGTCAATGGCTGGTAGATGAGGGCTACGAGGCGGTGAATGGTTGATTGGATAATTGGATAATAGAGATGGAAGGGATGCGCAAATATTAATTAAAGCTCCCCTGAAAGGGGATTTAGGGGTAACCACTCGCAACGAGCAAACACTCATTTCACGAGATTGCTTCGTCTCTTTCTTCTATGCTGTATGTACAATACTGATACTATTAAGTAAAGCAAAGTGCTTAATATACTCATTGGCACAACAAAAGCCATAGTCCATAATATCTTATACGATACTTTATTGCTGCTATTTAATACTTCTGCAATAGACAAGGTTGAAAAAACTACACCTGCTACACCTCCTACTATCCATATTGGTACACCATACGGCCAATGCTGTATTTTAAATAGTATACCGATAATAAGCAGTACTACACTCAATACATACGATGCCCTGATGACTGTATCTTTCATTATGTACAAAGTAAGCAAATTGCGGCACTACAACTATACCATCCCCAACTCAAACTCCGCCATACTCCTTAGCTTGGCATCTGCTATGGCAAAGCGGGGGTCGTTGTAATGGGCGGGTTCGGGTACGGCTACCACCTTCATACGGGCAGCCTTGCCTGCTATCACGCCATTGATGGAGTCTTCGAGTACCAAACATTGCAGGGGCAATGCACCAAGCTGATTGGCACAATGCAGAAACACCGCAGGGTGTGGCTTACCCAGTTCCACCTCGTCGGCAGATGTGATGCAGTCGAAATAATGCTTTATGCTAAAATGTTCTACCAACGCATTTATCATGCGTATGGGCGATGAGGATGCCAGCCCTATTTTATAGCCGTTTGTTTTCAACAGTTCCAACGCCTGCACTACCCCATCCATCACCCTACCCTGCGCTATGGTCAGGGCTATAATGTCGTCCAGTATTTCTTCGGCTACTTCTTCCGATGTTTTTCCCTGCCAAGGGTATTTTACCGCCCAATAAGCCGTTACCTCGTATATATGAAAGCCGCGTGTGTCTTTAAATCGTTCTTGGGTTACGGGTATGCCATGCCGCTGTGCTATACGCAGCATACTGATGCCCCATAGGGGTTCGGTATCAAACAGCAACCCGTCCATATCAAACAGCACGGTATTTATCATATATCTGGCTTATTTACCCGCAAATATCTGCTCTGCGGGTGATATTGTGGGTGAAATTATCGGCATTGTGGTTAATTAACATCTTATAATACCGTTCTATCAGTTATTTTTGCGCCAAATCTTTTTAATTATGAAGCGCAAAGCTTTCTATGCCATGATGTTGGGAGCATCGTTGCTCGCTAACACAGCAAAAGCAGAAGGAAACATCAAGTTTACCGAATTCGACCTGCCCAACGGGCTGCACGTTATCCTGCACGAAGACCACGCAACACCCATCGTGTGCGTATCGGTTATGTATCATGTAGGTTCTAAAAACGAAGACCCCCAACGTACGGGTTTCGCTCACTTCTTCGAGCATCTGCTGTTTGAAGGCAGCACCAATATAGGCCGTGGCGAATACATGAAGATGGTACAAGCCGCAGGCGGACAGCTAAACGCCAACACATCTCAAGACCGTACTTATTATTACGAGGTGCTGCCGTCTAACCAACTGGAGCTGGCATTGTGGATGGAAAGCGAGCGTATGTTTCAAGCCAAGATAGATATGGTGGGTGTAGAAACACAACGCAAAGTAGTAAAGGAAGAAAAGAAACAACGCTACGACAATACGCCTTATGGCCAATTGCTGAACTGCGTGTATGAAAACGCATATACCAAACACCCCTACCGCTGGAGCCCCATCGGCAAGGAGCAATACATAGACCAAGCCAAACTGGAAGAGTTTATGGATTTCTACAAAACCTTCTACGTACCCAACAATGCGGTACTGTCTATAGCGGGCGATTTGGATGTTGCTAAAACAAAAGAACTGATAACCAAATACTTTGGAGAAATACCTAAAGGTACAAAAGCAATACCCCGCCCTACAGAAGTAGAGCCTGCACAAACAGCCGAGAAGCGTGTAGAGTTTTTTGACAATGTGCAGCTACCCGCTACCATCGTAGCCTACCATACACCCAAGATGGGTACAGACGATTGGTATGCTATGCAACTGCTGACACAAATGCTGTCGCAGGGCAAAAGCTCTCGTTTCCAGAAAGAGATAGTAGAGAAGCAACAAAAAGGACTGGCAGTAGGTGCGTTTATGATACCTAACGAAGACCCGGGCGTTGCCTTTATGTACGGCATAACGAATGCAGGCGTTAAGCCCGAAGACTTGGAAAAATCTATGATTGCAGAAGTGGAAAAAGTAAAAACAGCCCTGATATCTGACGAAGAATACCAGAAGCTGATGAATCAGGCAGAGAACGATTTCGTATCTCAAAACCAACGTGTAGCGGGTATAGCAGAAAACTTGGCTACTTACTACACTTACTTCCGCAATGCCGACCTCATCAACACCGAGTTATCAAAATATACCAAGATAAGCAAAGAAGACCTGAAGCGCGTTGCGAACAAATACTTTACTAAAGAAAACAGGCTGGTAGTACATTACTTACCTAAGTCGCAACAAAAGAAAGGATAATCCATTTTTCAAAACACAAGCTTCAACTGTATTAATAAAATGAAAAAGTTAACACTCTCTATATTATCACTGGCAGTTGCCATCAGCGCATCTGCACAGAAGTTAGACCGCAGCATACGCCCCAAAGCAGGGCCTGCCCCCGAGGTGAAGCTGGGCGAACCCCAAAGCTTTACGCTGGCAAACGGCTTGCGCGTATTTGTGGTAGAAAAGCACAAACTGCCTGTAGTTAGCATCAGCATACAATTAGATGTACGCCCTGCACTGGAAGGCGAAAGCGCAGGCTATAGCAGCATGGTGGGCGAACTGCTGACAAGCGGCACTAAAACCCGCAGCAACGAGCAACTGGCAAAAGAAATAGACTATATAGGTGCCAATATCAACGCATCCAGCACCAGCGTATATGCAGGTGGCCTTAAAAAGCATGTGGGCAAGATGATGGAACTGATGGCGGATATGACTATCAATTCAGACTTCAAACAAGAGGAAGCAGATAAGATTAAAAAGCGCACCCTATCAGGTCTTGAAGCCAGCAAGAATGAACCCGATGATATGCTGAACAATGTGAGCGCATCACTCAACTTTGGCAAGCAACATCCGTATGGCGAGGTAGTAACAGACGTTACTGCCGCTAAAATGACATTGGAAGACTGCAAGAAATATTACAGCACATACTTCCGTCCCAATGTAGCCTATATGGCTGTTATCGGCGACATCACCGTTGGCGAAGCGAAAGAACTGATAGAAAAACACTTTGGCAAATGGCAGAAGGCAGAAGTACCCGTTGCTACATACAGCAACCCTACCGCACCTGCCAAAACCAATGTAGCATTCGTACCACGAGAGGCTGCTGTGCAGAGCGTTATCAACGTTACCTACCCGATAGACCTGAAGCCCGGTGAGCCCGATGTTATCAAAACACGTGTTGCCAACTCTATACTGGGTGGTGGTTCTAACGGTCGTTTGTTCCTGAACCTGCGCGAGAAACACGCATGGACGTATGGCTCTTATTCTTCTATCTCTCAAGACGATTTGAAAGGCAACTTTACCGCTTATGCCAAATGCCGCAACGCGGTGAGCGATAGTGCATTGGCAGAGATACTGGTAGAGATGAACCGCCTGCAAAACGAAAAAGTAGGTGCGGAAGAATTGCAAAACCACCTCAACTACCTGTCTGGCAGCTTTGCCATAGGTTTAGAGAATGCGCAGACTATAGCGCAGTATGCCATCAATATAGAGCGTTATAAAATGCCTAAAGATTACTACCAAAACTATCTGAAAAACCTGAACGCCGTTACTGCCGATGATATACAGAACGTAGCGCGTAAATATATTACTGCAAGCAACGCACACATAGTAGTAGTAGGTGCCAAAGGCGATGTAGATAAAACATTGACACGATTTGACAGCGATGGCAAACTGGACTATTACGATAACTACGGCAACCCGCTGAAAGCTGCTGAAACCAAAGCAGCACCTGCCAGCATTACTGCCGACGAGATATTAAAGAAATACATTGCAGCAATAGGTGGCGAAAAAGCCATCACCAGTATCAAAGATATTAAGACGGTAACAAAAGCTAAGATGGATGCAGGCGGACAGGAAATGACACTGACTGTTACTGAAATGAAAAAGAACGGCAAGCTGAAATCTACCGTTGAGGCAATGGGTATGACATTCCAGAAGAAAGTATTTGATGGTACAAAAGGCTATGAAGAGCAGCAAGGGCAAAAACAGGAAATGGATGCAGACGCGATAGCATCTGCTAAAGAAGAAGCAGACATTGCTGCCGAACTAAACCCTGCTAAATACGGCAATAAGCGCACGGTAAAAGGCATGGAAACCCTGAATGGTGCGGAAGTGTATGCTGTAGAAAATATGGATGCTAAAGGCAAAAAATCTACTGAATACTACGATGTAAAAACAGGCTATTTAGTTAAAAACGTAGCTACCGAAGAAATGCAGGGACAGTCTATGACCATGATAACCGAATACGGCGACTATAAAGAAGTACCCGGCGGTAATGGTTATAAAATACCACACAGTGTAAAACAATCTGCTGGCGGACAAACCATCCCCGGCAAGGTAGAAACTGTAGAAGTAAACAAAAACATACCTGACAGCGAGTTTAATTAATCATTAAACAAAATTCATATACAAAGCCACCTCTATACGGGGTGGTTTTGTTGTTTATATTATAAGCCTATCAACATTTTTAACCCCTCATTAGGATAGCCATAACTGCCTTTATATTACCTTTGCACAAACCGAAACTGAAAATATGGCAGACATTCTGCACAAGGTAATTGAAGAAAACAGGCAGGGAGAGGCGTATGCACCCTTTGCCGAAGACCCTAATGCGTATAACAAGAAATTCTATATAGAAAGCTATGGCTGTCAGATGAATTTCAGCGATAGCGAAATAGTAGCATCCATCCTGCACGAAGAGGGTTTTGGTGCTACGCGCAATCTGGACGATGCCAACCTCGTGTTCATCAACACCTGCTCTATCAGAGAAAAAGCAGAGCAAACCGTACGCAACCGCCTGCAGGCTTTTAAGAAGATGAAGGACGAAAAGCCCGGTATGCTGATAGGTGTGCTGGGGTGTATGGCAGAGCGTTTGAAAGCCAAGTTTCTGGAAGAAGAAAAACTGGTAGATATAGTAGTAGGCCCTGATGCCTACCGCAGCCTGCCAGCCCTGATAACCGAAGCTGAGGGCGGACAAAAAACCGTGAACGTACTACTGAGCCGAGAGGAAACATACGCCGATATATCGCCCGTACGGTTAGATAGCAATGGCGTAACGGCATTTGTAAGCATCATGCGCGGGTGCAATAATATGTGTACGTTTTGCGTAGTACCCTTTACCCGCGGGCGTGAACGCAGCAGAGATAACCTGAGCATCGTAGCCGAGTGTCAGGATTTATTCAATCGTGGTTTCAGAGAGGTAACACTTTTGGGGCAAAATGTGGATAGTTATTATCATACTACAGCATCGGGCGAGGAAATCACTTTTGCCAAATTACTGGAACAAGTAGCACTCGTCTCTCCCCTGCTCCGCATACGTTTCAGCACCTCTCATCCCAAAGACATAACGGACGATGTACTGCATACAATGGCTAAGTACGAAAACATTTGCGAATACATACACTTGCCAGTGCAGAGCGGTAATACCCGCATACTGCAACACATGAACCGCACCTATACCCGCGAGTGGTATCTGGCAAAAGTGAAGCGCATACGCGAGATAATGCCCGATTGCGGATTGAGTACAGACGTTATCAGCGGCTTTTGTACCGAAACGGAAGCAGAGCATCAAGACACGCTGAACCTGATGGAACAATGCCGTTTCGATATGGCATATATGTTCTCTTACAGCGAACGCCCCGGCACATTAGCAGCACGCCGTTATGAAGATGATGTGCCTGAAGATGTAAAGAAAAGAAGGCTGGAAGAAATCATCAACCTGCAAAACAAACACTCAAGAGAAAGCTACAAGAACGATATAGGAAAGACTTTCAAAGTACTGATAGAAGGCGATAGCAAACGCAGCGATGCAGACTGGTGCGGACGTAATACACAAAACAAAATGGTCGTCTTCCCCAAAGGAAACTATCAACTAAACAAAGGCGACTATGTAAACGTGAAAATAAACACGGCTACATCCGCTACACTTATTGGCGAGATAGTTGAATAAAGTATGATAGAACTGATAAAAAATAACATGGATAAAATACAGGATGTTTGCAGAAAGCATCATGTATTGTCATTGTATTTAATAGGTAGCGCTGCAAGAGATACTGGTTTTTCAGCAGATAGTGATATAGATTTTTTATACAGATTCGATAAAGCTGCCATAGGTGAAATGGATTATGCAGACAACTACTTTAGCCTGCTACATGAGTTACAAGGCTTGCTTGAACGTAAAGTAGATTTAGTACCCGAAGAAAAACTGAAAAATCCCTATTTCATAGATAGCATCAATAAAAGTAAATACAAGCTGTATGAATGCTGAAACAAACAAATATCTATTCGACATACAGGCTTCTATTGATACCATAATCTCTCATCTTGATGGTGTAACTGATTTACAACACTATAAAAAAGATGCAAAAACGATTGATGCAGTAGAAAGAAGATTAGCCATTATTGGAGAAGCACTTTGGAAAGCTGATAAAATAAATAATACACTACCAATAACTAACAAAATAAAAATAATAGGTCTAAGACATATTTTGGTACACGATTACGACCTTATAGACGATGAAGCTATATGGACAATCTGTAAAAAATATCTGCCTGTATTGAAAACGGAAGTAATGGATATATTATCTAAACAATAATGATAACCCAAACTTTCTACTTTCTACTAAAGACTTACGACTTAACGAAACATGGATAACCAGAATATAAAAAACAGGTTTGGCATCATAGGTAATACGCCTGCGCTGAACCATGCCCTCGATACTGCCGTGCAGGTAGCCGCTACCGATTTGTCGGTACTGATAGCAGGTGAAAGCGGTGTGGGTAAAGAAGCGTTTTCCAACATCATACACGCACTATCATCTCGCAAGCACAATCCGTTTATAGCCGTCAACTGTGGTGCCATACCAGAGGGTACGATAGATAGCGAACTCTTCGGGCACGAGAAAGGTTCTTTTACAGGTGCTGTAGATGCCCGCAAGGGCTATTTTGAAACCGTAAACGGTGGTACTATCTTCTTAGATGAGATTGGCGAAATGCCCCTCGGCACACAAGCGCGCTTGTTGCGTGTATTAGAGAGTGGCGAGTTTATACGAGTAGGTTCATCCAAAGTGCAAAAGACAGACGTGCGTGTAATAGCAGCAACCAACCGCGATTTGCTGGAACATGCACAAAACGGCAGGTTTAGGGAAGACCTGTATTACCGTCTTAGTACCGTACCCATTCGTGTACCATCACTGCGAGACAGGAAAGAAGATATACCCCTGCTATTTCGCAAGTTCACGGGCGATTTTGCGGAGCGATACAAAACACAATCTGTACAGCTTGATGCTAATGCACAACAAGTGCTGATGAACTACCCTTGGCCGGGCAATGTGCGCGAGCTAAAAAACATAGCCGAACAAATATCTGTACTAAGCACCGAGAAAGTGCTGACAGCAGATGCCCTGCAACGCTTTCTGCCCAATGCAGCAGGCAACAGAGGGCTGGCATTGCTACAACCCGCAGGTATGCCCATACCCAGCCCACAGGCATCTGCTACTGGCGACTTTAATACCACGGAACGGGATATACTATACAAGCTCTTTTTCGAGTTAAAGAAAGACATGACCGAGATAAAACAAATGCTGTACGAAATGGGGCATCAGGGTACAGGGTTTGCACCTGTTGCCATGCCCGATGCAGCACCTGTAATGCCCGCCTATACTATGCCTGCAGCCGAGGGAATGGTAACACCCGTTGCTACGCCCATCGTACTGCACCAACCCAATGCCAATACAACGGTTGACCATCACGAAGATGTGGAAGAATCGCTGATGCTGACAGACAGAGAAAAAGAATTCATCGTAAAATCACTAAAGAAACACAAAGGCCGCCGCAGAGATGCCGCCAACGAACTGGGCATATCAGAGCGTACCCTCTACAGAAAGATAAAAGAATACGACATCAAAGATTAATTTTACAAGGTGGCTATCATACGCAGTTTTTTCATCTTATTGCTTCCTGTGCTATTACTATGCAGCGGTTGTGGTGTGTACAGCTTTACAGGTGCCAGTATCGAGGGTAAGACAATAAACATACATACATTCGAAAACCGTGCACGTAATGTAGTACCCACACTTAGCCCCAGCCTCACAACTAAAATACGCAGCCGCATCCTGTCGCAAACGGGGCTAACCCCTCTTAGCACCGACAAAGCAGACTACGACCTGACGGGTACCATTACCGGCTACGAGGTAACGGTATCGGGTGTTACCAATACACAACAAGCCAGCCAAAACAGGCTTACCATTTCGGTAGCCGTGGTGTTCAAAAACAAACTGAATGAAAAAGGTGATTTTTCACAAACCTTTACCCGTTTCGAGGACTTTCCTGCCAACCAAACCGTGCAGGCGGTAGAGGCTGCATTGATAGAAAAAATAGGAAATCAACTGGCAGATGATATTTTTAATAAAGCATTTGTAAATTGGTAGTAGTTTTACGCTGAAACATGATTACATCATCTTCCATACAATACATATCGCAGGTACTGGCAGAGCCGCAAAATATTTCGGATGCAGATGCCGAAAGCATATCGGCTTTAATAGAAACTTATCCTTACTTTGTACCTGCCAGATATATGGATGCTGCCAATAAACATAAGCAAGAACCATACAACAACCCGATGATGTCGGCCATGCAGCTGTACATGAACAACTGGCTGATGTATTGCCAGTTTCTGGCTACTGCCATGAATAGCGACGCGGCTATACCTGCACAAGCAGCAACAGAGACAGCAGCCACAGCCGAAGAAGTAATAACAGCACCAACAACGGCTATAACAACTGAAGATACAGACATAGCGGCAGATGAAATAATAGAAGAGCCCTTTACTGTACACGAAGAAGCGATTGCAGATACCATAACAGAAGAGACCACCCCAACCACGCCTGTTGTAGCAGAGAGCGAAGCCTTTATACAGCCACCACCCCAACCCATCTACACTCAAAAGAAAGCACCTAAGCAGGAAGATGAAGACTACCAGCCCGAAACGGACGAGTCCTTTATACTACCCGTATATACCGAAGACTACTTCTTGCATCAGGGTATGCAGGTGTCAAATAATATACCAACTGACCTGCCCGGCAAAGACATAAGCCCTGCCGAAGAGGCAAAATCGCTGATGGTAGTGATGAGCTTCTCCGAATGGCTCGTTTACTTCAAAAAACGCAAGGAACAGGAGCAGGAAGAGGTAGAAGGGCAAAAAGCCGTAAAAACCATGTGGCAAAAGGAAAAGCTGGCTGCCGCATTGGAAGAAGAAAACGAAGAAATACCCGAAAAAGTGTTTGAAATGGCGGTCAACTCCATAACAAAAGAAGACGACCTTGCCAGCGAAAGCCTAGCCGAAATACACGCCATGCAGGGCAAATATGATAAAGCCATCGAGATGTATCGTAAATTAAGTTTGCGCAATCCGCAAAAAAAGGCTTACTTTGCCCGCAAAATTGAGGTTCTCTTAAAGGATAAACAATCATGATACCATTTGTAACCATACTAATAATATTGGCTTGTTTAGTGCTGGCTTTCTTTGTGCTGGTACAAAACCCCAAAGGCGGTGGCTTGGCAGGCAGCTTTGGCAGCCTCGGCAATCAGGTAATGGGTGTTAAGCAATCTACCGATGTGATGGAAAAAGGAACGTGGACTTCTATGGCTGTAATAGCCGCGCTGTGCCTGATAGCTGTAACGATGTACGAAACGCCGAAGGAAGTAAAAGAAACGAAGAAGCAAAACACGCAGCAAAAAGCCCCTGCACAGAAATAATTTAAACCAAAAATCATTTCGCAATACCGTACCTGCTCTGTAATATTGAGCAGGTATTTTTTTATATGAAATCCAGACGCGGGTTATATGTCTTACTCTCATCGCTTACCTTGTTGGCTATACTGGCATTGGCACAAGTGTTTGCTGATAATATCGCTACTACTACCCGATACATTTATATACCTACAGGTGCCAACTACGATACAGTACAAAACATACTGAAAAGAGAAAATATACTCATTACCCATGCCAGCTTTAATGTTGTAGCAAAGGCAGCTAACTACCCTACAAAGGTAAAGGCCGGCAAGTATAAGATAACGGCTGACATGAGCAACTACCGCATGGTACGTATGCTGCGTGCAGGCGCACAAGAACCTGTAAGGCTCGTTATCAACAAGCTGCGTACCAAGCAAGATTTCTTTGACTTTGTAGCTGCTAACTTAGAGGTGAAGACTGCCTACATGCACTGCCATCTGCACGATACCACATTCCTTGCCGCCTATGGTCTTGATACCAATACCGCCATGTGCCTTGTGGTACCCGATACCTACGAACTATACTGGAATACCACCGCAGAGAAAGTGCTGCAAAAAATAGCCGCCAACTACAAACGATATTGGAACGATGAACGCAAACAAAAAGCTACCGCACACAACCTGACACCCCAACAAGCAACCATCATAGCATCTATAGTAGAAGAAGAAACCAATATGCAAGCCGAAAAAGGAAATGTAGCCAGCGTGTACATCAACAGGCTGCGTATGGGAATGCCCCTACAAGCCGACCCTACCATCAAGTTTGCCATCGGCGATTTCAGCATCAGGCGTGTAACGGGCACACATCTGCAAATAGCATCGCCCTACAACACATACAAAAACACAGGGCTGCCACCAGGGCCTATCTGCACACCCTCAAAAAAAACCATAGATGCTGTACTGAATGCCCCAGATACTAAGTACCTGTACTTCTGCGCCAAAGAAGATTTTAGCGGCTACCACAGCTTTGCCACTAACCTCAACGAACATTTACAAAACGCACGTCGCTATCAGCAGGCATTAGATGCAAGGGGAATAAAGTAAGCGGCTGCATGTTAATTAGTTGACTTCTGCATCATTATGGATGGTAAGATGATTGTTTCACAGCACCATGCTGTAATGCAAAATATTGCGTTTTTTTATTTCAGTCTGTTTTAGTGTTTCATGATACAGTGGCTGAAACGCTGAAACAAAATTTAGAATGCAGCTATTAGATATTGGGATTTTCAACGCTATTCCTTTCCGTGCTTAGAGTCGTACCAAAGGTTGGATAGTTTCCATTCGTGCTGGGCGTTGTAGGGTGCCTGCCGTTCTTTGCAATCGGGCATGGCACATAGCTTGCATTGATAGGGCTGGCAGGCATCCAGATGTATAAACACTTCTACTTTATTGCCAAAGTGTTGCTTTATCATTTCTTCCAGCAGGTGTATCTCTGCATCGGCAGCCTGTACACTGTAGTACCAAGGCAGTGTCATGTGGGCATCCAGGTGCAGTACATCGCCATACTGCATCACACGCAGGTTGTGCAGGTCTATCCACTGCGCTTTGCGGTGCTGTTGCAGGTAGGCTATTACATCGTTCAGCAGTTGCATATCTGCTTCGTCCATAATACCTGCAAGGCTGCGGCGTAGTAATTTATATCCCGTTATCAGTATGATGATGGCTATGAGCATAGCCACCGCGCTATCCAACCATTGCACATTGGTAAGCATGATGAGTACCAACCCCGCTACGATGGCAAATGTAGAATACGCATCTACCCGCAAGTGCTTGCCCGCGCTCTGCAACACCAGCGAGCGTTGTTTTTTGCCCTGCGCTACTGCATACGTACCTACCAGAAAATTGACGATGCCAGTAGCCCCGATGATGTACATACCCGTATCCAGCTTGTAGAGTGCTTTGGGGTGTATCAGTTGGTCTATAGCCTCGTAAATAATCATGAGCCCTGCTATACATATCAGCGCACCCTCTACCGCGCTCGATACAAACTCTGCCTTGCCATGCCCGTAGGGGTGGTCTATATCGCGCGGCTTTGCTGCCAGTATGATACTATACAAACCGATGAAGCCAGCTATTACATTCACCGTGCTTTCCAATGCATCCGTCAGTACCGTTACTGAGTGTGTAAGATACCAAGCCCATAGCTTACCCAAAAAGAGTACTACAGACAATATAGCAATGTATCGTTGTATGCGTATTGGCATGATGCCCCTCCCGACCTCCCCCAAGGGGAGGAGTTTTTTTCAAATCTAATTTATTTATCGTCACGAGAAGCCCCTCCTGACCTCCTCCAAGTGGAGGAGTTTTTTTCAAATCTAATTTATTTTTTGTCGCGAGAAGCCCCTCCTTGGGAGGGGTTTGGGGAGGCTCTAAAAGCCCAATTCATTACCACACCACTCCATCCAGACAACCCACCAATCAATCCGCCTAACAAAACATTTACCAATATAAACAAGGCTGCATTGGGTAAGCTAAGCACACCTGCCATGCGGGTAGATAGTATATGATGGTTGGGTACGTCTTTCAGCAATATCAATAGCAGCCATAGTATGGCCATGCCCAAAAAACCAAGCACAAACCCCTGCTTTCCTTTTATCTGCATACTGACGGTGGATATAAAAGGAATCACAGCAGCTACCCACAAGCCATTCATAAAAAGCGAACACAACCAACCTAATGCCACCATGACGATTATAGTAATTATCTTTTGCCTCATACACTTATTTGTTTTTGGGGTTAATAGTCCATGTATATGTTGGGGCGGGTTTGTTTGTACTGGTGTAGAATTGCAGCTTGTAGTATTCACCCTTTACCCATTTATCTAAGAAGGTAGCATAATACTTACTACCCACATTGCCCGATTGCCCGCCGGGGTACACACCATAGGCTTCTATCTCATCGCCCATCTGCACCACCATACGCCACGATGGCCCGTGGTCTGTTTTGGTAGCATTGACGGTATTGCCCCATCCGCCCATCTTCAAGCTTGCATAGCTGAATGATGGTAGTTTGGTTAAATGACGTACCATTGTATTCTTGGCACGATACCATTGCAGCTTATCGGCTTTCTTCAGCCTGTCGAGACTGTCCATACTGTTTCTCAAACTAACAACGACCGCATCGGCAATATTACCAATATAAGGGCTGCCCTCTACTAATAGTTGCATAGTACGCTCTGGCGTGGGGCGCAGCGCCTCGGGCATTTTTTCCATCCGCTTTGCCCATAGTGTGTTGTACAGATTTGCCCACCATACCTGAAACACGGTAGCGGCTTTGCTTTCAGCCGTCAGCCTGTAATCCCAATCGCCCAGCATATTCAGATAGCCGCGTTCTTTATCCGTCAACGCAGAGGGGGTAATATTAGTGAGCATAACAGGCAGCACACGGGCAGCCAGTACGCTGTACACATCGTTTTGCAGTGCAAACATATCTTGCACCGTAGCAGCTTTGGTATTGCGCAGCACATCATTTATACGCCATGCCCTGAATTCGTGAAACGTGCCATTGTACCAATACGGGTAGGTAGTATCTGTTACCGTTTGATTGGCAGATGCTATATAACCCTGCCGCGGATTGCGCGTATGCGGGTTTTCGGCAACGGGTATTTCTTTGCCCCAAAGCGTAGCACTATCCGCACCGTTCATTACATACCTGCCCTGCCCGCGCCATTTGTTGATGAACTGTCCCTGCCCCCATAGGGCTATATCGCCGTGCCTGTCTGCATACAACATATTCTGCGCAGGGCATAGAAAGTGGTGTATGGCTGCAACATATTCATCGTAACCGTTGCTGCGGTTCAGCAGGTACAGTGCCAGCACCTCGTTGCTTGGACGGTGCGCCATCCATGTTACGGCAAGTGGTTTCTTTAATCCGCCCGTACCATGAAAAGCCTCGTCGTATATAACAGGCCCGTGTACCGTGTATTGCACCGTATCAAAATAATCAGGCTTACCCTTAATGCTTATTTTCTCTAACCTGATGGTATATGGCAACTCTTTACCCGCCAGCCAGTAAGTATTGGCAGATGCGCATTTGATGGCGTAGAAATCTTTTACATCTCTGTAATTGTTGGTAAAGCCCCATGATATGTTTTCGTTGAAGCCAATGATAACACCGGGCGATCCGGGCAGAGATACGCCATACACATTCACCCCCGGAGCTGTCATCTGCACCTCGTACCACAACGATGGCAGGTTGAGCCCCAGATGCGGGTCGTTGCACAATATGGGTTTACCACTTTTGGTACGGCTACCACTCAATGCCCAGTTATTACTGCCCTTGCCTTCTTCGCTTTTGTCAAAATCCGTTGCTGCTATATGCGCCCACGCTATGCTATCGGCAGGTGCGGCGGGTATGGGCATGGTAGCTACTGGTGCTATGCTGTCTTTAGGTATTACAGGGTTAACGCCTTGCAGCCTTTCGGGGTATAGTGAGGCAAATACTTCGGGGCTTAGGGCATCGCGCAGCATGGTGAGGGCTATATCATCGGTGCTGCCCGTCAGGTCGTCTGCCATATACTTTAGCAGCAATGCGCTTTTCAGGTTCGTCCAAGCCTCGGGTTTGAAGCTGGCCAGTTTATACTCAAGCGGGTATCTTTTAAAACTAAGTGTATTGATATACGCATTGATGCCAGCGGTGTATGCATCCATCATCTGCTTGCTGCGCGGGTCTCCTTCCATAGCCTGTAGCGACTGCTCTGCACCATATACCATCCCCTTGCGGCGTTGTGTACGGTCAAACTTCAAAGCCTTTTCGCCCAGCACTTCGCTCACCCTGCCTGCGGCTGCCCTTGTCTGCAAATCCATCTGCCATAGACGAAAGTATGCGTGCAGGTAGCCTTGTGTATAATACAGGTCGTAATCATTAGCAGCGGTGATGTGCGGCACCAATCTATCATCAAACATTACGGTAACACCTGCTTTCACCCCGTCCAGTTTCAGTTTGTGATTGTAGTCTTCAGATACAGATTCTGCATTTGCCCAGCAGCCATCTACAGGGTCTAACAACTTGCCCAATGCAGGCAGCCCGCCAATAGGCTTGCACAACAGCGCCACCAATACAGATGTAAGCACAATGGGCAATACACCAACAAGTTTCCGCATAGACGTGGTTTTAAATAAAGCTAATAAAACGACGTTTAAATTCTAAATCCGAAGTTCTAAATCCTAAATTCTAAGCACTAAATCCGAAGTTCTAAATCCTAAAAGGAATCAATATTCAGTATTTAAACATTAGATTTTAGAACTTAGGCATTAGGATTTTCATTTACTGATTATCCACCGGAAACTCTATCTGATATATTTTACCTGCCTTTACGGTGAGCGTATGCGCACGCAGCCACGGGTTCAGCAGCTTTAGCATTTTGTAGCTGCTACCATTGTCTATGGCAAACTGCGCAAGGTCTTTAATGGTACTATCTACAGATACCGTGCGTGTTTTTACAGGCTTGAAAGCCTCGTTGCCGTTTAGTATATAACCATGTGCCTGCGCATCGCTTAGCAGTATCTTGAGAGCTAGTATGCGGAAGATGTAACGGTTGGTTTCTTCGGGGAAGGCGAGGTCGTAATAATTGCTTTTGTGCTGATATTCTATCTGCTTGGTATAGCCACCCATACCGCAGTTGTACGATGCCGCTGCAGCCGTCCAGCTATAAAACTTGCCATAGGCTTCTTTCAGATAAGCGCAAGCCGCATCGGTAGCCTTGGCGGGGTGATAGCGTTCGTCCACCTCGTTGTTTATCTCTAAGCCGTAGCGCGGGCCTGTTTCTTTCATAAACTGCCAAAAGCCCGAAGCACCTACGGCCGACACCTGATTTTGCAAAGCACTCTCTGCCACGCAGAGGTATTTAAAATCATCGGGCACACCATTGGCACGCAGCTTCTGCTCTATCATCGGGAAGTAGCGCGTGGTCAGCTTCAGTATATACAGCGTAGTGCCGTGCATGTAGTAGTTGATAATCATTTCGCGCTCCAGCCGTTCGCGCACTTCCCAACGCTCCAGTGGCACACGTTCTTGTGCAAAAGACAAAGTCTTGGGCAGTTCGGGCTGATACCATTTGTATTGCAGCTTGCCGTCTTCCTTTACCTTAACGGTACCCTCGTCCTTGCCCGTTTCTCTGAACGACTGCATGAAGAAAGTCCCTGCACCCATCGCCAGCCCTATGGAAAAATATAATATCGGTTTCGCCCTCAAACGCATGTAATGGTGTTGTGTGTGTATTTGTTATAAATATAACGAAAAAAGCGGGGATTGCGTGTAGGGTGGGTGTTAAAAGTGAGAATAACCAACCTCCTATTACCGATAAGAAGCAGTAGATCTTAGAACATTCACATTCTCAATTCCAGAAGTTTCCAAAAAAATAGATATCGCTGTTGTTTTAATGTCATTTCTTGGTCCAATTACAACTTCTTTTATAGGATTTATTTTACCATCGTTTGTAAAATCAAATTCTACATAAGGAGTAGGTATATCTTGTTTAATTCTAAATTTCACTTCCTCTCCATAACGTTCAGTTCCAAAATACTGACCGCCCTCATCAACTAGTTTTAAAAATCTATTACTCTTCTTCAATGTTAATAAATGAATTAAACGAATTTCCTTTTCTTCAGAAAATGCAGGGTTCTTAAATGATGATATATCATAGCCAAAGACGCTACAACATTCTTTATACTCCTTAATACCGTCTTTTTTCATTTGGTATAAAACATCTATCGCTGCAATAGTTTCCTTTATTTGTTCTTCTTCATTATATAACACCTTCAATGCACGAACTGGTAATCCTAATAATTGCTTCGCATCAAAACCAATAACATATCCTTTCCCATCATTTGCATATGCACGCCATTGACTTAGAACATCTTTGTCTGTTGAAAAACAATTTGCTAATAACAACCCTTGAATACCTGAGTAATGAATTACTTTATCAATTTCATCAAGAAAATCTTTACCATATGTATCAATTCTTTTACTTGCAGCTTGCTCCCATATAGAGTATCCCCAATGGAGTTCCATGTAATCATTCATGGAAAACAAATCATTAAACCACAATTTTTTATTAGTACAAATTGAATAAAAAGCATTTGCATCACAATAGTGATATATTTTTTCATCATCAGTAGGAACATATACTCTCGAAAATATCATGTAAGAATAGTTTAAAATTATAGGTTGATAATTTGCTACGTTATTTCATAGATAATATTATATAAATTTATTTTACCCTTCAAGCATCCAATTAAAATACACCCTGATTCCGTATAATATTGCTACATACACATCTCAATTCACAGATACTCCCTCGCAATGACGCACACCAAAAACACACGGGTCATTGCGCGGAAGCAAAGCATAGCCATCATGTATAGCTTGCTGACAAAGCAATCTCACAATAACACAAACTCTTCATTTCGCAAGATTGCTTCGTTCCTCGCAATGACGCGAGTATGTGAGTTTCCTTTGTCCATTTGTCCACCAAAACAAATATCTGGACAATGTGGGCAAACTTGGACAAGTCCTTATTTCGTGAGATTATTACGCTCCGCTCCATGAGAAAAGTTGCTTAGTACATTGCAAAGACGCGAGTGTGAGAGTAGAATTATTCTGCTTGGCAGTACAGTAGTAACGTAGCTTAATAGATAGCCCCAGCCATCCGCAGGTAACTGATGGCTGTACGCTTTTATTCATTACTTGTTTGTCTTTTAATGGTATTCATCTGCTTCGCGGTCTTTGTTTCTTTCTTTTGGGTAAGCAAAAGAAAGAAAGGAAGCGCAGGTGTGAGCGCAGCAACTACTCGTGTAGGGTAAACCACTCATTTCGCAAGATTGCTTCGTGCCTCGCAATGACGCGAGAGTGTGAGCATTGAACAGTTTAATACTAACCCATTAAACCATCCGCACCATACATTGTCTTATTTTTGGCAAAGTTTTTGGTTATAAGGGGCTATACTTCGTTTTCATGCACATAGGTTTTTTTATACGCTTGTTGTTGGTTGTTATGTTATTTCCCGTAGTATCGTTTGCGCAGCAGGCGGTGCTTACGCAAAATGTGCGCGGGCAGGTACTGGATGCGGAGTCTAAAAAACCCATAGAGGGTGTGGTGGTATTGCTGGCTGCCAACAAGCAGCAAAACGCTATGACAGATAGCAATGGCTACTACCTGCTGCCCAATGTGCCGGCAGGCAGGCAGTCTTTCCAGTTCAGCATGGTGGGCTACGAGCCGCGCACTGTAGCAGAGGTATTGGTAACAACGGGCAAGGAGCTGGAACTGAACGTATCACTCACCGAAAACTATACCAGCCTGCAAGAGGTAAATGTGAGTGCCAATAAAGACCGCAACAAAGCCATCAACGAGTTTGCTACCGTCAGCGCACGTTCTTTTTCGGTAGAGGAAACCAAACGCTTTGCCGCATCGGTATCAGACCCTGCACGTATGGCTCAAAACTTTATGGGGGTATCGGGCAACGACGATTTGGAAAACGGCATCGTAGTACGTGGCAATTCGCCCAAGGGCATACTATGGCGGTTGGAAGGTATAGAGATACCCAACCCCAACCACTTTGGCAGCCTCAGCACATCGGGCGGTGCGGTGAGTATGCTGAACGCGAGTATGCTGGGTACCAGCGATTTTTATACAGGTGCTTTCCCTGCCGAGATAGGCAATGCCTTATCTGGCGCGTTCGATTTGCAGTTTCGTAATGGTAATACACAACGCAGCGAGCATACTTTTCAATTAGGCACACTGGGCGTAGAGGCAGCTACCGAAGGGCCTTTTAAGAAAGGTGGCAAGGCATCGTACCTTGTCAACTATCGCTACTCTACCCTTGCACTGCTTGAGGGTTATTTTGATTTGGGCGGGGTATTGCCTGCTTATCAGGATGCATCTTTCAAGCTCAACTTCCCTACCAAAAAAGCGGGCACGTTCTCTGTCTTTGGGTTATGGGGCTACAACACGGCTACTAAAAACCCAGATACAGACAGCACCAAGTGGACGGACGATAACCCCAACTTCAAACTGCGGGCAGACGGTAGCTTGGCAGTAGGCGGTATATCGCATCAATATTTTGTAAACAATCACGCTTATATCAAAACCATCGTATCAGCATCGTACGACGATGGTAAGACGAATGTGGATACACTGAACCCATCTGACAACTATGCCGAAGTACCCACGCAAAAATCATTATCGAGCAACACGGCACTGCGCGCAACGGTGATGTACAATAATAAAATCAACAGCCGCAATACATTCCGCACGGGTGTGGTGGTGCAGTTCCTCTCTTTCGATATAGACGAAAATCTCTTTGACCAAGGGGCGAAGGTGTGGAAGACACTTATCAGGAGCAATGGCAGCACCCAATATTATCAAGCCTATGTGCAATGGAAAACAAGGCTTAGTCAGCGCATCACCGCTACGGGTGGCTTGCATGGCTCTTACTATGCACTGAACGATAAGTATAGCATAGAACCTCGCGCATCGGTTAGTTATCAGGCAAGTAAAAACACTTTTACACTGGCAGCGGGGCTGCATAGCAAACCCGAACACATATCTACCTACCTGTATAGCAATGCCACACAAGGCACGGCTATCACCTACCCCAACAAAAACCTCGACCTGCTGCGTGCAGCACACGTAGTGCTGGGCTACGACCGCCCCTTACCTTTTAAAACAAGGCTGAAAATTGAAACCTATTACCAGCACTTGTATAGCATACCTGTAGAGGCAGACAGTGCCAGCAGTTTCTCTGTCATCAATGCAGAAAACATATACTCGCTGCTGGATACAAAACCGCTTGTAAGCCAAGGCATGGGGCGCAACTATGGTATAGATATGTGCATAGAACGCCCGTTCAGCAATGGGTATTATGTATTGGCAACTGGTTCGCTGTTTCGTTCGCTATATACTACCTACAAGGGAGAGGAATATAATACCCTCTTCAACCGTGGCTACCAACTGAATGTATTGGGTGGCAAGGAATGGAAACTGAACAGCAAGGGCAAAACCATAGTGGGCATCAACGGCAAGTTTCTGTATAGTGGTGGGCTACGGGAGAGTGTAATAGACATTACCAGTTCTATGATGCAACGCAGAACGGTGTATTACAACGGACAATACTTTACCAAACAAAGCACACCCTATCAGCGTATAGACGGCAGCGTGTATGTGAAGTTTAACCGCAGACGGGCTACACATAGCATACAGGTAGATGCGCAAAACATCTTCAACCGCCGCAACTATTTCTACTCATTTTTCGACAAGCGCGATGGTGTTGTAAAAACCGTATATCAAACAGGCTTTATCCCCAACTTGGCGTACAGGGTTGAGTTTCATTAGCAGAAATGCTTTGAAGGGATAGAAGGGATGCGAGAGATAAAAGGGATAAAAAGATAAATTATGTTTATTACTATTGGCGTACTATCCACGATTGGCTTACAGTTCGTGGATTGACATACATCTAATCAATAAAATCCCCGTTCTTTTATATCTTTCACTCTATGAGCCAATCTGTTTTTCGCCGCAAGTCGTTGCACCATATACAAAAAGAAGCCGCTACGGGCATGAGCGATGCACATAGCACTGGGCTGCACAAGGTATTAGGCGTGCGAGACCTGACACTGATGGGTATTGCCGCCGTTGTAGGTGCGGGTATATTCAGCACCATTGGCAAGGCAAGCTACGATGGTGGCCCCGGTATCGTATTCCTCTTTCTGTTTGTATCGGTAGCTTGTGGTTTTGCTGCGGTGTGTTATGCCGAGTTTGCCAGCATGGTACCTGTATCGGGCAGTGCCTATACATACAGCTATGTCGCTTTTGGCGAAATCATTGCATGGATAATAGGCTGGGATTTGCTGATGGAATACGCCATTGGCAATATAGCAGTTGCCATATCGTGGAGCGACTACTTCACTACCCTGCTGGATGGGCTGGGCATACACCTGCCAGCATGGATAACGATGGACTACTGGACGGCTAAAGACGGGCTGACTGATGCTGCCAAAGAGGCGTGGGCTACGGCCCCATCACTTGGCAATTTTAAGCTCATTTGTGATATTCCCGCATTTATCGTTACCATCATCATCACATGGATAATATATATCGGTATTAAAGAAAGTAAACGTACTACCAATGCCATGGTGATACTGAAACTGGCGGTGATACTATTGGTAATAGTTGGCGGTGCTTTCTTTGTAAAACCCGAAAACTGGAACCCTTTTATGCCTAATGGCATAAGTGGCATACTAAGCGGTACGGCAGCCGTATTCTTTGCCTACATTGGTTTTGATGCCATCAGTACCACTGCCGAGGAGTGTAAAAACCCGCAACGGGATTTGCCTCGTGGCATGTTCTATTCACTCATTGCATGTACCATCATCTATGTGCTGATAGCACTTGTGCTTACAGGAATGGTAAGCTACAAAGACCTGAACGTGGGAGACCCTTTGGCTTATGTGTTTGAGGCTAATGGTATGGGCTGGCTGGCTGGTGTTATAGCCGTTAGCGCGGTGGTAGCTACTGCCAGTGTGTTACTTGTATTTCAGCTTGGGCAGCCTCGTATATGGATGAGCATGAGCCGCGATGGTTTGCTGCCACCCATATTTGGCAAGATACATCCCAAGTACAAAACGCCCTCTTTCAGCACCATACTTACTGGGTTTATTGTGGGCATACCAGCCCTGTTTCTCAACCTGAATGTGGTGGTAGAACTAACAAGTGTAGGTACGCTCTTTGCCTTTGTATTGGTATGTGGTGGTATTATACGCTTGCAACAACAACGCAAAAAAGCAAAGCACCTGCAGCATGAAGATGTAATAACCGAAGACGACCACAGCCGCCAGCATGTACCTGTCAGCAAATTTACTACACCCTATATTAACGCTAAATGGATAGTCCCTGCGCTTTTTATTGCTACCATTGTTTTGTTAGCAAAATACTACCCTGGCGGCATAGCAGGTTTATTTGATACCCACGGCGACCATAGCTGGGATGCTGTGCGCCTGAAAATTCCTTACATACTCTTTGGCTGCATCTTCTTTACCATTGCACTCTTATCCTTTTTGCACAACTACAGCCTGATACCTGTATTGGGTTTCCTCTGTTGCAGCTACCTGCTATGCGAAAGCGGCATCAGCAATTGGGAACGCTTCCTGATATGGTTGATAATTGGGATGATTATTTATTTTCTGTACGGTTATCACAAGAGTAAACTGGCAAAATAACTTATCACCCCAAATGTGACAAAAGTCACAAAACTATTTGCTATCGGTTCATAACTTTGAAGAAATAAAAACAATTAATGTATGAAAACTCGTATCAGTAAATACACTTTGCTGCTGGCATCAGTAGCAGTGCTGGGTGCAGGTAGCTGCAAGAAAAAAGAAGACACGCCTGCACCTGTAGTGCCTATAGTAGGTAATGCGAATGTGAAGTTCAGTTATGTATATGGCTCATCTATGTTGCCTTGGGAAATGAATAAACAATATGTACATCCCAAAACAGGTGATACCATGACGTTTACCATGTTCAGATTTTTTGTTTCAAACATAAAGCTGAAACGTACAGATGGCACATGGTGGGCACAACCTGAAAGCTACTTTCTTTTAGATGCCGCTTCTGCTGCTGCGTCCAACTGTTTTGTTTCTAATGTACCCGATGGCGAATACACAGCTATGGAATATACAATGGGGGTGGATAGCCTGCGCAATGTAAGTGGTGCACAAACTGGCGCGCTATCAGTACAATCGGGAATGTTTTGGGATTGGAACACAGGCTACATTATGCTGAAAGCTGAGGGTAACAGCCCGCAATCACCCACAGGCAAGTTTGCACTGCATATGGGTGGCTTCAGTGGTGTTAATAATACCGTTGTAGTAAAAACAGCCGACTTTGGTAAAAATGTAAAAATAGGAAAAGACAATACCCCAACCATTACACTGATAGCCAACCCTGCACGTTTATGGCATAGCTCGCCAGGCTTGGATAGCATTAGTGTGATACACATGCCCGGAGCAAATGCAGTCAGGATGTCAAAAGACTTTTATGACAATATTTCTTTAGGCAGCATCCAATAATTTTCATTCTATATCAGGCAAAACAAAGAAGCCATTGCAAATGCAGTGGCTTCTTCTATTATTACAACATAAGGGTTGATAATTACTGTTTAAAATCGGGATTGTTGATAAAGTCGTTATCTGTAAGTGTTTTAAGGAAAGCCACTAATTGTTTCTTTTCCAATTCAGTCAGGTTCAATCCGTTTTCTTTCCCTGGCTTCAGCATTACGGGGTCTATGTTTGGTACACCCCTATGTACATCTTTGTTATAAAAATTAACTACTTCTTCCAGTGTCTTAAACCTGCCATCGTGCATAAACTCTGTACGCAATGCTACATTGCGCAGGTTGGGCGATCGAAACTTGCCCATGTCTTGCACATTACCTGTTACGTTGTAAAATCCTTTATCAATGTCTTTTTTATACACACTATCCAGCCCGTTGTGGTGCATTTGGTTGTCTGTAAGCAATACCTGCACATGGCAATGAAAGCAATCACCTTTTTCGGTAAAGAAAATATCGTGTCCGGCTTTTTCGTCCATCGTCAGGCTTTCTAATCCTAATAAAAAACGGTCGTACTTATTGTTCTTCGACACCAGTACACGCATAAACTGCGCCAGTGGTTTTGCCATCAGCTCGGGTGTTATGTTATCATTGCCGTAATACCTGCAAAACAGGTCTTTGTATTCCTGTATGCCGTTAATTTTATTAAAATCCGTACTAAAGCGTTTTGTCAGTTCAGCAAACATTACATCTTCCAGTGTGCCTGTAATGCGGCCACTCCACATAAAGTTGTTGTACCACGCCATATTCACCAATGGCATCTTCTGCAATCCTTTATCAAACGCCGATACCTCTGATGCTGAAAAGCCCATGTTTTGTTTGTGGCAACTCTCGCACGATTCTCCGTTATTAGATAAGCGCGTATCGTAAAACAACTTTTTGCCCAGTGCTATGCGTTCTACGAACATCTGGTTATCTGCAGGAATGACAGCTTTGGGAAAACGTGCAGGGTCGAACCATGTATAAGGCACCATAGTACTCATACCATTACAGCCACCATTGCTATTATCACCATCATCATCTGGTTTTCTGCACGATATGGCAAGGCTTACAATGGTAGCGATGACTATCAAAACTTTGTATGTGTGTTTCAACTTCATACCAAGGCATTTTATTATCTACAATTTACGAAGCCCAGAGGCTTCGAGCAATGATATTCGTCATGTTTTAAGGTAACAGAATAAAAAAATGAAAAAATAATTTGGTGATTTTAAAATAATACTATTACCTTTGTACTATACAAGTTGAATAATACATGATGCGTACAACAAATAAACAGGAGCAGTACAAAAATGAATTGCTGGAAGCCTGGGAAGAAACATACAAAAAAGGGCAACTCACTTTGTGGATATTCCTTGCACTGAAAGAGAGCGAAAAATTTGTAGATGACATAAAGCAGTATGTAGAAGCCGCTACCAACCACACGCTGACCTGCGAGGAACAAAGCCTGTACCGCACACTGCGCAAGTACAAGGAACTGGATATGGTAGATTATAACACAAAGCCCGGTGATGGCGGCCCTGAACGGAAATACTATTACCTCACCAAGCTGGGCGAGGAATTGCTGCAACGCTTTTGCGAACGCAACATCAAGCTGTTTTTTCAACCACAGATAAAAAATTTAATGTTTAAAAACTAAGTATATGAATTTCATCAATCGTTACATTTTGTTATTTGCAAGTATTGCAATCGTTCTGTCAACTACTTTTATGCTGTTGTTATACAACATGCTTACAAACAAAGCCTATACAGGCATCATCATCCTGAGTGTGCTATATGCGGCTGCCTATTTTATTACCGCTTTGCTGATAGGCAAAAAGGATATGTATGAAGGCTACATAGGCTTTAATTATCACCTCACTACTTATGTAGTATGTATTACAGTACCTATTGTATTAGCCACTATTGGTTATTTACCCGAACATTTCATAGAACAAGCATTAAGCATGGGCATTTTTTGGGGTATTGGTTTAACAATCCATTTTATTGTCTTTATGATTAACAGAAAGAAAAACATAAAAGGATATGATAAAACCGAAGTGTTTGAATAATACACACAATTGTCATAGTAGGGTGAAATAATGGGGCAGTTTAAGTTTTATTAAGGATTGTTAGGTTTTATTGTCAGCCTGATGGTTGGATTGTAAATAATTTTTCGGTGCATTTTTCACAATTAAAAAAACATGTACCAAATGAAGACTTTTACAACACTCCTCTTTTCAATGTCTATGCTGGCAGCCGTTAGTGCCGATGCGCAATATTGTATGCTGCCGGGGCGCACATCTTACAGTCAGATTCAACCGGGCATCAAGGTATTCAAACTAAATACCATCAACCGCACATCGGTTCAGGTAGAAAACCCGTTGAGCCAGCCATCAATCGTTGTAACAACTGATACAACCAGCTTGCAACGCGGACAAACATATACCATTTCCATGCTGCATACACGCGACAGCTTGAACGTGGGTTTTGCAACCGCACGAAATAACATACGTGTATGGATAGATTATAATAACGATAAAGACTTTGAAGACGCAGGCGAAACAGTTATATCTGCAGACCTGCAAACAGCAGGATGGTACACCAATACATTTACCGTACCCGCTACTGCACCATTAGGCACGGTACGTCTGCGCGCTACTGCCAAAATGAGTGCAGATGCAGGTCATACTGTACCCACCTCTTGCGATATGCCCAAAGACCCCATAGACTATCATGGCGAAATGGAAGACTACCACCTGAAGATAATGCCCGCAACAAGTGTAGCAGAACTAACTAACAATATGCAGGTATCGCTCTACCCCAACCCTGCAAGCAGCAAAGTATCTGTATTGATAGATAGTAAAGACAATCAAGAACTGTATATAACACTGCACGATGTTACAGGTAAGACGCTGCAAACATTATTGCACGAAACAAAGCAAAGTAACTACCGCTACAACTTTGACTTGGCAGCACACAACCTGCAAACAGGTGTGTACTATATCCGTGTTGCATCTACCGAAGGACAATCGTATCAAAAACTGGTTTTCACTAATTAAGCATTACGCACGGTAGCAGGGGTACACCATTACGGTGTGCCCTTGTTTTATTTACAGCTTATGAAAAAATACATCCCCATATTATTCTTACTCTTATTGGCCTGCAAAAAGGAAAAGAAACCAGCCGACACCACACCAACACCCTGTACCGCATCTTATGCTACAGACATAAAACCACTGATGGCCAATAAGTGCGCTACTACTGGCTGCCACGGGTACAACGGATTAGCCAACCTGAACGACTATAGTGTGCTAAAGGAACGGGCAGACAATGGCAACATTAACAAGTTTGTATTTGAACTGAAGATGATGCCACCAACAACTGCTGCACAACTAACCGATGCCGAAAAAGAAAAACTGCAATGCTGGCTGAAGAATGGCGCACCGAATAATTAAATACTGCCTCTTAGCCTGTTTGGTTGTTGCGTGCAGGCATCAGCCTTATGTAGCACTCGGTGGTTATCCGCCAGATGTGGGGCGCATCATCGCACCAAAATGTGCTACCAGTGGCTGCCACAATAACCAAAGCGCGGCAGGGGCAAGCGGGCTGAACCTCACTACATGGAACGATATGTTTGCAGGTGCGCGCAGTGGTGCGGTAACTATACCCTACCGCCCCGATTTCAGCACACTATGCTTCTACACCAACATAGATACGGCACTTGGCGTGGCTCTGATACCTACAATGCCCGAGGGACAACCACCATTATCCAAACAAGAATACATAACCCTGCGAGACTGGATAGCTGCCGGCGCACCCAACGACAAGGGCGAAGTGAAATTTGCAGATAACCCCAACCGTAAGAAGATATACGTGCTGCATCGTATGTGCGATGTCGTTACCGTGTTTGACGCTGCTACCCTATTACAGATGCGCTATATAGATGTGGGTGTAAAACCTTTGCAAGATTATCCATATTGCCTCAAAGTATCGCCCGATGGCAGGTATTGGTACGTATCGTTCTTTGCACAGTCAAATATCATTCAGCAATACGATGCAAGCAATGACAAACACGTTACCGACATAATATTGGGCGATGGTGTATGGACAAGTTTTACCATAAGCAAGGATGCCCGCTACGGTTATTTTGTTGACAACAGCAGCCAAGGCAAAATAGTTTGTGCCGACCTGCTTGATAAGAAAGTGCTGCACACCTATACATTCAACAACATACTGCAATACCCTTATGGCATAACGTATAACGAAGCAATGCAACGCCTATACATAGGCACTACATCGGGAAATTATGTGTATAGCATAGACATAACCAACCCTGCACAGCCCCAAATGCAGCACATACCCATAGATGGCAGCAGCACCATACGCCGCCATACAAGTGTAGAACCATTGCAGATGATAACAAACGGCAACTATTGCTACATAGCTTGCCAGCATACACAAGACCTGCGAGTGCTTGATATGCAAACCAATACCATCACCAAAACCATACCACTACCTGCAGCACCTACAACAATAGACTATTCTGCAAAACATCAAAAACTATTCATCAGTTGCACAGAAGATGAAAAAAGCTTTTCACCGTTGCGTGGCAGCATTTGTGTGATAGATATGAATAGCAATACACTGCAAAAAACTATCTATAGTGGCTACCAACCATACGGACTGGCGGTAGATGACGCAATGGGTATAGTAGCCGTAGCTAATGCCAACCTGAACAGTGCAGGCCCAGCACCCCACCACACCGGCAACTGCGGCGGACGAAACGGCAACGTCAGCTTTATAGACATCAACACCCTCACCCTCATCAACGGCAAAAAATCGGAAGTAGCCGTGTTTCCTATAAGTGTAGGAGTAAGGTAAATCCCAACCTTTTTTAGTATTTTGATAGTCTAATACTAAAAACCAACCTGTATGAACCTCAAATTATGCTTTGCAAGCCTGTTGCTTGTTCCTTCCCTATCGTTTGCACAACCCTGCAATTTGCAACCCAACGCCACTTACGGGCCAGGTAAAATATGTAACAATCAAGACGTTTACCTATATGGCACTTCTGCTGTTTCGGGAGTTACGTATAGCTGGACAGGCTCCGCAGGCTTTAGTTCCTCTCTACAAAATCCTGTAATTTCTGGTTTAAAGGCTTGGCATATGCCTTTTACTTATGTCTTATCCGTTGCTAAAGCTGGCTGTAACACTGAATATGACACAGTGATTGTAAACAACATTATTAGTGTTCCACATACTCCCAAAATAGAAACCGACTCTGTTGTTTGCACAGGAGACACTCTTAGGTTATGGCTAGAAACTGTATCTCTAGTGGTTACAAAAGGTTATATATACGGACCTAACCTACCAGTTAGCTTTTCAGCGGTTACTACAAGAGATTATGTGTACATTCCCAATGTAAGCCTTGCAGATACTGGATGGTACTATGCATATGCAACAAATAACGATACATTCAAATGCTATACTGATACCAGCAAACTGTATATTGGAACAAATATTATTGTTCCACGCCCTGCTACACCCCCCATCACTACCATTACAGCAACACCCGGCACTACCGTAGGGCCATGGGTTACTGTTACCTTTAAGGCTAATACTTTAGCGGCAGGCACTAAACCCAAATACCAGTGGCGCAAAAATGGCGTAAACATACCTGGTGCTACAGACAGCATTTATACAGCAACAACTAATGTTGACATTATGAATGGAGATACCCTAACAGTGTTGGTAGAAAGAGGACCAGTATGTATAGAAGACAGCATCAGCGGGCCTGTTACAATAAATGTAAACCTCAGCATTGGAGAAAACAGCAAAAGTAAATACGGAGTGTACCCCAACCCGTCAAATGGCAGATTTACAATACGATACGATGCTGCAAAAAATGAACATCCGAAGATTGAAGTGCTGAACAGTGTAGGACAGAAAATATCCATACAATATTTGCACAATGCAAACAGCAGTCAAATAATATTGCCTACCAATATACAGAACGGCATATACTATTTGCGGATACAATCTGCCAACAACACAGAAACAATGCCCCTACTGATAAATAAGTAGCTTAGTATTGCAGCATATCTAATCCGATATTTGAGTATTGACATCTGTAATTTCTTATTTAGAGTATAGAGTTTAGTGCTTAGCATTTAGAGTTTAGAACTTAGTGTTTAGAGTTTAGAATTTAGTATTTAGAACTTAGTATTTAGAGTTTAGAACTTAGTATTTAGTATTTGGCTTTCCCTATGCTATATTTACATAGTGCGAAGCAATGCTACAACCATACAACGCCTCACCGCATTGTGGGCTCTCTGCGAGAGTGGCCTTGGCGGATGGATGCATGCCCTCAAAATACCCCTAACAGGCTTTTTTGTAGGGGGCTTTGCAGTCGTTATTATCGGGTTGCTGGCACACTACACACGTTGCAACATCAGGCAGATGCTGCAAGCTACCCTGTTGGTTATATTGGTAAAAGCAGCCGTTAGCCCGCAGTCTGGTATTCCCGCTTATGTGGCGGTGGGTTTTCAGGGTGTGGCAGGTGCATTGCTGTACAGAGCCATACCCAACTATACCATCGCATCTGTACTGTTTGCCATAATAGCCATGCTGGAGAGTGCCTTTCAGATGTTGCTGATGATGACGATTTATTTTGGCAATTCGCTATGGCAAGCCTTAGACAAATTCTTTCAAAACCTGCTTAGCAGTTTTCATCTACCCTCAGATACCTCTTATAGTTTTTGGATAATAGCCATCTATGGCGGCATCTACACACTATGGGGGCTGGCTATAGGTATATGGATAGCCCGCCTGCCTAAGCGTATAGAAGCTGTAGGTAAAATACAGTTGGCAGTTGATAGTTCGCAGTTGGCAGTTGCTACAGGCAAAAAAAGTATTGCCGGTAAAATTGTATTCTTGTTATCTACCCTGTTGTTTATAGCCACTGTATTTGCATTTAGCGGCAGCATGGGCAAGGCATTATATGCCATACTGCGCACCATAGCAGTGTTGCTGCTGATATTCGGTATTGTAGCACCGCTGATGAAATGGGCTATGCAACGCTTCGTCAACAGCAACCGCAGCAAGCATAGCCAGCAATTGCAGCCCATACTGGATATGATGCCCACCCTGCGCAGCTACATACGCCCTGCCTACAAACTGGCTACCGAACGATACACAGGCATACGCAGATATACTGGTTTCTTGTTTATTCTGATTGCCGCTACCCTGCAGCCCGATGGAGAATAACAATATATACATACTAAGCCAACCCATACACAGCGGCAAAACCACTTTGCTGATGAACTGGCTGCAACGTACACCCAATACAGCAGGCATACTAACCCCCGATGTAGACAAATGGCGTATGCTATATGACGTTGCTGCCCGCACATACCACCCCTTGCAGGTACGTGCCAGCCACCCTGTGAACGACCTTGTGATGATTGGCAAATACCGCTTCAGCAAAACGGGCTTTCACTTGGCACAGCAGCTATTGCTAAAGGGTGCTGAAAGCAACGCAGAATGGGTGATAGCGGACGAGGTGGGATTGCTGGAAATAAAACAACAAACAGGGCTTGAACCTGCTATTTCAAAAATTATATCTTTGTACAATACCCGTCAGGTACAACATAACAAACTACTCTTGGTCATCCGCGACTATCTGCTCGACGATGCAAGGCTTCATTACAAAATAGAAAACGCAACCGTACTTGATAAAGCTTTTTTTGAATGAACGTATTACACGGCCTTGTAGTGTGCGGCGGACAAAGCACACGCATGGGTATGGACAAGAGCCAATTACAATATCATGGCTTGCCACAGAGAGAATGGCTGTATGACATGCTGCTACCTCTGTGCGACGATGTATTTATATCCTGCAACGACGAACAAGCCACAGAGATAGGCAATAACTACCCCACCATCACAGATGCTACTGCATACAGGCACACTGGCCCTATGGCGGCTCTGCTATCGGCATACAGGCACTACCCCGATGATAATTTTCTGCTCATCGGCTGCGACTATCCCTACATACGCAAGCACCATATAAGCAAGCTGGCAAACGAATACAACGGCAAAACCACCGTGTACTACAACGACGAAGCCAATGTGTACGAACCCCTGTTGGGCATCTATACCCCCGATGTGAGGGACATTGTAATGGCGCAGCACGATATGGGACAATACTCGCTGCAATGGATACTGAAACAAACCAATGCACAAAAAATAATACCCGATAACAACGATATACTGCAAAGTATAGACACCCGCATGGGCTATATGGAAGCCCTTGTAAAGCTATCGCAACAGTATTAGCTACTGCATTTTCACAAATAGTTAGCTGGTGTTCCAGTTGTTCTATACCTGAAACATGGAACATTGGAACAAGGGATTGTTTTTGTTCCACTCGTTCCACCTGTTCTGCAAGTGGAATATTGGAACAATGGAACAAGTGGAACGGATGGAACAGGTAGCCTGTCCCAAACTGTCCCATGTGTCCCGCCTGCCCCATATATATTATAGTTGGGACAGTGGGACAGTTGGGACACTATCCGCTATAAACTATACGTTACATATAGTACATTAGATATTATTATTAACCCTTGTCTTTATTACAAACCATACTACACTACAAGCCATCTGCCCTTGTGCTTACTACCCTGATGTATGGGGTATTGTGTATAGCACAATTAACACATTTACAAATACCAAGAAATGCAAATTCGTTTGTGTACGATGAGTACATAGCATATTTAGATAGTGAAAGCAAGCACTCTACTGAACATATAAAACTTATCATTCGAAAAGCTATACAGAATGAAAAAGAATATAATGCCATTGAAAAAAGAGGTTCTATATTATGTTTTGCTGCACAAAAGCAATCTGAAGTAGTAACTACATATATAGACTCTATAAGAAATACAATCACTCTATCTGAAAAAGAGTATGATAAGTATATTGATGACAGTACAATATATAAGCTTACATTACTTATTGGCAACTGTATAGATTCCTCTGCGAAAATTATCTCATCCCGAGATTGGGAATTTCTACAAAGAGATATATACAACACATTCTGGAAGGATATACCACCGTATCAAACTTGGCATAAAACATTATTTAACTACCAACCCAAGAAAGAAGCTATAGCCTTATTGGCAAGCATTAAATTAAATATCCTTATTACAACAGAATACACAGTACATCAAGCTTACTTAAATAATATGTTTGATAGATTCACTTGTATGCCAATACAAGTAATTGCTCTACCTAACACATCATTTGTATTCAATGGAGAAAAAGCCGCAGCCACTATGTTTTTTGCTGCATACAACTGGGCTATCGCCCCTACAATTACTACCAATACTAAAAGCAGTATTAAAGTAAAAAATAGAGTGTCAAGCTTAACAACCTATGCTAAAACACCTGGCATTAAAATATTATCGGGCACTGCAAGTATAAAAATAAAAGATATTGTGCATACCTATCCTTGGCAAACACAATATTATGTAGCTCCAAAGGGCATCTATATGCACGTAGATAATGCCAATAGATGCTATGCAGGCATACCCTTTACTATCAGCATACATGTAGATGATTACAGTGCCGATAAATTATCATTAAGATGTAAAGATGCTGTAATAAATAAAATAAGAGATAGTATATATACCATCACTACCAATAAAAATGTAAAAGCATGTATGTTATATATGGATGCGGTAAATGCAGATGGCAGCATCAGCCGGTCTATTGCAGCCAAGCACATCAAAGTATTACAACCCATGCCTGATATAGCCATTGGCAATATAAAACATGGGATGATAGCTAAAGCATATATACAACAACACGCTTCCCTATCTGCCATAGCAAGAGACGAAGAACTGGATATTACCTACCGCATACGGCAATACGATATAAGCTATATAAAAGCTGATAATAAATACATAGAACCCACTACTATACAAGGCAGCACATTGCATATAGACAATACCCTGCAAAGCGGAGACAGAATGTTTATTACAGACATTGTAGCTACAGACAATTATGGCAATACACACCATATGGCAGGTACTTCTTTTCGAATAGAGTAATGGTTCACTTGTCCCACTGTCCCAGCTACAATATATATGGGGCAGGTGGGACACATGGGACAGTTTGGGACAATCTGCTTGTTCCATTGTTCCAATTGTTCCAATATTCCAGACATAGAGCAAGTGGAACGAGTGGAACAAAAAACTGCACCTTGTTCCAATGTTCCAATATTTCAAGCGCTGAACAGGTGGAACAGATTTTCGTACAGCATTCTTTTCCCCAAGCAAGTATTTACGGGCAATCCATACAAATGTGGATAACTTTTTTGTACAAATGTGTAATATTTGTACAAAACGTTTATATCTTTGAAAAAAATTAGTTTAGCAGTTTAAATCACAACACAATGGCAGCAGACGAAAAATTAAAAGTATTAAAGCTCGCTCTCGACAAGATAGAGAAGGACTATGGCAAGGGCTCGGTTATGATGCTGGGCGACAAGAAAAGTGATGGTATAGAAACCATCAGTACAGGTTCATTAGGATTGGATGTAGCATTAGGTGTTGGCGGTTTTCCGCGCGGGCGTATTATAGAGATATACGGCCCTGAATCTTCGGGTAAAACAACGATAGCCATCCATACCATTGCAGAGGCGCAAAAGAAAGGTGGTATCTGCGCTATTATAGATGCGGAGCATGCTTTTGACGCGGCCTATGCACGCAAGCTGGGGGTGGATATAGATAACCTCATCATCTCTCAACCAGACTATGGCGAGCAGGCACTGGAAATAGCCGACCGCCTTATATCATCGGGTGCTATAGACGTAGTAGTGATAGACTCTGTCGCCGCACTGGTACCCAAAGGCGAACTGGAAGGCGAAATGGGCGATAGCAAAATGGGCTTGCAGGCACGCCTCATGAGCCAAGCACTTCGCAAGCTGACGGCTACCATCAACCGTACAGGCTGTTGCTGCATATTCATCAACCAGCTACGCGAAAAGATTGGTGTAATGTTTGGCAACCCCGAAACTACTACGGGTGGTAACGCCTTGAAGTTCTATGCTTCTGTACGTTTAGACATCCGCCGCATCAGCCAGATAAAAGACGGCGATGTAGCCAGTGGCAACCGTACCCGTGTAAAAGTGGTGAAGAACAAAGTAGCACCACCTTTCCGTCAGGTAGAGTTTGACATCATATTCGGCGAGGGCATCAGCAAGATTGGTGAGATAATAGACATGGGTGTAGAACTGAACATATTGCAGAAAAGCGGTTCGTGGTTTAGCTACGGCGATAGTAAGATAGGACAAGGGCGCGATGCCGTTAAGCAGTTCCTTACAGACAACCCCGAAGTAGCAGAGCAGATAGAAGGACAGATACGTGCAGCACTACAACCTGCGGAATAACTTGTTAGTTGATTAGTTAATCTGTTTCAACTTGTCGTTGCACTTACAACTAATCAACAAGTAAACCAATCAACAATTTTTGGGTTAGTATACAAAAAGAAACGCCTCGTGTTTACGGGGCGTTGTTCTTTTATTTTTAACCGCTAAGACGCAAAGGGAAACGCAAAGACAAAGAAAGTCCCCTGCAAGGGCCTGCCAGCCGCAGGCAGAGATTTAGGGGGTACTACTCGCAACGAGCAAGTACTCATTTTGTGAGGTTGCTTCACTATCGCTCGCAAAGACGGGAGAATGCATAACCGCAAAGCCGCTAAGGCGCAAAAAGGAAACGCAAAGACATGAGAGAGTAGCATTCCTTAGCTTGGCAGCACAGTAGTAGTGTGGTTTAATAGATAGCCACCGCGCATTACGCAGTAATTAATGCGTGGCAGCTTTTCTTTGTTTCTTTCTTTTGCTGCCAAAAGAAAGAAAGGAAGCGCAGGTGTGAGCGTAGCAAAATACTCTACGCAGCGTAAACCCTCATTTCGCGAGGTTGCTTCGCTATCGCTCGCAAAGACGTGAGAATTTATAACCGCAAAGTGCAAAGGGAAGTCCCCTGCAAGGGGATTTAGGGGTACTACCCGCAACAAGCAAGCACTCATTTTGTGAGATGGCTTCATTCTTCACCACGACTCATTTCTTTATAAGAAAAAAGCCCCTCAAACCGAGGGGCTCAATATATTATTACGCAACCACATCTCCTCCCCTTGGGGGAGGACGGGAGGGGCTACTACGATTCAGGATATAACACAGCAACAAATTCGTTCTTGCCGTTGAAGAGCATATTGGCTGCTTCTTTTATATCGTTCGGTGTCAGGCTGTCTACCCATTTGTCGTAGTCAAACAGGTTTTTGCGCTGCTTGCCCCAAAACATGATAGACTCCATCTTCTCGTTCCAGAAGCCGTTTTCTTTCATCTTATCGCGGCGTTGTTCGTGCCATTGTGCTTTTACTTTGTCAAGGTCTTTGGCATCAGGGCCGTTCTTTTTTATTGCAGCTACTACTTCTTTAGTAGTACTCAGCAGCTTCTCTACATTCTCTGGCCCGCAAGGCAGGTACAGGCTGGCACTGTAACGCTCGTAAGGATATTGCGATACATTAGCACCAAAGCCACCCGAATAGATACCACCCAGTTTCTCGCGCAGTTCTTCTATCACTTTTATGTTCAGTATCTCTGCCAGTGCATTCATCTTCAGGTTCAGGTCTTCAGAGTATTTGGTTTCGCCGTTATACATAGCCAGTATCAGGCTTTGCTTCTCTGCCCCTCTTTTGAAAGATATGTTTTGTACACCCGTTATTGGCCTTACACCATTGTCTTTGAAAGATGGTGCTTTGCCTGTTACTGGCAGCCCGCCTATGTACATCTCTATCAGTGGCAGTGCAGTAGTCATATCCACATTGCCTGTTATAAAGAATTCCATACCGTCTGCGCTACCCAGTTCGGCTTTGTATATTTCCAAAGCACGGTTCATGCTGATGGCATCGTAGTACTCTGCTTTAGGCACTGCAATAGGTGCTAATGGGTTTTTCTGATACATCACACCATACAGCGTATCTAAAAATGCAAATTGCGGATTGGCAGACATGAATTGTATTTGTGTCTTTTGCTTATCTACAAATGCCTTAAACAGTGCTTCGTCTTTGCGGGGTTGTGTCAGCTTCAGATACATCAGTTCCAGCATAGACTCAAAGTCTTTGATAGTGCTGTTGCCCGTTACTGTATTATTAATATCGCCGATGCCGCCACCTGCACGGATGGTTTTGCCGGCAATGGCTTTTTCAAGGTCGGTAGGTGGGAAGTTGCCGTAGCCCATTGCACCTACTACCTGCGTAGCATACTGCACACTGTACCTGTCTATCGCACCATAGTTGCACATACCACCCTTGCGCACACCACGCAGCAATATTTCATCGCTTTTAAAAGTGGTAGGCTTGATGGTTACTTTCACACCATTGCTGAGTGTATAAGTTGTAGCACCAAATTCTTTGTCTTCTTTTTGCGATACTATCTTGCCCGGTGTTGGTTTTTTATCCAGCAGGTTTTCGGCTACTTTCTTTTCTTCCATAGCCGTTACCTTTTGTGCAAGGCCTTTCTTCGTCATTTCAAGCAGTTGCGCATCTGTAGGCAGGTTGTTGCCCGTAGCTTGCGATGGTCCTGTGATGAGCGAAAAAGTATTCATGTTCTCCATCCAGCTTTTTACATCCGCATTCAGTTCGGCAATCGTTATGCCGGGCATCAGTTGCATATAGTATTCGCGCTCTTTCTCTATGCCGGGTATGGGTTCATCTTCCAAAAAGTTGCGTATATACTCGCCAATCAGTGATCCGCTTTCTGTAGTATTACGTTCGTTGTATGCTTTTTCCATAAAGCTCATCATGCCTTTCTTCACTATTTCCAGTTCGCTATTGGTAAAGCCGAATTGTTTTGCCCTTATCAGTTCTGCAGTCAATGCGTTCATGGCTTTTTCTGGGCCTTCAGCACCAAACATAGCAAAGGCAGAAAGGCTTTCGTAACCGCGAGCCCATCCATCATACCCTACTGCTGCGTATGGGAATGGCGGGTTGCTGCTGCGTGCCAAATCATTTAAGCGTTGATTCCACATTTGTGTTATCAGCGATTGTTTGATGTTATCTCTGTAACCTTCCAGTGTGCTTTCGTCTCCTTTCTTTACAGACGGGAATATGATTTGCAGTTGGAAGTTGGTAGCTTCTTTATCTGTCAGCACCATTGCCTGCGATGTAGTACGTGCAGGCACGGGAAAGGCATCGCGCTTGCGTTCTTTGCTTGGGTTTTTCATACCCTCAAAGTGCTTTTTCAGGTACTTCATGGCTGTAGCCTCATCTATATCGCCCACTACGGCAACAGCCATCAGATTGGGCCTGTACCATTCGCGGTAGAAACGGCGCACCGCATCATACTTAAAGGTTTTCAGTATATCGTCTTTACCTATAGGCAGGCGGCTGGCATACTTAGAACCTGTCATCAATGTAGGCAGGTATTTATCAAGCATACGCATCTCTGCGCCTTTACCACCACGGCTTTCTTCCAGCACCACACCACGCTCGTCGTCTATATCCTTATCTGTAAGCAGTGCATTGTGCGCCCAGTCTTCTATTATCTGGAAGCCTTTATCAAGATTGCCTTCTTTATCGGTAGGCACAGGCAATATATATACCGTTTCGTCAAAGCTTGTATAGGCATTCAGGTCGGCACCAAACTCTACGCCTATAGATTGCAGATAGTTCACCAATTCATTCTTCGGAAAGTTTTTACTACCGTTAAAGTTCATGTGCTCCATAAAGTGCGCCAAACCTTGCTGGTCATCATCTTCCAGTACAGAGCCTGCGTTCACTATCAGGCGCAGTTCTACTTTCTTTTCGGGTTTAGAGTTGGGGCGTATGTAGTAGGTCAGCCCGTTGGCAAATTTGCCTTTCTTCACCTTGGGGTCAAGCGGCAGTTTGGCCTTCATATCTTGTGCATGGGTAGTCCATACACTGGCTGCCAACACTACAAGTGCCACTAAGCCTTTTTTGAAATTACTTAATATAGGTTGCATATATTATTGGTTAAGGCAACAAAAGAAAGCAAAATACCCGTCAAAGTCCAGTAAAAGCGGGAATTTAATTGCTAAAAAAATGTTATACCTTATGCCTGCAAAATGGTATAAACTTAACCACATCATTATCTGCGGGATGCGTAATCGCTTATCTTCGCAAACGGTAAAATATTTCAATCAACGCATGGCACTTATCAAATCAATATCGGGCATCAGGGGTACAGTAGGCGGCAGACCGGGCAATGGCTTATCGCCCATAGACGTAGTAAAATTCACCACGGCTTATGCTGCATGGATAAAGGAACAAGGCAAGGGTAAGAAAATAATCATTGGCAGAGACGGGCGCATATCGGGCGAGATGGTACGCAACTTAGTAACGGCTACCCTGCAAGGCTGCGGACTGGATGTGGTTGACTTGGGGCTTAGCACCACACCTACCGTAGAGATGGCAGTGAAGATGGAAGAAGCTGCAGGCGGTATTATACTAACAGCCAGCCACAACCCCAAAGAATGGAATGCGCTGAAACTACTGAACAGCGATGGCGAATTTCTAAGTGCGGAAGCAGGACAATGGATACTGGACTTTGTAAACACAACAGAACCCGACTATGCCGATGTGAACCATTTGGGCAGCCTGCAACACGATGACAGCTATATACAAAAACATATAGATACCATACTGGCGCATCCGTTGGTAGATGTGGAAGCCATCAGAGCGAAAAACTTTAGTGTGGTGGTGGACCCTGTCAACTCTACAGGTTCGCTATCTGTGCCACAACTGCTGCGTGCATTGGGTGTAGAAAACATAACGGTGATAAACGAGGAAGTAACAGGCCGCTTTGCACACAACCCCGAACCGCTACCTGAAAACCTGACAGAGCTATGTAATACAGTTGCCAAGAAGAACGCACACCTCGGCATAGCTGTTGACCCCGATGTAGACCGTCTTTGTTTTGTGTGCGATGATGGCAGCCTGTTTGGCGAAGAATATACGCTGGTAGCGATAGCCGACTATATATTGAGCCACAAAAAAGGTAATACCGTATCGAACCTGTCATCTACCCGCGCATTGAGGGACGTTACCGAAAAGCATGGCGGCACATACTACCCAAGTGCGGTAGGCGAAGTGAATGTGGTGAAGAAAATGAAAGAGGTAAACGCCGTGATAGGTGGCGAGGGCAATGGTGGCGTGATAGTACCCGAACTGCACTACGGGCGCGATGCATTGATAGGCATTGCCCTGTTCCTTACGCATCTTGCAAAATTCGGCAAGAGCATCAAAACACTGCGAGGTACTTACCCCGATTACTTCATATCTAAAAATAAAATAGAACTGAACGATGGTGTGGATGTAAAACACATCTTCGGGCAGATAAAGGAAAAATACAGCAAGCAACCCATCAATACCGAAGACGGGCTGCGTATAGATTTTGACAGCGATTGGGTACACCTGCGTACATCTAATACAGAACCCATTATACGCATCTATGCGGAAAGCACTAACGAAACAACTGCCAACAATGTAGCCAAGCGCATCATGGCAGATATTGGCGAAATGATGTTTGCTAAATAAGGACTGCTAAAGAGATAAACACAATAAAGTCAGGGCTCGGGTGTCCTGACTTTCTTTAATACAGGCGATTGACAAACAACCATACATACGATGTAGTGATAGCAGGTGGCGGGCTGGGCGGCATGCTCTGCGCCATGATGCTTGCCAAAGAGGGTATGAAAGTATGTGTGTTGGAGCGCGATAAACAGATAGGCGGATGCCTGCAAACCTTTTCGCTGCACAAGAAAGTATTTGACAGTTGTGTACACTACATAGGCGGGTTGGGCGAAGGGCATACACTACACACTATACTGCAATATGCAGGTGTGATGGATAAACTATCGCTGAAAGCATACGATAGCAATGCCTTTGACAAAATAGCCTTTGGTGACGAAGAAACCATGTACCCCCATGCGCAGGGGTTGGATAACTTCGTAGAGCAGTTGCTACCGTACTTTCCGCAAGAAAAAGAAGCACTGCAACAATACATTAAAACCGTAACAACCGTTGGCGACCATTTTCCGCTATACAGGCTGCGGCATGGCAGTGCCGATGAAAAAGCTGCCGTCAGCAATTGGGGTGTAACACAAACCCTGCAACAGATAACAAGCAATACCAAGCTGCAAAACGTATTGGCAGGCAACAACCTGCTGTATGCAGGCATGGCAGAGCGGACACCCTTCTACCTGCACGCCCTCGTTACCGAAAGCTATATACATAGCAGCCACAAAATAAGCCCCGGTAGCAGTGAGCTTAGTAAATACCTATGGAAACAATTACAGACGTATGGTGGTGAAGTAATGCGCAATGCGGAAGTAACAAAGCTGGCAGAAGAAAACGGACAGATTGCCTATGCCGAAACCGCAGATGGGCAACGCTATTACGGCAAGCAATTCATAGCCAATGTTGCACCAGAAGTATTGCTCGATTGGGTAGATAGCCCCATCTTTCGCACGGCATACCGCAAACGCATTAAGGGATTGGAACAAACCATCTCAACCTTTATGCTGAATGTTGTGCTGCAACCTCGCACAGTACCCATGCGCCACTACAATATCTACTGGCACGCAAGCCACAACGCTTGGAATGCCGTGCAATACCAACACGGGCAATGGCCTGCCAACTACGCCGCTTTCTTTACAGAAGATGCCAATAACAAAGGCTATGCAGAAAGCCTGTCTGTACTTAGCTATATGCACTACGATGAGGTGAAACCTTTTGAGCATATCATAAACCGTACAGGGCACGAGCAAGACAGGGGCGATGCGTATGCAGCCTTTAAAGAAATACGTGCAGAACTATTATTGGATAAACTATACCAACGCTTACCCGAGCTAAGAGGTAATATTGTAGCACAAAGCTCTGCTACGCCCCTCACCTATCGGGATTATACTGCCACACCTAAAGGCAGCCTCTACGGCATACTGAAAGACATCAACAAACCCGCCGAAACAAGCATAGCCACCCGCACCAAAATACCCAACCTGCTGCTTACTGGGCAAAACGTAAACCTGCATGGCGTACTAGGTGTCAGCATCACCGCCCTCGCCACCTGTGCAGAATTGGTAGGTATGGAGTATTTGTTAAAGAAAGTGAGGGGGTAAACAACGTAATACAATCAAGGCCGTCATGCCGCCGAAAGGCGGTATCTCCTGAGCATTTGTACTGTTGCTCCATCTTTGCTCCACTTGCTCCAATTATAGTAGTTTGGATTTGTGGAGCACTGGAGCAAGGTGGGTGGTTTGAGATTATTAATTATTAACTTTATTATCATAATCTACTTTGATGAAAATTATCATCATATCCATACTGCTATTATTATGTTATACATCATATTGCCAAACACAATATGACTTGAATATGGAAGCAAAAGAAGCATTTCAAAAAGCGGATAGTGAACTTAATATAATCTATAAGAAAGTAATTAAACTACATAGTGCTGATTCTATATTTATCAGTAACCTAAAAAAATCGCAAAGATTATGGACACAGTTCAGAGATGCAGAAATGGATATGATGTATCCTGATTATGGACCTCTTTATCCTTATGGTAGTGTCCGTCCAATGTGTTGGAGTTATTACAAAGAAAGTCTTACCAGAGAAAGAATTAAAACCTTAATGCAATGGATTGTTGGTATTGATGAAGGGGATGTATGTCGAGGAACAATACCCTCGAAATAGGAATTAGAACACTCCGAAAATCGATAAACATTTCGTAATTTCAATAAACAAGCAATGCTTTATGAAAGTAGCGGAAATACGGGAACGTTTGCAATATTTTATACAAACAGCAGAAGAGAAGAAACTGAAAGCTATTTATACACTTGTAGAAGATGACATTGCAGAACAAAGCCTTTGGGAAGACGAAAGTTTTGTATCAGAGATGGAAACACGCTATAATGAATATAAATCCAGTAAGGTTAAAACATCTACACTGGAACAGGTAGAAACCAAAGCAAGGCAGGCCGCAAAATACCTGAAACGCAAGTAAGCTGTCATGCTTTTCACTTACGAATTATTACCAAAGGCTGAAGAAGAATACATCAATGCCTACTTGTGGTACGAAGAACAACAACAGGGTTTAGGAGAAAAGTTTGCTAAAGCTGTAAGAGGAAAACTTGACAAAATAACATCAAACCCTAAGCTCTACTACATCAGGAAAGGTGTTTTCAGAGAAGCAGTATTGGACAATTTCCCTTTTATTATCGTCTTCATTATTGAAGAAAGCAATATTATTATCGCATCAATTTTTCATACAAAAAGAAACCCTTCAAAAAAATATAGGTAAACATGCAATGCCATAGTTTGTATTCAGACATAGCACCATAGCCTTTGTAAATAAAAAGCTTGGCAACACAATAGATAACACATACACCAATCCTGCAGGGGTATAAAAATCTCGATGTTTTTAAACTATAGCCCCATACGGAGGCAAGTGTATCTGCTCCACTTGCTCCACAAATCCAGACCAGTATAATTGGAGCACTGGAGCAGCATGGAGCAAAACAAAAAAGCGGCAGCAACCGCCACCGCTATAAAAATATCACGAATTAACTAATCAACAAGTCAACCAATCAACAAAACACTACCACCCCAACAGATACGCAAATATCAACGGGGCTACTATCGTTGCATCGCTCTCTACAATGAATTTAGGCGTGTTGATATCCAGCTTGCCCCAAGTGATTTTTTCGTTAGGCACTGCACCACTGTAAGAACCGTAAGATGTAGTGCTATCGCTTATCTGGCAGAAATAGCTCCAGAACGGTACATCGTGCCACTCAAGGTCTTGGTACATCATTGGTACAACACATATCGGGAAGTCGCCAGCTATACCGCCACCTATCTGGAAGAAGCCCACACCCTTGCCACCACTATTGGCACGGTACCAATCGCTCAGCCATACCATGTATTCAATACCACTCTTCATGGTACTGGCTTTCAGTTCACCTTTTATGCAGTAAGACGCGAAGATGTTGCCCATCGTGCTATCTTCCCATCCGGGTACTACTATTGGCAGGTTCTTTTCGGCAGCAGCAATCATCCAACTGTTTTTAGGGTCTATCTCGTAGTCGGGTTTCATCACCTCACTCAGCAGTAGTTTATACATATACTCGTGCGGAAAGTAACGTTCGCCTTTATCTTCTGCATCTTTCCATATTTTATAGATATGCCTTTGTATGCGGCGGAAAGCTTCTTCTTCAGGTATGCATGTATCTGTAACACGGTTGAAACCACCTTCCAACAACTCCCACTCATCTTGCGGGCTCAGGTCGCGATAGTTAGGTACACGCTTATAGTGTGTATGTGCTACCAGATTCATGATGTCTTCTTCAAGGTTAGCGCCTGTACAACTAATAATAGCTACTTTATCCTGACGTATCATTTCTGCCAGCGATATACCCAACTCTGCCGTACTCATGGCACCCGCCAGCGATACCAGCATTTTACCACCTTCCAGCAAATGCGTTTCGTAACCTTTTGCAGCATCTACCAATGCAGCCGCATTGAAGTGACGATAGTGGTGTTGTATAAACTGAGAAACAGGACCCTTTACCATGATTGATTATTATTTACTATGATTGATTGTTATTGCGGAGCGCAAAGATAATTGATTAATAGAAACTACACCGCTATCACTACTCTATACGATGGTTAAAATAACATGAATAAAAAAGCAGACAGCCTGAACTGCCTGCTTTTATTTATTGTTTTTTCTTTTTTTACTTATTAAGCAGTCGCTTGTTTTTTAGCTATGAATTTCTTCACCCACTCAGTAGTCATAGACTTAGGACGCTCTATCGGGAAGCCCAATGCCCTATCCCAACAAAGGCTTGCCAGTACACCCAATGCACGGCTTACACCAAATAATACAGTATAGAAATCTTCTTCTACTAAACCATAATGTTTCAGCAATGCACCGGAGTGTGCATCCACGTTAGGCCATGGATTTTTGATTTTACCTGTACCCTCCAGTATCGGTGGTGCTACTTCATATACATTCCATACTGTTTTTACTGTAGGGTCGTCAGGACAATGTGTTTTGGCAAACTCCATCTGCGCTGTAAAGCGTGGGTCTGTTTTGCGCAATACTGCGTGTCCGTATCCGGGAACAACTTTACCTGCTGTCAATGTATCTTTTATATATTGTGCTATCTGCTCTTTAGTAGGCTCTAATGTGCCAAGGTTCTCCTGAAGCTCCTCTATCCAACGGATAACTTCCTGATTTGCCAAACCATGCAGTGGTCCTGCAAGCCCTGTCATACCTGCGCAAAAAGACAAATAAGGGTCACTGAGTGCAGAGCCTACAAGGTGTGTGGCGTGTGCAGATACGTTACCGCCTTCGTGGTCGGCATGTATAGTCAGATACAAGCGCATCAGTTCTTTGAAGCTCTCGTTATCATAACCCAGCATGTGTGCAAAGTTGGCGCTCCAGTCCAGCATACCATCGGGCTGTATGTGTTCGCCATTCTTGTACTTGCGGCGGTATATATAAGCAGCTATGCGTGGCAGGCGGGCTATCAGTGTCATTGTATCCTCGTACACATAATCCCAGTATTCTTTTTTGCTGATGCCTTCTTCGTATGCTTTCGCAAATTTAGATTCCGTTTGCAATGCCAGTACCGCTATGCAAAACTGCGTCATAGGGTGTGTGGCAACAGGCAATGCTTCTATTGATGCAAATACGTGGTTTGGTACGTGCGAACGACGCGCCCATGTGGCAGAAATATGTTCTGTATTTTCCAGCGTTGGCACTTCGCCCGTCAGCATCAGGTAAAACAAGCCTTCAGGCAATGGTTCGCTGCCACCTTCTGCATGTGGCAATTTTTCCCTCAGTTCAGGAATAGAAAAACCACGGAAACGAATACCCTCGTTTGAATCAAGCAAAGATGTTTCAGTAATAAGACCTGGTATACCACGCATACCCTGATAGGCCTGCGCTATTGTTACTTTGTCCAGTTCCATTTCACCATGCTCTGCAATGATGCTCTTGATTTCTTTTGCTTGTTCGTCAGCTACTGCTTTGAACTTATCTTTTACGTAACCCATATTTTTATTAAAAGCTGTATATAGCTGTTTTTTAACGCCCCCAAAGGTAAGGAAAGCAGATTATTTTTTCGGGCAACAAATAATTAATTTATCGCATACCCTGTTATTACCGAAGTATAACATTGAAACTCAACTAATGTTGAAGGAATTAATGTTTTGTTATAAAATAATCATCCCCACTTCCACTCCTTCTCCAAATGCATGACGTACCCTATCTGCATGGGTATCTGTCAGCACCACTTGCCCGAATTCGTCGCTGCGTATAATGCGTAGCAGGGCTTCCATACGGCTCTGGTCCAGTTTTTCAAATACATCGTCCAGCAGTAGTATGGGCTTATAACCCAATACACCAGTCAGGTATTTGTACTGCGCCAGTTTCATGGCAAACAAGAAACTCTTCTTCTGCCCTTGCGAACCGAAGCCTTTTACGGGTACACCGTTCAACAATAGTTGCAGGTCGTCTTTATGTATGCCGCGCAAGGTGCGTTGCAAGCGCATATCGTGTTGCAGCCCCTCTTGTAGCCATGCTGCCATTGGCTGCTGCTGCAAATCGCTCTGATACTGCATATCTACAGCCTCTTTGCCACCCGTCAGGCTTTGGTAATAGGCTTGCAGGTGGGGCAAAAATGCATAGGCAAAATCGCTACGTTTATCATATATATAAGTACCGTCTGTTGCCAGTTGGGTATCGTAATACTCCAGTGTAGTATAGTCTGGTGCAGGGCTGTTGCCATACTGTTTCAGCCATGCGTTGCGTTGTTGCAACACACGCTGGTAGCGCATCAGGCATTCCAGATACCCCCTGTCTGCCTGACTCAGTATGCTGTCTATCCATTTGCGGCGTGGCTCGCTGCCGTCGTTTACCAGTTCCAAGTCGTCTGGGGCTATCATCACGGCGGCATATTTGCCTATATGGTCGGTTGGCTTTTCGTAAGGTACGCCGTCTGCATACAGTTCTTTTTTGCCTTGTACCCATTTACAAACGATAGCCTCCTCCCTGCCTCCTCCCAAGGAGGAGGGGATAGATTGCATTCCTCCCCCTTGGGGGGAGTCAGAGGGGGCCTGTGTAAACACACCCTCTACCCTAAAGCCGTCTGTACCCATCTGCACGCAGTTTTGCTGGTAAGCCGTAAAATAGCTCTTGGTATAGCATAGGTAGTAAATGCCATCCAGCAGGTTGGTTTTGCCGCAGCCATTAGGGCCTGTAATACAGGTAACGGTTGCCTCAAAAGCGAAACTGCGCACTGAATAGTTGCGAAATTGTACTAATGTTATCTTCTTAATTGACGACAAGCGAAAAAAGCAGCGAAAGTTTTTATATTTTCGCACAAATTTAAAAAAACAGTGCAGACTCCTTTCGGAAAAGAAACATATCTATACTGGTACGAAATCATGCTGTTGCTACGCCGCTTTGAAGAAAAGACAGGGCAGCTATATGGTATGCAGAAAATACGTGGTTTCTGCCACCTGTATATAGGACAAGAAGCAGTAGCAGCAGGCACTATGACCGCCATCCGCGATGATGACAACATGATAACCGCCTACCGCGACCACGGACTTGCCATAGCTAAAGGCATGAGCCCTAAAGAATGTATGGCCGAACTGTATGGTAAAGCTACCGGCTGTACGAAGGGCAAGGGTGGCAGCATGCACTTCTTCAGCAAAGAAAAACGCTTCTTTGGCGGGCATGGTATAGTTGGCGGACAGATAGGCTTGGGTGCAGGTATTGCATTTGCAGATATGTACCATAATAACGACCGTGTAACCGTTTGCTATTTTGGCGATGGTGCTGCCCGTCAGGGTTTGCTGCACGAAACATTCAACATGGCGATGCTCTGGAACCTGCCCGTGATATTTGTTTGCGAAAACAACTATTACGCTATGGGCACTTCGGTAGAGCGTACATCCAAAACACTTGATATATACCGCTTGGCAGATGCCTACGATATGCCTGCAGATAGTGTAGATGGTATGAGCTGCGAAGAGGTACACAAAGCTATGGAACGTGCCGTAAGACGTGCACGCGACAAAGGTGGCCCTACCTTCCTTGAGGTAAAAACATACCGCTACCGTGGCCACTCTATGAGCGACCCTGCCAAGTACCGTACAAAAGAAGAAGTAGAAGAATATAAAGATAAAGACCCCATCAATCAGGTGCTGAAAACCATTATGGATAATAAATGGGCTACAGAGGCAGAGATTGAAGCCATTAACGAAAAAGTAAGGGCTGAGGTGGAAGAAAGCGTACAATTTGCAGAAGAAAGCCCATGGCCCGATGATAGCGAACTGTACAAGGATATTTATGTTGACGACAACTATCCTTACATCACCGACTAATTTGTTTTACAAACCACACATACAATACTAATCTTATACATAGAACTAAATGGCAAACTCAGCTAGAAATAAACCGGGAACAACCCCTGTAACAGAAGCAGACGAATCGAAAGTGCTTGATAACCTGCTTGCAAAATATGAAGCAAACAAGAAACGCATTAATACCATTGTAACAGTTGTATTGGCTGCTATTGTTGGTTATTTCGCATACACCAAACTATATAACGAGCCACGTGAGGTTAAAGCCTCTACCGCTATGGCATTTGCGCAACGCTATTTCGAGGCTGATTCGGTAGATAAAGCACTGAATGGTGACGGACAGCATAAGGGCTTCCTGTTTGTGATGAAGAAATATAGTGGTACAAAAGCGGCAAATCTTTGCAATTACTACGCGGGTGTTTGTTATCTGCAAAAAGGCGATTTCAAAAACGCTATCAAATACTTAGAAGATTTTGACGGTAATGGCTCATTAGTAAGCTATGCAGCAGCAGGTGCATTGGGAGATGCATATATGGAAACAAACAATACTTCCAAAGCCATCAGTGCGTACGAAAAAGCAATAGGTAATGATAAAGACAACCTGATGACGCCTATTTATTTATTCAGGCTGGCAAGCGTTTGCGACATCACTAACAAGAAAGAAGACGCTAAAAAATACTACCAAAAGATTAAAGACGAGTATCCTCAAAGCGAGCAAGCGCGTGAAGTGGAAAAATACCTCGGTATGCTCGGCGAACACGATTAATATTTTTCACTATTATTAAAATGCCCCTTTTTACCTTTGACGGCGAAAAGGGGTTTTTCTTTTATGGCACAATCAGCACATAGTACATCGTTATTAGATACATCTGCACTGCAAAATCTATCGGGGACAAGGGTAGCCATTGTATTTACAGAGTGGAATGACACTATCATAAAAGCCCTGCGCGATGGATGCCATAAAATACTGGAACAGTACAATGCTACTATTACGCATTATATAGCCGTACCCGGCGCTTTTGAATTGCCATTTGCCTGCAAACAGATATGGGAAAGCAGTTCTTACACCAACGATGGCCCTGAAGCCATCATCGCTTTCGGTACAGTGATACGTGGCGGTACGCCCCACTTCGACTATGTGTGCAAGGCAGTAACAGAGGGCATTACACAACTAAATCTGGAGCTTCCTATACCTACCATATTCGGTGTGCTGACACTGGATAATGAACAACAGGCGTGGGAAAGGCTGGGTGGCATACACGGGCACAAAGGCGAGGAAGCCGCTATTACTGCCCTCAAGATGATAAAGAACAGCCGTATGCTTGCCAACCCTGCAAACTGATTATATTTATAGCGCAAAGGACAACCATTACATGACAAAAGTACAACTCTTCATACCTTGCTTTGTAGACCAGCTATACCCGCAAACGGGCATGAACATGGTGAAGGTATTAGAAAAGCTGGGCTGCGAAGTGTCTTACAACAGCAAACAAACCTGCTGCGGACAACCAGCTTTCAATGCTGGTTACTGGGACGAAACGAAGGCGGTAGCCAAAAAATTTCTGCACGATTTTGATGGCGAGGGCTATATAGTAGGCCCAAGCGGGTCTTGTACAGGCTTTGTCCGCAATTACTACGATAAGATGCTGGAAAACAGTGCCGAACATTTGCTTAGCAATAAAGTGCGGGGCAATATGTACGAGTTTACCGAGTTTCTGACACAAGTGCTGAAGATAGAAGACATAGGTGCTGCACTTGAGGGCAAAGCTACCTACCACGATGCTTGTGGCGCACTGCGCGAATGTGGCATAAAACAAGGGCCGCGCCAGTTGCTGCGCCATGTAAAAGGGCTGGAGATGGTAGAGATGAAAGAATGTGAAACCTGCTGCGGCTTCGGCGGTACATTTGCCGTAAAGTACGAATCTATATCGCTGGGGATGGCGCAAACAAAGGTACAGAGTGCACTGGAAACAGGTGCTAAATACATGATAACTACAGACGTATCGTGCATGATGCACGTACAGGGTTATATAGAAAAGAACAACCTGCCTATACAAACCATGCACATAGCCGACGTATTGGCAAGCGGATGGTAGGTCGTTGATACTGAACATAACAAAGGGTATATGCATTGCATATACCCATTTCATTTTCTATTACATGCTGTTTCGCTTACAGCAACGTAGCATCCAGTGTTATCTCGCAGTTGTATGCTTTAGATACCGGGCAATTGGCTTTGGCATCTGCCGCGCAAGCCTGAAACTGTTCCGCACTAATGCCAGGCACTTTTGCTTTCAGTGTCAGTTCGCTTTTGGTAATTGCGCCGTTATCTATCGTGATGGCGCAGTCAGTATGTATCTCATCGGGTGTAAAGCCCGCAGCACCCAATACAAAAGACAGCTTCATGCTAAAGCAGCCTGCATGTGCAGCAGCCATGAGTTCTTCGGGATTGGTACCTACCCCGTCCTCAAACCTCGAGCTGAATGAATATTGTGTTTTATTCAGCACCGTGCTGGCAGTAGTCAGGTGCCCGTTGCCCTCTTTACCCGAGCCGTTCCATACGGCAGTTGCATTACGTCTCATATGCGTTTTAGTTTAGGCTGCAAAAGTAATATGGCAATTGCAGTATTGATATAAACTTAATATTAATATTTTAAATAGAAAACATCTTTTAAATAACCACCTGCTTTCTTTACTTTTGCAGCCTATTCCCCAAAAAAATGTTCATGCAGCAGCCATCTGTTAAAATATTCTCCGGTACGGGTTCTACCTACCTTGCCGAGCAGATTGCCAAGTCATTTGGCAAAAAATTAGGTAATCTTGCCATCCCGAAATTCAGCGATGGCGAGTTTCAGCCCGTTTTCAACGAGTCTATCCGTGGCGACTATGTTTTTCTTGTACAGTCCACATTCGCCCCGTCCGATAACCTGATGGAACTACTGATGATGATAGATGCTGCCCGCCGTGCATCGGCAGGCTACATCACGGCTGTTATCCCCTACTTCGGCTTTGCCCGTCAAGACAGGAAAGACAAGCCCCGCGTGGCTATAGCATCCAAACTGGTAGCTAACCTGCTGACAACCGCAGGGGCAGACAGGGTGATGACGATGGACCTGCACGCCCCGCAAATACAGGGTTTCTTTGATATTCCGGTTGACCACTTGGATAGTTCTGCGATTTTCATACCATATATTGAAAATCTTAAGATGGAAAACCTTATCTTTGCGTCCCCCGACGTGGGCAGTACCAACAGGGTGCGCGAAGTTGCTAAGTACTTTGAGCTGGATATGGTTATCTGCGACAAGCAACGCAAACGTGCCAATGAGATTGCTGCCATGACGGTGATAGGCGATGTAAGCGGCAGGCATGTAGTGTTGATAGATGATATTTGTGATACGGCAGGTACGCTCAGCAAATCGGCAGCTATACTGAAAGAACGCGGTGCATTATCTGTTCGCGCTTTCTGTACACACCCGGTACTGAGTGGCAAAGCATACGAAAACATCGAGAACTCCGAATTGGAAGAACTCGTAGTATGCGATACCATACCGCTGAAGCAGGAATGTTCTAAAATAAAAGTATTGCCCACCGCAGAACTCTTTGCAGTAGCCATCCGCAATACCTTCGAGAACAAGTCCATTAGTTCTTTATTTGTACATGGTAAAAAGTAGGTACCCAACCCCTGAAGGGGCTACCTGTTTTATAAAAATATTCTTCTCATCCCCTCCCTTTAGGGAGGTTGGGAGGGTACGACTGTTTAAACAAAAAAACCTGTCCGCCGCATCAATGGCGCACATTATTTAGTTAACTGCCATTTCAACGTCCGTATGTTTGACGGGTATTCGCACGGTGTTGAAATACAAAACTTTTAAAAATGAAAGTTGTAAAAATTGAAGGAAACAGCAGAAGCGAACACGGTAAAACAGCCACACGCCGTCTTCGTTCTGAAGGACAAGTACCAGCCGTAATATACGGTGGTAAAGAAACAGTGCATTTCAGCGCGCCTCAATTGGCATTCCGCCCATTGGTGTACACGCCCGATTTCCAGTTGGCAGAAGTAAGTGTAAACGGCAACACACACACTTGCATTATGAAAGACCTGCAGTTTGACGTGCTGACTGACGAACTGAGCCACGTTGACTTGCTGGAACTGGTAGATGACAAGAAAATCATCGCTAACCTGCCATTGAAATTCGTAGGCCAGCCTGCGGGTGTAAAGGCAGGCGGACGTTTGGAAGTAAAAGTAAAAAGCCTGAAAGTGCGCACACTGCCTAAGTTTTTGAGAGAAAACATAGAAGTGAACATAGACAGCCTGGAACTGAACGGCAACGTACGTGTACAAGATGTAGCAGCAGATAACATGGAAATCATGAACTCTCCGCGCATCCCCATCGCATCAGTAGTAATGACACGTGCCCTGAAACAAGCAGAAAACGAAGACGCGAAAGCAGGTAAGAAATAAGCTTGAGCATCCTCAACATACAAATCCCCGACTGTACATACAATCGGGGATTTTTCTTTTATGTTATCTAACTACATTACTTTATTATACTTACAGGCACTACAGATTGGTTGCCTGCACTCTGTACTATGCAATAGTATATGCCATTCGATAAGTTTGAAACATCTATCAAAGCAGATGTATTAGTACCTGCAACGGTCAATTGCTTCACCACTTGCCCTGTTACTGATACAAGTTTTATCTCAACATTACCATTAGCAAAACCATCTTTCCAAGCTATGGTTATTTGGTTATTGGCAGGGTTGGGATATACATCTACTTTATTTTTGGTATCTGCTACGTTATCTATACCTACATTAAAGTATTGTTTGAACATCACTACACCGCCGGCGTATCCACCAATCATCATTTCTTTCTTACCGTCACCATCAATATCTGCCACATATGGGGCAGAGCGTTGGTGAATGTTGATATAACAATAATTAGAATCTAAACGATTGTACTTCGTAATATTGCCGCTTACTACACTATCGTACCTGTAAATAGTGCCGCCTTGCGTACCTATTAACAAGTAATCTTTATTACTGTTATCAATTTTGCCAATAAAAGGAACTGTGTAGGTATAGATACTTCCTTCTTCCACTACTCTTACACCACCCAGGCTATCCGTTATTTTGTTGAATACCGGCACAGGTGTAGTACCTGTATTCCTGTAGTAAATGATATTACCTGCCTGATTGCCCGATACAATATCATTCTTACCGTCTTTATCTACATCGTAAATAAATGGTGTTGCGTAGTCGCCCACATCTATCGTTCCGCTCAAATCATTCAATATCATGGGTGTAGTATATACAGGCGTTACTGTATTACTTGCAGCTGTGTTTCTGAAAAAAGTAATATTACCATCCCCTCTGCCCAGCAGCATATCGTCAATGCCATCACCATTCATATCTCCGAACGAAAGTGCTAAGTGTCTTAGATTGGAAGCCCAAAAACCCATGAAGTCGTTGTTCTTCAATTCAAAAGATTGTTTAGATGTAGTAGATGTGTTTTCGTAATAGCTGATGCGTGCTCGCAATGTACCGTTTGCCTGATAATAACCTTCGTTAGCAATAAACATATCGAGTTTGCCATCTTTATTATAATCATACATAACCGGTATAGCTGCCGAACCAGCATCTATCATGTCTTGCATAAACAGGGTATCCGAAACATATGAAAAATTGGGGAGCGCTGTTGTGCCGTTGTTTTTGTAATAAGCTATTGACTTGTAGTTTTCTGTATTATCAAGCCTTGGCGATATGATGAGGTCTTTTTTACCATCATTATCTACATCTATATAATTGGCAAGCGGCATCATAGACATGTATGCTATTTTGCCGTTAGCGCCACCCCACATGGTGTCTTGAGATATGATGGTGTCTTTGTTGTAACTATACTCTACACGACCGTTTTTCAAAAATTGAATATCTGAATAAGAAACATTACCGTTAAAAGCATCCATATCACCATCTCCGTCATAATCAAGCAACAAAAGCGTATTGCCGGCATGGGTGGTTTTGCAGGTAGTACCAAAAGAAAATTTATCGCAAGTAGTATCGCCCAATAATAGTTTTCGCTCGTAGAATTGCACTGTCTTGCCCCAGCAAGTACTCTTATAGCACATACGCATACTATCTTTGGGCAGACCGTCTTCTTTTTCACAATTACGGAAGTAGCTGATGCGCGTACCCATTACATCGTAACTAAGCACATCCAAATCCTGATCATTATCTACATCTACTATCGCAGGTATATCTATTGGTGCTACATAACAGTTTACCAATCCCGAACCGGGTAGGTTATATCGCAATTCTCTGTAAAAAGTGAAATTCAGTTTGTTGTTTTGGTAATAGCCTTTGTAAACGCTAACGCCCCCCATGCCTTTGTGAAACAAATCCGGAATTCCATCACGGTTATAGTCTTCCATCTTCATATAGTCAGCAATCAACGGGAAATTGATCTGATATTCCGGTCTGTATTCATACTTGGGGTTACCTGGTATGCTGCTTGTATTGATAAAAGTCTTTACACTGCCAAACCTACCTACCCTATCATATATGGCCATATCTTTTATTCCGTCATTATTAAGGTCTGCCATGCATATCTGCGGGTTGTTCAAACCACCGCTCCATGCTAATGGTTGCAACCTACCATACGCCCATACTTCGGGTGGCGTAGTATTGGGCAGGTATATCTGTGTAGTTTGGGCAAACACATCAGCCGAACATACTAATACTGATGACAATAGGGCAATTTTCAGAAAACTCCTCATACGGTTGTTTTTAGGATAATATCAGATATAAATTTAATGAAAAAACAGATGCAAAATGCACCGTTATCAAATATTACAGACGGTTAATAACCCTTGAGTGGTGAGTTAGGTTCAGTTAAAAAGTGATTAAAAACCAGCTTATCGGCCAGTTTGGGGAAGAGTTTGTTTATCCATACAGTCAGTTTGCCTTGTGTTGTCATCACAATCGTGCGCTTTTTATGCTTTACACCGTCCAGTATAATGCCCGCGCAGGTTTCCGCACTCATCAGTTTGCCCTCATCCAGCGGGGTTTCGCCCTGTGCGCTGCCATCGGCACTGCGGGCTACGTTGCGAATATTGCTGGCAGTAAAGCCGGGGGATACCCACATTACATGCGCGCCTGTTTGGTATAGCTCCGTACGCAAAGCTTCCAGAAAACCCTGCATCGCAAATTTGGATGCCGAATAACCCGTACGGGCTGGCAAGCCCCTGAAACCTGCTATTGAAGATACCCCCACTATTACGCCTTTGTTTTCTCTAATAGACTTGACTGCGTATTTGGTGCAGTACACCGTTCCCCAAAAATTAATATCCATCAGTTCGCGTATCACTTGCAGGTCGGCATGTTCAAACAATGCCCGCATACTAATGCCGGCGTTGTTTATCAACACATCTACCCTGCCCCATTTGCTTATGGCAGCTTCTATAAAGTTTTTACAATCTGCTTCTTTGCTCACATCGGCAGTTACATACAGCACTTTATCGCCCGTAGCCGTTATTGCTTCCCGCAGTTTGTCTGCATTACGGGCACATACTGCTACACATGCTCCTTGTGCCAATGCCTCTTGTGCCAATGCCTTGCCAATACCCGATGATGCGCCTGTTATGGCTACTATTTTATCCTTAAGAGAATACATATTGTAATAAAAAAGTAAAGTTAATGCTTACACGCTATCCCTATGATAATTAAACAAGTCTTATACATACTAAAAAGATATGCACAACTGTTGATTAATTAAGTACCTGCAAACAGCACAACTAAACAAGTAATACCTAAATTCACTACCGAGCAGTTGAGAGACAAGTGGCCTACCGGCAGGCAATGCGTCTGCAACTGCTGCATACAGGCAACGCGGCAATTAGTAGCGGCGCGTAGCACGGTTCCCGAAACGTGGGCATACGGGCGGGTACTGATAAAACAGATAAGGATACCGGACTTTATAATTAGTTAACAACCGTTATTGTACGGTTTTTGTAAACTTACAGGCATTAATAGTTTTTAAACCCAGCATAGATTTTGACTGAAGCAATCATCAATTTAGACACGGTTAACCCCATTGAGTTTTTCGGTGTTAACAACAGCAAGTTCGACATTCTGAAACGCAAATTCCCCCTTCTAAAAATCCTCTCGCGCGGCTCGCAGATAAAGTTATCGGGGCAGGCATCAGAGGTAACGAATGCACAAAACCGTATTGGCCAGTTGGTAAAATACTTAGAACGGAACGGGCACTTATCCGAAAACTATTTTGCCGAAATACTGGGCGAAGATGAAAACGGCGAAACAGCAGTATCTGTAGAGAACGAAGCCAATAACGATATATTGGTATTTGGCCCCAACGGCAAGGTAATACGTGCCAAAACGGCTAACCAGAAACTGCTGGCAACAGTTAGCGAAAAGAACGACATCATCTTTGCACTGGGCCCCGCCGGTACGGGTAAAACATATACGGCTGTTGCATTGGCTGTACGTGCGTTGAAGAACAAAGCCGTACGCAAAATAATACTGACACGCCCTGCGGTAGAGGCTGGCGAAAGCCTTGGCTTCCTGCCAGGAGATTTAAAGGAGAAGATAGACCCCTACCTGCGCCCGCTGTACGATGCGCTGGACGATATGATACCTGCCGACAAGCTGAATTATTATATGGCCAACCGCATTATAGAGATAGCACCACTGGCATATATGCGTGGGCGTACGCTCGATAATTCGTTCATTATACTGGATGAGGCACAGAATACGACAGACTTGCAGTTAAAAATGTTCCTGACACGTATAGGCCCCAGTGCCAAAGCCATTATCACGGGTGATATGTCGCAAGTGGACTTGCCTAAAAATCAGAAATCTGGGCTGGTAAAAGCCACCCGTATATTGCACGGTATAGAGGGCATAGCACATATTCAACTGGACGAGGCAGACGTGGTTCGCCACCGTTTGGTAAAGCACATCATCCGCGCGTACGACAAAGAGCAAGCCGCAGAAGAAAAACAAGAAGAAGAAAACAAGCAAGCATTCCGCAACCTGCCAAAACAATAATAACAAGAGCCACTACTTAGTGGCTCTTTGCTTTAGTAACGTTAATTAACCTATTAATTTTTACCGTCATTGCAGGGAAGCATCCCGCATCTCTCAAATTCCTTTGCCAAAACCTTTGCGTCTTTGCGTCTTTGCAATTGCCTACCAAAGTCAGGTTTCAATGATACTTGCGTACGTCATTGCGAGGAAGCATTGCATAGCCATGTGCATTGGCTGCTGACGTGGCAATCTCACGAAATTCCAAATCTGTATAACGTGAGATGGCTTCGTACCCCGCCAAGACTCTCGATTTTCTAAAACTATTATTAAAACAAAAAACACACTTTATATTTACAACAAAACTGACTGAACATGGCTTTCCTTACCAAACTGGGTAAATACAATAACGCGGCATTGCTGATACTGCGGCTGGGGGTGGGTTTTATGATGATACTGCATGGCTACCCTAAGCTATCGGGCGGCGCAGAGAAGTGGGAAAAACTGGGCGGTGCTATGGCAAGCATCGGCATCAAATTCGTACCCGTTGTATGGGGCTTTATGGCTGCTATTACCGAAACAGTTGGGGGACTGTTCTTTTTACTGGGCTTGTTCTTCAGACCTACGTCTTTTCTGTTATTCTTTACGATGCTGGTAGCTGCGGCTATGCACCTCTCATCGGGCGATGGAATTATGGATGCTTCTCATGCCATAGAATTAGGCATTGTATTCTTAGCCATGTTCATCATAGGGCCAGGGAAGTTTTCGGTAGATAAAGGATAGTAATATTAAGCTGCATGGTTGCGCGCAGCAGGCAGGTGATGCAACACATGGCTTGCCTCTTGCAGCGATACTTTGATACCGTCTATAATATTGTCTGATATAATCTTGTTCTTACGTCCCTGCATCCTCGATGGTGTTATCAGGTACACATCATCTTCAGACACGGTATAGATAACAGGCAGGTCTGCCAATTCCTTGTCCTTTAGTATGCTATGATACGCTTTGGTAGTGCCCGCATCCGGCTCTTCGGGGTTGATGAATATAATATCAGGGTGCACCTCGTCCACCATTTCGTGCAGCAGGCTATCGGTACAGGTATATACCATAAAACCTCTTTCCTTCAGCATCTCTGCATCCGATACAGGCAGCCCCTGCTGATTACTGACCATTAATACTTTTATACGCATATCTTCTGATTTTTATCGTTTTACCTATTATACTATACGTAAGAAAAACTGTGCCAGTTTGCGTTAAAAGAAAATCAAAAACTACTGCTGCCTGCCAAATGACAATTCCGTGATACTATTAGATAAACCCTCTTCTGCGTTTCGATGCCGCACTACCTTTTAACAAATGCGTTTGCCCTACATAAGTATCTATAAGAACAACTAATTGTGCAATATGTTTATCCGCATATTCTTTTAACAATTGCTTAGTTATCATAGCTTCGGGGTTCAGCATACAGGATATGGTATAGTCCAGTTTTTCTTCAGCCAGCTCATGCCACCGTATTTCAGAAATAGTGCTCCAGTGGTAGCCCGTTCGGCACAGAAAGGTGATGGAAAAATCGGTATTGCCAATAACGCGGTAATCGCTTTTGTGATTCGCAGATATTACTGCCGTTGCAAAACTCATTTGTATAGCCGTATATGCTACTGATAAAAACTCCTTGCTAATCATAAATAAACCTGTCTTATAAATCTCACCAATAAACATTACTCCAACATCAACTGAGGTTTACTAAATCATTACCCTATTATTAATCCCTATGGAGCAGGCAATCGGCTTCGTAAACAAGTCTTGCCTATAATCATTAGATTTACCCTACTAATCTGCTACTGCATGATACGCAACATACTGAACGACAAGCCTACCAAGCTGTTCTTATTCATAGCTTCTTTTTTTGTAGCCAACGCGCTGATTGCCGAATGTATTGGCGGCAAGCTCTTCTCATTGGAAAGACTGTTGGGTATGGAGCCGCACCCCTTTTCGCTATTAGGGCAAGAGGGGCTTACCTATACCCTGACCTGCGGTGTGCTGCTATGGCCTTTAGAGTTTGTAATGACAGACATTGTAAACGAATACTACGGCCCAAAAGCCGTGAGGCGAATATCGTATATAGCCGTAGCGCTTATCTGTTATGCATTTGTCATGTTCTATCTGGCTATACATGTACCACCCAATACAGAGTTTTGGGTAGGTAGCCGTGCGGCAGAGGGTGTACCTGATATGCAGGCAGCCTTCAGTGGCATCTTCGGGCAGGGTATGTGGATTATAGTGGGTAGCCTTACCGCATTTCTTGTTAGCCAGGTATTAGACGTATGGGTATTTCATAAGATAAAGAAAGTAACGGGCGAAAAGAAAGTATGGCTGCGCGCAACGGGCTCTACTTTAGTATCTCAATTCATAGATAGCTTCATCGTACTATTCATCGCTTTCAAGATAGGTAATGGCTGGAGCTTTCAGCAGGTATTGGCCATCGGATTGGTTAACTACAGCTATAAAGCAGTAATGGCGTTATTGCTAACGCCATTAATATACCTTATAGAAAATCGTATAGAACACTACTTGGGAAAGGAAACCACCCTGCAAATGAAAGCAGCTGCCATGGGCAACGATTAGTATTCCCTTGTGCGGGGTTTGTACTTATTGTTGCTGAACCTGTAGGTCATATTTACTTGCAGTGATGGTGTACGGAACAATTCTTTAGACACCATGTATGCACCTTTCGTCTTTACATTATCCCATATGGGTTGCGAAGCACGCAGGTCGAAGTTGACTGCAGGCGATAATTGATAACCTATACCCAGCATATAACCCATTGTGAAGCGTGCACCAAAATCGTCGTACACTATCTTCTTATTCTCTCCCCACTGCGATGTCAGAGATGCAGCGCTACCACTGTTGCTGATGTATTTACGGGCATGCGGGTTTTCTTTTTCATCCACTTTTACTGCAAAGTTGTATGCGGTATTTATACCCACAAACATATTAACACGTTTGAGTGAATAACGAACAGCTATTGGTAATTCTATAGACGATGATGATGTAATATTGAAAGAGTGCTCAATTGAGTCCCAACGATGTTCGTACATATTATTGCCCAGATAGCTGACGTCTGTTACATCGTTGTAATTATTAGATAATGATTTACCATTACCAAAACGATAGATATACTTCAACTCGGCAAACATACCCCAGCGTTCATTAATATCCATCATGCCTACTACACCAAAGTTCATACCCATCATATTGTAAGAACCGAGCGTACTGCTCACACCCATCATCAAACCCGGATGGAAGCTAACACCGGACAGGTTCATCCTGGCGTTTTGCACCATTTCTTCAAAGCGGCGCGGATTGTAGTTTTTGTTCTTATAATTCTTACTACCTATTTTCTTATCTGCCAGCGATGCCAGTTCTACTTTTTCAGTCGTTTCGGTAGCAGGTGCGGTGGCAGCAGGTTCTATCTGTTTGTTTGCAGATGCAGCAGCCACGGCAGCCTCTCCTACTACGTATTTTTCATTAGCCAGTTTGCCCATAGCAATGGTATCTACCTTACGGATGCCTTTGCGGCTGCTTTCTTTAGTGGCTATCATATTGATTGAGTCCACTTTTTTGTCTTGCTTCACATACCTTGGGTTGCTTATTTCCGGTGCTATTGCAGCCTTTGCAGGTTGTGTATTACTACCCGATGCAAAGTTGCGGTTAGCTATGGCATCCATTTTACCACTGTTCGCAGGTTTAGATACCGCTACAGTAGTTACAGGTTCTTTAACTTGCTCAGCAGGCTTCGGAGTTTCGATAGCTTTTGGTGCAACAGGCTCTGCTTTGGCAACAGCATTAATTGCAGGTTTAGCAGCTGGAATTGTTTCGTTTTGTTGCTGTTTTTCTTCTGCTTGCTGTTTTGTTGCAGTTATTGCTGCTATCTTATTATTCTGAGGTTTTGAACTGCTATTGTTACTTGCTAGGAATGGAGTTTGTTGCGTTTTTGTTGCGTTTTGTTGCGTTTTTTCAATTTTCTCATTTTTTTCAACAATACCACCAGTAGCGACTTCTGTATTCAACTGTTTATCAGCACCTTGTGGGTTGTTACCTAATTTTTCTGTTTGTTGCGTTGGTTGATTATTTGTTGCAGCAGGGGTAGCATCGTTAAGTGTAACGCCAGACAATAAACCTTTGTTTTCAGATTTGTAAGAAGCGAAAGTAGCATCGCTACCCTGCTTGCTATCGTTGAAAGAATGATAGGTTTGGTAACCGCCTACAGTAGCTGCAGCCAGCAGCAACAGACCACCGGCATAGGTGAGCATACGCTTCCAGTTGTAGCCAGCCGCCACACGCACAGGTTGCTCTTTATCGAGCAATTCGCGCATACGCAACCAAGCCCCCGCACGCTCCTCTTCTTCACCGCCACTCAGGCGCTGCCTCACCAGGTCATCTATGTTAATCATGTTTTTATCCATATGGATAAAATTTTATTTTTTTAAATGTAATTGCAGTTTTTCAATCTTGTCTTTCAGTATCCTTCTGCCTTCGGAAAGGTGCCATTTGGATGTACCCTCGCTGATGCCCAACATCTTGCCAATTTCTCGATGCGAGTAGCCCTCCATCACATACATATTAAAGACCGAACGGGTAGCCCCTGGCAGGGACTGAACCATCTCCAGCAGTTGGGCATAATACAACCTGTCTGCATGGTCTTTTTCTATGTACTGGTCTTTTTCCACCAGCATTATCTTCTCATTGTATCGCGCGTTTTGCTTTACATAGTCTGATACTGCATGGAAAACGATTTTCCTTAACCAACCTTCAAAAGAACCCTGAAACGTGTACTGGTCTATCTTCTGAAACGCGCGAAGAAAGCCGTTATTCAACACTTCTTCCGCTTGTTCAGCATGGTCTATATACCGCTTTACAACACCCATCATACGCGGATAGAACAGATGATACAACTTCTCCTGAGCGCTGCGCTGGTTGCGCATACACCCATAAATGAGTTCTTGTAACTCGTTTGTCTGTCCGGGTACCGTATAAGCCAATGCGATAGACAAGTAACGGGAATTAAAGATTTCCTACGTAATAGACTGTAAATCCGCTATACACGTTGGGTTGGCCGTTACATTTTTAAAAATAAATTAAAAAATATCAGAATAAAACAGGTTTAATGGATTTATCTGACAAATGACATGTAATAAAAAACCACTATTTGAAATGCTCAAATAGTGGTTAAAATGCAATTAAAATCTATTAAAATGTTTTTGTGCCGGTTGGTGTCACTTCAATACCTATCATATTAAACTTCAGGCGTTCAATGAAATACATCCAGTTTACATAATGGCTGTCATATGGCATTTTTATATACAATACCGGTGTATAACGTCCGGGATAATTTTGGAAATAAGGCATGAGGTCTATATTATCCAATTTACCATCGAAGGAATATGTGTTACTGTCTAAGTTTGTCTTAACCAATGGAACTTCAAGGCTGTCTTTGTCTGTAATCTTAATATAGCCCTTCACTTCCATAAACTTACCCCTTACACGTATATTTACACCATTTTTTTCGCTCGTACAAAGATCAATAAAAGCCTTATCAATAAACCTGAAGTATATCCATTTTTCGCTGCTGAAGTCAAGATATGTCCAGTATTTATCATTGTGGTGAGCTGAATACACACCAGTTTTTTGATTTGGAGCGAACTGGCAAGATGGCTGTACATAAGATGCATCAGTCCTATCGCATGATGACGAGAAAATAACAGAAGCTATCGCTAATGGATAGAAAAGCATTTTAAGTTTCATAAACACATGTTGTTTCGGGTCGTGAAAATACTACTTTTTGCATATTTTAACACTATTTTGTTGATTAAATTATCTGAAAGTCATCTTTATCTGTATAATAAGCTACCCTTTTCTGCATTAATAATATCAGATGCAAATAAAAAATACATTAAACTTAATCTTACTATCCATAATACTGTTGCTACTCGTGTCAACAGGGTTTTGGTACAATATTAACGAATGGGATGAAGCAAGACATGGTGCCAACGCATTCTTTATGGCGCAAAACGGTGATTATATCAACCTGTACTTTGACAACCTGCCAGATACATGGATTGCAAAGCCACCCCTGCTGACGTGGATGATAGTTGGCAGTTATAAACTATTCGGCTACAACGAATTTGCATTAAGGTTACCAACCTATATCTGTGTGCTGATTTTCTTTTCCGTGATGTATCGCTTTGTATGCCAGTACACAAAACCGGTGCATGCATTTTTATGTTGCCTTATAACCGCATCGTGCAAACTGGTAATAGGCTGGCACATTGGCTTGACAGCCGACTATGATATGATACTGGTTTTGATGTTGCTACTGTCAGTATATTATTATGCCCGATACATAGATTTTGACAAGCAAAATGCCATCTACCTGTCTGCGCTATTCATTGGGTTGGCATTTTATTGCAAGGGTACGGCTGCATTTGTATTGCTACCAGGCATGGCTTTGTATGCCATGATAAGGGGAAAGATGAAAAACCTGCTAAGGTCTAAACAATTATGGATAGCCCTTGGTGTACTGATAGCCATTATTGGTAGTTGGTTGGGCTTGCTATCCGTTTACGGTCTGGCATATCAATCCTCTTACTACAATAGTAATAATGCCATCACTACCCTATTCTTACACGATACCATCCGCAGGCTGGCTGATAGCAGTTTTGAAGACAAAAGCACACCAGATAAGTTTTTCGCATTGACCGTACTGGATGTAAGGCTGAATGTATGGAACTACCTGCTGTACTTGTTGTTGGCAATCGGGCTTGTAAGATGGTGGCAACAACGAAAACATACCCTATCATTGATAAAAGATGAGCAGAACAGGATGGTATTATTATCACTGTGCCTGATAGTGCCTTTTACGTTGTTGATGTCTTTCTCTGAAACTAAACATGATTGGTATCTGATACCTGCCTACATTTTTATACCACCCATTATTATGGATGGTATTATACGCATAGGCAAGCGCACCAAAACGGCTTATTATGTTTTCGGCATCGTACTGACATTCACTTTTACAAGGCATACATTGTACTTGTACAACCAACCGAAGAGCCTGCATACACACCTGAACAGGCAAAACCCTTATCTGAAAGACTGCCCCAAATTAGTAACCATCAGCATACCACGCCACCACGTGTATCTATACCTGCAATGGATGGACTTGCATACAGACAGGGTGCAACACGCAGAAGAACTGAACAAATACAAGGGGCGCACTTTATTGATAGACCAAGGACAAATGCAAGAAGTGAAACCCGAACAGATAACCATACTACAACGCTTTGATGAATTTATACTGGCACGTATTAATTAATCAGTAACCGTGCCCCCAATAGCCAGTTGATGCCGGGCATAGGTCTTGCATTGACAACGGCGTAAGTCCTGTTCCACATATTATTGCATTGGGCAGATATTTGTAACGTATTACTTTGCAGGGGTAATGTGTATAACAACTGCATGTTGCCCGTGCTATAAGGCATTAACCATTGTGATTCGTCAACCGTTATAAAACGATAACCCGTATAGGTGTGGTTGTAATTGGCATAGAGCCTGCCGATGGCAAAACCAATATTGGCCTGCCCGTTGTAGCGGGGTGCATAGGGTATCTGCTTGCCTATGCTGCCATCGCCCGCTATGTGGCTGGCGGTAGTGGTAGATAATACATAGGCAGTAGTAGCACCGATATGCCATTGCCATTTACCGGTATGCAGGCTTAGTTTGTTATCCGTTTCTACTCCCCTGCTATGCACAGTAGCTATGTTGTGAGGTGTCCATATAGCACCGCCAAACCATAGTATCCAGTTATCTATCACCCGATTGAACATCGATAATTCGTGCTGAAAAGAGAGCTTGCTGCGCGGCATGGTGCGTATGGCATACCCACCATCCACACTCCACCCTTGTTCGGGTTTCAGATTGGGATTGCCACCGGGGTTGTAATACAATTCGTTGAGCGTAGGTACACGGTAGGTGCGCTGTACATTGGCTTTTACAGATAGCCAGTTTGTAAGCGCATAAGCTGCATTGATGCCGGGGAGCAAAAAACTGTTATCATCTACCTGCTCGCCACGCATATTGGCTGCTATCTGCAAATGCCTGATGCCTGTAAACAAATAATTGACAGCCACCGCCATCCTGTTTTGGCTATTTGTATTGCTTACAGTTGCACTATCTACCCACGCTATGGTAACGGGCAACAATAACATAAACTTGTGGCTATTGCCTGCCTGATAACTGAATGACGCATCGGCATACAACTGATTGGCAACATTGCGGGTGTTGAGTAGGGCAAGCGTATCGTGGTAGTGCAACGCATCGCGGATGTACGACACCCTTACCAATGTATTGAGTTTTCCTTTACGTTCCCAATTTGCTAATAGACGTAGTGATTCATCGCGTTGGTTTTTCAGCGATTGCGCCTCGAACAAGGCACGGGGTATCTCTCTGTAATATTGCTGATACCATGCTGTTAAGCCAATGGTGTTTTGCCGGTTGGCTTTATAGCCTATCTGCAACATACCCGTACCGCTATTGAGCTGTGCGTTTGCCATGCGCTTAACCGTATCGGCATCGTTGTATGTAAAATTGTTGCGTGCAGATTGTCCCATCAGGTTGGCAGCCACATACCACTTATTGCTTGTAAAGACAGAGCGTAAGCCCAACTGATATTGCCCGAAGCTACCCGTTACTGCATGGGCTGTGTGCGAGAAAGCAGCGATGCTATCGAAATGAGGTTTATCATTTTCTACCACCAATGCACCGCCCACATTGCCACTACCCCACATAGCAGCCGAGCTGCCATATACAATATGCACACGCTGCATCAAGGCTACGGGCAGCAACGATATGTCTGACATACCAAGAGCAGCATTTTGCAATGGCACACCGTTCCAATATACCTGCGACTGCGCAGTAGATGCACCACGAAAACTAAGTGTGGCAAGGCTATTGACACCATAGCTCTTGATAAATACGGGAGACTGCTGCGTCAACAAATTGGCTACGGATTGAAATTGGTATTGTTGCAACGTGATGCTGTCTATCGTTGTAATCTTTTGCCCCGGTGCGTAGGTGTTGATGCGCTCATCGGCAGATGTGGTAGTTTTCTTCCTGCCCTTTACACGCACTTCCTTCAGCGTATCTCTGCTTTGCCCCCATGCTTGCGAAAAAGAAAGTAGTACCGCAAAAAGCGATACTACTACTCTGCTCACCGTGAAAGGGGAATGAAACATATTGCTGTATTAATCGAAATAAAAATTGCCCGGCCCTACCCCTACGCTGAAGCTGCGTTGCTGTTTGCCATCGGTAGTATATACCTGTACGCTGCCTTTTTGTATAAAGCCTTTCGGGTCGCCTATATATATATTACCTGTATTGGGTTCTATACCCAATGCCCAAAAATATTGAAAAGATTGTGCGGGTATCAGTGCTGTTTGTGGTAATGTATTGTCTGTCGTGTTGATTTTATAAACGCCATTGTTAGCAGTACCACCGCTATAATCTACCTCAATAAAATAAACAGCGTCTTTGGCATTATTGCATACAGGCTTGATGGCATCTACTTTATCAGCAAAGTACATTGTCTTTAGCACTTCATCATCGGGCTTTAATACGGTGAAAGCGGCGCGCTTGCCCTTGTGTACATTGCCCGATAATATCCAAAGGTTGTTGCCTTTATCAACCGCCATACCATGCGGCGCGCGACTGTTGATGGGGATGGTTTGTAAGAGCTTATCTGTACTTATATCTACCGTGTAAACATTACCGCAAGCAGTATCCCATTGGCAGATGTATGCCTTACCATTGCGCAGCAGCATGGCTTCGGGGTTTTGGTATGGCATAGCGATGCTACCTGTTACCTGCATGGTTTGCGGGTTGATGATATATACTTTGTTGCTGAACAGGGTTGATACATAAGCCTTATCATCACTAATGCGCAATATATAACGTGGCTTGGTTATGCTGATAGTACCAACTTGTTTGTGTGAAGCAGTATCCAATACTACTATCTTGTCTGAATTATTGATGCAAAGAAAAAGCCTGCTGCCTATGCGGGTAATGCTTTGCAGTACATCGCCCAGCTTGGCACCACCATTAGACGCTTCGTATATATTACCGTGCTCTGTTTGGCTGGCATAGTTGTATAGATACAAGCTGCTATTACCATTACTCAGGCTACCCTCGCAGGCAATGTATAGCTTGTGCGTAGATACAGGCTGCGTAGCAGGCACATCAGGTACTGTCGGCTTGTCTTTTACACAAGCCGACAGCAGCGATATGCTAAATAGTACTACAATTATATTTTGGATATACGCTCTACCCATTTATTGCCGTTGGTATCTGTAATAACAAGATAGTAAACACCCGCAGTAAGTGATGCTACCGACACCTGATTGTTGCTAATAGTACCATGCTTTACCACACTGCCCTTCATATCTGTAATGGTAGCAAACAATGCACCTTGCGGCTGTTGTTTGAATGATATGCTAAGCATATCTTTTGCAGGGTTGGGGAATGCTTGCAGGTTCATATCGCTTGCAATGGTTGGTACGGTTGTTGGCCATTTCAGGTACATAGCACCTACCGCATCCAAATCGAAACCGCCGCTTGGTATTTGTGTAGGGTACGGGTCGTTTATCTTTCTGCCGTTTTTATCCAGTTGTCCGTGTATGCCGATAGAGCCAACCACATCCACCAATCGGATGTGTGTGATATTGTTGACATCGAGCCCAGGCGTACCTGCCAGTTCATCCAAATCGAATGGTGTACCGTAGTTGCCTACATATTTACCTGCCAGATTGTGAATAGCGCGTGTGTTGGCATACGTGCCTGCCATAGGTATCTGCACTGTATCTATCATACTCACCGCAGGAAAGCGTGTATAGTTGATACCATCAGAGCTTACTTCTACAAAAGCATATTCCAGAAAAGCCTCTTCGGGGTTGGCACCATTCGCAAAGCCGTTTTCAAACACAACGAAGTCGGCACCTGCGCCATTGTACAGTACATTGTTAAACGTCAATACCGCTACACCGCTATCGCCGAGGCTTAAGAGGTTGTTATCTGCCATGCCCAGTGCGCTGGTATCTGCACCCAGTGTTACTTTGCCCATTGCTTTGTCGGCTATATCCATCCATCCGCGCTCCAGTTTGCATTGTGCTGCCCAGCCTTTGATACTTGCATCTGTTTTGATAACGGCTGTAGTACCCGTGATGGTAGCTTGCGGTGCAAAAGGAAAGAGATTTTCCTGCGTAGTGAAATTATCCATGCAGAAATAAGCGGGTGTATTCATACCAAAACCTCCCACATCGCTTGATGAGAGTTTGAAGTCGAGACTATCTACTTTGCCAAGCGGCATCAGGTTTACCCATTGCCATGTTTTTAGTATGTAGTCTTTTGTATTGTCTGTAAAACGGAAGTCTGCCAGATATACTTCAATGCTATCTTGCTTTGCAGTGCCGTTGTGATAACCACGGATTACTAATTTGAACCAATCAGCATCGTTGCCCGAAGTGCCGCCGAATTTTTTGGCAAACGCATCACCATCGCGCATACTGTTGTAAGCATAGGTACTGTTGGTAACGTAGAAACCACTTACAAAGCTACCCTTGCCTGCACCCGTTAGCTGTATGTAGTTGGACGCGCTATTAGCTACGAGGTAATTATTAGAACCGTTGTAGCCTTTGGCTGTTTTGGCAGCATATTGATTGCTGAAGCCACTTTTTACGCTATCCGTCATATTGGAATAAGCAAAACCTTTATCCCAAAAACCACCCCATGCCGAGTTGTACACACAAGGAAAATGAGCCAACCCGTTGTTGAAGCCCACATCGTTGCCCGAACTGGAGTAGTTGACATAAAACGTGTCGGCCTTTGGAAGAGTAAGGCTTTCAAAATCGGCAACTGTCTGTGCCTGTGTTGCCAGCGACGATGCCAGCAATGCTGAGATTAATGTAAATCTGCGCATAAGAAATTGATTAAAACAATTTTTTAAATGCAGCTTGTGAGAAAAATTCAGATAATAAAGAAAAGCGAGGCCACGGAGCCCACCCTTAACCTTACCTGCGCTTTTATTCCCGAAAGCAGCGATAAATAATAAAATGTCCAAAGGCAGGTCTTCTGACTCGCTTCGCTTCTTGCGGCCTTCCCATCCCTTGCGGAACAGTGGCGTTGGCTTGTGCAAGAAAGCTGTTGTGTGAAGCTTACAGCATCGGGTAATGTTCAGGATTTTCACCTGATTCCCTTTTAATTCCGTTGTTGAGCGGAAACCAATGTTGATGTAAAAGTAAAAAGTAAAAACTCAAAAGCAAAAAGTATTTATACACGCAGTTTATATCAGTCTGTAATGCGCTGACGTATAGCCTCGTAAAGTATCATGCCGGCGGCTACAGATACGTTGAGCGAATCGAACTTGGCAGCCATGGGGATGCGTATCAGTTTATCGGCACGCTTTAGCACATCTTTACTGATGCCTGTATCTTCTGCACCCATTACAATGCAGGATGGTATAGTCAGGTCGGCCTCGGCAACAGGTACGCTGCCTCGTATTTCTGTACCTAAAACCTGAATACCATTGAGGCGCAATACATCTATTGCCTGCGGCACGGATGGAGTACGGCATAGCATGATTTTATGCAATGCCCCTGCCGATGTTTTGATAGCTTCTTCGGTAAGTGATGCGGATGATGAAGTAGGCAGTATAATGCCCTGCGCACCACAGCACAATGCCGTGCGGGCTATGGCACCTACATTTCGCACATCGGTAACGCCATCCAACATTACAAATAATGGTACATCTCCTTTATCAACTACCAATGATATGGCATCCTGCAATTCTACATAGTGCAGCAAGCTTGCCCATGCTACCACGCCCTGATGCTGCGCTTTGGTCAGGTTGTTCAGCTTTTCTACAGGTACTTGGCTGATGGGGATATTGGCTTCTTTCGCCAGTTTCTTGATGGCATTCACCTCATCGCCCGATGCAGAGCGTAGCAGGAATATCTTTTCGATAGCCTTGCCTTGCTGTATAGCCTCTAAAACAGGCTTGCGACCTATAAGCAGTGGTAAAGAACGTGCTGGTTTCATTGTTGAACCGGGATTTGAGAGATTATTGGATTTGCCTGGTTTGCGTAGCTTCTTAAACACTGCGAGCACAAACAATCTTCATAATTAGCTTTCAGATAGCTTAATGCATCTGAGCTAAGCGTATATTGCTGGCACCAGCAATCTGTTGCATCGTTCTTACACTCAAACGTTGCATTGCATTTAGCACATTGTTTGTTGGCAGGCATGTGCAATGATAAATAAAAAAGCAGCAATAACATTGCTGCCTTTTCACAAAAATAGTATAACAGACTATCCCATATTATGAAACACCTGCTGCACATCGTCGTCTTCCTCTACCCTTGCTATCAGCTTAAACACGTCTTGCGCCTGCTCGTCTGTTACGGGTACGGTGTTCATGGGTATCCACTCCAGTTCAGACGATATAGGGGTGATACCTTTTTCTTCCAGTGCCTTCTGCATATTTCCAAAATCTTCAAAAGCGCAGCGTACTATCAGGTTGCCCTCACTGTCTTCGCCCAGTTCTTCCAGCCCGTAGTCTATCAGTTCCAGTTCAAGGTCTTCGCCGCTCAAGCCTTCGGGGTTCAGCTTAAAAACACCTAAGTGCTTGAAGAGGAAACCCACCGAGCCGCTATTGCCCAATGCACCACCACCCTTGTTGAAGTGTGAACGCACATTGGCAACGGTACGTGTAGTATTATCGGTAGCAGTTACCACCAATATAGCCACACCATGCGGGGCATATCCTTCGTACAGTACCTCGTCGTAGTTGCTGGTGTCTTTGCCAAGCGCGTTTTTGATGGCACTCTCAATACGGTCTTTCGGCATATTGAAAGACTTGGCATTCTGCATCACACGGCGCAGCATGGGGTTTGTATCGGGGTCGGGGCCGCCTTTCTTTACCGCTATGGCTATTTCCTTGCCCACGCGGGTGAACTGCTTTGCCATACGGTCGTAGCGGGCAAACATGGCCGACTTCCTTACTTCAAATATCCTACCCATATATTATAGTATGTATTATTATCTGTTTTTTCAGGCTGCAAAAATAATAATCCTACCCGTGATGCGAAAAATATTTATGTATCAAGCTACTTATTTACATATTACATAGTGCGTGCAAGCATAGTGAAAGCCTTTACTGTATTGCGTTTCACGTTTGGTTAACAAAGCGTTTATAAACAGGTGGTTAAGCGGTTGCCATTTTTTTGGTTAACCAATTTTAAAGCCGTCGTTAAACGAGGATTATTATTTGGTTATGGCTTGTGCCTGCCCCCATATTTGTATCAACAAAGCGAAAAACACACACCGCGAAAGCGGCTTTTCAAAACAAAAAACACAAAAAAACACAAGTCATGCAACAAGCTATCCACATCCGCAAATCAGCGATTTCTCAAAAAATCATGTTGTTTGTTTCTATCATCACTTGCGTGGTGCTGGCGGTTAATTTGTAAGGCTTAGAACCGGGTGGCGGTTTTCTTTGCGATAGATGTTTTCCACTACCCGGTTTTTCTACGTTCTCTCTTATCCTCTATATGTAATGAAGCCCCTTTTCTAAGGGGCTTATTTTATGATGATACATGAACGTGTAAATACACATATCAAAAAAAACTTACCTTACTACAAACAACCCCATCTATGGCATACAACGAAAAACTGGCGCAGCGTGTGCGAGAAGCATTAGCTACACAAAAGCAGGTAGAAGAAAAAGCCATGTTTGGCGGGCTATGCTTTATGGTAAACGATAAGATGTGCATAGGTATCAATGCAGAAGATATGATGTGCCGTATAAACCCCGATGCAGAAGATGAAGCACTGCAACGCCCCGGCGCACGCCCTATGGACTTTACAGGCCGCCCCATGAAGGGTTACATCTTTGTTGACGAAAGTGCGTTGAAAAAGAAATCGGACTTTGATTATTGGGTGAACTTGTGCCTTGCCTTCAACCCCAAAGCCAAACAGAGCAAGAAGAAGAAATAACCTATACACACATTGCCTATACCAATACTGCCGCACCCTGTATATTGCGTAACTTGCTGATAATATGAATGGCAGATTGGTAACGATAGCCGTGTTTGCAGTGGCGTTTCAGGCGCAGCTACTAAAGGGCAGGCTGGAAGCGGATGGCATACCTTGTTTTATAAAAGACGAGCATACCGTACAGGTAAACCCCATGCTGAATAATGCGCTCGGCGGCATCAAGCTACAGGTGATGGAAGAAGACGTACCTACCGCCGTGGGGTTGCTGCGCTATTCGGGCTACCGCACCGTGTTTGATGTACCAACAGAACCCGTAAAGAAAGAAGCACATATCCTCATCCGCTTTGGCAAGTTTGTATTAGCAGCCGCCGTAGTACTGGGCTGGTTGTATTTTGTAGAGTTTGTAGGTAAGTGATATTGCCTAACTTCATCGTATGGAATTTGGCAGAGTAAGCCCGCAAGAACTTGACAGCATCCCCTTTGCACTACCACCCGATGCACGGGAAACAACCCATGTGCTGCAAACAGGTAAGGGCAATACACAGTTTTGGATAGGATGTGCCAAATGGGGGCGAAAAGATTGGGTAGGCAAGCTATACCCACCCGGCACAAAAGACAAAGACTTTCTGGAGCATTACGCACGCCTGTTTAATTGTATAGAGATGAATGCCACGTTCTACAAATCGCCCTCGGTAGCAGATGTGCTGCGGTGGAAGAGCAAAGTACCCGATGGTTTTAAATTCTTTCCCAAGTTTCCGCAAACCATTACCCACCTGAAGCGGCTGAAGAATACGGATGCAGAAACAGGTGCTTTTCTCGAGGCGATTACGGAGTTTGGCGACAGCCTCGGCCCCATCTTCCTGATGCCGCACCCGCAGATGGGCGTTAAGCATTTTGATACCATCAAAGCGTTTATAGACGGCTTTCCCAAAGATGTACCATTGTTCTTAGAACTGCGGCACGATGATGTATATACCGATGGTTACAACAAAGACATCTTCTCTTATCTGCGTACCAATCAGCGAGGCACTATTATAACCGATGCAGCAGGTAAGCGCAATTATGTACACATGCACCTGAGCACACCCGAATGTTTTATTCGCTTTGTGGGCAACTCGCTACACACTACAGACTACACCCGCATAGACGACTGGGTGCAACGCATAAAGCTATGGATGGAACAGGGGCTTGAAAAATGCTACTTCTTTATGCACCAACACGAAGAACTGCATAGCCCCGAACTGATAAAATACCTGATAGAGCAACTGAACAAACATTGCGGCACATCGCTACAGCCACCAAGATTGTATAGCGAGGGGGTGTTGTTTTGATATGTGTTGGCATCATTGCCCTCACACTTCCGTCTTTGCCTGCCTGCGGCTGGCAGGGAGGGGTGTCCGAATAGCCTTGTGCAGTGGGCGGACGGGGTGGTTACATACTCTACGCGAGTACACCACCCCGATTGGCTTACGACAAGCTTCGCATGTCTGCGCCAATATCCCCGTTGCTGTTCAAGATGTTCTGCAAGGCATCTTGAACTACTAATATAAAGCCGTTCTCTGAACGGGATTTGGAATACTATTGTTGAGAGTACCTTGATAAAGCTATAGCACTAACAATGCCGTTCACAGAACGGAGTATTATTATTTATTCCAAATGCCCTGCGGAACATTTGGAACAGCAGGCTTTCAAATATCATCGGGAAAGGGGGCAAAATCCTGCGTGGTAGATAGTGGCGGCGGCGGGTTATTCATGTCATAACCATCGGGGATGTGTACGTGTCTTTTCTCTGTCATGATGTGTGTGTGTGGTTTTTGCGTTTTAAAAGTGTTCAGGCGTTCATGAACGTTCATGAACGCTTTGCACAAATGTACAAATAAACTGCACAAATAACCAAATACTTTTTTGCCCGATGGCATAAACAATACCCACGAAAGCAGCGCTGCTTATGTAGCAGCCACGATGGATAATTACATACCCTCAATCCAGCCATCCAGCCATTGAGGAATTGAGTAATTCACCTATCTTCGCCCCCGTATCTAAAAAAAATCATTTCGCAGTCATGAATTTGCATGAATACCAAGCCAAAGAATTATTGAAGCGTTACAACGTGCCTACGCAACATGGTATAGCCGTAGAAAACGTAGATGATGCCGTAAAAGCATACAAACAAATAGCCGCCGAATCGGGTACAAAATTTGCCGTAGTAAAGGCGCAGATACATGCTGGCGGCCGTGGCAAGGGTACTATGAAAGAAGTGCCCGAGCAAAACGGTGTAAAAGTAATAAAGAGTGCCGAAGATGTAGAAACCGTTGCTAAAAACATACTGGGCAATACACTGGTAACTATACAAACAGGCGCTGCTGGCAAAAAAGTGAGCAAGATACTGATAGCGCAGGATATGTATTACGATGGCCCCAGCGAGCGCAAGGAGTTTTACCTGTCTATACTGCTGGACCGTGCCAAGAAGCAAAACGTTATCATGTACAGCACCGAGGGTGGTATGGATATAGAAGAAGTAGCACACCACACACCCGAAAAAATATTTAAAGAATGGGTAGCCCCCAATATGGCATTGCAGGGTTTTCAGGCTCGTAAAATAGCCTTTAATCTGGGGCTTAGCGGAGAGGCGCAAAAGAATATGGTGAAGTTTGTAACCAACCTCTACAACGCTTATGTAGGCTTGGATTGTGCCATGCTGGAAATCAACCCGCTGTTCAAGTCGGCAGACGATAAGATATTTGCGGTAGATTGTAAAATGAGCCTTGACGACAACGCCCTGATGCGCCATGCCGATATAGCCGACATGCGCGATAAGAGCGAAGAAGACCCTACCGAAGTAGAGGCTGGCGAGCACAACCTGAACTATGTGAAGCTGGATGGCAACGTAGGCTGTATGGTAAACGGTGCAGGCCTTGCTATGGCTACTATGGATATGATAAAGCTGGCTGGCGGCGAACCTGCCAACTTTCTGGACGTAGGCGGTAGTGCCAATGCACAAACCGTAGAGGCTGGCTTCCGCATCATCATGAAAGACCCGAATGTAAAAGCCATACTCATCAATATCTTCGGCGGCATTGTTCGTTGCGACAGGGTGGCTGCGGGTGTTATAGAAGCATACAAAAACCTGGGCAATATCAATATACCCATCATCGTGCGCCTGCAAGGTACCAATGCCGAGGTGGCAAAAGAATTGATAGAAAACAGCGGGCTGAAGGTACAATCTGCCATCTTGCTGAGCGAGGCGGCTGCACTGGTACAAAATGCAGTTAGTGCCAACTAATAATAGATTTTAATTGATACCAAATACAGATAGCCACTTTGTAAAAAAAGTGGCTATTTCTTTTCCATCAATATCTACAGCCGCTACTGTCTTATTAATGTCATATTACACAGGGCATATAGCAGTGGGCAACTAAACATTTTACAATTACGTTATACAAATGTGTGTAAGGCATAAACAATAATCAGTATCTTGCCGCGCCCCTTTTGCATACGTATATCAATACCATTAAAGGAATTAAGGTTATCAATGCTTAGAAGAATAACAACCGCCTGTGTACTGTCTTTGCTGTGCCACCAAGCCATAGCCCAACAGTTTATAGGTATGACACCGCTGAACTATAGTGCGGCACATATGCTGCCCGTCAACCCCGCATGGGTAAACAATGCACGTACAGCCCCCGAGGTCAACCTGTTTGCAGGCAATGCACTGGCAGGTAATAATGCTTATTTTGTCAATGCTTCTATTTTATCTACACTGAATGGCGGAGAGGCGAAAGAAGATAAAGACTATGGCAGATTAGATGGCAAACGCAATGTAAAAGCATGGGCAAATGCCGATGTAATGGGGCCAGCCGCATCATTTACCTACAAAGGGCAGTATCAGTTTGGGGTGTACACACGCTTCAGGGCTGTTGTGAGTGGGGGTAATGTGAGTAAGCCAAACTTTGATATTGTATCTAACGACAAGCACCCGCAGTTTTTCAACCATACTTTATCATACGACAATGTAGGTGCCGTAGCACATGCCTTTGGCGAGGTGGGTATATCTGTTGGTAAAATGCTTCGAGATGATGACTATATAAAAGTAGGTGTAGGTGCAAACATAAAATACCTGATAGGCTATGCAGCCATCAACGCATATACCAACTCCGTTTCTTACCAACGCCTTAGCGATTCACTGATATTTGCCAACGGCGATGCTACATTGCTATACACCTACAATACATCACCAGGTAGTATAGACCCTGCTACCAGAGCAGGACGCGGTGGCTTGGGTTTAGACATCGGTTTTTTCTATGAATATTATGGCAATGTAGACCCCAACGTGAAAATACCCTATAAATTCAGCATAGCAGCTTCTATTACAGATATAGGCAGCGTAGGCTATGTGGGCGATGCAGGTAGCGGCACGTATAATGTTACAGGCTACAAAGCCCCCATCAATACGGTAGAATTGCAGGATAACGACAACAATGAATTTTACAATTACCTGGGCAGGCTTAGCAATATCGGTTACATACGCCAAACAGAAGCAGCTGAAAAATTCAGGATTGGTTTGCCTACCGCTTTCAGGTTAAATACTGATTGGAATTTGGGTTCTAAAATTTATGTATCTGTCAACACACTGGTGAACCTGCGTGGCCATAACGGCGAAGTTTTCAACCCCGGCTATGCCAGCTACCTGAACATAACACCGCGTATAGACCTGAAAGCTTTTAAAATAGGCTTACCAATAACAATGGTAAAATACCGCACCATGAATTTGGGAGCTGTATTGTACATGGGGCCACTGTTTGTAGGGTCTTCCAGTATATTAACAGCTGCATCGGGGCAAAATGTGCAGAACTTTGACGTGTATGCTGGCTTGGGTTGGAAGTTTTTTAAATCGAACAAAATACGCGAACGTGCCTATGATAATGGTACCAACCCCGAAGGTATCAGACGCTTCATTCCTCGCTTTTTGCGTGGCAGTGGTAAGGGTGTAGATTGCCCTCCGCAAAGATTCAGAAATAACGAGTATAAAAGTTATTATAAATAACAAACGCCCCATTCAGGGGCGTTTATATTTAAGATGTAATTGTATTATTTCTTAAATGGTTTAGATTCCAGATAGAATACTAAATCTTTGAACGTAACAACGTCATTGGGGTTTGGTGGTGGCAATATCGGTGCAGTATTTTTGATACTGCCGAAAAACTTACCACGCATCGTGTTGTTTTCCTGCGATGCGATGTACACCGTAAAGTCGTTTGGCTGTATGGGGCTGTTAGTATATTTTTTATGTACTTTCCTAACCGTATCGAAAACAGAATATGTGAAAGTGTAAGCTAATGGCAGGTTTGCATCTTTTTTGCCCTTAACAACACTGTCCAGTACAAACATCTCGATGCTTCTCCAGTACACAGTATCATTCATTACCCAAGCGTAAATCCTTCTTACACCATTGGTATCAACTGTATAATATGCAGGTGAGAAAATAAGTTCGCCGCCATTAACAAGCCCTTTCATAGTGCCTATGTACACTATCGGGCCTTTACCTGTAGTATCGCCTAATGGGTTTAGTACGCCTTGCAGGTCTGTATTAGGGTTGGCATCGTATGCACCATTGTTGCAAGATGCCAGTGTAGCAGCCAAGCCAAGCGTTAACAGAGAACCTATAAAAAGTCTTTTCATACTGTATTATTACAAGGTATAAAGATAACAATCTGATTATAATTTCAAAATAGCTGTTTTTCACAGCTTGTGGACTATGCTTTGCGAGCCAGCCCCAGTTCGTCCAGTTGAGCCTTATCCACCCCGCTCGGTGCATCCAGCATTACATCTCTGCCCGCGTTGTTTTTGGGGAAGGCTATGAAATCTCTGATGCTTTCCTGCCCGCCCAGCAGGGCACACAACCTATCGAACCCGAAAGCGATACCCCCGTGTGGCGGTGCGCCATATTCAAATGCCCCCAACAAAAAGCCGAATTTTTCATGCGCTTCTTCCTTATCCATACCCAATGCGGCAAACATCTTTTCCTGCAAGTCTTTTTGGTATATGCGTATAGAACCGCCACCTATCTCAGTACCATTCAGCACTATATCGTAGGCATTGGCTTTTATCTCTCCAAAGCGCGCAGGGTTGTTCATCAGCTCTATTTGCTCGGGCTTGGGCGATGTGAAGGGGTGATGCCTTGCTACCCAGCGGTTGTCTTCCTCTGCATATTCAAACAGGGGGAAGTCTATAACCCACAATGGCTTATAATCATCCGGATTGCGCAGCCCCAGCCTGTTGCCCATTTCAAGGCGCAGTTCGCTCATGGCTTTGCGGGTGCGGCTTTCGTTACCTGCCAGTATCAGTATCAGGTCGCCTGCATTGGCACCACAATATGCAGCCAGTTCTTTCAGTTTGTCTTCTGTGAAGAATTTATCTACACTGCTCTTGTATGTTCCATCCGCATTGCATTTCACATTCACCACACCGCTCATGCCTATCTGCGGGCGTTTCACCCATTCTGTCAGTTCATCAAGCTGCTTGCGGGTATATTCGCTTGCGTTGGGTACTGCAATAGCCAATATGGTTTCGGCATCGTTGAATACTTTGAAATCAACAGCCCCAAGTACCTCTGCATATATTTTGCTTTCCGCTTTCAGGTTTTGGATTTTCATGCCGAAGCGTATATCAGGCTTATCGTTGCCGTAGTGCCACATGGCATCGTCCCACGTCATGCGCGGAAAGCTGTAATCTATATCTACGCCCTTTACATCTCTGAATACATGCTTGAACAAACCCTCAAACGTGTTCAGTATATCTTCCTGTTCTACAAAGCTCATTTCGCAGTCCACCTGCGTAAACTCGGGCTGCCTGTCTGCACGTAAGTCCTCATCGCGAAAACATTTTACGATTTGGTAATATCTGTCGTACCCACTTACCATCAGCAGTTGCTTAAAGGTTTGAGGGCTTTGTGGCAGTGCGTAAAACTGTCCCTCGTTCATACGGCTGGGCACTATAAAATCGCGCGCACCTTCAGGGGTACTCTTTATCAGGAAGGGTGTTTCAATATCCCAAAAGCCCATGCTATCAAGGTAGTTGCGCACACTGCGGTTTACTTTGTAGCGTAGTTCCAGATTACGCCTCAGCGTTGGGCGGCGCAAGTCCAGATAACGGTATTTCATGCGTAGCTCATCACCGCCATCCGTTTCTTCTTCTATGGTAAAGGGTGGTGTATTGGCACCATTCATGATGGCAAAATCATTCACTAATAATTCTATATCGCCCGTTGGCAGCTTAGGGTTTTTATTACTCCTCTCTGCTACCGTACCCTTTACCTGCAACACGAATTCCCGCCCTATGGGTGTTTCGTCCAAACGGGGGTTGAGTGCTTCGTTAAAGAGCAACTGGGTAATGCCATAACGATCGCGCAGGTCAACAAACGTAATACTGCCAAATTTCCGTACAGTTTGCACCCAACCCGCAAGGGTTACTTCATTGCCTGCCTGTTCCAACCTTAGCTCTCCGCAAGTATGACTACGATACATATATTAATAGTAAGTGTAAAGCATTAGATAATTAAGTGCTGCAAGATACGCTATATAGCGCAGTTTAGAAGACAATAGTATCAACTACACTATCGCCTGCCCCTGAAGAGCAATAGACAAAGATAGGTAAGCACATAGGCAACAATACCTGCCGCTATACTTAGTACCGTGCCGCCCAAGAAGAAAGCCAAGCCCTCTTGCATAAAGCGTTGCAGGGTGAAATCTCTCCACGCTACTATCCATTCTTTATTGCCCATTATCCACTTGCCTGTTATCAGACTTGCCATCCATACAAATGGTGTGAGGGGAAAAATGCTGATATTGGCTGCGATGATGAACAGGGCTTTATTGAGCCGCAGCAATATAGCAGCAGGTATGCCAATAGCCAACTGAAAACCCCATACGGGTACTATACCCATAAACACACCAAATGCTACCGATGCTGCTTTGGTATGGTTGCTCTCTTGCGGGTGTACGAATATGGTTTTCCAGATGGTTTTGATGCCTTCTTTTTTGAGTAATAGCCTGAAGAAATCTCTCGGCTTAATCCATAGCAGGGCTATCAGTACCAATACTGTATTCAGTATGCTGATGCGTGTGAAATCTTTGAACGGGCGAAAATGCGATACCCGTTCCTCGGGCTTGGGGTAATACACCGATATGGGTATGTAGGTAGCAGGCACCCCACCCCAAGAGGCACGAACTATCACTTCTATTTCAAACTCGTATTTGCGGGTAAAATATGTTTTGTGTGCCAGTTGCCGTACAGGGTACAAACGATAACCGCTTTGCGTATCGGGCAGCTTAGTGCCCGTATTTACCCAAAACCAGAAATTGCTGAACTTATTGCCAAAGCTGCTTTTCAGTTGTACGTTCTCCTGATTCAGGTTGCGTGCGCCGATGATGAGGGCATCGGGCTGCGTGGTGATGGCATCTAAGAACAGAGGCAGGTCGCTGGCGTAGTGCTGCCCGTCGCTATCCATGGTTATGGCATAACGATAGCCAAGCTCTGCAGCTTTTTTTATACCTGTACGCAGTGCTATACCCTTGCCCCTATTGGGCGTGTAATTAACGGCATGTATCTGCGGAAACTGTTGCAGTATATCGGCAGTGTTATCTGTACTGCCATCGTTTACTACTATCAGGTCGTCTGTATATTCCAATACCTTGTGCAATACATCGGCAAGCGTACCCGCATTATTGTATGTGGGTATCAGTACGCAGGCATTCAGTTCTTTAAACCTTGTTCGGGTATCAGACATTTACTGGGAGAGTAGTGGGCAAAGATAATATTGTATAGCGATGTTGATTAGCCAAATGTTATTGTTGCAATTTAACATTCAACTCCACTGCTTCTTTTATCTTTTCCAATATGGCTTTGCGCTCACCTTTCGTAGCTATTTCAAGGGTTAGGGCTTTGTTGTAATAATTAATAGCAGCCGCATACCATTCGCGCTGCATACAGTAATCGCCGGCTATGCGGTAAGCATCATAATACAATGGGTTGCTACGCACTGTTGCGGCTGTATCTACGAGCTTGCCTTGCAGTAGTGCCATCTTATTAGCCCTGAAAACAAGGAAATCTTTGTACTGCCTTGTGTATATAAAACTATCGGCAGGTATATTCAGTATGTTTTGGGCTATCGGGCTATCTTTTACCGGTCTTGTGGCAAATACTTTGCGCATATCGTAGCACACATATACGCCCAACTGCCAAGGCGCAGTGCTTACCCACATACGCAGGCTATCGGGCTGAAAGATAACGGAGTGGTGTGCTATCAGTTGGTTTACTGCTTTTTCATTGCCCTCGCCAATATCTGTATTGCCAATCCCCTTTCTGTCTCGCAATATGTTTGCCATTTTTTGTGGTGTCAGCGGATAGTTGCTTGCCATCAGTTCTTGCAGGCGTTGGTAGCGATATACCGATGCACTGTTTGCCATTTGCTCCCGGTTCAGTTTTTGGGTAGCAAATGTTTGGCTCTGGTAGTGGTTGGTGCATTGTATATTATCGGTTGCAGGGTCGTACACGGCCAGTTCCTTAGGTGTTTTTTCTATAATGATGGTTTTATGGTCAGCTGCACTGCCTACCATAAAGCTCTCACTCACAAACATCTTGCGGCGTTTGGCTATCGCTATGGCTTCGTTGATGTTGGCGGCGTATTGCAATACTTCCCTTGCTACCAATGATACGGGCGTAGCGGTGTTTGCAGGAATATCAGACGCGGCAGCATTGATGGTAACCGTCAATCCTTTTTCGTTCATACCACTTACAACTCCCGTAAAACCGCCCCATGTAACGAACATGAAACGATGCCCTTTTTCGGGTGCATAGAATGCCACCATTTTTTCTTCGGCAAACTTATCGCCCACCCAAAAGTCGAAGTTGCGGCCTATGAGCATAGAGCCATCTTGGGTTTTGCCGCCCCATGCACCAAAAGATGTACAGCCCACCAGCATCATGTTTTGCAGGGCGTGACCTACATCGTGTGCAGAATGATAGTTGAGAATGCGCGCGTAATTAGTACCTATCCAATCAAAACTATCTGCCGCGGCGTGTGATATACCATATATCTCTTGCTGATATTCATTAATGATATTGGCAGGCAAATCGCGGTTGATGACACCTACCATATACTTCAAAAACCTAAGGTAGCCATCGCTAGGTATCATTTGCTTTATCTGCTGTGTAAAAGCTATTTCCTGATTAACGATTAGCTGCTGCGATAGCTTGCCATTCTTTACCCCCAATTCAAATGGCTTGCCCGATACATACATTTCGTAGAGTCCGTATTCGTTTTTGCGTATCCAGTTGTTGCCAATGGTTTGCAGGCTGCCGTCAGTATTATTTACTTGCAACGATAAAGCACTGCTATCTGCAATTTTGGGTGGCACTATATTGTCTGACACACTATATACCCACACCCCGAATATGATGAGTACCAGTAATAATATACCAATAAATATAGCAAGGCACTTGAGCAGCCAGCGAAGTAAACGCATGAATTATTTACCTGTATTTTTTGTTAGGTTTCTTTTTTTGATGGTGAATGGATGAAACGAATATTCTTTTCTGTTCGGGTAATACTTTATATACAATATTATAAGGAAATCCATCAACAACTACTTCTCTATACTCTTTCCTTAACTTACGGCTATACAATTCGGGGTTAGCAATAATGTTATCCATTTTTTTTTCGGACAGCAGTTAGAAACTTAAACCCTAACCCTTCTTGTTTTTCTTCATACCACAAATAAGCATCCCTATATTCAGCCTTAGCTTCTTCATGAAGTATTACGGTGTAATCAATCATTTCCTATTCTTCAGCTTTTCCTTTGCATAAGCCATAGCTTCTTCTTCCACCTCATTAAGAGTATAACCTCTTACCTCTCCACGCTCATACTCTTTTGTACGTCTGTCTATTTCTGCAAAGTATGCATCATCCTCTTCTTCAGCAGCTTCAAGCATAGCAATCACCATCCTCACCGTCCTTTCATCGGCATTGTCTATATGCGATTTTGCTTCTTCCCTTATGGCTTGTAATGCCGCGGCAGTCATTGTTGTATTCTTTTTACCAAAGTTAGCACAAATCCATCATCCCCCTATTCCCTGACTTCCGTCATTTCTTTAGTCAGTAAATCGGACTATTTTTGGCAATAGTTGTAGTTTACTTACAACTTATTACTCACTACTTACGACTATATTATGCAGCACTTACTCCTCATCAATATAAAAGAACTGGCAGGTGTAGAAACAGGCGAAAGCCGAATAAAACGCTTAGCAGGCTCAGATATGAAAAATCTGCCATCCATCCGTAACGCTTGGCTGTATATGGAAAACGGGCGCATACATAGCTTCGGCAGTATGGACGAAGAACATTACATACAATGCAATGATATTATAGACCTGAAGGGAAAGAAAACAGTCCTTCCCGCTTTTGTTGACTCGCATACCCATTTGGTATTTGCAGGTAGCAGAGAGGGCGAATTCGTTGACCGTATCAATGGGCTTAGTTATGAAGAAATAGCCAGAAGAGGTGGTGGCATCCTGAACAGTGCTGCCAAACTGAATACCACCAGCGAAGACGAACTATACCATGCTGCCCATGAACGCCTGCACCGTGTAATGGCACAAGGTACGGGGGCAATAGAGATAAAAAGTGGTTATGGGTTGAGTGTAGAGGGTGAATTGAAAATGCTGCGTGTCATCCGCAGATTGAAAGAAAATGCCCCAATACCCATTAAGGCATCATTCTTGGGTGCGCACGCATATCCTGTTGATTATAAACAGAATAAAGAAGGTTATCTTAATTTAATTATCAATAATATGCTGCCTCAGATAGCTGATGAGGGTTTGGCAGATTATATAGATGTTTTTTGCGAAGAGGGCTTTTTTAGTGTAGATGATACCAGCAGATTATTGGATGCAGGTGCTAAGTACGGGTTGAAACCAAAGATACATGCCAACCAGCTACACTATTCGGGCGGGGTGCAAGTCGGGGTTAAACATAACGCTGTTAGCGTTGACCATCTGGAATGTGTGGGTGATGCCGAAATTGCCTCTTTGCAGGGAAGCAACACCATGCCTACCCTACTACCGGGGGCAGCCTTTTTCCTCGGCATACAATACCAACCTGCCCGTAAGATAATAGATGCAGGCCTGCCAGTATGCCTTGCTACAGACTACAATCCGGGCTCTTGCCCGTCAGGCAATATGCCTCTGCTACTTACAATAGCATGTACACAACTGAAAATGACACCGGAAGAAGCCATCAATGCTGTAACCATTAACGGAGCGGCAGCATTGGAATTGGAGCAGGAAGCAGGTACAATAGCCGTTGGCAAACGTGCCAACCTGATAGTTACCAAAGAAATACCAAGCATACAATATATACCATACGACTATGGCAATAACCCTGTAGATAAACTCATCATAAACGGGGTGGTTGCATAAATTCTAAAAAACTAAAATTCAGGATGTTTTTGTGCAAAAAGCAGTGATTTTATGCACAAAACGGCTCATTTCATGCCGATTTTCTTTTATTTTTTGTTTTTTCAACTACTTTTGCTGTCCGCACAAAAATCAATTATGGCTACAACAGCAGACATCAGAACAGGGCTTATCATAAAACTTGACGGCAGCCTTTATTCAGTAGTAGAATTCGGACAAAACAAGACAGCACGCGCAGCCGCTAAAGTATGGGCAAAGCTGAAAGGCGTTGACAATACCCGCACCATAGAGCATACATGGAACTCGGGCGATAATATCTACCCCGTACGTGTAGAGCGCCGCAATTATCAGTTCCTCTATAAAGACGATAGCGGTTTCAACCTGATGGACGTGGAAACATTTGAGCAAATGGCCATACCCGAAAATCAGATAGAACGCCCCGAATTGTATAAAGACGGACAAGAGTGCTTTATATTGATGAATACCGAAACAGAGCAACCCATGAGCGTTGAATTGCCTGCAAACGTAAACCTGAGGGTAACGTATTCTGAACCCGGCGTAAAAGGTGATACAGCTACCCGTACCCTGAAACCCGCTACAGTAGAAACAGGTGCAACAGTTATGGTTCCTCTGTTTGTAAACGAAAACGACCTGATAAAAATAGATACAAAAACAGGTGCTTACGTAGAGCGTGTAAAAGAATAATATCAATCAAATTATCCATTCAGTTTTTAACTTTTAAAAATATCCGTCATGGAATTTAAGCAAATACAAGAGTTGATAAAGGCTATCAATAAGTCGAACATCAGCGAACTGAGCGTGGAAGAAGGTGATTTCAAGATCACCATCAAACAAGCACAAACTATCAGCGAAACACAATTTGTAGCCGTACAAGCACCTATGCCGCAGATGCTGCCACAAGCCACACCTGCACCTGTAGCGTTGCCGCAAGCTGCTCAACCACAAGTAGCTGCTCCTGCTGCAACACCAGCAGCCGGCAACGACAAACTGATTACTATCAAATCGCCTATGATTGGTACATTCTACCGCAGCTCTGCGCCTGATAAGCCAGCGTTTGCAAATGTAGGCGACGACATCAAACAAGGTGATGTGCTTTGTATTGTAGAGGCGATGAAGCTATTCAACGAGATAGAAAGCGAAGTAAGCGGCAAAATCGTAAAAGTACTGGTTGATGACGCATCTCCTGTAGAATACGACCAGCCTTTGTTCTTAGTTGAGCCGGCTTAATTAATATTTGATAAATAGCTGACAGGCTTATTATCGGGCTTAGCCTATGATAATGCAGTCAGCTAATTTGTTTAATACCAAAACAGACTTCATGTTTAAGAAAATATTGATAGCAAACAGGGGCGAGATAGCATTGCGTGTAATACGTACATGTCGCGAGATGGGTATCAAAACCGTAGCGGTGTACTCTACTGCCGATAAAGAAAGCCTGCACGTTCGCTTTGCAGACGAGGCTGTATGTATTGGCAAACCACAAAGCAGCGAATCGTACCTGAATATACCGCACATCATGGCGGCAGCAGAGATAACCAATGCAGATGCCATACATCCGGGGTATGGCTTTCTGGCAGAAAATGCCAACTTCTCTGAAATATGCGCCAAGCATAATATCAAATTCATCGGCCCTACTCCGGAAATGATACGCTCAATGGGCGATAAGATGACGGCTAAAGAAACGATGATAAAAGCGGGCGTACCTGTTATACCGGGTTCTGAAGGCTTGCTGGAAAGCGTGGATGAGGCTAAGAAACTGGCAAAAGAAATGGGCTATCCTGTAATACTGAAAGCAACTGCAGGTGGCGGCGGTAAAGGAATGCGCGTAGTATGGGAAGAGGCAGAACTGGAAAAAAACTATAATAACGCTAAAGCCGAGGCAGCCGCATCTTTCAAAAATGATGGCATCTATATGGAGAAGTTTGTAGAAGAACCTCGCCATATTGAAATACAGATAGCAGGAGACCAGTTTGGCACCGTTTGCCACCTGAGCGAGCGCGACTGCTCTATACAACGCCGCCACCAAAAGCTGGTAGAGGAATCACCCTCTCCTTTTATGACACCTGAACTGCGTAAGAAAATGGGCGAAGCAGCAAAGAAAGCGGCTAAAGCCATTAATTATGAAAGTGTGGGCACCATAGAGTTTCTGGTAGATAAGCATCGCAACTTCTACTTTATGGAAATGAATACCCGCATACAAGTAGAGCATTGCGTAACGGAAGAAGTTATTAACTACGACCTCATCAAAGAGCAGATAAAAATTGCTGCAGGTATTGCCATCAGTGGTAAGGATTATGAACCTGAGATGCACGCTATTGAATGCCGCATCAATGCAGAAGACCCGTATAATGACTTCCGCCCCAGTCCGGGAAAGATTACCGTACTGCATACTCCGGGCGGCCATGGCGTAAGGGTTGACTCGCACATTTATGCAGGCTATACTATACCGCCATACTACGACTCGATGGTAGCCAAGCTGATTGCAGTAGCACAGACACGCGAAGAAGCGCTTGATACAATGGAGCGTGCACTGAGCGAGTATGTGATAGAGGGTGTAAATACTACCATCCCATTCCACCAGCAGCTGATGAAAAATGAGGACTTCAGGAAAGGTAATTTTACTACGAAGTTTATCGAGAGTTTTGAGTTGAAATAAGGTTATTTCTTAATACTGTAAAGAGCTTTGCTAAGGATTTGCTAAGAGCAATGAATTGTAAAGCTCTTTACTTTTTAATTAGTTAATTTCGCACCCATATTTACAAAGCAGCAATATGGCTAAAACATTACTGATAACAGGCGGGGCGGGTTTTATTGGTTCGCATGTAGTACGGTTGTTTGTAAACAAATATCCTGATTACAAAATCGTGAATCTGGATGCGCTGACCTATGCAGGCAATCTTGAAAACCTGAAGGATATTGAAAACGCCCCCAACTATACATTTGTAAAAGCAGACATTACGGATGCTGATAAAATGTACGCCTTGTTTGACGAATACAAATTTGACGGTGTTATACACCTTGCTGCAGAAAGCCATGTTGACCGTTCCATTACAAACCCCAATGCATTTATACAAACAAACGTAATGGGCACTGCCAACCTGCTGAATGCTGCTCGAAAAGCATGGGATGGCAACTACGATGGTAAGCGTTTTTATCATGTATCTACAGACGAAGTGTACGGTTCGTTGGGCGAAACAGGCTTCTTTCTGGAAACAACGCCTTACGATCCGCAATCGCCCTACTCTGCTTCTAAAGCCGCGTCAGACCATTTGGTGCGCGCTTATGGCAATACTTACCACCTGCCTTTTGTACTTACCAATTGCAGCAACAATTACGGGCCTAACCATTTCCCTGAAAAGCTGATACCACTCTTTATCAACAATATCCGTAACAACAAACCACTGCCCGTATATGGCGATGGTAAATATACCCGCGACTGGTTGTACGTAGTTGACCATGCACGTGCTATTGACATAGTATTTCATACGGGTAAGGATGGCGAAACTTATAACATAGGCGGCTTTAATGAATGGCAGAATATAGAATTGGTGAAACTGCTTTGCGAGAAAATGGATGAAAAGCTGGGACGCGAACAAGGAACATCGGCACAACTAATAAGCTACATCAAAGACCGTCCGGGTCACGACAGGCGCTACGCTATAGATGCTACCAAAATAAAAAATGAACTGGGTTGGGAGCCGTCCGTAACATTTGAGCAAGGGCTCGCCATTACAATAGACTGGTACTTAGCAAATGAAGAATGGTTAAACCATGTTACATCAGGTGATTATCAAAAATATTATAACAATCAGTATAGTAGTAAGTCTTAAGTAAAAAGTATAAAGTTGACGAGCAACATAGATATATATGTATATCTGGTTTGCTTAACTTTATTACATAAGGAAAAGTGAACTTACTACTAACTACTTTCTACTCTTAACTAAATAAAAAATGAAAGGAATTGTTCTTGCAGGTGGTTCGGGTACACGTTTATATCCATTGACGATTGCTGTTAGCAAGCAGCTGATGCCGGTGTACGATAAGCCGATGGTGTATTATCCGCTATCTACGCTGATGCTTGCAGGCATACGCGAGATATTAATTATTACAACACCTGAAGATCAGGCTGGTTTTAAAAAGCTATTAGGTGATGGCAGCCAGATAGGTTGTCGGTTTGAGTATGTAATACAACCAAGCCCTGATGGCCTTGCGCAAGCTTTTATATTAGGCGAAGAGTTTATTGGCAACGATAGTGTAGCATTGGTGCTTGGCGATAATATATTTTATGGTTCTGGTATGGGCACTTTATTGAAGAATAAAGTAAACCCAGATGGGGCTGTTGTATTTGCCTATCAGGTACACGACCCTGAAAGGTATGGCGTGGTTGAGTTTGATAAAAACAACAAAGTAATTAGCATAGAAGAAAAACCCACTGCACCAAAATCGAACTACGCTGTACCGGGTCTTTATTTTTATGATAATGAAGTAGTGAATATTGCCAAGAACATGAAACCATCGCCACGCGGCGAGTTGGAAATAACCGACGTAAACAAAACCTACCTTGAAAGGGGCAAACTGGAAGTTGGGGTACTTGATAGGGGCACTGCTTGGCTGGATACAGGTACGTTTGAAAGCCTGCAAGAAGCAGGACAGTTTATAGAAGTGATAGAAAAAAGACAAGGCTTGAAGATTGGCTGTATAGAAGAGATAGCCTACCGTATGGGCTTTATAAGCAAAGAGCAACTGATGGTGCTGGCAAATAAATACATGAAAAGCGGCTATGGCAAATATCTGGAACTGATAGCAAAAGAAAAGTAAGCACTGGCAGTCAATGTTATACCTCATACCTTTTATATCGGCATTTATTGGTTGGTTTACCAACTGGATAGCTATTAAAATGTTGTTTCATCCCAAAGAGCCTGTACGGTTTTTGGGCATTACCATACAAGGTATCTTCCCCAAAAGGCAGCAACAGTTTGCACAGAAATTGGGTGTGCTGGTAGCTACAGAGCTATTGCATTTCAACGATATTGCAGCTAAATTGAAAGACCCTCAGCAACTTGAAAGTGTTACACCCGTTATAGAAGCACATATAGATACTTTTTTGCGGGTAAAGTTGCAAGAGAAGCTACCCGTTGTGTCTATGTTCATTGGCGATAATACCATAGGCAAGTTGAAAGATGGCATGATGGAAGAAATAAACAGCCTGCTGCCAGAAGTAATAGGCCGCTATGCCGATAACCTGAGCCAAAAAGTAGATGTTGAAAAAATGGTAACCGAAAAAGTAGCCAACTTCTCCAGTGACAAACTGGAAGAAATACTAACAGCCATTATGAGCAAAGAATTTCGCTTTGTAGAGATAATAGGCGGGGTATTGGGCTTCGTTATTGGCTTAGTGCAGATATTACTCACTTTATTATAGTAAGAAAAGCCACTTTGCAGTGGCTTTTACACATTAACACCTGATATTCGCAGGTTGCATACCCCTATGCATAATGTAAATTTGTTGTTTGTTTTGCTAATAACAATACGAATATAGCATGCTGCTATACCCTGTAAAAAATAAAGGGGTGAATTGGCTAAATCTGTTGATGTATATACAACAATCAGGCAAAAAGAGCTGTAACTGTCTCTGTATAGTTGGTACCTACGGGCAGTTCTGCATCACCTATACAGATGTGTTTATTGCGCAGCGAGTTTACTTTTGAAAAAGCTACGATATATGAACGGTGTATCCTGATGAAGTCCTTGGCAGGTAGTTTGTCCATTACTGCTTTCATACTCATGCGGGCTATCAATGGTCTGGTATTTGCAAGATGTATTTTCAGGTAATTGTCCAACCCCTCTATATACAATATGTCTGCAAGTACTACTTTTACCAAGCTATAGTCTGCACGAATGAATAGGTATTGATTTTCAACCGCATCCTGTTTGTTCAGGTATTTATAATATTCATGCGCTTTGTTTACAGCCTTCAAAAAGCGTTCCTCTTCAAAAGGTTTCAGCAAATAGTCTATGGCACTTAAATTAAAACCCTCAACAGCATATTCAGAGTACGCAGTTGTGAAAATCACCATCGCTTTGTGCGGTATGGCTTTATAAAAATCAATGCCACTCATAGCAGGCATCCTGATATCGAGAAACAATAAATCAACAGGGTATTTGCGTAGGTATTTCAATGCCTCACCTGTTTCAGTAAAACATTCTTTCAGTTCTACGAAATCGAGCTGGTTGCAAAAAGCCTTTACAACTTCAAGTGCCAGTGGTTCATCATCTATTGCAATAGCCTGTATCATTACCAATATATTTCAAGCTGTACTTTAAAACAATCGTCGCCGTTGTCAATTACAAGCTTGTGTTTATCTCTATACAGCAATTTAAGACGTTGTTTGGTATTATTGATACCCAAGCCGGTGCGTGCTTCTTCATCTTGTTGCACATATACTTTATTGTTGGTTGTTTGCATCAACAGCTTATCGTCTGCTATGCTGATGGCAATATCTATCACCGAATCTTCCTCTGCATTTACTCCATGCTTGAAGGCGTTCTCCACAAAAGGTATCAGTAAAAAAGGGGCTATCTCTTTCAGCACTCCTCCACCCGACACGTTGTATTGCAGCCTTACTTTTGACGACAGGCGCAGCTTTTGCAGCTCTATATAGTTAGTGATATAAGCCAGTTCTTTTGATAAGGGTACTTTTACCTTATCACTATCGCTGATAGAATAACGCATGAGCGATGACAGTTTTACCACGGCAGGTGCAGCTTTATCAGATTTTGTGAGAGCCAGCGAGTAGATGCTATTGAGTGTATTGAACAGAAAATGCGGGTTTATTTGCGCTTTCAAAAATGCTATTTCAGTATTAAGTTTTTCTTCTTTGGCTTTTCGCAGTTCATTATACAAGCTCATCACCAACGAGAAGATGAAAGTGATAATAAACATCAGCAGGTTGTGGCTTGGGCCAAGGTACACAAATAACGAATCGGGCGGCATCTTGGCATAGCCATATTGTATAATGCTGAAATTAATGATAATCAACCCTGCTACAATACCTAAGATGTAAAGACCATAAGCCATATACCGCCTGCCCTCGTATAGTTTGGGAATGGCTATGTAATAATTGGTGTAGAATACGAATACCAGATACAACCCATTGATGATACGGTGCGGAATGAATATATCGTCTATAATATCTGTACCATGACTACCCTCTGGCCCCGCAGGCCTGAAGAAGCCAGGTATGGAAAGAAAGACCAACCATATAATGATGTGCGATACTAAGACTAAACGGTTGCGTTTCATATCACCATGTATTGTGGCTGCTTTGGTGTTTGCATTTGTCATAAATCTACTGAAAATATCTGCCCTGCGAAAAACAAGTAAGCCACTTGGTATTAAAGCAAGTGGCTTACTTATTACTACACCCCATTTATGAAAAAACTATTGCTGATTATTGTACAGCAGTCATGATTTTACATTGATGATATATGCCGATATCATTTTTCACCGTTATTTCGTAAGCATACGTACCAACAGGCAAATTCAAATTATTAAGGTTTAGTTCTACTTTATGCTCACCAACCTCCAGGCTGACTGCTTTTACTTCCGCAACTTTTTGTCCTTGCAAATTGAATATACCGAATGATACTTCAGATTTATTTTTCAGCGTAAAGGGTATGGTTGTAACACCATTATGAGGGTTAGGAAAATTTTGCCCTAATTCAAACTGCCCACCGGTAATGTGGTCAACATTCTTTACACCTACAGAGCCCGTGCCTGGTACGGTAACTTCCAGATAGCTATCCCAAGAAGCAGATGTAGAATTATAAACCAATGTCGCTACCTGCCCTGTCGTACCATCACTAAATACGTTATCGGTCGTTGTATTAGCAGGGTCTACTCCGTATGTGCTGTAAGGTGCTATGGTAGTATATATCTGATTCTTTTCAGTAACAGGATATGTAAACTGAGATATTTTTACGGACGTGCCACCTATCTTTACTTCAAAATGCACGTGGCAAACCCTGCCACTATACCATCCAGGGAAAATAGTAGTAAACTCAACCTCACCGTTAGCGTCTGTCATTGCACGTCCCCTCAACCATGTAGCTCCTGAATAATTGATAGAGCCCGTTTGTCCACTGGTTGTATATCCACTATAATAACCCAATGCATTACAATGCCATATATCTACTTCGCAGTTGGCTATTGGCTGACAATTGGTATTACCTATTATTTTTAGTTTTATCTTATGAAGTTGCCCTGTTTGGCTTTCGCGAATATCGGTTCTTAACGTAGCAGCTAATTGCCCTGCCAATATTGGGTAAGGCCCGGAAGTTTCTGTAGGAATGACGGTGCATGCCAATGCATCCTTGAACGGCAATACAATACCCGCACCTGCCAGCCCAATGCCTTTGAGAAAATCGCTTCTTTTCATAACCAGTAGTTTTTAGCATTAATAATATAATACAAATATGGTTGATGCCACTATATACAGCAAATGATAGGGGTAAAGCAAGTATTTGTTGTGGTAAATAATATTTCAGACTACCTGCATAGACCATTGCATGACAAGTATGGGATATGATGATATACCCATAAGATGATTTATATCATGTTTGGCAGCCAATGCATTGCCTAAACGTACGATTATTGTAATTTTACCCCATAATCAGGTATTAATGGCACATTATCATACGCTTGGCAATATTCCGCATAAACGCCATACACAATTCAGGCAGCCCGATGGCAAGCTCTATTCAGAGCAGCTATTCAGTACAGAGGGTTTTTCTTCTAACTATTCTTTATTGTATCACATACACCCGCCTACACAAATCATAAGGGCAGAAGAACCTACCGATGTATCGCCCAAAGCATCTACTGACAATATTTTAAAGCACCGCAGCTTTCAGGGCTTTAGTGTAAAACCTGAAGCAGACTACCTGAAAAGTCGCAAGATTGTACTCTTCAATAACGACGTACAGATTTCATTGGCTGCACCTACCAAAAGCCTGACTGATTATTTCTTCAAAAACGCAGATGCTGATGAAGTAATATTTATACATGAAGGTACCGGTACACTCAAAACACAATACGGGCAGTTGCCATTCAGCTACGGCGATTATCTGGTTGTACCACGCGGCACTATATATCAGATAACATTCAACGACGAAAACAATCGCTTATTTATTGTTGAGTCTTTCAGCCCCATTACATTCCCCAAACGTTATTTGAGCCGCTACGGGCAGTTACTGGAACATTCACCGTTTTGTGAGCGCGATATACGCAAACCAGAAAATCTGGAAACAATAGACCAGAAAGGTGAGTTTCTTATTAATACCAAAAAGAAAGGGTTGATGTACCCGATTACATATGCCAATCATCCTTTTGATGTAGTTGGCTGGGATGGTTGCGAATACCCTTACGCACTTAGCATTCACGATTTTGAACCCATCACGGGGCGTGTACACCAACCCCCACCCGTACACCAAACATTTGATGCACACAATTTTGTGATATGCTCGTTCTGCCCGCGTCTGTACGATTATCATCCGCAGGCTATACCTGCACCATACAACCATAGCAATATAGATAGCGACGAGGTGCTGTATTATGTAGATGGCGACTTTATGAGCCGCAAACACGTTACCCGTGGTATGATAACCCTGCACCCAGCAGGTATACCACACGGGCCACACCCTGGTGCTGTTGAAAAAAGCATTGGCAAAAAGGAAACGGGCGAACTGGCTGTGATGGTTGACACCTTCCACCCGTTGAAAATGACGGTGGATGCGCAAAGCATAGAAGACGAAGGCTATATTATGAGCTGGGCTGAATAATAATTATCATTTACAAAAAACTGAAAAAAGGCACTATATGGATACAATGACAGTGAGCCAGAAAATGGCAGCAGCACAAGATTTCTTACCCATTAACGGTACAGACTATCTGGAGCTGTATGTGGGCAACGCTAAACAGTCTGCACACTTTTACAAAACAGCATTCGGGTTTCAAAGTGTTGCCTATGCAGGCCCTGAAACAGGTGTGCGAGACAGGGCATCGTATGTATTGCAACAAGGTAAGATACGCTTGGTGCTTACAACGGCTTTGAAGTCAGACCATCCTGTATCTGAACATGTGAAGAAACATGGCGATGGTGTAAAGATACTGGCACTATGGGTAGATGATGCAAGAAGCGCGTTTGAAGAAACAACCAAGCGAGGAGCTAAGCCATATCAGGAACCAGTTGTTATGACAGATGAACATGGCGAGGTAGTAACCTCGGGTATATATACCTACGGCGAAACGATACACATGTTTGTAGAGCGCAAAAACTACAAAGGCATTTTTATGCCCGGCTATCAGCCATACACATCTGCCTACAATCCTACTGAAACAGGGCTTCTATATGTAGACCATTGCGTAGGCAACGTAGGCTGGAATCGCATGAATGAAACCGTAAAATGGTATGAAGATGTGATGGGCTTTGCCAACATCCTGACGTTTGACGATAAGCAAATCAATACCGAATACTCTGCGTTGATGAGCAAGGTAATGAGTAACGGCAATGGTTATGTGAAATTCCCAATCAACGAACCGGCAGAAGGTAAAAAGAAATCGCAGATAGAAGAATACCTTGATTTTTATGAGGGCGAGGGTGTGCAACACATAGCCGTTGCTACCAACGATATCATAGCTACCGTGCGCGAATTGCGTAAGCGTGGTGTAGAATTTCTGGAAACACCCGATGCGTATTACGAAGAACTATTTGACCGTGTGGGCAAGATAGACGAAGATGTAGCACCGTTGCAGGAATTGAAGATACTGGTTGACAGGGACGAAGAGGGCTACTTGCTGCAAATCTTCACCAAACCCGTAGAAGACCGCCCAACAATGTTCTTTGAAATCATACAACGCAAAGGAGCAAAGAGCTTTGGTGCGGGCAATTTCAAAGCATTGTTCGAGTCTATAGAAAGGGAGCAAGCCAAGCGTGGCAACCTGTAATTAGTTGACATAAGTTAAATACTGACTGAAAAGGGGCTGATAGCCCCTTTTTTAGTGCATTTTATGAAATCCTTTTAGCTTATAAGCCTTATCTTTACATGGCTTTTTTCTAACTACAAAAGCAAGTGTACATAATGATTAAAAAACTGACATTCAGTTTATTATTTGCAATGGGTTGCTATGCGGTTGCTGCACAAGATGATGCGATGGCATTCCGCAATTTCCAGTTGTCGTTCAACAGGGTATCGCAGGCATGGGTAAAATATAACGACAGCTTGCAAAAGATGTTTGAAACAAAGGGATTGAAATACCCGCCATCCGATATTTACATACGCACATTTAAGGCGCAAAACGAAATGGAGCTATGGGCAAGGGATAACCCTGACGACCGCTACAAGTTGGTGAAGCAATATCGCATCTGCGCATTATCCGGCATATTGGGGCCTAAACGTGTAGAGGGCGACAGACAAGTACCCGAAGGCTATTATTTCATTGAGGACTTTAATCCCAAGAGCGATTTTCACTTATCACTATTATTGAATTACCCCAACTATTCGGACATGATGCTGGGCGATAAGAAAAAACCCGGCGGCGATATATACATACATGGCGGCTGCGTAACGGTAGGCTGTATGCCAATGACTGACCCCGTGATACAAGAAGTATATACCCTATGCCTGAATGCCAAGCTGAACGGGCAAACATATATACCCGTACACATCTTCCCTACCCGCTTCAACGAAGTAGGCCTTAACTTCCTGGGCAGAAGCTATGCAACAGATACTGCGAAGCAACAGTTTTGGGTGAACCTGAAATGGGGCTACGACTATTTTGAACGCTATAGAAAACTACAACCCGTTATGTATAATACCGATGGCAAATATATCTATGCCAACTAAACCTATCATAGCTTAAAACGTTATCTATCATCACACTATTAGTATATGCGCGGATTTATTAAGCAGATTGTATTAAGCACCATTATCATTGCAGGTACATTACTTGTTTCTTGCGAGAAAGAAGTAAATATTAAGCTCAACACGGGCGAGCCGTCATTGGTAGTAGAGGGTGTGATTGAAAACGGATTGCCGCCTTATGTATTCCTTACCAGGTCTATAGGTTATTTTTCTACTATTGACCTGAATACGTTGCAAAACAGCTTTGTACGTAATGCCAAAGTAACCGTATCTGACGGCGTACGTACCGTGCAGTTAAGAGAGTATAGTTTAGATACAGGTGCTAATGGCAACAAACTGTATTTCTACAGTATAGACACTGCGGGCAGTTTTTTTGTCGGACAAATAGAAAAAGTATATAAACTGACGATAGAAGTAGATGGCAAAATATATGAGTCTTTTACAAAAATACCCAACCCCACAACTATAGACTCTATGAAGACAGTGCAGCCCGACCCACCTTTTAATAAAGAGAAAAACCCATTGGCAAGGCAGGTACGCATCTATTTTAAAGAACCCGACACAGCAGGTAATTTTGTTCGATACTTTACCCAACGTAATAGTGAACCTTACTACCCCGGCTCCAATTCGGTGTACCCCGACGATATTATTAACGGCATCTATTTTGAAACCACATTGTCGCTTGGCGAACCGACAGGAAGAGAATTTAACAGAGACTCTTCAACAGTAGGGTATCCCGGCGATACCGTTACGCTAAAATGGTGTTCAATAGACCGTGCTAACTATACTTTTTGGAGTACTTACGAATATTCGCTTGGTACATTGGGCAATCCATTCTCTACCCCCATACAGGTAAAAAGCAACATCAGCAACGGGGCTTTAGGCGTATGGACGGGTTATGGGGCTGTGTATAAAACAATCGTATTAGAGTAACATTTATTACATAAAGGCTTGCATTTTTTTCACATCTTTGCAGGCATTACAACGTATAGAATAATGGCTGAAACAGAAAAAGTACATTGCCTGATTGTTGGTTCAGGCCCTGCGGGTTATACCGCCGCTATTTATGCTTCTCGTGCAGGTTTAAATCCTGTATTATATCAGGGCTTGCAACCGGGTGGACAACTTACCATCACTACCGAAGTAGAAAACTACCCAGGTTACCCCGATGGCATTATGGGGCCGCAAATGATGATAGACTTTGAAAAACAGGCACAGCGCATGGGTGCTGATATTCGTTGGGGATTGGCTACCAAAGTTGACCTTTCTCAACGCCCCTTCAAAGTAGAGATAGACGAAGAAAAATGGATAGAAACAGACGCGCTGATAATAGCAACAGGCGCATCTGCCAAATGGCTCGGCCTTCCATCTGAACAAAGGCTGAACGGGCATGGTGTATCTGCGTGTGCAGTATGCGATGGATTCTTTTTTAAAGGGCAGGACGTGGCAATAGTTGGCGCAGGCGATACGGCTTGTGAAGAAGCACTATACCTATCTAAAATATGCAGTAATGTACACATGCTGATACGCCGCGATGAGATGCGCGCCAGCAAAGTGATGCAAGACAGGGTACTGAAAACTGCCAACATCAACGTGCATTGGAATACCGACACCGTAGAAGTGTTGGGAGAAAATAAAGTGGACGGCATTAAAGTATTGAATAACAAAACCAATGAAGAAAGCATTATACCTGTTAAGGCTTTTTTTGTAGCGATAGGGCACGAGCCAAACTCGGTGTTATTTAAAGGTATACTTGATATGGATGAAGCAGGCTACCTGATAACTAAAGCAGGCTCTTCTAAAACGAATATAGAAGGTGTATTTGCTTGCGGCGATGTGCAGGATAAGATATACCGTCAGGCTGTAACGGCTGCAGGCAGCGGCTGTATGGCTGCCTTAGATGCCGAAAGGTACTTGGGGGCTTTAGGGCATTAAACTGATTATAATTGAATTGATAAGGGCTGCTATGCAGCCCTATATTTTTACACATATAGCAAATAAAAAAGGGTAACCATTAGTTACCCTTTTTATTTTTTACCAATATCAACTGTTTACCTCAACAAGGTGACATTACCCTGATAGTTTTCAGAATATCCATTGCTGAAGCTTACTTTGATGGTATATACATACACACCACCAGGTTGTTCTTTATCATTTACTTTACCATCCCATCCGCGTCCGTTCAGGCTATTAGTTTCAAACACTACATCTCCCCAACGGTTGTATATAGCCATGGTGAACTTAGTAATACCTTTGCCCAACAACTGGCGTGGCAGGAAGTAATCGTTATACCCATCGCCATTAGGTGTAAACACGTTTGGTATGTCTATATAACAGTTCTTTTTAACCTCTATGGTATCAGATACCTGACAACCTTCAAAGTCTAATGTTACGGCGTATTTGCCGGGATGATGAACCAATACAGATGAGGTTGAATCTTTAGTGTCTGTATTCCAACGCCATTTCAGTCCGGGAGAGCCTGCGGCATTTACCAAATCTTTTATCATAATGGGCTGTCCGTCAAAACAAATGCTGGTATCCCTACCCAAGTCAATAAACGGACTCTGCTTCACATAAATATTTTGCTCGTACGTAGTATCAGGGCATACACGATAATTGGCTATCAACTTCACAAGGTATGTACCGGGCTGTGTATATGCGTGTTCAATGGTAAACTTATCTCTGATATAGTGACCATCAGCAAAATCCCACTCTGCATACGTACCGCCAATCAGCGAGTAGTCTCCGAGGAATTGTATGCTTTCGCCTGCACAGATAACCGTGTCTGAGAAGAAACTGGCACTACCAAGCGAGTCAACAACCAAACGCCTTGTAGCTGTTTTTTTACAACCAAGGAAGTCAGTAATAGTCATTGTTATATCATACACACCATACCTGCTATACAGGTGAGTAGGCTCAAATTGGTCTGATGTATCGCCATCTTTAAAATCCCAAAAATACTTTGGTAATGTAGCAGGTGTGGCTATAGAAAGGTTATCAAATGTTACTACTTGCCCTTGGCATATGCTATCATCGCTAACGGTAAAGTCGGCTTCAAGCGGGTGGCTTAGTACTACTAATTTCTCCATGCTATCTGCACAACCACTGTTTTTAGCAACAAGTTTTACAGTATATGTACCTTGACTTGTATAAACATTTATGGGGTCTTGATCGGCACTGTTATTACCATCTCCAAAGGTCCATGTCCAAGAGTTATTACCCAAAGAGGCATCTGTAAACTTAACGGTGTCTGCATCGCAACCAAGCACAGGCGTAAAAGAGAAGTCTGCCTTTACAACAGGGTTCAGTGTTAGTAATATATCTAGTGTATCTGTACTGCAACCTTCGGTTGTGATGGCATAACCTTTATAGGTACCTGCATCAGAAAGCTGTATGTTAGGTAGTTCTATCAAATCTTGCGTGGGAAGCAAAGTACATAATACAGTTGTACCATTAGGCTTTACAATATAAGTACTACCACCAACGATACCTACACCAGACGGGAACTGTACCGTGTCTTTGTCTCCCACACATTTGGGACCGTAAAATTTCATTGGACCAGCCGGAGGGGTATTACCAACTAATATAGTTTTAGAAGCATTGTACACACATGCTCCGCGAGTAGCTGTGCAGCTAAAAGTAATACCTGTTGCAGAAAACGGTGTATTTAAATAAGTAGGGTTATAAACCGAATTTGAAGGAGACCAAGACCCTACTGTTGCGCTAGTACTCCATGCAAATGTAGTATTCGGAAAGTTTGTAGCCGTCATATCAAGCGGACGGTCTTTACACCTTGGAGAGTCAATTACTATTTCAAATGGCTGCAAGCAGCTATCCAATGCAAATTCAAGACCATACACAACACCATTAGCACCTGTGTTCAGCCTGTCGTGCAATACCTCTACACTGTTGATGAAGTTGGGTGCAGATACAAATGTTACCTGCACATCGCGTCTTGCGCCACCACCCAATGTATTTACGATTTTGCCGTTAGATACATCCATGTTATTTGCAATGCCTCCCGGGTCTGTACAGCCACCAAAATCAGACATCATAGCCTGTGTTATCGGGAAGTTCGTACCATTTACTCTTACATATACGGTATCTTCAAACTGAAAATCAGTAATGCTTAATCGGATGTGTGTAACACCAGGTGAAAAGCTGTGCAAATAACCACCTGCCTGTGTAGCACCTATGAAATAAGGGCTGGCATTACAGAAAGTCTGCGGGGCAGGATTGGTTCTGCCTGCTGTTGTAGATACTGTAACAGATACACCGGCAACTACTGAGAGACCGGTAGTGTGTGAAACAGGATAATACGTTTGGGCTATTGCATTGATTGTGAATGATGCTAACAGAGCCGTAAATAATACAAGTTTTCGCATTTAAACAGGCATTTTTATTTTATAAGAATATAACAGGGTATACCCTCAATTCTATACATTTCTTCTAAGCTACTAATATACAGACAAAAAGTTAATTTTTTTAGTTGGGTAGGTTAAAATAAATTTTCGGTTTTTAATCCATTAACTTTTAGGTTATATCTTCGCAAATATGAAGTTTTTGATAGTAGGATTGGGCAATATAGGCGCAGAATATGATATGACGAGGCATAATATAGGGTTTGACGTGGCAGATGCCTTTGTCATAAAACATGATGGAAATTTTTCATTAGACAGGCATGCTTTCGTGGCAGAGTGTAAATGGAAGGGGAAAACCTTTGTAGTCATCAAGCCTACTACCTATATGAACCTAAGTGGGAAAGCAGTAAAATACTGGATGGATAAAGAGAAAATAGCCCTTGAAAATATACTGGTAATAGTGGACGAACTGGCACTCCCAATCGAAACCTTAAGATTACGCCCCGCAGGCAGTGCCGCAGGGCACAACGGGCTGAAGAATATAGAACTGCTGCTACAAACACAGCAATATGCCCGCCTTCGCTTTGGCATAGGCAACAACTACCCCAAAGGCAAACAGGCAGATTTTGTACTAAGCAAATGGAAACCAAGCGAGCTACCTGTTGTAAAGGATAAAATATTGAAATCGGTAGAAATAATTGAAAGCTTTGCAACCATAGGTATTGAAAAGACCATGAACATCTACAATAAATAACATTGCAGCAAACTACGATTCTTTGTCGTGTCTACACCGCATAGTTAGCATGCTTATTTTTCTTTATCAGGAAAATATTTTTTCACGAAAAGGCTAAAGTAAAATTGATGCAATGAAATTTTCTATAATTTTGCATCACATTATTCAGTCCATGGATATTTAATTATTCCGCCCACGGCGCAGGGCGATGGTTTTCAAAATAACGGATGCAATAGTTACTGCTTCGCTACTGCTATAAGTAACATGGGACTATACTGCATTTAGTGCTACTGCAAGCTGCAACAGCAGTGTTTTTCACTTTTATATTTTTTAAAACACAGCAACAATTATGCAACAAGAACGTGTACCATCGCGTACCATATATATACTACGTTTATTTAAAGAAGCCGTCAAAGGCGCAGAACAAGACTATACTACAGGCAGCATCAACAAAGCCATCTTTATGTTATCTGTACCCATGATACTGGAAATGGTCATGGAATCGCTATTTGCAGTAGTGGATGTATTTTTTGTAAGCAAGCTGGGCACCGATGCCGTAGCTACAGTAGGACTTACCGAAAGTATGCTCACCATTCTCTACTCCGTAGCATGGGGTGTAGCCATGGGTGCTACCGCATTGGTAGCCCGCCGTATAGGCGAAAAGAATACGGATGGTGCAGCACATGCAGGTATGCAGGCTATATATGTTGGTGTCAGCATCAGCATATTGGTAAGCATTGCGGGCATTTTCTTTGCCAAAGAACTGCTATTGCTGATGGGGGCTGAGCAGCGTGTGGCAAATAATAATTACCACTATACCCAACTGCTGATGGGCAGCAATATCGTCATCATGCTGCTATTCCTTATCAATGGTATATTTCGTGGTGCGGGCGATGCTACAATAGCTATGCGCTCGTTATGGTTAGCCAATATACTCAATATCATCCTCTGCCCTACCCTTATCAATGGCTTTGGCCCCATACCAGCTATGGGGCTTACGGGTGCAGCATTAGCAACAACCATCGGGCGTGGCGTGGGTGTATGTTATCAGCTATACCACCTCTTTAACGGCAAAGGGGCTATCCGCATACTACGCAGGCATATGAGTATAGATGCACCTATCATTGGCAATATCATAAAAATATCTTCGGGAGGTACAGCACAGTTTCTCATAGCATCTGCCAGTTGGATATTTTTGGTTAAGATACTATCAGACTTTGGCAGCAATGCGCTTGCAGGTTATACCATCGGCATACGTGTTATCATCTTTACCATATTGCCTGCATGGGGTATGGCTAATGCGGCTGCTACATTAGTAGGGCAAAATTTAGGTGCTGCACAACCCGACAGGGCTGAAAAATCTGTATGGCTGACGGCTCGGTACAATATGTTTTTTCTGGTATCAGTGGCAGTTATATTCTTTACCTGTGCTAAGTGGATTATCAGCATATTTACTACCGATGCGGCAGTGATAGCAAGCGGTGTAGAGTGTCTGCGTTACGTAAGCCTCGGTTATGCATTCTATGGCTATGGTATGGTAGTGGCACAATCATTCAATGGTGCGGGCGATACGAAAACGCCCACTATAATCAATCTATTTGGTTTTTGGGCATTTCAGATACCACTGGCTTATGTATTGGCAAAGACATTGCAGTTTGGACCTATGGGCGTATTCCTTGCCATATCTATTGCAGAGAGTGCCATTGCTATTGCGGCCATCGTGGTATTTAAACGTGGCAAATGGAAGACCGTGAAAGTGTAGGCAGTTTGTTGAATTGTTGATTGGTTGACTTGTTTACATAATTTGTAATAGTTGGGCTTGATAAGTTGCCTGATTAACTAATGAACAATTCAACTAATCAACCAATCAACTAATTGGTTATCCTAACCAAAAATAAGGTGTCGCCTATTGTCGGCTCCCAAAAATAATTAGTGTAATAGCCCTGTTTGCTGATTGTGAGTTTGAAGACAGGGCATTTAGCTACGCCACCTTTATTGTAGCCTGTTTCAAAAACGCCCATACTATCGGTATAAACATACCTTGTATCATCTTGCCTACCATTCATGGCAGCTACGCTTTTTACCAGTGCATCGGGCAGTGCTTTGCGGGTTTCGCGGTCGGCTACTACGTTGCGCGTTACCTGCATACAGTCTTTGCAAGACGATGCAGCAATCAACAAAATACCTATTGCCAAATACCTGAGCATGGTGTAAAGATAACTTTGGAAAAATGAAATAATAAAAAAACTAAACCCTAAAGCCGCACATCGCAACTTTAGGATTTAGATATTAGAACTTATGGTTTAGATATTAGTATTTAGGATTTAGATATTAGAACTTAGAGCTTTAGTATTTATTCCTGATGAAACGGATACCTGTAGTCTGTAACAGGCACGTAGGTTTCCTTAATCGTCCTTGCGCTAAGCCAGCGATACAAGTTCAGAGCTGAGCCTGCCTTATCATTAGTACCCGATGCACGCGCACCGCCAAATGGCTGCTGCCCTACTACCGCTCCCGTAGGCTTATCGTTGATGTAGAAATTACCGGCTGCATTTACCAGCTTGCGTGTCATATACTCTGCAGCATAGCGGTCTTGAGAGAAGATAGCGCCCGTCAATGCATAGCCGCTTGTATGGTCTACGGTATCCAGTATATCTTCCCATTTGTCTGCATCGTAGGTATAGATGGTAAGCACAGGGCCAAAGAGTTCTTCGCACATGGTTACATAGTCTGGTGTTGATGCTTCTATCACTGTTGGCTCTATGTACCAACCCTTTGTTTTGTCATAACCGCCACCACATAGTATGCTTGCCTGCCCGTTGCTGTTCTTCACGCCATCTATATATTTAGCCAAGCTATCAAAAGACTTCTCGTCTATCACCGCGTTGATGAAATTGGTGAAATCATCTACCACACCCATCTTCATGGTCTTTATCTCTGCTACCAGTTTGGTTTTTATTTCGGCTGCCAAGTTGCTTGGCAAGTAGGCACGGCTGGCGGCACTACACTTCTGCCCCTGATATTCAAAAGCACCACGCGCAAGGCCTGCTACCACCGCATCGGCATTGGCACTGGGGTGAACCATCACAAAGTCTTTACCACCTGTTTCGCCCACTATACGCGGGTACGATTTGTATTTGGCAATATTCTCGCCTATGCTCTTCCACATACTTTGGAATACGCCTGTAGAGCCTGTAAAGTGTACGCCTGCAAAGTCTGGGTGTGCATAGCATATTTCGCCAACAACAGGGCCGGGGGGATATACCAGATTAATAACACCTGCAGGCAGCCCCGCTTCTATCAATATTTCCATAAACACCGATGCGCTGTATATCTGCGTATTGGCAGGTTTCCATACCACTACGTTACCGCACATGGCGGGTGCAGTTGGCAGGTTGCCACCGATAGCCGTAAAGTTGAATGGCGTTACAGCCAGTACAAAACCTTCCAGCGGACGGTACTCCATACGGTTGTGGAACGCAGGTGTAGATATGGGTTGTTCGTTATAAATCTTAGCAAGGAAATGAACGTTGAAGCGCAGGAAGTCTATCAATTCGCAAGCACTGTCTATCTCTGCCTGATAAGCGTTTTTGCTCTGTCCCAGCATGGTAGCCGCATTCATTTTGTAGCGGTATTTGGTAGCCAGCAACTCTGCCGCTTTCAGAAAGATGGCAGCACGATGCTCCCATGGCATTTCTGCCCAATTTTTACGAGCTTCCAGCGCGGCATCTATCGCTTGTTTTACATGCTCTGCACCACCTGCATGAAAATGCCCCAGCAAATGCCCTGTTTCGTGCGGCGGGCGTATTTCTTTAGTATTGCCCGTGCGCACCTCTTGCCCGTTGATGTACATAGGTATATCGCGTACTTGCGCCTTCAGTTCTGCTATGGCTTTTTGCAAAGCAGCACGTTCTGGGCTATTAGGGCCGTAGTTTAGTACCGTTTCGTTCTTTGGCAGTTCGTAATGAAAATAAGCGTTATGCATTTTTGTAGTCTTAAGTCTTTAGTAGAAAGTAGATAGTACCCTTTGTAAGGCAGATAGCTACTTGAGGGTGCAAAGGTACATAATAAAGGATTGTATTCATATGGCATTGCGGCTTTGTATTAGTAGCATATACCAACTTATGCAATTCATAATAAAATAAAAACACCGACAACTGATTGCCGGTGTTTTGTTTACTTGTAACTCTCGCTACAAGAGTAAGTGCTATTTTTTATCTCACCAATGTTACATCACCTTTGTAGGTTTCAACTTCACCATCGGGGTATGCTACACGTATCAGATATGTGTATGTGCCTGATTCCTGTGCCACACCACGCCATGTTCCATCCCAGCCTTTATTGCCGTTGTATACTTCTTGACCCCAACGGTTGAATACCCTGAACTCTGCATAACGTTGGAATGTCATATTCGTTACTTTGAACAAGTCATTCTTACCATCGCCATTCGGGCTGAATGCTGTTGGTATGAACAGATTATCGCGATAGTCTATGCCTACACGTACTGTATCAAACGATACGCAACCATTAGTAGCAATACCACCTACTACATATTGTGTAGATTCCGTAGGCCTTGCTATAGGATAAGAAATATTCGGATTGTTCAGTGATGATACCGGTGTCCAGTTGTAGATGCGTGCACCGTTTACCATCAATTGTACACTCTGTCCGTACTTGATAACGGTATCTTTAGTCAGAATGTTTACAACTGGCAACGGCTTCACTTCTATGTAAGCGTCAATGGTATCATAACAGAAGAGTTCGTCACCTACCTTTATTTTATAGAAAGTGCTCTTCTTAGGCTTAAGAACGGGACTTGCACAGCGGTCGCAGCTTGCAGACTCGTGAGCAGATTTGAACTGTCCATTCTCAAACTCAAACCATTCAAAGTAAGTACCGTTTTTAACAGACAACGGTGCTGTTTCGCCAAAGCATATTGAAGTGTCTTTCGGTAACACATAGAAATCGTGTACGGGTACTACGATGTCTATCGTATCGCGTATCAAACAGCCGCTGTTACCAAAAGTATTAACCGTATAGCGTGTTGACTTAGAAACATAAGACAATGGCTGCTTGCTGGTGCTATCTGACAAATATTGGCCAGGATTCCATATAATATTAAATGGCAGATAAGGTGCATCATTAAAGCCAAAGGTGAATACCGGGCGTGCAAGGAATTCTTTAATATTTGTATTAGTAGTAACGCCACAAACTGACGTTGAAGCAGCATCTGCCTTAAGCTGCAATGCAGAGGTATAAACAGTAGGCATATACTTAAGTACCGGTGCCTGAGGTGCTGTAGCAGCACATGGTACAATATTGGGATTGCTGTTGTAGCAAATCTCAACAATCAGGTTTTTAGTTGTGTCCCAATCATAAGGTGTATCCAAACTAAATTTATGAACACCGTTGGGGAATGAAATAGGATTGGGTGAAATATATACAGGTATCATACCGGTTTCAAAACCAGTAGTCCTATTTAAAGCAGTTTTATTAGTACACTTTAACGAAATAGAAAAATTGTAATACTGGAAAGTAGGGTCAGTAGCTTTTGTTGTTTCAAAAGCAATCGTTCTTAGCGTAGAAGATCGCATACCATACTCTCTGATTTCGTTCTTAGATATGAGGTACTGGTATTTGGTACTACGAATATCATTATAGAAAATCGGTGTACCCGCTCCTAAACTATCATAAGAAAAACCAATACCATAAACAGGAGAACCATATATATTAGCGCTATCCAAAACACCTATAGCTTGCTGCGAAGGTCCGCATGGAAGATTGTTTAACGGACCTTTACCTGTCAAACTAACATCGAGCTGTAGATAATCAGGACGGCACATTACAAACGGAGATGCCTGCGGGAATATATCAATGGTGTTGGATGTATCAACAAATACACTTACCGTATCTCTTGATTTACAATTACCTACCAAATCAGGAGTACTTACTACATAGGTAGTAGTTACTGTAGGGTCTGCTAAAGGGTTGATAATATCATCTTTAGACAAATTTTTAGCAGGTCCGCCACTTATATCTGTCCATTTAACCGAATTAATGAATTCAGTACCCTTTACAAATAATTGCCTTGGCGTAGGGTTCAAATCACATATTGGCAAATCTTTACCCGCATCCAAACCTCTCACTACCCTTATTAAAATAATAATATAGTTTTTCAACACGATGCTATAACCACCACCGCTACAAGTAGAGTCTTTAGATACTATCGTAAGCGTTTTTTCGCCTAAATCTGCCTGTGTAGGAGTCCATGAAAAAACACCCGTTACTTTAGTAGTACCTTCACCAGTAACAGCAAAAGTAGCACCAGGAAAATCTGCTTCATTAGCATCCATGTACAATTCGCTGGTTGAAACGTCCGAATTACTGTTAGCAGTATATGTCAGGTTGCTACCAGGGCATACAATCAAAGAATTCTTTATAAACGTACCATTTGTAATAGATCCGCCAGTAGTATAGCTTGTATCAACAATTGGTGGAGGCGCATTACAGTTCAGTATAGATATTTGCGCATCTCTACGTGTATAGCCTGTAGATATACCCGTAGCACGGTCGTATTCATCGCAGCGGAAGGCTAACACAAAGAAGCCTGCGTTAAGTGGCGTAAACGTAGCTGCACCCGTAAACGGATCAACCCTGAATGGATTACTTGCAGCACACTCAATGGGGTCCGCAAGTGAATAATTGAAAGGCGTAGTATTATACCCGCAGAATGTAGTTGCATTACCATCTAAAGGTACTACAGCGGTTGTACGAAGGCTATCGTTGTTAGGGTCTTCAGGCCTGTTCAGATACTTAGCAGGTTGATTAGTACACAAATATGGTAAAGGAATTTCCCTGAAGCGAGGTGTGCTATTATTGTACTTGATTACATTGTTAAGGCCTGCTTCAACATAAATACTTGCGCAATTAATATTACTGATAGCACCATTGCGACAGCAACTGCTCCAGCTAAAAACCCAATCGGGTGCCGGACCTGCCAGTATTACATTACCAACAAACCTGTGTCTTACATAACCCCTCAACTGCTGATTGGCAGGTACACGACAAGAGTTGAACGGCTTGATGGAATCGCACAATTCATCCAATGTGTCTATGATAGGGTTGGGTATCAAGAGGTTTGTGTTAACTGATAAACTGGCACTACGTATGCTGATGTTGGCACTACCGTCAAGACCTGCATTACCGGTTTCGCATGCTTTGTATTGGTCAAAAGTAACCTCGTACAGGTATTCTGTAGTACCAGTACAACCATCAATACCTGCACCTATATAGGTGACAAAAAGGTCTACTGCTGCATAGTGCGATGCGCGAGCCTGTTGGTAGGATACAAGCGATAATATCAACAATAGTATCGCTTGTATTTTTTTATTTATTCTCATATAATAAGATTAAACTTTCTTTCTATTAATATCTTAAATTATATCCTGTCAATTATTTGTTTAACGAACCAATGTAACGTTCCCTTGCTTGGTGAAGCGCCTTCCGGCAGATGTTACTGCATCTACAGTGTAGATATAAACACCCAAAGGTTGCGGTTCTCCGTTGAAAGTACCATCCCATCCTTTATTGATATCTGATGTTTCAAACACCTTCATACCCCAACGGTTGTAGATAGTAAAGCTCTTCAATGTTGCATCGCCGCGGCGCAGTATTTTAAATGTACCGTTTGCTGAACCAGGGCTGAATGCATTTGGCACTTCAAGCATGCTTTCTGCAGATACCAGTACGCTGATAGAATCTGTCGTGCTGCAACCTGATTCTGTTACGCCTGTTACAATATACCTTGTATTCACGTCTGGTTTTACTATCGGGTTAGATATATCAGCTTTGTTGAGCCCCAATGGAGGGAACCAAGCAAAGTAGCTACAGTTGCCGGTAGGATCCATCTGATAAGTTTCGCCGGGGTATATCCTTACAGAATCTGGCAGGAATATACGTGCACCCGGATGAACTACTACCTTCACTTCTGCAGTATCGAAACATTCGTTTACATCAGTAGCAAATACTTTATATAACTGTGTTGACATTGGGCTAACAGTTGGATTAGCAGATTGCGTACTGCTTATCCTCACCTCAGGATGCCACTTAAATGTTCTTAAACCTGTACCTGTAACAGATAGCTTGGCTTCGTTGCCAGGGCATATTGCCGTATCGCCATCTACAACAAGGAAGTCTGCTGGGAATACTGTAAGTAATACCGTGTCAAATGCAGAACAACCAGCTTTGGGGCTCTTTGCAGTCAACGTCAGCTTGGTAGTTTGCTGTGCCTTGAATATCGGGCTTGCAGATTTGTTATTATCAAGCGAAGCACCGGGAGTCCATTCAAGATCAAAGTTGAAGTTAGAAGGCGTTATAATACCCTGCAACTTCATCGTATCGTTTTCGCACATTGATGCATCATCGTTCACAACCACAAACGGATTGGGTTCTACATCAACATCAAACTCTGCAAGGCTGTCATAAGAACATCCGGGGAATGATGCTTTTATTATATATTTATTTGGCCCTAAAGGAGCTGGAGTAATTACAGGATTGATGATATTCGGATCGCTGAACTGTCCGTTACCATTTGCAGCAGACCACAAGTATGTATAGCGGCTGTCACCTGTAATATTCGGTGTAATAGTGGCACCCTCGCATACTGCGGTATCCTGATTATTCAAAACAAAGCCTGTCAATACATCTACTCTTACAGTATCAAATGCCTTACATACGTTGATGTTTGAAGATATTACAACACGATATGTAACAGTTGACCCCGGCGTTGAAGTAGGTGTATTTAATGTATCATTATTCAGGAAAGTAGCAGGAGACCATTTCGTTTTATAGATAACACCAGGAGAAGGTATCAGGTTCAGATTCAGATTTACTGCATTTCTGGGGCATGTAAGTATATCTGCCATTGGTGTGAATGTAACACCCTGCAATACCGTTACAGTTACAGTATCCTTATTGATATTAGGACAGAATGGATTAATAGTTGATGTAACTAAATACCTTGTTAGCATACCAGGAGAAGCTACCGGGCTTGGACAGTTAGTGCAGCTAAGGCTGGTTATCGGAGAACCACCGGGCAATACAGACCAAACATAGTTGCCACCACCACTTGCATTAAGATAAGCTGTTTCGTTAGGGCATATACTTGTATCAGGCACTGTAACAGTTGGCCCCCATATATATATAGGTATTGTGATAGGATAGTACAACATGATACCAGGAGGGCGGCATGTAGAGTCTTTGATTGTTACAATCAGGTTTTTCAATTTACCTCCATCTACTACAGCAGGTGTCCATGAGAAGGTACCAACCACGCTATCAGTCTTCAGGTTAGAATAATTGATAGTAGCCGTAGGAATAGAGAAGAAGCTGTTATCTTCTGCTGTAAGTATAGCACCAGTGTCGGTAGATGTCATAGCAAAATTGAAAGCCAGGTTTTGACCTACGCAGCCCTCTATCCTGCCACCAAGACCTTGTGCTCCACCTACTATAGATGCAGGGTTAACAGTAAGCACTGACGGAGTAGTAGAGCAGCTAAGCACCTGTACTTGTACGTCGCGCATGATGTAACCAATCAATCCGCCAGCACGGTATTCGCGTACCCTTGTAGATAATGTATGCGCACCAACTGTAGCTGCTGTAAAAGTCATTTGACCTGTAGCAGAGTTGACCGCGAATGTATTGTTTGTTTGGAAAGGATTGCCCGGAATACTTAATGCAGGGGTAGCAGCATTAAAAGGTATTATAGTACCTGGTCCGCAAGAACCGGCCTGCAATGGGTTAACAACATCTGTAACCAATGAGTCGCCATTGGGGTCTATCGCACCATTATTGTATGAATATGGCGTGTTAACGCATACATACGGTATCGGTTTGATAGAGAAATAAGGAGAAGAGTTACCTTGGAAATCTCTGTTATTGAAAGTGGTTTCTATATACAAATTACCGCCACCGATGTTTAAACTGGTGTTGCGCGCACTGATGCCAATAGAAAAACGCCATTTGACACACCTGCTGGGCAACTGTATGATGGCTGAATACCACCATTCACGATAGCCGGGAAGCGGAGATGAAAGATTCTGGCACTTGTTGGGAAATGCAGAACAACCGGCAGACACAGGGTCTCCGTTTGTGCCCCCACCAGGTAATGTACCTGTCCATTTGTTCATGGTAACGGTACTCTGAAAAGAATTACAAGAGTCTGTAATACACAGTATTTCCGAAGTTGGTTCGGCAATACCGGTACAGTCTCTGTAAAACTTGAAGAATACACGATACGTGGAGTCTGCAATCCACTCATAGATAATTTCACCACCTGCCGCGTGCGATGCCTTAGCCTGCTTTGTCGGCAACATTGCTACGCTGAGTACAGCGAAAAAAACAAGGAGAAAAGAGTATAACCTTCTCATATTTCGGCGTTGTTTAAACGATTAGATTACTTTATTAATATTTAATTGCGTTAAAATACAACTATATCAGTTTTTATCCAAATAACAATGACTAAAAAAAGAATAAATTAAGTTTATTAATCAACTGTTAAATTATTACCAATTAGATGTACTCTCAACATAAAGACATTAATCAGATTTTAATGGTTGGCTATTATTCCAAAAATTTAGAATTTTTAGGGATATTTCATTCATATTCAAATTATTCATACAGCGAAAATGGCCTTTCGGGCATTTGTTATACCCTATTTTGCTGCATGGGTGGCAACTTATTTCTTTATTTTCAAATATAACCGATAGCGGCTCAAAGCTGGCTTTCAGTTTATTATTGCCGTAGTAGGGAAACATACCCATATCGGGGCTGGTATTGCCCCATAGCGATATGATGGGCTTTTTGTATGCGGCAGCTATATGCATCAGCCCTGTATCGTTGCTCACCACTACCCTTGCGTTCTTTACCAACCATGCCGACTCGTTGAGGTTGAATTTGCCGCAAGCGTTATAAATCTTCACTTTGTCTTGCGCGGCTATGGCATCACCATCTGCCCTGTCTTCGGGGCCGCCAACCAGTACCATGGGGTATGGCATGATAGTAGCCAGTTCTTTCCACTTATCTACGGGTAGTTTTTTAGTGTTCATACTGCCGCCTATTACGCATGCTACATAACCCGCCCAGTGACTCATGGGTATATCTGTATTTTTCAGGTTGGCAGCTTCGGGTATAAAATAATCCAGCCCGCGCCCGTCGTTCTTTACGCCGAGGTGCTGCACTGTTTCCATATACCGCTCTACAATGCTGGCATCGGGCATCAGGTTTATCTTCAGGTTGGTGAGCAACCACTTCTGTACATTCAGCTTGCGAAACGAGTATGACTGCACCTGTAAAGCGCGCTTTACACGCAAGGTACGCAGGTTGTGATGCAGGTCTATGATATAATCAAAATGTTCTTTTTTCAGTGTATTAATGACATGGTTTATATCATCTTCCAGATAGTGTATTTTATCTATAAACGGATTGTGTGCAACAATGCTGCGAAAAGAAGCTTTGGTAAGATAATGCACCTCTGCACCGGGCAATTGCTGCTTCAGGCAGCGTACCACGGGTGTTGTCAGCACTATATCGCCGATGGATGAAAAACGGATAACGAGCAGCTTCATAAAACGGCAACCTACAAAATAGCTGATAAACAGCCGCTAAGAAATTATCAAACCCGTGTGAATAACTATCGCGAATTGTATTTGAGTTCTACCCATGCCTTGCCTTCCAGTACGCCGAGTATATCTTTGGCATCGTCGCCAATACCTATCAGGCTATTATGATAGAGTTTGCTATCGGGCAAGGGTCCCATCACTTTCACAAACACGTATTTATCTGTACCGGGATTATATACCCTGATGATGGTGCCACGCCTTGCCGTATTGTGAAAAGCATAGATAACGCTGCTCTTGGCATCTGCACCATAGCGGCTGCGCAGCTTGCCCGGTGTTTCGTAAAACACGGCTGTACCTTTTTCTTCGATTATATATTTTTCGTTGGCGGTTTGCTGCATATAGGTTTTACCAAATGCGCCCAGCGTATCTGTCCACACGGTATCTTTAGTAATGATGGTGGCTATGCTGCCGTCGCTTTGCGTTTCCTTACGCTCCTTCATCTGCAAAGTATATTTCTGCCCCTTTGCATTTTGCAATACATCTGTTGGTTTAGGAGCTGCTGCTACACTTGGGGTAGCAGGCTTCGACTGGTCTGTAAACAGTTTCTCTTCATTTGCATCAAAGAGTATCCATGTTACTATCAGCACCTGCCCTACGGCTACGCTATTATCGGGCATCTGATTCCACTCCTGTATCAGGCGTTGGGGTTCGTTTATGTTTTTGCTGATGCGGTATAGATTATCATTCTCGCGGATGCGGTAATAGACAGGTCTGCGTGCGGTAGTGGGTGTAGTGGCAGTTGCTTTGTTGAATGCACCTAATGGTACATATACAATAGTATTGGGTGCTATGCCTTTCTGAAAATCGGTACTATTTTCGTCTGCCAGTATAGCGGGTGGTACATGGTATTGCTTGGCTATGCTGAAAATGGTTTCGCCTCTTTTAGCCGTATGCGCTGCCATCCATTTATCGTTTTTGGATGTGGCAAACAGGCTATCGCCAACAGAAGCATAACTTGTATATACGCAGAGCGCGAGTAATGTGGTAAACAACCTGAGCAGCATACTTGCTTTCATTAATTGCCAATCAATATACAATTTTTATGCCCAATCCATATCCGATATTTCCATGCGTATGCGCCAGTGTTTGGGCAGATAATTATTGAAACGATTGCCCAATGCCTTTATCCACCCAAGCGACAGTCCGTTATACGTTAGCAAAATCCATCCTTTGTGTGTACCATCCGGCAGGGCGAAGTCTTCTTTTTTAAGAAACTTTAACGCTTGCTCTTTATTCAGTTCCAGTTTTGGCAGGGTGGCAGCTATATGTATGCTCATGGCAGCATCGTGAGAGGGCAACCATTCTTTGGGTGTTGGTGTGCCCAGTTGTGTACCCGTTTTGCGCAGATACACATATTGTTTCAGGGTATGATAATCTGCTTCGTGTGCGGGATGTATGGCAGCATAGTTATCTTTATCTAATTGCAGGCAGGTATAGTCTGTATCTGATAAATGCTTGGTTTGCTCTTGTGCTTTTTTGTCTTGCAGGGTTTTGTAGCGTATGGGTTTTAGCTCATCCGTTTCTTCTTTCTTTTGAATGGCAGCTATAAAAAAGCCTTCGCCCTGCACCTTGTCGGGGCTGAAACGATAACCATACATACCTTTGGCAGATTGCGTTTCTACCACCCCCCACTCGCTTCGGGTTGTAACGCTCAACCCCTTTACTTCAAAATTATCTGCCAGCCAGTCCAGTATTTCTTCATCTTCCTGCGGGCTGTAGCTGCATGTGGCGTATATCAGTATGCCATCTTCTTTTAGTGCAGGCCATACATCTGCCAGTATGCGCTGCTGTCGCTGGCTGCATAGCAATACATTGGCTTCGCTCCATTCGTCAAGCGCACGGGCATCTTTGCGAAACAAGCCCGAACCACTGCATGGCGCATCTACTACTATCACATCGAAATAACCCGATAGCCTGCCGAGGTCTTTAGGGTCGTTACTGGTAACCCATGTATTCATACATCCCCAGCGTGTCATATTTTCTTCCAGTACAGATGCGCGGGTGCGGATAACCTCGTTACTCACCAGCAAATCGTCTGCACCAAGAAAAGAAGCTATCAATGTACTTTTGCCCCCCGGAGCGGCACACAAATCAAGTACTCGCAACGATGTATTGTTCAGCACATGGCTGCTGAGTACATGATGCAGAAACATAGACGAAGCCTCTTGTACATAATACGCACCTGCATGGTACAAGGGGTCAACAGTAAATACGGGGCGAGCCTGCAAGTACCTGCCCGATGCACACCATGGCACGGCTGCATTATCGGCAAATGCCATACTATGCTTATGCGGATTGAGCCTGACAGACGTAACCGCAGGCAAGCCATGCGCAGCTATCAGGGCTTCTTTATCAAAACCATGAACGCCTTGTAAGTGTTGCAGTAATATGTCTGGTAATTGCAGCAAGTATAATTTTTAACGGCCAAGTCGCAAAGACGCAAAACCCTTAGCGACTTAACATTTTGCGCCTGCCTGCGGTAGGCAGGATTAAATACTTCTTAAAAAAACATTGAGCCATTCAGCAATTCAGCCATTGAGCCATTCAACAATTGAGCCATTCAGCCATTGAGCAATTAATAAACCCCTACATAACTATGCGGCGTTATCGCTTTCAGTTCTTTCTTCAATGCCGCGCTAATCTTCAGCCCGTCTATAAACTTATGCAGTGTTTTTTGCGTGATGCCCTCTTTGCCCCTTGTCAGTGCTTTGAGTGCCTCGTATGGCTGCGGATAGTTTTCTCTGCGCAAGATGGTTTGAATAGCCTCTGCACACACCGCCCAATTATCGTCAAGGTCTTGTTTTATTTTATCACGGTTCAGCAATAATTTGCCGAGTCCTTTATCTAATGAACGCAGGGCAAGGAAGCTATGCGCCAACGGCACACCCACATTGCGCAGTACGGTGCTGTCTGTCAAATCTCTTTGCAGGCGGCTGATGGGCAGCTTGGCACTCAGGTGTTCGTATATGGCATTGGCTATGCCGAGGTTGCCCTCTGCATTTTCAAAATCTATGGGGTTTACCTTATGCGGCATGGCAGACGAACCCACCTCTCCCTCTTTGGTTTTTTGTTTAAAGTATTCGGTGCTGATGTAGCTCCACACATCGCGGGCAAAATCTATCAGTATCGTATTGATACGCTTCAACGCATCGAACTGGGCAGCTATGTTGTCGTAATGCTCTATCTGCGTAGTGTATTGCATACGCTCCAGCCCCAGCTTATTGTTTACAAAATCGTTGCCAAACTTTACCCAATCCGTTTTGGGGAAGGTAACTTTGTGTGCGTTAAAATTGCCCGTAGCCCCGCCAAACTTGGCAGCAAAAGGCACATGGCTCAGTTGCAGCAACTGTCCTTCCAGCCGCTCTACAAACACCATCCATTCTTTGCCCAGCGTGGTGGGCGATGCGGGCTGCCCGTGTGTACGTGCCAGCATGGCTATGCCTTTCCAGTCTTTGGCCTGCTTGCGCAGGGCGATGATGATATTTTGCAAGGCAGGCAGGTATTGCTCTTCCAACGCTTCCTTCCATAGCAGGGGTATGGCGGTGTTATTTACATCTTGGCTCGTAAGCCCGAAGTGTACCCACTCTACCGCATCGCCCGCGCCCAGCGCTTTCAGCTTTTCTTTCAGAAAATACTCTACCGCTTTCACATCATGATTGGTAGTGCGCTCTGTCAGCTTTATTTGTTGTGCATCGTCTTCTGTAAAGTTCTCGTATATAGCACGCAGCTTGGCAGGCTTAACGCTTGCAGGCAGCTTAAAAATCTTTTTCTCGGCCAGGAAGAGGAAATACTCTACCTCTACACGTACACGATAACGAATAAGTCCGAACTCGCTGAAATAAGGCGCCAGCGATGCCACTTGGCTACGGTAGCGGCCGTCTATGGGACTGATTGCCGTTAATGCTGTTAACTCCATGAAAAAATTATGAATAGGATGCAAAAGTACTGCAAGATGGCGAGAGTTGCCAGTGTAGATGTAAATAGGATTTGGAATAATTCCGCTGCCCAAAGTAAACCTAAACGAAATGTGGGGTGTATACAATTACTATATTTATTAGTTTTGAGTATCAAAATCACACATGGACATACGATTTCTCTCTAGCAACAAATTTAAAATTGAAGAGACTAAGAAGATTCTTTCCAAATCGGGTATAAATATCATACCATTAAGTATCAAAATTGAGGAGATACAAAGTATTGATACAAATAGTTTATTGAGAGACAAGCTAATAAAAGCCTTCAAAATAGTCGGCAAACCAATATTCGTAGAGCACTCTGGTTTGTATATAGAAGATATTAATGGTTTCCCTGGTGGCCTTACACAAATATTTTGGGATACAATAGAAGCTGATAAATTTTGTGAACTATTTAAAAATGCTTCAAATAAAAAAGTAAGGGCTGAAACCAACATCGCATATTGTGATGGAAGAACTTTTCATTTTTTCAAAGGCCAGATTAATGGGACAATTCCTCTAAAACCCAAAGGTTCAAGAGATTTTCAATGGGACTGTGTTTTCATACCTGATGGCTATAAACAAACCTTTGCAGAAATGGGAGATAAAAAGAATGATATTTCAATGAGAAAAATGGCTCTTGACAATTTTTTAGAATTTTTAAAGAAAATGTAATGGTTTCTGATTTAAAGCATGCTATAAAATCTCGTAATACCATCCTATTTGTTGGAGCTGGATTATCGGCAACATTGGGGCTCCCAAATTGGCAACAATTGATTGATAAAATGGCAAAAGATTTAAATTTTGAACCTTCAGTGTTCAGCACCTTAGGTGGATATTTAGAGCTGGCCGAATATTACATTTCGATAAAGGGAATTGGTCCGCTGAGAAGTTGGATGGATAGAGAGTGGCACTCCTCATCAATAAACATTAAAGACTCTAATATTCATAAATGTATAGTTGACTTAAACTTCCCTATAATATATACTACAAACTATGACAGATGGATCGAAAATGCCTATGATTACTACTGTAAACCTTACATAAAAATTAGTGACGTACATAACCTAACTGAGATAAGAGACAGTACCAATACACAAATAATTAAGTTCCATGGAGATTTTGATAATGACCCATCAATAGTACTTTCAGAAAGCAGCTACTTTGAAAGACTAGACTTTGAAACACCTCTTGACATTAAATTGAGAGCTGATGTATTAGGCAAATCAATATTATTTATTGGTTATAGTCTATCAGATATTAACTTAAGGTATCTATTGTATAAACTTAACAAGCTTTGGAAAACATCAACAAATGTTTCTCACAAGCCCACATCCTATATATATTTAACCAGACCAAATCCAGTACAAGAAAAAATACTATCAGATAGAGGCATTACCCCTATTATATCTGAGGTTGACGATGCGAAAGAGGGGCTCTTAAAGTTTCTTGAAAAACTACGTTAATTAGAGAAGCTATACTTTTTTTGAATTGAATTCATAGTATCTAAGACATCAATTCTTTGGGTAAGACGATTGAATAACTCATATTCTTGTGACAACGAAAAAGCATGAATTGAAGGGTTATCACTACATATTACAAAAGGGACTCCTTTCGATAAAAATTTATTGACAGGATGTTGTTCAATTTTTTTCACACCTCCTGTCAAATAATTACTTTGAATACAAAGCTCAACGCAGATATCTCTTGATATTAATAAATCTAAGACACCATCATTATCAACAACACTTATACAATGGCCAATTCTATCTGCATCAAAATAATTTATAGCCTGTAATACATTTTCAACACTATTAATCTCACCAGCATGAATTGTAACTCCTAATCCAAACTCATATTTTGCTCTCTTAAAAAAAAATCGAGATCGTTTGGTACAATAAAAGTCTCATTCCCAGCTAAGTCAACGCCTACAATAGCCTTACGATATTCAACATTAACTAATGCATCAAGTATTTTGTTCAAAAACAATACATCTAAATTTTCTCTCGATACTGTCAAAATAAACCTACAATCAATAGGCATAATATTATTATCAACAACTGATATAAACCAATTAAGACACTCTTCAACCGAAATATTATTATTATTCATTATTGTTAACGGTGAATATCTAAATTCCACATATTCTACACCATCCTTTACCAGCTCCAATAAAGAGTTTTTTACCATTCCTTCAAATTGCGAATATCCAATTGGTAGTAGTTTCAATAACTGCCAAGGCTTAAAATAATCTACAATATTTTCAACGGGTCTATTTATAAATAAATCGGAAGGAAATGAGAATTCTTTTGGAACAACTATTTTGTTCTCTTTAATCAAGTTTTCAATAAATTTCATTGAAAATGCACCACTCAAATGACAATGGAGCTCTCTTTTCCTTAAACTCCTAAAATATTCAATTTCCATATAATCCCAACAGTCTCGTTTATTATTTGTATATAGAATGTCTTAGCACTCCGTTCATGACAAATATAATAAAAATTGAACGTTTTATTATCCGAAAAAACGAAGTAGTTCTATGCTAAGATTTATAGCTTTTAGCTTCTAAATATGAGCTTTTCTCAATAGTATATTCCCTTACAAAACTACATACCATCAACACCAACACAGCATCCTATACTGTTGCTGTACTGTTATTTTATGTTCTATTCTCTTCTATCCTCTCCTTGGTTAAGCAGTGGTTGAGCTTTGGTTAACCCACGGTTGATAACACAATGATTACCAACACCTCCCAATGCAACAGGAAAATTGTTATTTATCTTTTGTTTTTGTAAGTGTCTGTTAAGTGTTCTAAAAATAAAACCGTTCACTGTTCCGAACACTGAACACTTGAACACCCTGAACACCCATGTTATCGTGAGATTGCTTCGTGCCTCGCAATGACGCGAGTAGAAAAACAAAACCGTTCACTGTTCCGAACACTGAACACTTGAACACCTTGAACACCCATGTTATCGTGAGATTGCTTCGTGCCTCGCAATGACGCGGGCAGGTTTGCAATGACGCGAGTAGAAAAACAAAACCGTTCACTGTTCCGAACACTGAACACTTGAACACCTTGAACACCCCCATGTTATCGTGAGATTGCTTCGTGCCTCACAATGACGCGAGTAGAAAACTGTCCCGCTGTACGAGTTCGTACACCTGTACACCCGTACACTTTCGTACACCTGTACACCCCATCAGCATTAAGGAATTATTACCGCTACATTACCTTATGGTTATATATCGCATTGCATGGGGTTTATCAGTTTTTACAAACATTGGTTGTGAGTACTATTGTGGTAGAATTGTTATTATCAATCTCCCCCCGCAATGATGAAGCATATATATACATTGGCAACCGTACTGGCTGCTTGCTTTTGTGCCTGCAACAAGGCAGATAATACACCCCGCCATAGCCTGCAATTGCATACAGACAGCTACCCGCAAGACGTAGCAATAGAAAACATAGAGGCTGTATGGAACAACCAAACAGGCAATCTGAACCTGTATGCAGATGGAACAGAACATCAGATACTGAAAATGAACATCAACACCTTGCAAACAACCCGCAATACCGTGCCAAGCATTGCAGATGTGTATTACGCCGAAGATGATGGCTTTGCAGCAGACAGCGTTACAAGCGGAGAGATAAGCATAACAGCTGCAGATGATGCCCATGCCGAGGGCACACTACATGCAACATTTGCCAACCAAGCCCGTACCGATACTAAAACCATCAGTGCGCACTTTATAATATACAGGCAGCTATAACAAGTATTGGCAAGCACCCCCTACTCTTTCAAAAAAAACTGTATTGTACCACTCTTGCGTCCGTCGCTGGATAGGTCTATATCGTAGTGGCGGGTTTTGGTATATACCGTCAGCCTTGCCGTGCAGGGTGGTATGCTGCCCTCACTTTCAGATACCATCGTCAGCCTGCTAAGGGGGTTAGCTTTGCTCATGCTTATGTACATGGTGTGAGATTTGGCTGTTAGCTGCTTGCTGCTAAGCAGCAGGCTATCGTTCAGATACACCGATACGATGTCGCCATCTATCTGCCCGTTATCCAGTATGGTTATTTTGACACTGTCTTTTTCTGCCTCGTCAATTTCTATCAGGCGTTGCACGGCTATTATCTTATCGGGCAATGTATATTGTCTGCTTGTATCAATGTCCGTAGGTTTTGGTTTGGGTGGCAATGGTTTCTCCAGCCATACTTTGCTGCTCATGGGTATAAACATGGTATTCTCTTTCCATCTGCCTTCAAAGCGCATAGAGGTATCTGTATAGCGCAGCTTCATGGTATAAGTGCCCAATACGTTTTCTACAAACATACCCAGCTTCACGCCAATGGTGCTGTCTTCGCTTACTACCAATGTACTATCGGCAGGATTGTAATAACCGTTGAGGTAATAATGTTCGTACTTATCATTTCGGTAGTACAGATGAGACATACCATACACCGTTGTATCATCGCGCATCATCAAATCGAGCACCAGCTTTTGCGGCTTTGGGGTAAAGAAACTGAAACCGTAATTGCCCACCCATTTACCTGCAATATCCTGCGCATATACACCAACAGATGCTATGCAAAACAACAGCGTACAGATGTGCTTCATACAATGCGGATTGGGATGCAACGAAATAAATAAACAAAACGCTAAAGAATTGTTATATAACTTACGCTATTGGTTTAACAGAATACTAACAGGCTGGGCACTAACGCTTTGAGGTGATTGTATTGTCTTTGTATCACAAATCTCCCCGCAAAATGATTATTCGCTTTCTATGTTCGTTTGCATTATACATTAGCTGCATAGCCGCCTATGCGCAGCCACACTACACCCCTGCCGATAGTATGCGTGCCAAAGCCTATTGGGATAGCAGCTGGAACTATGGGCTGCATAGCAGAGAACATCAGCAATATCTGGACAGTGCATTGATGGTAATACCCACACATGCCTACTACTGGCAGCAAAAATCTATGCCGCTATACAAGATGTATAAATACCAACTGGCCATACCCTACCTTGATAGTGCCGTGAAGTACGACCCCCATAGATGGATGCCATACAGGGCGTATATGCGTTGCATATTTGAGAAAAACTATCGGGGTGCGCTGGCAGATTTTTATACCACCAAAGCGCAATACAACAGCCTGTATGTGATGGACCATCCCTACGATTTCTTCATAGCCCTATGCCACCTGCAACTGAATAATTTTGACAGCAGCAGTCATTATCTGCACCTGTGTATAGATGAACGTGCCAAAAAGCATGGCAAAGACTGGGTGCATCACAATCATCTGTTCTACCTCGGCATTACGCAGTACGAAAAGCACAACTATACCGATGCCATTGCTACGTTTGATGATGTGATACGCATAGCCCCGCAGTTTGCAGATGTGTATTACTACAAAGCCATTTGCCAATACATGCTGCGCCGCTATGCAGATGCCAAAGCAAGCATCGCCAAAGCATCGGCTTACTATACGCAGGGATATACTATACGAGAAGATGGCGCACTGTACGAGCCCTACCCCTATCAGGTACGCAAATACTTTATACAAGGCATGGAAAAGGCATTGAAAGATGTGAAGTAAGCCCCTCCCAACCTCCCCCAAGGGGAGGAGGTATTATTAAAAATGTTTTAGTTAAAGAGTTGCTGTCAGAATAGACAGTATATACATCAGGAGATACCTCCTATCCTCGGTATGACGGCATTGATTAGGCAATGACCTGAGTAATCTACTAACTGCTTGCTGCCAACTAAAAACTGCCAACTAAAAAAACTATCCACTACCCCAATGCTTTCTTCACCTGCGCTATCAGCATATCTACCTCGGCGGTGGTGTTGTATATATGGGTAGATACACGCAGTGAGTTGAGCCCGTTTTCGGCTACCATACGGATGCGTATTTTATTTTCGGCACACTGGGTATAAAACTTGGCATAGTCTACCCCCTGTATACGGAAGCCGTTTACGGCGCATCGGCTGCGCGCTTCGGTGGGGGTTATCAGTTCTACCCTATCGCCCAGCAGCAGCAGGCGTTGTTGTGTATAGCCACCCAGCATCTGTATGCGGTTGTGTATATTCTGCATCCCGATGGTGTTTATAAAATCAATCGCTGCATCTACCCCTTTATACAAGCCCAATGCCTGTGTGCCGCCATAGTAGCGGTGTGCGCTATCGGCATACTTACCCATCTTGGGTGTTTCCAGTGCCATGTTCCACTTGCCATCGTCGCTGCCGCCACCTACAAAGTATGTCTGCAACGTGTTTTGAAAACCTTTGCGTACATACAGAAAGCCCGTACCCTTGGGGCCCAGCATCCATTTGTGGCAGCAACTGGCATAGGTATCGCAGCCCATATCGTGCAAGTCCAGCATCAGCATACCGGGACCGTGCGCACCGTCTATGATGGAGTATATGCCCCGCTCCCTTGCCAGTGTACATATTTCTTTTGCAGGCAATACCTGCCCCTGTGTACAGGGTATGTGCGGCACGGCTATGGCACGGGTGCGGTTGGTTATCAGTGCTTCTATACGCTCCAGCGTTTCGACAGCCGTAGCGGCGGGGGTAAAGGTTTTGATAACGATACCATGCAACTTGCGTCTGTTGAGCCACGGAAAGGCATTGCCCACATGCTCGTGCGTGGTTAGTATCACCTCATCGCCGCGGCGCAGGGGCACACCCCAACAGGTAATGTTGATGCCGTCGGTTACATTATGTGTCAGGGCTATTTCGTTTTCGTCTGCCCCTACAAAAGCAGCCAGTTTTTTAGCTGTATTTTCCCAGCCGCCATAGCCGCCATGATGATCGCCGTCCATCATACCGTTGCGCACCGCCTCTATCACGGGGTAGGGCGATGGCCCCATGGTACCATTATTCAGGTATGCCCACTCTCTGGTAAGCGGAAATAGCTGGCGTACGTTCTGCCAATAGGTTTCATCATCATCTGCCACGGGCTTGCCACCTGTACTTACCTGTTGCAGGGCAGCCATCGCTTCCATTTCGGTGAGCGACAAACCAGCCAGTAATGATGCCGAACGTAAAAAACCGCGCCTGTTGAACTGCATGTTGGGGGAAATTGATTGTCAATAAATATAATACATGATACCTGAATTGCAAGTGTTTCCGACTTACAAATTATTTAATTTCAGAATATCGTAAAGGCTTGTTAAATTTATGCAACTTCTGTAGCTACCCCATCATACAGAAGCCCCTTAAAAATTTTGTTATGCAATTCATGAAATCCTCTGTTGTGGCATTCATTGCCATGCTGCTGCTATGCAGCCATTACACACAAGCACGCAATGCAGGTAGCCGGTATGTTGGCAGCAACGAGTATCGGCGAAATTATCAACGTGTAGCTACATCAACACTACATACGCTCGAAATAAGAAATGGTGCGTTATATGCATATGGAAGCAACGCTAATGGGCAATTAGGAGATGGTACTACAACAAATAGAACCAGCCCTGTACAAATAGGCAGCGCTACAAATTGGGTTAGTGTATCTACAGGCACTCATTCTAGTTTCGGCATCCGAGCTGATGGAACGCTCTGGGCTTGGGGTTTAAATACAGACGGTCAACTGGGGATAGGAAGCACAACGAATCAAAATGCTCCGATTCAGGTTGGGAGTGGTACAAATTGGATTGCAGTAGCAGCCGGAGCGTGGGATCATACAATAGCCTTGAAAGCTGATGGTACGCTTTGGGCCACAGGGCTTGATAATGACGGGCAACTGGGTAACGGAGCAGGTACTAGTAGCAGCACAAGCTTTGTGCAAGTTGGCAGTTCAACAGATTGGGTTGCAATTTCTGCGGGTTACGCAACAAATCTTGCAATAAAAGCTGACGGCACACTATGGGCTTGGGGAAGAAATGGTTCAGGGCAAATAGGCGATGGAACAACTACACAGAAAGATTTACCTACGCAGATTGGTTCTGACAATAAATGGGTAAGCATAAGTTCAGGAGAATTTTTTAGTATGGGACTAAAAGTTGATGGTACATTATGGACATGGGGAAATAATTTAGACGGTCAATTAGGAATAGGCTCAACAACAAACGCATCTTCGCCTACACAAGTAGGCAGTGCTACAAACTGGATAAGTATTAGCGCGGGGTATTTACATGCTTTAGCATTAAGAAGTGATGGTACGTTATGGGCATGGGGCAGCAATAGTTTTGGGCAAGTAGGCGATGGCACCACAACAAATAGAACATCGCCTTTACAAATAGGAAGCAATACAAACTGGGTAGGTATTGATGGGGGGCGCTATTCATCTGCTATATATAATTGTAGCGGAGAGTTATATGCTTCTGGCTATAACGCTTACGGCAACTTTGGTTTTAGTAATGGCAGTACCGCAAATAGCACTACACCCATACTTACTAATACCAACAGCAATTTTATAGTACAAATATCTACAGGCAATAATCATACCCTTGCAGTAAAAGGTGATGGCACCTTATGGGCATGGGGTAGCAACTCACAAGGGCAATTAGGCGACGGTACTACTACACAACGCAACTCACCCGTGCAGATTGGCACGGCCACCAACTGGGTATCTGTTAGTGCAGGCACTGCTTTTAGCTATGGTATGCGTGCAGATGGCACAGTATGGGCTTGGGGGGGTAACGCATTTGGTCAATTAGGTACTGGCAATACAACTTCACAATCTGTACCCGTACAGGTAGGTACAGCTACAGATTGGGTTAGTATATCTGCAGGCAATGGCCATAGTGTACTAACTAAGAGCAATGGCACCATATGGGCTTGCGGTAATAATGCACAAGGGCAGCTTGGTATAGGAAGTACAACTTCTCAAAATACACTTACCCAATCTGGCTCAGCTACTAACTGGCTATGTGGCTCTGGTGGGGTTGATCATAGCTCTGCCATACGTGCCGACGGCACTATTTGGGGTTCTGGTTTTAATGCTTTTGGAGAACTTGGCATAGGCAATAACACACAACAAAACAGCTATATGCAAACAGGCAGTGCTGCAGATTGGAAAGCAATCAGTGCCGGTGGCGGACATAGCATGGGATTAAAAGCAGATGGTACTATTTACACATGGGGATGGAATAATGTTGGGCAATTAGGTATTGGCTCTACAACTAATCAAAACACACCACAACAAGTAAGTTTAGTATTAGATGTTATAGAAATATCAGCTAAATGGAGAGTGACCCATTATCTGAAAAGCAATGGAACTGTAAGGGCAATGGGAGCAAATTCTTCAGGCCAGTTAGGTAATGGTAATAATACGAACCAAAGTTCTCCAACTACCGTTTCAGGGGTAACTGATGTCGTATCGTTATCAGGAATAAATGGTCCATGTGAAATTTTTAATGGTGTTATTACTGCCAGCCGCAGCAACTTTTGTATGACTGGCGACAATAGTAGTGGAAGTCTTGGCAATGGCACTACTACCAGCCAAAATACATACGGCTGCGCAATGCTCAATCCACCACCAACCATCAATACGCACCCTGCCAATGCAACAGTATGCGAGGGCTTAAATACATCTTTTACTGTAGCCGCAAGTGGTTCGCCCACAGGCTATCAATGGCAATTTTCTAAAAATAGCGGCAGCACATGGAGCGACATCAGTAATGGCGGTGTATATAGTAATGCTACGACTGCAACCCTGAGTATTGCAGGAACATTGCTGGACATGGGCATTAATCAATACAGAGTTATTGTTACCAATGCAGGTGGTTCTACCACATCCAATACAGCAACGCTCACCGTCAACAGCAAACCCTATATGTATGCCAATCCCTTCACAACTACTATATGTACATTGGCATCTGCCAATATCACTGCGGCTACTGCTGTACCCGGGTTAATGGCGTATTATCGTTTCGACGAACCTTCTACAACACAAACCGACCTAAGCGGCAATGGTAACCATACTGCTAGTGCAGGTGCAGTTTCTCTTACTAATCTTGCACCCTTACCTTTTACGGGTGCGGGATCTGCTATTAGCTTATCTGGTACAGGCAAGTTAACGACTGCCAGCAATTCATCACTTAATGCACCTGCAACAAGCTTAACGCTGGAAGCATGGATAAACCCGAGTGCAGTTACACCTAATGGTAATGGCATCATAACAGGCAATTCAAACAGCTATATATTAGGCCTCAACTGGCCACAGGGTGGCAATGCGCAAAGGCTTAATTTCTGGCTCAGGTTCTCTGCAGGCTATGTGTTATATACCGGTGGCGTTGTTCCGCTCAATACATGGAGCCATGTGGCCGCTACATATGATGGCAGCAATGTAAGGCTTTATATAAATGGCGTGCTATCTGCAACCTATGCCGAAACACGCAATATATTGGCTATATCTACTGACTTGACAATTGGTGATGGAAATAATACCAATACACAATTATTCAATGGTAAGATAGACGAAGTAAGATTGTGGAGCGTAGCCCGCACGGCAGACGAAATACAATCGAACATGAGCAGAACAGTGGGCATAGCAGTGGCTACCTCGTTTGCATGGTTGCCGTCTGGTACTTTAAGCAGTGCTACCGGAGCAAGTGTTACAGCAACACCTTTTGCCAATACTACCTATACAGTAGTAGGCACTACTGCTGCCAGCTGCACTACAACGGCTACTTCTACTATCAATATTTCAAATCCGATAGTAGTAAATACACAGCCAGAGAATGTGGTTATATGCCCAGCAGCCAATGCTTCATTTGCAGTTACGGCTACCAATGCAACTGCATACCAATGGCAAATATCAATCAATAACGGAACTACATGGAGCAACCTGAGTAATATCGGTGTATATAGTAATACGACAACAGCTACCATGAATATTACGGCAGCAACCGCAGGTATGAATGGATTTCTGTATCGTTGTGTTTGTGTAAATGCGGCATGTGGAAATGTCAACTCAAAAGCTGCAGCACTGACGGTAAGAAACATAACATGGTATCAGGATAGTGATGGCGATGGTTTTGGTAATACGGCAGTAACACAAACTGCCTGTACGCAACCCGTAGGTTATGTACAAAACAATCTGGACTGTAACGATGCATCTGCCAATACAGGCTTATGGACAAATGTTGGCAGTGCAGGGGTATCTGCAGGTACTGCTTCGCATACATCGCAGGCAATAGATGCTAACGGCAATATATATGTGGTATATGTAGATGTTGCAAACGGCAATAAAGCTACTGTAATGAGATACAATGGCACTACATGGGCTACGCTTGGCACAGCAGGCTTTACAAGCGGCACAGCCAATTACACATCAATAGCAGTTGATAAAACAAACACGCCTTATATAGCCTTCAGCGATGGTGCTAACAGCAACAAGCTGACCGTAATGAAGTATGATGGCACTAACTGGGTGAACGTAGGTACTGCGGGCTTTACAGGCAATACTGCAAGCTGGATAGAAATAAGGTTGGATGCTGCTAATGTGCCGTATGTAACATTTATTGATTTTGCGGCAGGCACCCGCGTTTCTGTGATGCGTTTTAATGGCACTACTTGGGAGTATGTAGGCAGTGCTGGTTTTAGTGCGGGTAGTGGCGACCATACCAACCTATTCATTGATAGTAAAGGTTATCCGTATGTAAGTTTTAGAGATTATGCAACTTCTCTGCTTACAACTGTAATGAAATACAATGGCACCGCATGGAGTATTGTAGGCACGGCAGGTATTTCTGCACACAATTCCGACTATACAGATATTGCAGTGGATGAAAATAGCAATGTATATGCTGCTAATTTTGCTAATGGTGGTGGTGGCAACTATGTACAGGCACAAAAATATAACGGCACGTCATGGTCCGGTATCAATGGTGGCTTAACAACTACCACTTTCTGTGGCTATCCTTCATTAGATGTTGACATAAGTAACAATGTATATTTAGGATATTACGACAACATTCACAACCCGGGTAAAGCAGTTGTTCGAAAACTGAACGGCACTACATGGGCAACTTTAGGTAATACTGGTTTTTCTGCCAGTTATACGCTGTACAATTCGTTGAAGTTAAATCATCAGGGCATACCCTATATGGCATATAGAGATCAGGGCAATAGCGATAAGCTGACCGTTATGAAATACGGCCCTAACCCAACGCCTACTACACCTACGCTGAGTGCTACGAATACTACAACCTGCGCAGGTAGCCCTACTACACTTAGTATTAGCACAGGTACGCTGAACGATGCATCTAACTGGCAATGGTATAGCGGCAGTTGTGGCGGTACGCCTGTTGGCTCCGGCACTTCGATAAGTGTCAGCCCTACGGTTAATACCACCTATTTCGCACGCGGAGAAGGTAGTTGCCTCACCACACCCGGCAGTTGCGGCAGCATAGCCATTACGGTACAAAATGCACCTGCTGTTACCACACACCCTGCATCGCAAGGTGTATGTATCGGCATTAATGCTGTATTTTCTGTAGTAGCTACAGGCACCAGCCTTACCTACCATTGGTACGAGAACCAAGGCAGTGGCTTCTTCCCGCTCAGTAATAGTTCTCAGTACAGTGGTGTATTCACTCCTACACTTACTATTACATCCGTACATGCAGGCCTCAATGGTTTCCAGTATCAGTGCAGGGTTAGCACTACTACTTCATGTACACCCACTACAGCTATATCCAACAATGCAACATTAACAGCACTGACACCGCCATTGGCAATGGGTATCGCTTCCTCCACCATTGTATGTGCGGGTTCTAATACGAGCATCAGTGTAAGCGCGAGTGGTAGCGGACTGACTTATCAATGGCAGGAGAATGCCGGCAGCGGATATGTAAACCTGAGCAATACGGGTGTTTACAGTAATGTAACAACTGCTGCAATGGGTATAACCGGTGCATTGGCAAGCATGAATGGTTATCAGTATCGCTGCGTAGTGAGCGGTACCTGCAGCCCTTCAGTAACGACCAATGCGAGCCTGCTGACCGTGCATACCTTACCATCGGTAGGCACACAACCTGCTAATGTAACTACCTGCGCAGGCAGCAATATTACTTTCAGTGTAGGTGTCAGCGGCACACTGCCCACCTACCAGTGG
>NFUW01000002.1:1151629-1917604 GCA_002127285.1 Chitinophagaceae bacterium IBVUCB1
GGTAACACCGACCATCAGTATTGTATCTAACTTCGGTACGCAGGCTTGTTTGAACACCCCTGTAACGTTTACGGCTACCATCAGCAATGGAGGTTCAGCCCCGTTGTACCAGTGGCGTCGCAACGGCTTGCCGGTAGGAGGCAACAGTGCAACATATATCCTGAACACCCCGAGTACGGGTGATGTGATAAACTGTGTGCTGACGAGTACGGAAGCCTGCCCTTCGCCTGCAAGTGTGACGAGCAACAGCATCACCCTGACGGTGAACCCGGTAGGACTGGCAACAGTAGGCGTACTGGCAAGCCCCGATACCATCATGTGTATGCCGAGCAGCGGGGTGTTATTTTACTCCAACTTTACGAACGGCGGTACCAACCCTCAGTTCCAATGGATAGTAAATGGTGTGGATGTAACGGGTGGGAATACTCCGACATTCTTTACCAACAGCCTGAGCAGCGGCGATACGGTAGCGGTGCGTATGACCAGCAATGCAACCTGCGTGTTCCCTGCTACCAGCCGTGCGGTGCGCATACTGCAATACCCAAGATTAGCTACAGCAGTTAATATTACGATTGAAGAGCTTGGCAACCAAACCAAACGATTTACAGCAAATGTAATAAACGGCGGTAGCGCACCTAAGTACCAATGGCTGCGTAACGACAAACCCGTACCAGGAGAAACCAATCCTACATATACTGCTACAGGATTGAATAACGGAGAGCGGATAAGTATTGAAGTAACGAGCAATGCAATATGCGCCATGCCGCAGATATTGGTAAGCAATGCGTATACGGTAACAACAGGCATACAGCGAGTAGCAGGTAGTGATGTACAGATAACAACTTACCCGAACCCTGCGGATGCGGTGATACATGTACGCACTGACAAGACGATAAGCGGCAACAGTGAAGTAAGGATACTGGACAAGCTGGGACAGGTAGTAGCGGTGCAGAAGGTGAACAGCCTGAAAGCAGGCGAAGCCATCAGTGTCAGCACAGGGCATCTGGCAGCAGGTACTTACACCATACAGGTGGTGAATACCGAACACAGCTTCATCTACAATGCAAGGTTTACCAAACTGTAAATAAACTAATACGACAACAATAGAAAAAGGCTCTGTAATAAGAGCCTTTTTCTATTTTGCACCATAACTGTACATCATAAAATAACCATAACCTTATATTAGATTAGCAGTATAAAATACAGGCAACGTCATTAATCAAGCTATTATGTCTTACGCATATCAGATAAAAACAAAAAGAGAATACAATGAAGCCTATAAAAAAAGTATTGAAGACCCTGAAGCTTATTGGGAAGAGGTAGCGGCATCGTTTATCTGGAAGAAAAAATGGGAAAAAGTATTAGAGTGGAATTTTACCGCACCTGATATCAAATGGTTCAAAGAGGCGAAGCTAAACATTACGGAAAACTGTCTGGACAGGCATATTGAAGCAAATGGCGACAATCCGGCAATTATATGGGAGCCCAACAACCCGGATGAAAAACATCGTGTTATTACTTATCGTCAACTGCATAAGGAAGTGATGCAATTTGCCAATGTACTGAAGCATAACGGTGTACAAAAAGGAGACAGGGTTTGTATATACATGGGCATGGTACCCGAACTGGCAGTAGCAGTATTAGCATGTGCACGTATCGGTGCAATTCATTCAGTAATATTCGGAGGCTTCAGTGCACAGAGTATTGCAGACAGGCTACAAGATGCACAAGCATCTTTTATCGTTACCTGTGATGGTTCTTACAGAGGCAATAAAGTGATACCCCTAAAACCCGTCATAGACGACGCGCTGGCACAATGCGATACAGTAAAAAAAGTAATCGTATTGAACAGAACACATACACCCGTCAGCATGATAAAAGGAAGAGATGTTTGGTGGGAGGATGAAATGAAAAAAGCAGAACTATCCGGAAACCTGCAATGCAATGCAGAAGAAATGGATGCAGAAGACCCGCTATTCATCCTGTATACATCGGGCTCTACCGGCAAACCCAAAGGGGTAGTACATACATGCGCAGGGTATATGGTTTATACTGCGTATTCTTTTGTAAACGTATTTCAATACACGCTTGGTGATGTACATTTCTGCACCGCAGACATAGGCTGGATAACAGGCCACAGTTATATTTTATATGGCCCATTGTGTGCAGGTGCCACATCGCTGATGTTTGAAGGCATACCGACTTGGCCTGATGCAGGCAGGTTTTGGGATATTGTTGACAAGCATCAAGTAAACATACTGTACACCGCGCCCACAGCCATTCGCAGCCTGATGGGATTTGGGATATCGCCTATTGAAGGGCATCAACTGACTAGCCTGAAAGTTTTAGGAACTGTCGGTGAGCCTATTAATGAAGAAGCATGGCATTGGTATAATGAGAACATAGGCAAAGGGCGTTGCCCGATAGTAGATACTTGGTGGCAAACAGAAACAGGCGGAATTTTGATATCAAACATGGCAGGCATTACACCTGCTAAGCCAGCACATGCCACATTACCCTTACCTGGTGTACAACCAGTTTTGGTAGATGAGCATGGAAATGAAATAACAGGCAATAATGTAAACGGGAATTTATGTATTAAACATCCGTGGCCATCTATACTACGCACTACATACGGAAACCATGAGCGTTGCAGAACTAACTATTTTGCTACATACCCCAACTTGTATTTTACAGGCGATGGTTGCTACAGAGATAATGATGGCAACTACCGCATTACAGGCAGGGTAGATGACGTGTTGAATGTAAGCGGGCATAGAATAGGAACAGCAGAAATTGAAAATGCAATCAATATGCATACAGGCGTAATTGAAAGTGCTGTAGTCGGTTATCCGCACGACATTAAGGGACAAGGCATATATGCGTATGTTGTATGCAGCAATATACATGGCGATGAAACAGAAATGCGTGGCGATATAACACAGACTGTAACTCGCATTATAGGAGCTATCGCAAAACCAGATAAAATTCAACTTGTTAATGGTTTGCCCAAAACAAGAAGCGGAAAAATAATGCGCCGTGTATTAAGAAAAATAGCAGAAGGTGAGACTTCAAACTTCGGTGATACCTCTACCCTATTAGACCCAGGTATAGTTGAAGAAATAAAAAACGGAAAAATATAATATCATTAATCCGTCCCTTAAAATGAAAAAAGCCTTGAAAGTGTTTACTAACAAGGCTTTTAACTTTTTACTAGTAGTCCGACCTGGATTCGAACCAAGACTAACTGAACCAAAATCAGTTGTGCTACCATTACACCATCGGACTAACTGGTGTCATTGGGATGGCAAAGGTAATGGCTGAGGCTAAAACTGACAAACTTTTATCACAAATATTTTTTTGAAATAAATAACAATCGGGGGATAAATATAGCGCTTACTGGCACTAACATACATTTGAAAATCATGTTTTTAGAGTAGGTTTGCAATCAGTACCCGTTATTAATACTACAATCAGATGTCTTTAGCGGCAAACCCGCGCCAGTTCGTTATCCGCATTATTTTTATCAGCATGGCTGCCATCATGCTGCTGCGCCTCTTCTTTCTGCAAGTGGTAGAGGATAAGTACAAAGTGATGGCCAATGATATAGCTATTTTTCGCAAAGTTGTGTACCCGCCTCGCGGTGCTATATTAGACCGTAAAGGCAAGCCCATGCTGTATAACGAGCGTGTGTATGACTTGCTGGTAACACCTGCAACGGTTAACAAATCACTCGACACCAACTCGCTATGCGATGTGTTGGGCATCACCCAAGAGGCATTTACCAAAATGCTTACACGTACCCGCATCAAAAGCGGACCTATGCGCAAGGGGGTGTTTATAGAAGAAATGAGTGCGCAGCAAACTGCCCGTTTTCAGGAAAACATGTACAATTTCCCCGGATTTGAGATGGCAGAACGCTTTCGCCGCACCTACCCAAATGCCAGTGCGGCATTGATGCTTGGGTATATAGGAGAAGTATCTCCTGAAATGCTGAAAAAAGAACAATACGCATCGTACCAGCAAGGAGACTATACAGGCATGAATGGGCTGGAACGTAGCTACGAAGATGTGCTGCGCGGGCAGCGTGGTGTTCACTTTTTGGAGCGCGATAACTTTAACCGACCAAGAGAACCTTATAAAGGCGGCGCATTGGATACACCTGAAATAGCCGGTAAAAATCTGGAGCTATACCTGGATGCAGACTTGCAGGCATTGGGCGAAAAGCTGATGCAAAACAAACTTGGCAGCGTAGTGGCTATAGACCCCAAAACGGGTGGTATACTTGCGATGGTTAGCGCACCCAACTACGACCCCAACCTGCTGCGCGGCACCGAACGTACCAAAAACTACAGTAAGCTATACCGCGATGCTACTAAACCATTACTGAACCGTGCTACACAAGCCTATTACCAGCCGGGGTCTACGATGAAGCCCATGACGGCACTCATGGCACTGGATGTGGGTGTTATCAACCCATCATTTGGTTATCCGTGCGGTGGTGGTTATTATGCTTGCGGCAAGCGAATTGGCTGTACGCACAGTGGTGGCGGGCACGCTGCTAACCTGCGTGTGGCATTAGCCAATTCTTGCAATGCGTACTTTGTACACATCTTCAGGCTGATAGCTGATGCTAAAAAATATGGCGGCGTTAAAAAAGGTGTGCAGGTGTGGCATAAATACTGCAACGATTTCGGGTTTGGTAAACCAACCGGGGTTGACATACCTTTTGAAATGAGTGGCAAAGCCCCTGATACCAATACATACAACAAAATGTATAACGGCTCATGGAACTCCTGTACCATGTTGTTTGTAGGTATGGGACAGGGAGAGATAGCACTGACACCCATACAACTCGCCAATGCCATGTGCATCATTGCCAACAAAGGATATTATTATACACCCCACTTTGTAAAGTCTATTGGCAACAATCCCAAAGACCCGTTATTGTTACCATATCTGAAGAAACACGTTGTAACGCATATACCCGACACTTTTTTTGATGTAGTAGCAAAGGGTATGCAAGATGTGGTAGAACGCGGCACGGGTACTGTAGCCCGTATGGATGGCATAGAAATATGTGCTAAAACAGGTACGGTAGAAAACAAAGCCGTTGTAAACGGACAGGCTATGAAGATGAAAGACCACTCCGTATTTGTGGCTTTTGCGCCGAGGGTGAACCCCAAAATAGCGATAGCTGTAGTGGTAGAAAATGCAGGCTTTGGTGCTACATGGGCAGGCCCCGTTGCCAGCCTGATGATAGAAAAATATCTATTGGATAGCGTATCGGGCAAGCGGAGGCATTTGGAACAAAAACTATACAACGCCAATCTTGTAAACAGATATACCTATGCCATAGACTCTGCACAGCGACTAAGGGATGCCTTGCGAAGAGAAAGAAAAGAAGAAGAGAAACGCATTGCCGATAGCACTGCCCGTGCAAGGGACTCTATACGTGCCATTCGTTTCTTCAACAAACATTATATCAAAAACAACAAATAATACTGCAATAACCATACATGAGCGCACAGGGAAAATCATTATTCAGCAGGCTTGATACAACTACATTGGTACTGTATCTGTCGCTGGTATGTATAGGCTTACTGGCAGTTTTTTCGGTAGAATACCGCAGTACGGATGCAGGCATTTTCCTGATGCATAAAAACTATATGCGGCAACTTGTGTGGTTGGGCATATCCTTATTCGTTGGCTTGTTGATTGTATTTACGGATAGTAAATTTTTTTCCTCATTTGCATATTTGTCTTATACTATCGGCGTACTATTGCTTGTCGTCACCATCTTTGCAGGGGTTGATGTAAAAGGGTCTCATTCTTGGCTGGGCTATGGTAATGTAAGGTTTCAGCCGGGCGAAGTTTGTAAGATTTTTACATCGCTGGCATTATCCAAATTCCTGTCATCGCCCGAAACGAATTTCCAAACATTGCGACACCGCATTATGGGTGCGGCATTCGCTTTAGTACCTGCCATACTCATCATACTGCAAAGCGAAACAGGATTGGCATTAGTCTATTTCTGTTTCTTTCTGGTGATGTACAGAGAAGGCTTGCCCAATATCATCCTCATTATCGGTTTTTCTTTAGTAGCACTTACGCTGGCTACACTATTAGTTGATAGATTGGCACTATTTGTTATCATCACTACGTTGGCTGCATTGGCAGGCTATATGATACGCCGCGACCTGAAACGCAACCCATCTGCTCGCATATTACTGGTTGGTGCATGGCTGATATGTATTCTTTTCTCTCAGGTGATGGTGCCTGTATTGTTTAAATATGTATTGCAAAAACACCAGATAGAACGCATCTACTCTACCCTTGGACAAGATGTACCCGATAGCTACCTGAAAGCAGGGCAAAAGAAAGATGAAAAGAAAAAAGGAAATGTATCTGACTACAACGTAAAGCAATCTAAAATAGCCATCGGTTCTGGCGGCTTCTTTGGCAAGGGCTTTCTGAATGGCACATCTACCAAAAACGAGTTTGTACCAGAGCAGCATACCGATTTTATTTTCTGTTCCATTGGCGAACAGTTTGGTTTCTTCGGCAGTGCCATACTCATTGCTTTATACCTGTCGCTTATGTTGCGCATATTGTATCTGGCAGAGCGGCAGCGTTCATCGTTCAGCCGTATTTATGGCTATTGTGTGGCATCCATACTGTTCTTTCACTTTGCCATCAATATATCCATGACCATCGGCATAGCACCTGTTATTGGTATCACGTTACCATTCCTTAGCTACGGTGGTTCTTCGTTGCTATCGTTCAGCATACTTATGTTCATACTCCTTCGCCTCGACTCTGACAGGCAGGTAATGATACGCTAACGCTTTGTAACGTACATTTGCAGCGCAATGGCACAAGTATTTCCGTTATCAGAGGGTGTATTTACGATTGGGCATGACAAACAGTTTGTACCGTTCGATACTGCAAAAGATGAATTGAATGAACGACCCAAAGGCTCTTTATTGGTAGAGGTATTGCCGTTTTTGGTGATAACAAAACAAGATGTAATCGTATTTGATACAGGGCTGGGCTTTAAGAACAACAACGGTGAATTGCAGATACACGACAACCTGCGTCATAATGGCTACGAGCCCGAACAGGCAACAAAAGTACTGCTTTCTCACCTGCACAAAGACCATGCAGGATGCCTGACCTACGAAGACAATAACGGGATGATTAAAACCACATTCCCCAATGCGCAGTATTATATCTATCGTCCGGAAGCAGATTATGCATTGCGTACAGGCTATCCGTCTTATCATCCAGATGAGATAGAGCCACTGCTTTCTACAAAGCAAGTACACTGGCTGGATGGCGCAGAAGGCATGATAGACGGCTATATCAAATACATGCATACTGGCGGTCATTCTCAGCAGCACATCGTATATCTTATTGACGACGGAAACGATAAAATCTTCTTTGGCGGCGACGAAGCACCACAACTGAAACAAATGAAGATAAAGTATGTGGCTAAGTACGACTATAACGGCAAGCTGGCTATGGAACTACGCGAAAAGTTTGCAGCACAAGGCAAAGAAGAAGGATGGCAATTTCTGTTCTATCACGATGTACATAGCCCTGTCGCAAAACTGTAATTAACGCATAGGCCTGCGTCCGCCGCCATTTTCGCGCCTTTCTCTCAATTGTTGCAGTAGCATTTTCTTAAACTCGCGCTCGGCTTCTATCAAAGCTGCCAATTGCTTGGGGCTGATGACTTTCAGAAATTCATCTTTATACTTTTTGCGCAGTGCCAATATTTTTTCCTGCATTTCTATATCATCATCTACACTGCGTAGTGGCTCATCTGTTGTCTCTACTGCCCCACCTCGTCTGTATTGACGCACAATGTCGCTACGTTCTTCTTCAAAACGATTATATATAGGCCAGAATTTGGCAGACTGCTCTGTCGTTAGTTGCAGTTTATCGGTGATGTAGGCTACTTTTATAGCACGTACACGCTCCATACGCTTGGCTGGCTGCGCATTAGCTGCTATAGCAAACACCAGTATAGCAATGATGATATGTACTACCCTTCTCATTTCCTTTTGCAATATTATAAATTCATGGTTGTTTCGTCCCAATCGTTTTCGTTCAGGTAATCTTCTATTTCTTTTTCACTCAATTTTTCTGTCAGTGCGCCTACATCGCCTGCTTCCAGTGTAGCTGCTATTGCATCCATTTCAAACTCGTCAATGTGCATCTCCACATATTGGCTGATGCTGTCTTTGGGTAACATGGCAAGCTGCGCTTGTGGTGTAGCTGTAGGTACATTACCTAAATACCTGAACAAACCAAAACCCACACCTAACAATAAAATGGCGGCGGCAGCCCAACGTATAGTTTTCCAAACAGGTAGCTGTATAGCCTTAGTTTGCTTAGGCGCTTCTGCTTCCCTTGCTTTAGCAATCATCATTTCGGGCAGGTTATCAAAATAGCCTTCAGGTACTATATAAGTCGGTTCTTTGATTTGCGACAATACAGGCTCGTTTATTGTAGCCAATACATTAGCTGCCAGATGTTCAAAATATCCGTCGGGCACTTCATATGGCATAACTATCGGCAAATGCAATACAGGCTCTTGCTGTATGTCTATCTTCACCGCATTAACCACCATACCTGCCAATGCATCAAAATAACCGGCAGGCACCTCGTACGGCATGGTACGGGGTGCATCTACCAGTGTACTGTTCAGTTCCCTCAACTCTTGTATGATGTCGTTTGCACTACTCATCTGTCATATTAGACCATTAATAGTCTTATTCGTTTAATCTTGTATCAAAAATGCTTCTACCTTCTTTACCGCGTGGTGATACGATGCTTTCAAAGCACCAACAGACGTATCCAACACGGCAGCCATTTCTTCATAAGGCATTTCATCATAATACCTTAGATTAAATACAACACGTTGCTTTTCGGGCAGCGACTGTATGGCCATTTGCAGCTTCCATTCAATTCTGTTAGCATCATAGCCTTTTTGCGCTACCAGTTTATTACTCCAAGCCGATTCTTGTTCGGGCAATGCGGCAGAAGCCCTACGTTTTTGCTGCTCAATCCACGTCAGTGTTTCGTTGGTAGCAATACGGTATAGCCATGTGTACAGGTTGGCCTCTTGCCTGAAGTCGGCAAGGTTTTTCCATACTTTAATAAACACATTCTGCAATATATCATTCGTATCCTCATGCTCGGCAACCATGCGCCTGATATGCCAATACAAACGCTCCTGATATTTGCGTACCAGTTGGGTAAAAGCCGGTTCTCTCGTCTTTTCGTCCTGAAAAGAAGCCAGCAGTTCAGCATCGTCCGTATGTGCAGCAGCCATTGGGGGCATGTATCCGAAGGCGGTTTGAAAGATAGACTATCAAAAGATAGGAAAGTTTAAGCAATGTCCGAAAAATCTGTTTCGTGTAGTAGCTTTGCAGGCTATGATTGGCATGCAGGATGTAAAGATTGTTTTTTTTGGTACGCCCGATTTTGCAGTGGCTTCGTTGCGCGCGCTGGTAGAAGCAGGTGCAAATATAGCAGCCGTTGTTACCGCACCAGACAAACCTGCTGGCAGGGGTATGCAACTGCAAGCATCGGCTGTAAAACAATATGCAATAGCCAACAACTTGCGCGTATTACAACCCGAAAAACTGAAAGCCCCTGATTTTATTGCCGAACTGGAAGCCATCCATGCCCACCTGCAAGTAGTGGTAGCCTTCCGTATGCTGCCCGAAGTTGTATGGAATATGCCGCCGATTGGCACTATTAATGTACACGCATCGCTGCTGCCTCAATATAGAGGTGCTGCTCCTATCAACTGGGCTATCATTAATGGCGAAACGGAAACAGGTGTTACTACCTTCAAGCTGCAACACGAAATAGATACGGGCAACATACTACTGCAAAGCAAAATAGCCATACTACCAGAAGACAATATAGGCAGCCTGTATCAAAAGCTGATGGTCGAAGGCGGCAAGCTATTGGTTGAAACCGTTAAAGGATTGGCAGCAGGTACTATTAAAGAAATACCACAGGCAAATATCACCACCGAAATAAAACATGCGCCAAAAATATTTAAGGAACACACCCTGATAGATTGGGAAAAAGACGTGGTTAGTATTCACAATCTTGTGAGGGGTATGTCGCCCATACCTGCCGCATATACCATGCTGCAAGGCAAGGTGTTAAAAATTTATGCCTCTCATTTCCAAACCGCAGCACACCAACAAGCATTGGGAACGTACGACACAGATAGCAAAACCTATCTGCGCTTTGCAGCAAATGGCGGGTGGCTGTATGCAGATGAATTGCAGATAGAGGGTAAAAAGCGTATGTCTGTGGTAGATTTCCTACGAGGTTTTCGCGCTTAGTGTATCAGCAAAATACTGCGTAGCCAATGCATAGCCCTGCAAGCCAAGCCCAGTGATGCTACCTACACATTTAGCGGCTGTATAAGACGTTTTTCGGTATTCTTCCCTTGCGTAGATGTTGGATATATGTACTTCTATCACAGGTATGTTAATGGCTGCTATGGCATCTGGTATGGCAATGCTGGTATGTGTATATGCACCCGCATTCATCACAATGCCGTCTATCTTGCCCCTGCAGGTATGCAAAAAGTTTATCAGCTCGCCCTCAATATTGCTTTGGTAATACGTAAATGCTACATGCGGAAACTGCTGCTCCAGTATTTTGTAATATGCATCCAGCGATTGTCCGCCATATATATCTGGCTCCCTTGTGCCCACAAGGTTCAGGTTAGGACCATTTACAATAGCTATTTGCAGCATCTTTTTTGTATTTTACGCAAGATAAGAAAAAGGCAAACCTGTTTATGCCAACAATAGAAGAACTGATAAAAACCAAGCCAATTACAGACCCGTATGCACGGGCTATGCTCAATATTATATACACGGGCAGTTGGTTGGTAAACAATGTGAACCAGACGCTAAAGCCGCATGGCATTACAGAACCGCAATACAATGTGTTGCGCATACTACGTGGACAAAACGGTGAAGCCATGAACCTGTTTGAAATACAAAACAGGATGCTGCAACGCATGTCAAACGTATCAAGACTGATAGATAAGCTGCTGGATAAAGGATTGGTAGAAAGGAAAGAATGCGAAGAAAACAGGCGTATGGTTGATATCCGCATTACGCAAGCAGGCTTATCGCTATTGGAAACAGTAGAAGTACCCCTCGCTGCTCACATGAACAATATGTCAACCAAGCTGAAGAAAGAACATGCTGCGCAGCTTGCACAATGGCTGGATGCGCTGCACGACGATTAAACACACACAACAACATACTGCCCGTGTGGGAAGCATACCTGAAAGGTTTTAAGGCGTACCTGCAACTGGAACGCTCCATGTCTGACAATACAGTAGAAGCATACCTGCACGATGCACAGATGCTGAACGATTATATACTGTCTGCCGAGGGTAGCACGGCACTCGAAGATATTACACTCAAACACCTGCAATCTTTCCTTGCACATATTAACGAGTTGGAACTTAGTGCGGGTACACAGGCTCGCATCATTAGCGGCATCAAGTCTTTCTTTGGCTACCTGCTATTGGAAGAAGTAACGAAAACAGACCCGTCTGAACTGCTGGAAGCACCAAAGCTGAAACGTGCATTGCCCGAGTTTTTGAGTGTGGACGAAATAGACCAGCTATTTGCGGCCATAGACCACAGCACACCGGAAGGGCAGCGCAACCGTGCCCTGCTCGAAACCATGTATAGCTGCGGCCTGCGTGTTAGCGAAGTCATCAGCCTGCAACTAAGCAACCTGTATCTGGATGTGGGCTTTTTGAGAGTGATAGGTAAAGGAAATAAAGAACGCCTTGTACCCATTGGCGAAACGGCAGCCAAACAAGTGAGGCTGTACAAAGACCATGTGCGCAGTTTTATCAACATCAAAGCGGGGCACGAAGACATTTTGTTCCTCAACAGGCGGGGTGCAGCCCTTTCTCGTGTGATGGTTTTTATCATACTTAAAGAGTTGACTATCAAAAGTGGTATCAAAAAAAACATCCACCCACATACTTTGCGCCATTCATTTGCTACCCATCTGGTAGAGGCTGGTGCCGACCTAAGGGCTGTACAAGAAATGATGGGACATAAGAGCATTACTACTACCGAAATATACACACACCTTGACAGGAGCTACCTGCGCCATACATTAGAGAAATTTCATCCTCGCTTTGGCAAATAGTTTTTAGTACTTTAGTGCTCGCTCTCCCCCAAAGCAAGCAACAAACTAAACAATGAAATGACACAACAGTTAGGGGCGTTTTTAATACAGTTAATCATTATTATAGTCACCTCTCGGGTGTTTGGTTATTTCTTCAAAAAAATGGGGCAACCCACTGTAATGGGCGAAATATTGGCGGGCATATTCTTAGGCCCATCCATCTTAGGTGGCATCTTCCCTGTATATCTGGATACGATATTCCCCCCAGGCTCACTTGATACCATGCGCATCCTCAGCCAGATTGGCCTGATACTCTTCATGTTTGTGGTGGGTATGGAGCTAGACCTGAATGTATTGAAAACAAAAGCGCGTACTGCTATTACCATCAGCAACTCCAGCATCATCATACCATTTTCACTTGGTGTACTGCTCGCATATTTTCTACACGATTATTATGCCCCTGTAGATGCTCCGTTCTACGCATTTGCCTTATTTATGGGTATTGCCATGAGCATTACTGCATTCCCCGTATTGGCAAGGATATTGCGCGAACGCGCCATGCGCGATAAACGCATCGAAGCCATAGCCATGACCAGTGCCGCCATCAACGACGTAACGGGATGGGTAGCCCTTGCGTTTGTAATAGCCATCATAAAAGCTCACTCATTCTCAAATTCAATATATACATTACTTGCTACAGTAGGTTATATGGTAGTAATGGTATTTGTGATACGCCCGTTGATGAACAGGTTTGCAAAAGCCAAGAAAACAAATTTCATAAAACAATCTACCGTTGCTATTATATTCATTGTAATGCTATTAAGCTCTTTATGTACAGAGTTGATAGGTGTACATGCTTTATTTGGCGCATTTATGGCAGGTGTTATCATGCCGCAAGAGTGGGACTTCAGACAAATCATTACCGACAAAATAGAAGACGTAGCACTGATATTATTACTACCGCTTTTCTTTGTTATAACAGGCTTGCGTACACACATCAATGCCGTAAATACACCTACGCTATGGGCTGTTACAGCCCTGATAATATTTGTAGCCGTACTTGGCAAATTAGGGGGTAGTGCATTGGCTGCTAAAATAACGGGCGAAAACAACTACAACAGTTTATCTATTGGTGCACTTATGAATACACGCGGGCTGATGGAACTGGTTATCCTGAATATCGGTTATGAACTGAAAATATTGTCGGACGAAATATTTACCATGATGGTAATAATGGCTCTGGTAACCACATTCATGACTACTCCACTACTGTCTTTACTCGACAAGGTGTACAAGAAGAACCCTCGAACCGATTAGCCTTTCTTTTGGTAATCGCCGCGCGAAAAGAATTTTTCAATCAGGCAGTAGAGAAACACAAAGAAATACCTGCTACCCATTTCCTTTATCTTCAGGTTAGATGTGCCGTATTTTCTATTCGTCCAGCTATTGGGCAATACAGTGAACGAATATCCTCTTATAATGGCTTTTAATGATAGCTCCAGCGTTAGGTTGAAGTGTGGCGACAAGATAGGAGCTAAGCCTTTGATGGTTTCTTTTTTATACATCTTAAAGGCATTGGTGAAATCGTTGTATGGTATCCTGAATACCATACGCACACCATTATTCACGAGCCTGTTCAGTATCAGTTTGTGGCGCGGATAGTCTATTATTTTTCCACCCTTCATAAACCTGCTGCCAAAAACACAATCACTATCGGTCTCGACCATCTTTTTGTAAAAGGCGACTAAATCGTCAGGCGAATCAGACATATCAGCCATCATAATAGCCACACAATCACCCTGAAACTTCTCTAATCCGTAACGAATGGCATAACCAAAACCATTGGGGCCTGCATTGGTATAATAAACAAGCGTGGGTATTGATTTAGCAAGCTTTTCAAGGGTTTGTAACGTGCCGTCTTTAGAGTTATCGTTCACTACAACTAACTCGTGCGGTACTTGCGCTTCATGCAGCTTTGCATAAATCTGCGGCAGAGACTCAGGCAGCGATTGCTCCTCGTTATATGCAGGTATGACTACAGATAGCTTCATATACTATGCCTGCACGCGCGACAGGAATGCTTCATGTATTTGTGTCAGTATATCTTCTATATTGTAATGCAGCTTCCAATCGGGGTAGTGTGCTTCAAATTTAGAGGTATCACTTACCCACCATATATGGTCGCCTATGCGGTTTGTTTCAGAATACTGGTAGTTCATCGGCCTGCCTGTTATTTTCTCACACATCTGTATAGCCTCTGCCATAGAGCAGTTAGAAAAACGTCCGCCGCCTGCATTATATACTTCTCCCTGACGTGGTGCCTGATGGAAGTGCCAGAACATATTTACCAAATCCCAAGAGTGAATATTATCGCGTACCTGCTTGCCTTTATAGCCAAACACTGTGTATTTATCGCCTGTAATAGCACACTTCATCAGATAAGAGAGGAAACCGTGCAGTTGTGTACCACTATGCTTTGGTCCTGTAAGGCATCCACCACGAAAGATGCCCACATTCATGCCAAAGTATTTACCATACTCTTGCGCTACAACATCTGCAGCTACCTTTGATGCACCAAACAGTGAGTGTTTGGTGTTATCAATGCTCATATTCTCGTCAATCCCTTTGGCAAAGTACGGATGCGTTTCAGCAATTTCCCAGCGGTGTTCCTGTTCTACCAACGGCAGGTAGTTGGGTGTGTCACCATATACTTTGTTGGTAGATGTAAAAATGAAAGTAGCCTCAGGGCAATGCTTGCGGGTTACTTCCAGCATATTAATAGTACCGTTAGCGTTTACGGTAAAATCCGTAATCGGTTCACGAGCTGCCCAGTCGTGGCTTGGCTGTGCTGCCGTATGCACTATCAGCTTAATATCTTTACCGTATTGTGCAAATATTTTATCCAGTGCATCTATGTCGCGTATATCGGCTGCATGGTGTTCAAAATTGCTGATTGCATTTACCAATCGTTGTGTATTCCATTCGGTAGATGCATCTGCACCAAAAAAGCGCATACGCATATTGTTATCTATGCCTATTACCTTATCAAACTTTTCAGCAAAAAACTCAACCGACTCACTACCAATAAGCCCCGAAGAACCCGTTACAACGCAAACCTTAGACATATATGATAATAATTACTACTACAATTAGAATTTGTGCAAAGGTATATTATTTTTATCCGCAATGCTATGTTAATCAAATATGACTTTTGTAATTGAGTACCGTTAATAACAACCTAGTATTTATACCTATAAACTTGTCATTAAAACTTTAAGCTTTAGAAACTTGATAATAAATATCCATACATTTACGGCAAATTATTTCAAAATATACTTAATCATCTAAAAACAGCTAATGTTTAGCACGAATAATGCAATTTGAAAATAAATTACGGAAACTGATTATTGAGGCAGTTGGCAGCAGCTATCTAAAAAAGTTGACGGAGCTGAACGAAAGTGATAGTATGTTCCGCATAATAAAAGTAATTGTTTATTACGCAGCATACTTTGCGATGTACTTTTATGCAATAAAACTTCCTTTACCTTATTTCGTAATATTGGCATTGGGTATGTGGTGTGTATTGGTAATTAATTTTAATAGAATAAACGTAATTACACACGATGCCTCACATTATCAGATTTTCAACAATAAAAAAATGAACGATAATATTGTTAACTTTTTGTGCGCATATACATGCCTGCACGATGTTCAACAATACAGAAAGTCTCATAACGTTCATCATCGTTCTCTGCATACTGACGAAGACCCTGATACTGAATTTTACTCATTGAATGTAAAAAAAGTACTATCAGACCTACTTCTCATTACATTTGCAAAACAGCTGTTGTATAATACCAGTAAAGTTAAAAAATCAGTATTTGTATACTTATTCCAGCTAATTATTTTAAGTTCTTTTTACATGATTAATGATGATGTACCGGCAGCGATTTTGCACTACACCATCTTTTTCTTTTATCCAATGACAGGATTATTTGTCCTTGTAATTAGAATAAGGACACACATCCAGCATTACTCCGAAAGCAACAGTACAATATCAAGAACAACACTACCGTCTTTTGTAGAGAAGCTGTTTATAGGCCAAAAGATGGAATACCATATGGAACACCATTTATTTCCAGGAATACCATATTACAATCTGATTGCATTACACAAAAAACTATCAGAAACCCTGTACAAAGACGCTGAGTTCAATAGTCTGATTACTAAAACATATTTTACTGATGTACATTGATCTGCAAAAAAGGAACTGTCCGTTATGCAACGACGCAAACAGCAAATTTCTTTTCTCATCAAAAGATTACAGATACCATTCTGTAGAAAATGAGTTTGAGTATAGTGAGTGTACTAAATGCCAACATATATTTTTGAGCACATACCCTAAAAAAGAGGATGTTGTAAAGCTGTACCCACCTACCCTAATGAATTACGGAGATATTGAAACGTCAAATAGCATTGGTTATAGGGTTAAAAATCATCTCGACTTTATTAATATCAGAAATACGATTAAAAAAACTGGTATTCAAAAAATAAGTGCTTTGGATATTGGATGTGGTACTGGGCTGTATTTGGATCAGCTTAAAAAACTGAATGGACACATAGCCATAGAAACACTGGAAGGCATGGAAATAAGCGAACATGCTTGTCAGGTAGCAAAGGGGAAAGGTTACACCATACATCAATGCCTGTTAGAAGATTTTCAAACGGACAAGAAGTACAACGTAATCATCATGCAGCAAGTAATAGAACACCTACACGACTTAGATGCAAGTTTCAAGATACTCTCCAAGCTACTAAGCCCAGATGGTATATTAATCATTGAAACCCCTAATATGAACTGCCTAGACAGAGCTATATTTAAAAAATATTGGGAGGGCTACCACACACCTAGGCATTTTAATCTATTTAGAAAAAAGTCATTCGGAACTTGGCTTGGCAAATATAGCTTCGCTATACATGAGATGAAACTGAAAATAAAACCCGTGCATTGGATATATAGCTTCCAAAATATGCTGATAGTAAATGGTGATAAAGAAAAAGGATTGGCAAGATTCTTTACATATAAAAACACGTTCCTGTTGCTCTTCTTTACACCGTTCGACCTGTTTCAAATACTATTTTTACGAAAATCATCTGATGTGCAGTATATCCTAAAAAAGAAAGACAGCTGATACAATTACATACTGCACAGTTCTATTTACTAATATTATAGCGTATTACTTCTATGTTTTTAACAAAGTAATCTGTGTGGCAACTTAAGGATAGCGAAGTGATTTTTCGTTTAATACCCTTATTTATATAAGCTGTAAAGGATGTATTACCATCAATAAATGCAGCTACAAACATTCCTGCTTGTAGCATTTCAGCAGATGTTTTATACGTCTTTGCACTTCCATCGTCCAGAGTCATTACAAGTTTTATTTCTTGTGCCCTGTTCAGGAATGTGTTCAATCTACCCTTATTATTTTCAGATATTTTGATTTTGATAAAATCTGATCCCTGAATAAATACTTTATCACTTATTGCATAACTTTCCGTTTTAATAGTATCAAATTTTGTTGCGACAGGATTTGTACCATTTCTTTTCAACAACAGCACTTGTCTATCTCCCATCAAGAAAGAGTCGGCAACTTTGTAATTATTTGCTATAAAAATATTAGCTCTGCAATCATCAAAAAAAGCATATCTGCCGTCAATCGTTGCATACTCGTACAATAAGTAATCTGAGGGTTTTGTATATAGATGATTTTCGTTTACTAATTGAAGTTTTTCAGTAAATGCACCAATTGACTGAAACATAGGGCGAGGGGTGTAAGTTAGCTTATTTTCTATAGCGCATGCTGCATCCCAAGGAAACACATCTACTGTATGTCCTTTTAACTGTAGCAATACATTAAGAGGAATTTTTCTGCTATTTTTTTCTTCTGGCTTATTATTATATTGTGCAATACCCGATATGTAAGACAGCTTAGGCTCTATCTTGCTTTTAGCCAATACCAATGGAGTGCGCATACGTGCGTCAAATAGCATTAGCAATAAAATATACATTCCGGTAAACCTTAACAACCATTTTTGTAATCCTGCATCAACAGTAAACACACCTGTAAATAATATAAGAGAAGAAGACGAAAAGAATTCAAGATAATGCCCCCAATCATTCCTTGAAATAGCCTGCTTTCTTAAAAGTACTATGAATATGCAGGCAACACCTGCAAAGAAAATATGTTCATATTTTTTATGTCTTACGGCATTGATGACTATCCATCCATACAACATCATCAATACAACCGCCAGTATATTGATTTTCATCTCAACTACTTTATACTTATCACTTTCTATCGACATGACACCAACATAGCCTTTCACAATTTCTGCAGCGGCAATAAAATAACCATACAAAGAGACATTCAACAACCATGCAAGCAACAATATGATAATGGCAGACGCACCTACATACAGCCCTGCATTCAGTAGTTTTATCTTTTTTTGAAGAAGCATCAACACCTGTAGTGCACCAAATAAGAAAATGCTTATCAGTCCTGTATTCAGCTTCATAAACAAAGCCAAAGAAATACAACACACAAGTATAACGTAGTTCAATATATTAGGATGGTCATACAAACGTCTCATCCAATAAACAATAAAGAACATGAGCAGCCAAGGTGTACTGCCTGACATGGTATATACTATACACAAACAAAACAACAAAAAAACAGCTAACCATTTTTGCGAAGCATTATTGATGTAAGACTTAAAGACAATGAATAAATTGACTATAACGAACAAATCAAAAAGAATAAAAACATAGGATGGGATGCCATAAGACACCCGTGTTTCTAAAAACCCAAGCGGTCCGTAGGTATAAACAATATCTTTACCCCATACGTATTTGTGCAGTAATGCATGGTTCAGCATTATTTGCCACGATGGGTCTAAACTTTGCATCGAGTCCCCAGAATGGGGTATAATTGGATATTTGTAAAATGGCACATTAAAAACAAGTAGTACCAGTAAAAAAGAAACAATATTTACCCAATGCTTTGATACAAATTGCTGCATAATAATAATCTCTGTTTTACCCCATCAACAAAGGCTTCAAAATCTGTTCATTGTTTTTAATCCAGGTATATATGTCCGCAAAAATGTCCTTAGCGGTTTTTTCAGGCTTCCACCCTATCTCCTGCTCTATTCTTGTATTGTCTGATATGTAAATACGCAAATCGGCAGGGCGGTTTTCTTTTACACTTGCCATTTCTATTTTGTTGCCCGTTATCTCGCTGCATATCTGCGTCATTTCCAGCAACGATGCCGAACCAGCTAAGCCTCCACCTGCATTATACACTTTCCCGTCAAATCGTTCTATCTCATGTATCTGTATATCTACTAATCTAATAAGGTCATCTATATGCAGCATATCGCGCACTTGCTTGCCCATGCCGCCGTAGCCAATATAGCCCAGGCCTTTTTGCCAATAATGCCTTGCTATCCACAGCGTTACCACACCTTGGTCAGTCTTGCCCATTTGGCGAGGCCCTGCTATTACACCAAAGCGTGTTACGGCTGCTTTCAATCCGTAAAACTCTGCATATTCTTTTATCAGGTATTCGGCTGCCAGTTTGGTAGTGCCGTAAAAAGAACGTGCTGCATCAAGCGACAGTGCCTCTGATATGCCTTTTGAGCTGATGCCCGCTATTGCCTGCTTATCTGTAAATGAAAAACGGGTAGCTTCTTCTACATAATCCGCATTCTCTATCAGACTGATGGGATATACCCTGCTGGTTGAGAGGAATATCAGCTTTGCCTTATGCTTGATACAGGCATTAAAGCAGTTGATAGAGCCAACGAGATTATTATTAATTACATAATTGGGCGATCCATCCAAGCCACTCATTACAGATGGCTCTGCCGATGCTTCTATCATACAGTCGAACGCGCCAAGCTGTTCTAAATCCTCAGGGTTACGAATATCGCCATGTACAAACTCTATTCCGTATTGTTTAAAATCAAGCAGGTTCAGTTCAGAGCCTCTGCGTTTCAGGTTGTCGAATATAACGAAAGAATATGCAGGGTATTTTTCCTTCAGCCTGATGGCAAGGTTAGAGCCTACAAAGCCTGCACCACCTGTTATCAATATTTTCATGCTGTCAATTAATCAGCAGTAAAACTACTCGTTTTGCCTTAATAAGCTAATTAATACAGCATTACCATTCTGCGCCCTTGTCTCTGTTGCTGATGCCTATAGCTGCTGTTGGATCTAAACCTATGCGAATGCCATAGGTTTGCTGGTTCAGATTATTCCACGAATACACAAAATCTACCCGCAAAAAGCGCAATGCTTTATAGCCGAGGTTATCAATACCGCCAAATGCCTCTATATAGTAGTTGTTGGCATTTACAAAAAACGTGTTAGTACCCGTTACCAAATACCACCTTGCCTGCCTTAGTAGCGGTATTTTATTGGTAAGCAGCCCTTTCAGGTAATACTCAAGGTGCAGCTCTCCATACAATTGTTGCGTATTGCTATACCTGTAGTAGGTAGCTAATTGAAAGCTGTTGATATAAGGTGCCGCCAACAGCAACTGGTTATCTGCCAAATGCATCATATCGGGCAGGCCAACATATTTACTATTAAGAAAACCACCAGCCGCTATTTTGTACGATATACTGCCTGCTAGTTTCAGGTTCATGTCATCTTCTATACTGAAGCGCCATTTATCAAAGTCAGCCACGCTATTGGCAATACCCGCAATAGCTTTTTGGTATTGCAGCCTGAACAATGGCATATTGCTGCTATTAGCTACTTTGTACTCGGGGTACAGCGTATAGGTATAGCCCGGCCTGTAGGCTATGTTCAGGCTTAGCAATGCGGCATCGTGCTGTCCCCAGCCTAATCCCTTTAACGGAGCAGGTGTATTATCCGTCAGTTTCGATTCTTTTGCCCATGTATAGCCGATTGTATTTTCTACTGGCAGGCGGCGTTGGTAGTCTGCTTTTACCGAAAAGCTAAACCCATTACCAAAGCTGTGGCTATACGTAAGTGCACCATTCATGCGTTCATACAGCTTCATATGGTTCTGCCCAAGTACCAGTGTGGTATAGGTATTGTATAATGGCGTTACGGTGCTTTGGTTGTTGAATTGGAAGATGTATTTACCACCCTCTATACCGATACTCCAATACCTGCCACGCCATTTTTTATTGTATTTGGAATACGCAACTTTTGCTATGGCGTTAAAATGTGTATTAGCAAAGCCGTAACGGGCAGCCAGCTTACCTGTCAGGTATTGCGATGTATCAATATTATGTACCCACCATAACTTGGGCGTTAGATTGAGCCCCTCAACTGTATTGTAATTAATAAAGCCATCCAGCAACGAATTGGTATTGAACCTATGTTTATACCCTTTGGTAGAAAAACCGTACCCGCGCATCAACAGCGACATCGCATCAAACTTGTTCCGCTTTTTACGCATACTGTCCAGATACTTAGGGTCTTCGTACTTGATTCGTACGCTGTCTTTTTCTTTATAGTCTTTTATTTCTGCATCGTTTAGCGGAACTGGGCGGTTTTGTGTCCAATAACTACTGTCTTTTTTATTGGCATCGGCCATGTAGCTGCTGCTTATCTTATCGCTGAATATCGTATCAGGTATTGCCCCGTTTACATCCTGCTTATTATAAATTGTTACGAAATACCCAGATATATCAAACCCGAATATTTTGATAGATGGATACAGCACTTGATTTTTAATAACCCATGTATCTTTTTTCAGTGGTAGGTGCAGTTGCTCTACCCGCAGGGTATCCAGCATTTCCAGATTGGCTTTCTGTGTTACATACAGGTCGAGGCTGTATATAGCCCAATCGTCTTCCACTATATATATATACCCGTCAAACAGGGGTTCGTACAAGCGGCGGGGTATCACTTTTATCTTATCTATCACATAACCGTTTTCTCTGAATTCGCCCTCGTATTTGTATTTGTAATACAGCAGCGCATTCTCGCTGATGGGCGATATAAACCCGCGCGGATTGATGCCTTGAAATACGTTCACGTTGTTTTCGTAAAACGTAACAATGGGCGGCATCTTCGACATACCTAATCCATTAGGGTCGCCGCTTTCGCGTACGGCTTTGATGATAGTACGTTCTTTATTGCCTCTGGCATAATAAATAGCTTCTTCTTCGCAAAGGTATAATATGCCCTTGCCTGCGCTATCCACACCCAAGTCTTCTTTTTCAATCTTCTGCCCCATGATGCGCTTAGGTGTTTTGCGTGTACCCAGCAGCCCTTTCAGGTATATCTCGCTCTGGAAAGATTTTACCTGTTCCAGATGAAACTTGCGTCGCTTAATGGCTTTGCGGATGATGGCGTATGCAGGGTCTTCGGCATTGGCCTTTACTACAAAGTCTTTCATTTGCAGTGTTTGTTCTTTTAGCACAAAATCATAAGTAACGGTCTCTGCACCTTTTATGGTAGCCGTATATACTTTGGGCTGAAAGCCCATAAACTGGGCTGTTACCTTATGTGTGCCTTGCTCCAACGCCAGTGTATATTCACCCTCAGCATTCGCAGCAGTACCTACAGTGGTACCTTGTATATATACAGTGGCAAACGGCAGGGGTTCACCTTTTTCATCTTTTACCGTACCCTTCAGCACACCGGCAAGGGTTATGTATGGCAGCAAGAGCGCAATAAGCAGGTATATGTTTTTATTCATGCAGGCATTAGTTTGGCTTTGGCGGGTTTATGGCAATATAAACCTGCACTCATTCCGTACATCGAAATAAGTAAATAAAAGTTACAAGTTTTTGCTAAAATAATCCGTTTATCTGCGCATCAATGCGGCGCACCACTTCAGCAAAGTCTTCGTCGTTCTCTGCAAAGTTGTTTTTATCTACATCTATCACCAGCAGCGGACCGTCGTTATACTTCTCTATCCACTTATTGTAAAACTCGTTCAGGCGTTTCAGATAATCCAGCCTGATGTTCTCTTCATACTCTCTGCCCCGCTTTTGTATCTGGTCTACGATGGTTGGTATAGATGCTTTCAGGTATATTAGCAGGTCGGGCGGATTCACCAATTTTTTGAGGGTTGAAAACAACGATGAATAGTTTTCAAAATCGCGCTTGGTCATCAGTCCCATCTCATACAGATTGGGGGCAAAGATATAGGCATCTTCAAAAATGGTACGGTCTTGTATCACGCTTTTTTTACCATTGCGTATATCCAGCAATTGCTGCAGGCGGTTGTTCAGAAAATACACTTGCAGGTTGAACGACCATCGGTGCATATCCTCATAAAAATCTACCAGATACGGATTATGGTCTATATCCTCAAAATGCGGTTCCCACTTAAAGTGCTTAGCCAGTTTGGTGGTAAGCGTGGTTTTGCCCGAGCCTATATTGCCCGCTACCGCTATATGTTTGATTGTATTTTTTTGCGCCATAATCTCCGCTACCGCGAAATTGTGCTGTAAGATATAAATACCTGTCATAAAAAAACAGCCCTCTCGGCTTGAGAGGGCTGTTTTTTATCTAATAATAATGTATGCCTATTAGCTTTCGTGCCATAGCTATGGTTTGCGATGCGCTGGCTCTTGCCTTTTCTGCCCCTTCTCTCAATATCTTTTGTATGCGGGCTTCATCTTTTTGCAGGTCGGCAGCTTTTTCGCGGATGGGGGCTATGAATTGCACCATATCCTCTGCCAGTTGTTTTTTCATATCGCCGTAGCGGATGCTGCATTCGTTGTAGGCTTTCTTGTAGCTATCTACCGTTTCAGCAGCAGACACAAGGCTCATTAGCTGAAAGATGTTTTGTATATAGTCGGGCATTTCGCTGTTGGGCTCTGTAGGGCCAGCATCGGTTTTTGCCTTCATCACTTTTTTGCGGATGGCATCATCATCATCTGCCAGATACAAGGTGCTGTTCACATTCTCACTCTTGCTCATTTTGCCCGTACCGTCCAGACTGGGTACTTTTATCAGGCTGTCGCCGTAGTTGAATGGATATGGCTCCGGAAACAACTCGCCATAGCGGTTATTATATCGGTTGGCAAAATTGCGCGCCATTTCTACGTGCTGCTCTTGATCTTTGCCTACAGGCACTTTTACGGCGCGATGTATCAATATATCTGCCGTCATTAGCACGGGGTAGGTCAGCAAGCCTGCATTCACATTATCGGGCTGCGTGCGTACTTTATCTTTAAAGGTTGGTACTTTTTCCAGTTCGCCTTTATATGCCAGCATATTCAGCATGAGGTATAGCTCGGGGATTTCGGGCAAGTCGCTCTGTGCATACAGGGCTACTTTATCGGGGTCTAATCCGCAAGCCACGTTTTCTGCCACTACACGGTACACATTACCACGCAGGTCTTTCGGGTCGGGATGGGTGGTTAGCGAGTGATAGTCTGCTACGAAGAAGTAGCAATTAAACTCATCTTGCATACGCACATAATTGCGCATGGCACCAAAATAATTGCCCAAGTGCAAAAAACCTGTAGAACGTATGCCGCTAACAACAATCTCTTTACTCATAACGGGCTGCAAGATACAAAAAGAAAAATCCTCTCGTGGGAGAGGATTTTTAATACAGTATTTGCTGATTATTTTCTTTTGTTCTGCTCTTTTTTAAACCGTTCAATTTCAGCCTCTACTTCTTGTTGCTGTTTTTGCAGTTCTTGTTGTTGCTTTTCTATTTCTTTTTTGTTCTTTGACAACTCTTGTAAATGTTTGCTTAAGTTATCTTCAAGTTTAGACAATTGTTCCCTTTGTACTTCATCATAATATTCAGATATATTTTGAATTTCTTTTTGATAAGACTTCTGTTTCCATTTATCCGATTTAGTTGTTGCAATTTCTACTGGTTCGCAATTCATAACTGTATGCTCAGGACTTGGCTCATCTATAAAAAAGATGGGAGATGGTGGTATGCTATCAGGCAATTTGAAATTAATTGGCAATATTAGTTCGACAGCTACTTTTTTGCCATTTTTTTCAGCAGGCTTCAAAATCTCCATTTTTTCTACAACACGCTTTGCTTCTTTAGATAATATGGGGTTAGCATCTTTTGTTTTTACTTGCACGTCTTTTATCTTTCCGTTTTCGTCAACAATAAATCCAATATCTACCTTACCTTCAATATTATTATCAATAGCTTCTTGGGGATAATTCAATGTCCTAAACAAAAAGTCTTGATAGTCTCCTTTAAACAAAGGCATTTTATCAACCTCTCCTGCTTTCATCACTTCCCACTTCTTCGCCTTACAACTCTGCAAAGCCACTACATTAAACACTACAATACCTGCGGCAAACAAAGCTGCTACACCAAACACAATAGCCAGCGGGCTCTTCCTTTTTTTCAACATCATGATTCTTCTTTTTAAAGGGTGGATATTAAATGAATGTGTAAATGGTAGCGTACAGGTGCTGAATGTATTTGACAGCAACAACTCGCCATAGGTTTTGGCATCTACATCTATCGCCGCATCCGCCTGAAACTCATGTACCTGCCGTAGTTCTTTTTTGATGGCATATAGAAACAGATTGGGCCACACAATACATTGCAGCAGGTTGATGAGCAATAAATCGGCCGAGTGGCGCATACGCAGGTGTGCGGCTTCATGTTCTATCACTGTCTCGTGTGCTTCGGCATCGGGCAATACAATATACCTGCCCCAGCTACCCGGCCCATATCCTGTATTCAGTAGCAAGGTATAACCCTTGTATGGTTGCTGTTCGCTGCGCCTTGCCATGCGTTGCAGCCTGATGTACTTAACCGCCATCACTATCAGCAGCAGGCAAGCCACTGCGGTGTATATAATCAATGCCACATCTACCGTATTGCGCACATGCGGTGCTATGTTGCCGCCCACTGTTATTTCTGGCAGGCGAAAGTTCATCACTTCATTGCGTTGCCAATAGGTAGCAAGCGAGGGTAGTTTAATAAACGGCAGCAACAAGGGTAGCAACGATGCAAGCAGCAGGTATGCCCTGTTGAATGTATGTATAGGTCTGTTGCGCAGCAGCAACATATAGATGGCATATAGTATGCCCGTATAGCAAACGACTTGTGCAATGTATAGCATGGCTGTTATTTTTTATCGGGTGATTGTTTTAATTCTTTCAGTATGGCTTCCAGTTCCTGCACGGTAATGTCTTTCTCTTGCGCAAAGAAAGAAAGCATACCCGCGAAAGAGCCGTCAAAGTATTTGGATACAAATTGTTTCATTGTTTTTTTGCTATACTCGTCTTTTTGTATCAATGGATGATAACGGTTCGATTTCCCGAACGACTCATATCCCACAAAGCCTTTATCGCATAATATCTTAATAATGGTGCTCACGGTATTGTAATGCGGCTTAGGGGCTGGCAGCAAGTCAACGATGTCTTTTACAAAAGCATGCTCCAGTTGCCATAGCGCCTGCATGATTTCTTCTTCTGCTTTGGTCAGTGTTTTTTGCGGCTTTTTCATGTCGTTCAACTAATGTTTTAGTAAACCTACTAACTATTTAGTTTACAAACTAATTTTTTAGTTGAAATTATTTTTATTTACCCACCAATGACAATTCGATTAAATGATTTAGATTTGTCTAAATTTATTTTTAGGCATTTTAATGGAAGCGATAACCGAGTATTTCATCAGCATAGGCCCTGTTTACAGCGCATTGATAGCTACTGTATTTACATGGTTGGTAACGGCTGCGGGCGCATCGTTGGTATTCTTTTTCAAAACCATGCATCGCGGTGTACTCGATACCATGCTCGGCTTTACAGGCGGTGTAATGGTAGCAGCCAGCTTCTGGAGCTTGCTTGCTCCCTCTATAGAAATGTCTGAACGGATATTCCCGTCTATGAAGTGGATGCCTGCTGCGGTTGGTTTCCTTACAGGTGCTATGTTCATCTTCGTACTCGATAGGTTTACGCCACACCTGCACATCAATTTTGGTGTAGAAGAAACTGAAGGTGTCAAAACCAAACTGCACCGCACTACCCTGCTCATACTTGCCATCACACTGCACAATATACCCGAAGGCTTGGCTGTTGGCGTAATATTTGGCGCAGCAGCAGAGGGTATGCCCGATGCTACCATAGCAGGCGCTATTGCATTAGCCATCGGTATCGGCATACAAAATTTCCCGGAGGGTATTGCCGTAGCTATGCCGCTACGCAGGCATGGCGTAAGCCGTTTCAAAAGTTTTTGGTACGGGCAGCTGTCTGCCATAGTAGAGCCGATAGCGGGCGTGCTGGGCGCGTTGGCAGTTATATATATACAACCCATACTACCTTTTGCACTGGCATTTGCTGCAGGTGCCATGATATTTGTAGTAGTAGAAGAAGTAATACCCGAAACCCAGCGCGATAAATATACCGACCTATCCGTACTCGGGTTCATTGGCGGCTTTGTAGTGATGATGATACTGGATGTGGCATTGGGTTGATAAACAAAATGGAATATAATTATAGGTTTTACCGACCTTTAAGTATCAAAAACACTACTATTATGTTCATCAAATGGATAATCATATTATTGGCCGTGCTCAATTTCGGTTTCATGGTTTTTGACGGTAGCCGCGCATTGGCTACCGGTGATTATATACGCCCCAAAGCAGGGCAACACGCAGGGCAGCTTGGCCCGTGGAGCAAGGCAGTCAGCACCATCGGCATCAACCCAGAGGGTACGCCCATGAAGGTGATATTTGTACTATGGGGGCTGGCAGGTTTATACATTACCTATGCTTTTCTGCAAAACAAACCATGGGCTTGGCAGGCTATGCTGGTATTCAATATCGCGTCGCTATGGTATGCCATGATGGGCACCATGAGCAGCGTAATACAAATCGCATTGCTGATTATTTCAAAAATGCTGCGATAAGCCCCTGCTGATAATTATCTTTGCTACCCAAACAAGAATTGATACATGCAACGAGATACCGCCATTTTCGGGTTGATACATGAGGAATTGGAACGCCAACGCCGCGGGTTGGAGCTGATAGCTTCTGAAAACTTTACCAGCGCACAGGTAATGCAGGCTATGGGCAGTGTGATGACCAATAAATATGCCGAGGGCTACCCCGGCCGCCGCTACTATGGCGGTTGCGAGGTGGTAGATAAAAGCGAGCAACTGGCGATAGACCGTGTAAAAGAAATATTCGGCGTGGACTATGCCAATGTGCAGCCACATAGCGGTGCACAGGCAAATGCCGCCGTTATGCTTGCCTGCCTGCAACCCGGCGATACCATTCTGGGGCTCGACCTGAGCATGGGCGGCCACCTGACGCATGGCTCTCCCGTCAATTTTTCGGGCAAGTTGTATAATGCCGTACACTATGGTGTGCGCAAAGAAGACGGGCTGGTAGATTACGACCACCTGGAAAAACAAGCCACCGAACACAAACCCAAAATGATTATTTGTGGCGCATCTGCGTACAGCCGCGATTGGGATTATGCCCGCATCCGTGCTGTTGCCGATAAAATAGGCGCATTGCTACTGGCAGATATTTCTCACCCGGCTGGGTTGATAGCTAAGAAGCATCTCAATTCACCTTTCGAGCATTGTCATTTCGTTACCACTACTACGCACAAAACGCTGCGCGGCCCTCGTGGCGGTTTGATTATGATGAAAACCGATTTTGAAAACACATGGGGCGTAAAAGGGCCAAAGGGCGAAACACGCACACTCAGCCAGATGCTCGACCTTGCCGTATTCCCCGGCACACAGGGTGGCCCGTTGGAGCATGTGATTGCTGCCAAAGCCGTTTCATTCTACGAAATACTGCAAGCCGATTTCGGTGCATATACACAACAGGTTATCAACAACGCACAAGCTGCGGCCAAAGCATTGCTCGATAAAGGTTACAACATTGTATCGGGCGGAACGGACAACCACCTGCTGCTGATAGACCTGCGCAATAAAAACATCAGTGGTAAGAAGGCGGAAAACACATTGGTACATGCCGATATTACCATCAACAAAAACATGGTGCCATTTGATGATAAATCACCGTTCATTACATCCGGCATACGCATAGGTGTACCGGCTGTTACTACACGCGGACTGAAGGAAGAACATATGACCGATATTGTAAACTGGCTGGACCGTGTATTGATGGCACCCGATGATGAAAATCTGATAAAAACTGTGCGCGGAGAGGTGAACGAGTTTATGCAACAATTCCCCCTCTACCCCGAAATGTAATTTTTAACCGATAATACACAAGCCGCCTGTTTAGAATAACCTTAACACGGCGGCTTTTCTTATTTTTGTAGCTTCATGCACTATGCCTCGGGCATATATGCACTAACAATATATACATGAATCGTACGCATTTATTTTTTCTGCTCCCCCTGTTGGCTTGTATGCTCTCCTTCCATACCGAAGCACAAACACTGAGAACAAAAAAGAAAGACGAAAAGAAAAAAGAACCCAACATCTACGAACTGGATACCCTGCTGCAACCCATACCCCGCAACAGGCAGATGTGGCACGATAAAATAGACCACGAACAAAACCGTGCCGATATTACAGACGGCGTATCGCGCAATAAAGAGCTATACTATACAGACGATTCTGTTATCAATGCTGCACTGAATACCGCTATGTTCCCTGTTATAGACCAGATGCAGAAGATGGTAGAAAACCTGCCAACTAAATCGAGAGATGCAGTTACTGACAATCAGGAAAAAATACGCTGTATCAAAGCCATCAATCAAATGCTGATAGCATTTAATGCAGATGTAAAAGCAGACCCTGTTTTGTATCGCAAGCAGATATACAATATGCGCGACCTCATCATTGCCCGCAATGAAGGTACGAGTATGGACTTTGTAAAAAAGAATGTCAACTTCCAAACACTCAATAACGTAAAGTACTTATTTGAAGCGAATGCCCCCGAGCGTGTTTTCATATTTACTGAAATGGGCAAGCAAGAGCCGCAGAGCATGATAAAACGCCTGAGCGAGTTTGCCAGTGAAAGCTATGCCGATGATGTGATAGCAGCAGCAGCCAAAGTAGTACCTAATGAACTGTTCAACTACGCATCATCTACCAACTACACGCTGAGCAATGCCGTTAGGCGCAGTAAAGACCCGTTGGTGCAAACTATTGTGCGTATATCGCAGGAGTCTAAATCGCCATTGAAAGCCATGCCTTTCCTCAACGATATACATACCAACAAAAAAACAATAGCCGAGATAGACCAGATAACCGCCAACCACGATTTGTTTTATCAAAACCTTGTAAGGCTGAAACTGGAACAGGTATCACTTGGTGGCGATACTTATACCGACGAGTTGAAGTATCGCGGTATGAAGTATGTACGCGAAATGAACGACCTGCATGAGGCCAAAGACCCGATACGCTTTAAGTGCATCGAAAAATTTCCGCCCGAGGTACTGTACTTTATTATGGTGTACGGGCAAGACGAAATATATACCAGCAGTTTCCTCGGCACCTACAACCGTATGCTGGAACGCATGAAACCCATGACGGGCGACCAGTTGCTGGATAAAGTACACCGCGACAAGTTTCGCACATTCATACGCATGTGTGCGGGCTACAACACACTATCCTCTTTCCTTGGCACTATGGAAGCTGAAAATAAAAACAACCTGATGCGGAGCTTTATAGCAGGGCTGGAGCAGGGCAAGGAAGATGATTTGGAAGACGCGGTAGATGTGGCAGATGCTTTTGGCAGTATTGAAGACTCTGCTCTGGCAGGCTTTTTAGAAAAGCAGGTAAAAGATAATTACGAGGCATCGTATAAATACCGCAGCAAGAAGGGGGTTATCGTGTACGGCTTGCTCGCTACATTGTTCGAGGGATTGAAAGGTATGGACAGCACTACAGCGGCCTTGCAGTCAGACAAACTGAATCTGCCGCCTATCAGCACGGTGATGAACAAAAACCTTGTTAACGATTCAGGCATTGTGTATCAGCAGGTATTCTTTTATGGCGATGAAGATGGTAAAGTATCTTATGGCAGCTTCCTCGGCAATTTCCCTAAAGACAAATGGCGCATTGTAACCAACAAATACTGGAGCGAGATAACATCGCTGCAAGGCAAAAAATTAGTGATATATGCTAACCTGCCAATACCCGAGCCCGGTGATGAAGAAGCACAAAAAGCGTTGCGCAATTATTTAGATAGCCTTAAAATTCATCCCACAGTTGTAGTGCATCGCGGGCATAGCTACCACTTGCCGCTAACGATAGACCAACTGCAACGCGAAACAAAAATAGTGATGCTCGGCTCTTGTGGCGGTTATCACAATCTGGGCAAAGTACTCGACCACTCGCCCGATGCACATATCATATCATCCAAACAAGTAGGCTCCATGAGTGTAAATGAGCCTATTATCAAAACCATCAATGACCAACTACTGGCTGGCAACGATGTGGATTGGATAACATCTTGGCGCGGGCTCAATGGTTACTTTTCCGTAAAGGGCAGAGAGAAACCCAAAGAAATGTTTGACGACTATATACCACCGCACAAAAACCTCGGTGCTATCTTCATCAAAGCATACCGCAAAATGCTGAGTGGTTTTGATGAATAACAAATAACATAACTCTATGGCAAAAATCAAACTGAATAAAGTATCAACCAAAGCACCCAAAAACTGGGATAAAGACGCTACCAAAAAGAAACTGGCAGCCATACAGGGCGAACTGGACGAACTGCAAAACCTGCTGTATGCCGAGTGTAAACACAGCATACTGGTAGTGATACAAGGCATGGATGCCAGTGGCAAAGACGGGCTGATACGCGATGTATTTGGCTGTATGAACCCACAGGGCGTACAGGTTACATCATTCAAAGTGCCTACGCCCGAAGAATTGAGCCACGACTTTCTTTGGCGCATACACGAGCATGCACCTGCCAAGGGTATGATACAGGTCTTCAACCGTTCTCATTACGAAGATGTACTGGTAACGCGTGTACATAAATTAATAGACGATAAAACGGCACTAAAGCGCTTGGCTGCTATCAACGATTTTGAAAACTTGCTGGCAACGCACAATAATACGCATGTCATCAAGCTATACCTGCACGTATCGCGAGAAGAACAATTAGCGCGTTTACAAGAACGCATGAAAGTGCCGCAGAAGATGTGGAAGTATAATGCCAAAGACATTGAAGAATCGAAACTATGGGATGTATATATGGGTTATTACGAGGAAGCATTTGCCAAATGCAATAACCCTGAATGGAACATCATCCCTGCCGACCAGAACTGGTATAAATCTTACCTCGTAGCCAAACTACTGCGAGATGCATTGGCGAGTTTTAAGATGAAATATCCGGGGCTGAAAAAGTAGCAGTATGTTTTCTGAGATTGAGTACTCTATCGAACAACAAGATTTAATCGAATGTCTAAACCCTTTGAAAAGCACCTATGCTATTGATATAACTATATTAGAATCAGACGAATCAATTATTGACATTTACAAAAGTTCATTAGAGGCAGCATTAACTGGCATCCAGATTTTTTCTAAAAGAGTTAAAAATCATTATTTTGTTTATACGGACGTTACGCCTGTCGCACAGGAAATATCATTTAGTGAATTTATAGGTAATGGAGTAGATATTGAAACACTAAGGCTAACCAAGAGAGATTTCAATTCAAAAAATAATGAAGGTCTTGCATACGCTTTGTTCTGCACGCCTTATCGTTCATGGGAAGTTAGCAATGAGGATAATTTACTTTTTAGAAAGTTTTTATCTGTATTTATTTTTGTACCGCCAATTATAGAAACGAAATACATTATCTATAAATGGAGTGATGACTGGTCAAACTATTTTGATGTAGGAAAAGAATGGTGGGGTACTTTCTTTTGGACTTTATATGATAAAACTACTAACCATATAACCGTAATCGCTGCCTCTACAACTGACTAACCCACAAAGTTCCTGATAGCCGCATTCACCAGATGCGGCTTTTCTAATTGCAGAAAATGCCCGCATTGGGGTATCATGTCAAGTTGTGCATTGGGCATTTGCATTACGCCGTCTTCGGCAATATGCGCCGTTGTTACAGGGTGTATCCATCGGTTGGGTATCAGCGCATCCCGCTCGCCATATAGTACCAATGTGGGTTGTGTTATCTGGTGCAGCTTATCAAACACGGGTTCATCCAGCATGCCGTTTACGCAGGCATCTATCATCTGCCTGTAGTTGCGAACGGAGTGAGAACGCATAATGTGTATCAACTCTTCCACCATTTCGTCAATATGCTGCGGGTATTTAAAAAAACTGGTACGTATGCTTTGGCGCAGGCTGTTTTCTTCAGTGCTGAACATATCAAGCATAGATATGGTCGATTTATACATCGAGCTTTCCATAGGGCTGAAAGTTTCAAAGCCAGCTGGTGCGCAGAGTATAAGCTTGGTTGCCGCTTGCGGCATATTTTGCAGCAAGTGCATCACCACCTGTCCGCCCATAGAGTGCCCCGCCAATATTACGTTTTGCAATTTCAGTTGTTGCATGAAATCGTACACACAACCCGCAAAAAAATGGATACTGTAATCATGCCTGCCCCTATCAGAATATCCATTGCCGGGCAAGTCTATCGCTATGCAACGATAATGTTTTTTCAGTTCATCTATCTGGTATTGCCAGCTACGCCCGTATGTAGCCAACCCATGCACAAACAAAATGGTTTGCCCGCCACTACCCTCGTCTATATATGCTATGTTGCTGCCGTTAGATAGCTTTACATGGTGCAAAGCATACGGATGTTTGGATGTATGTATCAATTCCTGTCTTAAATATCTTTCAATATAACAAAAGGTGCGCAATGCGCACCTTTAATATTCATCAATAATCCTTATTAACTGATTAACCTATCAACTAATCAACAAAACACTATCCCCTCTCAATCACCCACTTAGCTACGGCAGGTGCCAGTTCTTTCTGGCTTTTGCCGCCTACAAACACGCCAATGTGCCCGCCGGGGAAAGGATATTCTTTCTTGTCCTTACTGCCGATGGCATCCATAATAGGCAATGTGCTTTCGTTGGGTATGATGTTATCATCCGTAGCATACACGTTCAGGAAAGGCACCGTCATGTTTTTCAAATCTACAGGGCGGCCACCCAATTGCATTTCGCCTTTTATCAGCTTATTATCACGGAAGAGGTCTTTGATATACTTGCGATACATTTCGCCGGGTATGGCTGGCAGGTCGCCCTTCCATTTTTCCATACGCAAAAAGTTCTCCATCTTGTCTTTATCGCCAAGGCTATCCATTACGCCCAGATATTTGCTGATGTTCATGCTTGGTTTCAGCATACCGAATGCGCCATCTACCATTTCGCCCGGTACAGTACCTACCGCATCTACCATCGCATCTACATCTATATGCTTCGTCCAGCGATACAGCATACAAGTATTGGTGCTGAATTCGTATGGAGCAACATACGTAGTCAGCGACTTCAGTTTTTCAGGATACAATGATGCATATATCATACTGAATGTACCACCCTGACAGATGCCCATTTTGTGTATCTTATCTACCTTGTTGCTCTTGCGTACAAAGTCCACCGCATCGTTCATATAGCCGTCTATATAGTCTTCCATTGTCTCGTAGCGGTCGGCTTTGGTTGGGTAGCCCCAATCCATGATGTATATATCCAGCCCTTCTTCCAGTAATTTCTTCATCAGGCTGCGGTCTGGCTGCAAGTCAAGCACATCGTGCCTGTTCAGCATAGCGAACGATACCAGCACGGGTGTTTTGCACTTAGCGGGTGTTTCGCGGATGTAGTGATACATCTTAACGTGTCCGCTGCTCCACACCAATTCTTTGGGTGTAGTAGCTAACTGTACATCATTCATGTTTTGCAAAGTCTCGTAGCCTTTTGCCAGTTTGTGCGATGTAGAAGTCAGTTCTTCCACCATTCCTGCGGGGTTCCAATTCATACTCTTTAAAAATTTTGCGCGAAGTTATTAAATAATTTACAAATAGGTGCAATTACACCATTTTAACCTCATCAAATTAGGGGTTTGCCGCGTAATAACAAACAGAATTAAATAAAGGGAATGTGTATTGTGTGCAGAGCGGGAATATCCAACCTATATTATTAAAAAGAACAATCCCCACCTCTTTGCAGAGGCAGGGACGTCATCAAACAAAACAAACGAGTTGTGGTTTAATATCCTATTGTTCCATTAATATTACTCAGCACGGCGGTGTTGGGGTTGCTAAGGGGCACAGTCATGGTGCCGGTAAAGCTACCCGTAGCATTTGCGAATCTGCCTGTACCACCTGTAAATTCAGCTTCCAACGTGCCTGTTGCTACTCCTTGTGCGGTGAAGTATAAATCGTAAGGCGGTATGTTACAAAATATCTGGTCGCCGTTGGCTGCGGTAAAACTGGCGCATTGTGCCGTTATGCGGTTGCCAACATAATTGCCATTGACAATAATAGGGGCAGCGCAGGTTTTATTTTTGGCTTTCAGCAGGCCCATATGGGTTACGGTGCCCGTTCCTTCAAAATCTCCCAGTGGTATCAATGGCCCGCAGTTGCAAGGCAAGCCCAATGATGTATTGAGTTGATACGTCAGGCTGCCTTTAAATGGCCTTGATGTGCTTTTGCCCGCACTACCTGTAGTTAATGATGCATCTTCTGTGATGATAGTTTCGGTAGTAGGAGATGTTGTATGATTAGTTGCCGAACGCTTGCTGCAGCTTACAGCAATTATAGATATTGCCGCTATGTATAAAAAACTGTTTTTCATAAAAGAACAATTGAAGTGAAATGAAATAAACGATGTGCTAAGGTGCGACGGATAACAAGTTAATAACAAATACCACCCCTGCGTTAACAACTGTTTTACAAGCTGTTAACTACCAATTAACATAGTGCTGGCTACTTATAGGCATAAAAAAATCCCGCCACGATGGGCGGGATTGTAATATGATAACCGAATGGCTTATTTCGCCACTGCGATGTATTTCTTTTCTTTGATACGTGCAGATTTACCCTGACGCTCACGCTGATAGAACAGTTTAGCACGGCGTACACGACCTGTTTTGTTCACCTCGATAGAATCGATATTAGGTGAAAATAATGGAAACAGACGCTCAACACCTACACCGTCAGACATTTTGCGAACAGTGAAAGTTTGCGTAAAACCACGTCCCTGACGCTTGATAACATCACCTTTGAATGCCTGAATACGCTCTTTAGCGCCTTCAATAATTTTATAGTTAACGGTTACGTTATCACCAGCTTTAAACTTCGGAAATTCTTTCTTCCCTGTCATCTGCTCATGTACAAATGCTACTACGGTATCCATGTTAGTATTATTTTGGGACTGCAAAAGTAATAAATAATCTATTACAAACAAATAAAATTAACCCCTAACGCCTAAAGGGGCTAAGGCTCCATATCGGGGCGGCGCTCCTTGGTACGTTGCAGGCTTTGTTCGTGGCGCCATTCATCTACTTTCTTAGGATCGCCGCTTAGCAGCACATCGGGCACTTTCCACCCGCGAAAGTCGGCAGGGCGGGTATATACGGGCGGTGCTAGCAACCCATCCTGATAAGAGTCGAACAGGGCAGATGTTTCGTCATTCAGCACTCCCGGTATCAGCCTGCCAATGGCATCTACCACTACGGCTGCTGCTAGTTCGCCTCCGCTTAGTACATAGTCGCCAATAGATATTTCAAGGGTTACGAAATGCTCCCTGATGCGTTCGTCTATACCTTTATAATGGCCGCAGATAATCATAAGATTGCACTTTAGCGACAATCTGTTAGCCATTTTCTGGTCGAACTGCTTGCCATCAGGCGTCATATATATTATTTCATCGTATGTGCGCTCGCTTTGCAGCTTCTCTATCAGTACAGCCAATGGTTCGGGCATCATCACCATCCCTGCCCCTCCGCCAAACTGGTAATCATCTACCTGCGCTTGTTTATAGGGCGTATAGTCGCGCAGGTTGTGTACCTGTACATCCAGCAGCCCCTTTGCCTGCGCCCGCTTCATAATAGAATGGCTGAATGGGCTTGCCAGCAAATCGGGCACAACGGTTATGATGTCAATTCTCATTTAGTAGAAAGTAGTTAGTCTTAAGTCAATAGTAGAAAGTATAAAGTAATGGGGGTTGGGATTTGTTCTCTGGAATTTGGATTTTAGATTTAGGAATTCCCCATTTCAGGTTTTCCGTTTTGCCTTTTGACTTACTGCAAGTACACTTCCAGCAGCCCCTCGGGCAAATCTACACGCACAAACTTATTGCGCATATTTACCTCTACCAGTATATCATCCACCAACGGTATCAACACCTCTTTACCCTCAATCGTCAGCTTTGCCAGCCATTGATGCCCTGTTTGCAGTACATCTTCTATCGCGCCCAGTCCGTCTTTTTCTCTATCTACCAGATTGAAGCCTATCCACATCAGCGGTGTGTCGTTCTTTACATCTTTCAGCACATCTTCTTTTACATACACCTGCTTGCCTACCAATTTCTTAGCCGCCTCTACCGTCGCTATATCTTCTACCGTTACAATATATTCCTCATGGTTCGATGCCTTGGCTGTAACTACGAAGTAAGGTATCTGGCTGTCTTTCCTCACCTCTACAAACAATACTGCACCCTGTAGCAGCCAGTTGCTCTCGCCTGCTACATGCTTAAAAATCATGCCGCCCTGCAAGCCATGTGTAGCCACTATCTTACCAATTCGTATCATCGGCTGCAAAGGTAAATGATTTTTTTAAGGGATAAGGTAAGAGGAGTGAGGAATGAGGAGTGAGGAGTGAGGAGTGAGGAGTGAGTTAAAAATAAAGGATGATTATAACTAAGGTCTTACTCCTTATACCTAATATATACTTTCTACTCGCTACTAAATACTTTCTACTAAAAGTAACCTAAGTAAAATTTGGAATAAGTAGTGTACTCGATATTCAGTTCATCGCCCTCGCCCATTTGGCGATAGTCATCGGCACTTACTTCTATGCTCAGTTTTACGGGCGATGTCAGATAGATGTAGTAGGTATTATTGTGCGGCATGTATTGCTTGCGGGTAATGTGTACGCGCTCTATGGTTTTAGTGCCTTTCTTTATATCTCTGCGCACACGGCGCAGCGTATTGTGGTATGCCACATATACAATACTACCCGAAAATGTGGCGAGAAACAATACACCACCAAAATAGTATTTATAAGAAAAAGGATCTTCAACCCCATTCATCGCCCTGAACCAAGCTATCAGAAACGGGCAGGCAAAGCAGAACACCAACAGTATGCGGACGATTTTATAAAACTGCGCACTTTCTTTTTGCAGCTTGTTTTGCAGAAACGCGCGCTCCTCATCTTCCAATGGTTCGTTGTGCCTGTATGTTTGCAATGCGTTCATTATCTCTCGCTCTATAATCCGTAGATGCCTGCATACTTCTGCCCGGCATATTGCATGAATGTATTAAAATCGAGCCCCTTGCCCGTAATGCGTTTGCATAGTTCTTCAGATGTATATCGCCTGCCGTATTGATGCACTTTGCCTCGCAGCCAATCCGTCAATCCCGTCAGCCTGCCGTTGGTTATATCATCGTTCAGGCTGCTTATCTCTTGTGCTGTCTGCTGATAAAACTGCGCCGCGTAAAAACTACCCAGCGAATAGGTAGGGAAATACCCGAAGCTGCCATGCGCCCAATGCACATCTTGCAACACACCCGTTTTATCATCTTTTGCCGAAACACCTAAATATTTGTCATACATGCTGTTCCATGTTTCGGGCAGGTCTTCGGTATATAGCTCGCCGCTTATCAGGTCTTTCTCTATTTCATAACGTATCAGCACATGAAAATGGTATGTTACCTCGTCTGCCTCAGTGCGTATCAACGATGGCTCTACTTTGTTCATCCCCTTGTAAAAATCATCTACCGTTACATCCTGCAACTGTTGTGGAAAGTATTGTTGCAACATGGGGTAGAAATGGTGCCAAAACAATCGTCCTCGCCCTACATTGTTTTCCCATAGGCGAGATTGTGATTCGTGTATACCAAGCGATGCCGCCGCACCAAGCGGTAAGCCATATTGTGCTATCGGCAGGCCTTGCTCATATAGCGCATGGCCGCCCTCGTGTATGCTGCTCCATAGCAGCGATGCGTAGTTATCTTCATCTACCCTTGTAGTAACACGCACATCCGTAGGCGCAAAGGATGTAGTAAACGGATGCTCCGACATATCTTGCCTGCCTGCCTCAAAATCATAACCCATAGCCAGCAGCACATCTATAGAAAAATCCCACTGCTGTTGTTTAGGATAATGTTTGTTAAAGAAACTATCATCTACCTGCGTTGCCTGTTTAATTTTATTTAATAGCGGTGGCAGTTGTTGCTTTACATCACCAAACACCGCATCCAGCAGGGTTACATTTGCGCCCTTTTCATACTCATCCAGCAGGGCATCGTATGGGTGCTTGTCGTAGCCATACATATCTGCCTGTTGTTTTTTCAGGGCTATCATTTTATCCAGCTCAGGGGCATAGATGCTGAATTTATTTTCCTTTCTCGATTGTATCCACGCATTATAACTGGCACTCGTTTGTTGCGTGATGGCTTCTACAAATGCGGGTGTCAGTTGTTTGTTTTTATTATAGTCTTCAAGGCTTAGCACTACATTTCGCTTCTCATCATCAGTCAAATCGCCCCTGCCAGCCAGTTCTGTCAGCAGGTTGCCATAAGGTTCAGCCGTCAGCATTTCGTGCGCCAGCGATGCCAATGTAGCCAGTTGCCTGCCACGCACCTCAAAGCCCTTTGCAGGCATATACACTTCCTGATCCCAACCCAATACGGCAGATGCATTGTTCAGGTCTGCCGCTTTTTGTGCTATCTCTTTATAAGCAGCATACAGGTCTGCACTGCTTTTTATTATTTCCATGTATTATTGTTATGTACTGTTTATCACTCCTGCACTTCCAATCGCTCTACGGTGTTGATACCTTCTAATGCCACAAGGCGTTGACATAGATTGTCCAACTCTTCCCTGTCGTGTACATATACCATAATGGTGCCGTCAAAAATACCATCGCTGGTGTCTATACTTATAGAACGCATATTCATCTTCAGTTCGCCCGATATGACGTTGGTTATCTTTTGTATCACACCCACATCATCCAGCCCCAGTATGCGTACACCACTCAGGAAAGATATTTCCTTATTCTTAGCCCATTTGGTTTTCACTACCCTATGCCCGTAGTGTGCCAGTAGCTGCGCGGCATTGGGGCAGTCGGTACGGTGTATCTTCAACCCCTCTCCCGATGTGATGAAGCCAAACACATCATCGCCCGGTATGGGTTGGCAACACTGCGCCAGTTTGTAGAGTATTTTATCAGAGCTTTCGCCAAAGATGATAAGTTCCCCGCCTTTATTGGGCTTGTGCTTGTGCAGGTCGTCGGCATGCGCTGTAGGCTTATGCTCTATCTTAACTTCTTTTACAGGCTGATGAAGCTTATCGCCCTGTACAATAAATTCTTTCAGCTCTTTTACATCTATACTGCCTACTGCTATGGCATAGCACAAATCGAGCGACGATTGTTTTTTGAAATGCGCGCATAGCTCGTTGATGTTGTGGGCAGACATGGGCAGCTTCATGTGCTCCATCTTGCGTTGCAATATCTCTTTGCCGTCTTCCGCAATTTTACGCTTTTCTTCTTTCAGGTAATACTTAATGCGCGACTTTGCCTTGCCCGTTGTTACGAAGCCCAGCCAGTCTTCGCTCGGTTTCTGCTTGGCAGATGTAATAATTTCTACCTGATCGCCGCTTTTTATTTCGTGGCTCAGTGGCACCAAACGATAATTCACTTTCGCACCAATACAACGTGCGCCCAATTCGGAGTGTATATCAAATGCAAAGTCAAGTGCGGTAGCACCTTTTGGCAGCACACGCATCTCGCCCTTGGGAGTGTAGATGTATATTTCTTCTGTAAAAAGGTCGAGCTTGAAGTCTTGCAAAAAGTCGAGCGTATCCGTATCGGGGTTGCTCAGTATATCGCGCAGGTGTTGCAGCCAGCTATCCAGTTTACTTTCCTGTGGTGATGGTGCACCCTCTTTATATTTCCAGTGCGCTGCCAGCCCTTTCTCCGCTATCTCGTTCATACGGGCAGAACGTATCTGCACTTCTACCCATCGCCCGCCTTGCCCCATCACCGTAGTATGCAGCGCCTCGTAGCCATTGCCTTTCGGCATACTTATCCAGTCTCGCAGGCGTTCGGGGCTTGGTTTGTAAAAATTGGTGATGACGGAATACACGCGCCAGCAGTCGTCTTTCTCTTTGTCTTGCGGCGAATTGAGGATGATGCGGATGGCAAACAAATCATACACTTCCTCAAACGCTACATGCTTGGTGCGCATCTTGTTCCATATAGAGTGTATGGCTTTGGGGCGGCCGTATATTTCAAAGTCGAGTCCCAACTCCTGCAATTCTTCTTTTATAGGGCGGATAAATTCGTTGATGTATCTGCTGCGTTCGCGCTTGGTTTCTTTCAGCCCTTGTGCTATCTCCCAATACACTTCGGGTTGGGTATATTTCAATGCAAGGTCTTCCAGTTCCGATTTTATCTCGTACAATCCCAACCTATGTGCCAGTGGCGAATAGATGTAGGTCGTTTCAGACGAAATTTTTAATTGCTTTTCACGGCTCATGCTTTCCAGCGTGCGCATATTGTGCAGCCTGTCGCCCAGCTTTATCAGTATCACACGCGGGTCATCCGCCAATGTCAGCAATATCTTACGAAAGTTCTCAGCCTGTACGGTGGTGTCTGCCTTCAGATCTACCACATTGGATATTTTGGTGAGACCGTCAATTATTTTGGCATAGTTGCTGCCAAACTCTGCACTTATATCATCCAGTGTCATCTCGGTATCTTCTACCACATCGTGCAGCAGCGCGCAGATGGACGATGTAACACCGAGCCCAATTTCTTCTACCACTATCCTTGCTACGGCAAGCGGGTGCAGTATGTATGGCTCGCCCGATTTGCGACGCATATCTTTATGTGCATCTACCGAAATCTCGAATGCACGGCGCAGCAGTTTTTTATCCCCTTTTTTGATGCGGTGCTTCAATGCGCGCAGCAATGCCCTGTACTCGCGGAGTATCAGTTTCTTTTCGTCTTCCTCATTCAGATTGTATGCTTCTGTTTCTATCGTATCCATAGGCTATACTATGTAATTTACGAAGAAAGTAAGGAAAAGGAAAGAGCATCCTATAAACACCCGTCAATACAGGTTTTTGCCTTACGCCTTTTTAATTTTAGAAATAGTTTTGCCGATTGATTTTGTTGGTTTGTCCATATCCTGTATGGCAAAATCAATAGCTTCTTGTATCAAGGCTTTTATTGTGGGATTTTTATAATCACTTTGCTTCTTTATATCTACATGCCTTATCAGATTGCCTGTGCCAGTTAAAACATGGTTTGGGTCTTTCAAAAGTGTGCCTTTATTGAAGCCCAAATTCAAATGATTGGTATAAATCGGTATCATACAAAACGCATCCGATAGTTTATCTGAAATAGAAAACACACTCGTCAGTGCGTGCGTATGGTATATCAACTCGTTACAATCAGGATATAAGTCTAATATATATTGACGCAAACCAGTAAATAACTTAATTAGTTCTTGATTTTTAAAGTCAAGTAATACTTGAAAGTCATCGTGAATAGGTCTTACAATTTTCATGATTATATTTTATCGTAGATTATTAATGACCAATGCAAACTTCAATCTTATTTATAATTGGCATTATAAAACTGCAGATAGGCTTTCATATCTTTTTCTGCTACCAATTTGATGTAGTTGGTTGCTGAGATAGGTATTATCTGGTATTCGCTCTGTTGATACTCACGGAATATCTGCCCCGTAGCCCGTAGCGAATTGATATAGATACGCGCTGCTGCCAGATTGCGGAACGATTTGGTCGTTATAATGCTTTGGCTGGATGTTAGCGGAGTTTGGTCGGTCGTTAGTTTCAGTTCGTTAAACTTAAAGCTGTTGAAATCACTCATCGCTGCCTTCACTCCGGATGAACGCTGGTCTGTAGCCCCGAACACGAACATCACATAATGCTCCTCTACCTGCTTGTAGGTATAGGCAGCAGGTATGGGTGTAGCAGGCACATCTGCCATACCAGTAGCATCTGCCATTTTAGGTATAGGTGCTTTAGATGCTGCCGATGTATCTGCGGCACTTCCACCTGCTTTCACCTCACCGGTTATCGGCGAGCCGCCCGATATTTTGGGCCTGCTGTCTTGTATATATTTCAATACCGCATCTGCCCACGGGCGCAGCGAATCTTTGGGATAACTGCTGATGAATTGGCGCACCAAAGTATCTGCCTCGTCGTGTTTCTTCATGCAGGCAAGTGTCAGCCCTTCCAATATAGTATAGCGTTTGGTGTAGCGTGGATTGCTGTAGTTTGTTTTCGCCAGCAATATGTTGCGCATTGCAGCATCGCATTGCCTGTCCAACACCATATTATAGGTTTCTTCGTAGATGCGTGCCACCTCTTCGTCTGTAACCATCGCCATGCCTTTGCTTTCAGACGGCTTTACTAATGGTGCCCACTTACTATTGGGGTACAGGGTTATCAGGTCGTTGGCATATCGTTTGGCATCTTCCAGCCTGTTTTGCCTGATGGCTATCAGGTAGCGCACGTATAGTTCCTCAGCTTTATGCTCATGGTTAGGGAAACGTTTATTCAGGGTGTCTAAGTTTTTGATGGCAGGCGGATAGTCTTCCAAATCTTTCACATATGCATTGGCTACATCCATATACGCACGTCTTATGCCAAAACGCAACTCTTCTATCGCTTCTTCGTTTTTGGGTATCAATGCTATCAGGGCTTCTTCCGTCGGCAATCCGTTTTCATCGCGCTCTATATCGTCTTCTGCATTTGCCGTCGTGTTAGTGTTATTCGTTGCACTGCTATTGCCCGATGCTGCCGCGCTGCGCCGCCAGTTATCTGCCAGTTGGCGATTGCCCCACTTGCGTTTGAATTCGTTAATGCCTTGCTGCACCAGTACAGGGTTGGCAAAATACCAGTTGGTATACGGATTGCTCTTATCGCCACCGTTGTTGGTATTGCCTGCACCGCCGCCACCACCTTGCGCCGTCGGGTTTTCTGCCTTAAAGATGCTGTCTGCACGTTGCTGCTCCAGTTTGCGGATGTATTTCCTTACTTCGGCACGCATGTCTTTATCGCTCATCATGCCAAGCGCTATCAGGCTATCGTTTGTTTTTATCAGCAGCAATGGGTTGGTGATGCTGGTAAGTGCCATGCTGCGTTTTACGGCAAGCAAAGCAAGGCTGTCGTTGGGCAGCACATTAGCAAGTGCCGCCGCACTGTCGTAGGCCGACTTAGCATCCACATACCTGCCCGCATTATAATATATACCTCCCAGCGTAGCATAAGACAATACTTTTTGCTTAGGCGTAGTGCGCGATGATTGCAAGCCCTGCGACAAATAACTGATAGCATCTTCGTTATTACCCGCATTGGCAGACAGCCTGCCGAGTACATAATACACTTGTTCGTAGTAGGGTGTGTACTTACCGTCTTTCAATACTTTTTTCAGCGACGCGATGGTTTCGCCTTGGTCGCCACCTGCATACATCAGGCTATTCGCCATATTCTTTCTTGCCTGAAAATCCATTTCAATTTTCGGGTTCAGGTCTATTACTTTTTTGAAGCTGGCTGCCGATGCGGCGTACTCGCCACGGCTCTGCTGTATCTGCCCCGCTATAAAGGCGGCGCGCATCTGTACCCAGTCGGGCAATTCCCTATCATTAGCTGCTATTACTAATTGGTCGGCTGCGGCTTTACGGTCGTTTTGCTGCAGGTAGATGAAGGCTTTCTCTAATGCCAGCCTTCCTTGCAGCTCTTTGGGGAAGTTGGGGTCTGTTTCCAGCAAGTCAAGAACCGATTCTGCATTACCTTCTTGTTTCATCTGTGTGTAAGTACGCGATAGCCATAACAAAGCCTCATTGTGTACGGTATGGTGCTTCAAAAAGTCGAAGAATACTTTTTTATCTTTTTGAGCAATGGATAATTCCTTACCAGCCTTCTTTGTATATACACTGCTATTATCGTTAGGCTTTCTCTTCTTATCTCGCAGGGTGAGTTCGTACCTGAATGCCGCCGATGCTTCTTTATAATTGCCCTTGTAATAATATGCCTGCCCCAGCAACAGATACAGGTCATCTCCCCACTTGGTACGCGGGTCGTGTAGCTGTATGCCAATGGATGCTTTGTATATGATACTATCCATATCTGCCGACAACATAGCAGAGTCCTTATCGGGGTTGAAGGGGAATAATGCCAATAGTGAGTCGTAATTATCTTTCTTCGTTCGCAGCATATTGGCTATCGCCTCATCCATCTTCCTGTCTGCGTTGAAGTAGTAGTTGTAATGCGTAAAGGTATTTTGCACTATACGCCGCGGCACGCTCCACCGTTTTTTCAGCATCTTCTCGTTGGTGTAGGCTTTTTGCTTTTTCTTAATCTTCAGTTCAAATGCCAGTTGTTGTTTCTGTTCCCGTTCTTTCTCTTTTGCCTTTAACGCTTTCTCTCTTTTTTCTTTCACTTTGGCAAGACTGTCGCTACTCAGTTTGCGCTTACCTGCAAGGCTATCCGTTTTCACCTTGCGTGTTTTGGCAAGGCTATCGGTTTTGGCTTTGCGCAGCTTCGCAAAGCTGTCTGCCTTTGCTTTGCGGCCTTTTGCAAGGCTGTCATTAAATATTTTTCGCTTTTTCGTAATGCTGTCCATCCGCATTTTCTTCACTACGGCTACACTATCGGCAAAGCGTTTGCTTTCTCTGTATTTGCGACGTGCCGTCAGGCTATCGGTTCTTTTTTTCTGTATAGCGCGCACACTGTCCATGCTTTTCTTGCGTATGGCTATGGCACTATCAGTAGTCTTTTTGCGCACTGCTTTGGCACTATCCAGTTTTGCCAGCCTTACGGTTTGCAGGGCTTTAGCTTTTGCCATCCTTGCCTTCTCTACACTATCCGTATATCGCTTGCTTTCTTTGTATTTGCGTATGGCTGTCAGGCTATCCGTACGGCGTTTGCGTATCTTGGCTATGCTATCGGCACTGCGCTGGCGGCTTGCCTTCAGGCTGTCTGTATAGCGTTTTTGCTGTGCCTGCCTTGCGGCTGTTTCTTTGGCTCTTGCTTTGGCAAGGCTGTCGCGGCTTTTTTCCTGTTGCTTGCGCTGGGCTTCCTGCGCTATGGCTTTTTCTTTTGCAGCAGCCTCTTTGGCTTTTTCGTTTTGCTTGCGTGCGGCGGTTATACTGTCTTGTTTTTGCTGTTGCTGTTTGGCCTTTTCTTTGGCAGCGGTTTCTTTGGCTTTTTCAGCTTCCTGCTGCTGTTTGCGCACGGCAGCAAGGCTGTCTTTGTTACTGCTTCTGTTTTGGGCAATAGCTAATTGGCTGCCCGCCATGCTGCAACATAGTATGATGATAAAAAATAATATTTTACGAGGGCTCAACTGTATTGTACCGCTTTTTGCTTCAATAATGTATAACTGCAAACTGCCCCAAATTATTATACCTGCAAGTAATTTGCAGGTATATATTAAGACACCTTACATATCCTTCAAAAATAGCAAAATCCCCTTAAAACAGGAATGGCTTTTATCAGGCTTCTTATAATGATAATATACATTTCAATATCAAGCGTTTATTTCGTATTTTTGTTATTTATAAAATGATGTTAAAAAACCATGAAAGGAAAATACAAATACCAATACCCAAATGCCGGATTTGATGCTCTTGATGCATCGGCAACAAAAATACGCCTCGCGAAAAACGGCAACAAAACGAAACAATTTGCGAAATTAACACTGTAAAACAATTAAATATACATAGCAAAATAAAATTATTTGTTTTACATAGCTACCAACAACCCATTACAACAATCCCTATATTAATTTAACCAAAAGGACACACTAAAAAAATTGTGTTCATCATTCCTAAATCTTAATTTACACTCCCTTTCGCAATATGAGCAAGCCGGCAAAACGCAGAGATATTTTCAAACGGCTCAATACACACTACCGTTTGGTGTTTATTGACGATGTGTCTTTGCAGGAAGTCGCCTCGTTCAGATTGACGATGCGGAAACTGTACATACTATTCAGCAGCATCTTCGTATTTGTAATCGTTGTAACGGTTGCTATACTGCTGTTAACCCCTCTTAAGTATTACATACCCGGCTACGCAGGTGGCAGCGACAGGCGCGAGATTATACAGTTGAAACACACGGTTGATTCCCTTGCCGATTTAACCGCCGCACAAGAAGCGTTTTATAACAATATGCGCGATGTAATATCGGGCGATGTAAAAACAAAACGCGATACCGCTATGCTGGATATGAAACGTGTGAATCAGGAAGCGATGAACAACCTCGTACCTATGAATGATGAAATAAAAAAAGGTGCATTGCAACCTGCAAAAAAATAAAGCAGTGAAAAACGAAAAGCCAACCAATAGCATGATGCGCTATGCAGGCCTCGCAACACAATGGATGGTGATGCTGGCATTGGCAGTATGGGCAGGTTGGTGGCTCGACAAACAAACAGGATGGAAGTTTCCGTTGTTCATCGTATCGCTGCCGCTGATAGCTTTATGCGTATCGCTGTGGCAGTTGGTAAAAGAATTTAATACACCGAAAAAATGAGTAAACAATTTTTGATAACCACCATCGTAGCTTTTGCCATACTTACAGGCATATTTCTGTATATGAAGACTGCTGCCCCTGCGTTTGACTTTGCTGCTATGATGGGTGGCAATATACTGATGGTGGTATTGTCATCGGTTAGTTATTTGATGGTTACCAAACAAATAAAGAGCCGCCCCGAAGCGTTTGTTAGAGGGGTGTATTCGGGTACATTTCTGAAACTGTTAGTGTGTATGGCTGCTATATTGATATATGTAATGGCCAATAAACCCAACATACATAAGCCCACGTTGTTTGTGCTGTTCGGCATCTACATCGTTTACACAGTTATCGAAACAACTACATTATCTAAATTGGCAAGAGTGAAGTGATATGAAAAGGCAGGAGACATCTATTTATCATTTAAAACATTTCTTACCCGAAAATACATTCGATTTGGTGGCTCCTTATTTTATGAGCCACACCATACACCTGACACTGACGCGCGAACGCAAATCGGTATTGGGCGATTACCGCAACCCTACTAAAGATGAGCCTTTCCATCGCGTAACGGTCAACATCACACTCAATAAATACAGCTTTCTGATAACGCTGCTGCATGAGCTGGCACATATGCTCACCTACAATCATTTTAAAAATGATGTGCCGCCGCATGGCAAAGAATGGAAAACACAATTCCGCCATGTGCTGATACCATTTATAGGCAAGCAGATTTTTCCTGCCGATGTAGAAAAAGCATTGATAGCCTATCTGCGAAACCCCGCAGCCAGTACGTGTACCGACCCTGCTTTGTATAAAGCATTGTACCGCTACGACGAAAAGAAGCCCGGCTATTGTCTGGTAGATGATCTGGAAGAGGGGCATTGGTTTGAAATGGAAGATGGCAGCCTGTTTGAAGTAGTGGAACACCTGCGCACACGCAGCCGTTGCCGCGATTTGATAACACGTAAGATGTATTACTTCCAAGGCATAATAGAGGTAAAGCACGTAAGGCGGGACAGGCGTAAAATAGCCTGAAATATATTCACCCGATTTTTCACCCCGCGGAAATCTTAGATATGATATAAAACAATATTGTTTTATACTACTTTTGGCATCTTAAATATTATACTACAATGATGAAACTGAAGCATTCTATTCTTGCAGGCGTTGCGCTGGTGGCAATGGCATCGTGCGGAGAAGGTGGTGGTGGCGACAAAGCTGCATCAGCCCGCAAACTGCTCGACCCTGCTAATATGGATACCACCATACGCCCCGGCGATGACTTCTTTATGTATGCCAACGGCACATGGCTGAAGAACAACCCCATACCCGGCGACCAAACACGCTGGGGCAGCTTTAACGAACTGCAAGAGAACAACTATAAAGCACTGCGCGCCCTGCTGGATGCAGCGGCAGCTAATAAGAGCGCAGCCAAAGGCAGTGCCGACCAGAAAGTGGGCGACCTGTATCGCAGCGGTATGGATAGCGCAGCGATAGACAAAGCAGGCATCACCCCACTGAATGGTGTGCTGGCACGTATAGACGCGCTGACGGATGCCAATGCTGTGCTGAATGAAATAACGAAAGGACATACGGAAGGCAATACACAAGTATTTGGCTTCTATGTATCGCCCGATGATAAGAATGTAACCAAGCAGATACCGCAGTTTATACAAAGCGGATTGGGTATGCCCGACCGCGATTTCTACTTCAATAAAGACGAGCGCAGTGCCAAGATACGCGATGCATATAAAGCCTATCAGGTAAAGATGCTGGGGCTGATGGGTATGGACAGCACAACTGCTAAGAAAGATGCGGCTGATATATACGCGCTTGAAGAAAAGCTGGCTGCTGCATCTATGACACGTGTAGAGATGCGCGACCCTTATAAGTTGTACAACAAATTCAATAAAGAAGGGCTGAACAAACTAACGCCCGGCATGGATTGGAATACCATCTTTACCAATCTGAAAATCGGCAGTCAGGATTCTTGCATAGTGGCTACTCCCAAATTCTTTGCAGAGGTGAGCAAGCAACTGAAAGCTACGCCTGTAGATGTGTGGAAGAAGTACCTGAAGTTTCATACCGTAAACGACGCGGCTCCGTACCTGAGCAGCAATTTTGATAAAGCACGTTTTGATTTCTATGGCACGGTAGTACGCGGGCAGAAAGAACAAAAGCCTCGCTGGCAGCGTGTATTGAATGTAGTGGATGGCTCTGTAGGCGAACTGCTGGGGCAGATGTATGTTGACAAACACTTCAAACCCGAAGCTAAAAAGCGTATGCTTGAAATGCTGGACAACCTGCAAACTACATACGGCGAGCGCATCAAACGCCTCGACTGGATGAGTGATGTAACCAAGCAGAAAGCATTGGGCAAGCTGGCTACTTTCATCCGCAAAATAGGCTACCCTGATAAATGGCGCGACTATGGCAAACTGGAAATAGGTGGCAACGACTATGTAAAGAACATCATGGCGGCTTCTGCTTTCGAGTACGACTATATGATAAACAAACTGGGCAAACCTGTTGATAAAACAGAATGGGGCATGACACCGCCAACGGTGAATGCGTACTACAATCCTGCCTTCAACGAAATCGTATTCCCTGCGGGCATACTGCAATACCCTTTCTTTGATATGGATGCAGACGATGCGGTAAACTATGGTGGTATAGGCGCGGTGATAGGCCACGAGATAACGCACGGATTTGACGACCAGGGCCGCCAGTACGATGCAGATGGCAACCTGAATGATTGGTGGACACCCGAAGACGCTGCTAAGTTTAAAGAGAAAACCGACATCGTTGTAAAACAATATAACAGCTTTACAGTACTCGATACCGTACACATCAATGGTGAATTGACACTGGGCGAAAACCTGGCAGACCTTGGCGGGCTGGCAATTGCTTATGAAGCATTTAAGAAAACCAAGCAAGGGCAAAGCACCGATAAGATAGATGGCTTTACACCCGAGCAGCGTTTCTTCCTTAGCTGGGCGCAGGTATGGCGCGCCAACACTACGCCCGAAGAGGCTTTCAACCGTATTAAGACAGACCCGCACTCGCCCAACCTATGGCGTTGCAACGGGCCGCTTAGCAATATGCCGGAGTTCTATCAGGCATTCGGCGTAAAGCCCGGCGACAAAATGTATCGTGCAGAAAACGAGCGTGTACGCGTGTGGTAATGTGTTTAGTTGATTGGTTGACTTGTTGATTAGTTGACCTGATGATATGCAAAAGCAAGCCTTGTGGCTTGCTTTTGTCATTGTGGGGTAAAGATGTAAACTAAGATACCGCAGTACCCAAAAAGAATATAAACTTTGCTGTAATGATGCAGGCATTTAAAACTACCTATATGAAAAAGCAAATACTAATAATGTTGTTGTGTATTACAACTGCTATGCAGGCCGCAGCACAAACAGGTGGCATATCCGGCACCGTTCTTAATGAGAAGAAAGAACCTGTTGTGGGCGCTTTTGTAGAAGTAACAAAAGGCGGACATAAAGAAATGTCCACCGTTACCGACCAAGAGGGCAACTATATATTAAAGCCATTGCAGCCGGGTAAGTATGATGTCATAGTGAAGTATGCTCGATACAAAATAGTAAAAACCAAAGATGTGATGGTTTATCCTGATAGCAATACGATTATGAACTATCAAATGGAACTTGATCCAAACTTTATAGAAAGACATGATTATTCAACCGGAACTACCCAAGACACAACAATAGATATTATTTATTCTACTGATATTGATAAGATGCCTACACGGACTGTTGCTCCAAGTTCAAGTTATGAACATAGACATGATTACGGAAGGTCATATGGACCGTTAAATTCATGTGGTCCAAGAGCACGCAAGTACAAACAAAATAGTCTTGAAAAGAAGAAGAAGAAGAGATGGCTATTCTTTTAATTGCTATAGTTGATAATACTCAAAAGCAGGCTGTATAGCCTGCTTTTGTCATTGTGGGGTAAAGATGCGGGAATAGATACATGGTTCTGTCATTAATAAAATGTTTTTGATACGGTCGTATGGAAACTGCAAATATGCTGCATCATACAGATGAACGTTATAAAATTCATGTGTATGAAAAAGCAAATTCTATTGTGGGTGTTGTGTTTGCTGGCAAGCATCAACGCTATCGCGCAATCGGGCGCAATCAAAGTTACAGTTACATCACAAAGCCAAACGGTAGGCAATGCCTATGTACAAATACTTGGGCAAAACATTAAGACAGACAAAAAAACGGATGCAAAAGGTGTTGCAACCATCAGCAATTTACTGACTGGCAAATACAACATTACAGTAAGCAAAGCAGGATATACTACTGCAAAGGCATACACAACAGTAGAGCAAGGGCGCACGTCTCTGGTAAACTTAGTGCTGCAAACAGCCTCACAAAACCTACAGGAACAGGAAATCAAAACACTGGAAGCAGCCAGTGCTGAAAGACATAAAGGCAAACCACGTTCAACACATAAAAAAGACATCATCGCTTACGAAGACATGGCAGCACCTGCTGCTGGAATGGCAGATGTGCGGAGTGTATATAAGATGCAGGCACCTGTTTACTACAACCCCAGCACCGAAAGCTACAAAAAAGAAAAAGAGAACGACTTTATGAGTGTGCGTGCTAATCCGCTTTCTACCATGAGTGTGGATGTGGACAGAGCATCATACAGCAATATCCGCCGCTTCATCAACGGGGGGCAGATGCCGCCTGCCGATGCTGTACGTGTAGAGGAGATGATAAACTATTTTGACTACAACTATCCGCAGCCCGAGGGCGATAAACCGCTTGCCATTGTAACCGAACTGACAGACTGCCCGTGGAAGCCGCAACACAAGCTGCTGCACATAGGTATGCAGGCGCGCACCATCCCTACGCACAACCTGCCGCCCAGCAATCTGGTATTTCTGGTAGATGTATCAGGCTCTATGAGCGAGCACAACAAATTGCCGTTGGTTATCTCATCGCTCAAAATGCTGACATCAAAACTGCGGGCGCAAGACAAAATATCCATCGTAGTATATGCAGGCAGCGCAGGGCTTGTATTACCCGCTACGGCAGGCAATCAAAAACGCACCATTATGAATGCGCTCGACAGATTGCAGGCTGGTGGCTCTACCGCAGGTGGTGCAGGCATCAAACTGGCATACAAAGTAGCGATGGAAAACTATGTGCGTGGCGGCAATAACCGTGTGATACTGGCTACCGACGGCGACTTCAACGTAGGCATAAGCGGCGACAATGAAATGGAAACGCTGATAACCAAAGAACGCGAAAAGGGCATCTACCTTACCTGCCTCGGCTATGGCATGGGCAATTACAAAGACAGCAAGATGGAAGTGCTGGCAGATAAGGGCAATGGCAACTACGCTTATATTGATAGTGAGCAGGAAGCAGAAAAGACATTGGTAAGAGAGTTTGGCGGCACCATCTTTACATTGGCAAAAGACGTGAAAGCTCAGATAGAGTTCAACCCTGCGTATGTGCAGTCTTACAGATTGGTAGGTTATGAAAACCGCCTGCTGAATGAAGAAGACTTTACTGACGATAAGAAAGACGCGGGTGATATGGGTTCCGGCCATAGCGTTACCATCATATACGAGCTAATACCTGCGGGCGTACAGAGCAGCGATGTGCGCAACGTAACACCCCTCAAGTATCAGCAGCGTGGTGCGGCTTACCCCAGCATCATTAATCATAATACGGGAGATGAGTTGGCAACTATTAAATTCAGATACAAAAAGCCCAATGGCAATACCAGCAAAGAGATAGTACATACCATAGCCAACAATACCGTTAAGCTGCAGCAAGCAGATGAAAATGCCCGCTTTGCTACATCGGTAGCTATGTTTGGCATGCTGCTCAAAAACTCGCCACACAAGGGTAGCAGCAGTTATGATAAAGTGCTGCAACTGGCACGCAACAGTATGCACCACGATGCCGAAGGCTACCGTGCAGAGTTTGTAACACTGGTAAAGAAAGTGAACAAGACAGATGATGTAGTAGCAAGCGGCGGATGGTATGAGGAAGAGGAGTAGTATAGTATATAGTGTCAGGAGGAGACTCCTGACAACACATTCATAAGATTAAATATAGCGGCGGGGTGTGCATGCCCTGCCGCTATCCTTTTATGCCATTGGCAATTGCACATAGAACGTAGTACCCTGCCCTGCTACGCTATCGAACCATATTTTGCCGCCATGCGCTTCCGTTATTTGTTTGGATATAGACAGACCTAAACCGTAGGGCTGCTCTCCCGATGTGCCAAAGCGTTTAGCATCTGTAAACAGGTCAAAGATTTTATCCTTTATCTCATCGGGTATGCCAATGCCTGCATCTTTGATTGTAAAGAGCAAGCCATTTTCATCCGCACTGCAAGCAACGGTTATCACTTGTGCCTGCGGACTGAATTTGATGGCATTGGTTATGAGGTTCGTCAACACCCTACCGATTTTTTCTTTATTCAGGCTGGCTACTATGTTTTCGGCAGGCAGTTGCAACAGTATATTTTGTTGTTTTTCTGCTGCTTTAAATTTTAGCAGTTCTACTGTATTAGCAATCAAGGCATGTACGTCAACAGGAGTTTTCTCCATTTTTTCGGCATGCAAGGTTGCAATTTCCAACAGGTCTTTAGTAAGTGCCAGCGCGTTGTTGCAAGAGTCTTTGAGCAAACCGAGGTATTCTTTTTGTTCGGCAGATAAGCCATGTGCGTCAGTTTCTATCAGTTCTGCCAGTGCCAGTGTAGCGTTTACAGGGCTACGCATATCGTGCGATACTGCTTTCAGTATGCGGTCTTTCTCTTTGTCAGACAGGCTGATGCGTTCCAATGCTTTTTCCAGTTGCATTTTTTGATAGCGCATATTGGTAGAGAGGCCTGTTAGTTCCTTTAAATGCCTGCGGGTGATTTTAGCATTGCGGTATATAAGGAAAGCGATGGCAAATGTTGCGATACAAGCAAACAGGGCAATGAAAAGATAGAGCATACGCATCCCTTCTTTTTTCTTCATAGTCCATATGGTCGTTTCGCCATCCATTAGTTTGATGCGTTCTCTGAAATCGAGATGCCACGAGCCCCTGCGTTCATCTTCCAGCGAATCTTTCAGTTGCTGATACGCATTGAGGTAGTCGTATGCCTGCTGTTTATTGCCTGTGTGTGTGTAGTAGGCAGCCATCATTTTTGTCCATGCAGCACGCAGTGCATCATCTTTGTGATTGTATAAATAAGTACCTACCTGCTGTGCTAAAACGAAAGCATCTGCATAACGCTGCTGACCAATGTATAAATCTGCCAGCTTCACCTTTACTAAATGCACCTCTGAACATGATGCTTCGTTCTTGTTGATGGTATCTATACTTAGCAAATAATACCGCTCTGCTTCGGCTATTTGCCCCTTGGCTGCATATACATCTCCTATATTGCCAAGCAAGTAGGCTTCTATCTTTTCGGCATAGTCTATATTTTTCCATTTGCCTTGCCTTATGTGTCGGCCAACATAAGCCGATGCCTGTTGGTAATAATACATGGCGCTATCCGGCATATTGATATGCTTGTAGCACAAGCCGATATTGCCCAGTACCTCTTGTTGACGATAAGCATGGTTCGTACCGTCATTGCATACTTCCAATTCTGCATTGGCAAGCAAGAAGCTGTTGATGGCATCTTTGTATTGCTCATTATTATACAATATCATACCCAGCCTGTAGTCGTAACGCGCCAGCAGGCAAGAGTCGTTGATGTTGTTAGCCGCATTGCGGCCTTTGTAGTAATACCTGTAGGCGTTGTCGTAATCCTTTTTGTGAGAGAGGCGGTCGCCTTTGTAGTAGTTGGCACTTGCATACCTGCGCTTCAATTCAATATGCTGCGGTTCTGCGCCGAAAAGTGCCAGCATACTATCTACGTAGCGCATTGATTTTTCGTTATCGCGTATGTTAGAATAGCGTTCGCTGTAGAAATGGTAATATTCATACTTATCTACCACAGTAGGCGCAGGCAGGTTTCGCAATGCTGCATCTGCCGTAGCAAAGGATGCAACTGTATCGCCCTTTACCCACAAATCGTAGCCTTGTTTCAGGGCCGCATCCATAGCGGGGGTTAATACCTCGTCGCCGCTATTTACCTGCCCGCCCTGCTTGCAACTCTGGAGCAGCAGTAAGACCAGTATGGCAGCCCACGATATTGACAGTATGTTCCGCCCCTTAGTTATCATGTATATCACCCACTTTTTTAGCGGGCAGAACTAAATATAGGGCATTAAGGATAAACAAGCAATTTAATATATCATGGCTAAGGCCAAATTAAATTTCATGTCAATTCCCCAGCCTGAAGGCAGGGGTTAATATAAAGTTTTGTTCAACTCACACTCCCACATTAGCCCTGAACATTTTGACGGCTATGGCAAGGAGTATAACGCCAAAAAACTTGCGCACTACTAATATGCCCGACTGCCCCAATAAACGCTCCAGAAAATTGAGGGAGCGCAGGGTGAGAAATACGAATATCAGGTTGACGAAAATAGCTATCAGGATATTGTAGGCATGGTAGCTTGCCTTTAAAGACATAATAGTAGTGAGCGTACCCGACCCTGCTATCAGCGGGAAAGCGATGGGTACTACATTGCCCGATTTGTTATCTTTCTCCGAACGGAAAATCTCTAAGCCCAATACCATTTCCAATCCCAATACAAATATCACGATGCTACCTGCTATGGCAAAGGAATGAATATCCAACCCCATGAAGTTGAGTACCTGCTCGCCGATGAAGAAGAACAGCAGCATTAATGCACCAGATACAGTTGTAGCCTGTACAGCACTAATGTCGCCCATTTTCTTTTTCAGCGTCAGCAGCACGGGTATAGAACCCAGCATATCTATTACTGCAAACAGTGCGAAAGACACAGTAAATATTTCAGATATATCAAATGCGTTGCCCATGCTCATGTCGCAAAGGTACAATAGTTAAAAAGGATGGCATAAGTTGAGGGCAGAATACTAATTTTACGCACTCAAAAGCAAGGCATGTCAATCAGTAATTATAAACATACGGCGGCAGAAAGGTTTATGCGATATGTGCAGGTAGATACACAAAGCGACCCTGCATCGCCCGCACAGCCATCTACCGAAAAACAAAAAGACCTGAGCAGGATATTGGTGGAAGAACTGAAAGCCATAGGCATAACCGATGCTAAACTGGACGAACATGGCTATGTGTACGCTACTATACCTGCTACAAGTAACAAAAACGTGCCCGTACTTTGCTATTGCAGCCACGTAGATACTGCCCCCGATTGCAGCGGTGCAGGTGTAAAACCCATACTGCATACAAACTACAATGGCAGCGATATTGTATTGCCTGATGATACAAGTGTCGTCATCAGCACCAAAGAACATCCATACCTGAAAGAAAGGATTGGCGACGACATCATAACCGCAAGCGGCACTACCCTGCTGGGTGCAGACGACAAAGCAGGTGTTGCCATCATTATGGACCTTGCCAACTACCTGATACAGCACCCCGAAATACCTCACGGTGTCATACGCATACTCTTTACCCCCGACGAAGAAATAGGGCGTGGCGTGAATAAAGTGGATATGCAAAAACTGGGTGCGCAGTATGGTTATACACTTGACGGTGGTGAGCGCGGGCATATGGAAGGCGAAACCTTTAGTGCAGATGGCATGAAGGTTACATTCCACGGTATCAGCGCGCATCCGGGGTATGCAAAAGACAAAATGGTGAGTGCCATCAAAATAGCAGCAGCATTTGTAGATAAACTGCCACGCAACGAGTGGTGCCCCGAAGTAACAGAAGGAAAGCAGGGCTTTGTACACCCTGTGCAAATAGAGGGTGTATTGGAAAGGGCGAGTGTATCATTCATCGTGCGCGATTTTGATACGGCTATGCTTGCCAAACACGAAGAACGCCTGAAAGCATTGGCAGAAGAAACGATTAAAGAGTTTCGCGGCAGCAGCTACGAATTTGTAGTAACGGAGCAATACCGTAATATGAAAGAAGTGTTAGACCATCATCCGCAAGTGATGGACTATGCGGAAGAAGCCTATAAACGTGCAGGTATGCAACCCGTGCGTATGAGTGTGCGTGGTGGCACAGACGGCTCTCGCCTGTCTTTTATGGGGCTACCTTGCCCCAACTTGTTTACCGGCGAAATGGGCATACATAGCAAGCAGGAGTATGTGAGTGTGCAGGACATGGAGAAGGCTGTAGAAACACTGGTGGAGTTGGCAAGGGTGTGGGAAGAGAATAGTTGACTATGATTTCCATGATTAAGGAATGATTACTATGATATGCTTTATTATGGAATGATTCCTTAGATTTATTTTATACAGTTTAATAAGACAATAATACATAGCATATGAATGCTCAATTAAAAACGGTTTTGCTGACGGTGCTGACGCTTTCGGTTTTTACCATCGCGCTGGTAGAACTGAGTGGCGTTAGCAGCACTGCCCTGTTCAATAAATATAAAATAGGCAATGGCGGTGCACATACCCACGACCCTGAACTGGGTGAGGTGCAACGTAAAGAAAACGAGGCGAAGGCCATGCCAAAGACTAAAATTGAATTTGCTGAAACCCGTCACAACTTTGGTACTATTAAAGAGGGGGAGAAAGTAAAACACGCTTTTAAATTCAGGAACGCAGGCGATAGCCCGCTGCTGGTATATAATGTGGTAGCAGGCTGCGGATGTACTACCCCTACATGGACAAAAGACATCGTACTGCCGGGGCAAGAGGGCGAGATAATGGTAGAGTTTAACAGCGAGAACAGACCGGGGCATCAGTCTAAAAACGTATTGGTATACTCCAACGGGCAGGAAGAGTCCATCTCTATTGGTTTTGATGTAGATGTAGAAAAGAAATAATGACAACAGCAAACGCAACATTCGGGCAACAGGTGAAACACTATTTATCGCTGATAAAGTTCAGCCACACGGTGTTTGCCCTGCCATTTGCCATGATAGGTTTTTCATTGGCTGTGGTTAAAGATGGTTATACATTCTCATGGGCGCTGTTTGCCAAAGTATTGCTCTGCATGGTATTTGCCCGCACGGCGGCTATGGCTTTCAACCGCTATCTGGACCGTCGCTTTGATGCGCTGAACCCGCGTACCGCAAAACGCGAAATACCTGCAGGCATCATCAAACCGCAAAACGCACTTTGGTTTACCATTGCTAATGGCACATTATTTATTGCTACTACTTATTTCATCAACGAACTGTGTTTTTACCTCTCATTTGCATCCTTATTCATCATACTGTTTTATAGCTATACCAAACGTTTCACAGCATTGTGCCATCTGGTGCTGGGGGTTGGCTTGTCTATATCACCATTAGGTGCATATCTTGCCGTTACAGGCGCTTTCAGCATTATACCCGTGTTATTTTCACTAACTGTACTGACGTGGGTATCGGGCTTTGATATTATTTATGCCCTGCAAGACGAAGACTTTGACAAGAGCCAGCAACTACACTCTATACCCGCCGCGCTTGGCACTTCCCGTGCGCTGATGGTATCAAATATATTGCACGTATGCTCTGCACTGTTTGTTATCTATGCAGGTATCAGTGGCGATTTTCACTTTACCTACTGGATAGGTGCGGCTGTATTCATCGGCTTGCTGTTATATCAGCACTTACTTGTAAAGCCAAACGACCTGAGCAAAGTAGGCATAGCGTTTGCCAACACCAACGGCATTGCCAGCATTGTCTTTGCCATTTTTACAATTATTTCTTTCTTTTTAGTATAAGCAACGTATGAATATAGCACTGATAGGATATGGCAAAATGGGCAAAGCCATTGAAGAAATAGCTACCGAACGCGGACACCATATAGTGCTCCGAATCAGTACTGCCAACCGCCACGATATGACGGACGAAAATCTTGCGAAAGCAGATGTTGCTATAGAGTTTACCAACCCTGAGGCTGCTAAAGAAAACGTACTTAGCTGCTTAGATGCAGGTACATCGGTAGTATGCGGCTCTACAGGATGGAACGAGGGAGTGAGCCATGCTAAAATGAAAGCTGTAGAAAAAGGTAAGGCTTTCTTGCAGGCATCTAATTTCAGCATTGGCGTAAATATCTTTTTTGAGATAAACAAAGCATTGGCATCGCTGATGAACGAACAACCGAGCTACGATGTGGTGATGGAAGAAATACACCATCTGCAAAAGAAAGACTCACCAAGCGGCACGGCTATAACACTTGCAGAGCAAATCATAGCCAACCTGCAACGCAAAAAACACTGGACTGAACATAATACAGACAATCCTGAAGTGATACACATAAACGCACTTCGCGAGGAAAATGTACCGGGTACGCATAGCATCAAATACACATCTTCCATTGACGATATTGAAATCATACACACGGCGCATAACCGAAAAGGCTTTGCGATGGGAGCAGTACTTGCTGCGGAATACATCAATGGTAAACAAGGTATTTTTGATATGCGCGATGTGCTGGGGCTGAAGAAAGTGGAGATGTAGTATTATCTTGGAAAAAAACAAAAATATGTCACCGCAAGTCACATCACTAATAATATTTTCTGTTTTCGTACTGATTGCTGTACTATATACTTTAACACTTTATCGCACATTATTAAGCATCAATGTATCTAACAGAAAAATCAGTCCAACATTAGTATGGTTATTGTTAATTCCTATATTCCACCTTGGATGGCATCTTCTTCTTGTGATAAAGATATCTGATTCAATTACTGCTGAGTATGTTAGTAAAGGCACAGCATTACCAGAATTTAGAGCAGGTTATGGAACAGGTATAATAGCATCTATAATTTGGATTCTATGTTTTCTAATAAATACATACAATACCATCAGAGGTACGGAACTGACAGTACTTATTTTCTTGAACGGCATCCTTAGTATTATTGGCTTTATTTTATGGATAGTCTATTGGGCGAAAATTGGTAGTTATCGACGGAAAATAATTGCGCTGCAATAACAAAACCTACTCGTCTCTGGCAAGTATTAGGCACTATTGCCCAGCCATAGCAGTCATACCGAACGCAGAGAGGTATCTGCTGAAAGGTGGTGGTGTAGCTGATACCTGCGTTGGAAACGTTGTACCTTAGCATCCTCGTTGCAAACGAGGACGAGAGGGTACTTTTATACAAAAACATATTACATTAGTAAAAACAAATAACAAAATGCAGACAAATAGAGAGATTTCTGCAAAATATGATAAATGGATTATCAAACTAATAATTAAGAGGAAAGCTTTTTTTGTATTCTGGGGTAATGATAAGACGGATGAAGATAAAAATAAAATGCTCTTAGACTCTGATGACAACTTACTATTATTTAAGAGCCCATCTGCAGTGCTGTCGTACCTCGGCAAAAAGAAATCCTTGTTTGACGATAAAAACATACGAAAGTGGCACAAGGATTTCAAAAAGCCCGGGCGTGCGGATATTATAATAGATATAGACCTTTTACAAAATGCAATACTAGAATTTGAAAATAGAGCAATCTTTGAAGAATTAATTAATGCATGGAGCATCGTTGATGACTATGCATACCAAACAGAGAATAAAAAAATGTTGAAAATATGTCAATCAAAACAAATAAAGAACCTGTTTGATTTAAATTGTAACATGTACCTATGGACAAGTATTGAAAAGAATGTTCAAAAAAACATGAAGATATTAGATGAGGAAAAAGTAGTTGAGCTACTAGAAAAGTTGTATGAGTTATTCATCGAGAAAGTAGTGATAACAAAATAGATACAAACAAAAAACCCCGCTCATCACGGGGTTTTCAATTACTTCAAATACGTATCAAAGTAGTCAGTTATCTTCTGCATCAGGTGTATGCGGTCTTTGCCGCGTACGTTGTGCTCGTAGCCGGGGTACACAAAATAATCTACCTGCACGTTTTCATCCACTGCTTTCTTTATAAAGTTGATGGAGTGTTGCCATACTACGGTGGCATCGTCTGTACCGTGTATCACCAGCAGCTTACCTTGCAGGTTTTTTACTTTGGTCAGCAGGTTGGCATCTTCGTAGCCCTGCGGGTTTTGCTCAGGGTGTTTCATATAGCGTTCTGTGTACATTATCTCGTACATCTTCCAGTCCATCACGGGGCCACCTGCAACACCTACTTTAAACACGCCGGGGTGGCGCAGCATCAGCGATGTAGTCATAAACCCGCCAAAGCTCCAGCCATGCACGCCCATACGGTTGGCATCAACAAACGGCAGCGACTTCAGATAGTCCACACCACGTAGCTGGTCTTTCATCTCTATCGTACCCAGTCTGCCCCATATCGCGCTTTCAAAATCGTAGCCACGGTTGGCACTGCCGCGCCCATCCATCGTAAACACTACATAACCACGCTGCGCCATATACTCGTACCATAGATTACCACTTTCGGGAAACGTATTGCGTATCAACTGCACATGCGGGCCGTTGTACAGGTACACCACAACAGGGTACTTCTTACGCTCGTTGAAGTTGGTGGGCAATATCAGCTTGCCGTATAGTGGTGTACCATCGCCCGCATACAGGGTGATGTTGCGCACCTCGGGGCGGTCATAATCTGCCAGCGTGTTAGGCGCATCCAGCAGCGTTTCGCTGTAGCCGTTGTTTGTACCTACTACCATTGTGCGTTTGGGCACGCCTGCACCACTATATACATCATATATATACTCGCCGCTTTCGTTGGGCAGGGCAGTATGTACGCCTGCACCTATATCTATACGGCGCATATTGCCATTGTTCCAGTTAACGGTATAGCTATGCTTTTCCATCGGGCTTTCTTTGGCAGCAGCTACAATGATTTGCTGGCGTTCTTTATTCATGCCCAGTATATCGTTTACCACCCACTTGCTTTTGGTCAGTTGTTGCAGCATCTTGCCCTGTGTATTGTACAGGTACAGGTGCATATATCCATCGCGCTGGCTCCACCAGATGAATTTATCATTGCTTTCGGGCAAGAAAGTCATGGGGTGCAATGGCTCTGCATATTTATCGCTGCCTTCTTCAAACAATGTTTTTACAAACAGTCCTGTTTCGGCATCGTACTGGTTCAGCCATATATGGTCTTGCGCACGGTTTACGATGGCTATAAACACAAATCGTTCATCGGGGCTCCAGCTAATGTTGGTTAGGTATTGGTCTTTAGGGCCTGCGGTTTGTAAGGTTATTGTCTTGCCGGAACGGATGCTGTACACACGCAATTGCACGGTGTGCGATGTGCCGCCTGCCATCGGGTATTTTACGTTTTCATTTACCGCAGGTGTTACCAACCAATTCACAACGGGATAGTCTGCCACCATTGTTTGGTCCATATGGTAGTATGCCAGCTTATTGCCATTGGGCGAAAAGAAGATACCACCCTCTATGCCAAATTCGTTTCGGTGTACGTTGGATGCACCGTTGGTGATGTCTTTGTCCTTATCGTCAGTTAGTTGCAGGGTTTGCTTGTCCTTATTGATGAGGTACAGGTTGTTATCTATTGTATAAGCTATGTTCAGGCTCTTATCTATTACCGTATTAGCAGCTTTCTCAGGCAGGCTCACCCAGTTTTCCCACATGTAGCCTGCGGCGGTCTTAGTACCTTTTTTCAAATCGTTCCCCGTCTGAAAATACACATAGCCTTTGTCTATCCACTTCATAGCAGGTATGCCTTTCAGCTTGCCGCCAATAGCTTCGTTCAATTCTTTCAATCGCAATACAGTATCTACTTTACCATCAGGAAAGCTTGTGCTGAACCATGTATCATTAGCTACTTGATACATATTGTTGGTAGCAGGCTCCCAGCTTACTTGTTTCAGCCCCTTGGGAGCCAGTGTACCCGTCATGCCATTGGTAGCCTCTGCCATGGTAAACTGCTTTTTCTGTGCATGGGCTGCTACTGCCATCAATGCCATGCCTGCCAATGCAAGCTGTTTTATATGCTTCATACTGCTGATTTGATAACTGAGGGCTGAAATTATTGAATATCAGCCAAAAACCTATCCCCCGTTTGGGGGCGTGCAAAACAATTTTATGTGTATGTTCGTTTATAGTTTATGTTTCGATTAGCCATTGCATTACTGCTGTTATTACCTGCTATTGCCCGCGCGCAGGGCAACCCCATAGCCCATTTTAATGACGAAGCCTATTGGCAGCAATGCCCTATGGTACGACAATTACCTGCCAGCCCCATTAAGGCAAGTGATACAGCCATAGTAGTAGTAAGCAACCGTAAGCCAAGTAACGATGCGCTGCGCTATATGAGCGAGGAACGCGATGGCGACACGCTGCGATACTATTTTGTATATAGCCGTGGCGGTAAGTGGAATGTGCTGCAAGTAGCCAGCCTTGAAAAAGCCATACAGTATATGCCCGATAAAAGCAGGGATTGGGTGATGTGCACCGAGGGTATGGGCAAACTCTTTACTACAGACCTGTATCGTGGCATGAGCATGGCAGGACAGTATGGTGTGAATGTGATATTATTTGACTATCCAAGCATCACGACAACTAAAAAATCATTGGGCAATTATTTCTTTGCCATTGGTAATGCACGAACTGCCTATAAAGATTTTACACCTGCTTTTGAAGACGTGAAAAGGCTGAAAGAAGCGGGCAAATTGGGGACAGGCAATATCAGTATGTTTTATCATAGCATGGGCAATCATGTCATAAGGCAAATGGTGAAACGTGATAAGATTGATAAACTGAACGGCGAAGTGTGGATTAGCAATGTAATACTAAATGCCGCCTGCGTACCGAGGCGTGGGCATAAACGATGGATAAATAATATAGCCTTTGCCAAAGGCATCTATATCAATTACAATCAGGACGACCTGACCTTAAAGATGGCATATCTTGCCGGTAAAAAAATACAACTTGGCAATAAACCCGTTCGCAACATCAGCAGCAAAGCGCATTACGTCAACTTCAACACGCTATGCGGCAGCGGGCATAGTAATTTCCTGTCGCTAGCAGGCAGAGAACCAGCAAAGCCTGTCGCATTGCAATACTACCATACCATACTGCACGGGCAAGCGCCTGATATGAAAGATGCAAAATTGTTTGGGGTATCTAGCTTTAAGAAGATTGGGGTTGAGTTGAACCCATAAATCTAACCCCTCAATCCCCTGAAGGGGACTTGTGTTATGCAGTCTTATAATGGTAAAAGTCCCCTTTAGGGGATTTAGGGGTTAATAATGATACCTGCATTGAATGATGTGAAGGCGTTTATCTTTTACTGCATATACTAACCGATGTTCACCATTTATGCGCCTGCTCCAAAAGCCCGATAAATCGCCTCTTAAGGTCTCTGGTTTACCTATGCCTTTAAAAGGTGAGCGCAAGGTGTCTTTTATCAGTTCGTTGATTCGTTGCATCGTTTTCTTATCCTGTTCTTGCCAGTAGAGATAGTCTTCCCAAGCGTTAGTCTGCCACACTAATTCCATACTTATTTCTCTATCAGCTTACGTTTCAGACTTTTTCCCTTATTCATTTCAGCAATGGCGTCTTCCAGCCTTTTGCGGTTGTTTTTTGTACCTATCAGGTGTAGTGTTTCTTGTATCGAATTATATTCTTCCAAGTCAATTACTACTACGTTCTTGCCTTGTGTACGAGATACGATAACGATTTCTTTATCGTTATTCACTTCATCCAGATTTTCGGCAAGGTTATTCCGAAAGGCAGAATAGTTGACGACTTTCATAGTTGTACTTATTTAGGTACAAAAATACGTACAATATATATTATACTCAAATTTATTTCAACCCCATCAACCTAAGCACTTTCTCAACATCTTCGGGAGTATCTACGCAATGACTATCGAAATTTGTAATGGCACATTTTATTTTGAAGCCTGCCTCTAACCAACGCAACTGCTCTAAAGACTCTGCCTTTTCAAGCGACGAGACAGGCAACTTGCATAATTTTTCCAATACATCTGTACGATAGGCATACATGCCAACATGACGATAATAATTATGATGTATGTGCCAATCTTCCTGTGGTACATTTTTTATATATGGTATCACCATACGGCTGAAATACATACCTTCCTGACGATCGTTCAGCACTACTTTTACCTCGCCCATATCAAACAACACTTCGTTACTATCAACGGGTATGATGAGGGTGGCAAGTTCTGTACTTCCATCTTTTAATACGTCTGCCAGTGTATCTATCTGAGAGGGATCTATAAAAGGCTCATCGCCCTGAATATTGACAACATATTGATAATTGCCACCTATTTGTTGCAATGCGTCCAGGCATCGGTCTGTGCCACTCGGGTGTTCTTCTTTCGTCATTACCACCTCGCCACCAAAAGACACAATATGCTCTGCAATGCGTTCATCATCAGTTGCTATTACTACTTTGTGCAAGGAATCGCATTTTGATGCCTGCTCGTACACACGTTGTATCATGGTTTTACCTCTGATGTCTATCAGCGGCTTACCTGGGAAACGTGTTGACGCATAACGTGCGGGAATAATACCAACTATCATAAATACTAATGCTCTTCTATTATTTGAGAATCTTTACTGATGTAAAATAAGGGAACGGTTAGGTTGCGCAGTTCAATATAATTGCGATAAGTATCTGTATAGCGCATACGGTTGGCAATGGTTTCGTTGTATAATCCGCTGATGCCCGTTAGCAATTCTACGGCTTCTCTTACCGCGCCTGCACCGCCTGTGCAGCCTGTCATGTAATCTACCAGTCCGTTTTGCACGGCAAACTCTGCCAGCAGAGGGCTGCAAGGGCGCGTTACCATGATGCGCAATCCACAGATTTCTGCCGCACCAAAATCAAGCACATCGTCAAACACAAAAGCTACTTCTGATGGTTGTATGCCATGCTTATGGCAAAGGTGTTGCAGCGCTTCTGTTTTCATCTTTATCTTGCTATATACTGCATGGTAGCATTCACGCTTTGCCAGTGTCCACGCGGCGCTGTTTCGTTCGCCCGACATGATGGCAACTATCGGCACATCGTTGTGGCGCAGGTAGTGGTTGAATCGCAACATGTTGGTACCCATTGCATCTACCTCGCTAAACGAACTGGTGCCGTTCTCGTCCTTTACACCGTCATTAAATACACCATCCCAATCGAACACATAAGCCTTGATGCGGGATAGTTTTTCCTGCATGGCTTGCGGTGTGGCTATAAAGCTGCCATTGAAATGGCTTATGATTGTGTTGATATCCATTTATTTAAACTCTAAATTCTAATATCTAAATCTGAAGCTCTAATATCTAAATCCTAATTTCTAATTTTTAAATCTGAATTCTAAACACTAAACTTTAATTCCCAAAACTTCACATTATCAAAAGTATAAAAGAAAAATCCTAAACGGACAACCATTTAGGATTTGGAATTTAGAATTTCGGATTTGTGCTTTCACTTACATTCCCTTCAGGTCTTGTATATCCAGCATACCTACAGGCTTGCCGTTTTCAGTAACCAATATAGTATCTACGTTCGTTTTCTTAAAGATTATGGCTGCATCATTGAGCAATGCATTGGCATCTATGCTGATAGGTGTATTGTACTGCATATCACCCATCTTCTTACCAAGAATCTGCTCACCATCACTTTGCAACAATCGGCGTATATCGCCATCCGTAAACACACCCTTCACACTACCGTCTGCATTGGTAACCGTTACCGCACCAAAGCCATAACCTGTCATTTTTACCAATGCACTCTGTAATGTATCGTCTGCCGACACCAATGGGTTGACACCATTAGCGGCTTCTTTTACACGCACCGTCATGAGGCGGGTATCAACTAAGAACTGCTCTGTACCAACTGTAGTAAAATTATTCTCCGTCAGGCTTTTTAATACTTTCAACGGCACGGTGATGGTGTGTACACCTATGTTGATGGCATTTCGTACATGCTCGTTGTGGCGCACAGAGCTGAACATGATTTTGGTATCGTAACCATAGTGGTCAACTGCATCCACACATTGCTCTACCAGTGTCAGCGCATCGTGCCCTTGGTCTTGCAAGCGACCAACCAACGGACAAACATAGGTAGCACCCGCGTGCATAGCCATATATGCCTGTTGCAGTGTATATACAAGGTGTACGTTTACCAGCAAACCCTCTTTGCGCAGCAGGTTGCAAGCACGCACGCCTTCCAGCGACACGGGTATTTTAAAAACCGTACGCTTGGGGTCCAGTCCCAAATCCAGTTGACGGTGAGCTTCTTTCAGCACATCTTCCGCCGTATCTCCCAATGCCTCTATCTGCAATACGGGTACCATTTTGCTCAGCTTCACAATGGTGCCGTCAATATCGGTAATACCCTCGCGCTGCATGAATGTAGGCGTAGTAGTAAGGCCATTCAAAAAGCCCAGTTTAAAACCTTCTTCAATCTCTTTCAGATTGGCGGAGTCTAAATATAATTCCATGTTATTTTATAATTCAAATGTCTAATTGCAGACAAAAGTAATCTCTTATTCCAATATTATCAGGGGCAATCCCTTAATCCTGTTAATCGTGGTTCTGCTCTTACTTCCTATATTTCACTTCTAAGTTGTGCAATTCAATCAGCGGTTTCAGGTATTCTTCCAAATCGTACACGCAAAGTTGGCTGGCTGCATCGCAGAGGGCTTTTTCGGGTTCGGGGTGGGTTTCTATAAATACACCGTCAACGCCGGCTGCTACACCCGCCCTGCCCAATACGGGCAAAAACTCCCTTGCACCGCCCTTGGCATCTGCACTTGGTATGCCGTATTTACGGATGGAGTGCGTAATATCGAACACAACAGGATAACCTAATTGTGCCATGTGGTAGAAAGCGCGCGGGTCAACCACTAAATCGTTATAGCCCATTGTATAGCCACGCTCTGTCAGTATTATTTTATCATTGCCCGCATCTACGCATTTGCCTACTGGGTGCTTCATGTTTTCGGGTGCGAGAAACTGCCCGTGCTTGATGTTGATAACCGCACCTGTAGCAGCTGCAGCCTTCAACAAGCCAGACTGCATACACAAGTAAGCGGGTATCTGCAACACATCGCACACCTCGGCGGCAGGTGCTGCTTGGTCGGGGTAGTGAATATCTGTAAGTACGGGAAAGCCGAATTGCTCTTTTATCTTAGCCAGTATCTTCACGCCTTTTTCAAGCCCCGGCCCGTCGTAATACTTCAGGCTGCTGCGGTTGTCTTTGGTAAAGGACGATTTGTAGATGATGGGTATGTTTAGCCTTTCGCCTACTTCTTTCAGTGTTTCGGCGGTTTTCATCATCGTAGTTTCATCCTCTATGACACACGGGCCCGAGATGAGGAACAGTTCATCGGCTCCACATTGAATATTTCCTACGGCAATTTTCTTTGCGCTCATATTATTACATGCGCTGATACAGCGCTTTTATTGTATCAATGGTTATTTTTTCTCTCCAGTCTGTACCTATAGCGTGGTTCCACATATGAGGTAGATTGTATGCTACCTGTGCCATTGCGGTAATTGTTTCGTCGCTCCAGTTTTTGCTAAGCCCTTGTGGCAATATAATGTTGTGTTTTTGCAACATTATTTTGAATTCTGCCACCCCTTCGGCGTAATAATCGGCAAGGTGCTGAAATGCAAGACAGTTTGCATAGCAATGCTTTTCATCCAGTATTTTGGAAAGGCCATAAGACAATGCATGGCAAACGCCTACTTCTGAATACGTGAGGCTCAGCCCACCCATCAGCGATGCAACCATCAGTTTGTCGTCGTTCTCAGCTGTCTGTCCTGCATTATCGCCCAGATAAATATCGCGGCACAATTTCAAAGACTGCTCTGCATATGCATGGCTGAATGCATTATTGAGCATACCATTTTCAGATTCTATACAGTGTATATAAGTATCCATACCTGTATAGAACCATTTATCTGTTGGAACAGAAGCTATCAGTTCGGGGTCAAGAATTACCTGGTTGAAAACTGTCCAGTCACATTTCAAACCCAGTTTTTTTTCAGGGCCTGTAAGTACTGCTGTCATTGATACTTCTGCGCCGGTGCCCGAAATGGTTGGCACACCCAAATGGTAGATGCCTGGGTTCTTAATCAGGTTCAGGCCTTGGTATAATGTGGATGAACCCTCGTTGGTAAACATCAGCGACAGTGCTTTTGCAATATCCATGATGCTGCCGCCGCCAATGCCCACTACACCCGACGGCAGACCTTTACTTGCCAGTATATCATCGCGTAATTTATCTATCTGTTCTGTAGTAGGTTCGTGCGGATTTACATCAATAAACGTAGTAATGTCGCCGGCTTTGGACGGGATACGCTTTGCCAGTTGGGTATTGTTGAAATAATCATCAATCAGAAAAACGATGTATTGATTGTTTTCGTTGCGTACGGGTGCAAGGATGCTGTCCATCGTATCGAACGAGCCTCTGCCATAAACAACTTTTTCGATGTTCTTAAAATTCTTATGCATGTGCCGTTGCTAATGCTTTTGTAACACACTGAGATATATTTGCTGCCAGTTCGCGTACTTGTTCTTCTGTCCAGGTGCAGCGGATACCGAATGAAATAAGACGGCCTACTACATTTTGAGATTTGGGCAAATCGAGATTGTTATAATCCTGGGGCGCACCCAATAGCTGTATCGGCAGTTTAGAAGCCGTGCGCATTTCTTTGATATGATCCCACTGGTTGATAAAGTGATACATATTCGTATACCAATAGTTGAAACCGGTAACACCTGCTTCATTAAACGCTGCTACTGTACGTTTTGCAGCCTCAGTATCGGGCAACAACATATTCAGAAACGTAGCAGAGTCTCCATGAGGGTCTGCCAAAGTTGCAAATGATATACCCTCTGTTTGGCTAAGAATATCTACCAATATCTTTTTAAGCCGGTTATTTGCTTCACGTATCTGTGGCACTTTGCGTGTTTGTGCAACGCCAACTGCCGCATGCAATTCGCTGATACGATAGTTAAAGCCCAGTATAGGGTGTTGTTCCATACCACGGTTGTTGCCAATATGGTCGTGCCCGTGGTCGCAATAAGAATCTGCGTGTTTATATACCTGCTCGTCGTTAGTAACCAACACCCCACCCTCGCCTGCAGTGGCTATCTTGAAGAAATCGAACGAATAAGAGCCTGCCTTACCAAACAAACCTGTAGCAGTACCTTTGTAAGATGCTGCAAATGCCTGCCCTGCATCTTCTACCAGTATCAGGTTGTATTCATTTACTACCTGCATAATGCTGTTCATATCGGCCATACCACCACACATATGTACAAGGCATACCGCTTTTGTTTTAGGGGTAATGGCTTTACGAATACCATCCGCACTCAGGCAGAGTGTTTCGTCTATTTCTGCAAATACAGGCAAAGCGCCTATAAAGAGTACAGCCTCTACAGTAGCTATATATGTAAATGGAGGAACTATTACCTCATCGCCCGCACCAACACCAGCTGCTGCAAGTGCTGCGGCTACTGCAGTAGACCCGCTGCTGACTGCATGTGCATATTTTGCTCCTGTTATCTTTCTTACTTCAGCTTCAAAGTCTTTTGCTTTCCAAATACCGTTGCGTTGCGCATCATGATTATACCGGAAAAGAATACCTGTTTCTAATACGTCGGCTATTTCTTTTTTTTCTTCCGCACCAAATAGTTCTGTACCTGGCATTATATTAATATTTAGAGTGCAAAACTACGCAAATAAAGCGAGAGCGGGAAGGTAAACAAAGGCTATTTAAGGTAGGGCTTTGCCACCACATTCAGTACCGTGTCAGTAGCCCCTGTTTGCGCTGCGATGTATGCCTGTATGGCTTTTTGCATAGTTTGGCGGGTAGTGTCGTCTTCTGTCAGGTTGGGCAATGAATTGTTAAAGTCTGCCGCGCTACTTATTGGAAATGCGTATTGGCGGGATACCAATGCCTTTGCTTCTATATACTTATCGTACTTGGGGCCAAAGAATACGGGCAGCCCGAACACCGCAGGCTCTAATACATTGTGGATGCCATCGTTGAAGCCACCACCTACATAGGCAACATCTCCATAGCTATACAGGCCGGATAACATGCCGATATTGTCAATTATTAAAACACGATAACCACATGGCTCAGCATCCAGTTGAGAGTATAATACACTATGCCCTGCAAAGGCATCGTGCAGCGATTGAATATGTGCCGCGTCCACCTCGTGCGGGGCTATTACCAGTTTCCAATCATCGGGCAGGTTGGGTAGCGTTTGTTTCAGTATCTCTTCATCGGCAGGCCATGTACTGCCTGCAATAATGAGTTTGTCTGCTTCTTTAAACTTTTCAATAAGCGGAAAGGGCTTTACACTGGCGGCAATGGCACTCACCCTGTCGTAGCGGGTATCACCTGCTACTATTACATTCTCATTCAGCCCGATGGTAGCTAATAATTTTCTCGATTCTTCGTCTTGTACAAAGAGATAGGTAAAACAACGCAGCATCTTCCTGAACAGACCGCCACTTGGCTTGAAGAATATCTGCGATTTGCGGAAAACGGCTGATACCAATATGGTAGGTACTTGTGCTTGTTGCAGCTGGGTAAGGTAGTAGTACCAAAACTCGTACTTTACAAATATAGCAAGCGATGGGTTGACTAATGATACCAATCTGCGTGCATTGCCCTTACTATCCATCGGCAGGTAGTAGATATAGTCTGCACCTTTATAATCTTTCCTCACCTCGTAGCCCGATGGCGAGAAGAACGTCAACACTATTTTATAGGCAGGGTATTGTTGCCTGATGGCTTCTATCAATGGCCTGCCCTGTTCAAACTCTCCCAGCGACGAACAGTGTACCCATATCCGTTTTTCGTCTTTGCCTTTCAGGTCGGCAGCTATCTTATCCAATAATCCCTTTCTGCCATTGAGCCATAACCTTGCTTTATCGCCAAACAATGCGGCTATGCGCACGGCAATGCGATATAGTAAGAGGAATATGTTGTAGAATAGCAATTGCATTTGTTATCAGCATTCGGGCAGGCTAAGCGGCACTTTGGTAGCCAAGCCGCCCTCGGCTGTTTCTTTGTATTTGTGGTTCATATCCAGCGCGGTTTCCCACATGGTTTGCACTACATGGTCAAGCGATACTTTGGCATTATCTGGGTTGCTTTGCAGTGCCAGTTGCGATGCGGTGATGGCTTTAATAGCCCCCATCGTATTGCGCTCTATACATGGCACTTGTACCAATCCGGCAACAGGGTCGCAGGTCAAGCCCAAGTGGTGCTCCATGGCTATCTCCGCCGCCATCAGGCATTGGCGGGCATTGCCTCCGAGGCTCTCTGTAAGTGCGGCTGCTGCCATAGCAGACGATACACCTATCTCTGCCTGACAGCCACCCATAGCGGCAGACAGCGTTGCACCTTTTTTAAAGATGCTGCCTATCTCTGATGCAGTGAGCAGGAAGTTGATGATTTTCTCATCATCAAAGCCATCGCAAAACGTGATGAAGTAGTGCAGTACCGCAGGCACTACACCTGCCGCACCATTGGTAGGTGCGGTTACAACACGGCTGAAGGATGCGTTCTCTTCATTGACCGCCAATGCAAAACAGCTAACCCAATCAAGTATATACTGAAAGCTATGTCCCCCCTCGCGGATGGCTTGTACCCACTCTGTATGGTTGTTGTATGTTTTGCCCTTTAATTGTTTTGTGTTGAGCCCTGCCGCACGGCGTTTCACCTGCAAGCCGCCGGGTAATTCGCCGCTGATGTGGCAACCACGATAGATGCAGTCGCGCATTACTTGCCATATCTTCAGCACGCCTTGTTTAGTAGCCTCTTCGCTGCGCCATGCGTGTTCGTTTTCCATTACCACCTCGTAGATGTGCAGCCCTGTTTTGCGGCACCAGTGCAGCAGGTCGTCTGCTTTTTCTATGGGGAATGGTAAGTCCACATCATTAGCAGCATTATTGTCCTCACCTTCTTTTACCACAAAGCCACCACCTATGGAGTAAAACGTTTCGGCTATTTCATCGCCATTGCTGAACGTACACAAAAACGTAACCGCATTGGGGTGAAAAGGCAGGCTTTCATCCATCAGAAATACGACATCTTCTGCAGGGTCAAAGTCAATAATTCTTGACAGCCCGAGGTTCATTTTCTTTTCGCTCGATATCTGGTTGAGGCGAGGTGTTATTTCGTTTACATCAAACGTTACAGGGTCTTCACCGTTCAATCCTAAAATTACGGCTACATCCGTACCGTGCCCCTTGCCCGTTTTGGCAAGCGAGCCATAGAGCAATACTTTTACCGACTGCACATTGTCTATGCCCTTACTTTTAATCGTATCTACAAAACGTAGTGCCGCGCGCCATGGGCCAAGTGTGTGCGAACTGCTGGGGCCTACTCCTATCTTAAAAATATCAAATACCGATATACACTCTTTTTTCACCGTCTGATTTTAGTTGTAAAAATAAAAGGGGGAATGAAAATTCCCCCTAAAGATACTATGAAGCTTACAAAAAAATCCGTCGTGCAGCCATATTATGTTATGGCATCAATACTTTATCTATTACGTGTATCACGCCGTTGCTCTGGTTCACGTCTTTGATGGTTACTTTCGCTACATTGCCTTTAGCGTCTTTTACCCATACCCAGTTGTCTTTCCACATAAATGTCAGATCTTCTCCCTGCACGGTTTTGGCAGTGTATTTGCCGCCACCCTTTTTAATGGCATCCATTATCTGCTGTGCGCTCCACCTGCCTGCTACTACGTGGTAGGTGAGTACTGCCGTAAGTGTGCCTTTATTTTCGGGCTTCAGCAAGTTATCTACCGTGCCTGCGGGCAGCATATCAAAAGCCGCGTTGGTAGGTGCAAATACGGTAAAAGGGCCTGCGCTTTGCAGGGTTTCTACCAAACCTGCTGCCTTAACGGCTGCTACCAGTGTGGTGTGGTCTTTCGAGTTCACCGCATTTTCTACAATATTCTTAGAGGGGTACATGGGTGCACCGCCTACCATTACTGTTTTCTCACCTTTTTTAGCCATAGTATGTGGGGCAAATGCAAATAAAGCTGCCGCTACAGCGGGGATTAACATGATACGTTTCATACAAGTTGATTTTAAAAGTTTAATAATTGTGTTACAGTATCAAATACGGCAGGTTTTGTTTTTCGGATTTGCGGAAAGAGAAGAAAAAATTAAAAAGCCCGTGAGAACATTGTCTCACGGGCTTTTCAGCTTGTATAAAAACTTTGTTAACTACTTGGTTTCGATAGCGAAAGGCATCAGAGCCATTACGCTGCCGTTCATTCTTTGCAGTTGTTTCAGTTGTTTGTACCAATCGTATTCTTTGGCAAATTCTTTCTTGGCTATCTGCTCTGCTACATTGGCTTCTGTACCTTTAAAACGGCGCAGCATAGTTTCAAATTTATCTACCGGTTCGGGGTAGGTTACTACATTGTAGTCTTTCAACTTGGCCAATGCCGCGGCACTGGCTATGGCACGGTCCAGATTGCCCAGCCCGTCTATCAGTTTTATCTGAAAGGCATCCGTACCACTCCATACACGTCCTTGTGCAAAGCTATCTACCAATGCCACGTCCATTTTGCGGCCTGCCGCTACACGGCTTTTGAAGATGGTATATATATTATCTACAGAGCGCTGCACTTTAGCTGCTTCGTCTGCCGTCAGCGCGCGTGTACCATTGGGGAAGTCGGCATAGGGTGCATTTTTTACACCATCAAACGTAACACCCAATTTATTGCGCATCATTTTCTCGGTGTTGAACATCATGGTAAATACACCTATGCTGCCCGTTACTGTGTTTGGCATAGCAAATATGCTATCGGCTTGGCAAAGAATATAATAACCACCCGATGCGGCTACATCGCCCATAGAGGCTACGAGTGGTTTCTTAGCTTTCAGCAGTTGCAATTCGCGGAGTATCACTTCTGATGCCAACGCGCTACCACCGCCAGAGTTGACACGCAATACCACTGCCTTTACCTTATCGTTATTGCGCAGCTTGCGTATTTCTTCTATCATGTCTTGCGATGCTATCTGATAGTCATCATCGCTTTCTCCATCTATTATATTACCCTCTGCCATCAATACGGCTATACGCTCATCACCTTTTTCTTCGCTAAGCGTAGCGGCGTATTCAGACAGTGTCATGTATTTTACCTTGTCTTTTTCTTTAGCACCTGTTTTGGCTTTGATGCGGTTTTCTACCTCGTCCCAATACAGCAGATTCGATACCAATTTGTTTTTCAACGCATCTTGCGGAAACTCTATAGCACCACTTGCCGCCAGTTGATACAGCGTAGCCGTATCGTGCTTGGTAAACTGCGATGCGGCAGCCAAAAACTCGCTCCAGAAATCTTTTTGAAACTCGATTATCTGCGCACGGTTGGCATCGCTCATCTTATCGGCGCGGAAAGGCTCGGTAGCACTTTTGAATTTGCCTGCATAAAATATTTCAGGCTCCAGTTCCAGCTTATCCAGCGTGCCTTTGAAGAAAGCCAGTATGGTAGCAAAGCCCTTCAGTTCCATATCGCCCATAGGGTTCAGGAAGATGCTGTCTGCCGCCGTAGCCATATAATACGCCCCTTGCGATATGTTTTCGCCATAGGCATATACAAACTTGCCGCTTGTTTTAAAATCCTGTATCGCGCCGCGTAGCTGCTGCATGGTAGCCCAGCCATTGGCACTGGCATTCAGCTTGATGAGTATGCCTTTTACGTTATCATCATCCTTAGCCTCTTGCAGCGCGTTAATGGCATGATACACACCTACACTGTTTTCATCGCCATCGGCAAATACAGCCAGCGAGTTACGCTCGCTCTGTTCGTGCAGGCGTTTGCTGAGGTCTATTGTCAGTACGCTGTTTTTAGCTACCTGAGGCTCTTTGTCCGTCTTCATAGAGCTGGAAACAGCCGATACTATCAGCCCTATAAACACACCGAAAATGATAATGCCCGTAACAATCATCGCTAACAGCGATGCGAAGAACATTTTAAAGAATTGTTTCATCAGTTTTTAGTTTGATTTTCGTGTTATTCCTGAATAACCCTGCAAATATACTCGTAAAACGATGTGTATATAAACCGAAAATCGGTAAACGGGGGTACATTGTAGGTGAAGTTTTATTTTTAACTTGCCAACAAAGGCTGAAAAATCGGTATGCGGCATTTATTATACATATTCCTATTGATTGCGGGCTGCCTGCCTGCCCGTGCGCAAGACGTACATAACCCGTTGATACCGCCTGCAGACCGTGTATGGCGTTCTTACCAGATACTGGAAAAGAACAAGCTGGCCATCATACAACAATTGGACTTCATCAACAACTTCCCAAAAACCAAGGATGATTTTGTAGCGGTGTTTGACCCCGACGACCGCAAACAACTACATTATGTATATGACACCTACCTGACGGCACTGGAAGAAGCAGGCAAAGTGCTGCCAGATAGTGTGCTGAAAACAGGCATTGGCATCTGCAAACAAATGAAATGGGCAAGCGGCGTAAGCGACAGGCTGCAACACGTAGTGCTGGTAGTTGCTGCCGACAACCCCGAAATATTTGTAGAGCAGGCATATAAACTAAAGCGCAAAGAACTGGAAGCCCTGATACAATACCTTGCCGATGTAGAGAGCAACCCGCTATGCGCCATCTACCAAAAGCTGCTGAAAAACCTGCACGATGCAGGGGCATATAATATAGAGGGTATGCTGCTGCGGGCAAGGGGGAGTGGGCATTAGGGTACACAAATAAAATAAGTTGAAGCAATCAAATGAAAGGCAAATTTGAGGATGCAGCATATTATGGCAACTTTGAAGCTAATTTATTCTTCAAAATATCTCATAACGACTTTAGCTGCATTTATAAAGAGGTTATAGATGACTTTAAACCCAACCTGATAAACCAATCTTCATTAGACATTCATACTAATACTATACAATTCAATCATAACATACAAGCTACACTACTTGACGAGAATATAATAACGAAGATTATTTTAAATAACAAAGTTGAAAATATCATTATTGATTACCATAATGAGCATTGTCTTATTCAACATAACTACAAAACAAAACATAGTCGTAACGCTACTGGCCATACTATCATAAACAACTATTACAACAGTAAATCAGACGTAGTTTTAATATTAGGGTTTGAATTATCTTTAGATGTTAACTTGTTTACAAAATCACTTAATGATAACATCAATGGTTTTAGCCCAATTATTAAAATTGAAAAGACGAATCACCAATATGTTGTAAGTAAATTTAATTTCAATACAAAAACACTTACACAACAAGAAGAGATAGTTAATTCATACTTGCATTTAATTAAATTATCTGATTATTAAAGCTTTTGCCGTTGCAGGTGTTCTTCACCTGCAACCTATGTATCATTTCTTTGTTGGAGAAGAACAGCAATGAAGGCGGAGTTTACTACTTGCCTATTGTAAACGAGGACGAGAAGAGACTTTTTTCTTATTGCTATTTTCTTTGCGCCTTAGCGTCTTTGCGGTTAAAAAATTACACTGCATGAAAAGCCTCCCCTTGGGGGAGGTTGGGGGGCTGAACTCGCGTTGGAAACGTTGTGCCTTTGCATCCTCGTTAGAAACGAGGACGAGAGGGGGGAGTAGAAAGTTGTTATGTATTGGAAACGCTGTACCGTAGCAAACAAGCTGCTATTGACAATAGATATTGAACGATTATATTTGTATAGATAACAACACAATAATCCTGTACAAGAAATATGGAAGAACAATACCCTCAATTAGTTGACAGGTTACAGTCTACCTTTATAGACATGATGGTTATCATTATTCTTATGTTTGTCTTTACAGGCATTATGGATTGTTTGGAAAATGCGCCCGAATGGGTCACACGCGCTATGATAGCATGTCTGTTCTTATACGAGCCTGTATGTACGGCATTAGGTTGCACACTGGGCAATTACATAAAAAAGATACGTGTTCGCAGTACAAATGATACTACCCGAAGAATAAATCTTGTTCAGGCAATCAGCCGTTATTTTTTTAAATTATTGTTAGGTTGGGTTTCATTCCTTACTATTCATAGCAATCCAAAAAGGCGAGCTATCCACGATATGATTTCAGGTAGTGTTATGATAAAATTGTAAATCATGAGCCAACATAAATTATCATCTGTCAGAATAATCCTGATGGGGCAATTAATGGTAAACCTGCCTGTAATAACAGTTATCATTATCGCAGCATTTATACTAAAGCAAGTTGGCTTGAGTTGGAATTTTGCTGTAATATTAGGTACAGGTGCAGGGTGGTTTGTATGGGGCAAACTGATTGATAAATGGAAGTATTGGGCATTGAATAACGGTGTAGAAAGAGAACGCCTGTATAAACTCGGTATCCTCGGTTTCCTCAATTTTTACAAGCATAGAATTTTTGAAGATTAGTTTGCGAGTGCTGGGTAGAAAGTAATTAGCAGAATGTATACTGTGCGAGTAGTTAACCCCTAAATCCCCTAAAGGGGACTTCTTTCTTAGTGCGATTTTCTTTGCGCCTTAGCGTCTTTGCGGTTAAAAAATTACGCCGCTATAAAAGCCTCCCCTTGGGGGAGGTTGGAGGGGCTGAACTCGCATTGGAAACGCTGTGCCTTTGCATCCTCGTTAGAAACGAGGACGAGAGGGTGTTCAATATTGAATAGTTGAACACCTTGAACACCGCCCCCTTGTCATGCTGTATTGGTATTGATAAGGTGATGTGCTAACCCCGTGCTTCAGCATGGGGATTTTCGGAAATAATGGGTTGGCTTTTGCCATGATGGCTATGTTTAAGCGAGGACGCTTAAACAGGAAGAATGAAACTTATATGACTGGTTTGAATTCTACCTTAATTGGGCTTTCGAAAATATTACAGTGAATTTTAGCTGTCACTCTCTTTTCAAAACCGTTTTTATCAGTATAGTACACATAAGCATACACTTTCCTATTATATATCGTGTCATGAAAAACTGACTCATAATCGTCCTGATAATCACCTTTCTTCTTAAAAATATTGAATGGATTGAAAAAGCTTTCTATCTTTAAAAACGTACAGCCACTATTCTGTAACGCTGGAATAATATACCATAGTGTTGCTTTTCGAACAACTGATTTAAATACAAATATTGTATAACACAACATTAACGCAAAAAGCAATATTACTATCAAGATAAAGAAGCTGGCATTGCTCATAAATTAATTGTCTAGTTGTTTACAAGCAGCAATTTGTGCTTGAATTAAAGATACACTTACATTTTTTCATAGCCTATCTTTACACTCATGCCTCATTCCTCACTCCTCACAACTAAAGTTTACTTACTCCTCGGCAGCAACGAGGGCAACCGCTTGGAGTGGTTTGACAAGGCTATGGATTTGTTGCGGGCAGGTGGTTGTGTTGTAGTAGCGCAATCTGCTGTGTACGAAACCGCCGCATGGGGCAAGGAAGACCAGCCCGATTTTCTGAATATGGCTTTGTGTGTAGCAACTACCCTGCTGCCTTTGCAGTTGCTGGCACTTACCCAAAGCATAGAGCACCAGCTTGGCAGGCAGCGTACTGTTAAATGGGGGCAGCGCACACTGGATATTGATATACTGCTGTATGGCAACGAGGTGGTAGATACCCCCGCCCTGCAAGTGCCGCACCCGCAACTGCCCAACCGCCGCTTTGCCCTTGTGCCGCTGGCAGATGTGGCAGCCAACCTTGTACACCCCACGCTGCATACTACCATATCGGGTTTGCTTGCCGTTTGCCCAGATGCATTAGCTGTACGGAAATATGAATTTTAACCCTTAGTTAATCTCATATTAGTACAAACCCTTGCATATCTCTTTTCATTTTCTTAACTTGATTATCGTTATTTTCGCACACCTTTCGCCAAGGCCTCTGCTTAATTGACGATACATATACAGATTGCGGATGATTTGAACTTTACGTTAGGTTAAAAAATAATTTATGGGTGCCGTTACCACTACAGGAAAAGTAAACCTCAAAAAGGCTTTGCAAGAGCATTTCGGGTTTGATGGATTTAAGGGAGAGCAGGAAAAAATAATTAAGAGTATACTATCAGGCAAAGACACTTTTGTCATTATGCCTACGGGTGGCGGTAAGTCGCTCTGCTACCAGTTGCCGGCATTACTGTGCGATGGTGTTGCCATCATCGTATCGCCATTGATAGCGTTAATGAAAAATCAGGTGGATCTGATACGCGGCTACAGCAGTAAAGACAATGTGGCGCACTTCCTGAACAGTACACTTACCAAAGCACAACAAAAGAAAGTAAAAAGCGACCTGATGGACGGCAGCACCAAGATGCTGTACGTTGCCCCCGAAACGCTGACGAAGCAAGAAAACATAGCCTTCTTTGCCGATATGAGCATATCGTTTGTAGCGGTAGATGAGGCACACTGTATATCTGAATGGGGGCACGATTTCCGCCCCGAGTATCGCAAGCTGCGCGATATGATAGATGAGATAAACCCCGAATTGCCCATCATAGCACTCACCGCTACGGCTACGCCCAAAGTGCAGGACGACATCGTAAAAAACCTGTCGCTACGCAAGCCCGAGGTGTTTGTTGCATCCTTCAACCGTCCGAACCTGTATTACGAAATAATGCCCAAGGGCAAGAAGGAAAGTGTGCTGAAAAACATGGTGAAATTCATCCATGGCATGAAGGGCAAGAGCGGCATCATCTACACACTGAACCGTAAAACCACCGAAGAACTGGCGCAGACCTTGCAGGCCAACGGCATATCTGCAGTAGCCTATCACGCAGGGCTGGAAGCTAATATACGTGCACAGCGGCAAGACCAGTTTTTGATGGAAGAGGTAGATGTGATTGTCGCTACTATCGCATTCGGCATGGGTATAGACAAGCCCGATGTGCGATTTGTGATACACTATAACATACCCAAATCTTTAGAAAATTATTATCAGGAAACAGGGCGAGCGGGCAGGGATGGTTTAGAAGGCAAGTGTGTACTCTACTATTCTCATAAAGATGTGCAGAAGCTGGAACACCTGATGCGCGATAAGCCACTGAGCGAACGCGAAATGGGTGCGCAGCTTATTTCTGAAACAGTAGCCTATGCCGAAAGTGGTGTGTGTCGCCGCAAACTGTTGCTGCACTATTTTGGCGAGGAACTGAAACAAGACAACTGCGGCAACTGCGACAACTGCGTACACCCCAAAGAAAAACTGGAAGTGCGCGATAGCTCGAAGATTGTACTCGATACCATCAACGCGCTGGATGAACGCTTTAATATAGATTATATTGTTGACATCATTCTGGGCAAATCGAATCCGCAGATAAAGACTTTCCGACACGATAAGTTGAAGTGTTTTGGCAGTGGTTTGGTGATGAAGATGGAAGACAATTTCTGGCATTCACTCATCAGGCAGATGATGCTGGAAGGATTGGTGCGCAAGGATATTGAGGAGTACGGACTGCTGAAGATTACGGATAAGGGGCATAAATTCCTTAAAAAGCCATTCTCCATCATGGTGGTGCTGAACCACAATTATGAAGATGCCGATGGCGATGATGATGAAGTGAGCGCAGGTGGTGGTGGCGCAGCTACGCTGGATACTACCCTGTTTGAAATGCTGAAAGACCTGCGCAAGCAGGTGGCGAAAGAGAAGGGCTTGCCGCCTTTCGTTATCTTCCTCGAAAACTCGCTGGAAGATATGGCCATCAGCTACCCCACTACAATGGACGAACTGGAGAAGATACAGGGCGTGAGCAAAGGCAAAGCCATGCGCTTTGGTACCAAGTTTGTGCAACTGATAAAGAAGTATGTAGAAGAAAACGACATAGTACGCCCCGACGATTTTGTGATGAAGAGCGTAGTGAATAAAAGCGGCATGAAGGTGTTCATCATACAAAACATAGACAAGAAAATACCACTTGATACCATTGCGAAAAACAAAGGGCTGAACCTGCAAGACCTGCTGACCGAAATGGAAACCATTGTAGCCAGTGGCACACGACTGAACCTTGACTACTGTCTGGAGCAGGAACTGGACGAGTATGAACAGGAAGATATATTCGACTTCTTTCGCAGCAGCCACGACGATACATTAGAGAGCGCCTACGAAGAATTTAAAGACAGGGACGTAACCATAGAGCAACTACAGATGATGCGCATTAAGTTTATGAGTGAATATGCCAACTAAGCGCAATACAGATAAACAAGTAAACCGTAACATTATTCATTGTTACGGTTTATTTTTATAAGATATTTAAAACACACATCGGTACAGATGAAACTAATTGCCCCCTCGTTGCTCCTTGTGCTTAGCTGTTATGCAGCTACTGCACAACAATACGATTTTACCAAGCCAGAAGACCGCAGCATACAAACAGACAATGCCAACGTCAGTGGTATAGAACGCTTCAACATCAAGGGGCAAACAACCTATATCTATCAATACATGCCTTCAAGGCAAGCCATACGCGATAGTATGAAGCGCGACTTTGGCGATGGTACAAGTGCCAATACCATCAGTGCTACTATGTTTGCAGGACTGCGTTTGTGGAAAGGCGGGGAGCTATATGTAAACCCCGAAGTAACGGCTGGTGCAGGGCTTAGTAATGATATGGGTATGGCTACCCCGTCAAACGGAGAAACGTTCCGCATTAGCATGCAGCAGCTAACACTGTTTATGGCAAGGGCTTATTTGAGGCAAACCTTTTCGCTACGCAACAAACGTGCGCGTAAACTGGGCTATGTAAACAGCACCCAACTGGCAAGTGAAGCCAATCAACTGGCAGGCTACGAGCCAAAAGATTACCTGCGTTTTTATATTGGTAAATTATCGCTGCCGGATTTATACGACCGTAATGGTATTGCCAATAGCCCACGTACACAGTTTACGAACTGGGCATTGATGAATAATGCCGCATGGGATATAGCATCGGACACTCGCGGATATACTTACAATTTTACAACAGAACTGCAACTAGGGAAGATGAACTATAAAGCAGGCATCTCTACCATGCCTACCGTTGCAGATGGCTATACATTGGAAACAGACATATCAAAATCCTATTCAGCAATAGCCGAAGTAAGCAGGCAGATAACCATCCGTAAACGTGCGGGCATCATCCGCCTGCTGGGTTATTACAATACAGGGCGTATGGGCAACTATGCCGATGCCAACCTGATGGCTGTACCAAGTATCATATTGACAAGGCAGGCAGGCACAGCCAAATATGGCTTCGGGCTGAATATGCAGCAAGAGCTAAGCAATACGCTGGCAGCCTTTATGCGCATAGGCTGGAACGATGGCAAAACAGAAACATGGGCTTTTGCAGAGGCAAGCCAGAGTTTGTCGCTGGGCTTGCAGGCTAATGGCAAGGGATGGAAGCGTGCTGAAGATAATCTGGGCTTTGCCATAGCAGTAAACGCCTTATCGGCTGCGCAACAAACCTATATATCACGCGGCGGTTACGGACTGAACATTGGCGGCAGCCCGCAAACTTACAGCCCCGAAATGATTAGTGAATTGTATTACAGCTTCAAACCCCTTAAGAAGTCTATATGGATTAGCGGCAGCTATCAGCTATGTGTAAATGCAGGCTATAATAATGCTTATGGCCCATTGAGCGTATTTTCGTTGCGGGCGCATGCTGCGCTATAGTCAGGATTAAACCCACTCTATTTTAGACAACTGCCCTTCAGTAGCAATGCCAACTATCAGGCAGCTATCCATAAAGCTGCTTGTGTTCAGTTGCTGCACAGCAGTAATTGCGCTTTTTTCGTCTTCCATATCAATATAGGCATAGCCTCTGGAGCGGCGTGTTATTTTATCTGCCATGATACGCAGCTTTTTAATGACACCAAAAGACGCAAACAGTCCTTTCAATTCATTCTCGGTAGTCAGTTTACTTAAATTACCCACAAACAAAACCATTGCGCCTATTTTTTATAAATATACCTAAGATTAATGAGATTAATTTTTTTAAGAAAATTAATAAATATGGCATTAACAATTTAATAGCCTAACTTCACTAAAATACGCCGCGATGATTACCGTTAATGATGTTTACAGAAAAATTAAAGAAATGAGCTGCCGCACCGCAAATCCTCGCCCTGCAATAGCTGTAGCAGGCATAGCAACGGAAATGCATCAGGCAAGAGAACAAATATTGCCCATGCTCAGCGAACTGAAAGACATGAGGCTGATAAAATTTGAAGAGCCAAGTGCCATATCCATCAAGCTGACCTTGCTTGGTTTTACCGTTACACGCTAAGCTAAGCTCTCTTTATCTTAATGACACGTAAACGGTGCAATAGCTGCATAGCTTTGTAGCCCATATCCCACTCAAACCAACGATGCGCGTTATTGGCATTGGCAGGGTGCTTGTGGTGATTGTTATGATACGCCTCTCCCCAAAACAACACATCAATCGGCAATATATTTTTAGAGGTATTGGTCATCTTATAGTTTTCATAGCCAAACTTGTGTGCCCACCAGTTTACCACCACTCCCTGAAAAGCTCCCATAGCCAATGTAAGTGGCAGGAATAAGAACATCCACCACGCTGTTGCCAGTTGTATATACAGCAATACATAGAGTGCAGCCCACAAGAGTTTGGTTATCCAGCTATGTGCAACCTTATCAAAAGGCTGCCAAATGGGTAAGTCTTTTTTATACTTATCTGGGGTATCTGCTTTACCTGTATATATATCGCGGTAACTGTTGCGGGTATCCCACATCAGCATGAATACATTGGGTGAATTGGCTGGCGAATGCGGATCATCGTCTGTATCTGTATGGGCATGGTGCATACGGTGCATAATGCCATAAGCCGATGCGCTGATATACGATGCACCTTGTGTAAGAAAAGAGCCGATAAAAAACATCTTTTCCCAAAAGCGAGACATGGTAAACATACCATGCGCAGCATACCTATGATGAAAAACGGACTGAAAAAAAAGAGAACTATACCAATGTATTATCAACAAGAATAGAATAGCCATAAATGCGTTTAAACTTTTTAGCAGAATAAATGATTAACCCGCGTGAAAGCTTAAGCATCTTTTCGTAGATGTAATATACGCATAAATAAGGCAGTTAGTTTTTTTATTATCAGATAAACGCAATTATGTGACAATTGCCACATAGTTATATGCTTATATATACAACAAAGCCACACAATAATGTGTGGCTTTGTACTAAATAGTACTATTCTATTTTTTAGCACCGGTAGAGAACCTGATAGTGCCATCTTTCAGCATTTGCGATGATACGGTAAATGCGAGCGCTCCTTTTTTGCCGCTTGCATCGCTGCGGTATATCTGGTCGCCTACTTTTACGGCACTGAATTTTTTAGTTTCATTCTTCATGATGTGTACCGATGCGCTACCCTGCTTCAGGTATAAATCACTGCCCGAATCGTTGAAGATGGAAACAGCACCTTTTTGTGCATCACCGCCATCATCATCTACATTAGCCATACCACCATCGGCAGGTAATGCGGCTTTAACAGCGCGTACTTGTTCAAAGAAAGATTTGGCTTCTGCCTCTTCCGCAAACGATATTTCTACCGGCATAGCACCTGTTATCTGCCTCATGCCATCTCCCCTGCCGCATATCAATTCGTCAAAATAATAGCTTTGACCGTCTGCTATGTTGAAAGTTACTTTGTTGATTTTCTGGTTGCCGTTCATCCAGTCGAACACACCTGTAGAGTAGGTTGTGAAATCTATGTTGCGAACCGCCACATGCCATTTCTTCATCACCGTTACTGCTCCGCTGTTATCTGTTCTGAAAACAGTGTAGATAACCGAATCGTCTTTTACTGCTGCATATATGTTGCGGGTAATGCCATCGTAGTCGTCGAGGTAGGTAACTGTTTTTTTGCCCTCTGCCACTACCTTAATGCCATCACATTCTTTGGCATCCTGCGCATTGGCAATGATTGTAGTGCTTAATAATGCTGCTGTAATAATACGTTTCATACGTTGTTTTATTTTTCACAAAGGAATATACGTATGCGTGCAAAACAGCCTGCAAATTCACCAAACAAGGCTTTGGGTTCATCAACCAGTACAAATGATAAATAATATAGCCACACAATAATGTGTGGCTTTGTACTATTTGTAAATCTGGTATTTAGTTATGGCGCAGGTGGTGTTGGTTTATTATCTGCACCGCCTTGCGGACGGTTGCCACCTTGCGGGCGGTTGCGATTATTGTTATTACCACCTCCCCTGTTGTTGTTATTCGGGCGATTGGGTTGTTGTGGCCTGTCTGCTCCACCTTGTTGCGGTGGGCGTGCCTGCTGCGGACGATTACCACCACCACCTTGCTGCTGCGGACGGTTTGCATTGCCACCTTGCTGCGGGCGATTGTTACCACCCTGCTGTTGTGGACGGCTACCGCTTGCCTGTTGTGGTCGGTTGCCTTGCTGCGCGCCGCCACGGTTATCTCCGCGATTATCGCCACGGCGGTCGTTATTACTGCGTTTCTTTTTATTGCCGCGCTCCAGCGTTTTCAGCGTTATCTGCCCTACATCGTTTACAAAGCCCATCTCAACTTTCACCGCAGTTTTAGATGTTGTGATGGCTTCCAGTTCTACAGGCTGCAGTTCTTCGGGTTTTATGCCCTGCTGATTGGCTTTTTGTATTTCGCGTACGCGCTCAATAGACAGCGGGTATTGCTTGTTACTATCGCTAAAGCTATACCACATCAGGCTCTTGAATATATCGCGTTTTTGCAGCGTTGCTCTGCCTTTAATAGTTTCCAACGCTTCGGCATTATCCGGAAACACACGCAGCGCATCCATGTAGGTATCCAGCTCGTAGTTGAGGCAGCATTTCAGCCTGCCGCACTGGCCACTTAGCTTGGCTTGGTTGATGGACAGGTTTTGATACCTTGCCGCCGTAGTATTGACGCTCTTGAAATCGCTGAGCCATGTGCTGCAACAAAGTTCTCTGCCGCAGCTACCAATGCCACCTACCTTGCCGCTTTCCTGCCTTGCGCCTATCTGCTTCATCTCTACACGCACTTTGAAATCGCCTGCATAAGACTTTATCAATTCACGAAAATCTACCCGTGCATCGGCCGTGTAGAAGAATGTAGCTTTTTTGCCATCGGCTTGCAGTTCTACCTCACACAGCTTCATTTCCAGCTTGTGGTTGCGGGCTATCACACGCGATTGCGTCAGCATATCCGGCTCGCGGTCTTTGCTTTTGCGGTATTGCGCTATATCCTCGTCGGTAGCTTTGCGCAGTATGCGCTTCATCTCGGCGTTTTCAGATACGCCGTATTTTTTCATTTGCAGCTTCACCAGCTCGCCCGTAAGGCTTACCTGCCCTACATCGTAGCCGCCTACACCCTCTACCGCTATCCACTCGCCTTTTTCCAGTATATGGTGGCTGCTATTGCGATAAAAGTCTTTTCTGCTGCCTTTATTAAAACTTACCTCAATTATCGGGTAAGGTTTTGCACTATCGTACAAGGGCAAGGAACTAAGCCAATCGAAAACATTCATACGGTTGCATCCGCCACTGCTACATCCACCATTTCCTTTGCAACCACCAGGTTTTCCATCGGCACCTGTGCCACAGTTGCCACATCCCATTATTATATCTGTTTATGTTGACTGTACCGAACCGAGTGCACCTATCTTTTATATTGAACCCTTACCACACGACACCCATCGAATACAGGATTTGCGAAAATAACTTTTTTTGGTGATTGTTGCAGCTATACATGCAACAAAAAGGTTGCCGTTACAGCAACCTTAATGATGTGTAATATCAGGTAGTAACGTTACTTCTTATTTTCTAACGCGCAGGTGGTGCTGAATTTTTCTCTGCCTACATAATAGCTGGCACTTTCTTCCTCGCACTTAGCCTTGGCAAGTCCTTTACTGTTTTCCCTTTTCTTAGATGCGCTGCTGGTTTTATACATTTCTTTGCTCACGGTATCGGTTATTTCGGTAATGCAATTGCAGTCGTACACCTTGGTGCAAGAGCCTGTAAACAAAGCACCTGCCACAATAATAGCGCACAACCATAATGTATTTTTCATATATAAAACCCTATTTCGCTTATAAAAATGGTAATTATTGATTGAATTTGCAAGGGCGGGGGTAAGAATGTTGGAAAAACAATAGGTATAAACTAATAAACTCATTTTATCCATCTTATGGAATACGCGCAAACAAGTATCTTTATAGTAAACCGTTATATGAGAGCTTATACCCTTTTTCTATTATTATTCGTGGCTGCATGTGGTAATAATAAACAGCCTAAATTATCTGGCAAATGGTTGAATGCTGCCAACCTGCCATCAGATGTGTATGAAATAAACCCTGATAAAGACACTATACTTTATACCCGTAAAGGTGCAATACTAAACATAACAAAAGGCAGCATATACAGTAAATCGGGCGGAAATGTGAGGCTTGAAGTAAAAGAAGCATACAACACTACTGATATGATATTGGCAGGGCTTGTTACTACTGCCGATGGTACAACATTAAGTAGTGGTGGTATGATATATATTAACACTACAAGTCCCTCAATAATTGCAAAACCCATTGGTGTAGCTATACCAACCGATAAAAAGGTGAAAGGTATGGAGGTATATAAAGGAATAGAAAAAGACGGGACTATAGACTGGGTAGAACCAACCCCACTGCCTGTTAAAACGATGGATTATGAAAAAGGCAAAAATATATTCAGAACAAACTGCGAGTCTTGCCACAACGTGTACAAGGATGCTACAGGACCGCAATTGGCATATATAACACAAAGGCGCGATTGGGAATGGTTTAAAGCATTTGTGAGAAACTCTTCCAAGCTGATTGCTGATGGCGACAAGTATGCTAACTGTGTATATTACAAATGGAATAAAATCGCTATGACAGCTTTCCCAACACTTACGGAGGCTGACTTTGTAGCCCTTGCCAATTACTTGGAAACCTACAACGAACAATACCCGCCAGAGATGGTACCTGATGCAAAAAAGTGCTTTGATGAATGCACTGCTTACTTCACAAGAATAGAAGAATTAAATTCTAAGCGACAAGAATTAGTATATGATAACGGTAGACTGGTTAAGACGTATAAAGGAGAAGGTGTAATAGAAGACTTTGTAACACCTGTGGATGGAGATAGTACAAAAAGAGTAACAATTGCATATGCACGTAGCGAGTATTATCAAATAGAGGTAAATGCATTTGGTTGGTATAATATAGACATACCAGCACAAATATTGCCAGGCTTTGAAAAATGCAATATCACCGTAGCTATAACAGGTGAGTACACAAATAATATTGAGCTATACATTATAGTACCCGAGTATAAAATATTCAATCCTGGTGGTAGAATTAATGGCGAGAAAAACACATTCGGTTTTTTTAGCGACAATGGCGAATTACCTATGGTGATAGGCAAAAAAGCGTATATACTGGCTGTAGGGGAGGAAAATAAACAATTGGTGTATGCAATGCTACCCTTTACAACAGCCAAAGAACTACAATTATCCATACAACTGAAAGCAACTACAAAAGAAGCTATGAATGAAGCTATAGCTACAGTTGGCATTAATGATATTGATATTAAAGCCAATGATACTAAAAACGCGAAGGATATACGGCAAATAGATGCCGAATTGGAAGAATTGAAAAAACATATACCTGCCGGGTGCTATGAATGTTGTGGCATCAATATAGAAGACACAGCTACTATCCAACCTGCAGGTACGGTATACGGGACAAAAAGATAATAGTTTCCGCCAATCCTCACATCAACAAATAAACTAATCAACCTATACCTAAAGCCCTGTACCTTTGCGCTTTCTGTAAAATATGATAACTGTAATAGCGGGCACCAACCGCAAAGATAGCATGACGCTGAAAGTAGCTACCCTGTATCACAAGCTACTATCGGCCATGTATGGCAATGTACATTTGCTGAACCTTGAGGGCAAAGCTGTTTGGGAGCGTGGCGACGAGATGAAACAGATAGAAGCCGAGATGCTGATACCTGCCGAAAAAATAGTGCTGGTAATGCCCGAGTACAATGGCAGCTTCCCCGGCATACTGAAGCTGATGATGGATAACAGCGACATTAAAAAAGCATGGTGGAACAAAAAAGCTATGCTGGTAGGCGTTGCCGATGGCCGTGCAGGCAACCTGCGCGGTATGGACCACATGACCAATATTCTGAACTACCTGCACGTAAGTGTGTTATACAATAAAGTACCCATCAGCCGCATAACGGAAGAGATAAGCGACGAGGGTGAGGTGATGAAACCTGCTACCCTGAAGGTGATAGAAACACAAATAGGTGAATTTTTGAAGTTTTAAGACGATGACAAGGCTGCTGATATTTCTGGGCATTTTTTTACTGGCAGAGTACTATGCTTATACCGTAGTACGCAGTGCCATGCGCACCCTGCCCCCCAATGCTAAAACTATACTAACAGTAGTCTATGTACTGCTTACCATTATTACATGGGCGGGCTTTTTATCTTTCAGATTTATAGACTGGGCAAAAGTACCGCATCTGCTACGCAATATATATGTGGCTTTTACACTCGGCTTTATTGTGGGCAAGGCACTGATACTGATAGTAATGCTGGGCGATGAAGTGCGCCGCTTTTTTGTATGGATATGGGGCATATTCAGCAAGCCTGCCATAGCCGCTACCGCAGCGCCCGAAATAGCGGGCAATGGTATTACACGTTCAGTTTTTATACAACGTGCAGCACTACTGCTGGGCGCTACTGCATTGGGCGGCTTTATGTATGGCATTACCAACAGGTACAACTACAGGGTACGCCGCATACAGCTATCACTCAAAAACCTGCCTGCCGCCTTCAGGGGTATGAAGATTGTACAGATTTCGGATATACACAGCGGCAGCTTTGATAGCCACGCATCCGTGCAGCGAGGGGTAGAAAAAATAATGGATGAAAAGCCTGACATGATATTCTTTACAGGCGACCTTGTAAACAACAAAGCAGACGAAATACAACCTTATACAGACATATTTGCCAAACTGACTGCACCGCTTGGTGTGTATAGCATACTGGGCAACCACGACTATGGCGACTATGTGCAATGGCCAACCGCAGAGGCTAAGGCAAACAACCTGCAATGGCTGAAAGATACGCATGGCAAGATGGGCTGGCGATTGCTGATGAATGAGCATGTGGTGGTAGAGCGTGGTGATGATAAAATAGCCATCGTAGGTATAGAAAACTGGGGGGCAAAAGCGGGTTTCCCCAAATACGGCAAAATGGGTGATGCATATGCGGGGTTGGCAGATAAAAACATTCCTTTCAAAATGCTACTATCGCACGACCCCTCTCATTGGGATGCCGAAGTACGCAAGGATTATACTGATATAGACATCACATTCAGCGGGCATACACATGGTATGCAACTGGGTGTAGAGATACCCGGACTGAAGTGGAGCCCCGTGCAGTATATCTATAAAAAATGGGCAGGCCTGTACCAAGAGGGCGAGCAATACCTGTACGTAAACCGAGGCTTTGGCTTCCTCGGCTACCCCGGCAGGCTGGGCATACTACCCGAAATAACAGTGGTGGAATTAGTGTAACACCTTGCTGAAAAGCTGCGCCATCAATTCGGGGCGGGGCGATAACAAATCCGTCCGCGCTTCGTGCAGATAGTGCTTCATTTCCTGTACCAAATCTGTCAGCGCATCGTTATCGGCTTCGTGGTTCATCATCCCCTGCTGCTTTTCGGTTGTATTTTCTGTAAAATGCTTAAGTAGAGTTTTCTTCATCAAAAAACGGCTTTTGCAGATAAAAACGCATGATTGTTCTTTTTATTGTATTTGCCAACATATTTTTAACAACAGATCACTCACTTTTTTCTGACAACTACCGTCTGCACGGCTAACATTTGCGCACAGAGATTGTTATAACAATATGAAAACCATAGGCATTACCGGCGGTACAGGATTGATAGGCAGGGTATTAACCCATATGCTGACAGACAAAGGGTACGAGGTCATTATTTTTACCCGCAGCCCCAAAGCCACCAACGGGCAGGTAAGCTATGCCTATTGGGATGCCTATAAACAAGCTATTGATACCGCAGCCCTGCAAAGTCTCGATGCCATCGTACACCTTGCAGGCGAGGGAGTAGCAGATAAACGGTGGACTACCCAACGCAAACGGGAAATATTGGAAAGCCGCACCATCGGCACATCATTCATAATATCGCAGGTGATGCAACACGCACCGCAATGCAAGGCGTTTATATCTTCATCTGCCATCGGGTATTATGGTGCAGACACTGGCGGCAAGCCATTTACAGAAACTTCTCCGGCTGATGATAGTTTCCTCGGTGCTACCTGCCAAGCGTGGGAAGCTGCCAGCCAACCGGCAGATAGCCGTATGCGCAGGGTATTGCTGCGTGTGGGTATTGTATTGGCTACAGATGGCGGTGCTTATAAAGAATTTGCCAAGCCAGTGCGATACGGTATTGCCCCCTTGCTGGGCGGCGGCAACCAAACCATTAGCTGGATACATATACACGATGTGGCAGCCATGTTTGTATATGCGCTGGAAAATGAAGGTATGCTAGGTGTGTACAACGCAGTAGCACCTGCGCCTGTGCAGCAACGCTTGCTGATGTTTACCATCAGGCACTACACAAAGGGGTTTAGCATACCCATAGCTGTGCCTGCTTTTGTACTAAAACTAATGCTGGGAGAAATGAGCATTGAAGTGCTGAAAAGCGCAACCGTTAGCAGCAACAAGATAGAGGATGCAGGGTTTGTATTTCGCTACCCTACTATTGGCAAGGCGGTGGAGAATTTGGTGGGTTGATTGTTTTATACGCTTATCTACGCAGATTCACATCCCTCTGATGCTGCTATACGCAGCATTGTCTCCCTTCTAAGGGAGAGATGTTAAATAGTGGTTGCAGGTTAAGCGTACCTGCAACGTGAAAAATAACAACTGTCTATTACCTCTTATGCGCATACTCTACTACTTTAGGAAAATGCACTTTCATCCACTGTTCACTCCAAACTCTATTAGGCACTAATAACAGGCTATCTGGAACTTCCATAATCGGCACTAATTGTCCACCATAATCAGGATCTTCACGAGCCAACCGAATAAAATACTTTTTTCCTATACTATGTCTATTAAAATACTCCCAAGAATACAAACCATAATTATTATACCTAATTTTTGAATACTCATATCTACGTGTTACCTTCCATCCATTTCGAGCTACTCTTATATCACAAACAGTACCTACAACATATACACCTTCTGCTTTTAGCCACTTTTTATCTCTCTGATAACTATAGAACATACCTGGGATTAATACAGACACGAATACTATAGCAATTACTAAACTAATTCTTTTATTATTAAGCATCATTTCATTTGTTTTACAAGTTGCAAGTGAGGCACACCTGCAATGGCTAAGAAATTCCTCCTTTGAAGGAGGTGTCTCGTAGGGACGGTGGATGTAAACTAGTACTAGCCTCGTACGAGAGTTCGCATCCCTATGATGCTGCTATCAGCAGCATAGTCTCCCTTGTAAGGGAGAATTTTGTTGTTATTTATACGCATAGTCGCTTAGGTATTCGTAATCGGGTGTTAGTTTGCCGCCCTCGCAGATGGTGGCGCGGCGTATGATGTCGCTGTTGCCATTCAACAGTTCACGTAGTACAAACTTCTCGAAGTGGGCACCGAAGTATTGTGATGCATCGCGGGGTAGTTCATTGGGCAGGTTATCTACCGCCATTACGTCTATTATGTTTCTCGTGTTTTGATACGGACTTGTTTGCTCCCCTGTTTTACGGTCTATACCATATACAGGATTGACTATAGTTGATGCACCTACGTTGATGGGTACAGAGCCATCCACATCGCAGGTTATGTCGGCGATCACACTTACGCGCCAGTCGTTTCGTTGTATGTCTTGCTTCTCAAACAAGCGGGCTATATCAGCATCCCAATAGATGCCATTCATCAACACATCCGTCTGAGGTATGTATTTTGTAAACAGGCATTTATAAGCTTCGGGGTGTGCATGAAAATCGTCTCTGGAAAAAAGGTCGTTGTCTTTGCGGGCATATAAGTCGCCCCCCTTTAGGTGGGTGTACACGGGGTAATCGTATTGATGTGTCAGGTAATCTTCGGGTTCTACCGACTCTATGTCAAAATGTGTCATCACCTCTATTATACCGCTCGCCACCTTGCCCGAGCCTGTTACCACTATCTTGATGTTGGGTAGCTTTACCTGCTCGTATGCGCGCAATAAATCGGCAAAGCCGCCCACACTATGTGCAGGTGGTAAATGGTATAAGCCAAACTTTTTGCCATACGTCAGCAGGCCGTTGTGTGCACCCACCACACCTGCATAGTAACCAAAGCCGAGGATGCGTTGCTCGTCTATATGCGTCAGGCATTCGTAGTCTATCATGCGGATGCGTTTTTCTATCAGGGCGTGCATCAGCTTTTGGTTATAGGGTTGTTTCTTTTTGGTATGCGAAAAGAAGAAGTAGGTTTTATCAGGTATCAAATCCTCTACCCTTACCTCTTTTATGCCCAGTAACACATCGCAATCACTTAGGTCGGCTTGCAATGGTATGCCTGCGGCGGTGTAGTCGGCATCGGGTATGCACCTGTCGGGCGATGGTTGTACCACTATCTGCAAACCTTCATACTTTTGCATTATCTGCACACATTGCTGCGGGGTGAGGGCTACACGGGTGTCTGTGGGTGATTTCCTTTCACGTATCAAACCTATACGAATCATCTTACTTACATTTGTATTCTCAAAGATAAGCTACTCTTATTTGCTGCATGGATAACTATTTTGAATTGTACGATATACCTGCCTGCTTTGCCCCCGACGCTGCGGTGGTAAAGAAAAAATACTATGAACTGAGCCGCCGCTACCACCCAGACAGGTATACACTGGCTACCGAAGCCGAACAGGCAGAGGCACTACGCATGGCTGCCATCAACAACGATGCGTATAAGACACTGCAAAACGCCGATGCTACGATGGCCTATATACTGCGCCTGCATGGCTTGCTGGAAGAAGAAGAAAAATATAACCTGCCCCCCGATTTTTTGATGGAAATGATGGACCTGAACGAGGCAGTAAGCGACTGCGAAGACGCGCCTGATAACACTACCCTGCAACAACAAGCTGCCGATATGCTGGCTGCGCAAATGCAGGCTTGGCAAGACGGGGCGATATCATTTACAAAAAAATATGATGATGGCGATACATCTGTATCCTTGCTGATGCAGATAAAAGACAGCTATTTCCGTAAAAAATATCTGTTGCGCATATCGGAAAGAATAAATACATTTGCTGCCCGCTGAATATGGTTTGGCAGTGTACAGTTGGCAGTTGGCAATACTGCAAATACCGTACTGACAAAAGCTGCAAACTGAAAGTAGCCCAGATGGCGGAATTGGTAGACGCGCTAGACTCAAAATCTGGTTTTCGCAAGGGAGTGCAGGTTCGATTCCTGTTCTGGGCACACTGAAAATGAAGCAGTTATGAATTAAACCTCATAGCTGCTTTTTTCTTTGGTACAACATAGGTACAACATTTCGCACTTCATGATACCAAAAAGAAAATCAAGTCCATGTGATTGAATATTTGCAAACACCTTCATTTTCCTAATTTTATATACTTCTTATGCTACAATAAATCTCAACATGGAACAAAATCTATCTTTTGATGCTAAAGATTGGCATGATAAAGAAATTACAATACGCCATTATGGTAGAGGGCCAAAAAAAATGGGAGAAGGAGTTTATAAATTTGGAGCTGCCCTTTCACTCCCTGTCATCCTCCCAAAGAGAGGATGGACATTAGTCAACAAGGCACGAAGCTATGTTTACTTAAAACCTCCTGAAGGAGTAAAGCCTCCATTTATTATTAATGTAAAAGTCCCAAATGAAGAGCAAGCCAAAGCAATTTTTTCAACTCTTTATGAAAGAGGGAAAACCTGGGCTGGTCAAATTGGGGAATGGCCTGCAATTTATCTCCACAACCATCAGGGTCGAGCCTACATCTTGGAAAATGATTTACAAACAGGTTCTACTTTGGAAAAATTAGCTTCAACTTTTGATATTCCCGCATCACTTTCCTTGGGAGAGTATGGTGCTTGGAAAGTAAGCATTGTGGCAAGAAATGGAGGGGTTGATTATTCTGAGTATTCTAATTGGACAGACTGAAAATCCTTGTGTCAAGGGTTCAATTCCCTCCCGCACCACTTAAAAATTAAGCAGTTATGACGAAAATTCATGGCTGCTTTTTAATTGGTCGAACAACAATGGAACATTTTTTGAGTGAGGTATTCGAAAGACTCAAAATCTTTTATTCGCAAATCAATATTGACTGGTTTGCTCAGGTACCCAAACAAGAAAAATATACAAGAAAAAAGATTAACATTCAAGTTTGGGAATGATGCTACTTTTTCTTCTTATTAGAAAATAGGCCACCTATATATTGCTCATAAAGCTCAAACAGAAACATCATTCTATTTGACTCACTGGTAAATGGTTGCGGACGATAAGCAAGGTCTACAGCCTTATCTAATTCCTGATGAGCTTTCGTTAACTTTACGGGCATGAGCGATGGATCATATAAATTACTTAAAGTAGTGTCAGGAAATTCGGCACGTATGAGTAAGATTTTCTGAGCAGCATTTTCTACTGCACTTCTATTTTTGTCAGATGGGTTTACCGGCCAAGGGTAGTTATTATAAACTATCTCGTTTGAATACCTAAAATCACTTTTGATTCGTCCGCAAGTATTTCTGACCCACGCCATATGCATCTCTGAATGTAATATACCAAAGTGATATAAAGTCGCATTTTCAACAGCGAGGCAACTGTCACTAACAATGTGATCAGCAGAAAAGTATCCTAATGGGATATACTTTCTATTCTCCGAAGAATGCCTAGGAATTAGAATATAGTCATTACTAGGTTGTCTGATTTCACCAAATAGTTGGGGAAATGCAGCTAATTTCTTTGTGGCCTCTCGTGTGCTTTCGGATCTTATCCGACGAACATTTTCCACTCTATGGGCAATTTCCTTTAGGCCTTTCAGGTCGTTGGGTTTAATGCCATCCAACCAGATGCACCATCGGTTATGCCCATTGAGAAATTCATGGGCACTTAGTAATGGTTTAATATATGCCTTTGCCCCTGGCTCCCTTGAAATCATCTCTGCCTTCTGATTATCGTCCAATAAGAAGTTACCACCATCATTTGGCATACTTCCGAAAGAAATTTCAGGGACATCGCAAATAGGCAATCGTCTTTTAGTTAACAGCACATTTCTTGCATCTACCAAGTACGCATTGATATTTTTTACCTTAAGTTCATGAGGTTCTCCTTTCACATCTTCATACTCAAAAATCACCTTGTTGTTGATGTCGTAATTTGCAAAACCTACAATCACACAAAATACTGCTGCATTTCCCTTAGCTTCATTTGCCCATTTAAATGTTCTGTGGGCGAAGTGGACGATCACACCATATTTTCTGAAAAGAACATCCCAAAGAATATTTGCTTGTTCGCCCTGAACAATCGAATTTGTGGAAACAAATGCCACCTTGATTTTAGTACCATTGATATATTTTGCGGCCTTAGCATACCAACCTGAAACGTAGTCTAACACACCAGCACCTTTTATATTGTCGAAAACGCTGTTGATTTCGTTACGCTGCTTTGTTGACATAAGCTTAGAGCCAATGAATGGAGGATTACCCAAAATATAGGACATCTCGTTCTTAGGACATATTTTTTCCCACTCTAATTCCAAGGCGTTGCCGTGAATAATTGTAGCGGACTTTCGTAATGGCAGTCGTACAAAATACTGTCCAAATTCCGCGCTGACAGCCATGTTCATTTGATGATCAATAAGCCACATAGCTACTTCAGCAATTCTTGCAGGAAATTCTTCGTATTCTATACCGTACATCATATCCACGTCGAGCCAAACTAGCTCGCCAATATTAAGCACCCCTTGTCCTGTTTTATTAAGCTCACGTAGTATTTCAATCTCAAGTTTCCGCAATTCGCGGTAAGTAATAATTAGAAAATTGCCACAACCGCAGGCAGGATCGAAGAACTTTAATTTACTAAGCCTAGAGTGGAAATCAAGCATCTTGCTTTTACTTCCCTTAACGCTTTCAAACTCCTTGATTAGATCATCTAAAAATAACTGCTTAATTAATTTTAGGATATTTTTCTCACTAGTGTAATGAGCCCCAAGGTTTCGACGTTCTTTGGGATTCATAACGCTTTGAAACATCGATCCGAAAATTGCCGGAGAAATTTTACCCCAATCTAGGTAACAGGATTCCAGCAAAATCCTTCTCATCTCGGCATCAAAGGCTGCTGGAGGCAGTGTTTCTTTAAATAAATTGCCATTTACGTATGGAAATGCTGCTAGGTGTTCATCAATATTCTTAAGTCTGTTTTCTTTTGGAGTGTTTAGAATGTAAAAAAGCTCATTTAATCTCGCTGCTAAATCACTTCCGTCTTCTGACGTCTTTTCATTAATAAAATCGTGGAAGATATCTCTATCGAAGATAGTCGTATCGTCGGCAAATAAGCAGAATAGTAGCCTTACTAAATATACTTCTAAAGGATGTCCTTGATATCCCACAATCTTCAATCTATCGTGCAACTTACCCATCAATTCTGCGGCATCGATATTTACAGGGTCTTGCTCTTTATAGGTACGTTGTTGATAGCCCGCAATAAAACCGAAAAACTGCACATTATCCACAAGCTTTGCTAAAGCGAATTCATGATGAGTTTCCTCCTCAAGATCATATAGCCGAAAGGTGGTAAAATCTGAAACTAGAATGTACTTGGGTAATTCTACTTGAGGAATCTGATGTAAATAGGCACGAGCTTGCTCGTATGCCTTTGATAGATTTTTTCCAGCACTCTTCATTTCAATAAGTAGAGTCCCTTTCCAAAAAAGGTCTATATATCCATCTTTATCATCAATTTTCTTTACTCTATGTTCAAAGGTGGCGACCTTTTTCCTGCTAATTCCGAATACATTGAAAAACTCGACCAGAAAAGGTTTAGCGTCCGCATTTTCATTGGAAACATCCGACCATTCTTTAGAAAATCGAACTGCTCTTTCTTTAATTTCGTTCCAGCTTAAAGCCATTGCATATCACTTAATAATTTCATTGAATTTTAACTGAGATCAAATTTGAGTACAATTAGCACAATGTTAGTTGAACTGCATAATAAAGCAACTCTTGCAAAATACACGTTTACTGGAATTGAACACATTTGCAAATTACATATGAATAATTGTTCCCGGAAGAATTTTCATAACAATGGCTCAAAGCACCCCATGCCACTCAAATTTGCTACTTTTAGGAATTATACTATAAATCCTTGTCATACCTTGATGAAACTTATGGCAATGGACTATAAACATAAATACTTATGAGCAATAATCATAGAGTTGGAAGTCAAAACACTCCATCGGCTACGGAAGTCGACCCAAGTAATAATGAAATCGAGTTAGAGAAACTGGATGCGAATGTCCCATTAATGGAAAAACCGTTTGATCCGACCTTGATAAAAATTGACACGAAAACCCCATCATTGGACACATTGATCGAACGGATTGAATTAAAGGAGATAGAACTCGAGACAGAGTCATACTTCCAACGAAATCCTGATTTATGGGACGACACAAAAAAAAGCCGACTGATTGAATCCATACTGATTCAATTCCCATTACCAGCATTTTACTTTGACGGTACAGATAATCGAAAATGGCTAGTCGTAGATGGCTTACAGCGATTGAGCAGTGTTCGCAGTTTTGTAGTAGATAAGACTCTAAAACTTACAAACTTGGAGTTCTTAACGGCGCTTAATGGCAAGGGCTACGATGAGCTGGGAAGAGACTTACAACGAATAATAAAAAATGCTCAAATTGTTGTCTATATCATTTTACCTGGTACTCCGACAGACGTTAAATATAACATTTTCAAGAGAATTAATACTGGTGGCCTCATATTAGTCCCCCAAGAAATTCGACATGCGTTGTTTCAAGGTGAACCTTCTAAATTTATCGCTCAACTGGCTCTAATACCTGAGTTTGTTAAGGCGACGGGAAAGTCTATCAAAACTGACCGGATGCTTGATCGAGATTTTGCTAACAGATTTCTTGCTTTTTATCATCTTGGATACGAAGCTTATCAACCAGATTTGGACACTTATATGAGCAGGGCAATGGCAGCTGTATACACGATGTCTGAACAGCAAAAATCTGAAATTAAAGAAGCTTACAGCCGAAGCATGGAGTTGAATATTGAAATATTCGGTAAGCATGCTTTTCGTAAGTTTACAGATATCAATGATGGAAGAAGCCCCATAAATAAGGCATTATTCGACGTGTTTTCTGTATCTTTTGCTCGGCTTTCACATGAGGAGAGTGAGATATTAAAGGAGAATAAAGACCAATTCATTGACGATTTTGTTGAGCTTCTTTATCACGACGACGATAACAATTTCTTTTGGGCCGTTACAAGTTCAACAAGCGATAAATATAGAGTTCAATACCGATATCAGAAGGTTCAGGAGTTGATATCTACCACATTAAAAAGAACAAGATGATTACATCAATCGAGATAAGAAACTTCAAATCAATAAAGAAGAAATTATTTCCGCTAGGAAACCTTAATCTGTTGTTAGGCTTAAATGGCATGGGCAAATCGTCTTTTATCCAAACATTGCTCCTATTAAGACAGTCAGATAATCTTGCGCGAAATGGAGAGCTGAAATTAAATGGTCAATATACGACAGTTGGGAACACTAAAGACGCCCTTTATCAGTATGACAGAGAACAATCCTTGGGCTTTTTTGTAAGATACGGTGATGACGAAGAAATTAGATTAGATTTTGACTTTAAACAGGAAGCAGACATTTTTAAATTAAAGGATACTGAACTTGCATCCTCGGAAGCATTTCGAAACAGCTCCTTTTTTAAGGAATCGTTATTCGGGAATAATTTTCAATATCTTAACGCTAATAGATTGGAGCCAAGTTCAATACATGACAAATCCTATTCGAGCGTTGTGAACGCAAAAAACATAGGTAACAAAGGACAATTCACCGCTCACTTTATTGAGGTACATGGGAATGAGGAGATTAATTTTGAGAATCTTATCCATCCAAAATCAAAGACTATAGATTCCGTTACGAAACAAGAAGTAGTTGTAAAAACTCTTATAAATCAGATCAACCTTTGGATGGGCGAGATATCACCTGGGGTGAATATTCGTACGACCGCAATTCCAAACTCTGAGAAAGTTCTACTCGAATTTGTTTTTATGCAACCGAATTTGGGTAACACAAATAGGTTTAAGCCAGCAAATGTTGGATTTGGCATTTCCTACGTTTTACCTGTCGTTACTGCCCTTTTAGCATCACGACCAGGGGAGGTTATAATCATAGAAAATCCCGAGGCCCATATTCACGATAGAGGTCAGGCCGAACTGGGCAGGTTAATTTCATTGGTTGCGATGAATGATGTCCAAGTGATAATTGAAACGCATAGTGATCACCTACTAAATGGAGTGCGGGTTGCAGTAAAAGAAAATCCTATTTTGGAAGGGCGCATCAACATGTTCTATTTTGAAAAGCGAATCGATAGTACCGAACAGTACTCAAAGATTACCACAATTAACGTTGATAAAAACGGCGCATTAAGTTCATATCCAAAGAATCTTTTAAGCGAATGGAGTAATCAACTTGTCAAAATCGTATAATGGAATTGCATTTCAATGAGCTAAGCGAAAATCCAATTGGCGAATCTATTGAGATTGCTGATGAGAAAATGCAACGCTTTATCAAAATGGCTAAAGCAGCATTGAATATTGGTGTCACAAAAATTCGTTCAGAAAATACACTTGATAAAATAAAGCTTACAGAGGAATTATCAGTTCAGGAATGGTTATTTAAGCCAGAGAATAAAAGCAATATGGATTTTTTGTACGGCTTATTTATACATCCTTTTCTTGATATTGAGAATCAGGAATCATTTGAAAAGTATGATCGCGCAACCTATACTTTCGACAATGAGGAGCATAATATTAACGCAGAATGTTTAGGACTTGCTGCCGCTTATATTTATGAGCAGCCATCAGCTAGCTTTTCTGGGTTCAAGCTATGGGAGAGTAATAGCTTGGAAATTTCTATAACAATTGATGGTGAGTTTGAGAAAGGAAATGTATTAAATATATCAAGCGATGAAAGATTTGATGAAGCAGATATTCAACAATTCCTTGAAAATTACGGGGACCTTAATTTACCCGAGACGGCTATTGAACCCCTGCGCAAAAAATACCATATTGCCCCTCATCACGGAGAAAAGGAGCTAACAGAACTTTGTAAAAAACTAATTCACAGTCCATATGTCGTTGAGATGCGCTCAATGGAGTGGTGCAAAGGTAAATGCAATAATTTCATTAAACGGTTCCATAAGAATGGCGTTATCGAGATTGTGTTGATAGACACAGTTCGAAAATATGGTCTTTGGGTACAGTCAACAGGTACGAATTTCCGACAAACGAAGGCCATAAGTGAACTTCTAGAAGAGCGATATTGCTAATATCCAATAACATTAAATGCGATGATATCAAATGCCTCGGCCGCTATGCAAAGGCGTTGATAGTAATGCTTTGATCCATCGGCATTAAGCAATAACCCGTATTTGCGGTAGAGCGTCAATTTTTTTAAGTGCATCCTGTATCTGATAAGCATCAAAATTCATCAGCCGTTCGAATATATCCAGTCCAATTTTCTGGTATTCTTTTCCCATATTGTGGATTGTGATTGCAATTGTAATCATATCAGACGTGCCAGCGGATGCACCCGTAGAAATGTCTCCTAAATTTTTCCCATTTGCGGATATCAGAGCATCACATACCCGTGCAACCCTATCAGGTTCGTATTGAATAAGTGGTAGCATACAATGGGCTATGAATGAATCTGGGTAATCGATCAAATCAAAAGACTTCGTGCTTATAAATGAATCTATGATCGCATTCAGTTCTGCTGATTGCACTAAGTCGAAGCCTCGGAGCAGATCTATCAGTATCGTAGTTACTTGCTTTTCCTTAAGTTCTATAAGCCGGATGAAGAGTGGTGTTATCAGCAACTTCCTATACTGCCAGACATTTTCAAGTGTAAATGCAAGTCCGCTTAAACCTGGAATATTTTTGTTTTGGATAAGGTCATCTATACGCCTATTTGTTTCTTTGGATGAAGGGTTGATAATCCACTTTACACCCAGCACTTCTCCATACACTTGCAGAATTTTCGCGGATTTACCAATACACATAGTGTCTAGCCAGTAAAGAAGCTTGTTTTCACTTACGTATTTCGCACATTCTGCGAATGTGAAAGCAAGTTCTGTACCTGACGTAATCTCAGGGTAACTGCTAATAATTTCATCCACGATGCATTCAATCTCGCCTGGCTTACATAAACCAACTGCTCGCGGGAAGGTCAACGCGAGAAACGCTCGCCATACATCGACGGAATCACCTCGTTTGATATATTCAATAATCTTGGCGCTCCATGGCCCTGTTAGGGGTTCCTTCCTTAGGAGATAGCCGATAGTAATTGTTTGCAATATTTGGAAGTTTCCAGACGGCACACCGTACATTTTGCCATGTCCCCACAATACACCGCTTATTTTTTCCTCTTTGGAATCTTCCTGGTTATGTTCGTTGGCATCTTCATCAGGAAGCTGCTGTTCAGCAGTAGCTTCCTGAGTCTTTGGCTTTGCGGCAATCCAGTTACCAATTCTTTCCAACCATTCTTCTGACAATGGCAGATCAATTGTTAACTTATTAGCAATTGCCCTTGCGGCGTCATCGTAGAATGCAGGGCTGGAAAAGACTGAATCAAGCTGCACTATCAAGTCAAGTAATTCCTGCTGCTTAATATCCGACTTGCTTATTCCTATCAACCCGTACCCAACTCCAAGCAAATTAGCAATATCCAACTGCTGGATAACCCGTATTGCTTTCTGGGGATTTTTAAGAGCGAATTTTTCAAAGGTCCGACTAAGCTCCAATGCACCAGCATTGTTCCTCCGAGAAGGCCAATCATTTTCCCCGCTATCTGGAAAAGCCCGGAAGCATTTAATTATGTCGATATCTTTTGCTTTCTCGAATTGCTCTTCGGTCATACGACTAACTTGTCCACTGATCGTAACACCGCCGACATCCAAACTATCTTCTATGCCCGCACCAAGAGCTCTTTTCTCCTCTTGCATGTGCCTCTTTGCAGATTCATCAAGAAGATCATCACCAATCGCCGCCAGAAGATTGTATCGTACCTTGCGATTGCGCTCTATATCCCATTGTTTAGACTCTGCCGAAGCGCCGACTTCAGATTCCCTGGCATTATACGATTTTATGTAGTCCTGAAGTCTTTTTCGTTGGCTATCACCAAGATACTGTGATAGTTTTGCGATGATCTCTATGGTGCCAGTAAACTTGTTTTCATGTGTGCTTCCTAACTTCATCCGTCGTTTATCAGCAAGCAATTCATCGAGTACAAAACCTGGGTCTTCCGAAGCAATCTCAATCAACCCTTTCATAAGAATTCGCTGAACAGGAAGATACTCTGAGTTTTTATTGGCGCTGTATAGTTCCAAGAACTCTTGTTTATTTTCGCTTGCATAGAGTTTTATTGACTGTTCTAACGCTTCAGCGAAGTACTTTCCTCGATAGTCACGATGCTCATCAGAAAGATGAAACCAACCGCCCCAACAATCATGGTAGCTGTTGTTGTCGTACTCATAATTACTTCTCGTTTTTTCACACCCCGTCAGAAAAAATGACCAGAAATTTTCGATAAAGTCCTTGGGGGCTTTAGCGGCTACTTTCTCAAAGTCATGCCAGCTATGACCAAAATCCATTATACTTTCGAAGTGCTTTCTAATACTATATTTTTCACTGTGATAATATTGTTCAATTTCGCTCGCATTTTCAGGAGCAGGCGGTGGCGTTGCAGGTGTTGTGTTAATTATAACTTTAAATCTATTATTAACAAAATGCGCAGTCAATTCAATAGCCATAGCTGCCGACTTTTCAGCTGCAATATGATATAGCATACCAGGCACGTTACCATGTACGTTTTCATGCACAACAAGATATTTTGCTAGTTCCAATATTTGAGGTGTCCAGTAATTTGCGCTCCTAAGGACATAGAAGATTAGATTTACATCCTCTGGTGTCTTCCAATACTGATCTATCAGCTTTAAAATTTCTTCGTATCGATCTCCTAACACTGAGGACAAGATAAAAGTGGCAACAAATTTCGAAGTTGAATTGCCTACCATTAAAGTAAGTATAACATCATTCTTAAAACTATCAAACCACTTCACCTTTCCCGATACGGCTTTACAAATTCTACCCTGATAATATTCATCTTTCGATAGGTGCTTCAATGCAGCCACTTCATAAGAATTTGGATCATGATGTGCACCAATGCACTCTATCATAAGATGGATGACGTGACGCCTGATTGTTGTATTGTCCGTGATGAGAATCGAGGTAATTTGTGCATTGTATTCATCAAGGTCAGCATCACGTAAATAAAAAAGGGCAGTTGACAATTTTGGACGGATATTCAGGTTGTCCTGATGGGTAATTATAAAGTCTTTAAGTGAAGAATTTTGCCTGATAAAAGAACGCGTCCAAACGAAGGCTTGAAGTGTTTGATGCGCAAATGAAAAACTCTTGTTGCTACTATTCTTTACCAACAAACCAGCATTAACTAAAAAGTCGATGTCGTCTTTATTTTCCTCATATCGGACAATTGGCAAAGCCTGTTTTGCATCAGTTGTCATTATCGCGGCAACGTGTAATAAAAATTCCGCTCGTCTGTCGCGAGCTGCACCAATGCCTAATGATATTCTCCAGATGTCCTCATACAACTCTATGTGTGAGGCAAAATGTTTTTCAGGATTGTTTTTAAGATAGTATAGATAAAAATTCAGGTTGCTAGGCTTTGACAAAAAGCTCTTGAAACTTTGGTCGGCACTTTGCACCTCCACTCCACCTTGCCTTAATACCTCTTCTGTAACTTCCCAAGTGAGCGGGGACAACTGTATCTTCTGCGCCTTTATACCAGACAGTCGCACATCATGGTCAAATTCAAATGGACGTGACGAGGCGACAAGGTGGATATTTGGCACAAAGCGAAGCTGTTTAACCAAATTTAGCAAGACAGATAGTCTGTTGGTCTTTACATCCACTAATTCGCTTAAGGTATCAAGTTGGTCAATAAAGACAAAAATGCGGCCAAATTGAGAGGCAACCTTTAGACATTCATCAACAGGACCCGGTAAGCCCAAATCCTCTCCCAACGTGGCAAAGTCTACCACCGAAGAACCTAGCTGATCGGCTTTTATTGCTAGTACAATTTCCTCGTCGTCAACAAGCGATTGCGCAAGTTTAGAGAGAAGAGCGCTTTTTCCGGTGCCTGGATCTCCCAATACTATTGAGGAAGAAGACAGGTCTGCGTCAAATTGTATAGTAATATCTTCTTCCTCACTACGTTCTATCCACTTGTCATTAGAACGCAGTGTGCGTGGCCAATTAAGCAGGCCTTTTGATGCTTCGAAAAAATACTTCAATACCTGCGGCTTGCTATGCAGCTTCAACATTGCATCACTTGGGGTCAATAGATGGTCTCTTATCTCGTTAACTGTATTCTCAATTTCACCCATGCTGAAAACCAGTTTGCGATTCGTACTGGAATAATGAGGATAAAAGTCGTCTATGATAGACGGATACATTTCAATCCTACTTGCAATATCCTCCCAACCATAAACAAACACTTTTATCTTATTCGTAGAATGATTGTCCCTGGTAATTTGCCTTGCAACCTTTTGGATTTTTCTGTCACGTGCAGCTGTAGTGGCAAGAATGAAGACCTGTGGATGACTTGGCTCAAAGGTTAATGCTTTTGCCACCTCAGCCCTCAGTTCCTTTTCCGTTACTTGTGCTCCGTACTGCTTGTCCTTCCCTTTGCACTGAATACCGTAAAACTCTTGTGTCGTCGCGTCCGTGCCGTAAACGTCGACACCAAATTGGGATTGACCCTGCCTCCCATGTAACTGGGTGTTAGGGTCTTTGAGGATCTCCATCCAAAGTCTGTGGCAAAGACGTTCGAATTCCTGCCAGTCTTTTGGTGGTTCAAGTTGATAGTGATGCATAGCCATAGTTCTATCTCATATTAGTTCTGCAAATTACGAAGTGTAACCTGTAGGTGTGGCGTTTTCAATCTTAACTAATATCTTAGATATCCACATATTTTTCAGAGCGAAACTACGTCCGTCACCATATTTCGGCTGTTGGAACTGTTAGCATATTTATTAAAAGCCTCTCTAAAGTGCGGCTTTTACTTTTAATCTAAAAGAAATATCGATCAAATAATATTATTGCATGCTGCTATCTCTTGAGCCGTCGACACAAGCTTTTTGCACATCATTTTTTCTTTGAACAAATGTCACCATTATCTTTTTTGAATTTCGCTCTGTAAATTGATAAGAAATGAAACTCATTATATGAATAGAAAAGAGATTATAATTGGTGCAATGAGCCTAGCTTTAGTCGCAGTAGTAATATTGTGGTGGTTGGAACAACAAGATAAAGAAAAATGGAAACAGGTTGCAAAAGAAAAGGATCAGGCAGCTAAAGACCAAGAAGATTATAGTAGACAACTAGAAATAAACAATCTTCGACTAATTCAGGAATTATTGAAAGCAGATTTGGCTTTGCCTGATATAGTTAAGAAACAACTGCTAGATTTAATTACAAGATATGAAATTAGAAACGCTCAAATTGCAATTGAGATAAGTTCGGTAGTTAAATTAATCGAAGTTGGAGAGTTTGAAAAAGGTGTAATGGCCATTGCCAAAATTATCGAGAATATCCTTAAAGAGAAGCTTCAAAAACGAGAAGAATTAATGAAGACTTTGACGAAACCGAATGGCAAAAAGAAGCGTGCAGTTTTTGCGGACTATATTGAATGTGCAAAACAGGTTGGGATATTCGACAAGGCAGAAGCACATTTCGCGTTAGGAATAAAAGAGTATAGAAATGAAGAAGCACATGTAGTTGGCGTTAAACGGCAACTCAACTATAATATGAGCTCGATTCTTACTGGCATTGAGTTAATCCTTAAATGTGATTCCTTTAGTTTTAGTGCAAATTAAAAAAATTCCGAATTGCTCAGAGTGTGTCAACCTAGCCATTAAAAGCAACAAAATGCACTATTACAAGTTGAAAATTCATGAAAAATGTGAATAATTATAATTGAATACCAATGTATTATGTCTTGATGATCAATAAAAACATAATCATTATCTAGGTAATTACTTTATTTACCTCGGGATTCTTTATAGCAACCTTTTCCAAATATTCTAATTTCTGGGATAATGAAGCACCATGACCATATTTTGGACGCTGAAACTTGTGTCCCATGAGTTCAGCTTGTACCCTATCCGGGGCATTCGCCGCTAAAAGCCTATCCTGAAAGCTGTGACGGAATGAGTACAATGAATGTTTTTCTGATGGCAATAATGCATGCTCACGCAGGAATTTGTTCAAAAACCCTGTAAGGCTATCTGTTTTATCTCTGTATCGTGTAAATCCTTCCGGTAATTTTTTGAATGCTTCTAAGGCATGTCCGACCAAAGGAATTTCACGCTCACTATGAGATGTTTTTAGTTCTCGTTCCTTGCGGTCTTTAATACTAATATGCGGTATTTCATGTCGCAGGATAATATCACATGGCAACAAGCCGGTTAGTTCAGACGGCCTTGCCCCTGTTTCAGCAGCTACATGTAAAAACCATTTTGCTTGCTCATTGAGCAATTCCAGTTTAGGGCTATGCAAGATTGTCTTGATTTGTTCCGTTGATAAGGGGAGCCTGGTTTGTTTATGCCTGGACTTGATTTTGATTTTCTTGAATAGGTGAGCTATATCCAAGCCCAATTTCAGATGATCAGATACGGTTTCAAAAATCACCTTCAGGTGAATGAAATCTTTATTTGCAGTGTCCGGATTCATATCATCCTTATCAATACGCCCAAGCCACCAATCCCTGAAGGCAAGCATATCTTCACGGGTAATTGTCGATAGCTCTTTATTTCCAACAGCTTTCACAAAGTTTGAAACTGTCCGTTTACGTGGATTTTCCCATTTCCTTACCTTATCTAAAGGCTTATTCAGGATTTTGTCCTTCGAAAGTTCCCAATACTTTTTGAGAGCTTCTTTAATCGTTAATGCCGGGATGGCCTTTGCACCCAATACAGCCTCGACCTGGGGAAGGGTGGCATCTTTCAAGACCAATATTCGCTCCACTAGCTCAAGGATGGGCAGGTTCGCTACTACCGACATAGGTTCATAGGAAAACCCCAACTGGCGGGCAATTTTAACGGTTTTACTAAAGCGGGAATTGTCGTGCCTGACTTTGCCTTTGACAAGTTCATACCAATAGGACTCAACCTGTTCGTTAAAAACCACAGCCCTCTTTAGGGCAATACTTTTACTATCTGTTTTGAGAGACACACGGATATTTTGACGGGTATCGTACTCGCGCATTTCTTCAGGCACCCGGCGGTTATAGTAATAATATCCCCGTACTTTAATCAATCGCATCATGCGTCACCTATTTCGTGTGATAAAATGTGTGACGATTTATAATGATTCGAAAAACGATTCGTTGATAAATACGAAAATTGTGTTTCTTTTTAAGAAGATATATGCCAGTTAATAAGCCATAAACTGGCGGACAGAGAGTGCGCATTACCTAGCTCCTTAGTTCCGCTATTTTATTTTAGTTTTCGACACTTCACAGGATGTTTAATATTCATCGTGTGAATATAAATTGTAGCATATGTTGTGCAAATTGTACAAGCATTAATACGGATTTAATAGATCTGCTGCGGTAAATACAAGTCAATTAATGACAATCTAAATGCTAAAATCGTTTAAAGTGAATCATTTGAGAGTAGAATCAAAGTATATATGGTAGTTGCAATTCCCATTTAAATGGTACTGGGCAAGATTTGCAAACTAAATAGGGTATTTTACCCGTTGACACTTACATAAGTATATGTTTTCTTTGTGATATTATAAGGTGCGAAAGCGATAAAATTTATGAGTATGATTGAAATTCAATTGTTTGTAGCTATTGTTCTATTGATCGCTATCCTATTGTTATTGTTGTTTCGGAAAACCAACAGTTCTAATGCTCAATTAACTACAGATATTTCCAAACTCGAGCAATCCGTCAAAGGCGAATTCTCAATTAATAGAACAGAAAATCAACAAGCTTTTAAAGAAAGCCGCGAAGAGTTGAGTAAATCATTTTTGTTATTTAGTGAAAACATTTCTAAAAATATTTCTGAGCTGTCCATGCAACAGCAACGACAACTTGAGTCATTCTCTTTACAACTACAGCAACTGGTTAAAACGAATGAAGAAAAGATTGAGAAGCTTATATTGTCTAATGAAACAAAACAAAATGAATTTAAGGAGCAAGTAAACACGTCACTTACAGAAAACAGAGAAGAAAATATTCGCTCAATTAAAACAGTGCGAGAGGAAATCGCAACCTCTCTCAAAGATTTCCAGGAAACATTTACTGTTAACGTTAAGGATTTTAATGAGCTTCAAAGACAGAAGTTCGGAGATATGCAGACACGTCACGAGCAACTCAAAACAGACATGGAAACAAAATTTGAAAAAGTTCGTGATACTATTGAAAAGAAGCTTCATACGATCCAAGAAGAAAACAGTAAAAAGCTTGAGGAAATGCGTCAAACTGTTGATGAAAAACTTCAGTCAACCGTTGAAAAGCGATTTAACGACTCCTTCAAGCTGATAAGTGATAGATTAGAGCAAGTTCATAAAGGCTTAGGAGAAATGCAAACTCTTGCGACTGGAGTAGGTGATCTTAAAAAGGTTTTGTCAAACGTCAAAACGAGAGGAAATCTGGGTGAAATCCAATTGGGAGCAATACTGGAAGAAATGTTCTCAATTGAGCAATATGAACATAATGCTACTGTGCGTTCTGGCAGTCAGGAGCGTGTCGAATATGTAATAAAATTACCTGGCAAAAATGATGACAATAAGCCACTATTACTCCCTATAGATTCTAAATTCCCAAACGAAGACTACCAACGTTTATTAGATGCATATGATCAAGTTGGAGGTATAGATGCTAAAGCGCTAGAAAGTGTAAATCGGCAGTTCGAAACAGCAGTTAAACGCTGTGCAAAAGATATTCGGGAAAAGTATATTAATCCGCCAACAACGACAGATTTTGCAATTATGTTTGTACCAACCGAGGGGCTATATGCAGAAATATTACGACGTGCAGGACTTTTTGAAATTCTGCGCAGGGATTATCGTGTTACCGTTGTGGGGCCGACAAACCTTGTAGCGTTCCTAAATAGCTTACAGATGGGCTTTAGAACGCTAGCGATTGAAAAGAGGTCCAGTGAGGTATGGGAAATATTAGGTGCGGTGAAAACAGAATTTGGAAAATTTGGTGACGTTTTAGATAAGACTAAGAAAAAGCTCCTTGAAGCTACCAATTCGATTGATACAGCAAGTGTTCGCACGAGGGCAATTGAGCGTCAACTCCGCAAAGTGCAGGAGCTACCACAAGAGCAGGCAATGACACTAATAGGTCAATCCTTAGCTTCAGAAGAAGAACAAATTGTTGATGAGGAAGTAGACAAGTCAGAATGATACTATGAGTAGAGATACATTATATAAAATTATTCAGGAATGCACAAACAGGGTTCCATTAGTGGTTTTGGGTAGTGGTGCATCAATTCCATGGGGATTGCCTTCAATGTGGACTCTTGGTGAACATTTAAAATCAGTTGTTAGCTTCACTGATTCTGATGAAAAAAGTCAATTTGAGCAATTCAAAACGAGATTTGATGCTTGCGGTGATTTGGAGCTAACTTTGAATGACATTCAATTACGACCAAATGTTTTAAAAGAAATCGTAATTAAAACTTGGGAATTAGTTTCAAATGCTGATTTAGATGCTTATAATAAGATTATTTGTAGAACTGAACCAATTCCGCTAACTGAGTTGTTTTCACACTTTTTACAAACAGCGGGTAGACGGGTAGCAGTGATAACAACCAATTACGATAGAATTGCAGAGTATGCTGCTGGAATTGCAGAGGCATATATTTGTAACGGATTTGCAACTAATATAATTGGTCATTTCTCCGATTTGATTCACCAAAATAACTTTTCTAACATGCGAGGGTTTAGCGGGCAGGTGAATATTTGGAAAGTACATGGTTCGCTTGATTGGTATCGGACGTCATCAGGAGTTAGTGTTCAACTACCCATGAGGTCTCAAGTTCCAAATGACCATACACCATCCATAGTAACCCCAGGAATTAGTAAATATTACGAAACACACAGTGAGCCATATCGTACTATTTCAGCCCAAGCTGATAGAGAAATCGAGGCTGCAACTGGATTTTTATGTATCGGATATGGCTTCAATGATGAACATGTCCAGCCAAAACTAATAACACAAATCAGGAATGGAAAGCCAATAATAGTAATTACAAAGGTGCTAACAGAAAAAATTAAAAGTTCTATCATTGGCAATAACTGCAAGAATTACGTACTAATAGAGCAGGACCAAAACGAGCCTACAGGTTCAAGAATTTACTCATCAAAATTGGGTGAATTAATTATACCAGACAGTGATTACTGGTCTCTTAAATCATATTTAACAATCGTAAAGTCATAAAATGTCTCTTTTAAACTTTAAAGACGAAGAAGCAATTGGAACAGTTTTTAGTGTTGACACTTCAACGCTTATCATCAAAGTGGATGATTTAAACAAATTAAGAAAGCTTCAAGTCAATCACCTTATTGCAATCAGAAGCTCTAAAGCTGGTCAACACTTAATAGGAATTATCAACCGAATAACACGAAAAGCTAGCGATGAGGAGAAACCTGTTTCCGAGGAGTTAGGATTTGCTGGATTGTTGTTAACAGAAAACACACTTAAGATTAATCTTATAGGCACTTTTTTTGATAAACATGGGACTAAAGACAATGTCTTTAGAAGGAACCTTGATTCAGTCCCAGAAATTGAAGCTCTTAGTTTCCCGGTTGAAGGCGAATACATTACTGCTTTTATGAAAAGTATTTCCGCACATGAAAACTATAAACTGCCCCTAATGCTTGGTCGGTATTCTATTGATGAGAATGCTGAAGCGTTTTTAGACGGGGACAAGTTTTTTCAGCGCCATGCAGTAATAGTTGGAAGCACAGGTTCAGGGAAGTCTTGGTGCGTTGCTAAAATTATAGAACAGATAGCGAAATTGCCGATGGCAAATTCGCTGTTATTTGACATTCATGGAGAGTATAGCGGTAAAGATTTTAAGGCTGATGGCATCCAGCATATCAAAGTCGCAAACCCAGGAGATCTTGGCAAAAAGGGCAATCTTGCTAAGAATGTATTAATGCTACCATATTGGCTACTTAGTTATGAAGAAATGTTGGCTATGCTGCTTGATAGGAGTGATAGTAATGCACCTAATCAAGCTATGTTGTTTTCTAAAATAGTCTTTTCAGAAAAACAAAAATTCCTTAAGGAGGTCGGAGATACAATATTAAAAGAAAGTATAACAATTGATAGTCCAATACCTTATAAAATCCAAAACGTTCTTGAGGAACTTAGTCGTTTAGACACTGAAATGGTCGCAGGAAGGTCAACAGAAAAACAGGGACCTTATTTTGGGAAGTTAACACGGTTTATTCAACGCCTTGAGGCAAAAATTCAAGATAAGCGCCTAGGGTTTCTGTTTCAAATATCTGAAGATGAATTGAATTTATCTTGGATGGAAGATTTATTTATAAAACTGATGTGTGGCAGCAAGCAGAATTCAAATAATGCTGGGGTGAAAATTATTGACTTTTCCGAAGTTCCATCGGATGTCTTGCCTTTGGTGATTGGATTAGTCGCAAGATTGATTTTTACAATTCAGCAATGGACTCCTAAAGCTAAACAACATCCAATATGCCTGTTCTGTGATGAAGCGCATTTATATATACCAGAACGAATGCATCAGGATGCAGCAGGTGAACTTTCATTAAAAAGCTTTGAAAGAATAGCTAAAGAGGGGCGTAAATACGGTGTCAGCTTAATAGTAATCAGTCAACGTCCAGCTGAAGTAAATCGTACAGTCTTGAGTCAGTGTAATAATTTTATTTCATTAAGACTGGCGAACGCTGAAGATCAGTCGGTGATTAAGAAGCTGCTACCAGATAATCTTTCTGGAGTAACTGATGTGTTGCCTGTACTTGATATTGGTGAGGCACTGATTGTAGGGGATGCTTCGTTGTTGCCGACAAGAGTGATAATCGATGAGCCTTCAATAAAACCAGAAAGTGCAACAGTTAAATTCTGGAAAGAATGGTGTGATGAATCTGTTGTACAAGATATTAAGGCAGCAGTTATTGGTCTTAGAATGCAATCTCGATCGTAGAAATTACAAGTAGTTTATCTAATACACCAATTAAGATGTTGAATATAAAAAATCATTTGGAAAGCGTAGAGTGCGCTCCATGTCGTTACTTAGTTCCGCTTTTATGTTTTAGTTGTCTGCACTTAGCAGCATGTTTAACTTTCGTGGTGTGCTAAAATAATTTGCGCATCATGTGAACCCTGTTTTACATCCTGGCCTTTATTGAATAATGGGTCAACTATATTTGCAATTACTGCCCTGCAATTTGCTCAGCTATTGAAAGGAGATCGTTTTGCTTCTTCAGCAATTCCACTTCCTCGTGCACACGCTTGAAAATGGGGAGGTAGGTTTCTCCGTGTTGTTTCACAATACCTGCAATAATTTTATAGGCCTCATGCAAATTCTCATCGGTCAATCGTTGTGATTGTGTCATGTCAGTTTCCTTTCTGCCATGCACTGTATGGTGATTCGCAAAAGCTGCGGATATTCCTTTCGGAAATTAAACTCACCTAAGTAAGAATACTTAGAAGTTAACCAATGTAAATTCCATTCGACATTCACGGTTATTAATTGTCATACGAAAAGCGTTTTTTCTTTGACAACCCATATTCATTTCGCATATCAAGCTCTCCGTTTTGTCCAACCCACGATTCAAAACCATTTAATTTTTTGATAGAAAGGAATGCACATGAGTTTGCCTGCCCACGAACCATTACTCAACCGCAAGGAAGCAGCGCGTTATATCAATTACAGCTACGGCACATTAGCGGTATGGGACTGCACCAAACGCTACGACCTCAAGCCTATTAAAATCGGACGTACCGTCCGATATCGTAAGTCTGCCCTGGATGCTTTCCTGGAAGAACGCCGCCTGAGCGCCTTCTAATCTCCCCTACCATCATTTTTTGAAAGAGCGGCATAATGGATATCCAATTTGCTAAGACAATACCCCTGCGCAAAATTTTTGACGTGTGGGGCATTTCACCCAAACTTTCTGCGAACGGACTTGACCTGTATAAGTCCCCGTTCAACGATGACCAACGCTCGCGCCTGGTCGTCAATAATACAACCAATACATGGTATGACCCTCTGACGGAACAAACAGGGGATGTCATTAAACTGGTTTGCCTTTATCTGCAAAGCCAGGATGTCAATCATACGGTCATGGATGCCTTACGCTGGCTGAAGAACATGGTAGGGTTTAACCCTTCCGCTATTCAGCTTCCGCACGGCACACCGGATTATAAAACGATTGACCAATCGTTATCGGTAAAACACGTAAGCCCTTTGTCTGAACCAGTGCTTATCCGATACCTCGAACTTCGCCGGGGTATTCCGCTTCAAACGGCGCGGCATACCCTTAAACAGGTACGTGTCCGGAACAGCCTGACCGAAAAGAGCTTTATCGCCATTGGGATAAAAAACGAGGACGGGGGCTTTGCTATCCGTAACCCGACAATCAAAGCCCATGTCGGCCCTCGTACCATCACCTTTGTCAGGGGAAAAATTCCCAAGCCGCCGGGCGTACATATTTTCAAGGACGTGTACGACTACCTTTCGGAATTATCATTCCGTGACGGCAAGCTGTTTCATGATGATTGCATCATCCTGAACAGCATGGATTGCTTGCAGGACATGACGGGGTATGTCCGCAATTACGGGTATGAATATCTCTGTTCGTGGCTCGGCAATGATGAGCGGTGGAAAAAATGCACGGAACTTTTACGGCAGTTTTCCGAAGCAGAAGGGTTGAAACATTATCCTAAGAACGACGATTACAGTTCGTTCAAAGACCTGAATGAAAAATACACCCAATCTGTATTCTGATAATTGAGAGGACACCATGAAACACGGAAGCCTGTTTTCCGGTGGCGGGGGCTTTGACCTTGCTGCTGAAAAAATGGGATGGAAGAACATATTCCATTGCGAAAAAGATATGTTCTGCCAAACCATCCTGCAACATTACTGGCCGGATGCGGCCGCTTATGAAGACATCGGAGATTTTGATGCTACACCCTACAAAGGAAAAATCGACATCCTCACGGGCGGGTTCCCCTGCCAGCCCTTCAGTGCTGCCGGGAAGCGAGCAGGCACAGCAGATGACCGTTACCTCTGGCCGGCAATGTATCGCGTCATTCGGGAAATTAAACCCCGATGGGTTGTTTGCGAAAACGTTTACGGCCTGCTTAATTGGAACAAGGGACTGGTCTTCGACACGGTGCAATCTGATCTGGAAGCAGAAGGTTACGAAGTCGCATCGTATGTATTGCCAGCTTCAGGTGTCAACGCCCCGCACCAAAGGTACAGGGTCTGGATTGTCGGAAGGCTTTCTGAACCTGCCACCGCAGGGAAGGCGCAAGCTACTGCCGACACCGACAGCCTTCGATGGCAAAGCGCCGGGATTTTCGGCAAGGCTTCGCAGCGACGAAACGCCCGACAACACCAGCAAACTGACGGCCTACGTCCTGTACAACCGCCACAAGCTTTTACCGACTCCCATTGCCAGCGACAGCAACCACAAACGCAGGACGGAAAACTGGCGGGGCGACGACCTCGGTTCAACGATACAGGATATCGTTGGCAGGCATGGCCGACTCAACCCCCGCTTTGTGGGGGAGATGATGGGATTCCCACCCGACTGGACGGTATTACCCTTCCAAAGTGGATAGCCCGCTCCATCAGCATGTTCGGCAACGCCATCGTGCCGGAACTCGCCTTGCAGTTGTTCAAAACGATAGAACAGTATGAACGTTTGCATGGCAAGCCTTTCCGTTAAGTGACGGTCAATGGTTTCGGTACAGGTGATTAACCGAAGCCGTTCCCGCCACCAACTATTATTTTCCTCTCACGCCTGTTGGCGTGATTCATCGCGAAACAAAATAACAGCCGGTTTGGTCACTAGTCCTTCGGTTGTGCCATCACCTGTAACCATTCACCTCAATAGAAAGGCAACCACCATGAAACATATCTCTGAAACTGTCCCGGTCGTCATTGACAACGCTAAGACCGATGTTCACCAACGGGTCACCGATACCATCCTGAAGTATCTGGAAAACGGCATCACCCCTTGGGTAAAACCCTGGAAGTCGCCCGGCACTTCCTTCCGGATGCCACAAAACCTGAAGAGCGGCAAACCTTACAACGGTATCAATACCTTGTTGCTCTGGGGTGCGGCACACGAACAGGAATTTTCCTCCAATGTCTGGGGTAGCTTCAAGCAATGGAAGGAAAAAAACGAAAGCATCCGCAAGGGCGAGAAAGGGACAATGGTCGTCTATTATGACTTTGTGGAGAAAGAGGACGATACGGGTGAACTGAAGAAAGTGCCTTTTGTCAAATCCTACGTGGTATTTAATAAATGCCAGTTGGCAAGTTACGAGCCGGATGAAACTCCGGAGCCTGAAACACCGCTTGCCCAACGCCTCGAACAGGTCGAAGCCTTTGTCGCCAATACCAAAGCTGTTATCAAGCACAAAGGGACGAGGGCTTGTTTTGTCCCTGCCAAAGATGAAATCCTGATGCCTAAACCTGCTTTGTTCACGGATACAGCCCATAGCACGGCGACCGAGAACTATTACAGTACACTCCACCACGAGCTGGTGCATTGGACAGGCCATGAAAACCGTATCAACCGTGAATTCGGGAAACGCTTTGGTGATAAAGCCTATGCAGCCGAAGAACTGGTTGCAGAATTCGGTGCCAGTTTCCTTTGCGCTGAATTGAATATCAGCCATGAGCCACGCAAAGACCATGCGGATTATATCGGCCATTGGATGCAGGCGCTCAAAAGCAATAAATACCTTGTTGCGGCTTCAGCGAACGCGGCATCCCGTGCCGTTGAGTACCTGAAGTCACTGCAACCGGCAGTCTGATGCAAGCAGGAGGGTTGGATTTGTCAATCCTCCTTTTTTTGCTTTTGAATAGTGCGTTGTTCCCCTTGAGCCGTGTCACCGATTTTTCCTTTCGGTTAAGCAGGGTTGATGGTTGGCTACAAGTGTTAACTGCGTGCGCTCATTTCACTAAGCAGTATTTTCGCTCTCACGCCTGCGGCGTGATTCACCCGCCCAACCAAAATACAGCTTGTTCATTCGCTCTGCCCCGCAGTTGTTCCACACTTGTCACCATCAACCTTATGAAAGGAAAAAACCATGACACTCTTTACCGAACAACAATATCAAAAGTTGCTGGAAAACGGCAAACCGGAAAACAGGGACAAGAACCACGCCCCCGTTGCTCACCTGACTCTTCCGGGCACAGCCTGCGAATGGCTGGTATCGGAACTGGACCCGGAGGATGTTCACATCGCTTTCGGGCTATGCGACCTCGGTCAGGGTTTTCCTGAACTTGGCTATATCGACCTGAATGAATTGCAGCGTATCAAAATCGGCATATTCGGGTTTACCGTTTTTAACAACCCGTTATTCGTACCGAAATACAAAATGTCGGTTTACGCCGAAGCTGCAAGAAACGCCTCGCAGATTACAAGAGATGAAGTGTTGCTCGAACAGGCGCACCAGAAATTATTGAAACAAAATCAGCGAGACCTGAAACTGTAATACCGGTCCGAAAAATCCCCGGCTTTAAGGTCGGGGATTTTTTTATTGCTCGTTTTCTACTATGGTAATATAACTGACAAGGCATTCGGTCTTGTTCAGGGAATGATACCGTTCATCCGACGTGGCGATAATCCTTGCGGTCTGGTTCATCAGGCTCTCATATAAGTCCAACAGGTTGTAACCGCCAATCGTGACCTTATGGCTGGTGAAAGCAATGGTGATTGTATTGGCCTCTGGGTTGTAGGCACAGCTTACGATATAGCCATAGCCGAAATATATCCTGCACCCGTCGGGCAGGACAAAGCACAGGTTCCGGGTGTACCCCGCATCAGGGTATTTATCCTGCCCCTGTTGTGAGGCCCGTGACGCAGGTGAGGGGTCATTCTCCAGCATCCGGTCTAATTTGCTGCTAAATCCTTGGTTCATAGTCCCTGTCTTCAAACCTTGCCCTCCGGGTCGGTTGTTTATCGATTTGTTTTTCCTGTTTTTTATCCTTGGTCACTTCGCTTCTGAGCAAGCGGTCAATGGCTTCTTTGTGCTGGTCATGTTTGACGGACAGCTCTATAGCTGATGGCCGCTCACTGACCCTTGCAGCATGTTTCAGTAAGCCCGATTTATCATCCGTATAAAATGTGACTTGTTCCCTTGCCCTGGAAGCGGACACATAAAATTGTTTGTCGTTGGTCGCTTCAAAGGTTGAGGCGGGTTGCGCCACAAACACCCTGTCAACGGTCTTGCCCTGCGAAGCATGGGAGGTCAGGCAATGGGCATGGGCGAGATGGCCGAAGGTCGGCGCAATCGTATAGGTATGTTTACTCACCGGGTTGCGTAATTCTATCTTGCCTTTCTTGTCTATCTGCGATACTTCAAACACATTCCCGTTATGCAGGTAGTGTTTTTTTTCGTCCAGACCGTTGCGGGTGATGCACACCAGGTCGCCTTTTGCAATCGGCAGGGGCTGCATGTCATAGACTTCGTATTGTTTCGCTTTGTGCAGGGGCAGGGAGGCGGTGGCGCCATTCTTTCCCTTCAGGCTGACATAGCTATCGGCAACACCTGCAATCAGCCACTTACTACCCTTGGGGATATGCTTAGCCATTTTCTGGTTGAATTGCACGACCTGGCCTTTTTGCAGGTTGCGCCAATCCGCCCGTTCCGCTTCGGTAAGGTTCAGGTTGACCAGCCGGGTAATCTGCCGTTCCTTCACCCCGATCATTTTTTCACCACGCAGGGACTGGCGTATCTGCCTGGTCACAACATCACCCTGCTTATGGGTCGGTGCAATCACAAGGGATTTTTTGCCCATCTTCAGGGATTGCACATAGTCTTTGACCAGTTCACGATAAGGGTCTTGTTCATCCAGCTTTCGGATATAGCCGATGCTGTCTAACTGCTTAAAGCCTGCTTCAATATCCCCTTTGGCGATATGCTCCACCGCCGTCTTGTAATGGTATTTTTTCTGGCGATAGATTTTATTGACTTCCGCTACGGGGATTTTCGCAACCGTGTTCAGGATGCGAAGCGCATCCCCCCTGACGACACTGGCATGTTGCCGTGTGTCACCGCTTAATATCAGCCTGGCATGTTGCTGTTCGGCCAGTTCTAACAAGGCCCGCATGTCTTTAGTGCCGAGCAAGCCCGCTTCATCCACCCAGATGACATTATACTTCAGCTTGTCATGCTCTTTTTTGTTCTGTAAAAGCGAGGCGACTGTTTCCGCATTGCTAAACCCTTCGCTTCGCAACACGCCCCTGGAGGCTTCGGAGGTCGGTGCGACGGTGAACACTTCCTTACCCGCTTTGCGGATATGCCTGACGGCTTCCTGCATCAGGGTGGTCTTCCCCGTACCGGCTCCACCCCGGATAATATTCACCCTGTTGCTACTGGTGAGCAGGAAGGACACGGCATCTTTTTGCTGCCCGTCCAGTTCCAACTTTGGGCTTTCTTTGTACATGGGCGTCACGGCATCCATTCCGCGCCTGGCAAGTTTTACCATGCGTTTTTCTTCCGCCAGCACTTCCTTTGTCGTGCATTTGGTAATGCCGCCATCCGTTACTTTAATAATGGCTCCATGCGCCCTGACTTTTTCGACTATCGCATTGGCTTTGGCAAAGCGGCTGCCGATACCATGCTTCAAGGCTGATTCAAGGATGACACGCTCAGGGACTACCGAGGCTCGTTCAAAGCTGTGGAGCAGGCTATGGTCAACGCATTTATCGGGTGTGACCAGGTTCTTTGCCGTTGGGTAGCCATAGCGGATTGGCGGCTTAGAGGGTTCGGGGCGTATGCCATAGTCTGCAATCTGCTTGCGCCAGTGCAGCTTCAGGTCGGACATGGACAGGTTCTTTTGCTTGCCTTTTCTGGTCCTTGCCCCCAATTCAGCCAGTTCCTTTGCGTCGGTGATTCCTTTTTCTTTGGCGACCTGCCCGATTTCATTGGTGCGCTTTGAAAATAATTCGATGGCTTTTTTCGGCACACCGGCTATTTCAAATGATTTCTTCGTCCGCTCCACTTCATAGCCCAAGTCCATTATTTTATCGGACAGGAGCTTGTGAAAATAGCTTTGGTAAAAAGGCATGGCCCGATTGATTTCACGGAACATCCCCGCTTTGATTTTATCTTCAACCCCGTCATAGGTGGCATTGAAGGTAAAGCAATGGGCATGCAAATGAGGGTCAGGGACACTTGCCCCGGCAGGCCTTGCGGTCTGGTGGATGAACGTTGCCCAGGCTAATTCTCCTGTCAACCTGTCATGGTCGGCACCGCCGACACGCACCCTTGCAAACGCATCTTTTTCTATCAGTTGCATGGTCTCGCTGACGCTCGCTGAGAACGCCTCCATGATATGGTCATCACCTGATAAGGCATGGACGAGGGACACGGATTTAGGGCAGTGAAAGTTAATATCGTAACCGACCGTCCTTTCTTCTTTGGTTTTCTGGGTGAGGGTGCCGCCTGTCGCCGGGTTGATATTCTCACAGAGGTTGAAGAAACTGTTTTTGTCAACTTCCCCTTTGAGTCCTAACCGTTCGGCTAACCTGCCGGCGAATACGCCTTTCATTTCCTGGTCGTTGATATAGTAGTCGGATTTAATCAGCGCGTCCGTGAAGTAAGACTTCGCGGACGCAGCTGAGGTGGACATTATCATCCGGATCATGGATGCAAGTTTTAGGTGATAAAATGGGTGTTGTGTATTTTTTGTTTTGAATGTTGTGACAAAGTGTATCGGTTAACAAGGGATAGGGTTTACAGGTTTTGGTAGGGTTCAAGGGGCTGCGGTGGTGATAGATTCCCATGGTCGTTTTGCACAGTTGAGGGGAAGGTTAATTTTTTTGTTTTTCCATCAGACATCTTCCCGATTAGGTGTACATGGCCTAAAACGCATAGCTTGTCCCATCTGTAAAGTCATCGTCTTTGCCCTGCATGGCATCGGAAATATATTTGCCTAGTTCCTTATTCTTGATTCGGTTGGTATAGAATTGAACACCGGTTTCGTCCACTGTTTCTTCACCTTCTTCATAAAATTTCACGGTGGACCTGCCGATGATATTCGTATCAATCATATCGTAAATCAGGCTGTCACCGATAGCGTAGGCGGCCCTGTAACTGAGGCTGTAAATAACTGCGCAGATGACCAGCAATATCCCAAGGATATTTTGCAGTAACAGCAGCAATACACCTGCAAGGAAAAAGGCTAATGGCTCCAGCCAGATTTCAATCGTCCTGTTCGTGAAATGCTTACCCCTGAATTTGATATTTTCAAACCAGTCCAATGATACCCCGGCGGACTGGCTGAACCAGGAGTGGTCGTAAGAGCCTGGCTTAACTCTTAGCTCTTTATGCCTTTTAAAGGAAAAGAACAGGAAGGCGAACAGGTAACCGTACCATAAGGGGTCTGCAATAATGGCATAGTAGATGGTTTCAAGGTCGATGTCATACGACCCCATCATCGGCAGCCATGCGAGGATAAGGAACAGGGTAATGCTGGAGGACAGGTTGAAATACCTGTGGCCAAAATCCCGACGGATGAATACTTCAATCAGTAACCGGGGATAGGATGCCAGCAAAAATGACAATCCGAGAATTGAATACTTGAGCATGTTGTAGCGCTTAAAAATCGCCCTCTGATAGAGATTTTGTTTCATTGTATTTGTTTTTTATTGTTAGGAATTAATAGTTTTTAATTTTGGTATGATGAGCTGGTGAAACGCTGCTTTGTGAAAATTCATGCCATTGCTGAATACTTTTCCCTGCATGACGATATAGGCTTCACACACATAATTATTTAGCGGGCCTCCGGTCTTCAAACGGCTGAATTCTTCTTTTCTGACAATGGCTTCTAATTTCAATGAGCTGCCTTTGCTGACACTAATATTCCCTCCATAGGTGATATTCTTTGTGTGATCGTCAGTATATGCTTCGCCAATTAGTTCGCTGGCATATTTGTTGGTCTCCACATCGGAATTGGCATGGAAGATTTTGGTGGCCAGCGTACCAAGAAAACTTTTGACTTTATACTCTGATTTCTGGCCGCCCATATTCGCGAAATAATTAGGCAGGTTTTGGGTGAGGTACACGGTGGCTACCCTGCTGCTTCTCGCCGTCGCCTGGAATTCCGCGTCGTGTTCATGGATAAAATGCTGCGCTTCATCTGCCCACAGGAAGATAGGCCTGTTATTCTTGGTAATGTTCCTTTGTTCCATCGCCCGCTGCCAGATATACTTGAAAAGCATTTGAGCGTATTGGCCCGCATGGTGGTAAATCTTTACAGGCAGGTTCAGGATGATGATTTTCCCATCCAGGCAATCTTCAGGTGTCACGGTGGACGGATACCTTGCGAATAGGGAATGTATAGGGTCGCGGAGCAATTTTTGCAGAAAGGAGGTCAGGCAAAATTCTATGATGGCCCTGGTCTTATCGCCAATACTGAAAAAGCTCCCCATAAAAAAGCTGTCCAGCATTTTCAGTTCCCTGTATCCGGGGATGGCTTCATCAAGCTGTTCTTCATACTGCATTTCAGTTAGGGAATGCACGTATCCATCTCGTTGTTGACTATTCCAATCCTTGATAGCTTGGGACATTCTGCTTTTCACAATTTTTACCGCCTTCTGGTATTCTGTAGGCTCCTGTTCCTTGTCCTGTTCATTGTTTGCATGGTCGCCGTCCTCCTTGTTTGTCTGCTGTACTTTTTTGGGTACGGATTGGGCAATATCAAACAGTAATTGAACAGTTACTTTGTTATAAGCAAGCAGGCACAGGGTTATCACGTTATTCAGGAACAGGTCTAATGAGTCCTGCCAGAAGGCATCATCGGAACGGCCTTCGTTTTTTTCTTCCGAAGCACGGATGACAGTACGCAATACCTGGTGAATATTATCGGTATAGGTGGTGCCGTAATCTTTTTTGCTTTCGTACTCCAGGAAGTTGAAGACGTATTTTTTCTGACCCGGCTCAATAACAATGACATCATTTTGCTTGCCGACCATTTCGGCATATTCCATCCACATATCTTTTTCGTCCGGCTTCACCGTCAATACCAAACCTCCGAATCCATGTTGAAGGTACTTAACTGAAAGCAACCTACCTGACCCGCTCGATTTGCCGCCCCCAATTCCACCGAACACCTGGCACCCTTCAAATGCGTTCCGGAGGGTGAAACTTGATTTGGAGGATTCGCCCACGAACCGCAGTATTTCTGTATCTAAATCCCATGCTGGCATATATCGAATGTTTTATTGTTTAGTTATCGTTTTCTTTTCTGTCATGTACTGTTTAGCTAACGGCTACTTATTATCTTTTATCATCCCGACAATTATCCCAATGCCATTGCCTTAGAACTTTGTACGGATCACTTTTTTGGTATAATTCAAAACATAAAGCCCTTGCTGCCAATAATCTTTGCTCAGCCTCTTTAAATTCAGCTATGGCTACCTCAAGGGCTTTGTAGGCCGAATCCATATCGACAGGCTCTCTGCCATTATTATATTGCCGATTATTTTGTGGTTTCATTGGTTGATTTAGATTTATCAGGAAATAGTTTTAAGCTTCTATACGGTTTGCCCTTATTCGAATACGTAAGAACAGTCATTCTAGCAATAAAGTGTGTCATTCTGCGGTTGCCCAGACTGTGCCATGGTAATAGTATCAGGATTTCAAATTCACCTTTCATAATTGTATTTTCTTCTTGAGTCTTGGAGCTATAGGATAATCGACGATGAAAAAGAATTAGAATATATTTCTCACATGCTGTTCGATAAAAGCCTCAATTGATTCTCTATCATACAAAATGATTTTTCTGTTTGGCTGAGAGAATCTAATTTTTCCTTTATCTCGTAAACTTTGTAGTGTTGTCTTACTTTTGATGCTAAGAAGTTCCATAGCTTCACTAGAAGAAATCCATTTTGACTTTATATTGTGAGAACTGGGATTAACCTTATTTAGCAGTTTCTCAATTATCTCACAAAAAGCTTCTTCATTGAAATTGATGATATTCATATACAATTAATTTGGTTGTTATTATCAGAGTGGTTATAAAATCACGATCTTTCATTTTATGTATATTTAGTTACTATTTAATTCTCCCTTGTGTGAACAAAAGTGAGAAGTATTATAATATTTGCCTATTCCTACATAGGAATGAAACTGCTGAGGAATGCCTGTAAAGACAAGCAAGAAGATTGATCCTTATTTGTTCTTTCTCTTAAAAAGAATGTTAGAGATTGAAGCGATAAAAGGTACTGGTCCATGCACAACATGGGACGTGAAGTGTTATTTATATGAGGAGCTTAAACCGATAAATGAAGAGTTTATAAGAACTACCTATAGTAGTAGGAACCGTGACAAAGCAACTTGCCGAAAAATTGAAACAATTAGAAAGACAATATTAGTTGATCTTGATGATAGAGAAATTACGCCCTATGCCCTTGAGCAAGTGTTGAAATTTATAAGAATATTTGGTCACTATAAATTGTGGATAGACTTTGAAAAGGCATTCGAAAATCATTATAGGCCAGAATATTTGAAAGGTCGTGATTATACTAAGCTCACTGCAAGGCAGAAAATTGATTTAAAGGTTTATGTCTACAATAGAGTAGATGAAATGTATAATAGAGCATTATTAAACCTAAACCCTCTAATCATTGACGTACTCGGAAAAATGGTTGTTAGGCAAGCCAGTATTGAAGACCTAGTTGTTATTGAAATGCTAGAGAATAGACATAGGAACGCATACGAAAGTAGATATCAAGAATTAGGTCGAACAATGCCAAGTTTTGGATATCGAAGGAGCCTGTTTGAAAAAAAACCATTTCTCTTTTACGTATCTGAAGTTGACAAACAAGTTATAAGTGCTGTTACTTTAGTTCCTGTTAGTTGGCATACATATTCCAACATTACAGAGGGTCGAGTCTTTGAGTTTGAATTAACCAGTGATGATATATATTATACCGAGGCCGGGGAGTGTGAGGTATTACTTATGATGTTGGCATTTAATAAGCCGTCTCAAATGTTAACGCCATTTTTAGGCAGTTTTATTAAAATTATATCACAAATAATCCCTATCAATAAAATAACTCCAGATACAATATTGTGTTTGCCTCAGATTGGATTAGGACATGCAATAGCTAAAGTTTACGATTTTGATCATACACAAACTAAGGCAAAGTTTATGCAGAAACCTTTACTTAGCTTCCTTGTTAGATTTGAAAAAATGAAAGAAATAATGTCTTTCTGGAAGGAATTCAAACGATAGTATTTAGAACTTGTAGAAATACTTATTGACATATCGGTGTTGATTCGGTATAAGAGTTGAATGTCAGAAATATTAACATTGCTTTCAAATCAGCAACTTACTCAACTTTTAAATAACGCAAATGATTCTAAGAATTATTTGAAGCAAATTCCCATTATTAAATTGTTTTTACCAGGCACTTCTGATTTTTGGCTTGCTACAGGTCTTTATAATGATTCTCGGTGTTTTGGCTTTTATCAATATCAAAACAGGTCTCATATTGGTGAATTTGATTTGAACAAATTGGACTTAATTATAGGTGCAAAATTAACTGATCAATATAGTAGTACTATATTTAAGGTAGATGAATTAAATGAACCCAAAGTGGTTTTAGATCATCTCTTTACAACGTCATTTACTTTACAAGAATATATTGTATACTATGGATTTACAAATAAAAAAGCCGGCCCGAGAACAGGCCAGCCCCTATAAACCCTATCACCATGAAAACTTTTTATACATCCCAAATCTAAGTGTTTCGGGTTCGCTTTCCAATTTTTTCATTGCGCCACTGACGGGCAAAGGTAATGCCGCTTTACAGGCTAATGACAAGGTCAGCGCAACGGCATTGCTACACATTGCTTGCAGGTTTAGAGAAAACAATCTCCACGTTAGGTAATCAATCTGCCGCTGTTTTCACGTTGTATTCTTTTCTCTAAAACCTTGTCATTAGCCTTCAAAGCCATTATTGGGTGCCTATCAGTGAACGATGAAATCCTGTGCTTAAGTTCGTTTTGTTTGTAAGTACCTATGCTGCTATTGCTTTACAATCGCAAATGTGGTGACGTACTGTATAATGTCCCCTGAAATCTTTTCCGTTTCGAGGGCATTGAATACAATCTCGTTATCCTCAAAATCATATTGATAATCCAGGTCTGTACTATCGATATATGTTGTTAGTCCGATGGCTTCGCTTTTCATGGTCCATTTACCTTCTTTGGGAAGGATATTACGAAGCATGTAACTATCAGGGGTTCCGTCTGGTTTTGTATGCACAAAACGCCCGTCCTGTGTGAAAGTGATATAGCTGATATCTGTTGAATCATTCCAACCACGTGTGATAGGCCCGTTGCCGTTCAGGCAGTAGCCTTGAGATTTAGTCCATGACTTTGTTTCGTATAATTCACCGTCTTCGTAGGTCGATACGCTGACAGTGTACACTTCCCATTTCCCGATAAGTTTTTCTGTTGTCAGGATAGTGTCTTTATACGGTGTTGTCGTTGATGGTGCAGGCGATTCTGATTTTACACAGCCAGCCAACACAAAAAGGCTGATGATGATTAGTGCGTATTTCATAGTGTATCTATTTAGTTTCTAACATACATTTTGCGGTCTCCATGATTTTAGCTGTCTGCTTGTCCTTGATGGCCGGCAGGTCTTGGTCGGCATCGTTCAGCCTGAACCGAATAGCGGTAATGGGTGAGGCGGATAGTTTTTCAAAGACTTCTTTGCTGACATCCTGATTGACAAACCACATGCGCACAGGCACATCCATAAAGCGGGTCATGGTCGGCGGTAGGTCTTTGATGGATACTACTTCGATAATTTCTCCATTCGCCAGCTTGAAACTGACTTTGTCACCTTTCTTAAAAGCGACATCGGGGAAGTCGGTATTAAATGTGATGCGAAGCCCTAAGTAATAGGTGCCGCCTGATTCCTGTAATATCACTTCACGCCCTGCAAGGGCATTGCCGATGGCCATTTGCGCGGTGTTCATGGTCTTGCCCGTCCATTCGTCTTTGGTGGCTTTCACATACTTGCATTGGGCTGAAGTTTCATTGTTTAAAACAGCTATACAGCCTAAGAGTAATACTGTTAAAATTCTCATGTTCATTGGTACTATATTGATTGGTTTTTAATTCTTTTTATCAGGTAGTGTACCGTTGCAGGATGCCATCGATGATGATGCTCTCTGAATGTCGGTACGCCCAGCCTGTTCAGTTCATCGGTTATTGCCTGAATGGTATACATGCCTTGTTGCCTTAGCCCCTCAATCACCGGCGACATTTTTTCTGCGAACCTGACAGCGTTTTCGTGATTGAGCCTGGACAGGACATATTTACCATTAGCTCCCAATTCCACACCTCTCTTTTTAGCAGCTTCTAAAGCCGCTTTCGTCCGCTTGCTAATCATATCCCGCTCATGCTCCGCGAATACCGCCATCACATGCACTACTACTTTATCCGCATCCGGGTTATCTACTGCTTTGAAATCGACTTTGGCTTCCATGAGCCTCGTGATAAAGCCTACATTGCGCCCCAGCCTGTCCAGTTTGGCTATCAGCAAGGTCGCTCGTTGCTTTTTGCATACAGCGAGGGCTTCACCCAACACGGGACGGTTATTCCGTTTGCCTGATTCAATTTCAATGAACTCGCCTGCGAGTGCATAGCCATTCGATTGACAGAAAGCCCTTACGGCTTGTTGTTGCGCATCAAGACCTAAGCCTGATTTACCTTGTCGCTCTGTGGATACCCTGTAATACGCATAGCCTGTTTTCATGTCTGATATCATTTGCAGCCCCTTTACAAGCGTGGTTCAGACTGTCGGCATATTCAGATACAAACGAGGGTTTATCTTTGAATAACTTTCAGTCTGAAAGGTGGAAGATTGACTATTGTGAATAGCGGAACCCCTTGATAGATGCAAGGTTTAGTCATGGTGCATTTAGCAAAACAGCGTTTTATATGCCTGTTTTATTAAGGAACAAACCCTCCTTTGTATATTAAAAAATCCCGGTCGGGCTTTTTTATATACGGGCTTTAATTTCAACACAAAATTCCCCGAATCACCCCTGCCTGTGCTTTGTGCCTCTTTAGCGAGGTAACAAATGGCATTGGACACATTGTATAAAATTTCTGAAGTGGAGCTGGTGTACAGGACGAAGGTCAAGGCATCGGAACGCCCTGCAATCAGTACGTCAGGTGACGCATATCATATCCTGATGCAGTATTGGGATGAAAATAAAATTGAACTGCTGGAGCAATTCAAAATCCTGCTGCTTAACCGCGCCAGCCGTGTCATCGGTATCAGTGATATTTCAACTGGCGGGGTTGCCGGAACAGTCGTTGACCCCAAGATTGTGTTTAGCACAGCACTAAAGGCGAACGCCTCAAGCATCATCCTGGCGCATAATCACCCGTCAGGTAATTTACAGCCAAGCAAAGAAGATAATGCTGTCACCACGAAGATGAGAGAGGCGGGCAGCTTCTTAGACCTGCGTGTACTGGACCACCTGATTGTAACAAAGGATGGTTACTATTCTTATGCTGATGAAGGCTCACTCTGTATGCCTTAGCAAGCTAATTATTGGAAGTTGCAAAAGCCGTTATTGTAATCGTCTATCACTTTGAATAAAGCATACTCAAATAACTTAGCCATGTGTGGGGCTTTGCTTTGTATGACAAGCTGCCATTCGTCAAAATCCCATGCCATGATAAACGGCTCTGAATGATTCCATGTCACAATGTAGAATGTCTCTGATAGGATTTCGTTATCGACATCCTCAAAGGTTACAGGATAATTGAATAGCACATCCTTGATTTCGGTTTCAATTACCATAGGGTATCTGTTTGTTCTGCTTGCTGTATCTCCGGTATATTCGTATCCACACCTTGATTAAAACGGGATATTAATTTCGATACCGGGTGTGCCTGTAATACCCCATCCGGGTAAGGTTGCATCATGTCGGTAATTTCTTCTTTAGTAAGCTTGCCTAACCATTTATCCCTTTTATCCGCAGGAATTATGAGCGGCATACGCTTCTTGTTATTATGGATTTCAGATAATAACCCGTTCGCTTCCGTTGTAATAATGCTGCATGTGAGCATTACCTCGCCAGTATCGGGCCTTACCCAGGTTGAATACACCCCACCGATTGAAAAAGGAATATGGTTCGGCATGTAGATATAATGCGGGACTTTGTTCTTACCCTTATCCCGCCATTGCCATTCATAAAATCCATCCACCCATATCAGGCAACGGTTCTGCCCGATATAGTTTTTATAAGCAGGGCGCTCAAAGACGGTTTCCGCTTTTGCGTTTAATGTCATATCAGCGATTTCTTTCGCTTGCTGCGATGTCTGGATATTACCAGGCACCAAGCCCCAAATCGCAGGTTGGATTTTCCTCGGTTCAGTATGAATTGTGACCGGCAGGTATTTATGCTCAAAGCCGCTTACATGGTAGTAAAAGGCATAGTTTACGATGTCGTATTCGTGCAGGAATTCCCGTAATTTCTCTTCGTCTGCTGTTGATGTATGGTAGCACATTATCATTCAGGATTTTACAGGAGACAGGGTTCTATAGATTTATTAGGCAAAAATAAATAATTCCCGCCGGGTCTGCCTTTAGTCGGCTTGAACGCCATTGGCTAAACAAATGTACATATTTTATTTATTTTAACTGTACATTTGTGCAAACAAACAGCCCTATGGAACGTCATATCGCGCATCTGGATTTAGATACTTTTTTTGTTTCTGTCGAAAGGCTGATGAATAGCAAGCTGAATGGCCAGCCCGTGATTATAGGGGGTACTGCCGACAGAGGCGTTGTCGCCGCGTGTTCGTATGAAACGAGGCAATTCGGGGTACATAGCGCCATGCCAATGAAGCTTGCCTTGCGGCTCTGCCCCCAGGCGGTCATTGTCAGGGGGGATTATGACGCTTATTCACGGTATTCAAAAACAGTCACCGACATACTTACGGAAGCCGCCCCATTGGTGGAGAAGGCTTCGATTGATGAACATTATCTTGACCTGAGTGGTATGGATAAATATTTCGGCTGCTATAAATGGCTTTCTGAATTAAGGCATAAGGTTATCAAAGAGACGGGATTGCCAATTTCATTCGGGCTATCCATCAATAAGACTGTATCAAAAATTGCAACAGGCGAGGCAAAGCCCAACGGACAAATCAATGTCTTACAGGGATCTGAAAAACCTTTCCTGGCGCCATTGCCAAGTAAGAAAATCCCGATGGTCGGCCCCAAAGTCTATACAACCTTACGCAATATGGGGTTGGAGCGCATTCGGACTATTCAGGAAATGCCGGTAGAGTTAATGCAGGCCGCTTTGGGAGAAAACGGAGTAACTATCTGGAACAAAGCGAACGGCGTGGATAACAGCCTGGTCATTCCATATACCGAGCAAAAATCCATGAGCAAGAATGAAACATTTTTAAGGGATACAATTGATATGGATTTCCTGCACCGGACGCTTGTAAAAATGGTGGAAGACCTGTCTTTTGATTTACGCAAGCAGCAACGTTTGACAGGGTGTCTCGCGGTGACGATTAAGTATTCCAATTTTGATACAGAGATGAAACAGTCCCGCATACCCTACACATCATCGGATAAGGCGATAACGGTTAAGGTTCTTGATTTATTTAAAAAGCTTTACTCACGTCGTATGCTTATCCGTATGCTGGGCGTGAAATTCAGTGACCTTGTCACAGGTAGTTATCAAATCAGCCTGTTTGATGATGACAAGAAAGATATTGCCCTCAACAGGGCAATGGACAATATCCGCAACAGGTTTGGAAAAGAATTCATCACCCATGCAATTATCGTGAAGGATGCTGGTCAACACACATAGTTATTACAGCCTGCGCTATGGGACATTGTCACCGGAACAGCTTATCACATGCTTGCAGCAATACGGCTATGATACCGCAGTCCTGACGGATATTAATAATAGTTCCGGCGTATTGGACTTTATCAAGATTGCCAGAGAAAAGGGGTTCAACGGGCTTGCAGGAATGGAGTTCAGGAACGGCGATGATATTTTATTCATCGGCATCGCCAGGAACAGGAAAGGGTTTCAGGAACTGAATGAACTGATAAGCAATGCCAATCTCAATGGTAGTAAGCTACCGGATAATGCACCTGCTTTTAATCATGTCTTTGTTGTGTATCCGTATGGCAAAAAAGAACGGCAGGCTTTGCGTGAATTTGAGTATATCGGCATTACACCCAAGCAGGTCAACAAGATAATTTTTGACAACCATGATAAGTACATTATCCTGAGTCCCGTCACGTTCCTGAATGACAGGGGCTATAAGCTGCATAAAGAATTAAGGGCTATCAACAACAATATCCTTTACACTCAATTACAACCACAGCAATACGCCACCACCTATGAAACTTTAGTACCCCAAAGCGACCTGCTGCAATCCTTTGAGCGTGTGCCGCAGATAATCAGGAACACCGAAAAGCTATTCAGTGAGTGCAGTTTTGATTTTGACTTTTCAGAACCAAAGAACAAAAAGATTTACGGGTCATCCAGGTCGGATGATAAATATCTGTTAGAAAAACTTGCCTATGAGGGTATGAAATACCGCTACGGCCTCCATAACAAAGAAGCCCGGGCGAGGATTGACAAGGAACTGCGCATCATAGACCAGCTTGGATTTTCGGCGTATTTTCTGATTACATGGGATATTGTGCGTTATGCAAAAAGCAGGGGCTTTTATCATGTGGGAAGGGGAAGCGGTGCGAACAGCGTAGTCGCCTACTGCCTTCAGATAACGGATGTCTGCCCTATCGAGCTGGACCTTTACTTTGAACGCTTTCTCAACCCTAACCGAAAGTCACCCCCTGATTTTGACATTGATTTTAGCTGGGATGAGCGGGACGATGTCTATGACTATATTTTTAAACGCTATGGATACCGCCATACTGCCCTTATGGGGGCGATGAGCACGTTTCGTAACCGAAGTATCATCCGGGAGCTTGGCAAGGTCTACGGGCTGCCTAAAGCCGAAATAGACCGCATCATCAGGAACCCTACGGACAGTCTGAATGACCATGAAGTAGCAAGGATGATTATGTCTATTCATAATCAGGTGGAGGATTTTCCCAACCTGCGGACTATCCATGCAAGCGGGGTATTGATATCAGAAGAACCGATTACAGCCTACACGGCCCTGGATATGCCGCCTAAAGGGTTTCAGACAGCACAGATTGATATGTACACGGCAGAAGATATCGGCTTTGAGAAATTCGACATCCTGAGCCAGCGTGGCATCGGCCATATCAAGGAGGCGGCTGATATTGTCAAACGCAACAGAGGGATCAGGATAGATGTGCATGATGTGGACAGGTTTAAAAATGACAAGGCCATTCAGGCGCAGCTAAAGACGGGGGATTCAATAGGTTGTTTTTATATTGAAAGTCCGGCCATGCGTCAGCTTCTGAAAAAGCTGAAATGCAGTGACTACCTCACTCTTGTTGCCGCCAGTTCTATTATCCGTCCCGGTGTCGCCAGTTCAGGGATGATGAAGGCTTATATTGAAAGGTTCCACGACCCATCGAAAACAGTGTACTTGCACCCCATCATGGAAGAACAGCTAAGGGAGACGTTTGGCGTAATGGTCTATCAGGAAGATGTCCTGAAAATCGGGCACCATTTCTTCGGGCTTACACTTGCAGAAGCCGATGTCCTGAGACGGATGATGAGCGGTAAGGCAAGGGGACGCAAGCACCTTGAAGAAATTGAACGCAAGGCTTTTAATAACATCGCTGAAAAAGGGATACCGCTTGAAATTGCCAGGGAAGTCTGGCGGCAGGTGGAGAGTTTTGCGGGGTACTCCTTCAGCAAAGCGCACTCTGCATCGTTTGCTGTTGAAAGTTTTCAAAGCCTGTTTCTTAAAACATACTATCCGCTTGAGTTCATGGTTGCTGTGATTAATAATTGGGGCGGCTTTTACAGGTCATGGGTCTATATCCATGAAGCTAAGAAAGCAGGGGGCACGATACACCTGCCTTGTATCAATCACAGTGAATGCAGGACGACGCTTTCAGAAACAGATGTCTTTATAGGGTTTGACCATATCAAGAGTATAGAAGCAACTACAAAAGAGGTTATCCTGAATGAGCGGAATCATAACGGCAGGTATCTCTCACTTGATAATTTTATCCAACGGACAGGCATAAGCCTTGAGCAGGTGGTCATTCTAATTCGGTTAGGCGCATTTCGTTTTACGGGCATTGATAAAAAGGCATTATTGTGGGAAGCGCACGCATTACTCAACAAGGCACCTAAACAGACCGGGCAATTACTCTTTACCGGCAACTGCAAGAAATACACGATGCCGCAGTTTTCTACGTCATGGATTGAAGACGTGTATGACGAAATTGAGCTTCTTGGAAATCCCTTTACTAAGTCAATGTTTGATTTGCTGCGCACAGATTACAAAGGCGATTGCACCGCAATGGACATGACAGGGAAGGTTGGTCAGGTGGTAAGAATACTCGGCAACTTTGTAGCCGATAAGGACGTACACACAAAGCGCGGCGAATGGATGAAGTTCGGGACATTCCTGGATATACACGGGGAGTTTTTTGATACGGTACATTTCCCGCCTTCGCTTGCAAGATATCCATTACAGGGAGCCGGTATTTATCTCATACAGGGAAAGGTCGTGTCTGATTTTGGATTCCCAAGTATTGAAGTAGAAAAATCAGGGAAATTGTCGATTGTCAGTGATCCCAGGGGAAAATAATCCCAGCGTAATTTTCAATATATTTACAAAGCGTATTGCGAAAAGTTTAGGACGGGAGGATTTTGACTGCGTAGTTTTGAGAAAAACATTTATGAAGACAGATACTTTACTTTTTATTTTAGCAATTATTGTCCTTTTCATTGCTGCATTATTCAGTGGAAAGGAATCCAAACAATCACTTGCGAAATTTTATAACATCACGCGTCCAACGCTTTTGAAATGGATGAAATATTTTCAGCAAGACATACCAATCGATGATTGGCAACAAAAAAGAAACTTGACCAGATTTGAGGTCATAGGAATTAAGGCCAGTTTTGGGAGTGACACATCACTCATTTTGTCCAAGAAGCAAATAGCAGAATTATCAGATTCAGATTATAAAACCGTCGCAGAAAACGTCAAAAGAAACATAGACAAATTGGGTATTACTATCGAAGCATGGGAGTCATGTAATATTTTCCCACCATCAGTTTCAAAGAAGATACTTGAAATGCTTGGGTAGGTTAAAGATTGATACACTCAACAGCTTTTCTTGCACTAAAACCTACGACGTTTTACAAAACGCCCTTTTTGGTAGATATATGGTAATGAGGAAAACGTAGTTCTTTTTGTGAGTGTCTGTTGTTCCTGAATCTTAACGACCTCTTTATTTGTAAACAATTTATCCTGTATTACAGCATTGATAAAATGCTCTCTTGTCCAAATAGTCATAAATGCGAGAGTGTCATTCTTGGGAAGCACTACATATAGAAGGTTTCTTGGATCATTCTGTGCATCAAGCGACACTGAACCCTTATAATCGAATATAATCGGTACAGAACTTGACATCCAAATTGAGGGGAAGACTTCAGCTGGGAAGTTTACGTGGAATATCCCTTGCTTATTTGTTCGACGAATATTGTGCTGGCCCTTAAGAAAACGGGGATAGTCGCTTTTAAGCCTGGTGCCATCAACTACCCATATCATATTTTTATAAAACTTCTCTCGTGCCCTGCGCTCTACTGGATCTATACGCGAATGCTGAAATTCAATTACAAGTCCATAGTCTGTTTTAATATCGGCAATATGTTTTTCTCCTGTAATTTCATCGCTTGCAATTACCTCTTGCCAATCTGCTGAGAAATTTCCTTTCCATGATCGATGCCAATCGGTTTCATTTTCCCACCAAGGGTCACAATGTCGAGCTCCTTTATGCGCCCAATGATCTACCCGTATTTCTCCACATCTGGCGATAACTTGTGATCCGCAACAAGGACAAATACCTGTTGCCCCTTTTGTAGCACCTGTTCTGATATTATCAACAAGAGCGATTTTCATTTCCAACCACGATTCGTTTGGCTTATTTTAATCAAAACATGAAAATACAGCAATTGAAGATATTTTAGTCGATAGAATAAAACACTGCGACAATGTTCAATTAGCTTTGGAGGACTGCTTCCAATGCTTCATCTACATCCTTGTGTATGAAATTCGCCTGATAGCCAATGGTAGTTTTTATATCCGTATGTCGATAGAGCTTTTGAAGCATTTGAATAGGTATCCTATCCCCTGATATATTCCCAAATGTATGTCGTGCAATGTGCATAGTTAGAGGTTTGGATATTTTAGCCGCTGGTGCTACTTCAGTCCGCAATATCCTGTCAATAAGATTGATTCTGGATTTGATTTTCATTTCAGTATCAAACTTGCTTTCCAAGTCGGCATATCGTATATCCGGGAATATCAGGTCTGTATCTTCTGATTTAATATGCTCATACTGCTTTAAAATAGCCAAGACCTTTTCAGATACTTTTAAAGAGTCTCCCTTCCGGTTTTTACCCATCGTGTAATAAAGCCTGCCATCCTGGAAATCTGACCAATTAAGCCTTAATACATCGGAAACACGCATCCCAGCAAAATAGTAGGAAACAAGCCATAGGTTACGTGCATGGTTCGCTTCGTCATTCAACGTTGCATTTTCAATAGCTTTCACTTCATCCGCAGTTAAGCCCACCTTTTTACTATCTGGAAATTTGATTTTTATCTTGCCTTTACCAAATGGATAATATTTGGAGTCACAAACACCCTCTTTTATAGCCTGGCTGAATATGCATCGAACTGTAACCAATTTATTTATTGCTGTCCTTTCGGAAACTTTATGCTTGGCAATAAGATGTGCCTTAAATCGCTCAAGTAAAGAAACGCTCAAATCTGAGAACCCGATATCGTGCTTAAGGAATTCTTTTAGATGCTTCACGTTTGATTTTTCGCTATTCCACCTATTATATTTTCCGTCTGATTTCAGCCTCTCAATATAAAGGTCTGCCTGTGAGAAGACCGTATCACCGGCCTTCGGTTTTATCTTCTGCGTGACAGCTTTCGCGGAAACATGTTTTTTAGCAGCATCAAGCTCAAGTGCTTTTTCATTTGCCTCAGCAACTTTTGCAGCTATCAAGTTGTTCATGCGAACTGAGTTAGGATGCGACTTTTTAACCTTTTGTGCTGCTGCATCCCAATGCTTTTCATGCAGGTTGTAGCCCAGGTGAATAAATGATGTTTTCCTATCTCTTGTGATGCGAATTGCCAATGGCAAAGTACCGTCTTTGTTTTCCTTCTTCCGAAGCACTACTTTTATGGCCGACATTAGAAATTTCTTTTGTTGTGAAACCCTTGCTGTTACTCGATAAAGTTACGAAAATTTGGTACAACATAGGTACAACATTTTGCCGTTTTACTAGGTTTAATTTGGATTGGTAAAAATAAGAAATGCAGTAAAATAAGGAATTTCAGAACACATGAATTCATATTAAACCAAAAAACACCAGACTCAAAATCTGGTTTTCGCAAGGGAGTGCAGGTTCGATTCCTGTTCTGGGCACACAACCAATTCTTAAAGTCCCTGTAAACACTGGTTTGCAGGGACTTTTTGTTGCTATCTGTACCCAATAAGTACCCAACACCCTATTTTTTCGTGATTTTTTCGGTTTTTTAAATGCCTCAAAGAACTGCTAAGTAAGGATAAACAAACGTATATAAAAACCATGATACGTACATGACCATGTAACGATTTTTATTTTACGTTCTTTAGCGTTCTCTCAACACACTTTAAGTTTTGCGCTAACCTGTTCGTAATTGCGTTCTTTACGTTCTGAATTTTATTGCACATAAGGGAGAACGCAGGTGGAATGCTTTATTGAAGTTCCGTATCTACACTATCTGTAGTAGTTTCTCCTTTTTCGCCATAATTGTCATTGCCCGCTTTGGTAGGCGCATCATATGCTTTAGTTTGTTCCCAGTTAAAAGGAATTTTGTAATTAACCCTGACACTGGCTACTTAAATGAATGGGCAAAATAGAATTATAACTGATATTAGCAATGGAAAAACAGTTTGTCTAAATCATCTAATCCTTTGACGAATTAAAGACGTTTTGTCAAACTTTAATTGCTTAAGTGATTCGTCGTTATTCATAAACAGCACACAGGCTTTACTACCTTTGCTTTTTGAAGAAGGATAAATTATTCCGTCAATTTTGTTTTTGCTCCCAATTGGATATAAATATTTAAAAAATTCTGTAACAATTTGAGTCGGAACATACTCAATGTGTTCTCTGCCATCCCTTGCTATATCGCTAGAAAGATCTTTTACAAAATCTATCAAAAATTGAATAGTATAATAATGCTTTATGTTCTTTTGATCGAATATACTTGGTACTCGCGGCAACTTTGTAAAATCAATCAAATTGAGAGGTGATAAATTTGTGAAACATGCCGAAGTAATATATTTCTTTTTGCTTTTAACGTCTATTGTCTCGACTTTAGCGGTTGGCAAATCAAATGCGCAATAGAACATAGAAATTCCAGCAGGACTCATCCTGTTAGAATATATAGCAAAACTATCCGGTGGAGATGCTATTTTACTTGCCTCAGTGATTCTTTCAGTTCTAGCATGCTGCCGACACCTGAACAGACAAGTATCTGCGGGTAAAGTGGTCTGAACTTTTATTTTTTTTACTGCTGTTCCTATATCATCTAATATTTCAAAAGCATTTCGGTTATCATGATCCAAAGTTCTATACGTACTCACCTGAGTAAAGAAATATCTTAATTTGTATTTAATAACCTCTTTGAAATATCTCCAATGAGAAGATAACAAATCACTCACGCTACCATAATAGTCGTCCGGCGATGCCCAAGCGCTATCATCAATGCTATCTGCCATATCTTGAAATAGTTCGTCATTGTCCACCTCAAGTCCAATAACGTCGTATAATAGTTCTTGGCCATCATATGTCTCGCCTAAATAACCACCTTCTCTGGTATTATACCCCATAAAGTTTGCAGCATCTTGATAGAATTGACTTATGCCTTCCATAACAAAAAACATAAGCTCTTCAAGCTCAACTACATTTCTCTCTTTTCCGCAATATGAACATTCACCCTTTACGCCTTTTCTAGAAATAAATCTTTTTATTGCGTAGTCATTTATATGCGAAGAGCAAACATTTGTATCCTTCGGTTCATTCATACCTCTAGACTCTAATTCCAGCCAACGTTGCTTAGCACCTCCCATATATTAATATTTGAAAGTTGATTACTCTAGTATGCTGTTCATAATATTAAATTAATTGCCTATTACAGCCTTATAACACTAGTAGTACTCCTTTATATAGAGATACGCCTTTTCGAATAATTCCTCCTCTTTGTGTAACTGATACTTAAGTAACGTTTTCCTTAATGATTTTTGTACCTCTCTTTCTCCTGCAACTGAGTTTTGCCATCCAGGGAAGCGAACAATGTTAACGATAGCATCAATATCGTTTACAATTCGTTCAACTACAGCCGGGGTTTTGTCTGTTTTCAATTCAAGAAACAACTCTGTCAATGCAGTTTTAGCGGACTTTTTTTCTTCTGGTGAGTAAACATCCCTTTCAGCTATTAAAGTATCCTTAGCTATCTGACAAAGCTCTTTAATAAAATCAATGCTGCTGATCAATCCTTTTTCTGCTTTAAGCCTTACTTCGTCCAGTCTTTCACTCAACTTTTTAAATTCAGGATTGCCGCCATTATTTCTGAACCGGTGCACTAAAATCTTAATCACCTTGTCTATCTGGCGAGGGTCTTTTTTATTCATTAAGTCATCTATCACCTCTGCGTCAAGCACCATTTCTTCCATTTCGTTATTTATGCCATCTACGTGAACATGCTCATGAATTAAAGCGGTTGTTTGTGCGCCTAATGCATGCCACAACAGGCGTCCGTGGTCGTCTGTAGCAGGACGCACAGAGGTGTACACCTGACTCAACCATTTATAATCCTTCTGATAGGTATTTAGAACAGGATCAGGGCTAAGTGCCTCCCATACTTTTGACAGTGAAACATAATCCCTGGCAAAGGCATCGCGTTTATCATTTGAATTAATACGGTCTTGTGCCAGGCTCAATCCATCAAAACCATCAATATTTTTATCTACATCACCAAAATGACTTAATGCCTTGTTTATTAAGCCAGGTAACTGTTCTCTTATTTCCTGCAGATTAGTGACAACTGCCTTAATAGTTTGCTCATCAAATGATAAGGCCTTAGCAGTATCATCAAACACCCCAAAATAGTCTACTATTCTACCGAAAGACTTATTAGGGTACAATCTGTTTGTGCGACAAATAGCCTGCAGAAGTGTATGGTCTTTCAGCGACTTATCCAAGTACATGGTTTGCAATATAGGTGCGTCAAAGCCGGTTAATAGCTTAGCCGTTACTATCAGGAATTTCAATTGACTATCTGCATCATTATATTTCTCAACAATCTTTTCCTGCGTATCCTTATCTGTCCCCCATTGTTGTTTAAACTCAAATGTGTCGTTAGCAGATGTAGAAATTACCACTTCGCTGTATTCAGGCGAAAGCAGTTTATCCAATTCGGTCTTGTACAATACACATGCTTCCCTATCAGGGGTTACTATCATAGCTTTAAAACCCTGAGGCTCTACATGTTTTTGATAGTGCTCAACAATATCTGCTACTATAGTACGAATACGCTCAGGGGACTTAAGGAATACAGACATCTTTGCTGCCTTCTGGCTCAAAAGATTTCTGTCCGATTCATTTAAATCATTAGCCATTTCATTGAATGCCAGATCAAGACTGTCTTTATCAATATGTACATTGGGTAAACGTGGCTCAAAATGCAATGGCCTAGTCTGCTCATCTCGTATACTATCCTGGAATGTATAACGACTTAAATAACCTCCTTCATCTTCTTCTGCACCAAATGCCCAGAATGTGTTTTTATCAACTTTATTAATAGGTGTACCGGTTAACCCAAACAAGAATGCATTAGTAAGTGCTGCACGCATCTTTCTTCCCAAATCGCCCTCCTGAGTACGGTGAGCCTCATCTACCATTACAATAATGTTCTCACGGTTGTTCATTTCAGGGTAGGCATCCCTGAATTTGTGCACCATCGTAATAATAATCTTACGCGTATCTTTTTCCAGCAAATCATGCAATTCTGATATGCTATCTGCATTCACCAGGTTTGATACATCTGCTGCATTGAATGTGCCGGTGATTTGTGTATCAAGGTCTACACGGTCTATAACTATAACAACTGTAGGACTTTTTAGCTCTTGCAACTTACGCAGCTTCTGTGCTGCAAACACCATCAGCAATGATTTACCGGAACCCTGAAAATGCCATATAAGGCCTTTCTTTATTTTACCGTCCACTACCCTGTGTACTATTGCATTGGCACCTTCGTACTGCTGGTAACGTGCAATGATCTTTACTTTTCGCTTTTTACTGTTTGTTGCATAAATGGTAAAGTACTGCAACATATCCAACAAGGTTTGCGGCTTAAGCAGGTTGGTTAGTTGCTTGCCTACATCTTGCAGGTTGGCAAATTGTGCCAGTTCATTTTTATCATCTTCTATACGCCAGGGGCTCCAAAACTCTAATGGTGTGCGCACTGCTCCATAACGCAAATCTTTGCCCTCTGTAGCAAAGCTGAATATATTGGGTACGAATAAGGGCTGTACCGTATTTTCGTACACATCATGTATATCAAATGCACCATCTAACCAAGACACCGCAGCGCGTACGGGTGTTTTAGCCTCACCTACTACCACGGGAATACCGTTGATGTACATAACTATATCGGGTATCTTGGTTTCGCGGACGCGTATCTTTAGCTGATTGGTAAGCTGGTAGCTGTTATTATGGGGCTTATCAAAATCTATTAACTGCACAGATACATGTGCGCCGTCTTTACCAAAGGGCATGGTCATTTCGCCCTTCATCCATTTTGCAAATTCTTCGTTTGCCTTTACAAGGCCGGTGGTATTAACGGTAATGAGTATAGCACGCAGTTTATGTATTACTTCTTCTGCCCTATCGGGTTGTGCAGCTATCTCGGGGTTGATACGGACAAGGGCTTCTTTCAACTCATTCTCCAGCAGCACTTCTGTTATCTCTCGGCGTAGTTGCTCTGATGGTACATACTGCCATTGGAGACCACCATATACGGCAGAAGGCTCTGCAACCTGACCTGTGTTAAGATTGACGCCGGTAAGCTCTTTGATAATAAAATGCTCTACACTATTGAGTTCGTTAAAGGGCATGGGTTATCTGGTTTGTAGGAATTCTATGAAATATTTCATAACCTTTCTTTGATATAAATCTTCAATATCAGGTAAAATTAAGTCTTCAAATTTCGCAATCATACATCTACCAACCATGTTATACTGTTTTGTTACTGTTGTTCTTTCCAATATCTTCTTAAATATTGTAAACAAACTTTCTTTGAATTGTCCTTCCGTTAAAGCTAAACCGTCACGACGATACCTTTTATAAAGCTGGGTATTAATTTCATCAATTATTTTAGACATTACAGCAAGCCTATTCTCATACAATTTATCCCAGTTTAAATCACATATATCAATAGTAGCTTGCCCATATGGCGAATCATTAATTGGCTCTAACAATCCATAATAATTTACAGCCAAATGAATATCGGGGTTTTTACGTTCTGGATTTATCAAAAGGGGATCTTCAACCGAAAATGAAGCTGAACTAGCTAAATGTTCCGGATAATTTGGAAGATATGCTACTAATGCTGGTGCTTCTGTAACCCTATTAGCCGGATTACTAAGATGGAATTTACTACTTTTTGTACCATTACATGCAGGACAAGACAAAACCAAGTTGGTCCATTCGTACCCTAGCCAATAGTACCCTCTATGATTTTGTCGTTGACCAGGAGGATATTCACCAGTATACGTATTTACTGGTCTATAGTGATCTACTTGTGGTGTAGCTACTGGTTCAATCCTTGTTTCACAGTAAGCACATTTACCATGATATATCTTATCCAACGCAACTCGAACATCATCATGACCGTAATGTTGACTATCATAATAGGAAGTGCTAGAAAACATAGTGCGCATTAACTCTACCTCAAAAGCATCGTCTATTAATATTGTTGGACCTGGCATAGTTTTTTCTCTATAAGTCATTGCCGAAACGTTTTTTAAGTTCGTTAGCTATTTCCTTTAAGCGCTGCCTAGTTTCTTCACTCTTCAAATAGTCACTATAGTTATCGTTGGTAATTAATTTTACTTTACCTTTTTCATGATTAACTGAGGTTATATCTCTCATCCCAAATATCGGCGATGTCAGAATATTGTTCGGAGTTAAATTCTCAATATGTATGCCGTCAATCTTCTCTATATATGTACCTCTTTGACCATTTCGTTTTACAACATAAAAAATACTATCAGGCGGTGCTCCCAATAGTGGTATAGGGCTATGAGTAGATATAAAAAACTGGATATTTGGAAAATTATCGGTGAGCCGTTTAACAATCAATCGCTGAAAAGTGGGATGCAGATGAATGTCAATTTCATCAATCAAAACAACGCCTTTCAAATTCGCAATATCATCTACGGTCCGTTGTTGTTCGAACAAACGAATAATCATATCACCAATCATTGCTAAAATACTTTTAGCACCCGTTGCTAACTGGTCGAAAGTGACATAATTACTCTTATTACCCTCTTCTATAGTAATACTAGTTTCATCAAATTTCGTTTCACTATCATCCTCTAACTTAACAGCATCGTATAATAAGTCGTATTTAGTATGCTCCCATTCATTTGATTCATTCTTTTTACCCCAACTAATATCTTTAAACCCAGGTATGATATCCCTTATTGCTGTTGCAATAATCCTCTTTCTCTCATCCATCAGTTCCTTGCTAGTTCTCATGCCTAAGAGCCCTTGCTCTATATCGTATAGCTTAGCATCTGTGGAAAACAAATTGGCATTGGGCTTATTTATGAATGACCTTCTAGGTATTCTTTGCCTACCATCACTGGGGCGGTTTGTAGTCAATCTACTTGGGCCATAAGCAGCATAACCATTAATTAAACTACTTCTTTTCTCTACAGGAGGTATCAAATAACTAAAAAATCGACGAATTGAATTTCCACTCCTGAGAATATTCATCTCTACTTCATACTTATTATTCTTAAGTATTTCATGATCATGATCATCCATAATTGCGGCACCTATAGCCTTCATTATTAGACTTTTACCGGTACCGTTTTCCCCAGTTAGAAAAACACAACGATTATTATCAGGAATATTATCTATTAAGCAGTCCCCTAAACCAGGAAATTTTTTGATGTGGACTCTGTTTATAATAAAAGAATCACTTAGATCATATAGGTATGTAGGGTTTATTGTTTCTGTATATTCATTTTTGTAAAAAGACTTTCGATAACTTTCAACTTTACTAACCCATTTGTCAAAAACTATGGGTGTTATAAATCCAAGTGCATTATCATCATCGTCTAAATACTCTCCATTTTCCTGTATTTGTTCGTCAATTATTATTTTGTCAGTATTAAGAAATTTATCGAGTAAGCTGATATAATCTTCATTTTCGGGATAACCTAAATGCTTTTTGTATTTACCACCCGGCACTAAATCCTCAATATTTTGAACAAGATAATCATCAACAAACTCCCTTTTGGTAGCAGAATCCCAAACAGATATTTCCAATGAACACTCATCAGGAGTATATACAAACATAATATTGGGCGTTTTATTCATCCAATCAGTACCTGACCAGAATGAAACAACGAGGTAATGCTCATTACCGTGAAACCAATAACCCTGCTCTAATCTTTTGAAACGATTAGTGATACGCGTGGTGAACCGAAAGTTGGGGTCTTGTTTATGTTTTTCTATCAGATGCGCATAGATACGCTCATGTACTTCTTGTATGTTTTCCATACGGTGGTGTGGTGGTGTTTAGCGTTAGACACCGAAAATATTACTATTTTTTGGCTGCCGCAATACCACCCTACCCAAACACCTGGTTGATGAGCTGTTTTTGGATGAGTTTGGAGTGGTGTAAATGACTTTGATATGAATTTATAAGGTTATGTATTTTTAATAAATCAGCAGCAATTACCATTTGTTTAGACTTCTCAGGTAAGTATATTTTCGAACTTAACAAATCCTCTTTCAATACCCCTTTAATGGTAGTGCCTCTTGCCTTACTGATGAGATTATCTTGAAAATCTTTTGAAAGTATTTGTAATACTAAGAATTGGAGATCAGTTTTTTCTTTATCAATAACTAGCCCTGTCACATCTTGACTGAATGCTATTGGCACTTCATTAATACAACATTTACCAACGCCAACTCTGGTGCCAACAATTAAGTTGTTCGCTTCCAACACTTTAGTTGCACTATTTTCTACAGCTTTTTTAGTTATTAATTTTTCCCCTTTATTTACATAAAGAGTATTCATGGTGCTTGTAGTTATCCAATTTATCACACCATTAGTATAATATTCCTTCTTTTTAGTATCGGGAGTACCCCCACCCAACAAATTTAACACCACCGAACGTAACTCTTTCAAATCATTTGACTTATAAAAAGAATCTTTTTCGAAAGATATATAATTGCGATTCAAACTAGTTACTAATCTCTCGTACTTCTGCACCACATCATCTGCAGCCCATACCAGCTCTGCTATACGCGCTTGCTGGTCTTTGGGTGGCAGCAAAAATTCGTAATTGGCAAGGTCGCGCCATTTCACGCGTTTACTCATAGTACCGGCAGCGTTGGCATTTGCGTAATCCCATAACTTATCCGAGTTTAATATAAAAGCCAAAAATCCCGGAACTATTTTTTTATGGTTCTCCCTGAGTACAAAAGCATCACCAGAACATACTCCATCAAAATCTACCATAGAAGCACGCCTTAAATATGCATTTCTCCTTGCAAACAACACATCACCAGCCTTAAACACTTTTGTAGCTGAAACAAGATTTTCTGTACTTGCCCATTGCTTTATCTTCAAATCACCAGATACAAAATGCTCTAACCCTACAAATCTTTCATACCTAGATTGAGCAGGGTTATCTTCCCTATCGGATATATCTTCAGCCAATTCGCCCAAGCTGGTTTTAACCCATTTACCCTTATTCAAATCCAATCCCTTCATCTTTACTATTTATTTAAGTCTTTTATGAGTTGCGTAATTGACTTTTTCAGATCATTTGACTGGTCATTCCAACTTTTTATTAAACCATGTAAGTCTTCACCATCAAATCCTTCACTCTTTACTTTATCTACATATAACTGAACACTCAGGTTACCATTATTAGACAACACGTCATCTTTTGAAACAACTTTTGCAAAGCCATCAACATCTTTGAACTGATGATATGCTTTTAATACCTTTTGTATATGGGGTTCATCCATATAGCTCATGGTTTTTTCTTTTCGCACTTCATCAACAGCATCAATAAACATTATTTTCCCTTTTCGGGCCTTAGGTTTATTGGTGCTACATATCAATAAACAGGAAACCATTGATGAATTGTAAAACAAATTTGGCCCCAGTCCTATTACACAGTCTACCACGTCTGCATCTACCATGTTGCGGCGCATATCCTGCTCTGCATCTCTAAACAATATACCATGCGGCCACAGTACTACACTTCGTCCGTTTTTCCTGTCAAGGCTTTTGTGTATATGCTGCTGAAAAGCATAGTCGGCACAGCCCTGTGGCGGTGTGCCCCATATATTGCGCCCCCAGGGGTCGGCTGCCCATGCTTTTTGGTCCCAGCTTTTTATACTGTAGGGCGGGTTGGCCAGTATTACGTTAAAGGTCTTCAGCTCATCATCTACCGTCAGGCCGGGGTTGCTGAGTGTATTGCCGCGCACTATGTCAAAATCTTCTATGCCGTGCAAAAACATGTTCATCCTTGCTATGGCAGATGTGATGAGGTTTATCTCTTGCCCGTATAGCTTCAGCGTACGGTATTCTTTGCCTGCGGCTTTTAGTTGCAGGGCGGCGTTCAGCAATAGTCCGCCGCTGCCGCAGGTAGGGTCGTACACGGTTTCGCCGGGTTGCGGATTGGCTATCAGTGTCATCAGGCGCACTACGGTGCGGTTGGTATAAAACTCGGCAGCGGTGTGGCCGCTATCGTCGGCAAATTGTTTTATAAGGTATTCGTAAGCGTTGCCCAACTCGTCTTGTGGCACGTGTTTTATATCCAGCTTGTGCTGGCTAAAATGCTCTACCAGGTTAATGAGTGTTTCATCGCTCAGTCGGTCTTTGTTCGTCCAGCCGGCATCGCCAAATATGCCAAACAGTTCGGGATTGGCTTTTTCAATATCGCGCATGGCTTTTTGCAGGGCATTACCCACATTGCGCGTTACCTGCCTTACATCGTTCCAGTGTGCGCCCTTAGGTATCTGAAAACGGTGCTGCTCTGCAAAGCCTGCATAGTCAAGGTCGCCATCGCTCTCTGCCAGTGCCTGTTCATACTCTTCATCCCATACATCGCTGATGCGCTTAAAGAACATGAGCGGGAATATGAATTGCTTATAATCGCCGGCATCTATATGCCCGCGCAGGTAGGTGGCAGCACCCCAAAGGTATTTTTCGAGTTGTTGTTGGGTCATCATGTATTCCTTGAAGTAATGTAGGCATAGAATTCAGCAATATCCAGACTTAACGTTTGGTTACCATTTCTACAATAGTAATTTTTGTTAAAAAAAATTGGTTTCTCTGACGGCCTGACATCAATTTTACATACTACTCTGTCATTAAGTTCATGAAAGCCAATCGTGTAAAGACGAATAAACTCAACGCCTAAGTTATGTTTTATCTTATCATTTAAATAAAGCTCATATCCATCTCTATTATTTTTTTGCCTGTTTGCAATCTCGAAGTCATTATCAAGACCTACAATCAAACCATTATCATCAACCCCTATCAACAATGTACCACCATCAGTATTTGCAAATGCAGCAATTGTTTTTAATACATTATCAACCATCCTAACATCTTCGTTTCGTGTATTTTGGTTCCAACATGCAGCAACTTTAAATTCAACACTAGCTGATTCACCATCTGTTATGATTGACATTACTTCAGAATCTAAATCGGGAGTACCTATAGAATAGTTATTCCAAACAATATCTAAAGCAATTATATCTTCAGGTAGCAATGTTTTATAGTTTGCCGTAACAAAATCATCAATTCGATGGCGAGTATGCACAATAGCATCATGACTATTATCGCAAAGAATAAATTTTCTGTTTTGCCTAATACAAGCCACCGCTGTAGGCCCAGTGCCACAAAATGGATCTAAAACTATAGCTTCATCATTTGATCCGATTTTGATAATTCGCTCAATCAATTCCACACTTTGTTCGCCAGACGCTTTAATAACACTAGGAATATCGCTCCATATCGACCCAATCGGTGAAAGTTGATTTTCAGATTCAAAGTATCGTTTAATAAGAACTTTGTGTCCTATTTCAATCAAGCCTTCATCATAAAGTTTATCAAGCTCATTCTCACTATAAATCCATCCCATATTTTCCGGAGGATGTATCCCATGCCATACAAATTTGCGGAAAGAAAAAGCAGCCCTGAAAGGGCTGATATATCTATAGCGTCCTTTGTAATCCTCCTTAGGGAAAAGCTGTAAAATTGCCTCCTTTGAAGTATTGTAAAGTATATTTACAATCGTATTATTACTCTTTCTATAATGCAATACAGTTTCATGTGTAGCATGTCTTCTTAGCCCAAATGATTTAATCGGCAATACATATTCAGATACATAATTGCTAACACCTAGCAGGTCACGAAGTATCCAAGAAAAATCCGGTGTTAAATCTGGTCTAGTATAAAGAAAAACACTCCCTGTTTCTTTTAACACCCTTATACACTGAGTTAATACCTTAGATACAAATACTTTGTAGTCTTCAAACTCATCTTGTATTTTCTCGTTATTTGTAAACCAGGGGGGGTCAAGATATACTAAATCAACGCTCTGATCAGCCATTCTTTCAAGAAAGTCGAGCGAATCACATTCTGCTATAATATTTGGTATAATACCCATTGCTATATCAGCTCAAATTCTTTCAATAGTTTCTTAAAACGGTCTTCTGCTTTCCATGCATCTGCCGCAGCGGTTTCCAGTTGTGCAAGGGCTTCCTGCATGGTAGGCAGGTTGTCTTTCACTTCTTTTTCTATATACAGGGGTATGTTCAGGTTATAGTCTTTCTCTGCGATCTCTGCCAGCGGCACCATACGTGCGTTGTTCACTACGTCTTTTCCATCTGTATACCATGTATAGATGCGGTCTACGTGCTCCGGTTCCAGAAAGTTTTGCGCTCTGCCGGTACGCACCTGGTCTGCAGCGTCTATAAACAGCACTTTCTTTTTGCGTTTGGCGGCTTTGCTTTGCCTGAATACCAGCACACATGCTGCCAGTGTAGTACCGTAAAATATATTGGGCCCTAAACCTATCACGGCCTCAAGCAAATCCTGCTCTATCAACTGTTGGCGTATACGCCCCTCTGCCCCTTTACGAAACAGTGCGCCATGCGGCAGCACAACAGCCATGCGCCCTGTACCGGGCTTCATAGACTTTATCATATGCTGCACCCAAGCCATATCTGCATTTCCTTTGGGTGGTACGCCTGCAATGTTTCTGCCCCATGCATCGTTCACCCAAATCTCTTCTCCCCATTCTTTGAGAGAGAATGGCGGGTTAGCTATTACGCAATCAAACTGCTGCAAGTTGTCATCTACTGTAAATGCGGGGTTTCGCAAAGTATCTCCTCGTACTATCTGAAAATCTTCTATACCATGCAGAAACATATTGATGCGGGCGATGGTAGATGTGGTGAGGTTTTTTTCCTGTCCATACATCTTCAGAGTACGGTAATCTTTACCTGCCTGTCGCAAGTGTTCAATACACTCTAACAACATACCCCCGGTACCACATGCAGGGTCGTATATTGATTCTCCTTCTGTAGCATCTACAATAAGGCCTATCAGGTGAACTACTGAACGAGGGGTATAGAACTCCCCTGCCTTTTTATTGGTAAGGTCTGCAAACTGTTTTATCAGGTATTCGTATGACTGACCGAGTATATCAGGGTCAACAAAATCGTTTGACAGATTGTACTGCGAAAAATGCTCAATAAGATTGGTGAGCAGCGAATCAGGTAATTTGTCTTTATTAGTCCAGGGAGCATCACCAAAAATTCCATACAGCAAATTTGGGTTTGCCTTTTCTATTTCACGAAACGCATGCTGCAAAGCCTTACCAATATTCACTGTTTTTTGCCTAACATCGTTCCAATGGCAACCGGCAGGTATAATGAATCTATGAAATTCGGCTGCTTCTGCATATTCTTTATCACCACCCGACTCTGCCAATGCTGTATTATACTCTTCATCATACACATCTGATATGCGTTTGAAGAACAGCAATGGGAATATATATACCTTAAAATCGGCGGCATCTACCGGACCTTTGAGAATCCATGCAGCTTTTGAAAGGTATTGTTCGAGTTGGGATAGTGTTATTTTCTTGTGGTTGCTCATCTATTTCAATATGTTCAGCTCAAATTAGGCGGTGTAAAATAACAAATATCACTATAGAAACAGAGAGAAAGGTGCGTATCGTCTCGCAACAAATTACCTGGATACATAATGTTTTGTAAAACAACAATAGGGAAGGATATTCACCTTCCCTATTAGATATACACCGCTATGCTTTGTATTTGTTCCAGATATGTATTAAAGTACCAACTGAATACTTATAATGCCTGTGCAGGCAAGCAGTATATTGTCTATCACACTCTGCATACTTATACTTGGGTGAAAACTTACTTATGTTGTGGTACTTTTCTCTGCCTTTTTCGCCATATGTATTGGCGATTACGCATCCAATACTGAACCAATCCTGGTAATTTTCGGTAATGTCGGTTTTAAGGCTCAATATTTCGCTTAATACCCTTTTCACAGCACTAGTGTCCGGTTCGGGATTATCCTGTCGTAATGAGCCAATATTTGCCGATTGCAGACATGTAAACAACGGCTCTGCATTATGGTTAAAGTATGCGGCGTCATCATAACTGATACCACGCAACCTACTTACATCTTTACAAGCTGTGTCTATACGAATCTTTAGCTTCGTCAAAAAGTAAAATTCTATTGCATTGAAATGCTCAATATGCCTTTCAGGGTATGCGATTGGAATTAATACAAATACACCATTACCAGATGCGGACAACCCTGCATAGGCTACATTTGGCGAAAGCCCGACATCCTGTTTTACGTTGGCCCATTCCTTAATATGGGGATTATCCTTACCATCAATATCAACACATATGAACCCTGAATGAGTATCTAATGAGTTGAGGGCCCGTTTCTCATTAAATATGCCACTAGGTGTTATTGCTGGTAACTGCTTTTTCAAAGTCTTTAACTTATCTACAGATTTACACTTACGTATTGCCATAATCTCCTCTTTATAATCTTCTGCTGTTAGCCATTCCAGTAAGCTAATGGTATCGCGAGGCTTGGCATCTATATAATTTGCATACAGGCTTACTTCTGTATTTAAAACTGTTTGCATAGTTGTTATGTTTTAAGCCGTTACCGTTTCGAAACGGTAACGGTGAATTATTAATTATTTGCTTTTATGAACCCCCAGCTTTTTTAACTGCCTCCACACTGTAGGCTTTAATGCAGGGTTACCTAAGACTTGTTTTGCAATCTCACTCATACTCAAACCAGCATTGTACAATTCAATGAACTGCTTTTGTTGAGCAATTTTCACTTCCAGTGAGTTTGGGACGGTTTCGGAAATATGCAACCTTTGCGCAAGTGTCAACATCTCGTAAACCTTAAGTGTTTCCCCAAACAAGGTTTCAATTATTGACATTGAACATATAAAGTCGTCTTCGGTACATATAACCTGGTCTATCTTTTGCAACCCTTCCTTCTCATGGGTTCTAAACAAAGAAAGTATCATTGCCACCCTTACAAATATTACCCCATAGCGTTTCACTACGCCATCCATGTCATCTCCAAACTGGGTCTTGTATTCTTTAGATATTAACTTAAAGTGGGTATACATTTTATCTTTCTGGCTTGACGTTAGGCTGAAATATAATGGCATATCCCCTAAGCTGCTTAGATAATCATACACCTTCTTTACAAGCTGTGCTTTTGTATCTATAGTTGCATCAATATTACTACCCTTCTCTTCAAAAGGGTTCCTAAATTCAGACGACGAGTTGAGCCTGTAAAAAATGAACCTACTATACAATCCATTTTCAACGTCGTTAAAAAAACGAACGATATGTTTGGGTGTGCTACTTAACAATACTGTCAGTAATGGATGTTCAATCTCTATAGTTCGGTCTGATTTCCTGCTATAACTGTATGTTTCATGATGGAATGCCTGCAATAACAAATCAACAAATGCACCATGCTCTTGCTTCAAGGCCGTTGTAAGAACCATAGCTTCTGACTCACATATCACAACGCCTTTATTGGCTTCCATTAGTTGATAAATATTACTCTTTGTATTGTTGGCTGGCAAAAACAACATTTCATCTGGAGGAGGTAATAAAACCTTATCGTTATGCGATGTTGTACTCTCTTCATCGACGTCTTCTGATACTACACCTTTACCTTTTTTCTTTCTTTTACCACTTTGTAGTTGTTGAAGGTACTTTTCATATGCAGTAATCGTTCTAAGCCGCTTCTCTTTGTGTATTGGAACTAACAACTGTTTGCACTTTTTCATCAAACCTTTTCCTGAGCCGGCAGGGCCATATAAATAACCAAACAGGTTAGCATCTAGCTGGTCACCATCATACACCACCCGGTAGTTAGGTAATGCACCGCTAATAAGTACCAATGAGCAAAACAAAGCAGTTTCCTGCTGTTGCCTATCAATAAACAGTTCAACCAGAGAACTGAAAAAGCCTGGCAAATGTTTAAATGCTTCGTCAGTAAACTGGTCAGGACTGTTCAGTTTATCAACCACCTCATAAAACCAGTCATCAATCGACTGTTCTTTCCTTGCACCTTTGGGTGCTTTGTCATTTCTTGCCATTTAATAGATTTTTAGTTGTTAAGAATTTCGTTAACTGTCAGTAGCTTCGTTGAAAGCAGCCATGCGTCAATTTCTTCTTTGTTAAAGAAGAGTTTACGACCGAATTGGGGTTTGTGCGCAGGGATTTTACGCTCATACACTAATTTGTAGATGTAGGACTTTTTGTAGCCGGTATATGCTACAACTTCATCCACTGTTAATACTATAGTGTTTGTAACTTCACTTCCAACCTTCTCGGTTAGTTCTTTAGGTGTTTTGTTTCGCATAAAAATTTGTTTTTGTATCCCCTATAAATAACGCCTGCACTTTTTTTCATCCTGAAAAATCGACGTTTTGTTATCCACACCATGTGGATATGAAAAAAGCCGCTTAAAAAGCGGCTCAAATCTTCGGTAGTACTTGTATTGCTTGTCGCTTCATACTGTCAGCAATTTTCACGTAACGTTGAGTATGCTTTATGCTTCGTTGACCCATCAAGCTTGATGTAGAAACAATATCTGCACCGTGCATTATTAGGTTCGTACCGAATGTATGCCTGCCGCAGTGCCAAGTAATTTTTTTATCTATACCAGAACTATAGACCCATTTTTTAAGTGTTTGGTTACATCCATTTAACGTAGTCGGTAGGTCAAAAACCTTATCCTCGGGCTCACCAGAAACGGGAAGAAAACCCTTAGCATTATCGTGTAACTCAACACTTACTATATAACCTGTTTTTGCTTGAATTAATGTTAAGGTGTCACCTGATATATGCTTCCATCTAAGTTGTGCTATATCGCAGTACCTTAAACCAGTAAAGCATGAAAACAAGAATGCAGTTTTTACAGCATTATTTTGGCAGTCACTATTAACTAATATTTTTAATTCGTCAATTGTTAGCACGTTTTTAGGTATCCCATCCTTTCTTTTCATCCTAATGTCTTCTGCTGGGTTTACAGCAAAGTATCTTTCTTTAGTAGCATACCTGATAACCTTGCAAAGCTGCTTAAAGTAATTATGTGGTGTTTCGCCGGTAAGGTGTTCTTCTAAATAACCTTTGAAACGCACTAAAAAACTTTCATCTATGACCGCTATTGGCAAAGCAGGTTTTTTATGAAAAGTTTTTAACTTTTTTAATACCGCATCTGCACGGCGCTCCTTAGTAGGAAATTTGACATAGTACTCTTCATAATACTTAAAAAAGTCCACCTTCTTTCTATCAATTGGTAGAGGTACTACACCATTTAATAGTTGATTTTGGCGGTCAGCACGCAGTTTTTCAAAACGTATGAGGTTTTCTTTATTTAACTGCTTAGTACGTTCATCTTTTTGGGGAAAAATGTGTAACCCTGTAGCTTCTTGTATCCTTTCGCCATTTACACGGTAATCTAAATACAATGCAATACTGTTTTTGAGCTTTCTTTCACGTTTGATTACGTTAACCATAACTTAATTATTTTTCGGTTTGTAATCCCTATTAATAACAGCACGAGGCTCAAAAATTCTGGAGTAACCGAAAAAAATATTTTTGTACCCGATTTGTACCCAACTCAAGGAGAAGTGAGGTAAGGATAGGTCAAATTAGGTGGACAGATAGGTATTTCCGATAGTGGAATCGATAGAAAATTTAGTCTAAAAATGTTGTTCCCGCACAATTGGCTGTTCTGGGCACTTAGTCCTTGATAAAACACCCGCAGTGCGCGGGTGTTTTTATTAGTGCTATTATCAGTATTATTGTTTCGAATAATATAATATATGCCATCACTCATATCCAACCTCACATCAAACCCAAAGCGGCTATTGCTGATAGATGGCATAGGTGCTATCATTAGTGCGGTGCTATTGGCACTGGTTTTGGGACAGCATGTAGCTGTGTTTGGTATGCCGCAGCAGGTGTTGTATAAACTGGCAGCTATGGCAGGTGTATTTGCCGTGTATTCACTTAGTTGCCATGCACTCTTGCGTAGCGGTTTCAAACCTTATCTGCGTACTATTGCGTTTGCCAATTTGTTGTATTGTTGCATTACACTGGTGTTGATGTTTGTCTATTTTCAGGAACTGACTATATATGGCATTATCTATTTCATCAATGAAAAAATAGTAGTAGGCAGCCTTGCGTATATAGAGTTAAGGGCTGCAAAAGAATAAAAAGCCAATACACCGCTTACAAGATATTACCTTTACGCCATTCTTATGTCTGTATATACTACAAAAGCGCCCGTAACAATAACCTGCCACAAGAGGCTGGCTCCGTATCTGGAAGCTGAGGTAAAAGCACTTGGGTTTGAAATTGATGAAACATTTATAACTGGCGTAAAACTGCAAGCGAGCATTAATGATTGTATTGTGCTGAACCTGCACCTGCGCTGTGCCAGTCAGGTATTGTATAGCATCAAGCAGTTTCGTGCACAGGATGCGGATGATGTATATAATGTAGCGAAAACAATAGTATGGGAAAACCTGCTGCATGACGATGGCTATTTTTCTGTAACGGGCAATGTGATGAACGAAACCATCAACAACAGTATGTATGCCAACCTGCGTGTAAAAGATGCCATAGCCGACCGCATGCGAGAGCGTACTGGTAAACGCCCATCAACGGGAGCAGAATTGAGTGGCGCGGTAATACACCTGTTTTGGAAGAATGAAGATGCAGAACTGTTTATAGACACATCGGGCGACTCACTTGCACGACATGGCTACCGCAAAATACCTGGTCGCGCACCCATGCTGGAAGCATTGGCTAGCGCATGCATACTTGCCTCTAAGTGGGACAAGCAAAGTCCGTTTATCAACCCTATGTGTGGTTCAGGCACATTGGCTATTGAAGCTGCATTAATAGCAACAGACACTATGCCGGGGCTGTTTCGCAGCAACTATGCTTTTATGCATCTGAAGGGCTACGACGAAGAGGTATATCTGCAAGAAATGGAAAAGCTGGATGCAAAAATAAAAGACCTGAAAGGCTTGCAAATAATAGCTACAGACATTAGCACACAGGCAATTGCTAACGCAAAGAAGAACGCCATAGCTGCGGGGGTTGCAGATATGATTAGCTTTTCGGTATGCGACTTTGCAGCTACCAATGTGCCACAAGATGGTGCTGGCGTGATGATGATAAACCCAGAATACGGCGAACGACTGGGCGAACTGGAAGAACTGGAAGAAACATACGGGCGCATAGGCGATTTTATGAAGCAACAATGTAAAGGCTACCACGGCTATGTATTTACAGGCAATATGGACCTTGCTAAAAAAATAGGGCTGAAGGCAAAACGGCGTATAGAGTTTTATAACGCTACCATAGACTGTCGCCTATTGGAGTACGAACTATATGCCGGTACCCGCAGAACGGATAAAAATGATAACATCTGAAACCTTATATTTGTATAAAGACTAAAACAGAGAATTATGTCATTACTGAACGGCGGAAAAAACAATGCTAAGAAAGGTGCAAAAGGAGCGAAGCCTGCAGCATCGGGTACCAAATCAATAGTAAAACCGGGCAAAACAGCCAACATCAGCAAGAAGCCTATAAAGACAGGCGGAACGAGGGGTAGTTAAGTATAAGGCAACATCATTTTGAAAAAAGTTTTAGTCATTGGCAGGCATAGTGGCATGATGGCATCTGTAATAAATATGCTGAACAGTAATGGCTACGATGCTATTGGCGCAACTACAGATGCTGATGCTATCAACCAATTCAACACCACCCTACCCGACGCAGTGATAATTGGCGGTGGTGTAGAGCCTGCCAGCAGGGCTATGTTTCACCAACAATTTGCAGACATAAAAAAAGGGGTGCCCATCATAGATGCACACCCCCATACATTGCTGCAAGCGCTACAAGCTGCTCTTTCAGAATAACTCACTACTACCTGATGAGCGAATACACCAATTGATCGAGGTATTGCCCATTGTGGTAAGTATAGTCCTTAAAATATGCCTCACGTACAAAGCCTGCCTTCTCTATCAGATTGACAGATGCCGTATTGGGGGGCTGTATGATGGCTTCTATCGAGTGCAACTTCATTACATCAAACCCATAATCAAGTGCAGCTTGTAATGCCTCAGAAGCATAACCTTTGCGCAAATAATTGTGATGCATTACATAACCTACCTCTCCGCGATGACTTTCGGGCCTTATATTCGGATAGCCAATTACGCCCATCAGAATGTCTTTACCTTTTTCTGTAATCGCCCAATTGATGCGTTCATTTCTTTCTGTAAATCCACGCATCATGTTTATAACTCCAAGCGCATCGTCAATAGTTTTTGCCAACGGACGAGGTATGTATTGCATGGTAGTAGCATTGCTGCGTATTTCAAACATTTGCTGCACATCAGTATGTGCTACGTTACGTAGTATCAACCTCTCAGTTTCCAAAACAGGAAACGGGTTGAAATTTATATTCAACATAAAAATTCTGTTTAGTATTGATTAAATAATAAATTAAATGAAGCCCGTAAAAGGGGGCTAAAACCTGCGGAAATCAACAACAACAGCAACAACACGGAATTGACATACGCAATACCTGTGTCTGATAATTTTGCAGTGATTGAGCACTGCTGATGTCTGTTGTCATTACATCGGTTTTCATTATTGTTTATTTACATCTTAACTAAAGATACGAATAATATCAATATACCTATGCTTGTTTTTTAGGAGGCAAGTCGAACGCTTGTGCTTCGTGTTCAAAATTGCCTTTATGAGCACCATCGCAAAAGGGTTTATTTTTTGATAAGCCACATCGGCATAGGCTTACTATTTCTCTGCCTTGCAGCCCGTAGGTGTTTCCATCCTTGTCCACAATTTCAAAATCACCTTCTATTTTCAAAGAGCCGTTGTTATTAATTGTAATTTTTGCAGCTGCCATCTGTTGTAGTTTAATATTTAAAGGTATAATAATTCGGCACACAAGTCATAAACTATATTCATCTGCATTTAATATTAAATCAGCCTTATGATATGCCAAATAAAAACAAGGAAAAATATTAAGTACAATATGATAAACAACAGTATATAATTCATGGTATTTTATATTATTTTCACCATAAGCAGGTATTTACCCATCTGCAAATAAACAACCGATGAATAAGCTGTTATTGCTTGCATGCTGTATAGTTTTACCCTTTTTTGTACATGCCAAGTATCAATTTTTACTACGTAAAAAATATGCTCAACGATACAAAGCAATAGACTCTTGTTTTTATTACAATGCTAAATTAAGAGCAGACAAACAGGCTTTTTTAAAAGAAATAAAAGTACTGGAAGAAGAAGCAAAAAGCGCAGGCGATATTGAACTTGTAAGCGAGGCAAAATTATTGAACATCGCTTTAAATAGCGCCAGCGAACAAGGCGATTTCTTGAAGGCTGAAAAAGACGCGAGCGATTTGTTAGCATATGCACTACAAAACAAACTAACACAAATAGAGATACGATGCAGGCAGTTTGCAGGCAGGTATTATATGGAAAAAGCAGGCAGGTATATAGAAGGCATAAATGAGTTCTTAATGTCTTATTACCTGATGCAACAAATCAGCATACAAGATTTCCCGACCAAAAAGGAACATATGTATGAAGTTGCACATGCATATTACAACTTCGGCGATTTTGAAAGTGCAAAAAAATACATGATGGAAGCCCAGAGAACACCTATGCCCAATAATACCAAAATGCAGGATGATAAAAATAAAATACGCACCTACATCAACCTTGAAAATACACTCGGGCTACTTTATAGAAATGAACAAAAATATGACTCTGCCATCCACTGCTTCCGTACCGTGTACAATTTGGCAGTTGCACAAAAAGACACAGCGTGGATTGGTGGCTCCACAGGCAATATCGGTATTACCTACTATTTACAAAAACAATACAGCAAAGCTGTTCCATTACTTGCATATGATATTGAATGTAGTATAAAATATGGTGAGTGGAACAATGCTACCAACTCATTGATAAAACTGACAGATATATATCTGCAACAACATAATATGCCTGTTGTTAAGGTATTAATAGATAGCTCACTTCGCTTGTTAGCTAATAAATCTATCACTGAGCCTGCACAGCACCTGCAATATTTATACCCCATTATGGCTAAATATTATAACGAAGTGGGTAATGCGCGCCTTGCTTATAATTATATGGACTCTGCACGGGTAGCAAAAGAGTTGATGGACAAAAAGAAAAATGCCATGGCATTGGCGCATGAAGAGCACAGGCTTCAATTGCAAGTGCATCATGCAGAAATGCAAAAGCATGAAGACGATAAACAGTTTCAGCTATTAAGAAAAAATACAATCATTGCCGTTATTGCCTTATTCGCAGGTATTGTCATTGTATTTATTAATGGGCGTAGAAAGTATTATATGCAAAAAAACAAATTGGAAGAGGCTAAAAGACAAATGGCGGAAGACGAACTGAATAATGCGCACGCTCAATTAGACGACTTTAGAAAAAGAATATATGATAAAAATGAATTAATTGAACGGATAAGGGCTGAAGTGGAGAATACGCAACAGGCAGCCATTAACCCAACATATGTGAATAATGAGGTGCTGACACAACTCATGCAATCAATCTTATTAACCGATGAACAATGGGAACAATTCAGGGTAAATTTTGAAAAAGTACATACAGGTTTTTTATTACGATTAAGAGAAAAGCTACCCGACCTGACGCCTTCAGAAACCCGTTATCTGGCACTTGCAAAACTCAAATTATCTAACAAAGAGATGGCCGCCATGCTAGGAGTAAGTATGCAAGGTGTACGAAACTATCGGTACAGGCTTAGAAAAAAGTTCAATCTTCCTGAAGAAGGAGACATTGACGACCTTATAAATGAAATATAATTTATACTTGTAATAAATTGAAATACAATTATTTAATGACACAAAACTATTTGTGTTCTTTTTTTGTGTCGCTAAAAGTTTGCATTAGCTTGTACTCTTATCAATCTTTAGTCTCTACATAAGAGCACCTAACTCCCCACTCTACATATATTGGATAGATAGATAGAAAAACTGCAACAGCTATTGTTGTTGAAAAAAATGCATTTAATCAAAAACCAATATATGAAAAAACACCTCTTAATGATTCTCCTGACGTTCTGTTGGGTATTTGGTTTTGCTCAGGCACCCAATGTCATGATTCTGGCAGCGGATGACCCTACATGGGCAAACGAAGTAAAAGCCAAACTACAGGCTACCGGCTTGCTCGGTACAATTGATGTGGTAAATGCACAGACTGTCACTCCAACTGTAGCACAAATGCAGGCATACAAGGCAATATTGACTTGGAGTAATTATGGTTATGCTAACAATTCCACACTTGGCAATAACCTTGCCAGCTATGTAGATGGCGGCGGCGGTTTAGTGGTTGCTGTTTTTGCTAATGCATCCATATCACTTGCAGGAAATATCAATACTTCTGCCTATCAGGTTTTAGTGCCTGCGAGCCAGACACAAAGCGCACAACTAACGATGGGTACGGTATTATTACCATCACACCCCATTATGCAAGGTGTATCAACATTCAATGGCGGCACCTCCAGCTTTAAAAGTACATCTACAACTTTAGCGCCCGGTGCATACAGAATAGCTAATTGGAGCAACGGAGACCCATTAATAATGGCACGCGATAATGTAGGCGCATCTAATGCAAAACGTGCAGATCTTAACTTTTTCCCTCCCTCAAACACATCAAGGAGTGATTTTTGGCAAGCTAATACGGATGGCGCACGCATTATGGCCAATGCTTTGTTATATGTAGGTGGCAAGTGCTACTGCTCTGCACTTTAACGGTTGGGGCAATACTAACCCAAGTGGCTCAAACGTAGGTTTATCTACTTACGACTATATAACAGTACCAGACAATGGTACAATGGACTTGGGTAATACATATACTATCGAATCTTGGGTATATCTGGACGACAATTCTAATAACACGATTATAGATAAAGGTGCATACAGGTATTTATTCCAAACGCATCCTAACGGACAGTCTGGTTTAGGTTTATATAATACAACTATGGGCTGGCGATATTCTGCAGGTACTGTACCTACCAATCAGTGGGTACACATAGCTGTAACATTCGATGCAGTTGCTGGCAGAGTGGTATTTTATCTGAACGGCAATGTATTAAGTACCCACACTTCAGGCATATCTACACCGGGGCCCGATAACGGCATCATCACTATAGGCAGGCAAGACCCTGCAGGTTGCCAGTGCAACAACTTTGACGGTAGAATGGATGAACTGAGAGTATGGAATAGAGTATTACCTCAGTGTGAAATTGTAAACAATATGAATTGTGAGCTGAACCCATCAGGACAAACAGGTTTAGCCGCATTGTATCGTTTCAATCAAGGTGCTGTAAATGCTAACAACTCAAGCATAACTACAGCTATTGATGCTTCAGGCAATGGCAATACCGGTACACTTGTAAACTTTGCGCTTACAGGTACAACATCAAACTGGGCTACAGGTACTGTGAGTGGTAATTGCAGCTCATTTGTTCCGCTTAGTGTTACGGCAAGTAATAACGGCCCATTAAATATTGGAGCAACGCTTAATTTAACTGCTATTGCAACAGGTAGCGGTGCAGCAACAGCAACATACGCATGGACCGGACCTAACAGCTTTACAGCAAGCACACAAAACCCATCAATTTCAAGCTTTCAAACTGTAAATGCGGGTGCGTATAATGTAATAGCTACTTCTAATGGCTGCTCTTCTGCACAGGCATCTACTACAGTAGTAGCCAACACACCTGCAACTGCATTAGATTTCGATGGTAATAATGATGCAGTTTTTGCAAATGATACTAACCCACTTGACTTTACCTCTACATATACCATTCAAGCAATGATAAATGTAAAAGGGTATCAATACGGGACTATAGTAGCTAAATTTGAGGACGATAATAATAACCGAGGTTATATGATTAACCTTGGCGAAACAGGCGACCCTACAAAATTATGCGTAGTACACTCTCGCTTGGGTACATGGACAAATCCTATTCAATGGAATACAGGATTTACACCTGCGTTGAATACATGGTATCATATCGCAGTTACTTTTGATGCTACACTTAGCAGCAACAATATTAAATTATACGTTAACGGTAATTTACAGGCTCAAACAACATGGGCGTTTACGCTTACGCCTAACGTATCAAGACTCTATATTGGTGGCTATGATGGCCCGGGCAACGGTGTGAATGCCGGTGCTAACAGCCGATTCTTTAAAGGTGTGATTGACGATGTCAGAATGTTTAACAGAACATTGTGCCAGGACGAGATAGCAACAACTATGAATTCCAGCTTACAGGCACAGAACCGGGGCTTGTGGCATATTACAGACTCAATCATGGATTTATTAATGCTAACAATACAGGCGTTACTACCGCTACGGATGTATTGGACAACAATGGTACGCTGACAGGTTTTGCATTAACAGGTGCTACATCCAACTGGGTTCAGGGGAATGTTTCAGGAACCTGCGCTGCATTCAGTGCGCCTGAAATAAACATTACCGGAAACAGCAACAGCATTGTTGATGGCGACAATACGCCATCTGCTACAGATAATACAGATTTTGGCGGAACAAACCCTGGTGTACCTGTTTCAAAAACATATACAATAGAAAATACAGGCACAGCTACGTTAAATGTTTCTACAATCAACATTAGCGGCACAAATGCATCCAGCTTTGCAGTAAGCGGTATCAGCTTACCGATTTCAATCAGTGGTGGTAATAATGCCACATTTACTGTAACGTTTAATGAAACATCATTAGGCATTAAAAATGCAACTGTAAATGTAAATAGCAATGATTGCGACGAAGCATTGTATAACTATGCAGTACAAGGTGAAATAACTTGTGCTCCTGCATCGTTCACTACCTGCCCATCCAACATTACAACTACAGCAGATACAGGATTGTGCAGTGCAGCGGTTCACTATGTAGCTACTATTGCTCCGGGTACTCCGGCAGCAAATGTAACGTACACATTTACAGGTGCTACCACAGGTAGTGGTATTGGTACAGGTACAACTTCTACATTCAATGTAGGTGTAACAACAGTGACAATAACTGCTGCAAATCCATGCAGCAATGTTACTTGCAGCTTTACAGTAACTGTAACAGACAATCAGAATCCTAAAATTGCAAGCTGCCCCGGCAACATAACAAGGACTGTTGCAACAGGACTGTGCGGCAACAATGTAACATGGGTACTACCTCCATTACCTCCCGTAGTAGACCAATCACTTACTTCAATTAACATAGGTACAGCAGGTACAGACCAGTGGCAGTCATTTACTGCTGGAATGAATGGTTTATTAACGTAGATAGACCTGTTCCACAACGGCATACAGGCAACTAACTTTACATTAACCGTTTACTCTGGTGTAGGAACATCGGGTACTGTATTGTACACCGGTGCGTATAACTATGGCACTATTGGCAGCATATGGATAAGTGCTGCAATACCAACAGGCAGCCAACCTACAATGGTAGCAGGTAATAACTATACATTCCGTATTCAAGGAAATGGATTAGGGTTTAATGCAACTTATAGCTCGTACGGCTCATACTTCTCAAATTCATACGGGTTGAACCCATGCTGGAGTGGTGGTTGCTGGAAAATTAATTTCAAGACCTATGTTGCAGTGCCCGGTGCTTCACCTACAGCTACTGACAACTGTGGAATAGCCACATTCTCAAGCACACATAATCCTGGCAATTTCTTCCCTGTGGGCACAACACCTGTAACGTACACCGCTACAGATATACATGGCAATACATCTACATGTTCATTTAATGTTACCGTTACAGACAATGAAAACCCTGTAATCACTGCCCCTGCTAACATTTCAGTTAACAATGATGCAGGTACTTGCGGTGCTATTGTAGTTTACACTACCCCTGTCGGAACGGATAATTGCACTGGTGCAACGACAACACAAACAGCTGGCTTGCCAAGTGGTTCTACATTCCCTGTACTACTACCAATACGTTTGTAGTAACAGATGCAAATAGCAATACGGCTACTGCAAGCTTTACAGTTACCGTTACAGACAACGAAAACCCTGTAATCACTGCCCCTGCTAACATTTCAGTTAACAATGATGCAGGTACTTGTGGTGCTATTGTAGCTTACACTAGCCCTGTTGGAACGGATAATTGCACTGGTGCAACTACAACACAAACAGCTGGCTTGCCAAGTGGTTCTACATTCCCTGTAGGTACTACTACCAATACCTTTGTGGTAACAGACGCAAATAACAATACAGACACTTCCAGCTTTACAGTTACCGTTACAGACAATGAAAATCCGATAATCACGACACCTGCTAACATCTCTGTAAACAACACTGTCGGTACTTGCGGTACGGTAGTAACTTATACTACGCCCGTTGGAACGGACAATTGCCCTGGTGCAACAACTACACAAACGGCTGGTTTACCGAGTGGCTCTACATTCCCTGTAGGTACTACCACCAATACTTTTGTGGTAACTGATGCCAATAGCAATACTGCTACTACCAGCTTCACTGTTACAGTTGCTGACAATGAAGCACCCAATGCGGTTTGTAAAAACTATACGCTGAACCTGAGTGGCGGCAGCGGCACAATCACTACTGCCAACATAAACAATGGCAGCACTGATAATTGCGGCATAGCAAGCATGAGCCTGTCTAAAACAAGCTTCAACTGTACAAATGCAGGTGCTAATACAATAACGCTTACTGTTACAGATATACATGGCAATTCATCAACTTGCAATGCTATTGTAACTGTACAGTACAGACCAACATGTACCATAGCTGTTACACCGTCTAACACTACCTATACAGGTGGTGTGGCAACAAACATCTACTTGGGTTATGGACCACAAAGCGCTACAGTAACTTGTAATGCAACAGGCGGAACAGGCTTTACATACTCATGGAGCCCGTCGGCTAACCTGAGCTGTACAAACTGTCAAAGCCCCGTATTTACGCCAACTGCACCTGGTAATTACACATTTACCGTTACAGCTACCAACAGCAATGGTTGCAGCACTACATGTACTGTTACCTTTTGCGTACTGGATGTGCGTGTACCCGGACAAAACAACAAAGTGTATCTATGCCATGTACCTCCCGGCAATTCGGGCAATCCGCAAACACTCTCAATCAGCGTGAATGCTGTTCCTGCTCACCTGACAAGCCATGGCGGAGACCGTTTGGGTACTTGCAGTCAGGCAATATGCGGCACACCTAAGGGCACAGAAACCGTCGGTACTGGTATAATACATAGCGATGAATTCAAAATCTATCCTAACCCGACAAGTGGTATATTCAACATAGAAATACAGCATGATGTGAAGGTTGATAAGATTATCGTGATGGATGTTACGGGTAAAGTAGTTGCCACAAGAACAAATGTTGAAGGCAATACTAAATTCGACCTTGGGGATGTAGCACGTGGCGTGTACTATGTACACGTAATGTATGGTACGGAAGTATTCCGTACTAAGCTTACAGTACAATAAGTTTACCCCTAATAATATGTAAAGGGCTGCTGATTAGCAGCCCTTTATTTTTGTACAAGACGCTGACCTGCCGATGATGGCAAATGAGCGAATCTTACAATACAACTATTATCAGTAATTAAGACGAACTGGTTGCAGAAATGGCTGAAATAACAATACCCCCAAACGGGGGCATTGCTAAGACAATCATAGGGGTAAACAATGCTATATTGCCTTTTTCTAAGGGGTGTATTACTCGATTATCAGACCGTACACTAATTTCCGAAAAGAAATAATAAGAAAATGAGACAATTCATGAACAGGTTGTTTGGGTTCATGAAGTGATAGTTGTTATTTCATTTACCAGTTTCGCACTACTTTTACATTCATAATGAGTGCACCCGTACTATTAATAACGCCGCCTTTTACGCAGTTGAATACCCCTTACCCTGCTACCGCCTACCTCAAGGGTTTCCTGAACACAAAAGGTATAGCTGCCGTGCAGGCAGATATGGGTATTGAGGTGACACTGGCATTGTTTTGCAAACTGGGATTGCAACGCTTATTTGCTTCCATACCTGCAAATGGTGATTATTCTGTCAACGCCAAGCGGATCATAGCATTACAAAACGACTATATACAAACCATAGATGCGGTTATCAGTTTTTTGCAAGGGCGCAACCCCACACTCGCACACCTGATATGCAAACGCAATCTGCTGCCAGAAGCAGGCAGGTTTGCACAATTGGATGATTTGACTTACAGCTTTGGCACAATGGGCACGCAAGATAAAGCCAAGCATCTATGCACTATGTACATGGAAGACCTGAGCGATTTGATACAGGAATGTGTTGACCCGCATTTTGGTTTCAGCCGTTATGCAGAGCGGTTGGGGCGAAGTGCACATAGCTTTGACGAAATACATGAATCACTGCAGGCACCACTTAGTTTTATAGACAGCTTAACGGTAGAACTGCTTGCCGAACGTATTGCTGAAGTAAATCCTTATATGGTTGCTTTCTCTGTTCCATTCCCAGGCAACTTGTTTGCGGCATTTCGCAGTGCACAATGGATTAAAGCAAACTATCCACACATCAAAACAGCGATGGGTGGCGGCTTTCCAAATACCGAGCTACGCTCCTTGAGCGATAAGCGCGTGTTCGATTATTATGATTATATAACACTGGACGATGGAGAAGCCCCGATTGAAAACCTGATTGCTTATTTACATGGCAGGCTTCCTGTTGAGCAATTGAAACGTACCTATACGCTGCATGATGGTGAGTTGATTTATTTTGATAATCCAAGCTGCCAAGATTATAAACAGGGACAAGTAGGCACACCAGACTATACAGGCCTGCCGCTCGAAAATTACATATCGGCCATTGAAGTAGTAAATCCCATGCATAGCCTATGGAGCGATGGACGATGGAACAAATTGACAATGGCACATGGCTGCTATTGGGGCAAATGCACGTTTTGCGATGTATCACTACCTTACATAAAACTATATGAACCAATAGCCGCACAATTATTGTGCGACAGGATGGAAGAACTGATAGCACAAACAGGAGAAACAGGTTTTCACTTTGTAGATGAAGCTGCACCGCCCGCACTAATGCGCGAACTGGCACTGGAAATTATACGCCGAAAAATGGTAGTGAGTTGGTGGACGAATGTACGTTTTGAAAAAGCCTTTACACGAGACCTGTGCTTGTTGCTAAAAGCATCGGGGTGCATAGCTGTATCAGGCGGGCTGGAAGTTGCATCAGACCGTTTGCTGCAAGTGATAGATAAAGGCATAACAGTAGCGCAGGTGGCTAAGGTGAATAAACATTTTACCGAAGCAGGCATTATGGTACATGCCTACCTGATGTATGGATACCCAACCCAAACAGTGCAGGAAACGATTGACAGCCTTGAGATGGTGCGCCAGTTATTTGCAGCGGGCATACTACAGTCGGCATTCTGGCATCAGTTTGCACTTACGGCACATAGCCCTGTAGGGCTGAACCCTGAAAAATATGGTGTAACCATTACTACACAAGGCATTGGCAGCTTTGCCAACAACGACCTTGAATATACAGAGGCTACAGGCATAGACCATAATATGTTTAGCTACGGACTCAAAAAATCATTGCATAACTATATGCATGGTGCCTGCCTCGATTATCCGCTTCATAAATGGTTTGATTTTAAAATACCCAAAACCGGCATTGCCCCTGATTATATTACCGATGCTTTACAGGAAGAAAACATAAGCAGCAAGCCTACAACCAAACTTATATTTATTGGCAACGAGCCTGCTATAGAGTATTATACAAAAACAAAGAAAGGGAATAGTTGGAATATAGCAGCCTTGCATTTTGAAACTAAGACAGATACCATCAGCATACATATAGATGCAGCACAAGGTAAATGGCTGCATGGCATTCTACCCAAGCTATCGGTACACAACCCAATTGCTACAACTCTGCAAACTGTAAAGGAAAGCTATGAAGCTGCAGGACTTGAAGACTTTGAATTGTTTTGGGATAACAAGCCCATGAATACCATACACAAAACAGGGCTGTTGCAATTATAGGTTATAGTTGGGTTATTAATTAAACAATCTGTCAACAAATATTATCCGCTCGATAAGCACTGGAAACCATCTTGTCACAAAAAAGCTGCTCAATTCTTGTTATCGGTTTTGCAGTAGGTAGTTTGCAGTACTACTATTCAAATTAATTTTATTTTTATTTGTTATAATTCCATTCTATTGAATTGTCAAATGAATGAAAATCAGACATTTACAGTAATTAGTAAACAATAAATAAACGTAAAATAAAACTTAAAAAGTCCCGCTAATTTGCGGGGAAAAATTGGGTTTGGATGCCTGTAACTTTGGGTAAAGTTTGTTTTGTTTGTACCTAAAGACCCTATCACCGTGAAAACTTACTTGTTTGCCCTGTTGCAGATAAGCCGAGGCAGCCCCTTGCAAAATCAACTATCATCCCTAAGAACTTTTGACATCCATCGGCTCTATGCCGAATTGGATGGCAAAAATGACCAATCCTGCCCGTGTGCTTACCCCTAATTTCTCATACATCTTATCACGATACCAATCAATAGTCCGCTGGCTGAGGTTCAGTTCGCGGGCTATGTCTTTATATACATAGTCGGAACAACAGTATTTCAGAAAACTGATTTCGCTGCTTGTCAGGTCGAGCATACGTGTTTCGGTAGCATCCTCTGCGCGGGCTATTACCTTTTCGTCTATCAGGTTTGAATAATAAACATACCCCTCTCTCATAGCATCCATCGCATCGCGCAAATCCTTTGGGCCGGCTTCTTTTGGCAGAAAACCTCTTGCACCATTACGCATCATACGCAGAATGGTGAACTCGTTTTGGTGCATAGAAAGTGCCAGCACATGAATTGCAGGCCACTTTTTTTTTATGATTTTGGTAGCATCATAGCCGTCCATGCCATGCATTTGTATATCCATGATGCAGAAATGCGGCTTTTCGGTTGCAGCCTGTATCTTATCTATCAGTTCCTGCCCGTCGGCAGCTTCTATGGTTACTTCATATTGTTCAAAGCTATTGATGATGTGTACCAATCCCTTGCGCAATATGGCATGGTCGTCGGCAAGGGCTACACGGTATTTTTCAAGCTTTCTCATGCACTTTCATGTTTAGCAATATGGTTGTACCCTTCTCTGCAGATGTTTTGATATCCAAATTAGCCTTTAGCATTCTTGCCCTGTTTTTCATATTGGCAATGCCTATACCCGAAGATACCGCTTCTGCATCAAAGCCTACTCCGTCGTCTGTAATACATAAATCAAAGCTATCAAAGCCATAACTCATGCGTATGCGCAGGTGGGTGGCTTTGGCATATTTAAGCGTATTGGATATAGCCTCTTGCACCATACGGAAGATGATGAGTTCATGTCCGCTGTTTAGGTGATAATAATCGCCCTCTACCAATACCATAGCATCAATGCTGGTGGTTTTGCGCACATAGTCCACTTCTTTGTAAACAGACTCAATCAACCCGTTTTCCATCACATATTCGCTGCTGAGCACATGGCTGATGTCGCGCATATCTTTGATGGCAGCTTGCAGCATCGTGCCCGATTCTCTAATGAGCTCAGGTGTATTATCAGCAGCAGGATTAGCTTCTACCACATTCAGAAAACGGTACACGGCACTGAGCCTCGCACCTATATTATCGTGCAACTCTCGCGATATATTATTGATTGCCTGTTCCTGTACCTCTAAGCCAGTGCGCAGTATTTCCTGTTGCAGTTGTTCCTTTTCTATACGGAAGCGGTTTTGTTTACGCTTCTGCACCTGCAGATAAATGACAAGGAAAAACGCAAACAGCGATAGCAGCAGCGTACCTGCGATAAACAGAAATAATACAGAACTACCTTCCATCTGCTGTTTGCATTTTTTTGTATAACAAGAATACCGTTCCGAAGCCGAGATAGGTGATGACGTTGACGATGAGTAGAATGTGAAATAGCATTGATTTGACTGAATCCGATAACATAGTTAAATATTCGTAAGTACCCCAAATAAAGAAAGTGCCAGTCCAATAAAACATGATTATTGACGTAATCCAAAAATGCGGGTATAACATTAAATTTAAATCATCATCACTTTGAAGCATTTGATAAAAAGAGAATAAGCACATGAATATTATTACTACTCCTTCAAATAATAGGAAGAAGTTATTCAGCTTAGTTGGAGATTGAATAAGAAAATAATTTAAGTACCCTAAAATAAACGCAGATATCCCAATTATCAGTCCTACGCGATTTTTTTTAAATGAATTAATTGTCAGATTGAAATAAACTGAAATAGTCAATATTTCAATAGGATTATAAAATCCATAAATAACATTACTATTTCGAATTGTATATGCACAATAAGTTGCAATAATTTCATTTAACAATGTAATTATTAAATATAAAATCAATACTCTAGTTGGAATATCCAAAAGTTTAAATACAGACAATCCAGATAGTAATGCAAATAGCATTGCTATCCCCCCAATCATAATTCTTATTTCATATGAACCCATATCCTAATTTGCTGGCAACGTATTAGATGCTGCTGTTCCAGTTTGAGGACAATCAATAGGGCATGGAGCAACTCTATCCATCACTCTATTCCCGTTTATCAATACATAATTACCAGCCGCATCGTAGCCGGCTATTACCAGCGTCAGTGCTCCGCTTTTATAGCCTGCATTTTGGCCCTGATGTCCGGTGTTAATATAATCGAGCGTATGTGCAAACATCAGTTTTACATTCGTTACTTCTGGGTGTGCATTTAGGTAGTTGCGCAGGCAATTTGCATCGGCTATCAGCGAGTACAGGTTTTCGTTGCTCGGGTTGCCGCCAAGGCTCTGTATATAGCTGCCTATCATTTTGTTGGCAGAATCTACAGGGATGTCAGACGCGCAGGTGTCATTGCTGTCTGCGGCAGCCATCAGGTTGGCAGGTGCGGCTGTTGCCGTGTCGGTAGTTTGTTTGTTGTCTGACGCACCCGTGCCGCAGGCAGATAAAATGGCAGCAGATGCAAATACGATAGCGGTTGCTTTGATTGTGTTCATACGTGTTGTTGTTTTATTAAAGATACAAATGAATATCAATTTATTCTCGCTAAAATACGGGGTAATAAGACTTTATTGTAAGCAATGTGTAAAATGAATTTGAATATTATATGACTGACATGCTAATACAGATTAAAACAATTAACTATTTCATTATACTTTTTATTGCCCGAAAAGCAGCAAATTTGCATACGAAACTTAACAGACTGACAAATGCTGCACAAAACGAAGATTATAGCTACCGTAGGCCCTGCTTGTAATACGTACGAAAAACTACTGGCGCTGGTAGAGGCGGGCGTAAATGTTTTCAGGCTCAACTTTTCGCATGGTACGCATCAGCAGCACAAGGATGTGATAGACCACATCAACCGTATCAATCAAGATTTCCCTTTCAACATAGCCATCCTTGCCGACCTGCAAGGACCTAAACTGCGTGTGGGCGATATTGAAAACGGAGAAATGGCATTGCAGAAAGGAGATGTATTTTACTTTACCAACGAAAAACGTGAAGGGAATAAAGACGGAGTATATATTTCTTACCCCAACTTTCATACAGATGTACGTATAGGCGAAAAGATATTGCTGGATGATGGCAAGATAGAAGTGTTGGTAACCGCCATTACAGCCGACAATAAAGTAGAAGTAAAAGTATTGACAGCGGGCACATTGCTGCCACGCAAGGGCGTGAACCTGCCTGATACTAAAATATCGTTGCCATCGCTATCAGAAAAAGACCTGAACGACCTCAACTTCATCATAGCCGAGCAGATAGACTGGGTAGCCCTATCTTTTGTGCGCCGCCCCGAAGACGTACACGACCTGCGCAAGATATTGAGGGATAAAAACAGCCCCGCCAAAATCATATCGAAAATAGAAAAGCCCGAGGCACTGGAACACCTGCGCGAAATCATCCTCGCATCGGATGCGGTGATGGTTGCCCGTGGCGACTTGGGTGTAGAACTGCCGCTGGAGCAGATACCCATGATACAGAAAACCATCATACGCAAGTGCATACACAGAGCCAAGCCTGTCATAATAGCCACACAGATGATGGAAAGTATGATAGACCGCACCCGCCCAAACCGTAGCGAGATAACAGACGTAGCCAATGCGGTATTGGAAGGTGCTGACGCTGTAATGCTGAGTGGCGAAACCGCTATGGGGCAATACCCCGAACTGGTTATAAAAACCATGGTAAGCATTATAGGAGAGGTAGAAAAAGAAGAGATTGTATATAACCGCAACTTAGTACCGCAGGCACACTCCCCATCTTTCCTGAGCGATGCGCTTTGCTATAATGCCTGCGAGATAGCCAAAGACATCAATGCCAATGCCCTGATAGGCATGACACAAAGCGGCTATACCGGCTTTATGTTATCCAGCTTCCGTCCACGTTCTCCGTTGTTCATATTTACCAAAACACAAACATTGGTAAACCAACTGAGCCTTAGCTGGGGGGTACAGGCATTTTTCTACGCGCATGAGGAAAGCCTTGATACCATCTTCAAAGACCAACTAGGCATACTGAAAAGTAAGGGGCTGGTAAAAACGGGCGATGTAGTTGTGAATACTGGCAGTACGCCTATCGTTGACCACGGGCCAACCAATATGCTGAAGATTACTAAAGTGGAGTAAGTCTGCAGTTGACAGTTTTTTTAGTTAGCAGTTTGCATAAAGGTTATATAAGGTTGCTCAGGCAACCTTTTTTAGTTTTGGTACGTTAATTAAGAAAGCCCCACCCAACCCATGCTTGCAGCTTGGCAGGCTTCCGCAAGGGGAGGATCTTTCATGTCATTTCAATAAATTGATAAAATGAACACCAAACGACTGATAATAATTTTGCTCTGCTGTCTGGTTACAGTACCGTTATACGCTCAAAAGTTGGCTGATGGTGCAGCCTTTACTAAGCTGAATGTGCAGCGCATCAAAACGAATAATACAGGCATGAAAATACTAGGAGCTTGGGGTGCTGCCAATATAGTAGGCGGGGTAACGGGAGCATTGGTAGCTACAGATAAGGAATGGCAATCGTTCCATACGATGAATGCATTGTGGGGCGTTGTTAATCTGAGTATTGCAGGCATGGGCTATGCAGGTGCGCGCAAAGAGGCAAGGGAAAATATGAGTTGCGACAAGATGCTGAGCAGATACGAAAGCGGCAAGCGGCTGTTTCTGATAAATGCGGGGCTTGATGTAATATATATAGGCAGTGGTATGGCATTGGCATCGTATGCAGATGAACTGGACAACCCTGCACGCTGGCGTGGTTATGGTAAATCCATTATGATGCAAGGCATATTTTTAGTGCTGTTTGATGGTACGATGTTTGCACTGCACCAGCATCAAAATAAAAACTGGTACAAACTGCTTGAAGGTGTTTGTGTAACAGGCAATGGTGTGGGCTTTAGATATACTTTCTGATTTCCTTATTGCAGCAGCATATTATCTATCAGCCTGATGTCGCCGAGTTTGGCAGCTATCAGGGCTACCATCGGGCGGTTGGCATTGTAATTATCTAATATCGTTAAATCATCAGCATCTGCCAACGATATATATTCAACCTCAAAGCCTTTGGCTGCCATCAGGTCGGCACATTCTTTATGTACTAATGCAAAATTGCCTTCCGTTTGTTTCGTTTTGATAGACACAAGGCATTGGTATATTACACCTGCCAACGCACGTTGCGGGGTTGTTAAGCGGCGATTGCGGCTGCTCATAGCCAGTCCGTCGGGTTCTCTTTGCGTAGGGCATATTATCATATCCGTGTTGCTGCCAAGTTGTTGCAGCAGGTTCTTTACCACCATACATTGCTGGTAGTCCTTCTGCCCCATAAACAGCTTATCAGGCTTCACAATATCCAGCAGTCGGGCTACTATCTGCCCCACCCCTTTGAAATGGCCGGGGCGTTTAGCACCTTCCAGCACTGTATCCAGATAACCAAAATCAAAAACAGGCATATCTGCCGTGCCATTGGGGTACATCTCATCTACCGATGGTAGCAGTAGCACATCGCAGCCTGCATCTATCAGCATAGCCACATCAGCCTCTACCGAAATGGGGTATTTTTCAAAATCCGCTTTGTCGTTGAACTGCGTAGGGTTTACAAATATGCTGCTCACTACCATATCCGCCGCTTGCTTGGCTTGCCCTACCAGCGATATGTGGCCATCGTGCAATGCCCCCATCGTGGGTACAAAGCCAACCTGCCGACCTCCTACCCTTTGCGCGCTAATGTATTGTTGTATATATGCTACTTTTTTAAATATCACCATACATTAATATTATTTACCTGCAACATAATAGACAGGGTTGGAATATAATATTTTCGTAATTTTGCAGTCAATTTCCGACAAGTTTAATTTTTTTTCTTGTTTTAATCTAACAATCCGCATGTCTGCAGAGAAAAAACGCGTTTTAATTGTAGCTAACGAACTTTCACCATATATAGAGTTTACAGACTTTGCCCATATTCTGAACAAATTGGCAGTAAAAACGTTTGATTCAGGATTGGAAGTGCGTATCATCATGCCCCGTTTCGGGCTGATTAATGAGCGCCGCCACCGCCTGCACGAGGTGGTTCGCCTGTCTGGTATCAACGTAATAATAGACAAAGACGATTATCCGTTGATAATCAAAGTAGCATCGCTGCCCAGCGCACGCTTGCAGGTCTATTTTATGGATAACGACGACTACTTCAAACGCAAACACGTTTTCCGCGACGATCAGGACAATTTCTTTGACGATAATGCAGAGCGCATGATATTCTTCTGCAAAAGCGCATTGGAAACGGTTAAGAAATTCGGCTGGCCGCCACACGTTATCCACTGCCACGGCTGGATGACATCGCTGATACCCGCATACTTAAAGACGGCTTACAAGAAAGAGCCTGTATTTGGCTACTCAAAAGTAGTATATACTGCTCAAGACGGTCAGTTTGGCGAAAAACTGAATGAGGGTTTTGTAAAGAAAGCATTAGTAAGTGCCGACATCAAAGAAAAAGACCTTGATATATATAAAGAAGGCACAAGCACTGCATTGACACTGGGAGCCAGCAAATATGCCGATGTAGTTGTACACGGTTCTGATACGCTTGATAAAGCTATTGCAGACGAAATAAAACCAAGCCGTTACAAAAAAGTAGTGAAATATGAAGAAAGCTGGAAAGAGGATGTGGCTTCGCTGCTAGACCTATATAAAAGCTTAACAGAGTCTTAGTATTTCTTTTATCACTTTCGTTGAAAATACACTTTACGTTGAACAACAAATTACTGAACCTTGCAATAGGTCTGCTGATTTCGGGCTTTGCCATCGGCACTACCGGCTGCAAGGAAGATACTATTATTAAAGCAGGCATCACCCCTGCGTCCGACAATATATTTTCAAACGCCATCGGCGATACCCTTACCATTATAGCCAAAACGATTGAGGACGATTCTATCGCTACGGGCTTTACACCTACCACTACCAATATAATACACGGAGCAGGTGTTACAAATGATGCGTTTTTTGGCCGCACCAATTGGGGCATTTATATGCAGGTAATACCTACAGCATCTAACCTGACACTACCTGCAACCCCCGACTCTGCGGTACTGATACTACCATATGCCGGCTTTAGCTGGGGCGATACTATTAATAAAAACGCAACACTTGAATATAGTGTTTACAGAGTAACTGAAAACCTGAGCAGGGATACATTGTATTACAGCAAAGACAAAAAAAGTATTGACTACGCCAATCCCGTAAGCGACCCTGTGATAGTAAACCTATACAGCCTGAAATATGACTCTATAAAAGTAGCAGGCAGCAAACGCAAGCAGCATTTGCGCATCAAACTGAAGGGCAGCTTTCTGAATGAATTGGTAACAGCCGCTAAAAATGCAAACAATAACGGCGACTTCCTGAACTCTATTAAAGGTTTGTATATAGCAGCGAGAGATACAAATAATAACACCTGCAAAGTAATTCCTTACTTCTTCTTATCAGGCTCCGGAGACTATTCGAGGGCATCTGTAGCATTGTATTACAACGAGAACGGCAATACCAACCCTGACAATATCAGTACTTCTTTTCTCAACTTTACAACGGCAGACTGCGCACACTTTAACTACATCAGCCGCAAGTATGATGGCTATCCTGCATACCCCTTTGTAAAGCGCACTACCACACAAACCAGCGACTCTATAATACTACTGCAAAATGAACCGGGTGCCGCATTGGATATACGTATTCCTTATATCAAAAATCTGCCAACCGCTATCATCAACAAAGCACAACTGGTAATTACAAAAGTAAGTGTAGCAGGAGACCCTGATGCCGAGACTATGTTTGAACCTAATCGCATCTTCCCTGTAGGTGTGGATGCTACGGGCAAAGCATATGCTATATTAGACCTGGCAAACGCCAGCGATAATACAGCCGCTTTCGACTTTGTAGATGGAGTAAGGCAAAGTGTAACAATAAACGGGGTTACGATTTCTCAATGGAGACTTAACATACCCCGCGAAGTTCAAAAAGCTATTACGAATAAAGTAGATGCATTACATTTACGAATAAACGGAACGGTAACCTACCCGGGTGCTTACAGACTGATTGCCGGTGGCAAACACAGTAAATACAGCATCCGGTTGAATATTACATATACGCAAGCTAACTAACCAAAAACAACCATTACATATATTTTATGTGCGGCATCGTTGGATATATCGGCTCTAAAGAAGCATTTCCCATATTATTGAAAGGGCTAAAAAGGCTGGAATACAGAGGTTACGACAGTGCAGGTATAGCACTGTTGAATGGCGACCTGACTGTTTATAAAAAAGCGGGTAAGGTTAGCGAACTGGAAAAAGTAACGGACGGCGAAAAGCTGACCGCCAACATAGGTATAGGACATACTCGTTGGGCTACACACGGAGAACCTAACGACCGCAATGCCCACCCGCATCTTTCTCAATCTGGCAATCTGGCCATCATCCACAATGGTATTATTGAAAACTATGCAGCCATTAAGGAAGAACTGACGAAACGTGGCTATGCTTTCCATTCAGACACCGATACTGAAGTATTGGTAAACCTGATAGAAGAAGTATGGAAACAAGATAAAAGCACATTGGAAGACGCCGTGCGCGTAGCACTGAACGAAGTAGTTGGTGCGTATGCCATCGTGGTGATAGACAAAAATAACCCCAACCAACTGATAGCTGCACGCAAAGGCAGCCCGTTGGTTATAGGTATTGGTGATGATGAATTTTACATTGCTTCAGATGCTTCGCCAATTATAGAATATACAAAAAATGTGGTGTATCTGGATGACCAGGAATATGCCGTAATTAATAGGGATGGTGGCTTTACCGTAAAGACACTGGGCAATGTACAGAAATCACCAGCCATCAAAACATTAGAATTAAGTCTTGAAGCGATAGAGAAAGGCGGGTTTGATCACTTCATGCTCAAGGAAATATATGAGCAACCTAAAGCCATAGCTGATAGCCTTCGTGGCCGTATGAATGCACAGCAGGGTTGGATAAAACTTGGCGGGCTTAGTGAATACATCAAACGCATAGACAATGCTGAACGCTTTTTAATAACTGCTTGTGGTACATCTTGGCACAGTGGCCTGATTGGGGAATACCTGATAGAAGACTTGGCACGTGTACCCGTAGAGGTAGAATACGCGTCAGAGTTTCGCTACCGCAACCCAGTGATATATGAAAAAGATGTAGTAATAGCCATATCTCAATCGGGAGAAACAGCAGACACCCTTGCCGCTATAGAGTTGGCAAAAGAAAGGCAAGCACTTATCTACGGCATCTGCAATGTGATAGGTTCATCTATTGCCCGTACATCTCATGCAGGCTCTTACACACACGCTGGCCCAGAGATTGGGGTGGCATCTACCAAAGCATTCTCTACACAAATATGTATGCTGACCCTGATTGCATTGCAAATAGCGCAGCAAAAAGGCACTATTGCCACATCAAAGCTGCGAGAGATACTATACGAACTGGAAAACATACCTAAGAAAATAGAAGAAACGCTGAAACTGGACGCACAAATTAAAGAGTTGGCAGCTATCTATAAAGATGCGAGCAATTTCTTGTATCTGGGTCGTGGTTACAATTTCCCTGTAGCTTTGGAAGGTGCATTGAAGTTGAAAGAAATATCGTACATACATGCCGAGGGCTACCCTGCTGCCGAAATGAAGCATGGCCCGATAGCACTTATAGATGAAGAAATGCCAGTGGTATTCCTTGCTACCAACCAAAGTGCATACGAGAAAATCGTATCGAACGTGCAGGAAGTAAAAGCGAGGAAAGGAAAGATAATAGCGGTAGTAAACAAAGGCGATACCCACATCCGTGCATTGGCAGACCACATAATAGAAGTGCCCGAAACGGAAGAAATACTATCGCCACTGGTGAGTATAGTACCGCTGCAACTGCTGGCTTATCATATTGCTATACTGCGTGGTTGTAATGTAGACCAGCCAAGAAACCTTGCCAAATCGGTAACGGTAGAGTAATAATAGCCCCCAGAAACGCCATTTTTAAGTATATTGCGAACCATTATTTAAAAAACATAAATAGTATATAACAAAATGCCTTATTTATTTACATCAGAGTCTGTATCGGAAGGACACCCCGACAAAGTAGCAGACCAGATATCAGATGCATTGGTTGACAATTTTCTGGCTTGGGATGCCAATTCTAAAATAGCTTGCGAAACATTGGTTACTACCGGACAAGTAGTACTGGCAGGCGAGGTGAAGTGCAATACATACATTGACGCGCAAAGCATAGCACGTGACGTAATTACAAAAATAGGCTACACCAAGAGTGAGTATATGTTTGAAGCCAACTCTTGCGGTGTACTGTCTGCTATACACGAGCAGTCTCCCGACATCAACCAAGGTGTAGATAAAAAGAAAAAAGAAGACCAAGGCGCCGGCGACCAGGGTATGATGTTTGGCTATGCAACCAACGAAACGGCTAACTATATGCCACTGGCACTGGACATGGCACATGCGCTGCTGCGCGAATTGTCTGCCATCCGCCGCGAGGGTAAGCAAATGAAATACCTGCGCCCCGATGCTAAGAGCCAGGTAACACTTGAATACAGCGATGACAACAAACCGGTACGTATAGACACCATCGTTATCTCTACACAGCACGATGACTTTGCGGATGAAAAGAAAATGCAGGAAACTATCAAGAAAGATGTGCTGAACATACTGATACCGCGCGTAATGAAAATGTACCCGCAGTACAAATCATTGTTCAACAATAAAATAAATTACCACATCAATCCAACGGGTAAATTCGTAATTGGTGGTCCGCACGGTGATACCGGCTTAACAGGCCGTAAAATCATCGTAGATACGTACGGTGGTAAGGGTGCGCACGGTGGTGGTGCATTTAGTGGTAAAGACCCGAGCAAGGTAGATCGTTCTGCTGCTTATGCTACACGCCATATTGCTAAAAACTTAGTGGCGGCAGGTGTTTGTAACGAGGTGTTGGTACAGGTTTCATATGCTATTGGTGTTGCTAAGCCAATGGGTATTTATGTAAATACGTATGGTACTGCTAAAGTGAACCTGAACGATGGTGCAATAGCCAAGATAGTAGAAGAAGTATTTGATATGCGCCCTTACTTTATAGAGCAACGCCTGAAACTGCGCCAGCCTATGTATAGCGAGTGTGCCGCATACGGACACATGGGCCGCGAACCACAGGTGGTCAACAAAACTTTCAAATCTGCTGATGGAAAGACTAAACAAGTGAAAGTAGAACTCTTTACTTGGGAGAAACTGGACTATGTAGCGAAGGTGAAGAAAGCGTTTAAGCTGAAATAAATTGAATTAACTAATAATAATGAACGGGCTCTTTAAAGAGCCCGTTTTATTTATGTGCTTATTTACTCTTTTACCCATTTCAGTACAGTATGGTTTTGTCCGTCGCAATATTTCAACAGATATACCCCTGATTGTAATGTACTGATGTCTATAGTTATGTTAGGTGCATTTGCTACATATTCTTTCAACAGTTTACCTGCCATATCTGTAATCTGTATCCTATTCTTGTCTGATACGGGCTTGTTAATGCTTATTGTCAATCTATCCTTTACAGGGTTGGGATATACTTGTATCAGTTCGTTGTGCTGAGCGATAGGCTCTATACCTGTAGGTGGCTGGGTTAGGAAGGGTGTCATGGTCCATGCAGATAGTGGCGTGGGCGAACAGTGCGCGCGCACAAAAAAGTATAGCTGCGTACCTGGTGCCAACCCTTGCAGAGCGATGCGATTGGTATTAATCACGTTTCCCGATGATGGTGTATTGGTATCTGTACGCACGGCATATTCGTACTGCACATAGCTTGGTACAAACATCCACGATGCGGTAGCGGTGGTACTCTTAACATCCGTCAGCACACCAACTGGCGAATGGCAGCATGGCGGTGCGTCAAAATAATCCATCTTCCAGGGCGAGTATCGCCAGCCTATCTGCGGGCCGGTAGTGTCGCACACGCTGCGCACATATACATAGTGGCGTTTGCCGCACTGCACGGGTATGCCTGCATGTGGCAGGTTCACTACCGTATCACTCGTCAGGTAATTACCTGTACCCGGGTCGGGTATTACAGGCGTATTCGTTATCTGATATTCATATATGCGGGCATTATGCCGTTTGTTCCATTTAATGGTAGCGCTGTTAGCCGTCAGGTTTTGGTATTTTACATTTTGCGGTTCGGTGCATGGGTTCACTACATAGAAGTCGTAATCTTCTACCTCACCAAATGCAAAGTCTGATGCTGCGCATGGGTCTATACCCGTTGCTATATTGGGTGGTACATAGGGTGCTGCCGTACTGTTGCGTGTGCCTGCACGTATGCGCATACGGGTAGTACCATCTTCAGCATTCAGCGGTATGGGTAAAGTGGCCGTGTAATTGCCATATGTATAGCCACTATTGGGCGATACTATCATGCGTTCGCCCGTCATGGCAATGGGGTTGTATGTATTGTTATCAAATACACCGTCTTGATTCCAATCTACCCATACTACTATTCGATACGGATATTGAGTTGGGTTGGTAGCTGCAGGCTGCTCTGTTTGAATGTTGATAATGATTTGGGTACCTGCCTGTGCAATAATGCGATTACCTGCACCTGTGTAATACACATAGCCTGCGCAACTGTTGTTAGCATTGCTGATGTTTGTTGCCGCACCTGTGGTAGCTACGCTGTTGATGCGGGCTGTAATTGGCGATGCACCGCAAGGAGCTAATGCACCTGCTACAGGTACGCAATATTGAGACATTGCTATACCGGAATACATGATACATAGACATAAAGCAGGGAGTGCAGATTTCAGCTTCATAAAATGGCACGAACGGCTTAATATAAATATAGGCAGTTTTGTATTAATAAGGCATTAAAAAAGGGATACAATCCGTATCCCTTTTTTCAGCATAAACAGATTATCTGTTTATTCTTTATTCACTTTTATCACATCATTATTCTTGTCATCGCGGTAGCGGATGAGGTAGATGCCTGTTGGCTTACCTGTCATATCCACTTCCTGCATATCGTTTTCCATTTTGGTACGCATTATCACTTTACCTGTTACGTCTGCTATTTCTACCATTCCATTGCCGGCACGTGTACCTGCTACTACGGCTATGGTTACTTTATCCTTCACCGGATTGGGGAATGCTAATACGCTGAAGCCCTTGGTATTGCTAACCGTACCGATGCCCGTAGTAGGTTGTGTAAGGAAAGAATCAAGCCCCCATTCAGACAGTGGTGTTGGCGAGCAATGCGCACGCAGGAAGAAGTATAATTGCTTAGATGGTGCAAGCCCCTGCAACAATACACTTGTTTGTGTAGTGATGGTACCTGCCTGTGGCGTAAGTGTATCTATACGGATGGCGTACTCGTAGCGCTGCACACTTGGCACAGGATTCCAAGATGCTACTGCTGTAGTGCTGGTAATAAAGCTAAAGCTTGATACCGGTGTATAACAGCATGGTGGTGTAACAAATGAGTCCATCCTCCACGGAGAGTACTCCCAATTTACCTGCGACTTACCTTCTGTATCGCAAATGCTACGCACCCAATAATAATATTTCGTGTCGCAATTGAGCGATGTGATATTAGAATCGGGCAATGGTACGCTGGTATTGGTAGTAAAGTAGTAGCCAAAGCTGGTAGGCGGTGTATTGCTGGTACTTACCCAATATTCATAAAACTCGGCCACTAAACGCTTGTCCCAATTGATGGTAGCAGACTTGTATGTAAGGTTGCTAACAGGCTTGGGGGCCGGTGCAGTACATGGGTTGATAACTACAAAGTCGTAATCCTCCACCTCTCCATGCAGGAAAGAAGAGAAATCGCAAGGATCATAGTTTACGGGCGGCGTAATGGGGCTAAAGCCATTGCGCACACCTGCCCTTACACGCATACGCGTAAGACCGTTTTTAGCACCCAGAGGCACCGTCATAGTAAATGTATGTGTACCCGATACAAATGTAGTGAGCGGTGATACAGACATCACTTCTCCTGCAGGGTTTGTCAGTGCGTTATATATCGTATTATTGAAAGTGTCATTTCGATTCCAATCTACCCATACCACGACACGATAAGGAAAACTACTACCTAATGAAGGTACTGCCACATTCATAGTAACATTTGAGCCTGCATTTTGTGTAACTGTATTACCCGGTCCACCGTATACTGTATATCCAGTACAGGCATTGTTCACATTGTTGATGTTTGTAATGCCGGCAGATGTTGTTACAGAATTGATACGGGCAGTTAAAGAATAGCCATTACCACAGTTAGATAATGCTCCCGCAGATGGTGTGCAATACTGTGCGTTGGCACCAACTGTAGTTAAAAGGCAAGCCGCAGCCAGTAAGCCTTTTTTCAGTTTCGGGTAAAGATTTATGTACATGATTCCTGTTTTGTACTTTTTATTATCGTTAACAATTTACACCAATAGCAATAATAACTATAATTGCGCATATTTCAAAGCAGCAGGGCAGTTATTCCGCTTGGTTTTGTATATGAAGACGCTACCTATGGCAGATATGTTAGTAAGAGGCTGAATTTTTTCATGATTTTAATAGAAAACAGGCTGCAAATATAGGTGCAGCCTGTTTTTTATTAACTGTATATTAATCTGCATCTACCACAGCTTTACCCGCAGGCTGTCTGCCAGATACATTTTGTTGCCTGGCTTTACATTGAATGCTTCGTAAAACTCAGGTACGTTGGGCATCGGGCCGTTTACACGTTGCTTGGCGGGCGAGTGTACGTCCGTCAGCAGGCGGCTTGCCAGTTCTTCTTTGCGTGTATGGTACATCCAGCCCAGCGCATAGCCCATAAAATAGCGTTGTAGCGGGGTGAGGCCATTTATCTTTTCGCCTTTCTTATAAGTTTCAGTTTGCTTAAAGGCATCAAGCCCTATGAGTATGCCGCCAAGGTCTGCAAGGTTCTCGCCCAGTGTAGCACGCCCGTTGATGCGCATAGTATCTACAGGCATCATGTTATTAAACTGCTGCACCAGCAATTCGGCACGTTTTGCAAACTGCTCTTCGTCTGCCTTGCTCCACCAGTTTTTCAGGTTGCCTTTGTCGTCAAACTTACGGCCCTCGTCGTCGAAGCCGTGCGTTATTTCGTGCCCTATGGTAGATGCACCTGCATAGCCATATACCAGCGCATCGTCCAGTTCTTCATCGCGATAACCCGGCACTGTAAAGATGCCAGCAGGCAGCACTATCTCGTTGTTCGACGGGTTGTAGTACGCATTATATGTTTGCGGTGTCATTTCCCACTCTGTACGGTCTACGGGTTTGCCCAGTTTCTTCATGTAGTAATCGTTCCACCATTTGTTGGCTGCCATCACATTCAGCACATAAGGCTGGCGGCTTATCTTCAGAGAAGAGAAGTCTTTCCACTTATCGGGGTAGCCTACTTTTTTGGTAATGGTAGCCAGTTTTGCCAGTGCTTTTTGTTTGGTGCTATCGGTCATCCAGCTTAGTTTTTGTATGCGTGCTTTGTAGGCATCGCGCACATTTTCTACCATATCCTCATAGCGCTTCTTGGCTTTTTCGTTAAAATATTCTTTAGCAAATAACTGCCCCAATGCCTCGCCCATAGCACCTTCTTCGGCAGCTAATGCACGCTTCCAGCGTGGTTTCTGGGCTTGCGCACCACGTATCTGCTTGCTGTAAAAATCGAAGTTGGCATCTACAAAATTTTTGCTGAGGTACGGAGCCATAGAACGCACTAAGTGGAAAGCCATATAGTCTTTCAGGTTCTCCAGTTTTTCGGTAGCTATTACTTTGTCCAGTTCTTTGTAAAACTCGGGTTGCCCTACTATCACGCTGTCTATGCCCTTTACACCCATTTGTGCCAATGCACCTACCCAATCAATGGTGGGCGATATGTTTTTGAGATTGGCTATGGCTATTTTATTATAGTTCTTGTAAGGGTCGCGCAGGTCTTCCAGCTTGCGCGATGCCTTTGCCAACCTTGTTTCTATGGCTATGATAGCTGCTGCTTGGGTTTTTGCAGCCGCCGTATCGTTACCCATCAATGCCAGCATCTTGGCTACATATGCAGGGTATGCGTTGCGTATCTTAGCTGTGCGCTCGTCTGTATTAAAATAGTAATCGCGGTTGGGTAGCCCCAGCCCACCCTGACTCATGTAGTATGCCATCACCTCGCTGTTCATGGCATCTTGCGATACACCCTCGCCAAAAAACAGACCAATACCGTTTTCGTGAGCGTAGGCAACATAAGACATCACTGCCTTGGCATCTGCCAGCGCATATATCTTATCCAGTTCAGGCTTCAATGGGTTGATGCCCTCTTTCTCTATACCTACTGTATCCATAGCGCTGAACCAAAAATCGCCTATCTGCTGGTCTGTACCCGACTTAGCGTTTTTCTTCAATGCTTCCTCATTGATGTGCAGCAGGCGTTTATACAATTCTTCCTGCACCAAATTGGCAATACCCCAGCCTGTTTCTTCGGCAGGTATAGGGTTGGCTTTTATCCAGCCTCCGTTGGTGTATTCAAAAAAATCGTCTGCGGGGTTGATGGTGGTATCCATGTTTGCAACAAGTATGTCGCCTTTGGATGCCTGTTGCTGTGTATTGTTTTTACAAGCAGCCAATGAAGCCGCTATGGCAAATATGCCAATGAACTTTTTGTTCATAAACTATCTGAATTTGAAATGCGAAAGTAGGGTGTTTTTTATCAGCTATACATGAAATGTTATTATTCTGGCAATTTATCATTTCAAAAATCTTTATTTTTATGTAAAACCTGAAAATAGTACATATGCAAAAGGCCATTTTAACCCTGTCGATGCTATTATGCATACTAACCAAGAGTTTTGCTGTCAATGTTTGGGGATTAATCAGTACCCATACTACATGGACAAAAGCTAACAGTCCTTATATTATTACCGGAGACTTACAGTTAAACCAAAATGTAACACTAACTATAGAGCCTGGTACGGTTGTAAAATGCAAAAATGGCTTTCGTTTTATTATACTTGGAAATTTGATTGCTAGGGGTACATCTACTGATACTATATTATTTACAAGCTATCAGTTACTTCCTACCGGTCAACAAGGGTGGAGTGGATTAGAGATACAAAATCCTTCTGCCAATGTTGTTTTCACGTTTGAATATTGCCGTTTTGAAAATGCCTATAACGCTGCTATAGGGACATCGAACAGTATGGTAGTTAGTAATTGCATATTCAAAAACAATATTCAATCTATCCGTGCATCGAATAAAACACTACAAGTTTCTGACTGCTTATTTTTCGACAATCAGGATGGGGTATTGTGTGATTCGCACGTACCAACTCTGATTGAAAAATGTGGTTTTATCAATACTGCTTACCCTGCCAAAGGAGGCCGTGTCAACTTCAGAAATAATAATGTGTTCAATTGTGTAAATGGCATTAATGGCTGCGATTCGGTTACAGACAACTTATTTGAATACAGTTCAAACTACGCAATATTCAAATTTCGATATCTGGCGAATAACAAAATATGGCATAGTAATACTGCAGTATATTATAATGGCGGAACTGCAGAGTACAATACAATAAAATACTGTAACACAGGATTTTTATTGTATGATGCTATAGCAGATAGTTCTGTCAGGTATAATTGCATTACTTATTGTAAAATATACAGCGTAGATAGCAAACACAGTGGCGATGATTCAAAAATAGTAGACAACTATTGGGGAGTGACTGATTCTGTAAAAATAGATAGTTTAGTTTATGATTATTATGACGATTTCAAGTTTTCAACTGGCATTGTGAACTTCATTCCATTTTTAAATTCTCCTCATACCAAATGTGTTGATACATTCTCTCGCCCACCCTATTACAATACATCCATTCGTAGTGTACAGAATAATATTAAGTTATCAGTTTATCCTAACCCTGTGAATGACAACCTCACAATAGAATCCGGCATAAAAATTACAAGCGTTGCAATTCATGACATAACAGGCAAGATTATCACACAACAAAACATCAGTAATAATAAAGCTACCATCAATATAGCAGACTATACAAGGGGTATTTATTTGTATAAGATATTGTTACAAGATGGCAGCGTGCAAGCAGGCAAAATATTTAAAGAATAAAATAGAGCGGCAAATGCCGCTCTATTAACGTGAAAAACTTTTTTTCTTTTTAAACAAACGCCCAACTCTTTTTTTCCTTCGTTTTTCCTTGCGGGAGAAATAGTTGCTCATATATATTTCAAGTCCGCACTCTGCACATAGTTTTATCAATTCAATTGACAATATATACTCTCTGTAAAAACGATTCTCGGGAAAAGTATCAACTCCAAAATCTAACCCACGCCACCCGTCAATATCATAATTCTTCAACTTGATGAAGGCACTTTTGTATTTATTCAGATAGGCTATAGCATCAGCTTCTTGTTTTTCAAAATTCAGGAATGGTGCATTGCTTACAATAACACCAATTCCGTTATGTATTCTTTTACGCTTTTTTAGCGCATTTATAAACTCTCCTTTTTTGGAAACAGTTATGTTATCTGAAGCCTCAAATTTGGCCTCAATCATGAATTTATCAACATCAAAATCAGAACCAGTAATTCTTAATACACAAGACATATTTAACTCATTTGCGTTTTAAACTCGCTGGTGAAGTGGAATTCTATATCGGGATTGTTTTGGCGTTCTGTATTCAGGAACCATTCGCTCTGGGCAAGGTACACCAGATTGCCGTCTTTGTCTTCCATTACATTGGCCTGTTTGAAGCGAATGAAATCTTCTATCTTCTTTTTATCACCTGTTATCCAGCAGGCTTTGTAAAAGTTGAGCGGCACGAATGCGCAGGATGCCCCGTATTCTTGTAATAATCGGTATTGTATCACTTCAAATTGCAATTCGCCCACGCAGCCTATTACTTTTCGGTTGCCACCGTGTTGGGTAAAGAGTTGTGCTACACCCTCATCTGTCAACTGGTTGATGCCTTTTTCCAGTTGCTTGGTTTTCATCGGGTCTTTGTTTACCAGTTCCTTAAATATTTCGGGCGAGAAAGTAGGTATGCCAGTGAATTGCATTTTTTCGCCCTCGGTCAGTGTATCACCTATTTTGAAATTGCCTGTATCAAATAAACCAACCACGTCTCCCGGATATGCCTCTTCTATCACATCCTTCTCTCGTGCGAGAAATGAGTAAGGATTGCTGAAACGTACGTCTTTTTCTATGCGCGTATGCTTGTAATATTTATTCCTTTCAAACTTGCCGCTACACACACGCAGGAAGGCAATACGGTCGCGGTGGCGTGGATCCAGATTGGCATGTATCTTAAATATAAAGCCAGTAAACTTGTCTTCCCCCGGCTCTACATATCGCTTATCGGTAGCCCTGCCCAGCGGGTGCGGCGCTATGCGTATGAAGGTATCGAGCAATTCCTTTACACCAAAATTATTAACAGCAGAGCCGAAAAATACGGGCGCTACTTTACCTTTCAGATAGGCATCGGTATCTAAATCGCCGTACACGCCTTCCAGCAAATCCACATCTTCGCGTAGTTGCGTAGCATCACGCTCGCCTACTTTTTCATCCAGCAGGGCATCGCTGAGGTCTGGTATAGGCACCGTATTTTCGTCCGTTGCCTTTTGGCTGGCGGTAAAAAGGTTCAGGCTTTTATCAAACAGGTTGTACACCCCTTTAAATTCCTTACCCATATTAATGGGCCATGAAAGCGGGTGCAATGATATGTTCAGTTCTTTTTCTATTTCATCCAGCAGGTCGAATGGGAACTTGCCATCACGGTCCATTTTGTTTACAAACACAATCACGGGCGTATCGCGCATACGGCATACTTCCATCAGGCGGCGGGTTTGCTCCTCTACCCCGTTCACGCTGTCTATCACCAATATTACACTATCAACTGCCGTAAGCGTACGGTAGGTATCTTCGGCAAAGTCTTTGTGGCCGGGGGTATCCAGCAGATTAATGAGTGTATTTTTATACTCAAAGCTCATTACCGATGTGGCAACCGATATACCACGCTGACGCTCTATCTCCATAAAGTCGCTGGTGGCGTGTTTCTTTATCTTATTGCTCTTAACCGCGCCCGCTACTTGTATGGCACCACCAAACAGCAGCAGTTTTTCCGTCAGGGTAGTTTTACCCGCATCGGGGTGAGATATGATGGCAAACGTGCGGCGGCAGTTGATTTCTTTTTCGTATTTCATTTTGTATAAGTCGTAAGTAGTGAGGTATGAGGTGTAAGTCGTGAGGCATGAGTAACAATAGGTTAATAAATACAATTCACCCACCTTACTCCTCACACCTCTTGCCTCATCCCTAAAAACGCGCCCGCAAAATTGCGCCTTTTTTGTCAATTCTTTTGCCAGTTTTCCACATTGCGGCTGCAGGCTCTTGATGCATTGCGCCATTATTTTACTTTTGTTAGCGAAAAACATAGCCCAAATGCCCAAGTTGCAAGACGATTTACTGCACGAGTTTAAAGAACACAAGGCTTTAATATACAGCCAGCTCGAGGTGTTTGACCCGATGGGCACCATGCTCAGCAAGCCCATTGCCCAGCGGTTGGTAAATAAAGGCATATTAATATTTACCGAAATACTTTGCTACCTGCTGGCTATCGGCGTATTGGTTTTCGCCTTTTTTATAAATAAAATATACCCGTTCTATATACTTACCGAGCTGCAATACAATAACGAATACGCCAATCTGGGTGCTACCAATGTACGCATGTTTATCATTGCCATCTATGCTATGCTGGGTGTAATGGCATTGATGTTTTATTTTCTAGGTACTGCTCTACGGCAGATAAGGTTGAAGAATAATATCCTTGCTTTTGCAGGCAAGCACATCAAAACATTGGTAAGCCAGCACCTGAAGCGTAAAGCATCTATTGATGCCATAGAGCAGCGCCACTTTCTGGAACTGCCCGATATGCAGCACGATGGCATAGGTGTTGCACGGGTGAATGAAGTACCCAACCCCGGCTACGAGGGTTAACTCGCTGCTATATACAAGTATTTTCTACAATTAGCTATATTAGCTTGTAGCAACGCATTTTTACTATATGGCTAAAAAAGCTGCCGCGCAGGCACCCAAACAGACTGCCGCGCCCAAAGAACAGGTTACGAATTACAAACTATGGCTATGGATATTGATAGCCTTTACAGGGTTGGTGTATGCCAACTGTCTGGACAATGCCATTCTGAACTTTGATGACATTGAATACTTTCAGCTATACCCAGAGGTTACCAACCTGTCGTGGGCGAGTGTGAAAAAGATTTTCAGCAGCTATTACCTCATCATGTATCAGCCGCTGCCCGTGCTCACATTTGCCATCAACTATGCTACTACGGGGCTGGAGCCCATGCCCATACACCTGCTGAATGTAGTAATGCACCTTATCAATATCGCGTTGGTATTCAGGCTGGTTACCATGCTCACCGATAAAAAGAATATCGCGTTTATCGTTGCATTGCTGTTTGCACTGCACCCGATGAATATTGAGGCAGTGTCTTGGATTTCGGCACGCAGCAGCAGCATGTATGTGCTGTTTTACATACTGGCACTCATAGCATATGTACGCTATCACAAGGATGGCTTTAAAACAAAACACCTTGTCATTACCGCAGCATTTTTTCTGTTGTCTTTATTCAGCAAGGCGCAGGCAGTAACGCTGCCCGTAGTGCTGCTGGCGGTAGATTATTATTATAAACGCAAACTGAACGCAAGGCTGGTACTGGAAAAAATACCCTTCTTCGCGCTGAGTGTAGTATTCGGTATCATCACCATCAGCGATACAGGTACTAAAACCAACCTGACCAATGGTATGCTGATAGACTACAACGCCATAGACATCTTCTTTATGGTGTGCTATTCGTTCATGTTCTATTTCTTCAAGCTGCTGATGCCTGTCAACCTTTGCGGCATCTATGTATATCCGCCAAAAGTGGATGGTATGCTGCCTTGGGAATACTATGCATCGCCTTTATTGTTTTTACTAATCATCTACCTGCTATACCGTTTTCGTAAAAACAGGATGGTGCTGTTTGGTGCGGCTTTGTTCTTTATTACCATATCCATCAATATACAACTGATACCATCTCGCCTGTTTATTACTACAGACAGGTATGCCTATTTTCCATATATCGGCTTGTTTTTGATAGTGGCGTATGCGTATGATGTGGTGTTACAAAACGAGGCGTTGAAAAAGAAATTCGCAACGGCTTTTGTGGCAGTATTCGGCCTATGCACCGTGGTGTATAGCTACACTATACACGAGCGAAACAAGACATGGAATAACGACCTCGACTTTATGACCGACATTATAGAGAAAAACGAACGGGTACCCTATGTATCGCGCGCGTATGGCAACAGGGGCAATTATTACCTGAACAATGGCATGATAAACGAAGCCGTAGCCGATTTCACAGAAGCCATCGCCATCAAGCCCGACGACGGCCAATCGTACTACAACCGCGCTATTACTTATGTAAAAATAAACCGTTGGCAAGAGGCACTCACCGACCTCGACAGTTGCCTGCGATACACACCTGATTTTGGTTTGGCATATTCAAACATCGCTTTCATAAAATATAATCAGCGAGACTATGAGGGCTCTGTTGCGGCATCTACCAAAGGTATAGCCGTAAGCCCCAAACTACCCGAGTTGTATAACATACGTGCGGCGGTGTATTTCATCAATAAAAACTACCCCGCTGCCGAGCAAGACCTGAATATGGCACTGAAGCTGAATGATAAATACAGCGATGCCTACAAAAACCGAGGCATCCTGTATATGAATACCAACCGTGCGCAACAGGCTTGTGCAGACTTTAAAAACGCCAAGCAATATGGCGACGCGACGGTGGATGGATTGATTGGTACTACTTGCAGATAAAAAACCAAGAATGAGTTTATACGACAGAATACAACAAACAGCCAGCTATATACAAGAACAGACAGACGTGAGGCCTGCCATCGGCATCATACTGGGTAGCGGGCTGGGTGGGCTGGTAGATGCCATGCAGGTGAGCAAAGAGATTTCTTACAAAGACATACCCGATTTTCCGCAGAGTACCGTTGAGGGTCATGCTGGCAATATGCTGTTTGGTACATTGAGTGGCAAGCAAGCAGTAATGATGGCAGGGCGCTTTCATTACTACGAAGGCTATACGATGGAGGACGTAACATTCCCCGTGCGGGTAATGAAAGCACTGGGCGTAGACACCCTGTTTTTGAGCAACGCGGCAGGTGGTATGAACGCGGCTTTCAAAGTAGGCGACATCATGCTCATCAACGACCACATCAACCTCTTTCCCGAACACCCGCTACGCGGGCCTAATGACGATAGGCTTGGCACCCGCTTCCCCGATATGAGCGAGCCGTACGACCATGCCCTGCTGGCACTGGCAAAGGATGTAGCAATAGCGCAACAATTAAACGTAAAAGAAGGCACGTACATAGGGCTGCAAGGCCCCACGTTTGAAACACCTGCGGAGTACAAATGGCTGCACATCATAGGTGGCGATGCAGTAGGCATGAGCACTGTACCCGAAAACATAGTAGCTAAGCATGGTGGTATGCGCGTGTTTGCAGCCAGCATCATTACAGATTTGGGTGTGCCGGGCATTGTACACAAAGTATCGCACGAGGAAGTACTGGCTGCAGCTAATGCGGCTGCGCCTAAACTGGCTGCACTCGTTGCAGGCATCATAGCAAAAATCTAACCGCTATTCGTGTATCTTTGCGCATCTTTCCAGCCCATTTGAAGAACAGGATATATATATACATCTGCATTGCACTGCTATGCGCCGTGCATACAGGCTATGCGCAGATACAGCCGCCGGGGCAGGGGCAGTCTGCCTTTGACACCAGAAGGAAAGACAGTACGCAATTTGGCAAAACCAATACCGCCGACTGGGCAGACGAGAGCTATCGTATTTTTTACCGCAAGCTGCATTCAGACAAAGTATATACCCCCGATACCTCTATACACACCTTCCACCGCAGGCTGGTGAACCAACCCATACGCGATTTAGGCAATAACGGCACGGCTGCACGCAACCTGTTATTTACCCCCGACAATCGTACAGGCCCTACGTTTGGCTATACGGCTTACAACGCCTACCGCTACGATGCCGATAGCCTTGATTATTATAATACCAGCCGTCCGTACTCCATATTCGGCTACCAGCTTGGCGGCAAGCAAGAGCAGATGGCAAGCATCATGCACACGCAAAACATTAAGCCCAACTGGAACTTTGCCATTGGCTATCGTAAAATCAGTTCACCGGGCTACTATAATATACAACGCACCAATAACGATAATGCCTACCTGAGCACCTACTACCAAAGCAAAAAACTGCACTACGAGCTATATGGCGGGGTAGCCTACAATAAGATGCAGCAAGACGAGAACGGTGGTATGCTGAACGAAAAACAACTGGACAGTGCTGCCTACAACGACAGGCGTACCGTGCGCGTTGCTTTTCAGAACGATGGATTTGGCAATGTAGGTGCAACACGCCGTAGTTCGGTATCGAACATGAACCGTGACTATTCGTTTATGGTGCAGCATGGCTATACATGGGGCAAAACAGATACGCTGTATAGCGAAGACAGCCTGCGTTATAGCTTGTCGCTCACACCACGTTTCAGCATCGTGCACCGTTTTGAGATGAGTGGCGAGCGGCATGTATTTAAAGACCTGCGCCCAGATAGTGCGCGCTATTCACCCTTCTTCAATCGCAGCTTTGCAGCAACAGACTCTGTATACAGCAGGCAGGAATGGTTTTTTATAGACAACCGTTTTTTGCTGAATGGCTTTGTGGGTAAGCGGGAGAACCAATTACAATTCAACGCAGGGCTTGGCTATCGAAACGATGTGTTTGAAACCGTGTATCTGCGCGGCACACAAAAGTCTATCAACAACAACAGCTACCTTACAGCATCGCTAAAAAAAGAAGCGCTGCTGCAAGGCAAATGGTTTTACGAAGCACACCTGCTCAGCTACTATGCGGGTAGTGCAGCAGGGGCTACATCCGTTAGCGCATTGGCAGGCAAAGACCTCGGCGAAAAATGGGGCAGCATATCGGCAGGGGCAGCGCAGAACATTAACATAGCACCCTACAGCTATACCACCTACTACAATCAGTACGATACCATCACGGCTACTTTTGCCAAAGAGAGCATAACACAAATACATGCATCGTGGATGAACGAGGCTTGGCGCAGCCAAATCGGCATCCGCAACTATCTTATTAATAATTACATATACCTCAACAGCAGCCAACTACCCGCGCAATACGGTGCGGCATTCAATGTATTGCAGGTATGGGCAAGAAAAGCACTACGCTGGAAGATACTGGTGCTGGATAATGAACTGACCTATCAGCAGGCGGATAACAGCACACCGGTAAACGTGCCCGCATTGCTTGGCAGGCACCAGTTAGCCATAGAAACCAAGATATTCAAGAAGGCATTGCAGATAGCAACAGGTGTAGAGGCACGCTACCATAGCAGCTACAACCCTGCAGGCTATTCACCTTTCTTCAACCGTTTTTATTTTCAGAACACCTACACCGCAAGCAATACACCCGAGCTAAGCGTATTTTTCAACTTCAAAGTAAAACGCTTCCGCGCCTACCTGATGGCAGACCAAGTGCAGCAATTATACAGCCGCAATACCCTGATAACAAACGGCTACGCAGCCCAAAACTTCATGATACGTTTCGGCTTTAATTGGGTGATGATAAATTAAGCTAAATCCGTATATCAACCCCACTATTGCCGCCCTTTTACATTTTCTGTTTCCCTTAATTACCGTTAACTTTACGCGCTATTTTATTTTAAAGCATATCTGCAAAAACAGACGGTTTTTACGATGAAAGACTTTTCTTACGTGATGAGCTCACACCCTTCTTACATCGAGTCGATGTATAGCGACTATATGAAAGACTCTACAACGGTAGACCCTGAATGGAAAAAATTCTTTGAGGGTTTTGATTTTGCCATATCCAAAGCCAATGGCAATGGCGGTGCGGTAACTACTACCATCACGATAGATAAAACACCTGTAAGCAACGAGCAGGTATCAAAAGAGTTAAGTGTGTATCGCCTGATACGCAGCTACTGGAAGCGCGGGCATCTGGTAGCAACTACCAACCCCATACGTCCACGCAAAGACCGTAAACCTTTTCTGTCGTTGGCAGACTTCGGTTTGTCTGATGCCGATTTGAATACCGAGTTTCATGCAGGCTCATTTGCAGGTTTGGGTAAAGCCAAGCTGAGCGACATCATAGCACGCCTCAAAAAACTATATGCAAGCAATGTAGGTATTGAATACACTTACATCAACAATTACGATACCTGTATGTGGGTGCAGGAAGCCTACGAAAAAATGCAGGAGCAGGAACTGACGCTGGACGAGAAAAAACGCATTCTTGAAAAGCTGAACGAGGGTGTAATATTTGAGAAGTTTCTGCACACAAAATACATAGGGCAAAAACGCTTCAGCCTTGAAGGGGGCGAAAGTACCATACCCGCGCTCGATACCATCATCAACGAAGCGGCAGATAGTGGTGTGAAGGAAGTAGTGATAGGCATGGCGCACCGCGGCAGGCTGAATGTGCTGACCAATATCATGCGCAAAACCTACGAGCAGGTGTTTTCTGAATTTGAAGGCAATATGCCACCCGATACCACAATGGGTAGCGGCGATGTGAAATACCATCTCGGCTTCCGCAGCAGTTTCAAAACCCCCAAGGGCAATGAGATAAACCTGCAACTGACACCTAACCCATCGCATCTGGAAGTGGTTGACCCTGTAGTAGCGGGCTTCTCTCGTGCTAAGGCAGATATACTCTACAGCAGCAAGTACGACGATGTACTGCCTATACTGATACACGGCGATAGTGCCGTTGCAGGACAAGGTGTAGTGTACGAGCTGTTGCAGATGAGCAAGCTGCCCGGCTATCAAACAGGTGGCACCATCCATTTCGTCATCAACAACCAGATAGGTTTTACAACAGACTTTGACGAGGCACGCAGTGCCGACTATTGCACCAGCGTAGCCGCTATGGTACAGGCACCCGTGCTGCACGTAAACGGCGACGATCCCGAAGCGGTAGTAAAAGCCGCCAAGCTGGCTATCAAATACCGCCAACAATACAATCAGGATATATTTATAGATATGGTGTGCTACCGCAAGCACGGGCATAACGAGGGCGACGACCCGAGCTTTACCCAACCACAACTGTACGACCTGATAAAGAAACACCCCAACCCGCGCGAGGTATATACCGAGTACCTACTGAAAAACGGTACGGCCGATGCTAAAGAAATGGCAAAGGAAATGGAGAAACGTTTTTGGGACGACTTGCAACAAAGGCTGGACGAAGTGAAACAAAAGCCACTACCCTACCAGATGCAGGCACCCGAAAAAGCATGGGCAGAACTGCGCCGTGCTACGTTTGAAGATTTTGACGCATCGCCCGAAACGGGTATTGGTAAGAAGCGTGTAGAACAGCTTTTTGCCGCATTGATGCACATACCTGCAGACTTCAAACCGCTACGCAAGATTCAGAAGCTGATAGAAGAAAAGGTAAAACTATACCAAGAAAAAGGACAACTGGACTGGGCTACCGGCGAACTAATGGCATATGCCAGCCTGCTGACCGATGGCATACCCGTACGCCTCAGCGGGCAGGATGTGGAGCGTGGCACATTCTCTCACCGCCATGCCGTGCTGCACGACGAAACAACCAATGCAGAATACAGCCGCCTGAGCAAGCTAAGCGATAAGCAGGCTCGCTTTCAGATATACAACTCGCTGCTGAGTGAGTTTGCGGTTTTGGGGTTTGAATATGGCTACTCTATTGCCAACCCCAACGCGCTGACGATATGGGAAGCTCAGTTTGGCGACTTTGCCAACGGTGCGCAAACGGTGATAGACCAATACATAGCTTCTGCCGAAACCAAGTGGCAGAAGATGAGCGGGTTGGTGATGCTGCTGCCGCATGGCTACGAGGGGCAAGGGCCTGAACACTCATCGGCAAGACTGGAGCGTTTTCTGCAACTATGTGCCGAAAACAATATGATAATAACCAACATCACAACGGCTGCCAACCTTTTCCATATGTTCCGCCGTCAATTACAGTGGAGCTACCGCAAACCTTTGATAAACTTTTCGCCCAAAGCCAACCTGCGCCATGTGCGCGCATACTCTGCGGCAGATGAGTTTGCAACGGGCAGATTTATGGAAGTGATAGACGATGCCAGCATTAAAACAGCAAGCAAAGTAAAGCGTGTATTGCTATGCAGCGGCAAGCTGTACTTTGACCTGAGCGAAAAACAAATGGCAGAGAACAGGCAGGATGTAGCCATCGTAAGGCTGGAGCAGCTATACCCGCTACCCGCCAAGCAACTACAGGCTCTGCGAGAAAAATATAAGAAAGCAGAATGGGCATGGGTGCAGGAAGAACCGTATAACATGGGCGCACTGGGCTTTTTGAAGATGCAGGAAGAAGCGGTAGTAACAAAATACATAAGCCGCCCTGCAGGTGCAGCCAGTGCTACGGGCTATAGCAAGATGCACGCAAAAGAGCAACAAGCACTGATAGATAAAGCGTTTGATGTGTAAAAAGAAAAACTACAGATAATGACAAGAAAACTTATAACCACTATACTATTAGCAACAACCTGTTTGACGGCATCGGCACAAAAAATAGCACTGAGCCTGCAAACGGGTTTTGTGTTTAATACACCCATCAGTTCAATATACGGCAATGAACCAAAGCATATCAATACAGGTTTGAATGTAGTGTTATTGCCAACATACAACTTTCACAAAAACTGGCAGGCAGGTTTGCTGATAGAGGCTACCGCAGTAGAATCTCTCAGTGGACCATTTGGTATTGTAGGCGGAGTACTCAACCGTCGCATACGATACAAAAAAGCTGAACTGTACGCAGGTGCTACAGCAGGGTATCTCTATGCAGATTTTCGCATTGGTACAGACAGAACAACATCTACAGGATATATGTATGGCGTGCAAATTAATGGCATAGTACGCATGTCTTCACATTGGGGGCTTCACCTGTCAGCAGGTGCAAGGCAGGTTCGTCAAAACGAAATGTGGTATAGCTACAATTCAGAAGTACCCATAAGGTATGATGCTTTTACCTTCCCCATAATGGTAGGTGTGCGATATGCGTTTTGAGTTTACCGTTTATGGCTATACTCTGTAGCCAGTTTTGTAGCCTTTGCTACATTAACAATCCCACTACTTTTTGATAGCCTTTTGTATAATATCAACATACGGTTGTCTCCGGGCATTGTCGTATAATCATCGTACACAGTTACCGATTGTGTAAGTATCTCTTTTACTTGTTCAGCTTTCAGATGCGGGTAATGGCTCCTTATCAATGCAGCCACACCACTAACCACGGGCGATGCCATACTTGTGCCAGATTGAAAAGCGTATTTGTTTCCCGGAACAGGGGCATATATTTTTACGCCGGGTGCCATCAGGTCAACAGATACATAGCCATAATTGGTAAATGAGGCAGCCAAATTATTTTTTCGTTTGCCCGATGCCCCCACTTCTATCCATTGCTGCACATATGTTTTTTTTGAAGCGATGTACGGGTTTGGAAAATTACCTCTGTACAAACTATCCAGCAGTCTTGCGTCATTGCCTGCACCATGCACTAATAATACATCTTTAGCAGCCGCGTATAATACTGCTTCATCTACAGTGGTCTTATTTGGTGAAATATTTTTACCAAAACTCATATTGATGATTTTTGCACCATTGTCTGTGGCATATCTTATTGCATTGGCTATGTCTTTATCGCGCTCGTCGCCATTAGGCACAATACGCAACACCATAATACGCAGCCACTTACCTTCGTCTTTAGTCCGTGCTGCTATTGAAGCGATAATACCCGCTACATGTGTGCCGTGCATGGCATCGGGACCTATCACATTATTATTACCATAGTATTTTTGGGTAGTGTCGTCGGGGTTATCGCCCACAATTGTACGGCGTACAGAGTCTGCATCTATTTTATTTACCCTACTCTGCTCTCTACTCGTTATCATTTCGGCAGCCAATGTTTTGCGAACATCTTTTTCGCCTGAAAGCAAGGATATCAAACGTACTATAATATGATTGTTATATGAACTATAACTCGCTTCTGCAGAACTGATATATGCATCCCTGTAGCCTTGCTGCCGTTCATATATTTTTGCCGCAGACAAATATTTTTTATAGCCTGATTTATATACACTGTCTTTACCTGCCGTATCAGCACCTGCATACTTTCTTTTCAACTTTTGATACTGCCTTGTTTCTTCTGTTGATTCGTGATTTATTTCACCGCCTTTGCCCCCAATAAAGTTCCAGCCATGTATATCATCTATGTACCCATTTTTGTCATCGTCAATACCATTGCCGGGCACTTCTGCTTTATTTGTCCATATATATGGCTGCAATGCAGTATGATTAATATCTGTACCGATATCTAAAACTGCTACAACAACGGGCTCTTGGGATGGTGGTAGATTTTTGATGCCTGCTTGTAAGGCTATACCATATACATTGCCTTTAGCAGGGTTTTTATATAGCCATGTTTTTCGGCTACAGCCACTAAAGAGCAGGGCGGCGAGTGTGGCATACAGAGCAATGCGCATATTATGTTACAGGTTTGACTACTTAAAACTAAGGCTTATACATTGGATGATGAATACAAAATAATAATATGCACAAATAATGCAGTCTGTTATTTCCCCTCAATTATATTATTTTTGCGCCACACCTGATATTTGATATGGAAGACTTGAAACTTACGTTGAAGCAGCAAATCATCGAATCGCTCAACTTACAGGGCATGACACCTGCCGATATTGATGATAATGCCCCCCTGTTTGGCGACGGTTTGGGATTGGACAGCATCGACTCGCTGGAACTAATGGTATTGCTGGAACGTAACTACGGCATCAAGATAGAGGACGCGCGCGAAGGCCGCAAAGTGCTGGAGTCTGTAGCCTCTATGGCCGACTATATAGCGCAAAACCGCAAAATATAACTACCCGCACCGCATGGCGGAAAAAATAGTCGTTACATCGCTGGGCATTATATCTGCTTTGGGTAGCGGTGCCAATGCTAATTTGCATTCTTTACTGTCTGCACAACACGGGCTGCAATATCCGCAACACCTGCAAAGCATACACGCGCCCGAATTTCTGATGGGCGAGGTAGCCCTCAGCAACGACGAGCTATCTGCACAATTAGGCTTGCCGACAGGTAGCAATGGCTATACCCGCACTGCCCTGCTTGCCATGATGGCTATGCAAGAGGTGCTGCAAGGCATAGACAAAGACCTGCTGCAAGCAGAGGGCTTTGCCTACATCAATGCCAATACCGTTGGCGGTATGTGCTCGGTAGAAGACCTGTACCCCGACTTTGTATCGGATAAACAAGAGGGCGATTTTCTGAAATACCTTGATACGCTGGACTGTGCCGAGAGTACGCAAAACGTAGTAAAGCACTTCGGCATATCGCCATTTACGGCCACCATCAGCACGGCTTGTTCGTCATCCGCCAACGCCATCATTTTGGGTGTTCGGTTGATACAGCACGGCATTGTGAAGCGTGCCATCTGCGGTGGTTGTGATGCGCTGAGCCGTTTTACACTCAATGGCTTTCACTCGCTGAAGAATGTAGATAAGCAAACCTGCCGCCCGTTTGATAATAGCCGCTTCGGGCTGAATCTGGGAGAGGCTGCGGGCTACCTGCTGCTGGAAACTGAGCAGAGTGCCAAAGAGCGTGGTGCAGAGATACTGGCAGTACTGGCGGGCTATGGCAATACCAACGATGCCTACCACCCCACTGCCCCATCGCCCAACGGAGATGGTGCGTACAATACCATGCAACTGGCACTGCACAAAGCAGGGCTGCAACCGCAAGACATACAATACATCAACGCGCATGGCACCGCTACCATCAACAACGATGCGGCAGAGGGCAAAGCCATAACCCGTTTATTTGAAAACCATATACCATTATTCAGCTCTACCAAGCCCTTTACGGGGCATACACTGGCAGCAGCAGGCAGTATAGAAGCCATCTTCAGCATATGGGCATTGCAACAACAGAAGGTATGGGCTAATCTTTATTTTACAACAAAAATGGAAGAATTAGACATTTTACCTGTGCAGCAAACAACGGATGCTAATCTGCAATATGTACTCAGCAATTCATTTGGCTTTGGTGGCAATAATGTATCCTTAATATTTGGCAAGGCATGATGCAACCCGTTTACATATCGTCGGCCGCAGCCATTTCGCCACAACATAGTTTTGATGCACCTGCATTGCTGACAGATGTGGTGAGCAGCAATAACGGCAAGCTGTATGTACAGGATGCCGACTATACAAAATTCATCAACCCCGTAGCTATACGCCGCATGAGCCGTATGCTGAAAACAGGCATCAGCGCGGGTATGCGGGCAGTACAACTGGCAGGTATTGACAAGCCCGACGGCATTATAACAGGTACAGGACGCGGCAGTATGCGCGATATGGAATTGTTTTTAGGCGATATGATACGCCTGAAAGAAGAAGCGCTGAACCCAACCTACTTTATACAGAGCACTTACAACAGCATCAATGGCTGGCTAGCTATGCAAACCAAATGCACCGGCTACAACCAAACCTATGTGCACCGTGGACATTCGCTGGAGATGGCACTGCTGGACGCTCAAATGCTGCTGAATGAAAACAGTACACCACAAACCTATCTGGTTGGCAGCTTCGACGAAATGACGGAAGATTACTTTCTGGTAAAAAGCAAAGCGAAATACTGGAAGAAAAACATACCCAATAGCCTGCAACTACTGCAGCATAATGATACTGACGGTACCATTGGCGGCGAGGGTGCCGCATTCTTTACCATTACCAACAGCGCTGCCAACAGTATATGCAGCATAGCACAGCTACAATTGCTGCAAGAACCAACAACAGAAACCGTGCAGGCTTCTATCAACAATACACTGGCTGCCGAAGGGCTGCAACTTAAAGATATAGACTTGGTGCTATGCGGCATGAGTGGCGATGCCCGCTACCAGCCACTATACACCCCGATACTGCAAAATACGACCGCACATACCACCGTTGCTGCCTTCAAACACCTGTGCGGCGAGTACGATACTGCCACCGGCTTTGCACTATGGCTGGCTACTAAGTTGTTTCAGACGCAAATCACCCCCCAAGTGCTGATACAGAAAAAAGGCATTAACCCCGAAATAAGGCATATTTTGCTGGTAAATCATTATCCACAAGGTACGGCAACAGTCGTATTGCTCAAGCAATACAAATAATACTTTTAAAATATACATAACTCGCTGTTAATTATTGGCAGATATGCAATATTGATTAATGCAAGCCAATTGCATAAATAACCCATTCGTTAAGAAAAAAATAAAGATGGGCTATTCCTTTTATAGATAGTAATATATACCTTTATCGCGTGTTTTGAGTGCCTATCGGGTGCTTGTAACGGCTGTAATTTTTACAAAAGTTTACAAGTTGTTGAGAGGGTGCGGGCATATTGAAACACGATTACCCGGTTTCCGTATGCGGAAGGAGAGAGCCGAATACGGAAAATGTTGAATTTAGTTACATAAAGAGCGGTTTTAAGAGAGGGGCTATTGCACCTGCTGCATGGCTATTGACAATGGGCTGTATTGCCTGTATATCAGTACCGGCGTGGGTTGCAGAGAAATTAAATTAGTTTTTTCATTTATTAATTATACATATGCGAACGTTGAAAATCTACACCACGTTAATTGCCTTGTTGCTGGCATTAATGTACAGTAACAACTCACAGGCACAGTGTACGAGTGCCGCCATTACAGGGCAGCCTGCAAATATGACTATTTGCTCAGGAGACCCTTCAGCTTTTTTCCTGGTATCTGCAACGGGCACCAGCCTTACCTACCAATGGCAGACCAACTCAGGCACTGTAACCACATGGACAAACCTGTCTAATGATGCCACTTATTCAGGCGTTAACACAGGTGCATTGGTTATCACCAACCCTTCCAATTCATTGCACGCATGGGGCTACCGTTGTGTAGTAACTGCGGCTTGCGGTTCGCCTGTCATTACAAATGGCCCGGGTTTGTACATCCGCATGCCCCACAGTATTTTCAGCCAGCCTACTACGCAACAAGTATGCGCGGGCACTACGGCTACATTCTCTGTAGGTGCTACTACAAATAGTGTGAATACACTGTCTTATCAGTGGCAGATGCACCAAGGGAGTGGATTCATCAACGTACCAAACGCTGCACCATATTCAGGTGTTAATTCGCCCAACCTCAGCATCAGCAATACCAATATAGGCATGACAGGGCACGCATTCCGTTGCGAAGTTACCAGCCTTTGCGGTGCACCTCTTTTGTCAGACTCATTAGCATTACATGTTTTAATACCTCCAACCATTACATCACAACCTGTGAGCAACAGTGTTTGTCAGGATGGTTCACTCAGCTTCAGCGTGGCAGCCAATACCAATACTGCTTTCCCGGTTAACTATCAGTGGCAAGTAAATACAGGTAGCGGTTTTAACAACATAGGAGCAGTACCTAACTACATAGGCCAGCAGTCTGCTACATTGCAGATATATGCTGCCCCATTGTCTTTCTCAGGCAATCAATACCGTTGTATTGTATCTACAGGCTGTCCTTCAGATGCAACGAGCAACGTGGCAACAGTAACTGTACTGCCAAAACCAACTGTTGTATCAAATCCTGTTAACTCAACACTTTGTGCAGGTGGTAACACATCATTCACGGTAGCAGGTGCTGGTTCGGGCATTTCATACCAGTGGCAGGTAGCAGGCCCCGGTTCTTCCGTTTACACCAACATAGGTGTGGGTACACCATATACGGGTCAGTTTAACCCTACGCTGAACATAGCGGCTGTATCTGCAGCTATGAACGGTAGCACGTATCGTTGTGTTATCAGCGGTTCTTGCGCTCCTGCGGCTATCACAGGTGCGGCTTTGCTTACGGTTAATACGGCTCCTGTCATTACTGCACAACCTACTAATCAAACAGTTTGCGAAAACAATATCACAACATCATTTGGTGTAGGTGCTACAGGCAGTGGCCTTACCTACCAGTGGCAGATAGCTACAGGCGGCGGCGCATACGCCAATCTGACAAATACTGCTCCTTACAGCGATGTAACTACAAGCAGCCTGCGCATCAGCAATGGTTCATTGGCACTGCAAAGCGCTGTTTACCGCTGTGTGGTGAGCGGCATTTGTGCCCCTGCGCAAATAAGCAATGCAGCATCATTAACTATCAATATGCTGCCTGTTGTTACTACCAATCCATTTAACACAACTACTTGCGAAAATGGTAACGCTTCATTCTCTATAGCTGCTACCGGTACGGCACTTGCTTATCAATGGCAAGTAAGTACAGGTGGTGGTGCATTTACTAACCTGAGCAACGCGGGCGTGTATAGTGGCGTAAACAGTGCTACACTAAACATAACCGGCGCACCACTTAGCCTGCACGGCAATAGGTATATGTGCGTAGTATCAGGTGCTTGTTCTCCTGTTACACAATCATCAAGCGCTATGCTCAGCATCAACGCGCTGACAGTGCTGAATACACACCCAACACCTGTAACAGTTTGTGCAGGTACAGGTTCTACCTTTAGCGTAGGTGCTACAGGCGGTGGTGTTAACTACCAATGGCAAGTAAATACAGGCAGTGGTTTTACGAATGTAAGCAACACTGCACCATATACAGGTGCTACCACTGCTACGCTTAGCATAGGTGGCTCTCCTGCTTCACTCAATGGTGCTACTTACCGTTGCGTTGTAAACAGCACATGCGGTCCGGTTATCAATTCTAACCCGGCATTGCTTACTGTAAACACTGCACCTGCTATCGTATCTGCACCCGTTAACGTTACAGTTTGCGAAACAACAGGTACAGCATTCGGTGTTACTGCAACAGGTACATCACTTAGCTACCAATGGCAGCTTAGCACAGGTGGTGCATTTGCTAATATTGCAAACGGCGGTATCTACAGCGGTGCTACCAGCAACATACTGAACATATCTGCTACAAGTGCTTCTATGACAGGTTTTGCATACAGGGTTGTAATAAGCGGCACATGTACACCGCCTGTAATGGCGAGCGCACAATTAGTAGTGCAGTCTTCTCCTGTTATCAACATACAACCTGTAAACACTACTGTGTGTGCAGGTACTAATACCAACTTCAGCATCAATGCATCTGGCAGCAACCTGAACTATCAGTGGCAAGTAGATATGGGTGCCGGCTTTGCTAACGTAGTAAACGGTGGCAATTACAGCGGTGCTACTACTACAGTACTGAATATCGCAACTACACCTGCTACATTCAATGGTTATCAATACCGTTGCGTAATAACAGGTTCTTGTACACCGGTTGTAACATCATTTGTACGTACGCTGACGGTTAATACATTGCCAGCTATCACATCTTCACCAAGCGGTGCTACTGCTTGCGAAAATGCTGCAGCTACCTTTACAGTAGGAGCTACAGGTACTGGCCTCATCTATCAATGGCAGGTAAATACCGGTAGCGGCTTTACTAACATCGTATCGGGCGCACCTTATAATGGCATCAGCAATGCTACACTTACTATTACTAATCCTACATTGGTAATGAGTGGCTACTCTTACCGTTGCGCGGTAAGTGGCTCTTGCTCACCTGCACAATTAAGCGGCGCGGCTATACTATTTGTTAACAGCATACCACGTGTACTGAGCAATCCTGTAGCATCTGAAATATGCGCTGGTGGCAGCACTACATTCAGTGCAAACGCATCGGGCACATCGGTAAGCTACCAATGGCAGGTTAATACAGGTACCGGTTATACCAACATATCTAACGGTGGTGTGTACAGCGGCGCAACAAGCAATGTATTGGCACTGAATGGCGCACCTGCTACTATGCATGGCTACGGATACCGTTGCGTTATCAGCGGTGCTTGTACACCATCTGTTACTACCAACAATGCTCAATTGACTGTTAAAGTACCACCGGTACTTACTTCTCAGCCTAAAGATGCAGTAGTATGCGATGGTACTAATACTACCTTCAGCGTAGCACCTACATCTTTTGCCAGCTATCAGTGGCAGATACTGAACGGTGCAGTATGGGTGAACCTGACAGAAACAGGCAGCTATACTAACACAACTCAATCTACACTGAATGTAAACAACATACATTTCGGACTGGATGGTGCACAATATCGTTGCATAGTAAGCAACGGCTGCTCTCCAAACGCAGTATCTGCAACAGCTACACTTACCGTATATACACCACCAACAGTAACACAAGCACCTGCCAACATTACGGTGTGCGAGGGTACTACTGCTAACTTCAGCATTGCTGTACGTGCGCTGAACCCGTCTTACCAATGGCAGGAAAACAACGGCAGTGGCTGGGTGAACCTGACTAACAACAATAACTACTTCCTTACGAATACACCTACACTGTCTGTAGCTAATACTACAGTAGCAATGAGCGGCTATGGCTACCGTTGCGTAGTAACAAGTGATTGTGGTACTACCATCAGCACGGCAGCGGTTATCTCTTTCAACAGGAAGCCTGTTATTACTAAACAACCATGGGTAGTAGGTGTTGCATACTCTAAATCGGGTGTGTTTGAAGTATCTGCAACAGGTACTGGTCTTACTTATCAGTGGCAGGTAGATACTACTATAGGTGGCACAAAAGTGTTCATCAATGTAAACGATAAACCAGGTGCTTACATAGGTGCTACTACCAACAGGCTGGAAGTAATAAGCGCTGCAGGCTACATGAACCTGAGGCGTTTCCGCTGCGTAGTAAGTGGTACTTGCGCACCGGCTGTAGCATCAGAGTTTGCTCAGCTTATCAACTTCTTTGCTACAAACGTATCGAACGTTGCTAATGAAACTACACTGACTGTTTACCCCAACCCTGTAAGCGGTGCGGTGCTGAACATGCAGATAGCTAACTACAACGGCAGCGAGTTGAACGTAAAAGTTACAAACAGCATGGGTAGCTTGGTAGCTAACCAAACTGTAACACTGCAAAACAATACAGCTACCATCAACGTAGCCAACCTGGCAGCAGGCACTTACAACCTGCACATTGCAGATAGTGACAACAATACTTTCAAAGTAGTACGCTTTGTGAAGCAATAAGGTATCTGATACCGATAAATGAAAAACGGGTAGCGATGGCTACCCGTTTTTTTGTGTTGATGTAGTGTATTTATACTTGTATTAATCTGCTTCTCTGTTCCATTCCATGGAATGGAACAGGCTATGTTTTAAAACCGTGTTTCTTGTATTAGCGTCAGAGACGCTATGCATAGGCATCCCCGTTGTAAACGGGGACGAGAAAGAAACAGAATTGAGAAAACGCCTGTTCCATTCCATGGAATGGAACAGGCTATGATTTAAAATCGTGTTTCTTGTATTAACGTCAGAGACGCTATGCATAGGCATCCCCGTTGTAAACGGGGACGAGAAAGTGGTTCTAATATTCAAGCTACATGGTAGCAAATAATATCAGGAGGCATGTCATTAGTGTGAAAAATAAAATAACGTATGAGGCAGTAATAATACCGCTGTATATGATTGCTTTAATCCAATTAGCCTGATAAAAATTGCGAATTGCCAATATCAGGTATATAAACATACCCCATTCGATAATTGTAACAAGAATAGCAGGCAAAGGGAATAAATTTAGCAGAAAAAGAGTGAAACCAAATGAATGCACATGTATAGCAAATATGATATGATCTGCATAATTCATTCCCTGTTTGGCAGCAAACAACAGCCACAGCATAAGCCCTAAGATTGGCATCATGAAGAAAAAAAACTTAGGCAATGCTTTTTCAACTTTTTTGAACAGCTCATACATTTTATCATCATCATTCAATACTTGTTCAAGTTTTTGTAAAACAGGCTGCTCAACAGTATTGGCTGGCTTTTTAGCTGTAGTTTTAACTCGTTCCTCTTTCATGTATGCTGCAACATCAGCTTTATCATACGAACCTTCTGTATAAGAATAAATGACGAAGTATAGTATGCTGACAAAGATGTACAGCGATATTGGTGGTACATACCGTGCTCTTTGCTTGTTTTTATAAGCCAATGACAATGAGCCGGGACGCAGCCATAGCGCTTTCAATGTTTGCCAGAATTTTGAGTGGTAGTGAAAATAATGACCTGTAAAATGTGTTACCAACCCCCAAAAACTGTCTTTGTGCAGGTGTGTTTCCTGCCCGCATTGTGCGCAATAGTTGTGCGATGTATGGAAACCGCAATTGGGGCATGTAGCCTGCTGATGCGTATCATGTGACATACTGTAAATTAGTAAAACTTAGCCTGATAACTTTGATACGAGCGTTTTTTACAGTCAAAAAAATGCATTTTAAAACATAGCCTGTTCCATTCCATGGAATGGAACAAGCTACGGTTTAAAATCGCGTTTCTTGTATTAGCGTCAGAGACGCTATGCATAGGCATCCCCGTTGTAAACGGGGACGAGAAAGGGGAAAGTGAAATTACTTTTTCTTTTTCGCCTCTTTATTTAATTGATATATTACTTCATCAATCTTTTGAGAATAGCCCTCTAATGGCTTGGCAGATGGTAAATTTTTCTTTTGATAACTTTCCATCATTTGTAGAGTGCGCTCTATTCTGAATACTGTATATAAATCTGACAACTTTGCCTTTTTTCTTTCAATTTCTTTAATTAATGCATTATGACGATTCACAATAGTTGTATCGTATCGACTTTGGCTTTCTGCCAATACTTGTTTTATCCTCATCTTTATTAAGGAGTCATCAATACCACTTGCCATATCATTTGCATCAATATAATATCCAGCATTATTACGATTATATGCATTAAACATATCTAATGAATCAAACTCGCTATTGATTAGCGCATTATAGTTTTTCTTGAGCTTCATTAAAGAGGAGTCCTTATCTAATAATTCATCGTATAAGTTAATAACAAGATTATCCTTGCCTCGTTTGAAGCTGGAAATATCATAATCTTCAGTTAAGGCTTTCGGAGTTTGTACTGCTGTAGTTGGTTGTTTTCTATTGTTCTTACAAGACGATAGTACCAACATACAGAACATAATAATGATAATTGGCTTATTCATATTGACAGTATATTATTTAGCATTACATTCATATAAACGCACAATCTAAGAATTTCCACAAAAAAAGAATAAGGCATCAGATATAAATACCTGTGCCTTATCCTCTATGAAAAATAATACACCCGTAGCTAAGTTACCACTTATTTGTATTCGACGACTTAAACTCTTTAGGTTTAACAATTGTAAACACCCTCGAGATATTGAAGCCGAAGTGTATGCCACCGTCTGCCCAGTCGCTGGTGGTTTGGCCAATAAAGGCACGCTCCGTCATAGCGTTGGCATTGGTAAGCATCAGTTGGAAAACGTGGCCGCCTGTTTCTATATCCAAGCCAAGCGATAATGAATTGAAGTATCCGTTCAGTTCGTTGAAGCGGTAATAATATTCTGCATTCAGCGATACACGGTTCGATAGCTTTAAACGTCCGCCTATACCCATCGCTATCACGTCGTTTGGCTCTGGTGTAGTAGGCACCAAGTTGTAATGTATATGCGTTGGCATCAATTGTACCGACAGCCATTTGTTGAATTTACGGGCTATCAGCAATTGGTTTACATAAAACATACGGTTGCTAAAGGGATACTCTGCACCGGCAGGCAATGTAGGGGCTGGCATAGCCTGCGCACTGGCTGCACCATAGTAGCTAACGCTTAGCGGCATTCCACCTTTGTTATCCGTTTGGCGGAGAATTTTTACTTTGGTAAAGCCCAAAAACTCTTTCTGGTAGGTGCTGCGGCTGATGCCTATCATCAACCAGTCTGTAATACCATAGTCGAAGCCGATGAGAGTGTTGGCATTATCCAACCCGAAGAAGGTTGATGCACCACCTTTCAGTTCACCAAAACGGTGGTTTACTTTAAAATCGAGCACACCTGCTGCGGTGTTTTCTATGCTATGCCCATTTACCACGCGCGATGTTTTGAACGTGGCGGTTGTATATTCTTTGCCTTTTTTACCATCTTCCTCATCCAGCAAGCCCAGCAGGTCTTCACCATCTTCTGCCTGTTCTTTCTTTGCCTTATCATCCTGCGCGTAGGCGGGCTGTATAGCCAGTACCGATGCTGTAAGGAGTATTGCGGGTAGTATGCGCATCATTGTTGTAATTGGTTTGTGTTATTGTGTTGTGCTAAAATTACTTTTTATCCAGTATAGAGTTGACGGTTACTTCTATTTCTTTGGCTATTTTATTTTCTACCAGCTTGGGTATGTTTATTTTATAGTCCTGCGGTTTTATTTTGAATTTGCTGTTCATCACCGCCTGATTGCCCTTTACCGTTACCGTGCCGGGGATGGTTACATCTTTCGTAACGCCGTGTATCGTCATCTTGCCTGTGCTTACCACATCGTACTTGCCGTCTTTGGCAAAGTTCACTTTCGATATATCCGTTATCTTGCCTTTGAAGTCGGCTTTGGGATATTTATCGCTTTCCATATAGTTTTCGTTGAAGTGTTCCTGCATCAGTGCTTTTTCAAACTTAAAGCTCTTGATGGCAAGCTGATACACTACATCACCCGTTTTGCTATCCAGCACGGCACCCGCTTCATTATTTACCGCTTCTATGTTTTCTACCGGTGTGGTAGAAAAAAAGCTAACCCTGCCCGTGCGTGTTACATACTTCTGCGCCATTGCACCGTATGCAGATGCCGAAAGCAGGGCTATCATTACTATCTTTTTCATGTTCTGTTCTTTTAGTATTAACTGTGTTTTTGTGATGTATTAATTGTTCAGCATACCGAGGTTCACCCAACGGGCAATTTTATTGATGCTGCAATCATCCAGCTTGGCACTGCCTTTGGGCATAGCCGAAAAGCCGCTTTGATGGCGTATAGAGCCTAAGAGCTTGCCCTCTGTTACGGCTGTTTTTACCCCTTCGTAATTGCTCAGGTTGTAGCCTGTAGGCAATGTGGTGGCGTGGCAGCCCGATGTAGCACATTTTTGCTGCATCACAGGCAGTACATTGCTGCTGAATGTAGATGTTGTGGTATCGCACCCGCCACCCGTAGGCGATGGGTATAGTTCGTTTTCCTTATCGTAATAGCAACCCGATAATGCCATCACTCCAAAAAACAGTATCATTAGTTTTTTCATAACGCTGCTGATATTCTTATTGTATTAAAGTTATTATAGTTTTTTAATAAATCATTTTAATTCGGCATAAATAGTATAGCTTGATATACCTATGCAATACCCGTACCTGCAATCAGGTGTTGAATACTATTTAACATTTCCTTATTGCAGTACGCAGTCGGTCAGCGTTACATCGGTAATGATAAAGCCTGTGCATACACCCTTTACCGTTACTTGCTGCCCTGCTGTTGCTTTGGCATCTTTCTCCCGCATAGTACATAGCACATTGCCATCGGCATTGCCTGTAATGATAATGGCTACCCCCCCATCCTGATTGGTAGCTACCTCTGCTACCGTGCCGCTTACTACTAATGCTTTGTTCAGGTACTGCTCGTTGGCGGCTGCCTCGTTATTGGCAAATGCGCTGCACAAATCGCCCGCGTTAACGGTTACGCCTTTCATATCTTCTACTTTTGCATGTGGTTTATTCCACATATAGAAGCCTACGGCACCACCAATAAAAATGGCTGCCAGCAGCAGGTAGAGTATTCTTTTTTTGTTCATAAACGGCTGTTTTACAATGTCAAAAATATATCATCTGATGCAGGCAGGAAACCGTATGCCGACGAAACGGTAAAATGCCTTTATGAGTGTGTACTGTCAAAATATCACCATATATACTGTATTGAGGGGCAAATGGTTTTACTTATCGCCTGCAAGCCAGCGTTTAAATTCTGCTGCACGTTCAGAGCTTACTACGGGCAGTTCCTTCACAGGTGGGTTCAGGCTTACTATCACACGGGCTTTGGTGTACGACTTCATATCGGCAATAGCTTTGATGTTAATAATATATTGCCTGTTCAGCCTGAAAAACTGCTTAGGGTCCAGCATGCTTTGCAGGGCATCCAGATTATGGTCCATCGGGTAGTTGCGCCCCTCGTAGGTACGTGCCAGTGTGGCTTTGTTCTCGCTATAGCAATAGGCTATATCATCTGTTTCCAGTGTTTTGATATGCTCGCCAAAACGAATGATGAAACGCTTTTTATATTCGGGCTGCGCAAAGGTTTGGGTTAACACATCGCCCTTGTCGCTGAATATTTTTTTCAGGTCGTCGAGCTTGGCAATGGCCGATTTCAATTCTTCTTTCTTCACGGGTTTCATCAGGTAGTCTATGCTCGATGCTTTGAAGGCATCTATGGCATACTGGTCGAACGCGGTGGTGAAAATAATAGGCGCATCAATCTTTACGCGTTTCAGCAGGTCGAATGCCGTGCCGTCTGCCAGATGCACATCCATAAACACAATATCGGGCGATGCATTTGCGGTAAACCATGCGGTGGCTTCGTCCACACTATCGTGATGCGCTACTATCTGGGCACCAGGCAATGTTTCGTCTATCAGCTTTGCCAGTCTTTTGTAGGCAGGTGTTTCGTCTTCTATTACTACTACTTTCATAATAATGGCAAGTTTACAATAAATTCTTTTTCGCTAACTCCGTAATACATTTTTTTATCCGTCAGCAGCGCATATCGTTTTTTGATATTGGCAAGCCCCATGCCTGCTCCTTTTTCTTTACTTATCTTGGGGTTGAAGCTATTGCGTATGGTAATGGCATCGTCTGTAGCGGTGATGGTAATATGCAGTGGTTTCGATTTGGATACTACATTATGTTTCAGTGCGTTTTCTACCAATAGCTGCAATGCCAACGGCACAATGCGCCTGCTTGCCAGCACAGCGGGTGGTATGTCTTTATGTATCTGCAGGGCATCGGCAAAGCGGCTCTGCTGCACATACAGGTAGTTGTCCAGTATTTCCATCTCCTCACTCAGCAGTACAAGGTCTTTATTGCGATGCAGCAGCATATTGCGATACAGGTCGCTAAGATGGGTAGTGTATTGCCCTGCGGCTTCTTTATCATCTTCTATCAGGCTGGCAAGGGTGTTCAGGCTGTTGAACAGGAAGTGCGGGTTTACTTGACTTTTAAGGTTTTCATATTCAAACATCAGGCGTTCTCGTTGCAGGGTTGCCAGCTTGCGCAGGTTTTTTTCGCGGATAGTGATGTAAGCATACACTATGCCGAATACTACGCCTGCAAACAACAATATAAACCATGGTGTGCGCCAAAACGGATTGCGTATGGTGAAGCTGTAACTCGCCTCGTTGTACTTGCCAAAGCTGCTATTGAGCGATGACTGTACGGTAAAGGTGTACTTGCCCGCAGGCAGTTGCGGAAAGGTAACAGACTCGTCGTTGGTTATTACCCATGTATCATTGTAGCCATCCAGTTTGTAGCGATAATGCAGCTTATCGGGGTTGGCAAAGTTGATGCCCTCGTAGGCAAAACTGATGTGGTTTTCATCGTAAGCATATTTTGTTTTATCGGGCGATACGGGTTTGAAAAACAGGCTTACGTTTTCGATATGTACATCTGGGCGAATATCGAATGGCGCATAGATATTTCTGAACACAATAAACCCATGCTCGAAGGGGATATACACATTACGAGCCGTGTCTTTGGCATACAGCTTCAGTATGCGCGACGAACTGTCTATATGCATACCCTGCCTGCTGTTGTAGCTGCGAAATTGGTGGCTGTACGGATACCATACATCTATGCCATTATCATGCACCACCACTACCTGCCCCGTAGCATTGCCTGCTATGGTGTGTATGTTGATGTCTTGCAGGCCATTGTTGCTACCCATCTGCCGCCACAGGCTTTCGTTATACCAATACAGCCCGTCGCCCAATGCCGATACCCATATATGCCCCAAACCATCCTCTGACACCGTATAGGCTACTTTGCTTTTGATACCTTGCAGTGCGCCATAGTGTGTGTACTTGCCATCTTTCAGCATGGTGATGCCACCACCATCGGTAGCCATCCACACCCTGCCCTTGCTATCGGGGTACACCTGATACACATAATCGCTGCCAGCGCCGCTTTTCTTATTATGTACACGTTGCAGCTTGGGTTGTGCAGATGAGATGTCCAGCTCTGCCACACCATTCAACCCCGACACCCAAAGCACCCTGCCCATACTGCTGATGTCCAGTACATTTTCTTTTTCCAGCATAGGTATGCCCGTCAGTTTGGATAGCTTACCTGCCGCGCTCCGTTGCCATACGCCATCGCCAATGGTGCCTATCCATAGCGCACCCTTTGCATCGGCGTGCAGCGCGGTGATGCCTGCTGCGGCCGTATGCTGCAATGCAGGTACGACAGATTTGCTATGCAGGGGCAATTTATACAGTTTGTTTTCCAGCGAAAACCATAGATTGTTGTCTTTATCGCATGCCATAGCCCGCACATCCCTTAGTGTATAAGGTGGTGGTACTGGCAGGTATTGCATATAGGCATCGGTTATCATGGTCATGCCCGTGTTGGTGGCACACCATATCACCCCCGAACGCCCCAGCAGTAGTTGCTTCATCCTGCGCCCTTCAAAGTGGTGCGCGTTTACATACACGGTATCATAGTCAGGCGTGTATAGCTCCAGCAGGTAACCATTTTCTGTAGCAACCCATGCCCTGCCTTTGCCCATAGGCAGTATATCGTTTATCTGCCCCCAACGCCATGCACTGTCTATATAGGGTGTCCATACCTTGCGGCTATTGCTGCAATAAAAAGAGATACCTCCTTCTTGTGTGCCCACCCAGCAATCCGTTACATCGGGCGATGGCTTCAACACTCGGGCTATATTGTCTGCCAGTCCGTTACTGGTGGTTACATTATTTATTTGCAGCTTGCCATTATCAAAATAGACTTCATTAATGCCTCTGTCGGTACTTACCACTACACGCTTCAGGGGAAAGATAGAGAGGTTATATACATAATCATCAGACAGACCTGTTGTTTTGTTGCAAGCAACACCCAGATGGTTGACGATAGCAAAGAAACCCTCGCCCTCTGTACACAGCCATAGCACACCTGCCGCATCCATCTTAATATCCGTAATGGCAGTAGCGGGTTTTGCACCTTGTATATCAAAAGGCTTCAGTTCTTTACCATCCAGTGTAGCTACCGAGCCATCAGCAAAGCCTGCGAGTACGGTATTGTGGTATGCGGTAAGTGCAGTAACAGGTTTATCTTTTTGCGGGGCTATCAGCACTACCTGCCTGCCGTTGAAACGGTAGATGCCATTGTCCGTACCTATCCATATATACCCGTTATCGTCTTGTGTTATGGTATTGGCTTTTACGGGTATTTCGGCATCGTTTAGGTAGTAGTGGCGGGAGAAAGTATGCTGCGCCCATGCGCTACGGGCGCATATCAGCAGCATCAACATCAATAAGGCACTACGCATATATTATCTTGCAGCAGTTACAGCCATACTGCCCCCTACGGTAACGTGTATATCGGGAGCCAGCTTGTCGTAAACCACTTTGGGTATTTTTATATTGTGGTCGTACAGCGAAACGAAAAACTCTGCATGGACTATCATTTTATTGCCCTTAGTCCGTATCTCTACATCTATAATACGCTCCTGCTCTACACCGTGTATTTTCAGTTTTCCCTTAGCACGCAGTTTGTACTCGCCATCTTTGCCAATGTCTGCGTCTTCAATAATCTTGCCCGTAAAGCTCGATTCAGGGAATACTTCTGTTTCTATATAGTTTTCATTGAAATGTTCGCGCTGCAGGGGGCTGTTAAAGCCCTCGAAAGAGGCATTGCTCACCTTGAATGCAAAGGTCTTTTTCTTAATATCCAGCGCGCCTTTCAGTTGTCTGGACGTAGCACGGATGAGTTCCTGCGGTGCATCGGAATAGAACCGTATCATGCCCGATTGCATTTCATACACCTGTGCGGCAGCCCATTGGCTCAGCAGCATACTGATTGTTAATAGCGGCAGTTTTAGCATGAGGTATATAAAGATAATACAGTAATCCTTAATAATTCTAAAACCTACACATTGCCATATGCCTGTATGTCATTACATTTGTTCGGCATTCAATTTTTTCATAAAAACCTATTCAAACTTATGCGAGTACTACTTATACTCTCTGTATGTTTTCTGAGCATTTGCGCTGATGCGCAGGTAAACCTTAAAGCGGGGTTAAACGCTTACTACAAATTCTCCGGCAATCTGAATGACAGCAGCGGCGCAGGCAACCATGCTACGGGGCGCGGTGGCATAGGCTACACTACAGACAGGTGGGGCAAGCCCAACAGCGCAGGCAATTTTGATGGCGTGGACGACTGGATGTTTGTAGCCAGCAATGCTGGCATAACTATGGGTTCAAAAATGACCATCAGCTTTCAATTTAAAACCAAGAACAAGCGTGGACAAGTGCTGATATCCAAAAGTGACACTATAAATAATGCGAACTATAAACAGTTTCAGGTTGGCATCAACTACCCTAGTTTAGGAGACAGTGGCCTGATGTTATCTACAGAGCACGATTTTGATTGCATTACAACTAGTGGAACATTCAACAATTACTCTTTCTCAAAATCTACTATAGATACAAATTGGCATTGCGCTATCATGGTCTTCGATTCCAGCTACAAAAGAATATACTTAGATGGTTTATTAGTAGCAAATGATACGGTGAAGACAGGTAATATGTATAGCATAGATAGCTGCAACGGCGGTGTGTTGAAGATTGGCAGTTGGTGGCAGAGCGACCCACAATCGTTTGACGGGCAAATAGACGAAATACGCATTTATAAACGTATACTGAATACACAAGAGCGCGACTCTGTATGTAAAAACGTACAGAACCCTACTGACGAGGAGCCTCAATCTGTAGCCAATACTACCTTGAACAATATTGGGCTATACCCCAATCCGCTTACCGGCAATACATTGTATTTAGATCATACAGGTGAAATCAAATATGCCATATACAATATAGCAGGTCAAATGTTGCAAACAGGCAAACTACAGGCCAATGACAAAGCTATATATGTTCGCGAATTGGCTACCGGTGTCTATATACTGAAAGCTGAAACGAATGAAGGTGTATGGCATCAACGATTTGTAAAACAATAACAAGCATAGATTTAGTAAGCACAAAAAGCACCCGTTACAAGGTGCTTTTTTAGTTTTTTTGGTGATGTGTACTGATTAATACCCCGTTTAAAAGCAATATATCAGTCTATTGTATATCTTTTTTCCGTAAATTTAGGTTTCATCATTCTTATAGATTGTGTGGCGTAATGTATTAACAGCTATATGTTTACTGTTTGTTTTACCAACTCTTGTTAAAGGGCAGGATACAACCGTGAGCATCAGCCAGCCACTCAGCACACACAACTTTTGCCCTGGCGATACCGTACACCTGCATTATGTGGTCAACCGCAAATTCAGGCTGAATAACATATTTACTGCAGAGCTATCCAACGCTTGGGGTAGTTTCAGTAATGCAGTACCCGTAGGTAATACTCCATCAGATACCAATGGTACTATTATCTGTACCATCCCCGATAGTGTGATGGCAGGCACTGCATATAGACTGCGTATCAAAGCATCATCGCCCGTTCGCACTTCGGCAGATAATGGCACAAATATTATTGTACGTCCCAAACCTGCTTTGGCTGCAACCAGCAATAGTCCTGTATGCGAACACAGAACCCTGTTACTATCATCCGGGCATAGCGGCGGTGCCAGTATAGAATGGACAGGTCCGGGTGGATACAGCGACATAGGCAATAATGTAAGCCGTGCTGGTGTTGCAGGTACTATGGCGGGCACATACACAGTAACCGGAACACTAAACGGGTGTGTAGCACTACAAAGCATACAAGTAGTAGTAAAGCCTGCACCCAATCCGGTATTGATAACCAACTCACCTGCCTGCCTGGGCGATACCATGAAATTTAACTTTGCAGGTACACCATCCTCTATCTACAAACTTACCCTGCCCGATGGTTCTTCTTATGATAGCATCCAATACCTGATAGTGCATCAGGCTGTATTCAAATACAGTGGCACTTGCACACTACGCGCTACGCTCGATGGCTGTATAGATACGATGTATCAAAACTTCACCGTCAGGCCATTGCCCGATACGCCCACTATCATCAGTAACAGTCCGCTATGCAAGGGTGCCAACATACAGTTTTACGCATTGCTTGGCTCATCGCCATCCGCGTCTTATGTATGGAGCGGACCTGCGGGCTTCAGCAGCACAGCATCGTCGCCGTTTATATTATCTGCCGGCAGCATACATGCGGGCGTATATATGCTACGCTCAAAACTGAACGGCTGCTACTCAATACCCGATTATGACACAGTAGAAATATTGGACGCACCACCCAAACCCATTGGCAGCAGCAACAGCCCGCTATGCGAGGGCGATACCATGAAACTGACGGTACAAGACATACATGGTGCAAGCTACCTGTGGATAGGGCCTAATAATTTCAAAACCAATATTCAAAACCCTCAATTGCCATTCGTTACTACAATGGGTAATGGTTACTACATTATACAAGACAGCATCAGTGGATGCGTTAATTATGATACCATTTTTGTAGAGGTAAACGCCTATCCGCAAAAACCGCATGTGCAAACAAATGCGCCTGTATGCCCTGTAGATACGCTGATGCTTAAAGCCATCACAAACATTGAGGGTATTAAATACAAATGGACATCTGTGCAAAATGGTAATGATACAGGACAAACCATACTGCGTGCACCTATAAGCCATAGCGATACCGGCTGGCATACAGTAATTGCCGACAACAGGGGGTGCGCCACGCAAGGAGACACTGCCTATGTAAGCATCAAACCCATGCCAGACAAGCCAAGTATTGTATCAAACAGCCCGTTATGGGTAGGGCAAGAACTGCAACTGCAAGCCAAAACCACAGAAAAAAGTGTAAAAATATACTGGAATGGCCCTAACGACTGGACTGATACAGGCGAATATGTAACGCGCAGTAATATGAGCAGTCAGAGCAAAGGCACCTATATACTAACCGTTGATAAAAACGGCTGTAAGGCGTCTGCTATTGTCAATGCAGATGTAAGGGAATTTGCTTCTCTTTATGAGTTTTCACTATACCCATCTCCCAACGATGGCGACTTTACCATATCGGGCAAATTGCAAAACGACCAACTTGTACAAATACGAATAGTGAACAATGCAGGACAAGAAGTGTATCAAACAGCAGTACAAAGTGACAAGAAATTTATTCAGTACAAACTGAACCTGAAAGGCAGGCTCAGCAGTGGTATATATACGTTAAGTGCTACCTACAACGGGCATTTGGTACGCATACCATTTACAGTTATCCGATAGTGTTTTATTTTCTTTAACAACTGTAACCCTCATTGTGGCACAAGGCTTGTACTGTATCGGCAAATGAAACAACTAATTACATTTACTGTCTTATTATTAGCACAGCAAACGTACGCGCAAAGCTACGATACAACCTATGCTGTAAAGTTGAAACCCGTGGAGGTAAACGCTGATAGAAACTGGAGCAACGACACTATACGCTATCGCTACAACCAGATGAAGTATTATGTAACCACCATACTACCCTACCTGCATGCCGCAAGTGATATGATGGAAGAACTAAACAGGCAAGAGCAAAACCCGAACATCAGCAAAAGGCAACGCAAAGCATTTATAAGCCAAAAGGAAGACGAGATAAAACAACGCTTTGAGAAAGAAATAAAACAACTGAACGAAACACAAGGCGTACTATTGGTGAAACTGATAGCAAGGCAGAGTGGCGAAAATATTTACAGCAAACTGGAAGAATACAAAACCCCCTTCTACGCGCTGCGCTGGCAGGCATGGGCAAGGCTGCACGGCTTCAACCTAAACAGACGGTACGACCCCTATGAAGAACCTATGCTGGAACATATCATGCAAAGCATGGGGTATTTGCTGCCCGCCAAATATGGCGAATATGAAGCTAAACTCACCGCACATTAACTGATAGTAAAAGCCCCTGTACAGATATATTGCGTATTTTAGCCGCAATATTATTCTTACAGAAACATGAAGTTATTTTCAGTACTATTTGCCAGCATGATGGCATCTACACCTGTTATTACATCTGCCCAGCTAAACAGCGGGCTGGTAGCGCATTGGCCCTTTAGTGGCAATGCGGGCGATAGCAGCGGCAATACATTCAACGGCACATCATTATTCATCAGCTACGGGCAGGGAGAGAACGGTGTTAATGCAACGGCAGCATCTTTTAATGGCACCAACAGCCACATCAATGTAGGCTATCAGGCCGGGCTGAACCTGACACAATATACCATCTGTGCCATCGTGAAACCAACAGGCTACTATACAGGTCAGTGCCAAGGCAATGTTATCATACAGCGCAGCAACGAAACACTGAAAGGATATTATGGCATCTTATTTTCAGATAATGCTTATAATGACTGCTTTACCACGGATACGAGTAAATTTGTGTTCTACCCATCTGCAACGGCAGCTAACCCTGCTATACTGCAGTACACACCTAATATAGTAAGCAATACATGGTACACACTGGTAGCTACCTGCAAAAACGATACTATAAAGTTTTATGTAAACGGACAACTAAAAGCAAGTTACATTACCAATAACCCTACTGGCACATCTACAGAAGGCTTGACGATTGGTGCACTATATCAGCAAACATCGGGTGGCCTGTTCCCTTATTGGTTTAAGGGGCTGATAGATGATATACGCATTTACGGCAGAGTACTTACAGATAAAGAAATAAGACAATATAGCAGCGACGTGTATTTTTCCCAAACCTATAGTTCGCTTTGCAAAAGCACGACGTTTGACATCAAATACAGTACGGTTAACGAATTTCCTGCAACAAACGTATTCAGCGTAGAATTGTCTGATGCGGCAGGCAGCTTTGCATCACCTGTAGTAATAGGTACTACAACCGCTGCCCGTGGCGGCACTATAAGTTGCAGCATACCGGGCAGCACCCCAATAGGTAGCGGCTATAGAATGCGTATTAAATCAAGCACACCTGCAAAAATTTCGGATACTATGCAGGTAGCCATTGGCATACCTGCTACACCACCCACAGCTGCGCTTACAGTTGCCCCCGGCTTATCTGTAGCAAGTGGCGTTACAGCATTCTTTAGTGCTATAGCTACCAATGCAGGTACATCACCCACTTATATATGGAAGAAGAATGGTATTGTACTTACTGGCATTAGTGGCTTTACACTTAGTGCCAAAGCGGGGCTTGATTTTGTAACAGGCGATACATTTACCGTAGTTGTAAAGAGCAATACAATCTGTGCCATACCAGATAGTGTAGAAAGCAACAAAACCGGCATGACGGTAATACCAGTTAGTGTAACATCTGTAAATGGAACACAAATTTTCAGCATACACCCCAACCCTTCAAATGGTACGTTTACAATAAATGCTGGAAATATAGCCAGTGATAAGGTAGAGATAGAAATAACTAACAAATCAGGGCTACTGGTACATAGCGAACATACTACTGTAGTTGGCAATAAATTAGAGCATACTGTAAGACTCCCGAATATTGCAGCAGGAGTATATTATGTAACAATAAAAACTGCTAACCAACAAACCACCCAAAAGTTATTATTGCAATAGCGATATTGTCTATTACGAAGAAGGCACTATCAAGTGCCTTCTTTTATTTAAGCTTGTCAATAAACGCCCTTAATACTTCCCTAAAGCGTTCCGGCTCTTCTATAAAAGGAAAATGTCCGGATTTGCTGAGGCGCACCAATGTAGCATTTCCAAGGCTTTGCTGCATTTTTTGTTGCGCAGCAAGTGGTATGGCATCTGCATCACCACGAACAATTAATACCGGCACTTTTATTTTTGGTAGTTGATTGTAAAAATCGGTGTCATATATTTTGTAATCGTGAGATAATCCTCTGAATAATGCAGTCTGCGCTTCAGCATAATTTTCAGGATAGGTTAATGCAATCTTATCTACATCTTCGGCATTATACATCGAAAACAGGAAGGCATGACGTTGCCTGATTTCGATTAGAGAAATATGACGCTGCATAATTTCTTTTTTCTTTTCAAAAAAAGCAGGCTGCACTGCACGGTTATTCATATAGTTTTGTTGTGCTGTATCAAAGCTATTACCTAATGCACTGGGTGCTACTAAAATAAGCGACTGCAGATTATCAGGATACTTAAGTGCGTAGTGCAGTGCCAGTTTAGCACCCCATGAGTGTGCCAGTATATTCAATTTGGCAATATTAAACACCTTGCGTATCGCCTCAATGTCATTAATAAGGTATTTATATTCAGTTGCATTACTGTCGTTAGGAATATCCGATGCTCCTGTGCTGCGTGGGTCAAAGAAAATAAGTTGATAATTATCGGCCAAATATCGCAAATGCGGCTCTATGTATTGCATATTGAGCCCTGGTCCGCCGTGAACAATCAGAAGTGGCTCACCTTTACCTATTACTTTGAAATAAAGCGTTTGCCCATTAATCTTCTTTATCCCTTCAAATGGTACATCTTGCGCAATACAATTTGAAGCATAAAACAGTGACAATAAGAATAATACATACTTTATCATATCAGCAAATTACTAAAAAAGAAAAATGAAAGCATGGCAAAATCGCACACTTTCATTTTTTTAACTAATAGTAAGTAAACAGAAGCGATAAATTGTATTAAGCAAAGGTCAGGGCAACCTGACTCCCCAAAACCTTAATACCCAACGCAAGATTGTATATGCACCTAAAACAATTACAATCCAAAACAAAAGCTTGGTTTGGCTTTTCTTAACTTCCAAAAGTGTATTCACTTCAGCATTTGGTGCCGTCAGCATGATCTCTCTGGCTTTATTAGATGTTTCAATGCTCTTCAACCTGTACACGGTATCTACTCTCAGCTTGTAAGATATTACCTGCTGCTTTAGTATACTTTGGATAGTGTCGTAAACATACAAAGTGTCTTTTTCTATAAAACTGCTGCCTTGCAAGTATACAATACTATCTACTTGAAAACTACCAGCGGGATATAAGTCGTCACATAACTTAGTAATAACTGACGGGTGATGTGCCTGCACTTTATAGAGCCTGTTTTTGGCTTTGTTTTCTGTGTAGCAGCCTGTAAACATCATAGCAAATGTGAGCAGGATGAATGATATTGTAATAAGTGTTTTCATGTAATCAGTATTAGCTTCTCTCAAGCAGTTCAACACGCGTTTCAAGAATTTTGATTTGTAGTTTTTGTATTTCAATATCAGTTTTAATACCATAGTAAACACTCAATACAGTAGCCACACTGACAGTAGTGCAAACTACGAGAGCCCATATCAACCTAAGGTTAATACCTCTTAATTGTTTATCAATGATTGTGATTTCCTGTGTTGTCATTATCCATAGTGTTTTCTATACCAAATAATTTAGATAGCCCCCAAGTAAGCATATTGATTCCTGCAAACCACTTTAATAGTAATAGCTTAGTATGTTCATCAATATTTGGATAGTCGGATACCATAAACACACCAAATGAAAGCAGTAAGAAAACGATCCTGAAAATATATTTAATCCAACGTGGGGTAGGTTTGTCTATCTGCGATAACCCAAAGTGAATATTCGTTTTCATAGCTATTGAACAATTGCGAGTTTGTAAATGACACCATCAATCTCTACCTCAATAAACTTGTCTGTTTGTACCGTAACAGCAGCCCCGGTTATTACTTTACCAAGTTTATACTCACCTGCACCATTTGACGAGGGTTGTGCCGTTTTTAGTTTTTGCACATCTGCATTACCGTCTTTATCAATTTTTGCAAGCGTGGTTCCAGAGTTATTTTTCCATTGGGTAATATCAGCAGTTTGTGCATTTGCAGATTGAAAAATGCTGACAGGATTATTAACATTACTACCTAAAACATGCAAACGTGCCGAAGGCAATACGATAGTCAAAGCCTCTTTTGCAGGTGCTAAACCACGGGATAATCCAATACCAACATTTTGGTATCCGTCGATAAACATAGCACGCACATTACTTTCAAAATTTCCCCAAGTACCATTGTTTGTAAAAAAAGACAAAATACCTCTGTATGTATAATTGTCAGCTTCGCTCACTATAGCAGCTGTCATTGCTGGTCCTCCAGAACCATAAGAGATGTTTGAGAAAGACTGGATAAGAGGTGAAGCAGCATCTCTATTCCATAAATTCAAAATGTGCCCATCAACATTATTTCTTATTAGATTTACTTGTGAATTCAAACTGCTTACTCCATGCCCAGCAATATTTTGTGTATGATACCCCATAGTGATAATATCTCCATGAATAACAAAGCTCTCAATAGGGTTTGTAGTAGCAAATGCACCTCTCGTTTTTATCCTAAAGCCACCACCAAAGCCACCACTTCCACCCCCACTAACTATTTCAAGGCCTTCCTTTGACTCATCATTAAACCTTCTAATCACATTATAAATCATTGGATTAATTGGTAGTGGGTTGTTAAAGCTAACTCCATAACTGCTTACAGTTCCTTGCACTTGCAATTTGTCAGTCAGATTATCGGCATATTTACCAACTAATACATTCCCATTAGGTATCATGACTCTGGTTGTATCAAATGCAATGGTAGCATTATTGCTATTTAGCGAATTCCCATAAGATACAAAGCCTTTGGGAGTAGCGTCAAATGTAGCAGAGGAAACACCAGCATATAGCTTTTTTGAGATGGCACCTTGCAGCGTCAATTTTGATTCATTCACACTATCTGTTATAGTTACTTGCCTGCTAAATGAAGTACGTCCATCATTTGCAATCACTACTCGATTCGTATTATTCGTTTCAATATTAACTGCTTGGTTATCGTTCGCACCAATTGTAATGGGCATACCAAAAGTATTTCCACCGTTTTTTACAAAACCATTATTATCAACAAAGTATTTCGTTGCGATAATATTAGTATCTGTTGAAGGTGCGTGAGTAGCAATCAACTGCTTAATCAAGAGCGTATCTTTATAAGTCATGTATCGCACTCGCTTGTTGCTATCAAAATGATACAGTACGGAGTCTTTCAAATCATATACGAACAAACCTCTCTTGCTTGTCTTAATGCTATCGAGTACCACACGTGGTAATACCATACCCTTATTAGTTGTGTCCTTTCCAAGTTGCAGCCAACTGGATGTATCAGCAAATGTCCTGTCACCTTTGCCAAGCACAAGCGAACCTGTTATATAAAACCTGTTCATCATCATTCCCGTTTGTGCAAATGAGATGGTGCTGATTATAGTCAATAAAACTGTTAGTATTTTTTTCATGGTTTGTTATTTGATGTAGAGTATAGAAATTTTTTGTGTTGCTATAAGTTGCGTGTTAAATGTTATGGTACCCGTTACTAAATCCACTTGATACTCATCAGGTGCTATACCTTCTTGCAGTATAATACCCTCAACAAATACGGCTATTTGCTTGGCATATATCAATGCATCGTGTACATAGGTCTGCTGACCGGCAAGGGCATAGAACTGTAGTTTACCTGCTTTAATGGTTGCTTCACCAATGCCACCTGTATATTCTACACCCGGCAATATGGGTATAGTATGTACTTGGTAAGCTGTATCGTTCAGTAATGATGCGTCAGGTTTATACAACTTAAACCGATAGGTATAATATTCATTCAGTTTGGCGGGTACTACTAATTTATCTCCCGCCGTTGCGTTGAATTGCACATATTGGTACGCACCGTTGAAGTTGGTGATAAACTCCCATGCACCTGTACTATCTGCTGTTAGTGGAAGCGCAATGCCCTCTTCTGCCATCGGTATCTCACCGAGGTTAATTGTATTATTCATGTTTATGGTTTTATGGGGTTGACAATACAGTTGGATGGCACATAGTGTTTGTTGATGTTCACTTGCAGCTTTACGATGGTTTCCTGTTTCAGCCTTTGTAAGGCTGCCTGCACATCATCTTGTTTCATTCCTTGCAATTCTTCATGCATTACCTGCTCCCTATTCCAGTTACTGCTTACAGGCACTACGCTCATATCTGCGTAAGCCATGCATGTATTTTTCAGGTTCTCAAGCAACTGATAAGCATCTGCATTTTTCGCTATTGCAACCAAGTATGCAGTTATTGTATCGCTGAACGTAAGCCTTTGCGTACCACTATCGGTCAATCGTTGTGATTCTTGTGGCTGGTGTTTCATTTGCATATCGTTTCGCAGATAGCAATAATTACCAAGAGTATCAGCTGGTAGTAATACTATTTTATCACTGCCTCGGCTTACCATCACTTTTGCTGTCTGTTCGTCTTTGTATGCGTTAGCAAAACCTTTGCTGAAATAGGTATTATGCTCCAGTATATAGTCTTTCAATTTTTCAAAATCTGCTTGTTGCATCTATCGCTTTTTTCGGGTGAATGTTTTGGGTTTCAGTTTTCTTGATACCGGTTTAGTCGTCTTTGTGTATTGTACTACCTGTTTCTTTGCAGCAAATGCTTGCAGGTATTCGTAATAGGCAGTTAAGTCCATGCTCATTTTTCAAACAGTTTGGTAATGAAGTAAAGCGAAAGCATACTGCCAATAGATACATACACTAAGTACCACACTATATTGCCAAACACTACCCAATACCATGTGGTTACAAAATCCGTTACCCATACATCGGCAATGGTGTTCATAAACAATACATATATCCAATAGCCAATGAATGTAAGTATATGGCTGAAACACACTTCGCAATAGCCGCCTGCTTTAGACAAGAACAGCCTGCCATCCATGTCCCATTGCTTCAGCTTTGCTTGATAGTTTAATAACGTATCTATCAATTGCCCCTGCTGTATGCTGATGTGCAATATCTTAACGAGTGATGCATTTGCCAGCCATGCCACGATTGTATATAATAGAAATATCACCATCCTTATTCTTTTTTAAACATTTGTAACCCACCTGATGCCATCGCACACAAGGCAATCATCTTTCATACCTGATACAATGCCCTGTAATGCACCTGCAAATACTTTCCATTTTTCGCGATACTGATTTTCAATATCCGTCAGGTAGTCTTTGGTTTCTTCTCTACCATATATCACCCAGTTGTTTAGTCTGTTGGTGCGCAGGTGTTCTTCCAGCAGCAGTACACGGGTTTTCAGCCATACCAGTTCGCCGATATAGGTTTTACTCAAGTCGCACATCAGTTGTTCATAATCACATTCACAACTGAATTCGAGGTTGATGCCGAAGCCTTCTTTGCCGCTTATCTCTTTATCGCCATACCAGCCCTTGGTATATCCGCAATCATTGGGCATTGTGCCGTTGCAGCCAGTAAAACAAGTAAGGTATGCGCCAGCTACAGGTATATTTGTACCATCTGCCACTACCCTTGCGAAATTTCCCTTTATTACATAGTTCACGTCAAAGCTGTTTACTTGATTAGCTGTCAGGTTTACATTGTAAGTAGATACTACACCACCTGCATAATCATCATAAATCTTCAACTGTACATCTGCCGCATCTGCCAACGGGTACAGCTTAATAGTGTGTATTTTCAGCTTTCGCAATGCCCCGCGTATTTTGCTGTTTTTATACAGTGTCAATCCGCGCTCTTTAGCCTCTGCGGCAAATGTGATGGTTGGCTTAAACTCGCCCGTGCTATGCTTCTTCGCATCCAGACTGGGTATTACGTGGTTAGCAGCCAATGCACTCATCAGGTCGTTTCGCACCATTCGTATAGCCTGCTCTATCTTTTTGCGTGCCAACACAAGCCCGCTAGTATATTCTTCATTAGCTATGTTGGCAAGTTTAATGATAGATATTTCGGGTGCGTCCATCAGGTCGAAGCCGCTAAGCGAGGGTGTGTTTTCTTCAGTCGTTACGTTGCGTATGGAAATGATATTTTGTATGTCTGCCATGGTTGTTCAGGTTTTTATAAAAGTTCCCCGCTACTAACTTCGGGGAACTTTGTGAGGATGGGCCATTAAGGGGCTGCTGTGAAGGAAACGTTAGTAGTGTCATTAATTTCACCGCCTAGTGCGCTATAGCCTGTGTAGGTAAGTTTTGTACCGCTTACGCTGAACACATAACCATTCACACTGTCGTTAAACAGGTTTTTCAATTCCGTTATGTTGGCAACGGTTACATCTGGGTGTGTGGTTTGTCCGCCAAGCTCCAGTTTGTGAACATAGAGCGGATAAGTAACAGCACCCGTCGTATTCCATTCATACGTATCGCTGGCTGCGGGTAATTGTGGTGTACCTTCTTCAGGACAAGTGTATTGCACCGCAGGACAAGTAGTAAAATGGAAGATGCCATTCATGCCAGATATACCGCAAACAGTAGGTGGCATCACGAAGATGTCCCACTCCAGTTTCCATTGGAATGTCCAGCGATAGTTGCACTTATCGTAGTTTACATTCAAGTCCCAAAGCAAGCCCGTCAACGGGTCTGCCATTACACCTTCTATGTAGTCTGTACCACCGCGTTGATAGATGGCATCAATCGCATCTATGTTTTGCAGGTCGGTAGCGAAGATGCCTGCATTACGGTTGAAGCTGACAAACTTCAGCATTTGCGGGTCGAAGCTTATGATATGTTCGCTGTCGTGGTCGTTGAATGCATCGTTGATAAGGCTATCGTAGTATGCATTGCTGCGCCCCAATTTGCTGATGTCCTGACCTTTGTCGTTTACACCACCTATCTCTACTGCTTTGCGCCAGTGAAAAACATCGGTACCACCCACTACAAAGGGGTTAGACAATCCCGCATCGCGATAGATGCGTTCTATCTCCCACAATCCCATCGGGTTTACACTACCATTTTCTTTATCCAAAAACGGCAGCTTGCGGCTGTTATGTCCATCTGGCAATTGACCTACACCAGATACTAACAGGTTGGCAACTTCCAACGCCAGTTTGCGGCGCACTGCGGGCAATGCCGCGTTGATGGCTGCTTTGGCATGGTCGCTAAAGGTGTACGCGCCATCTACATAACGCACATCATCTCTGTTGAGCTGATACACTGCCGATGCAGTTATACGTTTCAGTTCAAAGAAAACTTGCTTGGGTTCTACTACCGTACCTGCATTGCAAAGGCTTTCGTTGCCAGTGCCATTATCGTTGCAGATGGGTGCATAGTAGTTTATTTTCAACTGGCGTTTTTTACCTGCTTCCGATTGCAGGTCGGTTTCCATGATGGTTGTATTATATTGTCTCGCGGCAAGCACGGCAGCAAGCACCTCGTATGGGCGACCTTGCTTTGCATATTGCAATATGCTTTTTTGTGTTGCCTGCATGGCATTCTTAAAGCTCATGGCTTATGATTATTAAATAGGTTGCAGGCACATACCCTGATAGTGCCCAAAATATGATGGCAGCAGGGCCTGCCATTGCTTGTAAGAAAAACCTTAACAGAACTGCCAAGGTGAGAACGTATTATTTGAATAGCAGCGTCCCGCTATGAAGTTTGTTCAGTTTATAACAGTTTACAGTTTTCAATTTGCAGTTGACATTTTTTATAAATGCACAAATACAATTGTACATCCATGATAACTGCATACTAATAATTGATAATTGTCAATTGCAAATTGCTAACTAATAACTACTAACTGGTAATCGCTAACTAACAACTGCCAACTGAAAACTACCAACTGTTCTACTGTTCCGCCCATGCTACAATGGCTTCCATTGCATCGTTGGGCGATGATTGGGCGATGATAACACCACTGCCATATCCACCGCTGTGTCCTGCCTTTACATCTGCGGGCGATATATGCCTTGTGTCGTTTACCAGTATGCCGGCTTTTTCTGCCCACATACGTGCAAAACGCTCATCGCTCATGGGTTGGTTGTCGTCCGCCAACACGGGTTTATCTTCTTTGTAAAATTCCAGTTTATTGCCATCGCTGTTATAACGCACATCATACGCTGTCTGCATTTTGTGGCGCAGCATATCTGCCTGCTCGGTAATATCACCGCCTTTGCGTGGCAGTCTCTCCAGCAGGGCTATGCATCGTGTTGTAACATCTCGCTGCGTTTGTTTGCCGCGCTCCGTTGCCAGCATGGCCTCGTAATTATCTTTTATCTGTTGCAGTTGCGCCTCGTAGCCATTGATGGCGGTTTCGATGGCGGTTTGTTTTTCAGCATCCGTTTGGTTGATGTAGCCATCTACCAGTTCTCTGCATTTATTCACCATCTGCTCGATGCTCATCTTTTCCAGTTCCTTGTTTTTGAAACCAAATGCACGATTTAGTGCAGAGCGCAGTGTGCCGCTAAACCTGCCGAGGTAATTACTCTCTATTACAGGCTTCAACTGCTCTTCCAGCGTAGGGCGCAGTGTGGTGCTCATGTTATCCTGAATGGTTGCGAGCAAAGCATCCGTATCAACGTCTGCACTTACCTGCTGCTCATCTGCCACAACTGTTGCATCCACCGCCAGTGCGGCTAATAATTTGTTGGCTTGTTCTACTGAGATATTCATAGTGTGTATTTTCGGTTATTTCGTGTTTTCCTTTCAGGCGAAATTTAGTGGTGTCGCCGTAGTACTTCAGGTAGTTTTTTTCAGGGTAGAAAAATTCACTACCTGCTTTGTCTGTACCATCTTCTTTCAGTGCTACTAACAACACATAGCCCTGCGGCACTTCCATTTCCTGCTCGCTGGTTACTATCACCTGCTCTACGCTTACGGGCTGTATAGCGATGCTTTCGGTGGTGCTTGTTTCGGGTGTAGGTTTCTTCTTTGCCATTATGCTACCAGTTCAAATTCGTTAGGATATTTTTCTGCCAGCATCGTTGCGGCCTTATAACCCATCATCACCACTCTGCCCGTTTTCTTATTGTGCAGGTTGATGCGGGCAGGCATATCTGCGGGGCTGATGCGCACGTGCGTAAGCGATACCGCCTCTACACTCACGGGTTGCAATACCGCGCTGCGCGTTTCTTCTACTTCTATAGTATGTTCCAGTAAGCGGCGGTAGCCACGTTGCGACAGGCCGAGTGCCAGTAATTCATCTGGCGTTTTATCCTCGTTATCCCTGATGATGCGTGCATCTTTGGGCGAGTATTTTGTGATATTCATGGTAAGTGTTTTCGGTTTTGTTACACAAATGTACAAAGTATTTTTAAATAACAAAAAATATTTTTTAAAAAGTTTTTTTGTTTTTAAAATTTGGAATGTTGCACGAGGAGTTGTATAGTCACTAACCCCTAAATCCCTGCGTGCGGCTGGCCCTTAAGGGGACTTCTCTTCTTGATAACAGAACGTTGTTGTATTATTCCATTTAATGTTTAATAAATAAAGTCCCCTGAAAGGGTATTAAGGGATTTAAGCATGTACGGTACGTAGTATTGAGGGTATTTATTTATCCAATACTGAAGTACTAAAGAATCTATTTTGTAATTGGAACGTGTAGGTGGCTTAATATTATGTATTTTATACAAAGCACCGGTCTTTATATAAAAAACGCTCATGCCCTTGTGCTTGAGTATATGTGTAACCCGAGGGTCATTTAAGTAATACATTAGCTGCTTAATGAAAATTGTATCTCTTCTTTCACCTGCTTCATAAGCTGCAACAATCACTTCGTCTGTATCTTTTGAATTAAGCCCATTCATCACTTTGCTCTTATCTATGCTTCGGCAACTGATACAAACGACAAATATTAAGGTTAAATATTTATTCATCATGCTTTATAAAACTACAAATATTTTATTCTTATTACTCGTATCTCATTCGCATTGAAAAGCCTGCACATTATACACCTGCCCGCACCACCACAAAAAATTCTACATCATAATTTAGCTTTCGGTTGTATATTTACCGTGTACGCTATTATATTGTTTGCTAAATCCGCTAATGCCCATTACCCAAAGACATAACAACACGAATTCTGCATGATGAGGATAACCGGATTAACGGCGTTGGCTGTTATTATCTGTATGCTATATACGGTGCAGCATGTGGCAGCACAAAACCAAACAGACAGCTTGCTGCACGTTGTTGCCGCATACAAGAAAGACGATACTGCCAAAGCAAGGCTGTACATAGCCATCGCAAAAACATACTACCTGAAAGATGCAGCCGCCGAGCGCGAATATGCACAGCGAGGGCTTGCTTTATCTGCCAAGCTGGGCTATACCATAGGCATCATTGCCTGCAACGATGAAATAGCTAATTCTCTTTTTGTGCAAGGCAGCTACGATAGTGCTTTATACTATCATACACAAGCACTTACATATAGCTATAAGGCAAACCATATTAGCGAGCGTAGTGCCATCCATAATAACATAGCGAACATAGCGGTAAGGAAGGGCTTCTATACAGATGCTATGCAACACTATGACAGCTCTCTGTACTACGCGCTGCAAACAGGCAATAAAACGATGGAAGCTCGTGCGCAAAGCAATGCGGCAAATGTCTATTATAAAATGGGCAATTACCCCAAAGCACTCAGCTACTACCTGAAGGGGCTTGCCATACACGAAGCAAAAGGCAACGAACTGGATGCAGCATCTGAACTGTCTAATATTGCGAATGTGTACTTTCGGCTGAAAGACTATGCAAAGGCAAAACAGTACAACGAAAGGGGCTTACAGATACACCGAAAACTGAATGCCAAAAACCGCATCATAGGCAATTATACCACTGCTGCCATGATATTTGATGCGCAGCAACAATACGATGCCGCCCTTACCGTGTTGAGCGAAGCCGCTGAAATAGCCCAAACCGTAGGCAATCCGTTTTTACTGTCGGTTATACACGGCAATATGGCCGAAATGTACCTGAAGAAAAACGATCTGCCCCGCTCGCTGGCTTTATACCAACAGGCCAAAGCAGCATCAGAAAACATGCAGGATGCGGAAGGTGTTGCCATAGCACAGGCAGGCATTGGCGAGGTTTTGTGCAAACAGGACAATACGGCACAAGGGCTGCCCATGATGGCTGCTGCCCTCAACAGCCTGAAAGAACAAGGTATAAAAGAACAGGCAAAAGCAGTAGCCGAAAAGATAGCCGGTTATTACCAAAATATCGGCGACTATAAAAACGCCCTACAGTACTATAAAGTGTATGATGCCTACCGCGATAGCCTTGCAATAGGGCAGGCAAAAGAAGAAGCCGCTCAAATGCTCTTCAACTACGAGATAGAAGAGAAAGAAACGGAAATAGCCCTATCTGTAGCCAAAACAAACAATAAAAACATATTGCTTATCGCATCGCTCATTGGCATATTGCTTACTGCCATCATTGCCTATATGTTCTTTCGCAATGCGCAGCGCGAACGTAAACGCCAGAGCGACACACTAAAGCAAAAAGAAGAAATAGAAAAACAAGCTGCGAAGCTCAAAGAACTGAACGATATTAAAGATGTTACCTTCTCTGTCCTATCTCACGACCTGCGCAGCCCTGTAAACGCGCTAACGGGCACCATGATGATGCTGGACGAAAAGCTGATGACACCTGAGGAGTTTTCCATGCACAAAAACGAGCTGAATAATAAATTACAGTCCGTTAGCCTGCTGCTCGAAAACATGCTGTACTGGGCACAAAGCCGTATGAAGGGCGAACAGGCTTTGGAAATAGAAAAGCTGAGCATCAAACGCAAGGCACTGAAAACAATGGCAGTGCTGAAAGATGCAGCCATGCAGAAGAACATCAACCTGACACACAATATACCAGAGGGACTGCATGCGTACGGCGATGCCAACCAGATAGATATTATACTGCGCAACCTTGTATCAAACGCTATTAAATTCACCCCAGATGGCGGCAGCGTAAGCATCAATGGGTTTTCAAGCGGAAGCAATACGCAAATATCCGTTACCGATACGGGCGTGGGTATGAACAACGAACAACTGAGCAAGCTATTCAACGGGCTGAATATAGAAAGCACCAAAGGTACGGGTGGTGAAAAAGGCACAGGACTCGGCTTGCAGCTTTGCTACGAATTCGTTCAGCAAAACGGCGGCGACTTGATTGTAACCAGCACCGTAGGCAAGGGCAGCACCTTTACCATCTCACTGCCCAATACGATATAAAATTGGTCGCCCCTTTGCGGAAAAACCACAAGGGGGCTATCTGCAGACCATTGCAGAATATGATTAAAAAACACGAACGCTATAGTGTGCAGCCTCAGGCAAATGCACCCGCAGCTACTGCCGCGCGTTTCAATGCTTTCTTCAATGCGTTTACGTCTTTTACCATCACCGCCTCACCATCGTTAAAGATGAACAGCAGGTTCATGCTATCGTTGGTAATAACACGCTTGGAACGTTTGAAAAATTTAGTGTAATCTTTTTGCTCGCTGTATGGTTCCCTCACCAGTATGTTGGCTTCGTGGGCAGCGGCTGCTACCTGTATGTCGGTACTGCTTACGCCGGGGAATATTACCGCTACGGCATTGTTGAATGCGTTCATTTTGTGTGTTTTTTATTGTTTCTGTTTTGCACTGCTTTGTGAGGGCAGCGTTTTTGTTTTGTGCTTCCGGCAGTAAGAATACCGCCAAAATGCGAATATATAACGGGCTATTGCCCTTTTTCAAATCATTCCGTCTGTTTAACGACCTGTTTACAAGCCATTAGCCATTCGTTTACAATCGGCAGCCTATGCCGCTTGTATGCCCATCAGTTGCTTTACCTTATTCAGCACACGTTTCAGGCTCGGGGCATCTTCTACCAGTTGCGCGCTGCCATCGGCAAATACAAACAGCAGGTTGATGTCTTCTTTATGAAAAATGCGCCTCGATGGCATGAAGTAACGCTCATAATCGCGTTGCAGGCTATATACTTCTTCGTTTACTACTTGTATATCATATTTTTCAGAGGCATTGGCTACGGCCGCGTGTTCTGCGCCGGGTATCAATACTGCTAATGCGTTGTGTGTGCTTGCCATTGTTGTTACTTTTTGTTTTGGTCTGTTCGTTTGTTTGATAGGCAAATATGCACACAAGGGCAAACAGTTTGCAAATAATCCGAGCTGCTTAACCGCCCCTTAATAAGCGGTTAACGAGCAACTAACAATCTCGTACTGTAAATACATTAAAAAAAGCACCGGTTGGTGCTTTAATCATTTTATCTTCTCCATCAGCAAGTAGGGTGGTGCATTATTGAGTATCATATATAGTTTATTATACCCTGTAAGAACTGGTAGTGACGAAACAGTTTGTCGCAACTTGACATCGCTGATACCCAATGCAGGTGCTAATACTTGTGGTGCATTCAACACAAACGGGCTGCTATGCGATGTGGTAAATGGCAGGTAAATACTATCCCGCATATCCGTAGCATTGTTCATACGGCGCAGCCATATATGCTTCGACCAGTGAAGTGATACCATATATCGCTTTTGTGTATCGGGCAGGCTTGCCCATACGCTGTTCCCAGTGCTATCAAATGCATCTACTGCTTTCCACATTGTTTTGCCGTCTATGCCGTTCAGTGCATAAGCGGCATCAGTCGCACCATCATTTGGTAGTATATCCATATTATATCCCTGCACTGCTTTGTTGTAGGCAAACCTAGGATAGTTGTCAAAATCTTTTCCCCAACTGGATAGTATATTATCTATTGACGACCAGTAATATGCAAATCTTGGTGGTATTGCATCGCCATTTTCATTCAGTTTATTATATGGCATTACAACTTGCTGCCCCGGCATGGCATTTAGATATACACATCGCCCACCCTCTTGATAGTAGCCACTATCTACGAACACCCTGATGTTGATGGGCTTATCTGTTTTATTGGTAAATGTATAGCTTGTAGTAGGAAATGGCCCGTTGGCATCATCTTTCTTTTTGCATGCAAACAGTGCCATAATCAGCACCGCAGCATATAGGGTATGCTTTTTCATAACTTAGGTTGTTTGTATAAAGATAAATAATACGCAGTGTAATGTATTGCAGCTTATTTATTTTTTTACAATCAACAAACAAAAAGAGCACCTTAGACAAGGCACTCCCCATTTATCTATGAAACAAAAAAGAACCTAATCTTATACACTTAGCAGCACTTGCTCTATCGTGTGTATGTCCGTTTGTAAAAACCAGTATTCGCCCTTATCGCGCAGCAGGTTATCTATGGTAGCGGGTAGCTTGCGGCTGTATTGCAGTTCCGCATCGCTTACTGCACCTGCCTGTTGTAGCGCGGTTATCTCTTCTATGCTTAGTATGCTCAGGCTGTCAAGTTGTGTTATCAGTTGCGCTTTCTTTTTCATCACTGCATCGCCGCTGTATTGTTTTTCAACAAAATCCATAGCCATGCGCTTGCGTATGAAAGCGGGTATGCCCGCCTGCTTGCCTGCCGTGTATTCTTGCAGCAGGTCGGCAGATGTTTTGATGCGGAATTGCGTTGGTTTCACTACACGGAAGGGGTATTCCGCAGGGTGCAGCACACCACCCGTAGCACCAGCATTGCGATAAGCAATCATATCTCGCAACGTATCTGTTATCAGTTTATCAAACACATGATTGCTGATATTGCTGATGAATTTATACAGCCTTTCCTGATCTATGGCTTTGGCTACACCGCTTTGCGCCTCATCTGTTTTTTGCAGATGCAGTGCTTCTATTATCAGGCCCATCACTTGCGCGCATACGTTGCGGTGATGTGCGTTAATACTTACATCGGGGTTGATGATTTGTATGGGCGAGCCGTCTTTCAACTTGTCTTGCGGAATGATGATATGCTGACCAGGGTTGCGGCTAATCTGTCCGCTGCCACCACATCCGCCACACGATACCAGTTCCAGTCCATTGGGGCAACTGTCACAATCTTGCTGCACCGTACCCATACCTCTGCAATCAGGGCAGTCGGTACTTGCCTCTACTATAAACGGGTGCGATGCTTCTTTATCTACCAACTGCGCCGCACTGTATGCGCTTACAAAATCATCTGCCGCTGCTTTGGCTTTGCTGTAATAGCTATCGTAATATCCTTGCGTATTCCATACACCACCCGCTATACTTACTGGCAGCCTGCCAAGCAGGTGCGCATAGTAGCCATTGGCATCTTCGGGGGCAAGGTAGTACTCTTTCTTTTCGGCACGATAGCTGAAGCGCCAGATGGTTTGCTTATCTACCCACCACGCATAGCCATTTCGCAGAAATATCAAGTCATCATCTGTATGCAGCACTATATCTTTGGTATTGATAAACCAGATGTCAACATGCAGTTTATCTCCGCTTTGCTCGTAGCCTGCCTTTGCAGGTATGCGCAGCAACAGCCCGTTGGGGTCTTCTACCATATTCCGAAACGCGATGTTATTGAAATAGCCGATGATGTCGTGCCCGCTGAAATGATTGCCCCAGATAAACTGCTCGTCTTTCGCGTCCTGCAGTTGCAGGTCGTAGTTAGAGTCTTGAAAAATAGCACCCGTTACTATTTCCGTTATTTGCGCAAAGGGAGCTTTGGTAAGCGGACGATACTGGCTGAAACGCCAGTTGCGTGTGGCATCGTGTTCTCTGGGGTGTCGGCTCAGCAGGTGTTTATCAAACAATCGCTGATACTCGGCACCGTAGTAGCCTTGCGGGTATATGACACCGCCGCTGTTCAAATCTCTGAACGCGGGGCAGGCACCCGTAGTGTGCAGGCTGATGCCGTAATACACATCGCGCCTGCGTTGCAGGGCTTCATTCATTTCACGGCTTAGCTTCACCGTCTTATTCAGTATGGCTGATACTTCGTTTGGTTGCATGGTAGGTTTAGTATATAGTTGGCAGTTTGCAGTTGACAATTATCAGTTCGCAGTTTTCAGTTTGTGATTAGCAATTATCAGTTGGCAAAATGCTTTTATTATTTTTAGGTTGATACAGTATGGCAAAGACAGTGGCAGTGATGGTTTATTGGTATCATATATTGTGCCTACGCACGCTTACTGCCAACTGTCTGTTGCAAACTGTTTTAATACTGTCTTACAAAATACCCGCACAATCCGTCAGGTAAAACACTTCGTTGCCTGTCGTAAATTCGGGTTTGTTGAAATCGAGCGGGTCGCCTTTAAATTCAAGCTGTCCTTTTTTGATTTCGAGGATGTAAGAATTGCCGCCACTGCCTTGTCTTTCGTAGCTAAGGAATACATCCAGCCCCGCAGCCATCGGCTTGCCGTTTTCGTCTTTGGGCACTACGATGCTGCCATCGCAAAACACAAACATATAGCGCAGCATGGCGCGTTTGGTTTTCTTGTCTTTCCAAAAGTCATAGTCGAAAAACAGGTTGGCAGGTACAGACGGTGTGCCGCTTACTGCTGCTGTTTCTATCGCTATCCTATCTTGGAAAGTAATGAGGCGGCTGGTAGCCATACGTTCGCTGGGGCGACAGTCGGCTATTTGCAGCTCTTCAAAATTAGGGTCCTGCACTTCGATGTTGGCAAGCGGGCTGCTGAATGTGAGTGTATTAGCATCTACAAGAGCCTGCAAGCCTGCGCAGGTAAAGGGTGCTGGCAAATCTACACTGCACGGAAAGAAACCGATGCGGTCTATATTGCGTTTGCGCACTTTCAGGTCGCAACCACCGGGTTGATTGGTGGTAATGGTAATGTTGGCACAATCTGCCGGACAAAAAGCCATCTGATTAAAAGTTTAAAAGGTGAACTAAAGAAATAAAATCGGGTATCCGTTTGCAGGCAGGATGCAGCCTGAATGTATGTTTTTGAATAGCATACCGGCTATCTTAGCAGGAAATTTATTGAAATCAAAATTACATTATTTTATACAATACACAAAAATATTTTTTCTAAAATCTGCTGCAACTTACCGTGTAGGTAAATAAGCCTGTACATGCATCGCGTATATAGCCCGTATAAGTAAATACCTCGCTGATGGCAGCGGGATTGGGTGTTACCTGAAAACTGATAGCTGTTGCCGTGCTGCTGATTGTTGGAGTAAATAATTTTTCATCGGGCAAGCCACTGCTCAACGGATTGGTTTGCTTGTAATATACCATAGGCGTAGTTGTTGGCGGGGCAGACTGTAAAATATTCAGTGTAATGTAGAATAAGCCTGTTGATGGGTTCTTCGTCATTACTGCGCTTACCAGCGTCATGTTGGCGCATGGTTCATAAGGCTTGGTAACATCTGCCTCGTAGCATAGTTTCTTTTTACCACTGCATAGGTCTGAAAAGATGCTCACCAGCAAACCGTTGTTATTCGTTAGCGGTATGCGGATGTTACCTGTTGGCAATGGCAGCGATGTGATGGTATAGTTATACGTTGTGCTATTGTGCACATACACTATCTGCCATCCGCAGGGCGGTGCTACATACCCCGCGTTTTTGGTATAGGTTACTTGCAGATTATACACGCTGCCTACTTTTATCATCTGCGCGCCAAATGTTACTTTCGTGCAATCATAATCGCCAATAAGCGTGAATGTTTTGTAAATGGCAGGGCATTGCGTTCCGTCGGCTTTTACCAATATTACCTCAAGCTGATACTGCGCTGCGACAAGCCCCGTGATGGTAAATGTAGCATTGGTGCGATTAGTATAACCACTCCACCCACCCGATGGCAGCAGCCTGTGGCGTGTTTTAAAATATTGCCCCGCCGTCAGTACGGGTTGTGGTATAGTGATAGTTGCGTTTGGCATCTGTTTTCTGATTTGATGATATGATTAGCTAATTTGATGATTTGATAATTAGCAGATGTGATGATTAGCAGATTGGCTGATAATAAATAAGTTCCTAAGCTAAAGCCTTATACCTCACTCCTTATCCCTTATCCCTTATCCCCTACTAAGTATTAACCTCAAGCACCAGTGGCGTACTCTGTATGCCATCGCAGCAATGCCGTACAATGCGTATGCTATAAGTAGCACTGGGGTGCAGGTTAGGTATTTCAATATCGGGCATATAGACGGGTGGCAGTGTGGTATAATTTACCTCGCCATTCATGCGGTAGCCTACCATATAGTATTCCGTACAAATACTCGGGGTACTATGGTTCGTAATCGGGATGGTTATTTTCTTCGTCATGGTTATATATTATATGTTGTAAACAAGATTTGCTAAGTCTATCATACAGCCATTCTCATCTGCACTTGTCGGCGAGCCTGAATAGCGTATCAAACCCATACTATCTATACTGATGAACACACCGATGGGGATGCTATCATTATTGGCATTGGTCAGCACGGCCATCAACTGCGGGCGTGCAGCAGCATCTACCGTACCAATCACCTCGTAGTTTATCAGCACATCTTCATCGGGTGCTTGCACAATGGTATCTGTAAACGTCTTTATACGTAGTGTTACCTGATTGCGGTTTATCAACGCTATGCTAACATCGGGCCATACCGTCCAGTTGCCGTAAGAGCGTACCAGTGCCTGTACGGGCGTTATATCAGTAACCGTTACCGTGCCTGCTGTTGGTGCAGTGCATACAATATCCGTTATCGTTACATCGCCTGCTATTGGTTGCGCACAAGTAAATCCTTGCGGAGCTAAATCTCCCGCATCAGCCACTACCCTGCCATACACTCGGTTTCTCAATAGGGGTGCATCATAATAAAAGAACGATGGCAATGCAGCCGTGCCGCTTAGGCTTACTACTTTGTACAAGTCAGCATCCAGCTCGCTGATGTCGGTATCATCTGCTTGCGTAATACCATTCTGCGCACGCAAGTATAGTAGCAAGCCTGCGTAATCGTCTGCTACCAATTGCATGTTCTCATTATAGAAAGCACCGCCCTGATAAGAAGATGGTATAGCATACATCTTCATCGCGCCATTATAGCTCACTCCATTTTTACAATCGCCACAACCGAATATTTGTCGCAGTGTACAATCTTCCAATACCGTTTCCAGCTTAAAGAGTTCGGCGCATTTATGTATCTGCTTAAAAGCCGTGCCACCCGCATACTGATACTCTTTATAATTGGTGTAGTCATCTACCCAAATATGATTGGCGTGTAGTTGGTTCTCAATCTCTGCCATCTTCCACGGCGGAAAATATTCAAAGCCTTCCAGCAAATATTGCGCCGTACTTTCCGATTGTTGCAGGCGGCAGTTATAACTCATCTCCCGCTTTATCTCTCTGGGCCTGCGCACAATGCGTCCTTTGATATTGCTGATTTTCAGAAACGGCACAAACGAACCGGTTAATATCACATCTGGGCGGCCATAATAATCGCCCGTAAATTTATCTTCACAATCAAACTGCGATATGAGGCGTATCATCGGCTCGCCACAACCATTCAGCTTTTGCGGACCTGCAGGGGCTATGCTTGCCGCACCTACTACTAGGGGAGGTGCCAATACACCATCCTGCATTACTACAATGCCTTTGGCGGTATCGCAGCAATCGCTTACGCACCAACGCTCCGTCCAGTTGGCGAAGAGGTAGTTGTTAGGGTCTCCTGCATTGGTAATACCCACCCGCATCAAAAAACATTTGTGCGCACACATGGCTGGGCTGAATGTCTTGAGCCTTGCCGTAAAATAGTGTAGTTGGTTTGTGGGGTTGGTAAAGAAATAATAATCAAAATAAGAAGTAGCTACCTCGTAGGCTGTATTGCCGTCGGTACTCCACACCTCTATACTGATGTTGTAATTGCCACTACCCCTGCCGCCGGGTATCTGCCCCTGCAATATCATATCGCCGGGGTATATCAGTTCTTCGCAATAGCACGGTACGCCGGGCGACTGATTGTAATACTGTAAATCTTTTTTATCGCTAAACCAAAGCATGGTGTGTTAGTTTACTTGTTGATTAGGTTAAAAGTTAATAGGGTAATAAGGCTATAGGTAAACAAGGTCATCATCAAATTATCACATCATCAAATCAAACAGTCCCTTTCAGTTGTATATACTGCCCGTGTGTGTCTGTAGGGTCGTAGCTCACCTCTATTTCGGTTATCGTGCCATCGGGGTAATACTGCAATGGCAGCTTTACTTTTTCGCCAAGGTTGATGGAAGCAGCATCGTTAAACACTTCCAGCTTTTGCAAATCCTCGCAACACAAATCAATCTTCGCCGTCCAGTTCTGATTCAGCACGGGCTTTAGTCGCGGGTCGTCTATCCAGTGAAACCAATCCCACATGGTATCATAATACCCCGGCTCAAAATACATGGGATAGTTCACCAACATGGCGGGCTGTTTCACCTCTCTTGCGCCAAAGAAATCTGTTACTGTATAATAACCGGGGTAGAATGGCGGTAGCGTTAACCCCTGCCCTCTTACTTTTGTATCTTGCGGATGCCTGATGTGCCAAGGCGTATTATTGTATTTGCCATTCATAACCGGCATACCGTAATTATGAATAGGATAACCTGCATAGGTTTTTACAACCCTTGCATTTTCGTATCGTTCTCCATCCCATATCAGTATTTTGGGTAGCGTGCATGTTTCATCTTTCAACAGCAGTGCGTAATCGCCATATTCTTCAATCTTCGGTGCAACAAAATCGAAAAAAATACCTGCCAGAAAAGGCGTGAGAAAAGAACCATTCACTACTACCTGCATCGCATCATACACATAATCCATCGTTATACCATCCAACCTGAAGCGTGTAGCACCATAAGGAGTAGTCTTATCCATCTTACCTTCAAACGTGGGGTTCTCGTCCGTATTGCCAAACGATACATATCCATTCATAAATGACTTTGCTTCATTGCCACAAGTATCAGCAGCATCGGCATCATAGATGCCAACGCAATACGCATGGGTTTTACGTTCGTTCCACTCAAAGCAAATACCTTGTAGTAGTTTCATCCTATCGGCACTGTTAGTGGTAAAATCAAAAACATAGCTCACACTTCCATCCAAATAGTAATCTTTTCTTTGAAAATACAGGTGAGGTATTTCTTGTCCGTTTACGTTGATAGTTTTTATACGCCATTCAGCATTATACAATAGTTTCAATTCATCCAAAAAAGTATCAAGCGTGTGCAGTGGCACATTGTCTGGTATATAATAGTTCGTAGTATCAGTACCGTGTGTTGCAAACAAATTAAGTGACTCTGTTCTTCTCACACCCCTCTTAACCATAGCAGACAGATAACAAGCATTATAATGCGGATTAGCTGTATGTATCACACCTCTATCAGATGTTTCAATATTTATTTGGTCTGCAAAGAATATAGGTGCCGTTACAGCATCTACTGCTACTCCGCATTTATCGCACACATTCTTTATGTAATCTCTTACTAATGGTGCAGGATGTTCTCTGCCGCATCCTGCACTTTCAATAAACATCTGCTGAAAGATTTCCAATATATCAGCCATAGTGGGATATGTTGGGTCGAAATGGATGAATTTCAGTTTAGCTCCTAAAGCGTTCAGAAAACTGATGATACCGTTTATCACTTTTACTATCACCCAAATGATAGCCATAATAGCCCAAATAACAGGCAAAAGGCTTACCATCAATAGCGATGTTACCATCCCCAGTATTGCCATATTCCACCATAGCATCACCATCATTCCGTTAGGCCTTTGCTCATTGCAGTAACTAAAGCGTGGGTGTTTCTTAGGGTTTACCTTTCCCTCAATAGTGGCATCAAACCATCCCTGCCAGTTATCGGCAATCATCGTACTCTTAATACAGTTCAGCGCTTCGTCTTTTTGTTTCAGCGTTACGTCAAACGTGCAGATGCTGTTTTCACACCAGCGCAGGTCAGTACTTTTTATGGTATAGTCAAGGTATTCGCCACAGCCCGTATGTTCTATCTTTACATCCACGCTATTCAGCGGTGCGCTCACATCATCTATCAGCCATTGTTTCAGTAGTGTATATGCTTCGGCTTCAAAGGTCAGCGTACCGCTTGCGCTTTTCTTCTGCTGCAATGCCCCTGGTGTTACAAAGCCGCTGTTATCCCGTTCAGCAGTCCATGTCAGTTTCAGTTTGTACAAATTGCCTGCGCTGTTGGTTACATCTACATAGCTGCCATAGTTGGGCCATCGCCTGCCATTGGGTAGCGGGCCGCTATACAGCTTCAGCGTAGCGGGAGATGCACCATCATAGTGTATCTGCCCACCAATAGCTTTGAAAGTATCCGTCTGTTTTATGTATAGTTTCAGGTTCATTGTATGAGGGATGAGGAGTAAGGTATGAGGTATAAGAGTTAAGTATTTAGAAATTAGAGTTTAGAACTTAGCATTTAGAGTTTAGAACTTAGGATTTAGAACTTACGACTCATTCCTCACCCCTCACGACTAAAAAATCACATCCACCTCTTTCTATCCTTGCGTATAGCACGTTCCGTCATAATACCTACGCCTTGTTCGTTGAAAAATATGTTTTGCTTCATACGGTTGTCTTCTATCGCATTGATAACGCCATCCAGCTTGCTTTCAACCGTTTTTAAATCGGTAGCAGATGCGTAGCCTTGTGTATTGTATTGCGGGTTGGCAAATACAGGCATGGTGTATGCCAGTGCGGGGTTGATGAACGGCAGCTTGGCGCCATCGTTGATGGCCTCGAGCAGCGCACGGTTGTTGCGCGTACCCTCTGCCGTTATCACACTCTCACCAGTGCTGATGCGCACCCAGTTGGCATCATCGCGCGGGCCGCCCTTACCACGGAAATCTACCACACCATCGGCAAAAGCGTTTGCCTTGCTGAATGCGCCACTAAGTGATGCTATACCTGCTACCAATGCGGCAACTGCCGCAGCTATACGCAGGGCTATCGTGTAGGGGTCGCCTTTAGCAGCCGCAGCTACTATAGCACCGATGGCTTCAGACAATGCCACCGCCTGATTGGATGCCTGTAACAGTGCATTCAGTTGCATTTGTTGTCTTGCTTTTTTCTCTCGTTCGGCTTGTGCTTTGTCCAGTTGTTCCTTTTCAAGACGTAGCATTTCCGTATTGCCGCGGGCAGCCAGTTCTTCTGCCTTTGCTACGCGCTCTTTACGCAGTTCTATTTCTTTATCTAATGTTTTTAGTTGCGCCTCATATACTGCATTGATTGCTTTGATAGCTTCTTCTGCAAAATTCTTATACTCTTCAATGCGCTCTTTCATATCCTGTTTGCGCTTCTCTTTGGCTGCTTCTCTTTTTTGCTTTTCAGCTTCTTCTGCCTGCTCTCGTTTCTTAACAGCATCGTACTCTGCACGCAGCTTTTTACTTTCAGGAGATTCATCCTCATCTGTTTTCTTTTCCTGCAATTCATCCGGCAGGGTTTCAATATCTGAATTATTGGGAACAGACAGTTTGAGCGTAGACGTAATTGTACCTTTGCTATTACTCTTACTACCGCCAGATATACTTCTTTGCGGGCGGGTAGATTGCGGAATGTTTTTACTATTTTCAGAAATGCTATCAAGCAAATTGCTAATCAACAAATTCTTATCAGACAATGCTTTAGTAAGCCCTTTTGCTTTATCAATATTGCGTTCAATCTCAACATTGGGGTTAATCTTGTTACGCAATTCACCATTCAGCATTTCTTTAGTTCCATCCCCTACTTGCTGGGCGAATTGTGCTCCATTGATAACATCTTTTTTTACTTCAACTTTCTTTTCAGCAAGTCCATAGGTTTTTAATCCTGTTTTTTCATTCTTTGTTTCTTGCAGGGCAATGTTATTCCGTTTAGCAATGTCTTTCAGCTCATCTTCAGCAGCTATATACTCACCAATTATTTTATCTAGTTGTGTTTGCAGCACCCTTGCCTTTGCACTGGCTATGATGGCTTGCGTTACCTTATCGTATGCACCGGCTACCTTGCCTGCCATTATCTCTTCGTTCGAAAGATTGTTGAAATAGTCAGGGTATAATTTTTGTAATTCCCGTGCTGCTTCCAGTCGTTTGTCGTAGGCCAGTGTTGTATCCTCTACCTTTGCTTTCAGCGATATTAGCTTCGACACCTCTGCACCTGCTGCCTCTCCCAATTCTTTGCTGAATTTCGCGGCTTCTTCCGTAGCCTCGCTTAGTTTCTCCGCCTTTTCGCCCGCACTAAACAATTCTTCACCAAAGCTGATTAACAAATTCACACCTAAGCCTAGCACACCTGTCATTGATACGAGGCTCTTGCCAAGTGTTAGCAATGTAGAAGCTGTTTTGCCGGCAGCGGTAGCTGTACTGGTAGCAGTAGTCGTCCACATACCACTGATGCTTTTGGATGTGGTATTGCTTACATTGGTCAATTCTGTAAACTTGCTCTTTACATCGCCCACATATTTGGCAATGCTACCCTGCACCGTTGTTTGGAAACCAAGCCCCTCTGCCAGTCCTTTGAAAATAGATGACATAACAGATTGTGTGCGCCCTGCATTACTCAGCATACGCGCATTCAGCACATCTACCTTTCTGGCAAGTGCATCCATCTTATCGCTTTGGGTATGCGCCAGCGTGTTGAATTGCTTGGTATAGTCCGCCAGCAATACATTTAGCTTCAATAGTTCATCTATTTGCGCTTTAATGGTTTTAGCAGCGTTTTGCAGGCTGCTATCTTCTACCTCGTAGTTTATTTTGTGTACTACATCTATTACATCTGCCATGGTATGCGGTATTGGTGTGGGTGAACTAACTTGTAAAATGAAAAAGATGCACTTGCAGGCGGCACAGATGCCTGATGGCGTATTAGAAACAAGGCACGCCTGCCATAGAAAAGAACAATTTCACAACAAAAGTACAACTATTTTTTATTCTGCAAAATTTATTTTTCTGATTTATGATAATTATCTTTCAGTATAATAAAACACTCATCATGCACAAACAGTTCATACGCTTATTTATCATCTTCTCTTTTATTACAGCATCTTGTTCAACCAACAACGACAAGCCAAGACCAGTAAGCACATATATCTATGGTTTTAAAGGCAAAATAAAATCTTGGAGAAGGATATCATTTGTTGGTGATATAGATACTATCAACGGTAAAAGAACGGTAGATACTTTCACTTTCGACATTACAGATTACCAATGCGATGCGGATGGTAATATTACCAAATTTGTAATGGTAACATTTAATAGAGACAACAGCACAGATACTATAACAAGAACCTACGCTGCCGAAAAAGGAAAAATTGTACGGGAAGATATATTTAGCAAGAACAAAGTGACAAGCTATTTTTATGAATGGCCTGATGAATATCATTACAAGGTATTTCTGATGATGGATGGCAAAAAAAAGCTTGTCCGCTCATATACATTGAACAAAGAAGATTATAGCACTATAAGAAATGAAGAAACTGTAATGTACAATGGCACTGAACTTTTTTCAATTATCGATATGTACCCTATAGACTCTCAAACTATCGTCTCAAAATTCTTTAATGCTGAAGACTCAACAACTACTTACTACCATAACAAAACTATAGCAAGAGACAAGCATGGCAATCCTATATACGTTTTACTAATAAACCGTAATAAAAATAAAGTAACCGGAGAAATTGTATTTTCATTTGTTTATGATGAATAACATCAAAAAATAGCATCAGGCATCACACTATCTTACAATATCATCGCCTGCAAAAATGGGGATAATACAGAGCATATACAGATACCAAAGAAGCTCATAATAATACCCACCTATTGACATACCGATTTTTTGTATCTAACTTTATACAAAACAACCTGTATGCGTTACCTTTCCTTAGCGGCTTGCATCATTGCATCTTATTGCGCATCTGCACAAAACAGCCACTATAGCCACGCCAGAGAGCTGGGCTTTGTCAGCAAACCCAAGAGCATTGTATTGAATACCTACGAGGCAAGGCCTGCTACAGGCAGCAGCTACGAACGTGCAGCACGCAAGCCATACAGCACACAGGTAATAAGCTTTGATGATAAAGGACGTGTAACAGAGCGTGTAGAATATTACTTCAATACCGTGCAGTACGATAAGGATGATACCGTATCTGTAACCAAGCGCAGCTACGAATATGATGCCGCCAACCGCCCTACGGTGGTGAGGCAATATCTTGATAGATTTTCGTACACCTACACTACCCGCACATGGACGGGCGATAAGCAATATACCGACAGCGTATGGACGCTCTACATAAACCCAGACAACGCACGCTACAACGTAGCTACAGAAAAGAAAGGAAAGCTTGTGAGTACCAGTACGGGATGGCTGAACGACGATTATAAAAACATCCGCACATCGCACACACTATACTACAAGCTGATGACTGCCTACCCCCAAAACGATAATGAGCCTACCGTAAACATGCGACCATTTGACCCGCCAGCCGTGTACGATGCGGTAGATGAAGACCAGTTGGTATTTGACAAAAAAGACACTAAAGGCAACATGACGGTAGCCGTATATAAAACCAGTGCCGACAAGCAAGCTGCCGAATACCTGCAAGAAGAATACAGCTACGAATATTACTAAGCATTTATTGGGTAGCAGTAATATTCAAAGATATGATTCGCTCTATCTTAGCATAACAAAACGACGTATCATGGCACGTTTAATTATCTCGCTAATCTTGGCATGTATAGTGGCTTGTAATCTTCGTGATAAATCACCAGTTTTTATTTACATAAAACAAAACGGCATCAACGGAAAAGTGAAAAAAATTTCTACAACCAGTTATTGGTATAATACCAACCCGTCAAAAGACAGCACACCAATTACAATATATAGCTACACATTAGCAGATACTGATGGCAAAATAACTAGCAGCTATAATTCAAGTATGTTTCTAGACAGAAATGAAACCCTTACAGAATATGTATATAAACAAGGATTAAACACTACTGCTCGTCTCATCAACAATGATGAATTAAGGGATAGCTTTGTATATATAAGATACAACGACACTACATATAAGCGGTATCAATTCAGTGTGCGCAAAAAAGTAATAACAGAATTAACTATCACCTTTCTGCGAAAAGATGGTTTGCCAAAGGAATATAAAACAATAGTTTACAGAGATGGCAGACCCAAAGATACAAGCTACACTTTTTACAAATACTCTCCTGATTTTAATATCACAACTATTATTTCAAAAAAAACATCACATAACCACGAGCAAACATTGACTCTGCGTACAATATCAAGGGATATAAAAGGTAATCCATTAAAAGAAATAGTTCTTAATGACGTAAATGATACCACTCAAATAAACCTATACACTTACGAATATTATTAAGCTCCCTTTTTAGCAGTCTGCATCTGCTCATTGTGCCATTTGGCATACTGCGCCTTTTGCCTGATGCGGTAGTAAAACATAAACACGCTGGCATCCAGCATGTGTTCGGCAGCGCGTATATCGCCCTCGTTATACTTCATGGCTATATCCCAAAAGCCGTCATACCACTCATCTACCTGCGCACCTACGCTGCGGGTTGCGGCATCAGGGCGTTCAGCAGTTCCTTTCTTTGGCTGAAATAGTTCGTATCTGTCAAAGTAGCCAACTGTTCGCTCCATGCTGGCGTGTATGGTACGCCTATGCTCAAAAAAAAAGCATACAGGGCAGGGTCTGCTAATATGCCCTGTGTGGCATCGCCCTTGGCAAGCAGCAGTTTTTTATTCGTCCAGTAGTCTTCCGTGGTGTCGGGGTTTTCGCCCTCGGCAAATGTATAGATGGCACCCATACGCAGCGCGCAGTCTTCATCTACAGGGTATCGCAGGCGATACTTGATGTTGTTGGCAAGCATGGCAATATCGGTACGCAGCGTTTTCACACTCTTTTCGTCGTTGCATAGCTCCAGCATCTTATCCATCATGGCGGCAAGCAACTCTTTGGTAGCACCACCTGCTGCATATATGTTTTGCGCGCCTGCGGCTACATAGCGGCTCATGTGGTAGCCATTGGCTACATCTTGCGGCATATACAGGCGAATGTTGTGGACGGTGGAATAGAACACTTCTTTATAAGCGGGATTATCGGCAAACATGGCTCGGTAGTGATTGTTTTAGTAACCACAAAAATATACAAATTTGGCAAAATAAAAAACTAAAAATAGTAATTGATGATTTTTAATTGATGAAAGAGGCAATCGATATTCATGTCAATATGTAGCGTCAGGAGTGCCTCTTGACGGTGTGTTTTTGGCTTACTACAAGGGGCTACTCTATAACCACCTGATTTGTCAGCACAGCATCGTCTATTTTCACACTGACTATATAGATGCCTGCTGGCTGTTGCAGGGCTATGGTTTGTGTGCTACTTGCTATGGTTTGCTGATGTACCAACTTGCCTACCAAATCGTATACCATCAGGCTGGCTGTTGCAAAATCAGCATTGTCAATTTGCAGGATAAACGTACCCTTGTTGGGGTTTGGGTAAAGGGAGAAAGAAGGAATGTCATTACTTAATTGGTTAATAGAAGCAGGAAATGTAGTCATTGCCCATAGTTCGTTATCGGCATTACCTGTCCATTTAGATGCATAATATAGCTTTGTATTAAACAGAATGGGCACATTGCGCTGTGTAAAAGGAGCCACGACGGAAGAATTGCCCGATGCTATACTAACAGTTCCGCTTGCAGTACCGTCAGACCTGAATAAATGATAATCCCCCAATGGATTTTTCATTGCCTGAAAATAAAGCAGGTTTTTATTTACAATTAGCTGATAGGGCGATGAACCATTATTACCGGGTAATATATCTTTTACAATTTTCGTACCTGGGGTAGTACCATCCGTTACCCAAAGTTCTTGATCTACCGTGCCTGATGTATTATCACCACCCTGAAAATAGAGTTTACCATTGCACTCTGCAAACGTATTTGGCATCTCCAGCCCTGCAAGTTTGGTAAAGGGTTGTACAAGATTGGCAGGACCTATTTTTTGCGTACCGGCAGTTGTGCCATCAGACGACCACAACGCACCATTATACGCCCAAAAGTAGAGCTTGTTATTGTACACTCCATACCAGTTCAGCACCAATGGTTTTGTATCTGTAGCACCGGCATTAATGTCTTTAAGCATGATGGTGCCTGCTGCAGTGCCGTTGCACACCCACAATTCGTAGCCGTTAATACCATCATTGGCTTCAAAAAACAATTTGTTGTTAGCTACTACAAAATTAGATGGGTTTGAGCCTGCGTAGGCGAATTGCGTATTAATATCCTTCAATAATTTTGTACCACTGACAGTACCATCTGTCACCCATAATTCATTGCCTTCGGGGTTGGTAAGTGCTTCAGAGGCAGAGAAATATACCTTGCCACTATACCCCGCATAGCTTTCATAGTTATCGGGGATTCCCTTTACGCTGGGGTCAGCATCACATAGTTTTGTCATCGTTGTACCATCACACACAAAAGGAAAGCAACCTGAAGCAGTAAAGGCACTGAGGTATATTTTGCCATTGTATGCTATCTTTGATGTGTTTAATACACCTGCTGCACTACCAGGCATCAGGTCTTGTACTATCTTAGTACCTGCTACCGTACCGTCCGATTCCCAAAGTTCGTACCCGCTTGCGCTTGTATATGCATTGAAATACACTTTATTATTCATCGTAACGAAATATGGCTTATACGCGTTGTCATCAAACGCGCTACTAACACCCGAGCTTATATCTTTCAATAATTTAGTACCTGTTAGTGTACCGTCGGATATCCATAGTTCTGTACCCTCTGCAGATGTTGTAGCGGTAAAAAATATTTTACCATTGCATACTATAAAGTTATCGGGATTGCTGCCAGCCGAAGTACCTGGTACGAGGTCGAAGTGTAAAAAAGCTTCTGCCTGGCCAAATGAATGAAGAGAAGCAAATAGTAATACGTATAAAAATATTGCCCGCATAACAAGGGTTTTTAAGTGAGTTATAAAATTACATAAATTGAAACAACTATTCAAAGCCTGCACACCCCCCTACAAATCCTCGAGCATATAAGCTGCATCGCTTACGGCTTGGTTATCTGGTTGTACCATTATCATACGCAGGCCGTCTTCGGTGCGTATGTAGCGGGGCTGCTTGTAGGTGCGCAGCACAATGCGTTGCAACAGGGTACGTTTTTCGTCAGCAGTTATGGGCTGCATATCGGGCACATTTATGTGCGGAAAGTAATCTTTGTAGTAATACAGTATGCCAGCATCTATACGGTGGCGCACTTCGGGGTTATCCATCATATACTGTATAGCGGCGGGTATGCACTCTGGCAGCATACGGGGGAAGGCAGCCCTTGCCGCACGTTCTTTATTGCCGTGCAGTATCATCTCTCTTACAAATATGTCTTCTGTAGAAGAAGGTATGGTCTTCATCTATTGCTATACGATGGGTAGTACAAATGTACCCAAGCCCGTGTGCAGGTGTATGTTTATAATATCCACATATCCACAGGTGTTAGTAGTGAGGGATGAGTTGTGATTTCGTTTTCTGACCGTCATGGCGGGCATTGACCCGGCATCTTTTTCTGCGCGGGTGTTGTACTGCATTATATAGATTGCGGCTCGATGGCCGCAATGACGAGTGGGTTTGAGTGGTAGTATATTATTACGACTCACCCCTCACCCCTCATTCCTCACTCCTCATCCCTTACTCCTAATACACCACCATCAACCCACATAGCAGTAGTGTTATCAGCAGTATCACAATGGGCAGGTATTGCTGCCATAGGGCATGGCGGTAGCTGCGGCGTTGTTGTTGGTATATGCGTATTAGCATATCGTTATGGGCGGGTACAAGTAGTGCCAGCCTGTTGGCTATTACCTGCATGTACGGATGCTTCAGGTGGCGGGTGCTTTGCAGCAGCAGTTGCACTATTGATGTATTATTGTCATCTTCTTTTTGCAATATGGCCATGTGGCTATCGCTTAGCAGCAGCAGCACATAGTCGTGCAGGGCGGTGTGGCTCATGCGGTAGGTATCTATGGTTTGCATATGGGTATGCAGGCGTTGCGCCTCTTGCAGCAGCCATTGGGGTGTGGCGGCGGGCTGCGCATTGGCACGGTGGCTCATACCGTTCAGCCAGCGTTCTTCGTCATACTTGCGGCGTTTATGCTCGTGGCTTAGTGTAGTGTATGCCTCTTGTATTTCTAAAAAATGTTGATGAGCAAAGGCATTATCGGGGTTGGCATCGGGGTGATATTTGAATGCCAGCGTGCGGTAGGCTTTCTTTATCTCATCGGGCGTGGCCGATGGAGGTACTTCCAGCGTTTGATAATAATCTTTGAGCGCGGCGGCAGGCATAGCGCAAATGTAGGGCGAATGACAGAGATTAGAAAGGCATCATGGTATTGTAAAAAGCTGCCCCGCTGCTTGCAGGCTTTGGGTTTTCGAATTAACTTTATGCTGTACTCTAAAAACCTACATTGTATGAAGAACCTACTACTCTGCTTATTTGCTTTTATTTCCTTGCCACTGTATGCGCAAAACACGGTTGAGAAATTTGATATAGTACCCGGCGTAGAGAGTTCTTCTCCCAAATCTTTTACCATATACAATGGAAAGCTATATTTCTATGCACGAAATGAGCGGTATCAGGAAAACATATGGAGCATTGAGGGGAACGGGCAGCCTGTAAAAGCCATATCGCTCGATACCAACAATTTTGCTTCTCCTGGAGATATGGAAAAACTAATGGCAGTTGTAGATGGCAAACTCTATTATTCTGCCAGGGCATACGGTGGTTTCTACAACTTATATAGCTACGATGGTGTGCAATCAAAACTAATATCAAATTTCGCAGGTAGCGGTGTATTTCCCATTCCGCAAAACCTGACTGCTCTGAATAATAAACTATACTTTACCATAGGGGGTACAGGCGTGCAAGACCTGCATATGTATAACCCTGCCAACAATACCCTTAGCAAGCTAACCGCCATCATAGATTCCGCATCTGGCGGGGGCATCAGCAACATCATACCATACAAGGGAAAACTGGTTGTTACAATGAATGCCTCATTGAGCGCAGGCAACCGGCATATGATATGGGAGTACAACCCTGCCAACAATACACTGTACACACTACATAAAGAAAGTGGTTTAGGATCATTCGGCAGCAATAATGAAATTGATTACTATCAAATAGTAAACGATACGCTCTTTATGGCAGAGGGCAGTAGCAATTACGCTCCTTATAATGCAAGCGGCAGTGCATTCTTTTATTATACAGGCAGTGGTTATGTACAAGTCCCTCCACGCATACAATGCCAATATACCGGCAATGGCTTTAGGTATATTAATGGTGCCTTCTTTTTTGGCGGCATCTATAAACAAGACACTACCCTCTGCTGGCAAAACCTGAAAGCAGGCATTGACATGAGTGTGTATGACAACAACAAGCAGGCATTAGGCGTATGCTATTGGTTTAATAAGTATTTAGAGACAGACATCTTTCTTACATACGACAATAATGGCATGGGTAGCTATAAGCTATGGGCACTTAATGGTACAAACAGCCCTACGCTACTGTCTGAAGAAGTAAACCCGTATGGCAATGAAGCCATTACATACAATGGTAGCATGTACTATTGCGGATACGATACTACAGGTGGCTTTGAGGTATATAAATATACCAACGCAAAACTGTCTGTACAGAACACAAACAACACAAAAATAGCTACCAACATCTACCCCAACCCTACTAATGACTACACCACTCTCAACATCAACCTGCAACAATCACAAACGCTGCACATCAGCATAACCGATGCGCAAGGGCGTGTGGTGTATAGCCTGCCCGCAAGGCAATACGCAGCGCAGCAGCATAGTGTGCAGTTACCCGTTGGGCAGTTGGCAGTTGGTGTGTATCAGTATAGTATATACAGTGGTGCGGTGCTGATGGCAAGCGGCAAGCTGGTGAGGGAGTGATGCTTAGTTCCTCAATGCCAGATAGCGTATTTCATTTTGCAGCAGCCATGCTTTAAAGGCTTCTTCGTCGGCAGGGTCGTGGTGTACTATCTGTCCATTTTTCAGCGATATGATGAAAGTGCCGAATGTTACGGCAAAGGCGCTCAACTCTTCAGGAGCGTATGGAAAATTATTATCCTGCATGGAGATTATTTCATTTTAATGGTCAGGCAGGGCTAAGGTAGTATCTGCATCATATTTGCACAATTGATTTGCATCAATTAATGCGTATTTAATGGCATTTTAATAAGTGTACAAACCGCACTTGTAAGCCCTGAAATGCGCATCTGCATTGATTTTCAACCTTTTATTAGTGTCTTACTACTCACAAAGTGTTTGTTAAGCAGTCGTTAACCGATTGCAAAAACGGTGTTAACCAATGCGAAAAATTTTCATGTAGTGGAGTGGCGCAGCATCTTTGTGTCATCAAACGAAACAAACAGACAAACAAACAAAACAAACCAACGGCCCTTTCAAAACAATTAAGAGAAGAGAAAGCCCAACCCCGTAAGGTTGGCACGAGCTGAAAGAAACAACCCTGTAAGGTTGACAAATTATAAAGACCCGCCCCGTAAGGCTGGCAACAAAAAAAAGACCAACCCCGTAAGGTTGGCAAAACAAAAAGACCCGCCCCGTAAGGCTGGCAACAAAAAAAAGACCAACCCCGTAAGGTTGGCAACAACAAAAGCCCCGCCCCGTAAGGCTGGCAACGAACAAGACAGGAAAAGGGCTGCCCCGTAAAGCAGCCATCAAGCAAAGGAAAAGCGTAATGCCGGGAGGCGTTGTGAAAAGAAGAGAAAAAACCTACAGCATCAAGCAAACAGCAGCCCCGTAAGGCTGCAAGCAAAAAACTAAAAGCAACCCCGTAAGGTTGCTTTTTAATCCGCAAACAAACTAAAACATATAGAGATGCTTACCGCAATTATGATTATCGCTTTCTTCCGCAAATACAGCGGATTGCTGCCCGCAGACGATATGAGGCGCAGGGCCAGTATGTACCCTTAACAGAGTTCATTCGCTTCAGCTATATATTATATGCCACGGTTTTTGCTGTGGCTTTTTTGTGTTCGCTTAGTTGCTCCGTGTTAACCACCCACTAATAACAATGTCATATTGACTGCGAGCTACTAATCGGTAAATAGCTGTTGGACTGTGGTGTTGATGATTGGCAGATGCTTCACTGTGTTCAGCATGACAGTTTTGAAAAACGACCTCCTATTGATTTCCAGCCCTTTACCCGCTATTTGTTAACCGATTGTTAGCCGCTTGCAAAAATGAGGTTAACCAAGCTGCATAATTTCGCTAAGGGCTGCCTGCCTATATATATTTGTGTCAACAAACAAACAAACAAAAAGAGAGAGCAGCCCCGTAAGGCCGCAAACAAACGAAACAAATGAAAAAGATAGTAGCCATATTGTTCATCAGCCTTTGCAGCATAGCAGCCTATGCGCAGTCGCCCAATAGCAGTGCTACGCAAACCACTAACCTGAACCTGAACGACGCTATCGAAATAGCCTTTACATCTACCGGAACAAATACAGGAACTGTTGTAAACATGGCATTCAGCACCGTTAACGATTATGCAAACGGTGTAGAAAGCGCCCAGTATCAGATACGTGTACGCAGCAACAGGAAATTTGATGTAGAAGTAGAAGCCAGCAGCGATTATTTTACCTATGCAGGCACTACATCGCCCGCACCGCAAATGAAGGTGAAAGATGTACTGGATATGAGGATACTGAACAATAGCACAGGCGGACAGATAAACGGCGGCTACCATCAATACAAACACATCAACGGAGATAACGATAAACGCATTCTAAACGATTGCGACCGCGGTGGCAACCAGACTTTTAATATACAATACCGCGCACAGCCGGGCTTCAGCTTTCCCGCAGGTACATATACTACCAACATCATCTATACGGCTACGCAAGACTAAGCATTTATCATATTGCAATAATGATTTACCAGAGCGCACAGATGCGTTCTTTTTTTATTCCCTTAATGCAAAATACCGTCAGGAGATAACTCCTGACGGCACGGGAAGAACCCCTCCCAACCCATGCTTGCAGCTTGGCAGGCTTCCCCCAAGGGGAGGAGAGATTTTTTAATCCATATTATCTCTATCATGCCAACTATCTCCTCTATCTCTTTTATCCCTTCAATCCCATTCATCCCTCCTATCTCCACCATCCCTTCTATCTCTTTTATCCCTTCACACCCTTCTATCTCTTTTTATCCCCACCATCCCTTCTATCTCTTTAATACCTTTAAGCAGGTTTGTTAATAGCTCGTTAACGGTTAGTAAATAATTTGCAAACGGCAGGCGTAATACCCCATATTTGTACCCTTAACCAACCAATAACATATAACACCAAGCTACATGAAGAGGACCATCATCACATTTATCGCCTGCATTGCCACCATCACCATGGCAATTGCACAAAATCAGCCCTCATCGGGCGCATCGCAAACGGTATCGCTTGCTTTGGCCAATGTGGTACAGATAACCCAGTTCAGCACGGGCTCGGGCAATTCGGGCCCGGTAGAAATGCCACTGGCGGGTACCAACGTAATGGCTAATGGTATTGAAAGCCCTGAATATTCTGTATCTATCAACAGTACCAATGGCTTTAGCGTAAAGGCACAGGCAGTGAGCGAGTATTTTACCTACACGGGCAATGCTACTACCAATACCAATATGCGTGTGAGCGATGTACTGCAACTGAAAGTAGCCAACAACAGCACTACAGGTACAGTAGCAGGCGGGCATACCAGTTATCAGCCGGTAAGTGGCAGCGCACAGTCGCAAATCATCAACAACGGCAGCCGTGGTGCCAACCAGACATTTGCCATCAAGTACAAAGCTACGCCGGGCTACAATTACTCGGGCGGCAACTACTCGGCAAGCATATTATACACCGTTACACAGTTCTAAAATAAAGACGTTACATATAGAGGAATAAGGGGCGCAGTCTTGCGCTCTTTCTTTTTATGCCGCAAATAAAGGCATTAAAAAAGCACCCTGATAAGGATGCTTTTTTAATACTTAGTACAGATTTTATTTCTTCTTCATGTCCTTCAGCTTTTTTGCACCATAAGCAGCGGCAGCAACTACCAGTGCGCTTACGCCACCATCCAGCGGTACTTCATCTACCACATCGTCGTCAAAGCCCGGGCCTTGTGCCAGTACGCAGGCTATGCCTGCAAAGAAGAATATAATTACGAGTATCAGGAATTTGATGTGTTTCATTCAGCGTATTTTTATCGTAGTGAGAGGATTATTGTTTTATCAGTTTTTGTGTTATCACATCGTGGCCATTATAGATGGTTACGTTGTAGATGCCATTGGCCAATTGTGCAGCAGGTATCGTTACATTACCATTCATATTAGTTGCCGTAGCTGTTGCCACTTTCATACCCATCATGTTTGTTACGATGATATTCAGCTCTTTGCCTGCACCTTCGTAATACAGTGTTACATTATCTGTTGTGGGGTTTGGCACCAATTTTATTTTCAGCTTACTTACATTCGCGCTTGCGATGCTGTTAGTAGGTACGCCTTGCGTATTCAATTCAAAACGATTATTGCCCCAAGATGCAGCGTTGGTATCTACGGTAAACCAGTATTCAAAACCCGGTGTTACTTCTATTGTTTTACTCAGTAGTTTGTCTGTGAAGTAGAGTTTAGTGCCTGCGGGCATATTTACATTCGGCGCAGTGAATTTGAAATCTTTTTTGATACCTGCATACAAACCCAGTTTGATGACTTCGCTTGCTACATACGGACGTGTATCTATAGATAGCATAGAGTCGTCTTTGCTAAGTGTATAGAATGTCATATCAGGGTTGTACAACTTTGTAGCATCCGGATAATCTACCGTTGCCATAGCGTTATCGTCAAAGTTCAGCAACAGCCTGTCCCAATAGATAGTGCTGTCTTCCAGTTTCAGTTCTACCTGATTGGCGATAGCTGTGGTTTTGAACATCGTACCTGCTGTGTTGTTTGTTTTGTCTGCTTCTTCAATTACTATAGAGCCGTTTGCAGAAAGGGTAGTGGCAAATGCACCACCAACAGGCAGGTTGAATGATGAAGAACCGAATGTATAAGACGTATAACCACCGCGCGAACCCTGATTAGCATCCCATATAAAGAAGCTGCTACCTACATTAGTAAGTGTCAGTGCATCCATATTTACCTGCGATGGAAAGGGGTTGCCAACCAATACAAAATTGGTGCCGCTGCCTTTTGTAAGGCTTATGGTCTGATTTCCCTGATTTACCGTACCACTCATATCCAGCGTATTGTTGCTTGGTGTATAGCTGCCTATAGTCAAGCCTTCGCCCTTAGCACCGCGTACCAGTACGCGCATTGCCTGATACTGATTCCAGTTACTTGAAGCCGTGAAAGCCGTCCAGCCGGGGTTGTTGCCTGTGTTGCTATTGTCGCCTGTTGTTACATCAAAGTAAAAAGCAGAAGGATTGTTGGTAGATGTAGTGGTAAAAGGTGAACCGCCGCTACCTGTAATATCTATATCATCTGTCAGCGCGCTCATGCTTTGCGCGGTAGTGAACGGATGTGATAAGAAACGGAATGCACGCTTGCCGGGTACATAACGTTCGGTGTTTACATTGCCGGTGATGTAGCCGCCGCTTGTGCTGCCCGCAGCTATGCGTCCTGTGCCCGTAGCGGTAGATTTCAGTGTAAGGAAGCCACCTGTGGTAAGTGTGCCGCTTGTTGGGGTATATGTGCCCAGTACATTTACAGCGCCACTTGTGATGGTAGCACCTGTACTATTACTTAATGTAAGATTGGTAATATTTAATGTGCCTGCCGCAATAGTTTGTGCTTGTGTGCCATTGAGTGTAAGTGTACCACCCGTTCCGTTGAACGTGCCACTGTTGCTGATGTTGCCGGTAGCTTGCAATGTACCACCCGAAACAGTAAGCGTACCGCCTGTATTAACGGTGAGTGCCTTGCAGTTGGCAGTGCCGCTTGCAATATTGGGGTAGAATGAAAGACCTGTTGGTATAATGACATTGAGATTGGCGGTAGGTACAATTTCACTATCCCAGTTAGATGCCGTAAACCAGTCTGTAGTGCTATTGCCACCGCTCCATACATTGTCAATATCTGCTTTGATAACAGTAGGTGCGTAGTAACGCCCGTTGGTAAATCCTAAAAAGAGATATTCACCCGTGTTTACAATGCTATTGTGATTTTTACTAGTGAAAGCGATCGGAACAACGGAAGGCTCCAGCGAGGTAGCACTTCCCGGCCATACGCTGCCGTCTTTTGCAGTAGCTTTTATGTATTGTACAGATGGATTATTTGAGGTTGTGCCACTTGAATATATAATCATAGGATAGCCGCCAATAGTAGTTAGCCTTGGGTCAGCTATAAAGCCGACGCTGGTCAGTATTGAGATGGTGCTACCCCAACTACTGCCGGTGCTGTTTGTGGCACGAATAAAATGTAAAGTAGAAATCATTGGGCTGCCAAATGCGTATGCTATAGCCGGCCTGCCATTCACAACAGCCAGCGAAAAGTTTTGTTCACTAATACCCCAGTATCCTGCGCTGCCTATAGAAACGGAACTTCCCCATGTTGTGCCACTGGCATCGCTGGCGCGTATATAAGTTACTGTGCCTGAAGCATCAGACAATACCGCCGGATTGCCATCTACAATAGCCATATCGGCTGTGCCATAGCTTTGGCTGATAAGAGAGACAGGTGTACCCCATGTTGCACCATTAGCATCGGTAGCACGTATGTATTTTACCTCCTTCGCCGTGCCGTCGTGGTAAACAATGGCAGGGTTGCCATTTACTACTAAAAGTTTATTGTTTCCCCAGCCGGTCAGTGTACCGGAAGCTACCAATACCGGCGTGCCCCATGCAGTGCCGTTTGCATTGCTTGCTCTTACATAATAGAGGTAATCATTACCTGAGTCAAAGTACACAATGGCGGGATTGCCATTGACTACAGCAAGACTTGTATATGTACCCACATCGCCGGTAGCAGCAACAGTAACAGGTGTTCCCCATGTGCTGCCATCGGCAGTAGTAGCCCTGTTATACATCAGGTCTCTGGAGGTATAGTTATAATAAGACATGGCAGGGTTTCCATTTACCAATGTTATGCTGTTGTATTGGCCATCTGCCACTCCCATATCTATTGTTTGTGCACTGTTCCATGTGCTGCCATCCGTAGCAGAGGCGCGTACAAAACCTTGCGAAAAATTGCTGCTTACCTCATTTAAGTATGCAATAGCAGGGTTGCCATTTACAATAACCAATGATGTGCCTGTACTTGACGACGATGAAGTAGTAATCGTAACAGCCGAACCCCATGAGGAACCGGTAGTATTGCTTGCTCTTACATAAGTAAGGTTTGAGCCGGCAACATAAGATATGGCAGGGTTGCCGTTAACTACGGCAAGGCTGTGTGAACTATAGGTAGCACCCGAAACAACGGTGGTAGGTGAGCCCCAAGTAGAACCATTGGCATCGGAAGCGTATGAATATTTGATGCTGCTGCTGCCATTGTAAGCAATTGCCGGGTTGCCACTTACAACTGCCAGTGATGGTTCTGTATCTGTTGTTGTGCTGCTGACAGTTACCACACTACCCCATGATGTGCCACTTGCATCGCTTGCGCGTACGTATTTAATACCTGTGGAGTTTGGCGCATATGCTACTGCAGGGTTGCCATTCACTATCTGCATATCCATGTAGTTTGTTGACCCCGGAGAACTAACAACTGTAACTGCACTGCCCCAACTGCTGCCGTTAGCATCTGTAGCACGGATATATTGAATTGCGGTGGGAGAAGAAGAATAATAGGCTATTGCAGGATTGCCATTGGCTATAACCAAGATTGCAGCACCCAATACGTTTGTTGAGAGGGCGACAGGCGTACCCCAGGTTGAGCCGTTGGCATCATTAGCGCGGCAGTAGTAGATTGTTGAGTTAGCTATATAGCTTACCGCAGGGTTGCCATTTACAATGGCAAAGACTAATTTAGTGCTACTCGGATAGTTGCCTACGATGATATACGGACTACCCCATGATGTACCACTTGCATCGTTTGCGCGCATATACACCAAGCAGTTATTGTAGCTATCAAAAGATATTATTGCCGGGTTGCCATTCACAATCAGCATTTTTGCAGTAAAGCCCAACTCCATTTCAGTACCGGTGGTATTGGGAGGTGCTACCGCCACTGCAGTGCCCCATGTTTGCCCTACAGATAACAAGGGCATGAGCATAAATAGAAGGAACAGCGCCTTCAGTTGTTTTAGCATATACATATAGATGTTTTGTTACTTGCGTTTTTTCTTTCAGCGGGCGAAAGGATAGGATGATTTATTATGCATTATTATATTTATTTTTTTACTTGTGAAAACTATAAATACAACCATGTGATGATGATAGTAGAAGTGCTGAGCACCAAAACGATGGCTATCCACAGGATGTATTTATCAAGTTTTAACATAACATGATTTACACAAACCTAAAACTGAACGAATAGAATAACAATTTTAGGGCGACACAAAAACGACACAGTTTATAAGCTTATGTTTACTAACCATTTATAATGGCTGAATAAATAGTAGTTGTGTTTTAGTGCAATGGCTGTTTTTATAATATCAGCATAGTCTATGGCACTGAATATGCCACATAGCCATCAAAGCAGTTACCACGTGCAGGTGCCGAAATAGATAGTAGTGAGAAGATTATATTAAAATTATTTTTCTTGTATTTGTTATGGTTCATTGATTGAGTTTACTATATGTATTAAATAACTATCCGCAGATTGCTGTACAATCAGTTGTGATTATCAACTAACGGTTATATGTTCTGTCCTTCGCAAATTGATAGTAATGCCTGATTCTTACGCTCTTTTTTATTTTTATTACTTTCAGGATGCAGAGGGTTACTATATAATAGCATAATCTGTAACGCGACTGATGGCACATAACACTACCACACATAAAGGCAAGCTGTTTACGACAGACTGGCTGGCTGCAAAAGCATACTTGCTACCTGTATTGATAGGCATTTTTGTATATCTGAACACGTTGCCCAATCAATACGCTTTTGATGATATACCCGTAATACTGAATAACGAGTATGTGCAGGAAGGCATAGGCGGTATTGGCGATATTTTCAGTACAGATATGTTTGCGGGTATGTACGAAGATTATAATGCAGATGCGCAGCTAAGTGGTGGCAGGTACAGGCCTTTGTCTGTAGCCAGCTTTGCCATAGAGTATGGTATATATGGCTATAATCCCTTGTATAGCCACCTGATAAATACATTGCTCTATGGGCTGTTGCTGGGTTTAATTTTTACGCTGCTGCAAAAACATTTTTCGCTAAGTAATCAGGTAGCCCTTGTTACAACCTTGCTATTCGCCGTTCATCCCATACATACAGAGGTAGTAGCCAACATCAAGAGTAGAGACGAATTGCTATCTATGTTATTTATCATCGCATCGCTGATATGTGCGTTTAAATACATAGCTGTGCCATCTGCCAAGTGGCTTGCACTTACCGCATTGTCTGTTTTGCTTGCATGCCTGTCTAAAGAGTATGCGGTGGTATTAGCGGTATTAACACCTTGCAGCATATTGGTTTTCAGAAAAGATGCGGATAGAAAAAGCATAGGCTATATAGCGGCTGCTATCCTGTTGTCAATAGGTTTGTATGTCATCATCAGGTATAATGCGGTAGGCTTTGGCACAAAGGAGCAAAACGACATACTGAATAACCCTTACCTGCTGGCATCTGCCAGCCAACAATGGGCTACAAAAATATATGTGCTGCTGAAATACCTTGTGCTGCTTGTATTTCCGCACCCGCTATCGGCAGACTATTCTTACAACACCATTGCATACACCACTTGGGGCGATGCAAGGGTTATCGTATCGCTCGCCTTGCATCTGGCAATGATTGTACTTGCCACCATCAGCCTGATGCGCAGGTCTGTATGGTCTTTTGTGTTGTTGTGGTACTTACTTTTTTTGCTGCCTGTATCAAACCTTGTGTTTGACATAGGTGCTACGATGGGAGAACGCCTAATCTTCCACGCATCACTGGCGTTTTGCATGGCATTGGCACTGCTGTATGATAAAGCAGCCCAACGCCTACCACGCAATGTATTGTACGGTGCATTAACGGTTGTTGTATGTATTGCGGGTTTCAAAACCATTGCCAGAAACAGGGCTTGGAAAGATGACAGCACCCTGTTTACAACAGACATCAAAACAGTACCCAACAGTATAGTGGTAAACAACAATGTAGCCAATGCACTGATAAAAGAAACCGACAGTGCGAAAGATGAGAACACTAAAAAACAATTGCTGGCACAAGCATTGGTACATACCCGAAAATGTTTAGCCTTGCATCCCAAGTTTACCAACGCCATGATAAATCAGGGTATTATTTTTCACCTGACCAATGAGCAAGACAGCGCGATGCAATACTGGTTGCGGGCAAAAGCCATACTACCCAACGACCCGCATTTTGCTCAACTGTCAAGCTATTTTACAGACAAGGGTATTGGCATTGGTAAAAACAATCTGCCCGTTGCCATCAGTTATTTCAACATGGCTGTAAAACTAAATACGCAGAATGCAGGTGCGTGGAGCAATATGGGCGGTGCGTACTATACCGTGAAGAATTACGACAGCGCAGCCTACTGCTGGCAAAAAACACTCGCCATCAACCCCAACGACCAAAACGCGCTGAACGGGTACAGAGCAGTAACGACAAACAAACAGTAACGTGGAAAATAGTCAACATAAATACGTTTCTTATTATCCTGCTATCGTATTACTGGCAGGTATTGTGTTGTACGGAGCCAGTGTGTTTTTCGGTTTTGTGCTGGATGATGAAGCTGTTATTTCTCAAAACAAAATAGTGCAGCAAGGCCTTGCAGGCATCCCCGATATACTTACCACATCGTACTGGAAAGGTTATTGGGAACAGGGTAATGGATTATTCAGGCCCTTATCGCTATTGATGTTTGCAGCAGAGTGGCAAGTGTTTCCGGATGCACCGTTTATTCATCATGCAATAAATGTATTGCTCTATGCCTTCAGTGGCTTGTTGCTCTACAAACTGTTATTAAAGCTGCTGCACGATAACTATCTGCTGGCGTTGTTTATCTCCTTACTGTTTATAGCCCACCCTATGCACACAGAGGTGGTAGCCAACATCAAAAGCAGGGACGAAATATTGGCTTTGCTTTTTTTGCTGCTGGCTGCAACGGAACTTGTAAAACACAACAAGATAACCGTGCTGATGCTGTTGTATTATCTGTTGGCGCTATTATCTAAAGAAAGTGCTGTTGTGTTTGCGGGTGTGTTGTTGTTTGCCATATATAAAAAGGGTACACAGAAAGATGCTATTATAGCACTGGCTGCAATATTTGCCGTTACGGCTGTATGGTTTGCGTGGCGATACATGGCACTGAGCAACAGCCCTGCCAAACTACCATATACCTATGCCGACAATTCGTTGGTAGCATGTGGCAATGTAATATCACAAAAGCTGACAGCCATCTGCTTGCTAGCACAATACATATTGAAGTCTGTATTCCCCACCTCGTTGTCTTACGACTATTCGTACAACCAAGTGCCCTGCGTATCATTGGGCGATGATATGTTGTACATAGCAGGCTCTGTTATTCTGATAGCATCAACTGTATATGCAGCGGTTAAGTACAGGAAGAAAAGCCCTGCAGTTGCTTATGGTATTGCGTTCTTCTACCTCACTATACTGCCAACAAGCAATATCGTCTTCTTGATAGGTTCTACAATGGCAGATAGGTTTGTGTTTATACCATCGTTGGGCATAGTAGTAGCCATAGCCTGTTTGCTGCATTATTTGTATGCGGCTAAGAATACTTATTTGTTTACAGTGCCTCTGTCGGTATTGTTGATAGCCTTTGCAGCCAAGACAATGGGCAGGGCAGGTGCATGGGAAAGCAACGCTACTTTATTTACTACAGATGCCGATGCTACCAACAGCGCAAGGACAAAATACAACTACGGTACACTACTGCTGAACGAAAATGCCGATGCCACAAAAGCAGAAGCGTTACAATACTTAGAAGCTGCGTATGCAATAGACACGGCAGATTATAAAGTAATATCCAATCTGGGTATAGCATATTATCGCAATGGCATGATGGATAAGTCGTTACAGTGTTTCAATAAATGCATCGCTATGAACCCCAAAGACGGTGCCAACTATCTGAACATGGGCGATGTGTACTTTACTACCAAAAACTGGCAGGCAGCTATTGATGCATACACTAAAGCCATCGCCTTAAAGAGCTACAACAAGCAAACACATAACAAAGCAGCTACTGCTTGCTTTAACATACAAGACTATAACAAAGCGCTATTGTTCTTTAAAGAGGGTTTGCAACTGTTTCCCGACAATGCAGAGATGCAGGGCAACTATGCCAATACATTGGCTATGATGGGTAAGTATGCAGATGCCATCACTGTATTTACCGACATCTATAAAAAAGACCCGAAAGCTACTGCCATGCTGCTGAAGATAGCCATGTGCTACAGAGATATGGGCGATGCTAAACAAGCAGAATCATATAATAATCAGTACCTGCAAGCAACGGGGGGAAGGTAGAGATTTATGCTGTTATATTTTGTGTTAAACAATTTATTATTGTATTTTTGTCTATTAAAACCAGTTAGCAGTTGACAGTTTGTAGTTGGCAATTGACAAACTCAACTATCAACTGAAAATCACTAACTGCCAACTGAAAACTAAAAATCATAAACTACTAACTGCAAACTGATAACAATCCTTATTACCCAATTAACTAATCAACCAGTCAACCAGTCAACTAATCAACCAATCACCCATGCCCACCCTTTACCAACGCCTGATGGCGGCCGATAAACGATTTGTGCTTAGCTATGGCGGCACTGCCAGTGGCAAAAGCTATAGTGCCGTACAAAAAGAACTGACCATCGCTGCTGAACGCAAAGTAAAAACCCTTGTCATCCGCAAAGTAGCCAATACCCTGCGCGATAGTGTGATACCCGCTTTCCGTGCAAGGATGGAAGAGATGGAACTGGCAGACAAATTCAGCGAGAACAAAAGCGACCGTACACTGACGCACGAAAACGGTTCGCAAATCATCTTTCGCGGGCTGGACGACCCCGATAAACTAAAGAGCTTTGAAGGGCTGGAACGCATACTGGTAGAAGAAGCCGCCGAGCTTGACTTTGAAGATTTTCTGGAACTGAACCGCCGCGCGCGTGGCAGGGATAACATACAGCTAACCCTCGTCTTCAACCCCATGCACGAGGAGCATTGGCTGAAGCAGCACTTCTTCGACCGCAAGGACATGGACGACGATTGTGTAAAAATTCATAGCACCTATAAAGACAATCCGCACCTGACGGATGCCGACCGCAAGCAGATAGAAATGCTGAAGCTGTATAACGAAAACCAATACCGCATCTATGCATTGGGCGAATGGGGACTGCGAGAAAACAATGCACCGTGGTTATTCGCATTCAAAAAGCAACGCCACCTGAAGGCTGATATTGCCATCATGCCATCGTTCCCCGTTTATCTGTCGTTCGATTTTAACCGCAATCCCCTCACCTGCCTTGTGGTGCAGATGAGCCCCAACAAAGGGCAGCACAATAGCTTTGTACACTTTATAGATGAGTTTGCCGTACGAGACCAACTGGGCGAGCTATGCCAGCAGATATATGCCAAGTATAGTGGCTACCACCTGTACCTGACGGGCGATGCCAGTGGCAGCCATGGCGATGTAGGCTTTGATGGCAAGCACGATAGCTACTATACCATGATACGCAGTATGCTGAATATACCAGAGAGGCAAGCCATCATCAACACCCGCAACCTGACGCACAATGATAGCCGCGCACTCATCAACACGCTGCTGTTTCAATACCCTAATATATACATCAGCGAAAAAAACTGTCCGCTGCTGATACGCGATTGCGAAATGGCAATGGTGGACGAAGACAGCGAAGTGCCAAGCGCGCTAAAGAAAGACCGCAACGTGTATAAGATGGACCTCTTCGATTGTTTCCGCTATTTCTTCCAGTCCTTTTTTAAAGACTATGCTGCAAGGGTATCGTTGGGCAGGGTGGCGTGATGGGGGGATTACTTTTGCCATAAAGTGTTTCCTCTTTACGGTAATACAACATAATGAACACCCTCTCCAATGCTGATGCAGATTATTGCAAATCATTATTTTTACCGGTATGCAAAAATACACTACCGTAGCAGCCTACCTGAAAGATGTACCACCGCAAGCCGCTGAGCGTGTGGCAGAGATGCGCGCCATACTATCGGCACTGCTGCCCCATGCCGATGAAGTGATAAGCTATAATATGCCTGCCTGCAAACTGAACGGTAAGGTAGTGGTGTACTATGCTGCATACAAAGCGCATATAGGGCTGTATCCGCACAACGAACCTATAGAGGCATATGCCGCCGAGTTGGCAAAATACAAAACATCAAAGGGGGCTATACAGTTTCCGCTGGACAAGCCACTACCCAAAGTGCTGATAAGAAAGATAGTGCGCCATGCAGCACAACTGGCAGCAGAGCGGGCAAAGAAGAAGTAATAGAGTAGCCTCGTCACTGCCCATGCTTGCAGCTTGGCAGGCTCGCCCCAAGAGGAGGAGATGTGATTGGATAAATTATTAAGCCCTGTGCTATGGCACGGGGCTTTTGCTTTATTGCATACTACAGACATGGATTAAAAAAATACTTATCAAATGGAAAGAATAAAAATTGCATGTATATTTTATATAAGCATTGTATATAATGAGCTGATTATATAAATTTGATAGATATTAAAATCCCCTTTATGAAGAATACAATCATACCTGCATTAATGCTGTATGCTTTTTCGGCTAATGCACAAACATTTAACAGTTTCGACATCAATACGTCAGGAGATAGTAATCCGGACAATTTTGTAATAGGAAACAAGATTACATTCATTGCCAATAATGGAACCAATGGCAGAGAACCTTTCGTTACCAGCACTACACTATTCTACCCTGCAATGACGTTAGATATTAATAATGCAGGTAATTGTGACTGTAGTAACATGATTTACATGAACAATGCTGTGTACATGAAAGCAACTGATAATGGCACTACGGGCAGCGAGTTATATAAAATAGATTTGAGTACACCAGGCAACACTACTACACTATTACAAGATATTAACACAGGGGCATTAGGCGCCAACATTACCTACGCGTGTGTATCTAACGGTAAAGTATTTTTTCAGGCAGAAGCACCATCATTACTTAGCGAACTATGGAGCACCGATGGTACAAATACTAACAATGTAGCAGATTTGTGTACACCATCATGCAGCTCATCGCCAAAATACATGACCAACTTTAATAACAAAGTTTACTTTTCTGCAAGATATGATGCAAGTTCGGGTACAGAGTTGTGCTCATCAGACGGCTCAACCATCAGCTTAGTAAAAGACATAAAAGCAGGTGTTCAATCAAGCTCACCCCAAAACTTTAAAGCGTTGGGAACAAGCAAATTGTTCTTTTTGGTTGAGGAAGGTTTTGGCTTACGCCTTGCTGTTACAGATGGCACCAATGCAGGCACTGTATTATTGAAAGACATCAATACGGCTAATGCAAATCTGGGTGGCGTAGAAAATCTGAATGGTTGGGGCGAGTTGAATGGCAAAGTATACTTCAGAGCAGATAATGGTACAGATGGCGATGAACTATGGGTAAGCGATGGTACAGATGCAGGCACGCAAATGGTAAAGAACATCAACCCTACAGGCAGTTCAAACCCGAGTGATTTTTGTGAGTTCTATGGCAAGCTCTACTTCAGTGCCGACAACGGTACTAATGGCAGAGAACTTTGGGTAACAGATGGTACAGATGCAGGTACTACTATGTACAAAGACATACACCCTACAGGCAGTTCAAACCCATCTTTGATGGTACAAAATAACAACAGGCTCTATTTCAAAGCACAAGAAACAGACAACAACTATCAACTGTTTGAGTTTCAATTAGCACCCGGCAGTACCTATGTAAAAGCTATAACACCTGCGAATGCTACAAAAACAAATCCACTTGGCAATACAGGGCAGTTGGCATCTTCTAACAGCAACAAAACAATATACTATAGTGCCAACTACAACAGCATAGGCCAAGAAGTATGGACAATGAGCAACCCTGTGGGAGTATCAGTAACGTCAATAAGCTTACCGGTAAGTTTCTCTCTCTACCCCAATCCCAACAAGGGTACGTTTACCCTGCAAATGGACAATGCCAATTTTACAACAGCCAGCCTGATGGTGTACGATGTGGTAGGTAAGCTGGTACATCAGCAAGCTATCACCAGCCGCACACAAACCATAGCCCTGCAACAGCCCGCAGGCATCTACATGGCCAAACTACAAATTGGCGATGCCGTGCTGACAAGGCAGGTAGTAATAGAGTAGCGATTATAATACTTGCATAAAAATATCAAAAGCCCCAAGCTACTGCACGGGGCTTTTTTGTGTTTGTTAATGCGGCATCGGCACTTAGTATTTACAAAACACGTCCGTATCTTTATATAGTACAAAATCTCCCATGTTTATGAAACTACTATTTACACTATGCTTATGTATGCTGTCAATCGCTACACAGGCGCAGCCACCACTCGTGTTTACACCCTTCGACCTGAATACAGGTGCAACAATACACTCCTCTCCGGATAACTTTGCCAAACTGGGCAACAAGTTTATTTTCGCTGCATCTACAGATGCGCATGGCAAAGAATTGTGGGTAAGCGATGGCACTACAGCAGGCACGCAAATGCTGGCAGATATATGGCCGGGCACTAATAGTTCTAACCCGACAATGTATAACACACTGGGGAGCAAGCAGATTTTTAGTGCAACCAATGCAGACGGACGGGAGCTATGGGTAACGGATGGCACAACAGCAGGTACACAAATGCTCAAAGACATCAGCCCCGGCGCGGGCACGTCTGTCGGCGGCAATTCTAACGCGGTATATAACGGCAAGATGTATTTTTCGGCCAACGATGCCACAAGCGGCGCAGAGATATGGGCTACAGACGGCACTACCACCGGCACGCAGATGGTAAAAGATATTATTAGTGGTATCACATCGTCCAATGCATCATCCTTTACAGTATGCAATGGCAAACTGTTTTTTGTTGCCGCTGATGCTGCCAACGGCACAGAATTATGGATAAGCGATGGCACAGCTATTGGTACTACTATGCTAAAGGATATTGCTACGGGTACAGCAAGCAGCAACCCGGGAAATCTTATTGCCATTGGCAATACCCTTTACTTTCGTGCTAATACACCTGCAAACGGGTGGGAGCTATGGACATCAGACGGAACAACAACAGGCACACAAATGGTAAAAGACATATACTCCGGTGTCAATAACGGGGTTTCTAACGCGTCTATGATACAATACAATAGCAAAGTGTACTTTTCGGGCAACGATGGTACAAATGGCATAGAGTTGTGGGCTACTGATGGTACTTCTGCAGGTACGCAAATGGTAAAAGACATCAATCCGGGTATTGCAGGAAATACAGTTGGCGGCTTTACTATCTATAACAATAAACTGTATTTTTTTGCTGATGACGGCACGCATGGCTATGAACTGTGGGAAACCGATGGCACAACGGCAGGCACAAAACTGCTTAAAGATTTGAACCCCGGTTTGCCTGATGGCTTTCCCGGCAATATGATTGTGTATAAAAAGTATCTGTACTTCACCGCATTACTAAGCAGCACAGACAACCAGTTTTGGATAACGGACGGTACATCGGCAGGCACTAAAACAATAGCACCCCCCATTGCCCCCAACAACAATCCGGCTGGTATAAGCAAATACTTTTTCTTCGACCAAGACTCTTCACTTTATTTCAGAGCAAATTTCACATCTATTGGCATAGAACTCTGGAGCCTGAAAGACACTACTACTTATCCGAGCAGTATAAATAATGTAACTAATAACACCACCTTCTCTCTCTACCCAAACCCCAACAAGGGTACGTTTACCCTGCAAATGGATAATACCAATTTTACAACAGCCAGCCTGATGGTGTATGATGTGGTAGGCAAGCTGGTGCATCAGCAAGCTATCACCAGCCGCACACAAACCATAGCCCTGCAACAGCCCGCAGGCATCTACATGGCCAAACTACAAATTGGCGATGCCGTGCTGACAAGGCAGGTAGTAATAGAGTAGCGATTATAATACTTGCATAAAAATATCAAAAGCCCCAAGCTACTGCACGGGGCTTTTTTGTGTTTGTTAATGCGGCATCGGCACTTAGTATTTACAAAACACGTCCGTATCTTTATACAGTACAAAATCTCCCATGTTTATGAAACTACTATTTACACTATGCTTATGTATGCTGTTAATCGCTACACAGGCGCAGCCACCACTCGTGTTTACAGCCTTCGACCTGAATACAGGCCCAACACAAAGCTCTTCGCCAAACGGGTTTACTAAATTGGGCAACAAGTTTATCTTCAACGCCTTTACAGATGCCGAAGGCAGAGAACTATGGATAAGCGATGGCACTACTGCAGGCACGCAATTACTGGCAGATGTAATGCCGGGGGCCAGCAGTTCTATACCTATATTATTTGGCACAGTGGGTAGCAAACTGATTTTTGTAGCCGAAACAAGCAACGGTTTGGAGCCTTGGGCTACAGATGGCACCACAGCAGGCACACAACTACTTAAAGACATCAACCCCGGTGCTGTATGGTCGCTCAGCAGTTATGCATATGCTGTTTATAATGGCAAAGTATATTTTACTGCTACAGACGGTACAAACGGAGCAGAGCTATGGGCTACAGATGGTACTACAGCTGGCACACAGATGGTGAAAGATATATTGCCGGGGGCAGTTGGTTCAAACCCCACACTTGCAACAGTATGCAATGGCCTGTTATTCTTTGCTGCCGATGATGGCATCAATGGCAGAGAACTATGGGTAACTGACGGCACTACCATTGGCACTACTATGGTAAAAAATATTACACCCGGCGCTGCAAGCAGTAATCCCTCAAGCCTGGCGGCGATAGGTAATAAGCTCTATTTCAGCGCTAGTACACCCACAGATGGTGCTGAGCTCTGGACATCAGACGGCACAACTGCGGGTACTCAAATGGTTAAAGATATCAACCCGGGCGGAATTGGCAGTATTACAAACACCACATTTATATCTTACAATGGCAAGGTATATTTTTCAGCCTCAGATGGCGTTAGCGGCATAGAGCTATGGGCTACAGATGGCACTTCATCGGGCACGCAATTAGTTAAAGACATCAACCCCGGTATAAGCAACTACAATGCAGCCTATTTTTGTGTGTATAACAACAAACTCTACTTTATGGCAACAGACGGTACTAATGGCTTTGAGCTATGGGTAACTGATGGCACCACGGCAGGCACACAAATGCTGAAAGACCTTTCCCCCAGTGCAGATGGCGCGCCATATAATATGACTGTGTATAAAAAGTATATGTACTTCACCGCAACAGATGGTGTTGCAGGCAGGCAGTTTTGGGTAACGGACGGTACTGCTGCAGGCACTAAAATTATAGCCCCACCCATTGCATCCATCAGCAATCCGGCAAATGGAAGCACTTTCTTTATGTATGATAAAGATTCTGCACTATATACCTCTGCTTATTTTACATCTGCTGGTAGAGAACTCTGGAGCCTGAAAGACACAACGAGCTATCCCAATAGCATAAGCAATGTAAACAATAACACCACCTTCTCTCTCTACCCCAATCCCAACAAGGGTACGTTTACCCTGCAAATGGATAATACCAATTTTACAACAGCCAGCCTGATGGTGTACGATGTGGTAGGCAAGCTGGTACACCAGCAAGCCATCACCAGCAGCACGCAAACCATTGCCCTGCAACAGCCCGCAGGCATCTATATGGTAAAGTTGCAAACAGGCGATGCCGTGCTGACAAAGCAAGTGGTGATAGAATAGAATAGAATAGAATAGAATACAAAACAAACTACTATACAAAAGCCCCGTGCTACGGCACGGGGCTTAATATTTTATCAGACTAATAAATAATACAGTGATAATATACTTCATCAATAATATATATTACATTTAGAAAAAAAACTATGGGAGATGTATATTACGGTAAGCTAGTACTTGTAAACAACTTTGGCATTGAAAATATGGACATTGTTGGTGGAACTACTATTACATTAGCGCATAAATGGAGTAATGCTACCGAAGGCATATTAAACGATAATGTATTGGACGCAAATACATTATCTCCGGTTTGCAAATTTACTTGCGAGGAAGGAACAGATGACTATTGGGAATTCACTATAGATGTAAAAAGAGAAGTTGCAAATTTCTCTAGCAGATATACAGGTACAATACAAGCCAATTATCAAAAGATTGATGCTTCAGACATTGTACTGGTTAATCTTTACCAAACGGAATTAGAGGAAATTAAAGCTGAATTTGTATTTCCTCAAAACCGTATCAGGGATGGGGTTCTTACAGCAACTCCATTGCCTACATCATAACTATTCACATTTCAATACATTTTAGTCACTTCAAAAAAAATAATTAATATGGCTTCTATATATAAAGGTCGTTTAGCAATTGTAAACAACCTAAGTAACAATGATAAAAACCCTTCATCAATTGATATTTCAGTAAAGCATACATGCAACAATACATCCACATGGGTATTCAACGGACTACAACTCGGCGAGTATGAAGTTGCACAACCAGCAGAATTTCACTCGCAAGCAGGCAAAGACGACAATTGGGACATTACACTTATTATGTATAGAAGTGGTTTCAGCCCTGTAGAATACTCTGGTTCATTCAAGGCAAATTATGAACAAAAAGATGCTCCTCATGTCATATTACTGAATTTACGTGCATTAGTTACAGACACATTCGATAATGTGATTATGGTATTTCCGCTTTCGCACAATGTATCTGCAACACTCAGCGAAGCTAAAAGCTAACGTATTCATTTTACAATACACACAAAAGCCCCGTGCCTTAGCATGGGGCTTTTGTTTTATAGGGTATGACTATCATACATAATTTTGTAATTTTACTATAATAACTATCTAATAATGAAACACTTCAGCTTACTCCTTGTTGCAGGCATCTTCTGCTTACATGCTAATGCACAAACACCTGTTTTTAAAACGGTAGATATTTATGCAGGTGCTAATGATGGCGAGCCCTGGATAAAAGGGCCTCTAAACGGCAAAATGGTGATGAGTGCCAAAACTGCCGCTACCGGCAATGAATTATACCTGAGCGATGGCACACCCGCAGGCACTGTACTACTAAAGGAAATAACCGCGGGAGCTACAAGTACGCCATACTTCAATACCGGAGAGTGCTTTATGAACGGCAAATTCTACTTTACCGCAGATGCGGCCGCATCGGGCTACGAGCTGTGGGTATCAGACGGCACTACCGCAGGCACTACATTGCTCAAAGACATCAACCCGGGCGCTAATGACGGCATACCTGCGCTTGCAGGTTTTACCGTATTAAACAATAAAATCTACTTCAGGGCAAACGATGGGGTGAAAGGTAGCGAGCTATGGGTAACGGATGGCACACCTGCAGGCACCATCATGCTAAAAGACATTAACCCCGGCGCAAATAGTAGCAACCCATACCTGTTTCATGAGTATAACGGCAAGCTGTACTTTGTAGCTACAGACGGCACCAATGGGGCTGAGCTATGGGTAACGGACGGTACAAGCCCCGGCACACAAATGGTAAAAGACATCAACCCGGGTGCACCATCAGGCTTTGTAAACAACTATCAGTTTTTCAATTTCAAAAACAAAATGTACTTCGCAGCCAAAACCGCCATCAACGGCACTGAGTGGTGGTACACAGATGGTACTGCAAGCGGCACGCAAATGCTCAAAGACATCAACCCCGGTGCTGCAGACGGTGCATGGGAGAGGCCGGGCTATGTAGAGCTGAACAACAAACTCTACTTCTATGGAATAGACGTTGCCAATGGCGGAGAGCTTTTTGAAACAGACGGCACAGATGCAGGCACCAAAATAGTGCTGGATATTGAGCCAGGCATTAACGGCGGCACGCCCGAAAACCTGACGCTGTTCAATAATAAAATTGTCTTTACTGCCGATAATGGTACAAATGGTAAAGAAGTATGGATAAGCGATGGCACAGCCGCAGGCACCAAGATGCTGAAAGACATATATCCCGGTGCTACCACATCAGACCCCGGCTACCTTGCCACCTACAAAGGCAAGCTATACTTTGTAGCAGAGCAGGTAGCCAACGACAGGCAACTATGGCAATCGGACGGTACAGAGGCAAACACAAAAATTGTAGGCCCCATCATATCGCCCAATGCCAACCCGCTAAACGACCCTATAGGCAAAGGACTGATATACAACCCCGCAGATACCAGTATGTATTTTGCTGCCAACTACGATGCAGGCGGCAGAGAGCTATGGGTAATGACAGATACATCTGCCCCACCCGTGCCCATCAGCGTTGGTACAATGGCACACAGCCCTTCGTTTATCATCTACCCCAACCCCGGCAACGGTACATTTACGCTACAGCTATCCAACACCAACTACCAGCATGGCAGCATTACGGTGTACGATGCGGCAGGCAAGCTGGTGTATATGCAAAGAGAAATGCAGCACGCACCCGCACACAAGCTGAACATGCAACAACTGCCCGCAGGTATGTATATGCTAAAGCTAAGGCTGGACGATGCACTGCACACAAGGCAACTAATAATAGAGTAGCACACAAAACTAACTACTATACAAAAGCCCCGCGCTATGCACGGGGCTTTTGTTATCTAAGTGTCTTCTGAATAAGTTTGCTACACGATGCGCTTCACCTTTACCGCGTTCAATCCTTTGGCGGTTTTTTCGGTTTCAAAGCTCACTTTATCGCCCTCACGTATCTCTTCCGTCAGCCCGTTTTGATGCACAAAGATGCTATCTCTGTTGGCTGCATCGTCTATAAAGCCGTAGCCTTTTGTTTTGTCAAAAAAGCGCACCTTGCCCGTGCGTAGTGTTTCTTCTGCGGGCATATCCTCTTTGCGGGGAATACCTATCTGTATGCTATCGGCATCAATGGCTTTCATGCGGCGCGGGTCTGGTGGTGTGGGCGACAGGTTGCCGTTCTCGTCCAGATACACCATCATATCTTCCAGACTCTTGCCCTTGTCGTTGCTATCCTTGCGGTTAGCCTTCTTGTCCATCTTGTCTTGTTTCTTCTTTTGTTTCTTCTTTTCGCGGTCTTTCTTGGCCATTGTTTCCATACCCATAAGCAGTGTATCGTAGTTGTTTTAAAAAATTGTAATTAAAAAAAATAAAGTGTAAAAAAGCCATACATTATACTGTATGGCTTTCTTGTATGGCGTATACGTTATTAATAACGGTCGTTGTATTCCCTTCTTTTGTAGCCACCGCCACCACCGTCGCGATTGCCACCACCCCTGTTGCCGCCACCGCCGCCTTCTGTGCGGGGTTTAGCCTCGTTTACCACTATCTGGCGTTGGCCTACAGTAGCACCGTTCAGCCTGTCAATAGCAGCTTGGGCTTCTGCCTGCTCTGGCATTTCTACAAATGCAAATCCACGGGCACGGCCAGTAAACTTGTCCATAACAATGTGTACGTTATCTACCGTACCGAAAGCGGAAAACTCTCCGCGCAATTCTTCTTCTGTAGTCTTGAAGTTGAGGTTGCCTACAAAAATGTTCATAACAATGAAATTAAAAAAAATGATTAAACAATTATGGTTGGCTTACCTATGAAGACTGAACAGAAAAACAAAAAAACTTGTGCCCATCAGCGGCTGCAAAAACTAAGAACCATTTACTGCCAGTAAAGGTATAATAAATAATTGAAACTTGAATATTTTATTTAATTGGTGTGGGCGGGGGGGTTATTTCTCGTCATTATAGAATACTTTGTAATAATTCATTTTCCGTCTGTTATCATAACCATGCTCTATATACTGCTGTGTTAGTATAATATCAGAGCCTTCTAGTTTTATTAAAATATTAGTATCAAGCTTTATTTCATTCTTAATCTTTTTTTTAAGCTGGGTAACTACATCTTTCGAAACAGTAATCGTAGGTGGGAACTCGATATTATGTTCATTTATATAAGCACTTTTAATCTTTTTAAATTCCCTTCTTTCATTATCATCGATAAAAAACTCTTTTTCAAACTTTTGAATATTAAGTTCGTCCTTCTCTTTTATGTAATTTATAGAGTTATTAATAAAACTCACTTGCTCTTGTTTACCAAAATTACTTTTTACATAAGAATTTGAATACTCCTTGCATATATTAATCAAAGCACTTGTTAACCTATATTTATCTGTGCTTTGTTTAATTTTCAAAAAGTCTCCATTCCAATAATCTGTGTCAATGTTACTTTGTTCAAAAGTGTATACTTTGAAGCCCTCATGATAAGCATCATTAATAATCAAACAGGCTTTATCAATCTTATTCTTAGAAATACCACTGTCAACTTCAATTACATTTTTATTTTTCGACGAATGTATTTTAATGTAACTCTCTTTTTTTTCAGACTTAATAATAATTAGCCCTTTAGTAATTAATCCGTCATACTCAATATCATCCAACAAACCTATAAGCAAATCGCCTTGTTTAATAGCATGATGTTTGGCGTTATTATAAAGATGCTTAGCAATTAATTGCGTGTTTTGTATGAAATCCTCATTTTCAAAAATATTGTCTGCAAGAGTAAAGACATCATTCATAGCAATTTTAATATCATGATAAAAATTGAAAGTACCAGTGAGTATTTTGAATGGTTTAATGAATAAGTCCATTAATATTTGCTCGTTACTCTCTATTACCACTTCTATATCGGATAGCAATAGTTTCTCATCGTTAGTTTTATTACCAACAATATGGACAATACAATTAGTTAATACTGAATTTTCAAAATTAATCATCTTCAAATTTTAATTCGTTGTACTCCGTTTGTAAAAATGCAAAGTAGCTAGATGTTGAATAAATTGTTATGTAGAAAAAAGTAAGAAGATTATCTATAACTAGAAATCTGTGAATGGTAAGGGCAGAAATTTTTAGAAATGTATAAACAGTTGTACAATTCAAATCATCTAGGTTAGTAATCAGCACATATTTAGAAGTATCAATATTAATGTTAGGAATAAGTAAGACTAAAAGTAATAGCACAACTAATACTAGGCTCAATAGAATTGAATATGATGTAAGCCCTGTAAATTGTACTAAGTAATTTCTTATCTTTTTAATAGTCTCTTTCTTTACCTTATCCGCTCGAGCATACCTTGTGTATAGTTCATCTTTCCTATCATACATTGATATTAATATTGTACTAAATAAGCCAATGAAAATTGCTAAAAAACTAATAATATAACCCGCAAAGTCAGTAGAAAAACCTGAATGTATAAACACAATATATAAAAAAGCAATTATTTTTGATAACAACTGCATATGGGTGTACTTTCTACTGGTTAGTTCATTACCAAGTATATCATGCTTTTGTAGTCTTTTACCTTCAGAATAGACCTTACAAATAAATTTTTTAAAGAGGTTTAACTGCATTGCTAGGATTCAATTCATCAATTATTTTTAATAATATACCTCTACAATATTCATCAATTATCTTAAAGTCAATTTTACCATTTTTATCAACGTTGATACCTTCATTTTTTAGTAAGATTACAGGCTTAATATTATCATCTTTGTCGAAGTCGATAGGCAGTTCTTTCCCATTACTACTAATTTTCCCATTCTTTTTTCTGAATTTATCAAGTGTTTTCTCTATGCCGCCAGTTGGTTTAAATATACTTCTACCTATTACATTTAATATGTTTTTAGCAAAAGAATAATTGACTTTTTTCTTATTCTTATCAATTATCTCAATCTTTACTTCTAATTCGTATTCTTTGGGGATTGGATCTTCAAAATCAGGTTTTATAATCCATTCAGAAGAAAATTTAAGACTTTGAAACACAGCAGTTTTTAAATATTTTTCCTTAAAGTAGTTAGGCGCAAAAATCTCTGTTTTAGCAACAATTGATTTATCTATTTTAAAATAGTTTTCAATATGGTCTTTAAAAACATCAGATATTTTTAACTCCGTGAACCCTTGTACCATTATAATACCAACTCTGGAATCAATTGGAGCATAAGTAAGAAAATAAAACTCATCGCCTACAATTTGCTTATCGTTAATGACGGCCTTTTTAGTAGTATCATCAATTTCACCAAGAGTTCTATTTAACCCATATTTACCGCCATCTAACATACCAGATATTATTTCATTTTTATCAAGAGGTGAGCTTATAACAGTTTGCGGCTTTCCATCTTTTAATTCAGACAATAGAGTAAATCCTTTCTTCTTTTTATCATTAGTATTATATCTACCTAAGTCAATTTGTTTAATAAAGTCAGTATAATATAGTTTGAAAATCTCCCCATTTTCATACGGAGTCTTCAAGCTTGAATAATTAAGTTTTCTTCTGAAAAAATCTCTGAAAGCAATTGAGCTACCAGTCTTTTTATCTGTAAGTCTTATTTTAAATATTTCAAGTTTTGGCTCGTGCGACATATTGAGAAATTTTCTTACAATTTATTACTGAAATACACTAAAATCAACTGTATGAAAACAACGGTATTTATTTTTATAATATGAGGTGTTTATAGGTATTAAGTAATTGGTTATCTGCGTATTAAACGGCAAATCATCGCATCTGCACAATCCTAATACATCCCCCACTCCTCATCATCCCCTGCAAACAGTTCGGGTTTTTCTTTGCGCATCAGTTGCAGTTCGTTATCCAGAAAACGAATGAATTGTTGGTATTTTACAGATGGGCACTGCCTTGCCAGTTGGTACAGTTCCAGCCGGCTGCCGGCAGGGGGCACATCGCCATTCGGTGGCGTTATCAGCAGCAGCTCGGTATAAAAACTATCGTAGTGGCCCCTGTCATCGGGCGGGTAGCCCATAGCATCCATCGCCATACCAAGCAAGTAGTCTTTATAAAATAGCGGAATGTGGATGTGCTTCTTCTTCAGGTCTTCGTGTATCTCTACAAGGCATAGATGAAAGTACACGAGCTTCTCTATCAGGCTGTCAACTTTTGGCATGGTGCAGTGTTTTATCGGTATAGCAAATTTACAATAATTATTTGTTTTATAAAAACTCTTTTTACTGGTAAATATTTTTAACCCTGCCTGCGGCAGGCAGGCGCAAAGACGCTAAGGCGCAAATAAAAAATACTGTGTAGAAAGCATCAAGGCAAATAGCTTGGCAGCACAGTAGTTATGTTGCTTAATAGATAGCCCCAGCCATCCGCAGGTAACTGATGGCTGTACCCTTTTCTTTGTTTCTTTCTTTTGGGTATGCAAAAGAAAGAAAGGAAGCGCAGGCAAGAGCGTTGCAAAATACTCGCAACGAACAAGCACTCATTTCGCGAGGTTGCTTCGCTACCGCTCGCAAAGACGTATGAAGTATGGTCTCATTCAACTAATCAACTAATCAACCAAAGCCCCTCCTTGGGAGGGGTTGGGGAGGCTCACCCCATATCCCCAAACCGCATAGTACCCCCGTCAAAATGCAGGCGGATGTCTGTAGTGCAGCCGTTGCGCCACTTGCTAACTATCAGGTCGGCATCGCAGATGGTACTATCGCCCGTTTCGGTATGGCGTATGCCCGCTTGCCAATCCCTATGCAGCAGCATCACCACATCCGCGTCTTGTTCTATGGTACCACTCTCTCGCAAGTCGGCCAGCGTAGGGCGTTTGTTTTGGCGGTGCTCACTTTCCCTATTCAACTGGCTCAGTGCTATCACGGGTATGTTCAGCGTCATGGCAATCATCTTCAGCCCTCGGCTGATGGCAGCTATCTGTTGCTCTCGTGGGCGTTTGCTGTCGGCGTGTTCCTGTATCAGTTGCAGGTAGTCCACTATCAGCAGTTGCAGCCCGTTGGTTTGCAGCAGGTGTTCGGCATGGCTGCGTATATCGTGTATCGTCATCTGCGCATCGTCTGCAAAGTACAGTGGCAGCCCCGCTGGCAGCACGGTATTGGGTGGTGCATCCTTCTTCATCACTTGCTTGAAAGGAATACCACTATGCAGCGAAGCCATGCGCGCGTATAGCTCGTGTACACCCATCTCCATAGATACCATGGCCGTGCAATGCCCTGCCAATGCCGCTTGCAGTGCTATGTTACAAGCCAGCGCACTTTTACCTACAGACGGGCGAGCGCCGATAACTATCAGATGCCCCGCAGCAAAGCCACCGTTCAGTTCATTTAGTATAGATATTGTTGTAGAAATGCCATTCACCTTATCGCTCTGCCTATGTGCATCCAGCCTTGCAGCCGCTTCCGTTGCCGATACCCATTTGCTAACGTGGCTTATGCTCAGTGCCTCTCGTATCTGCTCATGCAGTTGCAGCGCGGTAGTGGTAATGTCTGCCGTATCATCGGGTATCGAGCTTAGTTGCTGCATCATGCGGCGGGCAGCCAACTCTCTCAGCCTTATGCACCAATGCTCTAAGTGCGATGCCGGATGTGGCTCGTCGCACAGCTCGGTTACAAACATGGCAGCAGGCGCACCGTCTATGGTGTGTACTCCCGTTATGTATAGTTCGGCTATCAGCCCCGTGGCTTCTACCGACTGCCCCTGCACCCACAGGCTGCGCATAGCGCGATACACGGCAAGGTGTTTCTGCTCATAAAAGCAGGTATCGCTCAGCAAGTGGTGTACGCTGCTATACGTACCCGCATGCAGCACGCAAATACCCAGCACCCCACGTTCCAAATCGGTATTGTAATGTATGTATGGTTTCATGTTTTTTTAGTCTATAGTATTTAGTAGAAAGTAGAGAGTAGAAAGTATGTATTTCAATTATGCCGTCATTTCGACCAAAGGGAGAAATCTGCTGAAAATTATTATGTAGCATTTGTTCATCGCGAGTAATTATTAAACCGCAAAGGCGCTAAGACGCAAAGTTTTTCCGCAAAGAACTTTTTTAGGCTCCCCTCCATCAACCCATCCCACAACCCTCACACCTTACACCTCATCACTCACGCCTCATCCCTTCCATCCCTACTACCTCATCAACCACTCCTCCTCAACGCCCGTTCTGCTTCTTCCCGTTGCTGGCGCAGGGCTTCGGCGGCGGGTATATGTGCGGGCGCAGATGGCAGGGGTGCTTTGCCACGCGGCTTGCCTGCCACACCTACAGCTTTTTGTTGTGTAATGGGATTGTACAACGCAGGGTTTTGCGACAGGTCTTGCAGCTTCAGCCAGTTGTTGAAGTGGTATCGGTAATCGCGCTCGCTCTTGATGTGTTCGCCGCCATAGTGCAGCCATTTGTTGAATGCATCCAGCCACAAGGGTAGCTGCGCCGCATCGGCAATACGCCCCGGACGCAAGTGTATGGGCACAAAGTGTACGGTATCTGCCAGCGCACGTTGTTTCAACTCATCCAGCGATGCGAATGGTAGTGGTTGCCCGTTATTAGCCTGTATAGGTATATACGAAGTAGCAGATGGTGGTGTAGGTGTATTATTTACATTTTCTACTCTACTCTCTTCTTCTGTTTTGTTTTCTTCTCTTTTCTTCTCTGCCACAAAAATTGGTGCTTGTGCCATAGCTGTTGCATCCAAATCGGTTGCTTGTGCCAACTTATCTTTACTATGTTTCGCCTCTGCCCCTCTCTTACCTCTCTCACTCATCACCGCTCTTTTCTCCTCAAGCGGTTGCAATACATCTATCAGAGCAGGGCACCACAAATGCGTTTCATCATTTTGCAATAAATGAAACTTATTGACACAATCGTTTATAAACTTTTCCAGAAAAGCATAGTCGCAGCGCATATCGTCTGCCAGTTCCGTATAGGCAAACTCGTCAGTTATATCCAGCTTGTATTCGGGCTGGCTGCATAGTATCTCTTGCAATATCCACCAGTAGCCATAGCCTGCCCCGCCGTAGGTGTTGAACAAGGCTTTCAGTTTTCGGTTGCTGCGTGGGTTGGTTTCGTGCGGAAACCATGGTGTAAACTTCTTACTCATAGTGTTTATTATTTTCGTGGTACTTAGAATCTCGGATTTAGAATTTAGAACTTAGATATTAGAGCTTAGTATTTCGGATTTAGATATTAGGATTTAGATATTAGAACTTGAATTTGGATTTTGGACTTTAAAATCTGGAATTCGAAAATTGTTATTCACTTGTTATAGCCTCGTATATATTTTGTTGCGGCAGGGGGTGGTTTTATATTGGTGGTTCAAAACAAAAAACACACATCGTGCCAATCACTCACCGTATATATACAGGCATTACACACAAACTGCGCCACCTGCACCCCGATGCATACCGTCCGTACATCTTGCAAGCCATCAGCTTCGTAAGCCAGCGAAAGTATATGCCGCTAAGCCAATATCGTAAATACATAACGCCATACCGTGCACTACTGCTTTTCATGCTGCTGCCCATAGCCATCTTTTTGCTGCTGCGCCTGCCATACAGGCAAGAGGTGTTTATGACATTCGTACTACTGGGCATACTCACTTTTGTGGTAGAGGTGCTGCTATTCGCATTCCAGTTCACCCGTCGCGAGTGCGCATATCTCGAGGTATTGCTACTTGTATTACTTATTCCTTTCATGGTGATGATGTAGAGGAGCCCCTCCCAGCCCATGCTTGCAGCTTGGCAGCCCCCCCCCCAAAGGGAGGAGATTTATTGTTTTATTAATCACGTCATTTCGAGAGATAGCGAAGCCATCTCACGATATAAGTATTTACCCTACGCTAGCAATTATTAAACCGCTAAGGCGCAAAGTTTTCCACAAAGAACTTTTTTACGCTCCCCTCCTGTTTTTAGGAGGGGTGTCCACATAGCCTTGTGCGGCTGGCGGACGGGGTGGTTACTTACTCGCCACGAGCCTACCACCCCGATTGGCTTACGATATGCTTCGCATATCTGCGCCAATATCCCCTCCTAAAAACAGGAGGGGAGCTTTATGTATGCCACTCCATTACATCGGCACACATCCCCCGCCTACGGCTTCCCCCTTCAAAGTGGGAATTAACATACATCCTTATATCCCCTATTATCCCTACAATCTCTTCTATCCCTTCCATCCCTTCTATCAATAAAATCACGCCGCTACTTTTCTCAATTGATTTTTGCGTGTGGTAAAGAGTTGTTTCAGTTCGGGGGCATTGTCTATACGGTCTTTATTTTCGTTGTAAAGTTGTAGTAGTTCTTCTTCGGTAGTGCAGGTGGCTACGGCTTTTGTAAGCCCCTTTATGCCGAGGAACATGGAAGTGGGGATACCCCCTCCGCCCCCTAAAGGGGGAACTTTATCATGTTGTTGCAATAGGTGAAAATCGAGCAAATCTTCTTCCCCCTTCAGGGGGTTAGGGGGTATTTCCGTTTCGTCGAGTATGCCGAGGCCCAGCAGGTCGAGCGTTGCACGGCGTTTGGCTTTTGTTTCGGCTTTCATCATGGCATTGCATAGGTTTTCCCCTTTCAGGTTGATGATGGGTACGGCACCGAGGCTCTCTGTCTTGCGCCCGTCGGGCGTGCTGGCTTGGGCTGTTACTACATAGCATCCGTTTACGGTTTCGCGGCTGCGTATCTCGTGGCTTACGCGGTGCAGTTTGTTTAGCTGCTGCGCACCGCCACGGTCGCAATACATGATCTCCCTGCCATGCAGGCGCAGTATGCGGAAAGGTTGGGATAGCGGGTCGAGCCCCAGTTTATCGCACACTTGGCGGTAGTATTCCACCTTTTGCACGGGCGATAAGCGGCTGATGTCGCCATGTATAAAGAGGGATGATATGATGTCGGCACCCTGCACTGTTGCGGGATGGTTTGTATTTGTGTTAGTGTTCGGTTCTTGTTTCATGTTTTTTTGGTGTTTTTTTGTTGTTTTATTTTTTTGTGCTATTACCTTTCGCGTGTATTTTCCCTCGCTCGGTGCTTGCGCTTCTTTTCTTTCTTTTGGCAGCAAAAGAAAGAAACAAAGAAAAGCTGCAAAAGGACAATGACAGAAAGTCCTTTTGGGGCTATCTATTAAGCTGCATTACTACTGTACTGCCGAGCTGCAAGCCTTGATGCTTTTCATAGGACAGCACATGACGGTGCTATCAGGCTTTAGCTCTAACTTCACTACGAATGGTGCTTAGTTGTCAACTAATCAACCAGTTAACCAATCAACTAATCAACAAGTCAACCAGTCAACCAACCTCACTCTCCCAATAGCTTGTATAGCAGCTTGTGTTTGGTACGTTGGCTTTCGGCAAAGGCACCGAGGTGGAAGCAGGCGTATGCCAGTTCGTTGGCATTGCAGAGCCCTTCGGCTATGGCGGCAATGGCATCGGGGTAGGTAGTTGTTTCGGCATGGCACTTATCCATCAGTTGGTCTATCTCTGCCTCTCGCTGTTGGGTGATGCTGAGTGCACGGGCAAAACTTTCGTCTGCCGTTTGTACGGTTTGTATTTGCATGGTGTTGTTCATGTGGTTTTATTTTTATTTGTTGTTAAATTGTTTTTTTAATCAGGGCGTCGTTGCGAGGCACGAAGCAATCTCAAGAAAACATGAGATTACACAATACTTATTCCGTGAGATGGCTTCGTGCCTCGCCATGACTCCTTATCAACCAATTAACTTATTAACCAGTCAACCAAAGCACCACATAGGACGGGGCGCAACTTTGCTGCGGGTGGTGTATGTGTTGTGGTTTTTAGTTTAGCAGTATAAAAAACACAATGATGCACATACACACAAACCCTTGGCCGTTGCTACCCCGCTCTATACGGCTATGTGTTGTTTCAGTCGTTTTGCTTGTGTGCCTGCTTGCGGCAGGCTGTTTCATGTAGCAGGGCGCGTATGGCAGCGTGGCTATGCGGCGGCTTCCATACTCGTTACAGGGGCAGGCTCGGTAAGGGTGATGCGATACTGCGTTCCATCCTGCTCCAGCTCTACATCGTAGCCTTTCAGTGCCAGTTCTGCCAGCTTGCACACCGCGCCAAAGCGTGTAGCGTATATGCGTGGTTCTCCCTGCTCGTCGGCCAGATAAGTGTTGCCACCCTTCACCGTAAAGCCGGGCATCTGCCGCAGGCGTGTTTCTTTGTAGTCAATCTCGCGGTATAGCTGCGCCTTGATGTTGGCAGGCTCGTTGCTATTGTCCACAAATCGGCGCAGCCAGTCCAGTGCTTCGGGGTTGCGATAGCTGCGTATCCAACTGCTTACTCGGTTGTAAAAAATGTTCTCTTTCATATATAGCTGTTTTTTTGTTGACGCTGTTAAAAGGTGTAAGGAATAAGGTATGAGGTATAAGTCCTCTTACTACTCATTACTCACTAAAGGTGTAAGGAATAAGGTATGAGGTATAAGTCCTCTTACTACTCATTACTCACTAAAGGTGTAAGGAATAAGGTATGAGGCATAAGTCCTCTCATTACTCACTCCTGACCACTTACTACTTACTACTCATCCCTTACTCCTCATACCTCACTACTCACTACTCACTACTCACCCCTCACTATCCTATCCCCACCACCTCTACCATATACGTTTTCAAGTCTGTAGTAGTGATGCCGTGCGTGGCATATATCCACTCGTGTGTAGGGTGTGTTTGGTGTTCGCCGCTTATCAGTTCGGTAAGGCACCAATCGAGGCGGCAGGTACGGTATAGCCATAGCTCAAAGTCGGCACGGGCTATGCGTAGCTGCTCGTTCACATCCATACCGGGCAGTGCCCAGTCTATTATTATATGGTAGTTTGTGATACATATCGTTTCAAATTCTAAATAGTTTATTATCTTCGCTTCGTGTTTTTTATTTTTTGTTTTGAAAGGCCCGTAGTTTCTACTCCGGGCATTTTTTTTAACCCCCTCCGCCCCCTGAAGGGGGAACTTTGCTGACGACAGGTTTTCGGCACTATAAAAAACACAATCGTTCGTAACTGCATCATACATCCATACACCACACTGCCAAGACGGGGCGCAAAGAAGCAGAGCCCCCTCCTGACCTCCCCCCAATGGGGAAGGAATAGTTACCACATCATGCTGCAACATTTCTATAGCCCCTCCTTGCGATGGGGAATGAAACATTTGTTTATGTATAGGTGTACGCATTTGTTTTTCTTAGTCTTTAGTCGTGAGGCATAAGGTATAAGCCTCGTGATTTTCATTTTTCATTCCTCATACCTCATCTCTTACTCCTCATTCCTCACTCCTCATCCCTCATTCCTCACTCCTCATCCCTTTCTCCTCTATTCAGCCATTATTCGTCTACGCCGCTTCTTCTACAAACACGCGCGATGCTGTTGCTTGTATATACTGTCGCAGCTTTCGGGCTATGGTGGTGGTGGCTTCTCCCGTCTTCAGCACACGGGTGATGGTGCTGCGGTGTATGCCCGCCTTTGTTGCGCAATCCTGTTTGGCACCATAGCCCTGCAGGCATTTGCGCAGTTGGTGTTTCTCGGTGGCAGAAAATTTTTCGGTCGTCATGGTATTTTGTTTTAAAAGTTTTTATACATTTGTGCAACAGCGTCGTAACAATGTAGCATCATTTGTACAAATGTACAGTTATTATACAAATGTCCAAATATTTTTTAGAAAAAATTTTTTGAGTAGAAAGTAGTTAGTAGAGAGTAGAAAGAATCAGAGGGATAGAAGGGATGATATAGATAGAATGGATAGTAGAGATGGAAGGGATTGTAGCTAAGCATTATGCTAATGCAGAGGCATAAAGAAGTTCCACTCCTGTTTTTAGGAGGGGATATTGACGAAAATATGCGAAGCATAATTTTTGTCAATCGGGGTGGTTGGCTCGTGGCGAGTAAGTAACCACCCCGTCCACCCGCCGCACAAAGCTATGCGGACACCCCTCCTAAAAACAGGAGGGGAGCTATGAGAGAAAGAAGGGGGGAATATAGAAGGAATAGCTGTAGAGCAGAAAGTTTTAAGAAGACGCAAAGAAGAATAACATTAAAAACACAAAGCATCAAGACATGGCGCTTGGCAGTAATAAAGAAAAGTGATGATGAATATACGACCGCTAAATAGCACCGTCATGTGCGATAGCACTGACCACGCTCAATGCGTATTCCGCGCAACCACAGCGTAGAGCTACCCATAAAACCTGCGGAGCAGTTGGTTTTATGGTGTCTTTTTTCTTTCTCTCTTTCTTTTTGGACAAGCAAAAAGAAAGAGAAAGATGAAGAGAGGTACTACACTTGAATAGAGAGAAAATAACAGAGAACAGAATAATAAAACAACTCACAACTTAATACTAAAAAAGAAAAACAATCATCTAATAAGCTAATCATCACATCATCAAATTAAAAAAGAAAAACCACTGAGTCTATGATACAAATACACGAAGGCGAAGCATTGCAAAACGCCGCACGTATGAGCAAACTGGGCATCCACGGACTGGCAGATGCCATGGAAGTGCCGCGCAGCACGCTCTACTACAACTTTAAAAAAGACAGGCTGGACGATGAGCTGAAAGACAAAGCAGCCAACGTACTGGGCATTGATGCCGACAGACTGTTTGGCGGGGCATACAACCCCGGCGCTAACCGCATAACCGGTGAAGACCTGCGGCGACTCAAAGCCTTTGGCGACGGTAGCATACCCGAAGGCATTCCTGTAGTACCCATCATGGCACAGGCAGGCTACAGCAAGCATTATCTGGACCCTACATTTGCCAGCGAACTGCAACAGATGCACCTGCCCAACCTGCCCTACAGGGGCGACAGGTATCGTGCATTTGAGGTGAGCGGCGATAGCATGGAGCCTACACTGAAAGAGGGCTTCCTGATGGTATGCGAGCGTGTAGAGCCCGACTTCTGGAGCAGCACCGCACAGTTCTATATATATGTAGTGGTAACGGAAGACCGCATTATGGTGAAACGCCTGTATCGCAAAGATGCCAACACCTATGTGTGCATCAGCGACAACGAAGAATTCTACCCGCAGTTTGCCCTACCCATGAGCGAGATAAAAGAGCTATGGCTGGTAAAACGCAAGATAGATTGGGATATGCCCCCACCCAAGAAGTTTGAGATAACGGTTTAGTTGATGATAGTAGAAAGTCGTTAGTAGAGAGTAGAAAGTAAATGAATCCCTGCCTGTAGAGGTGGGGATTGTTTTTACATCTACTAAAATCTACTAATTCCTACTAAATTAGTAATAACCGAAAGACAAGTAGCTTGCCGTTGCAGGGTGTTCTTCACCTGCAACGATGGTATGCGGATGATGTTGGTGAGGTGTGCGATAGTGGTAGGAAGACTGAAGTTAGTTATGCTTTAGCAACTTATACTCATGCCTGTCACCATCTTCGCTTGTTAATACAATAAAATACATCCCAACTTTCATGTCGGCAGTATATATGATGTATGGATTTGTAGGGGATACACAACTAAAGACTTTTCTGCCCATAATATCGTACATACAAAGGCTGCTACCTTTAGTAATACCCCTTATCGTTACTACGTCATAAAAGGGATTAGGATATATATTTATGACATCTTCAATACTACTATTTACAACACCTACGTTTATCTTTATCGCATCTGCACAACTACTGATAATGGATGGAGCACAAGCGGTATCAGTAGTTACAAAAACACAGATGGTATCTGCTGCTTTAAAATCTACATTAGTAGTCCCAGTATAGGTAATTGATGTTGCACCTGGAATATTAATTCCGTTTTTCTTCCACTGATATTTTGCGTTAATACCTGCATTTGTTACAACAGAGTTGAACTGTATTGTTACCCAAGGTCCAACATTAGTGCTTGGTGTAGCAGATACTGTAACATTAGATACCACTAATGGCTTCACTACCACCGTTTCTGTATCTCCGGCACTGCAACCGTTAACTATTACTGTAACAATATAGTCGCCTGCTTGTGATGTACCGATACTACTAAGGCTAGGGTTTTGCGTTGTACTGCTGAAGGACGAGGGACCACTCCAGCTATAACTAACACCACTTGTGCTGGTACTTGCTGACAGGCTCAATGTATCGCCAGTGCATACAGGCGTATTGCTCATGGCTATAGGCTTAGCGGGTGTTGCGTTTATAGTAATATTGTGTCCATTATCTGATGATATACGCACAGGGTTTGTGGAAACAATGCGTATTCTATAACCGCTACCTGGGGCAGTGCTTGATGGTATATTACATGTAATATTGCCGGCATTTGTAGCGCTGACAGTACCAATATTAATAGGTGAAGAAAAACTGCCTAATGTATTTGAAAGCTGTACAGTGAAAGTATTGCCTGAAAGAAAAGACGTATTAGTGATATAGGGTATAGTTATATCCAAACCATTGCAAGTACTGGCAAGTGCCGACCGTATGGCAACGAATGTATCTATAATTATGTTTGCGAGAAATGCATCTGGCGTATTCAAATTTATACTAGTACGAAAAGCACCTGGCGTGGCAATACCAGAAGAGCTTTGTGTATTGCCTGCGATGTATACAGTAGCGTTTTGATAGGCCATATCTCTAACATATTCATCGTTAGAACCACCGAAATAAGACCCCCATATTAAATTATTACCTGAAAGATTATATGCATGTACAAAAGCATCGCTGCCAATTCCGCCTGAAAAAGATGGTTTAAACGCTCCTGAAGTAGCTATCTCAGTAGTGCTACTGGTATTGCCGGCACAATATAATGTGTCGTCTTTACCAATAACAATAGAATATAAAGGACTTTCGACATATGTACCCCATTGCCTTATACCATTACTATTAAATTTGACAATATACCCATCACCACGATATGTTCTATACGCACCGCTTGTTGCTATAGCATTATTACTAAGTGTTAGCCCACATATATATACATTATTGCCAGAATCCACCGCGACTGAGTTACCATACTCAACACTGCTTCCACCATAATATGTTCCCCATATCCTGCTCCCTGATGTGTCAAACTTAACCAAAAAAGCATCTAAACCACTTGACCAAACACTCTGATGAGCTCCGGTTGTAGCGATGTTCGTATTAGATGTAGTATATCCTACTACATATAAATAACCCGCTTTGTCGAAAGCACACCCAATTGCTTCTTCAGTCCCAAAGCCACCATAATATGTTGCCCAGTTAATACCACCTGTCGCATTCGTATCCCGCTTTAAGATAAAGCCATCAGTATTAATACCATATGTTGTTTGATGGCTACCAGTAGTAATAAAGTTAGTTGCAGCGCGCACATAGCCTACCACATATATCTTCCCTCCAAAATATGAAATATCTACAGGTCCTTCATCTACAGTTGAAGCACCATAAACTGACTGCCATTTATATGAACCTGTAGATGTAAAACTGAATATGCCTATATTACCGAGGCTACCTGAAATAGCACCACCACAGCCATAAATTGTGCCGTTATTATCTGTTACAATTTTATTTATGGTTGTTGTCGTACTTCCTGTAAAAACAAAATAGGTTCCCCAAAGCCTTGCACCTGCAGCATTAAACTTAACAATGTATCCACAACTGGCACCTGGATAGGTGGTAATATGAGCACCAGTTGTAGCAATACCAGCAGTACTATAAGTATCACCCCCCAAATAGACATTGCCATCATTATCTGTCGTAACGCAATTACCATAATCGGTTTGGTTTCCCCCAAAATAAGTAGACCATAATACAGCAGGGTCTATTACAAGGTTTTCTTCTCCCTTCTTTATGTCAAAGCCAAGCATATTCTCATTTAGAACAAATGCAGATTTGATTTCTTTCCTGCTAGTAATGTCATAAGTATAAGGTGCTTCTTCTTTTATACTTCCGTAAGGCGTTTCTACTATTATTTCTCCTTTATCAAATGCTATACTTGTAGCACCCTTATACTGAATTTTTATATTACTTGCATCTCCACCTTTACGCACTATAAAGTCATACTTCAGCATATTATTTTTACAATACAGCACCCAATCTATGTTTGGATAAATATTCTTGATTTTCACTGTTTTATATGTATACGCAGTGGAATGAACATCATAATCTTCAAAATGATAATTCTCGCAATACTGCTGCTTATCTTCAACAATTACTTGTGGAGTTTTATTAGCACCAATCAACACGGCATCTAATCTATAAGATGATATACTTGTATCATTCACATGTCTATTCCACTGGTAATGTATTTCGTTTGCACCGATGAATATATTCATATCTCCTGCCTTCAATGCAAAGAGTATATCATTTCTTTTTTGATGATATTGGTTTAGTATTTGTCCAGTATTCTCAATAAAATAAAGCTGATTACTATTTTCCTTCCCTACATTAAAGGCTGAAAATGACGATACTGGCAAAGTGAATATAAGGCACAATACAGCCAAGTACTTAAAGGAGTTTATACGTATCATACTATGAATTTGCAAGACAAATTTATGGAAAGTTGATGAATTACCTCCCTGCCATACCTCCAGTTTCACTTTCTTTGGCGCAGTAGTTTCCTTATCCGTTATCCCTCCTTCACCACCTCCACACTCTTAGCCGGTATCTTAATGCGTACACCGTTCCTTTTCACCGTGGCAAGGTATTCTTTACCTGCAACGATGATATGCGGCTGATGTTGGTTAGAAACAGCCGCAGAGGACGGCACTACAAATCATCCAATGCCTGCTTCCGTACAGTTTCGCCATTGATTTTATCAACGTAAATCAGCTTAACAAAACAACGAATTAACCTATCACGTTCAATGGACAATTGAATAGTCCCTTTTTCTGTTTCATAAGTTGTATAGTAGTTGCAAGCACCAAGCTGCACTTGAGTCATTTTTGAGCCATCACTATCGGGAGTATAAGATTGGAATTCCTCTACTGCACCTGATGGGTTGCCATATTTTTCTGTCAATAGCTCTTTAATACTATTGTAGTTGGTGATAAGAGAAGACCATGTATGACGTTCAGGAAATATAATAACAACTTTACAGACTAAATCTTTTTGTGTAAGTGTTGAAACCCCTATTGTGCAATTATTATAGGATGCAAATTCACCTTCGAGTAATGCTATACCATCTTTCGTACCTTTATAAGTAAATCCTTGCTGTTTCATTTTTGCAACATACTCTGCAAGTGTTCCGTCAATTGGTACGCCTTTGAATGAAAGGTGTTTTGATGCATCTGTTTTTGCTTGAGCAAAAGACGTGTATATAGATATTACACAAAACAATAAAGACATTAATCTTTTCATGTAAAATGTTTTTTAGGCTTGAAATAATCTGTAATACGAAAATAAGATATGTCCTTTACATTTCTACCACAACACCCCCTGCTGCACCTTGCGGGTAGCGGGTGTGCCATCGGCGGTTATGTGATATACATCGCTATGCCCGTAGCGAGATGCTACATGCACCTGCACATTGCCCGCATGTTGGCGAAAGAGGTTCAGTGCCAGTTCGGGGTTGTTATTATCGCGGCTCAGGTGGGCAAGAAACAGGTGCGTCATGTGTTGGGGGCGGTGTGTCAAAAAGAAATCGAGCGCCTGCTTGTTAGATAAATGCCCGTAGCCACCGCGTATGCGGTCTTTCAGGTGTTGGGGGTAGCGTCCGTTCTCCAGCATTTCTTCGTCGTAGTTAGCCTCCAGATAAGCAGCATGGCATTGGCGCATGTGGTGGGCAAGGTTGTCGCAAGGCGCACCAATATCGGTATATACGCCTATGTTCACCCCCTCGTAGCCAACGGTAAAGCTGATGGGGTCTGCCGCATCGTGCAGTTTGCTAAAGCCCGTTACCGTCATGCCGTGTACATCTATCACCTCTGCCTGCTCTATACGGCGGTATAGCTCGGGTTTAAACTTCAGGTGGCTGGTGTAGTGCGTCTTATGGTTCAGGTACACGGGTATTTTGTATCTGCTCGATAATAGCTGCGCACCCTTTATATGGTCTGTATGTTCGTGCGTTATAAACAGGGCGCGCACCTTGCCAATGGCAAGGCCCATCTTCTTCATGCGTATCTCGGTTTCGCGGCAAGAGAGGCCAGCGTCTATCAGCAGCGCGTCTTTGCCGTTGCTTATATAGTAGCAGTTGCCATTGCTGCCCGAATTGATGGATGCCGTGTATAAAGACATAGAAGCCTGCAAAGTAACAACATAAAACGGGGATAGCGAGCAGGCGGGTTTAATCATACACTTCCCTGCCTGTCAGTTTGCCATCGGCATCGTAGTATCGCCACTCTCCATCGCGGATGGATTGGTACTTGACAGATTGCGTTGTCTTTGCATCATGGGTGGTTGCCCATGCGTAGGGTACTTTCAGATAGCTGCCTTCTTCTTTCAGTTGGCCGTTGGGGTGGTAAAACTTCCAATTGCCTTGTGCGTATAGGGTATTTGTAGATGCAAGGTTTGCGTATGTACCCTTTGCCAATACCTGCCCTCGCTCATCTGTCAGTTGCAGGGTGCGGGCTTCTCTATCTATATGCAGTGTTTTCTTCGTGTCGAACCTGTATGCGATTGATAACTTCTTGCGGCGTTTATTGTCTTCGCCTTCCTGTGCTTCTTCGGGTGGTAGTAGCTGCACAGCCAGCACCATCGAGTCGCACAGGCTACGCTGCGCATAACAAGTGCTGCTTAGCAGCATTACAAGTAGGAGGAATATAAACGGCACTTCTTAAAAATACAGAATAGATATTGGCATATAGCAACAAAACAGATTAAAATGTTTTAATCTACTAATTTTATATCCATGAACACAGCCATACAAGCCTACCACACCGCACTGGATGCCGATAGCCGTAGCATCTGCGATGCGTTATACACAATCATCTGCCAAGAACTGTCCGATGCAGAGCATAAAATATGGCACGCCCACCCCGTATGGTTTATAGACGGCAACCCCATTGTAGGCTACGATAAACTAAAGAACTGCGTACGACTGCTGTTTTGGAGCGGACAATCGTTTGAAGAAGCAGGGCTGCAACCCGAAGGAAAATTCAAAGCTGCGGAAGCACGTTATACCGATGCCTCACAAATAAAGACAGAAGACCTGCAACGCTGGCTGCAAAAATCAAAAACCATACAGTGGGATTATAAAAACATCGTAAAACGCAAAGGCAAGCTGGAGAGGTTGGGGTGAAGTGCTACGGAGTGTATAGCGATGTTGTCCATGTGTATGGCCCTTCCAACTTGTCGGGCCCATCAATATGTATTATCCGTATCGTGTCTTGTACATGGTCGAAATAAAGCATGTAGTTACCTGTGCTATATGCCAATACATTGCCTTTCGATTTTTCTGCATTGTAGACATATTGAGATCCATTAGCAAATTCCGAAGGGCATAACACCGTAACTTTATTTACATACTGCAATGCAAATACTTCATCTGGAAAGTACCTCATGGTATCTAGTTGATACCCTTGCTGCCTGCGTTGTATATGCCACGTTCTGCCGTTAGTCATCTTTGCAGTATGTATAGGGTCTTTATATACTTGTACTATTGTAGATGCTCCCATTTTATTATCAATATTTACCGATACAGTATATACCCCTTCAGTAGTAAATATATGATATGGAGTAGCGGTTGTTCCTGTCTTCCCATCGCCAAAATTCCAGTCGTATGTGTTTGCAGCAGGATATGCCGGTGTAGAAAAGTAAAAAGTGTCTCCGGGGCATATGCCACCTGTGGCAATGATATAAGGTTTATCGCCTACAGTTACTTGTTTTGTTACAGTATTACTGTAATCATCGTCAATGGTTAGGCTGACATTGTAAACTCCTCTTTTAGTGAATTGAATTTTCGGCTCCGCATCCGTAAGGATAGTTCCGCCAAATGCCCAACGATGTTTGCTTGTTTTAGGTGCCGTACTGCGAAAGGTAATATCAGTGCCCGCTATCGGATTATCATCCCAACTAAAGTCGAATGAGATACTGGTTGCATTAACAACAGGTTTTTCTCTTTTCTTACAGGCAGGCAGTACTGCCAATACCAACAATACAGAGAGTAAAACTTTTACAGGGCTTTTCATATAAGTAGTTATTAGTGATTACGTTGTATAAAGTAAATATAATAACAAATAGTGTACGTGCAGACATCCTATTGTCATTTTTCAACATAGCTACCGGCAGGCAGCGGTATTGCAGTAAATGTCATGACAATAGTAAATAGCTGCTAACGTCTGCCACCAATTCTCAACCTTAATTGTGCTTCAATTGTCAGCCCTGTAAACTCTTCCATACGTTCTGTAATTGGATTTTGTTCTGTTCTGAGTACTGAATATCGGGCAGCACTTAAGCCTGCTGAAAAGACGTTTGAAAAACTTCTGGTAGCATTCGCTTCTACATAGTAATAGGGATTCAAAAATGGCAGGAAAAACGTATTCAGAAAATCTTGAAATCTGGTACCACCACCTAAATATAATGCAAGCCTCAATTGCTGTAAGTTGCCGGGTTTATTGATGTAGTGTATGCCTGCATTACCATCAAAATGTACAGCTTCACCCGAAGCAAATGACATATAACCTATATTACAACCAAAAGACGGGAATATGTGGTGCTTGCCTTTATCTATCATAAGGTCCATACCTGCTTGTACGACATAGCCTGGTCCTGGCACTACCTCTTTGATACGTTTACTACGTTCGTAAGCGGTAGGTGTAAGGCTCAATGAGCCGCCACTAATCATTAGTTCTATATAAGGCTTGTGCTTTTTACTATCAATATTTTCTTCGCGCTGTTGCGCATTACATACTGTGCATATAAGCAGCAGTATAAAGGGCAGGTAGCATTTCATACTTCTAAGTTTTGGGAAGATATAAATTTGATTAACAATTACTATGCCAAACAGGTGATAACAAAGGATGTATTATGCTTTGTTACTTATCCTCGAACAATATTAACCACAAAAAAATACCGCCACTAAGCAAGGCTTAGCGACGGTTATAATCAAAACACATCTTCTTGTCTTATTTCACTTTCTGCATATCAAACACAAAACGGTATGGCTTTGCAAGAGAAAAGTAGCCATGTCCTTTTTCAATATTGGTTGGCAGGTTGATGGGTTCGCCCGTCAGTTGGTTGATGAGATAGCCCGTGCGCTTGTAGGCTTGCAGGTACTTGTAATAACCATCGTCTATGCGCGCTACCTGCACTATCAGCGTATCTCTTGGCGATACCCGTACGGAAATACTGCGGCTTAGTTGCCCGTCATTATCGCTTTGCAGCAATTCTATCTGCTTCGGCTCAAAATTGGTGAGCGCACTCAGGTTTTGCGATGCGGTCTGAGAAAAGAGTTTTACATTTTGCCTTAGCTGCCTGCTGGTAGTATAGCTTACAAAATACTGTGCGCCCCTGTATGTATCGGGTATATCTATTTGCAGTTTATACAGCGTATCGCCCGCAGTAGTGCTTTGGTAGGCGGGTGCTACCATGCAGGCACTTGGTTGTGGCATCAGCGTGGTAGTAGCAGTAGCCTGCAAGCCCTTGCGCAGGTCTGTTACCCGCAGGGTATATCGCTGCCCCGGCTGTAGAGCCATGTTGCGGCTGCCATACATACCTGCAGACACCTTGGTGAGTGTGATGGCTTCTCCGCCACCGGCGGGTGTCAGCGTTACCAATCCGCTATCTATCAGCATATTTTTAGGTACGGTGGTATTGGCTGTTTCTTCGTTGATGTTGGATATAGCCTCTACCGAATATCCTGCGGCTACCAGCAAGGTATTACCATCCGTCAGCATAGACGACAATACTATTTCATCCTTTCGCTGCGGTATTGCTATATCAAGCGGCTTGGGTTTGCGGCAACTGAAAAGGCTGGCACTTGTCAGCAACAAGAATATTATTTTATTGATTTTCATACAACTGATTATTTTTTCTTTATTGATTATAGATGAACATTGAGCGAAAGAGCCGTAATAGTACCGAACAAACCTCGCTGCTGGTATTTGTATGTACCTGTTTGCTCGTCGTACACACGCTGCACAGTATGCGGCTGTGTACGGTTGAAGACATTATACACACTCAGGTGCGCATCTGCTTTTATACGCTTACTGATATTGAATTTGTATTGCAAATCGGCATCGGCACGAAACTGTGCAGACATGCGCAGTTCGTTTCTGCCCGTATAGGCAGGCATTGCCTCAAAGCCTGTAAAGCCCGGCTTCGGTATCAGGTACTGGCTTGTTTGCCCCGTAAAAGGTGCGCCTGTGGCATATACAGTCGTTGCGCTGATGCTCCAGTTTTTAGCAATATCGTACATGGCTACTACAGATAATTGATGCCTGCGGTCGTAGCGGGCATAGTAGGCATTGCCATTATTCAGTGAATCGAAACGGCGGTGCGCGTATGCCAGTGTATAACCTGCCCATCCTGTAAACCTGCCTGCTGTTTTACCCGCAAACAATTCAAGCCCGTAAGCCCTGCCACTACCCTGCACCAGTTCGTCTTCATAGTTTTTGCTCTGCATCACTACAGCGCCCTCTTTATACTCGCACAGGTTGCGCATCCATTTGTAATACACCTCTGCACTCAGCGATATACCTGTGTTGCCTATCTGATGGTAATAACCCGCGCTCACTTGGTCGGCATTGGCAGGGCGCAGTTTGCCCGATGCAGGATACCACATATCCGTAGGCAACATCAGCGAAGAGCCCGATACCATATACATATACTGCACCATGCGCGCGTAGGATAGTTTTACCGAGCTGTTATCATTCAGCATATAACGCAGTGCTGCCCTCGGTTCGGGGTTGATGTATGTTTTGGCGGCAGACAACATACTGCTGACACGCATACCTGCTGCCAACTGCATTTTTGCACTCAGCGATACTTCGTCGTTTACATAAACAGCCGCCTCGTAGTTATAGATGCGCTGCCCTGCATTGTTACCAAAACGCTCTACCAGCGGGCCGCTGCTGCTGATGCGGTTGGGGTGAAAATAACGGCCTGATAAGGCAGCACCAGCCGTCAGCTTATGCCCTGTAACTGCCGATGTACGCACATCTGCACGTATGCCCGCATCTTTGATAGATGATTGCATACTGATGAGGTTGCTGTTCAGCCTGCCGTTGATGTCGTAACTGAAACCTGAATAATAAGCCGTTACATCGCCCGATGATTTATTGTTTTTGGCAAGATGATTCCAGCGTGCCGACATGGTATTGTTGCCCATGCGCATACCGCTCTCTATCGTTTGCCCTGCTTCTGTTTCGCGTTGGTTGTTGCTTTGCGAGTTTAGCACATCTCTGCCGGTATAACTGCTGATGTAAAAACGGTTTCTGCTATCGGCTTTGTAGTATAGCTTCAGGTTGATGTCGTGAAAATGGTATGGTATGTTCTTCATCACCTTGTCTATATACGTGCGCCTGCCTGCTACCATCAGCGATAATTTATCTTTTACTATCGGGGCTTCTACACATACCGATGATGATATGGTACCGATACCTGCCTGCGCCTTTACCCCACTCAGCGATGCTTCTTTGGTGCGTACGTCCATCACAGACGACAGCCTGCCGCCATACTGCGCCGCAAAGCCCGATTTGTATAATTGTACATCCTTCAATGCCGTATTATTGAAAACCGAAAAGAAACCCAGCAGATGGCCTGCGTTGTATAGCGGTGCGCCATCCAGCAATATCAGGTTCTCGTCGTTGGCACCGCCACGCACATACATACCTATGCTGCCCTCTGTACCACCCTTCACACCCGGTGTCAGTTGCAGGGCTTTTACCACATCCACCTCTCCGCCTATGGCAGGGGCTTTCATCAGCATACGCATAGGCACATCCAGTTTGCCCATCTGTACGCTTTCCAGTGTTTGCCTGTTATTGCTTTTTACGGTTACCTCTGCCAGTTGCTTGCTATTGGCATGGGCAGCTACACTATCGGTAGTAGCATTTGCCTGCCTGCTTGCAGCTATTAATATCAGAAAAAATATGGTTTGTATTGGCTTCATATCGTGTTGGTGTACGATGAGAAAACAAGCCAATACAGCCTTTACCCCTACAAGAAAAAAACATTTTTTTGGCGTGGGGGTATGGTATAAAAACTGCGTTCTATAAGATGTTCAGCGGTAATAAAATCTTGCATGTTACGAGTGCCGTCATGAGTTTCTCCTGACGGTTCGTGTTGATAATAAGTGTTATTACTGTCAGGAGATAACTCCTGACAGCCCATCACGTACGCGATAACAGCTTCATCTGTTTCAGGTCGTAAACCAATATTTCCGCTTTATCGTTGTAGTCATTACGCCCGTTATTATTACTATCGTAGTAACCTAAAATAGTAAGTGTTCCATACTTGGCACTCAAATACCATTGATTCACAAAATAACCGTCTGATGTAATGACGTTTTTCTCCTTACCATCTACAGATAGTATGATGACTTGCGTAGGGTCGTTGTAATTGATGCCACCCCTGTCGTTCAGGTCAACCGTTTTGCCAATCAACATTATTTTATTCACGCCAATACTATCGTAGCGAATATGGTTAATTTTATAAATCTGCGAACCTTTAGGAAATTCTACTTTCTTAGTTTCGCCCGTTTGGGTATTGATGAACATCAAAAAATCGTTGTCTGTACTTTTCTTGCCCTCATGTTCGGCGGTTGCATACAAGTATTCCGTACCATCTATCGGCACTACATTGTTATACCTTTCGTAGTCCAGTTTTTTTTGTGCATACAGGCACACAGGCATTGCCAGCAAAGCGACAAGCAGTTGTTTTTTCATATCAATGCGTTTTAATACAGGTTAAAACGCGTAACGCAGTACAGTCATTATATATTGTCCCCGAAAATATAAACATGTGTTAAAAGCGTGTCTGTATCAATTTTGCAATATCTTTTCCACACCCTTTACTTTTTGGTGCTTGCCGCATTATATTTAGTATGTGATGAAGCGATTACTCATTATCCTATTTACATATTGCCTGTATGGTAGTGCCATGGCGCAACCCAATACAGACTCTATGTTGGCTGTACTAAAAACTGCACCTGACGATACCAACAAAGCCAAACTGCTGCAAGAAATAGCAGGGGCCTACTTTCAAACCAATCCCGAACAGAGCAAGGCATACAGCCTGCAGGTATTGCAGCTATCCGAAAAGCTGCAATGGGATATGGGCATACTACGCGGCAATTATCTGACAGGACGATGTTATGCCATACAAAACGACTTGCCGCAGGCACTCAAATATTTTCAACATGCACTAACTATTGCCCGAAAAATAAAAAACGCCAACAGAGAAGGCATCATCCTCTCGGGCATCAGTGCCGTATATGCTACCAATAATGACTATGACAAAGCCCTGAAATACGGACTGGAAGCGGCAGAGGTGTATGAGCGGGCGGGAATTAAATACTATCAGCACCTGATGGTAAACATCGGCTACCTATACATAAGGCAAGAAAAATTTGACGACGCGCTGCACTACTATCACAAAGCATTGCAGCAAGAACTGCAATATGGCACACCGGAATCGCGCGGAGAGTTGGCAAACATATACCTCAATCTTGGTGGCGTGTATATAAGGCAAGGCAATCTGGTGCCTGCACTCGAAAATTATTACAAAGCAGAAGGTATGCTGAGCCAACTGGGGCTTACAAAAAATATTGCCATATCGCAAGCCGATATAGGTGAGTGCTACCTGCGCGCTGCACAAGGCAAAAATAAAGTGCCTCTACCCGATAGCCTGCGCGATAAAAATACAAACCTGAACAAAGCAGAACGATACCTGCTGATGGCTTGGGAAGCTGGTAATAAACTGGGGCTAATAGAAATAAGGGCAGAGGTAGCAGGCAGCCTTACCAACCTGTATGCCGCACGTGGGCAATACCAGAAGGCCTTTGAGTACCAGAGCATCAACGTAGTGCTGCGTGATAGCCTGCGCGATATAGGCAAGGAAAAAGAATTTGCGATGGTAGAGGCGCAATACCTGGTACAGAAACAGACAGACTCACTGCACTACCTGAACGCACTGAAGGATAAAGAAATAAAACAAAGCAAACTGCAACGCAATGGCGGCATACTGCTGATAGCACTGGCAGGCATCATCAGCTTGCTGCTCATAAACAGGCAGAAGCTGAAACATATACAACGCCGCAAAATAGCCGAGGCCGAAAAACAGAAAGCCGAGGAACTGGCACGCATGCAGCTCGATGATTTTACCAAAAGCATACAGGAGAAAAACCAGCTGATAGAAAAATTTGCCGACGAGATAGCCAAGTATCAGGCACTACCTTGCAGCAACGAACTGCCCGAGGGCGATAACAGCCTGCAACTGCTGCAAAGCTCGGTGATACTGAACGACGAGCAATGGGCAAGTTTCCAATCGCTGTTCAACAAAGTACATAACGGCTATATAAGCAGGGTAAAAGAAAAATACCCCGACCTGACAACTGCCGAACTACGCACCATACTGCTAACCAAACTGGGGCTTACCAACAAAGAGATGGCAGCCATGCTGGGTGTAAGCCTCGAGGCTATACGGGTAAACAAACACCGCCTGCTGAAGAAAATACAACTACCGGATGATATAGCCCTGGAAGGGTTTGTACAGGATATATAACACAACCCCTAAATCCCCAGAAGGGGACTTTTTTTCTTCGTGCAATTTTCTTTGCGCCTTACTGCCGCAGTCAGGATTAAAAAATTATACTACATGAAAAGCCTCCCCTTGGGGCAGCCTGCCATGCTGCAAGCATAGGTTGGAGGGGCTACTACTAATTAACAACCAACCACTTATGTGCCGTTACACATATTGTAACGCTTTTGTAACGCCATTGTAATGCAGTTGTAACGCCCAAAACTTGCAAACCAGAGGTAGCAGGCTGCATATTTACATGCTTAAGTATAGGTATGGAAAAAACAATTGCAAAGTACACGGTGATGTCGTGGTTGGTGGTGGCGGTATCGTTGGTACTTATGGCAATACTCATGTTCTATCCTCTATAGGTAACAGCAACGTAAGAAAGGAAAATGCATTCTTTTTTTGCAGGCAAAACAAACAAGAAGTTGACCATTGCAGCCCAAAGCCCCTCTTTGTAATTTTTTGCAAAGAGGGGTGCTGTAAAAACAAAGGGTAGATAAAAAAATGTATAAGGGCTCAGAGAGCCTTCCTGTATATGAGGGTATAACCGACGGATTCTTCCATCGGTTTTTTTGTGCCTTGCAGCCATCAGGCATATTATTTTTCCCTACCTGTATTGTATGTCATTATCCGCTTATCTATTTTGGCAGTATGAAACAAGTACTTGCATCCCTTTGCCTGTTGCTGGCTATTAGCATCTGCGCCCATGCGCAAACAGACACCCTCATTGGCCGCGATGTGCCCTCTGCCAAAGACTACAAAACACTCACCGCCCGCGTATGTGCTGCCGCAAGTACAGAAAAACAAAAAGCTAATGCCATCTACAACTGGATAACCACACATATAGCATACGACTTGGCAGCATCCAAAAACCCTGAAAGAGAGCAAGAAACCACGAAAACTGTATTGCAAAAAGGCGAAGCCACACCCGATGGTTATACCTTGCTATATGTTGCCATGTGCAGAGAAGCAGGGCTTGATGCCGCCGTTGTAGAGGGTTACCTGCGCAGTTGGTTTATGGATAATAACGATCCATTCTTTATACCCCGCCACGCATGGTGTGTAGTAAAGATTGACGGCGAATGGCATATTGCAGACCCCACCATTGGTGCAGGGTATATGGAAGGCTACTACGGATGGTGGAAGCGGCAAATGAACAAACTCTCCAAACCCAAGCTGGAGTACCCCGCCAAAGAACATTTTGTATTCAAATACAACCCAGCATATTTTATGGCAGAGCCATTGGCATACAGCAAAATATGCCTGCCTGCCGACCCTGCATGGCAGTTAGCAAACACCACTATGCCACTACAAGTATTTGAAGCTGGCAAAGAGGAAGTAGAAAAACACAACAAGCAAAACCCCGACCTGAACCGTACACAAGCGCAGATGCTGAAAAAAGCAGGCTATACAGAAGACGAACGCCTGATAGAAGGGGCAGACAGGGTATATACATTCAACAACAGGTTTATTGCCATCAAAGGCATCAAACAAGCCTTAGAAGCCAATAACAAATGGGCAGCCAACAGCAGGGCTGCCGATGCCACACTGTACAGAGAACTGAAGGCAAGCTATACCAGTGCCAAAAACTATATAAAAGAACAAAAACAACCACTGACAACGCATTATGCCGCCATGCAGAAAAAGAACGACACCAAAAACATGGAAGGGCTGGCATACATCAGGCAAATAAAAACAAGTGGCAAAATGCAGCAGGCAAAGGCAGAACGCTACATCAATACCTGCAAACGCAAAGCAGACAACATCAGCCAAAAACAGGAAGAGCATAACAAACCCCTTGTTATAAAATCGAAACCAACTACCCGCACACAACCTACAGATGCTCGCATAAAAAACTACCTGTCTTCTATAGAAACAAGGCAGGCAGAAATAGAGGCATTGCAACAAGGCATAGATAGGATGCGCGACAGCATCACCATTGCCACACAGCAATACAACAACCTGACAACCACTATAGATGCTACCATGCCGCAACTGACTGATATATTGGTACCAGAAGCCAAAGCCCGCGTGTACCTGCACGATAATTATGATGACGAGGTAAAGCCCTATATGGAAGATTATAAAACGCTGCGCCTGGTGCATACAGATACCCTGCTGAATAAACTGTACACAGCCTTTGACGATGTAAACGAAATGTATGAAGAACTGAAAAGAAGATATGCTGCCATACTAAGGCTGCAAAAAGAAAACGCAAAAGATGCTTTGAATTGCAGCCCCAACAACGACACAAAATATGCCGACTTGCAAAAAACTTGTCAACAGGCATGGCTTACAAGCCATGTACGGCTGGGCGATGTCTATAAAAACCAAATGGCTTTTTGCGCAAACAACAAAGGCTTCTTCGCATCACTCAATAAGTTTTTTGAAAACGAAGGCGATATAGCCGACGATATGGAGACAGCAGAAAAAGCAAGGCACGAAAAAGAAGACAAATCGTTGAAAGAGCATAAGGCATTTGACGATGGCGAGGCAAAAAAACAAATACGCATACTGGATGAACAAATAAAAAAACTGGACGCTTTACTTAAAAACTGATAACACCATGCACACCACGCAGCACATAGCCAAGCACATGAAAGAAGTACACGACGGTGGCAACTGGACGTGGGTGAACCTGCACGATACACTGAAAGACATTACATGGCAGCAGGCTACCACCCAAGTGTACGGGCTCAATACCATTGCCGTGCTTACCTACCATGTAGGCTACTATGCAACAGCCATCCTCAGTGTACTGCAAGGCAAGCCATTAGTGGCAAAAGACGAGGAGAGCTTTACCCACCCACCCATCAATAATGCTGAAGATTGGAATGCAATGCGTACCAAACTGCAAGCAGACTGGCAGGTATTGGCAGCAACCATAGCCCTGCTACCCGACGACAAGCTAAACGAAGTATTTACCGCCGAAAAATACGGCACATACTACCGAAACCTGCACGGCATGATAGAACATACCCACTACCACTTGGGGCAGATAACCCTGTTGAAGAAGATAATAGTGCAGTTGGAGGAGTAATAAAAACATATGCCCCATCGGGGCAATAGCTTTGTAGCATAACACAACACAATCATACACCAACCCCATAGATGCTGAACAACAGCCCTAAATAGCCACACGCATAGATAAGCCGATGGCAGACAATGCACTACCGCCAATGGGTTGCAGTTTATAATCGTAAAAGACGGGATAATAAATAAACTTGGCACCAATATACACCCCCACAAACGGTGATATATAAACCGATGCCTCTGACAAGATGCTCGTCAATGGCTTGTCAAAGCTGCCTATTTCTATATTGGCAAGGTGAACGGGGCCTGCTACTATACCTGCCTCCAACACACGCTTGCCTGCCATACGGTATATTCTGGCACCTGCCACAAAAGCGGCCTGCAGTTTGGTGCCCCATATCTGCTGCGATGCCTGCCGCACATACGTACCATCATTTTTCAAGAAGCCCATCCGCGCACCCAGCACCAAGCCTATCGGGCTATTGCCGCGATAATTGTATATATCACAACCCACATTAAACAAGTATGCCTTTGACGTTGAGCCACCATCCTGTATGGTAAATGGACGTGCATAGTCCAGCACTATATCGGCATAGGGTGGTTGGGGCGTGGCTTGCTGTGCATTACAAACCGTAACACAGGTAATAGATACCATCATACATAAGTGCCACCTCATACGCCCTGCTGATTATCATAAATCTACAACACACATACCACTCTCTGCAAGCCCTATGGCGTTGAGAAAACGGTAATATTATAACAGCATTCCGCCGCATATTCTATAACTTAACCAACATAAAACACCAGCCATGCTCAAAGCACTATACCACAAAATAGAAACCGCTGCCAAAAGCGCGCCTAACGATAGCGAGGTAATATCCTTCTACACCATCCGCAAAGCGGTGGGGTGGATAGGCATACTGATACCCGTAGTGCTGATAACAACGGGCTATTTTTTCGGCGATTGCCACATCGTGCAGCCATCCATCAGCCACTACTACTATACCAATGCCAGAGAATTGTTTGTGGGCGCGCTCTGTGCCGTATCGCTCTTTATGTTTTGCTACAAGGGGCACAGCCGTATAGATAATATCAGTGCAAACATGGCAGGCTTCTTCGCATTGCTGGTAGCTTTGTTTCCTACAAACATCAGTTGCCTTACAAAAAACGCAGATGGCTCTTGTGCCGATGCTACCACATACTTTCCATGCCAAACGTACATAGCATCGCTTACAGATATACCCTATAGCGGCACCATACACTTAGTAGCTGCGGCGGCATTTTTCCTTACGCTATCATTCATGTCGCTGTTCCTCTTTACACTCAGCAACAAGCCCCGCCACCTGCAAGATGCTGCCAAGCGCAGGCGGAATAATGTATATGTAGTATGTGGAATTATCATGGTAGCATCCATAGCTGCCATCGCTATCAACTTTGCTTTTGGCAACAGGGAAGAAGAAAACCAGTTCACCCTTATCTGCGAGGCCATCGCCCTGCTGGCATTCGGCATATCGTGGCTTACAAAAGGAGAGGCGATACTGGGCGATAAGGGCAAGGCGAAATAGAAATCATTTTTGGCAATATTTTTGCTTCACAATGTATCATTATGCCAAAGCCAATAAACCTATTAAGAATGGTATTGCTTGCCTGCTTTATGCTGTCTTGCAATAATACCTATAGATACATATACCAATCTATACAGGTAGATGTGTACGACAATGCCATGCAAAGAGTAATAGAGGCCAACACCATACCGCATAGCGGGCACGAAGTATTAGTAAATATGAAGCCCGTTACCGTAGCATCGCGCCTGCAATGGGGCAATACCGCCTACGCGCTTACCAAGTCATCCTACGCCTACCCTGCAGATGCTTTGAAAGATATACAAGTAATAACGCTGAGCGATTACAGCACCAACTACAAAGCAGGCAGTAATATAGCAAGTGTATGCAGCTTTTCGCTCGGCAGTTTCGATACCGCAGCCGTAGTGCCAATGGATAAAATGATATGGCAAATAAACAACACACGCGAAAAATACTTTCGTGGTGGTGTAGAAGAAAGAATGGGCTTTCATATCAACGCGCAGCCACAATATAACAGCCCCCAACGCTTTGCCGTAGTATTGATAACCGAAAACAATGTAGCCATTGCAGATACTACAGTCAGCTTCACATTTACACCCTAAACCAATATGAAAAAACTAATCGTCTTCGTCATCTGCTATCTATTGGCTACTACTACTGCCCATGCGCAATGGCTTACAAAGCGCAAAGAAAACGGCAAACTGCCCGTGCGCTATTTTCTAAACATAGGGGCACAGTACCACTTCAACCAGCCAGACCTTGCAGCATTTAACAACGGTGATTTGTCTATACGCAACAGTATTGGTTTATATACCGCATTCAACTTACAACTACTCCCCAATAAGGCAGAGCGTTTTTTTAATGATTTGGCATTAGTTGTATGCGTAGTGCCGCAGCGGTTCACCTACACGCAGCAACCCGGCAGATACGGACATAACACCAACGAAACCATACGTGCATCTTATGGTCGCAATACGGCTGCTCTGGGTGTGCGTTATGCCCCCGGCTACTCTTTTTATATAGGTAAACGTACAGCATTAGATGTAACGGCAGGGATGATGGTGGATATAGCCTTAAATGCAGGCAATCAATACACTACGCAAGGTGTATATGCCCGCGATACCCTTACCGGGTACAACGTAATGCCGGCATACATAAATACAGGCTTTGCAGAAGACGCGAATAGTACAATATACCCCGACGGCACCTCTATCAGCCTGTCTGCCGATGCACAGGTAGCTATGCGCCGCCGCGATGTACCACTACTATGGCGTAAGCGCGATGCGAGGATAGGTTTGGGCTTCACCCGCTTGATAGTTTCCAACAATATGTACACCGTACGTGCTACCCGTTACAATACACAACGTGTAGCTGCAACAAGCGATGCACTGTACGACAAAAACATATCGCTGATGCTGTTTGCAGGTATTACTTTGTAGATGCGGCATACTTATTTTACTTGCCACTGTCTTTAAATACTGTTATATTTAATTATGACATGATGCAGCAACCACACAACAGTTGATACCAATAATACACCAAATGCACATGAACGCACATACTATAAAATGCTCGCTGCTGCTGCTATTGCTGGCGCAGGCTGCCTATGCGCAAAACGCAGCCAAACGAAATACGGAAGAAGCAGGCTTGCAAATAGGTATGGCATGGGCTATGGGCAGTGGCGAAAGCGAAACCGTACTGGGCAATATGCCCCCGCTAAACCTGCTATACGAATACAACTTTGACAAGAATGGCAATAAATGGTACTTGTCACTCGGCGGCAGGTTGCATACCTGCAAAGCAGAGGTATTCCACACATACAAACAAGCCGAACTGGTAGCAGGCGCACCCGCCTACCCCAAGGGCTATAGAGATAGCGCGGTGATAAACATGATGGGCATAGGCATATCACCATCGCTCAACTATACTATATTCAGAGATAAAAACTTTATGCTGCGCACGCAGCTAAGCGTAGTGCCATTTGCCGAGTTTGGCGATTTTACAGAAGGTACCCGGCTGAATATGAATACAGAACTATACTTCGGTATGTTGTTTGCCAACAGGCTTGGCATGGGTATGCGTGCCAACTATACATGGCTGCGCTACACGCCCGATGAACCCCTTGCCATATCTCCACAACGATACAGCATACTCTGCCTCCTGCTCGATTTCAGGTACAGGTTTAAGAAGTGATGGCGGTAATTACATGACCTGCCTAACCATGGTTTGAGAAATAGCAGATATTGATTGTTAGCAATAAATATATTACTTACTTATTTGATGGGAATCACCCCCACATAGATGCTCTCTATGCTCACATACAAACTATCAGTTTGACGGTTCGTTGCCGATTGTTCATTTTTGTGCTGCCCCTGTTGGATGCTCCTTTTGGCAAACTCTGATATTTGTCATTTTCCGCACCACCATGGGCAGCTAATTTTGCAGTATAACACAATCAAAATATAAGAATACAACGTATGGAAAACAACGCATCAAACGGAGCAGGTAAATGCCCATTTCATGGCAGTGTGCTGAAACACAGCGCGGGCAACGGTACAGGCAACCGCGATTGGTGGCCTAATCAGCTAAAGCTGAACATCCTCCGTCAAAACTCCACACTATCCAACCCTATGGACGAGTCTTTTAACTACGCCGAAGCGTTCAAAAGCCTTGACCTCGATGCGGTAAAAAAAGACATTTTTGATGTCATGACCAATTCGCAAGACTGGTGGCCTGCCGATTACGGTCATTATGGCCCATTCTTCATCCGTATGGCATGGCACAGTGCGGGTACTTACCGCATACACGACGGTCGTGGCGGTGCAGGCTCTGGCACTTTACGTTTCGCACCACTCAATAGCTGGCCCGATAATACCAATCTGGATAAAGCACGCCTGTTGCTATGGCCTGTAAAAAAGAAATACGGCAACAAAATATCGTGGGCCGATTTGATGATACTCACGGGCAACTGTGCATTGGAGTCTATGGGGTTCAAAACATTTGGCTTTGCAGGTGGCAGAGAAGATGTGTGGGAACCTGAAGAAGATGTGTATTGGGGTAGTGAAAAAGAATGGCTGGCAGATAACCGCTATACCGGCGACCGCGACTTGGAAAACCCATTGGCTGCCGTGCAGATGGGCTTGATATATGTAAACCCCGAAGGCCCCAACGGCAACCCCGACCCCATAGCCGCCGCGCGGGATATACGCGAAACATTTGGCCGCATGGCCATGAACGATGAAGAAACCGTAGCACTGATAGCAGGCGGACATACGTTTGGTAAAACACACGGCGCTGCCAACCCCGGCCAGTATGTAGGCAAAGAACCCGCAGCCGCAAGCATAGAAGAGCAAGGCATGGGTTGGACAAATACATTTGGTACGGGTAGCGGTGCAGACACCATCACCAGTGGGTTAGAAGGTGCATGGACAACCACACCAACTAAATGGAGCAACAACTTTTTTGAAAACCTCTTTGGCTACGAATGGGAACTGACAAAAAGCCCCGCAGGCGCGCAACAGTGGAAGCCTAAAGACGGCGCAGGTGCAGGCTTAGTACCCGATGCGCACGATGCTGGTAAAAAGCACGCACCTTTCATGCTCACTACAGACTTGTCGCTAAGGATGGACCCTGCTTATGAAAAAATATCTCGCCGCTTTTTGGAAAACCCTGAGCAGTTTGCAGATGCATTTGCACGTGCATGGTTCAAACTAACGCACCGCGATATGGGGCCACGCGCCCGTTATCTGGGCAAGGAAGTACCTGCCGAGGTATTGGTATGGCAAGACCCTATACCTGCCGTTAATCATCCGTTGATAGATGCGAACGATATAGCCGCACTCAAAACACAAATACTGGCATCCGGCTTAACGATTGCTCAATTAGTATCTACCGCTTGGGCATCAGCATCTACATTCCGTGGTTCAGACAAGCGCGGTGGTGCCAATGGTGCACGCATACGCCTTGCCCCGCAGCGCGATTGGAAAGTAAACAACCCTGCGCAGCTTACCCGTGTTATCACAACACTGGAAGGCATACAGCAAACATTCAACACTGCCAATGCAGGTGGCAAACAAGTATCCCTGGCAGATTTGATAGTGCTGGGTGGATGCGCAGCCATAGAGCAAGCAGCAAAAAACGCAGGGCATAACGTACAGGTAGCATTTACCGCAGGCCGTACCGATGCTGCACAAGAGCATACAGATGTAGAATCGTTTGAAGCACTGCGCCCCGTGGCAGATGGCTTCCGCAACTATAGTGTGCAGGGCTTAGGCGGCAAGGCAGAAGAACTGCTGATAGATAAGGCACAACTGCTGACACTGACTGCACCCGAAATGACGGTACTGATAGGCGGTATGCGTGTACTGAATACCAACTACGACCATTCTCAGCATGGTGTATTTACCAATCGCCCGGAAGCATTGACGACAGACTATTTTGTAAACCTGCTTGACTATGGTACGAAGTGGACTGCTACCAACGATGCGCAAGAAGCATTTGAAGGCCGCGACCGCAAAACAGGTGCAGTAAAATGGACTGCTACAAGGGTTGACCTCATCTTTGGTTCTAACACAGAGCTACGCGCACTGGCAGAAGTATATGCTTGCGACGATGCACAAGCCAAATTTGTAAACGACTTCGCCGCCGCATGGAGCAAGGTAATGCACCTGGATAGGTTTGATTTAAAATAATCCTTTGGCTGTTGTAGCCAAACATACAATCAATGCAAAGCCCCGTAAAAAAATACGGGGCTTTTTCTATTAACTAAAAAACCAACTTCTTTATCACTGCTTCACAAACTGTTGTACTGTTATTGCAGTTTCACTGATAATTTTTGCTGTATAACTGCCTGCGGGTAATCGGGCAATATTTATTTGAGCATCTGCTGCCTGTACTGCATAGCTGCCTGCCTGCCTGCCCGTAACATCATATATATATACCGTAGCGGCAGATGCCATCCCTTTTATGTGTATGTAATCTGTTGCAGGATTGGGAAACAAAGATATGCTGCTACTTGCCTGTTGCTGTAGTACAGACAGGGGTGGCATATTGGCTATGTAGTGATAAGTAAACTCTTCAAACTTCAGGTGATTTACGAAAGGGTTGCTGGTACCTAATACAAATAATAATGGCGTACTGTATTTGCCGTAATTATCTACAAATATCTTATAGCCTGCATATGGCAGGTTGGTAAATGAGAACGTACCGATGTTATCGCTCAATGTATATGAAATGGGATTATCATTGGCATCTGTCAGTACAATGGTGCGGTTTGCCAATCCTGTACCAGGCAATATACCTATACCTGCACCTGCCTGCACATAGCCTGTTATATAACCTGTACCACCGGGGTTATTCGCTGCCTTCAATCCTATATTGGCTGTGTAAGACACACTTTTGGGTAGTGTATCGGCAATGTCCCATTGCAGGTCTCCGTTGTGGTAGGTAGGTACATACTTGCTGTAGTTGGCAGATGTAGGTTGCAGCATAGCATGCACCAGCAGCTTGCCTGTAATACCTGCAGGATAGGTAAAAGCGTAGTTTCCGTTGCTGCTGGCAATAACACTATCTAAGCGTTTTACGAAGTAGTAATTGCGTATGCCATCGGTACTGTCCACAATTTTTTCAAGCAGCAATACTTTAGCGTTGGCAGCACGTGCAGAACCTGTACCCAGTGATATTTGCCCCGATATAACAGGTGCAGGGTTGATGCATATTGTAAAGTTGGAACCCGAGATATTAGCACCACTATACGTATGCGTATTGGTTAGCACTACGCTGTTACAATCTACCGTACGAGATTCTACTTTCATACCATTCACTACCGAACCCGGCATGGTTATGTAATAATAGCCCGAAGTATCAGTATAAGTGCTCAGGTTGAACGTCGGCATCCATGGGGGATTGATGGTAGAATCTGCGCGCAGAAACACCTGCTTATTTTTCACAGACTTGCCATCGGTATATAGCAGCCTGCCGCTAAAGCCATACTGCGCATGCACATAAATACCTGCCAGCATACACATCATCAGCAACAACAGTTTATTTTTCATACTTCACATTTTGCGCGGTGTATTATATACCCCGCTATTTCATTTTACTTATTATTCAGTTTGTAGCCTACACCTACACGAATGTACGGACGCTTGTAGATACTGCGTACACGCTCATCGGGTATGTAAGCCGCGCTATTAAGCATAGACAGCATCAGCAAATCGAAGCTGATACCGTTTTTCAATGCGTAGTTAAGCCCCAGCATATAGTTGATGCGAATGGGGTTGCCGTCGGCATTCAGCTTTTCGTTTGCCATAAAATCGGCATAGGGAGCGTAGTTATATTTTATTCTTGTTTCGATGCCGGGTACGGGGGGTACAGGGCTGCTTTCATTTACTGCTGCAAATACCAAAGTATCATATCGCATCTTGCCTGCAAAACGCAGCTCATCGCGCTCTACCTGCACCAGCCTGCTGATATTGGCAGATATACCAGCCGATACGCTGAATTGTTTGGTTAGCTTATACTGCACCAGCAATGGCAGCTCAAACTCGAAGTATTGCTTGGGGCGTATGGTTTTAGATACAGATACAGAGTCGTATTGCTGCGCATAGAAATAGCGGCGTATGATATTATACACAGGGTTGCCGTTGCCATCCAGCCCATCGGGGGTAATGATGTGCAATGCGGTTGTGTTGTTATTCTTCACATCGTAGTAGGGTTTCGCATCGTCCAGCGTGGTTTGTTTCATCCATCCGTACTTGATGGTGGGCTGCATCAGCAGTGCTATACGTTTAGTAATATTAGCCTGCGCATACACACCCACTATGCCATTGCCTGCGTGGTATTTGTTGGTGCTTGCCTCAAAGCCCATCTTCACGCCATAATCCCAAGTAACCCGGTGGCGTGGGGCGTCGGTTACTGCTGGTGCTGCTGCAGGGGCGGCAACCTCATTGGCTGCGGTAGTTTCACTTACCTGCTGTGCAGGTGTGGCAGGGATTGTTTCCACGGGTATTGCTATGGCCTTGGCAGGGCTTGGGGCTGCTGTGTTGTAGGCAATAGGCTTGCTCTCTACAGGTGCCATCTGCTTGTTGGCAGATGCTATCATACTTTCGCCCTGGCGTTTGCTGCGGGTTATCAGTGGTTCATATTGAGATATATCTGTCTGTATTTGTTTTTTGGGTGCACCTGCTGTTGGTAGTGGCATAGATGCCAATATATCTTCGGCAGGTGGTGTGGCAGTTGGTATGGATACGGGTTGGCTTACGGCTACCGCAGGCGTATTATCTGTTGCCTGCATTTGCATAGCGGTAGTAGCGGGTATATTATTTGTTTGTGTCAATATTACATCATCAGCTTTGTTGTTTGTGGTGGTGGTTTGTGTGGTTTGTGTGGTTTTTGCAGGGGTTTCTATTGCTGGGGCTTGTTGCGCTAATACAGGCTGTACGGGAAGACGGCGTACCTGTTGTTTTTGCGTTTGAGCTTTAGCAGGTGTTAGTGGTGCAGGTTTAGGTGTGGCAATGGCTGCTGTCTGCGTGGTAGCAGGTATGGCCTTGTTGCTATGCACGGGTGCAGCTACAGGCTGCTTGCCTGCCGCCATATACGGCACAGATGCGCAGGGTGCAATAGCCCCCGATAGCCAAAGGGTAGATGCCGCCAGCAGCAGTGCCAGCCCCGTCATCCACCAGATGATGACACGGCGTTTGCGCCGACCATCCAGCCGCTGCTCTAATTTGCTCCATACGGCAGGGGCAGGCTCCTCCCGGTAGCCCCCCAATTCCTTTCGGAACAAATCGTCTATATAGCTGTGTTTGTCTTCCATTACTTCTACAACTAAATATGGTTAATTAATTTTTCCTTCAATCTTCTTCGCGCATCGTTCAGATACCAGCGGCAGTTGCCTTCCGTCAATTGCAACAGGGTTGCTATCTCCTTATGCGGCATGTCTTCAAATACATACAGGTTAAAAACCATCCTGTGCGTATCGGGTAGCTGGTGCACCACCGCCAGCAGTTCTTTATACGATAGTTTGCCTATTTGGTTATCGTCCGTACGGGCATCTATCGGGTGTGTATCGGGGTCGGGGTGCACTTCGTTTTCAAACTTGCCGTTGCGGCGCAGGTGGTCTGTTACCTGATTGATGGCTATACGGCGCATCCACCCCTCTATGCTGCCTTTGAAGCCATACTGGTCCATTTTGGTAAAGACTTTGTAAAAAGTATCATTCAGCACTTCTTCTGCACCCTCGGTATTGAACAGGTACCGCCTGATGACACCGTACACAAACGGCGCGTAGTGGTCGTACAGCTTTTTTTGCGCAGCACGGTTATTGGCAATGCAATCCCGCACAAGCTGTGTCAGCTCATCCGGCGTATAGGCAGCCGCCGATTGCGATGATATGTTAGCAGGGCCTGTCAATCAGAAATATCCACTCGGTTTTAGTCAAAAGTTAATACATTCCCGTTATTAACTATGACGCAATATATGCCCTAAACGTTAGCAGGTGCTGTGTATATATTTTTAGGAGATATGAAAGCAGCTTATTCGATACCACTGCGAAGAATACTGCTTACAGGATCTAAAATAAATGCTCCTGCCGGTATCTTGCCAAAGTAAACACTTAAATAACCTGAACGAGCCACTTTGTTACCTCTATAATCTTTCGCAGGTGGAAAAGGCGGCATATTATATATCAATCGCAGGGCCTCTTTATCACAATCGGGGTGTAAGGATTTATCGATGATTACTCTACGCACTTTGCCTGTAGTATCAAAAAACACCTTCAATTGAACGTTTCCGCGTACATTTTCCTCTTTGCATACAAGCGGATATCGTATGTTGTTCTTGATATAGTTGTCATATGCATTCCACCCACCTGGATATTCCGGGCTATATTCTTGATGGATATACGTTGTTTCGCGACCACTTTCATCAAAGTATTTACCCTTTTTAAGCTTACCTTTTTTCCAATAGTCTTTTCGTTTTATTACACCAGACTTATAATATTCTATAAAATTGCCTGAGTATAGACTCTTTTCATACTCAATTTTGCTCTCAACTGAACCATCTTCTTCTCGGTAAAATGTACACAATCCATTACGTTCTCCGTTTACATAAAATTCTTCGCTTTCTAATTTTCCATTTGCATAGTAAGTAATATACTTCCCTTGCCCTTTGCCATTAATATATTGAACCTCACTTTCTAATTGTCCATTTTCATGATAACGCTTTACTAACCCATTGATATTATTATCATTTGCATCTGTAGAGTATGCTTCCATTTGCAATGCTCCGCTTTTGTAATAATCCTTTATCAGATACATACCATTGGCTTGCCTGGCAGGTGCTGGCCTGTAATATGCGGCAGTATCTTTGTTGGTTGTTTTTTCCCAATCGGCATCAAACCATAAGGTATCGCTTTGCGCATTGACAGATGTAACTATAAGCAAACAGCAGAGGGCTAAAAGGCTTTGTCGCATATCGGTTATATTTGTACAAATACAATAAACCTCTCTCATTTATGCAAGGGTTAATGATAAAATATTTGTTTCAATACCTCCAATGTCGTTTTTCTTCATTCAGTAATGAAGTGACACAATTAAACATTAAAACATAACAAACTGCGTATAATATTAAGAATGTATTTATTAATCGCTAATTAATACCTAAAACTTTTCAGACCTTTTTTTTGTTTTACTCCAACAGAACACAATCACCCAGCGTCAGTATATAGCATAAGGCCTTTTAATCAAACATTTGAAAAAGTTAAACACAAAAACAATTATGAGAAAGAATTTACTATTAATACTGGCTATGCTCTGCACCATAGTGGCAAATGCCCAGTTTACATTTAGCGGCACGGTGCTTACCACTACAGGCGCACCCGTAGTAGGACAAACCGTATGGGTAATGAGCGACAGCAGCCGTGGCTGGAGCGGCACTACACATGGTGCATTCTTTAGCACTAGCGCTGTAACAAACAGCACAGGCGCATATACGGTTACCATGCCAAGCACTACGCTTAGCGGGCATCCTATCTGGGCATCTACTGTTAACTGTACCGGTGGCTCACCTGCCACACTCTCCAACTTGCATACCTATGCAGGTGTAAACATTACCAGCAATTTCACAAAATGCGTACCACCACCACCTGCTACCATCAGCGGACAAATAACGCACAACAGTACAGGCGCAGCTAATGCAAAAGTGTATTTAATAGCAAAATCACCAGACTCTATATGGGTAGGTACTACCGTTGTGTTTACATGGAAACTAACAGCTCTTGACAGTGCGCTTACTAACAGCAGTGGTAATTATTCAATGACATACCCTACAAGCAGGCCCGATTCTTTGTTGGTGAAAGCTGCCCTGTTACCTGCATCAAGCAACTACAGCAGCTACCTGCCTACATATCATACCTCTTCTCTTATATGGAGTGGCGCAACAACTATTGCACCAGGCGGCACAGGTTCTATTACACGCAACATAGCCCTGATAGGTGGAACCAACCCAGGCGGCCCTGGCTTTATAGGTGGTAGCGTAGTATTAGGTGCCAACAAGAGTACTGCTGCAGGAGACCCGCTTCCGGGCAGGCTCATCATCCTGACAAATGCCTCTAATCAGGCTGTAGCATATACATACAGCAATGCAAGCGGTCAGTTCAGCTTCAACGTACCATACGGCAGTTACAAAATCTTCGGCGATGTAATGGGCAAAACAAGCGCACCACTCAGCTTCACGCTTAGCACAGCAATGCCTTCAGCTTCCGCCATCAAGTTTGAAGAAAAAGCATTGACTTTTGATGCCAAAATGACTACAGGTATAGCAGGCGTAGCTACACAAACAGCAGGCATATTCCCTAATCCTGCAAAAAACAACATCAGCATCACGGGCCTTACAGGCAATGCTACCGTTACCGTATATGATGTAATGGGCAAAGTAGTGGCAACACATGCAGTATCTGCAAGCAATAATGAAGTGAACATTGCTAACCTGCCAACTGGTAACTATGTACTGAAATTGGCAACTGCATCAGATGTTACTACCGTAAAACTGGTAAAAGAATAATAAGTGTCGTGCATTAATAGATAATATAATCAACGTACAAATCCCCCGCTTGTCTAAGCGGGGGGATTGTTATTTTATAACCTTCCTGCCCTTTTCTTCCTTACCCTATACATCAGCATATTCAGCACCAGCACCCCCATCAGCAATACCAGCCCGAAAAATTCGCGTGTTTCTTCTATATATGGCTTCGTAGCCTTCATGCTTTGTGCTATGTTTTCTGCATCACGTTTATTAAACCAATACAATACCCCCATGTCATCCAGCAACAAGTAGGCGGCATAGATAGCATACACACCCATAGCAGCCAGATATATACCTATGGGGTATTTACCACGCATTGCCTGTATGCACAAGTAAGCACCCGTCAGGTATATGGGCATCCACACATACGGATCGGGGTCGTTGTATTGCAATGCAGCAGATAATATAAATAAGAGAGCGAAAAAGCCGTTGAGTACTTTCAATACCATTTACCAATATAATACAGCCCCTGCAAATGCTTCTTTTATGTGTATTAAATAATATTGAACACTTTACTGTTTTATCCTATCATATTATACGCACTCTGCTACTGATAGTTATAATACACTATGTATAAGCTACTGATAATAGAAAATAGTGCTGAAAAACACCATGTTTTAATTACGAAACACATGTTAATACATCAATTACCCAAAGCACTGATTATCAACAGCATGGCTTTGAAAATAGCCACAGTAGCGGTTTTCAGCATGTTAAGCCTGTGTTAAGCGGTTTGTGTTTTTAGGTTAAGGCTGGTAGTGTGCAGCATATTTGCAGTACAAACACAAACAAACTAAAGAGATGAAAAAGATAATACTCACCATGACAATGCTGATAGCCTGCATAAACAGCTATGCACAAAGCAACCCTGTACAGGGTATACAGCAAATAAACTTGGGCCTGGAAGATGTGGTGGAGATAATCATACTGAACGGTACAAACCCTACAATGCACTTCAATACCGTGAACGACTTTGCAAACGGCGTAATGTCTGACGAGCAGGAACTGTTGATACGTTCTAATAAAAACTTCGTTGTCAGGGTACGTGCGCAGGCTTCGCGCTTTGCATTTGCAGGCAATGGCAACGACCCTCGCATGCCTTTGTCTGTACTACGCCTGAAGGTAATACAAAACAATACCGGTGGCAGCATTGCATCCGGCCATCACAACTTTACTAGCATTAGTACTAATGGCAAAAACATGATAACCAATGCTACTGCCGGTGGCAATAACAGATTTAAAGTACAATACAGGGCTACGCCCGGCTATACATACCCTGCAGGGCAGTATGCCATAGATATTATATACACCGCTACCCAATCTTAAAAAATGAAGAATAGTTGTTGATTCTTTTCATTGTTGATGAATACCCCGTAAGCCGCACCAGCGCTGCTTTACGGGGTTTTTTATTTTATAACTTATTGATTTTCAGTTGTTAATCGTTTGTTAACCGATTGCAAAGCAGGCGTTAACAAAGCCCGAAAATTTGACTATCGAGGCTCCGCACCCCCATATTTGCTTCATAATCAACAACAAAAACAAATTTTTTAACAACAAACATTAACAAACAAACAAAAACAAACAACAATGAAAAAAGTAATCGCAATCATCGCTCTGGGTATCACTGGTTTTGCTGCTAAAGCACAGTCTCCTTCATCTACTGCTACACAGACAGTTAATCTGAATCTGAGCAACGCTATCGAATTGACTTTCACAGGGTCTGGTACTGCAACAGGTGCTGCTGTTAACCTGGCTTTCAACACAGTGAATGACTACGCAAACGGTGTTACCTCTGCTAATCAGGAACTGCGTGTACGTTCTAACCGTCGTTTCGGTGTAACGGTTCGTACCAACAATGCAAACTTTACTTACACTGGTGCTGTAACACCTGCTCCGGTAATGCCTGTAAGTGGTGTATTAGGCCTGAAAATAGGTGCTAACAGCACAGGTGGTGCTATCGCTTCTCCTTTCAGCACAAGTGCATATGCCGGTCTTACATCAACTGCACAAAACCTGATAACAAACGCAGCTAACGGTGGCAACCAATTGTTCAGCGTATCATACGAAGCACAGCCTGGTTTCACTTACCCTGCAGGTACTTATACGGTAGATGTAGTTTATACTGCTACACAGCTTTAATCAATAATTGATAATAATATTAAGAGAAAGCGTCCTGGCAAGGACGCTTTCTCTTTTACATATAAAACCATAGCAACCAATATTTTAAACAGATTTTTGCAAGAAAACTACTAACATTAGTGATGTACAACGGTGTTGTGAGAGTGTATGTTTGCACTATCAAAACGATAAACATTTTTTTACAAAACAAAAAAACAAAAACAATGAAAAAAGTACTCACAATCGCGGCCATTACAATCGCAGCTTTTTCTGCAAAAGCACAAACTTCTTCTACTGCTACTCAAACAGTTAATCTGAATCTGAGCAACGCAATCGAATTGACTTTCACAGGGTCTGGTACTGCAACTGGTGCTGCTGTTAACCTGGCTTTCAACACTGTAAACGATTATGCAAACGGTGTTACCTCTGCCAATCAGGAACTGCGTGTACGTTCTAACCGTCGTTTCGGTGTAACAGTTCGTACCAACAATGCAAACTTTACTTACACTGGTGCTGTAACACCTGCTCCTGTAATGCCTGTAAGTGGTGTATTAGGCCTGAAAATAGGTGCTAACAGCACAGGTGGTGCTATCGCTTCTCCTTTCAGCACAAGTGCCTATGCCGGTCTTACATCAACTGCACAAAACCTGATAACGAATGCTGCTAACGGTGGCAACCAATTGTTCAGCGTGTCTTACGAAGCACAACCTGGCTTCACTTACCCTGCAGGTACTTATACGGTAGATGTAGTTTATACTGCTACACAACTTTAATCTGTCTCTCTCTAATCCTCTATACAGGAGAGCCCTTTATAGGGCTCTTTTTTTGTGCCGAAGAATATTTGTAAACGGGGTGTTAAGCAATACATGCTCAGGTAAAACTACTAACATTAGTGATGTACAACGGTGTTGTGTGAATGTATGTTTGCACTATCAAAACGGTAAAACATTTATTAACAAAACAAAAAACAAAAACACAATGAAAAAAGCACTCACAATCGCAGCCATCACAATGGCAGGTTTTTCTGCAAAAGCACAAACTCCTTCTTCAGCAGCACAACAACAAGTAAAATTAACGTTGAGCAACGCTATCGAACTGACTTTCACCGGCAATAACTCAAACAAAGGTGCTGAAGTAAATCTTGCATTTAACACAGTAAATGACTACGCAAATGGTGTAGAATCTGCAGCACAACAGTTGAAAGTACGTTCAAACAGAAAGTTTGATGTATCAGTAAAAACATCTTCTGCAAACTTTACATATGCAGGTTCTGTTAGTCCAGTTCCTTCAATGCCTGTTAGCGGTGTACTCGGTCTGAAAGTAGCTGCAAACGGTACTGGCGGCACTATTGCATCACCTTTTAGCACTACTGCATACAGCGGATTAAGCAACAGTGATGCAAAATTAATAAGCAATGGCTTGAATGGCGGTAACCAAACGTTCAGCATCGCATACGAAGCCACACCGGGCTTTACTTACCCTGCAGGTACTTATACTGTAGATGTAATATACACTGCTACTCAGCAATAATATAGACATTGTAAAGCAATCGTTAATAGACAAATACTACTAACATTAGTGATACACAAGGGGTGCTGACAAATGTATGTTTGCACTATCAGAACAAAACAAATAAGAACACAAACAAAACAAACAAGCAGCAGCCCCGTAAGGTTGCTCTAACTAAGGAACAATTTCAATCATTATTATTAAAACAAAAAAACAAAACACAATGAAAAAAGTACTCACAATCGCGGCAATGGCTATCGTAGGATTTGCAGCAAAAGCGCAAACACCATCTTCAACTGCTACACAAACAGTAAATCTGAATTTAAGCAATGCTATCGAGCTGACTTTTACCGGCAACAACAGTGCTACCGGTGCTGCCGTTAACCTGGCTTTCAACACCGTAAACGATTATGCAAATGGTGTAGAATCTGCCAATCAGGAATTGAAAGTTCGTTCAAACAGAAGGTTTGGCGTGGCAGTGAAAACAAGTGCTGCAAACTTTACTTACACAGGCTCTGTAACACCTGCGCCTGCTATGCCTGTTAGCGTGTTGGGCATTAAGGTAATGGCTAACAGCACAGGTGGTACAATTGCTACACCATTCAGTACTACTGCTTATGCTCCGTTAAGTGCAACATCTGCTAATTTGCTTACCAACTGCAGCAATGGTGGCAACCAGACATTCAGCATCAAATACGAAGCTGAACCAGGCTTTACTTACCCCGCAGGTACATATACTACCGATGTAGTTTATACAGCTACTCAACTATAATAGTGAATTGGCAGAAACAGGGGCTGTTTCTATGTGCAAGGAGCGTCTAATTAAGGCGCTCCTTAGTTTTTTTAATAACGATCCGAAATGGCGCAGACACTGGAAAAAAATTGATAATCAATTAGTTATACTTTGTTTGTTAACTGCCCGTTAACCAGTTGCTAAGCTGGGGTTAACCAAGCCTAGTTTTTTGGCTATCGGGGGTGGATGATAGCATCTTTGCATCATCAAACGAACAAACAAAAACAAATCAATCAAATTAAAACAAACAAAAATTATGAAAAAGGTAATTGCAATCATCGCTCTGGGTATCACTGGTTTTGCTGCTAAAGCACAGTCTCCTTCATCTACTGCTACACAAACGGTTAATCTGAACCTGAGCAACGCTATCGAATTGACTTTCACAGGGTCTGGTACTGCAACAGGTGCTGCTGTTAACCTGGCTTTCAACACTGTAAACGATTATGCAAACGGTGTTGCTTCTGCTAATCAGGAACTGCGTGTACGTTCTAACCGTCGTTTCGGTGTAACGGTTCGTACCAACAATGCAAACTTTACTTATACAGGTTCTGTAACGCCTGCACCAATAATGCCTGTTTCTGGTGTTCTTGCTTTACGTGTTCCTGCAAATGGTACTGGTGGTGCTATTGCATCTCCTTTCAGTGCTACTGCTTACAATGGCTTGTCTAATACAGCAGCAAACCTGATAACAAATGCTAATAACGGTGGTAACCAAACTTTCAGCATCCAGTACAATGCAACTCCAGGGTTTACTTATCCTGCTGGTACATACACGGTAGATGTAGTTTATACTGCTACTCAACTGTAATCAATAAAAAAATACTCCATCTATCTATCATCTTACCAAGTGAAAATACAAACGCCCCTTATTGGGGCGCTTTTTTGTTGTATATTCTTTACCTAATCCCTCAACCTGCCGCCATAGCTGTGCAGCTTACCTTGTGTATAATTATACATTATCACATCACCTGCTTCATCAATTATCTCAATCATTTTATCACCCGCATCATTCAGGTAAAAATCAGCTTCTGTTATCTGTCCCTCTGTCATCAGCGATTGTATGTGCGATTTGATGCTGATGTCTATCAACTGTTTATGTACTTCGGTTTCTTGTTGTTTATCCATTCTCTGAAAAAAGTATCTTTTAATTAATGCCTTACATGGCTATCAGATGCACTATTTTATATGCTTCAGTATTTTATTATCAATATAAAAAGTACCAAACGGAATAAATGAAGCCAATAATACTTTCCATGTAGTAGCTCTAAACTTCCATTGTCTGTCGCTCGCTACACTCATCGTGTTTAATATATACAAAACAAAAAGAGCCCCATGGGCAGTGCCTATTATTTGCGACCATTGCGGGTAACCCCATACATATTTAAGCGGCACTGCAACAAAAAACAGTAGTATCAACGATGTACCCTCTAAAAAAGCTACTACCCTTAGCCTGCCAATGTTTGTTTTTAATAAATCTATCATCAGTATGCAAAGTAATGGCAAACGATCGCAATAAAAAAGCCCTGCATAATGCAGGGCTTAAATATGCTCAATAACACTAACTATTCTACCACCAATCGTTGCACACTTCGCTTATCATCCAACACTACATCCGCCATATATATGCCAGGCGTTATGCCGCTAAGCGGTATTTGCAATCTGGTATTTGTAATGGGGTATTGGTTCATTATTATTTTGCCCGTTACATCCCTCATCGTTACACTACCTGTTTTAAATGATACTGTTGTGTTTATTGTAAAGCTATTGTGCGCTGGGTTTGGTGTTATGCTGAATAAATTGTTGTTAGCAACAGATTGCACACTACCAGGTGGCGGTGGGTAGGTAGTTGTGTCCTTCATGCTCCACAACTCTTGCCCTGTAGCTGTCATATATGCTGCGCTGAAGAACAGGGTGCTATCGTACATAAAGAAACTGCCTGTGTTAAAGAGTGGGTTCATGCTTGTTATTGCAGCAGGTGCTACTGCAATAGTACCTGTAGCAGTGCCGTTCGATTGGTATATAGATTGCGGGCCAGATGCAGGGTACGCTAAAAAGTATACATACTTTTTGTAAGACACAAACAACATAGGATCTGAGTCGCCACTACCGGGGTTAATGTCTTTCACCATCACCGTTCCGGTAGCCGTACCATCGCTCATCCAAGGTTCGTAGCCATTGGTGCCATCGCTGGTACGGAAGTATAACTTACCGTTATGCACCGCCAGTTGTGTGGGGTAAGAACCTGTAGCACCTACCCATATATCTTTCACCATTACAGTACCAGCCACTGTGCCATCGCTCACCCAAAGTTCCTCGCCTGCAGCACCATCATTACCATTAAAGTACAGCTTATTATTCAGCAATACTAAATTTGCAGTTACCACACCACTACCGCTGCCTGCATTTATATCTTTTACCATCATGGTGCCTGCATTTGTGCCATCACTTACCCATAACTCTGTACCTGTAGCGGGTGAAAAAGCACTGAAATACAATTTACCACCCATAACCGTTAATCCTTGCGGGATGGAACCAAACGGGCCTACTTCAATATCTTTTACCATTACAGTACCTCCGGGTGTACCATCGCTCTCCCATAGTTCTACACCATTTACACCATCGTCTGCAGTAAAGTACAGTTTGCCGTTAAAGGCAGTAAGCCAGTTTAGGCTACTTCCCATTGAACCTATTCGTATGTCTTTTACCAATTGCGTACCTATAGCCGTACCATCCGTTACCCACAGTTCAATACCCGTAGCGCTTGTTGTAGCCAAAAAATAAACTTTTGTGCCTACTTTTGTCATAAACATGGTAGTGGTAATACCACTGCTTGCCCCGGGAAATATATCTTTCAACAAGGTAGTACCTGTAGCTGTACCATCTGTTATCCACAACTCCGTGCCGTTTGCGGCATCAGTAGCGTTAAACAATACTTTACCACCCAGGTTGATGTGTCCCATATTCATTGGGAAAGAAGCACCAATGCCTGTGTTGATATCTTTCAGCATGGATGTGCCGGCAGTAGTACCATCACTCGTCCATAGTTCATAGCTTGCGGTAATGTGGTTTGCGCTGAACAATAATTTACCTGCTACAGTATCGTAGTTATTAGGTGCTCCGTCTCCGCTGCCTGTATTCAGGTCAAACTCTTTAAACACTGGCAACTGTGCATTTGCGCCCAATGCGCTGCATAATAAAATGATGGATAAAAATGATTTCATAAGGCTTTGTTTAAGATTGTTTCACAATAACCGACTATATGTTTAATAAAGTTATTTCTTCTATGCGATTATTAGGATGATTTATGTCAGTTTTTTTCGGGTGCATATCAATGCATCAGATAGCTATATTTACACACAAATATTTGATAATCAATAATTTACAAAAATCTTATTAGCAGGCCTGCAGATTTAGTGTTTATTTTTTCGTGTGCATGTTAATCACTCGTTAACGAATGGTCGTTATTTGGTATTCGGCTATACATAGGGATAGTTTTGTAATCAAGCATAATAGCGTTAAGACATGAGTTACTATAGAGTAGTGTTCAGGCAAAACGAGGTGCTATCATGCTTTCCGACCACACAGCATATGTATGTAAATGCTGAAAACGTGGTGTACGAAAACGAAATAGCACAACTCACATTCGCGCTGGTAAGGGCAGCCAGCGACAGTGATGCCATTGCCATTGCCACACGGATGGTGCAAGAACAAAGAGAAAAGCACTAAAGACACACTGCATGCTCTTTGGCATGTATTCTCCCCCCTCTTTAATGTACATCGTTGCCAACCAAACCTGCACGCCAGTAGCATGCAGCTTTTTTATGGCTATATTTTAACATCTGCTTTCCTGCAGGTTTCGTTATTTTTATTGTCCTTATTAAAAAACAGATAGTCTGCAATGAAAAAACTTTGGTTATTAATATTGCCTTTGCTGATAGCATCTACCGCTATAACATATGGTGGTGAAAGCACTACGGGCATACAATTCAGCAAGCTGACATGGAAAGAAGCCCTTGCAAAAGCCAAAAAAGAAAACAAGCTGATATTTATCGATGTGTACACCACATGGTGTGGCCCATGCAAGCTGCTGAAGAAAAATACATTTCCCGACAAAGCATTGGGTGCTTATTTCAATAAAAACTTTATAAACATAGCTATTGATGCCGAAGAGGGAGAATGGGTACAGTTTGCAGAGCAGCAACGCGTACAAGGCTATCCTACCCTGCTGATTATGGATAAAAACGGCAAAGAGGCGGGGCGTACTATGGGCTATATGCCAGCCGAGCAATTATTGCAGTTTGGTAAAGAGGTGAATGAAAAGAAGAAATAATAACACATAGTGCACTACACTATACAGCCCCTGCCATGCAGGGGCTTTTTTATTTGCTGACATATGCAGGCGTTGCTGATAGCAATTACAGAATTACCCGCACCCTACCATTCACAATAAATTAAAACCATCATTTGCATAGATAGCAATATTAATAGTATATTGCAGGCACACGTACAGGCTATGTTGCATGTTTTGGCCGAGAGAGATAAATGATATAACGCTATCATTTACAAAACAAACAACATCCTCTTTATGACAGTTATTATCAACGACACGCCGCTGATGCACAACGAGGCTGCACAGCGTTTCGAGATGCATGTGAATGGCCTTGTACCATTCATGGAATACAGCCGCACTGGCAATATGCTTATTATTGCACATACCGAAGTACCCGCTGAGTTGGAAGGTAAAGGCATCGGCAAAATGCTGGCCGAAAAAACATTTGCATATATAGAAGAGCATGGATGGAAGATAATACCCTTGTGCCCGTTTGCAAGCTCTTACATCAAGCGCCACCCTGAGTGGGATAGGATAGTGCACCACGTGCTATAGTTATGCGGGTATTATGTACCCGCACACACCGCCGATGTTTTTTACTGCTTCTTCTATTACAGTCACGGCTTTTTTATAAGTGGCTTCTCTATTGCTACCACCAAGCAAAAACAATATCTCCAGCGTCACGTTTCGCTTATTGTTCTTTCTGCATATTTGCTTATCAAATTGCAGTATATACTTACCTTTTTTAGCAGGCAGCAGCCTTACTTTTTTGCAGATACAATACATCTGCAAAAAAAGAGTTGCCGCCATAAAAGGCGGCAACACAGGTAAACGGCAGATGTTGTTTTAGTGCACTACACTGAAACGCAGATAGCCTGCGGTATCCCCGTCTTGTATGCGTAGCAGGTACACGCCTGCCGGCAAGTTATTTGTTTGTATGCTGTGCGCTATGCTGCCATTTTTATTCAGCAGTTTATCCCTATACACTACCCTGCCCAGCGCGTCTGTAATATCTATATCGTAGCTTGCTTTCGTAGCTTTATTTGTTTGCAATGTAAATTTACCGTCGTTCGGATTGGGGTATAGCTGCCAATCGCCTGCAGTGTTTATTTCTCCTACTCCAAGCTGTATGTTAGCACCTATTGTTAGTGTATTGCTGATAGCACTATCAGGCTCGGCACATACCAGGCTGCTATACATGATTACTGTTATCTGGTCGCCAGTGCGTATGTCTCTATCTACTGTTGCAATATATGCAGGCATTGAACCGGTCATCACCAAACTACCGTTTTTCATCCACCTGTATGTGGGGGTAGCACCCATATTAGTACTATTAGCAACTGTAAAAGTAATGGCAGTGCCGGTAGGTACATTCAACCCCGGCGATGCTGTAATGGCAGCTGTTGGTGGTACATTGCCCAATGCATTGATGGTAAAACTATTGCTGGTGTCGCCAGGCTTAGTAAGGCATGGCCAGTTGGCAGTATAGGTACAAAAAACTACATCTCCCGTTGTCAAAGCATTGCTTGTCCATACATTACTATTAGCACCGCTGATGGTCATACCATTCAGATACCATTGCAGTGTAGGCGAGGTACCACCGCCCGTTGCTGCCGCAGTAAATGTAACCATATCGCCAAGGCAGATGTTGGCAGATGGATTAATAACAGCGTTGACATCCGGGGTCAATGTAGTAAATACAGTAATTATAAGGCTGTCTTTACTGCTGCAATTACCCAGCTTGGCTGTTGCTACATACTTGCCTGTATTGGCTGTTGTAGCACTTGTAATAGCAGGGTTTTGCAGGGTAGATGAAAAACCCGAAGGCCCTACCCACGTATAGTTAACACCTGCAGTGGCACTGCTTGCCGTCAGCACAATGGTATTGCCGCCGCAAATATTAGGCCCATTGCTGGTTAGTATGGGCAATACGGGCGTACTATCTATTTGTGCAATAAAACTATCTTTAGATATACACCCGCTCAATGTGGCAGTAACTACATACTTGCCCGATACATTAGTAGGTGCCGGGGTAATAAATTCCGTTTGGCTGGAACTGGTAAAGCCGTTTGGCCCTACCCAGTTGTAGGTTACATTTGGTGTAGTGCTGGCAGCAGTAAATGCAAACATATTGCCGCTACATACAGGGCTGTTGCTGGTTGCCGCAGGTTTTACAGGCTTCAGCCTGATGGTTAAGTTTTCAGAACTGCCATAGCCTGTACCCGTAGGTGCGCTGTAAACCAGCCTTATTCTGTATAGTGTTCCTGCAGCTACTGTTTCAGGTATCCTTACACGTATAGAGCCGGGTAGGTTTGTAGTTTTTGTACCCAATGTAGTGGTAGTACCGAAAGATCCGAATTGGTCTGATAACTGAACCGTAAACACATTGCCGGACAAGAACGGATTGGTGATGGCATAGTTTACGGTTATTGAGTCGCCCTGACACACAGATACAGGTAATATAGAAGTAACATATGCCGATGTATCAGCTTTAAACTTAGCCAAATACCCATCTTGAGAACCACTCAATGCCATTTGATGAGAACCCGGTGATGCAATGCCTGTGAGGCTGCCGCTATTACCAGCAATAAACAAATCGCCAGTTCGGCTGTAGCTGATACCGAAACCATTATCGGCATCAGAGCCACCGATGTAAGACACCCAAGTACGCGTACCTTGCGGCCCGAATACTGCCAGATACGCATCACTATTACCACCAAAAGTAGATTGATATGCTCCCGGGGTTGCAATGCCTACGCTACCCGTAGTGCCGCTGAAGCAAATATTGTTATTGCCATCTATGGCAATATCAGACGTGTTATCGGGCGATATACCACCAAGATATGTACCCCATTGGCGTACACCAGACGGGTTGAATTTTATCAGGAATGCATCTGTAGGCCCGCTGCCTGCTATAGATGGCTGAAAGCTGCCTGTAGTGCTGATGCCCGATGTACTGGTAGTAGCACCTGCTATATATACATTACCCGTTCTGTCGTTTGCTATACCACTGCTGCCATCGTCATTGCTGCCGCCATAGTAGGTACCCCATTGGCGTACGCCTGAAGTACTGAACTTGGCAACAAATGCATCTACACCACCGGCAGGCGCTGTTTGGTGTGCGCCCGATGTTGAGATATTTGCACTGCTGGATGTAATACCCGTTACATACACACTGCCTGCAGTATCTGCACTCATCTTTACTATCTTATCGTCGCCGGCACCACCATAGTAGGTAGCCCATTGCAGCACACCGGCTGTATTAAACTGTGCAAGGTAGCCGTCCTGCATACCACCGATTGTGGTTTGGTGCGCACCTGTTGTAGCAATACCAGACGAACTGGTCGTCATACCGCAGAGATATACTTTATTTGTTGCTTTATCCCATGTGATGCTAACCATGTAGTCGTCAAACGATGCAGTGGTCGCTTCATCGCCACTACCGCCAAAATAAGTTGCCCATATTCTGGCACCCGTAGCATCAAACTTTACCATATATGCATCACTGACACCGCCACCAAATGTACTTTGGTGTGCACCTGTAGAACTCATACCGGTAGTAGTAGCAGTAATACCTGCCGCATATACACCACCCAGTGTATCGGTTGTTACATAAAAGAAGTTATCGCTATTGCTGCCACCGTAGTAAGTAGCCCACAACAACGAACCCGAACTATCGAAACAAGCTATGTATGCGTCTTTATTTGCAGAATATATTGTTTGGTATGCACCAATTGTTGCTATACCTGCCGAACTGGTGCTATGACCTACAAGGTAAGAATGCCCCGCAGTATCAGACGACACCGCATACGCACACTCTACATTGAAACCACCAAAATAAGTACTCCAATCGAGCGAAGGGTCTATAATCAGGGTTTGTTGTGGTGTTGCATCTGCGGTATTGAATGATAAAATATTCCCGTTGAGGGTATATGCACTACTTACAGTTTCTTTGCTTGCTTCGTAATAGGTGTATGGTACAGCTTCTGTAATGGTTCCCATCGGGCCTTTTATCTTTAGTTGCCCTTCTTCTATTGTTATTGTTTCGGCACCGTTGTATGCAATGCGTATATCTGCCACATTGCCTCCTTTATGCACTACGAAGTCATACTTCAGTTGTTGCCCTTTATCATCGGCGTACAACACCCAATCTATATTCGGATAAACATTGCGATAGATTACTCTGCGGTAGCTGCGCACCACCAAACCATCGTTGCTGTAGCCGGGGCCATAGTAGCGCTCATAGTATGTTTGCATATCGGCAGTAATGGGCGCTGTTGTTTTAGCACCTATCAACTGCATATCTATTCTGTAGCTTTCTACTTGGGGCGTTTCTTTATTGCCTTTGTTCCACTGATAATGCAGCCCGTTGCTGCTGATGTAAAGGTTCAATGATTTAGCCTTTACTACAAAGTCTATGTCATTCCTGTACTTGCCAAACTGGTCTGCTATCTGCCCTTTGTTTTGTACAAAACGTAGTGGTGCAGCAGCAAGCGCAGTGTTCACCTCTGCAGCATCTGCATTCACTGTAGCTATGCATAAAAAATGCAACCACAGCAGCATCAGCCATTTATTTATATGCTTCATCCGGTAGTGTAAGTGTCAATTCAATACGATACGGATAAAATTAATATTTTCTATGCTATAAGACTTGAAATGGGGATATTTTAATCAGACTTTAATCAAATAATCAGAAAACATTAACTAACTGATAATCAAACTGTTAGTTCTACTGCCTGTTAACAACAAATCGCAAGGTATAGAACTTGCCATCTGCAGCAAGCCTCAATTGATACAAACCGCTTGCCAATGTGCCTGCCAGTTGTATGTTTACCTGCAACATTTTATTGTTGGTAGGTATGTTTTGATGATATACTTCTTGTCCTGCTGCATTCAGAATACGCACCTCTGCATGTATGTCTCTGCCAAATAAACCTTTAAGCATAAAATTGCCGTTATTCGGATTGGGGTACAGCAGCACATAACCCGTGTCTGCCACATCTGTTACTACCACCTGCAATATGCCCGAACTAATACACCCCTGCTTATCGGCAAGCATTGTATAGGTACCTCCATGTTCAGGCATTATGTTTACAATGTCTGCCTGCAGCAGAGACGACCTGAAACCCGCAGGACCTTGCCATGTGTACAATACACCGTCTTCTTTGTTCAGCAATTTCAATGTAAGGGTTTCACCACGACGCACCGGACTATTAGCATATATATCAGGTACTGCCGGTGCAGGTTTTACAGTGGCTGTAAACGTATCTGTTTTAACACACCCGTCCCTATCAGCAATTATTACATACTTACCACTACCTGCTACCTGCATATTTTTTACTACAAAATCATATTCTTTTATTGTAAAACCACCAGGCCCTACCCATGTGTATTGCACACCTTGCTGTGTGTTGTATGCCTGCAAAATCAGCGACTGCCCGGCACATATAGTTGTATCGCTTGGCGCGGCAGGTACGGGCGGCAGTGCCTTTATCTGCACCGCCATACTGTCTGTTGCCACGCAGCCATCCAACTCAGCCACTACGGTATATAAACCATTGGCTATGTGTGTTACTGGTTTCAGTACGGTATCTTTTGCATAACACACAAAGCCGTTGGGGCCTTGCCATATACACTTAGTCCCCGGTACCGGGTCTGTAATCCGTATACGCAAGCTATCGCCAAGGCATGCATTTATATCTTCCAGCCCGGTCTCTGGCCTGTGTTTCACCACTACAAATGTGGTATCAAAAGCAACACAACCATCAAGCACCGTTATTAGCACATACTTGCCTGCATCTGTATATGTTGCAGGGCGTTTGCGCCATATTGTACTTGTATCAGTAGTCGTTCCGTCCGGGTGTACCCATACATTCATAGCACCCGGGCTATCAACAGCACTTTTCAGCATCAATGTATCGCCAATGCACAAAGGGCTGTTATTGGTGCTGATGGCTTTCAGTGGGTTGGGTTTTACTATCAATACTGTAGTGTCATAAACTGAACAGCCATAATCCTGCATCTCGCCAATATACATACCTGCATCGCTCATCTTCACTGCCTGAAAACCATGGTATTGCAATTTTGAAAAAACAGGAGTTCCCTGCCTGCTCCACTGCACCTCTGTAAAATGAGAAAAATTATGGTAGCCTATCTGTGCATATGCACCCTGACACGCAGGCCCCGTATTAAAGATTGCACCAACAGGCTTGTTACCTATTGCAAGCGGCAAGGCATTGGGTGTAGATGTATAGGCAGGATGCGTAGCTACCACCCTTATTTTATAGCCCGTAGATGATGGCACTGCAGGCATAATGGCTTTGCAAATGCCGCTCTTATTATCAGGTATTGTTGCTATGATAGTAGGTGATGAAAAACTGCCATACCTGTCTGACAGTTGAAAAATAAATTGATTATTGGATGCAAAACTGCCCGATATGGTATAGGGTATCTCAATACTATCTCCTGCACACCATAGCGTATCTGTAATATACGACATAGTGACGGTGGTATCCATCACAAAATGCATATTATAGACGCTGCCTGCAATGGTATCTTTATTCAGTATGCGGATGCTGCGAATACTATCAATAATACGAATAGTTGTATTATTGTTACCACCTCCTGTAAAGATTACCGTACCCGAACCTGATATGGCACTGTTGCCGTTTGTGCCACAACTGCCAGAGAAATTGCTGATGTTAGCAGCCGTCAGGGTATAATTGTTGCCGTTTACATTGATGGATATTTCTTCACCCGGCTCGCTGGCTGTTACTTGAAAACGCACCTCCCTTACAGCCTGATTAAAACTATACAAATAACCGCTACGGCTCGCAGCACCACCAACACCATTGCCAATATGGTAGGGGCCTGCTCCGCAACTACCACCAGAATAGATACTCGCACCGCCTACCGCAGACACAGTAACCTGCACAGTTGCAATAGCTTGAACACCCGTGGTATGAGTTACCTGGTTATATGTTTGTGCAAATGCGTTATTGCAGCATAACAGTATAGTCAGTATGTAAGTAATATATCGCAAAGTGCTATTGTACGATTACAAGCATATTAAAATTACTGTTATTATTTAATATCTGCTACTCTTTCACCACCTTCACCTGCATCCTGTTGCCTTTGTTGTCATCCAGCAATAAGATGTAGTTGCCGGGGATGAGGTTTTGTGTGTTAAGTATTTCGGTTTGGTTGATGGCTGTTTTGCGCAGCAATGTTTTGCCTGTTACATCTGTCAGTTGTATTGTAGTGCCTGCCTGTAAGCCCTCTATTATCAGCAAGTCTTTTACAGGATTAGGATAGACATTAGGTGCTTTTCCTGCCCATGTACCTTTGATGCCTGTTGTTTCTATGCTTACCCGTATGCAGTTGCTCTTAGCTGTTTTAGGGTTGGGGCATAGGTAGCTGCTGGTCATGTTCACACATATCTCATCATTATTACTCAGGTTGGGTGCGCCCCATACATTGCTCAATGCACCTACTATATTAGACCCGTTTCTCGTCCACTGATACGTTGGACTATTGCCACCATTGGTGGGTGTAGCCGTAAAGTTTATCATCGTGCCGCTCGGTACGGTGGTAGTGGGGTTGGCAGTTATGCTGACAGATGGCTTCAACCACGGAAATACCCGAATGGTTATTGGGTTGCTGGTATCTGTAAACGGCTCTGCACAATTACCACCTGTCAGCGTTACATAATACACATCATTATCGGTAGCTGTTGTTGTGATGTAATTTGTACCAGTTGCTCCAGCAATCATTGTATTGTTTCTGTACCAACCTCGCTGAAAACTACTACCCGCATTGCTCTGGCTGGATATGAATGTAAGCGTAGCACCCTGACAGATACTGTCTTTAGGGCTTGGGTACATATTGATAACAGGTGCAGGATTAACTACAACACTCACACTATCTATACCCGAACTGCAACCATTGGCTGTAGCTTGTACATAATATTTACCTGCCATGCCACTAATCGCAGCATTGCGTACAGGATTTTGAACAGAGGCTGTATAACCCGTACTACTTGTCCATGAGTAGGATGCACCTGCTACATTGGTAGCTGTTAGTTTTAAATCTTGCCCTGTGCAAACAGGTGTATTGGCAGCAGGCACGGGTGTAGCAGGTATGGGGAATACCGTACCGTAAGCTGTGTCTTTATCTGCGCAGCCATTGAGTGTAGCGGTAAGGATATATGCACCTGAGGCGGCTGTAGTAGCAGATGGTATATTGGGATTTTGGAGCGTGCTGCTAAAGCTATTAGGCCCAGTCCAACTAAAGCTGACACCTGTAGATGTAGTATTGCCAGACAAAAAGAGTGTGCTGCCAGCACATATAGTATTAGCAGTAGCATTCAGGTTGGCAGGTATCGGTTTTACCAATACGGTAACGGTATCTTTTGCCGTGCAGTTAAAGCCATTGGTAGCGGTAACGATATAATCGCCACTCATAGTAGGCGTACTGCTGATACGTACAGGATTTTGTGTAGTAGCCGTATAAGAAGCAGGCCCAGCCCAAGCCCATGTAACACCACTGCTGCTGTTGGTGCTGAACAAACGCAAAGTATCTCGCTCGCAGATGGGTGTGGTGGCAGTGGCTATGGGAGTAATGGGAGTTGGGTTGATGGTAACATTAATACTGTCTTTAGTGGTACAGCCGTTCAGGCTATAACTAAGAATATATTTGCCATTAGCATTATTGGTTACAACATTTATAATTGTATTAGCGGTATTTGCTGAAAAATTATTTGGGCCAATCCATATGTATGTTGTTCCTGTAGAAGTACTGCTGCTAGTTAGATTTAAGTTGCTACCATTGCATACAGGACTATTGCTATTAATGCTACGATTATTTGGTAGTGGTTTAACAAGAATGGTGATTGTATCATATAGTGTACAGTTTGAGTAAAAGGTAGTAAGTACATAATTGCCGCTCATAGAAGGGATAGTATTAGTTCTTATTGTATCTCTACTAGTAGATGAGAAGTTCAATGGGCCAGACCAATTATAACCACTTACGTTACCTGCTGTTATTGCATTCAACTTCAATGTGTCGCTTTCACATATAACTTCATTACTGGTGATATTTACTGAAGCAGAAGTATTAATAACATTAACGGTTGTAGTGTCCTTCGCCATGCATCCAAATAATATGGCAGTTGTTATATAATCACCACTTGCATTCGTCTGAACATTATTTCTTATTGGACTTTGTAATACTGAACTATATCCTGCTGGACCAGTCCAACGGTATTCCACTCCACTTGTTGTACTACTAGCAGTTAGATTTAGTTGGTGTGTAAGACATACTGGACTATTACTGCTGTTACTAACATTAGGTTTTACTACCCCAATACGGATTCTTGGATTTATGTTTGAGCTGTCAACTAAATTCGATGATAGTATTCTTAGTTTATAGTTATTACTTGGAGTGATAGTTGTTGGTACAAAACAACTAATACTTCCCGACGTCGTAGATGTTCGTGTGCCAATAATTGTCGTGCCACTATTGAATGAACCACTACTATTACTTATCTGAACACTAAATACATTACCACTATTTAGTACAGTATTAACAATATATGGAACTTGAAAAGTATCGCCTGCACAAATCATGCTATCAGTATATAGGTTAGTAATTGCTGAAACAAGGCGTATTACGACAGAGTCATAATAATAATATGACCAAGCTTTTGTACCACCTGCAGAAGCAGTTGTTAACCCTGATGGTGGATCAAATTTTCCGATTACAATATTATCATAAGTTGAATCTGCTATAAATAATGTACTAAACCTTAGCCAATTTTGGGTGTCTATTAGATTACCCAAAGTTGCTAAAGAAATTTGAGGCACAACTGTAGATATTGTACCGCTCCCTGAAGTGGTTGTATCAGGTCCTTTATCATACAACCATATACCAATTCCATTTGTTCCGTGTCCTGAAGAATCAGATAAAGAAATTGACATAGAAACTTCATATCTATGCCCTAAAAGCATTGGAGATATAGACGTGGCTAAGTACTCTGTATTTACAGAAGTATTAAATGTACTTGTAAATGCGTATGCTCCAGCATATCCATTACCACTAACTGCTAATTGATAACCCCAAAAATTACGCGGCACTCCAACAAATATTCCAGTATGACATGAATTAAAAAGATCAGAAGTGCCACCAAAATGATACCTACGCCATGGACTTGCCAAGTTAATTTGACTATTAGATAACGGACATGATATTATATTCTCAAAATTCCCATTCGGCACTAAATTCTGCGCATTGCCAGCAATAGCCAGCAACACACATAGCAGCATACAGGTAATCCTTTTCATAAGGGGAGTGGATTGGTTGTATTATAAAAATACACAATCGTTTGTTTAATGGCATTAAACAGGCATTAAAAAAGCAACTGTGTGGTTTTTACAGCTTTTTTACAAACTGCTCTATGGTTTCTGTAATAATTCCCTTCAGCTTATCGGTCAGCGTTTCGGGCAGTTGCCCTGCCGATGCTTTGTAACTTTCTAACAACTTAACACCTTGAGATGTGAGTTCCTTATCGAGCTGTTGCAATAGTTGCATCAGTTCATCAAACGGTGGTCTGCTACCTTGTATCGTAGTGGTAGCTTGTATATTAATGGCGTATCTGTCTGCTGTGTTAGCAGCTAAGTTTTTAAAAATCTGAACAATTTCCTGCTCTCGATGCATGTTTGCGGGTATAAAAAATGAAAACTCCCCCCATCGCCGCTTTGTTTGAAATCTGTGTATCAGGTAATCGTTCAAATGTACAAACAAAATCACATACTGCAAAAGCAGGCAATAAGTATTAAGCAGTCAGGCTATTGTTTGGTAGAAACAAATGATATGCAGGAAAGCACTCAGTCCAGTTCTGTAAAAAAATCAGGGGCATTGTTGGCGAAAGCGAGGTGTGCGCTCAGTTCCCTGCTTACCACATTACCTGTATTGTCTTTGCCTATCAGCACTACATCATATTCGTAACCCGTATAAAAAGCGAGTGCCTGTTTGGCATCATTGAATTTTTGATAATATTTGGTAAAAGCCCATTTATCTAGCTTATTGGCAGGGGCTATCACTACAGCTTCTACCTGTCCGAATTCTCGGTATTCGCCGCAAAATAACTGACCTACAATATGCTGATGTGCCGCGCATAGCTCTACAGCTTCATCATAAGATAAAATGTTCTCTTTCATTATCTGGGGTCCTTATACCTTTCAAATGTATCAAAAAAGGATTGATATATCATTGACCAGCATCAATTTTTAGTACGGATGTTGAAAACAAACATATTTTGTTAATTACCGTATTTGTTCACTAATAAAGGGCAATGCCCAAGAATAAACTGTATTTTATTAATTTTAGTGCCTGTTTATCTCACCAAATAAAGCATTAGCAGCATTTATGTATATAGCACGTATTAGTGTAGTTTGCCTTTTAATATTGTTATCTACAACCCTGTACGGACAAGCAGGGCTTGAAAAGTTTGACATAAATACCGGCTTTTCATCATCTTATCCACTACACATTACGCTGTTTGGCAGCAAAGTGGCTTTTTATGCCAATAATGGCAGCAAAGGCTGGGAACTATATACACAAGAAGGCAGTAATGCGCCTGTACTGTCGGCAGACATGAACCCACTGGCGGGCAGTGCCATCGGCTTGTACTTTAATAAACCTATTGCTACCATAGGCAGTAAGTTATACTTTACCGCAGATAACGGGCTGAACGGTACAGAGCTTTTTTCTTACAACGGCAGCAGCACACCTTTGATGACGCCTGAAATAGAGGCTGGTACTGCAGGTAGTTCTCCCGATGATTTTGCTGTGTTGAATGGCAATCTATACTTCCGTGCCAATACAAGTACAGAGGGTTATGAATTGTGGATGTACAATCCGTCTCTCAATCAGCACACAAGGCTTACAGATTTAAAACCTGCCGGCGATAGCAGCATTACCGGTAATATCACTGCTTTTGCAGGTAAAATATATTTTACGGCAGATAGCTTAGGCGGCAACAACGAACTATGGATGTACGACCCGATTAGCAACACCGCCACAATGGTACACGACATCAATGCAGGGGTTGCGGCATCAAACCCTAAAAACCTGATAGTGATAAATAACAAACTCTATTTTTCGGCCGAAGAAGCTGCAACTGGCAGAGAGCTATATGTATATACAGGCACGGGGCTTCCGCAAAGGCTTACCGATTTAGTGGCAGGTTCTTTTAATGGTATACCCGATATGCAGCAGCCACTGATAGCTGGCTTTAACAACAAAGTATATTTTACAGGCAGCGATGCCGCCACACTCAATCAATTGTATGTGTACGACCCTGCAACGGGCAATACCACATTTGCTGCAAGCACCAATGGCACAGGCACATCAGAGCCGCAATGGCTTACGGAGTATGGCGGAAAATTATACTTCACAGCCTATAACGATACGACAGGCATAGAACTATGGGCCTACGATGGCACCAGCGCACCCACCCTTGTGCTGGACTTGTGCAAGGGCACAACAGGCAGCACCCCGCAGCAATTAGTTGTAATGGGAGATGACCTCTACTTTCGCGCGAATGATTGCAACGGTGTGGGCGAAGAATTGCTGAGGTACAATTACAAAAAGTTGTCGGTACAAGATGCCCTGTTCGCGGCAGATGTAAACTTGTATCCCAACCCTGCAATAGAAACAGCTACCTTGCAAATGAAATTGCAAAAACCTGCTATATTGCTTGTAGAGCTAAGAGATATGCAAGGGCGCATTGTTTATACAACAGGCACAGTGCAATACCCGAGTGGTAATCAGCACATCAACTTACCGTTAGCTACATTGGCGGCAGGTAACTATCAATGCAACATTGTGAGCGCAACAGGCAAACGCTTTTATAGCAGCAAGCTGACGGTGCAATAATTTTTTACCCACTTATTTGTGATGTAACATAGCAAGCTGCTACTAATAGTAGTATATTATTGCTATGCAACAGCTACAAGCGGCATTTACAGATATGATACAGCAGCACGAGAAGCTGGTGTATAAAGTATGCCACCTGTATGCTGCCGATGCGGAAGATGCCCGCGATTTGTTTCAGGAAATAGTACTGCAAGCATGGAGCGGCTATGCGCGCTACAGGGGCGATGCTGCCATCAGCACATGGCTATACCGTGTAGCACTGAATACAGCCATCACCCACAAAAGAAAGAAAGGTAAACATAATGCCCTGCCACTGCCCGATATAGGGCTACTGCAAATGGCAGATGAACCCAACCATGCTGATGTAGAAGCCTATAAACTAATGCACCAAATGATAGCCGCATTACCACCGCTCGACAAGGCATTGGTATTGCTATATCTGGAAGAGAGACCGCATACCGAAATAGGTGATATACTGGGAATCAGCACCAGTAATGTAGGCACTAAGCTAAACAGGATAAAAGACAGGATGCGTAAACAGGCGCAGCCTTTTGCACAGCAATAAAAACACAACCACGATGGAACTGGATGATTTGAAAAATAAATGGCAACAATATGATAAGGTGTTGCAACAAAATAAAATGCTGAATGAAAAAATCATCGGCTTGATGCTGAATAGCAAATCGGCTAACAGCATTAGGAGTATATTGCACTTCGAGTATGCGGGCTTGGCAACCTGTATATTGCTCGCATTATATTATGCGTTACATATTCGTACCGCATTTGAAAATGCATGGATGGCTATTTCTTATGTGGTGTCATTTGCTATGATAGTTGTAAGTATAGTTGGCTTTTTTTACAAACACAAAATGCTCACATCATTAGACTTTAGTACCAACAACCTGAGCACTACTGCCAACACCATAGAAAGGTTCAGATTGTTTATTGCCAAAGAACGCATATACTCATTGGTTGCATCTCCTGCTATCATCGCATCAACCGTTGTTCTTTTTGCTAAATGGATATTTGGCTATGATGCGGAAAACCTGATAGATATTTTCTTGCCGAGAATAATCATCGGTTCTGTTGTAATGATTGCTGCTACTATGCTAATCTACAAGCTGCTATACTTCAACAGCATTGCACGCATCAGGCAGAATATTGCAGAGATAGAAAAATTCAGAAGCGAGACTATGCCATAACTTGCACCACCTGAGCAGTATGTTTGGCAGCAGCACGTTTCAGCCTGTCGTTGATGGCTTTGCCAAGCCCGTAGTCTGGCAGGTACTCGCAAATGATTACATCAAGTCCCATCTCATCCAGATAATGCAGCGATGCGTAAAAATTCCTTGCAGCTTCGCGCATATTACCTTTGGCAGATAATACGATTTGCTTTGAAAGTGGTATGCCTTTGGCTATATTATCAAAGCGAATCGTACCTATCTTTTTACCTTCGTTTTCGTACTGAGCAATGCAGTGATGGATGTTATCCGTCAATAGCAGGGGCGTATCGGGGCTGTAGTGGTGGTGCAGCATACCTGGTGCGGCAGCAGCTATGTTATTTTCAGTCTTAGTTTTATGTACTACACGCACGCCATCTCGCAATGCTGTTTTTATCTGTTCTTCTGTAATAGCACCTTGCCTGTATATGACAACGGTATTGTTTTCAAAACCTACAACGGTGCTTTCAATACCATCATCACACATACCACCATCCAGTATGTAGGGTATAATGCCATCCAAATGTTTCTGCACATGCTGCACGCTGGTAGGGCTGATGCCGCTAAACCTATTGGCGCTCGGCGCAGCTAATGGAAGATTAACTGCCTTCAGCAGTGCTTGCGCTATGGGGTGTGCAGGTATGCGTATAGCTACGTGTGGTAGCCCCGCCGTTACTATATCTGGTACAATATCTTTTTTGGGTAATAAGACAGTAAGCGGCCCCGGAGCAAATGCTTTGAGCAATGTATGTGCAGCAGGAGGAACATCTGTAACGTATTTTTCTATTTCTTTGATGCTGTGCAGGTGCACAATGAGCGGATTATGATACGGACGTTCTTTGGCTATATACACAGCCGATACAGCATCCTCGTTCAGCGCATTGGCAGCAAGGCCATACACTGTTTCCGTAGGTATTGCTACTATTTCACCTTTCAGCAGCAACACCGCAGCGTGTATTATGCTATTGCCTGTTTCCGTTACCATACCTATCAAGGATTACAATTGTTACAAAACATGGGGTCTTCCTTCTGCCTGCCATTGGGATGCTTTTTCTCTTCCGTATGGTTGCAGCTTTCGCACTTATATATATGCGCTAATGTGCCGTTTGTAGGCAAGCCACACCAGTCGCAAGGCAGGCCACTTATTACATCGTAGACATCGTAGCCGGGTGTGGTACAAACAGGGCATAACTGCATAGCTTTTTGTGCCAGCTTATGCGCCGCTTTTTCTATTACCTGCATACGCATGGGGTTGTGCATGGCGCGCATATCCGTTTCTGCAAATACGCTGCCATACTTAGTATATATTTCCTGATGCGCTTTTTCAAGGTCGGCATAGTTGGATATACCTTTTACTATATGTTGGTGGCTGTCTTTAGCATCGCGCAATATAATGGCGTGTTGCGGAAAACCTACTTCTTTGGCAAATGCAGATAAGGCACGATAATCATCGCAACGCCTGCCTGCAAAATTGGTTTCGGTACTTAGCTCGCGTACTTTAATTTCTATGTTACGCTCAAAATCTGTAAGAACGAGTATTTCATCGTCGGCAGGAATAAACCCTATAACAGGGTGCGGCCCGAATGACCCCTCACTGGCTACCACAAGCATCCCCCCAGACAACTCATGCACCTTTCGGCACTTGAGCCTCGCAGTAGCCAGCGGGTCATCTTTTCTTTCTATTTCTCCGCTAAAGGTGCCGAACACATCTGTGTTCAGCTCCTCTGCGGGCACTACTATTACACCTAATTGCTGTTCCAAAACGGGGCCTATCACTTTTTCTTTGCCATGCATAGTGGCCACCACCAGTTTCCTGCCCTCAAAATATTTGGCTACAGCATTCATTTACTTATTGTCCTTGTGCGGCTGTGAAACCGTTTTCACCATCCAGCTTGTACAGGTTTTCTGTTTTGATGATGTCGTAGCCAGCTTTGTGTATCTCGCCCAATAGCGATATAACCGCCTGATAAGAGTTGCACATTTCGCCTTCGCACTTGAAGCGTACACGCCAGTGGTCTGTGCAGAAAGTTTCGGGGAAACCATCAGGATATACTTTAGTACCTCTGTTGGTTATCATGCTCATTTTCAGCGTGCCTACCTGTATGTTCTTCAGTGCTTCGCCCAGTTTGTTGGCATCGCGCTCTTTCCAGTGCAGGAATACGTCTACACCAACCAATTTCTTTTCAACAGCAGGGCGTTCTTTCAGTGTTATCTTAAAGTTGCCGTTCGATTTTGAGTAATCAACAGGTTTCAGTTGCTCTGGCTTTTGACCAAGGCGTGCTATTACCGCATCTGCAAACTCCTTCGTGCCCAGTCTTTCTTTTGATGTACCTTCTTTATAGATGTCGTAAGTATGTACGCCGTCTTCCAGTGTCTTCAGCCATGCGTTTTGTACACGCTCTGCTACATCGCCCTGTCCTATGTGTACCAACATTTGTACCGCACCCAACAGCAAGCCCGATGGGTTGGCTTTGTTTTGCCCTGCTATACGTGGTGCAGAGCCGTGGATAGCTTCAAACATCGCGAAACCATCGCCTATGTTGGCACTGCCTGCCAAGCCTACAGAGCCTGTTATTTGTGCTGCCACATCGCTCAGTATGTCGCCATACAGGTTGGGCATTACTATCACGTCAAACGCTTCGGGTGTATCTGCCAGTTTAGCAGCACCTATATCTACTATCCAATGTTCTTTTTCCAGTTCAGGATATTCTGCACCTACTTCGTCGAAGATTTTGTGGAACATACCGTCCGTCATCTTCATGATATTGTCTTTAGAGAAGCAGGTTACTTTTTTACGACCGTATGCTTTAGCATATTCAAAAGCGTAGCGTATGATTTTTTCCGTACCCGGCCTCGACATCAGTTTCAGACACTGTACTACTTCGTCTGTTTGCTGGTGTTCGATACCTGCATACAGGTCTTCTTCATTTTCGCGCACTATCACCACATCCATGATGGGGTGTTTAGTTTTAACGAAGGGATGATATGATACGCAAGGACGCACATTGGCATACAAACCAAGCACTTTGCGGGTTGTAACGTTCAGGCTTTTGAAACCACCACCTTGTGGCGTTGTAATGGGTGCTTTGAGGAATACTTTTGTGCGGCGCAAAGAGTCCCAAGCAGATGGGTCTATACCCGCGCTATTTCCATTGAGGTAAACTTTTTCACCGATTTCGATTGTTTCGATGTCGAGTGCTGCACCTGCAGCTTGGATGATACGGAGCGTCGCCTCCATTATCTCTGGGCCGATGCCATCTCCGTATGCCATCGTAATGGGTACGGGTTTGTGTTTGGTAATGTTGGCTAAATTGCGTTCAGCAGCGTTTGTAGCTATCATATATTGAAGTTTAAAATTGCATCGGTTAACTAAAAGAACTACGAAGTGGTGAAAGTCGGGTTTATAGGTATACCTATAATGAAATCTCCCGGAACAAATGTATAATTACTATTTGATAAGATAGTAATACTATTGTTTATAGCAGCAAAGATTTTGTCTATATATGTTTAACCTTACATATAACATAACAGTTTTTGCTGCCACAGAATGGAAGCAAAAAAACTTATTTAACGCTGATAATGAACTCTTTGTACTTGTTGCAGAGCAGTGTTTTGGCGGGCTGTGCTTTGCTCTTATTCGCCATATTATTGTACATAAACGAAAAGCGGTATTGCGAACCGCGAGATAATTCGTATTCAAAAAAAGGGTCGTCGGCAAAGCGGTATTCGTAAGTTTCGCCGGGGCTCAGGCGCACATATTCGGGATGGTCGAAACGTTTGATGAAATCGAGCTTGCGCATACGCTTGGCAGGCCTGCCAAAATAATCGGCTACTATAAAACGAAAGCTGCCTGAGTGTACAAACACTTCTGCTTTACAATCGTTTTTGAAAGTGAATGAATAGTTGACGTAATCTTCAAATTGTATAGTGTCTTGCGCACGGATGGCAATATCTACACATTTACAAGTACCATCCTGTTCGGTTATAGTATCTGCTTTGTTATTGATTGTTTTAGTATTAGCTGTTGCTATAGTATCAACAATAGATTTTGTTTCGGGCTCCTCTCCTTCTTTGGGTTTCTTGGCAAGGCGCACGGTATCATATACTATCGGTAGGTTTTTACGTGGCTTGGTTTCTTTAACTGGCTTGGTTTCTATCACTGTTTCGCGCAGTCTGTATGCAGGCTCTGCGGGCTCTGTTTGCTTGGGCTTGCGTGCGGGTATCGTTTCGTAAATAACAGCGGGTGTATTGGTTAGTGTATCTTGTTTACTGCGTGGCACAGCAGGTGTGCGTTCTGTCAGGTCGGGCTGAGGCTTTTTCTTTTTTGCCTGTGCCATGCACCACAACGGCATCGACAATAATAGCAGCACTATGCAGAAAAAAATAAACTTGCCTGTTTTCAAAAAAAATATTTTGCAGATACACTACACAGTCAGGGTACATAACCCTGCTGCCAGTAAACAATAAATATAATGTTTTGGCAAAAGATATGGTAATAGTAACAGATTATTTGACTCCAAGCCTTTTTAGCCCCTCTTTGGGCATATCGTACGCCTCATCAAAAACAAGGGCTTGCTTATACTCCTTAATAGCTTCTTGTTTTTTGCCCATCAGTTCGTAGCAAAGCCCTTTATTATAATAGGCTTCCGCATTTGTCTGGTCGAGGTTGGCTATCAACTCATACTGTCTGATGGCTTTTTCAAAAGAGTCTTGCTGCATCAATACATAGCCCGTGTTGAAGTAAGCATCCAGATATAGCCTGTTGTGCAATATGGTATTACGGTATTCTTTTTTTGCCAATTCGTATTCCTTCATGTCCTGATAAAAAACACCACGGGCAAATAGCGGGAATACATCTGTAGTATCTGTCTTGTATGCATTATCATAATAAGCCAGCGCAATGGGGTCTTTCTGTATACTGAATAGTTGCCCCAACTGTATGTAGGCATCTTTATAATCAGCATCTACCTGCACGGCAGTACGAAAACTGGATATGGCTTTGGAAGTATCTTTCAGATCTTTGTATATCATGCCTTTCAAAAAATAGCCCTCGGCAGCATACACATCTTGCCTTAATACAGTATTGATTGCTTGAAACGCTTTAGTGTATTCTTTGATAAACACAAAGAGCTTTGCCAGCTTCAGTTGTGCTTTTTTGTCTTCGGGGTTCAGCTTGATGGCTTTTTCAATATAAGGTACACTTGCACTGATGTCTTTATGTTCAAAAAGTATATCGCCGATGGCACTGAAATATTCTGCCTTGCTACTGTCTAAAGATGTTGCTTTTTTAAAGTCAACAATTGCCATGGAGTCTTCTTGCATTTCATGCAACAGTATGCCACGCTGATAGTAGAGGGCTGCATCATCGGGCTTATCATTTATTTTTTCGGTAATGTCTTTGAGCTTACTGCTCTTGAACAATGGGTTGTTGTCAGTAGCCTTATCACTTTTATCCTTACAGGCCGAAACCGTTAGCAGTGCCAGTAATACGTACCATAGATTTTTCATGGCTGCAAACTTAATTAATTACTGTGTCATAATAAGGCTATATCTGCTAATACCTTTCCTTTGCTTTGAACCTATAGTACAGTACGATATAAACGCTCGGGTTGATGAAATGTCCTTGCAACTTGGGGCGCAGGTTGTATAGGTTATACTGGTCGTCCACTACAGATACACGCCATGTTGTTTGCCGCTCGAAGAAGTAGCTATAATTCAACTGCGCACCTATGCCCAGCATCACGGGTGCATCGCTCGTAACGGGCATCACATATTCCGCACTCACACACATTTGCGGTATGATGGTTTTGATATAGTCGGCAGAATCTTCTATCACCGTCAGGTAGCTATTTTGGTCGCCGCTAAGGCCTACACGCCTCCCCTGCATATACATAGCACCGATGCCTATGCCATAGTATAGCTCTTTATTATTGGCTAATGTTTTTCTTACCCTGCCATGCAGCATGGCGTTCATCACCGTAAAGTTCATATTCAGTACCCTGTTGGTATTGCCCAGTTTGCTTACAGGCAGTTCATACGGTGCTATTTCTGCCGATAGCGATGGTACAAACGTAGCTTCGGCAGGCAGGTAGTTTATCTGTACCCGCCCTGCAGGTGCGCCCAGCGAGTGGTTATACCCACCCAGATTGCTGTTGAACAACATAGGAAAACCAAAAGCACCGCCAATACCCGCATCTATCTGCGCGTTGGTTTGCAGGCAGAGGCACACGATAATGGCTGTCAATATCTTCTTCATACTGCAATATACGGCAAGCAGCATTAGCACTAACTTATGGTGTATTGCCATCATATCATTTTATGTGTATCTTGTCGTCAAACTGTTTTTTTATGAAAAAGGCTTTTTTGCTATGCCTGCTGATGGCAACAACTATTGTTACAGCCATTGCCCAATCCAACTGCGGGGGCAAGCACCGTATTTTCAATGTGCCGAAAGACAAAATACCTGCCGTTATTACCAAGTTGGGCGCATCGCCACAATTTATACCATTGCGTTATGTAGTGAACCCAGAGGTGTATTATAAAAACCTCAAAGCATTAGACAAAGATGCACGTTACAAAGACGAAATCAACGCGCTGTTTCGCTCTATTGGTTATACAGGTGTGGCAGACCCTGCCTTTACTAAAGACAAATTAGTAGCTACTACTATCCCTTTTGGTGCTATTGGTATGCTGGGCGATGGCAATCATAATTATATATATAGCCTGCTGGCACTTACCAATCAGCGCAATATTGCTTGTTGGCTGATAAAGCCTGCTGCGGGCTATTGCAATCTGTACATCATGAACGAGTGCGGCAATGCGTTTTATCATTACAACCCAACTATAGAAAGAGAAACGGTAAAGTATGTAGAACGCTGCAATGGTACCGCCAAAGTGAGAGTAAAAGTATATGCACGCTACAGCAGCAGAGAGGAGTGTGAGTGTAACGACTGCGAGGGTACGGTGTATGTAAAAGAAATAGATGAACAGGCTCTACTGGCTACGGAAAGGATTGATAATATACCCGTGATGCCAGCCAAAGCAGACTACCCCGTTAAGAAGATTTATATTGATGTAGATAAAGCCACCTTCAAACGCATTAAAGACTACGATGTGAATGGCAAATACAGCAAATCATCATGCAGCGGCAGTTGCCAGCACGACTGTAGCAATGGCTGCAGTAGCGAATGCGGCGATAGCTGTCATAAATAACATCATAAAAAGTTTGATGCCCGCATCTTTATCGGGCTGCACCGCACTTGGTACATGGTATTCAGGTGCGGTTTTTTCATATTCTGTTCTGTCTATCATGCAGTAAATATGCTGCATACTGCCCCTGATAGCAAGTATTATCGGGGTTTTAACGTATGCTTTAGGGCAGGTTAACAAGCCGTTAGTAAAGGCTTACATACCGTATTGATTATTAATTATTTACGATTTTCTGAAAAAAACTGAAAAAAGGCATAGGGGTAAAGGTGCAGTTGCTTGTCATACTATCAATGGCAACGGCAGAAGCGGTTATCTTTGCGCCACGATACCATACAGGCTGCATGGATATAACAAACGGTAATGCCCCCGCGTATATGGCAGATACCGACATGATGTTTGAAAAACTGTTCAAATCTCAATACAAGAGATTGCATGCCTATGCCTGTACCATACTATATGACGAGGACGAAGCAGAAGAGATAGTGCAGCAAATGTTTGTGAAGCTATGGGAAAAGAAAGAAAAGCTGCACGAACTGCAATCTGTAAATGCCTACCTGTACCGTGCCGTACATAATGATTGTATGAACTACCTGAAACATGAAAAGGTGAAAGCTAACTACCGAAGCCATGCCCTGCATACAGGCAGCGAAGCGGCGAGTGATGCATCTGACAACAAGCTGCATCAATTGGAAGAAAGATTGCGGCAAGCGTTGGCAGAACTGCCTGAGCAATGCAGAACAATATTTCAGCTTAGCAGGTTTGAGGAATTGAAATACAGAGAGATAGCAGACAGGCTGGGCATATCTGTAAAAACAGTAGAAAACCAAATGGGCAAAGCACTGAAACTAATGCGTATAAAAATGGCAGACCTGCTGCCGGTGTTGTGGATAATATTGCAGTATATGTAAAACAAACAAAGTGAACGACAACTACAGCCATATAAATGAAGAGGTGCAGGTAAAATACCTGCTGGGCGAGGCTACACCGCAAGAGCGCGAGCAGGTAGAGCAATGGGCTGCTGCCAGCGAGGCTAACGCTAAGCAACTGGAGCAGCTACGCTATATATGGGCTGAGACTAAAAAACTGGAAGCACGTAGCAGCGTAGATGAAAACATAGCTTGGCAAAATTTTAAACAACGAATAGCCACAACACAACAAACGAAAACTATACCGCTTGGCAGGCGCACCTATTGGCTGCGTGTTGCCGCTACACTGTTGCTGATGATTGGTGGTAGCTGGATGGCTTATTACTACTTGTATAGCGCAGGCAGTATTACCCTCAACTCGGGTAATACGGTGCTGGCACAAACCTTGCCCGATGGCACTACCGTGACGCTGAATAAAAACGCTACCATCAAATACCCCAAACAATTCAAGGGCGATACCAGAGAGGTGGTGCTTGAGGGTGAAGCATTCTTTGACGTGAGCCCCGATAAACAAAAACCATTCATCATTCACGCCAACGAGGCCGATGTGGAAGTAGTGGGTACGTCATTCAACGTAAAAACAAACAGTAGCAAAACCGAAGTGATAGTAGAAACAGGCGTGGTGCAGGTAAGCAAAAACCTGAAAGGCGTGGTGCTGAACCCGAAAGAAAAAGCTACCGTACAGAAAAATGCAGAGCTGCCTGTTAAAGAAGTAATGGAGGATGAACTGCATAGCTACTATCGCACCAAAGAATTTGTATGCAGCAATACACCGCTTTCCCGTTTAGTACCAGTGCTGAATGAAGCGTATGGAGTAGAGATAGTGATTGCGAATGATGAGTTGAATAACCTGCGGCTTACTACTACGTTTCATAATCAATCGCTGGGTGGAATATTGAATGTTTTGAGCGAAACTTTTAATATACAAGTGAGTAAAAAAGACGGACAAATAATACTGCAATAAAACATACTGCACCCCTGCATGAAGTATTTATACAAACGCATACTCATCATACTATGTGCCGCCGTTCCGCATTTGGCAACGGCGCAAAGCCTGCTGAACAAAACCGTAAGCATAGATGCCAAGAGCAAACCCGTTGGCGAAGTATTGAAAACAATCGGCAAGCAAGGGGGCTTTTATTTTTCGTACAATAGCGAATTGATACAGGACGATAGCCTTGTGTCGCTGTCCGTCAAAAACAAAACCGTAAAGCAGGTATTGGGCATACTGTTCGATAAGAATTTTGAATATACCGAAACACCTACGCACATCATTATACAACCATCGGCTGCCATGTATTGGTATGCGGCAGGGTATGTAAAAGATGTAGTAACTGGTGAGGGCATACCCAATGCCAGTGTGTACGAGAAAACACAATTTGTAAGTACGCTGACGAATGAACTCGGCTATTTCCGCCTGCGGTTGAAGGACAGGAATAAACCCGCCGTTATATCCGTCAGCAAGTCTTGGTATATAGATACTGCCATAACTATACAGGCAGGTGCAAAGCAAGAAGTAAAAGTTGCCATCACGCCTAAGAGCTTTGAATTAGATTCATTCGTAGTTACTCAAAAAACAGGCGTAGAAGGTAATTGGCTCAGCAGGATGTTCCTGTCGTCTAAACAAAGAATGCAAGGTGTGAACCTCGGTAAGTTTTTTGCAGACAAACCATATCAAACGTCATTGTTGCCGGGGCTTGGCACACATGGCCGTATGAGCGGGCAGGCTGTCAATAAATTTTCTTTCAATGTATTGGGCGGATATGCAGGTGGTGTAAATGGTTTTGAGATGGCAGGCATTTTCAACATCAACAAAACAGATGTACGGGGTGTGCAACTGGCTGGCATTTTTAATATGGCAGGCGGTAGAGTAAGTGGCTTGCAAGTAGCAGGCGTGTATAACCACGTAATGAAAGTATCTGAAGGTTGGCAGTTTGCAGGCATTGCCAATTTGGTGAATGATGAACTGGCAGGTGTGCAGATAGGTGGTGCGTACAACCATGTCTCTGGTGGTATAGAAGGTGTGCAGATAGGCGGCTTCGGCAATTACAGCAAAGGCGTGATAGCAGGTGTGCAGATAAGCGGTGCTGCCAACTATGCAGATAGCACACTGCAAGGCACACAAATAACAGGTATGGGCAATATCGCTACGCAAAAGCTGGAAGGTGTACAAATAGCAGGTGCTTTTAACTATGCGCACGATACAGTAGCGGGTTCACAGGTAGCAGGCTTTGCAAACATAGCAGGGGACGAGATAAGCGGCACGCAGGTATCGGCAATGTTCAATTACGCAAAGCATGTAAAAGGTGTGCAGGTAGGCATTATCAATATCGCAGATACATCATCGGGCGTAAGTGTGGGCTTGGTCAATTTTATCGTTAAGGGTTATCATAAAGTAGTGGTGTCGTCCAACGAAATAACCAATCTGCAAGTAGCAGGTAAACTGGGCAACCGCAATCTATATACCATACTGGCGTTTGGTGTAAATGCAGGCAACCAACGAGCATTTACAGGTGGCTATGGTGTGGGCAGGCAATTCAATATCAGCAAGCGCATATCCCTAAACCCCGAACTAACGGCACATCAGCTTTACTTAGGTGATGTTAATTATTTCAATGGCTTCTTTAGATTGGATGTTGGGGTGCATTACAAAATAAACCGCTACATCAGTGCGTATGCCGCGCCAGCCTATACAATATGTTACAAAGACCAAATAACCACCCCATCGGGCTATAGAAACGATTTGCCCTATAGCGGCATATACAGTAATACCCATCGCAATTTCTGGAGTAGTTGGGTAGGATGGAGTTTCGGCATCAGTATTTTTTAATAATGTCGTAGGGGTTATTACCTCGCTCGTTGTCATACTACCAAAGCGAGTATAAATGACAACAAGTTTAAGAACAGTCGTAGCCATACTTTTAACCATCGGCAGCATTACGGCTCAAGCACAACAAAAGTTTTCAGCAGCACATATCGGTTTTGTTTATCCCATCAGTACCAATGGCAAGTTGGCAAGGTATTATACCAACGCCTTTTCGCTGCATGCTATAGCAGGTATGTCTTATGCCGAAAAGTCATTTTGCGCTTCAGGTATCAGCAGTTATGTTTTTAATAATGCAGACGGCATTATGCTTGCAGGGTTTTCAAACCATGTACGCAACGAGATGAACGGGGTGCAGGCAGCAGGGTTTATGAATACGGTGCGCAACCATGTAAGGGGTGTACAGGCAGCAGGCTTCCTCAACATAGCAGGCAGTATAAACGGCGTGCAAGCGGCAGGCTTTGCTAATCTGGCATTTGATAGCATAAAGGGCATACAGGCAGCAGGCTTCCTCAATATCTGCATAGCAGGTGTAGATGGCTTGCAGGGTGCAGGGTTTATGAATATAGCTACCGATATAGAGGGTATGCAAGTAGCAGGCTTCATTAATACGGCTGGCAAAGTAAAAGGTGTGCAAATAGCAGGCTTTATAAACATAGCTGATAGCAGCGATTATCCCATAGCACCCGTAAACATTATAGGCAACGGGCAAAAATCATTGGGCATCACTACCTACGATGGCTTTACCCATATGGCTACATTCCGTTCGGGCGGCAGAGTGATGTACGGATTAGTAGGCGCGGGCTTTCACAACTACGCGCGTACATTATTGTATGCCGCAGAAGCAGGTTTGGGCGCGCACTTGCGCATTACTAAAAAGCTACGGGTGAATATAGAAGGCAGCAGCACCAGTTATACCGATTTTACAGATGAAGTGTACCTGAAATCATCATTGCGGATAATGCCCGCATATAACATAGGCAACAGGCTGGAAGTATTTGCCGGCCCTGCCATCAATCATGTACATGGCGAAGACTATAATGGCAGCGAAATAAGCCGCAATTATTTATGGAGCCATCACGAGTGGGGTTACTTCAATGGCATCTATCTGGGTTTTGCGGCAGGCATGCACTTTCATTTGTAATAAGCATATACATTCCTGAAAAAAATATACTGTACCAAAATAGGGGTACAAGCACTATTTATTGTCATTATCAAAAATCAACAGAAACAATGTTACACTTCAGACACTGGCTTTTAGTAGCAGGACTGGCATTAGCTAACAGCAACACAACAAGCGCGCAAGAAACCGCAAGCAGTAAAAAAAGCATCATTACACAAAAAGTGCGCGGCACGGTAACGGATGGCGCATCTAAGCAGCCATTGGCAGGCGTGGTAGTGATACTGCAATCAGACACAAAAATAAATGCTATAACGGACGAAGCAGGAGCTTTCACACTATCTGGTGTACCTGTTGGCAGGCAGTCATTCATTTTCAAAATGGTAGGCTTTGAAGACTATACCATAGCCGAAACACCTGTAATAAGCGGCAAGGAACTGGACCTGAACGTATCTATGAACGAAAGCCTGAAAAAGCTGGATGAGGTAACCGTGAAAGCAACAGGCAAAGACCGCATCAAACCCATGAACGAATTTGCAACCGTCAGCGCGCGTGCTTTTTCGGTAGAAGAGACACGCCGCTATGCAGCCGCATTTGCAGACCCTGCCCGTATGGTGCAAAACTTCCCCGGCGTAGCCAATGCTGGCGATATGGACAATAGCATTGTAGTGCGCGGCAATTCGCCTAAAGGTGTGTTATGGCGCATGGAAGGGATAGAAATACCTAACCCCAACCACTTTACCGCACAAGGTGCAAGTGGCGGTGCCATCAGTATGCTGAATGCCAACACACTGGGTAATTCCGATTTTTATACAGGCGCTTTTGTACCCGAAATAGGTAATGCTTTATCAGGCGCATTCGACCTGAATTTGCGTACTGGTAATAATAAACGCGCAGAGCATACCGTAGCCATCGGCACGTTGGGTATAGAACTGGCTACGGAAGGGCCATTCAGCAAAAACGGCAAGGGTTCTTATCTTGTCAACTACCGCTATTCTACGCTGGCATTGCTCAAAAGTTTTATAGACGTCGGGCAATCAATACCCGCCTATCAGGACGGCTCTTTCAAAGTGAACCTGCCAACTGCTAAAGCAGGCACATTCACACTATGGGGCTTGGGTGGTTACAATGTGGCAACCAACTCGCCCGATGAAGACAGCAGCAAATGGGATGATAAAAACCCCAACATAAAATACGACAGCAGAAGCCAAATGTACACGGGCGGCCTATCTCACCAATACTTTGTGAAGAAAGACGCGTATATCAAAACCGTAATCGCAGTATCTCAAGACAAAGCAACCAGCAAAGACGATACGCTAAACCCCGCAAACGAATATGCGCGTGTATCTATACAACGTAGCGGCATTACCAATAATGCACTGCGCGCATCTGTAATGTACAATCAGAAAGTTAACGCGCGCCATACTTATAGGGCAGGTATCATCGGGCAATACTGGGCTTACAAAATGAACCAGCAGTATTTTGATTTTTCGGACGATACATGGCGCAATATATTGGATGGCGATGGCAACACACAGTTTTACCAAGCATACCTGCAATGGAAAACAAGACTGACGGATAAGCTAAGTACAACGGCTGGTGTACATGGCTCTTACCTTGCGCTCAATGATAAATACAGCATAGAACCACGCGCTACTATCACCTATCAGCCCAATAAAAACAGATTTACATTGGCGGCAGGGCTGCATAGCAAACCCGAACACCTTTCTACCTATCTGTTTCAAAATGCGGGCGTAGGGCAGGCAGTAACACATCCTAACAAAAACCTCGACCTGCAACGCGCGTTTCATACCGTGTTAGGTTACGAAACCGTATTGCCATTCAAAACCCGCCTGAAAGCAGAGGTGTATTATCAATACCTGTACAACATACCGGTAGAGCAAGACAGCAGTTCGGGCTTTTCTATCATCAATGCGCTGGATGTGTATTCGCTGCTCGGCACTAAGCCATTGGTAAGTGAAGGTACAGGGCGCAACTATGGTATAGACATCAGCATCGAGCGTCCTTTCTCCAATAATTTTTATGTATTGGCTACAGGCTCTTTTTTCAAAAGTACTTACACAACGTATGGGGGTAAAGAGTACAATACACGTTTTAACAGAGGATATACATTCAACATGGTAGGCGGTAAAGAATTTAAACTAAACCATAGCGGCCGAAAAATAATAGGCCTGAACGGCAAAGTGTTGACAAACGGCGGCGCACGAGAGTCTGTTATAGATATAGCCGCATCGAGGCAGCGTGGCAAAGCAGAATATGCACAAGGGCAGTATTTTACCGCGCAAGTGCCTGCCTACTTCAGGGTAGATGGTGGTGTGTATTATAAAGTAAATAACAAACGTGCCACACACACTTTGCAACTTGATGTACAAAACATCACCAACCGCAAAAACTTCTTTTTCTCTTATTACGATGATAAAACAGCGAGTATCAAAACAGTCAATCAGTTGGGTTTATTTCCCAATCTCAGTTACCGTATAGAATTTCATTAATCAATCTAAAAAAACAATAACAGTAAAACAGTACCAAACAATGAAAAGGATAATAACATTGGCAATAGGCGCGGCCATAGCATTTACATCTTGCACCAAAGAGCGCATCAAAGGAGAAGGCAGCATAGTAGAAGAAACACGCAGCATAAGCGGCATCAGCAACGTAAACCTGAATGGCAGCGAGGCATTAGAGATAGTGCCATCTAAAGAAAATAAAGTAGTAGTTAGCGGTTATCAAAACTTAGTGCCTGTATATAAAACAAACGTATCGGGCAGTACGCTGAACCTTGAATTTGAGCGCAAATACTACAACGTGCGCAACAATAATATCAAAGTAACGCTCTACACCACCAGCCTAAACAAAATAGAACTGAATGGCAGTGGCAGCATCAATATTAAAGACAGCCTTAAAACCGAAAGCCTGACAGTAGAAATAAACGGCAGTGGCAGCGTGTATAGCTATCCCAACTATTTTCAAAACCTCGCATTAGAGATAAATGGCAGCGGCAACCTGAACATGAGACAGGCAACAGGCAAATATGTACATGCTAAGATTGCAGGCTCCGGTAATATAGAAGTAACCGTACAGGAAAAACTGGATGCCAACATATCAGGCTCGGGAGATATAAAATATTGGGGCAATCCATCTACCGTTAATACAGACGTGTCGGGTTCGGGCAGAATAAGGAAACAATAAAAGACAGTCAAACAGGGGTGATTGACAAATACCAACCTGCATTATACATAGCTATGGTGCAAGGTTGGTTATTATTTTATTGTATAGCAGCACAGGGTCGAAGGGTTTGGTAATAAAATCATTCATGCCTGCATCCTTGGCCTTCTGTCTGGCTTCTTCGTAAGCATCTGCCGTAAAGGCAATGATGGGTGTGCTTGTATCTGTTTGCCTGATGTATTTGGTAGCTTCAAAACCATCCATTACAGGCATGTGCAGGTCCATCAATACCACATCGTAGCTATTGGCAGCCAACAGGTTTACGGCTTCTTGCCCGTTTTTGGCAACGGTTACTATTGCCTGCATGTTTTCCAATATTTTTTTAGCAACCAGTATGTTTAGTTTATTATCCTCTACCAGCAGTACTTTTATCGTGCTGAGGCCGTGTGTTTCAATAAAGCGTTGCTCATCGTCTTTCACTTCGTTTGTGGTGCCAAGCCCTACCTCAAAGTAAAAAGTAGTACCGATGCCTTCTTCGCTGTTTACGCGCAGGTTGCTCTGCATCAGTTGCAGCAGTTTTTGAGATATGGATAAGCCCAGCCCCATGCCATCGTGGCTGCGTGTTATTTTACTATCCAGTTGGTTGAAGACGTTAAAGATGCCTGTTAGTTGCTCTTGTTCTATACCTACACCTGTATCAGCTACTTTAAATAATACGAAACAATTAGCCGCATCCATATGGTTCATCTTCACCCATAGAAACACCTCGCCTTTTTTGGTAAATTTGATAGCGTTGCTCAGCAGGTTGTGCAATACGAGTATCAGCTTTTCATAATCTCCCAATACAAATTGAGGTATCCTGTCGTCGAAGTCGAAGTGCAGTTCTATATTCTTCTTGGCAGCTTCCAGTACAAAACTATCTATGGCATTATGGCATAGCTTGCGTATATCAAACGGGCGCATCTCTGCTTCTACCTTGCCCATCTCCAGATTGTTGTAGTACAGCACATTGTCAATCAGCGATTTCAGGTGTTGAGATGAGTAGTGCAGTAATTGCACATCGCGCAGTATGGTGTCAGGTACACCTTTTTCTTTCAGCAAGTGCGTCATACCCAGTATGGCATTGGCAGGTGTGCGTATCTCATGGCTCATGATAGAAAGAAAGCGGTTTTTCTCTTGCAGCGATTGCTCGGCAGTTTCCTTTGCATCTGCCAGTGCGTGTTCCATATAATAATTGTGGCGGGCAATAGTACGCACCAGCAGCAGGCTGCATATGATAGCGATAACGATATTGAAAATCTGCATGGCTATCGCAGTCGCTTCATCTTCCTGAAATGCTTTACCCAGTTTGGGTGTCAGGTCTGTAAAGTTGATAACCAGCAAGCACGCGAATGTAAATGATACGGTAAAAGTACGAAGCCATTTATCTTCGTATTTGGTAACAACATAGCCAAACAATAATAAGGGGATATATAATACTACACTGTTGTTGTAATTATTCACAAAGCCCGAATCGAACAGCAATACCAACAGGTCTGAATACACAACACTCATTACGGCAACGGTATTCACTTTTTTCTTTTGCAGCAGATACAGGTTGCTGCAATAAGCCAGTGCGGCTACGGCAAAATACACGGCACTTTCCTTGCTGCCTATATAAGCATGGATGTAGGCAAAAAAAGAAATGCAGACCAATACGGCGATAATGTTCAGGTGCAACAATATCCTACCCTGCTTGCTTTTTTTCATAGCAGTTTCCTTACAGACTGTTTTAGCAGTTAACGATGTATTATAGAGGTTTAGTAATGGTAGGTTGTGTTTTCTCTTTCTTGCACCCTTATTACAAATATAATCAAAAATATCATTAATTCAAATAAATTATAATGTTTGTCGCCCATCCCCGCAATGATATTTATTTACCTTTGCACCACTAATAGCGATACAGTATGCCGATAATAGCACCCTCGATGCTTTCTGCCGATTTTCTGAACCTTGGCAGGGATATAGACATGGTTAATAACAGCGAAGCCGATTGGTTTCATCTGGATGTGATGGACGGTCGTTTTGTACCCAACATCAGCTATGGTATGCCCATTATAGCGCAGATGAAGAAAATGGCAAAAAAGACCATGGATGTGCACCTGATGATTGTTGAGCCTGAAAAATATTTTGAAGACTTTAAAAAAGCAGGTGCCGATATACTGACCGTACACTACGAAGCCAGCACACACCTACACCGCAGCCTGCAAGCCATCAAAGCACTGGGCATGAAGGCTGGCGTATCGTTGAACCCGCACACACCCGTACACCTATTGGAAGATGTGATAACCGAAATAGACTTGGTGCTGATAATGAGCGTAAACCCCGGCTTTGGCGGACAAAAATTTATACAACAGGCAATTAATAAAATAGCCAAGCTGAAAGCGATGATAAACGCTACCGGCAGCAATGCCCTGATAGAAGTGGATGGTGGCGTAACGCTTGATAATGCGGCAGCATTAGTAGCAGCGGGTGCAGATGCACTGGTAGCAGGCAATACCGTATTCTCATCGGCAGACCCGGCAGATACCATAAAAAAGCTGAAACAGGCTGGAAAATAAACGTACCTTTTAAGCGTTATAGATACCGTAATATGTCCCCACAGCGCATTGTACTATCTGCCATATTGATATTGGCATCTGTCTATACTTATGCACAGCAAGCTACTATACGTGGCAAGGTTACGGATAATCGTGGCAGGGCTTTGGATGCAGCCACCGTTGCTATAGAAGGTACGGGCACAGGAACCAATACGGATGGCAAGGGCAATTATAGCCTATCACTACCTGCGGGCGATGGTATCATCGTCGTGTTTTCTTACAACGGATATAGTGTTCGCAAAGACACCCTGTCGCTGAAGGCCGATGAAACCCGCGAGATAAACGCACGCCTTACAAGGGTAGATAAAGAACTGAAAGGTGTTACCGTAAAGGGAGAAAGAAATACTGATTTAAATACCATCTCTTTGGATGCTAAAAAATCTGCACTTTTACCAACAGTAGGTTTTGGTGATGGCATAGAAGCCATGATAAAAACATTGGTGGGCAGCAACAACGAGCTGACCTCTCAATACAATGTACGCGGTGGCAACTTTGATGAAAACCTTGTATATGTAAACGACTTTGAAATATACCGCCCCTTCCTTACCCGCAGCGGGCAGCAAGAGGGTATGAGCTTTGTGAATGCAGACCTTGCATCGGGTGTCAACTTTTCGGTAGGTGGTTTTCAGAGCAAGTACGGCGATAAGATGAGCAGTGTGCTGGATGTTACTTACAAACGCCCAAAAGAATTTGGTGGCAGGGCAGTAGCCAGCCTCTTGGGTGCCAGCATCGCATTAGAGGGGGCAAGTAAAAATCAAAAACTGACTTATCTGGTAGGTGTGCGCCACAAAAGCAACCAATACCTGCTGCGTTCGCAGCCTGTAAAGGGTATCTACAATCCATCGTTTACAGATGCGCAGGCATTGGTCAACTACCGCTTTAGCGATAAGTGGGAAATAGAAGCCATCGGCAACTACGCGCGCAACCGTTTCAACTTTATACCCGAAGAATCTACCAGCAGCTTCGGCTTAATCAACAAGGCATTTCAGCTACGCATGTTTTATGATGGCGGAGAGATAGACCAGTTCGACTCTCGCTTTGGCGGCTTGTCAACCACCTTTCGCCCCAACGACAAGTTGAAACTGAAACTGCTGGCATCAGGTTTTCAGACTAATGAAAAAGAAACCTACGACATAACAGGCGAGTATCTGCTGGGCGAATTGGAAACAGACCTCGGCAAAGAAAACTTCGGGCAGGTAAAAACCTATCTGGGTACTGGTGTAATACACAACTACGCACGAAACTACCTGAAAGTAAATGTGGGCAATGTAGCGCATCGTGGTTCGTACAATGCCAGCCTGCACTTTGTGCAATGGGGGCTTGATGCCAACGTTACCAATATTGAAGATAAACTGTACGAATGGGAACGCAGAGATTCAGCAGGCTTTACACAACCATACAACCCCAACAAACTGGAGCTAACACGCTTTTACCGCTCGGCTACTACGCTCAACTATATGCGGTATAGCGGTTTTCTGCAAGACAATTTCCGCTTCAACGATTCGCTCGATTTGACCATATCACTCGGTGTACGTTTTAACTACAATACACTGAACAATGAATTTTTGGTAAGCCCGCGTATGCAGGTGTCTTACAAACCCAAGTGGAAGAATGATGTGGTCTTTAAACTGTCGGGTGGTTTGTATCAGCAGCCACCTTTTTACCGAGAGATGCGCGACCTGAGCGGCAATGTGAATACCAGCCTGCGTGCGCAGAAATCGTACCACGCAGTGGCAGGTATGGACTACAACTTTAAAGCATGGGACCGCCCTTTTAAAATGACTACCGAGCTATACTACAAAGGCTTGTGGGATGTAGTGCCTTATGAGTATGATAATGTGCGCATACGCTACTTTGGCAAAAACAATGGTGTGGGCTACGCTGCGGGTGGCGAGGTGCGCCTGTACGGAGATATAGTGAAAGATGCCACATCGTGGATAAGCATAGGTGTGATGAAGAGCATGGAAGATGTAACCGACGACCGAATAGTGCTGAAAGGTGCAAACGGCAACGACAGTGCTACCATCACCCCCGGCTATATACCACGCCCAGCAGACCAGCGCGTGATGTTGGGTATGTATTTTGAAGATTACTTTCCTAAATGGAAGAATTTTAAGATGCACCTGAACCTGATGTATGCAACAGGCCTGCCTTTTGGCCCGCCCGATGCTGCCCGCTATGGCGATACGCTGCGCCTGCCCGACTATCGCAGGGTAGATATAGGCTTCAGCACACTGGTATTGAAAGGCAGCAAGCACCCCAACAGCAAAGTATGGAGCAGTGTAAAGAACGCATGGTTCAGCTTAGAAGTGTTTAACCTGCTGGGCATACAAAACACCCTCTCGTATACTTGGGTACAAGACCAGACAAGCGGCAAGACATTTGCCGTACCCAACCGCCTGACGGCAAGACTCATCAACGTAAAGCTGATAGTAGATTTTTGACGGGCGCATAAAGCATTAAAAAATTTTCCTTTTGTTGCAATATGCTGGGTTGTGCGAAAAACGCAACAAAACGCAACAAATCGAGTCCCAAAAATGCTGGTAACTAACTTGTGAAACTATACCGTTTTCAAAGAACTTTTTACTATAGCAAATATACGTAATTTTTATCAAATTATAACTTAATTATTTTACCGCAAAGACGCTAAGGCGCAAAGTCTGGCTTGGGTATTACTGCGGGGATTTGCTTTGCTGCATTCCGCATGGCATTTATGTTTGTGTGAGTTCACATCCCCCTGATACTGCTATACGCAGCATCGGTCTCCCTTCAAGGGGAGAATGTTATTTGGCGAAATTCCTCTTTTGAAGAAGGTGACCGTAAGGACGGAGGATGTGTAATAGTACGTTTAGCGTAGTCTCTGACTACGCTACAGTGGTTGCAAATCTCCTGATTTGCGTAGTTTTTGGCATACTCGTTTTTAAAGCAGCATCTTTTGTTTTATACTCATTCGCAAATCGGGAGATTTGCTGCCGATGCGACGTAGTCAGAGACTACGCCGAACGGGTATTTTATCAGTTATTTAATATAACTTAGAGTATTCACTCACTGCAAAACCATCAGCACATGAAGAAGTCATTTGCATTATTCCCCATTTTCGTATTCTTATTTGTATTGCATTCTCAAAGATGCCATGCACAGTTTTATCAGCTAACCCATGCCAGCGGCACACAAGGCTATGGGGGGGGTAAGTAATGTTACCGCGCAAGGAGTTGGAACAAGCGCAGGCATTTATATTGTCGCATTATGTTCTGCAATCCCTGTCTATAGTAATGGTGGGAGTTCAAGCGGAGTAAATAACGGCTACAAATTTACATTTTCCCGTGCTGCTACCCGCATACGGGTTCATTCTTATATGCTTCAGTATCAGGATTCTTTGTTTTTTTATATAAATGGTAATCTCTTCCCTGTTACATCTGCCAACCTCAGCGTACCTGCAGGCATTTGCAATGGTAATACAGCTCCCGTAATGGCAACACCAAACGGGGGGATTACGTCAACTGCTACTGGCCCGGGCCTTGCTGGTGGCAACCCGCCATCATACTTTAATGCACAAGTAGATATATACCCTACAGTCCCGATAGATACGTTTATGACATGGGGCATAGTTGGCGGAGGTTACGGCGGCAATGGTTCCCAAATCTTCTTCGCCAGCGATACACTCGTGTATGTTAAAAAGCCCTTTAGTATTACAAGCGTATGCGCAGGTGATACTATCAAACTGCCCTATATCGTCAGTAATCGTTTTAATAATGGCAATACCTTTACCGCACAGCTTAGCAATGCAAGCGGCAGCTTTGCAGCCCCTGTCAATATCGGTAGCCGCACAGATACTACGGGCGATACCATTGTATGTGTAATACCCCGTACTACGGCGGGTGGTACAGGTTACCGCATCCGTATCGTCAGCAGCAACCCAAGCAGCATATCTTTTGATAACGGCAGCAACATACAAGTGAAAGCACTGGCTGCCAACCGCACCATCAGCAGCAACAGCCCCCTCTGCGAGCCCGATACCCTCAGGCTGTTCAGCAATACATCTACCGCAGGCACTACATTCAGTTGGGCAGGGCCATTGTCGTTCACAGCCAATACACAAAATGCCAAAACAGGCAATAGCACCACCGCTAACAGTGGGCAGTATATCGTAACAATGACAACCAACCAGGGCTGTGTAAGCAAAGACACTACCAACGTAACCGTAAAACCCCTGCCACAGAAACCAGTAGCCAATAATGATACATCGCTCTGTACAGGTGCAACGCTCAACCTGAGTGCTACCACTGCCACATCGGGCGTTACATGGGCATGGACTGGCCCCAACAGCTTTAGCAGTACCAGCCAAAACCCATCTCGCACAAGCGTTACTACTGCCGATGCGGGTAACTACATCGTAACAGCCACCCTGAACGGCTGCAGCCGCAGAGATACCACCAATGCTACCGTATTCGGCATTACCGCCATACCTACGGCAAGCAATAGCGGCCCCTACTGCATAGGCAGCGATATAGAACTGAGTGCAAGCAGCATACCCGCCGCCACCTATACATGGATCGGCCCCAATGGCTTTACAAGTAGTGTAAGAAACCCCGTTATACCCGCAGCCACGCTTGCCTATGCAGGTACATACAGCGTATATGCCACCGTCAACGGCTGCAATGGCAGCCCTGCTACCACCACCGTAGCAATGGTAACAGGTCCGAGCGTCAACATCTACCCCAGTCCTAACGATACGGTATGCGGCAATACAACGGGCAGTGCCAGTTTTACGGCAGTACCCATTAATGCAGGCACAGGCTTTGGCTACCAGTGGTACAAAAACGGTAACCCCGTAGCAGGAGCTACCAACAGCACCTACGCAGCCACAGGCATCAGCACGGGCGATGTATATAGCGTAAAACTGATACCCGGCACAGGTGCTGCATGTACTACACCTGTGAATAGCAATGGCATACAAATGACGGTACTGCCATTTATAGCACCGAGTGTAACGATAACGGTGAGCCCCGATAGCATAGCATGGTATGGGCTGCTGCTCACCTTCACCGCTACTGCCACCAACGCGGGCAATAACCCGACCTATCAGTGGAAGCGCAACAACCAAAATCTGACAGGTGCATTGAGCAATACATGGGGAGCAACGAACCTGACGGACAATGACCGGATAAGCTGCGAGGTAACGAGCAGCTACATCTGTCCGCAACCAAGCAAGGTTACGAGCAACTCTATCAGGCTGAAGATAAGTACGGGTGTGAAAAGCGCAGCATTCAGCAAACTGAAAGTATATCCCAACCCTGCGAACGATAGGCTAATGATTGAGGGCTTGCAAGGCAGCAATCATATCAGGCTGACAGATGCCATCGGCAGGGTTGTGTATCAATCAATCATCAAAGAAGCAAAGCAAATTATAGATATGCAACACTTTGCCACTGGCAACTATGTGCTGGAGATAACAGATGCGCAGGGCAATGCCACGAGTGTGAAAGTGGGGAAAGAGTAGAGGCTTGCCTATAAACAATTTATGTTGTCAATATTTTACCTCAACTAAGCAAAATATTGCCTCGTAGCATGCGTTATGCGCTGTAATTAGAATTTTGTATTAACAAAAATAATGTGTATATTTGTTGTTATAAAATGTCTTTAATATGCTGCCCTGTCAACCGTATTATCATCCTTACATCACCCCAATAATTGATAGCTGCAAGGGTATTGATACAAAGAGCAGATATGTAATAATTGTCAATTTGTTGCGTTTTGTTGATAAATCACAAAAACGCAACAAAACGCAACAAAATGAGGCGAATAACACGAACCATCTTGTTTTACCAATCATGCCATTTTCCCGTATCTTTAAGTACTGGATGCTGTACGCGATAGTAGATATAGAAACGACGGGAAGCTATGCCGCGGGAAACGGTATAACGGAAATAGCCATCATCACCCACGATGGCAATCGGGTGCTGCATTGCTACGAAACATTGGTAAACCCGAAACAACAAATACCCTATTTCATAGAACGGCTTACAGGCATCAGTAATGGCATGGTAGCACATGCACCAGGTTTCAGCGAGGTAGCAGGGCAGATACACGAATTGCTGCAAGACAAAGTATTTGTAGCACATAACGTCAACTTTGATTATTCTTTCATAAAACATCAACTGGAAACCTGCGGATATACGCTGGGTGTGAAGAAGCTCTGCACCGTGCGCATGGCGCGTAAGATATTGCCCGGCATGAGCAGCTATAGCCTCGGTAAGTTATGCCATCAGTTGGGCATCAATCATGGCAACCGTCACCGTGCGGGCGGCGATGCATTGGCTACTGCCGACCTGTTTACCATGCTGGTAGCCAATGATAAAGATGGAGTGATACCCGCTATGCTTAAGGGACGAAACAGCGAGCAATACCTGCCACCGCACCTACCCGTGCAGCAGGTTGATAGCTTGCCACCTGTGCCGGGGGTATATTATTTCTACAATGCAGTAGGCAAAGCGATATATATAGGCAAGGCCAAAAATCTGAAACGCAGGGTGAAGAGCCACTTCAGCAATAACAAAGCAGGCAAACAGAAGCAGGATTTTTTGCGGGATATACACCGCATCAGCTATAAGGAATGTGCTACCGACCTGATGGCGCATATACTGGAAAGCACCGAGATACGCCGCTTGTGGCCCATGTATAACCGCAGCCAGCGTGGTTACCTGCCCAAGTTCGGGCTGTATGTGTACGAAGACCAGCAGGGCTACAAACGCTTTGCTATAGAGAAAAACAAGCAAGTGTACAAACCTGTACATACTTTCAATACATTGATAGAAGGGCATAACAGGATACGCGAGCTGATAGGCGAGTTTGGTCTGTGCGCGCGTCTGTGTAATCTTGCTAAGACGGCAGACTGCACTAATGGTGTGTTTGCAGATAGCTGCACGGGTGTGTGTGGTGCCAAGATGAAAGCAAAAAAATATAACCGCAAAGTAGATGATGCCATCAAATGGCTGCACAAGCAACTGCCTACGTTTGCATATGTAGATAAGGGCATCAGCGATGATGAGCAGAGCTGTATTTTAGTAAACAAAGGCGCGTTTTATGGTATGGGCTACCTGCAAGATGGTGTATTGCCCGATAACATACTGGAACTGCAAGAGAAACTGGAACCCATGCCTGATAATGATTACATCCGCAATCTGGTGTATAAACACGCCGCTGCCTTTCCCGAAAAATGTTTCAGCTTTTCAAAGCATGAATTGAGATTATCTAATTAAGGGCATTATTGTGCCAGCCAGTATTTGCGTAGCAGCCATTCAGCAACGGCAAATACAAGAATCAGCAGGAAATACCATTTCCAATCTACCAATGGCACCGATTGTATATTGCTTTGAATAACGGGCTTTATGTTGGTATTCTTCATAATGCTATCTGCCAGCGATGTGATGTTTTTAGCAGGCACAAAACCACCGTTGTATTTATCTGCCAGCGAGTAAAGCATATTGTAGTCTGCGCCGGTTTCCATCTGCTCAAGCGGCATATGCTCTACTACAAAGCTGCCATTGGCAGTATGGGTAGTGCCGTTGTAAACAGTACGTGCGGTGTAGGTGTATGTACCCGCAGGCCATATGCCTGTGTTGAGCCTATAGCTGCTGCCGCTTTTCTCAAAGCTGAAGTTTTGTTTTTTGACCACACTATCACTAATGGATAGTTGTACATCTGCTGTATTTACTTGCTGGTTGGTAGCGTTCAGCAAATAGGCATTCAGACTGATGCTTTCCTGATCGCTCCATACATATTTGGTAAGCTGCACCGAGAATGGTTTTTCGTTACTGTTGGCTGCAAGAAAAGCAACCGTCTGCCTGATGCATTCATCAACCGTATTGTGTGTATTGAAGTTTTTATACTCGTACATACGCCAACGCCACAAGCCCTCGCCTGTAGTGATGGCGATAGCGGGGTTACTCTGGCGCAAAGCCCATACTGGTGTTTGTTCTCCATCGCGACTGCGAAAGAGCAAGTCTGCATTTGGCAGGGCTGTTATGTTGCCTTGCGGTACGCTTAGTGGTGGCATTTTATCCATTACAGCTTGCGCGTTTTGCGGTAGGGCAAAGCTGCTGAACGCAGGATTGTAAGCAGGGTACACATCGCGCTGGACAAGCGGGTTGATGCTTAGCTGCACTGGCGATGGTAACTGCATGATGGCCGCGGGGTTGCTCTGGCTGCCGAGTATAAACCATGTAGGTTTTTTGACGGCTGCAATATCGCGGCTGTTATTAAAAAACTGCGATGGCAACTGGTGCAGTATCACAACTTTGTAGTTGAACATAGAAGGCATTTCACTTGCCATCTTTACAGTTACCTTATAGCTTTCTACCGTACTAAGTGCTGCTTGTATGGCTTTGATATCCGGGTGCGGTGCCGCGGCTGCTATCAGTATTTCTTTTTGTTCATCTACTACTTCTACAAATACATCTCTGCGGTTGTTGTTCGTATTTTCTTCGCCATCGGCGGCAGGTGCGGTAATGGTATAGTGATGCAGGCCTGCTTTAGTGGCTTTGATGCTGAAAGAAACAGTACGGTCGTATCTGTCGGTGTTGACAGATAGTACGCTGCTACCTACGCTTTGCCCGCCTTCTGTAAGCTGTATGCCGTTACTATAGCCGTTGCAGCGTGTAGCATTTATATCTGCACGTATTTCAAAATTGCTATTGAGCGATACGGTTTTGTTATGATACACTTGCGATATGCGCAGGTCTTTCTGCAAGCTGCTATCGCCAATGCCTGCCGTATATAGCGGGCTTTGCAGTGATAACTGTTGAAATAACGGGTTGCTACCCTGATTGTATTTGCCATCGGTAGCTAATACCACCGCACCGAGGTTTTGCGTGCCATAATATTCCTGTACATCTTCCAAGGCTTTGGCTATGTCGGTGCTTTGCAGGTTGTAATCAAACAGGCTATCCGTTGTTGTGTTGCCCTGCAAACCGCGTGTTACTACTTTATAATCTTTCGATAGTTTATCTATCAATGCGGTAACATCCTGCTTGTAGGCATTGCTGTCTTTGCCCAATGCATTAGCAATGGAGCTTGAATTATCTTGTATGAAAACGACGACTGGCTTTTGCGTTTCGTTATTGGTAATGCTGATGACGGGGGCTAATATCAACAAGAGTGTCAGGAATACGACCAAGCCACGCAACGTGGCCGTAAGCCACGGGTAGGGTGTTGCCCGTTTCTTATCTGCACGGTACACCCAATACGCGGCAGCCGCCGACAGGATGATTGCTATGCCCCATAACAGTATCTGCATTATCGTCGCAATCTAATGAAAAATGAGGTGTAATAACATTCGCAAAAAGGGTGATATGTGCATAGGGCTTGTTAAATAAAATTGAAATTGCCGATAGGCAGATAAGTTTTTAGATGCAAGTTGGCTGTATCTGCACAAAGTGAATTGCTAATTTTGCGGCATGAGAATGCATACGGTAGCATCAGAAGCTGATAAACAAGCATTTTTAGCACTACCCGTTACAATAAATAAAAGCAATGCCAACTGGATACGCCCGTTGGATAAGGATATAGAAGAAGTGTTTGACCCTGCGAAAAACAAATTCTTCAAAAAAGGAGTGTGTGAACGCTGGTTGCTGAAGACGGATAACGGAGATGTGATAGGACGTGTTGCTGCTTTTGTAAATGAGCAGTATAAAAACGAGCAGCCAACAGGTGGCATTGGTTTCTTTGAATGTATTAACGACCAAGCTGCTGCCAATTTCATGTTCGGCTACTGCAAGCAATGGCTGCAAGAGCGTGGCATGGAAGCAATGGATGGTCCTATCAACTTTGGTGAGCGCGATAAATGGTGGGGCTTGCTGGTAGATGGTTATCAGGAGCCGCTGTATTGTATGAACTACAACCCGCCGTATTATAAAGAACTGTTTTACAATTATGGCTTTCGGGTGTATTACGAGCAGATATGTTTTGCACTGAAAGTAAAGAACCGCTTGCAGGATAAGTTTTACGAGGCATACCATCAGTATTCGCAAGACGCTGATTATACGGCAAAGCACATCCGTAAAAACGAGATTGAAAAATTTGCCAAAGACTTTACCTATATATACAACAAAGCATGGGCAAAGCACGGCGGGGGCAAAGAACTGGAAGAGAAGATGGTGATAAAGATGTTTCGCACCATGAAGCCCGTGATAGATGAGCGCATACAGTGGTTTGTGTATTACAAAAACGAACCGATAGGTTTTTGGGTGAACCTGCCCGACCTGAACCAATATTTCAAACACCTGAACGGGAAGTTTGGCTTGTGGCAGAAGCTAAGGTTTTTATTATTGCAACGCTTTGGTAAGTGTACGCGCTTTGTAGGCTTGGCTTTCGGGGTGATACCCGAATTTCAGGGCAAGGGGGTGGATGGTTATATGATAATGAGTGGCGCTAAAGTGATACAGGCTGCAGCCAAATACGAAGACTATGAAATGCAATGGATTGGCGACTTTAACCCCAAGATGATAAACATAAGCGAGAGCCTCGGCACTTATCGCAGCCGGACGTTGCAGACATTGCGGTATTTATTTGATAGGGACAAGGAGTTTAAGCGGCATGGGATGATTGAGTAAGACTAAGGGAACAAAGAATAAATATCCTTTCGATGCGCAACTAATATAAACCTAACTGTATTGTTAGGTTCAAGTTCAATACCTATGCGATAATCGCCTATACGTATCCTGTAATAAGACTTGAACCCTTCCATCTTTTTGATGTGTGGAATATCGTTGATTTTATTAGCTGCTTCTACTGATGAAATGATGAGGGTAATTTTTGATTTGATTGGTTGCGACTGGATTTTAAGGATGCTTTTATGGAAGGACTTATCAAATACTACCTTCATTTGCCCAGCGCTTTAAATATCACATCTCTGCTTACATTTTTGCCTGTCTTAGCTTTTTTCATTTCAAGACCTAAGGCAAAATCTTCCATATCGGTTTCTTTTATTTTACCCACCTTATCGCCCAACCGTTCCGCAAGTTCTGAAATGAGTTTCAGATTTTTTTCGTTTTTGCTTTTAATGATAATTGCTCCCATCGTTATGCTCTTTATTCAAAGTTAAAGCATTTATCCGTCAATTAACAATGCAAATAACGTAGTAAAGTCACCACCTCTGTCGCCTCTTTCACATCATGCACACGCAAGATATTAGCACCTTGTTGCAGGGCTATCATGTGCAGGGCAGTGGTGCCGTTGAGTGCTTCGTCGGGGGTAGTGCCGAGTGCTTTCCATACCATGCCCTTGCGCGATATGCCTGCCAGTATGGGCTTGCCAAGCATACGCAGCGTGTGCATATTGCGCAGCAGTTCGTAATTGTGTTCTAATGTTTTGCCAAAACCAAAGCCGGGGTCTATAATGATGTCTTTGATGCCTGCTGCTTCGCATGTATCAATTGTGGTTCGCAGATAGTTCAGTATGTCTTGCGTCACATTGTTGTATTGCGGGTTTTGCTGCATAGTAGCAGGTGTGCCTTGCATGTGCATAGCAATGTAGGGCACTTGCAGCTTTGCTACGGTTGCTATCATATCGCTGTCTATACTGCCACTGCTTACATCGTTGATGATAGATGCGCCTGCCGCAACGGCTTCTTTAGCTACACGACTATGGTAGGTGTCAACAGACAGCCACGCATCGGGGAAACGCCTATGCAGTGCTTCTAATACGGGTAATACACGCCGCAGCTCTTCGTCGGGGGCTATGATGCCGCTGCCGGGTTTGGTGCTTGCACCACCTACATCCAGTATGGCTGCTCCCTCGCTCAGCATACGTTCTGCATTGCGCAGGATGCTGTCTGCATCGCTTTCTCGCCCCTTATTGTAAAAGCTATCGGGTGTAGCGTTGAGGATACCCATTATAACGGGCGTAGATATATCCAGCAACCTGCCTTTACTTTGCAGGGTGGTTTGTACGGGTAAAACTGTATTTTTGAACATCATAGCAGTACAAAGAAAATGCAGGACAGCGTAAGCGCCAACACAATGACCAATACTTTAGAGCAATACAGGGCAGTAGTAGCCCGCTGCAAAGATATGTATGTGAAGAAAGCCAAAGACTACGGCACATCGTGGCGGGTGCTTCGCCCCATATCTATTGTAGACCAGATATACATCAAAGCATGGCGCATACGCCAGATACAGGAAACAGGGCAGCAGAAAATTGGCGATAGCATAGAGAGCGAGTTTGAGGGTATCGTAAACTACGGCATCATAGCACTGGTGCAGGGAGCCATGCCGGCAGACGCGCCAACAGAGCTAAGCTACGAAGAAGCCAAACAGTGGTATGAAACCAAAGCGCAGGAAATAGAAGACCTGATGCAGCAGAAAAACCACGACTATGGCGAGGCATGGCGAGAACTATCGCAGCAGTCGTTTGTTGACCTGATACTGGTAAAGCTGCTGCGCATCAAACAAATACTTGCCAACGACGGACAAACCATCGTGTCGGAAGGGGCAGATGCCAATTTCTGCGATATTGTAAACTATGCCATCTTCGCGCTGATAAAGATTGGAGAGAACAAAGCATAGGCTTTAACAGTTTATTACAAACTCATTTATAAATTTAGTAGTCAATACATACACGCTAATCAAACTAAAGACATGAAGTACATACTTTGGCTCATCAGGATAGTAGTAGGTGTCCTGTTCATTTTTTCGGGGCTTGTAAAAGCCAACGACCCGCTGGGGCTTAGTTATAAGATGGACGAGTTTTTTGAAGTGTGGAAAATGCACTGGATGATGCCGTTTTCGCTATCGCTGTCTGTGCTGATGATAGCGTTTGAAATCATTGCCGGTGTGGCGGTATTGCTGGGCTATGCGCAAAAAGTATTTTCGGTATTGCTGCTGTTGCTCATCGTGTTCTTTACATTCCTGACGGCTTATGTACTGTTTAGCGGTAAGATAAAAGAGTGTGGCTGCTTTGGCGATTGCATCAAGATAAGCAATGAAGAAACTTTTTGGAAAGACGTAGCGCTGACGGTATTGGGATTGGTCTTATTCATCTACCGAAAAAAGATACAGCCGGTATTTGCAGGTAAGATAGGCACACCATTGATGGTGCTTACTGCCATCTTCTCTTTTGGTGTGCAGTGGTATGCATTGGGTCATTTGCCGTATCACGATTGCCTGCCTTATAAAATAGGTGCCAACATACACAAAGACCGCCAGATACCAGAGGGGGCTATACCCGATGTGTACGAAACCGTATTGGTGTACGAAAAAGACGGTGTTAAAAAAGAATTTGATACCAAAAACTTTCCGTGGCAAGATACTACTTGGAAGTATGTAAGCAGCGAATCGAAGCTGATAAAAAAAGGTAATGCAGAACCTAAAATCAAAGACTTCATCATATCCGACTACGACGGCAATGATGTAACGGAAAGCGTGCTGACGACACCCGGCTATACTTTGTTGCTGTTTGTAAAAGACATCAACAAGGCAAGCACCGAAAACATGGACAGGCTGCACAACCTGATAGAAGACGCTGAGAAAAACAATGTGCCGACTTACATACTTTGCTCTGCTACAAAAGAAGACGCTGAGGCATTTCGGAAAGCGAATAATATAGAGAAAGGCATCCTGTATATGTTTGACGGTACAGTGAGTAAAACCGCGCTGCGTGCCAACCCCGGGCTGATGCTGCTGGAACAAGGTACTATACGCGGTAAGTGGAGCTACAAAGACTATCCCGCTACATTGGCAGATGCAAAACAGGGCAAATAGTGCTGCGTTTTCTGGCACGGCGCATACGATATAGCCTGCTGGTACTGGCAGGTGTCATAACGGTTGTGTTCTTTTTGTTCAACGTATTGCCGGGAGATCCTGCAAGGCTGACGATGGGGCAGCGCAGCGACCTTGCATCTGTAGAAAATGCAAGGCGCGAAATGAACCTTGATAAGCCGCTTGCCACGCGCTACCTGCTATACCTCAACGATATTTCGCCCATAGGATACCATCTAAGAGATAGTGCTGCGAAGGCAAAATATAACTATATCACACTGCTGCCGCTTGGCAGCCATGCGCTTGGGCTGAAGTTTCCCTATCTGGGGCGAAGCTATAATACCAAAAGAGAAGTAAACGCCGTGCTGACGGAAGCATTGCCGGGAACTATTATACTGGCATTGGCAGCTATGCTGTTAGCGACCATCGGCGGCATATTGCTGGGCATATTGGCAGCATTGAAGAAGGGTACATGGATGGATACGGCTGCCATTGCAGCGAGTGTAGCAGGTGTGTCTATGCCATCGTTTTTTGCAGGTTTGGTAATAGCCTATGTGTTTGGCTACCTGCTGCATAGCTACACTGGGCTGAACATGACGGGTAGCTTGTGGGAGTATGATGCGGTAAACGGTCGCTACCTTGCCCTGCAGAACCTGATACTGCCCGCTATCGCATTGGGCATACGCCCGCTGGCTATCATCACGCAGCTTACCCGTAGTGCCCTGCTCGATGTGCTTTCGCAAGACTATATACGCACTGCCTATGCCAAAGGGCTATCAACACGCAAAGTGGTATTTCGACATGCGCTACCTAATGCGCTGAACCCGGTAGTAACCGCCATATCGGGTTGGCTGGCAGAGCTACTGGCGGGTTCGTTTTTTGTAGAGTATATTTTTGGCTGGAAAGGTGTAGGCAAGATAACCGTTGACGCGCTTGATAAATTTGACTTCCCCCTTGTGATGGGAGCCGTGCTGTTAACTGCGTTTATCTTTATCATCGTCAACCTGATAACGGATATACTCTACGCACGGATAGACCCGAGGGTGCGGCTGGGCTAATAAAACACCACCGAAGCAGAGTCTGCAAATGTTCGGTTTTTATCTGTACTGCCTGTAATGTAAAAAGTATATGTACCTTTTACGAAGCTATCGGCAGGGTCGGGTCTAAAACCTATTATCGTTCCGTAAAAACCGCCACTGCCATTGTCGCCGGATAGTGATATATAGTCGGGGTAGGAAAGTAGATTTTCGTTGGCATTGATGGTTTTGGTTGTCAGTACGATATTTGTGTTGCAATATATTTTCACTTTGTCGTACGGTATAGACTCATCCACAATAGGTAATGCAGATACCTTGTATTGTGGTAGCCCATCGGGGCAAGACTTGCCGGCTATTGTACTGTACAATGCCTTCACCTCTAAGAAATAAGAAGTCTGTTTATAATCGCTGATTTGTACCGAGTCTTTTTTTGCAGGGTATATATCTGCCCCGTAGTAGGTATGTCTGTCGGGTGCATCTCTGCAGCAAGATGACAAATGAAGAATTGCAAATGTTGCTATGATAATAGTTGAGTTTCTGCGCATGTTAGTATGGTTATTCTACTTTAACGCCAAAGCTTGTGCCAATCTGCAAACAAGATTTCTAACAATTCTTAAAAGATGAGCGAATGATGCTTGGTAAAGCGTGTTTGCAGATACGATACTTCAAAACATATACCAAAAAATATTAATTAAAAGTTATCCATTGCTCAAGAATTGATTACAAAACAACTTTAACTCCAATGTTACCAAATCATTAAGTCTTGTTTATTAATTTCTTAGCAAATTGTTACCAAAATACATTTGCGCGCAGAAATTTTAAAACAAATCTATGCGCATCGCATTCAAAGCAGGTATCACAGCATTATTGACAATAGCCCCGCTGACGGCTACATTGGCACAAAAAGGGGAGCAGATAGAGCTGAAACAAGACGCTAACAAAAAGAAATGGTACGAATCCTTCAGCATCAGGGGTTATGTACAGGCAAGGTACAATCGCTTGCTGGAAACAAACGACCAGCTAAGCTGCGAGCAGTGCGACCGTAGCTGGGGCAATAACGGCGGTTTTTTTCTGCGCCGGATACGTGTCATATTCTTCGGGCAAATAAGCAAGCAGGTGTATTTTTATTTCCAACCCGATTTTGCCAGTTCCGCATCTACTACAGGCCTGCACTTCGGGCAGATAAGGGATATGTATTTTGATTTGGGAGTGGATAAGAAAAACCAATTCCGCTTTCGTGTTGGGCAAAGCAAAATACCATACGGCTTTGAAAATATGCAATCGAGTCAAAACCGCCTGCCATTAGACCGTGCAGATGCCCTGAACAGCGCGGTGAGCAATGAGCGCGACCTTGGTGTCATGTTTTACTACGCACCAACCAAAGTACGCGAACTGTTTGCCAGCTTAGTAAGCGACGGGCTCAAGGGTTCAGGTGACTATGGCGTATTTGGCATAGGTGTATATAACGGACAAACAGCCAACAGACCCGAATTGAATAACGACCGCCACGCGGTAGCAAGGCTTACCTACCCCTTTAAAATAGGCAATCAGATAATAGAGCCGGGCATACAAGGTTATACTGGTTTCTACACCATGCCCACAGACCAGTTATCTACTGGTGTTAAGTACAGAAAAGACCTGACGTATATAGACAAGCGCGTAGGTGCTACCTTGGTAATGTACCCCAAACCATTCGGTATACTGGCTGAATATAATATTGGTAAGGGACCCGAGTTTAACACACAAACGGATAGCATTGAAGCGCGCGACCTGACGGGCGGCTTTGTAACCATGAGCTATATGGTAAAGTATAAGAAGCAAACCTTTATCCCCTTTACCCGTGTGCAATACTATGAAGGTGGTAAAAAACACGAGCGCGATGCACGCAGCCATAAAGTAAACGAATGGGAAATAGGTGTTGAGTGGCAACCTGTAAAACAGTTTGAACTGGTGGCTATGTACACTATTTCATCGCGCAGGTTTGAGGATTTTGCAAAACAGAATAACTTGCAGCAGGGTTCGTTATTGCGTATGCAGGCACAGATAAACTTCTGATGATTAAAACGGAGTGATTATATAATTAAATAATATTTAAGGCAAGGTTAAGGAATTATTAAGTATCCAACGCTTATCCTGCAGCCTTACCAAACAAAAATACATTTGCAAACTATTCAATAATATATATATGGCTTTTGCGTCTATAATGAAAATTTTCCTACCCAAAGACAGGGTATTCTATGGCTTGTTTGAAGAAGTGAGTACCAACCTCACTCAGATGAGCGACATTTTTACAAAAGCGGTGGCGGAAAAAGATGTTACGGCGCGCCATACCCTGCTTAAAAGCCTTGAAGAGTGGGAGCATAAAAATGATGAGGTAACGCATAAGATATTTATAGAGCTTGGCAGAAACTTTATTACTCCGTTCGACCGTGAGGATATACACTACCTCGCCACATCGCTGGACGATATAGCCGACTATTTGTGGGGCGCATCCAAACGTGTGATGAATTACGGTATTGATGACATAGATGATATAACAGAAGATTTTGCGTTAATCATTGCCAAATCCATCAAGGCACTGAACAAAGCCATCTACGGCCTGCGCGATATGAAAGATATCCGATCGCTGACGGAAGCCTGCGTATTGATAAACAGCTACGAAAACGAAGGTGATGATACACTGGATAAAGGCATGATGAACCTGTTTTCATCGGGCATCAACCCCGTAGAAATCATTAAGAAAAAAGACTTGTACCAGATGCTGGAAATTGTAACCGATAAATGTGAGGATGCGGCAAACGTGATTGAGTCAATCATCATCAAATACGTGTAAAAACCATCGGTACAAAACAGACAATATGTTTACTTTTTTAGTAGTCATTATCATACTGGCGCTGGTGTTCGATTACATCAACGGCTTTCACGATGCTGCCAACTCTATAGCAACGGTAGTATCTACCAAAGTACTGACCCCTTTTCAGGCGGTGGTATGGGCAGCAGCTTTCAACTTCGTTGCCTATTTCGTGTTTCAAGACCACGCGGTAGCCAATACGATTGGTAAAACGGTTTATCCCGAATTTATTACCCTGCCAGTCATATTCGCCGGGCTGATAGCAGCCATAGCATGGAACTTGCTGACGTGGTGGTACGGTATTCCTTCATCTTCATCGCACACGCTGATAGGGGGCTTTGCAGGTGCTGCTGTAATGCACGCCTATATGACCAAAGGCTTTGTAGCATTCAGTTCTATCGTAGAAATTGAAAAAATATCCAAGACAGTCATCTTTATATTTCTTGCACCACTTATCGGTATGGCTATTTCTATGTTCATAACGCTGGTAACCATCATGCGCAATGTGTGGGCAAGGATAGGTATCATCATCATCGTAACCGCCTGTACATGGATGCTCTTCAACACTTTTGAACAGAATAAGATTAAAGAAAACGTAGAGAAGCTGTACAAAGTAGATAAGTACGAGAAAGAACTGAAGAAACACCCTGATGACGAAAAGCTGAAAGAAAAACTGGATAAGGCAAAAGGCGAAGTAAAAGAAGTAATGGCCATTGCACGTCATTACGATAAATTGGGGGCGGGTGCCATAGCAGATAGTATGCAAGTGCTGGGGCTAACCAAATCTGTAGGAGCTAACAAGGCAAAAGATGAGGTAAAAAAGATATACGGGTTGGATAGCATTAAAGCAGTAGCCATAGCAAAGCCGGAACTGAAGCCCGTAGCCGATAGCCTGAACGAAGTAGTGGAAAGTGTAAAGAAGCTGACGAAAATGTATGGTGCAGTGCCTAACGAGCAGCTTGCAGATAGCATAGCAACTGTACTGGGTATGACGGAAAAACAACACGCTAAGCTGACAAAAGGAATAGACAAAATAGATGTGCATAAAGACGTAGTGAAAACACTGAAAAAAGGTGATAACTCGTTTTTGATGTATGCATTGATGGTTGTTGTAGCCATATTTATACTTAGCTACATATATGTAGATGCCCTGCGCGACCCGAGTGCCAGCCGCAAAGCAAATATGTTTAAGCGTTTGCAGTTGTTGTCGTCAGCAGCATTCAGTTTGGGGCATGGTGGTAACGATGCGCAGAAAGTAATGGGTATCATAGGTGCTGCATTCGTAGCCTACAATACACAAAAATATCCCGATGTGGGCGCAGCATTGAAAGACCTTGGCTGGGTGCCATTGGCTTGTTATACAGCTATAGCAGCAGGTACACTGAGCGGTGGCTGGAAGATTGTGAAAACAATGGGTTCCCGCATTACAAAAGTTACCCCGCTGGAAGGTGTGAGTGCTGAAACCGCAGGTGCGCTTACTTTGTTTATGACAGAGCAGATGGGTATTCCCGTATCTACTACACATACCATTACAGGTTCTATCATAGGTGTGGGTGCTACCAAACGCCTGTCTGCCGTGCGCTGGGGTGTAACGGTCAACCTGCTGTGGGCATGGATTTTAACCATTCCTGTAAGTGCTATCATAGCAGGTATCGTATATGCTATTACATCATTGTTTGTATAATATTTCATATTAACAGGAATTTAATCGGTAAGGGCGCTCAAATGAGCGCCTTTTTCCGTTACTTTTGCAGATTGCCTTTTTCAGAACGGAAAAGCTGCATCGCCGAACAAGAGATACAAGAGAATGTCATTACCTGCACTGCTAAAGCACGTATATAACCATGGAACGGAAGAAGTTATACGCCGTGGTAAAAAAATATTCTACACTGCCGGTGTGCAAATGCTGGATGTAGACCACCTGCTGGAGCAGGTGCGCTTTCGTGTACGCAATGATGTGTATCAAAACTTCTACACCGTTACCATCAACAAATACCTTGATAATAAAAACCTGACGGTGCGCTGCCAGTGCCCCTACAATATGGGCGATATATGCAGGCACGAAGTAGCAGCCCTCTTTCAACTGAACGATATATTGCAAAGCGGCTTTTTTGAAAACGCCGATATTACCTACGACCAGAAACACTCTGTAGTGCGTATGCGGCAGGTGAGCCTGCAAATGCTGCGCGTATTCGCATCGCCCGAGATAATAGACAAGGCTACCATCTGGGCAAACAATAAGAAAGTAATATACAGCAGCAATAAAACAGACCGTGTAGAGGGCGAAGTGCCTGATGAGGAGATGACCTATAAAGTAGTGCTGAAACAAAATGACGAGCGCTACTTCGATACATCGTGCGGTTGTGCCGAAAAGAAATACCCTTTGTGTGTACACAAAGCGGCCTTATTTATACAGGTGCTGAATGAGCACGGCTCTCAATACTTCTCTACCGTGCGCGATTGGGACGAGCAGAAAAACAAACTGCTGGCACTCTATGGCTATAGCCTGAAAGACGACCTGACCGGCAAGTTTGAATTCATATACCAGAACGGTAAACCCTTTTTGCGGGTGCTGGATACCAGCATTAAAAAAGTAACTACACAGCCCGTGTATCATGCCGCCGGCAATGCGGCTACAGCCATCAAAAAAGAACCGCAGGAAGTAGAGCGGCATCAGTTAGTACCAACAAAAAGGTTGGGCATAGTTATAGATGCGGCAGTTAGCTGGTATCCGTTTGTCAACATTATGCTGGTTGCTGGCGAAACGGACGAAGATGGCACTAAGTATCTGAACGGTGTGCAGCAGGTAGATTTGCAGCAATATGTAAACCCCATGCAGTTCAGAGAAGAGGAGCGCGAACTGATACCTGTGATACGCAAGTTTTCGCCTGACGAAACACTGCGTTATCTGAAAAAGAATTTGCCGTTTGGCGATTTTCTGGACGACTACAATGCCGTACTGAAAGAAACACCCACCGAAGAAGTAAGCGAACAGGTGTGGGAATACCTGCTGCCCAAATACCAAAAATTATTAGAACGATACAAAGACCATACACTCAGCTTCATTAAAAATAACGGCAAGCAACTAAGCTCTAAGAGTATAGAGGCGGTGGCTTTTTCGGGGCATAAAGTGCAGGCGCAGCTTAGCGCGGTGAAGCAGGTTAGCGGCGATTACAACATACAGCTATCGTGGATAGTAGATGATAAATATGTGCCTTTCAAAGAGGTAACCGTACTGAACGCGGGGCTTATCATGTACGAATACACGATACACCCCATAGCCAATGTGCAGCAGGTGAGGCTGGTAGAGCAGTTTTTGCCGGATGGTGAAATGGTAGTGAGTGCAGCAGAGTGGCCCGATTTTTTGCAGCATAAGCTGATGCAGTGGAGTCAGGTATTGCACGTCAACTTTGGCGATGATATTATAGAGCATGTAGATACCGTAAAACCTCAATACAGGCTATACCTTACTGAGCGCGAACAAGTGCTGGTATTACAGCCTGCTTTTTCGTACAACGGTGTAGAGATAAAATGGGGTTTCTTTGGCGATGTGATAGAGCCGCACAATGGCGTAGTAAAAGTAGTGAGGCGCAGCGAACCCGAAGAGCAGGAATACCTGAATATGCTGCGTACACTACATAGCGATATGCAGCACAATGTAAAAGAACATTACTTCTATATACCTGCTACATCGGTATTGGCAAACAATTGGTTCTTTCGCTTTGCCGAGGTGATGAAGGAATGGAATGTAGAATTGTTTGGTTTTGAAAACCTGAAAAACCTGCGCATCAGTACATACAAGCCCGATACACGCATACAAGTAAGCAGTGGTATAGATTGGTTTGACGCTACAGTAGATGTAGTATTTGGTGAGCAATCAGTATCGTTGGTAGAGGTGAAACGTGCACTGGCGCAGAAGCAAAACTTTGTACGCTTGGGCGATGGCAGCATTGGTTTGCTGCCCGAAGAATGGCTGAAGAAATATGCATTGCTCATAAAAATGGGCGATACAAAAGGCAATAAAGTGCGCCTTAAGAAATTTCACTTCAGCGTACTGGACGAATTGCTGGCAGATGTAGATGAGGAAGAACTGCAAGAAGAACTGGAAGCGAAGAAACAACACCTGACCAATATTATAGACAACGACTACAGCAATGTGTCTGCCCCCGACGGGCTGAAAGCTACGTTGCGCCCATATCAGTTAGCAGGTTTTCAGTGGTTGTTGTTTTTGAAAGAAGCAGGCTGGGGTGGTATATTGGCAGACGATATGGGTTTGGGTAAAACCGTGCAGACACTCGCTTTCTTTCTGCATTATAAAAAAGACCACCCTAATGCCAAGTTTATGGTAGTATGCCCTACCACACTGATGTATAACTGGGAGAATGAGATAAAGAAATTTACAAGTACCCTTACACACTTCATACACCACGGCCCCAAGCGCATGGCTACTGTCAGAAACTTTGAGCCGTACGATATTATCATTACTACATACGGCACCATGCGCAGCGACATCAAGGTGTTTAAAGAAATGCCGTTTGACTATGTGGTGCTGGACGAGAGCCAGTCTATCAAAAACCCGCAATCGCAGGTGGCAAAAGCATCACTATTATTGAATGCAAAACATAGGCTGGCGCTCAGCGGTACACCCGTACAAAACAATACGTTCGACCTGTTTGCGCAAATGAACTTTCTGAACCCCGGTATGCTGGGCAGCAGAGAGTTTTTTATGAATGAATTTGCCACACCCATAGATAAGTTTCAGGAAGATGAAGTGAAGCAGCAGCTACGCAAGCTCACCTATCCTTTCCTGCTAAGGCGAACCAAAGAACAGGTAGCCAAAGACCTGCCCGAAAAAACAGAGATGATACTCTACTGCGAAATGGGCACGGAGCAACGCAAGATATACGATGCCTATCGCCATACTTACAGAGAGCAGATAATGGGTATGATAGAAGAGCGCGGCGTAGAGCGCAGCACCATGCACATATTGCAGGGCCTTACCCGCCTGCGCCAGATATGCGATTCGCCCGCTATACTGAACGAGGCTGAGCGTTATCATAACTACAGTGTGAAGCTGGACGAACTGACGCGCGAGATAGACGAAAATGTAGGCAAGCACAAAGCACTTATCTTCTCGCAGTTTTTGGGTATGCTGGCACTGATACGCAAAGACCTTGAAGCGAAGAATATACCCTATGTATATTTTGATGGCAGCAGCAGTGCTACGGAGCGAGAGACAGCCATACAGGAATTTCAGAACAACCCCGATTGCAGGGTGTTCCTCATATCGCTGAAGGCAGGTGGTATAGGCCTGAACCTGACGGCAGCAGACTATGTATACATCGTTGACCCGTGGTGGAACCCTGCTGTAGAGCAGCAAGCCATAGACCGTACACACCGCATAGGGCAAACGAAAAACATATTTGCCTACAGGCTGATATGCAAAGACACCATAGAGGAGAAGATGCTGATACTGCAAGAGCGCAAACGCGCCCTTGCCAGTGAGTTAGTATCAGATGATAACGCATTCCTCAAGCGATTGACGAAGGAGGATATCGCGTATCTGTTGAGTTAATCTTATTTATCTACACGGAAGCGTATAGTTTTTACATCTTCAGCTACATACAAACGTAGCACATAGATGCCGCTTGCCACTTCGGGCAACGTAATGGTTTCCTTAATAGCACCATTTGCAGGGGCTATATCTTTTGTAAACATCAATTGCCCGATTGAGTTATACACTTGTGTATGTATCGGTTGTGTTGATAAGGTATTACCAGTAAGGGTGAAGCTGCCGTTGTTAGGGTTAGGGAGCAGTGTCGTATTGTGCAGCAACGATATTTTACTGATGCTGTTTGTAACGGTAATGTTTACCCCATTATCAGGCATGCGCGATGCCGCGTTCGAGCTTACTATTCTTATTCTGTAACCGCTACCGGTGGGTATAGTAGTAGGTATGGTACATATAATTTTACCGGCGACTGTTGAAGTAAGAGACCCTATAATAGTTGGCGAACTGAAACTGCCCGCAGCATTAGATAACTCAATGCTGAAAACATTGCCTGCACTATACAATGTTGGGTTTACAGGTACATAGTTTACATGAAGTGTGTCTCCGCGCAGCAGGCTTCTGTTAGTGAAATTGATATTAATTAGCCCCCACAGATAATCGTATATAGATTGTACGTTTGAGTCTGCAAGTTCTTTATTAAACAATACTAATTCATCCATTGCACCATTGAACCAATAACGGAAGGGAGGGTTTTGTGTGCCACCGATACGTACATCATCTGTATTAGTGCCTATTGCGGCGCTAAAGCTAGTGGTAGATATGGGTGTGATACCACTTGTGTAAACTGTATCTATCATCTGCACCATATATCTTTTGATGGTGCTACCATTAAAAGTGGTAACCATGAAATACCATTTACCGGTATCAACGGTATTTGAACTTAAGGTGTAAGAACCACTAGAAGAGCCGGCATAATCTAATTTTACAGTAGTTGGCGAAACGGTATTGCAATTGCCATCATCTTCTGTCAGGTGCATAGCCCAGCAACCCGGGGTATAGTATGCATAACTCTTATAAATAATATTATTGCCTTGACATGTGCCGCTGTAAAAACCTGTTGTCTTCACTACTGCAACGATGGAAATATTACTAGGGCTAAGCAAGCTGCTGTGGGGTACTACGGCTACACTATTAGTGCCGTTGAAGCTCATAGCCCTGTTGGCTAAATTCCGAAAGCCGGCAGCTGTACCCATGTTGGTAGTTGTGCCGTTGTTGCTATTGCCACTAACGTCGGGTAGCGAGGTAACAGTGCCTGAGTTTGTAAAATCCCAACGTGCTATACAGCCTGTTGTGCCGGTTGGATAAGAAGTTTGCGCTGTTGCTCCTAAAACAGTTAGTGCCGCAACAACTAAGGATAAATAGTGTTTTTTGCATTGCGTTATATTCTGTAAAATAAATATAGTTATTTTGACTTAATTATGACTTTCGGGCATATACATATTCTGCAAAGCCCAGTACATCCCAAAATATATTGGCGTGCAGCCGCTTGCCACGCAGCCAGAAGCTGAGTATGCGTGCAGGCATTAACAGTATATAAAACCAACTACGGCGCATACCTTTTGATAACACAGTAAAGCCATTTTGTGTAAGTATATCTGCTATCTCGTTGTAAGAATAAATGCGTACATGGGTATGGTCGTCGTAGTAGTTGAGTGTGCCATACATAGATGGGAGTTTGGTGCTTTGCTTGCCAGGGTACTCTATGTAGATATGCCCGCCGGTTTTTAGTTTTTTTGCCAAGCCTGCCAGTACGTCTTGCCCATTGTGCAGGTGCTCTATGATGTGTGCCATATTGATATAGTCAAAATAATCATCGGGCATGGCATCATATTGCAGCATGGTCAGGTCCATTTCGTAAAAACCTTTCAAGGCGGTTTCATCTGCTTGGCTGTAAGCATAGTCTTTGTTCAGGTCAACACCGTGGTATTCGCAATTTGGGAAAATAGAAGTTGTTTTGGACGGTGAGTGGTTGCCTGCACCCACATCGAGCAAGCGAAATGAGTTATTGCCTACAGTTTTGTTCAGGAAATAAAACTTGGGGGTACGAGTAGCAAAAAATTTTTTTATCGCGGAGGCCATCTGTGGCAATGAAATTAAGCTATAATTTGTAAGAAAAAGAAAAGGCGCAGTTTTGCGCCTTTTCTTTTCGGGTAGTATCTTATTTATTATTCTTTACATAATTATCCAACTGCCTGCAACTATCGTATTCTGGGGCGATTTTTACATAATAGGTAGGCGATTTTTCGGCTACCCAGTCCAATAGTTTTTTAGATTTCTTCTGTTGCAGGGCTATCTCTTGTATGCGGGCATAGTCGTCTATCAGGTTGGCCTTATGTGGTTTAGTGATGTTTTTCATATACACGATACGGCAAGATTTATCGCCCCTGCCATTATCAAATACCTGTGGCTGAGAATAGCTGCCTACCTGCATGGTATCTATCATCAACGCGATGGCGGGGTCTAATTTCTCTATTTCCATCAACGACGAGTTGGTTTGCGCATCCAGTATCATACCGCCCGTGCGGCTGCTCATTTCGTCCTGAGAGTATTTGCCTACTGCTTCCTGAAAATTGTATTTGCCTGCTATCAGTTGTGCGCGTATGCTATCCAGCTTAATAAATGCAGCTTTGTAGTCGGCAGATGTATGTTGTGCTTTTATCAGTATATGCCTTACGTCTGCTTCGTCGCCACGGCGTTTTATCATTTGTATAATGTGGTATCCGAATTGTGTTTTAACAATAGGTGATACCTCGCCGTTTTGCAGTTTGAAGGCAGCGGCTACAAATTCGGGTGCCCATCCGCCACCTTTGCGGCTTACCCCATCGTATCTTCCTCCGTTATCCCGGCTGCCTGGGTCGTCGCTATGGAAGTTTGCCATAGTTTCAAAGTCTTTCTTATCTACCACTATTTCTTTGCGGATACCTTCCAACTTGGTGCGTGCATACAAATCCAGTTCGGGGTTGGTAGGCGGGTTGATGACTATCTGTCCCATCTCTACCATAGCAGGAAAGAAAGGTAAGCTATCAACGGGTATGGTATTGAAGAATGCCCTTACTTCGGCAGGGGTTATTTTTACACTATTCAGCAATTGTCCCTGTACACGTTCTGCCATCATGTTTTCGCGCGTCATATCGCGGTAGCTTTCTTTCAGTTGAAAGATGGTTTTGCCAGATACTTCTTCCAGTTTTTCTTTAGAGCCCAACATACCTACAAAGTAGCGCACCCTGTTATCCAAAGCGGCTTCTACATCTTCTTCGCTTACCACAACACTATCGCGCTCTGCCTGCTCTACCAGCATTTTTTGCAATATCATCTGCTCCATTATTTCGCAGCGCAGTGCATTTTCATCGGCATCGGGTGTGTTTTGCAGGGTAGATGCTATCTGTGCTTCTATTTCTGATTGCAGGATGATGCGGTTTTTGCCTACCACGGCTGCTACTTTATCCAGCACTTGCGCTTGTGCATTATTGCATAGCAATAAGCAGGCAACAGCCACTATAGCAGTATATATCAATCGGTTTTTCATTGTTGGTCTTCTCAAAGTCCTCAAAAGTAAGCAGCTAAACGTTAAGGATATTATATTAAATAAACAGGACTATTTCTTTTTCTTTTTGCCGTCTGTAGCTTCTGTCTGTATGAAGATGCCCTTTATGTTTTTATCGTTATAAAAATCGCCGGCAGTGGGGCGGTAGGGGTGCTGCTTTAGCCATTCCTCTATCTTAGGCATCGCATCGCCATGAAATTTAGTCCATGCTTCAAACTGCTGGGGGTTATCTATCTGCCCGAAAACCCATTGGTTATATATGTCAAAATAACCATTGCGCAGCATATCGTCCATACGGACGAACATACTGAAAGGATAGCGCCTGCTATAGCTGCGCTGCCATTCCATCAAAAAGCGGGTGCGCAGCATGATGAGGTTTTCGGCAGTAATACCATCGCTGACTACGGGCGATAGCTTGAGGTAGGTATTATACACAGCCGTTTCAAAGCCCGAAGCGGCAGGGTTGGTAGTAGTTGCGCCCTTGTATTTAGGCACGGTTGCCTGCCCCATACGGTCGTACATACGCATATATGCACCCAGCAGCATGTCTTTGGTTTCTTCTGCACGGGGGGTATGCTGCTCTATGTTCAGAAATACCTCTGCATATATCACCGCCCAATGGGGCTTTGTAGTGCCCATATACATACGGGCGGCTTCGTAGTAGCTGATGTGGTAGGCAGGGTCTTGCTGTATGCCGGTGAGCCATGTGGAAAGCGCGCCCTCATTATCGCCCTCCTGTTCCTGCTGCTTGGCAAGCTGATTGTATAACAAGCCCGAATGGGGATACCTGCGTACGGCTTCCTGCAGCATGGTTTTGGCTTTTTTGCCTTCGTTTTTGGCAAGGTAGCAGGCGGCGGCGGTTTGGTAAGCCTGATCGTCGGCTTCGCCGCTTTTCAGTATGGGGTCTAATGTCAGCAGGGCTGCATCTATTTCAGACGACAGGTATTGGGCATGAGCAAGGTCTCGGTACAGTATCATTTTATCAGGCGCCAATTGTATGGCCTGCCTGTAGGTGATGATGGCCTGTTTCAGATTGCCGCTCATCATTTGTTCGCGGGCATTATGATACATCTGCTCTACCTCTGGCGACGGCCATTGGCCTTGCGCCATGCCTGCAAGGGGTAGCATACATACAGCCAGTATAGAGAATAAGCGTATCAGCATTTTAAAAATCTGCGCAAAAGTACTCGTAAAAAACGGTTGAAGTAATAAAAAAAGCCATAGAATATCTATTAATGTGTTGTGTTTAACATATTATTATTGAAACCTACTGTTTTACCAAACATTTTTGGTGTTAATTTGTAAAGGTGAAACAGTGGCTTGCATATAGTTTTTTGTTCATATTCAGCTTCCAGTTGCTGCCTGTCAGGCAGTTAGGGCAATTGCTGTACAAAGGCCAGATGACCGAAGAAGTGTACGAAACAGATGGCAAGGCAGATGAAAACAAAAGCCCTGAATCATTAGCCATTGATAACGATAAATACATAACAAACTATAGTGTATATACAAAATGGCTGTTATATAGCAATCATGCTGTGCATAACACCATATACCATACAAAGGCATTGTCTGCTCAATATATAGCAGACGTATTCAGCCCGCCGCCGAATGTGATATAAACTATCGGATACCTGTTTATGCATTGCAGGTAGTATTTTTATTGAATGAATCTCCCCCCAAGTAATGAATAAACATAACAGCAATTTATTTGCTAATATCAGGTACGATGCCGTTTCGGGGCTTATCGTATTTCTCATCGCATTGCCCTTGTGCTTAGGTATAGCATTGGCATCAGAAGCTCCCTTGTTTTCGGGTATAGTTGCAGGTATTATAGGTGGTATATTGGTGGGTTTTTTAAGCGGTTCTCAATTAAGTGTTACAGGGCCGGCAGCAGGGCTTATAGCCATCGTATTAGGAGCAATAGGAGAGCTAAAGGCTTTTGATATTTTTCTTTGCAGTGTAATAGTGGCAGGGTTAATACAATTCTTGTTAGGCATATTAAAAGCCGGTACTATAGCCAACTATTTTCCGAATAGTGTGATAGAGGGTATGCTGGCAGGTATAGGGCTTACCATCATCATAAAGCAAATACCCGATGCCGTAGGCTATACCAAGCAAAACCACGATAGCATGGTAGATGCGGAAGATGGATTAAGCCTGAGTATTATCGAAGACTCGCTGAAACATATTGAGATGGGAGCAGCCATTATCGCATTGGTTGGGCTTACGTTATTGGTATTATGGCAAACAAAAGCATTCGGTAAACTGAAGACGATACCCAGCGGGCTGGTGGTAGTGATACTTGGTGTAGTGATGAATGCCATCTTTAAAGGCGGTAACCTGTATCTGGACGAAACACACTTGGTGAGCCTGCCGGTATCGGATAGCTTTAGTGGGTTTCTCAATAACTTCATGATGCCCGATTTCAACGGGTTTATGAATCCTGCCGTATGGCGTATTGGTGCAATAATTGCTGTAGTAGCATCTATTGAAACTTTGTTGTGTTTAGAAGCAACCGACAAACTGGACCCATATAAAAGATACAGCCCTACTAATAGAGAGCTGCGTGCGCAGGGCATTGGCAATATGGTAAGCGGACTGATAGGCGGTTTGCCTGTTACATCGGTTATCGTTCGTTCATCTGCCAACATCAATGCGGGTGCACGTACCAAATTATCTGCCATTGTGCATGGGGTGCTATTGCTGGTATGCGTGGCAACGATACCTGCCATCCTGAACCTGATACCCAAGGCGTCGCTGGCGGCTATATTGATATATACAGGCTACCGCCTTTGCAAGCCATCGGTGTTTATGCATATGTTGAAGCATGGTGGGTGGCAGCAATTTATACCTTTTTTCGTAACTGCTTTATCCGTAGTAATATTTGGGTTGTTGGTAGGTGTAGGCATAGGCATGGTTATCAGCATCTTCTACATACTGCGCAATAATATGCGCATCCCCTACTACTATCATCGCAGTACCTACGATGGTGGCGAGTTGGTAAAACTGACACTATCGCAGGAAGTGTCTTTTCTGAATAAAGCCAGCATAAAAGAAACATTGGAAAGCCTGCCCGAAAATACCAACGTGGTAATAGATGCCAGCCAAACGGAATATATAGACTTTGACGTGCTGGATTTGATAAAGGACTTTCATACAAGCCGTGCTGCCGATAAAAACATCAAGCTATCTTTAATAGGCTTTAAGAGCAGCTATAAAATACCTGCCGAAGCAGCAGACAGGGATGTGGTGACAGAACTGGAAGAAAACAGCAAACCAGCCATACGCAGTGCAGGCGGGTACAAAAAACTATTGAAGCAACTGACAGGAAATAACTGATACTACTTTATACATTCAAATACTAAAACAGAGACATAATATAATGAAAGCATATGATAAACTGCTGGAACACAATAAACAATGGGCGGCAGATAGAGTGCAGGAAGACCCTGATTTCTTCAACAGGCTGAAGAACGTACAGCACCCCGAGTTTTTGTGGATAGGATGCAGCGACAGCCGTGTGCCGCCGAATGTGATAACGGGTACTGAGCCCGGCGAAATATTCATACACCGCAACATAGCCAATATGGTGGTGCATACAGACATCAATATGCTGAGTGTACTGGAGTATGCAGTAAACGTGCTGCAGGTGAAGCATATAATAGTGTGTGGCCACTATGGATGCGGTGGTGTTAAGGCTGCAATGGGCAATCATAGCTTCGGCATTATCAACAAATGGCTGCGCAATATCAAAGACGTGTACCGCATACACCGCAACGAAATAGACGGACAGGCCAATGAGGAAGCATCTGTAAACAAACTGATAGAACTGAACGTAGTGGAGCAGGTGATGAACCTTGCCAAGACATCCATTATACAAAAAGCATGGAAGTATCATAACACACCGCACCTGCACGGCTGGGTGTACGGGCTGGCAGACGGGCTGATAAAGCCGCTGCTGGAGGTGCCACCGCATACGCATCTGGACGAACTGTACGAGTTTGATAACCTCTAAAAAAATTTTTACTGAGGGCTAAACTTTTTATTGCATGGCTTGTTATTGTTTATAGTGAGAAATGCATATCAGCTTTTAGCTAAGGGGGCTATAAGTATGAACAAGGCCGCTACCGTCTGGTAGCGGCTTTTTGTTTGCTGTATTGTCCCTAACTTTATGCCATGCTGCGCCCGATTGATAGTTTTTTTCTGAACCTTGAAGAACCAATAAAGAGTACCATGCTCTTTTTGCGTACCCATATACCAAGCCTTAGCAAAGACATAACGGAAGAGTGGAAGTACAAGCTGCCGTTTTACTATTACAAGGGCAAGATGTTTTGCTACTTGTGGATACACAAAAAATACAAACAGCCCTATATAGGTATTGTAGCAAGTGATAAGATGGACTATCCTGAACTGCTGCTGGAAAAGCGTGCGAAGATGAAAATACTGCTTATAAACCCCGATGAAGATATTGACGTAAGAACTATAAATAAAATACTGAAAGAAGCAATGCAGTATTATTGACGGGCAGATACAATAATGGCTATACTATTAATAGTATAGCCATTATTATTTTGATATACTAAACCCGATTAGTTAGTAATAGCGCAAGCTCTTGTAGTATTAGTTTTTGCAACGCAGGTAACTTGTGCCGCATCTTTGTTTGCACCACCTATTTTTTCAACGGTTGTTGCGCCGCTTGCATAGTCTGTACATGTGCAATCATACTTTTTGCTGCAAGAAGTACCAAATACTACCAAGCCAGCAAGCATTACAATAGATAAAACTTTTTTCATACAATTTATATTATTTAGGGTGTTAATAATGTGTGTAAGGTAATACATAGGTATAAAAGATGCAAGTATATACATGTTAGGTAATTGTTATTCGATGCGGTATTTATCTGCCAGCTTTTTTGGGGCGGTGGTGCAGTAGGCTACCGTCAGTATGTCTTGCAGCATTTCTTTGGGTATGGTTTGCAGGTTTATGTGCGTCCATCCCTGCTTGCCCCATGCATTGGGTACAGGGTACACAACTGTATTGTTGTATGTGCAAAATACGTTTTGGTCTATGGGTGTCAACTTGAGGGTCATTCGTTTTTCGGGCACATTCATCGTAGCAAAAATCTTTTTCTTCACACGGAAAGACGTTACTTCAAAGTGCGGCTCTTCCGTTACTTCGTCAAAAGCCATTGCCAATTTGCGTGCAGCTGCGGGGGGGGGCATATCTACAAAAATAAATGGTAACTATCCTCTACTCCATACTTTCTACTCTCTACTAACGACTTACGACTTGCCGTCCACATTTGCCAGTTGTCCGCAGGCTGCGTCTATGTCTTTACCACGGCTGCGGCGCAGGCGGGCATTTACACGCTTGCTTTCAAGGTATGCCATAAAGGTGTCTGTGGTGTCTTCATCAGGTTTGCTGAAGTCTGCTTTCTCTATCGGGTTGTATTCTATGATGTTTACCAAATCTACCGGCACACGGCGGTATAGCTTTATCAGTTCATCGGCATCTTGCAGGCTGTCGTTGAATTTGTTGAAGAGTATATACTCAAACGTTATTTCGTTCTTTGTTTTCTGATAGAAGTAGTTGAGCGCATCTACCAAATCATCCAGATTGCTGGTTTCGTTGATGGGCATTATCTCATCGCGTTTTTTATCGTTGGCAGCATGTAGCGAAAGTGCCAGTTTAAAACGCACTTCATCATCGCCCAGCTGGCGTATCATTTTGCTGATGCCCGCTGTAGATACCGTGATGCGGCGCGGGCTCATGCCCAGTGCATCGGGGGTGGTTATCTTGTCTATGGCTTTCAGTACATTCCGGTAATTGAGCAGTGGTTCGCCCATACCCATGAATACGATATTGGTGATGCCCTTGCCGTAGTGTTCCAATGCCTGCTGGTTGGCAAGGGTTACCTCGTCCACTATCTCGTCAAAATCCATATTGCGTTTGCGTGGCAGAAAACCCGTAGCGCAAAACTTACAAGCCAGCGAGCAACCCACTTGGCTGGATACGCAAACCGTCAAACGCTTGTCGGTAGGTATCAGTACGCTTTCTACAAAATGCCCGTCGTGCAGCAGCAGGCGGTTTTTGATGGTGCCATCGCTGCTGTATTGGCTATGGTGTATTTTCACTTTGGGTATGTGGTACAAGGCAGACAGCTTTTCGCGGAGGGCTTTGGGCAGGTTGGTCATATCGTCTATACTGCCCGCGTGTTTTTGCCATATCCACTCATACACCTGCTTTGCCCTGAATTTGGGTTCGCCCATGCTAATGAGCAGGGTTTCAAGGTCTTGCAGCGTGCTGTTGCGAATGTTTTTCATTTGGCAAAGTTAGGTGATATGTGGCAAATGCCTTTTTGCCTCGTTATCAGAAAATTAAACTTTACTAAAAATGACATAGGGGGCTATAAGTTCAACAAAATATTTTATACATTTCGGTTAAACATTATGCAATATGAAAAAAGTATTACGTTTTCTCGGGATACTCATCCTGATATTGTTTGTTGGCTATCTGGTTTTATGCCTCGCAACGTCATCTGAAGGCAAAGTAGAAGCAAGTGCTGAAATTAACGCGCCTGCATCTGTAGTATGGCAACAAGTATCCGACTTCAACAACTGGGGCAACTGGAGCTCTTGGAAAGAAGCAGACACTACTATCGTATCTGAAGTAAGCGGGCCAGCAGGGCAAGAAGGTTCAAAATACAATTACAAAGGCAAAAGTAGCGGTGAGGGTGTATGTACCAACATGGGTGTTAATGGTATGGAAATGAAATACCACATGGACTTTATTACTCCGTTTGAAGGAAAGGCGGATGGTATATACAAAGTATCTGAAGAAGGTGGGAAAACAAAAGTGATGATGACTTACAATCAAACCACTTCTTTCTTTATGCGCGGTATGTGGGCAATCATGGGCAAAAGCATGCTGCAAAAGATGTTTGACCGTGGTTTTGTATTGTTAAAAAACTACAGCGAAGCACATGCCAATGATGCACCTGCTGCGGGTAGTGCTTTCAATATAGAAGAAACACAATTTGCCGCACATACCTATGCAGGTGTTCGTCAGGTTATTAAGTGGGCAGATATGATGACGTTTTACGACAAAACATATGCAGATATGGGCAAGAAGCTGGGCAGCCGTATAGTAGGCCCAGCATCAGACATTGTGTACAAATGGGACGAAGCCAACCAGCAGGCAGATATGCATGTGGGCTTCCCCGTAGCAGATAACAAGCCTGTAGATGGCGGTACGATAGTAGAAGTAGCTGCAAGCCCTGCGTACATGATAAAATATACGGGTGGTTATTCGGGCAGTGCGAATGCGCACATGGCACTGGGAGAGCATATGGGCAAGAGTGGTAAGAAGATGGGTTTAGTGATAGAAGAATACATCAAAGGCCCCGGCGATACCAAAGACAGCAACCAGTATGTAACCAATATCTACTACTTGTATCAATAAAGGTTTTCTACCAACCAATCAATAATACAAACCGCGTGTACAGTGTATGCGCGGTTTTTTTAGCCCAATCATCTTTGCATAAACAGATGCGCACCACACATCATACCATTGTCATTTCCTTTCATTTGTCTTGATGGCGACATTTTAAACCATGTACCTGCTTATCTTTATTGCACGTATATGAAACAACTATTTGTAATCCTGATAGCCGTTGCGGCTTTTTATAATGGCAGGGCGCAGGGATGTGCCGATGCGGGTTTTTGCAGTGTAGGTGCTATGCAGCATGGCAAGCAGAAAGAAGATACCCTGCACAATAGTGTAGGCTTTTCGGCAGCAGTGGCCAGTGGCGAAAAATTGTCTTGGGTTATAAGCCCGCAGTTAGAAATAAAAGCATTTGTAGATAAAAGAAGTTATCTGGAAGTAAGGCTGCCTTTTCAGATAATAACGGGCAACCTTGGTAGTAATTATGGCATTGGCGACCTGATAGGTACTTATACACACCGCATCAAAACAAAAAAGCCTGAAAGACAATTGTACTACTCTATAGGTATGCGTTTTGGGCTGGGCAATGCAGACGACCAACTAAGCAGCCAGCCGCTACCTATGGCATACCAAACAAGCCTTGGCACTACCGATGTGATACTGGGCATCAATACCAATATAGGCAAGTACCTGACACTGGCTGCGGGTGTGCAGCAGCCTTTGCTGCAATACAATAGAAACGGCTACCATACAACCGCCAACAGAGATAGTGTGGAGACGGTGTACTTCTCGTCTCGGCATCTGCGCCGTGCGGGCGATGCCCTGCTGCGCATAGAGGCCAAAAAAGACTGGAAGCGTAGCGGCATACATGGTGGCCCGTTGATGCTGTACCATCTTGCCAACGATAAAAGCATCCTGTCTGATGGCAGAGAGGTAACCCTGCAAAACAGCGCGGGTTTTACCATCAACATCAACCTCGGGTTTTATTACCGTACAGATAATTGGGTGTTCGACTTTACGGTAGCAGGCCCTGTATATGCCAGAGAAAACCGCCCCGATGGCCTTACCCGAAATGCCATCGTGATACCCCGACTTACGTTTATGCTGTAAGCACGGCATCAGGGCTTGTTGGCTGCTGCCTGTTTGGCTTTTTCTTCTTCAACGCGTTTCATACATGCGGCTATTTGTTCTTTTTGTTGTCGCAGTGCCTCGTGGGCGGGTGTATATACAGGCCCGTTGGGCAATTCGCGTTTATATTTGCCATGTTTCGTGTCGTTGGCAGGGTTGTATTTCAGCGGGTTTTCGGTGGTTATATTGCGAAAGCTGAGCCAGTTTCTGAAATGCTTGCGGTATTCCATCTGCGATTTGGCCGTTTCGCCCGTGTAGCGCAGCCATTTGTTAAATGCGTCCAGCCAGTTGCGTAGTTCGTCTTTCGTTATCTGTTTGCTGCCCAGTGTGTATTTACAAAACTCTTCGTCTATCAGGCACATATCGCGCAGTGCTTCGGGTATATAGTTTTGAAAAGATACAGTAGGTTTATGACTACTGCTGCTACTACTTAATGTATTATTACTATTAATAAAATTACCACCAACACCTACAGATATACCCGCGTTGTGTACTATACTTTGTTGTAGTGTACTATTATTTTCTTTACTATCCTCTATTGTCCTCTCCTTGGTTAGGGTTTGGTTCACCAGTGGTTCACCCGTGGTTGATAAGTCATTGTCTGTCAATGCCTTTGTCTTTTTGATAGCAGCAGCTTTTTTGCCCTTGTCGCTTAATTACTAATCCGCAAAACCAAAAATACATTTTTTATTCCCATGTCTGTAAGCTAATGCCTTACAGACATGCACTTTTTTGGGCTTACTGACAACATGTCCACTTTAAGTTTTTATTTAATTAGTTTTAGTAGGCTATTAATACTGTTTTAAAAGGGCTGTAAATTGCGCCTATGGTTACCAATAAAATGCTTTCAGAGGTCATTATAGCAAGGTTACATTGGTTAAGGAATGAGGCTCACTACAATGCCAGCATGAGCATAGACGACTTCATGTCGGCCAACTGGCCTGTTATTCATAAAATCAAAGAATCCATTAACAAAGACTATGGTATAGACATGCTACAGCATACACCGGAGATAAGGAATGGCATCAGATTATATTTGATAGCAGAGGGTATTTTCAAGCAGTAGCCTTTGTATATTTGCAATGCGACACTTACATAAATCAAGTCCATTAGGCTTGTTTTTCCCATTATAGGAGAAACCGCCCGGACAGGGCGAAAGCTCAAGGTTTATGTAAGTGTCGCAACTTCTTATACCGTCCGGGCGGCAATATTCCACCCCTGAAAATTCCCGTTAAATTGCGAGTGTTTTTTATATCTGGCCTTTGTAGGTTTGTAGCTCACCAAACCATTTATTTATGAAACATATTATTTCTCTCCTGCTTGCCTTAACACTTATTATGCCTGTACAGCTATATGCTGGCAAGTGTACAGGAAAAGCCAATTGCACTGCATGTAAAAACTGCAGTAAGTGCAAGCACTGTTCTAATGGCGGCACATGCGGTGTTTGCGCTCCTGCCCGTTCTTCAAGCAGTTCAGACAATTCAGGCAGTAGCAACAGCCTCTACCAAAGCGGTGGCAGCAGCCGCACAAAGGCTAAGTCAAGTGGAGGCACTGTAAACGTAAGAGGGTATTATAGAAAGGATGGCACATATGTCAGGCCGCACACACGTAGAAGATAATAAACAGAAAAGCCCCGCATTGGGGCTTTTCTTATAACAATTCATATGCCTTTATACTCTCAAATAGTTGTAGCGCCATTTGTGGTACTATCGCATTGCCGTACATCTTCAGGCTTTCGTTACACCATTTAGAAACGGTAATTCCGTCCAGTTCGGTGGGTAACCCATCATTTCTGCCACGAAGCGGGGATTCAACAGGCCAGTTGTGCCAGTAATTTCCTGCACTGTGCTTATCAGGTCGCTCCCGTTCCATCGTTCGCTCTTCTGCCGCCAGTTCTTGTCGCTGGCTGTAGGTGTCGGCATCAGCTTGTGGTAGTTGTACCGAACGTAAGCCGTCAGTGTCGATGTGTTCTCTGCAGTCTCGTCGCTGCGTAGCGTGGCCGCTAAAGTAGGTGCTGAACCGTCCATTGCTACAGGTGTTGGTATCAGCTTTCTTTCGCCGGCTGGTACCATATTCATTATTGTATGCAACGAACCAGACGCGGTATCTTTGATGCGGAGCGTTGATACCTGAAGCTGGTAATACATACGCGCCGACTTCGTAGCCTTCAGCTTCCAAGTCAAGTTGCACCTGGTGGAAAACCATACCCTCGTCCCAACTAACAAGGCCGTAAACGTTCTCGCCCACAACCCATCGGGGTTGTATTTCTCTGATAACTCTAAGCATCTCCGGCCAGAGGTATCTGTCATCAGCCGTGCCTCTTCGCTTCCCGGCAGCACTGAATGGCTGGCAGGGGAAGCCGCCTGTAATGATGTCAATCTTTCCTTTATACTTTTTTCCTTTGAATGCCCTGATGTCTTCATACGTTGTTGCATGTGGCCAGTAATGGTTTAAAATTGTTCTACAAAATGGATCTTTCTCGCAGTGAAATACATTGTTCCAACCTGCCATCTCTGCGGCAAGGTCAAATCCTCCGCCGCCTGAAAATAAACTTCCGTGATTCATATACCTGTTTAATGTTGCTTATATATTTTGCCTGCATTCCCATTAAATCAGGAGTTCATTATCAGATGTTGTAATTAGCGGTCAAAACTTCCGTTTTTAGCTTCCCTCTGCCGCTCCCTTTATTCACGCTTACTTTCTGTTCAAAAGCCTTGTATTGCCAGCCGTATTGCTTTATATAGCCATCCAGCAAATCAGATGGATAAGACGATAGCAGGAATTTTCCTTTGATGGTTGCGAGTGTATCAAGCAGGTTGCGCATGTCTTGTTCTGTATAACCCTTATAATGGCCGCAGTCGCTGTTGAAGTAAGGCGGGTCGCAGTAATGGAAAGACTGCACTGTATCCCTGCTTTTAATGATGTACAAAGCATCGGTACATTCGAGCTGTACGTTCTGCAGTCTGATGGCATACTCTTCACTGAAGAGCAAACCTTTATTGATGACTTTTTTTGTAGTGCAGTTTTTCGACTTATCATATCCCCAACTGCCATCGAGCATAGAGCTGAACGACTGACTGGCAAGTACCCACACAGCCCATGCTCTGTCCAGGTCTCCAAACAAGTGCGGGTTTTCGTAGATAACCTTTGCATCTGCGTGTTGGCTTCTGCTATGCAGGGTAATGCGTATCTTCTTCTCCAGCGATACATAGTCCTGCTGCACAACTTTGTAGAAGTTGATCAACTCTTTGTTCGCGTCATTAAGAACTTCAATCTCACTCTGTGGCTTGTTAAACAGTATAGCTGCTCCGCCGCAGAATGGTTCGTTGTAAAGCGTGTGTTCCGGTATTAGCGGAATGATGACGGGAGCCAGCTTCTGCTTCCCGCCATAATAGGTAAGTGGTGGTTTCATATATATCTGTATTTGGTTACTGTTCGCTGCTTGTTTTCCCCAAATACAGGTGCTTCTTCACTATAGAGGTATTTCTATCGTTCCGCCGCCAATAAGGTATTTTTCTGTTACACTGTCCTTTTTAATATACCATGTACCATTGTGCGCAAAAGGCTTAGTATAGGTTTGTGTTGAGGCCTGCTCGTCTGCGGGTATTCCCTCTCCGGCATTGATAGTGTTAATGGCTACGATCGCTGCAGCTTCTGTTTCAAAGGCGAAGACGGATATCGTTTCCGTTATGTTCTGTTTAAGAAATTCCATAGTAAGTCATTTGGTTTTGTTGGGCTTGTATCACGTCTGCTTGGGCAAGCCCGGTTGGATAAAATATAATATCTCCCCAAAATCCTCTGAATCCGCTATATCCATATCCAAGCTGTGGTGTAAAGTTGAGGTTAGCAGCACTGCCGCCATCGTTATTCAAAACACCATTTATGTATGTTTTACGGGAAGAAGTCCCATCACCTTTTATTGCGGCAACAAGATTATTGTTCAATGCGGTAACCCCACCGGCCATCATATAACCTTGCGAGCTGCCATCACCATTACCCCAAGAAATCCATACGTTATCTACCATACTTAAGAAGCTGTGGTTTAGAGATGGATTGGTATATGATGCAAGCAGCGCAGTATAATTAGCCTGATTACTCCTTTGTACCATAAATACAGTAAACGTCCTATTATTAATCGTAAATCCGGAACAAAAATAACCGCCGCCAGGTGTGCTGATATGCGGCTTTGTTGTCAATGCACTGGTAGCTATTACTTGCATCTGGTCAGATGCGCTTGATTGCGTAAAATGCCTGCCGTTACCTGTCTGGTCATAGAATGTAACGATATAACCCGTGCCACCACCAACAAAGCTATTAAAGGCACTCATGTTAAAGTCCTTGCCACTGAAGCCGATGTCTTGTTCAGCGTTGTCGCTGCTACGCCTGATGCGCACCGCAGCACCTGTATAATCTTTGCGCAGTTTCCGGAGCGACAACGCGGCAGATGCACCTTGCACCATATCAAGCAGCAAAGGCTCCGGTTGACCGAATCCGAATACATTTACTGCCATGATTAGCTGAAGTTTTGATTTACAAGTACACGAAAAGAAGTAGAACTTACGCAATAGAAGGTAACGATGTCTTCTGCATTCGCGGCTGCACTTAATGTTATTGCACCCGCACCGCCATAGCCTACTTTAGCACCGGCAGGCAGTCCAAGCGTCCTGCCGCCCGTTCCGTCTTGTTTTACACGTAACAACAATTGCTGTCCGGGTAGTGCATTGGTAATAGCAAGGGTGCTGTTCGCTGTAAGCGTTACGGCTGCGTTACCACCTGCAGATGCATCAAATGTCACCACATTAGCAGGACTCGGCGTTAATGCCAGCTCTCCGTATGTTACTTGGCTTATGGGTATATAGTCGCCCTTTAGCCACACACTGTCCAGCAAGTCTACAAACTGTGCCTCAGTTGGTTTGTCGCCTGTTTGGAAGTAGGTTTTTAAATCTGTCCTTGTTTTTACTGCCATCTCAATGCCTGTTAGTAAAGTGGTATAAATTCGTTGAACGATATGGTATAAGTGGTTACACCTGCTATCGGCTCTATCCAGCCAATGCTTATCTGGCCGGATGTGTTAATGATACAGTTTACGTCTTTGATGTAATCCTTTTCGCTCACATCCAATATATACGCTGTATTATGATAATATACAGATGCTTTAAAATGTCTTATTTGCGATGGCCTGAAACCTACCGGCAATTGACACATTAAGTCATATCGAGGATTACCTACGATGCGCTGCGCTTCAGTAATTGTCAAGTCAGCACGTACCTGTACGCCATCCGGAACATGCACTTTTTTATAGAACAAATCACCGGCTGCGTTAGCTGGTGTAGCTGCTGTACCGACAGAGGCAGTGACGGATATACTACTCCATGCATCCGCCGCCGCTTGCTTGCCGAATTGCTCATGAAAACGTTTCATGGTTGCAATTTCATATTGCGTCACACCTACAGGCGCTACACCATATACAAACGCATTGTCGATATACACTTCTTTGGAGGTGGTATCTTCAAACACAACCGCCGTCTTATATTCTTGCACATAGACTTTACTCAAGTCAGGGCTACCCGGTATATTACCACCTGCAAAGTATATCACATCGCCGTTCAGGTATATCCATCCCGCACTATATGCATCAGGCCCCGTGCTTTTGTGTACACCACTCAGTATCACAGGCGCAGTGCTGCCTGCAGGCACGCCCATCTCGGCTATGGCCTGCAGTATCTGCTTAGTCCTGTCCTGTTGCCATTCAAGTGTGTCTTGAGCAAACGGAAAACCGCCGAGTTGATTGAATAAATTACGTTTCATCTTATACTTGTTTTATCATAAATGCCCTGCCGGGTAGACAGTACTTACGTACCAGGGCAATTAGTTCTTTTTCATCGTATGTTATACTCACAGGTATTTCAATGGTAAATTGAATGCCTGATGGAAACATCTCTTTATACACCCGCAGCCACTTGGGCGCATTTTCTGTATTACGCCTTATGTACAATGGGCGTTGCTCTATATTCCTGAATAAGCTGATGGGCGCTACAAGCGGTGCGTCTATTATTTTTATACGTCGCAGGCCTGCATCAAATCGGTCGTTCAGTACAGCTTCAATATATACTACTTGAGAGGTATGCGCCAGTTCATATATAATGTTGTTAAAAAACACTATAAATGCATTGTAAAGCATTCTTACAGGCCACAGTATAGCTGCTATGCCTGCCATTCGCTTAGGCTCTTGCCATACTTTTTTTATCAGCAGCTTTGGCAATATGTTATAGTCAATATTAAACCACTTCATACGGTATAAATTCAAGAGTAAGGTCTGATGGTGAATACAATCGCAGGTAACCTGAATCAGGCTTGTATTCTACGTTTATGTCACTGTATGGTAAGGCTGCATACTTTGCCTGTGCACTTACAAGGTGTGGTATAATTACACCATCCACAGCCTGTATAGCATCTGTCTGCTTGTCAAGCCTGTACTTCTTGTCAAAGTCTATGCTTTTTATAAAAGCATCTATGGCCGACTGTACGGGCGTATCATTCGTTCCGTCTATTCGTTTGCCATCTGCCGCCAGCACCAATGGGTCGTAGTATATTTTATAACTCAGCTTCAGGTTGTCTGCCGCTTGGTTTTTATAGTAGTTGTCAAGATATACACCAGCGTCTTTTACCCTATTCATGTATGCCTTTAGAGCATTAAGCTGTGGTGTAGAAAGAGGTATCATATTACCACTGCCATCAAGTGTTGCCACCTTCAGGGCTATACCGCACGGAGCGTCTGTCGCACTGGCAAACTTCACTATTTTCATATCATCAATCTGCGACTGCGTCAATCCGGTATTATCGTAATAGTCTTTGTCAGCCACAAGCTCTTTACCATACTGAAAATTCTTAGCCATCGTAGCATACCAGCCAAGTGTGTGTGTTTTTCGCTGAGATAGCAACAAGAGCATGAATGCCTTAGCCTCTTCCCACAACACCTCGAGACTGTTAAGGGCAACTGCAAACACCCAATAGGTAAGCCTGCGAGGGCTGTATTTACTCCAGTTCGCTGGTTGAAGCGTTGCACCAACGGCGGCATACTCCGCCACCGCTTTAGCTACTAATTCATCATATATTTGCTGTGCTGTCCTTGCCATTAGCGTACTATAAAATCGTTACCAATTTCCATATAGCCTATACCGCCAAACACATCTTCCGTTCCGCAGGCTATTACGTAGGTTATCTTGTCGTTGTAACTGCCCAGGTACTTGGTTGTTTCGTTCTCTGTAACAGTCACTTTTAGTGTTTGTCCGGCTTTCAGTTGTTCAGTGATGCTTAGGTCATTCAGTTTGGCTACATCCCACACGCCATTGATGCTGCCATAATACTGCAGCGCAATGTCTATCATGCTTTGTCCGTGCCTTACTGTTACCTCTTTTAACACTTGTTATACCACTATTTAATACCTGAAAAAAGAATCGCGCCAGCACCTGCTATAGCCACACCTTCAATTATGGCAGCAAGCCGCCAACGTTTCATACGGCGCTTGTATTTTTCGCTACTGGCCTTATATGTCGCCAGCTCTTGCATAGTGCGCACTTGTATGGATTCGTCGATGCGTCTACGCTCATCTGCTACCTGTAATTGACCTTGCAGTAAATCAACCTGTTCTTTACGGGCCGCATGCATACTGTCCAGCAGGTTCACCTGCTCTTCCAACACGGGCAGCAGCATTTCACACTCCAACCCTTGTGCCAGGCGTAGGTTTACTTCTTTAATCTCTTCTTTGCTCAGCGTAACCTGACAGCAAGCGTTTAGTGATAGCATACTGGCCACTATCAGCAGTAGTATTGATTTCATGCTTCAATGTTTTGAACTGTGAACTGATTTGTTGTTTTTGCTCGTTGGCATCTTCATACCTTTTTTGGTAGTAAGCAGCCATACTGTCTTTGCTGCGTATCTGTCGCTCCAGCAACTGGCGTTCTGCATTATTGGCTTCTATAGCCCACTGTGCTTTAGCATCAAAAAGGCTGCGCTCCACATGTAGCAGCTTATTAATTCTGTAAGCATACACGCAAACGCCGGTACATGCAGCACAGGCCAACACCAGTAATACGATTAATATTATTTCGCTTCTTCTCATGGCTATTCCTCCTCCTTTTTCAGACCGAGTTTGCTGAGTATTGACTTCAAAAACATCTCGTAAAAGCTGGTCGCAACTGCATAGCTTAAGAAGTATTTTATATGGTCTTCTCGATGCAACTGATGGTTATATGCCAACATGCAGATGTAGACAGAAGAAAGAACACTTCCTACTATAAGCGTCTTCCATGTAAGGCTTATCTTGATATCCTTGGCAAACAGGTGAATATGTGTAAGCGCCGACATATATCGCTTTGCGAACTCGCCACCACACAACACAAGTACTACAACAATCCAATCTATGTGCTTAGACAGATCTGCTATCAGGGAAGAAAAAAACGACAATGTTGTTTCCATATTATTATTTGTCTTTTTTGTTACGGATATCTTTAATTAAAGTCCTCAATTGGTTCAGCATATACAAGAATCCACCGACAGCCGTAATGAATGTAACGATGTCCTTGCCGCTTATCCATGAGCCAACAGCCAGCAGTATAAAGTATCCGCCGTCTGCATATTTATTGCCTGTGTTTGGTTGTTCCATTATAGTTTTAAAACGGTTTTAAACAATTACAACGTTACCCTTTCCATCCAGCCATGAAAGAAACGCTCCTGCGATGGGTTCGCTTCGCATATGTCTACATAACGTGCGCCTTGCAGTACGTTTAGCGTCTTCAGCACATTGTATATACGCGGGTGGTCATTCAGGCATCGCAGCGTAACCGGGCCAATGTTGCCATCTACCTTCAGGTCTGCATGTATCTTGCCGCCCTGATTGCATACATTCAGCGAACGCTGCAGGCTGATAGCAGCGAAGCCGATACCGAAGTTCACGCCCGTATCAAACATCTCATTGCCAATAGCCTGATTCTCTACTTTGTCGAGCGACAGGCTTAGCCAGTATTCATTCTCGTAAAAATCAAGCACCAATTGCTGCAGCAGCGTATGGCTATCCAGCGATGCGGGAAAGTTGCGGCCTGCTTTCAGCTCGTCCACTATCTTCCATCCCTTCCATTGCGGGTTTCGTTTGCGGGCTATACCCTTGTAGGTTTCACCACCCCTGTCTGCGGGGTCGTTTACATAGCCACCCTCATGTGCGCGGGTTATCTTGTACGCTGTAAGAAAATTTGCCATTTTATTTGCTAATGTTTATTACTAAATCATCAAACCTGTTGGTTACATATACTTCAGGGCTTATATGCCCGTCTGCTTCCAGTTCTACTTTTGCCTGCCTTATGAATTTTTTAGGCTCATTCACTATTGCGCCATCTGCCGTATTGCGTATCCAATCCACTATACCGAAACCACTGGCGGGGAACTGTGTGAATGCGCCCTTTTTGCTTTCTATGCATGTGTGAGCTTCCTGCTCTGCACTTGCACCTTCTGCATAGTCGCCGTTCGCATCCAGCACCTCGTCGTTCGTGTCAATACCAATAAGCCAGTCCGTCCGCATCAATGTTTTATTTTGGGGTTTTCGATTTGTTCAACCTTAGTTTCACTTACAAATTTTGTTGAAAGGCTATCTGCTGCGCTTGTTATAGCAGGTGTACTTACGTTTACATAAGGATGCTTGTGTGCATTATATTTTTGTATCAAATCAGCTAATGCGCTTTCTACTTCATTAAGCCTTTCAATCAACTTTCCTACTATCACCATCCCGCCATTATCACCGCCATTCCACACCACACCGTCTTTAGCAAATACCTTTGTCATATCCTGTACTTTCCACAACACCTTAGATACTTGGCTGCATTTCAAAATAACCGCCTCTGTTTTGTCATTCTCAATAATTCCGCACAACACATAACTATTCTCTTCAGGCACAGTAGTTACATATCCATCACCCATATCTTCCAGCGCATTCAACCTTACACCCATCAATGTCGGCGCATCTGCTCTTTCCACATCACACATAGCATCGGTTACATTTACAGCCCTGCCAATCGTTATTTGCGAAAAGCTGTTGAGTTGTTTTTTTACAACTAATTGAATTAACTCTTGTAACTCCTTATCGAATCCCATGCCTTATATTTTGTATGACAAGTAGTTTTTTCTTGAAAAACCGCCCATATTGTTATAGTCTATCACAACCCGTTCTATCAGATATGCGCCATTTTTATCCGGCTCAAAATCATTTTCATATTCAACACTATCGCCTGCGTGCGTTCTCGGTGTGCCTAAGCTGGTAATATCACCCGTAAATCCATTGTACACTGTATTCTTATACCTTGCTTTTGCCACTTGCTTGGCATCAGCCTCGCTTAGGTTTGTCATGGTTATACGGTTCACCACCGCATCTTTACCTAAAGCCCCGAAGCTGACAATCTTATCCTTACCTGCACTTTTGCCAACAGTTACTTCTACACGTACCAGGTAATCACTTTCCTTTTTCCATTGCAGGTTGGTACTCTTCACGTTCTTCTGCTTATGCAGCTTGTGGCGTTTTGTTTTACTGAAGTCCCATGAATAAGAGAACCCCACAATCAGTTTCTTTCCCTGCAATCGGCTGAATAAGCCGTAGTCTTTCTGCAACTCTTTCATTATCCTGAAGCTGCTGGCCTTGTGCGCCTGAAACTTCACAAGTTTCATATCTGGGCATTCCACCTCATATCCGGGCATTATATGCTCAAGTAGTTTCTTCAGGCTAATAGTCGCATAGCTGAACGTAAATTCGTTCTGTTTATGCGGGTAAAACATATCATCACACGTAAGCTCCATCGGGGCCTCACTGCCTATATTCTTCAGGAAGCCTTCAAACTCCAGATGATACTTGCCATTATAACCGGCATATATTTCTACTTTATCGCCTGTGCTTATATAATCAAGCAATGATTTGCCGTTCAGTTTTTTATAATGCCTTGGCAATATGATACTGGCAGTATCGCCCAACTCTTTTACTGTCTCTTCAATATGAAATGATGAAATATTTTCAAATCGAATCTTTCCGACTATTACACGGGCATTCATGTTCAGGTAAGGTATCATGCCTCTTCCTCCTCTCCGTTTAGGTAGAACTCTACAGGCTTCAGGCTACGCGCCATCACGCTGAACTGGATGGTGTCCTGATAACCTTGTACGCCACTCCATACAAAGTCGTAGAAATAAACAGTCTTTATGCCGTTCACCTCCCACATGTCGCCAATTACATTCAGACTATCCGGTACTTCAAAGAGCTTTCTTATTTGTTCAATTTTGTATAGCGGGAACTTGTGGTGTTCCATGTCGACGAGTAAACCTTGTACTTCTACCTCCCAAGGCCCGTCTCCATAACGCTCTACTATTATACCACCATCACCATCAAGTATTGTTTCTATTAGTTGTTTAGTTTTTCTGAAGCGGCACATCAATGGCGGTGCGAACACATTACCTGTCCTGCCCGACTTGGTTAGCTTGCCACCTGCAAACTTTAAAGAAAATCCGCCACCTTCTATATCCGTATCTTCAAAAGAAGACTCACTATCATCGTACAGATTCACACCCGATACTATCGGCATATACTCACTACCTGGTATCTTGCTGTTTTGGGTTACAAAAACAGGCACTATACCATAAGCACTTTTAAACCTGCCTGCTATGTCTATCATCAAATCAGCCAAACTGTGGTAGTTTTATTTTACCTAACAATCCCTGCTCTTGCAACCATTGCACCCGCCGCCAGTTCACAATCCATTCGTTATCACTCAATCTTTCCGGGTGCGGTATGTGGCAAAAGTGCATTATCAAAGCATCTATCTGCATCACCACTTCTTCATATGTCAAGGAGCCGCCCGTCGGTGGTATCTTCGGGCAACTCTCTATAAGTTTTTTACAACTGCTGCGGCTTTGGGCTTCAATTCAATAGCTGCTGCAGCACCTGTATAATACAGGAAATCATTTTTGCTAACCGTATCAGCATGACTGAGTAGCGCACTCTTCAGCAGTATCGACCTTGCCTTGTTGGGGTTCTCTGCTCTCCATCGCTGATGGTCAGATATAGCTGCTCTTGTTGGTGCGCACATTAACACATGCACAAAATCTTTTTCACTTTCACCCGATGCCAGCTTTACTATACGTATTGATATGCGGTTATCCGCAACAGCTTCATCAATCATTGACTTGGTAATACCTTCAGGCAAGGTGCCAAATTCTTCAGGCAAGTGGAACGAATGCCTGCCTATTGGCAATAGTTCCGAAATTCCGTTGAATGCGGCCTCAAACAACACATCGTCAGCTTTTACCTTGTCTTTATGACTAAGCAGGCAATTATTCACCAACACTTCTTTCGCTGTTTTGGGGTCGTACTGGCTTCGCTCGAATTCCTGTACGATCTGTCTCTTAGGGCGTACCGCCAATACTGTCAACAACATCTCTCCCTCACCGTCATATAGATCTATGTACTTGACATAGCCAGCCTCACCATATTTCTGTTTTGCCTGCAATACCATCTCTTCAGTAATACCAGGCGGATACTTAGTAGCTTTTTTCTCAGCCATAATTGTTGCTTTTTTGTTGGATTAAAATTTTTGTAACGGAGAGGGGACTTGAACCCCTGACCCCCGGATTATGAGTCCGGTGCGCTAACCAACTGCGCCACTCCGCGATAGTTCGTATAGTAAGTTTTAGTTCCGGACAATGACTCGTCGGGAGTGTGTACTGTTTTGTGTACCAGTGGTCGTAAGCGTTAACTCGTAGTATAGAAACGGGTTGCCGTCTATGGTATAGTGATACGTATTGCTGGCATCCGTCAGGTTGATGGTTGCGATAGTCGCAAAAGGCTCGGTCAAAAAATAGCCACCGCGTATTACCCATGTACCAGCCACAGTACCCGTATTCTTTTTAGTATTCAGCAGAAATGTTACCTGCTTTCGCCACTCGGTAATCTTGAGCGTATCAACCTCACTGCCGGCATTGGCAATCGTAACCGTATCAGTAAGATAAGTGCCGCCAGAGCCATAGAGCTTTGTCGTTACATTAGCCGTATTAGTACCGGCAGCATACACCTGAGCTTTCGCATCGGACGGACTGGTTACTGCGATAATTATTGCTGCCATCGCAAGAAGCATCTTTTTTCCAAGTAGTAATCTCATAATATTTGTTTAAAGCTGTTTTATAATTGGTTGAAAAAATATCGTCAGCAGATAATCACTATAAGTTGTTATAGCTCACACCAAGACAGAACATATCATATTCCATCTTAAGTCCCATAGAGCCATCAACTTTTCTGCCCTGGCTTTGAAACTTCCAAGTAACAGTGTCGTTTACCACCTCGTTAAACTCATTCAGGAACGTTACTTGCGCTTCAAAAGGCATTACTTTCAAGAGGTCACCATTAGCTGCATTCTCTATCTTGCGTGCTGCATTCATGTAAAGCACCAGTCTCGCACGGTTTGTAATTTTACCCATGCTCCAACTCGTACCGACATTGGCAAGGCTGTGATTGATTTGGTGTTCCTGCTCTGTGTAATATTCAATTTCAGCAACTTCATCTTCCTGCTGGTTAAACAGCGTTATAACGACATCACCGCTGTCGTAGGCTTTTCCGTTTTTTCTTACTGTTGTCCCTGGCATTATATACTTGTTTTAAGATTTATTTTACCTTGTATTTTAGCGATAGTACCAAGCGGAACGACATCGAAACTGTAATTGACCTGCTGTGCAACAAAGATGTCGCTGTTGCCATCCACATAGGTTTCGCCACCACTGATGTAGCCACTTGCAACAAGGTCATCAAATACATCATTACCCTTTCCGGTAAGGTACTTTTGCACACCTACTGTCATTTTACCCGTTGCAGGGTTGGCACTGATAGTTGTACGCACTTCTTGTGTAAGCTGAGCGCGCAACCTACGAGTGGTGTAATTCATTACACGGCAATAAGTACCCTTATGCTCGTTCATGTTATCGTTACTATCCACTACGATTGGTGTGCAGGTATGATCGCCGTTCCATCGGTAGCCTGTTGTTTCAGGATGCGTATCTGCAAACACGTAAGACTTGGTATCAAGCGTTGCAAGCATCGCTTCCTGGTCTTTATTTTTTACGTGGTTGCTAAGTCCGGCTGTAACCCATCGGCTGTTCTTTTCTCTCGTCAGGTTGAAAGACGCCACCTCTCCGGGGTCTTGTGCCAAATTGCAAGCTCCGATAGTACCGATGTACTTACCCACACCCGCATACTTTCGAGCGTGGCCCGTTAGTGTTTCTGCAAAATCCCAGTCTTGCCCAACTACCAACGTAACGTGTTCATTGCGCTGCAGGCCGCTTGGTGAAGCAGGTAATGCACGGAGGTCTGCACAAGAGGCGGCATTGGTACCTAAACCTCTGCCCTCCAGGGCTATATACACTTCGCGCATATTATCAACACTCCATGCATACAGGGCTTCGCACTTAGATATAGCCGCACGTACATCCGCGTTGATGCCATCAGTCAATGTTTCGCTGTAGCCACTGGCAGGATTGAAGCCTATAGCCAGGTTGTATATCTCACCATTAGCGTCAACGATGAGCTTACGGGCAAACTCTATGTTCGCGTCATCAATAAGATTAGCAAGCGTAGTAGCCTGTGGAGCCAATCTAAGCCAGAACGCAGTACCTTCAGGTGCTTCATCGTAATAGTCAACGATGTGCCGGTATACAACCATATTGTTACTGGAGGTAAGGTCATAAGCCGAATTCAACAACAAGGCTTCAGCATCTGCTGGGCTTGTAAGCCTGTAGGAAGTATTCAGCTGAACACCTCCGACAACTGCTATACCTGTTGTTATAAGGCCACCCACCCTGAAGGGCTCACCAGACACATTTGGCCCGGGTACGCCCCTCGTAATATTTGTCTTTTTAAGCATGCTGTTTGTTTAAAAAATCTGATAATATTTTTTTCAGCTAAGCCGTTAGCTCTTCGATTCAGAGTCTTCAGATTCAGTTGTTTCAGCGTCTGTGGCTTCAGCGTCTGTGGTTTCTTCTGCCTCTTCAGACTGAGCTTTATCCCAAGCCTCCAGTTTGCCAATCAAGTTGGCTTCTTTAGCGTTTTTAGCAAAAGCAACGCCTCTGTATTCGCACATCTTTTGCAATGCATCCAGCGTCATGCCTGCATACTTGCTGGCAGGTGGTGGCGGTATATGGTTAGACTTAACAGTAGCCTCCGCGATAGGATCTTCAACGGCAGCAGGCACCTCTATCTCCACTGCTTCAAAATTCAGCTTCAGTATTTTTTTACGGTCACCCGATACACTGGCTATCGCCAAGCCTTCTTCTGTGAAGAACTCGCCACCAACATTTACATACAGGGTTGATACACCCAAGTTCGCTGCTACCTTGGCAGCTTCTGTTTTTTGTTCGTTTGTAATTTGCATTACGATATTTTTTTTTAGAATGAATGTTATCGGTTAACCTGCTAACCCATCCCGCCTGCGCGGGATGAGGGCAGGGCTCTATCCAACTCAAAGCATCATGTTACGGGCCTACGCCCAAGAGCTTCTTATGCCGCGTTATCAGAAACGATAGCCGCAATACACTTCTTAGCCGATGGCACTACAATGTGGTAGTGGCGGAAGTTCATGCGATTACGCTGATATTCAGGGTCTGTTTCTGCTTTCGCCCAATACATCTTAGTACTACCGGTAGCTTTTACTGTACGGCTTTTTACAAAGCAAACAGAAGCTTGGCGGTCTGGCCCTTCTGTTGGTACGGCACCGAAACTTTTTTTCACTTTTGTAGCAACTACATAGTGAGGATTCTTTACGTACTCGTACACTTCAAAACCATACAGGTTGGCGATTTTACCTGTAGTATAGTTATAGTATTGCTCTTTAAATTTCTGGTCAACGAGCAACAGATCATTTACATGGTCTGGACACAATACCAAACGGCGGTCTGCTTCCCATTCCAATTTGTCGCAAGCTCTTTTCAGATTTACGATATCGTTCATAGTAAGCATTCTGCGACCAGTGCCGTCATCGGAACCTGTTGTCATCAAGACTGGCGTGTCAGCCTGATTGTCAGCAGGGGCAAGCGAATGTATAGCCCTTGCAAACTTCTTCTTATTTATTGCGGAAACGTGCGTGTCTCTTACAACACCCATCTTGTCATAGGTCGCTGCGTATAGTTCGTCGTCACTTACCGGCGTTTGCTTTGTTTGGTACTTTTTCAACGTAACAGTAAAGTCTTCACCATCCAATTGCTGTATTGCAATTGGGTAAGCTGTATTGTCTATCAGCACATCAGGCTCTACACCAAAATAAGTACTGTGAATTGTTTCGGCTTCATCACCGGATTGCACGAATTGGGAACGGTCGGGCAAACCCTCAAGGAATGATACATTTTCGGCTGTTGACAGTCCTCTTTCTACCTCACGTGTATATACGTGTTTTTTTACTTCAGGCATTCTATACTATTTTAAGTTGTTTGTAAAATGGTTTTAAATAATGGCGATGAGGTCGTGGCTTATGCCTTTACCGGCAATTCACCAAACTCTGTCAAATAGAGCGTGTTATACTTTTCCAACTCTTCTTTTTCCATCTTCTCCAGTCCGCGCGGATCTTTTTTAGCCCATGTATCATACGTCCAGTCTTTGCGGTCTTCACTGCCTGAAGCAGACGATGACGCGCCAGGCTTAGTGTAAGTGATGGCTTGCGGCACTTTCGCGCCTGCAGGTGCAGCAGATGCGGCAGGCACCATCAGCTTCATAGCTGCTTGCATAGCTGACACACCACCCGCCTTGCCTATCTCCAGCAGGCTCTTACGCTGTTCAGCATCAAACGCCTTGCCTGTAATAGCCTCTACGCTCGTAAGCAATGCTTCGGCTTGCTGTTCGTTAGCGTCTGCGGGCTGAGCCGATTGCGGGGCAGTAGCAGGTGCAGCGGGTGCCGCAGGTGCCGGTTTGCCTTTAGCCTCAATGGCTGCATAAATTTGTTCGTCGGGTGTATTCTCATCAACACCCGTCAGCCCGAAGCGGGCGATGAGTTCTTTTTTATTCATTTCTATATTTGGTTTTGTTTTACCCTGTGCTGTAGCCCGTGCATTCGGCTTTTTAATTTGCATACCTTCCTTGTATGCCTGCTCACCTTCCACTTTCATAGAAGCCAATGCGCCGTATTGGCTATAAATGTTTTGTATATCTGCCGGCACGCCTTGCGCTTCTGCCTCTTCCGGTATGGGCGGCTTCTTCACATCTTTTACTACTGACGGAATTACGCGAGTTATCAATCCTAACTCCAGCGCATCTTCAGCACTCAGCCAGTGGTCATAGCCGTCAAAGTACTCTGCAGAAAAATCAGCCGCCGCAATACCCATTTTTTGTGCGTATGATTTAGCTGCATTCTTTTTCATGATGCCGAGCATCTTAGCGGCACCCTGCAAATCTTTCTCATTACCGTATGCGCCTCCTGATGGCTCGTGTATCATCAGAATACCGTTCTCGCACATTTCAATCTCACCGCACGACAGCATGATAATAGAACCCATGCTTGCACAGATACCTTCTATGCGCCAAATAACATTTGCTTGCGCAGCGCCTATACAGTTATATATCGCATTGCCCTCAAATACATTGCCGCCATAACAGTGACAGCGAATGATAATGGTTGCATACTTCGCGTCCAACGCTTCAAACAATGCCGTAAAAGAGGAGGCATTATTATACCACCACTCTATGTTTGCATAGAACTTGATGACTGCTGTATTCTTATCCTGTTCGTACCAATAAATCATGCGGTATTGTGCGTTTCAGCACAATACTATACACGCATTACGTGGCTGCAAAAGTTTAGTCCAACGCTTGCACTGATTAGTCCAACGCTTGCACTGATTGTTTCGCGCGCACGTGCGAAAGAGCATTTTTGTGTAAACAGTCTTTCCGTAATGGCGGTAATCACAAAGAAAAAAGCGGCAGTAAAGAACAAGCATGCAACGCAAAAAAAGGCGGCTAAAAAAGCACCACGCAAGCGCAGGCCGCGCAAGATAGAGCAGATGCTGAATGCTGAAATAATGTTCGTCAACTACCAGATGACGGCTAAGGCAATTGCAGAAACACTCAACATCACAGAGAAAACCATAGGAGACTGGAGAGCAAAAGGCGGATGGGATGCAAAACGAGATGAATTCTTTGCAAGCCCGTTGAAGATACGCCAACTGCTGCTCACAGAAATGAAACGCATTGCAGAGGGCGAACCCGCGTCTATTGATGCAGATTCACTCAGTAAAATAGTAAAGGCTTTTGAGGCTACATCTGATAAGCTATCGCCACCGATAATAGTAGCTGCCATGCAGATGCTTGACAATTTTATGGCGGAGTATAATCCAGAATTAGCGGTTCAATGCCTGGACGCGCACAGGGCATTCATACAACACGTTATCAGCATCAATGGTTAACACACACAAGAAATACGAAAAGCTACTCGCTAACTACGACCTGCACTGCAAGCGCATTGCAAAAGCTACAACTATTGACATCAACGAAACCCCACAAGAAAAAATTAAACGCATCAAGTGGCTGGAGGAAGACTATATACGTTGGTTCGAGTATTACTTTCTGAACTACGCTAAAAAGAAGTCGGCCAAGTTTCATAGGGAGATAGCCGACATCCTGATAAACAACACACAGATATACCTGCTGTTGGAGGCATACCGGAGCGCGGGTAAAACGGTACATATATGCATGGGCATACCCTTATTCCTTTACTTCAAAAAAATGATGAAGTATGCCATCATTATGGGTCAAACAGAACCTAAGGCACAACGATTACTATCTGGGCTGCAGATACAACTGAAATTCAACCAACGCCTGATAAACGATTACGGTCAACGTTTTAAAATCGGCGATTGGGCAGAGGGAGACTTCAGCACAACAGATGGTGTGCGCTTCCGTTCTTTCGGCTTCGGACAGTCTCCGCGAGGTGAGCAGGAAGAAGGACAACGGCCCGACTATATTGGCGTAGATGATAGCGATATTAAAAAGCACCTGAACAACGACCGCATCATGGGTGACCGTGAAGACTTTGTGTTTGAAGACCTGATTGGCTGTTTCGATTCGGCAGATGATGCCGTGAAACGTTTTGTATTTGCAAATAACAACTTCCATAAGAAGAGCCTGACAAACAGGCTGAAACTACGCTTTAAGGAAGCGCAGATAAAGGCGATAGCTAAAGCACAGCAACAACGCTCCGGCGACAGAAAAGAACGGCATATAGTACCAACGGGCAAATTCAGGATACTATCCATACCCGCAGTAAAAGATATGGTAAAGTTCGAGCCGCTATGGCCCGAAAAAACAAGCAGCCTCTATTGGAAAGATCTGTACGACGAGTTGGGATATCGCAGCTTCTGCAGAGAGTATATGCACATACACGTAGCGGAGGGCAGCATATTTAAAGTAAAATACATGCAGTGGAAAAAGATGCATGATTACAAAAAGTATGACGCCCTATGTTTCTACGGCGACCTTTCCTATAAAGTAACAGGCGACTTTAAAGCCATGATACTGGTAGGTAAAACAAAAAGAGAGCTGCATATTATACATACCTACCTACGGCAAAGCTCACGCGCTGATGTGGCCCGTTGGCTGTACGATCTGTATGAAGACAATAATCTGCACTTCTACAACATCCGTTATCAGATCGACGGCCTCTTTGCGCAAGACGAGTTTATATCAGACTTCGACCTGGAAGGCGATGAGCGCGGGTGGCATATACCGGTTATCCCGGACAAGCGAACCAAAGAGAGCAAGTATGATCGTGTTGAAAGTATGGAGGGTTTCTTTCAGCGACTGTGGGTGTTCTTTAATGAAGAAGAAAAAGAAAATGCCGACCAGATAGAGCTGCTCGACCAGTTGTATGCTTTTGAGCGCGGCAGCGAAGCGCACGACGACGGGCCCGATGCGTTGCATGGCGCTATAAGCAATGTAAATGTCATGTTGCACGAGTCGGCTTTCGATGCCCGTGTAGGCATGGCAGACAATTCAGACAACCCCAACACATATTAAAACAAGTATATGGCAAGATTTTTAACAGATGCGGATTACGACACCCTTATCAAAGAAGAGATAAAGCGGCTGCTCGATGGCAGGGCTACCAACGGCACAGGCACTCCATACAAACTGGTCAAAGCCGAAAACATGGCTATACGCCAAATAAAGAACCGCCTGAAAGCAAGGTATGATATGGAAGCCGAGTTCGCCAAGTCAAACACACCGACAGATTTGCGTGACAGCTTTCTTGTAATGATAACTATTGATATCACCTTATATCATCTGTACAGCCAAACAGGACACAGGGATGTACCCAAGCACAGGGAAGACAGATATCAGGACGCTATTGATTGGCTAAAAGATGTAGGTACGGGAGTGCAGGAGGCAGATTTTGCAACCTACGAGGAAGAGGGCGAAACACCCCCGCCTGATATGCGGCTTTCGTCAGACGAGCAAGAAAATCATAGTTGGTAATCCATCACCGCCACCCGAAACGCCCAAAACCCCGTTTTACGGTATTTTAAAAACTTGGCAAACGGGAAAATGGTATCAATATACCACTCAAAAAAAACAGGGGCAGGAAACCGCCTAAAAATAAATAGAATAAAAAATATTAATACAATGTCAGAAAGAGGTGCAAGGATTGGCAGAAAATACCAAGCCTACGGAAAGGAAACCAAAGAGCAGGATTATCACGCCATTATAGACCTGATTGTTGAAGATGCAGTCAATCGAACACGTCAGGGTATTCAAGAGTGGAGGCAAGCAGTCGACGCTGCCGACGACCCCTTATTCCCGCAATGGCATGGCCTGCAGGATATTTACGAATACCTGAGTACCGATGCGCACTTTCAGAGTGTATTCAACCTGATACGCAAAGGCGCGGTATTGAGCAAACGATTCTATATACGCAGTTCCGAAACCAACAAGGAAGACAAGGACAAAACCAAGCTGCTGGAAAAAGAATGGTTCCTGAAGATGGTAAATGAAATGCTGGAGGCTATTGCTCGTGGCTACAGCTTACTGCAGGTTGCGCGTCCTGAATTGCTCACCAACCATTCTATTGAACTGCCGTTCGATATACTGCCTAAAAGACTATTCATACCGCAATACAATTACCTTGTCACGCAGTCGGGTGGCCATGAAGCATATTCTATTACCGATCCTGCTTGGGATAATTCCATCATCTGCGTTAAAGGGTTCGACCGCTTTGGTGCAATGAACGATATAGTCCCGAACCTGATATGGAAAAAGAATGCCCTGCAAGGTTGGGCTATCTTCAGCGAACGCTTCGGCATACCCCTCGTACAGATAACAACCAACAAAACTGCCAAGGGAGACATCGACAAGCTGGAGGCGATGGCTAAGAAGATGGGACAGGCAGCAAGAGCCGTACTGCCAATGGGTAGCACCATGAACATTATTGACTCTGCAACCAAGGGCGACCCTTACAAAGTGTATCAGGAGCAGGCAAAGACGCACAACGAAGAGGTGTCTAAGCGTTTCCTTGGCGGTACCATGATAAGCGATAACGGCTCCAGCAGAAGCCAAAGCGAAGTACATGAGCGTACACTCGACGATAAGGTGTCGGAAATGGACTTCAAGATGATCGAGTACGCAGTTAACAACCAACTGCTGCCGCTACTCAGGCAACACGGCCTGCCTATCGATGAGACTGACGAGTTCGTGTATGACCGTACCCAAACCCTTGCATTGCCCAAGCTATTTGAAATGGTAGACAAGCTACTGGAGCGCGGTTTCGAAGTGGACGATAAGTGGATGGCTGAAAAGTTTAGCATACCCATCACCGGTAAAGCTATACCGATCGGCAAGCCTGCGGAAGATACTCCGATAGAAGACGAACCCGTAAAGCCTGTCAAAAAAGACAAGCAGCCCAAAGGTTTTTTCGACTAAGCCCCGGTAACACGGGGCGCATCGTCACTCATGCAGAGCTGTCGGCTCTATATGGTAAACGCTGTAATAAGTGCGGCGGTTACCATCCAGTAGCTGAGGGTGGCGGTATAGACTTATCCGCAGCTTTTAAAAAGGCTGTAAAATATGTTTATAAAGACAAGGCTGAGGAGATGCTGCCTAAACTATCAGCAGCATACAGCGCTTCTTTTGGTACGGGCATAGCAGAGGGCTATGGAGACAATCTGTTTGAAGTAAAGTGGGAATCGCCCGATTGGGAAATGATACGCAACCTGCAAACCAATGTGTATGAGTTCAGTACCGCCAAGAGCTATCAACAACTGAAAGCCTTGACGCTGGCACTTACGGACGCTGACGGAAAGCTGATACCCGAAAAAGAATTTATTGAAATAGCATCGCGCATCAATAAAGAGATGGGTATTACCCACTTACGAATAGAGCGCGACACGGCAATAGGCTCTGCACAAATGGCAAGCCGTTGGGTACAGTTTAAAAGTGAGGCCGACAAGTTTCCGAACCTTACCTATCGCACAGTAGGCGATGGGCAGGTACGCCCAAGCCACGCAGCAATGGATGGCACTACGCTACCCATCACGCACAGCTTCTGGGCTACCAACTATCCGCCGAATGGTTGGAATTGCAGGTGCGATGTAGAGCAGTCTATCAATGGCGCGGTTACCCCTGAAAATAAAATATACACACCGGAAGACACACCACCCATGTTTAAAACCAATATGGCAGAGACAGGTGTGGCATTCCCTGAAGAGCATCCGTATTACGACGAGCTGCCGGCAGGTGTTATGAAAGCAGCTAATGGTATCAATCCGTTTATATATACCAAAATACACAAGGGCAAAAAAGGTGGCTATGTATATAACAACGCCATCAGCAATGCCAACGCTGCTGAAATAGAAACAGCGCAGATACTTGCCGATAACGGACATAAAGTAATACTGCTACCCGAACTGCAACCTGTAGGTGAAGCACAACAGGCATTAAGAAAGATATGCCTGCCCAAAGACGTACCTGAAGGAAAGAACACAGACGCAATGGTAAACGGCAAACTGGTGGACTTCAAGAACATCGTAAATACCTCCAGCGCGTTGGATAACGCCATTCGTTACGGCAGTAAGCAGGCAGGTATTGTCTGTATCCGCATGGTTGCTTTCCCTTACGATGCAATGAGCAGTGTAATGAAACAAAGGGTAAAGCGTACTGCTGAAATAAAAGAAGTATGGATAATAGCAGGCACCGAGATAAAGAAGCTGAAGCGGGCAGATATGTTGAAATAAAAAAGGGCTCGAGGACTACCGAAGTAATGCCAAGAGCCATTGCAAATATAAGAAACTTTTTAAAATAAGAACATGAGCGCTTTTTCTCAACCGAAAGTAATGATGATGCTGGGCCTTAACAGCGCAGGGCTGAAGCAGGGCTTTGATAAAGCTAAGGCACTGACAGGCAAGTTTGTTTCTGATGTCAACACTAAGCTGAAGCAAATTAAGCTGGGTGGAGGCGGTAGCTCATCACCGGGCGAGGGTATGTTCGACAGAGTGCGTGGTATGCTCGGTGGTGGCTTTGACATGGGTGGTATGCTATCAGGTATGAGTGGTAAACTTGGCATGTTGGCGGCAGGCATAGGTCTTGTCACAGCCCTCGGTGTCAAAGCAACCACCATGTCTATGGATTGGGAGCGCAGCATGGCCAAAGTCAATGTAACCACCCAATTACAAAAAGATGAACTGAAAGGGTTAAGCGATGAGATATTACATATAGCAGGGCGAAATGCCAACCCATTTGAGGAAGTACCTCAAGCATTCAATAAGATTGTCAGTTCGGGCATGGACATGAATTCGGCATTAAAAATGCTGGAACCCACTTTGAAAGCCGCCAAGGCAGGATTTGCAGATGTTGAAACCGTTGCTTCTGCTGCCGTTTCAATCATGGCATCATCAGGTATAGACAATGCAACAAGGGTTTATGACATACTGTTTGCTACACTCAACAAAGGCAATGCGGAATTTGCAGACATATCACAGTACCTGCCCAAAATAATACCAGGGGCAAGGAATGCAGGTATCGCGCTTGAAGATGTAGCAGGAGCATACGCATACCTAACGGCACAAGGCTTCAAAGCAGAAGCTGCGGCAACCGGATTACAAAATGTTTTTAAAGCATTCAGTGATGGGCGTACTATAAAAGGCTTTGATACAATCGGGGTAAAATTGTTTGACGCTGAGGGTAGAGCGAGAGGGCTGAACCCTGTGTTACAGGACTTGCAGAAATCACTTTTGGGGCTTACCGATCAGCAGCGTATTACTAAGTTGGATAAAATCGGACTTGACCAGGAAGCATCAATGGCTCTGTCTTCTATGCTGCAAGACTACGATAAATTGCAAGGCATACTTGGATATGTAAGAAATTCCCAAGGTGAGTTAAACAAAGCAATAGATGCCGGAGCTAACAGCACTGACAACTGGAAAATTGCCATGAATGGATTAAGTGCCTCTGTTACAGAACTCGGCAACGAACTGAAACCAGTTGCAGAACTACTCGCATACTCTGCACAGTTTGGCGTTGATGCTGCAGGTGGTATCATCAATTTATGGCGCAATCAGATACGCTGGCTAAAAGGTGATATGTCGGTAGAAGAAGAACGCAACTTTAACTACAACAAAAAGTTACGCAATGACAAGCAGCGGGAGTACATGCCTTTCATGCAGGATAATCGAATCAACGACTTCGTTCGGCGCGATGCTGTTGATTGGTTTAATAAAGATAGAACCATAAATCCTGAAGGCTTACTTGATTATGAAATGGAACATGCAAAACTGTTGCATGGTTATAAAAAAATAATAGATCGTGGACTTGACAGCAATGATGGTAAGGTGAAATCATTATTGAAAAGTTACGGTGTCGGTAATACGGAAGACTTTTATAAGTTAATGGAATCAGGAAAATTACCTGAAGCATCTTCTAAGATAGAGTCGCTATTACCTAAAACACCAGCTAACGGCAAAGCCATTCATACATCCACAACTGGCGCTGGCACTAAAGCCAAGGGTGATGGTGGCGTTAGTGAAGTGATAAACGGCTCGAAAAAAGAAAAAGTTACCAATATACACATCGAAAACTTTATTAAAGGCGACCTCATCAGCCAAGCTGCAGCAATAAAAGGCATGAGTAAAGAAGAGTTGTTGAACTTTATGCGAGAGGCTTTCCGCCGTATGGTAGTTGATATGGAAAACGGGGTTGCGTAATGAACGAACTGGATGAGATATCAGAAACCATTAAGCGGGTAAACAAAGCAGTTGATGGGCTGATGCCCAAGCTGGCAACACATGCTGTCAACTTCTACAAGCAACGCTTCCGAAGTCAGGATTGGGTAGATAATTATACCCATCCTTGGGCAAAGCGCAAAGAGCGTGGCCGCAGACGTAGCGCAAGGGCTGTACTTACAAAGACTGGACGATTGCGCCGCAGCATCCGGAAAGCACAGGTTACCCCTACCACCGCTATTATTGAAACCGATGTACCCTATGCTTATGCCCACAACTATGGCGTAAATGCTTTGGTAGATGTTGACGCACATACACGGAGCCGCTACAAAAAAGTAAAAGAAAAATATACTACCCGCAAAGGCAGGGAGCGTACCCGAACTAAGCGAGTGGTTGACGAAGATGCAGGACAGATAAAAGTACGCAGGCACAAACGTCGTATGCGATTGCCACGCAGGCAGTTTATGGGGCCAAGCGCCACTCTAAACAAACAATTTGAAAGAATAATCAGTGCCGATTTGATAAGAGCTTTAAAATAACACCAAATATGACTAAGCAATTTTTCCTTGACATAAAACAGGCTTTTATAGATGCCGAGGCCGACATGTTGGCTGCAGGTATGCCTACCATCAAATACATAGACCGCTTTCGCGGCCAACCTCTGAACCCGGAGCAGTACGAATACTATCCGCTGCCCGCTATCTTCATACAATCAAAAATAGTGTGGACACTTGAGGGCAGGGTGTATAATGCATCAGTAGATTTTACCTTCCATATTGTTACCGACCCTACTTGGGATACAAGCAGTGTAGCCGCCAACCAGTCTACAGGGCTCAATTACTACACGTTCCTGGACAAAGTACGCGAGGTGCTGGACAACTTGCGCGTTGAGTACATGAGTACGCTCTTTCGTACAGAAGATGACACCATCGATGCCGATGTAGTATTTTATGACACACTCGGCTACAGAGCTGCTTATTATGCTGAAAATATGATGCTGCCAAAAACAGAAAGCGTGTACAACCCGAACATGATAGCCGTACAAACAAACAGGCAGCTACGGAAAAAAGTAAGGGATGCATAACACACCCCTTTTTTTGCTTGTTTATTCCGCATCGGGAATGTTTTATTACCGTATAATAAACTGCTCTGTTTGTGGCTGCATCCCTGCTGCCTGTACAGTATAGAAATAAGTACCAGGTGCATAGCTACCCGTTGGTACAAGTATATCGGTGTATTGATGGCTGATTTGATAAGACTGTATGCGCCTGCCGTCCGCGCTGTACACATCCATGCTGGCGGTATGTATGCCATCAGGCAGCTTATAACCAAGATGTATGGCATCTGTGGCGGGGTTGGGGTATGCACTTAGCTCTGCATCATTTTGACCCGCATTGGCCTTTACCTGCAGGTACGTACCCGGTACACTGTAAACACGATTTTGATAGTTCGGGCCAGTAGTAACAATCTTCCATTTACCATTAAATCGTACAGGCCCCGCAAGATATGTATCGTTTAGAGTTTGCAAAATTGAACCTGTTTCATCACACAGTATTGTAGTATATGTAGTTGCTGAACCTGTAGTGTAATATGAATAACAGAACTCAACCAATGGATCAGCATTAAACAGCTTTGTAGAAACACACGTAATGCCAAAATACATAGCTCCACTTGGCACACTTAAATTTATACTCTTCCATACAGTATGGTCTTCATTGTGCAATGTAGCTTTATTATTTGCAGTATCAACCGAAATATACTTGTACCCTACATCTTCGAGGTTGACTACTTGTAATGTTCTACTTCTCGTATAAGTGTTTTCCAGTGTCATTTGCGCTTGGCTGTAAACAGGCAAAAGCAGCAGGAGTAATAGCTTTTTCATTAGTTTAGTTTTTACCAAATATAGGACTGTTTTCATTTCTCTTAATAACGCCAGTTACTCTATATATGCTTCTAATGGCGCTTTTATGAATTAAGAATGGCTCATAATAAAACTTGCCCTTACGAGGGCCCTCTGCATATACCATTACATTATCTGAATACAGTTCGTATGTTTCATCGTCTCCTGTTTTGAATAACCGTTTTAAATAACGATTATCCTCTGTTTCCACAACATACACTTTGCCATATTCAATAATTCCATCGTTTACTTTGCGTAATCCTACAACACAGCCACTTGGATAGTTTGGCGTCATGCTATTTCCATAAATTCTGATAGCACATTCGCTATCCCGTAATAAATCTCCTACGTCAATCATAGTTTTAGGTTTTGTTATAGGCATCATATCAGCTTCCGCAACTTGACTGCCTGCGATAGCCTCTACGTCATAGAATGGGATTGCATTTCGGTTCACATTTAGTTCACCATTCTTGTTTATATGTTCACTTATACTTGCTATTTGCAAGATAGTAATCTCGGTACCTTTAGTGATTGCTTTAGACCCATTTTCCATTTTATTGACCATCTCTCTTGACATGCCAATCCTCTTACCAAAGTCCTCCTGACTTAGTCCTGTAGCGGTTCTTATGTTTTTTAGTTCTTGGCCAGTCATAATGGTTCTAAAAAAAGTTCACATTTTATTTTGAAATGTGAACTTAGTTCACATATATTTGTGTACCGATTTGCGGTACATAGAACAAATGTATGGAAATATGAATAAGGGCAAAAACAAAACGGACTATCAATTAATAGCAGAAACCTTTAATGTTTCCCCAGAGGCGGTGAGACAGGCATTAAAAAGACGTCGCTCATATCCAAATAACAATCTGGTTAAAGCATACGACAGGTTACAAAAAACAAAAATGTCAACCCTTAGAAAAATGGTAGCATAATGCAGTACCACCCGCAAGACATATATATTCAAAACGATTACAACGCCAATACGTTGTGGGTGTCGCATAGGTTGTTATGTAGCGCCCTCAACATAAGCGAAGGCTACCTAAGCAAGTCTCGCTGCGAGTATAAAAAGAGCGTGAGCCCAGCACACCGCGAAAGGCAGGTATTGCCTGACACAGGCAAGTCTTGGCGATATGCAAAAATCAACAACAAGTTTTATTATGCCTATCCCAACATCCCCGACAAGCATCCTGCCCACTATCGCAGTAGCTTGCCGCCTGCAGACGAACTGTTGTCTATTTACAGTGCATTCTTAACGGGTGGCAATATGCCGCAGGATGGCTTTGAAACACGTTTTAAAGCAGCTTTAAAAGAGGGCTACAAAGAATACCTGCATTGCTATAACGAATGTACACCCGCACAGCAAACCAACCTCGCCAAGTACGCTGCCATATTAGAGGCTTCTGTTAGATGGATACGTGAGCAGCACATCAATACCTCCAAGTACGATTTCTTTCAGTCGCTTGCTGAATTAGTAAAACATCATGCAGTACCCTACGCGCCTGAAAATGCAAGAGTACTGAAGAGCAAACTGCAGGAGGTAATAGATGGTGTGGCCATTACAGACATAGCCAAGCTGCCACGCATAGGCAACGCCAACCGCGAACAGTACAGTGAAGAGGAAGTAAAAGCATGGGTACTGCAGCTACGCGACATGGGCGCTAACTATACCAATCAATACATCATACAGAAGATAAAAGATATGTGCATGCTTACCTGCAAGCCTGCACCATCTAACAGATGGATTGGCTACATCATGCAGCAGCATAATGTAAAATATCTGACAGCACAGCAACGCTTTGGTAGCGACAGCCGTTTCGGCAGTATATACAGAGGGCATCAGCGTTTTGCTAACGCACTCTTTGCAGGCGACTGTTGGCAGGTGGATGGTACACGTATCAACATCATAGCGCATAAACAAACTTCTAATTCTGATGACGGCAAAAAACTTGTACAACAGAAATTCCTGTACATAGTGACAGTACGCGATGTGCATAGCGGCGATATTCTCGGCTATCACTACAGCGTAACGGAAGACAGGTGGGCAGTTCACAGCGCGGTAAAGATGGCTGCTAAGAATGCAGGGTATCTGCCATATGAAATCATCTTTGATAAATTCCCCGGACACAACAGTGAAGAGGGCAATACCTTCTTAAAAGACCTTGAGCATTGGGGCGTAATAGTAACTATGTCTTCTGACGCCAATGTAAAGCCTGCACAGGAGCGTTTCTATGGCACATTACAGACCGTATTCATGCAAGAGAGCATGTTATACTACGGGCAAGGCATACGAAGCAGGCGCAACTACGCACACCGTAGCAAAGAATGGGTAGAGCGCATGTATAAAGAAGCCAACAAGTTGGGCTTTGACTTTGGGGATGCCTGTGCAGAGGCTACCCGCATACTGGAGGCATACCGTTATACAGCATACAGCAAATGGAGCCGCAAGCATGCAGCCGTACACTACAGTCCTGTAGAGCTGCATGACATCAGCGAGAAGCCAAACGTGCGCACATTGGAGGCACAGGATTATTGGTATCTCTTCGGCCTCAAGAAGCAATTGCCTATCAAACATCAGGGCTTGATAGAAACGGAGATAGCCAAGGTTACATATCGCTATCGCTGTACAGACTACAATATCATCAGCAATTACAGCCACGTATTGGTATGCTACGACTATGAAGACCTTAGCCAGATAATGATTTATGAACCCGGAGACGCGGTTATAAAACGCTACCTCGGCAGGGTAATGGAAGAGAAAGAAGCAATGCGTTATGGCCCCGATGCACAATGGTCGTTGATAGCAGAGCGAGAAGCGAAGATTAAAGAACTGGACGGCTATCGGGAGCAGGAACTGGAATACCGCAAAGCAGTAGGAGCTGAAGACATAACAGCCTTGCTGCACCCGATGATGATCAGCAAGAAGAACTACGAACAAACAGAAAGCCAGTACCTGCTGAATCAGGCACAACAAAACGAAACCTACAGCGATGGTGAAGACATCCATGTAGACATAAGAAACGGTTATTAAAACAACATACATATGACAACGAAGACACCAACAGTAGTACAAGTACACCTCGACTGGAATGCCAAATTCGGCAGGACAGATTACACCGCACACCGCAGGTTCTATACTGATAGCGGCACACCCGGATGGCAGAGTGCATGGACAAGCTCGATGCTTGATGCGCTTGACTTTGTAGACGTACCTGCAGAAGAAGCTGCTGCGATACTGAAGCTGCTCGAAGAGAAGAAGATAACATCAGGCACATGGCGCATTCGTGCTACTGCCGACAAAGCTGAAATTATTTGCTAACCATAAATACTGTTTATATGCTACAATCCAACTCAACGGCATTAGAACAACAACACACCAACCCCGACAAAGTGCGGTTGGTTGACAAGCTCGACTGTGAGCTGCATGGATGGAAACACCTCGGCGTGTACCCGACAGTACCGCACGACATCAACGTGCGAGACAGGTTTGGTAACGAGATATACGTGATGAGCGTAAAATGGAACAGGCCTATATGGATACCCGACGGCCATTACACACCCGTAAACTGATAGATGCCATGACAGTAACAATAAAGTCAGAGTATAACATGGTAAAAGACCAATACGAATTTGAAGTGTGGTCTGATAACAGATATGCTAAAAGTTCAGACCTGAATGAAGCATTGCTTGACGTAGGCATTCAGGCACTATCAGAACGTGTACGTATAGCGATGGAATACACTAAAAACATTAGCAGTTCCAAAATAATAGATACCATTTAAAAACAGAACAGGTACCGCGCCAACGATACCTGCACACTAAAACATACATACATATGTCAGAAGCAACAAAAGTAAACAAACTAACGGATGAGCAAAAGCAGAGAATAGCCTCGCTCATCAAAAACGAAATTCGCCGCCTCGGCACCCAGAAGAAGGTTGCCATAAAATGTGGGGTAAGCGATGCAGCTATCGACCAGTTGAAAACCATGAAGTATCAGGCGCAGGGCGATGATATGTGGATCAAAGTAGGAAATGCGCTCGGATGGAAAGAAGACACATGGAAGATTGCCTACGACACTATCGATAGCAAGTCTGTGTTTGCGGTACTGAAAGATGCCAAAGAAAACAGCCTCTTCATACCTATTGCACAATCTGCAGGTGGTGGCAAGTCAAGCGGTATAGAAGCGTTTATGAACCAGCAAAACAGCAACGTCTTCTACATAAGCTGCAAGGAATGGAACAAGCGAGAGCTGCTTTACAACTTGTGTATTGCCTTGGGCGTAGACCCGTCTCCGGGCTACCCGCAGGATATGCTGCTGGAGAAAGTGATAGACTTCTTTAAAGTGAGGCAAAACAAACCGCTGCTCATCATAGACCAGGCGAACAGCCTGAAGCCGAGTGTACTTACGTTCCTCATCTTCCTGTACAACGAGTGCGAGGACAGGCTCGGTGTAGTAATAGCAGGTACGGAAGAGCTGGAAAAGAAGATAAAGAAAGGGGTACGTCTCTCTTACAAAGGGTACGACGAATTGGACAGCCGCTTAGGTAGAAGGTATGTGAAGCTGACAGGTGCAACACTTTCATGCGTTCGCAAAATATGCGCCATCAATGGCATTACAGACCCCGATGTACAAGCATACATTTTTGACAAGTGTATGCCGGTATTGAAAGAGGTAGACAGCAACGGCACACCTACCAAAGTAAAAGTAGTTACAGACAAGCGGCTGATAAAGCGCGCAGTTAAGGCTTGGAAAATTCAAAATCAGGAGGACTGATATGCAAGAGACACAATCATATACGGCAGAGCTGGCAATAGTAATGAAAGAAACCCGCGAAGACATTGTCAGCAGCGCGGGTATCAGCCACGATGCATACAACACCATGATGTGGGAAACGGGCTGTGCATTTGCAGAGCAGTTCAGCCGACAATTTATAGCGCACCGAGATATGGTAAAAAAGAACCTGCTCGAAAACAAGGACTGGCTTTTTTGGGACTGGTGGCGCGTAAAGTGGGTACGCGATGATGTAAGCATCATGACGCTCGTTGCATCAGACAAGGAATTGCCGATAAACACGAGCAACAGATACGAACAGATGAAGGATGCCATGATAGGATGTCCGCTATTGGAAAAAGAACTCTATCACATGATACACGATAAAATTTAACCCCATGCAGAAACTACGCATAACCATCAAAGTATCGCACGAACGGCTGGAGGCATTCTCCATGCAGGCAGGGAATGTATTGATGCACTACAGCCCGGAGGACGAGCATGAAAAGCTGCTCTTCGAACACTTGGTTGAAATGCAGGATGCCGTACAGCGAAAATTGCAAAACGAGCAGAAACAATACACCATCAGCCTGACGGGCAGCATGTCGCTTGCCTTCATGCAGTTGTGGACGCGTGTAAACATCAGCCACGACCCGTATAGCAGAGTGTTCATAGATGAGGTCATCGGCAAAATAGACAAACAATCAAAATCACCCGTTGCAAAATATCGCAAGCATGGAAAGTAACACACAGGCAGAGTTGCTATTGCAGCAAATGGACGAGCAGGAAGAAAACCTACTGCGTCTCCGCCAGCTTGGCGCGGATGAAGACACGATGCGCATGGCAAACAAACAACTACGATGCACCATCGAAAAGCTGGATGCCGCACTAACACAGTAACCAATTTTTAAAATATACAAACATGAGCAACATTAAGAATCTAACACCTGAAGAGAAAGAAGAACTCCGCCGCCAGTTTATGGAAGAAGAAAAACAAAAGGGCGAAAGAACAAAACAGGAGCGCAAAAATTACAAGACTTTGGTAAATACAACCATCCCTGTTTTGTTCAAAGACTTGATGGCTGTCAGCGCAAACCTAAGTGCTGTTAAGAAGAAAGTGTTTGACGAACTGAAAACACTTGTAAGCCTGAAAGCCGAATTGTACGATGCGGAACTCGACCAGTTCAGCCACAGCTTCACAACAGAGGACGGCATCACCATTATTATCGGTCACAGATACAACGACGGATGGGATGATACTGTAAACGTTGGTATCGAAAAAGTTGAAAAGTTTGTTTCCAGCATGGGCAAAGATGCTAATAGCAAAGCACTTGTAAAAACCATATTGCAGCTATTGGCGAAAGACAAGACTGGTGTATTGAAAGCAAGCAGGGTAATACAGCTTAAAAAACTGGCGGACGATACAGGCAATCAGGACTTCATTGATGCAATAGAAATCATACAGTCTGCACACAGGCCAGTAAAAACAAAGGAGTTTGTAACGGTGCGCTATATCGACAATGATGGTAATAAAGTTGATTTGCCGCTGGACATATCTGCTGCTGATTTTGAGCCTACAATCAAACAAGATGCAACGCCACCCGAAGAACCGCGCAGCTAAGCGCGACTTCCTTATCAACCAATTGTTAACCGTTCAAAAAAATAAACAATGCAACAGAACGAAAAGTACATCGAGATTAAAAAAATACTGCTGGATAGTGTTCACGGCCATCTTGCTGACTGCATGGATATGGTACCTGAGCAGAACATGGCCGCCATTGCCATGATGATAAACAAAGAAAGGGCAAATGAGAAACCTGAAGGCAGCATCCGCTATATGGTAGTGCAGGATATGGCATCGCTGATATCCGGACACATATCAATGCCCTTGTTCAGCGAAAAGTACACGGACGACAACAGATATGATGGAGGCGGCATCTGCGATAAATGCGGCAACGATGACAATATGCTTTATAAAGTATCTGTACCCGATACGGATGTGAATAAAGTATGCAACGATTGTAAACGAACACTGGAGATGTACGAGGGTACAGTAGGCGTTCTTTAAAACAGTTTTAATACAATGGCAGCAGAGCAACAACACGAATATGTAAGCCACAATGGCGAACTGTATATGTACTGGCGTGGTAACTTCTACAAGCGCAGGTTCAACGGGCAGCTTACCGCAGTACTGGATAAAACATTGGTGTTGGAACTGCTGCCATTACTCAACCAAACTAAATGCTAATAATATGAGTGAAGTAAAATTGAACGAAATTAAAGAAGAAAGTTTTTATGCTTTTGTAGCCCCTGACGGCAGTTGGCAAGCTGCAACAACTGCACCTGATTTTCAAACCTGCATTGCTATAACAGAGGTGTTAAGCAGGTCAGGTATATGCAAGAATCCAGCAGAGATGTTTAGCGATGGATTTGCTATTCTTCCTGTTAAAATTACAGTTGTACAAGATGGCACAGAGGAAGAGGGATTTCAAAGATTTAAAAAAAAATACAATAAATAACCTGACTGGCAGTCTTCCCGGTTCGAGACCGGGACAGGTGCGAACTTTTAAAAACAAGCATTCTTTTATGAAACTCAACAAATTTTCTGCGGCCAACATGAGCCACATCCGTCAGAAAGCAAGCACCATTAGGCTGCAGCGTAAGGGAGCTAATATCATCAGCGACCTTGCCGTTGAATCTATCGGCCTCAAAGCAGGCGACAAGGTTTCTTTGGTACAGGACGAGGATAACCCCTCAGACTGGTATTTGATGATTGATGAACAAGAGGGCTTTACCCTCCGTGCTGACAAAGACAGCAAACACTTGTCATTCAACTGTGCTGCATTATCAAACACGGTACTTGATGCGTGTTTTGACAATGTGTTTTCTGCCACTTTTAAGCTCATTACGGAGCCTAATAAATCGGGGGGGGTAAACTACTACCCAATCATTTTGGCAGGCGCTATCGTCAGGGAATACGCGCAGCCTGACGGCTCAGATGGTGGTGAGCAAGAAGACCAGTAGATAAAGCTCTTCGCATATGTATAAGTCCCTTGATAGTTTCCACTTCCGAGGGACGACTTGGGCGGGTAGCTGAGAATGGATTAGCGATATGGCAACATCAATAAGTCCATATAGACGCAGGTTCGAATCCTGCCCCGTCCACCGCCTACTGGGATTGCAGTCGGTTTCTACCCAAGCTGCGCACATCGGAGTCGTTAGTTAGGCGATTACTGTTTGGTTACTCCACCTTAAAAGGAGTCGACAAATCGGGAAGACGGTTGACACTCGGAAAGACGAGGGACAGTCGCAGCCTTAGCCGTAACATGCATGGCCACCGAAAATAGCGATACAGCATGTTGACGTTGTGGAAAGACACATAGAGCAGTTGGCCGAGAGGTTAGGTACCGGGTTCCCGGATTACACAGGTTCGAATCCTGTACTGCTCGCGCATAGGGGTTACAACAGGCTGGCCTGTTCTCAGGTCGGCATTATTAAGAAAAACAAGAACTAATGAAAGCAACAAACAGAAAAACAAGAAAGTGGTTGAAGTTAGAAAGGTTTTACCCTCCATTCGGAGTTGTGCGATGGGATAGTCGCGCATTGCAGATATATAGCAAAAAGACGAAAATAATGTGCCGAAATCTGGGCTGGTGTGATTTACCATTTTAAAACAAAAACTACCAAAGGAGGGTAGCATCATATGTGTAATTGTATTGAAAAATATCGCAAACAGATTATTGCTGATTTCGAGAAGCAAGGTACGCCAGCTCAATATGTTCGGTTTGAATTGTCTACCATACACTCGCAAGGCATGAAAAACCTAATTACAGGTCAAGCTATAGAAATTGGCTATCAAAAAGCTAATAAAAAAGGTGAATTACAAAGGAAAACTGAAAAGTCTTTTGTGTCACACAACTACTGTCCTTGGTGCGGTAAAAAATATGTTTAGTTATGAGCAAAAAAAATTGGGAATTCAGAGTATGCATTGAGCTATCTGATGATGACAAACGAAAACTAAAAAGTCTGCTGTTTGACGCAGGACGGGTTGTTATGAGCGAAGAACAAATCGCAAAGCATGACGAGTGGTTAAATGAAATGTCAAGTCTCGGCATTTTAGATACGGTTGTGGTTTCATGGGGTTATGAACAACATAGCTACCGTATAACAAGGGTCGGCAGGCAAATAATCGCAAAACTATGAACAAAACACCCGCACAAATCCGCAACCGCAGGTATTACCTGCACCGCCGCGTAAAACGCTTTGCGAGGCTCAAGGTTGGGCTAAAAACCATCTACATAGGCAACACCGCTATGGGGGGGTAAACCCTCTCTGTGAGGCTTATATGCGCGAGTTGAGGGATGGATACGGGTATGTAATACAACTTGAAATTGACTGATATGGAAAAAGGAACACGTACAACGATAGGGCAACTGCTGGATGGCGACCGCTTCTGCTTTGCTACAGATAAAGACAAGATAGTATGGCAGAAGATGCCGCTACTGTCAGGCAAAGGGCATTCGTGGAAGTATAAGGGTAAAATCTTCTATGCAGATATAGAAGTGCGCACCGATGCGGGTACTAAAAGATATTGTAAACACACTACGCAGGTGGTATTCCTGCGACACACCGTTGAGCAAACAGACAAACAACCTGTTGGGGGGCTGGCAGGTTAGGTACACGGAAGAGCAACTGGAGGTCATCCGCCGTGAATGGCCCGGACGGCCTCCTGCTCAGTGTACCGGACAATGCAAACTGCAACACTTCTGGGTGGCAAGCTGTAGCGGTTGCAACTGGCACGAAGAAGAACCTACCGATAACTTAGATAATGCGTATTGATATGCTTACTGAAGAAGAAAAAAACGACATACGGGAACGCCTCGAACTGGCGCTCGCTGCTGAAGACGGCAGGCTATTGATTGTAATAGTTTCTGAAGACCACGGGTTTTCGGTACAAAAAAACCACAACATGCAGCAATTGGCACTGGCTCTTCATGAAGTTGGCACCATGCATATAAAACTATAAACATGAGTACAATACAACCAATACATCAATATCAGGACGGGCTCTTCAACACAGCCAGTGGTAAGCTCATCAATATATGGAATCCGCAACCAGATACCATCACTATATCAGACATAGCCAACGCACTCAGTAAGATATGCAGGTTCGGCGGCCATATAAACGAGTTCTACAGCGTAGCGCAGCACAGCATATTAGTAGCTGCCATGTGCGAGAACGATATAAAAATGGAAGGCTTGATGCACGATGCTTCAGAAGCGTTTGTTGGCGATGTAATAAAGCCATTGAAAAACATCATCGGCAAGTCGTATGACGAAGTGGAAGACCGTTTCATGCAAGTAATAGTAGAAAAATTTGAACTCAACATGGCATCTATGCATCGGGTAAAAGAGTACGACAAAGCAGCATTGGAAATTGAACACCGCCACTTGCAGTTGAATGACAATAAGCCCTGGCACATGGCAATGATAGCGTACAAGCTGCCTTTCAGGGTATTGCCACCGGCAGAAGCGCGTGTAGAGTTTTTATTAGCATTCAAACAATATGCATCACCTGCCTTGTATGCAAAAATTGTGCGTGAGGACAGTGCTGTTGTAGGTAGTATTTAATTGAGTTTTAAAACATGAGTAAAAACAAATACGCGCGCTTCTTTGCCCTGCTCAAGCAGGTGAACGCCAACGGCCTGCCGTTGACAAAGGAGCAGGCGATATCAGATATCACCAAAGGCAGAACTAAAAGCCTGTCAGACCTGAACCATTGGGAGCTACAGCAACTGGAGCGCGACTTATCTTCTATGACAGTCAGCAATTCTGGTAAACTATCAGTACCTGCCATGTCGGTTGAAGAGCGCAAGCGGGATAAGATGCGAAAGGCTATCATATCGCAGTTCTTGAGTATTGGCCGCACTGCTAAGGATGCAGCCAGATGGGCGGAGAGCTATGGGGTTTTTGGTGTAAAAAAGAAATTCAACGATTACGATGAGCAGGAATTGTGGCAGCTTATCCGTAATGCGGAAAACGTAAAAACAGACGCTATAAAAGCAGTTGCAAAGAAGTTGAAAGATGGCATATAACCAGAACAACCTGCTGAACGAGATTGAAGAGGTGCAACAGATATACTCCAAGCACATCCAAGAGGGTGTGACAGCCGAGTTTATATTCAACAACTACATAAAAAACATATACCATATAAGCCGTACAACTTTCTTTACCTACCTCAAGCGCAACGTTGCAAAAGAACGCAGGCTACTCAAAGAAAAGGAAGATGCGAAACGGAATTCACAACCAACTTTATTTGATATGCAATAATGAAAACACTGATAATGACAAGCAGCAGTTTTACAGGTTCAGTAACATTTGAATATGGTGAATCCGGCAGGCTCGAGAGGTTTTCCATCGACGCTACGATGGGTGAGGAACAAGTAAGGTGGCTTGGTAGATATATGCCTTGGTATGAAGATGACATTCAAGGGTTTTGCAGCCTTTCAGACAAGCTGGTATTCAGCCTTACAGACAGGGAGGTAACATTTGAAATGTTCTGGAACAGGTACAACGACAAGAGCCGCAGCAGCCGTAAAAAAGCGGAACAGAAATGGAACAAACTTAGTAAAGCAGATCAGGTCAAAGCCTACTGTTATATACCGGTATATCTAAAAAATAAGGGTGAAGCTGGCCTCAAATATGCAGAGACATATCTTCATGCTGAATTGTGGAATAATTAATAATTTTGATATCATGGATGGATACGATTATCTTATCAATAACAACTCGCGCAAACCAATGACCTTTGAAGATTTGTTGGAAGCCCAAAAAAAATTAAACTTATTACCTCTGCCCGTCAACGATAATGCTGCAAGTGAACTATATCTTGAAATGAAGCAAGCTGTTGCAGAATATGCCTGTGAAGAAGACTTATTATACTATGAAAAACAGGAGTTTTATCAGGCAAAAGATTTGTATAATGAAGTGAATATTACTAACGGCACATTGTTTATAAAATATCGTAAAGTATCAGAAAAAAGTGTTCTGGTCTCATGTTCTTTTAAGAGTAAATAATTCTGACAAAGTGTCAAAATATAGCTTTCAAAACGCTACTAAACACACCAAAAATGCAGTTTTTATTACCATTTTAAACGGTAATATGGAGGGTAATAAATCGGAGTAATTCCAAAAATACAAAAAACATTACCGTTTACACCCTGCTAATAAGCACCAACCACACCCTGTAAATAGCAATAGAAGCGCATTACAGCCCCATTACGCCCCTCAAATATGGTAGCCTTATGGTAGTCAATGGTAGTTCAATAACAGGGCAAAAAAGGGCTTTTTTTTCTTTGTATTATGCTACAGCATTGGTTTTTAGGGGAATGGTAATAGATTTGTACTTTTGGTTCTGCCCCTTAGTAATTCCTTTCTTTTTCTATCCAATGCACGCAATTGTTCGGTCATTTCTTCCTGATAAATGAAACCGTTTTTCAGTTTCAGCAGTTTGAAGCGGTGGATGCAATCGTCTATAAAAACACGCACTTCTTCGGGGGTTAGTTCTTCTAATAGCTTGGATAGATGAATGTAGGCAAACTCGTCTTTGATGTTGTAGCGGTAGTCTTCGCTGCTGCGCAGTGTTTCCATCAGTGCCCACCATATGCCGTAGCCCTTCATGCCATATACGGCTTTGAGAGACATGAGTGCGGGTTGGTTCATGGCGTTTTTGTCATGTGCAAACCAGTGGTTGTCTTTTCTTTTCATGTGTGTAGTATTATTTGGTAAAAGAATATTTATTAAAACAAAAATACAATTTTTAGTACTTTTATTTATATTTTACGGATAGTATTTTTTATGTATTTTAGTGGCGTACATCATGATGCGCTTATGCTTGAAAAGTGCAGGTTATTTGCGTTTTTCTTATATTCGTGTAAACACTTATAAGTATGATACCTGTAACGAAGATTTTTAAGAGCCTGTTATTGGCATTTGTATTGCCACTATTTGTATATGCCGGCGATGTACCCGATGCAAAAGAACTGACCCACATCAGCAACGATATGTATGCCGCTAACAATAAAAACTATCTGCTGGCAGATGCCCTGCGCGATGACTTTATTAAGTCTGGTGAGGCTTTCAGCTACACCTATGCCTTAGGTACGCTTACTATCAACAACAAGCCATTGCCCGAACCTTATAATACACAGTATGTAGAAAGGATGAAAACATTGCTTGAAAGAACAGGGGGAGTGAACACCGTTTTTTCCATGAATAGCAATAAATTATCTGTAGCCGACCTCACAAATCCACAAGGCAGCTATAGCAACTATACCATAGCGAAAAACAAAGCAGAAGCGTTGCAGCGCACCAGATGTTCGGAAGAGCTTGATGTGGTACTGAACGAGATGTATGCAGATGGCTTGATACAGGATTTGCAAAATATGCACTTTGTATGGAAGGGCGACGACCTGCGTGTAAACGGTAAAAAACTAAAGGGTGCTACGGCAGAAAAATACAATGCCAGACTGAATGCCATAGACGGACTGCGCAGCGGCAAGGGGGCTTATCGTTTTTCTCGTGCTACAAAGGGGTAGCATTGTTTATTAGGTTTTATCTCTCAGCTTTTGCAGCCACAATATACTTGGGCGTTCTGCCACAAGGTATAGCAGGTATGCTACGCCAACAGATGCCACTACACCTGCCAGCCATACAAACAGGTTGTCAATATTATCAAACCCATAGCCCAGCCTGTAGCACATAATCTTGACACAAAATATACTGGCAAGATGCGTAACGTAGAGCGTGTAGCTGTAATGCCCCAGTTTATCGAGCCAATTGATTATCACTTGATGCTTTAAAGCGCCAAACAACAGCCACACGGTAAAAGCTGCTGATATAATAGCCGTTACCTTGTTGGATACTTCATGAAACAGATGCCCTTTTACCCATACAAACAGTACAAATGATACGATACTGATGATATAAAACGGCCACTTGCCAATACGAAAGCTGCTAACCAGTTTTTCTCTGTATTGATACATCAGCACACCCAGCAAAAAGAAGATGCTGTAATCGCATACAAAAAGCCATAGCGAATGATAATCGTCCTCTTCATGAAAATAGATACCCGTCAGCCACAAGCCCGCCAACACTCCCGCTACAGTAAGCAACATCCATACGCGCATATATTTTATAAGCCATGGCGCAAGGATGTAAAAAATAACTTCTAACGGCAGCGACCAGTATTGATGTGTCAGGTAATCGTGCCGGAAGACATAGAGCAAAGACAATAGTATGTTTGATGCTTGTGCAAACGTAGCATAGTGCGTAGCAATAGACGGCTCTCCGTTGTAGCTGCTATAGTATAGCTGCGGTGCAGCCACTCTTGCAATATTGAACGCGACAAACGCCCACAATAAGCCGATGATATAAGTTGGGTACAGGCGGATAGCCCTGCGTTTTAAGAACCCCGCTATACCTGCCGACTTGGATATACTATGCGCTATGGAAAAACCCGACAGCAAAAAGAACATGATAACAAACTCTGCCCCAAGGCTGGTAAACTGCATAGCAATCATCATCAGCCATTCCCACCATGCCCAGCTTGCCTTGGCATGTACATGGGCGGCATACAGTATATCGTTGCTAAAGAGCCAGCCACGCGCATGGTTCAGCACCACGCCCAAAGCGGCTATGCCCCGCAGCGCATTTACAATACGCCAGTTTATCTTTACAATCTCTTTGCTTGCAGGCATTCTGTTTTACTTTCTGCACTGTAATAGTAAAAAAAGTTAAACCCATAACTATAATGCAAATTCGTTAATAACTCATTATTAACAAGAAAGGAGTTTTATTAGTTACGTTGTGTGAATAGCTATAGTCGTATAAAGATATGGGGCAAGTGTTATCTGCTAATCAAGTATTTTATTACTTTAGCCCTTACAAATCCACTACTTTCTGATGAAACTGTTAGATAATAAAGTAGCCCTCGTAACGGGTGCCAGCCGAGGCATAGGCGAGGCCATAGCCATCAAATTTGCCGAGCATGGTGCAAATGTGGCTTTCACCTACCTATCCAGCGACGAAAAAGCACAGGCACTGGAAGCCAAGCTGAAAAGCTACGGCGTGAATGCCAAAGCATACAAGAGCAATGCGGCAGACTATGCAGCGTCTGAACAACTGGCTGCCGATGTACTCAAAGACTTCGGCACTATAGATATATGTGTAAACAACGCAGGCATCTCTAAAGACAACCTGCTGCTGCGCCTTACACCCGAACAGTGGGACGATGTGATACAGGCCAACCTGAAATCGGTGTACAACCTTACACGTCAGGTAATAAAGCCCATGATGAAGGCACGCTCCGGCAGCATCATCAACATGAGCAGTATAGTAGGCGTAGAGGGTAATGGCGGGCAAAGCAGTTATGCCGCATCCAAAGCAGGTATCATCGGCTTTACCAAAAGCATAGCGCAGGAACTGGGCAGCCGCAACATACGCTGCAATGCCATAGCCCCCGGCTTTATAGAAACGGATATGACACACTACCTGCAAGACGGTGGTGCGGAAAAATGGTTTCAGCAGATACCGATGGCTCGTTTTGGCAAGCCTGAAGAGATAGCCAATGTAGCCCTGTTTCTTGCCAGCGATATGAGCAGCTATGTAAGCGGACAGGTCATCAACGCCTGCGGTGCTATGAGTACTTAACAAAGTCGTAAGTCGTGAGGTATGAGTAGTGAGTAGCAGTAAAATAATATTTGTAAACTGCAATGGAAATGATAACTATATACATTTTTTAACGCAAATCGTATGACTTTCGACTCACGACTCAAACCTCACGACTAAATACTATTTTCAACTAACTTTGCATCTCTTAAAGATTTATTAATGCAGAAGATAACGGCTGCGATAACAGCAGTGGGCGGGTATATACCCGACTACATAGTGACGAATAAAGAACTGGAGACGATAGTAGATACTACCGACGAATGGATAACCACACGCACTGGCATTAAAGAACGCCGTATGCTGAAGGGCGAAGGCAAGGGCAGCAGCGATATGGCGGTAGAAGCGGTAAAAGAAATCTTTAAAAAACGCCCAGACATTACTGCCGAAGATATAGAGCTGGTTATCTGTGCTACTACTACCCCCGATTTTCAGTTTCCAGCTACTGCCAATGTAGTGTGCGATAAGGCAGGTATGAAAAATGCCTTCGGGTACGATATCAATGCCGCATGCAGCGGCTTTTTGTTTGCGCTTACTACAGGGGCGCAGTTTATAGCCAATGGCAGCTACAAAAAAGTGATAGTAATAGGTGTAGATAAAATGAGCTCTATACTGAACTACGAAGACCGTACAACCTGCATCATATTTGGCGATGGCGGCGGTGCTGTATTGCTGGAACCCGATACCGATGGCTACGGACTGGTAGATAGCGTACTGCGCAGCGATGGCGCAGGCCGTGCGCACCTGCACCAGAAAGCAGGGGGCTCTGTAAAACCCGCGACGGTAGAAACGGTGATGAACAAAGAACATTTTGTGTATCAGGAAGGGCAAACGGTATTTAAGTTTGCAGTAAAGAATATGGCTGATGTGGCCGCGCAGATAATGGAACGCAACAGCCTGACGGCAGACGCTATACAATGGCTGGTACCGCATCAGGCCAACCTGCGTATTATAGCTGCCACCTACGAACGTATGGGCCTGCCAATAGAAAAAGTAATGATAAACATAGAGCGATACGGCAATACCACCAACGGTACGCTACCCCTCTGCCTGTGGGATTACGAAAAACAACTGCACAAAGGCGACAACATCGTACTGGCTGCTTTTGGTGGTGGTTTTACATGGGGTGCTACCTACATCAAATGGGCGTATGATGGTGCTAAGTATAGTTTGAAGTAGTTTTGTGGAGTAGAAAGTAGTTAGTAGAAAGTATAAAGTGAATATTGACAGAGCCCCGCGTATTGCGGGGCTTTTGTAATTAGACACACATCCCCCTGATGCTGCTGTACGCAGCATCGTCCCCCTTCAAAGGGGGAGTTTAGGGGTTATTGTTAAAACAAAACTCCCCTTTAGGGGATTTAGGGGTTAATAGTTACCTTTGCGGCGCAATGCAAATAGAAGTATTAAAATCGAAAATACACCATGTGCAGATTACGGAAGCTAATCTGAACTACATCGGCAGTATTACGATAGACGAAGACCTGATGGATGCTGCCAACCTGATAGAGAACGAGAAAGTGCAGGTACTGAGCATGGACAACGGCGCACGTCTGGAAACCTATGTAATAAAAGGCAAGCGCGGCAGCGGTATGATTTGCATGAACGGCCCAGCGGCACACCGCATTGCCGTAGGGCATACGGTTATCGTCATTTCTTACGCCCATATGGATTTTGAGCTGGCAAAGCAATACAAGCCCGCCATCATCTTTCCCAAAGAGGGTAATAAACTATAATGCTTATCTTTAAAAGATATGAGTAAAAAAGCCCTGCTCACGGCGTTGCAATACGTTATATTTCTGGGGCTGGGCATTGCCATCATCTGGTGGATGTTCAGCAAAATGACGGCAGAGCAAGTGAGCCTGATGGTAGCTTCCATCAAGCAAACACGCCTGCTATACCTGCTACCTATTTTTGTGGTGGGTTTTCTGTCGCACTACTTCAGGGCGCTGCGCTGGAAGCTGATGCTGGAGCCGATGGATATTCGCCCCGGCACCACCAATACTTTCTTCGCGGTGATGATAGGTTACATCACCAATCTGGTGCTGCCCCGTGCGGGAGAGGTTGCCAAATGTACCGTACTGGCACGTTACGAAAAAGTACCTGCCGATAAGATGATAGGTACTATTGTAGCAGAGCGCGCATTTGACGTTGTATGCCTTGGGCTGATAACCCTGCTTGCTTTCGTGCTGGAAGCCGATGTAATAGGGCAGATGCTGAACGATACGTTTGGCGGTATGGCAGGTAATACTACCTTGCTGCTGTTGTTGTTGATAGCTGCGGTAGGTGGCATAGGCTCGGTAGCGTTTGTATATATCCGATATAAAGACTCTAAGATAGGCAAGTTTATAGGCGGGCTGCTGCAAGGCGTGATGTCTATACTGCAACTGCGCAAGCGCGGGCAGTTTCTGCTCTACACGGTGCTGATATGGGGCATGTATTGGTTTTTGGTAGTGTTGGGCTTTTGGGCAATGCCTGCTACAGAGCATCTGGGTTTATCGGTAGCATTGGTAGTGCTGATAGTAGGCAGCGTGGGCATTATAGCTACGCCGGGGGGCATTGGTGCATACCCTGCATTGGTAGCACAGGCATTGGCGGTATATGGTATAGATGCCAGCACACACGGGCAGGCTTTTGGCTGGGTATCGTGGACGGTGCAGGTGGCCATTGTCGTTATATTGGGTGGGCTGGCTATCATGCTGCTGCCTGTTGTAAATAAAAAAAGAGTGGATGGAAAAGATACAGTGGATAGAGCGTAAAATCATTCGGGATAAAGACAACCTGCAACGCCTGATGAACACATGGCGCGCTACGGGTAAGAAAATAGTTTTTACCAACGGTTGCTTTGATATACTACACCACGGGCATCTGGATTTGCTGGCACGCGCTGCCGATATGGGCAATGTGCTGGTAGTGGGGCTGAATACAGATGCATCTGTAAAACGACTGAAAGGTAACGACCGCCCTGTAACACATGAAGAAGACAGGCTGTTTCAAATGGCATCGCTGCTGTGTGTAGATGCTGTCTGCTTGTTTGACGAAGATACCCCAGAAGCATTGATACATACCATCCGCCCCGATGTACTGGTAAAGGGCGGCGATTATACCATAGATACCATCGTTGGCGCACCCTTTGTAATAGGCAATGGCGGCAGCGTACAGGTAGTGCCTTTTGTGCAAGGTTACTCTACTACAGGGTTGATAGCGAATATTAAGAAATTGTAAAATCTGCTTTTAGTATCTTCATGCTACAGGCAATGCAGGTAGCAGCTATTACTTTTGCCAGCACAATAAAATTGCCCGTAAGATGAAGAATGTGAAACAGACTATAGTCAGGGATATTAGCTGGTTGTCGTTCAATGCAAGGGTATTGCAAGAGGCAAAAGATACATCCAACCATATATATGATCGCCTTCGTTTTCTCGGCATTTTTTCCAACAACCTCGATGAGTTTTTTCGTGTACGTGTAGCCACGCTCAACCGTATGCTGCGCATAGGCAAGGCAGCCCGCATACATTTGGAAACCAACCCCGATAAGATACTATCGCAGATACAGCAAACAGTCATCAGCCAGCAGGCAGCGTTTGATGCCATTTATGCCGATGTGATAAAGGAACTGGAGAAGAAGAGCATCTTTATCAAAAACGAAAGGCAACTAAGCAAGGCGCAGAAAGAATTTATCAGCACTTATTTTGATGAGCAGGTGCGCACGCAGATAGTGCCGCTGATGATAGAGAGCATACCGCATATACCCCTGCTGCGCGATAAGTCTATCTATCTGGCATGTGTGCTGGGCGATGTAAAGAACCCCATGCTGCAACGCTACGCGCTGATAGAGATACCGTCAAAAGTATTGCCCCGCTTTGTGATACTGCCTTCAGAGGGCAAGAACAAAGACATTATTCTGTTGGAAGATATTATCCGTTTCAATCTGCCCAATCTGTTTGCGCCATTCGGGTTCAACAGGTTTTTAGGTTACATCATTAAAGTAACGCGCGATGCGGAACTGGAGATGGATAATGATGTAAACACCAACCTGATAGACGAGCTGGAAAAAGGATTGAAGAACAGGAAGAAAGGACGCGCCACACGTTTCGTATTCGACAGGCATATAGATGCTAACCTGCTGGACTATCTGATAAAAAGACTGAACCTATCTAAGAAAGATAACCTGATACCGGGGGGGCGTATTCATAATTTCAAAGACTTTATGAATTTTCCTGCACAGGTGTTTACAGACCTGAAGCAGCGCGCCAAGCCCTTTGTACACCCGTTGCTGAAGCAGCCCTGCCGTATAATGGAAGTGATAGACAAGCGCGATGTGATGCTGCATTTTCCATATCACTCGTTCGACTCGATAATAGACCTGCTGCGTGAAGCTGCGATTGACCCTTTTGTGCAGAGCATTAAGATAACCGCATACAGGCTGGCAAAAGATTCTAAAGTAATAAACGCATTGCTGAATGCCGTGCGCAATGGCAAATCGGTAACAGTGATGATAGAGTTGAGGGCAAGGTTTGACGAAGAAGCCAACCTGCAATGGAAAAAACGACTGGAAGAAGAGGGGGTAAAAGTAGTGCTGGGGCTACCCAATATGAAAGTGCATGGTAAGCTCTGCATCATCAAAAAGAGGGAGTTTAATAAAACAAAGCAATACGGCTTTATATCTACAGGCAACTTCAACGAGGGTACTGCCAAGTATTACGGCGACCATTGTGTACTTACGACTAACAGGGGCATATTGGCAGACATCAACCGCATCTTCACCTTTCTGGAGTCTGCACAACCCAAGCTGGAAAGCCTGAAAACATGTGCTACACTACCCGTAGCACCTACTAATATGCGCAAGTTTTTTGGCGATATGATAGCCAAAGAAATAAAAGCTGCTAAGAAAGGCAAACCCGCATCCATCATCATCAAATCGAATAGTTTGGTAGATCAGGTACTCATCAGCAAGCTGTACGATGCTGCTAAAGCGGGTGTAGATGTGAAGCTGATAATACGAGGCAGTTGCTGCGCTTATACCGAAAACAAGGCATTTAAACAGCCTGTAAAGGCATTGAGTATTATAGATGAATACCTTGAGCATGCACGGGTATTTGTGTTTCATAATGAGGGTGCGCCCAAAGTATATATATCATCTGCCGACTGGATGGTGCGCAATCTGGACCACCGTATAGAGGCAGCCTGCCCCGTGTACGACGCTGATATTCAGAAAGAATTGATAGATATTCTGAACATACAGCTTGCAGAAAATGTGAAAGGGCGTATATTGGATAACGAACAGCGCAATATCTACATACAGCGAAAAAAAGGTGAGCCTGCAGTTCGCTCTCAAGTAGCTATTTACGGATATTTGCGCAACAAACGTTATTAAAGCACATTGGTATTAGCCGCAATAGATATAGGCTCTAACGCCGCCCGCTTGCTTATTACTGAGGCATCGGTATATAAAGATGGTACGGTTGACTTTACGAAGCTGAACCTGCTGCGCATACCCCTGCGCTTGGGTTTCGATGTGTTTGCCAACGGTTTCATCAGCGAGGAAAAGAAACGCAAGATGATAGATACCATCAAAGCCTACAAGCTGCTGATGGATATATACAAGGTAGAGGCATTGAAAGCCTGCGCCACATCTGCCATGCGCGATGCATCCAACGGGGCGCAGGTATTGGCAGATATTAAAAGGGAAACAGGCATAGACGTAAGCATCATCAGTGGGCAAGACGAGGCCAACATCATATACGAAACACATATAGCCGAAAAGCTGAACACCGAAAAATCTTACATGTATGTAGATGTGGGTGGTGGTAGTACAGAGGTAACGCTATTTGCAGATAACCACATCGTGTTCAAAGAATCATTCAACATAGGTACAATACGATTGCTGAATGGCAGTGTGAGCGATGAGCAATGGGAGCATATGAAGTGGTATATCAAAAACCACACTAAAGATTATCAGCCGGTAGAGGCCATTGGTAGTGGTGGCAACATCAACAAGATATTCTCTATCTCCAAACGCAAGGAAGGCAAACCACTGCCGCTCGATTTGCTGAAAGATTACTACAAAGAGCTAAGCCTGAACAGTGTAGAAGAACGCCAGCACCTGTATAACCTGCGCAGCGACCGTGCAGATGTAATAGTACCCGCCTTGCAGATATACATAGCCGTAATGCGCTGGGCAAACGCAGACGAAATATATGTACCCAAAATAGGCCTTGCCGATGGCTTGGTAAAGATGCTGTATAAAGAAATGAATACGAAGTAGCAACGGCCTACCTGTTATCAAAATGATCTTTTCGGTATATCATTTCATTGGCTTGTAGTATTTCGTTACTCGACATGCGCCTTTTTTTGCGCTTGAAGATTACGACGAATGCCAGTAGGTACAGGCATATAGGGAGACCGTCCATATTATGTAGTTTTATAGGGTGAGCAAACAGGGGCAATCTATCTACTGTATAGATATAGACGGGTTGAAACTGTTATTTGGTTAGCTTTTTGTAGAACTCTTAATTTTTTAATAAGATTATGACCTATTATGGCATTTTATTTGCTTAAATAGCCACAAGAACAATATTTTTGCAACATTAAAACCATAAAGAATGAAAAAGCAATCATTATTATTATTGGCCGGTGGTATGCTGGCATTGGCATCTTGCCAAAACGAAGCAGCAGCACCCGCTGCAGGTCCGTCTGAAGCGCAGATAGATTCTATGGTTAATGCAAGGGTAGAAGAAGCGCGTATGGAACTGATGGCATCAAACGACTCTCTGATAAATGCATTGGCACAATGGAAAGCAGACTCAATGATTGCCGCTATGAAAGGCAGCAAGCCCGCAGCACCAAAACCGGTTGTTAAGAAAACGGTAGCACCGAGCGGTAAAAGTACTGCTGGTAATACAGGTACAGCAACTACAACAACTTCTACTAATTCTAAAGATGACCGTTTTAACGGTGGTAACACCAGCGGTAAAAATAAAGAAGCGAGATTTAGTGAAGATGCTGCTAAGCAAGAGCAACAAAAAGCTGCTGATAAAAAAGGCGAGCGATTTAAATAAATCAATCGTTTTCGGACGACATTCAGAATTAATGCGTGCCATCTCTGCACGCATTAATTTTTTATTCAAGAGAAACTGGCATATAAGCTTTACTGTTTTGCATAATCATTGTTATATAAATACAACTGTATAGTACATTCAATAATGAGTACAAATAAAAAAAGCTCTTGCATTTGCAAGAGCTTTTTTATAATATCAGTTAATAATGCTTAGTTCCAAGTACCGCTGTAAGATATAGCAGTTCCGGCAGGGTTTTTAAGCGTGTATGTCCAAGTGATTTTTTTATCAGTAGCGTTATAGCTGCCTGTGCCTTCTACAGTATAATCATCATTATCAGGCTCCTGTACGGGTATAGTTATCGTATTGCCAGATACAGTAGCTTTCACTTCATTTGTAAAATATGAGTCAGAAAACTTGCTTATTTTAATATCAACAATTGAAGTACCAGCAGTAACGATGGGGCTGTAAGCAGGTATTGAAGTGCCGGTAGCTACTACTTTATCGCTCGCAGTCCATGTTTTAATAAATTTTGCCCTTACAGCAGTTTCGCAGTTAGTACCTTCGTATCCGGTAGTGCAGGTACATGTACCATCAACACAAGTACCACCGTTTTGGCATACTACGTCTTTACACTCGTCTTTGTTACAAGATGTGTAGGTGATGGCACTGAAAGCACCGATTGTCAGAAGCGTTGACAGTGCAACGTAGCGGATTGATTTCATAGAAAACATAATCAGAAAAGTTTTTAATGTTAACAGACAAATTTAGTGCCAAAAATACAGCCACAATATGGTTTGTCAAAACTTAATGCTATGAATTTATCGTCAATTGCCCAGTATTGTCCGATTTGTAGTATTTATTCTATATTAAACAAACGCCGAATTGCAGATAATTAGATATAAGCCCTTGTGCAACGGGTAGGCAATTAATAGTATTTTTGCCATATATGGTTATTAGGTACTTGTTGATTATTATATACCTGTTCATGCTATCGCCATCTTATGCAGCAGACTATCATTATACCTACAGTCCGTTGTGCCAAAAAGCGTATAACCATTATATGTCTCTGCAGTTTGCAGAGGGCAATAGTGCAATAAAAGCTGAAATGAAGGCAGACCCCGGCAACCTAATGGCTGTGTATATTTCAAATTATGCCGACTGTATGCTTTTGTTGTTTAATGGCGATGAGCAGGATTACGATAAGCTGTATTATCATCTGGAACAGCGGGCAAGGATGATGGATAAGTGCAGGGATGGCACACCTTGGTACAGGCTGTGCAAGGCAGGCTTATATATGCAATGGGCCTTTATTCATATACGCATGGGTGAAAACTTTAAAGCAGCAGCTAATTTTAGAAAATCGTACCTTTTGTTGAAAGAAAATAAAAAAAGATACCCTGCATTTGCGTACAACGACATTTTTTTCGGGCTGGAAGAAGCTGTGGTGGGTACCGTACCCGATGATTACAGGTGGATAGCATCTGTATTCGGCCTGAAAGGCGATGTAAAAAAAGGGATAGCTAAAATCAACCAATTTGTAGCTACACATACATTTACAGACCCGCTATACTATGATGCACTTATATACCAGACGTACCTGAAATTTTATCTGGTATCTCAGCAAGAGCAGGTGTGGCAGTTTGTAAACAGCAGTTCATTTCCTGCAAAAGACAACCTGTTGTTCTCTTTCATCAAAACCAATATTGCCATCAATTATCGCCGTGCAGATGTAGCATCAGGTACCATTACCCAAATGCGTGCTATGCCGGGCTATAGATATATTCCTGCTTTTGAATACGAAGCAGGTAGTGCGTTGTACTACAAATTGGATGCAGCTGCTATTACCCAACTTCAGTATTTTGTAAAAAACTATAAGGGCAGGCTGTTTGTAAAAGATGCGTTGTATAAAATAGCGCAATTGTACTACCTGAAGGGCAATATGGCAGCAGCCCGACAATACCTTGCTATGATACCTGATGCAGGTAATACACAGGTAGATGCCGATAAGCGTGCAAAAAGATTTGCGGAAACAGGGCAATGGCCTGTACAAGCACTGCTGAAAGCAACCATACTGATAGACGGCGGGTATTATAACGAAGCGCAGGAAATGCTATTGCAAAGCACGGAGGGCAGTTTTGCCACACAACCCGAAAAAGCGGAGTATAACCTGCGCCTTGGCAGGGTATATGACGAAAAAGGTATGGATGACAAGGCGCTTGCATTATACAGCAGGTGTATAGCAATTGGCAAAGATGCTAAAGAGTATTTTGCTGCAAGGGCTGCTTTACAGTCTGGCTTCATTTATGAAAAGAGGGGGCAAGCACAGCAGGCGATAGCGGCCTATACCCAATGCCTCAGTATGCCTGTGCAGGACTACCGCAATGCACTGCGTCAGCAGGCGAAAGCAGGTATCAACCGCCTTGGGGGCAGCTATTAAAGGGCAAAACTTACCATTTGCTGCTTCAGTTTGGGTTTTTCCCGTTTCATCTATTCTGATTTAATATGTTGCTGACTGCAGCATATTTTTAAATTGAGGTAAAAACTAAATACGATACAGTTTCGTAGATTAGGTTTAAGCGTTTTTTTGATGAGTTGATAGATTTTAACCTGTGGTTAATATATGCTCTTTATGTTGAAAAACACATAAAAATATAATTAAAAAAACTGAATGGCTGATGGTTTTTTGCGATATAATCTTTATCTTACGAACACTTGTTTGTTAAATAATTGACAAATCAGTCAAAAGAACGTTAAATATTGAATAACAAAAAGGTTTACGCGCTTATATGAAATATGTAACAAAATCAATCCTTGATATATACCATGCACTCATGGTTATTATCGATGGATTACTAATTAAAACGGCGGCGTTACCGCCTCCTATACTGCTTGTAGCAAGGGTTTCAGACAGTCGGCAAGATAAACACCGGGCTATTATGAAACAATAAGACGGGAGCTGTTATAATATACTAAAACAAGAAACAACTATAACAATTTTTATACAGAAACAATAAAACAGCAGCATAAATGAAACACTTTAACTATTTAAAACAGGCACTGATTCCGGTACTGCTGGTACTGGTAGGGGCTCTGTCTGCCAACGCGCAGCCGCTGAATGGTACCTATACCGTAGGTACGGGTGGTAACTACGCCACGCTAAGCGCAGCGGTTACCGCACTTAACAACAATGGCGTTAGCGGCCCTGTTGTTATGAACATTATGCCAGGTACCTGGAACAATGGTACATTATGGCAAGGTCAGCTAAACAGCATAACCGGTGCCAGCATTACTAACACTATTACGTTTCAGGCTCAAAATGGACCTGGTACTGCCACACTGCAAGTATCGGGTGGTGTTAGCAATAACTATATCTTCCGACTGAACAACTCAAATTGGATTACAATTAAAGATTTGACGCTTAACAACAATAACTCAACCTACGGTGTAGACGTTGAGTTTATGGGGTCTGCGTCAAACAATACAGTTTTCAACTGTACGCTAACTGGTGATGTTAATATTTCTACTTCTACCTCAAAATCTCGTGTGTATGCAAACAACGTTACAGGTACTAACAATGCCATAACCAACTGTACAATGCCTGCAGGTTGCTCTTGGGGTGTTTACTTTTTCGGTAACAGCATAACAAGGCCTACTAACTGGAACATATCTAATAATACGATGAACCCTTATTATGGTTCTATTTATGCGTATTATATGAATGACCTAAAGTTTAACAGCAATACAATAACTAAAAAAAGCACATCTCAGTATTTGGGTATATACCTCAACTATTGCGATAGTACACTAGAGGTTAAAAACAACTCTCAGGTATGTACTACGCTATCTAGTACTTATTATGCTATATACCGTTGGTATTGTAATGGTAAAGTAGGTATTCCTCAAATTATTCAGGGCAATACATTTACGAGTAACAACTCATCTACTTCTTATCTTACGTATAACTACTTCAGCAGTAGTGACTCTTTCGTAGGTAACACATTCACACATACTACTACCACTGGTCAGTCTTATATGTACGATTACTACAACGACTATCACTCAATGACCAACAATACCATTACTATTAATAATACATCTGGTGTAGTTTATTTCTATAATATGTATGGTAGGGTAAACACAGCATCTCAAGAAAGACCTATTACTGTAGGCAATACTTTTACTGTTAATGCCACTTCATCTTCTACTATTTATACATATTTCTCTTATTATGGTAACAGGTTGAAGTATAACAACAATACTTTAAACTATACTACATTAGGTAGCATCTTTACTTACAACTATTATGCTAAAGATTACGAAGTAATTGGTAACACAATTAATGCAATATCAAATGCTTCTGGTACAGTTTATGGTTTGTACGATTATAGCACTAACACTTACCCCAATGGTACAATTGCTAACAACAAAATGTTCAGCAAGTCTGGTGGTACAGTGTATGGTCTGATGGAGTACTACCACGTAGGTACTATGAATATCTACAATAATGCTGTAACGGCTATGAATACCGGCTTAGGTACTTCTTATCCATTCTACTGCTTCTATATCTATGAGCCAGGTATATATAATATATATAACAACACTTTCCACAATGCATCACCTACAGGTGGTGCTAACTATAGTGCATATATATATACAACACTTGCTAATGGCCGTGCCGATATGAAGAACAACATCTTCTCAAGGGCATCTACAGGTAGCAGTAGTGTACCGTTGGTATATATCTATGGTCCTGGATTTATGTCTAGCGACTATAATAACTATTCTACACCAGGTGGTAACCTGATGCAGGCCGCACTCGGTGGTACATATGCAAATATTGCTGCTATACGCACGGGTGCAGGTATGGACAGGAATTCACTGTCATACCCTGTTGCATATACTAATCCTTCAATAGGTAACTTGACACCAGATGCCAGCAGTTCAAACTCATGGTCTATGAACGGACGTGGCGTACATATTACTGGTAATACCGCAGACATCAACGGTTCACCACGTCATGTATTTACATCTACCGGCGTGCCGGATTTAGGTGCATATGAATTTACACCCAATTCAGGTGTAATACCGCCATTGGCTACTGCTACACCTGCTGCTCCTGTTGCTGGTGGTACGCAAACATATACGTTTGGTGGCGATACTGTATGTACAATAGCTTGGGATGCCGCAGCTACTGTTCCTGTTACAGCTCCTGATGTTAGGCAATATTCAGGTGCTGCACCTCCCGGATTGGCGAGCATTAACCCAACGAATATGTATTTCTATACAGACATATCTTCGGGTACAATGGCAGACTATGTAGCTAATATATACTACAAAGATCCCTGGATGGGCACTATTGCGGCAGAAAGCGCATTGCGTCTTGCTAAAAAAGATGGTTCTAACCCATGGATAGGTTATGCATCTACTGTAAGTGGTGTTAATACGGTTCGTAATTTTATATACAGCCCGTCAAGTCCTAAGTTGAACAACTATGGCTTGTACACTGGTATAGATGTGCCAAACAATGCAAGTGCTGTTGCTCTGGTAGAGCCTGCTGGTACTTTCTGCGCGGGTATTAAACTGGCAAAAGTACTTATCAGAAACGCAGGTAATAATAACATTAATAGTGTTAGGATTAACTGGGAAGTAGATGGTATTGCTAAATCGCAAATAGTTTATAATACTACAATACCATTTAACAATGGTACACCTGGTAGCAACGAGGTGGTTATCACATTAGATACCATACACTTTGGTGTAGCTCCTCGCGTATTTAAAGTGTGGACTTCATTGCCAAACAACGTAGTTGACCCGATACCTGCTGACGATACACTTGGTCCATTGCCAAAACGCGCAGCATTGGAAGGTGAATACACTGTTGGTGGTACAACGCCAGACTTCCCTAACCTTGTAGCTGCAGTTAACGATCTGAAAGCTGCCGGTATGTGCGGTCCTGTAACGTTGAAGTTGAGGGCAGGTACATACACAGGTCAGGTTGATATTGCAAATATTGGTGGATCAAGCGCAGTAAACAGGCTGACGATACGTGCCGATAATTTTGTGCCTGCCACTGCTGTAAATGTAAATTACAGTGCAACTGGTATAGCTGACAACTATGTTATTCGTTTGAACAACACTTCGTTTATTACAATTAAAGATATCTCTATTAATGCTACTGCCTTTAACTATGGTAATGGTATTAAACTACAGGGTGTTACAAACAATGATAGTATCATTGGTTGTATTATCACTAACCAAAACAACCTGAGCAGCACATATATGTGCGGTATCGAGGGTAATGGTGCTCGTTATGATAACCTGAAAGTGATAGGCAATACCATCAATGCGGCATTCGGTACATACTTCTATGCAAGTACTGCTAATTCTCCTGGTTTATTGGTAGAAAATAACAACTTTACATCTTGGTATGCAGGTATATACTATATATACAATCTGATACATGCGCAGATACGTAACAATACAATCAATGCTGCACCGGGCAATGCGTTCCCATTTGCAGGTCTTTGCTACTGGTATGGTCCTTCTACTACAACGCCAAACATTATCGACTTCTCTGGTAACAAGGTTACAGGTTTCTACTATGGTGTTTATTATATACAATACCCGGTAGGTACACCAACTAATCGTGCACAGATGAACAACAACGTGATAGTGTATGATGGTACGCAAACATGTTATCAGGCTTGGTACATCTACTTCCCAAGCTATACCAATATCATGAATAATACGGTTATAAATAAAGGTGCTACATACAACTTCGGTTATGCAGCTTCTATTTATCAGTATAGCCAGCGCGAGGATAGTGTGTACAACAACTTGTTTGCTAACTACTCTACAGGTTACGCCTTGTACATGATAATGTACACAGGTTATGGTCACAGGATGGATAATAACAACCTGTATACTACAGGTACTACATTGGCATATGATGGAGCAGGTACTTGGGCTAATATGACTGCTATGCGTACTTCAGTATACTCTACAGGTAATGATAATGCGCATAGGAATTCAATATCTCACGAGCCGGGTGTTAACACTGCTACAGGTGTGCCAGATGTTAGTAACCCTAACGTATGGTCATTAAATGGTCGTGGTTTGCAATTGCCTTCTGTAAATAAAGATATCGATGGTAATCCTCGTGTTACCGTTCGTCAAAACGGTGTACCTGATATAGGCGCATTCGAATTTGAACCAGGTGTTATGCCTCCTGCTGCAGTACCTGCACCAACAGTGCCTGCTCCGGGTATTACACAAACATTCACGTTTGGCCAAACACCGGTTGCTACTGTTAAGTGGAATACGCAATTGGCGTTGACAAGCCCGCTTTCTGTAAGGCAGTATAGTGGTGAAATTGCACCTGCTAACTTCGCAGTTGTTAGTCAGAATAAGTATCCTTATTTCTATACAAACATTACACCAACTGGTGTTGGTAGCACATACGATTTTGATTTGACACTCAACTACTACGATTTCTGGTTGGGTAAAATGCCTAACGAAGCTACTATGAAGCTGGCACACAAATTCGGTGCTACTCCATGGGTATCTTACAACGAAGCAAACAGTAGCTCTAATGTTACCAACAACAACATATTTGCGGCAGGTGTTACCAGCTTCGGCGACTTTACAGGTATTGAAGACGGCATCAACTTCTCTGCTAATGTGAAAATGGTTGGTTCTGCCGTGGCTTGTACGGGCAATAGCGTAACGCTGAATGCAAGCCCTGTATCGAGCGGTTCTACTACTTACACTTATCAGTGGAGGCGCAATGGTGTAGATATACCAGGTGCTATCAATAGCTCTTATGTAGCCAGTGCAGGTGGTGACTATACCGTGCTGATAACAGCAACAAGCGTGGTGCCAAACAAAACAGCTGAGTCTATCCCTGTATCTGTAACAGTGGTAGCCCCTCCAATGGCACTCATCAATGCAAGCGGTGCACTTACATATTGTACTGGCAGCAACCTGGTGCTGAACGCAGGTACTGTACCGGGCGTTACTTACCAATGGCAACTTAACGGTAACAACATACCTGGTGCTACCAACAATACCTACAATGTAACAGGTGCAGGTAGCTATACTGTAGTTGTTAAAAACATAGGTTGTTCAAGCGCATCAAGTGCTACGTTGGTAAATGCAGGCCCGATAATGGTAGAACTGGGTAACGACATCAATGCTTGCGAAATCAAAGGTGTACCATATGTACTGGACGCAGGCTACCCAGGTGCTAAATACACATGGAGCACTGGCGATACATCACAAACTATCAATGTATTCAAAGGTAGCGGTGTATATACTGTAACAGTAGATGCAGGACCTAACTGTATTGGTACAGACCAGGTATCTGTAAATCTGAACCCACTGCCAACAGCTAACGGTATATCTTACCTGCGTAATGGTAATCAATACACGTTCAGCCCGAGCGGCGACCAGAACGTAATTACCTACAAATGGTTGTTTGGTGATGGTACAACAAGTGCATACAAGACGGTATCTAAGTATATAGATGGCAGCATGATGGTGAAACTGATTATCACCAACAATTGCGGCAGTGATACCATCACAATGGCACATTGGGCTACAGGTGTTAGCAATACAGTAAATGAAGCACTGGAAGCGGATGTATATCCAAACCCTGCTAAGGAGAAAGTAACACTGGCAATGAAGGGTGCTACGCTGAAAGATGTAACGATATTGAATGTACTGGGCGAGGTGGTTTACCGTACCGAACTGGACGGCAAACAAGCTGAACACAGCATCAACATCAGCGCACTGGCAGCAGGCAGGTACATCATCCGTGCCAACACTACGGAAGGTGCTATCAACAAACCGTTCAACGTACAATAAGAGGTTTTATCCCCTCATAATAACAATAATGCCACCGATTAGCGGTGGCATTATTGTTTGATATACATAGATAGTATAAATAAGAAACGCCCATGCTTTATGCATGGGCGTTTTGTTATAAAATAGTATGATTGTATTATTCTTTGATAATGCTGTCAATTTTAGACATCATATCGGCCAGTTCTTTGTGCATGAGTGGGTTGTGCGAGTTGCCCTCAATAGCACTATCTGCCGCATAGGTTAGCAGACACATCGCTATAAAGTCTTGGTCGTCTTTACCGGCATAGCTGTTGCGTAGCTCCGTTATCTTGTCGTCTGCCAGCTTTACGGCCTTGCGAACAGCTTCTTCTTCATCGGGTTTGATGCGTATGCGGTAGCTGCGCCCCGATAGCCATACGTTCAAGGATATGAGATTGTCTTCTTGCATACAGCTATTGTTGTGTTGTAGCAGCCTCAATTGCCTCTTCCTGCTTTTTGTGTATCAGCTTTTTCTGAAAAAAGACTAAAACTAAAACACCCGTAGAAATGGCAGCGTCTGCTATGTTGAATACAGGCTCAAAAAATACAAAATTCTTACCGCCCATAAAAGGAACCCAAGTGGGTAGGGTAGTGTCTATTAGCGGGAAATAAAACATATCTACTACACGCCCGTGAAATACCTTGCCATAACCTTGCCCCCAAGGCATCAACTTGGCTACATGAAAGCTGCTTTCACTGAATATCATGCCATAGAAAATACTATCTATGAGGTTGCCCAATGCACCCGCAAGTATTAATGCACCGCAAATGATGGCTCCTTTGGTATATTGCTTGTTTACCAAACGCTTCAGCAAAAAGAAACCGAATACAACGGCTACTAAGCGGAAGAGGGTAAGTATCAGTTTGCCGGTAGCTGCATCGTTCAGCTTCATGCCGAAAGCCATACCCTCATTTTCAATAAAATGTAGTTTGAACCAATTGCCTATTACATTTACCTCTTGTCCGTAGTAAAAGTTAGTTTTTATATAATACTTCAACCACTGGTCGGCAATAATGATAATCAGTAATATGAATATAGCGTTGCGGTACTTCACCTATTTGCTTTTATAAAATGAATGGACAAAGATACATTCTTGATACATTAGTTGTTTAGTAACATAATGTGAAATAGGCGAGGTAAGACCTCGCCTATAACAATTTAACATATAGTATTTGATTACAACTTACCACGCAGCGTAACGACAAAGTTGCGCCCCGGTGCGCTGATACCCGATGCAAACTGGCGATAGTGGCTGTCCATAATGTTTTCAAGGGCTATTTGTATGCCCATATATGGGTTGATGTTGTAACCCATGCGCACATTCAGCGTGTACCACGCAGGCATACCGTTGGGTGTGGCATATACCAGATTGTCTTCGCCCGATGGGCTGTAGTCTTTCAGGCGTTTCCATGCATTGTATAAAGCAAACACTTCGCCATTGAAGCGTTTTTGCTGATACATGATGCTTGTTTTGCCGAATGTAGGTGGTATATGGTCGAGAGGAACGGTAATGCCTGCACTATTGATATACCTGCCGTAAGTATGTGATACAGAACTATACAGGCTGACGTATTGATTGAGCTTTGCAGTAATAGATGCGGTGAAACCATACAGGTAGGCTTCTGCTTTGTTTTGATTGGCTAATACGGCAGTCAGTTTGCCATCATACATCACACTGTCTTGTCCGTTGAGTGTGAACTTGTCTGCAATGATGGCGTTTCTGAACCATGTGTAGAAACCTGTTGCTTCTACCTTTATCCTGTCGTTGGCTACATAAGCAATGCTTAAATCGGTATTGTATGTGTACTCTGGTTGCAGGTTGGGGTTGGGTACAAACAAAGCTGTGCCTGCTGCCGATTCAAACACTTTTGCCATGTCATCCACATTGGGCGAACGGAAGCCCGTAGAGCCATTGGCAGCAAAACGCCAACGCTTGGCAGGCATATACACTAAGCCCAAATTGCCACTGAGTGCCGTGTTGTTTTGATTAGCCGTGCTGAACGGGAACGGGAAGAATGTAGTATCATTAAAACGGCTGTTGAGTGATACATAGTTCAGCCTGATGCCATCGTTGAGTATCAGTTTGTCCTTCACGATTTTGAAAACATGCTGCGCATACACCGCGCCATAGTACATACTGCTGCCACCATTGGGGTAGCGTGTATCCAATGGCTTGCTTTCTTTGGTTACAATGTCTATGCTTGTAGCTTTTGATTGTACATAGTTGTACTGCCCGTCTGTACCGATGGTTATTTCATGTTTGCCTGTTTTTTTGCGTATGTCTATAAAATAGCCAACTACATCTACATCTTCAAAACGCTGTTGCAGGGCATTGCTGCCGCGTGTGCGCTGGTGTCTGCTTTCCTGTATGTACTGGTAGTTTACACCCGCGTTTATTTCATTAGCAAAGCCATGCAGGTTTTTAGCCTCAAACTGGTAGGCTGCCATGCTGCGGCGTTGTGGACCGTAATACCATTCGGCAAAGCGTAGCTTGCCGTTGCGTATATCCGTCAGCCTGTCGTAGCGGGGTATATCGCTGCTGTTGCTTAGTTGCAGGTTCAGTGTATGGTTTATTTTGCTGTTTTGCTGAAAGCGAATTTTCTGCAAGATGTCGTATTGGGTATAGCCGCTTTGTTTTTGGATAAAGGGGTTGGTGTTTTTTACGATGCTGTCTTTATCGTTGATGCGAGCTACATACTCATTGCGTAGCCCGAAGCCATTATAAAACGGATTCATGTCTGTGCCCATACGCAAGTCGCCAAACTGGCTGTAGGTAACTGATGTAAGAAATGCCAGCCTACGCAGCCCGATGTTGAAGTGCAAATGCCCTGTACCCTCGTTATTGGCAGAGCTATACCTTGTCATAAAATTGGCATTGAACGTTGCGTGCCTGCTGCCCGATAATTGGGGTGCTTTGGTAGTAAACACCATAGCACCGCCAAGGGCATCGCTGCCATACAGGGTAGATGCAGGACCAAACATTACCTCTGCACGCTCCAGTATATTATTGTCGAGTGTGATGATGTTTTGCAAATGCCCCGAACGGTAGATGGCGTTGTTCATGCGTACACCGTCAATTACCATCAATACACGGCTGGCTTCAAAGCCACGCAGCACCGCGCTACCGCCACCTGCCTGACTGCGTTGTACAAATACATTACCGGTTTGTTCCAGCAGGGTAGCCGTAGTTTGCGGCATAGCCCATTCCATTTCTTTCGATGATATGGTAAGTATCTGTTGCGCTATGTTCTTCTTGTTTTCTTTGAATTTAGAAGATGAAAAAATGTATTCATCCAGCCCTATTGTGTTTATGCTGTCTTTTTGTGCAGCGGCGTTGTACCACAATGCAGTACATGCCAATGCAGTAAGTATATGCTTGTGCATAGTTGTTGTTTTAATGAAAGAAAATACCGCATTTGCTACGGTGAAATATTAAGACTAAACAACCATCGCATCGGGTGGGGTGTAGGGTAGTGCGGTATATCCTTGCTGCTCAGTAAAAATCAGCAGAGATGTATAATTAGGTACTGCTTGTGTAAAAGCCATTTGAATATGCACTGCTATTGGCATTACGGCATCAAAATGCCATGCAGGTTGTGTGTGTTGTTTATCAGGCTGGTCTTTGCCGCCCAACATTTTATAAAGTGCCTTAAATAATTTATTCTCAAACCTATCGTAGTGGCCTATCAGCACTATATCATCGCCCTGCTTGTATTGTTGTTTAATATCAAACATTTCATCACCGTAGGCTATCTCATCATTTTTGTGCCATATTACCGATTTGCCATCCTCAAAAACCGCAACAGGCATCCGCAATGTATCGCGCATGGCTATGGCTTGCCTGTGTTGGCGTACATACCTGTAGCTGCATACACGCACGGTTTGCCATACCACAAAGCCTGCCATATTGCAAGCTATCAGCAATATAAGCCCTGCGGATAGTGCGCGTGAGATATGTGTTTTGCTAAACAAAAAAATGCCCTGTATGAACAGGGCAAATAAAATAAAATAATGCGAGATATTAAGGTGTTTTTACATCAACTTCATCTACTTGCAGCACTTCTTTATCCTCACCAAAATTATTATGCAGGAATACTACTAACTGACAGTTTTCTGCTTTCCATGCCGCATCAATATTGTATTTAATATTGCCAATAAATACACGCCCTGCTTCTTTTGTTGGTATAGTAGCCAATATCTCCATGCCACTTGCTGGTGTTACCAATTTGCGCAATATGTGTTTGAAGTTGTAGAATGTATCTATGTACGATGGGTATTTTTGTGCATCAACTATGTTGTTTTCAATAATAGCGACACTAATGAATTGTTTTGTGCGTGCTTCTTTTGTGTAGGCTATCTTCACCTTTACATTGCCTTCGCCTTTACCGGCATCATAGCTATTGGTAAGCATCATATTTGCAACACTGGCTACTTTTATACGTTCATCAATATATCCAGACCAATATTCTTTATCTATACTTCTTGAACCACTATACGGTAAGCGGTCTATACCTGCAACAGGTATACCTACTAAAGCACCACCAAAATATGTATTCAAAATGTCGGTAACAGATTGGGTTCTGAAATCGTACTTGCCTAGATGACTTACTGGGCCACCATTGGGGTTGCCATATGGGTGCAATTCTATTTTTACCAACCTATCAGGATATTTATTGTCAATAGCTTTTAATAGATCTCTGGCAGCAGGACAACCGATGCAGGCTGCTCCCGTAAACTCCTCAATCAATATCTTTTTGGGTTGTGCAGTTTCTACACTTCCTACATAGGTAGTATCGTTGGTAGATATAACACTACCGCTACCATTGATAAGTATGTCCTTTTCTTTGCAAGATGCAAATAGCGCAACTGCGGATAAGCAAACTAAGAGTCTTTTCATAGGTTATGTTTTATTGTCGGTATTAATTATGGCGTTTTTACTTTCACCTCTTCTGCCTGCAATACTTCTTTTTCTTCGCCCAGATTATTGTGCAGGAATACGACCAACTCACAATTTTCGGCTTTCCATGCAGCATCAATTTTGTATTTAAAGTTTCCTTCAAACACCCTGCCTGCTTCTTTGGTAGGTATGGCAGCCATTATCTCTGCACCGCTAGCAGGCGTTACCAATTTGCGTAGCACATGCTTGAAGTTGTAAAATGTATCTATACGTGTAGGGTAGTCTTGCGCATCAACGATGTTGCTTTCCGTTATTGCAAGGCTGATGTATTGCTTGCCTGTTATTGCTTTAGTATATGATACACGAACACGTACAGTACCCTCTCCAGTAGCAGCGTTATAGCTATTGGTCAGTTTTATATTGGCACTGCTGGCTATTTTCAGGCGTTCGTCTATAAAGCCGGGCCAATCTGCCTTGTCAATCAGGCGAGAGCCCTTGTATGGTATGCGGTCTATACCTGCAATGGGTATGCCCGTAGTGAAAGCACCACCATAGAATGTAGTCAGTATATCAGACACGGACTGGTTGCGGAAATCGTATTTGCCCAAATCTTTTACAGGGCCGCCAAGCGGATGCTCTTTGGGGTGCAGTTCCAGTTTTACCAACCTGTTGGGGTATTGCGCATCTATACCACTCAATACGTCCCTTGCCGCAGGGCAGTTAGAGCATTTAGCACCTGTAAACTCTTCTATCAATATCTTCTTAGGGCTGGTAGCTTCAGGAGCACTTAACACATAGGTGGTATCGCCCGTAGATGCCGAGCCACCAAAATTGATGATAGGCCCTTTTTCCTTACATCCCTCGCAAGAGCTAAGCAACACGACCGCCGATGCGGCTACCCAAAAGATTGATTTTTTCATTATGGTATTTTACTTTTTTCAGCCTACTAATTTACGCAATCTACCCGAATATAGCAGCATAAACCTGTAATTCGGTTAACTTTGCTGGGTAAATGACAGAAAAATGGAAGAAAGCAAAAGGCAGAAGCAAATAGGCCAGTTGGTAATGGAAGAAATGAGCGACATCTTCAGGAGAGAGGGCTTTAGTATGGTGCAGGGTGGTATGGTGTCTATATCCAAAGTAGCCGTAACGCCCGATTTGCTGGAAGCACGCATATACCTGTCATTGTTTCAGATAGAAGATACAGATGCGCTGATGCAGAGCGTGAAGGATAAAACATCGGAGTTTCGTAAACAACTTGGTATGCGTGTAAAGAACCAACTGCGCCGTGTGCCCGAATTGGTTTTTTATCTGGATGATACGCTCGATTATGTCTTCAAGATGGAAGAACTGTTTAAGAAAATAGAAGACGAGCGCAAAGCGACGGGCAAACCTAACAACGAAGCAGGCGCGTAATGAACAGCGTATTGGTATGGCAAATAGCTATCAGGTACCTGCGTGGCAAGCGTAGTGCCAATGCTGTACCTATCCTGTCGCGTATCAGCATGGTAGCCATAGCGGTTGGCAGTTGCGCCATGATTATACTACTGTCCGTTTTCAATGGCTTTGAATTGCTGATAAACGATTTGTATAAAGCCTTCTACCCTGAGATAAAAATAACCGCAGCAAGAGGGAAGTTTTTTGAAGAAACACCCAACATCAGCCAAGCCATAAAAACCACAAATGGTATAGCCACTACTACCCGTGTGATAGAGGATAACGTACTCATCAACAGTGAGGATAATCAGTTAATCGCCACGCTGAAAGGCATAGATACACAGTACGACAGGGTTAATAATTACAAACAGTATGTAACAGAGGGCAGAGATACGGTAGCTGCATCGCCAGAACCAACAGCCGTACTGGGCATACAACTGATGGCGCAGCTAAGGTTGGACCCTGATAATGTGTTTAGCGAAGTGGTGTTGTATTACCCCGATGCGGCTGTGAATGCGGCTACTAACCCAGAGGGAGCATTCCGTTCACAAAAGCTGCGGGCAGATGGGGCTTTCCAAGCCCAGGATGACTTTGACAGTAAATACATGCTGGCAGCATTGCCTGTTGTGCAGCAACTATTCAATGCCGAAAATAAATACTCGTCTATAGAATTGAAACTGGATGTGGGTGCAGATGCGGAAGATGTAAAACGTACACTGCAAACAAAGCTGGGCAATGCCTGTAAAGTAGAAACGCAGTTTGAACAAAACAAAACCATGTACTTGGTAATGCGCTCTGAAAAATGGGCGATATACGGCATATTGTTGCTGGTGTTGCTGATAGCATCTTTCAACATGGTGGGTGCGCTGTCGTTACTTGTAATGGAAAAGCAAAAAGACATGGCGATACTAAAAGCTATGGGTGCAGAGCGTGGTACTATACGCAGTATCTTTATGGCAGAGGGTGTGCTATGGGCTATGCTCGGCGGTATGATAGGCTTGGGTACGGGGCTGCTCATTTGTTGGGGACAAATACAATTCAACTGGATATCGCTCCCCGGCTCTTATATCATAGATGCATTTCCCGTGCATATACAACTGATGGACGTGCTACTTATCATCGCCACCATCGTGTTGATAGGAATCATAGCATCGTGGTATCCCGCCCTGCGCAGTACAAGAATTGAAGCCCCGAGTTTGAGAAGCAATTAGAGTTGATAGGGTAACTGGTTAATAAGGTAATAAGGTAACTGGTTAATAGGGTAATAAGTTAACTGGTTAATAGGGAATAGACCTAATAAGAGATTTAATCAACGCCACATTTTACCTTATTGACGTATTAACTTATTGCCTTACACAATTACATCTTCTCCGGCAATGCAATACCCAACAGGTTCATGGCATGACGCATGGTTTGTGCAGTCATTACAATCAGCATCAGGCGTAGTTGTTTCTTCTCTTCATTTTCGGCTTTGCTGATGCTATGCTCGTCGTAGAAAGAGTTGAACTGTTGCGCCAGGGCAAAGCAGTAATTGCAAAGCAGCGACGGGTTGTATTCCGTAGCTGCGTTGTCTAATATAGTAGGGTACTGCTCCAGCGATACGGCCAGTTTCTTTTCGGCAGGGGTAATGGCTTGCGTTAGTGCGAAGCTGTTGAACAGACTGCTATCGGGTAATAATTGTAAGCCCTCTTTGCGCAGTATAGAGCATATACGCGCGTGTGCATATTGTATAAACGTAGCGGTAAACCCGTGCAGGTCTATAGACTCTTTGGGGTTGAAAATCATTTTCTTTTTAGGGTCTACACGCAGCAGGTAGAATTTGAGCGCACCCATACCGATGGTATAGTATAGCTTGTCCAGTTCGGCTTGTGCAAAGCCCTCTGTTTTGCCTGCTTCTTCCGTTTGCTGGCGCGACATGCTAATCATCTCGTCCATCATATCATCGGCATCTACTACCGTACCCTCGCGGCTCTTCATACGTCCGCTTGGTAGTTCTACCATGCCGTAAGACAAATGGTAGATACCATCTGCGCAAGGCTCGCCCAGCTTTTGCAGTATCAGCTTCAGCACCTGCATGTGGTAGTTTTGCTCATCGGCTATCACGTATATAGACTGGTGCAGCCCGTTGTGGTCGTTATACTTCAGTTGCGCGGTGCCGAGGTCTTGTGTCATATATACAGACGTGCCATCGCTACGCAAGAGTAATTTCTGGTCGAGCCCATCGGCGGTCAGGTCTATCCATACACTGCCATCGGCTTTCTTAAACAGTACACCTTTGTTCAATCCTTCTTCTACCAGTGTCTTACCAAGCAAGTAGGTATTGCTCTCGTAGTACATTTTATCAAAATCTACCCCAAGGCGTTTGTAGCTTTCGTTAAAGCCCTCGTACACCCAGCCATTCATGGTTTCCCAAAGGGTATATACTTCTTTATCGCCCGCTTCCCATTTGCGCAGCAGGTCTTGCGCTTCTTTCATGATGGGTGCTTCTTTTTCGGCAACTGGTTCTTCCATACCGTCAGCCATCAGTTGTTTTATTTCTTCTTTGTAGATGTCGTTAAACTTCACATAATAATCACCTACCAGATGGTCGCCTTTCGTGCCTGTGCTTTGTGGTGTAGCACCATTGGCATAGCGCATCCATGCTATCATAGACTTGCAGATGTGTATGCCACGGTCGTTTATCAGGTTGGCTTTTATTACATCGTAGCCATTGGCTTTCAGCACATCGGCCATAGCATAGCCGAGGAAGATATTGCGCAAGTGCCCGAAGTGCAGCGGCTTGTTGGTATTGGGCGACGAGTATTCTACCATCACCCGTTTGCCGTTCTTTGGTTTTTCGCCAAAGGCAGTATTGTTATATTCTTTGGTAAGGAAAGATGCCCAGTAAGCATCCTGCACCGTCAGGTTGAGGAAGCCGCTTACTATATCGTAAGAAGTAAATAGGCTACTATTATTGGTAACGAGGTAATCGCCCAATTGCTTGCCCAGTTCATCGGGTTTTTGTCGTAGCAGCTTTACGAACGGAAACAATACCACGGTATAGTCGCCCGTAAATTCGGGTTTTGTTTGGTTAACGGTAATCATAGAGGGGGCAACATCCGCCTCGGGGAACAATGCTTTTAATGCTTGTTCGGCTATTTGCTTTATCTGTGCTGCAATCGTCATTGGTAAATGCTATAGAAATAAGGCTGCAAAGCTAAGATTTGACTGGATTATTTACTGTAAAATCAATATTGATTAAAATAATTTAAATATTATTCCGTTCAACACAAATCATCAATCATAAATAAAAATTACTATCTTTGCCGTCCGAAAAAGTGTCGTTATATATTAAATTTTGATGCAAATGTCTCATTTAAGCGCTGAAAAAAAGGCAAACATTTTTAAAACATTTGGTGGAAGCGAAAAGAACACGGGTTCTATCGAGGCTCAGATAGCTACGCTGACAGAGCGTATTAACCATATTTCTAATCACCTCAAGACTAACAAAAAAGATTTCTCGAGCCAGCGTGGCCTGATGGTAATGGTAGGTCAGCGCAAGCGCCTGCTGCAATACATGAGCCGTACTAACCTGACAGGTTATCGTGCTTTGATTGAAAAGCTGGGTCTCCGCAAGTAATATCTCATCACGCTATTCCCAACCCGGTGGTTGGGAATAGTTTTTTATGTACACATCTAATTTTTCTTTATGATTCCAAAGCCCATTTCCGTGTCCTTTAAGCTGGACGACGGTCGTGAGATAAGTATAGAAACAGGCAAAATGGCACGCCAGGCCGATGGTTCGGTGGTAGTGCGCATGGGCAATGCCATGTTGCTGGCTACCGTAGTAGCTAATCAAGAGCCCAAGCCAGGACAGTCTTTCTTTCCCCTGACGGTTGACTATCAGGAAAAATTTGCCTCTGCAGGCCGTATCCCCGGTTCTTTCTTCAAACGTGAAGGCAGATTGAGCGATTACGAAGTATTGATTTCCCGTTTGATAGACCGTGCATTGCGCCCCTTGTTCCCCGACGATTATCTGTGCGAGGTACAGGTACTGGTAACCCTTATTTCCAGCGATGCAGAGGTAATGCCCGATTCATTAGCTTGCCTTGCTGCATCGGCAGCACTGGCAGTATCAGACGTGCCTATACAGGAAATAATATCTGAAGTACGCGTAGCACGCATCAATGGCGAATACGTGATAAACCCATACCGCAGCCAATTGGCAAATGCCGATATGGACTTCATCATTGCCGCTACCGAAAAGAACATCATGATGGTAGAGGGCGAATCGAAAGAATGTCAGGAAGCGGATGTAGTAAAAGCCATCGAACTGGGACATGCAGCTATACGCGCGCAGATAAAAGCACAAGCACAACTGCGCGACCTGAAAGGCGTTACAACAAAACGCGAATACACTAAGCCATATACAAACGAAGCATTGGCTGCACATATAGCAGGCATAGCATCTGCCGATATACTGAAAGTAGCTAAGAGCGCACTGGGCAAGCACGAGCGTAGCGATGCGTTCAAAGCCATCCGCACGGCTTTTGATGCTACCGTAGTAGCCAACGAAGATGGTACATCTACCATCCCCGGCTATGCAACACCTGTAAAGGCAGAAGACCTTGCATTGCTGGGTGGCATCTTCCACGACCTTGAAAAAGAAATCATCCGCAATATGATGCTCGACGAGCGTACACGCCTCGACGGCCGCGGACTGGAAGATGTACGTGTGCTGACACTGGAAACAGACCTGCTGCCATCGCCGCACGGCTCTGCCCTCTTTACCCGTGGCGAAACACAATCGCTCACTACCGTAACGCTGGGTACTAAAGAAGACGAACTGCTGATAGAAAGCGCTGCCACCAGCGACTATACAAAATTCATACTGCACTACAACTTCCCCCCGTTTTCTACAGGCGAGGTGAAGATGATGCGCGGCCCCGGTCGTCGCGAAGTAGGGCATGGCAACTTGGCAAAACGCTCGTTGGCGCAGATGATGCCCGTAGGCGAGGCTTGGCCATATACCACCCGTGTAGTATCAGACATATTAGAGTCTAACGGCTCATCGTCTATGGCTACTGTATGCGCAGGCTCTATGGCACTGATGGATGCGGGCGTACCCATACCCAAGCACGTAAGTGGTGTGGCTATGGGTCTTATATCCGGCAGCAACGGCAAGTTTGCTATACTGACGGATATACTGGGTGATGAAGACCATCTGGGCGATATGGACTTTAAAGTAACAGGCACACGCGATGGTATCTGCGGCATACAGATGGATATAAAAGTAGATGGCCTGAGCATGGATGTGATGATGCAGGCATTGGAGCAGGCACGCCGCGGGCGACTGCACATACTGGATGCCATGTACCAGTGCATACCTGCCGCACGTGTAGAACTGAAACCACACGCACCACGCATAGAGCAACTGAATATAGACCGCGAGTTTATAGGTGCGGTGATAGGCCCCGGTGGTAAGATAATACAAGAGATACAACGCGAAACGGGTACTACCATATCTATAGAAGAAATAAACGACCGTGGCGAGGTGAAGATATTCTCTGCCAACAAAGAAGGTATAGACAAAGCACTAAGCTGGATAAAAGGCATAGTAGCGATACCCGAAGTAGGCGAAACCTACGAGGGTGTGGTGAAAGGCATACAGACTTTTGGCGCGTTTGTAGAGTTTATGCCCGGCAAGCAGGGATTGCTGCATATATCTGAAGTAAGCTGGAGCCGACTGGATAGCCTTGAGGGTGTAATGAAAGAAGGCGACAAGGTGAAGATAAAGCTGATAGGTACAGACCCCAAAACGGGCAAACTGCGCCTGAGCCGCAAAGCACTGATGCCGAAGCCAGAGGGATATGTAGAACCCGAAAAGCGCGAGCGTAGCGACCGTGGAGACAGGGGCGACCGTGGCCCGCGCAGAGACGACCGCCGTGGTGGTGGAGACCGCCGCAACGAAAACCGTGGCCCGCGCGAAGACCGCCCGCGCCGCGAACACCAAAACGGTGGCGAACAACCCGCACAACCACAACAAGCACCACAACCACCCGTAGCAGACGATGATGCAGATTTAGCACTCTAAGCAACGCAAGGTATAGCACATATTGAAAGCCATCCGTAAAGGGTGGCTTTTTTTGTAGTTTTGGTAAATGAGTAAAACAACCTATATATTACTGCATCTGTTATTATTATCAATACAAGGGTTGATAGCAATGGTAGTATTGTGTAGTATGTATTGGTGTTATTTGTTATTAGATTATCAAGGTGGTTTTGACAGGCTATTTGGAATAATAATATTTCAACCATTCATATCGGTAGCAATAGCAATAATAACGATATTAATTGCAGTAATAGTAGGGTTGCCATTCAGGTTATTGAATTCTTTAGCGGTTTGGTGGAAGCACAACTTTATGTTTCCAATTATTGTAGCTATTATTGGTATAGTACTGTTTGTAGTGTCGTTATTTGTTTATACCGAAGTTCTCATTCCCTATGTATGGTTTATTACCGCATTTGGAATTATGCATCTGATTCCGCCAACAATATTGAAAAGGTTTGATGATATTGCTCTTTCAAGTCGTAACAATTCATGAATTGACCTGCTGTTCCAAATGTTTTACGGGGTATTTGGGATAAAAGATAATAATCCGCTCACCACTCCCCATTCATGCGCCCTCACTTGCATAACACCTGCTCCGTAGCAGCAATAGCTTTGTAGCCCGCACACGCCATTATATACCTATTGTCCTGTAGGGACAAAACAATATGTCAACCCTGATTTGGAAACTGCTAATTGCTAACTGAAAACTGTAAATCCTCTCTGCGTTCTGTATGACGGTGTTGGTGGGGTTGCTTGCCACGAGTAATTTTCAACCGTAAAGACGCAAAGAGGAATCGCAAAGACTGAGCAGGTAGCATTCCTTAGCTTGGCAGTACAGTAGTAATGCAGTTTAATAGATAGCCACCGCGCATTACGCAGTAATTAATGCGTGGCAGCTTTTCTTTGTTTCTTTCTTTTGCTGCCAAAAGAAAGAAAGGAAGCGCAGGTGTGAGCGTAGCCAACTACTCGTGCAGAGTAAACCCCTCATTTCGCGAGGTTGCTTCGCTATCGCTCGCAAAGACATTATATTTTAACCGCTATGCAGATTTCTCCCGTTGGTCGAAATGGTGGGAAAGAACAATTATAGATATCCCTTACTGCTGTATATACATGGGTTGGGCAATAGCTGTTACCTTTGTGCCCGTATATGAAACTCCTCCTCCAATATCTGAGCCGCCACAAGGGGCTGATAGCACTGGCTTTGTTGCTGGCTGCCGTCAATCAAATCTTTTCCCTGTTCGACCCCTATATATTCGGTAAGTACATTATAGACCCCTATGCCAGCCAACCCCACAAGTGGAGCGAGGGCGAATTTATACGCGGCATCATAACGGGCTTGCTGCTGCTCATCGGCACGGCTATGGTCAGCCGTATAGCCAAGGCGTTTCAGGATTATACCGTAAACGTAGTGATACAGAAATTCGGCGCAAAGATATATACAGACGGGCTGCGCCATGCCCTGCGCCTGCCCTTCAGCGATTTTGAAGACCAGCGCAGCGGCGAAACCCTGAGCGTACTGCAAAAAGTGAGGCAAGATTGCGAGAAGTTTATCAATGCCTTTGTCAATATTCTGTTTACTACCGTAGTGGGCATTGTGTTTGTAGTGATTGTAGCCCTGCGGCTTGAAACAGGCAGCTCGCTGATGCTGATATATCTGGCAGGTGCGCTGGTGCTGGGCTGGCTTACCAATATACTGAGCAAGAAGATAAAGCTGATACAGAAAAACATAGTGGGCGAAACCACCGCACTGGCAGGCAGCACTACAGAGAGCCTGCGCAATATAGAACTGGTAAAGAGCCTCGGGCTGACGCAGCAAGAGATACGCCGCCTCAATGCCACTACCATCAAGATACTGGGGCTGGAACTGAAGAAGGTGCGCAGCATACGCAGCATCAGCTTTGTGCAGGGTACGTTCGTCAACTTTCTGCGGCAGTGCATCATGTTCACACTACTGTATTTTGTTTTTCATGATAAACTGACGCTGGGGCAGATGGTGATGATGCAGTTTTATACCTTCTTCATCTTTGGCCCCTTGCAGGAAATGGGCAATGTGATACTGGCATGGCGGGAGGCAGAGGCATCGCTCAACAACCTGAAAACACTATTCAACAAGCCCGTAGAGGAAAAGCCCGCACAGCCTGCTACCATCAACAAGATAGAGAGCCTGCGCTTTGAGGGTGTCCGCTTTCAGCACAATACGGCTACTAAGGCAGCATTAGATAATATTGATTTTGATGTTAAATTGGGGCAAACAGTAGCGTTCGTAGGGCCCAGCGGCAGTGGCAAAACCACACTGGTAAAACTATTAGTAGGGCTTTACAAACCCAAGCAGGGTCATATATACTACAATGGCATCAACGGCAGTGATATAGATTTTGATGAGCTACGCCACCAGATAGGTTTTGTAACACAAGATACGCAGCTATTCAGCGGCACTATCAAAGAAAACCTGCTGTTCGTTAACCCCAGTGCTACCGATGCAGATATACAAGAGGTGCTGCAAAAAGCTGCCTGCCAAAACCTGCTTGCCCGTGCCGAAAATGGCATTGATACGATGATAGGTGAGGGCGGGCTAAAATTAAGCGGCGGTGAGCGCCAACGCCTGAGCATAGCGCGTGCATTGCTGCGCCACCCGAGGCTGATGATATTTGACGAGGCTACCTCTGCGCTCGACTCGCTGACGGAAGAAGAAATATCTACCACCATCCGCAGCATCACACAGCAAAGAGAACATATCACCATTATGATAGCACACCGCCTTAGCACCATTATGCACGCCGATAGGATTTTTGTATTGGAACACGGGCAGATTGTAGAAACAGGCAGCCACGCGCAATTGCTGGATGAAAAAGGGCTGTACTATGCCATGTGGCGTCAGCAGATAGGGGAAAGAAAGAGCCCTGTTGTTGCTAAGGTCTAATCTCTAAATTGTACATACTTTTGCAATGGACTTCGTATTAAAATCAGGTTAGAGATATTAATGTGCTTGTAGTAAGTTTAATATTCAGTAACTTAGCTATATGTACCTCGTAATACCTATACGACAAATCCTTGCTATGCTCTCATTATTATTGTGCTTTGTTCATATTTCAGTGGCGCAATCGGGCAATGTGCTGTATGTAGAAGTAGCATCCGCGCAAAAACGAGGCACATCGTTTACTGAATACGTCCTGTTTCAATATGGGGGCATTGCAACAATGGTAGATGGAGGCAGCCTGTTGTATCCGCAATCATTATCCATAGCAAAGCTATACAATGAAGCCCCGCAAGCCATTACGGTACGCCTGCCTGCTTCTAACGGAGGTTATACACTCTCTATGCTGCGAAGTAACCCTGCAACGGCAGATATCGTTACCAATACAATAAGTGAAATCGGGCGAACCCCTGCTACTTACGATGCAGGCATACACTACCACGGGTGTATTGCAGGGCAGGCACATACCATAGCCATGCTTAGTGTGTTTGCCGATGGTAGAGTGATGATACTTTTTGCAGATAAAAGCGGCAATTACGTAGCAGGCAAACTGCATGACAATAGCAACAATTATGTATTATATAAAGACGATGCGCTGAAAGGCCTGCAGCCATTCACTTGTAAAGCCCAAGACCCGGTGCCGCGTACTACTATTGCTGAAAAAACAACAGCAGTCAGCAATTGCAAGACGGTAACGATATATATGGAAGGCGATTACGGCCTGTATGTATTTAACAACAGAAACCTTACAGCCACCCAAAGCTACATCACAGGGCTCTTCAACCAGATGCAGGGTATTTACAAAAACGACTCCATGTTTATCGTACTTAGTTCGATGGATATATGGACTGTTCCTGATAAGTATTGTGATACCAATGCGGATTTTGCATCTACTGATTTTCAGAAAGCATGGGCTGCAAAAGGGCATGCGTACAAAGGAGATTTTGCAATATTGGTAGCATGCGACAGTGCCAACAACGGCGGCATTGCCGGTTTGTTAGCAATATGCGACAAACCGAACGCATACAGTTATGTAGATGTTGATGGCGTATACAAAACAATTCCTGTCTATTCAAAAGATGTGATGGTAATATGCCACGAGTTAGGACACCAGTTTGGTTCTATGCATACACATTGGTGTGGCTGGCATACAGGGTTGGGGGGCACATGCGGAGCAATAGATAATTGTGCAGCGAAAGACAAGAGCCCCGGCTGCACTGCATGCGGGTCTGTATTAGACGATGGCGCACCTTTAACAGCATGGTCGGGTACTATTATGAGTTATTGCCATTTGCGTGGTCGTGGTATCAACCTTGCTAATGGATTTGGAACGTTGCCTGCAAAAGAAATGAGAGGCAATATCAACAACCCTATGCTGAATACTTGCTTAAGCCATTCAATAAAAGCCACATTGCAAGTAGAACCCATTTGCAGAGGCGAGGGCAAGATAAATGTCATTTTAGATACCAGCTACCTGAACACAGGATTAATACCTCCATCTTCTCTGAACTATTACTGGACTACAGGAGCTACAACTCAAAATTTGCATGGCATTGCAACGCCTGGTATGTATGGAGTTAACATTACAGATGGGGTATATAAATGTCAGATTCAGTACCTCGCACCTATTACACTAATAAATACAGATAGTTGCCGTTTCAGGGTGGGTATACATACTACACAATCTGCTCAGTCAATTGCAACTATCAGCCCTAATCCAAGTAAAGGTATCTCCGTACTTACACTTAATAACGATAACGAGGTGTCTATTGTGATTGCAGATGTGTTGGGCAAAATTTGCTTTCGTGCAAATGGCGTACGGCAAAGCCAATATCAGATAAACACAAGTAATTATCCATCAGGGGTTTATACTGTTGCTATATTTGCAAAAACAGGCAAGCAATATATAAAGCTTTCAGTTTATTAATATCTGTATTATCATTCCTGTTCAGGCTTTTTAGTCTGCTACTCATCCTAGTTGACATAAATATGACAATTGAACAAACAGATTAAAGCTTTGTTTATTTATCTTGCGCATCGTTCCCCCAAGCATTGTGAAATAGTAATGATTTAATTAAGCATTAAAAAACTAAAAGCAAGTGAAATTTCATGCACAGCTTGCAGCCATTTTAATAAGTATGTGCTGCATCCACACACAGGTACAAGCAAAATGGGAGCCTGGCTATGTACTATCGGGCGAAGTAAAAGAAGCCAAAGAAAAAGGAACACAATTTCAATCTTTCAACTTATTTACTGCAACTACTGGTGATAAACATGCCGTACTGAATGCTGAAACATTGTTGTTGCCCAATACAAGCCAAATCAGCAAACTATACAATGCTTATCCTAAAGCAGTATCGTTGGTTTTACAAACTGCTGATGGCAAAGAGTTTGTGCTGGATATGCTGCAAAGCAGCCCATTGGCAGCCAACCCCAATATGGGTTATATTGATGCCAATGGACACCACCAGGCTACTTATGAAAAAGCTGCTCATTATCAAGGATCTATTCGTGGCACAGACAGGTCTATAGCTGTTGCCAGCATATTTGCCAATGGCGATATAATGATTATGTTTTCTAACGCAGACGGAAACTATGTGCTTGGCAAACTGGAGGACAACAGCGGCAGGTACATATTATACAACGATTCCGACTTTAATGTAAAACCTCAAAACCAATGTGGTGTAGATGACTACGAGGTGTATGATAAGGGCGAAGAAAATACAGGCAATAAAACAACCGCAGCCTACGAGTGTAAAAAAATGAGTGTGTATTGGGAAGCTGATTTTCAGCTCTATACGCAAAAAGCAAGCAGTGTAACCGTTACTCAAAACTATCTGATAGGATTGTTTAATAATGTGCAAGCATTATATCGTAATGAGCAGATAGCTATAGAACTAAAATCGGTATATGTATGGGCTACCGCCGATGGGTATGACAATACATCATCCAGTGCTGCACTGAGTGATTTTCGTGCTACATGGAATGCAAAAAGCAATGGCTTTGACGGTGATGTAGCAATGTTGGTGGCATTGGATAATGGAGGTCAGGGGGGCATAGCATATCTGGATATTTTGTGCAACCGCAACAATGCCTATGCTTACGGCGATATTAATGGTACCTACGCCAGCGTACCTACTTATTCTTGGGATGTCTCTATGATAACACACGAGCATGGTCATAATATGGGTTCTCGCCATACACATTGGTGCGGATGGATGACTGGTGCAGGCGGCACTTGCGGCTCTATAGACGATTGTGCTACCAAAGAAAGCAGCCCAGGATGCAGCAATTGTGCTTTTGAATCCTTTCTCAATAATCAGCCTGTTACGGCATGGAGGGGTACGATTATGAGTTACTGCCATCTGGTATCAAGGGGCATAAGTCTTGCTAATGGCTTTGGCCCGCAGCCCGGCGATAAAATTCGCGCTGAAATTGCTGCGGCAAGCTGTCTCAATTCCATTATCAGTGCTACGCTAACACCAACACCAATATGCAGAAACGATGGTGCGATAACAGTAGCTTTCAATAGCAACCCTGTTGGTAGCAGCAACTTTGGTGCGGCACCGTTCAAATACAAATGGTCGAACGGAGCTACATCACAAAACCTGAGTGGCATCAGCAGTACCGGCATCTACTCTGTAGAAATTACAGACTCAAATGGATGTATTAACACATACAATGCTACCGTAGCCCGCGATACAAGGCCTGAATGCTGGCCTACATCTGTTGGCAGTATAGTGAGTGATGCGCAATACATTAGTGTATATCCCAACCCTGCCAATAGTCAAGTAGGCATCAAATTCTTTGCAAACACTACAGATAATGTGGGTGTAAGGGTAACGGATATGATAGGCAAAACAACCTACACACAGCAATTACAAACCCGCAGTGGCGAGAACGATATGCAGATAAATATCAGCGGATGGGCAAAGGGTATATATTTCATTACCCTGCAATCAGCCTCTCAACGTTTTGAAACTGTGAAGCTGATAGTAGAATAGTACAATTACGATATAAGATATAGCAAGGCGCAACTATAATGGTTGCGCTTTCTTGTTTTATAAAACAATGTTTTGCAGTAAATCGCTTTTGGCAGGGTAATCGGTATTGTAATGCAGCCCTCTGCTTTCTTTTCTAAACTGAGCACTCTTTACTATCAGGTAGCCTGTGGTTATCAGGTTGCGCACCTCGCATAGCTGTGGCGATACGGTGGCTGTTTTATACAGTTCTTCCGTTTCACTATGCAACAGGTCCATTCGGCTCATGGCGCGTTGCAGGCGTATGTCATTGCGTACAATACCCACATAGTCGCTCATCACCTGCTGTACTTCTTTCAGGCTTTGGGTTATCAGTATCATCTCTTGCGGGTCAGTAGTGCCGCCTGCATTCCAGTCGGGTATAGCATCGTTGTGTTGTATGTTATCTATACCATCTGCCACGTCTTCGGCGCATCTGTGTGCAAACACCAATGCTTCCAGCAACGAATTGGATGCCAGCCTGTTGGCACCATGCAGCCCCGTACTGGCACATTCGCCGCAGGCATACAGGTGTTGTATAGATGTGCGCCCCTGCTCGTTGGTTTTAATACCACCACAACAATAATGCGCGGCTGGTGCTACAGGTATCATCTGCTCCATCACATCTATACCAATGCTTTTGCACTTGGCGTATATGTTGGGGAAGTGCGCTTTAAACTTCTCCGCATCCATGTGGCGGCAATCAAGGTACACATGCTCTGTACCCGTACGTTTCATTTCATTGTCTATGGCACGGGCTACTACATCGCGCGGGGCAAGGTCTGCACGGGCATCGTAGCTTGCCATAAACGCTTCGCCTTGTTTATTGCGCAGTATGCCGCCATCGCCGCGCACTGCTTCCGTTATCAGGAATGATGGGCTAACGCCTGCCTCGTACAGTGCCGAAGGGTGAAACTGGATGAATTCCATATTCTCTATCCTTGCTTTGGCACGGTATGCCATTGCTATGCCATCACCCGTTGCTATTTTGGGGTTGGTAGTAGTGCGGTACACCTGCCCAGCACCACCGGCAGCCAGCACTGTTACCTTAGCCAGTATCTTTTCTATCTTATGATTTTGTGTATTCAGCGCATACACACCATAGCAATCTATATCGGGGGTAGATTTGGTGACGAGCATACCCATGTGGTGCTGGGTGATGAGGTCGAGTACAAACCAGTGGTTGTGTATTTGTATATTATTGTGTCGCTTAGCTTCTTCCACCAGCGCGCGCTCTATCTCAAAGCCTGTAATGTCTTTATGGTGCAGTATGCGAAACTCGGAGTGTCCGCCTTCTTTGCCTCGCATATAATCGCCGCCCGCATCTTTATCAAACTGCGCGCCCCATTCTATTATCTCGTTCACACGTTGCGGGCCTTCTTTCACTACTATCTCTACTACTTGCCTGTTGCATAGTCCATCGCCTGCTACCAGCGTGTCTTCTATATGTTTTTCAAAACTGTCTTTCTCCAAATCGTTCACTACGGCTATACCACCCTGCGCATACTTGGTATTGGTTTCATCGGTATTGGCTTTGGTAAGTATAGTGATGGTTTTGTCTGGGAAACGGCGTGCTGTCTTTACGGCAAATGTAAGCCCTGCTATGCCCGAACCTATGACTAAAAAATCTGTCTTCAGCATGTGGATGATTGATATGAAAAAACGGCTCCTGTATTGCAGAAGCCGTTTACAAAGTTAGTTGTTATACACGAGTTTAGAACTGTGAAGTGCAGCCAAAACGTACACCGCTGAAGGCAGGTTCGTATCGGCATACACCACCCGTACAGTTGATACCTTCTACCTGCTTTACATAAGCAAGGGTAAAGCGGTGCGGCCCTCTGGTATATGCACCGAATACCTGATAAAAGTGCTTGCTGTTGCCGGGGGGCGATACAGGGCCTTTTACTATGTTGTACATATCTGATACCGCAAACGACCACTTGGGAGCAATGGTCAGCTCTACCAGCCCGAATATCCATGAACCGAAATCCTGCTGTGTGCTTTGGTATTCCCACTCTGTGCGGATAGATGTTTTCTTAGTCAATCGCTTTGTTACTTCAAAGAAAGGTATCATAGACCGAACAAGTGGTACCAATGGTTTTACCTGATACAATTCCTGATTGTATTCCATATACTGAAAACCTACATGCACTATCCAGTCTTTCCAGCCACGGTATTCGGTTTCTATATAGCCCTCACGATATAGGGTTACACCTTCCAGTGTATTGATGTAAGTGCCGTTCATTGTTATATCCAGCATTTCAGTAGGTGTTACCAGCACATCCAATCCGCCGGCTATTTCAGATATATCCTGCGATGCGGGGGTATAACGTGCCATCAGGCGCTGCGGGCGCAGGCGTGCTACGATGGGCTGCCAGTTTATCATACCACGGTTCAGTATCTCGTTGGGCGATGTACGCATGATGTAATTTTGCGTGCGCTTACCTGTAAAGTTGACCGCCAAACCCTTAGTAGCATAGCCCAATGTGGTAAATACTACATTGCCATCTTTGTATTGCAAAAAGTTATCGCGTACAATGGCTTCTGCTGTTTTATATGAACCCTCAACATACCACGAAAAGCCGCCTACTGTTAATGTATTATAAGCTGTAAATGCATACATATTGTATTTAGGTACAAATCGCTTATTGGTATCCTGACTGTTGATGGTTGATACCACAAGATCCATAGAGCCCTGGTCTAATGTGCGGTTCAGTGCACCAATACCGGGGATGATGTGTGCATTGCCTATGCTGAAATCGCCTTCAACATTCGCGCCTTTGATTACGGGGTTGTATTTGCCGAGGTTGAATTTTTGCTGGCCAGTAAAACCCTTGATATATACATTGTCCGTCAGTTGGTATTTCAACTTAACACCAATCAGCGAGTTGTCTATCAATAAACCACGGTCTTCGTATGCACGAAACATAACGCCGCTGCCTATCTGGTCGTAGATATAACCAACGGTGATGTTTAGCTTTTCAAAATCTTTAGCCACACTCCATGCCCCGATACCAAAGCCGTTGAGTGCCTGTGTGGGGTTGAAGAGGTTTGAATTGTGAAACGCATCCGCACGTACCGTAGCTGTAAAGCCTTTGTAGTTGTAGCGCAAACCCAGCCACGATTCGCCACCACTCAGGTAGTTATCATATAGCGGGTTGTTGGCTGCGTTGATGGCAGAATCTCTCATAAAGAAATTCGCATTCAGCATCAAGTCTCCAGACAGGGTACCTTGTGCCATTACCGTGTGATGGGAGAGTATCACGACGGTAAAAAAACTCAGGAAATATTTCATTAAAAGTCCGTTAAATTTGGAAAATCTGACGAATTTAGTTTCTTTACTAAACTTTGGCAAGGTTTTAGATTATTTATTTACAAAACATTGAAAGACAGATTATGAAAAAATGGATAGCAGGCGTATTCGCACTTGGTTTTTCGCTGAACGCAATGGCGCAAACAGCCGCAGAATTGCCTGATACACAGATTAAAGACGTAAACACCAGCAAGAAAATCGCATTCAACGAAGCGATTGAAAAGAATAAAGTAACCGTTGTCAGCTTTTGGGCTACATGGTGCGTACCGTGCAAGAAAGAAATAAAGAATATGCGCGAGAAAATGCCCAACTGGAAGAAAGAGGTTGACTTTAACTATGTTACAGTATCAATAGACGAATCTCGCGCAGAGGGTTTGGTACGCAGTTATGCCAAAGCGCAGGGCTGGGACTTCCCGTATTATCTGGATGCCAACTCTGACCTCAAACGTTCACTCAATTTTCAAACAGTGCCTTATACCATTATCATAGATAAAAACGGTAAGGTTGCTTACTCTCATGCCGGCTACGAAGAGGGCGGAGAAGAAGAAGTATGGAACAGGGTGAAAGAACTGAGCAAGTAACAAAGGTTTTAACTTAATATTGAATACGGCCACTGCATATAGCAGTGGCTTTTTTGTACCTTGTACTGGTATAAAAACACAAAAATCATGTTATCAAAAAGCATACAGGAAGCACTGAACAAGCAAGTAGCTATGGAAGCGGAATCTTCTCAGGCTTACCTTGCTATGGCATCGTGGGCAGAGATACAGCCGGGGCTGGATGGCGTAACCGAATTCTTTTACCAGCAAGCCAATGAAGAACGTACACACATGCTGAAACTACTGCGTTACATCAACGAGCGTGGCGGTTTTGGTGTAGTGCCTGCGTTGGAACAACCGATTATTACCTACCAATCGCTGAAGCGTGTGTTTGAGGAATTTCTGAAACACGAACTGGCAGTATCAGACAGCATCAACGAACTGGTAGGGCTATCGTTGCAGGAAAAAGATTTTGCTACACACAACTTTCTGCAATGGTATGTATCTGAGCAGATAGAAGAAGAAAGGCTGGCACGTACGCTGAATGATAAACTGGAATTGGTGGGCGACGACAAAAGCGGCATCTACCTGTTCGATAGAGACATCATGCTCTTCAGGCCAAAACCATAATAGAGCTGAAGTATACAAAAAAGAACAGGGGCATTAAAAAATGCCCCTGTTGTATTATATGTTGTAAGTGTAGTAGCTGATTAATACTGCCCCATACCTGTGATAGATGGGTAGTATGTTCTTGTAAGATCCCACAAAATGGGTGAGGTTCTAATAACGCCTGATACATTGTATTTCCATTTCAGCGAACCTGAAGTATCAATTTTATACAGCATCTTATCGAAGCTGGCTGCATATACAGCACCGTTGGCTGCCAATACTGTAGATTGTATCAAACCACCTGTTCTGTATTTCCATTTTATAGAGCCGTCAATAATATTCAGCGCGTATATGTGAGAGTCGTAACTGCCTATATACACTACTTGTCCGTATGCGGCAGCGGTAGATAATACACGGTCGTTTGTTTTAAATTTCCAGCGTTCAAGCTTTGCTGCGCTGTCTATGCAATACACATAGTTATCTGCGCTGCCCACTATAATGTTGCCACCATACACTATGGGAGAGCCATCTATTACACTACCTATGTTATACTTCCACAAGCCTTTTCCGGTAGTGCCGTTCAGCGCGCTGATATTGCCGTCTGTAGAGCCGATGTAGATGTTTGTACCGTTGCCAACAGGAGATGATACCAAGCTGCCGGTAGGCACTAAAACAGATGTATCGTTCCTCCAAAGCTGCACACCGCTGTTCATATTTACTGCCCTGATAGAACCTTTACTGTTTGCAATGATGATATTGCCATTGTACATCATCAACGATGAGTAAACAGAATCATCCGCGTTGTATTTCCACTTAACGGCATCTGTCTTTACATCTATTGCAAATACTTTACCCGTAATGGTAGCTATCCATACAGTGCTGCCGTTTGTGAGCGGAGAAGAATAAAACTCGCGTGTTATATCATCGCCGTTTGTTAGCAATAATGGTTTGATAATTTTACCTGTTTTTACATCAACTTTAAACAGAGTATCTACTGTAGGCACATACAGAAAATCGCCGGCAACTAATGGTGTAGCAGTCAGGTTCCCGATGTTAAGCTGCCATTTATAGCTGCCTGAGGCAGGGTCTAAGGCATATAGTATTTTATTTTCACTGCCTATGAAAACAGAAGGTGTGTACACATCATTCAATGGCTCATCTGCGCTATAGGTATTTTTTTTACAATTTGTGAACAGTACACATATTGTGGTAACTACAGCCAAAGACTTCATCCAACGTTGCAGCATGATTCTCAAAATTGACATTATTAGTAATGCAAAATAGGCGATTTTGGCTTTTATTGCAATAGCTGTATAAAAGAAATCCGCCCTTTTTCTATAATAAAGGACGGATTTCGCTGTATAATCGTTGGAAGCCTAAGCCAAAGCTTTCTCTTTTTGGCGCTTAATGCGGTTTACCATAGAATCGAAAGCATGGTCGAAAGACTCTTCAAATGCTTTTGACTGGTGTTTTACAAAGAAGGTGTGTTTGGGTATATGCACTTTAATTTCGGCTACTTTGTCTTTTATATGGTGCGATACATTGTCTAATACCAAATAAACTTCTACCCCTACTATACGGTCGTAAAAGGTGCGCAGCTTTTCCAGTTTCTTGTTCACATGCTCCAGTAGTTTGCTGTCTGCGTCAAAGTGCACGCTTCTGATTTGTACGTTCATAATACAACGTTTTATTGTTAGAAAATATAATATTACCCTCTCGGGTGATTGTTCTTGTGTATTTCTTTCAGTTTGTCAATATTATTGTGTGTGTATACCTGTGTTGCAGCCAGGCTGCTGTGCCCCAGCAGGTCTTTGATGGCCTGTATATTCGCACCGTTGTTCAGCAAATGGGTGGCAAACGTGTGGCGCAATACGTGCGGGCTTTTCTTTTTGAGTGTTGTAGTGTTATTCAAATATTTTTTCACGATACGGTACACATATCCTGCATATAAAGGTTGCCCGCTTTCCAATACCAGTAAATGATTTTGGTCATATTCGGGTAGTTTTTGTTTGTCGGCTATGTATTCCGCCAATGTATCAAGCAGCATGGGGCTTACAGGCACAAGGCGTTCTTTATTGCCCTTGCCCAGTATGCGTATCTGCTTCAGGCTTTTTTCTATGTCTTTCTCTTGCAGGTTTACCAGTTCGCTGCGGCGCATACCTGTTTGATATAGCAGCTCGCATATCATACGGTCTGTAAAGCCTTTGAAACCTTCATCAAATTGCAATTCTTCCAGCAGCTTGTCTGTTTCAGGTTCTTTCAGGTAGGTTGGCAACCGTTCTGCCTTGCGTATGGCATGTAGCTGGCGGGCAGGGTTTTTCTTTACCGCTTGCAGCCTCAGCATGTATTTGTAAAATGAATTGACTGCAGATAGCTTGCGGTTGATGGAGCTTGCCTGCAGGTTTTGCTCTTTGAAAGTAGCAAGCCAACTGCGTATATGGAAGTGCGATACTATCCTTTCATCATCAATGCCAAATTGGGCATTGATATATTCTGAAAATTGTGATAAATCTTTCTGGTATGCGCCGAGTGTGTGTTGTGCGTATCGTTTCTCAAACCTGAGATACTGTAGGTAATCTGTTATCCGATGCTCTATCATAGAAAAACCCGGTACTGTAAATATAATCATTTACAGTACCGGGTGCAATACTATTGTCAGATAACTTTGTTAAAAGTTGTGGCTTAGTCCAGTTTGCCGGCTGCCATTTGCTGGCGGTAGATTGCTTTCAAAACCTCTGTACGGCGTTTAACCGATGGTTTTGTGAAAGACTGACGTTCGCGCAGTTGGTTAAGGGTACGAGATTTTTCGTACTTCTTTTTGTACTTTTTCAGCGCCTTGTCAATGTTTTCGCAATCTTTTGAGTCTATTATCAACATATAATTATACCCCCTTTTAGCATTTGGGATGGCAAAGGTAGTATTTTTAATTATTTGAACAAAGTTTTTAGGCAGTTTGCAGCAAAACGGATAATTTTATACGGTGTTCATTCGTTTTACACATTAATAATCAGACTTGAGAAAAGGGTATATATATTGTTTTTTTATCTTATTAGCAACAGCTATTTACATTACTGCTTGTTCCAAACAAGATACAGTAGCCAATGTAGATGACGAACGGCTGAACCGTCCGTATTGCAACGACCCGGAAGCCATCAATTTCAACTGGGATTTCCCCGGCAAGCCCGATAACTCAAAATGCTTCTACCCGATAGATGTGATGGGTGGCAGCTACACTTTTACAGATAGCATACTGGATGGCGACTTTAAAAAAGATACGGTGCTGGTATTCCCTATCAAGGTATTTTCCATTGATGGCTCTAAAGTGCGACTGGGTATTACGGGTTTTTGCAGTGCCGAAACCCTGCGTGTAACGGCTGACAGGTTTTACAAAGCATTTCTCGACTCTACTACCATCAATTTCAATGGTTTTGACAATAAATTGGGTGGGCAGTTTATGTGCCGCACCAAAGACACTGTGAGCGGTTATATGGAAAAAAGCCAAACTGACAATACAAAGCTCAGCATCTTCTTTACCGTTGCCAGCGATACGGGCATCAGCTATCACAAAGGTGTAGCGATAAAGCAGTAATTTAGACCGCAGATGTTTACAGGTATTATAGAAGCCATTGGCAAAGTAGTTTCCATTACGCCATCGGGCAGCAATATAGATATATGGGTAGATAGCCCCATAACACATGAACTGAAAGTAGACCAGTCTGTAGCGCACAATGGTGTATGCCTGACGGTAGTAGCTATAAATGGCAGCCAATATAAAGTAACAGCCGTAGCAGAAACATTGCAGAAAACAAATCTTGCTACTTGGCAGGCAGGTACGATGCTCAATATGGAGCGTGCCATGCAGGTAGGCGACAGGCTCGACGGACATTTTGTACAAGGCCATGTAGATGCCGTTGCTACTTGTATTGAAAAACAAACGCTGGATGGCAGTTGGTTATTCCGTTTTCGCTTTCCGACACAATTTGCAGCATTGGTTATAGAAAAAGGTTCGGTATGCCTTAATGGTGTAAGCCTTACTGCTTTTAATATAGGTATGGATGAGCTCACCGTCACCATCATACCCTACACATACCATCATACCAATTTTCAACAAATAGAAACGGGCGATACCATCAATATAGAGTTTGATGTACTGGGCAAATACATACTGCGTATGCAGCAAACGGGTAGTTAGTATTTTCCCCAATCGTCCATTTACATTATCTTTATTACTGCTTATATCAATAAGCCGTTTACCCGCTACTGATGCAAAAGCCTGATATAAAACCATACTACGATGTAGCCATTATAGGCGCAGGCGTAGGCGGACTGACCACCGCTGCTTTACTTAGCAAGGCAGGCTTCAGCGTATGTGTGTTGGAAAAAGAACCACACGCAGGTGGTTATCTCGCTGGCTTCAGACGCAAAGATTTTCGCTTCGATACGGCTATACATTGGCTGAACCAATGCAGCCCCGGCGGTATGGCAGCCAAGATATTCGACCTGATAGGTACAGACCATCCGAATGTAATACCCCAACGTCGCATCAGGCGGTATAAAGGCGAGAGCTTTGATTATCTGCTTACTAATAACCCCGACGAACTGCGCGACCAACTGATACAGGAGTTTCCGCACGAAAAAGAGGGGCTGATACGTTTTTTCAAAGCCGCAAAGAAATTAGGCAAATCATTCAGTGAATTCAGCAAGATATTCCGCACAGAAGAGAGCATGACACCTGTGGAGCGGATGAAAAATAAACTACCCCTGCTGAAGTTTGCCATGCCCTTTATACCCTACATATCTTATACCGGCGAAAAGGGGTTGAAAAAAGGGCTGAACAAATTTTTTAAAGACGAGCGGATACATAAAATATTCACGGGCGAAACTGAATTGCTATCCTGCCTCGTACCTATTGGCTGGGCATACTACGGCGATTTTCAAAGCCCGCCCATTGGTGGCGGTCAAGTGATACCCGAATGGCTGGAACATGTAGTGCATTATTATGGCAATGATATTTTCTTCAAAGCATCGGTAGATGAAATAATACTGGAGAACGGACAAGCAACGGGTGTGCGCTTTACACACTTCAATACAGCATACAGCATCAAGAGCAAATACGTGGTGGCTGCCTGCGATATAGAAGCATTGTACGAAAAAATGCTGCCCGCTAATGCCATACCTGCCAAGCTGAAAAGCAAGCTGAAAGAAGCGGATATATACAGCTCGTCCGTTACTATATCCATTGCGCTTGATTGTACACCCGATAAACTGGGCTTTAACGAAGAACTGGTACACATTGTAACAGAACACGCACCCACCGGCATGCAATGTGATGGCAACCCCGTAACGAGCGAGATAAGCATACTGGCACCATCTTACAGAGATAAATCATTGGCACCTGAAGGGCAGGGTACACTCACGCTCTTTATGCCTGCCTTTATGGATTATGAAAACGAATGGCTGACGGATAAAGACGATAAAGGCAACCACAAGCGTGGCGATGCTTATAAGAAACTGAAAGAAGATATTGCGGAAGTCATCATTCAGCGGGTAGAAGATATGGTAGCGCCGGGGCTGCGTTCTCATATACTGTTTTACGATGTGGCCACGCCTGTAACCCATTATCGCTACACGGGCAATCGGGGTGGCACGATGATGGGTGCCAAGCCGGGCAAGAAAAATATGCAGAACAAAATAGCTCATTACCAAACACCGGTAAAGAACCTGCTGCTGGGCGGGCATTGGGCAGAGTTGGGTGGCGGTGTACCCATAGCCGTAAAAGCTGGCACCAACGCATCATTACTGATACTACAAAAAGAAAAGCCTGCTATCTTCAAACTACTGGCAGGTTATATGGACGATAAAATACCGTTGCAAGTTTTGCAGCAAGCCAAAGAACTACTGCCCTATCCATGCAACTGGGTGCAAGAACCCACACCTGCACAAAAAGCTGCATTGAGAAAGCAAAACAGCCCTGCATCTGAATAATTTATTGATACCTTTGGAGCATATTACAAACCATGCGCATAGCATTTGACGCAAAACGTGCATATCACAACAATACAGGGCTTGGCAACTACAGTCGTTCGCTCATAACATCGCTGGCAGCTTATTATCCCGATAACAGTTACTACCTGATGGCAGCTAAGCAAACAAACTTGTTTGATGCAAAGCCCTACAATAATGTGCATACCATCATGCCAACAGGCGTGTATAAATGGTTGCCATCACTTTGGCGCAGCAAGTATGTAACACAAACACTACGGGCTTTAGACATAGATATATATCACGGGCTAAGCAACGAAATACCTGTTGGTATTCATCGTACTGCTGTGAAGTCTGTCGTCAGCATACACGATTTGATTTTTGAACGCTACCCCAATCAATACAAAGCAACCGACAATGCTATATATCGCCGAAAGTTCAGCTATGCTTGCCTGCATGCAGATAAGGTAATGGCCATGAGTGAGCAAACTAAGCAAGACATCATTAACTACTATAAAACACCTGCCGAAAAAATTGAAGTATGCTACCAAAGTTGTAACCCCGTTTTTGAACAAAGGTTGACGCCCGATGTGTTGCAACGTGTGAGGCAGGCATACAAACTACCGCAAAACTACCTGCTATATATAGGTAGCGTCATAGAACGTAAAAACCTGCTGAATATATGTAGAGCTTTACAGTCTATGCAACCTGCAGAGCGCATACCATTAGTGGTAATAGGCCAGGGTAAAGCATATATGCAACAGGTGAAAACATATATTGCCGCTAATAACCTTGAAAAAGACATTGTTTTTTTATCGGAGCAGGCGAGTGCCGCAGCTATGCCTGGCTTTGCTACAGGGACAGATTTTCCTGCTATATACCAATTGGCTACGGCTTTGATATACCCGTCTCTATACGAGGGTTTTGGCATACCCATATTGGAGGCCATGTGGAGCGGTACACCTGTCATCACATCGTCCGTGTCTTGTATGCCCGAAACGGGAGGAGACGCAGCCTGCTACATCAATCCGCTGGATGTTGAGGACATAGCCCATGCCATACATGTAGTAGCCAATGACAGCAACCAACGGGCAGATATGGTGGCAAAAGGATTTGTACAGGCAAAAAAATTTTCACCCGCAGTATGTGCGGCAGCGGTAATGCGGATTTACCAATCTTTATAGCATTTTATTTCGCAGGTTCAAACTTGGGTTCGGGCGAGGGTTTGATAACCAGCTTGCTGCTGAGTGTTGGGAATACCGTTTTCCACTGTGCAAGTGTTTTGTCGGTAGCATCAACAAAATACCAAGTCTTGCCTTTGTCTTGCGATATGGCCATCAATGTGGTTTGTGTTATCAGCACACCCTTGGGGTCTTTGATGTTTCGCTTCATGTATTGCGGTATGGTACATTGATATTCGCCTGCTGTATCTATAATAGGCGATGCCTCACCCGTCCATGCAGATACAATATTGGCTCCGTCTTTTTCTATGGCACTAAGCTGTGCTTCCAGGTCTTTTACAATCTTCTCTGCCCCACCGGGTGTACCTTCTATTACTTTGGGGTGCGTGGTTTTTACAAACTCGGCTAAATTTTTCTTCACCAATGCGTCATTCATTTTTTTAGCGGCAGCCTTTACTGTTGGGCGCAGCTTTTGTATATCTGCCTGCGCATACACACCACTTGCCAGCAACAACATACCTGCTATCAAACCGGTTATTTTCATCATTGTTTTGTTATACTATTTGTGCAAAAAGTAAATATACGGAAAAGCCCCCTCCTAACCTCCCCCCAAGGGGAAGGGGCAAAAAAATCATCCATGCAAGCATGGATGATTACGGTAAATGAGAAGCCCCTTTAGGGGTTTGGGGTTTACTTATTTGAATGCAAAGCCATTTTATTGCCCTCGCTATCTATAAAGAAAGCCATGTAGCCAATATCATCGCTGATGTGTGTTTTGGGCATAATGACATTGCCACCTGCTGCAGTAATATTAGCTATCACCGTTTCCATAGATGGGTTGGCATTCAGATACACCACGCATCCGTCCGTAGATGGTTTGTGCATATCGCTTTGTACCAGCCCGCCAGATACTTTGCCTTCTGCACTGGGGAAGAAAGCCATGTGCATACCCATCATCTCGATGGTTTCGCCCATATCTATACTGAAAGCCTGCGCATAGAAAGCCTTAGCACGATTGATGTCTGTTGCGGGTATCTCAAACCAGTTGAGTGCATTTGTGTTGTCCATAATTGAAATAATTTTGTTTTAGTGAGAATACAAACTTACCCCATTCGTGTTAAACAAAAATGAAGCCTGCGTTATAGGCAGATAGTTTTAAGTTTTTTTAAGGATTTGCCTGTAGCTCTACTTTCTCCAGCATGGCAAAGAAATTAATCACATCCTGCACCAGCGCATCTTGCTGGCTGCTAAGCATGATGGAATGTCCCGCACCCTTGTAATACGATGGCTGCTTAACGATGGATGGTATATGCTTCATCAGATAAGCAGCACTTGCCCTGCGCGATGTATTGTCGTCTTCCGACTGCGCTATTTTTACAGGTATTTTTATGCGTGGCATCAGGGGTTTTACCTTAGCCAGTAGTGCCCGCAGATTTTTAACAGTAGCCCAAGGCAGCCTGCCACCGCCACGCAGCACATTGCCTATGATGAACCTGCTGTATGCAGGTGTATTGATACAAGCCAATGCAGCGATGTTATACCGTGTAGCCAACTCAATAGCTATCAGCCCACCCATGCCTTGCCCTACTATAAATATCTTTTTGCATTGCTGTACCAATTTCAGCAGGGCGGTTTCGGCAGAGAAAATCCATTGTTTATAGTCGCTGGCTTTCAGGTCTTTCATATCGCCGCCGTGCCCCTTTAGTTTGGGGGCAGCTACCACAAAGCCCTTTGCTTCCAGCGGCTTGATGAGTGGCTCTACTTCGTGTACACCGCCGCCCAAGCCATGTATCAGCAGGCAGCCATAAGCGGTTTGCATAGCATGAAAGATAGCAAATAAATGAAGAAAACGATAAGCCTACTTTTTGCCCAGTATGCGTTTGCGGTGCTGAGCGCCCCATGTGTGTAATTCACCTATCAGCTTTTTAAGCGTTCCGCCATAGTCTGTCAGCGAATATTCTACGGTTACGGGCATGGTATCGTACACGGTACGTTTTACCAAATCGTTCATCTCAAGGTCTTTCAATTCTTTCGATAGCATTTTGGCGGTGATGCCCTGTATATCTCGCTCCATTTCTTTAAAGCGTTTGTCGCCAAATGTGAGTGCGAGTATGATGGGCAATTTCCATTTGCCGCTGATGATGTCCAGCGCATCGCGCACTGCCATAATGCGTTTGCCGCACTCGGCATGTTCCAACTGCGTGGGGCAACTGCTTTCTTTTTGTTTTCCTGCCATATACACCTGCTTTACTGTAGTAAACCGCTATACAATAGTATAGTAGTATATTTTGTATAGCAAATATAGAGAAGTTTGCACTGTCAAAAAAACAAGATGTATGAAAAGAGATAAAATTATCTATTGGATAACGACAGGCTTATTGAGCCTCGGCTTTTTGATGAGCAGCTTTATGTACCTGAGCAAGAACCCCGAACTGATGACGGGTTTCAGCCAGATGGGTTTCCCCGTATTCTTCGTCAGCATATTGGGTGTGGCAAAACTATTGGGTGCGCTGGCATTGATAAATCCATGGTGGAATAAACTGAAAGAATGGGCTTATGCAGGCTTTACTTTTACTCTTGCAGGTGCTGTATGGACACACGTTGCAACACATACGCCGTTTGTAGCCCCATTGGTGTTTTTGGTGTTGTTGGCAATATCTTACTACTTCAACCGCAGGGTGCAGGCTAAGACGGGTAGTATGCCTGCTTCGGTATAAATACCCAATCTGCGGTATTGGTAGCCGCTTACAGTTTGCTAAATTGCCATACAATTCAAACCATTGCGCAAGCTGTATGTACATATCGTCCTTGCCCTGTTGCTGTTTACGGGCAGCATGGCAGCAGTATGCGCGCAAGATAAGTACGAAACCTATGTACATACGGGCGATTCCGTTTTTCGCAAGGGAGACTATGCAGCCTATATGAAGATAGCCACCGATGCACTGCGCTATGCCGAGGCTTCGGGTAATTGTGTAAGCCTGAGCCGTGCGCACCTGAAGATGGCGAGTGCCTACTATTTTTTGCAAGAGAAAAACACATCGCTGCAATGGATGCTTACTGGCAGAAAGATAGCCGTAGATTGCCATACAGACTCGCTCACTTGGATTGCAGACAGGCAGATAGGGGCTATTTACTTCGAGCAATCAAAAGATGACTCTTGCCTCTACTACCTGAAAGAAGCCGAACAATTGCTGAACAAAACAGACAGCAACTATGCAGAGCGTTCTTACCTGTATGCCATATTGGGAGAGTTGAAATACCGCCACCTGAAAGACACGGCCAATGGCAAGCAATGTTTTGACAAAGCACTGGCTTATGCCATCAAGGCCAATGACACCATCAAGTTAGCATTTGCAAACGTAAAGCTGGGGAGCTTTTATAATAGCGAGGGGCAATGCAGGCGAGCCATAGGGTATTATCAGCAGGCGGTATCGTTGTACCGTGCCGCAAAGCTGCCCGAGGGGCTGATGTATGCCATACACATGCTGGCATGGGCATATAGCGAGTGCGGCGAGGCAAAGCTATCGTACGAGGCGATGCTGAGTTTGAAAAACCTGCGCGACTCTATCTTCAAAGACGAAACAGCCATCAAAACCGCAGAGTACCGCACCCTGTACGAAACCGAAAAGAAAGAACGTGAAAACCTGCTGCTGCAAAAACAAAATGCAGAGAAAGAACGCAAAGCACAAACCATACTCATCAGTTCTATAGCTGGCTTTCTGTTGTTGATAGCCGCTTTCTGGGTGATATATACCCGATACAAACACCGCAAAAAAGCCGAGATGGACGAGCGCATAGCCCTGCAACAAAAGCTGCGCTTCAAAGCTGTGATGGAAGCAGAAGAAAAAGAACGGGTGCGCATTGCCAGAGAGCTGCACGATAGCTTGGGGCAAATGTTATCTGCCGCCAAAATGAATATATCGGCTATGGACTCTTACCATCAAGACGAGGCTAAACTGGTGAACAATGCTACCAAGCTGATAGACGACTCTGTAAAAGAGGTGCGCAATATATCTCACAACCTGATGCCTGCCAGCCTGATGGAAAAAGGCATAGAGACTGCGCTGAACGAACTGGCTGCCAAAATAAACGACACGGGATTATTACAGATAGACCTGCTGATAAGCACAGGCGAACAACGCCTTGATAGCTCTGCCGAAATAGCCATCTACCGCATAGTGCAAGAGGTGGTGAACAATATGATAAAACACAGTAAAGCCAACCGTGTAGAGGTGATGCTGGACTATAACGCCGAAAAAGTGTACCTGTCTATCAAAGATAATGGGGTGGGTTTTGATACTGCCAATATAGAAACCAGCACAGGCATTGGCTGGCGCAATATTTTTTCGCGGGTGTATATGATGAATGGCGATGTACAGATACAATCGCAGCCCGGCAGAGGTACGTTGGTTAATATTGAATTTGCGAAGTAAGTACCCTTTTCTCGTCATTGCGCCCCATCAACGCCGTCATTCCGACGTAAAGAGGAATCTCCTGAGCATTAGCACTGTAGCCCGATAATAATTCTTTTGGTAGCCACCACCTCTGCTGCTATGCGGCAGCCGTTGCGTCGCATCCTTGTACGCCAGCAACACTACTCAGCCCGCCATTGTGTTAGCATCCTCGTTGCAAACGAGGACGAGAGGGGTACAAAGCAATCTCACGATATGAGTGCTTACTCTGTGCGAGTATGTTCTTTTTTGCTTCTCCAAAAAAGAACCAAAAAAAGAGCCAAGGGATTAGTTACCTGCAAATCCCTTGTGCCTGCCGATGCGGCTGCATTACTACTGTACTGCCAAGCTAAGGAGCGCTACTTGTTTGTTTCTTTGTGCCTTAGCGGTTAAATAATATTGTAATAAAACAACAAATTGCGTATATTTGCTATTATAAATACTTCATCCTATGCGCCCTAAAATCCTAATTACAATGCCATTCAGCAGTTCATTAATGTCTACTCCCTCTCCTTTACATATAATAGTATGCTTGCCCATTTGTTGCAAAATGCAGGTATCTTAATAACGGCAACAAAACGAAACAATTTGAACTTTCGGTTAATACGCAATAATTGATTATCAGTTACTTATATAAAATGCTTCTATGCTACCATACAAAATCGGCAACAATCAATTCTCTACTAACCCCTCATCCCTCATCACTAACATAAAAACATATCTTTGCAGGCACATGGGGCAATACAGCATAGGCGATGCGCTGAAACTACTGATGGAAAAAAACGGCTGGAAGCCGAAAGCCGTCGAACTGCGCCTGCGCGATGAGTGGGAGCAGATAGCCGGCAAAACCATTGCCAAATATACCCGCAACCTGTACCTGAGCGGTGCTACCCTTACCATCTATACAGATGTAGCCGCGCTGAAGCAGGAACTGCTGCTTGCCAAGCCCCAACTGGCTGCTACCATCAACGAGTATTTTGGAGAAGAAGTGGTGAGGGAGATAAATATTAAGTAGGCGTAAGGGGTAAGTCGTAATGGATGAGTCGTAAGTCTTTAGTAGAACGTCGAAAGTATGTTTGGTAAATGAAATTCGGATTTGGTTACTTGATAACTGCCAATTGCAAACTGAAAATTGCCTCACTCCTTACGCCTCATACCTCATCCCTAAAATATCTTCATCAATTCCTCAAGGCTCGCTACTTCGTATGTTGGTTTGTGGCGGTGTGGTGTGCGGGCGGGGTTGTAGTAGGCTTGGTGCCAGCCTGCGTAGAATGCACCGAGTATATCTATCTCCAGCGCATCACCAATCATAATGCTTTCTTCGGCAGTAGCACCTGTAGCTTGCAATGCATACTGAAATATGGCTGCCTGCGGCTTCACGCTATTACTGCGCTCGCTGGTAATAAGCTCGGTAAAATAGGGGGCTATACCGCTTACTTGCAGCTTTTGACGCTGGGTACTTTCAAAACCGTTGGTAATGAGGTGCATGGTATAACCTTGCTGTTTGCAATATGCCAGCAGTTCTTCGGCATGGGGTATCAGCCTGCGTTGGGTGGGTAGTATTTCCAGATAGGCACTGCTCATTTCGTGGGCAAGGTGGGTATCGCCTATCTTAAAGTCTATGAGCGTAAGCCAAAACCGCTTCCAGCGCAGTTCGTCGCGTTTTATAAACCCGTTGCGAAACCGCGCCCACAGTACCTCGTTATGTGCATGGTAGGTGGTGGCAAATGCATCGTAGTCTGTAATGCCATGGCTTGCCAGTTGGCACTCTTCATATACCTGCATCAGGGTGTGTGCCGAGTTGGCTTCAAAATCCCACAGGGTGTGGTCGAGGTCGAAGAAGAGGTGGTTGTATGCAGGCATTAGTCGTGAGGTATTAGTTGTGAGTCTTTAGTCATGAGGTATTAGTCGTAAGTCTTGAGTAGTAAGTAGAAAGCTGTTTTTTGTAACTGCCAACTGCAAATTGCCAACTGAAAAAAAACTGTCAACTAAAAAAGCCATCCGATACAGGATAGCTTTTAGTTTAGTATGGTTGTGTACAAGAAGGCTTATTGCCCTTTTTTGCGATAGTATATCTTGTCGTCAAAAAACTCGTTCACGCTTTGCAGGGCAGGGTTTGCCATACGCTCGTACATGCGCGATATTTCGATTTGTTCTTTGTTTTCGTGTATTTCTTCCAGATTGTCTGCATGGCTGCTGAACTCGTCCAGCTTGCGGTGCAGTTCTTCCTTCATAGTCACTGATATCTGGTTGGCACGGCGGCTCATCACCACGATGCTTTCGTACAGGTTGCCTGTTTTTTCTTTGATGGCTACTACATCGCGGGTTTCAACCAGCGGGTTTACAGCAGCCAATGCTTTTCTATTTAAGCTCATTGCGTAGTTTTTTTACAATGTTATCTGCCTTGGTATAATATGCCTCGGCGTCGCGAAGATACTTAGAATTCGGGTAACCGTCAACTAATTCTCTGTATGCGTTGATGGCAGAGGCGTAGCGTTCTTCCTGTTTTTCTTTAATGCTCTCGCCTGCGTACTTGTACCATGCCTTCACGGTCATAAACTGGTACAGGTCGCTATTGGCAGATTCGGGAAAGTTCCTCATCACCTGCTTGTAGGCTATGCCTGCGGCTTTGTACTGGCCTATATCGTAGTATAGCTTGGCAGCACCCGCCTCTTTTTCTTCCATTTTCAGGCGGCATTCGTCTATGTATTTGCTGGCTTCGGCTACGTGCTTGCTATCGGGGTGTCCGTTGATGAATACCTGCAAAGCATCCATGGCGCGTATGGTATTTGCCTGCTCCAGCGATGGTTTCAACGACATTTTGAACAGGCAGTAGCCAAACTGGTATTCTATTTCTTCAGCTTCTTTGCTGTTAGGGAAAGCCTCAATAAAGTTTTTGAAGTGGTAAGATGCAGACAGCCAGTCTTTCATATAGTAAAAGCTGTATGCATAGCGGTAATACATGGGCTCGTAGTTACGGGTATTCTTCAGTACGGGTATCAGGCTCTCGTACAGTCCGTTTGCCTGCTGGTACTTTTTGCGCTCGTAAAACTCGTTGGCTTTTTTCAGCTTCAGGTTTACGTCTTTGCTTTTGAGGGCGCGCTCGTAGCCGCTACAGCCGTATAGCAGGCTGGCAGCAAGCAATAGCACTATGTATTGGCCGATGCGTTTGTGCATAAGGGTGGCAAAAATAGCTAATCTAAGGTGCTTTGCCTAACGGCGGGTATAAAACTCTGTTAAATGAGTGGTTTTACAGCTACTTAACAGGTTATCCACAGCTATTCACATGATATGCACAGGGCTTTATGAACATTATGTGAAAGTACGGCTGAAACCCTTTGCTGCATTGCTGTTTAGCCGATTGCCATTTTGTGGAAAAATACAGTCGGCTCGGATTATGTAAATCCGTGGTAAAAAGTGTTATTTTGTGGTAAATAAGGTAGAAACACGTCAGAATCGCCCATGCCAAACCTTCTTGGAGAATATGAAGTAGCTGTAGATGCCAAAGGCCGCTTTTTGCTGCCCGCAGGCTTCCGCAAGCAGTTGCCCGAAGAGGCAGCCGCGCGCTTCGTTATTAACCGTGGGTTTGAAAACTGCCTTACCATGTTTACCGTAGAAAGCTGGAATGTACTTGCAGAAAAAGTAAACAAGCTCAACGACTTCAATCCGAAAGTGCGTGAGTTCAAACGCCTGTTTATGAACGGCGCCAACTTTGTAGATGTTGACAGTGCAGGCCGCATACTGTTGCCCAAGCCTTTGCAGGAATATGCATCCATCACCAAAGAGATGATATTCTCTGCGCAGGGCAATAAAGTGGAGTTGTGGGATAAAGATACGTATTACGCATATATACGCCAGCATGCAACAGGTTTCAGCGACTTGGCTGCGGAAGTGGCAGGCAGTGGTTTTGTGAACCCATTTGAAAACCTGTAAAGGATGGATGGTTCCACTTTTTACCACACCACAGTTCTTTTAAAAGAAACGGTTGACGGGCTGAACATAAAAGCAGACGGGGTGTATGTAGATGCCACATTTGGTGGCGGCGGGCACAGCAGAGAAATACTGAGCCGCTTGGGTGAGAAGGGAAAGCTGATAGCCTTTGACCATGATGCGGATGCGTGGCGAAACAAACCCGATGACGACAGGCTGATACCTGTTACCGAAAACTTCCGCTACATGAGCCGTTTTTTGCGGCTGCACGGATACGGCAAGGTAGATGGCATACTGGCAGATTTGGGAGTAAGTTCTTTTCAGTTTGATACGGCAGAGCGAGGGTTCTCTATTCGTTTTGATGGCCCGCTGGATATGCGGATGGATAAACGCTTGGAGCTGACGGCGGCAGATGTGCTGAAAACCTATGGCGAGCAGCAGCTGCACAAGCTGTTTGAGCAATACGGAGAGGTGCGCAACGCCAAGCAGTTGGCAAAGCACATCGTAACGCATCGCGGCACATTGGCGCTGAATAGCATAGATGCGCTGAAGGCATTGGTAGCACCTGTGATGAAGGGCAACCCCAACCGCTATCTGGCACAGCTCTTTCAGGCTTTGCGTATAGAGGTGAATGACGAGATGGGCGCGCTGAAAGATTTGCTGGTGCAGTCGGCACAATGCCTGCACGAGGGTGGCAGGTTGAGTATCATCACTTTCCACTCGCTGGAAGACAGATTGGTGAAGCAGTACATGAAGCGGGGCACGTGGGAAGAAGAAGAGAAAGATGTGTTTGGCAGAAGCATGCACACACCACCCTACAAACTGATAAACAACAAACCGATAGAACCATCGGCAGAAGAAATTAAAAACAACTCGAGGGCAAGAAGCGCCCTGTTAAGGATAGCAGAAAAACTGAAATGAGCACCAAAGGCACACACAACATACCCGCGCAGGAAGCACCTGCACAACGTGTGAGAAGCGACTGGAAAACGCTGGTGGATAAACTGTCTTACAAAGCTATCGTCAACAACATTCCGTATCTGGCATTTTTGGTATTGCTGGCAGTGCTATACATCAGCAACTCGCAGCGCGCGGTAGATATGCAGCGTGAACAGGACAGGGAAAACAAAGTATTGAAAGAACTGCGCTGGAAATATATGGACGTAAGCAGCAAGCTGATGTATGTAAAGATGGAAAGCGAAGTGATAAAACGCGCATCGGCATTGGGTATGAAGCCCATGGCGTTGCCTGCATATAACATAACGATAGACAGCAGTTTGTATAAACAATAACAAGGGGTAGTGACCGTAAAGCAAGACATAAGGTTCAGGGTGTATGTAGCGTTTAGCTGCATTTGCTTGTTAGGGCTCGCCATCGTACTGAAGGTAGCCTATATACAGGTGAATGAAGGCCCCGAACTGCGCAAGCTGGCAAAGAGTATGCACACGCGCAATACGACACTGCCTGCCGAGCGTGGTAATATATATACCGAGCAGGGCGCATTGCTATGCTCTACCATTCCGCAGTTTGATGTGCATGTAGATTTCTCCGTAATAAAGGCAGATACGTTTTACAAACACGTAGATGCGTTGGCAGAAGGCATGGCTGTATTATTTAAAGACAAAACAGCCGAGGCGTATAAAAAAGCACTGACAGAGGCATACAAAAAACAATCGCGCTACTGGCTGCTCAAAAAGAACCTGCCTTATTACGATTATCAGGCATTGCGCAGCCTGCCCATCTTTAATAAAGGCAAAAGGCGTGGCGGTTTTATAGAAGACCCCAACATCAAGCGCATCAACCCATACGGCATGCTGGCATACCGCACCATCGGATTGTGGAGAGAAAACAGCCAGACGGTTGGTATGGAGCGCACTTACGATAGTGTATTGCGTGGCGAAAACGGTACACGTATAGAGCGCAAAGAAACAGGCGGTGTATGGATGCCTTTAGAAGGCAGCGAGGTAGAGCCGCAAAACGGTAAAGACCTTGTAACTACATTGGATATAGGTGTGCAGGAAGTAGCCGAACACTCGCTGAAAAGTGTACTGGAACAATACGAATGTGCATATGGGACTTGTGTGGTGATGGAAGTACAAACGGGCAAGATACGCGCACTGGTAAACCTCGGCAGGCAAAAAGACGGAACCTACTGGGAAGACCTGAACTATGCCATGATGCCTACGGAGCCCGGCTCTACCTTCAAACTGATGACCTTGCTGGCATTGCTGAGCGATAAGTATGTAACTATAGATAGCGTAGTAGATTGTCAGGGTGGTGTAGCGCATTTCAGTAATCTCACCGTAAAAGACTCTCATCTTGGTTTACATAGATTGAGCATCAAGAATGCATTCGCGCAATCATCAAACGTAGCGATGGCAAAGCTGGGGTATCAATATTACCAATCGAACCCCAAAAAATATTTAGGGCATCTGCATAAGCTGCACCTTGATACGAAAACAGGCATAGACCTGACAGGCGAGCGTTCGCCCCGCGTAAAACGTCCCGGACAAAGCGACTGGAGTGCAACCACACTGCCGTGGATGGCCTATGGCTACGAGATAATGATAACACCGCTGCATACCTGCATGGTATATAACGCGGTAGCAAACGGTGGCAAGCTGATGCGCCCCTACCTGATAAGTGAGGTGAGGGAGTATGGCAAAACCATCAGGAAATATGAACCAACTGTACTGGAAGAACAAGTTGCCGATACGTCTGCCATACGCCAGTTGCAAGACTGTATGAAAGAAGTAGCACTGACAGGCACTGCCAAACATATACGCAGCCCGTTCTATAGCATAGCGGGCAAAACAGGTACCGCACAAGTAGCGGATAAGGGGATACAATACAGCGATGGTGTTTATCAGGGTTCGTTTGTAGGATATTTTCCTGCCGAAAGGCCCAAGTACACCATTGCTGTTGTTATTCGTACCAAGCCACGCTCGGGTGCATACTATGGTGGTACGATAGCCGCGCCTGTGTTCAGGATGATAGCAGACAAAGTATTTGCCGCCAGCAAAGGATGGACAGGACCGCTTGACAGCATTGCAAAACATGGCGATAAAAAGCTGATAGCCAACAACGCATCTGCCGCCAGTTACGATGTACTGCTGCGCCGCATGGGTAGCAAAGCACCTGAAATGCCCAACAACGTAATAATAAAAGCTGCTACTGATAGCAATAAAAAAATGGTGGTGCAACCTGCAAAAATATATGCAGGGCAAGTGCCTGATGTAAGCGGGCTGGGATTGAAAGATGCGGTTTACCTGCTGGAAAAACAAGGTATGAAAGTAGTGGTACGCGGCAGAGGTAGGGTGTATGCGCAATCTGTACCTGCGGGAACAAGAATTAATAAAGGACAAAACATAGTGCTGCAACTAAGCTAAATGATACTGCTGAAAGACATATTGACGGGATTGGAAACTGTACGCATAGCAGGCGATACGGCAGCAGAAGTGCTTGCGCTGAGTATTGATAGCCGCAAAGTGCAGGCGGGTACGGTGTTTATAGCCATAGCAGGTACATCGGTAGACGGGCATCAGTATATAGACAAAGCCATAGCGCAAGGTGCGAGTGTGATAGTATGCGAAAAAATGCCTGCAACTACTAACGATAGTGTTGTGTATGTGCAGGTGAAAGACAGCGCGTATGCGGCAGGTAAAATGGCAGATGCTTTTTACGGCAACCCATCGGCAAGAATGAAGGTAGTAGGCGTAACAGGTACGAATGGTAAGACCACGACCACCACACTGCTCTACAAGCTCTTCAAAGCATTGGGTTATAAATGCGGTTTGATTTCGACCGTGCAAAACCATATAGATGAGGTAGTAGAACTTGCTACGCATACCACACCCGATGCCATATCGGTACAGCAACTACTTGGCCGTATGGCAGATGCGGGATGCGAGTATGTGTTTATGGAAGTAAGCTCTCACGCTATACATCAGCAACGTATAGCAGGCTTGCGTTTTGCAGGGGCAGCGTTTACCAACATCACACACGACCATCTGGATTATCATAAAACATTTGACGAGTATATACGTGTAAAGAAGCAGTTGTTTGACAGCCTGCCCGATACGGCATTTGCACTAACCAATGCAGATGATAAACGTGGCATGGTGATGCTGCAAAATACCAAAGCAGATAAACATGCTTACAGCCTGAAAGTACCTGTAACATTCAAAGGCAAAGTGCTGGAGAACAACCTGACAGGATTGGTGATGATGGTGGACAACCACGAGGCGCACTTCAGGATGATAGGCACATTCAATGCATACAACCTGCTGGCAGTATATGGTATAGCCGTGCTGCTGGGCGAAGATAAGATGCAGGTACTATCAGTATTGAGCAATCTGCATGGTGCTACGGGTAGGTTTGAAACCTTGCAATCAGATAAAGACAGCATACTGGGTATAGTGGACTATGCGCATACACCCGATGCATTGATAAATGTACTGGCAACCATCAACCAACTACGCACCAAAGGGCAGCAACTGATAACCGTTGTGGGCTGCGGTGGCGACAGGGATAGTGCCAAACGCCCCATCATGGCAGAGGTGGCTTGTGAGCATAGCGACAGAGCTATACTGACAGCAGACAATCCGCGCAGCGAAGACCCCGAATCTATACTGAATGAAATGGAAGCAGGTTTATCTGCCGCGCAAAAAAGAAAAGCATTAAGAATAACAGACAGGAGAGAAGCGATTAAGACAGCCTGCGCGTTGGCACAACCCGAAGACATTATACTGGTAGCAGGCAAAGGACACGAAACCTATCAGGAAATAAAAGGTGTGAAGCACCCATTTGACGATAGAGAAGTATTAACGGAAGCATTTAAAACACTGAATAAGTAACAACATAGCTGATGCTGTATTATCTGTTTACATATCTGCGAGAAAACTTCGGCATGTTCGGTGCAGGGATGTTTTATTACATCACCTTCCGTGCGGCGATGGCTATCATCTTGTCGCTGGTGATAACCACCGTGCTGGGCAAGAACCTCATCAACTACCTGCGCCGCAAGCAGATAGGCGAAACCGTGCGCGATTTGGGACTGGAAGGCGAAACACAAAAGAAAGGCACACCTACTATGGGTGGCATCATCATCATAGCTGCTATACTGATACCTACGTTGCTGTTTGCGCGTATAGAGAATGTGTACATCCTGCTGATGATAATGAGTACCGTGTGGCTGGGCTTGGTTGGGTTTATAGATGACTACATCAAAGTGTTCAGGAAAAATAAAGAAGGACTGGCAGGCAGGTTCAAGATAATGGGGCAGGTAGGCTTGGGTGCTATTATTGGCTTGACGCTGTATTACAATGACCACGTAGTAGTAACTCGTGAGGTAAAAGAAAACACGGCCGTAGTATATAACGCCAGCGAAGAACAAGTAGGTAATACTTATACCCGCAAAGACCAGAATGGTACAGACCATCACTATGCAACTGTAAAGAGCGTAACGACAACCATACCATTTGTAAAAACACACGAATTCAACTACGCAGCCATAGCGCAGGTGTTTGGCAAGGGTGCGGTGAAAACAGCTACTCCTATTATATATGTACTGTTCGTCATCTTCATCATCACCGCCGTATCAAACGGTGCGAATATTACAGATGGTATAGACGGGCTGGCAACGGGTGTATCTGCCATCATAGGTATCTGCCTCGGTGTGTTTGCTTATGTATCGGGCAACTATGTATTTGCAGGTTACCTCAACATCATGCACATACCCAATCTGGGTGAGCTATCCATATTTATCGGTGCATTCATTGGTGCATGTGTAGGCTTCTTGTGGTACAATGCCTATCCCGCGCAGGTTTTCATGGGCGATACGGGCAGCCTTGCATTGGGTGGCATCATCGCATCGCTCGCCATAATAGTGAGGAAAGAATTGCTGATACCTATTATATGCGGCATCTTTCTGGTTGAGAATTTATCGGTGATGATACAGGTTGCATACTTCAAACACACGAAGAAAAAGTATGGCGAAGGACGGAGAATATTCCTGATGTCGCCGCTGCACCATCACTACCAAAAGAAAGGCTACCACGAAAGTAAGATTGTTACAAGGTTTTGGATTATAGGCATCATGCTGGCGGTATTGAGCATTGCAACACTTAAAATGAGATAGTGAACAACGGACAACAAAAACGATTGGTAATACTGGGCGCTGCCGAAAGTGGCGTAGGTGCGGCTTTGCTGGGTAAACAGCAAGGTTGGGATGTTTTTGTTACCGATGGCGGTATGCTGAAAGACGCATACAAAACCACACTGGCTGACGCTGGTATTGTGTATGAAGAGGGTGCGCATAGTATGGATAAAATACTGAATGCCGACTGCGTGGTGAAAAGCCCCGGCATACCCGACAAAGCCCCTGTAGTAAAAGCAATACGCGAAGCAGGTATAGAAGTATGCAGCGAGATAGAATTTGGCTACCGCTACAAAGGTGATAGCAAGATAATAGCCATCACGGGCAGTAATGGTAAGAGTACTACAACCAAGCTGACACATCACCTGCTGAAAGACGCGGGTTATGATGTCGCACTGGTAGGTAATATAGGCTACAGTTTTGCGAGACAGATAGCAGAGAAGCCTGCCGCATGGTATGTGATAGAAGTAAGCAGCTTTCAGTTGGATGATATACACAAGTTTCGTCCTGATGTTGCAGTGCTGCTCAATATCACTCCAGACCATCTTGACAGATATGAATACCAATTCGACAACTACATACACTCAAAATTCCGCATCACCGAAAACCAAAGGGATACAGACTATTTTATTACTAACATGGATGACAAGGTAATAACCCATCATCTTGCTAACCATTCCATTCATTCACACACAATTTATTTTACGATGAGCGAACTACAACAACCGAACGAGGGAGGCTTTATTCAGAACGAACAGATGAACATCCGCTACGACGGAGAAGAACTGAACATGTCTATTCATGATCTTTCTTTAAAAGGCAGGCACAATCAATACAACAGCATGGCAGCAGGTATATCGGCACGCATTGCGGGCATTCGCAAAGAAAAAATAAGGGAAAGTTTCGCATCATTTGAAGGACTGGAACACAGACTGGAGTTTGTGGCTACCGTGCGTGGTGTAGATTACATCAACGATAGCAAGGCTACTAATGTAAACTCCGTGTGGTTTGCATTAGAGAGCATGAAGCAGCCAACTATACTGATACTGGGCGGGCAAGACAAGGGCAATGACTACAACGAAATAATGGACCTCGTAAAAGAAAAAGTAAAAGCCATTGTGTGTATGGGTATAGACAACAAACCGATACACGATGCTTTTGATGGTGTGGTGGAAAATATAGTAGATACACAAAGTGCCAAAGACGCTGTAAAAGCAGCGTACGCGTTGGCAGATAAGGGCGATGCCGTATTGCTGTCGCCGGCATGTGCCAGCTTCGATTTGTTTAAAAACTACGAAGACCGTGGCCGCTTGTTTAAAGAAGCCGTACGCGAATTGTAATTGATAAAAGAGCAAAAGGAAACGAGATGAACAAATTGTTGAACCGTACAAAAGGAGACAAAGTAATATGGGGGGTAGTACTCGTACTATCTTTCATAAGCCTGCTTGCCGTGTATAGCTCAACAGGTTCATTGGCATTCCGTATGTCGAAAGACTCCAGCTATTACCTGATGAAACACCTGCTGGTATTAGTTTTGGGATTAGGTATTATATATGGTGTGCATAAAGTAAACTATACAAAATTCGCCCGTATTGCTATACTGCTCTACCTGCTTAGTTTACCGTTACTGATATATACACTGTTTTTCGGCATGACGTTGAACGAGGGTTCACGCTGGATAAAGCTGCCTGTTATCAATGTAACATTCCAGACATCAGACCTTGCCAAGCTGGCATTGTTCATGTTCCTCGCGCGCATACTTAGTATCAAGCAGAATGTGATTAAGGATTGGAAACGAGGCTTCATCCCCGTATTGATCCCAGTACTCGTAACCTGCGCGCTGATTGCACCTGCCAACCTCTCTACCGCATTGATGCTTGGCTTCACCTGCTGCATATTGTTCTTTATAGGTAGGGTGCGTGTACTGCATATTGTGTTGCTGGCGTTGGTAGGTATCATGGGTGTAACGGGATTGTTTTTGGTATCGAAAGCAACAGGCTTTGGGCGTGCCGCTACATGGGAGCAACGTATCAAAGACTTTACAGGTGGTAATAAAACCGAAGACGGCAAAAAGAAAGAAGACGTGTTTCAGGTGCAGCAGGCAAAGATAGCCATTGCCAATGGCGGGCTTACAGGTCGCGGTCCCGGCAAGAGCCTGCAACGCAATTTTCTGCCGCATCCTTATTCCGATTTTATTTATTCAATAATAGTTGAAGAATACGGGCTGGTAGGCGGTGCATTTGTAGTGATACTGTACCTGCTGTTTTTGTGGCGCAGCATACAAATTTTCAGGCGTTGCCCGTATGCATTTGGTGCTTTTCTGGCAGTTGGGTTAAGCATCACGCTCGTGTTTCAGGCTATGCTGAATATGGCGGTAAACGTACACTTAGTACCTGTAACGGGTTTAACGCTGCCACTCGTTAGTATGGGTGGTTCGTCTATCTGGTTTACCAGCATCGCTATTGGTGTGGTGTTGAGTGTCAGCAAATATGTAGATGAAAACGAGGGCAAGAAAAAAATAAATGAAGAAACAAAAGTGAAAACACCTAAACCCGCTTTGGCATAAATGAATAACAAACGCATCATAATAGCAGGTGGCGGCACGGGCGGGCATATCTTCCCCGCAGTAGCTATAGGTCATGCGTTGCAGCAAATGCAACCTGATACGGAACTGCTGTTTGTTGGTGCAAAGGGAAAGATGGAAATGGAGAAAGTGCCGCAAGCGGGCTTCAGGATAGTGGGTTTGGATATTGCAGGCTTTAACAGGAGCAATATGTTGAAGAACCTGTTGCTGCCATATAAAATATTAAAGAGCGCGTTGCAGGCAAGGAGCATCATCAAAGACTTTAAGCCCAATGCGGTAGTGGGTGTAGGTGGTTATGCCAGCTTCCCCGTGCTGAACGCTGCGCAAGGTATGGGCATACCTACTTTGATACAGGAACAAAATTCTTACGCAGGTAAGAGTAATAAAATACTAAGCAGGAAAGCAAAAGCGGTATGTGTGGCATACGAGAAGATGGACAAGTTTTTCCCTGCCGACAGGTTGATACTGACAGGCAATCCCGTGCGTAGCAATATATCGCAGTCAACACTGGATAGGGCAGACGGGCAGGCTTGGCTTGGGATGAACAATGTTAAGAAAACCATCCTTGTAGTGGGTGGCAGCCTCGGTGCTAAGTCTATCAACGAAGCGATAGATGGAAGCCTTGAAGAGCTGCTGGCGCAGGATGTGCAGATAGTATGGCAAACAGGTAAGCCCTACTACGAGCAGGCAAAACAAAGAGCAGCCGTATTTGGTGATAAGGTAAAAGTATATGACTTCATCCGCGAAATGGATTATGCGTATGCGGCGGCAGATGTGGTGGTGTCGAGGGCGGGGGCATTGGCAATAGCAGAGCTCTGCATTGTAGCAAAGCCTGTCATATTCGTACCATACCCTTTTGCAGCCGAAGACCATCAGACAAGTAATGCGATGGCATTGGTAGAGCATAATGCGGCCATGATGGTAAAGGACAGCGATGCGAAAACGGAACTGGTAAAGAAATTGAAAATGCTGCTGCAAGATGCATCTATGCAGCAGATAATGGTGAAAGCTTTGAAAGCATTAGCCATCAAAGATGCGGATAAAAGAATAGCTGAAAAAGTATTAGCGATAGCGCAATGAATGTAAGGAGTTTGAAACGGGTTTATTTCGTAGGTATCGGTGGTATCGGTATGAGTGCCCTTGCGCGCTTCTTCCGCAATCAGGGTGCCGTGGTTAATGGCTACGACCGTACCGAAACGGCTCTTACAAAACAATTAGCGGCAGAGGGTATGGGTGTGCATTATACAGATGATGTGAACCTGCTAGATAAAGAAGCAGAGCTGGTTGTATATACACCCGCCATACCCAAAGACCATGCAGGTTTGAATTGGTATCGCGATAACGGATATGCAGTGTATAAGCGCAGCGATGCGTTGCAATGGATAACGGAAGCATTGTTCTCGGTAACGGTAGCAGGCACACATGGTAAGACAACTGTATCTACCATGATAGCCTACCTGCTGCGCGAAACGGGATACGGCTGCAATGCGTTCCTTGGTGGTATATCTGTAAACTACAACAGCAACTACTGGAGCAGCGACAATGCAACCGCCGTGATAGAAGCAGACGAATACGACAGGAGTTTCCTGAAACTGTTTCCCGATATAGCAGTGCTGACTGCGATGGATGCAGACCACTTGGATATATATGGTACGGCGGAAGAAGTGGAAGCCGCGTTTATTCAATATACGCACAACATAAAAGCAGGTGGTACGCTGATAGCCAAGCACGGATTGCATAGGGCAAAAGACCTGAAAGCATCCAACACCATCACCTACAGTCTGCAAAACGATGCGGCTGATGTATATGGTGCCAACATTGTGCAAAAAGACGGCGGCTATACGTTTGACGTGATAATAAAAGACAGGATAATAAACGGTGTGCAACTGCCCATTGGTGGCATGCACAATATAGAAAATGCTATTGCAGCGATTGCAGTAACGCAACTGTTAAAAATAGATGCCGATAAAGTAAAAGAAGCGCTGGCAGGTTTTAAAGGTATCAAACGCCGCTTTGAATATGTGTTGAAAGATGATAAGATGGTGTTTATAGACGACTATGCACATCATCCCGAAGAGTTGGCTGCATTGATACAAAGTGCTAAGCGTTTGTTTGCTGGGCGCAGGTGTGTTGTAGCTTTTCAGCCGCATCTCTTTAGCCGCACACGCGACTTTGCCGATGGTTTTGCCAACAGCCTCAGCATGGCAGACGAAGTGATATTGCTGGATATATACCCCGCGCGCGAATTGCCGATAGCAGGTGTTACATCGCAGATGATAGCGGAGAAGATGACAGCACCCTGCACAGTATTGAGCAAAGAAGGATTGTTGGAATATGTAAAAGCAGCACCGCTCGATATGCTGATAACGGCAGGTGCGGGCGATATAGATAAACTGGTGAACCCTATTAAAGAAATACTGGAAAATAAATAATGAGCGAAAAGCGCAAAATATCGGTTCGTAAAATAATGCAGACACTGGTTACCGTGTTGGTAACGGGTGCGTGTATTACGGCGATGCTGAGCGCGGCTCGCAAGCAAGATGCACAGCATATCAAAGATTTCAGCATCAATATAAAGAATGAAAAGTATGGCTTTATAGACAAAGCGGAAGTGAAGTACAAGCTGCTGCACGATAAGGATGTAGATGTAAGAAAAATATCGCTTGGTAAGCTGAACATAGGCAAGATGGAAGAAGCGGTAGCAACCAATCCGTGGGTAGCAGATGCGCAGGTGTATGTGGATAATGAAAAAGTAGTACACGTAAACCTGACGCAACGAGTACCTGTTGTACGCTTATTCGACCAGTCGGGTAATAGTTATTATCTGGACAACACGCTGGCTGCTATGCCGCTAAGCGACAGGTACATACATTATATCACAGTAGTAACCAATGTACCCGTATTGAAGAACGACAGCATGGGTAATGCCTTGAAAGCACAGATAGTGAAATTGGTAAAGCATATAGAGCGTGATAGCTTTTGGGCAGCGCAGGTATCGCAGGTAATAATGGACGATGACAAGAATTTTGAATTAGTACCTGTATTGGGCAACCACCGAATATTGATAGGTGATACAACAAACCTCAAAGAAAAATTTGAAAACCTGTATGCTTTCTACAAAAAAGTGATGGTGCGTATAGGTTGGGATAAATACGAAGTGCTGGACGTGAGGTACAAGGGGCAGGTAGTAGCATCGCCCGCACTGCCTTGGAAACCGCCGACAGACAAGGCGATGAGCAACATGAACTGGGTAAAGAGCATCATTGGTAATGATACCAATAAAGTAGTAGCACCATTGCCCAAGCCTGTAACACTGCAACCGCAGGCAAGTGCTGTAACGGTTGCGAAACCAGCACCAGCAAGCACTGCTGCGCCAACAACGACCAAGCCAGTAGCAAAACCTACAGCGCCTAAACCGGTAGCCAAACCCGCACCAACGGCAACAAAACAACCGGAGCCGAAAGCGACTATAAAGAAAGAAGATAAAAAGACGGAGCCAAAGAAACAGGATAACAAAGAGAAACCGAAACAAAAAGAGCAAAACAAAGAAGAACAAAAACCAAAGTATTTGTATCAGTAAAAAGAAACATTAACAGCTTTAAACGCGACGCAATATGAGTAAAAAAGAGCAACCCATCATTGTCGGCCTCGACATAGGAACTACCAAAGTGGTAGCCATAGCAGGCCGAAAAAACGAGTATGGCAAACTGGAGATACTCGGTTTTGGTAAATCGGAATCGCAAGGTGTGAGCCACGGTGTGGTGATGAACATCGAGCAGTGTATCCGTTCCATAGAGCAGGCAATAGAGAAATGCCTGTTGTCGAACCCCAATCTCGAAATCAAAGAAGTGTATGTTGGTATTGCAGGGCAGCACATCAAGAGCCTGCAAACACGCGGCGACCGTGTACGCACACGCACAGATGAAGAGATAACCAAAGAAGATATAGACCTGCTGGTGCGCGACCAGTATAAAACATACATACCTGCCGGAGACCAGATAATAGACATCGTACCGCAGGAGTTTATGGTAGATAGCACACCGAATGTAATAGATCCCGTAGGTATGAGTGGTGTGAAAATCGGTGCGAATTTCCACATTGTTACGGGCGACCGTAATGCCATACGCAACATCAAGCGTTGTGTGGACAAAGCCAACCTGAACACAAGGGATTTGGTATTACAGCCACTGGCATCTGCCGCAGCGGTTATGAATGACGAAGACCTTGAAGCAGGTGTAGCCATCGTAGATATAGGTGGTGGCACTACCGATATGGCAGTATTCTACGACGGTGTGTTGAAACACACGGCGGTGATACCTTATGCAGGTGTTAACATCACCAACGATATACGTAACGGGCTGGGTGTACTGCGTGCGCAGGCAGAACAGATGAAAGTACAATTCGGTACTGCATTGGCAGACGAGGCGAATGCCAATGCGTATATCACCATCCCTGGCCTGCGTGGATTGCCACCAAAGGAAATATCTGTTAAGAACCTTGCCAATATTATAGAGGCACGTATGAAAGAGATATTGGACTATGTAGTATATCACCTGAAGCAGATAGGGCTGGATAAGAAGCTGTATGGCGGTGTGATACTGACTGGCGGTGGTGCACAATTAAAACACCTGATACAACTTACGGAGTATGTAACGGGTATGGGTGCACGTGTAGGTTTCCCCAACGAGCATCTGGCAGGTAATGACAGCGAAGCGATGATGAATCCCATGTATTCTACCTGTATTGGTTTGATACTGCGTGGCTACCACGACTACGAAAACGGCAGACTCCGTTTTGTGGGCGAGGGCGGCAATATCATGCACATCAGCGCGGAAGAAGCGAAAGTGATTGCTGACAACCTGAAGACAGTAGAAGATACGGTAGGCGAAGAAGAGGAAGTAACGGCAAAGTCGAACAAGCAAGTAAGACGTAGCGAAAACTTCAAAAAACTGTTTGACGGCTTCAAAGGCAAATTCATGAAGCTGTTTGAAGAAGTAGATGATCAGGAAATGGAATAACGACTAAAAAAATTCACAACTATTCATAACACATTGTATTACTAACCCAACAAAAAACAAATCGTATGATACATTTCGAAATCCCAAAAAATCAATCATCTATCCTGAAAGTGATAGGTGTTGGCGGTGGTGGCAGCAATGCCGTAAACTACATGCACAGCCTCGGTATTGATGGCGTTGATTTTGTAATCTGCAATACAGACTCGCAGGCATTGGCTTTGAGTCCCGTTGCAAATAAGATACAATTAGGCCCGCACCTTACACAAGGTTTGGGTGCAGGTGCCAATCCCGAAATCGGCAAGCAGGCAAGCGAAGAAAGTAATGAGGATATATCGAAGATATTGAAAGTAAATACCCGTATGGCATTCATTACCGCAGGTATGGGCGGTGGCACAGGTACGGGTGGTGCCCCTGTTGTTGCAAAAATATGCCGCGACCTCGGCATATTGACAGTTGGTATTGTTACCACACCATTTACCTACGAAGGACGCAAGCGCCTGAAGCAGGCACAAGATGGTATAGACCGTATGCGAGAGCATGTAGATACCATTCTTATCATATCGAACGACAAACTGCGCCAGCAATGCGGCAATCTGCCATTCACGCAGGCATTTGCCAAAGCAGATGATGTACTGGCTACGGCTGCTAAGTGTATTACAGATGTTATTACTTCTACAGGACAGATAAATGTGGACTTTGCAGACGTTTGCACGGTAATGAAAAACGGCGGCGTAGCCATACTGGGTAGCGCACAAGTGGGTGGTGAAAACCGTGCATTGCATGCAGTAGAGCAGGCATTGAATTCGCCATTGCTGAACGATAGCGATATACGCGGGGCTAAATGGATATTACTCAACATTACATCCAGCGCGGGCGAACATGAGCATACGATGGACGAAGCTGAAGCAATACAAGCTTTTGTACAAGAGCAGGCAGGCGATAATTGCGATGTGATACTGGGTATGGGACACGACCCCAACTTGGGCGATAAGATTGCGGTTACCATTATTGCTACGGGCTTCAACCACAAAGAGCTGAACATGGAAATTCCTGAAAAAAGCAATCAGCCAGAAAAGATAGTGGTGGCACTTGGTGATGTAAATGCTAATATACCTGCTACTGCACCCGTTGCGGAAGCGCCTAAAGCAACAGTACATACGATGGCACCAACGCTGGTAGAGATGCCTGTAGAGCAAAAAGCGGTCGTAATAGATGCAAAGCCTGCTTTTCCCGTAACGGAGCAGAAAGAAGTCTTTACGCTTGATACAACACCTGCCGCACCTGTAGCAGAAGCACCTGTTGAGCAAACGCCTGCTGCTGAAGTAACGGTAACACCCGTAGCAGAAACGCCAACACCTGTTGTAGCAGCACAACAAGAAGAAACAATACAGCTTGTAATAAAGAATGAACAGCCCGCAGCGCCTGCACCAGTTGCAGAAGCACCTGTTACTAAAGTAGGAGAGCGTGTACTAACGGCTGATGAGATAGAAGAAAGGCAACGCTTTGAAGACCAGAAGCGCGCGTTGGAAGAAAGAGCAGAACGCTTGCGCCGCATGAGCTTTAATATCAAAACAAATGAAAGCAGTGATGATATAGAGAATGTGCCTGCGTATGTTCGTCAGAATAAGCAGATAGATAATGGTGTAGCATCTTCAGATACCTTTTACAGTGGCTATACTGTAGGAGTTAACGAACAGCAAAACAACAATCAGGCAAGCATACAAACCATCAATACATTCCTTGATGGTAAGAAGCCTGATTAATCAACAGTCTCTTTTGTTATATTTCATATTGCGTAACAGCTCCCCTTTTCTAAGGGGAGCTTTTTTTGTGGGTGCATACTTGCTTACTGCATGAATTAATTGTTAAGCCAGTATGAACGTAGTGTTGCCGCAATCATAAATCTCTATGAAGTTTGGTGCGTGTAACAATTAATAGTGCATTGCTGACATTTCTTTGCAGCAAAATGAAAATAGTATGAAGAAATTGTTACTCGCTATGTCGGTTTTGCTGGCTTGCTTTCATGCCGATGCACAAGTAATAGCGCATCAGGGTTTTGATGCAGCACAAACCAATACATGGGGCTTTACACCAACGCCCGCCCCTTATAATTTTCCATCATTGAACGATGTATGGGCAGATACTACTGCGCTGGGCAATACCAACAGCGGCAATGTACCGATACTTGCAGCACCGCAGGGTACACGTTTCTGGGCTATCAACGATTTAGAAAATCCGGTTACTACATCTTTGGGTGCGCCATTTTTTCATTTCCTCGATTTTGCGCCTGTTAGCCTGAACCCGCTAACTGAATATACAGTAAAGTTCAGGTACTTTACACACATAGTAGGTGGTAGTGGCGACTCAACCGGTTATATCGTTGAGTTTAATAATGGTACTACATGGAATGCAGCAAACTATGTAAACCTGCCGTTTGCCAATAAAATATGGGATTCTGTAAGCATCCCAGTGCCTCTTGGCAGCACATTTGTAAGGTTGCGTGTACGCACCCGCCTGAATGGTAATGACGACTGGATAGGCTACGACGCTTTTCAGGTAGTGGCAGGTGCTACGATATTGCCAACAACCGTACAATTGAGGCAGAACCTGTTCATCTTTGACGAAGCATCTGATACGGCAAGGATAGGTGTGGTTATATCAAACAAAAACAATTCGGTAACTACTACCGTAAATGTAAATTACCTACACAATTTTACAACAGTTGACGGCGGCGATATTCAGGTGTTAGACAATGTGATTGGTTTTGGCCCATTGTTATCAGATACACAATTTGTAAGGGTAATTATCAAGAATGATAATGTAAAAGAAGTAACCGAATACTTTGGTCTGGAACTATCTAATCCTGTAAACGGCATATTGGGTAGTACAAGAAAAGCCATAGTATATATCAGAGACAATGACTACACAGCACCCGTTGCACGCAAGAACATAGAAATGCAGCATTTGGGCAGCTATCCTATCAATATAGCAGGTTCATCGGCAGAGATAGTAGCGTTTGATAGTGCTGCAAATAAATTGTACGTAGTCAATTCTTTAAAGAACAGGCTGCACATACTCGATTTTAATAACCCTGCTGCGCTTACACAAACTACCAGTATAGACATGAGTACTTATGGTGGTGGTATCAACTCTGTAGCCGTGCGCAAAGGTATTGTTGCCATAGCTGTAGAGGCATTGCCCAAAACAGATAGTGGTAAAGTAGTGTTTTTGGATGCTGCGGGTACTTTCCTGAAAGAAATAAAGACAGGTGCATTGCCCGATATGATAACATTTACACCCGATGGTAAATATGTATTAACCGCAAATGAGGGCGAACCGAATGACAACTATTCTATAGACCCTGAGGGAAGTATCACGATGGTGGACCTGCAAAATGGTGTTGCTAATGCTACAGGATTCACTGTACAGTTTACTAAATTCAATGGATCTGAACCCGCATTGCGCAATCTGGGCATACGCATATTTGGTGTAGGTGCCAATGCTGCAAGAGATTTTGAACCTGAATACATCACCGTATCTAAAAACAGCGATAAAGCATGGATAACTCTGCAAGAAAATAATGCCATAGCCGTATTGGATATTGCCAATAAAGACATCACGGGTTTGTTTCCGTTGCGTACGTCAGACCATAGTAAAGCTGGCTTTGCATTGGATGCTAGCGATAATAACGGACAAGTAATGATAGCTAACTGGCCTGTAAGGGGTATGTATATGCCCGATGCAATCGCCAACTTCACCGTAGGTAATAATACCTATTTAGTAACAGCTAATGAGGGTGATGCAAGGGAATATGCCGCGCTTACAGAAGAGAGCCGCATAGGTTCAAGTACTTATGTATTAGACCCAGTTAAGTTTCCACATGCAGATTTGATGAAAGCCAATCACAACCTCGGCAGGCTGAATGCGGTGCGTACATCCGGCGATACGGATAATGATGGCGACTTTGACGAAATACACGTATTGGGTAGCCGCAGCTTCAGTATTTGGAATGCGGAAAGCGGTGCAAGAGTATATGATGCAGGTCAGGATTTGGAACAGATAACATTGGCAGACCCTAAGTTTGGCAAACTCTTCAATGCAAGCAATGATGGTAACACAACTAAAAACCGCAGCGATAATAAAGGACCCGAGCCCGAAGGAGTAGCAGTAGGTGTTATCAACGATACTACCTATGCGTTTGTAGCATTAGAGCGTATTGGCGGTGTGATGGCGTATAATGTACAAAACCCAACAGCCCCTGTGTTTGTTCAATACATCAATACAAGAGATACAGCTACCTATGGTGGCGATAATGGTTGCGAAGGTATCATCTTCCTGCACGAAAAAGAAAATAAACATGGCAAGCACTATGTGATAACAGCCAACGAAATAAGCGGTACCATAGCCGTGTTTGAAGTAAAAGCTACAAAGCCACCAACAGGCAATGTGAAGAATGTAGAACTGCCGGCATTTAATGCATATCCTAATCCCGTACAGAATGGTGTGCTTTACTTCAGCCAAACTATAACTGGCGGCGTATATGATATGGCAGGTAAAAAAGTAGCATCTTTTGAACATGCTAACAGCGTAAATACCACCTCATTGGCAAAAGGCATATATACGATACAAGCACAAGGATTTGCTACCCAAAAAGTAGTGATACAGTAAGTAATAATCAGGTTGAATAGTTTTGTGAATAGCCCTGTGTTTACAGGGCTATTTTTCTACCCTTTTGTCATAATAGTTTCATATTCAATAAGATGACAAAGTGTTGTGCCAACGTTTTGTAAAGGAAAAACGTCTATATTTACAATCCCCTGTAATAAAATGGCGGAACGAAGCAGGCGCAGGAATATTGTATTTACAGTTTGGCGCGGTATTTGTTTTAACATTTTTGAAGGATTGGAGCAATAAGATTCAAAAATTTACGTTAATAACTCTTAAAACTAATTGCATATAAGGCAACTTCTACATTAAAAACCACAAAATGGCCTGAACTATACGTTCAAAAAATTAGGTAGAAGTATTATGCAGTTAATCCAACAATGTTCTGACGCTGAACTGGTTCATGCCTTTATACAGGGCGATGAAAAAGCATTGGAAACCCTTGTGTACAGGTACAAAGACAAGATTTACACATCCATATATATGCTTGTGAAAGACAAGTATATGGCCGAAGATATTTTTCAGGACGCATTCCTGAAGATGATACGCACCATGCGCGATGGCCGCTATTCAGAGCAAGGCAAGTTTCTGCCTTGGGCTATCAGGGTGGCGCACAACTTGTGTATGGATCACTTTCGCAAAGTGAAGCAAAATGTACAAATAACCCTGCCCGATGGTAAAGATATATCGGAGCTATTAGGTGCTGATACGCAAGGCGCGTCTGACAGGATAGAAACATTTCAGGTAAACCAAAGCATACGCCAACTGATAGAAGAACTGCCGGAAGAGCAGCGAGAAGTAATTGTGCTGCGTATGTATGGCGAACTAAGTTTTAAAGAAATAGCCGATATGACGGGCGTGAGCATCAATACGGCACTTGGCAGGATGCGTTACGGACTCATAAATCTTCGCAAAATGATACAAGACAGACAGGTGGTACTGCGCTGATGCTGCGATTTTTAGTTAATTTGCCTGCATGGCAGCGTTACCGCTTTTTTATCATCCGCACCCGCTGAAAGTAGCGGGTATTATTCAGTTGGATGAAGATACCGCAAGGCATATTGTGCAGGTATTGCGTATGCAGGTAGGCGAGCCATTGCAACTTACAAACGGTGCAGGCGATGTGGCAGATGTGCTGATAACAGAAGCCGCTAAAAAAAAGTGTGCTGTAACCATAACCTATGTCAGACACCATCAAGCACCTGTACATAAACTGCATTTGGCAGTAGCGTTTACAAAAAATACAGCCCGCAACGAGTGGCTGCTTGAAAAAGCAACCGAGTTGGGCGTATGGAGCATCATACCAATTATAACCGCGCGTACCGAAAAAGAGCGCATACGCGAAGAAAGGTGGACGGGCATATTGGCTGCCGCCATGATGCAATCGCAACAGTATTATTTACCTAAATTATCCGCACCCATAAAATTGCAACAAGTAATAGAGTTATATAAAGACATACCGCAAAAACTGATAGGGCATTGTATAGAAGGCATAGAACGCACTTCGCTAACCAATGCAATGCAAGCGGATAAAGAAACAATCGCGCTGGTAGGGCCGGAAGGAGATTTTACTACTGAGGAAGTGAATCAATGCGCGCAGCATGGATATACAGGTATAAGCATGGCCAGCCAAAGGCTGCGAACAGAAACGGCGGCTATGAATGTGTGCGCATATTTTAATACCATCAACAATGAATAGAGGCAAGTATATAATAACGATAATATTTACGGCATTATGTATGCAAGCAGGTGCGCAGCAAATGAAACTGGCATTGTTGGTATATGGTGGTGGTGGCGATTGGTATGCCAACCCAACGGCTTTGAAAAACCTTGCAGGTTATTGCAACCAACAACTGAAAACAAAACTGGCTACGCAAGAAGCGCAAGTAGAAGTAGGCAGCCCCGATTTGTTTAATTATCCTTTTGTGCACATGACAGGGCACGGACGATGGGCACTTACAGATGCGGAAGCACAAAATCTGCGTAAGTATTTAGAAGCAGGTGGTTTTCTGCATATAGATGATAATTACGGGCTGGATCCTTATGTGCGCCCAGCATTAAAAAAAGTGTTCCCTGAACTGAGTTTGGTTGAGTTACCATTTTCACACCCCATCTATCATACGGCGTTTGATTTTAATAACGGCTTACCTAAGATACATGAACACGATAAAAAGCCTGCTAAGGGATATGGGCTTGTATATAAAGGAAGGCTGGTTTGTTTTTACAGTTTTGAAACAGACCTTGGCGATGGTTGGGAAGACCCTGAAGTGCACCGTGAAAGCCCGCAGAAGCATATTGAAGCACTGCAAATGGGAGCCAACTTAGTACAGTATGCGTTTAATGGTGCTACACCTTAGTAGCTTGCATGATGGTTAATACTTTAGCCGCAATTTTATCCCAATTGTATGTGTCGTAAAAACTTTGAGGTATAACGGGTTGTATGCTTGCAGCCTGAATGATTTTATCTGTAAATGCATCCCAGTCGTAGTCGGGTGTTACTAATAAGTTGTTGCCGCAAACTTCGGGCATTAATCCCGCAGCGCCGGCAGTGCTGCTTACCACTACTTTATTATAGCCCAATGCTTCAACAGCTTTTGTTTTGATGCCACCACCTGTCATTACAGGGTTCAGCATAATGTCGCAGGCATTCAGGAAGGTGTCTAACACGGGTATGAATCCCATGTATTGTACTTGTGGTAGGGTAGCTATTTTTTGTTGCAATTCATCAGACAGCCCTTTACCGGCAATAAATATTTTATAAGCAAAACCTTTGGCATTAAGTCTCGGTACTATTTCCTCTAAAATATAGTTGACAGCCTCTACGTTTGGTTGGTAATTGAGCGCACCTAAAAAATATAGCCAAGGTATGGATGCATCTGTACCTGTTTCTTGTGCAAATTCTTTTCTTGCAGATGCTTTGTTAGTGGGCGGTGCAGATAGGTTTGTGCCATAAGGAATGATGTGGCATTTGCGTTCGTTCAGTTTATAATTGCTCAACGCCCATTCTTTGTCTTCGGGTGTTATCAGGAACACACCATCTGCTTTTCGCATAGCGTATTGCTCGTACCAATGCATGATGCGCCACCATAGTTTGCCCATTGTCCTAAACCTGTCCGACTCAATATTATGGCTGCGCATAAACCATGGAATATGCAATGACTTGCTGAGCGATATGGCAGTAGGTGCCATGTATGGGTGGTCGCAATAGATGTATTGGGCATTGGTTTGTTTTGCCAGTTGCTTTAGTTCTTTCAGTTTGGCAAGTGGCAGGTAGCGCGATGCTTTTGGTGGAAATATGCGATGGATGGTAAAACTGTATTTTGATTCATCATCATTATCCGCCGTGCCAGCCATATTGTCGTTGCACAATTTGCCTATGTGATGGTGCATATCTACAATGCCAAGATGCCCCCCACTGGTAGCAGGCAATATCCTGTAAGGAACAATACTGAGTATGCTGATTTTATGCGGCATTAAAGGGGTAAATATAGGTATTAGCGGTAAATGTTGCAAAGAAGCATTAATGCTGTATCGTTATGAGCTTTGTGCTTGAAATAGAGGCCGACTGTAGTGATAGTAAATACAAGCCATTAGGTATGGCAGATGTATTGATGTTTATTATGCCGGAAGATGGATTGGATGCTTCTGCATATAAAGTGTTGCCATGCAGGTTGTAAAGTTGAATCCGGATATTATCATTCTCAGGTACAGAAATATGAATGATGTCATCTGCAGGGTTTGGGTTGATGCGTATTATCTGGTTGATGTTTTTCTTTTGAATACCAGTGCCTTGTGGTATAGAATCTTGCAGGGCGATTGACATAGGAGTACCTGCTTTGTCGTTGCTGGGTTGTCCGTTATTATCTACCGCGTTTACGATGGCATACAGTGTCAGCCTGCCCGATGATGATACAGGTGACAGCCATTCAATGTTGTCCTCGAACCAACCTGTAGTGTCGGCCATGATGCGGGTATAGCTCTCTGCAATATGAGGGTTGTTCTGCGGAAAGCCGTACCCGTAATTGCCAAAAGATGTGAATACCCCTTTGGGTTTATTATTGCTATCGAGCAGTAGCATCTGATATCCGAATGTGGTATAGCTGCTGTGCCTGCCACGTATAGTGATGATATAAGTTTGTGCAGATGTATAGTAAGTTGCTGTATCACCAATAGATTGCCCTTTTGCCCTGATGCTGATGTTGCTGATTGTAGTATCTGAGCCACCGTTGTGGCAGTTGCCGCAGTTGCCTGCGTTGGGGCTGCCTGTCTGATTGCCCAAGCCGCCATGTGCAGGGCCGCCATGATAGGCACTAAGTGTAATGATGACAAACGCCGCAACTAATATGCCCGATATGCTACGCTTGTACGGTATCATTTTTTAGCCGTGTTTTTAAGCACTATACACGGTATGCCCCCGTTTACCCATTTGTTTACAAGTCCGTTATCGGGTATTACTTCAAAAGCCAGTGAGCCGAGTATAATGTCTTCATCACCATCTTTGTCGTAGTCCGCTACGTCCATTACTATCCACCTGCCAAGTGTCGGGTCGTCTATGGTAGATGCAGTAAAATTATTTTTACCATCGTTTTGAAGGTACACGAAGCTCTCTTCGGGCTGATGCGCATAGTCAGGAAAAAATGAAATGGCGGCAATGTCTATATCGCCATCTTTGTCGTAGTCGGCAGGTATGGCTGCATACGCGCCGTTCAGGTGATAAAAGAAGGATTGTTTGAAATGGTTTTGTCCGTCGTTCAGGTAAACGTATATGCCGTGATAGTGTTTTAGTATAGGTTTGAAATCGGCGTTATCGCCCGCGGTATAGATGATGTCATCATAGCCGTCTCCATTAAAATCGTATAACTTAAAAAAGCTGGAACCATTAGATGGCGGAAAACGCAACGCAGCCTCTTCTCTGAATTTCCCATTTCCCTCGTTATAATAGATATATATCCCTTCATCTCCCTGCCCGAAGAGGGCAATGATGTCTTGTTTGTTATCGTCGTTCAGGTCTTTGATATATGCTTTGATAGCACCGGGTTTGTTGCGCAATATGTTTTTGGTAAAGCTGCCATCGCCATTGTTATGCCACCATGCCAGCTTGCCTGTCCACTTTGCAAACTCGCAGGTAACGATGTCCATTTGTTTATCGCCGTCAAGGTCTGCATAGGCACTATGAACGGGTCGTTGCAGCGAGTCTATTACTTTGAACGGTTGCCTGTTGGGTACTTTTGGTAATGACAAAATAAAACCACTATTCATATCCGTTGGCGAGAATGAACCCATGACAGTGAGTAGTAATTCTTCTGGAAATTCCTCTGCCCATACTGCGCCTTCTTTTACTTTGGCAGCCTGTATCAATTTCAAATCGTTTGACAATACGTTGAGCGATTGCGAATTAGCATCGCCTATGTAGATGGTATTATCAGTATTGAACTTTACATACGTAACGGATGGTGGCGATAGCTTGTAAGATGGTATCACAACTTCAAATTGTTTCAGCCCCCTGCTGATGGTTTTAGCCGGTGGTGCAATGGATTTTTCGGGTGCGTTGGCAAGGTAGTATTGTTTTATGGCTTCCCATTCTTCATTACTCAATACAGGTTTTTCAGGAAATACGCCAGTTTGCTTTACAATATCCCTGCCAGGGCCATCTTCCAGTAATACATCTATCAGCGAATCGTGCTCTACAATACCAAGAAATACACCCATGCGTGGTAGCATATAGGTTTGCCAGGAATACTTATCCAGCAAATCGGGCGATGGTACCACATGGCAACTGCCGCAATATGCATCGGCTAATTGTTTGCCATTATCAGTACTGCCCTCATTGCTATTGCAGCCAAGGACTATGAATGAAAAAGTAATGCCAGTGAGTATGTATCTCTTCATATACAGTGAACAAACCTGCAATGTATATATTCGCCTGTCGTGCGGCAATGTTGTTGTATTTCCTTTATGTTATTTTTTAGCACGATATTTGTTTGATAGTGTTTTGTTCGCCAACAGGCAGGTTTCAACATCCGAATATTAGACAAAACAGCAGTACACAAGCAGATACTTCATACATGTTCGCGGATAACAATTAAATAATCCATTGTTTACAGATGCATTACACATCGCTAACATTGGCAAAACTATTAGTTAACACTGCTGAAAGACATTTGCATCAAAATTAAACCGCGATGAAGAAATTATTTTTACTTACAGCAATGACAGCAGCTGTGTGTATGGAAGCTGAAGCACAATTACAGTTTCCGGTACACATTAGCGGACAATGGACTACGCAAACGGTATGGATGCCGAAATCTCCACTGAAACAACAAGTGATATTTGTTGGTGGTGTTGATACGGTACAAACTACAGCAGTATATGGCAACCCTGCGGGCAAAGCCATAGCTAAACAATGGCACGATTATATCGGTTTCGTGAAAGACAGCACTGCACCCGGCGATTTGGGTTGGGTTATCGTGAATCACGAAATGACAACAAAAGACGACAAAAACGGTGATGGTGGCGGTATGACTACCTTCAAACTGCGTAAGAAAGCTAACAAAGATTTGGAAGTTGTTACAACTACATTGCCAGACGGACGTACTGGTAAATTCTTTAATGTTGACTTTGCAGGTACTACTGGTGAAACTGGTATGAACTGCGGTGGTATTACTAAAGGTGGACGTATATGGACTGCAGAAGAATGGATGCAGAGCAGCAACCCCGGCATATATGCAGGTGGTAATGGCTATCGCGATACATCTGATTTCGTCATAGGAACTACTACACCTGCTGGTTTTGCAGCTTTCAACGGCAGAACTATCAAGCGTTTCCAAAACCTGAACTGGATGGTTGAGGTTGACATAAAAACAGGTAAAGCTATCCGCAAGCAGTACAACTGGGGTCGTGCAGGTTGGGAAGGTGGTGTTATCATGGCTGATAACAAAACAGTGTATCTGTTTGAAGATGCTTCTCCGGGTATTCTCGCAAAATTCGTAGCTAACACTGCTAACGACTTTACTACAGGTCAATTGTATGTTTACAAGCATGATGCTACACCAAGCAAATGGATAACAATCGAAAACAATCTGGACACATTATTGAACCTGAATACTGTAGCTATCCGTCGTGGTGCTACTATGTTCAATCGCCTGGAGTGGGGTGCACAGCACAATGGTAAAATTTACATCTGCGAAACAGGACGTGACGGTTTTAACTTTAACTCAGGTATAGCATTGAACGGTGTTGTATCTCCATCATTGGTTGATGGATACAAGGCTCGCTTTGCGATTGTAAATGGTGTTTCTTTCCCCGGTACAAATGCTGCTGCCGCAGACTCTGTACGTGTAGGTAAATTCTTCGATTACTATGGTCGTGTAATAGAGTTTGACCCTGCAACGGATAACGTACGTTCATTTATAGAAGGTGGTCCTTTCAAATCGAGCTCTACATCAGACCAATTGCCTCTGTATCCTGAAAAGCACTTGTCTAACCCCGATGGTATCGACTTCTTCACTTTCGGTAGCAAAACCTATATGATGATACAGGAAGACCTGAACGGTACGAGCTACAACCGTATGCCTAACGGACTGACAGGTACAGTTTGCGAAGCGTATCTGGTAGATATGTCAATTCCTGCGCCAACCATCAACGATTTGCAACGTCTGACTGCTTGCTCACCCGGTGCAGAAATTACAGGCGGTATGCAGATAGATTATGAAACTATCCTGTTCAATGCACAACACCCAAATACAAGTAACGTAGCACCTTACAACAATTCACTGACGTATGCTATTACTGGTTTCGATACTACTAAGCCTGTAACAAGTGTAATGCCACTGGAAGTGAAGTCTAAAAACTTCACTATTTATCCAAACCCTGTATCGCGCGAGTTGCACATCAGCCAGCCAATGGATGTAGCCATCTACAACATGAACGGCCAACGCCTGAAAGTGTTGCGCAACGTACAGAAAGTAGACGTGTCTGATATGGCTGCCGGTGTTTACTTCATTCGCAGTGCAGATGGCGAAACACTGAAGTTTATCGTTGAATAAAAATGGTTAATGATAGTTTTACCGAAGCCCCTCAACAGGGCTTCGGTTTTTTGGTTTATAAGAAAGACAGTTTAACGAGATGAAGAAAATATATGTATTGCTATTAGTCATTATGGTTGTGTGCCTTGCTTTTACTGCTTTTAATCAGGCAGATAAACAGGCTGCCATCACGGTTAAAGAAAGACATACGCAAAGGCTGGATGCGTTTATCAATGGCTTGCAAGTGTTTAGAGATGCTTTACAGGTTGCTGATACAAATAGCGGTACAGAACCATTGCAACAGCAGTTTTTACAGGTAAGAAAAGCATTTAAGCATTGGGAGTATTTGGGTGAATACCTTGACCCTCAATTTGTGAAAGACAATGTAAACGGTGCGCCACTGCCAAAATTAGAGCGCAACACCTTTGGCATAACAGTTATGCAACCCAAGGGTATGCAGCAAATAGACGATATGCTGTATGGCAATACACTGGCAGAAAGCAAAGAAGAGCTATTGACACATACCGACAAAATACTAAACGCACTGAAAGATTATAAAAACCTGCCTGTTGCTATATACGATAGAATAGTGTTTGAAGCCGCACGAACTGAATTTATCAGGTTATATACTTTAGGACTTACCGGTTTTGACGTGCCGGGTTCCGGCAACTCTATACCCGATGCTATCAACGTATTGCAAACCATAGAGCAGGATATGCTGCTGTATAAACCACTGTTTGAAAAAACGGATAAAATAAAAACGACCACATTTTACACAACGCTCAACAAGAGCATTGCATATCTGCAAGCAAATAATGATTTCGACAAGCTGGATAGATTGGAGTTTCTTACTACCTACCTGAATCCGATGTTTGATGGATTGCTGCAACTGCACAAAGCATCTGGTGTAGAGATGCTGCACGAAACTACGCAAGCGTTTTTGCTGCCCCCATATAACCACCAATCCGGTAATTTATTTGCCAATGATTTTCTAAACCCGTTTAAGTATATAGGGCTGCCGCAAGAATTATATACTAAAGAATTGATAGAGCTTGGCAAAACACTTTTTTATGACCCTGTATTATCTTCCAAAAACAACCGTGCCTGTGCCAGTTGTCACAATCCTTCATTGGCGTTTACGGATGGTAATGCAAAGAGTACTGCTCTTGATTTTGATGGAACGGTAGAGCGCAATGCCCCAACGCTGATTAATTGTGTATATAGCGAACGCTTTTTTCATGATATGCGTACAGATGTGCTGGAAGCTCAGATAGAACACGTGCTTACCAATCGCAAAGAGTTTGATACGGATATGTTGTCTATTATAGATAAACTGAAGGACAGTAAAGAATATACAACACTATTTGAGGCAGGGCTCAAAAATTATAAAGGCGAAAAAATAAGCCCGCAGGGCATTACGTTTGCACTCTCTGCTTATGTTACTTCTTTAAGAGGGTTCAACTCCACATTTGATAAATATGTGCGCGGCGAAACGAAAAGCATCGGTGCAGATGTGAGAAGAGGGTATAACCTGTTTATGGGCAAAGCAGTGTGCGGCACTTGTCATTTTGCGCCCGTGTTTAACGGCACGGTACCACCCAGATACGAAGAGAGTGAAAGCGAAGTACTTGGCGTACCCGCAAATCCGTATGCGAAACAACCTGTATTAGACCCTGACCTTGGCAGGGCAAAAGGTATGCTGAAAGACAATGTGTATTTCTACGAATACTCATTCAAAACACCCACGGTGCGCAATATAGCCCTTACAGCACCATACATGCACAACGGCGCATACAAAACACTGGACGATATACTTGATTTTTATAACAAGGGTGGTGGTGATGGCATCGGCATCAAACTGGAGCACCAGACATTACCATTTGATAGCCTGAGCCTGAACAAGCAAGAGATGAAAGATATTATCGCCTTCATGAAGTCGTTAACGGATACCGCTAATATGACAAGTAAACCTGCCCACCTGCCCAAATTTGAAAAACAAACCGCGCTGAACAGCCGGAAAGTAGGCGGAGAATATTGATAGATGAGAGCTACAGTTACAATAATAAAGGAGCCTGAAAAGGCTCCTTGCTTGTCTATTAACCGTCTATGGTATTCGTGTCATTTCTTTACGATAAAGTAGCCCACTGCCAGCCATACCAAACCTTTTGTGAGAAAGAACATAAATCCCCAAAAGCCGATTTTGCGCAGCTATTTGATGGCTTTATGCTGTTTCATGATTGTTTCCATTAGTTAGCTATTATTTGATAGGTTTTGAAATCGCTGCTCATAGGGGCAGGCTTACCTTCTGCTTTGGCTTTTGCAAGGTCTTCAAATCCGCGTTTATGTCCTTCGATAAAAGCTTCAGAGCGCGTCCATGATTTAAAGGCATCTTCCGTTTCCCAGTAGCTAACTATCAGGTAGCTATCACCCTCTTTTTCAGGGCGCAGTACGTGCATTTCTATAAAACCCTGCATAGCGTCAATAGCTTTTGCACGAGAGCCAAACAGGTATTCAAATCGTTCTTTATACTCGGGGCTGCAATTGATGTAATTGACAGCAACAAATTTTTTATCCATTCTATTGCTTGATTAGGACACAAAACTATGTCTGTCATCAAACAGTCATTTTCTAAATAAGGAAAAGCATTTGCAAAAACAGGAAAACCTAACCCTGTATGTGGATGGATATAACAATGGTGCGGGTAGTAATCTGGTCTATGGCATTGCCAAGTGGTATTTTTTTGTCGTCAAACTTAGCATTCATCAGCCCTTGGCTTAGCTTTATTTCGGGTGCAAAGATGAAGTTGGGATAATAAAACTCAAATCCCACGCCTATCTCATAACCAAGGTCGAAAGGTTTTACTTTTATAAACTCATCCGTTCTGCGAGAGCGTGCATTGGCAGCTAAGTCAATATCAAACTTGCCACCGCCTATTGCATAAAAACGAAAATTGTTCACTCGCTCGCTTTTAAATTTCAGTTGTAGTGGCAAGTGCATATAAATAGACTCAACAGAACGGTTGCTGCTGCTGTCTGTACCCAGGCTGCTGCGCATCAGCAATGATGTAGGTTTATCTGCAAACGATAGTGAGGGTATAAAACGTAAATCAACAAATTTGCTGAGGCGCAGGTTGCCCATCAGGCCAAGGTTGAACCCCGGGCCAAAACGGCTTTGTATGGTTTTGAACGTGTCGGTATCTGTAAACGATTGGCTGTACCTGAAACGGAATGTACTGAAGTTTACACCGAATGTAATGCCGAAATAATAGGCTTTATCATCGTGCTCGGGCATGTTTTGGATAACACGCTGCGCATCGGCAGGCATTGCAGACAAACTTAGCAGTATAATTAATATGATATTGCGCAAACGCATTGTAGTTGGCTAAGATAACGCTTTAGTACGAAGATACAGTATGTATTGACTTACACAAATGCAACACGGATATGCTTTTATGTGATTATTTAACAATCCTGTTTAAGCAGGTATCTTTTCTTTACTGCGCTGCTCCAACACAAAATCCGGCCCGAAAGTCAGTTTCTTCAAAGCGGGACTTTTCTTATCCATCATCCGCCAAAAGGGGGCAATCTTACTAGTGGCTTTTCCTTTCTGAAATTCTTCATAGGCATTTTCTGCTACTATACGCAGGAAGATGCCGGATGTAACAGGGCATGTAAATTCGGCATTATATTCTGCCGCAAGGTCTTTACGCATTTGTTGCAGGCTGGTGTGTGTGCCTTTGGGAATATGCCTTACATAATCATCAACTATGGCAGGCGTAGCTATCAGCATAGTAGCTCCGGCGGGTATATCTGCAAAGTCTTTATCAACACGTTTTACTTCTGGCTCGGCATCGGGGTTCATTTTTTCTGCCCATGTTTTTCTTTTGTATGCCATGATTATCGGTTTTGCTGTACAAAAATAAAGGTTGTTATTAAAACAACCTTTTCAAAACATTATATACCACCATCGGTTTGCCAAGAGTATAGAAGTGCAGCACGGGTGCATTGTTGGCAAGCAGGTCTTTACATTGATTATATAGCCATTCTTCGCCTATTTTATCGCCCGCATCTGCCGATTTCGATTTCATCATTTCGTTCACCAAATCAACCGGTACTTCTACATTGAAGATGCTGGGTATGGTAGTTAATTGTTTTTGGCCTGTAAGCGGCTTCAGTCCGGGTACTACAGGCACAGTAATGCCACTATCCGCACAACGCTTCAGGAAGTTATAATAATGCGCGTTGTTGAAGAACATTTGGGTAACGATATAGTCTGCACCCAAATCTACTTTGCGCTTCAGGTAATACATATCCGTATCTGCATTGGGCGATTCAAAATGCTTTTCAGGGTAGCCGGCTACGCCTATGCAGAAGTCGGTTTTTACACCATCTATAATGTCTTCTTCCAGATATTTACCATTGTTCAGCTCTACTACCTGCTTTACCAAATCTTCGGCAAAGCGATGCCCTTTGGGGTTGGCAGTAAAAAATTTTTCGTTAGCAGCCGCATCACCACGTAGTGCCAATACATTCTTTACACCAAGAAAGTTGAGGTCTATCAAGGCATTTTCCGTTTCCTCTTTTGTAAAACCACCGCATATCAGGTGGGGTATAGCCTCTATCTTATAACGGTTCATCAGCGCAGCACAGATGCTAACCGTACCCGGGCGTTTTCTGATTTCTATTTGTTCAAAACTGCCATCAGTACGTTTTTTCAATACCTGCTCTGCACGATGGTAGGTAACGTTTACAAATGCTGGTTTGAACTCCATTAACGGGTCCAGATGGTTGAATATGGAATGGATGCCCTTACCTTTTGTAGGGGGCAAAATTTCAAGCGAAACGATAGGCCCTTTGGCCTGCGAAAGATGATCCGTAACTTTCATAACAGTTGGCAAAAATAGTTAATCCTGCTTCTTTTTTTGCTATTGTTTTATACTTAATCAACACGGTAAACGTTAATATACATTAATGTAAAATGGCATGTAGCCTATAATACAAGGCATATTGCTATTTTTGTAAAAAACAGGCAGGTTTTGGGTAACAGCAGCTTAAAAATAACAACGAAGGGCCTTTACAAACGCTACCGTAGCCGTACGGTGGTAAACAATGTGTCTTTTGAGGTGAACCAAGGTGAAATAGTGGGTTTGCTGGGGCCGAATGGTGCAGGTAAAACTACTTCATTCTATATGGTAGTGGGGTTGGTAAAGCCCGATGAGGGCAATGTGTACCTGAACGACTTGGATATTACTAGCTTGCCAATGTATAAACGTGCCCAAATGGGTATTGGCTATCTGCCGCAAGAGGCATCCGTATTTCGTAAGCTGAGTGTGGAAGATAATATCAGTGCTGTGCTGGAAATGACTAAGCTGACCAAAGGCGAACAACAACAAAAACTGGAATCGCTGCTCGAGGAGTTTCGCCTGACGCATGTACGTAAAAGCCCCGGCGATGTGTTGAGTGGTGGCGAACGCCGCCGTACGGAAATAGCCCGCGCACTGGCTGTTGACCCGAAATTTATATTGCTCGATGAACCTTTTGCAGGTATAGACCCCATAGCAGTAGAGGATATACAGACCATAGTAGCCCGTCTCAAATTCAAAAATATAGGTATTCTGATAACCGACCACAACGTACAGGAAACGCTTTCCATCACCGACCGTGCATACCTGTTGTTTGAAGGTAAAATACTGAAAGCAGGTGTTGCAGAAGAACTGGCAGCAGACGAGCAGGTGCGTAAAGTGTACCTTGGCCAGCATTTTGAGCTGAAACGCAAGGACTATAGTAATAGTTTTTAGCCTCGGGCATCAGGTGGATAAGAACTACAGGCTTCGCAAAACGGAATTATATTTCTATTTTAGGATTTGAAAGATGAGCATAATCAGCCCTGCTATAAAAGGATATATGAAGTTGCGCCTGAGCGCGATAGACAACTTCATGCACAATCCTGTAGATACGCAGCAGCAGGTGTTTAACAACCTGATAGGCTCGGCACAGTTTACCGAATACGGCAAAAAATACGGGTTTGATAAGATAAACGGGGTGAATGACTATAAAAAAGCCGTTCCGATAAACGATTATGATACATTAAAGCCTTATATACACCGCATATTGGAGGGCGAACAGAACCTGCTTTGGCCATCGCCCATCAACTGGTTTGCCAAATCGAGCGGTACTACCAGCGATAAAAGCAAGTTTATACCCATCAGCAAAGAGTCGCTGGACGATAACCATTATAAAGGTGGTAAAGATGTGCTGACGCTTTATCTGAAGCAGTTTCCCGATTCAAAAATGATGTCGGGCAAATGCCTTGTAATAGGTGGCAGCCATCAGATAAACCAACTGAATGCCGATTCGTTTTTTGGAGACCTGTCTGCCGTCATGTTGCAAAACATGCCATTGTATGCGCAAACCATCCGTACGCCCGATTTATCAATTGCCCTGATGGACGAGTGGGAGCAGAAGATAGAGATGATGGCGCATACCACTATACAAGAAAATGTTACTTATATAGCAGGCGTGCCTACATGGACGATTGTACTGATAAAACGCATCCTCGAAATATCAGGTGCTAAACATCTGCACGATGTTTGGCCTAATCTGGAATTGTATATACATGGTGGTGTCAGCTTTAAGCCATACAGAGAGCAGTTTCAGCAATTTATCCCCTCGTCATCCATGCATTACTACGAAACCTATAATGCATCAGAGGGGTTCTTTGCCGCACAAGACCATACAGATGCAGATGGTATGTTATTGTTTCTGAACCACGGCATTTACTACGAGTTTATGCCAATGGAAGAGTATGGCAAAGACAATCCGCAAACACTAAGCCTGAAAGAAGTAGAACTTAATAAAAACTATGCGTTGGTACTGAATACCAATGGTGGTTTGTGGCGATACTTAGTAGGCGATACCATACAGTTTACTTCACTCAATCCTTACAGGATAAGAGTAAGCGGCAGGTTGAAACATTTTATCAATGCATTTGGCGAAGAAGTGATTATTGATAACAGCGACCATGCAATAGCCGAGGCTTGCAAACAAACGGGAGCTATAGTCAATGATTATTCCGCCGCACCTGTATATATGACGGGCGAGAGCAATGGCGCACACGAATGGATTATTGAATTTGAAAACCTGCCTTGTCCGCTTGATGTATTTACTGCTGCTTTGGACGGTGAATTAAAAAAAGTAAATAGCGACTACGAGGCCAAACGCCATAAGGATATCGCACTCCGTATGCCAATAGTCCACATCATGCCCAAAGACGGATTTAAACATTGGTTGAAAGACAAAGGCAAACTGGGCGGTCAACACAAAGTGCCGCGACTGAGTAATGAACGCAAGTATCTGGAAGAAATGATACCTTACATAAAAAAATAAGATAATTGCGAATGGATATATTGTTCTTGTTGTTTCTCATATTATCGCTTATAGCAGAGATATTAGGAACAATAGGTGGATTTGGCTCCTCGGTCTTTTTTGTGCCATTCGCTAATTTGTTTATAGATTTCAAATCTGTATTAGGTGTTACAGCTATATTCCACCTGTCAAGTAATATTTCAAAACTTTATTTATTCAGAGAAGGGCTAAATAAGCAACTATTGGTGCAAATAGGAATACCTGCAGTTGTATTTGTTATCATCGGTGGTTTTTTGAGTAAGTATGTTGATGAAGTAATATTGCAAATTAGCTTTTCAATTTTCATAATCATTACCAGTCTGTTTTTTTTGATATTCAAACATTTTGTTGTTTCCCCGAATAAGCGAAATGCAATGATAGGGGGTACATTGTCAGGCTTTTTAGCAGGTGTACTGGGTACAGGTGGTGCCATCAGAGGCATTACGATGGTGGCATTTAATATTGAAAAATCAACATTTGTAGCCACTTCAGCAGCAATCGATTTCGCAGTCGATTTTTCACGCACCATAGTCTACATATACAATGGTTATATACAACAAGCACATGCAAAATATATAGTCGGTTTATTGATAATTGGTTTTGTAGGTTCTTGGCTTGGAAAAAGATTACTGCAAACTATTCCGCAAAAGAAGTTTAGGATGGTAGTATTATTAATGTTACTGGCAGTGGGTCTGTTTTCATTAGTAAACACTATCAATAATCATAGTTCTATATGACAAATATCATGTGCTTTCAGTCAGTCTGTTGCTATGTTTGCGATACAAAGAAAATAATATGGCTACAACACAAACCAGCATTAAGCACTTGAATAATGAACACACCGATTGGCTGCGAGGTTTGGGATTCTACAAAGACGAAATGCAGATTATGAAAAACAGGCTTACCGAAGTGGCAGGCAAGAATACAGGGAGCGAGGCCGTCAGTATGCTGAATCACTTTGAAAACCAAATCGCGTTGCAAACCACTAATATTGATACCTTAAAGCACGATATCAATAATAACCTTGGAGAAATTGCTGCTCAGTTAAATGATAATACACCCGGTTATATTGAGCAAAGTTTGGCTGATAAGCATAATGCGCTGCGCGACCAATATTACACACAGGAAAAAATTGTAAATGAGCTAAGGCATGAGTTTTATCGCTATGCCGCAAAGTGGATGTAGAATGCACAAGCCCTCTCTGTAGTAATCTGTATGCAGAGAGGGTTTGTTATTCTTGTGTACTATTTACTTCTTCATCATACTGCTGGTTCAGTTCGTCTATAAAGCCCAGCATATCTTTGCGCCCCAGAAATTTTACTGTACTGGTAAGAAAGCTTCGGGGTATAAACTCCCATTCCTGTTTCATAGTATCTATAAAATGGCGCACGTTTTTAGCAGCCTCGCGTTGGGTGCTTTTATCAGCTTTTGTAAATACCATATTGAAGGGGATGCCCCAATCTCCCAGTTTGCGGAGAAAAGCGAGGTCCAGTTCCTGTGGTTTGTGGCGGCTGTCTATTAACACAAAAACTGTTACAAGATTTTCGCGTTTTTGCAGGTAATTGTTAATCATTTTCTCCCACGATGCGCGCTGGCTTTGCGATACTTTGGCATAGCCATATCCCGGCAAGTCAACCAGGTACCATGCGTCATTTATCAAAAAATGGTTGATAAGCTGCGTTTTGCCGGGGCTGGCAGATGTTTTTGCCAGTTTGGTTTGGTTCGTCAGCATATTGATGAGTGACGACTTACCAACATTGGAGCGGCCAATGAAAGCATATTCCGGCCTGTCGGGTTTAGGGCAATCTTCAACCTTGGGGCTGCTGATTAAATATTTTGCTGAACGTATTTCCATTACTGATGCTTGCCGTACTTTTGCACCTGATGCAGAACGATTATAATGCTAACCCCGCTGCAAAGGTGGTGCCTGATGCGGGTTCAAATTTAAGCAAGAAAGCGCAGGTTGCCGATATGTTTAATAACATAGCGGGTAAATATGACTTTTTGAACCACTTTCTGTCGTTAGGTATTGATAAAGGCTGGCGCAGGAAAGCGATAGCAGAAGTAGCCAAAGTGAGCCCCAAAACCATACTGGACGTAGCTACCGGCACGGCCGACCTTGCCATTGCCGCATCGAAACTGAACCCCGAAAAGATAACAGGTGTTGATATTGCTGACCAGATGCTGGAAGTAGGGCGGGGCAAGATTGCAGAACAAGGATTAACAAAGATTATAACCCTTCAAAACGGTGATAGCGAGGCCATGCCATTTGCTGATAACAGCTTTGATGCGGTTACTTGTGCATACGGGGTGCGCAATTTTGAGCATCTGGAAGCAGGGCTAAAAGAAATGAGCCGTGTGATGCGTACCGGGGGCAAGCTGGCAATACTGGAATTTTCTAATCCGCAGCAGTTTCCGATAAAACAACTATACAAATTCTATTTCAAGTATATACTGCCATTGCTCGGCAAGATGGTGTCTAAACACAGCCGTGCCTATACTTATCTGCCCGAAAGTGTGATGGCTTTTCCTGAAGGCAAAGTGTTTTGCGATACCTTGCAGCGTTGCGGGTTTGCAGATGCAAAAGCACGCCCGTTGACTTTGGGAATTACTACTTTATATACTGCTACCAAAAAATAAGCCGATGAAAATTCATCGGCTTATTTTTTAGCAACACTATTTTATTGCCCCGAAATCTTTTAGTACAGACTTCAAGACTTCAACCCTTACGGATGGCCAGTCTTTGGTGGTATCGCTAACAGGTGCATCAAAGTTCATGGCAAAGAAGTAGGGGTACATGCGTATATCGCTTTTGTTCATAGATTTTTCATGTTCTTTTACGCGCTCTATTTTTTCAATAAAACCCACAACCCACATCACGTTTGACGAGGTACGAATGCCCCAGCCCGTTTTGTAATATAGTTTATAGTCAGGTGTTTCTTCTTGCAGCATCATGCTTTTTACAATACGCTGTGTGCGCTCTGCAAAAGGCAGTTCGGCAAAATACATACGTTTCAGAAAGCCAACCTGCTCGTCGGCAGAAATTTGCAACGAATCGTTGAGCCAAAACATATCTATACCACCTTTCATGTTTCTGTTGCCATACTCGCATGTGTCAAGGTAGTGCTGCATCAGATCGGGGCCTATACGGCGGGCTATTTCCTGATAGTAGTTTACACAACTTATCTTAAAAGCCTCGCGCATATTCATGTCTTTATTCCACTCAGTCATACGGCGGGGTATGCTATCCCATTTTATTATCAGCGATTCGTCTGGTGCTACACCTGTTTCCAATGCTACCAGCGAATTGAATATTTTGAATGTAGATGCAGGCAGGTAACGTTGCAGGCAGCGTTCTTTGTTGTAGTAATAAACTGCTTCATGGTTATTATCTCGCAATATGAAACAACTGTTTTTGATGCCTTGAGCCTCAAAATATTTGCCCCATTCGGGTTTATCGTGCAACCTGCTTTCGCGGCAACTGCTGATAAATAATGTGGCAACTATGGCGAATATCAATCCGAAACGCATACCTGATTTGAATTAGGGGGCAAAGATAGGGTGAATAATAACTATGTTGTAAATTGGTGAAAATTATAGCTATGAAAAAAATATGGATAGTGTTTATGTTTTTGCTGCTAAGTGCGGCTAATACCTACGCACAAAATGCAAAGATGCAATATGATGCCCCTAAAGATATACGTGTCATAATCGGCAACTATTTTGTGTACATGACGCTCGGCGATATAAAAGAGGCCTTTATGCAACTACCGCAACCTGTGCAGCAGAAATATGCCGAACTGATGGATGTACCCAATGGGGTGAAAGCCACTATCAACATCATACAGGGCAGCAAAGCGCAGGCTAGTATTATGGAACCTGTAGTGCAGCGCCACGTTGGCGGCTATTTGCTAAAGCAGGGTATGGCATATATAGAAACAAAGGATGAAAAGAAAGTAACCGAACTGGAAGTGAAAGAAGGGGCAGCATTTACAGATGATGCAGGTTTTGAAGTACGACAGATAACGTTCTACGACCCCAAAACAAAAAAGACAGTTTTTACAGGTACTATCAATAATACGTTTAAGTAAACATTAGTCGAAAGACTGATTGTTAGCTGCCGCAATTTTTACCATTCTTTCATAGTCGGTAGCTGTCAGGTCGTTGAAGAAGAAGTGTATCGGGTCTATTTTTTCGCCATAGCGTATCACCTCGTAGTGGCAATGAGGTCCGGTACTCTTGCCCGAAGAGCCCACCCATCCTATCACTTGCCCGCGTTTGATGCGTTCGCCAACACGCGATTTTATTTTTACCATGTGCCCGTATAGCGTTTCGTAGCCATAGCCATGGTTAACGATAACATGATAGCCGTAGCCGCTATTGTCGTAATTCGCTTCTTTTACAACACCATCCCCGGTAGCATAAATGGGAGTGCCCATAGCGGCGGTAAAATCAATACCGGTGTGCATTTTGGGTGTTTTATAAATAGGGTCTATCCGGTAGCCAAAGCCCGATGCAACCCTGTCAAGCGATTTGTTTGAAACGGGCTGTATGGCTGGTATGGCTGTTAACATGGCCTGCTTGGCTTTTACCAGACTCTCCAGCGTATCATACGATTTCTGCTGAATAAACAATCGGTGTTTTAAGTCAGATACCTGATTGTTCATACTTTCAATCAATAAGTCGGACGATGTGTAAGCAAACTGGTCTGCATCTGCTATACTGTATTTTTTGCCATGCCTGATGCTATCTGGTAGGGGGGCAGATTCAAATACACCACGATATATATTGTTGTCCCTGTCTTCCAGTTCGGCTACTGTTTTGTGCAGGGTATTGATTTCTTTTTGCAGCGATAAATACTCCTCTTTCAAACTGCGTATCTCGGTGCGCAGTGTTTTTTCTTTAGGAGAGTCAAGAAAGCGGAAGGCGATAGAAACTATAATGATAGAAGTAACCAACGCAGCAGATATAAAACCCAAAACACGCAAGGCCTTGGCTTGCCAAGATGTCTCCAGCTTTTCAAACCGATGCGTATCTGTATTATAATAATATTTCCTGACCCTTTTCAAACACCCCTGTTTGGGGTAAAAATAACCATTTGCCCCAAAACTAATTGTATGCCCGCTTGTTAAATAATACGGGCTCCATGAAAGGAGCCCGCTGCTTTCGCACGGGGTGATAATGGGTGCATTATCAAGGTAAAAGTAGCCGTATGGCAATACACAGCTAATACCATCAAAACTGTATTTTCTGCTAAGTACTGGCACGTAGCTCTATTCTTACATCTGTTGTTGAAAGTGCTGACAGATGATATGTGTAATAATATTATCTGTATAGGGTTTTAACACATTGTGGTGACTGATATTGCCCGTGTGTTTTGTTATATTTGCCATCCCTTACACAAAAGGGGTTCAGCATATATGCGCAGCATTTTTATAAAAGAGATAAATTCCTTTTTCAGCTCCATAGTAGGCTATGTTGCTATCTTGGTTTTTTTGGTGGCTTGCGGTTTGTTTATATGGGTGATGCCGGAATCTACCATCCTGAGAACGGATGGCTATGCTACATTAGATAGCTTTTTTCAACTGGCACCTTGGTTTTTGATGTTATTGATACCGGCGGTTACTATGCGTTCATTCGCAGACGAATTCAGAAGCGGTACGATTGAATGGTTGCAAACAAAACCATTAAAAGATACAGACATTATTCTGGGCAAGTATTTCGCGTCATTGGTATTAGTGTTGTTTGCGCTGTTGCCTACGCTTATTTATGTGTACACCATCAGCAATCTGGCAGCAGAGGGCAATAGTATAGATGGCGGCGGCATAGCAGGTTCTTATTTCGGTTTGTTTTTTCTGATTGCTGGCTTTACCGCTGTAGGTATATTTTGCTCATCGCTTGCAAATAACCAGATAGTTGGTTTTTTAATTGCCTTGTTTGCGTGCTACTTGTTGTATAGTGGTTTTGAGTCGCTTAGCAAAGTGCCTGCATTCGTTAATGGTATTGATTATTATCTGGGCATGGTTGGCATGTCGTTTCATTACGATTCCATCAGCCGTGGATTTATTGATACCCGCGATGTCATTTATTTTTTGTCAATAGTCGTATTGTTTATATCGCTCACCCGTTTATCGCTCAGCAGCCGCACTTGGGATAAGGCTGTACAGGATTGATTAGCTTATGTCAAAACTCAATACAAACAAACGAAAATCGCAGGTTCGGCTGGCTATTATACGCTTGCTGATGCTGGTTGCCATATTGATAGGTATTAATATACTGGCCGCGCGTTTCCATACAGGCATAGACCTTACTAAAGAAAAAAGGTTTACCCTGTCTCAGCCAACAAAAAATATGCTGAGCAGCATGAAAGATGTAGCCGTATTCACGGTTTATCTCAAAGGCAACTTTCCTGCAGGTTATCAACGCTTAGCAGAAGCCACACGCGAAAAGCTGGAATCATTCAGGAGTGTTGCAGGCAAAAAAATCATTTACAGATTTGTCAATCCTTTTGAGGGAAAGAGCGAAGAGGAAAAAGTATTAATATCTAAAGAGCTTGCCGAAAAAGGAATATATGGTGTGAACCTGAAAATAGCTGACGAGTCGGAAGGCTATAGCGAAAAATGGGTGTTCCCCTATGTGCTGGTACAATATAAAAACAGCGAAACATCCGTAAACCTGTACGACGAGGTGCAGTGGATGAATACTTGGGAAAACCTGATAAAGTCTGAAAATCAACTGGAATACAAACTTGCATCTGCCATCAACAGGCTCGACCAACCTGCAAAACCCGAAATAGCTTATATAGTAGGGCATGGCGAGTCGCTTGGTATTCAAACCTACGATTTGCTGCAATCGCTGGGCGTACAGTATAAGGTAGATACGTTCGACCTGACAACTAATTACTATATACCCAAATCATACAAAGCCATCATTATCAACAGGCCAACAACACCTATTGACGACCGTGAGAAGTTTAAGATAGACCAGTATGTGATGGAAGGCGGAAAAGTATTGTGGGCTATAGACCAACTCTATACCCCGATGGATAGCCTTAATAAATCACAACAGTTCATGACGCTGGACTATGGGCTGGAGCTGGATGATATGTTGTTTAAATATGGCGTTCGTGTCAATCTGGATGTGATAGAAGATTTGCAATGCCTGCAATTACCTATTATAGTTGGCGCGCAAAGCGGTAAACCGCAAATGCAACTCAGGCCATGGATGTTTTACCCGATTTTTGCTCCAGCAGGTCAGCACCCTATTGTCAAAAACTTAAGTGGCATATTCGGCAGGTTTGCAAGCAGCATAGATACGGTAGCCAACCCCGAGGTGAAGAAAACCATCCTGCTCCAATCATCCAAATACAGCCGCGTAGAGGCGTTTCCTGTTAGGGTAAGCCTGAGCGTATTAAATTATCCGTTACCACCCGATATGTTTACAAAACCCTACCAGTCATCTGCCGTGTTGCTGGAAGGTAAGTTCAGGTCGGCATTTGAAAACAGGCTTGCGCCTGGATTCATAAAACTGCTGGAAGATTCGCTGAAAAGAAAATTCCGTACTGTATCAGATACGGCAACGAGCATGATAGTAGTATCTGACGGCGAGATGTTTGAAAACGATTTTTCGCAGTCGCAGGGTATAATGGAAATGGGCTACTGGAAGTTTACTCAAACAAGGTTCGAGAACAAGGAATTTTTGCTGAATTGCATTGAATACCTGACAGATAATACAGGCTTGCTCGAGGCTCGTGTAAAAGACCTGAAGCTGCGTATGCTGGACCGTAAGCGTGTAAAGGATGAAAAAGCAAAATGGAGAGTGATAAATATTGGCGTGCCCATAGCATTGATACTTGTTTTTGCTTCGGCATATATGTTCTTCCGCAAGCGCAGGTACGAGAAAAAAGCTGTTTAACGTAATTTTGTAAGATCAGGAGATGAAGAAAACCTTAGTTTATTTTGCAGGGCTGATACTGATAGCATTGGCTGTTTGGTATTTTGTATTCAGGAACAAAACAGGCTTTGCATCAGACGAAGCGGGTTTTACCATTGAAGATACCAGTGCCATCGGCAAGATATTTCTTGCAGATAAGAAAGGTAATACCATATTGCTGGAGCGCAAAGAAACCGGCTGGTTGCTCAATGGTCAGCATAAGGTGTTGCAAGCTTCACTCAACACATTGCTATACACACTCAAAAGCCAGGTAGCGCAATACCCTGTAAACGAAAACGCGTACAACAATGTGATAACCATGCTGGCAGGCGAAAGCATAAAAGTGGAAGTGTATGATAAGGACGGTGATAAAATGATGGTGTTTTATGTAGTAGGGCAGGCAGGCAACAATCAGGGTAGCTATATGATGATGGATGGATCGGATATGCCTTATGTGGTGCAGATACCCGGCTTTGAGGGCTATGTGTCATCGCGCTATACTACCAATATAAAAGACTGGAGAGACCGTATTGTTTTTGACATAGCACAAGCAAACCTGCAGTCTGTTAAACTGTCTTATCCAAACGAACCGCTAAATAATTTTGTATTTAAGAAAGACAATAACGGCTATATGCTTGAAGCAGAGCCTGCCCTTATCGCAGGTAAGCAAATAAATAAAAGGCGCGCAGATGTGTATAGCAGGTTTTTTGAGAAAGTGTATTGCGAAGGCTTTATTAACGGCACCATCAGGCTCGATTCTGTTATCAAAAATGTGCCGCTTATGTGTACGATAGAAGCAACAGCTGCCAACGGGGAAACACAACAGGCAGATGTATATTGGATGCCGCTGAACAGACGCAGCAAAAACATGCTTACACCATTCCCCGGTATAGATAACCAATTCGATGCCGACCGTTTTTATGCCGTCATCAATAATCGAAAAGATACGGTTATCATACAACGACTTACGTTTGATAAAATATTCCGTAAGGCATACGAGTTTTACGAGGCAGATGATACTTCCGGAAGCAGAGAAATAATAGAAGTGCCGAAAGGTGCAGGAAACGTAATAAAAACAGGATCCGGGAAATAGCCCGGATTTTTCTTTTCTATTATATAATTTTAGGATAGTAAGATGATTATGATGCAAAGGCCCGGCGCAGAGCAGTTAAAGAAATGGTGTAATGGCACAATGCTGTTGCACGAAAACGATATTGCAATAGAAGAACTGGTGATAGACACCCGTAAAGTGGCTGAACCCGAAAACGCGCTGTTCATCGCCTTGCAAACAAGCAGAAGGGATGGACATAGCTTTATACCACAAGCTTACGAAAAAGGCATCCGCAATTTCTTAGTGTCGCAGGATGTGGATGTGCAGCCATATCAGGGCGCCTGTTTCATAAAAGTAAACGATACATTAGCTGCGCTACAGCAAATTGCTGCAGGTTACAGAAAACAGTTTGATATACCTGTTATAGGCATTACCGGCAGCAATGGCAAAACGGTAGTGAAAGAGTGGTTGTATCAACTACTTGAGGAAACATACAACACAGTTCGCAGCCCCAAAAGCTACAATTCGCAGATTGGTGTACCACTATCCGTTTGGCTGCTGCAACCACAGCAGCAACTCGCCATATTTGAGGCGGGGATATCGCAGCCCGACGAAATGCAAAGGCTGGAAAAAATTATTCAGCCTACCATTGGTGTGTTTACGAATATAGGCGAGGCACATAGCGAGGGCTTCCTGAATATGCGGCAGAAGATAAATGAAAAGTTAGGGCTATTCAGGCATGTGCAGCAGATGGTTTATTGTATAGATTATCCTGAATTGAATGAAGTCATCGTTCACTACAAGAGTAATGTTCGCAACCATGATGGCGAACAGCCTTTGAGGCTTTTTACATGGTCGCAGAAAAACGTAGAGGCTGATTTATATGTAGAAAACACATCGTCTGCCGCCGGAAAGACCACCATCAATGCCATTTATGAACAACAACCTCTTAGCATAACGATTCCGTTTAATGATGCGGCTTCTATAGAAAATGCCATCCATTGTTGGGCTGTTATGTTGCTGCTGGCGTTGCCACAAGAAACGATTGCAGAGCGTATGCAGCGTTTACAGCCTGTATCTATGCGGTTGGAATTGAGACACGGTATCAACGACTGCACCATTATCAACGATACCTATAATTCGGATATGACATCGCTGCTGATAGCACTTGATTATCTGGAGCAGCAAAAACAACATCAGCAACGTACGGTAATTTTATCAGACCTGTTGCAGATAGCCCGTCCCGATGCAGAGTTGTATGAAGAAGTTGCCGAATTGCTAGGCCGTATGAATATTCAAAGGTTCATAGGCATAGGCCCTGCATTGTATAAACACAAAGCACTCTTCAGGCAGCATAAAAAACTCCGCAGCATCTTTTTCAAGTCAACAGACGATTTTTTGAAAAAATTTCACCTGATAAGTTTCGATAACGAAGCTATACTGCTGAAGGGCGCGCGTGTATTTACATTTGAAAAGATAGATATGCTGCTTGAGCAGCAAGTACATCAAACCGTATTGTCTATAAATCTATCATCGCTTACGCATAATCTGAACGTGTTCAGAAGCAAACTAAAGCCACGAGTAAAAGTAATGGCAATGGTAAAAGCATTCTCTTACGGTAGTGGCAGTTACGAAATAGCTCACTTGTTGCAATATTCAGGCGTAGATTATTTGTCGGTAGCATACACGGATGAAGGTATTACGCTACGCAGGGCGGGTATTACTATGCCAATCATGGTCATGAGCCCCGATGCTACCTCTTTCGACAGGATGATAGCATGGAAGTTGGAACCTGAGATTTACAACGTGCGCTCGCTCGAATTGTTTACGAGCATAGCCCAAACCCTGCAAGTAAAAAACTACCCCATACACATCAAGCTGGATACAGGTATGCACCGCCTCGGCTTTATGCCGCATGAGTTGGAAGCGCTGATGGAGCATTGCGACAATAACCCGCATATACAAATAGCCAGTGTGTTCAGCCATCTGGCAGCAAGCGAAGACCCTGCGTTAGACCACTTTACCGCGCATCAGAAAGAACAGTTTGAGCAAATGAGCCATGCGCTGCTGACGAGGCTGCCTAATAAACCCCTAAGGCATTTATGCAATTCTGCCGCCATAGCACGTCACCCCGATATGCACTACGATATGGTAAGGTTGGGCTTAGGGCTGTATGGAATAGACGGCAGCAAAATATTGCAGAAAGAACTACGGCAAATCAGCACACTCAAAACAACCATCGCGCAGATAAAAGAAATACCGGCAGGCGAAACGGTAGGGTATGGTAGAAAAGGCTTTGTAGATAAAGATACTCGCATTGCCACTATCAGCATAGGTTATGCAGACGGCTACCCGCGTGCATTGGGCAATGGTAAAGCACATGTACTTGTACAAGGCAAGCCTGCCAAGTTGGTAGGTGTAGTTTGTATGGATATGTGCATGATAGACGTAACGGATATACCCGAAGCGAAAGAGGGCGATGAGGTAACTATTTTTGGCCCGCAGCTACCACTTACAAAGCTGTCAGAATGGGCAGATACCATACCATACGAAATGATGACAGGTATATCGCAACGCGTGAAGCGGGTGTACGAGAATGAGGTGTAAAAAGTTGTACATTTAACTATCGTTAGTAATTATTTTTCTGCAAAAACAATATAAAATTGAATATGAGTATGAAAACATTAACTATAGTTATGAGTGTCATAAGCCTGACATTTGTATACGGATGTTCTCAATCAATAACAGGTACTGTGTCTGACGGCAGTAAGCAAGCGGCTCCTGTTACTAGTTCAGCAGGTAGTGTTGGAAATACGCAAAACAATACATCTGCTGTTCAGCAGGGAAATAATACACAGCAAGTGCAGCTCAATACACCTGTAAACAAAGAGAAGGTTTCTACGCTTTCAGAATAAATATTGTTATGAATTTTTGCCCAAGGTAACGTAATTGTCAATAGGCAAACGCTTGGCAATACTTCTTGCCAGTGTCATTTCATCTGCATATTCAAGCTCTCCGCCAAAAGATATACCCCGTGCAATTGTAGTGATTTTTACGGGTAAATCAGCCACTTGTTTGGCTATATAATACACTGTAGTGTCGCCTTCGATAGTAGGGCTCAATGCCATGATTAATTCTTGTGTATCGTTGTTTTTTGCCCTGTGATACAGCGTGGAAATATTTAATTGGTCGGGACCTATGCCATCTAATGGAGATAATATACCGCCCAACAGATGATAGAGCCCATTGTATTGCCCTGTACTTTCAACAGCAATTACATCCCGTATAGATTCAACTACACAAATTTGTGTTTTATCTCTTGCAGGGTTGCTGCATATATCACAAAGTAAGGTGTCAGATACATTGTGACATTGTTTACAAAATACAATACTATCCCGCATATCAGAAATGGCCTTTGTAAAAGCATGTACATTTTCCTTTTCTAACTTCAATAGATGCAACACCATACGCAAAGCAGTTTTTTTGCCTATGCCTGGTAGTTTTGAAAACTCATTAACTGCATCTTCTATCAACTTTGATGAAAAAACCATTACATAAATTTACGTTTAGTTTAATCAATAAAAAATCGGGCAGAAATTTCTGCCCGATTTTTTATTGATTAGTTAATATACTATTTCTGTACGTTGAATTTAATGACTTGCTTATCGTCATTTACAAACATTTCCATGATATATAAGCCATTTGCAAGACCAGACACATCAAGTTTAAACTCCTGCTCACCAAATAAATTCTTACCAAACTCATTGGTCATTACAGTTTTGCCTGTCATATCTTTTACCACAGCTCTTGCATCAGATGCCGAAGTGAATTTGTACTTGACAGATGCGTAATTTGAAGCGGGGTTAGGGTAAATAGAAAGGCCATTTTTATTATTAGCAACATTTCCTACGCTTGCAGGTGGCATTTGCTTGAAGTTAAGTGTAAAGCAGTTTTTGTTATTTGCAACTGATGGGTCTGAAAATACTGTTGAGCCACGTTTAACCCACATACTGTCACACCAGTTGTAAGGATTAGGAGTAGGACCTGAAGTGAAAAATGCTGTATCCCTGAAATAAACTGTATCACCTACAGGCACACCCGCAGTAGGCAAAGTAAGCCTTACTACGTTGTTCCCACCTGTTGTGTAAGCTCTCCTTAACAAGATGGTATCTGTAGATTGTACTAAAGCAGTAGGTCCGATATTTCTAAAGCCCCACTGAATAATCATACCATAGCTGCCGGATGTATTCCATCTTACGGTATCACCATTTTTCCAGTTGAATGTAATAAGTTGCATATCAGTTTGCGCGGAAGTTTTTCCTGCAAATGCAATAAGAACAATTAAAAGAAAGTAAATACGCTTCATTTTTGAGGTTTTAATGTGAGCGTTAAAGATAGGCAAAAACTGAAATAAAATACTACCATACCTGTTAGTTTGGTTCAAAAACATCTACTTATTAACCCAACATTAAATACATGACAATCAAATTGCCCTTGCATGACAATTAGGTGAGCTTTTCATTATCTCTATGCCTGTTTGCATCCCGTATATTTTTCTTTTCAAAGTTCTTTTGCAGGGCTTCTGTCAGGTTTACGCCCGTTTGGTTGGCAAGGCACAGCAATACCCACAGCACATCTGCCATTTCATCTGCCAGTTCCTTGTTTTTATCTGTTTCTTTAAAAGACTGCTCGCCGTATGTACGCACCATCAGCCTTGCCAGTTCCCCCGTTTCTTCCATCAGTATGCCCAGGTTGGTAAGTTCATTGAAGTAACGTACTCCTGCTGTTTTTATCCATGCATCCACCTGTTGTTGCGCTTGTTCTATGGTCATCATCCTGTATTTTAAGATTATTTAGTGATTTTCGGGGTTATTTGTCAATTTTCACAAAATAATAGAAATTACCTGTCTATTTTTAATGAATGCAGGCATACATAACCTGCTGGAAAAACTTTTTGATTAAATAAGATGAACTACGCATCGGATATAGACGCAGCCAAGGCCCTGCAACAAAAATTCTCTGTCATCAAACAAGCCATCGGCAAGGTGATTGTAGGGCAAGACGAAGTAATAGACAAACTCATCATATCTATCCTCTGCAACGGTCATAGCCTGTTGGTAGGCGTGCCTGGGCTGGCAAAAACTTTGCTGGTAAAGACTGTAGCAGATGTAATGGATTTATCTTTCAAGCGCATACAGTTTACACCAGACCTGATGCCGAGCGACATTGTAGGTGCAGAGATACTGGACGAGAGCAGACAATTCCGCTTTGTAAAAGGGCCTGTATTTGCCAACATCATCTTGGCAGATGAGATAAATCGCACGCCCCCAAAAACACAATCTGCACTATTAGAAGCCATGCAGGAACGCAACGTAACCGCTGGTGGTACGTTATACAAATTGCCCGCGCCTTTCTTTGTATTGGCGACACAAAACCCCATAGAACAGGAAGGCACATACCCGCTACCTGAGGCACAGCTCGACCGTTTTATGTTCCAGATATGGCTCGACTATCCCAGTTTTGCAGAGGAAGTAATGATAGTGCGAAATACTACAGGTGCGGCGGCTGTAGAGCTACCCAAAGTATTGACGAGTGAAGACATCCTATACTTTCAGGATTTGGTGCGCCGCGTACCTGTGCCAGATAATGTACTGGAATATGCAGTAGGTTTGGTACAGAAAACACGTCCTGCCAATAGTACTGCACCCGAAGCGGCAAAACAGTATATCTCTTATGGTGCAGGTCCTCGCGCTTCGCAATACTTGATACTGGGTGCTAAATGCCATGCTTTACTTAATGGCAAATATTCGCCCGATATAGAAGATGTACAGGCAATGGCATTAGCAGTACTCCGCCACCGTGTGGTGCGCAATTACAAAGCAGAGGCAGAAGGAATAACACAGGAGAGGTTGATAAAAGGTTTGTTATAGTAGAAAGTAGGGAGTATAGAGTAGAAAGTTTGTTTTTGTAAACAGTTTCCAGAAGTATCGTTTATTTTCTACTTACGACTCACAACTCACCACTTACGACTTAATACTAACTAATATGGAAAATGTAGAACACAAAGCTTCTTTTCTGAAGAACGAATTTGTAAAGACTTTATCAAGCATCAATCCTGAAATGAAAGGATTGTGGGGTAAAATGAACGTGCAGCAAATGGTAGAGCACATGAGTTTTTCATTTCGTCAGGCAAACGGCAAGGATAAATACAGCCTGCTGACACCAGAAGAAAACGTTGCTAAAGCGCAGGCTTTTCTGATGACAGATAAGCCTTTCAGAGAAAATACACCCAACGCCATCATTGGCGAAAATACCATACCAGAAAAAAATGCAAGCATCGCCGATGCGCTCAACGAATTGCAAACTGAAATCAATGATTTCTTCGCGTTGTTTGATGCGCAACCCGATGCTGTCATTACCAATCCATTTTTTGGCGACCTCAATTACGAAATGTGGGTACAGCTACTGCACAAGCATAGCTTGCACCACCTACGGCAGTTTGGAATAACCACAAATCCCTAAACAGTTTTAGTTTTCTGCATACTTAAAAAAATATAACCTGCAATACCTGCCAACGACGATGCGCCAATGATGGCCACCTTGGCTATCAGTTGCGTTTCTTCGTCGTCAAATGCCAGCGTAGCCATAAAGATAGACATGGTAAAGCCTATGCCGGCTATTAAACCCATACCCAATAACTGCGGACGTTTCATGCCCGTTGGCAGGTTAGCAATTTTTAGCCTTACTGCCGTCATGCTAAACAAGTATATACCCAATGGCTTACCCACCACCAAGCCCATCGTTATGCCGTGATGCACTACAGACGAGTATATGCTACTGAAATCAGCAGGTAATATGATAGCAGTATTAGCCAGTGCAAACAATGGTAGAATAATAAAATTGACAGGGTCGTGCAGCGAGTGTTCCAATTCTTCTATCTTATGCAGTGGAATGGTAAAAGCCAATAACACCCCCGCTATCGTGGCGTGTACGCCTGAATTATAAACGCAATACCAAAGCAGCATGCCAAGCGCGAAATAGAGGTAATAGCGTTTTACTTTCAACAGATTCATACTTGTAAGTACAGCCATAATGATACCCGCATACAATAAATAGTTCCATTGCAAATTGCCGGCATAGAATAGAGCAATGGTGAGTATGCCACCTAAGTCGTCAATAATAGCAAGAGCCATCAGAAATATCTTTACCGATATAGATACTCGGTTGCCTAATAATGACAGTATGCCTAATGAAAACGCGATGTCTGTTGCCATCGGTATGCCCCACCCGCTGCTATAGTCGGTATTGCCGCACCATATTGTATAGATAAGTGCTGGTACAACCATACCACCTGCTGCACCTATCACCGGCAGCAGCGATTTTTTCAGGCTGTTCAGTTCGCCAACCAGCAATTCCCTTTTTATTTCCAAACCCACCAGCAGAAAGAATAGAGCCATCAGCGCATCGTTGATGATGTGCAATATGCTATGTGGCAGGTGTATTTCGGGCATGGGCATAGTCAACTCCCGTTGCCAGAAGGCAACATATACATCACCCCATTGTGTGTTACTCACTATCAATGATATGGTCGTAACGCATATCAACACAATACCTACCGAACGGCTATCATGTATAAACTCCATGATGGGTGAAACAATTCTGTCTTTTAACCTTAATCGGCTTGCCATGCTTCAAAAATAATCATTCTTCAAAGGATAAAATTAGCTTAATACAGCACTATCTTCATGCTCCATAGTTTTGTGTTTAGATGCGTTTAGGCGTTATATATATATCGTTGGCTTTAGCATTGGCAACAGCTTGCCACCAACCACGTTATATATTAGAACAAAGCAGCAAACACTATGCGGTAGGTAAAGATGGAACAGCGGATAGCAGTTTCACTAGTTTTTTACTACCCTACAAGCAACGTATGGATAGCACTATGCAGCTTGTTATTGGCTATACCGATACAGTATTAACAAAAGCACAACCCGAGTCTGCACTTGGTAATTTTGTAGCCGATGCCATGCTGCAGGCAGCAAGACAGGTGAATACTCAAACTGATGCAGCAGTTTGTAATCAGGGTGGGTTACGGATACCCTATATAGAGGCGGGCAACATCACCACTGGCAAGATCTACGAACTGATGCCGTTTGACAACGCGCTTACCATCGTTGAAATAAACGGTAAAGTATTGATACAATGGTGTCATCACATGGCGGCTGCCAAAGGTTGGCCTGTCAGTGGCATTAGCTATGCTATCAAAGAAGGCAAGGCAATTAATATTCAAATCAACGGCAAGCCGATAGACGAGAACGCTACCTACATCATTGCCACCAACGATTATCTGGCAACGGGTGGCGATAAATGCAGTTTCCTCATACCATTGAAAGCCACGCCTTGCAACCTGTTTATTCGGGATGTATTGATAGATTATGTAAAGGCGCTGCAAAAAGCAAATAAACCACTGCATCCGTATATAGAAAAAAGGGTACGCTATGCTGAATAGAAGAAGTTTTATCAAAAAAACATCCATCGGCGCGGGTTTGCTGGCAGCAGGCGGCTTCCCTTTTCAAAGTTTTGCCGGCAGTACTAAAAAACTGACAATCCTGCATACCAATGATGTGCATAGCAGGCTCGATGCCTTTCCGCAAGATGGGGGCAAGCTGGCAGGTATGGGTGGTGTGGCTGCACGTGCTGCACTCATATCGCAGATACGTGCCGAAGGCGGCCATGTACTGCTACTGGATGCAGGCGATATGTTACAAGGCACACCCTACTTCAATATGTACAAAGGCGAACCCGAAATAAAAGCCATGAGCATGATGGGCTATGATGCCTGCACAATGGGCAATCACGATTTCGACGCAGGTATTGAGGGTTTCGCTCGGTTGCTGCCTTATGCAAATTTCCCCGTCTTAGTAGCCAATTACGATTTTACTGACACACCGTTGGAACACAAAGTGCCGCCTTATACCATCATCAAAAAAGGGGGCTTGAAAATCGGCATTTTCGGGTTGGGAATAGAGCTGGACGGCTTGGTTTCGAGGGCGGCATCCGGCAATACAAAATATAACAACCCCATACAGGTAGCCAAGCAGGTTTCTGAACAACTAAAAAAGGATGAGAAATGCGATATGGTCATCTGCCTCTCTCATCTCGGGTTTGAATATGAAACAAATAAAATAAGTGATAAAACTATTGCAAAAGAAACCGAATATATAGACCTGATTATTGGTGGCCATACCCATACATTCCTCGACACGCCTGCGATACAGCGAAACTTGGCAGGCAGGGAAACAGTGATTAATCAGGTAGGTTGGGGTGGCGTTCGCCTAGGCAGGCTCGATTATGTTTTTGGCACAAAAAATGATGCCAAACTCCACAAAACCAATTCTGTAAACATTAACAAAGAAACAAGTGGCTAATCATTTTTTTTTTCAACAAATTGTTAGCAACTTCGTTCCCCTGCCAAAGATTAGGGCAGGAACAAACCAAACGACAAGAAGAGGAGATTTCGAGGCGTCAGGCAAATTAAATTGAAGGCGAGGAAAGTGTTGATGAAACCCGTAAAAAAGAAATTATTTTATCGGGGTAGTAAAATCGGCGCACTACTATTGCCGAGTTTTGAAAAAATGATATTAACTTGAAGATTGCGTAGCCAAATATGGATAACAACCTTTACGATACTTCTAATAAAGTTTTAAACGAAGCAGAAGCAGCTTGGGATAAATGCCTGAACATTATCAAGGATAATGTGAACTGGCGTACGTACCAAACCTGGTTCGAACCTATAAAGGCTGTAGCATTAGCAAACAACATCCTGACACTGCAAGTACCCAGTCAGTTTTTCTACGAATGGCTTGAGGAGCATTTTGTAGAATTGCTCGGCAAAACGATCAAGCGTGTTTTAGGAAAAGACGGCAGGCTTGAATACCGCATACTGATGGAAGGCAATTCGCAACAGCGCAATCCCGCATCTATCAACATGCCCGGCAGCACCTACAACAAACCATCAAAAGATAATAACTATGTGGATATGCCCCTTAAATGGGACGACCCGCATAATATAAAAACCCCCTATGCGATACCCGGGCTGAAGCGTATGCAGATAGACCCGCAATTAAATGCCAACTACACATTTGATAATTATGTAGAGGGCGATTGCAACCGTGTGGCACGCTCTGCTGGTCAGCACGTAGCACAAAAGCCCGGCGCAACTGCCTTTAATCCATTAGTGATATTCGGCGGTGTAGGTTGGGGCAAAACCCACCTTATACAGGCAATAGGCAATGATGTACGCAGGCTGCACCCAAACAAAGCGGTGCTGTACGTAAGTGCAGAGAAGTTCATCAACCAGTTTATTGAGCATTCAAAGAATAATGAAGTAAATGATTTCATCCATTTCTATCAATTGATAGATGTGCTGATAGTGGACGATATTCATTTATTTGTGCCTGCTGCCAAAACGCAGGATGTATTCTTTGCCATCTTCAACCACCTGCACCAAAGCGGCAAGCAGATAATACTGACAAGCGATACGCCACCCAAAGATTTGGAAGGTATGCAGGAACGCCTGCTAAGCCGTTTCCGTTGGGGGTTGAATGCAGACATACAAGCACCCGACTTTGAAACACGCCAGCATATATTGCAGGTAAAGATGAAGCAGGAAGGGCTTGAAATACCCGACGAAGTGGTAAAGTACGTGGCATATAATGTACAAAGCAATGTACGCGAACTGGAAGGTGCGTTGATAGCCCTGTTTGCACAAGCTACGCTGAACAAGAAAGAGATAGACATAGACCTTGCCAAGCGTGTGATGAAGAATTTTGTGAAGACATCGGCACGCGAACTGACAATCGAGAACATACAAAAAATGGTTTGCGATTACTTCCACCTGCCATACGACAGATTACTGGCTAAAACCCGTAAGCGAGAAGTAGTACAGGCTCGCCAGATAACCATGTACCTTGCCAAGAAGTTTACCAAAAGCTCGCTCAAAAACATCGGCGAACATTTTGGCGGCTTCGACCATACTACAGTCATACACTCTTGCCAAACGGTTGAAAACCTGATGGATACCGACAGCGAATACAAAGAACACATGCTGGAACTGCAACAGAAAGTGCAACTGGCAAGTATATAAACATACTAACCGATAGTTATAAAAACCGGCTTATTGCCGGTTTTTTCATTTTTTACAATGTTCACGCCAAGATTTTGATGCGAATAACCGTCTATCATATCAAACAAGTTTTTCAAAAACCTTAAATGCAGATTTTATGAAGTACACATTAATGACTATTTGCGCGGCACTGGCTATCAGCATCACCAGTTGTTCAAAACTACACAACAACAACACGCCAGGTACATCAGCAAATGCCGGCAACAACTCTTCTAAGAGTGGTACAGGTACTGGCAGTACTATTGACACCAAGAAACCACCAATAGATACATCTGGCGGTGGTGGAAATGATATTGTTACAGATCCGAATTGCGAAGGTATCTTCTGTACTACAGAGTTCAGGATGATAGACCTGAAAGTAACAGATGCTACGGGTGCTACCGTGCTGTTGTCATCATTCCATACAGAAGACATGGCTGGTAACAAACTACCTGCAAGCCTTTACGAATATGATAGTTACAGGCAAGCCTATGTTGTATTCAACGATTCGTGGGTACTTGGAAATCAGAATACCACAAAACAAGTACGCTTCGTGGGTTACAAAGGAAGCATTAAGGTAGTAGATGAAGTATACACCATAGCTACAGATTGCTGCCACATAGAGAAAACTGCAGGCAAAGACGCGGTAACACTGCCATAGAAATGGCTTTAAGAGGATATAGTATGTAGCAGCATTGTAAAATAAACAGTGCTGCTGCGTTGTATAAAAACGGTACAGTATTATTGGCATTGCAAAAACGACGTGGCGCAGGAATATACAGAACACGAACTGATTGAAGGCTGCAAAAGACAGCAACCAAAAGTGCAGGAGTATCTATACAAAAGATACTATAGCGACTTTATGAAAGTATGTATGCGCTATGCCCCCACTGTACACGATGCGGAACAATGGCTGAATGATGGATTTTATAAAGTGTTTACAAAAGTGGGGATGTTTGATGGCAAAGGCTCGTTTGAAGGATGGATGAAGCGTGTATTGGTAAACACCTGCCTCGACCAGTTGCGACTCAGTAAAAAGCAATCTGCATTACAGTTTAAAGAAGTAGAAGAAAATACTGTATCTGTTTTGTCTGTACACATTCAAAACGATGCATTGCAAAGCCTATGTTTTAAAGAAATCATCAGTGCATTGCAACAACTACCCGAAACCTATCGCACGGTTTTCAACCTGCATGTTTTCGACGGCTTGGGGCATAAAGAAATAGCGGCACAACTGAATATAAAAGAAGGTACATCTCATTGGTATCTGAATAAGGCAAGAGAAATGATGAAAGAGAAAATATCACAACAAACACTTAAAAACAAGTGATATGAGCAATAATGAATTTGATAAGATACTGCAGCGTGTGGTTGACGATGAAACCATCCCGTTCAACGATGCCAACTGGCAACGTATGCAGGCTATGATGGATGATAGAAAAGACACTAAGAAGCTTCTTATACTGCCTATTATCTATCAATCTCATGCAGCCGCAGCTGCTGTATTATTCGCAGTAGTGGGCATACTGTCATATTACACATCGCAGCAAAGCAGCATTGTTGTAAAAAAGAATAGTACCTTCCGCCAAGCCATACCCTCAACTCCACCCGCTATCATTACAGATGATACGGTTGTTGCTCCAAATACATACACATCGTCAGTTACCACGAGCAAACAAGCAAAGCAAATTGATAAGAAAATAACACCTAAAACCGCCATCAATCAAGAGATAGAAAATAATATTGCCGTAACCAACGATGAAGCAACACATACGCCAACTACTACTATCAAACCAGAAAAAAAATACGAACACTTACCGCTGTACATGCCCTATCAGGAACAGCCCAAAACAGCCGGTGCGGTTTTCGGCATCAATACAGGCATGGCAGTACACCAAGCCAATAGCGGTTTTGCAGCCGGTGTTACTATCAAAAACAAGATAACCAACCGTATATCCATACAAACAGGTTTAGGCTTTGTACAAGGCAGGCAAAATGTATCGGTGAAGCATACAAACATTACAGAAGAACCTATTGTCATCATATCTGACACTTCACAAACTATGGGTATTCAACGCACTGTAACCGAAAGTTATGAGCAATACAGCCGTAATCTGCCTTATGTACAGTTTAACCCCGGTGTTTCGTTCAAACTGACAAAAAAAATACACATCGTAGCAGGTGCAGATATACAACGCATCATTACAGACGATGCAACACTGCGCGGCATGAACGAGCATCTTGCCACCATCGGCAAAAAAATACCTAAAACAGACGTTGGTACTACCATCAGCCTCAGCTACCTGATTACTAAAAACATTGGCGCAGGTGTCAGTTACCGCAACAGCCTTGCCGGCAAAGCAGATGATAATACGGAATACATTAAACGGAATTATTTTTTGTTTCAAATGCAGTATATATTTAACAGGCAATAAGCTTTGCCTGTTATGGAACTGAAAGACGGCATCAAAACATACTACGCCAAATCGAGGGCTGCATGGCGTGCATGGCTCGATAAAAACCATGCGAAGGAAACATCCGTTTGGCTTATTATCTACAAAAAAGACAGCGGCGTAGCCAGTGTGTATTACCCCGAAGCGGTAGAAGAAGCCCTATGCTATGGCTGGATAGACAGTAAGCCCAACAAACGAGATGAACAGAGTTATTATCAATTCTTTTCAAAAAGAAACCCCAAAAGCAAGTGGAGTGGCATCAATAAAGCTAGTGTAGCAAGGCTTGAAAAAGCAGGGCTGATGATGCCTGCTGGCAGCAAGATGGTAGAACTGGCAAAAGCAACAGGTACTTGGGATGCACTAAACGATATTGATGCCATTGTAATACCTGCCGACCTGATGGCTGCATTGAAAAAGCATAAAGGCGCGTGGCAGCATTTCGATGCATTTCCCAAATCTGTAAAGCGCGGCATACTTGAGTGGATAACCAATGCCAAACGCCCCGAAACAAGGGCAAAACGCATTGCAGAAACAGCCGAAAAAGCCGCGCAAAACATACGCGCCAACCAGTACAGGCAGTAGTACTCATGGTGTTTTATGGTATATGTACAGTGTCAAAAAATCTTTTGTTATTTCGCTAATACAGTTATCTTTGCAGTCCCCAAAAAGGGATTATCAATCGGCTAACATACTTTGTAGGCTTAGCTTGCGGGTAATGGTGAGGTGGGTGAGAGGCCGAAACCAACAGTTTGCTAAACTGTCGTACGGGTCAAACCGTACCGCGGGTTCGAATCCCGCCCTCACCGCTGGAGTTTTTTTTCAGCGAAGATTGATTCCGGAAAAAGTTCGGGAAGTAGCGCAGGCCGGTAGCGCATCTGGTTTGGGACCAGGGGGTCGCAGGTTCGAATCCTGTCTTCCCGACTTGAAATGAAAACGCCACTCTGTTGAGTGGCGTTTTTTATCTACAAAATGCTTTGCCCGAAAGTAAGCAGATTATTATCAGGGTCCAGAATAGAGAACTCTCGCTGCATCCAAAGTTTGTCTTCAATAGGGCTGCAAGCAACATCTTTCTCTTTCATTGTATTATACAGCGCATCAATATCGTTTGTGCGGATATATACCTGCCCGTAGTTCTCTTTAGGGTTCAAATCCTTAAATTCAAAAAAATGGATTTGAATATTGTCTTTTTCTACCATCAGGTAGCCATCAAAATCGGCCATCCCAAAGTCTTTAAACCCCATTTGATTGATGTAGAAGTCTTTGGTAGTTGCCTTGTTGCGCATTGGCAGTTTCGGATTGATTGATGTGAGCATCGCTTTAATTATTTGTTATTTACAACGGTATGTTTTTGCGGGTGTTTATGTAATGATGTAAGCGTAAACTGCATGCCTAATAAGCCTATTAATATAAAAGTGGTTACAATCGTATTCAACTTAGTTTCGGGTTTGCGAATACCATTAAAAAAATACAACGGTAGTAACACAAAAGTAGCAGTAAGTAATGTTATTGACCACAAAACAGATGCCCCATGCCAATACTCAACTAAAAACAACGTGGATAAACAATATAAAACCCCAACTATGCAACCAACAGCTACAATCAATTTTTCTCTTTGAGAGCTAGCTTCTTTTGTTTTTAGTAAGAATAATAACGGTAAGAAAACAAAACTGAAGAATATGATACTGGGTATCAAAAACCAGTATGTTCCATTCCAATGCATTATCTTAAAAAAAGAACCGATAAAAAAGCCTGTTGTGCATAAGATGCCGCTTACAATCATGAGTTTTTTCATACCATAATAGTTTTTAAATGTTAATAATAAGATTGTTTCCTCTTCAATTTCAGCAAGACGTTCTTTGTAAAATGCCTCAATTATTTTTTGATAGCAGGCTTTAAAATCTCCATTCTCATCAAGCTGCCGTTCTATAATACAGCATATATGGTCAAGCAGATTTTGTTGCAAATCCGCTATCTCAATACCACGCTGTTTGATGTCATTGAGTATATAATCTACCTGTTCATCTGTAATACGATACATTATGCCAGCTTAGGTTTTATAGCTAATAAATCCTGCATGGTTTCTATAAATTCAGCAAACTCGTTTACCCTTTCTTTTGCTTTCGTTTTTCCTTTGGGGCTCAGACTATAGTATTTGCGCACACGTTTACCAATATATTCCGTTTCTGTAGTTAGCAGTCCGTCTGCCTCTAAGGCGTGCAGCGTAGGATATAGTGCACCCTCTGTCAGTTGTATTCTGTCTTTGGTTATTTCCTTTACTGTTTGCGTTATCTCATAGCCATACATTTTCTTGTTCTCTGCAAGCAGTTTCAGTACAATGGTTTTGAGTGTACCCTTTATCAATTCTGATGAAAAAATCATTATAATAGTTTTCTTGAGCGAATATACATAAGTTTTAAATACATAATACACTTATGTATTAATTTTTTCTTTCCTTGTATTGAAAGACCGTACCTTCGCACCCATGCAAAAGCTTTCGGTTGATACTATACTGGCAAATCTGAAGATTGACAAGCTGAATGATATGCAGCTTGCCGCTATGGATGCAGGCAACCATCAGAACGACCTCGTGTTGCTATCAGCAACAGGTAGCGGCAAAACCATTGCTTTTTTGTTGCCGCTTGTAGCTGCGCTGGATGCTATGAACAAGCAAACGCAGGCATTGATAGTAGTGCCGTCTCGTGAGTTGGCACAACAGATAGAATTGGTATTCAAAAGCATGGGTACGGGCTTTAAAGTAACCTGCTGCTATGGCGGCCACAAGCGAGAGATTGAAGAAAACAACCTGATAGAACCACCCGCACTGTTAATAGGCACGCCCGGCCGTTTATGCGACCATATACGCCGTGGCAGCATCACTACCGATAGCATCACTACCATCATCCTCGATGAATTTGACAAGTCGCTGGAATTGGGTTTTCAGGAAGAAGTGGCTTTTATCATCAATGAATTGCCTAATATCAATAAGCGCATACTTACCTCTGCTACAGAGGCTGTAGAGTTACCCGATTTTCTGCAATTAGACAATCCGCTACGCCTCAATTATCTGTCCGAAAAACTGACGGAATCATTAGGGCTTGAAATAAAAACTGTAGCCGCAACCGATAAAGACAAACTGGAAACACTGCTGAAACTGATATGCCAGTTGGGCAATCGTTCCATGATTGTTTTCTGCAATCATCGCGAGTCTGTAGAGCGAACCGCACAATGGTTGGCAGAACAGGGCGTACTGAATGTGTTTTATCACGGAGCAATGGAGCAACGCGATAGGGACAGCGCATTGTTCAAATTCCGAAGCGGAACGGCTAATATATTGGTAACGACAGACCTTGCTGCACGCGGGCTTGATATACCCAACATACGCTACATAGTACACTACCATCTGCCGCATACAGAAGATATTTTTACACACCGCAATGGGCGCACTGCCCGTATGGATGCCAGTGGCACGGCTATACTCATCCTTTCACCGGAAGAAATATTGCCGAAATATCTGGATGCAGATACTGTCGAGACAATTGAAGTGCAAGACGACAATCCCCTGCCCGAAAAGCCAAAATGGACAAGCCTCTTTATAGCAGCAGGTAAAAAAGATAAGGTGAACAAAGTGGACATCGTAGGCTTCCTGTCGCAGCAGGGAGAACTGAAAAAAGAAGACATCGGGCTGATAGAAGTAAAAGATTTCTTCTCCTTCGCAGCTATAAAAAAGATAAAAGCCAGCCATGCGCTGCACCTCATCAAAGACAAAAAGATAAAAGGCAAGAAAGTAAAAATAGCTGTAGCAAAATAATAAGTGCCGCCAATGAGCGGCACTTATTATCAGTATTAATTAAGGCTTGTATTCACCCATTTCGTCTGCACTCGGCCCGTAGCTACCCGGTATCGGAATATCCAGCAGACGCAAATAAACACCCAACTGCGCACGATGATGCACTATCTGGCAATAGCAATGGCGTATGTTTTCAGCCACATTCAACTCACTGAGTACTATATCTCCCTGACGCATTGTCCATATCCTTTCAAAATCTGCTTCACTGGCTTTTGATAGTTGTTCGTAACCTTCTTGCAAGCTTTTCTCTTGCAGCGCCAGCAAATCCGCAGTGCTACTTACTGGTGCAGGCACATAAGGTGTAGCAGCAAAGTCGAGCCCGTCTGTTGTTAGCACCATGGCTATCCATGCGGGTATTTCGGCTATATGGGTTGCCAGCTCTTTCAAAGGCATACTCTTAGGATGCGGTTTGTAATCAAACTTATCTGCGGGTACGATAGCTAAGAATTTCTTTGTGGTTGCAGCTTCATGTTGCATTTCTTTCAGCAATGCTTCAATTTGTGTCATAGTATGTACGTTTTTGTTTAGAACACAAAGCAACAACCACCTGCTGACAGCCCTATGTCAGTAGGATGCAGAAATTTTTTTAAAATATTTTCAAACTATCTTTACTCCATCATGAACCGCCTCGACCGCATAACAGCCATACTCATTCAGCTACAATCAAAAAAAGTAGTAAAAGCACAGGAAATAGCTGGCCGCTTCGGCATCAGCCTACGCACTGTGTATAGAGATGTCGCATCGCTTGAAGAAGCAGGCGTACCTATTATAGGAGAGGCTGGCGTTGGTTACAGCATTATGGATGGTTACAGGCTACCACCCGTCATGTTTACAAAAGAAGAAGCCATCACTTTTGTAACGGCAGAAAAGTTCATTGATAAAATGACGGACAAAGCCACTGCGCAACAATACAAAGCAGCACTGTATAAGATAAAAGCCGTGCTGCGCAGCGCAGAAAAAGGCATGCTTGAAGATATAGAAGGTGCTATCCATGTATTTAAAAGAAACGCAAACCCACCCGCAGGCACGGGCAATCATATTTTCGACATATTGCAAAGCATCAGCCAAAAGAAAGCCGTGCGTATTGTTTATTATACCAATCATTCAGAACAAATAAATGAAAGGCTGATAGAACCTGTTGGCATTTACTATGTAAATGGCTACTGGCATTTGGTTGCATGGTGCCATCTGCGCGATGGTTACCGCAATTTCAGGCTGGACAGGATAGAACAATTGCATAAAACAGATACGTCATTTACCATAGCAACACCTACGCTTGAAGAATACCTGCACGATTTTTCGGGCAAACACAAGATGATTGAAATGGCAGTAGTGTTTGATAACAGTGTTGTGAAATATATTAAAGAGCAACGCCTCTACTATGGCTATGTAAGCGAAGAAAAAAAGAAAGATGTAACCGAAATGAAATTCATGGTTGCCCACCCCGAATATATTGCCAGTTGGTTACTCAGTTTCAAGAGCCAAGCAACCATCCTGTATCCGCAAAGTATGATAGACTTGATGAAAAACTGGGTAAAGGAGCTGCAAACGCATTATTCCTGAAAAACATTTTACTGCTGACATAGGGCTGTCAGTACCCCGTCGTTGTTTTGTGCCATAAACAAATTAGATTATGGAAATCAAAACACAAGCACCTGTTCAAGTACTTTCTGTAAACATCAAAACATCGCTAGCAACTATTCAAAAAGACACAGGCGAAACGCCCATGCATTTGTATGACGTAGCCACTAAAGCAGGGCTAGTACCCGCTGGCCCTCAAATATGGCGTTATGTAGGTGCAGATGGCAATAAAGACACAATTTTTTCGCTTGAAATGGCCCTGCCTGTTAGTGGTGTTGCAATAGGTACATCATTAGGTTATAATTTATCTGAAACGCCTTCATTTAAGTATGTTTCAACTATCCATCATGGCTCGTGGGACAACTTGTACCAAACCTATGCACGGATTATTGCAGAATTACAAACCAATGGTCTGACAATGACTGACGAGTGCAGAGAAGTATATACAGTAGTGGATATGGAAAACCCTGCCAATAATATTACAGAAGTACAGATGGGTATTCAATAATCTGCGAATCACGAAACTAAATGTGTCGCAGAACAATCCTGATGATATGCCGTGGATGCCTATCGTGGCTATTGCATCTTGCTAACGGTTTACTGAAAGGAATATCTAAGCCTTATTAATATTCACCTGTTGCCCTTTTTTGTTTATGCCCCGATACATGTGTATTGGGGCATTGATAATATTATTGCTTCACAATGCGTTGCACCATATATCCTTCTTCACTTTGGGCTTGCAGCAAATATACGCCGGTGGGTAGGCTACTGATGTCTAATCGGTTAGCCCCCATCATCAACTGTCCGCTGATATTGGTCGAAGTACCGTTTGATGAAACAACGCGGTATGTTACTTTATTTTGTTCTGTATTGTTAACAGTTATATTGCTTGTACTAACTGTATTTACAATGCTCACACCTTCCAATGTTTTAGTGATATTACCTACACCTGTAGGTATGGGTGTAAAGCGATATACCGTGCCATTTGCTGGGTATGCATTCAGCCCACCAGACACTGAAGTTAAATCAGTAGAGCTATCTATCGTCGGCGACATTTGATTGCCATTCAGATAGTACATCTTTTCCAAATTGCCATTATCGTAATCAATGTTCTTAACATACCCAATCAATGATTTACCTGAAGACAAAAAGAAATAATCTGTAGGATGAGACACTTTTGAAGGCCCATAATGTAGCTCTACAACATTAGAGCCTTCATACAGCCATATTTGATAGGATACCGAATCATTATTTGTCGTGTATAAATCATACTCATCCCAAAAACCTGCGTTATGCACTTCCATTTTAAATATTCTGCTGCCCGCATTACCCGTTACAGCATACCTGATAGGGGATACGGCGTTTGTACCGCCTGCATTACCTCTATCATATAAATCGGCCCCAGTAAGGAAGAAGCCAGATACATTACCAATCGTATCAGAGGCTGCAAATCCGCCGCCTATCATGCTGATTTTATTTATTTGCAGGCTTTCCATATTAAAGTTGAACCCGATAGGTGCGGTATAATATTCATCATCCCACAAATCGGTGCCAGTTAAAACAGTACCCATTGTAAGCGGTGTATAGGTAGCTGTTGATACACTTACCGTATAACGAAATTGAGCATCTGCTGACGCTGCAACCAAAACAATGAAGATGAGGGATGATACAATTTTTTTCATACGTAGTTTTTTGTTGAGTGGAACGTGCAAGATGGCTTATATATTACAACCCCAACGTTAAGGAATTTGTAAAAAGAACGCCTTTAGTAGTAGATTTGAGGTGATATTTTGATAAATGGCAGCTACATTAGCTGATTGTTAATAAAATAACCAGTTTTGAATTTTACAGATTTCGGGTTTGATGACGATTTGATGGATGGCATTGAGTCGATGGGATATAAGACAGCCACTCCTGTGCAAGCAGCTGTGATACCCAATATATTGGATGGTAAAGACATCATAGCCGCCGCGCAAACTGGTACAGGCAAAACGGCCGCTTTCCTATTGCCACTTATTCAAAACATACTTTGGCACACCAAAGACGATAATCAGGTAAACGCGATGGTAATAGTACCTACGCGCGAATTGGCTATACAGATAGTGCAGATATTAGAGGGTGTTTCTTATTACACACCCATCAGTTGTATAGCCATTTACGGCGGCAATAGTGGCGATTCCTTTGCTATCGAAAAGAAAGCCTTATCGCACGGGGCAGACATTGTAGTGTGTACACCGGGGCGTATGATATCGCACCTCAACATGGGTTATGTAAAAATGCAGAGCCTCAAGTATCTGGTACTGGACGAGGCCGACCGTATGCTTGATATGGGTTTTTACGAAGACATCGTAAAAATAATATCGCACGCACCCAAGCAAAGGCAAAACCTCCTGTTCTCTGCTACCATGCCACCTGCCATACGCAAGCTGGCTAATACCATACTGAAAGACCCGATAGAGGTAAACATTGCCATATCTCGCCCCCCCGACAAGATGAAGCAAGGTGCTTTTCTGGTGCACGACGAGCAAAAAATACCATTGGTAAAACACATACTGCTGCAACGCGAATACAATAGCGTTCTGATTTTTTGCAGCAGCAAGCAAAGCGTGAAGCAACTGACCAAAGACCTGAAAAAACAAAAACTACCTGCAGATGAAATACACTCTGACCTTGAGCAGGAGCAACGTGAGCAGGTACTTATCAACTTCAAAAGCAAGCAACTGAAAATACTTGTAGCTACCGATATATTGAGCCGTGGTATTGATATTGAAGATATAGAACTTGTCATTAATTACGATGTACCACACGAGGGCGAAGATTATATACACCGCATCGGGCGTACTGCACGCGCTGCATCAACGGGTACTGCTTATACATTCATCAACGATAAAGAGCAATTCAAGTTTCACCGCATAGAGCAGTTATTAGGCCATCCTGTAGAAAAAATGCAAGTACCTGCCGAATTTGGCCCAACGCCCGAATACAAAACAGACTTCCGCAAACCTGGCAATAACAGGAATAAGAAGCGAAACCAAAAATTCAAGCGAAAACCAAGCTGAAAACAGGTTAAATAAATAAACCCTACCTTTGCATCCGTATTTACATTAACCGCTGACTTCCTACCTCATTAGTATTAATAAGTTATTAGCCGGCTACAATCTTACAGATGACATTTAAAGAATTACACCTGATAGCACCCATATTAGATGCATTGGAAACTGAGGGCTATACCCAACCTACCCCCGTACAAGAGCAATCTATACCCATCATACTGCAAAAGAAAGACCTGCTGGGCTGTGCGCAAACAGGCACTGGTAAAACGGCTGCATTTGCCCTGCCCATTTTACAATTACTCAGCGAACCACCGATAGACAATAGTCATAAGGTAATCAAAACACTGATACTGACACCCACCCGCGAACTGGCTATACAGATAGGCGATAGCTTTGCCGCTTATGGCAAGCACCTGCGCCTGAAGCATTTGGTAATATTCGGCGGTGTGCCGCAGGGCGCGCAGGTAAGGGCATTGCATGCAGGTGTAGATATACTGATTGCTACACCCGGCAGGCTGCTCGATTTGATGGATCAGAAATACATCAGCCTCAGCAATATCAAAATATTCGTACTGGACGAGGCCGACCGTATGCTGGATATGGGTTTCATACACGATGTAAAGAAAACCGTTGCCCGCCTGCCGCAAAAACGCCAGAGCCTTTTCTTCTCTGCTACCATGCCACCAGAGATACAAAAACTGGCAAATACCATTTTGGTAAACCCTGAAAAAGTAGAAGTAACGCCAGTATCCAGCACGGCCGAAAAAATAGACCAGTATATACTATACGTTGATAAGAAAGACAAAAAGAAGCTGCTGGCATTTATACTGAAAGATAAAAGCATTGACAGGGCTTTGGTCTTTACCCGTACCAAACATGGTGCAGATAAAGTAGTGAAAGACCTGTATAAAGATGGCGTACGTGCAGAGGCTATACATGGCAACAAATCTCAAAATGCAAGGCAGCGAGCGCTCAGCAATTTTAAAACGGGCGAAATAAAAGTATTGGTAGCTACCGATATTGCTGCACGTGGTATTGATATTGATTCCCTATCGCATGTTATCAATTTCGATTTGCCGGAAGTACCGGAAACCTATGTACACCGCATTGGCCGGACAGGCAGGGCAGGTGCAGATGGCATCGCTTTCTCTTTTTGCGACGAAGAAGAAAAAGACGACCTGAAAGCCATACAAAAACTCATTGGCAAGCAAATACCTGTTGTGGAAAATCATCCCTTTCCTGCAAGCAGTTCAGGTGTCGTTAAAATCAATCTACCAAAAAACAAAGAAGTAGTAAAGCGTCCCAACGCTATTCAAAACAATACGCCTAAAAAGAAGCATTTTAAACACAACGGTAATAATAAACCTAAGCAAGACAGGTGGTAGATTATAGATGCTTCATCATATCCATAAACCCATGAATATCATCTTTGGTCGTGTCAAAGCTGCACATCAGGCGTGCTTCGTTGGTGGCTTCTTTCCATATATAAAAAGGATAAGCATCCTGCAATGGTACATTCCATGCTTTGGGCAACTCGGCAAATACCGCATTGGCTTGTACAGGTTTTGTAATCTTCACTTGCGGAAAAGCAGATAGCGATGCAGCCAGATTTTGCGCCATTTCGTTTGCATGGCTCGCATGTTTTCGCCATGTTTCACCTTGCAACATAGCCTCAAACTGCGCTGCAATAAAGCGTGTTTTCGATGCCAGTTGCATACTCTGTTTGTGTTTGTATGCAATATGCTGTTTCAAATCTTTATTAAACACAACAACGGCCTCACCAAACATCATACCCGCTTTCGTACCCCCCAGCGACAATATATCTACACCTGTACGTGTTACAACATCTGCAAGGCTACAACCCAACGATGCAGTGGCATTGAAAAAACGAGAGCCATCTACATGCACATACAGTTCATTATAATGTGCAAGTGTAGCCAGTTCTTTTATTTCGTCGCGTGTATATACCGTTCCGTACTCTGTAGATTGTGTAAGTGATAGCAGCTTAGTCTGTGCATAGTGTATATCGCCCTTGCGTATCAGGCGTTGTTGGATAGCATCTGTTGTCAGTTTTCCGTTTTCGTTGGTGGGTAATGGGAAAAAGCGGCATCCGGTAAATGTTTCAGGTGCTGCAGATTCATCGTTATAGATATGCGAAATGTCTGCACATAATACCGAGTTATAAGACTGCGTAGCACTGCTGATGCTCAATACGTTTGCGCCCGTACCATTGAATACGAAATACACATCCACATCTGCCTCAAACACATCGCAAAACAATTTGCGGGTACGTGCCGTTATCTCATCTGCGCCGTAAGAGCGCGCATGCACTTCGTTAGCAAGTACTAAAGCGTTCATTACCTCTGGCAATACACCTGCATAATTATCGCTGGCAAAAGATTTCATCTTGCAATATAAAGGTTTTACTATTTTCATTTTGTGAAACGCCTGCTTACAGCCTATGCATCATTTACCCGTACCGAACGTACAGGCATACTGGTTTTGTTGGCCATTATCATCTTACTCATCATCAGTAAAGCCACCATGTACATATGGGTGCAGCCATCTTTTGATGATGCAAAGCAAACTACCCTGCGCGCCAAATGGGAAGCACATAACAAACAAAGTAGTAACACAAGCACTTCGGGCAATGAAGCTACCATAACAACCAGCCCCATACTTTTCAAATTCGACCCCAATACCGTTTCGGGTGCAGAACTGAAACAATTAGGCTTGAGCGAAAAAACCATAGCCATATTTATTAACTGGCGCAGCAAGGGTAAAAAATTTTACTATAAAGAAGATTTCAAAGCCCTGTACACCCTCAGCGATGCTGATTATCAAAGGCTTGCTCCCCATATTCATATTCAGGTAAAGCGCATCAACCTCAATACTGCCGACTCTGCTACATTGGTAGCCCTGCCAGGCATTGGCCCCAAACTGGCATATAAAATACTGGACTATAAAAAGGAAATTGGCAGCTATCATAGCATACAACAACTGAAAGACGTGTACCATTTCCCCGACTCCACATTTCGCATCCTTGAGCAACGCTTGAAGGTAGATTAAATAAGAAATATTAATATTCAATGCCTTTTGTATAAAAACAGCCATATAATAACATGGCTAAGTGCTACTACGATTGAAGTTTGGGGAAAAAATTCGTAAAATTGCGCTTTGATTTACCTCGTAGCTTATGGATTTCAATTATACAGATACCCAGGTGCAGATTGCCGAAATGATTCGCGATTTTGCTAACAAAAATATCCGCCCTTTCATGATGGATTGGGACGAAACGCAGAAGTTTCCGGTAGAGCTTTTTCATAAAATGGGAGAGCTTGGCCTGATGGGTGTTTTGGTGCCAACCGAATATGGCGGCAGCGGGCTTGGCTATTTTGAATATGTAACGGTTGTTAGCGAAGTAGCCAAAGTATGCAGTTCTATCGGCTTGTCGGTAGCAGCGCACAATTCGCTTTGTACAGGGCACATACTGTATTTTGGCAACGAGGAGCAAAAGAAAAAATACCTGCCCAAACTGGCAAGCGGTGAATGGATTGGTGCGTGGGGCCTTACAGAAGCAAATACAGGCAGCGATGCCGGTAATATGCGTTGCACCGCTACCCGCGATGGTGACGGCTGGATTCTGAACGGTACTAAAAACTGGATAACGCATGGTATCAGCGGTAACGTAGCCGTAGTATTGGCACGTACCGGCGAGCCTCGTGCAAAAAATAACGTAACTGCTTTCATTGTAGAGCGTGGTACTCCCGGCTTTAGTGCTGGTAAAAAAGAGAATAAACTGGGTATGCGTGCTTCTGAAACGGCAGAGTTGATTTTTGACAACTGCCGTATCTCTGATGCGCAGCGAATGGGCGAGGTAGGCGATGGTTTTAAACAAGCTATGAAAGTATTGGATGGTGGACGTATATCTATTGCTGCGTTATCATTGGGTATTGCTAAAGGTGCTTACGAAGCGGCTTTGAAATATTCTAAAGAACGCCAGCAGTTCGACCAGCCGATTGCTAATTTTCAGGCTATTGCTTTTAAACTGGCAGACATGGCTACTAAAATTGAAGTAGCCGAAATGCTTATATATCAGGCATCTGACCTGAAAAACCGTGGCGAGAAAATGACGAAGGAGTCTGCTATGGCTAAGTACTATGCTTCTGAAATATGTGTACAGGTTTCTACAGAAGCGGTGCAAATATTCGGCGGCTATGGCTATACCAAAGACTTCCCTGTTGAGAAGTTTTACCGCGATAGCAAATTGTGTACCATCGGCGAGGGTACTTCCGAAATACAAAAACTGGTTATCTCCAGAGATATACTGAGCCAATAAAAAACTAAATGCCCCGCATTGCGGGGCGTTCTCATTATCAGCATATTTTCTCAGTCTGTAATTATACTTCCCTGTTCGGGTCAAAAGCTTCCAGTTCGTTGGCTACCGCCGTCAGGAAGCTGGCACCGAGCGAACCGTCAACAATGCGATGGTCGTAGCTCAGCGACAGATACATCATGTGGCGTATAGCGATGACATCGCCCTGCTCTGTTTCCAATACCATCGGGCGTTTTTTGATGCTGCCTACTGCTAATATAGCTACCTGCGGCTGATTGATGATGGGTGTACCCATCAGGCTGCCGAATGTACCCACGTTGGTAAGCGTAAACGTACCACCTTGCGTATCGTCCGCTTTCAGCTTATTGTTGCGTGCTGCATTAGCAAGCCCGTTCACATCTTTAGTAATGCCCAGCAGATTTTTCGTATCGCTGTTTTTAATAACAGGCACTATCAGGTTGCCGCTTGGCAAAGCGGTAGCCATGCCGATGTTGATGTCTTTTTTAACGATAATCTTATCGCCATCTACACTGCTGTTAATCATCGGGTATTTGCGAATGCAATTCACGATGGCTTCAATAAATATCGGCGTGAAAGTTATTTTCTCACCGTATTTCTTTTCAAAGCTGTTCTTCACCTTATTGCGCCAGTTAACGATGTTGGTAACATCGCACTCCGTAAAACTTGTAACGTGTGGAGACGTAGCCTTGCTGCGTACCATATGGTCGGCTATCAGCTTGCGCATACGGTCCATTTCTATTATCTCTACATTGTTGCCATAGCTGGCAGCAGGCGCGGGTTGTGGTGCAGGTGCAGGCGTTGGTGCTGCGGCAACGGGTGCAGCCACTTGCGGTGCAGGCTCTGCCGCAACAACAGTTGGTGCTGCTTGCGGTGCAGGTGCAGCAACAGGCACAGGCATACCATTACCCCTGTTAGCAACATAATTCAGAATATCTTTTTTAGTAACACGCCCCTCTGCTCCCGTACCCGGTATGGCTTCCAGTTCGGCCATGCCAATGCCTTCTTTGGCAGCAATATTCAATACCAGCGGAGAATAGAAACGTACACCATCGCCACTGCTTACTACAGGCGCTGCAACTGGCGCAGCCGCAACGGGTTGTGGTGTTGGTGCTGCAGCAACAGGCGCAGGTGTTGGTGCTGCAACAGGTGGTGCTGCTTGCGGTGCAGGTGCTGCCGCACCCGAACCTACCGTATCTATACGTGCAATGACAGTACCTACGGGCACTACATCGTTTTCTTTAAATAATATTTCTGTAATAGTACCCGCTGCAGTTGAGGGTACTTCACTATCTACTTTATCTGTAGCGATTTCCAAAATCGTTTCGTCCATCTTCACGGCATCACCCGGCTTCTTGTGCCATTTCAGCACGGTAGCTTCCATGATGCTTTCTCCCATCTTAGGCATTACAAGATCAACAACTGCCATAAATAGCTCTTAGTTATAATTTGTTAGCAATAACGCGGTACAAAAATAATCAAATGAAGCTCAAAAGTATAAATTACCCCCAACAGTAGGCAGATATAGTTTATTTTATCTTTTTTTACTGCTTATTGGCAGTGGCAGGCTATGTTATTCAATTCATTACAGTTTCTGGTGTTTTTTATGGTAGTAACCTTGTGGTTCTACAGCCTGCAAACACAGAAAAGCCGCAACCTGTTGCTGCTCGTAGCCAGTTGCTATTTTTATATGTCTTTTGTACCCAAGTATATATTGATACTCGGGTTTACCATCGTTATAGACTATCTGGCAGGCATACAGATTGCAAGGGCAACCGGCAAAAGCAGGCGATGGTGGCTCATTTTGAGCATCATAGCCAATGTGGGCATTCTGGCTTATTACAAATATGCCAATTTCATCATTGATAACCTTAATGGGTTGCTGCACCTTAGTTCATCTTCACAAGGTTTCGATGCGCTGGATATTATACTGCCCGTTGGTTTATCGTTTCACACTTTTCAGGCTATGAGCTACACCATAGAGGTGTATCGCGGCAACCAGCATCCAGAGCGCAATTTTGCTACCTATGCCTTGTATGTTATGTTCTACCCGCAATTAGTAGCAGGCCCTATTGAACGCCCTCAGAATATTCTACCTCAACTCCACACATTCAGCAATTACAATTGGGATAATATAAAAGAAGGCATCACAAGAATGCTATGGGGCTTCTTCAAAAAAGTGGTGATAGCCGACAGGCTGGCGATGGTTGTAGATTATTGTTTTGATAATACAGCTACTGCATCTTGGTATGTACTGGCTATCGGTGCAGTTTTTTATTCATTCCAGATATACTGCGATTTTTCAGGTTATTGCGATATAGGTATCGGTGCTGCGAAAGTGATGAACATACGGCTGATGGAAAACTTTTCGCAGCCATATACGGCTGTTAATATTACTACTTTCTGGCAGCGGTGGCATATATCCTTATCAAGCTGGTTCAGAGATTATGTATATATACCGTTAGGGGGCAACCGCAAGGGTGCATTTCGCAGACGCATCAATGTATTCATCGTGTTTTTGCTCAGTGGTTTGTGGCATGGTGCCAACTGGACTTTCGTGCTTTGGGGCGGGCTGCATGGTTTGTTGGTAACGATTTTCCCGAGCAACAATAAACAAACTACACGTACCAACCATATCATCAAAGCCATCATCACATTTATAGCCGCAACACTATTATGGATATTCTTCAGGGCAAGTAATACAGGGCAGGCAACAGACTATATAGCTAATATATTTACGCTGCAAAAAGGCAGCAACGCTTTGGGTATCAATATCGTTGAGCTTGTATTATCTATACTGCTGATTGCTACGCTGCTTATTACAGAATACCGCAGAAAAAACCACCTTATCAGCAGCAACAAAGTATTTTATGTATATGCAGTTTTGATGGCAGCTATTTGTTATTGGCTGGGCGTGTTTGGCGAAAATCAATTTATATATTTTCGATTCTGATGGCATGAAGAAGATTGCAAGATATATATTGATAGTGCTTGGGTTGCTGGTATTATACCTATCAACATCCAAAACCATGATGCAAAAAATATCTGATGCACGAAACGACCATGATGAATGGTGGGGCTCTCACTTTCCCTACGAGGGCGATTTGGTGGGTATGTCTTACCTCTATTACGAAAAGCGTTTTCACAAACCTAAAGAAAGAGTGTATGAGCCCAAACAATGTGATAGCAACAACAACATCAACTTGGTACTTTGGGGCGATAGTTATACGCAATATATGGGCGATACCTGTTTTTGTGCAGCCACCTATCAATATGGGCGTAGGTTTTTCAGCAACCTCACTTATCGTATAGACAGCACCAAAAGAAATATACTTGTTATAGAATGTACAGAAAGATTGGTGCGAGGGTATTTTAGTGATACGAGGATGCTTAATGAAGTGGTAAAAAGTGATGAGCAAAAGAGTACATACATAGCACCTATACCACATACAACCTATGTATCTTTTGCTATGCCAAATATGGCTTCGATATTCAACGAGCACATCAATCAAAATCTGGAGTACAACTTGTTCAATTATAACTTCATCAACCCTGTAAGGAAAATGAAAGCATGGATGAATTATAAAATATTCAACCGTGCATCGGGCGATGCTGTATTAGCTGCCGCAGGCGATAGGCTGTATTTAAAGTCAACACTAAGTAGTACATCTCCTGAAGGCTACACCACTCCATTAACCAACAAAGAAGTGAATCAGTTAGTACAAACACTCAATACGATTCATAGACATTACAAAGCTGCTGGTTTTGATGAAGTGTATTTGTCTTTAATACCCAATGCGGTTACCATTTACCAGCCACAAGGCTACAACGGCCTGATACCCTGCATACAGTCTCACCCTGATTTGCAAATGAAATGCATAGATATTTATACAGTATTCTTGCAAAACCCTGATGGCATGTATTGGCGTGGCGATACGCATTGGAGTAATGAAGGTGCAAGCCGATGGCTACAAATAGTAAATGCCGCTATAACGCATCCCTGAAATCTCTTCGCCGCACTAATTTCAGATCTTGCAGCACGGTAGCTTTTACTTGCAGGGTAAAGAAATAACTCTTACGTTGCCCGAACGGTATGGTACTGATGCGCATCTCCCAACAGTGCATATCGCGGTATATATCTATAGATGTAATTTGCAATTGCTTAGTGGTAAAGTCGTACCCCGTGCGCACACCTACTTTCCAGCGCGACGTAATGTTTACATCCCCATCTACACCTATGAAATGCTGAGATACCCTTACTGTATCTTTTTTGCGCTCTACTATCTGCTCTTTGCTGATGCCTAATAAGTAGGAGAAATTGATATTGAACGGAATATTGAAATCGGCATAGTCGTCATACCTGCCATACAACAGCATACGTTTTGCTTCATCCGTATCTGCTCGCTTATCTTTAGGCTTACCTCTGAATCCGCCTGCAAGGCTCACATTAGCGTTCTGAAACCGTGCTATGCCACCACCGCCATTCCACATCGTTGTATTTATTCTGCGACCTAAATTGTAGTCAAATCTGTACGGGTCGAAGTTAGCATTTGCTGTCAGGTTCAGTACATTAAAGAACATGGTTGCGAAACTCATGCCGATACCACTGAAGTTGAACGAGTCTGCAGCAAAATCGTACGCACTGCCAATGCGGAAATTATCTATCAGGCGTATATTTTTAAACCCTGTGCTGTCTTTAGCAGTGCGCAGTTTCATCTGCAGGTTATTGTCTATTCCAAAACTTACTGCGCTGCGTATCCTGCCAAACTGACCCTGCCCCGGTGTGCCGGGTATATTGCCGTCGTATATAGACTGATATACAGGTTGCCCCGTAGCATCCAATCTGGTGCGGTAGCCATAATTGAAAGGTGCAGCAGCATAGTCGGGTACATAACCGATACCTGCGCTGGGTGTCAATACATGCCTGATGCCCGCTATCTTCCCTTTCTTAAACATCTTCATACCATAAATGCGGGTATTAAAGTCAATCCCTGCAGTCATATCACGTGAAGCAAAAAAGCCTCTGTTCAGTATGGTGTCAAGCCTGTCGGTAGTATTGTTGTAGTATCGGTACATCTGCCTTGTAAGCCAGTATTCGCGATAGCTGACATTAAAGTTCATGTTAATAAACCGCATGATATTATAAGATGCCCTTACTGGAACAGTATGCATCATGCCATTCTGCATATCGCTAAACGATAGTTTATTGAAGCTGAAACTTGTATCGTAAAACTGTAGCTTATTGATGGCAGAAAAAGTATAGTCAATGTTTATTTTATCGTACCAGCTTCCCCCTACTTTCTTTTTGTTCTGGAATGGGGTAATGTTGGGTATGAAAAAATTGATTTCAGGCAGAAACACATCTACTAACCTCGACTGGGTATTTTGTGAGTGCCGGGCACTTACTGTAAGAGAATATGGCTTGTTTTGCCATTGCTTGCTGTAGGTGATATTCGACTGATACTGGTTTTGCAATATCTGATTGGTGTTAAATGTATTGTTGACATTGTATGTAGAAGTACCCGCTTCAAGCGAAGCATTGAAACCAACACCGGGGCGCGATTTGGGGTCGCTGCGGTGTGCCCATTGCACCAAAAAGTCTTTCGTTACAGATGCGCTTGTTTCATATGCTTCTCCCAATTTGTTATACGCATAACTGAAACGCAGGCTGCCGTTATATCTGTACCGATTCACATAGCTACTAAATAGATTGGCAGCCCAGCTACCTTTGGTGTAAAAATTAGCTTCTGCCAGCAGGTCGGCTTTTTCGCTGAGGTTGAAGTAATAACCACCGTTTAGCAAGCCGATACCACGCTGTTCTTCTATTGTATATGTCGGTATTTTAAAACCCGAGCGTTGCCCTTGTGTGATGGGGAACAGTCCGAATGGCAAGAACAAAGGCGTAGGCACATCTTCTATATGCACATTGGCAGGTCCCGATGCCACTACTCTGTTAGGTATCAGCTTTATCTTTTGCGCGTTGATACCGAAGTGCGGATGTTCCAGCGCGCAGGTAGTGTATATGCTATGCAGCCCGTAGATACTTTGGTCAGGGTTGCGCTTTACCTGTTCGCTTATTACAAAGCCCTCGCCGTACTGAGAACGTGCATTGCGCACAATGGCGCGTTTACTTTTAAAATTGTATTGCAGTGAATCGTAGGTAAATTTCTCTTGCCCCTGTGTAAAAGTTGGTTTTTGTTTCACCGCAATAGCACTGTCGCTCGATAAGGCTGCCGTTACTATATTATCTGCCTGCCTGTAGCTTACCTGATGCGCGTCCAGTTGCATTTCTTCATACTTCACTTTGGCATTGCCATACAATTCAAAGATGTTGGATTGCATATTCAGTACGGCAGAGTCTGACGCTTCTGCAGTAACTGCTGATGGCAGCGCATCCGGAGAAATGCGAATACCCAGCGAATCTTCAAGGCTGCTTTTTGCTATGCTGTCTGTCTTATTGTTAAGGGTATCTTTTTTTACTAAACTATCCAGCTTGATGGTATCTGTAGCTAAGGTACTACTGTCCGTTATGCGCATAGGGGGCTTGCTGCGTTGCGCATTGGCTACATTTGTTAAAACAAACATAAAATACACAACCGCAAAAAAGCTTAGACGGTGGCAGCTTGGGAAATTTGGAATAATTTTACCGCGCAGGCTCATGAACGGTTGCAAAAATAGTTAATTGCATCGGTACGTTTACGAATTTGTATATTTAACCCATTAGTCAGCATATATAAGATGCGCATTAGGATAATTACATTTTTACTATTTATATCCCTTATACCGGGCATTGCTACGGCTAACGGTAACAGGATAACAAAAATTGTGCTGGATGCAGGGCATGGCGGCAAAGACGCAGGTGCCAAAGGGCAGTTTTCGTTAGAAAAAGAACTTACACTCGCCATTGTAAAGCGGTTGGGCAAGATGATAAATGACAGTATGCGTGGTGTGCAGGTTATTTATACCCGTACTACAGACGAATATCCTACACTACCCGAAAGGCATCGTATAGCCAACGAGGCTAAAGGTGATTTGTTTATATCTGTACACATCAACTCTTCTGCCATGAAAAAGCACAGGGAACTGGTAGGGTACAGAACAGTAAAAAAAGGTAAGAAAAAAGTAAAACAACCCATATACAAGGTTACTTATAACAATGTAACTACCGCATCAGGTACTGAAAGTTATGTTTTAGCGCTACATAGGAACTATCAAAAGCAAAATTCAATAGGTGAATATGGCGAAACTGTAGCTGAAGAGCCTGGTCTGATGGACGAAAATGACCCAATGACTGCCATCATAGTAGCACAATACGCACAAGCATTTCAGGAAAGAAGTATTAAAATAGGCACGCTTATACAAAACCAATTCGGCTATCAGGGCAGATTAGACCATGGCGTAAAACAGTTGCCATTAGAGGTACTGGCAGGTAGTGCCATGCCGGGTGTTTTAGTTGAATGTGGTTTTATCAACAACCCCGATGAGGAAGTATATATGAATTCTGAGCGTGGGCAATACGAAATTGCCCTTGCCATCTACAGGGGCATCAAGGCTTATAAATACGAGGTAGAGGGCCAATAATTTAATTTTCTGTTTATATGACTTGCAGCCGCCCAATAGGCTGTAAGCCTTGCTTGGCAAGCTATTTAACAGTTTTTCACATTTCTGTTGCTTTTTATGATTGTTTCATTTATCTTTAAGCTTCGATAAAATTGATGAGCTAATGAAAGCCCGTTTAAAGACTATTGCTTATACAGCATTTTTTGCGATTGCAGCTTTTGTATCTGTAACCTATACTTCTTGTAATTCAGACAAGTGCAAAGCTATTGTTTGCGCATACGGTGGTGTGTGTAAAGATGGCGCATGTATATGTGCCGCAGGTTACGAGGGTACGCAGTGCGAAATAGTAAGCCGCGAAAAATATAAAGGCGTTTGGCAAGTATTTGAAAAAGGTACATATACTGAAACAAATCAATATCAACTGACTATTGATTATGGTGCTGATATGACGAAAATGGTTATCAAAGGCTTGTATAACAACATCAATGAGCCGGTTAATATCCGTATCAATGGCGATGAGATAACGATACCTCAGCAAACTGTACAAGGTTTTGAAATACAGGGTACAGGTAAGTTGAAGTACGAATCTTTCTACGGCAAGCATGGCGAATTGACTGTTCGCTATACTATCAAAGATTTGTCGAGTGGTATGACAGATGACTTCGGTGTAAACATCGGCGAAGCATCTAAGTGGACTAAGTAATTAATACTTCCAACATATTTAAAAAAAGGCTGCAATTGCAGCCTTTTTTTATAGGTATGCTTTTGAGATAAGCAGCAAATCTGCTAGTGCAATGGCGGCTGCGGCCTCTGCTACTACGGGTACACGCAGGGCTATACACAAGTCGTGCCTGCCTTTCACGGTAAATGTTTCTACTTGTTGCGTTGCATTATTCCATGTTTGCTGTGCTTGAGGGGTGCTGCTGGTGGGCTTCACCGCTATGCGGAAATGGAGTTCGTTGCCATTGGTAATGCCGCCATTGATACCACCTGCATGGTTGGTTTGTGTAGTGCCTTTTGCATCTGCAATAGCATCGTTGTGTTCACTCCCTTTCATTTTTGTGGCAGCAAAGCCCGCCCCGAATTCAATGCCCTTGATGGCAGGTATGGCAAATACAAGATGGCTGATAACCGACTCTGCCGAGTCGAAAAACGGCTCTCCCAATCCTATAGGCAGCCCTTTTACAGTACAGCTTACAATGCCACCTATGCTGTCTTGCGTTTCTATCGCTTTAGCTATTGCAGCTTCAATATTTGTTTCTCCTCCTGCTTCTGTAAGTGTTGCCTCTATGCTGATGCCTTGCAGTATTTTTTTAGCTACTACACCAGCCGCCACCAAGCAAAGAGTCAGCCTGCCCGATGAGTGCCCGCCACCACGATAATCATTGAAGCCCTTGAATTTATGATGTAATACAAAATCGGCATGACCGGGGCGGGGTGTATTGCGCAGGGCTTCATAGTCTGTTGACCGCGTATTATTATTAGCAAATAAAATAGTAATGGGCGCACCCGTTGTGTTGCCGTTAAACACTCCACTCATTATTTGCGGCAGGTCTTCTTCTTTGCGTGGCGTAGTACCTGCGGCACCTGCTTTGCGGCGTTCTATATCTCGGGCAAAATCATCTTCACTCAATGCAATACCAGCAGGGCAACCATCTATGGTAATACCTACCACCTGCCCGTGCGACTCGCCGAAAATATGCACCCTGAATAAACTCCCGATACTATTCATACTTCAAATTACATTTTACACCCAATGCTGCCAAGTCTTTAAAAAAATGCGGGTAAGATTTAGCTACCGCTTCCGCGTTGTTTATCACTACATCCCCATCTGCATACAAGGCAGCTATCGCAGCCGCCATGGCTATGCGGTGGTCGTTATAGCTATCTGCTTCGCAGCTATTAAAATGCTGTATGCCCGTTACAGTCAACACATCGCCATCTAATACAAAAGACACACCCAGTTTACCAAGCAACGCTACAGTGCTTTCGGCGCGGTTACTTTCTTTATGCACCAGCCTGCTCATCCCACCTATCTTGCTCTGCCCATTACACGCACCCGCATATACAGCTAATAGCGGAATCGTATCAGGGCTATCGGTAGCATCAAATACAAATGCATTGCGCTTTGGGTTTACTACTTGCATGATGGCTTTATCTGCCTGCAAAGAATTTTCATTCAATCCCGTTATTTCAATTCCACCACCCGTCAGCGCGTTGGCTACTACAAAATTTGCAGCAGCACTCATGTCAGCTTCTAAAGTGATACTAATATCATCGTGCAGCGCAGCTTGTGGCACTATCGTGAAACTCGTATAATTATCATGTTCTATACGCTTGCCATATTGGCGAAGCATATCCACAGTCATATCTACATACGGCTTGCTGTTCAGGTTCTTAACGCTTATGGTAGTTTTTTCTTTAGCTGCAAAAGCATAAGCCATCAACATACCCGTCAGAAACTGCGAACTCATCGCTCCATCTATCTCTATATCCGCAACGTGCATCGGCCCTTTTACTGTTACAGGCAGCATGGCGTTGTTGCTAATTACCAGTACGCCAAGCTGCGGCAGTATGGTAGTAAGCGCATCCATCGGGCGGTTCATCAAACTACCTTCACCTGTTATAGTTATCGGTTGATGATACAGCGCTGCAATGGGTATAAACATCCTTGCAGATAGGCCGCTTTCACCGCAATGTATCGTATCGCTCACGGGGTTGATGCCATGAGATGTTATTTCTATACTGTCTTTGCTATGCCTTACATGCGCACCTAAATTTTGTATTATCTGTAATGCCGCTTTATCGTCGTCAGACGTACCATAGTTATTGATAATCGTTTTGCCTGTGTGCAGCAAGGCCGCAGCACACGCGCGCTGCATCATGCTTTTAGATGCTGGCGGGGTAATGCTACCCATCGGCTTACTACGACTAATAATTGCCTGCATCAGAAAACTTATCGAGTGCTTGTTTGATGGTTTCAAAAGGCAATGGCTTTATCAATGCGCTGCCTATACTGCTTAATACTATATAGTCTATCGTGTTATTGCTGCGCTTCTTATCCATCACCAGTATATCCATCAACTGCTCTGTATGCAGCTTGAGTGAGGCAGGCAGTTTGTATTGCTGCAATACCATAGCCAGTTGCCTGCGCACATCGGGGTGCAGCCCGCATTCGCTTTCAGAAATGCTGCAAGCCACAAGCATACCCAGCGACACCGCCTGCCCGTGTGGCAGGTTATACAACGTTTCGATGGCATGCCCTGCCGTATGTCCGAAGTTCAGCAGCTTGCGCACATTGTTCTCCGTTTCGTCCTCGCTGACGGTTTTGTTTTTCCAGTTCGCGCAGCGTTGTATCAATTCATTCAGTGCCGTTGCATCTTCTTTGTAATAATTAATGATGTGTGTTGACAATTCGGCAAACAAAGGCGCATCAAATATGCAGGCATATTTAATGATTTCTGCAAAGCCGTTGCTCCATTCCATATCGGGCAGCGTATGCAGCAATGCCGTATCGTAGAGTATAAAAGACGGCTGCCTGATGGTGCCAAGCATATTTTTGTGCAGCCCGAAGTTGACACCGTTTTTACCCCCTATGGCGGCATCTACCATAGCCAGCAAGGTAGTAGGCACAAAGCCAAAAGGCACGCCCCGCATATAGATGCTGGCAGCATAGCCAGCTATATCGGTTATCATGCCGCCGCCCAAGCCTATGATGGTGGTTTTCTTATGTGCTTTAAACTCCAGCAACTGCTCCGTAACCGATTGGATGGTTTGTTGGGTTTTATGCTCCTCACCTGCGGGTATGATGATGGTGCGATAGGCGGCTATTACCTGCTGATACAGGGTTGCCACATTGCTGTCGGTAATGATAACGCTGCTATCGGCAGGGGCTCTTTTCAATAGCTCTTTGATGCCTGTAAAACAGTATTGCACCGTACCTGTAGGAAAACTGACGCTGTACTCCATCTATACACCAAAAATAACCCATATCAGCTTAAATAATACGCAGGTACGCAATATCTATGGTACATGGCAGCCCTTTAGGCAGCATATTCGTACCTTTGCGCTTCGCATGAGCAGGAATGGCAAAGTATTGGTGGCAATGAGCGGCGGTATAGACAGTACCGTCACGGCATTGATGCTGCATAACCAAGGTTATGAAGTAGTGGGTATTACCATGAAGACGTGGGACTATGCCACATCGGGCGGGGGAAAGAAAGAAACCGGCTGCTGCAATCTCGATTCGTTTAACGATGCTCGGCAGGCTGCGGTTGACCATGGTTTTCCGCACTATGTACTGGATATACGAGAGGAGTTTGGCGATTTTGTCATCAACAATTTTGTGGACGAATACCTGGCAGGGCGCACGCCCAACCCTTGCGTGCTTTGCAATACGCACATCAAATGGTCGGCATTGCTGAAGCGTGCCAACGCGCTGGATTGCGATTATATAGCCACAGGCCACTATGTAAAAGTGCGCGAGGAAAACAGCCGCTTTGTATTGTCTAAAGCCAAAGACCTGACCAAAGACCAGAGTTATGTGCTGTGGGGTTTGGGGCAGGACTGCCTGAGCCGCAGCCTGTACCCGTTGGGCGACTACCTGAAAACAGAAGTACGCCAACTGGCTTTTGATATGGGCTATAAAGAGCTATCGAAAAAGGCTGAGAGCTACGAGATATGTTTTGTACCCGATAACGATTATCGCGGCTTTTTGAAACGCAATGTGGAGGGGCTGGAAGAGCGCGTGGCAGGCGGCGATTTTGTACTGACGAACGGTAAAAAAGTAGGGCAGCACAAGGGTTATCCTTTCTACACCATCGGCCAGCGCAAGGGGCTGGATATTGCATTGGGCAAGCCCATGTTCGTTACCCAAATCATCCCCGAAACCAATACCGTAGTGCTGGGCGAGGCAGACGAACTGCAACAGTCTGAAATGTTGGTAAGCGGGCTGAACTGGGTGAAGTACCAAAGCATACCCGACGGCATGGAAGCCACTACCAAAATACGCTACAAAGATGCAGGCTCTCTAAGCCATGTATACAACGAGGGCGATGGCATACGCGTATCATTTGCCCACGCCGTCAACAGTATAGCCCCAGGCCAGTCGGCCGTAGTATATGAGGGTGATGATGTGGTATGCGGCGGGATTATCAGGAGAGGGTATAATAATTTGTTGGGGTAGTCTCTAACTACGTCATTTACGGATGCAAATCTCCTGATTTGCGAAATAACTAGCTATTCAATATCTGTAGTTTTCATATCTTCAATATACACTCGCAAATCGGGAGATTTGCTGCCTGTGCAGCGTAGTCGGAGACTACGCCGAACGAGGGTTGAAGAACACATGCAAGGGCTAAAAAAATACGATAGAATGAATGTAAAAAGTATTGTGGTGGAACAACTTGATTGGAACGCAACTTCTAAATCACTGACTCTTGAACCAGATTATAATGGACAATTATGGGTTGCTTTCCCAACTGACTATGATGAACCAAGAAATAGTCCATTTTACTTCCAGAATCCTAACTACGACAAAAAATTTAATGAAGGATTTGCAGAATGTCTGGCAAGAAGAATAACAAAAAATAATTTTTACCAATTAGATGGAGTTTTCACATACAAAGCGACTTGGCAAAATATTACCACCGAAAGAAATTGTATTAGTTATTATGCCTTGTATTTACCAGAATTTGCAGTTCCAGTTGACATTAAACTTTTAGACCCGTTTACCGAAGGACGACAGTATAAAAGAACCGTATTTAAAGATGAACAACAACCAAGATTTATAATTTACTTACAATGCGCATCAAGGTTTGGCAGTTTTAGCTTCGATATCATTTGCAAGTTCAAAATGGACCAAGAAGGTTTTTCTGACAGTTCGTATAATGACGAATTTCAACAAGATTTTTATGCAAGACCAGAAGAATGGAAATATTTATTGAATGAAACTGAACGTGAAAAAAGTTGAGCAATATTTTATAACAAACAACATTTACAGACCAATGGGTGACCAATACAATATTAATCAAGCAGGTGCAGTCGGACCTAATTCAAGTGCCAACAACAATGTCTTTAATCAGACAAATTACACATTGCCAGACAATACAAATTATGAACTACTTAGTTCAGAACTTGCAAAATTGAAACAAGAATTAATTGGAAAAGCAACTTTACCCGAACACTACATTGCAATAGGTGAAGTAGCCAATGCAGAAGAAGCAACAAAAAACAAAGACGGTAATAAGGTTGTAAAATCATTATTGACTGCCGGCAAATGGGTTTTAGACGCAGCTACTAACATAGGAACAAATGTTGTTGCGGAAATTATTAATAAACAAATAGGCGGCTAACTTAACAAGCGCCCCGTTTGGTTTAGTCTCTGACTACGTCATTTATCCCGCTGTTACAAATGTTCAGCAACGCATTTGGAACAATAAATATACACCCGTTCTCTGAATGGTATTAGCAGTGCTACAACCCAATAGCTGAAAAAATACGCGAGCCAACCACCCCGTCCGCCCACCGCACATAGCTATGCGGACACCCCTCCTAAAAACAGGAGGGGAGCGTTCAACTTGTTTTATAATATAAGCGATTAGCGGTATACAGCTTGGCAGCACAGTAGCAATGAAGCTTAATAGATAGGCACCGCGCATTACGCAGTAATTAATGCGTGGCAGCTTTTATTCATTATCTGTTTGTCTTTTATTTGTATTCATTCTGCTTCGCGGTCTTTGTTTCTTTCTTTTGCTGCAAAAAGAAAGAAAGGAAGCGCAGGCAAGAGCGCGGCATAATACTAGCGCCATTCAAAAAATTCTCCCTTAGAAGGGAGACGATACTGCGTATAGCAGTATCAGAGGGATGTGAACTGTCCAAAAGTGTATAGTAGATAACCACTTTGCACCTCAGCAACTTTGCGATTAAAAATATAGCCCCCCAACGCACAATATAATGAATAAAAATGTGTATATTTGCTATAATAAAAAGCTCTTTGAAAAAGCACATTCCATTTTGCAGCCTGCAAAGAAATTGTTGCATTTTGTTGCGTTATTCTGAAAAGCCCGCGAATTGCAACAAATACCCCCCAATCCTGTTTTAACATAAATAATATCTGTTAAGGATTATCTTTGCACCCGAAATAACAAAATCAAGATATATATGAGTTTTATTACCAACATTATTGCCCGTCAGGTATTAGACAGCCGCGGCAATCCTACTGTAGAAGTTGACGTACACACCAGCGATGGCCATATGGGCCGCGCCGCCGTACCATCTGGTGCCAGCACCGGCAAGCACGAAGCAGTTGAGCTGCGCGACGGCAACAAAAAGCAGTATCTCGGCAAGGGTGTAATGAAGGCCGTAAACAACGTAAACGATAAAATAGCCGAAGAACTATATGGCTGGGACGTTACAGACCAGCGCGGCATAGACCAGGCTATGCTGGATATTGACGGCACACCCAATAAAGCCAAGCTGGGTGCAAATGCTATACTTGCTGTAAGCCTTGCATCTGCCAAAGCTGCTGCACAGGCTACAGGCCTCAGCCTGTTTCGTTATGTAGGTGGTGCCAATGCCAAAACGCTGCCCGTACCTATGATGAACATCCTGAACGGGGGTGCACATGCCGATAATAAAATAGACTTTCAGGAATTTATGGTAATGCCTGTTGGCGCACCCAGCTTCAGCGAGGGTTTGCGTTGGGGTGTAGAGATATTCCACCATCTGAAGGCAGTATTGAAAGACAAGAAGTGTAATACAAACGTAGGCGATGAGGGTGGTTTTGCACCAGCCGAAATCAAGAGCAATGAAGAAGCGATTGAAACGGTATTGAAAGCTATTGAGAAAGCCGGCTTCAAACCGGGCGAGCAAGTAGCCATTGCGATGGATGCAGCCATCAGCGAACTGTATGACGAGAAAACGAAGAAATACATATTCCACAAAAGCAGCGGTGCTAAACTTAGTAGCGAAGAGGTAGTAGAATACTGGGCTAAGTGGTGCAAAAAATACCCCATCGTGAGCATTGAAGACGGCATGGCAGAAGACGACTGGAAAGGCTGGAAGATGCTGACAGATGCCATTGGCAGCAAAGTACAGTTGGTAGGTGATGATTTGTTTGTAACAAACGTAAACCGTTTGGAACGCGGCATCAAAGAAGGAGTAGGTAATGGCTTGCTGGTAAAAGTAAACCAGATAGGCACACTGACCGAAACCATTGAGGCGGTAACCATGGCACAACACGCACGCTACAATACCATCATGAGCCACCGCAGCGGCGAAACGGAAGACTATACCATAGCAGATCTTGCCGTTGCATTGAATTGCGGACAGATAAAAACAGGTTCTGCATCGCGCAGCGACCGCATGGCAAAGTACAACCAACTGCTGCGTATAGAAGAAGAACTGGGCTCTACTGCCTACTACCCTACCAAGGCGTTGAAGTTTGGCAACTAATTGTTTGTAAGCGTTAATTAGGTTAACTTAGTATTGCAATTATTGACAGATGAAAAAAGCATGGAGTATCATAACCAATAAATTTCTGCTAACGGCAGTTGCATTTGGTGCATGGATGTTTTTTTTCGACCAGTACGATGTGCGCTCTATGCAAGCCCGTAAAAAAGAATTGCAGGAAACGAAAGACCATATTGCTTACCTCAATAATGAGATAGCCAAAATGGAACGTGAACATGATGAGATGATGAGCAACCCGCAACGATTAGAGCAATATGCCAGAGAGCAATACCTGATGAAGCGCGACAATGAAGATGTATATGTAGTAGAAAAGTAAATCTACTCAACTATAGTAATAGAAAGCCCCGAACAGTATCGGGGCTTTTACTATGATAATCTTCTGCGTTTCATTTCTTTATTTATCAATGATAGCTCTCGGCCTGTTTGCCCTGCAACAGATGTGTTTTCCTGCGCACGGCGCATCAGGTACGGCACAACATCTTTTACAGGACCGTATGGCAGGTACTTGGCAACATTATAACCTGCATCAGCCAAGTTGAAAGATATATTATCGCTCATGCCATATAGTTGAGAGAACCATACTTTGGGGGTATTGTGCGCTATACCATGCTCGTCCATATAAGTGGCGGCGAGCAGGCAGCTTTTTTCGTTGTGTGTACCTATAAAGAGGGCAACCTTATCCAATCGTTCGAGGCAAAAGAGTACACCTGCATCATAGTCGCGGTCGGTACTTGCTTTGTCTGGCTGTATGGGCGATGGGTAGCCCATTTTCATGCCTCGTTCGCGCTCCTTTTCCATGTAAGCGCCGCGTACCAGTTTAGCTCCCAGTATGTAGCCCTTGCTGCTTGATATTTCATAGGATTGTTTAAGATAAGGCAGTGTGCCATGTGCATACATCTGAAATGTGTTGAATACGATAGCTTTCTCTTTATTATACAATTCCATCATAGCATCCGTAAGCAGATTGACAGGTTCTTGTATCCATGTTTCTTCCGCATCTATCAACACCATGATGTTGTTTTCAAAAGCTGCCTTACATATTGTATGTACGCGGTTGTAAACCCTATCCCATTCAGCCTGTTCGCCTGCTGTGAGTGTTGCGCCACTATGTATCTTCTCCAACAACCCGAACCTTGCAAACCCCGTTACCTTTAAGCTGATAAACGGGATATTTTGCTGAGATGCTGCGTATTTAACAGCTTTTACAAACTCGGGAACCGCTTTATCAAACTCCGCCTCGCCCTCTTTGCCCTCCACGCCGTAGTCCATTATCACGCCTACCTTGTATTTGGCAAGCACATTGGCAACTCTGGCAGCTTCTTCCATTGTTTCACCGCCACAAAACTGACGGTAAATAGTGCTTTTTATCAACCCTTCTACGGGCAGATTCCAGCCCATAGCCAGCTTGGTAGCCCACATACCTATAGATGTAAGGGTGGGAGAACCCATAGATGAGAACAAAAAACGGGCTTGTTTCAGGTCTTTATCTGTTCGATATCTGAATGCAATCTCGGTATTATCAAAGGCTGGCAGCATATAAAAAATTAACGGCGCAAAAATAAAGCCTATTTACGGCTAAAAGAAACCTGTTTTGATTGTCATATAAGTGTGAAAAAAACAAACAAACGAATGGTAACTGTATTTTTGGCAAATTTTTTGACTAATTCTAATAAGATTTTAATTACTTTTACGTCAACTATTTAAAAAAACATTGCAATGAAGAAATTATTTTTACTCATGTGTGCTGGTGTTGTAGCTATCGGAGCCAATGCACAGCAGAAAGAGGTAGGTGTTCCATTTGTAAAAGGGAACAAAGTGGTAAAGAAAATGGAAGTGAATAGGGATTTAAATATAATACCTGCTCCTGCCCCTACCGCTGCTAACAAAACAACTGCCGGCAACAACCGTTGGTACAATCACTACGATGCAATGAACCAACTGGTTTTGGGTAATGCATTGGATAACAACGACTTCGTATTCCCAATTTGGTTTGACTCTACCGTAAGGCAGCGTTTCAGCACTGGTTTGGGTACTATTAACTTTACATCTGTTGCACAAACAATTGACCCAATCGGTTCTCAGCCTTTGAACGACCCAGGTGGTTTTACAGGCGATATCCGCATCAATTCATGGAACAGCTATACAGTTGACTCTGTTGAAATCAGGGGTGCTTATATCAAAATGTCTTCTAGGCCTACAAGCATCGTAGATACTTTGATATTCTCTGTAGTTCCTATGGATAATGTTACTTATTATATGGCTAAGTCGAACCCTAACTACGGTTCTAAAGTGTCTCAATACACTACTGCTGATACTATGTGGGCTTCTGCTCCTATCTATGCAGATAGCGTAGGTCGTTCTGCTTTTGCTCCTACAGGTGGTACACGTGCATTCTGGAAAGTGCCTTTGTTTGATGCTGACCGCGATACTGCAACAGGTACTACAGTTACTGTAAGGACTCGCAGGTACAAAGTACCAGGTAGTGGTTTAGTAATGCCTGCAGGTACTCGCCGTTTCGCACTGACTTGCACATTCAAATCAGGTGATACATGGACTAAGAACGTAGACTCTGTAACTAAGTTCCACCGCTTCCAGCCACTTGCAGGTGCTTCTACAGCTAACGGTGCTATGCCTTATGTTTATACTTCTCTTACAGACAGGAGCGGTTCTTCTATCATGTTCTCTACAGATACAAACAGCTATACGCCAACAATACTGATAGAAATCTACAACACGAACGATTTCGATCAGGAATTCATCAACATGGGTGCGTTTGTAAAATGTACAGATTGCTGGGCTGTAAATGTAGCTAACGCCAGCACATTGAAAGCTGATGTTAAAGCAGTTCCAAACCCTGCTCAGAATGAAGTTGCTATCTCTTTCGGTACTAACGTAATTGCTGAAACTAAAATAAGCATCCTGAACACAATGGGTCAAGTAGTTGCTACTCAAAACATGGGTAATGTAGCTTCTGGTATCGCTAAGTTCTCTACTGCTAATCTTACAAATGGTATCTACTTCTATTCTTTAGAAGCTAATGGCCAACGCGTAACAAACCGTTTCGTAGTAGCTCACTAATATTTGTAAAGTTTAATATATGGAAAGGGTAACGGTTTTCGTTACCCTTTTTCTTTTTTTACGAAACAATAGTTTATTATTGCACACGTCCGAAAAAACCGCAACGGCTTTTAGTTGTTATATAACAATACGAGAAAAGAATAACTGAGAATGGCAAAAAACCTGCTGATAGTTGAGTCTCCGGCAAAGGCTAAGACGATTGAGAAAATATTGGGTGAAGATTTCGAGGTGAAGTCGTGTTATGGTCATATCCGCGACCTTGAGAAAGAGGATATGGGCATCGACATCAACAATGGGTTCAAACCAAAATACATTGTATCTGAAGATAAAGAGAAGGTAGTAAAGGAGCTACGGTCGCTGGCAAAGAAAGCTGAAGAAGTATGGTTAGCTACCGATGAGGACCGTGAGGGTGAGGCTATATCATGGCATCTGTGCGAGGTACTGAATCTGGACCCCGCTACTACCAAGCGTATTGTTTTTCACGAAATCACTAAGCCTGCCATCAAAAAAGCAGTAGCAAAACCACGTACCGTTAACATGGACCTGGTGAATGCCCAACAGGCGCGCCGTGTGCTGGACCGTATAGTGGGTTTTGAAATATCGCCCATCTTGTGGCGCAAGATGAGTATGCGCAATAACCTGTCGGCAGGGCGTGTACAGTCTGTAGCAGTGAGGCTTATAGTAGAGCGTGAGCGTGAGATAACAAGGTTTAAGGCAGAGAGCAGCTTTAAAGTAGAGGCATTTTTTACCGCGCCGGATATTAATAATAAGAGAGTAAGCTTTAAAGCAGAGGGGCCCGATAAAATGAAAGGCTCTGCTACTGCCAAAACATATTTACAACGTTGCATCAACGCTACTTATAGCGTGGCAGATGTGCAGGTGAAGCCGGGCAAAAAATCGCCAGCCGCACCTTTTACAACATCTACCCTGCAACAGGAAGCCAGCCGCAAACTGGGCTACTCTGTTTCTAAAACCATGCTGATAGCGCAAAAGCTATACGAGAACGGGCATATCACCTATATGCGTACCGACTCTGTAAACCTGTCTGAAACGGCTCAGGACAATATACGCGGTGCCATCAGCCAGCAGTATGGCGATAAGTATTATCAGCAACGCAAGTTTCAGAACAAAAACGAATCGGCACAGGAAGCCCACGAGGCCATACGCCCCACAGATATGAATACCACCAATGTGGGCGATACTGACACACAACGTCTGTACGACCTGATATGGAAACGTACCATGGCTTGCCAAATGGCGGATGCACAACTGGAACGTACGATTGCTAAAATAAATGTATCGTCTCAACCAGACCCGCTGACAGCAACCGGTGAGGTGATACGCTTTGATGGCTTTTTGAAAGTATATACCGAAGGCAAGGACGAAGAAGACGGCGAGGATGAAAACGAGGGTATGCTGCCGCCATTGGCAGTAGGGCAACCGCTTGACCTGAACGAGATGCGTGCAACGGAAAAGTTTACACGCCCCGCACCACGCTATACAGAGGCATCGCTGGTAAAGAAGCTGGAAGAATTAGGCATTGGCCGCCCATCTACCTACGCGCCTACCATCAGCACGGTGCAGCAACGCGGCTATGTAGAGAAGCGTGAAAAAGAAGGTGTGAAGCGCGAGTACGAAATATTAGTTCTGAAAAACAATGAGGTAACAGAAAATAAAGAGTCTGAAAATACAGGTGCAGAGCGCAATAAGTTGTTCCCTACCGATTTGGGTATGGTGGTAACTGACTTCCTGAGCGAGCACTTTAATAATATAATGGACTATAGCTTCACTGCCAAGATTGAAGAAGAATTTGACGAAATAGCACAAGGCAAGGAGCAATGGAATAAAGTAATAGCAGGGTTCTATCAACCATTCCACCAGTCGGTAGAGCATACGATGGAACATGCCGGCAGGGCAAAAGGCGAACGAGAACTGGGTGCAGACCCCGCAACAGGCAAGCCTGTATTTGCCCGCTTAGGCCGCTTCGGGCCGATGGTGCAGATAGGTACTACCGAAGATGAAGAGAAGCCACGCTTTGCGAAACTGCGTACTAACCAAAGCATCGAAACCATATCGCTGGAAGAAGCGATGGAATTGTTTAAACTACCACGCACACTCGGCTTGTTTGAAGGGGTAGATGTAGTGGTAAACATTGGACGCTTTGGCCCCTATGCGCAGCACGACGGCAAATTCTACTCGCTGAAAAAAGAGATGGACCCTTATACGGTAGAACTGGAAGAAGTAGCACCACTGATAGAAGAAAAACGCAAAGCTGCTGCCGAAAGTACCATCAAGATTTTTGAGAAAGAGAAAATAAAAATACTGAAAGGCCCGTATGGCCCGTATATAAAACAAGGCTTGCGCAATTATAAAATACCGAAAGACAAACTGGAAACTGCTGCCAACCTGACGATTGAAGAAGTGAAAGCCATCATAGAAGAATTGAAAGCCAACCCGCCTAAAAAAACAGCGAGGGGAAAGAAGAAAAAATCTTAAAAATTGGCGTAACTTAAGACTGGCAGAAAGGTACATACGCATGCAAGCCGACAAACAAATACATGCACTGTTGCAATTGATTGACGACCCCGATGATGAGGTCTTTGATACGGTTGCAGAAAAGTTGCTGCACTATGGCAGGGAGATAATTCCTAATCTGGAGCAGCTTTGGGAAGTAACGGTTGACGAAAACGTGCAAGAACGTATTGAGTTGCTGATACACCGCGTACACTTCAATGACCTGCAGGAAGAGTTATTAGAGTGGAGCCGTTCTAAAAATCCTGAATTGTTGCGAGGAGCCATACTGGTTGCCAAATACCAGTTTCCAGATTTGAATATCCCTGTCATCCTTACCCAGTTCGACCAGATACGCAGAAATATATGGCTTGAATTGAATAACTACCTGACACCACTGGAGCAGGTAAATGTGTTCAACAGCATACTATACAATTACTACAAGCTGCAAGGGCACGAGCTAACAGAGCGCGACCCAAAATACTTTTTCATCAATCAGGTATTAGAAAGCAAGCAGGGCAATGCCTACTCAATCGGCGTACTATACCTCGCACTCTGCGAATTGCTGGATATACCCATCTTTGCTATAGAACTGCCAAGGCAGTTTGTATTTGCCTACATAGATACATTGCACCACTTCTTCAAACAAGATGATGATGCAGTGCAGCAGATACAGTTTTATGTAGACCCGCTGAATGGTATGGTCTATACCCAGAAAGATGTAGATACCTACCTGCGCAAGATTAACGCAAAGGATAAGGAATCGTACATGGTTCCATTACAGTCTAAAAGAGTGATATTTAAAATGCTGGAAGAACTGGCACTTTGCTACCGCTACAAACGCGAGGATGCAAAGGCAGATGAAATACAGTCTTTGATGAATATTATTATTGCAGAGTAGTTACGCTTCTTCCTCTTCTTCGTTATTGATAGTCAGCTTCACACGTTGTATGCGCATCTTATCAATGTTCAGTACCGTAAAGTCGAAGTGCCTGTAGCTGATCGTTTCGTTTACTGCCGGAAACTTACCCGATATTTCCAGTATCAAGCCTGCCAGCGAATCGCTTTCGCCGCGCACGTCCTCAAATGTATCTGACGGCAGGCCTATCATACGGGCTACATCGTTGATGAGCGTCTTGCCCTCGAAGATGAAATTGCTATCATCTATTTTTTTAAAGTGCAGGTCGTCGTCGTCAAATTCGTCTTTGATGTCTCCGATGATTTCCTCCATAATGTCCTCGAGCGTTACGATACCCGATGTGCCGCCAAACTCATCTACCACAACCGCAAAGTGTATGCGCTTTTGCTGAAACTCTTTCAGCAGGTCTTCAATCAGTTTTCCCTCGTGTACAAAATAGGCAGGGCGCATCAGGGCGTGCCAGTCGAAATGGTCATCTTCCGTATGTGGCAGAAAGTCTTTGGTATGGATGATACCCGCAATCTTATCAAGGCTTTCTTTATAAACAGGCATACGAGAGTAGCCCACTTCTATTGCCAGCTTTTGCACTTCAGGAAAACTTAAATCGAACGATATACCGCTTACATCCATGCGTGTACGCATTATCTGCCTCGCGGTGATGTTGCCGAATTTCAGGATGCCTTTGAAAATATTTACTTCTTCTCTGGTGGCGGTATGGCCTACCGTCAGTTCTATGGCATGTTCAAAATCCTCGTTGCTGATATTATTGCCTGTTTTTTTGCCCAGCTTGTTTTCTATATAGTTGGTAGATGAAACCAGCATATCGGTTACCACACGGAAAAAGCGGCTCATAATGGTTAATACAGGCGCTGAAAATATGGCCATTTTCAGGTTGTTTTGCGTGGCATATACTTTGGGCAGCACCTCGCCAAACAAAACCAATAAAAACGTAACCGCTATTACCTGTATGAAGAAAGAAACCATCGGGCTGATGGTAGGCGGCAACATCTGATTGACTAATAAATTGGTAGCTATTACAATGGCGATGTTGATGAAGTTGTTGGCTACCAATATGGTTGCCAGCAGGCGTTTGGGCTGTTCTAATAAATACAGGATTTTTCTGGCGTTGTTATCTTCCTTCAGCTTCAGATAGTTGATGTCTTTGGCTGTAAGTGAAAAATAAGCGGTCTCGGCACCAGCGGTGATGGCCGTGAGTAATAAGAGAATTAGTATAATAATTATCAGTATGGTAAACTGTGTGGCAGAAAAGGCATGTGTAGCTGCTTGCAGCAGTATAGGCAGTAATGTCGTATCTCCTTCGGATGAACTTTCCAATTTGTCGTTGTTTGGTGACTGTTCAAAATTAAAAAAAGGAAAGAAATAAAAAACTTCTTTCCTTTAATATTATAAATATTTATTGTTCTTAAAACGGGAGATTGTCTTTTGTATCGCCGATATTAGGGTCGTAGCTAATATCGGGTGCGGCTATATCACTTGCTTCGCTGGGTGGATGAGGGAATTCTCCGTTTTCTTTGCGCTTATCAAGCATTACAAGGTTATCGCCCACTATTTCAGTACTGAAACGCCTGTTTTTGTCTTTGTCTTCCCATGTGCGGGTGCGCAGGCGGCCTTCTATAAACACTAAGCTGCCCTTGTGCAGGTATTTCTGGGCAAGTTCTGCCAAGCCACGCCATAGCACTACGGTGTGCCATTCGGTTTGTGATACAAGATTGCCGCTTTTGTCTTTAAAGGTTTCGGTGGTAGCCAGCGGAAATTTGGCTACGGCTATATTTCCTTCTAAATACTGCAAGTCCGGGTCGCGTCCAAGATTACCAATCAGCATGACTCTGTTAACGCCTCTCATAGATTACTGTTGTTTATCAATTAGAAAAAATTATAACCTTTCTAAGTATTAAAAATAAAAATTTTTTTCTAAAAAAGAAACAATGGTTTTCGGGAAAGCAATTTTTTTCAAGTCTTTGATGGCCACCCATTTACCACCTGTCAAAGCCTCGGTATGGGGGTTGGTAATACTTATTTCATAAAACTGCGATAGGATGGTTTGGTGGGTTAATTGCTGTTTCAGGCTAATAATATGCGTAAGCTTTTGTTTAATCTTCAGGGCTTTGTATTGGGGTGTTGTAGTCAAATCGGATGCCGCTACAGCTTTGTCGGTTTCTATCAGGTAAAACTCGTGCAGGTTGTGCCATATATCCTTGCCGCTGCGTTTTTGTACCCAAACCTTGTCTTTGTGTTTTAGCAGCAGGTAGTTGAAGTGGCGTTCTTTTATTTTCAGTTTTTTTGCCCTGACGGGTAGCAGCATTACCATATCCTGCCTGTATGCCACGCATTGTTTTTGCAAGGGGCAGGCATCGCACTGTGGTTTTTGAGGTGTACATACGGTAGCCCCGAGGTCCATGATGGCCTGATTGTGGGCTGCACTGTCGGGTTGGTACAGTAGCTCTTGTGCCAAATCATGAAACAGCTTTTTGCCCGCCGCACCGTCTGTTGGACTATCAATACCAAAATAACGTGCCAATACACGATATACATTGCCATCTACCACCGCGTGTAGCAGCCCGTAGGCAAAGGAAGCTATTGCAGCTGCCGTATATGGGCCGATGCCTTTCAGAGCCAGTATGCCCTCGTAGGTTTGAGGGAATTTACCTTTCAGTTCATCGGTAATATACCGTGCAGTAGCCAGCATATTGCGGCAACGGTTGTAATAACCTAAGCCCTGCCATATACGATACACATCCTCGTCGTTGGCAGCAGCCATTTTGCCGATAGTAGGGTATGCTTTGATGAAGTTGAGGTAATAGGGTAAGCCCTGCTGCGCGCGGGTTTGTTGCAGTATGATTTCGGACAGCCATATTTTGTACGGGTTTTTCTCTGCTTTCCACGGCAACTGCCTGTCGTTAGCAGTATGATGCCAGTTGATAAGCTGTTTGGTAAAAAAGGTTTGATGTGCTTTGCCCGCTTCCATTCCACGCAATATACACAAGCCAAGATTGGGCTGTATTTTTTTGTTTAAAAACTGCATTCTAAAACCTACTTTTGCGGCACAATTTCTTCTACAGATGGAGCTGAACAAACTGAAAGATATAGCCACGCAGGTGCGCAGAGATATAGTACGCATGGTACATGCAGTGCAGAGCGGACACCCCGGTGGTTCTTTGGGATGCACGGAGTATATGGTAGCCCTGTACTTCCACATCATGCAGCACAATCCTGATTTTAAGATGGATGGCAGGGACGAGGATGTTTTCTTCCTTTCCAACGGGCATATATCTCCAGTGTTTTACAGCGTATTATCTCGTGCAGGGTACTTCCCCATCAGCGAGATGGCTACTTTCAGAAAGCTGAACAGCCGCCTGCAAGGCCATCCTACTACGCATGAACACCTGCCGGGGGTGCGCATTGCCAGTGGTTCTTTAGGACAGGGTATGAGTGTAGCGGCAGGCGCGGCGATGGCGAAAAAATTGAATGGCGATAACCGCATCGTGTATTCGCTGCACGGCGATGGCGAAATGCAGGAAGGGCAAAACTGGGAAGCCATTATGTTTGCAGCACACCACAAAGTAGATAACCTGATTGCCACGATAGACTATAACGGGCAACAGATAGATGGCCCTACTGATAAGGTAATGGCACTCGGTTCGCTGCAAGCTAAGTTTGAGGCATTTGGCTGGCATGTGATAGAACTGAAAGAAGGTAACGATATGCAGCAAGTGATAAACACGCTGGAAGCCGCAAAAGCCGCAACCGGTAAAGGCAAGCCTGTAATGATACTGATGCATACGGCTATGGGCAAGGGTGTTGACTTTATGGAAGGTACGCATGAATGGCATGGCATAGCCCCCAACGACGCGCAATTAGAAAACGCGCTGGCACAACTACCAGTTACGTTGGGAGATTATTGATAGAATTGTAACAATGAACATAAAAAGAACCGCTATGATTAGCGGTTCTTTTTTATTGCCTGTACTTTTTTAATAATGCCTGTTAATTTTCTACTTCTACAGTGCCGGTATATACAAAAACAGCATTACCGGTTAGCACTACGTTGGTAGCAGTATGGCCATTTTTAGCATAACTGACGCACAGCTTTCCTCCGGGCGTATCTATGTTTACAGTATATTCACCGTCAGGCGCAGATAAATTGACCGCTATTGCAGCGGCGGTAACACCCGTACCGCAACTAAGGGTTTCGTCTTCAACACCACGCTCATAAGTACGAACAAAAATGCCATTGTCATTGTGTTCTGTAAAGTTTACGTTAATGCCTTTGGGCTGATAACGGTCCAGATTGCGTATGCGTTTACCCTCGGTATAAACATCTGTTTGCTGTACGTCTTTTGAAAACAAAACATAATGTGGTGAGCCGGTATTCAGTTGCACATACCCATCGCCTTCAAACATTTCTTTCACATCCTGCATTTGCAGGCTTACTGTACCATCTGCCAGAATAGTGGCATAATGCTCACCATCAATAGCTATAAACCGGGCATTGTTTTGCATAATACCTAAACGATGCGCAAAGGCAGTAATGCACCTGCCACCGTTGCCGCACATAGTGCTTTCATTGCCATCTGCATTGTAATACACCATCTTGAAGTCGTAGCCAGATTCGTTTTCTAACAACATCAAACCATCTGCCCCTATACCAAACCGCCTATGGCATAGCCATCCTATTTGCGTGGCAGATAGCTGTATTTTGCCTTCTCTATTGTCTATTAAAATGAAGTCGTTGCCCGTACCCTGATATTTATCAAAATGCAATAGCATGATGCAAAGGTATATTATTTGTTGCCCGGAAAGTATTGCTCTGCACGTGCATTTGCTCCGTTATTTGGCCTGCCTGTTTTATACAATATTTGCCTCCATTGCGGGTTGCGCATTTCGCCCCTGATGTTGGAATGCAACACACGAAAATCGCCCGTCATAAACCCTGGCCTGTAGAACAATAACATCCCCCCTGTATTTTGATGCGGCAAGGTATTGTATGTCCATATTTCATATGGTTCCGTTCCCTGCTCGTTCGATACGCCAACCATCTCATCGGGCTTGCCGTATTTGATATAAATAATACCCCTTTCGGTTTCGTAGCCCGGTATGCCCGATACACCAAACATTTTATTTACTTCTTTTATAAGTTGTGTGTATTTCTCCCATTCTTCTTTAGGTTTCAGTGCGCTGCGGCGTTTCCAGAAGTTGTAGATAAAATACCGGATGTATGTATCGTCGGGACGTGCCAGAAAATTATCAACAGTTATCACTTCTACTTCGTTGCAGATGGGTTTTATCATTTTAAGAATGGCCTTGAGTTGCGCCATCGAATACTTTGATACGAAAGTAGAACTGAGGTCGAACACCTGCATTTGTGATGTAAGACTGTCTGACGCAATGAGGTTTGATGTATCAACTTTAGGCTTGCTGTTTATTCTTTGGAAGAACAGGCTGCTGTTGGCAACTATTTTATCGTTATCAGTAAGTACAATATTAAGGTAGTAGTTGCCTGTAGGCAGGCTTTCAATAGGCAGCTTTCCATACACAGGTGTTATTTCATCTGCATCAATACTATCTGTTTTTTGTAGTTTATAAACTACTCCCTCTAACGGTTTTTTTGATATATAGACTTGTTGTTTCAGCTTTGTATGCTTGTACCCTGCTGAGGGGTGTGCTGCGAGCTCGGCGTAGTATGTCAGGTATTTCCTGTCTTCATCTAAAAAATCGGCACAAAGAGGTATTTGTATATTGCCGTTTTTCGCAAACATATCCTGCACATTACTTTTATAAACAGTATCCAGTAGCTGTGGCAGGGTGTAAAATAATTTGTCTGTTTGTAAAGCTGTTTGTACGGAATAGGTATAAGAAAATGTATTCGTTTTATTCTGCGCGTCTTCCATTTGTATTGCCACACTATGCTTGCCGCTTTGCAGCATATATCGCTGAATCTCTATTATACGCTGCGATGTGGCGCGCGGCATAGACACTACAGGAGGCGTTTGCAGTATGTATGCATCTTTTTTTATCAAATTGCCAGCACTATCTGTAATGGTAATATATGTTTTTACGCTCGCTTGGTATGTATTGCTGTCTATCGTTTTATAATTCAGCGTATTAGCATCTATCTGCCAATACACCTCTACATATGGCGCATATGCATTGTTTTGGTAAATATAAAATACCCTGTAAGATACTACTGCATCTATTGCAAGGCTATCTATATTCATCAGGCACAGTAACAGGGCACTATACAACCATCTGCACATTTTTCGCTTTTTTTGCAAAACTATAATAAATGTATTTGATGACAGGTGATAATAATTGAAATAGCCGTAGCATGACAAATAGATATTTTATGGGCAGTAGCGTTATCAGTTCTTACATACCATTCCCCAATATATACTGGTGGTTGCAAGTGCTACAAGCAGATAAACTATTGCTTGATGGCGGCGAACATTTTGAAAAAATGACTTACCGCAATAAATATTTCATTGCGGGCTCCAACGGAGGGATTCAACTCAGCATACCACTGGTACAAGGCCGGCAGCAAAGAAGCCCTATGCAAGATGTACTGATTGACAACAAACAACGCTGGCAAGTACAGCATTGGCGTACATTGGTATCTGTATATAAGCGTACACCTTATTTTGAACATTATGAACCTATACTACAGCCACTATACACCACACAGCACGAACGACTGATTGATTTCAACCTGGCATCTGTAATGTGGCTATGTAAACAATTGCAAGCTGTATGTAGCATAAGCTATACAGATACTTATAAAAAAGATTATCCCGAAAGTACGGATATGAGACATACTATAAAACCAGGCGTAGAACGAACGCACCTTAGCAGCATTATGCCTTACCATCAGGTGTTTGCAGACAGGCATGGCTTTTTACCCAATCTCAGTATGCTTGATTTATTATTTGCCGAAGGCCCGTATGCAGTAAGATGGATGAAAGAAAACGAAGTGTTGATATATGAATGGAAACACCATAAAGAAACAGAGCGATAACAATTAATCTCCCTGCCGCATTTTCCATACACCATACATGGCTTCCTGCACAATACCTTTGCTCATTTTCGATTGCCCCTCTGTACGGTCTATAAACGTGATGGGTACTTCTTCTATCTTAAAGCCCAGCTTCCACGCGCGGTATTTCATTTCTATCTGAAAGGCATAGCCTACAAACTGCACTTTATCAAGCGGGATGGTTTGCAACACTTTGGCACGATAGCATATAAAGCCAGCCGTAGGGTCTTTAACAGGCATAAAAGTGATGAGTCTTGTATAGAGCGCACCGCCTTTTGATATAAATATCCTGTCCCACGGCCAGTTCACTACTTTGCCCCCAGGCACATAACGCGAGCCTACTGCCACATCTGCACCATTGGCACAGGCATGATGCAGGCGTATAAGGTCGTCGGGGTTGTGAGAGAAGTCGGCATCCATTTCAAAGATGTATTGATAGCCTTTTTCTAATGCCCATTTAAAACCTGCAATATAGGCTGTGCCAAGCCCCAGCTTACCGCTACGCTCCAGCAAGTGAACCTGCTCTGTATAATTTTGCTGCAACGATTTGACGATAGCCCCCGTACCATCGGGCGAGCCATCATCTACTATCAGTATATGAAAACTGCCGGGCAAGGAAAGTACCTTCAGGATGATACGTTCAATATTCTCCTTTTCGTTGTAGGTTGGTATAATGACAAGTTTGTCCAAAACAGGGCAAAAATTAAAAGGGCTAAAATAACAAATAATAGCTACCTATACGTTAAATAAATGCTTAAAGTTTCATGCTTTGGGCTTTCGCAGCTTCATGTTATTCAGTATCTCCGATATTTTTTGTTTGGTATGCAGCGGAAAATCTGCCTGCATCATCCAGTCGTAATACTGCGGTTCGCGCTTGAACACGTCTTCCACTTTTTGCCCTTTATATTTCCCAAAGTTAAAGATAGGTTCGCCGTCTTTCATCACCATACGGCGGGCATAGTCCACCATCGGTTCGCCAGTGCTGAAGTCGTGCAGTTGTTTTACATCCGTACCCAGTTGCGCATACCTGTCAAGCTGTGCTTCCAGTACTTCTATGGTGGCTTCCACATCAGCCTCTGCACTATGGGCGTTTTGCAGTTCTTTATTGCAATAAAACTGGTAGGCGGCAGCCAGTGTACGTGCTTCCATCTTAAAGAATATCTGCTGAGCGTCTATCATATTGCGCTCGGTAAAATCTACCTGAATACCTACCCGCAAAAACTCCTCTGCCAGCATCGGTATATCGAACTTGTTGGAGTTGTAACCACCTAAGTCACAGCCCTTCATCCAGTTATATACATCGTGTGCTATGTGTTTGAAGGCAGGCGCATCTTTCACATCCTCATCCGTAATGCCGTGTATGGCTGTAGAGTCTGGCGGAATTGGCATCCCCGGATTTACCCGCTTTACATACTTAGCCTTTGTGCCGTCCGGGTTTAGTTTTATCAGTGCCAGTTCTATTATCCTGTCTTTGCCGTGGTCAGTACCCGTTGTTTCAAGGTCAAAGAATACTATCGGTCTTTTTAAGCTAAGCTGCGCCATGCTATGGGTGTCAATTTTGCTGCGAACATACGCTATTCCAATCAATTCCGTCAAATGTACCCGAGCTCATCAGCAACAGGCAGGTAGGTTGCGTGCTATTGGCGAGTAAGGACGAAATATGCTGTTGCAATGCTTCTTTATTATCTATCACGGCAAGGTCTGCACGTTCAAAATATTGTTTCACCGTAGCGGTATCAAGCGTTGGCAGCCCTTTCAGTTGCAGCGCATGATGGCTGAAGTACACCACCGCATCATCTGCCGAGTCAATACTATGCGCATACTCGCTAAGGAATTGCGCGTTGAGGCTGCTATATGTGTGCAATTCAAAACAGGCTATCAGCTTGTGCGTTGGGTAGCCCTCGCGCACCGCATCCAGCGTAGCTTTCAGTTTGGATGGCGCATGGGCAAAATCGCGGTAGGCAACGAGTGTATCGTTCTGAAATAGTTTTTCCAGCCTGCGTGCAGCCCCGCTGAAATCGGTAATGGCTTGGTAGCAATCTGCTTTGCTAACGCCCAACTCTACACACACCGCAATAGCTGCCTGCATATTCAGCAGGTTGTGCCGCCCGAATACCGATACAGGCACTGCACCAAATTCGGTATCCAACACAGCAATACCATCTTCGTAATGAAAAGCGGGCATATTATAAGGCACTGCTTGCAGATGGCTTGCACTCTTACCTATTACATGCTGCACTTCAGTGTCTTCATTATTATAATATACAGGCGCGCCGTTTTCTATCCCCTCAAGGTATTGCTCAAACTGGTTTCGATATATATCGTAAGTAGGAAACACATTGATATGATCCCATGCTATGCCGCTGAGCACACTGATGTGCGGATGGTAGAAGAATATTTTTGGTCTTTTCTCTATTACCGATGCAGGGTATTCATCACCTTCTAATACAATAACAGGGGCATCGCTCAGGCGGACTGATTGCTCGAAACCTGCCACTTTTGCGCCAACCAGATAGTCGAAGTCTATACCCTGCTTGCGCAGTATGTGCATCACCATACTGGTGATGGTGGTTTTGCCATGGCTGCCCGCTACCACTACCCGTTTTTTGTTTTTGCTCACCTCATATACATATTCGGGAAAGGAGTAGATGGGTATGCCGAGTGCCTGCGCTGCCAGTAATTCGGGGTTATCGGCCTTGGCGTGCATGCCCAATACGATGGCATCCAGCTCTTTAGTAATCTTTTCAGGGTGCCAGCCGTATGCGGCGGGTAATATGCCTGCTGCAGCCAGATTGCCCTTGGCGGGGTCGTTTATCTCATCATCGCTGCCGGTAACGGTATGCCCCTGCCGCAACAGCGCCAGTGCCAGTTGGTGCATCACCGCCCCGCCTATGGCAATAAAATGTATGTTTTTCATTAAAAAATTAATTATCTTCGTAACAGTACAAATGTAAATTACCCTTTTAACTAATACTATTTAATTAAGAAGATTGATTATGCAATTAGTATCTATCCTGCGTCGTGTAGTGCCTGTAATAGCCGTAGCTGCTGTGGTGATGTTGGCATCGTGCAATGGTAACAGCAAGAAATATGGCTGCCCCAATAAGTTGAGCATATCGCTATCTAAGTAAATACCTTTTTAAGATGTTTCGGCAAAGGATGACAAATCTATGACTTGTCATCCTATTGTTGTTTTTGGGAGCGAGGAAATGAACATTAAACTTTTTCGAAAAGACGGAATGTATGTAAGTAGTAATCACTACGCATATTATCTGTTGTCCCTGCTATTAGTAATTAGCCACTATTCATGTAAATTCGAAGATGATGATGTTGAAGGGGTGTATTATCACAAAGATTTAGGTAGTAGTTATTCTTTAGAATTACATAATGGTAAGTTCACACAAAAACTGATTCAAGATAACGACACTTTTATAAACAACGGAGAATATACATTGTATAATACCGTATCAGTATATAATTGGAAAGAGAGGTCTGAATTAATAAATTCAAATGGAGGGTGTTACGGTTGTGAATTAATGTATCGCAATAAAGAGCTTCTATATTATACAGACCCAGATGATATTGCAATAGATGTTTTTATTAAAGATTGATACACATGCTGTTCAAGATGTTCTGCAAGGCATCTTGAACACAAAATAAAAAGCCGTTCTCTGAACGGAATTTGAAATTCTATTGCTGAATCTCTTGTAATTAGACTGTAGTGCTGATAATACCGTTCAGAGAACGGGTGTATATTTATTGTTCCAAATGCCCTGCGGAACATTTGGAACAGCGGGGCTTTGTATATTTGTTTATGCGTTTTGGCATGAAATCAATACTTGAAAGTGTTATTTGGTTACTATTGGTCTCCATGCTTTGTTTGTATTTGACGGAATTCAATATCTATGTACTATTGTTTTTGTTGTTCATTACGTTTATAGAATCAATATTTTTCAAAAAGATTATTCACATTACAGATAACGAACTTGTATTTACGAAAGTGTTAATGCCATACAGGCGAAAAATCTTTTTAAACCTATCAGAGATTACATGTGTTGAATTGGAACATATCACCGAAAATTATACTAATGCAACCAAAAGGTTACTAATAACGACTGCCACTTCAAAAGTAAAACTGCTTATCTACCTTAATAAGAAAGAATGTAGAGCCCTGATGGATAAATTGATGGAAAAAAATATTAGGGTAATTTATCCACTTTATTCGTTTGATTAAGTTTCAATCCTTAGTATAGCGAGGTTTCTGACTCGGGTAAAAGAAAAAAGGGCGGTATCAAAACCACCCTTTCAAAAAAAATAGCTATCAAAAAATCTGTTTACAAAAAGCTATACCCCAGTGTTAGCTGCACGGTGCGGGTACGCCAGCTATTGCCGATAGATGATGCGCTCATATCCGTCAGCCCGATGATATAACGTGCATTGGCGCGCAGTTTGCTGAAGTTGAGTTGCAAACCCAATACGCCCGATACATCACCGCTTTTCAGCAAGCCGGTAGTGCTTTTCAACAGGTTGTCTTTATCGTTAATGCCTATCACGCCGCTATACATAGGGCCTGCCTGCAGCCACAACGGGCCACCTATTTTGTAGTTGAACAATACGGGGATGTGTACATACGTTACAGCAAAATCGCCTTTCTTGGCACTATCTGCCATGTTGTTAAAAATCAGTTTGTTGGCATTATAAAAGTTAACACCGCTACCCGTGTAGCGTACACTGCTCACCAACACCTCGGCAGTAGCACCTACTTTTTTGCGGCTGATGCCGCCGAATATGCCGCCCACAATGCCCGGCTTGTAGCCGCTTTCCCATTCCTTGCCATTGAGGTTGGCAAAGTTGGCACCTGCTTTTATACCAAGGTCTACCTTGATGGGTAATACTTTGTCAACAACACCTGCCCCCGGCTGCGCAAAGCCTTGCATAGACAGGCACAAAATAGCTGCTAATAGTTTGATACGTTTCATACGTTGTTTCTGAATAAGTGGATTTAATTATTTACAGTGCAAATGTATTAAAGGCAGGGCAAAAAACGTGCCGCTCCTGTTTATCGTTCTGTCAATACAAGAAAGGCATTGCGCAATGGCTCTGTACGTTTATACAGTGTATCGAAATAGGCAGCGCCCATAGCGGCGTAGTAGCCTATGAAATTTTCGTAGCGTTCCTGCAATACATTGTTGGGGGCAATGCTGTTTTTTAATCGGCTGATGCGTTGCAGTTGGTCTTGCATGGTTCGCTTTTCGGCGCGCAACATTTTCTTTTCCAGTATTTGCAGTTGGTGGGTCATTTTGGCAAAAGCCGCATCGGCACTGGCTTGCAGGGTAGGGTCCAGCTTGGTGGCTTTTTCTTTCAGTTGGTGCAGTATGCCTTGTATAGCAGTAGTTTCTTCATCTACCTGCCAGTTGCCCGTGCTATGCCTGCTCATATAACCGCGTATCAGTGCCGCTTCCGATTTGAATACATCTGCCACCTCAAAACCAAGCTGCTGCCTTAGTTTATTTTGCTGCCCGTTCATCCATAGCACCGACTGGCGCAGCAACACGGGCGGATAAAACACTTTGTAATTATCAAATGCCGCTTTCAGTTCCAGCCAATAAGCTACCTCTGCACCGCCACCAATAAAAGCCACATCGGGTAGTATGCTTTCCTGATACAAGCCGCGCAGTATGACGTTGGGGCTAAAGCGTTGGGGGTGGGTTTGCAGTTCTGTTATAAGTGCTTCTTCCGTCCATTCTATATCCGTATTCAGCACTTTCCATTTACCACCACGTTTTTCAATGCGTTCGCGTACATCATTGTGCAGATAAAACAGGTTTATCATGCGTGGGTATGCCTGCACTTTATATTGCTCTTCCAGTATTTCTACATGCTCGTTTACTAATGCATAGGCTGTATGGTTCAGCAGGTCGTCTTGCAGCAGGGGGACGATTTGTTTTTTCAGTTCCGCATCGTCGGGGTTCAGCACTACCAGCCCGTATTTGCCAAACAGTTCGTTTACCAGATACTGCGTAGCATCGGCTATGGTATTGTGTTGCAGGTAGGCAACAGTCAGTATTTCTTTCAGTACGTCAAGGTGTTCGCCGGGCGGGCCTAGTACTTTAAAGACTTCATCCAGCAATGGTTTCAGGCTTTTGGTTTGCATACGGCCTACGGCACCCGTTTGCCCTGCTGCATCCCATGTGTATTTATGATTGTTGTAGCGAAATGCGCCCAGTTCATCCAGATCATTATCCTCGCTGCCCATGTAGTACACGGGTACAAAATGCTTGTCGGGATGCTGCGTGTTCAGTTCATCTGCCAGCTTGATGGCGTGTATTATTTTATAGATAAAATACAGATAGCCTGTCAGCAGGTTGGGCTGGTGTGCCGTGCATACGGTATAGGTGTTATCGTTTGCCAGTTTGGCAATATTATCGCTTAGTTTGTCGTGCTTGGTAAGGTGTGCATATTGTTTGTGCAACACATCTGCCAGCAGTTGCCGATTGACGGGGTACTTATTCCTGTCTGTAATGGCTTGTGCAATGCCCGCAGCATTTGGGGTATAACTGTACAAGTGCCTGATAGCGGGGTGGGCATCGAGATAGTCCAGCACCAAATCACTGAAATTGCCCGTATTGCTATATGGTATGTATGTACAGTCAATATCCATGCGGATATGTTTTTTTGAAGATGCTAAGTTAAGCGTAGGTTTTTACATTGCCGCTATTTACGGATAGGGAATATTGATGGCATACAAAATTGCCACACATCCGTTTTGCCGTATTTTTGTAGTGTAAATGAAATGTATCACACACCTGTTGTTGTTCATGTCAATTGTGTTCGTTGCTCCTGCCCATGCGCAGCAAGCATCAGCACAAGTACTTGCGAAGCAGCAACAGGCTAATACCAAGAAGATGAAAGTAGATATCTGGAGCGATGTTATGTGCCCGTTTTGCTACATTGGCAAACGCAAGTTTGAAGACGCACTGGCGCAATTTGCCAACCGCGATGATATAGAAATAGAATGGCATAGTTTTCAGTTAGACCCCGATGTAACACCACAGCCCGGCAGGGATGTATATAGCTATCTGGCAGAGCGCAAGGGCATAAGCGATGCGCAGAGCAGGCAGATGCACGACAATGTAGTAGCAATGGCAAAGCAGGTAGGGCTGCAATACAATTTTGATAAAGCGGTTATTGCCAATTCGTATGACGCGCACCGAATAGGCCATCTTGCCAAAAAATACGGTAAAGGCGATGCGATGGAAGAACAACTGTTTCGCGGATATTTTACAGAGGGCAAAGACATAGCCAATCATGATGTGTTGGCAGCGATGGCAAAAGCCATAGGTATAGACGAAGCGGAAGCAAGGCAGGTGTTGAATAGCAATATGTATGCAGATGCTGTGGCGGCAGATATACAACGTGCAGCGCAGATAGGTGTACGTGGTGTGCCCTTCTTTGTGCTGAATAATAAATACGCCGTTAGCGGCGCGCAGCAACCCGAAACTTTTTTGCAGGCATTATCGCAGGCATGGAAAGAGTACGAAAAAGATAATCCCAAACTAACCATAGTAGGTGGTAATGCTACTGTATGCGAGCCCGGCGGCGAGTGTAAATAAAATAACACAAACAGCGAAAATCCTTTAATCCCTGCGTGTGGCAGGCAGGCAATGAATCCCGGTTCACCTTTGGTTGCTATGCACCGATGGTGCGCTGCTCTCTTTCATTTTCTGATAACCCGCATGTATCATGCAGATGCCAATAAACTCTGTAACGTACAACACCTCTATATGTCCGAATTTGGAAAACGAACCGCCAATGCCCGGCAGTAAGCCACCTGCGGCTATCAATACAATGCCCCAAAACTTGCTCTTATCTATTACCGTGCGGTAATACAAGTAGGCCGAATAGCAGGCACCGCCTACTAAAAAAACGAAAGCATATATATTGATGAATGGCGTGATGGCGCGTATATACGACCACTCCAGCAGTTTGCCGCCCAGCTTGCCACCTGTTGTTTCAATAGGTTTTAGCGGAGATAATATAACCAGTACACCAGCCACCAGTATAACGCATACAAGGATAATGGTGAGTATATGCGCCGTCTGTTTTTTCAGCAGCAGATATACTGTGCCTTGCGCCAATGGTGCACCACCCAGCAGGGCACCAAATATATACCATACTTTAAAGTTGGCAGGCGAATAACCCGCCAGTGCGTGTATGCTTTCGGTAATAGTGCCCGCCCCGTAAAAGAAAACGCCGATAGCCCACCATAGCAGATAAGTAGCAGACCTGTGCCTGAACCAATGTTGCATCAGCTCTGTAAAAAAGAAAGCAGCAAACAAAGTAGTAGCTATTGGGAATGTAATTGACGAACATACAGGCCTGTTTGTAAAGCTATGTAGTAACCACGCTAAGTTGACAAAGTGATTGTCATTGAATTGTAAATCGAACGGACGAAAAACATTACTAAAAATACAAATGCCCTGTATTACAGGGCATTTGTGAAAAAGCAATAATGGTATTACCTATTTAGAGACCACCATGCGCTTAGTGTCTGTTTCTTTACCATCTATTATCAATGAATACAGATAGATACCAGGAACAAGTTGTTCACCACTTACTGTTATACTTCCTTTACCTTTTCCCTCAATGGCATACTTGTAAAGTTCTTTGCCGTTCAGGTCATAAATAGCAATGAAAGCATTTTGATGCATATTAGTGATGCTATAACTAATGCTTGTTTCTGTACCAAATGGATTTGGGTTGTTTTGGTACAACTCATTTTGGTGTGTGGGAGTTATTATATCAACTTTAGTTTCTACTTTAGACTGAAGTAACGTATTTACTTTGTCTTTAAGCTCATTGAGCTCATTTTGAAGGATTGCATTTTTAGCTTTTTCGTCTGCAAGCATTTTATACAATTCTTTTTGTCCTTCAGTCAATACAGGAATGAATGCGTTGTAATTAACACCATATCTTCCTTTTTCGTTTACAATTACCGCTTCTGGCATAATTTCACCTACCTCTTGAGCAATGAAACCATAATGCTTACCATTATCTGCTTTTAATTCAGTTTTTGCTTTCTGATTCCAAGTGTATGTTTTACCATTCAGATTGTTGATTATTGCAAAAGGGTTTTTAATTGCAGTAATATTTGATTTATAGTTCCTATCAGAAGTAGCAATATATTCAAGGCTTTGTGTTATGCCAGCTACATCCAGCGCAACGGTGCCACCAGGGCTTGCTGTACCATTATAGAACAACCCCGGTGTATAAGTAAATGGACCTGTTGAACCAATACCTACTCCAGAACCACTTGGGTCGTCAAATATCTGGCTGCATACCAGATTGCCAGATGCATCTGTCTTCGTAACCATATCAGCAGTTGGGCAAAGATTTTTTGTAAAATCTTTTAGTTGAGAGATATTTTGTCCGCTATTAAACACATAACCTTGATGATCAATAACCATAATATCTCCTTCATTTGTTTGCAGGTTCTCGAAACGGATGCCTGATTTTAATGGAGGTACATTTGCACCATTTGCATCGATATGTAAGTATGTACTTGGCATATTGCCTGGTTGCAGATTCCAACCAAAGTTGCCAAACTGATCGAAAACGCCTCGTTGGATACCACTTGTTTGTATTTCTACGTCATGAGGGCTTAATGTGCCGAATATTTTATTTGAACTGAAAGCATTGCCCCCGACATTCCAAGTAGTGTTTAAGGGAAACTTCTTACCTGTATTAAATACATAACCTTGATTATCTATACCCAATATGTCAATATCATTATTGCTTACTTCCAGATTTTGGAATCGTACGTCTGATAGGCCGGCAGTGTTTGGATTTCCCGGGTTTGCATTACCATCATTACAATTTATATGCAAACGTGCAGTAGGAGACAATGTATTGATGCCAACAAAACCAGCCATTGGGTCTGCTATATTGTTATTATTTGAAGGGCTGCCTTTTATTATCATCCTCACACTGTTAGGCTGGCTGAAGTATGTTCTGAAGCGAATATCTTCATTGTTTATAGTGCCAAGGTAGTTTGTACTGCTTATGGTATTTCCATTAAGTGTCCAATCATTACCACCTACTGGTGTGTTACTATTGTAAACATATCCAGTTGTGGGGTCTATAACTAATGATGGGAAACTGCTTGTTGTGGTCTGCAGGTTTCTGAAACGAATATCAGATGCACCTGCTGTAGCAGGAGTAGTATTGCAATTAACATCAAATAAAGCAGTTGGCGAAGATGTATTCCAACCAAACCTGCCTGTATTTGTCAATATACCACGATTTGCGCCTGCTGTTTGTATGCGTACATCATGGTTGCTCAATGTACCAAATATATTGCGGTTGTTAAAGATATTATTACCGTCTAATTTCCAATAACATTGCTCGTCACAACAAGTAAAGTTAGCACAGTTTGGATCCATATTGTTTACAATGATAGGGTTTGTTGTAGTAATTGTGCCTGCAACAGATAAGCCTGCGGGATTATGTGCTAATGCGGCGTCTGGCCAAGCTTCAACAACAAATTCTAATGTATGGTTACCTGGCGCTACAGAAGTTCTGGTGAATGTTATTGTCCACGGTGTTAACCAATTTTGACCTCCTGGAATAGGTGACGAAAAGCCAGCTATCGTTGTGCCATCTAAACGAATTGCCGAGATAAAATTATCAACCAGTATCGATAGTGTAAACGTTAAATTAGCAGTTTCGCAGGTACGAAATCTTCTTGCTATAACCATATTTGCATTGGTATCTATGTTTGGAGCTGCAGTAACACTTGCATTATTTAGTTGGTCGCATATCCATCCGGCATTTGTTTGTGTATTCCATACACCTACTGCCGGAGGCACCACAACTGCATTTATTGGTGTGCCTGCTGGTATAGTTGGCCCAAATACTCCTGACCTTGACAATATTATCCAGTTAGGGTCAGTATTACCATTTGGTATTGCAGTATGCGGCACGCCTATTCTGCCTGTATTAATAGTCAAATTATTTACTTGACATTGGCTAAATGCTTTTTGTACAACCAATAGGTTAATGATAAATAAAAAGCCGAAGCGTAGAGTTTTTTTAAAAAGGGATTTCAATTTCATAAAATAGTTTTAGGTTTTAATAAAATTTGGTTTCATTACAAGACTTTTTTTTATACCATAGGCGTTTATTTTAATAGTTAATACTGCAATAGTATATTCTGTCTTGATAAGTTCAACACACTATTTGACGAAAGTACCTTTTCATTCAACGAATGCCCCTTTTCATTAGACGAAAGGGGCTTATATGATATTTTTTTATGTCTTTTTAATATTTATTTTTACGTATATTTGCTATAATAAAACAGCTCTTTGAGCCCTCTTTTTCAATTTATGCCTATGAGATAGTTTTTGTTGCGTTTTGTTGCAATTCGCAGGTTTATCAGAAAAAAGCAACAAAAAGCAACAAAATACAATAATGCTAATATGCCAGATGTCAGCGTATAACCGCCTATTATTTCAGATTAAAAGCCCCTTTTAGGGGATTTAGGGCTTATCTGCTAACTTTACGCCATGATTTATCATTTTGTAGTGGGCGATATGGCTGCACAACCCTTACAAGAGGCCATATTCAGCGAACCATCCATACAAGGCGAAATAATAGTACTGAAAGATATACTGCATGTTGGCCCGCTGCAAAAAGAGGAAGGCCAAAGCTTCAGCGATATGCGCGCTGCTTTCTGGCAACTCGTTACCGGTAGCGACAAAGCTGAGGTAACCGATATGGAGCAATTGTTGGAAGTATCGAAACAGATGTATAGCAACCCGGATGCACAGGCTTGGCTATGGATGGCCCCCTGGCCTGCCGATGTTTGTGCATACCATTGGATGCTGCCTTATATGAGCAAGCACTTGGGCAGGTTCCACCTCTTGAGCATAGCAGGGCTGCCTTTCCTCAATGAAGATGGTAAAGTGTACTTCCCTAAAAACATAAGTGAAATACTGCCACGAGAACTGGTAAAGGCGCGCAGGCTGGCAAGGCAGGTAACGCCTGCAGAGTTTGAAGTGGACGGCGACGAGTGGCAAAAGATGGTAAACGACAACGCAGGCATCCGTACACACGAAGGTGGCAAGAAAACAGCCCCGCGCAGCGAAAGCCATTACGATAATATACTGCTCAGCTTCTGCTCTCACCAGTTTCAGAAGGCGCATAAAGTGGTAAACCAAGCCATTAATAAATATAATGTGCCAACAGGTGATGCTTACCTTGGCTGGCGATTGCGCTGCATGGCACAAGAGGGAAAACTGGTGTTGCAAGGCGATGCAGGTAAGACACTGAAAGACTTTGAGATAAAGCTATCGGGTGGAGATGCGGTGATAACTGATGATACTGCCGCTACAGAGGCTGCACAATAACGAAGGCATAACATTGAAACTAACAGGCATCAACAGTATGATTTTTGAACTGCCACTGACAGAAGAAAGAGTGAAGCCGCATCAGGTAACTGCACTGCATTTGTTTGTGGTGTTTACCATGTTCATTACGGCGGCAGTATTGCTGGTCAGTTATTATGCCGTAAGCCATATGCCCGAGGATAAAGCACTCTCTCATCGCACGGTATTGTACTACGGCCTTGCAGCAGGCATGGGCATGATGCTTATTTCCATCGTGATGCTGGTGATAATACTGGTAAAAAACAAATGGTTGCAAAAACCGTTGAACAACCTGATACTACGTTGTGTAGAACTACTGTTGATGCTGGTATTTGCAGGCTTCGCGCTGGCTTATGGTATTACAGTGCCGGGTATTGTATTTCTGGTATTGGCTGGTGCTATTGTCTTTGCCATTAATTGGGAGCGCAAAATCGGCACACCACTTACTATTGTAGTAAATAAAGAGGGCATCAGGCCACCCGTCAGCACAAGGAAGCGTTTTATAGAATGGCCCGAGGTAGAGCATGTGCTGCTGCGCTTCGGTACGCTTACCGTTAACTGTACAGACAACAGGCTGTATCAGTGGAACATTGGCACTACCGATTTTGAGCCCGAAGTATTTGAAGTGTTTTGCATCAGGCAGGTAGATAAGGCAAGAGAGCAACGTGATAAAAATGATTGGTAACCTATAGTCGGCAAGGCTTTCGGTTATAAATATAATTATAAAAAAAGTCCCCCTTCAAGGGGCGGAAGGGGTTTATGACACCGTACTTATTATACGCAGACAACGAAGGCAAGATATTTGAAGACAAGACACTGTATGCCATTGGCCGCAGTGGCTGGGATGCGTTGCCCGTGCAGGAAGACGAGTGGATAGAACTGCCCGATGGCGGTTCGCTATACCACCTGCCCATGCGCAGAGGCATAGGTATAGATGTAAAGACAGGTGAGATGCGCCTATGCGAAAAAGGATGGGCTGTAGCTGCCTTCATACCGCCTGCACATACCGGCTTTTACATGGCTGCGTTCGAGGCGCTGCCCGACGCGCCTACGCTGCCCTTGTTTTGCTACACGGCAGTAGGCTGGCACGATGATAAGTTTTATGTAACGGCAACGCGCATAGAGCGAGACATCAGGCAGGAATGTAAGGGCTATGACGATACGCTGATACATAAGGGTGTAGAAGATATGCTGGCTGCCTATCCGCACAATCGTTTGGTGCAGCACCTTGCCAACAACTGCGCGCTTACTTATCATTGCCCTGCTGCCAGAAACTATTTTATGGGCAGGTGGGAATGCCCAATACCTGCATCGCCCGCGTGCAATGCCAACTGTATTGGTTGCATATCTTTTCAGCCTGAAACGGAAGAGATTTTTTCATCGCAAGACAGGCTTACGTTTAAACCTACCGCGGCAGAGATTGTAGAATATACCGTGCCGCATCTGGAAACCGCACCTTACCCCATCGTAAGCTTCGGGCAGGGCTGCGAGGGCGAACCGCTGCTAATGTGGGAAACCATCCGCGAGGCTATAATAGAAATACGCAAGCATACTAAAAGAGGCAGCATCAACATTAACACGAACGGCAGCAAACCAGATGCAGTGGAGAAACTGATGCAGGCGGGGCTGGATAGTATTCGTGTAAGCCTTAATTCCGTTCGTCCGGATATATATACCAAATACTACCTGCCCAATAACTATACGTTTGACGATATACGTGAGAGCGCGCGCATAGTGCGCAAATATGGCGGCTGGGCATCTATCAATTATTTTGTATTCCCCGGCATGACGGATAGCGTAGCCGAATACGAAGCGATGCGCGAGTTTATCAAGTACACAGATATTACGATGATACAATGGCGCAACTTTAACATAGACCCCGATTGGTATTTGGGCAAAATAGGCGTGGCAGATACAGGCGAGTTTATGGGAGTAAAACAAATGATGGAACTGATACAGGAAGAGTTTCCGAAGCTGAAGTTTGGTTACTTCAACCCGCCCAAAGAACGTATGCTGAATTTTGATACTGATTTTGCACATTAACAGTATGCTTACAATAGTTTGATTATTTTAGATAACGATGAACGCTACACAACAAGGCATTAATATAAAAGCGACTGCATGGACGGTTGGTGTACATGTGCTGTTGCTCTTGTTGTTCTTCTTTATCAAATACAACACAAGCACAGAGGAGCCTATACAAGAACTGGGCATGGAAGTGAATCTGGGTACGGATGCGGATGGCAGTGGCACCGACCAGCCTATGGTAACGGAAGACCCTGCACCCGATAACAGAGAAGCTGCACAAACCATTGCTGCTGCTGCTCAGGAAACCAATACAGAGAAAGAAGTATTAAAGACCGAGGAGCCAGATGCACCCGTCATCAATACCAAACCAACAGAGGCTAAAAAGCCCGTACGGAATAATGTAGCTGAAACGAAACCCAAACCGCAAACGAAACCGACAACAGCCACGGTACAACCAACACAACCTAAGCCCCAACAACCAAGATATGTGTATAATGGTGGTACAGGCAAGGGCGGTAATAGTGCAGCCATCAACAAACCCGGAACGGGCGAGGGTAATACAACAGGCAACGGCGACAGGGGGGTACCCGGCGGCACACCCGGCGCAAGCAACTATACAGGTACGCCGGGCAGGGGTGGTATAAGCTACAACCTGACAGGGCGCAGCATCGTAGCATACCCGCCACCGGATGCAGACTTTAAAGAAGGGGGCAAAGTAGTGATACGCATTACAGTGAATAAAGACGGAGCGATTGTGAGTAAGCAGGTAAAATCTGCCACTAATGCAGAGATAAGGGCGATAGCATTGCGAAAGGCCGATAAGATAAGATTCAACAAAAGTGACAGCGCACCCGAAGAACAGTTTGGCGATGTTACTTTTGTATTCAAAACACGTTCCTGATTGACTGCATGGATACAGATAACCGATACGAGCAAATACTGAGCTACCTGTACGAAAAACTCCCTATGTTTTCCAGACAGGGTGCTGCTGCGCTCAAACCCAATCTTGACAATACGATTAAGATATGCGAACTGCTCGGCAACCCTTATGAGCAATTCAAATCCATACACATAGCAGGCACTAATGGCAAGGGCAGCACCAGCCATATGCTGGCAGCCGTTTTGCAGGAGTGTGGTTATAAAGTAGGTTTATATACATCGCCACACTTAGTTGATTTCAGAGAGCGTATTCGGGTAAATGGTAAGCCGGTAAGTAAAGAATGGGTTACTAATTTCGTTGACAAATACACAACGAATATTGAAGAAATTGAACCCTCATTTTTCGAGACAACTGTTGGTATGGCATTTGCCTTCTTTGCTGAAGAGCAAGTAGATTATGCCGTTATAGAAACAGGGCTTGGCGGCAGATTAGATAGTACTAATGTCATCACCCCCATACTATCTGTCATCACCAATATCAGCTACGACCATACCGACCTGCTGGGCAATACACTTGCAGCCATAGCAAGTGAGAAAGCAGGCATCATCAAGCCCAAAGTGCCTGTAATAATAGGGCAGCAACACCCCGAAACGGAGCGTGTGTTTTTTGAAAAGAGTGTACATGCGCAAAGCACCGTGTACTATGCCGATGCCATGTGGGACTTAGTACGCACAAGCAGCACACCGTCGTTGCAATATTACAAAGCTGTGAACCGTGCCATGCGCGAGATGCACGACCTGACGAGCGACCTGCCGGGCAGTTACCAATACCACAATATCAAAACCGTACTATCGGCAGTTGATGTACTGAAAGCTAATCAGGGAATGGATATACCTTTTGCAGCCGTGCAACGCGCCATGAGTAAGGTGAAAAAACTGACGGGCTTATTTGGCAGATGGGATGTGTTGCAAGACAAGCCACTCATAATAGCAGACGTAGGGCACAACATAGCCGGCATTACAGAAGTAACCAATCAATGGAAGCAGGTAGATGCAGAGAACAAGCACATCGTTATAGGGTTTGTAAAAGACAAAGACATAGATGCCGTACTTGCATCGCTGCCCAAAGACAATACCTATTATTTTTGCAATGCCAATATAGTGCGTGCGTTGCCGGCATCAGAATTGAAGAAACGTGCAGAGGCTGCCGGATTACAAGGAGATATGTACACCAGTGTTGCCGATGCGGTAAGTGCCGCACGCAATGCAGTGGCTGTTAATGATGCAGTTTTGATTACGGGCAGCTTCTTTATAGTAGGCGAGGCAATTGAATACCTGAATGTGAACAATGGCAGATTATTTCCCACGTCCCTGGAAAATCACCATTAATGTGTAGAGCATTATTTTGATGTCGAGAGCCAGTGAGCAGTTTTCGATATAGAGCAAATCGTACTTCATACGCTCCATCATTTCCGTTACATTTTCAGCATAGCCAAATTGTACCATGCCCCAGGATGTAAGCCCCGGCTTTACTTTGTGCAGGTATTTGTAGTGCGGATGTGTTTGGCTTATAATGTCTATAAAATGCTTACGTTCGGGGCGTGGCCCTACCAGCGACATATCGCCCTTCAAAATGTTTACAAATTGCGGCAGCTCGTCTATCCGCCATTTGCGCATGAATTTGCCCCATGGAGTAATGCGAGCATCTTCCTTGCTGCTGAGTGCGGGACCTTGTGCTTCCGCATCTACATACATAGAGCGAAACTTATAGATATAGAATGGCTTGCCAAACAGGCCTATTCGTTCCTGCTTGTATATGACGGGGCCATTTGACGACAACATTACCCGGATGGCTGCGAAAATATAAACAGGTGATAACAAAATAAGTGCCAGCAGCGAAGCGATGATATCTAATGTGCGTTTGCAAACACGTTGCCAATCGGGCATCAGATCGGGGTGTATGTGTATCAGTACGGCATCGTACACATTGCTTGTTTTTACCGAGCCTGAAATGATGTCGTACAAATCGGGTAATACTTTTACCACAACGGGGCGATAGCTGAGGCGTGTCAAAATGTTTTCGAGCAAATGATGTTCAGAAGAATCTACCGCTACCACTACCTCTTCAATAGCATGACTGTCTATGATGCTTTCCAGTTCTGCCAGATTGCCCAACTGCGGCAGGTATTTGCTCATACCATTTGCCGCCTCGAGATTGGAGTAGATAAAGCCTTTGAAGATATTGCCTAATGCCTTAGGGCTTTCGCTCATCTGCTTATATACATCTATGGCTTTCTGATTACCACCTATTATCAATGTATTGAAACCTACTTTGCCATTGATGATATTTGCTTTTACCCTGTTCAGTATCATCATACGTGCAAACAATGTAATGGCAGTATGTATCAGCAAATACCTACCCGTCATGCGGATGAAGTAAGCGTAATCAACCGCATCGTTGGCAAAAACGAATAATGAAATGAATATGCTGCCTAAGATGCATGATATGAGAGTGCGGTTTATTTCATTGAGCCTCGATTTGCGGTACAGGTCGAAGTAAGTGCCGGATAATAAGTATAAGAACAACCAAAAGCCCGGTATCAGTAGTATGCCAAACAAATAGTCTCTGCTCTGCAATGTGCCAAGTGCATCTGAAAAGCCAATATTATCGAGCAGAGAATGACGATAAGCCCAGAAGACTATCCAGGATATTGCAGCAGTAATGTAATCAGACACCATCAGGCTGCGTACGGCTCGTTTCTTTGCCGGGCTCAGCATAGTGTTAGTATGTAATAAGTTTAATATTGTCTATAAGCACATAAGCGTTTGATGCCCCTTCGGGTAGCTTAGCTTTCACCAATAGCCTGACGGATGATGCACTGTAAGTGCCGATAAATGTCTGGACACCAATATACATTTTACTCCAGCTTTCGTTTGCTTTCACCCCACCGATGTATTCGCTGTAAGGTTGCCCGGATTTAGATGTTTGCAGCCCAACTTCAAAAGGGGTGTTACATTTATAATTCACTTCAATGTATGCTTCGCCTGTTTTTACCGGGATGTCTTTATTATTTATGTTTTCAGAATTGGGGTGCGTAGTAGTAAGGTATATATATCCGGAACTACCACCTTCAAATACTTTGCTTGGGTCTGTAGTACGCACTAAAGAGGTATCTTCCGTTTTGTAGTCGTATAATTTGAGGAAGGTGTTGCCGGTTTCAAAATCTTCTTTCCATTGAAACTGAGCTGCTTCGTTATAGCTGACTTTTCCGGTATGGTAATATGTTTTGCCCGGCATTGCTTTCAGGTTGAAAGTATCGTTGCTGTAAAAAGGGTATAGTACCTGAAATGATTTAAGCCCGCTGAAAGAGATGCCCGGAGAAAGGGTAATAAACGAACTGCTGTTTATCGGAACAGGTATGTTTGCAGGTAAATCATATGCACCCAGCAGTGCATTGTCTGCATATACCCAAACACTGCTTATTTTGCTGCTTGTACTGCCTGTTTTATTCAAGTCGTTTGATACTACACGCAAGGAGTCTATTTTTATATAAGTAGGCACCTGCTCTGTGGGGTTGATGATATTGCAGCCTTGTAAAAAAAAGGCTGCAGTTATTGCTGCTGTTATTACTGCTCTCATTATATTATGCAATCAATGTACCTGTCTATTCTATAAGCAATAATTGTGCTAAACGTTATGCAATTCGTTATGAAGGCTCATTTTTTTCAGTATCTGGTGCGCTACGTCCATGGCCTGATAACCATCATATACGCTTACCCTAACAGGTTTGTCGTTTATGATAGCATCTGCAAACTCTGCCAACTCTGCCCGTATAGCGTTTGACGGAGTAACCTCAGGCATTTGTACTGATATGATTTTCTTATCGCCATTGGGCATATCCAAGGGAAAATCGAACATATTACGACTGCCCGTATCGTCCTTCAGGCGTACGACTTCCGTCTTCTTATCCAGAAAATCTACACTGATGTAGGCATCGCGCTGAAAGAGGCGCAGCTTGCGCATTTTTTTGAGCGATATGCGGCTGGCTGTCAGGTTGGCTACGCAGCCGTTGTCAAACTCTATACGCGCATTGGCAATATCGGCCGTTTCGCTGATGACGGATACGCCACTGGCAGATATACGGCGCACAGGGCTTTTCACCAAGTGCATCACAATATCTATGTCATGTATCATCAGGTCGAGTATCACAGACACATCCGTACCTCGCGGGTTGAATTGTGCCAGCCTGTGAGCCTCTATAAACATGGGTTGTAATACTTCTTCGCTCAGTGCAAGGTATGCGGGGTTGTAACGCTCTACATGCCCTACCTGGCATTTAATGCCTGCTTCTTTTACCAGTTTTACCAGTTCACGCCCTTCTTCCAGTGTATTGGCAAGAGGCTTTTCTATAAAGAAGTGCTTGCCTGCCAACAGGCATTTTTTAGCAATCTCGTAGTGGTTGGTAGTTGGCGCAACAATATCCAGCGCGTCTACATCTTGTATCAGGGCATCTGCATCGGTGTAGCGGATAACGTTGTATTCGGCTATGGCTTTTTCTGCTTGCTCATCACTTGGGTCAAAGAAGCCTATCAACTGTACCGTTGGCACTTCTTTCCATTGCTGTATATGTATCTTGCCCAGATGGCCTGCACCTATTACACCTATCTTTAGCATTATGTTCTGCCTATGTATAGTAAGTTTGTTAATGTTTTATTGCTTCAGCAATGTTGCAATATAGCAATTAACCGCCACTAAATCATGCCTTCATCTGCCATGCTGGTGTAATTCGTTCCGGCTATTATCAGATGGTCCAGTAGTTGAATGTCCATATAACCTGCAGCTTCTTTCAGTTTGCCCGTCAGTTCTTTGTCGGCATGGCTTGCGTTGAGGTTGCCTGATGGATGATTATGCGCGATGATGAGTTTATTAGCATTTTGCAGCAGAGCGTTTTTCAGCATGATGCGTATATCTGCCACTGTGCCCGTAAGCCCGCCACTGCTGATGATTTCGTAGCGTAGTATTTTATTACTTTGGTTGAGGTAGAAGACACAAAACACCTCATGTGCCAAATCGCGCATCAGGGGTATGGCTATCTCTGCGGCATCTCTGCTCTGTGTTATAGATGTACGTTGCAATGCCTCGCCCATTTGCCTGCGGCGGCCCAGTTCTAATGCGGCAGCTATGGTGATAGCACGTGCCTCGCCTATTCCTTTGGTTTGTTGCAGTTGCATAACGCCCAGCCTGCCCAGTTCGTGCAAGTTGTTATCTGCCAATACCAGAATATCTCTTGCCAGGTCCAGTGCCGACTTTTCTCTTGTACCGCTGGATATGAGGATGGCAAGTAGTTCCGCATCAGAGAGCGCAGCTACGCCTTTCAGCAGTACTTTTTCTCTTGGGCGGTCGTCTTCGCTCCATGTTTTGATGCTATTGCTCATAAAATACTAAGTTAAAGAAACCACACATAATTAACTACTGCGATAGTATTTGTTGCACAGGCATTGTATGTGCTTTTCATCAAAGAAGTTAGGGATAGGTGTATACCCAGCCAGACAGTTTTTGTTATGATAGCACTATTCAATAGATTACATATCATTTCAGTTGCACGAAATATGGATAAAAACTATGTAGAATTTCCACAACCTAATACGATGCTGGTGATAGAATCATTGGATTACAATAATCCGTATGATTTCAGAAAGATGCACAGGCACGATTATTTTGAATTGATATTTGTGAATGAAGGCGAAGGCTCGCAACTGATAGATTTTACATCTTACCCTATTGCTGGCGAACAGATATATGTAATCTATCCCGGTCAAGTACACTTAATGCAGCGCAATACTGCAAATGGGTTATTGATTCAGTTCAGGAAAAATATTTTTGAATACATACGCCCCATTAAACATTATAATCTCTATAACCCATCTGCCCTTATTAATAGAGATACAGATTCTTTCAGACATCTATACGAGCTCGCAGAGCGGATAAAAGATCTGGTATCTACAAAAAACGATTTGTCTTCACTGTCAAAATATAAAGCATACAGTTACCTTCAAATCATATTATTATCACTGGTCGAGTTAAACAGCGGAGTAGCTGATATGAAAGACCATAATTTATTAGGTGAGTTTTTATCGCTGCTTACGACACATATACAAAGCAAAAAGAAAGTTGCTGAATATGCAGCACAATTACATTGCACACCTGATAAGCTGAATTACGTTTGCAAGAATGCACTTGGTAAAACAGCTTTGGAGATGATACATGAAGAATTGTTGCTGGAGATTCGCAGATTACTATTATTAAATGAAATGAGCCTTAAAGAAATTGCTTTTCAGTTAAACTTTGACAGCCAATCGAACTTTAGCGGGTTTATTAAAGCCAATACTGGCATGACTCCTACAGAACTGCAAGCTGCCGTCTCGGATATTTATAAGTAATACCCTCTATTTTATAACAGTATCACAGCTATAGTAAACGACCTTCATAGCTCACAAAAAGCTATGATTTATGAAGATTAAGATGTTACTATTTACAGCTACGATAGGTTTAGGTTACCTGTCGTTGTCGAGCTATTCTGCAGGTCCTTCTGCCAGTGCGGGGCATGTTGCGGTATCGGGTTGTGGCAGTACAGGTAGTTGCCACGGTGCAAAAAATACAGCAACGGCTGTAGCTATCGTTATTAAAGACGGTGTTACGACCATTACAAATAATAAATACACACCTGGTAAGAAATACGCTATTACTATAACAGGTACAAATAGTAGTAAAACTCAATTCGGGTATCAGTTTTCTGCTACAAAAGGAACATCATCGGTTGGTACTATATCAAATATTCCGACCGGTTCAAAGAGTGCAACGGCAAGCGGTATTACAGTCGTGGAGCAAAGTGCACCTATTGCATCTGCTTTTGGGTTATTAATAACTTTCGACTGGACAGCACCAGCAGCTGGTAATGGGCCAGTAACATTATCGGCAGCGGTAAATGCAGTTGACGGAACCGGCGGTACCGGAAATGATGTATATAATACTACGCAGGTGACATTGACTGAAAGCACAACGGGCATTCAAACGGTTGTTCGGGAAAGTATTGCAGTACTATTCCCTAATCCTGCTACGAATGTTTTGAACATTCAGTTGAAAACACATGCCAAAGCTAATGCGGCTATACTCAACAGCTTCGGCCAAAAAGTAAAGGAGCTGACATTAAACCAAGGTATTACATCAACTGATGTAGCGGAGTTGCCAGCTGGTTTGTATTATATAAGTATAGCAACAGATGGAGAAAACGTATCGCAAACGCTTTCTTTTATCAGGCAATAAAGCTGAATATCTTACAACGTAATAAGGGTTGCTATTAAGCAACCCTTATTATTTTATACTTATGCAGCGTTTATACAAACAAATGTGTATCAGGCTACTGCTTTCTCTTTCTTCGTTATTCTGTTGAGCATTGCGAGGAAGAAGCCGAGGGCCATAGTGATGACGCCCAGCCATACCAGATTGATATACGGGAATATCAATGCTTTCAGCACAATATAGTCGTCGTCTTTGGCGGCTTGTTTTATTTTCAGTTCTACGGCTTTTTCATCGGGCAATATATTGCCTATGCGCGCGTAGAGATTATTTGACTGTAAGGTGTCGTCAACCTGATAAGCATATTGGTCGCGGATGTAGTATAGGGGGTAGAGTGTATCTACAGGGCCTTTTACATCATAGGCTATCAAAACGGCTTGCACAGCTATGTCGCTCGGTTGTTTGTCGTAGGCATTGGCTGGCAGGTTGGTATTGAGCCCTGCGTATATCAGGTAGCCATCGTTGGTAAAGACCGTATCGCCTTCGTGTACTTTATGCGTTTTGTATTGCGCGGTATCAGCTATTTTTTGTTTGGGGTCGTATGCTTTGGTAACGTAGGTGAATATATCGCGCGTCAGGTAGTGTTTCGAGTCGGGGTTAGGGCTCATGCTGTTTTCTTCACCGCCTTTGGGGTTGATGAATGCATCGGGGTAGAGGGTAAAGGATTCTTTTACTTCATTGGTAGTCGTGTCGCGGCGTTCGTAGGCTACTTTATAAAACACACGCGGGTCGTCGGGCGAAGTGGAATCTCCTTTGAACGTAGCCGTGTATTCACCCATTACTACCGGAATGTTTTTGTAGAGCAGTACGTTCTCCATACTCTCACGCGCGTTTTCAGATGGGTTCTTTTTACCGAAGTCCATCATAATGCCCATCGTATTGATAGACATTACTTCTTTGTTGTAAGACGAAAACAACACGCCCATTACAAAGATGCCAAAGCCCAGATGGGTAGATGCGGCACCCAGTTTTTTGATTTGTGCTTTCTGCACCTTGATGGCATAGTATATCATGCCTACGATGGTGTAGTTAGAGCCGAATAAGAGTACAATATAACGTGCATCGCCGATGCGCTGTGTGAAAGCCATGATGGCTGATAAAACAACTGCGATGCCTGCTGTAATGCCGAGGCGCTTCAGTACGGTTTTGTTATCGCTGGTTTTAAAGCGCAGGTAGAGTATGGAAGCCGTGAGTAAGGTAATGATGATGGCTACCCATACTTGTATATCGTTGTAATGCTTTACCACATCGGCAGGCGGTGCAATATCTTTGCCCGTGATGGCTTTTGCCAATGGCGACCATACAGGTAGTGAGGTGTAAAAGCTAATTTGTAGAGCACTGAGTAGCAAGATGAACGAACCGATGAACATCCAAAACTCACGGCTGTTGACAGCTTCTTCTGTTTTAACACGCGGGAAACTCTTCCAACGGGCAATGATGAGTAGCAATGCCATTAATTTGAGCATACCCAACACCGCCAGCAAGTGCCAATAGAGCGCTTTGCCCTCGTCTGTAAACGCGTGTACAGAGGTATCGCCCAATACGCCGGTGCGGGTAAGGAAGGTAGAGTACCATATAAACAGGTACATAAGCGACATGAGGATGATGGTGATGATAAACGAACGCCCTGTTGCTTTATATACTATCAGCGTGTGCAGTGCAGCAACTAATAATAACCAAGGAACCAGTGATGCGTTCTCTACAGGGTCCCAAGCCCAGTAGCCACCAAACGTAAGTGACTCGTAAGCCCATGCACCACCCATCATAATGCCTGTACCCAATATTCCCCCAGCAAACAAAGACCATACCTGTGCGGGTTTTATCCATTGTTTGTATTCACCTTTCCATAGGGCGGCAATGGTGAATGCAAAAGGTATAAGTGTGGATGCGAAGCCGAGAAACAGGATAGGCGGATGTATCACCATCCAATAATTTTGCAGCAATACGTTTAACCCATTTCCATCTTTTACAAAATCAAGATAATTGGGTTGAGAGAAGATGGGGGCATCCTGCATCTGCATACGCAGTAGTATAAAAGGGTCGCTACCAATCTTAATATCGGGGCCGATATAAAAGCCCAATAACATACTTGCCAATGCTACCTGCACGATGGATATGACCGTCATCACACGGCTTTCCAATCCTTTGGCTGTAAACATCACTATCAGCCCCAATACACAATGCCATATAGACCATAAGAGGAAACTACCTTCTTGTCCTTCCCAAAAACAGGATAAAAGATATTTGGGCGAAAGTGACAAATCGGAGTGTCGCCATGCGTAGTGGTACTCGAACAAGTGATTTTGGATGATGTAGAACAGTGTAATGAATACACCTGCCGTACCTGCTACGTGCAGTATAAAGCCATTGCGCCCGAGCAACTGCCATGCGCGGCTGCTGTTGGCGTTCTTATCTTCGGTAGAGGCTGCACGCCAATAGGTGAAGGCACTGAACAATGCCATAACGAAAGACAGAATAGCAAAAAAATGGCCGAGTTTCCCCGGCAAGAGATGTTCTCCTATGAATTGTGTTTGCTCCAAAGCTGATTAGTTGACTTGTTGAATGGTTGATTAGGAATTATTGAAATTTAGCTTGCGTTTCCGATGGCAACTTGGTCGTTTTGGTATTTGGACGGGCATTTCATTTGTATTTTATGACAACGAAACGCATCGCCCTGCATACTGCCCGTCATTACTATTTGTTCCGATTTCTCGATGTCTGTCGGTTTAGCACCGTTAAAAACCACTTTATTTACATTGCCCGCTTTGTCTTTTACATAAAACGTGCAATGGTTAGGGTCTTTTACAGGGTCGTATTCAAAAGGCTTTGTATTATCCAGATAACCGATAACATGGTATTGCTTGCCGGGCTCTTTGGCGGCTGATGCAAATGTTTCGTAGGTGCTGAAATCGCCAAACATGCTAACGATGATAGTAACGGCGGCGGCTACCAAAATAAGCAGAATGATGTGCGTCCTTTTCATAAAATCCTGTCTTTACCCATTGTCTGTTTTGCAGGCTATGCAAAGTTAAGCCTAAAGCGGCTAAAAATCGTTTTTTGTTTAGGGAATAGCCATCTATAGGCTGTTGCATAATATGAAACGAAAATATATGGTTTGATATGATATAAACCCTAATTTTGCGCCTCAAAATAAAACAAAGACAATGACTGACCTCTCGCAGTTTGACCCCAACTCCGTAGGACTGAAATCGAACAACATCTTCGGGTTGCCCTTTAAAGAAGAAGATGCCGAACTGGTATTGCTGCCAGTACCATGGGAAGTAACCGTTTCTTACCGCAACGGCACGTCGCGCGGGCCGGAGCATATCTTCGACTCATCAATGCAAGTGGATCTGTACGACCCCGATGTGATGGATGGCTGGAAGAAAGGTTTTTACATGCTGCCTGTAGATAAAGTCATTAAAAAGAAAAGTGATTTTCTGCGCCAGTGCGCAGAGCTTATCATATCTCACTTAGTAGATGGCGGTGTGGTGGCAGATAACGAGCAGTTATCTGAAAAACTGGACGAGGTAAACGCAGGCAGCCGCCTGATGATAGATTGGGTAGCGGAGATGACGGCAGAGCTATTGAAAGAAGGTAAAAAAGTAGGTCTGATTGGTGGCGACCATAGCACACCGTTTGGCTTCATCAAGTCGTTGGGAAAAGTGCATGAAGAGTTTGGCATACTGCAAATAGATGCACATGCCGACCTGCGCGAGGCGTACGAAGGTTTTACCTATTCTCACGCTTCTATCATGTACAACGTACTGAAAGAAGTGCCGCAAATGAAGAAGCTGGTACAGGTAGGCATCCGCGATTATTGCGATGAAGAGTTGCTTATCATCCGCCAAAACCCCGACAGGATTGCTACCTATTTTGATAAGGACATAAAAGAACAACAGTTTGAGGGCATAACATGGAAGCAGATATGCCAGAACATCATCAGCGAGCTGCCCGATAAAGTGTATATCAGTTTTGATATAGACGGGCTGGACCCCAAACTATGTCCCAATACGGGTACGCCCGTGCCGGGTGGTTTTGAGATGGATCATATATTCTACCTCTTCAAGCTGCTGCACCAAAGTGGCAAAGAAATCATCGGCTTCGACCTGAACGAGGTATCGTGCGGGGAGCATAGCCAGGATGGTATAGACAGTATAGTAGGTGCGCGTGTATTGTATAAGATGTGCAATTTTATGGTAGCCCGCTAAGTAGTTGTATATTAGAGCTTTCACATCAAGAAAATGAAAAAAATGAGCCTCACTACAATTTTATTGCTGATGCTGGTAGGCATACTGGCAGGTATGATGAGCAGCCTGGTAGGCATTGGTGGCGGTGTTATCATTGTACCGGCATTGGTACTCATATTCGGCATCAACCAAAAAACAGCACAGGGCACATCGCTGTTGTTACTATCATTGCCCGTGGCAGCAGCAGGTGCTTATAATTACTACAAAGCAGGCCATGCCGACTGGAAGATAGCGGCGATACTTGCCATCACTTTTATAGTGGGTGGTTTTTTTGGCAGCAAGCTAGCATTGGGGCTAGAGGTGGGGGTAGTAAAAAAGATATTCGCGGTATTTATGATAATCATTGCGATTAAATACCTGTTTTTTGATAAATAAAGATTGAACATGTCTCGAACGAAGATTAAAGATATTTTACAAAGCGATAAGGTAGATTATACGGTGAACGTAAAGGGCTGGGTGCGCTCGTTTCGCAACAATCAGTTTATAGCCCTGAACGACGGCAGCTGTATGAAGAGCCTGCAGGTAGTGGCAGAACTCGGCAAATTTGACGAAACCATACTGAGTAAGATAAATGAAAGCGCGTCTATCTCTGTAACAGGCAGGATTGTGCTATCGCAAGGCAAAGGGCAAAAATATGACCTGATGGCCGATGCGATAGAATTATTGGGCGAATGTGACCCCAACGAATATCCGCTGCAACTGAAAAATAAGCCAAGCCTCGAATACCTGCGAGAGAAAGCACACCTGCGTTTTCGTACCAATACATTTGGTGCGGTGTTCAGGGTGCGCCATACACTGGCTTATGCTATTCATAAGTTTTTTAACGACAAGGGCTTTGTGTATATGCACACCCCGATAGTAACGGCGAGTGATGCAGAGGGTGCAGGTGAGATGTTCAGGGTAACGACGTTGCCATTTGACGATGCGCCACGCAATGAAGATGGCACGGTTGATTTTCGTGAAGACTTCTTTGGCCGTGCTACCAACCTGACTGTTAGCGGACAGCTGGAAGCAGAACTGGGCGCAATGGCATTTGGTGAGGTCTATACTTTCGGCCCTACCTTCCGTGCAGAGAATAGTAACACGGCTCGCCATCTGGCAGAGTTTTGGATGATAGAACCCGAAGTAGCCTTCAACGACCTGAACGATAATATGGACCTCGCCGAGGATTTCATTAAATACGTTATCAGGTACGCACTGGAGCATAACCGTGAAGACCTTGAGTTTTTGCAACAACGCCTGCTGGACGAGGAAAAACAGAAGCCGCAAAACGAGCGCAGCGAAATGGCATTGATAGAAAAACTGGAGTTTGTATTGAACAACCAGTTTGAACGGATTACTTATACTGAGGCTATCAATGTGCTGCTGGATTCGCCGGCTTATAAGAAAAAGAAGTTTCAGTATGATGTGAAGTGGGGTATAGATATGCAGAGCGAACACGAACGCTATCTGGTAGAGAAGCATTTTAAAAAGCCAGTTATCGTTACAAACTACCCCAAAGACATCAAGGCGTTCTATATGCGTCAAAACGATGATGGTACAACCGTTGCCGCCATGGATATATTAGCACCTGGTATTGGCGAGATAGTGGGTGGCTCTCAGAGAGAAGAGCGATTGGAGAAACTGGAACAACGTATGACGGAGATGCACATATCACACGAGGAATTGTATTGGTATCTGGATACCCGCCGCTTTGGTACAGTGCCACATGCGGGCTTCGGGCTTGGTTTTGAACGGCTTGTGTTGTTTGTAACAGGCATGACCAACATCCGCGATGTAATACCTTTTCCACGCACACCTAAGAACGCGGAGTTTTAAAAGAATTGGATATTATAGAAACGCCCCCTATTAACGGGGGCGTTTTAGTCGCAGTTTTATCTACTTATTCTTTCACCATCTTCACCTGCATCCTATTGCCTTTGTTGTCATCCAGCAATAAGATGTAGTTGCCGGGGATGAGGTTTTGTGTGTTAAGTGTTTCGGTTTGGTTGATGGCTGTTTTGCGCAGCAATGTTTTGCCAGTAACATCATTCAATTGTATAATTGTGCCTGCCTGTAAGCCCTCTATTATCAGCAAGTCTTTTACAGGATTAGGATAGACATTGGGTGCTTTGCCAGCCCATGTACCTTTAATGCCTGTTGTTTCTATGCTTACCCGTATGCAGTTGCTCTTAGCAGTTTTAGGGTTGGGGCATAGGTAGCTGCTGGTCATGTTCACACATATCTCATCATTATTGCTCAGGTTGGGTGCACCCCATACATTGCTCAATGCACCTACTATATTAGCCCCGTTTCTCGTCCACTGATACGTTGGGCTGTTGCCACCATTGGTGGGTGTAGCCGTAAAGTTAATCATCGTGCCGCTCGGTACGGTGGTAGTGGGGTTGGCAGTTATGCTGACAGATGGGGCAAGCCAGGGAAACACCCGCATAGTGATGGTGTTGCTGGTATCTGTAAACGGCTCGCTACAGGCATTGGGTGCAACCATCACACAATAAAACCGGTCGAAATCTATCGCCGAAGTAGTATTGTAGTTGGCTCCTGTAGCACCTGTTATGAGGTTGTTGTTTCTATACCAACTGTAACTGATACCTGTACCTGCATTATTGGGAGTAGCAACAAACATGACATTCGCACCCTGGCAAATGCTGTCGTTGGGGCTGGGGTAGATATTGACAGCAGGTGCAGGTACCACATTTACTAATACCGTACCCGGCTGAGACGGGCAGTTGTTGATGCTGGCTGTAACGGAATACGTACCCGACATGGCAGAAGTAGCAGCAGACCTAATAGTGTTTTGTGTATTAGCACCAAAGCCGCCCGGCCCTGTCCATGCATAGGATGCTCCTGCAACAGCAGATGCAAATAAACTGATGTTTTTGGTAGCGCATACAGGGCTATTGGACGTAGCAACAGGCGTAGCTGGTGTAGGTGTTACCTGTACAAATACCGTATCTCTGACGGTACATCCGTTGAGCGTAGCCGTTAAGATATAATTACCGCCCTGTGTTGGCAAAATGCCTGTAATAGCAGGGTTTTGCGAGCTGCTGCTATAAGACGATGGCCCTGTCCAACCGAATGATACACCCGAACTGGTTGTATTGCCGCTGAGTAGCAACGTAGCACCCTGGCACAAAGGCCCGTTGGCACCCGCGCTGAAGTTGGCCGGCAAAGGTTTGACTTGTACCGTTACCGTGTCTTTGGCAGTGCAGCCATTGCTGATGGTAGCTGTAACGATATAGTCTCCGCTCATGGCAGGGGTGCTGTTTACCCTAACGGTATTTTGGGTAGCAGCCGTAAAACTGCCCGGTCCTGTCCATGCATAGGTAGTGCCATTGTTACTGTTAGAGCAAAACAGGTTGAGTGATTGCAGCTCGCAAACAGGAGCATTGGATGATGCAGTAACAGGCAACGGGCTATTATTAATTACGACGGCAACACTGTCTTTGGTAATGCAGCCGTTGAGCTCGTAAGTAAGTACATAATTACCTGCCGCAGTGGGTGAAACACCATTGATATTGGCAGGCGATAAGGTAGAAACAAAACTATTAGGGCCGTTCCAAGTATAGTTGACCCCTGTAGAAGAACTACCTGCGTTAAGTGTGAGTGTATTGCCAGTACAAACGGGTGAATTGCTGCTGATGGTACGTGCAGCAGCCAAAGGCTTCACCAATATGGTAACGGTATCGCGGATGGTGCAACCTGTATAGAAAGCAGAAAATATATAATCGCCGCTCATAGCAGGCAATGAGTTGGCACGGAAAGTGTCTTTAGCAGCAGAAGCGAAACTACCTGGCCCGCTCCAACTATAGCTGTTGGCAGCAGTAGGTACACTGGCTGTCAGTATAATGCTGTCACGTTCGCAAACGGGTGTAGTGGCAGAAGCAACAACGTTGGCAGCCGAAACATTTGAAACACTGACGGTAGTGGTATCGCGCGCCAGACAGCCGAATAGGCGCGCGGCAACGATATAATCGCCAGTATTGGCGGTAGTAGCAGATGCGATGACAGGATTTTGAGATGTAGAAACAAAACTGGCAGGCCCTGTCCATCTATACGATACACCTGTAGTGGTGCTGGTGGCAAACAGATTGATAGGCTGCCCTGTACAAACAGGTGTGTTGCTGGTATTGCTGACATTAGGGCGTGTAACGCCGATGCTTATATCGCGCTGATTGGCACCCGAACTATCTACAGCACTGGTAGAGAGGATGCGGATGCGATAATTATTGCCCGGGGTAATAGTAGTAGGTACTACACATGTAATGCTGCCTGCGGTGGTAGCAGTGCGTGTACCAATGATGGTAGTGCCAGAAGTAAATGAACCGCTACTGTTACTAAGCTGTGCACTGAAAACATTGGTGCCTGTGAATGCAGTAACATTATTGAGTGTGTAAGGAACTTGAAACGTATCACCTGCACATATCAAACTATCAGCATACAAATTGTTGATGCCAGATGCTATTTTTACTACAACTGAATCAATGTAATAATAAGCGTAAGTAGACATTGTGCCTGAGCCGTGTCCTGAAGATAAGGGGTTGGTTGTAGTACTGCTACCAAACCCACCAATTACTATATTGTCGTAAGCAGAGTCTGCAGTAAAAGCTGCCGTTAACCTAACCCAATTATTAGTAGTGTCGGTAACACGAGTAGCATATAATATTTGTGGTGTAATGCTTGTTAAAGAATTGTTGCCAACTATGCTGGTAGTAGGGCCATTATCATAAAACCATACGCCCAAATCAGTTGTGGTATATCCGCTGCCGTTTGCTAAAGAAACAGACATAGACACCTCGTACCTTGTTCCAATTGATAGGGGAGTGATGGCTCGTGCTAAATATTCTTTGTAAGCAGTAGATGGACTATAGGTAATAACCCCACCATAGGCTACACCCTCGGCAGCAACTTGGTAGCCTCCTGCATTAACAGGAGCACCAACTGTGGAATTAGTACAATTATAATAATCTGAACTACCACCGTGATATTGACGCCAGCCAACACAATTGCCTATTTGTGAAAAAGTTGTAGGGCAAGCTGTAAAACTCTCGAAACTACCGTTTGGTACTAAGTTTTGAGCAAAAGCTGAGGATGTTGCCAATAATAAGGCTGATAAGTATAAGGCTTTCTTCATACCAATAACGTTTGACATGGCAAATTAACCACTTTATTAACCTTTCAGTTCATTAAGAAAATCAAGTTAATAGCATTTTAATCCGATATAACATAAATTATTAATTTTTAGCAATATAAATCTTTACAAAGCCAGCAGGAAAATATTAATTTTTCATTTCTTTAGTTATATTTACGCTAATAAGCAGCCGAAAACTGATATGAATAAAAAGACGTTACCATTATTACTGCTGGCAGTTTTGTTTACCATCGCCTATACTTCTTGTAAAAAAGCAGATGATAAACCTGTTGTGAGGGAAAGTGATAGTTATTTTCCGCTGGAAATTGGTAAATACGTAATATATAACGTGGACAGCACCATTTGGGATGATACGAATTGTGTAAAAATCGTTCGCCGTTACCAAATGATGTACCGTGTTGCAGATACTTTTACTGATACAAAGGGCAGGGCATCTTACCGTGTAGATGTAAGTATACGAAAGAAAGCCGAAGATCCATGGCTGATACAATCTGTAATGTATGCTACCAACACCGGTCAAGAGTTGGAATTATCGTATTCTCAACTTCGTTTTGTAAAAATGATATACCCAATATCTGAAGGGCGCACATGGTTAGGTAATGCATACGTAAATACTGCAGATCCAGGGCTTACATACTTCAACGATTGGAATTATCGTTATGTAAACGTAGATATGCCGTTCAGCAATGGTCAGGTAAACTATGAAAATACGGTAACGGTAATGCAGATTGACAATAAAGTGAACGATCCTGAAACACAACCACGAGAAAATGCAATACGTACTTATAGCAAAGAGGTATTTGCGAAAGGTGTTGGTATGGTATATCGTGAGTATTATCGTTGGACATATGACGCGTCGTCTAAAAATAATACTGATCCCAATCTAGTTGATACCCGTTGCTTAAAAGGTGATGGCGTAATACTGCGCGCTGTTGACCATAACTAAGCTAACAAGTTTTTATGTGCGGATTGAAAAGTGTTTGGTGTGCCATATTGGTAATGTGTTGCTATATAGCAGATGCACAAACGCCTCAGTTTGCATTCCGCATACGGTTGAAAGATAAGCAGGGTTCTCTGCCTCTCAGTAATCCATCCGCATTTTTATCTCAACGCGCCCAAGACAGGCGTACTGCACTGGTTATAGCTATTGATAGTACCGACCAACCGGTATCGACCATATACCTGAATGATATAGCAACAACTATCGCATACAAGCAACACCTGACATCTAGGTGGCAGAATTATGTGGTGATATTGGTTACAGATAGTACCAATATGCCAACAGTGCGCAGCAAGCCTTATGTAACAGGGGTAGATTATGTAGGCTATTTCCCTACAGGATTACACAAAGTAACAAGTGGCAATAATGAAAATGGCTTACAAAAGGCAACAGGTAGCCAAAGCTATTACGGCGCTGCTTATGAGCAAACAAGGGTTGTAAACGGCGATCATCTGCACGACCGCGGATATAAAGGCAAGGGTAAACTGATAGCCGTAATGGACGAAGGTTTTGCAGGTGTTGATACAGGTCCGGCTTTTGATAGTGTAATGAAAAGCGGCAGGATGGTTGACAGATACAATTTTGTGTATGCAAACACGGATGTATACAGCACTTTCAATCATGGAACGGGTTGTTTATCTACCATGGCAGGCAATATGCCGGGGACATATGTAGGCAGCGCACCAGAGGCATCTTATGCGGTATATGTAACGGAGTACCGCTTTGCGGAACTGCCTATTGAATTGGATAATATAGTGGCAGCTACCGAAAGAGCAGATAGCATAGGTGCAGACGTTATATCTGCATCGGTAGGGTATAATAGTTTTTCTCCGCCTTTCACATCGCTGGTGTATGCAGACATTAACGGTAGTAAAACCGTTGCTACTATAGGTGCTAACATGGCAACTGCTAAAGGTATATTGTTTGTAATAACTGCAGGCAACGACGGTGCCAGTTCATGGAAATATATATTAGCTCCCGGCGATGCGGATAGTGCATTAACCGTAGGCTGCGTGAACAATGGCAAAGCACCTTGGAGTCAAAGTGGTTTCGGTCCCAATTCATCGGGCAGGATAAAGCCTGATGTGTGTGCACAGGGCAGCCCCTCTGCTATCATGCTTAGCTCTGCTTCACCTACGCTGGGTACAGGTACATCGTATTCTACACCGCAACTGGCGGGTTGGGCAGCCTGCTTGCTACAAGCGACTACTATCAATCCATCGCCTGCACGCATACGCAATGCCATTGTACAGAGTGCACATGCATACAGCAATCCGACAGGTCAACTTGGCTATGGTGTGCCCGACTTTGCACAGGCAGCCGCATTGCTGAATATTAAAGACACTGAAAGGGTAAAAGATAACAGTAGTTGGGTGCAAGTTTACCCCAACCCTGCCAACAGGCAAGTGCAGGTAGCATTAGCATTAATGCAAAGCGGCGCAGTACAGTTTTTGCTGACAGATGCCAATGGTAGGAATGTATATAATACGGAAAGAAACCTGCAAACTGGTAAGCAAACCATTACCCTGCAAGTGCCCGAATTACCCAAAGGCATTTACCAGTTAACAGTAACAACTAATGAGCGAAAGGCTACACAAAAAGTATTGATGCAATAGCTTAGCGGCTATGCAATACGGCTATAAACATACTATCAGCAGATATAGATGTGCCATTGATGATTTCCATAGTTTTTACAGACAGTTTTGGATTTTCCTGCGTTATATAGTTTACCACTTCTTCGTTCTCTCTGCTGAATACAGAGCAGGTGATGTAGTACATCGTACCACCATCTGCCAAATGCTTTGCAGCATTAACGGCTATCTTTTTTTGCAGGTTGTTGATATTGTTCAGCTTGTCTTGGGTAAAGAAGTAGCACTCTTCGGGTGTACGTGCCCATGTGCCCGAACCTGTACAAGGCACATCGCAGATGATTGCATCGAATTGTTTGTTTGATAGCTTTGTTGCTACATCGTTGCTGTCTGCCATATCCGCTTGTATGGTATTTGGTACGCGCAGGTTGTATCGTTTGAAACGCTCTGTAAGATTGTGCAATATGCTGGTGCGTGTATCAGATACCGTTAACTGAATTTGCTTTTGCTTATCTGCAAGCAATAAGGATTTGCCGCCCGCACCACTGCAACAGTCCCACCACGATTGTCCGTTTTCTGGTGCAAAAAAATCGCCTGTTTGTTGTGATGATGCATCTTGCACCACATAATCTGCAGCAGGCAGAAAGCCATCTATTTTGCTGCTATTGGGAAGGGCAATGCAGGTAGGGGTTATTTCTTTGTACGGTATATCGTGTTGGTTGAGGATGCTGATGATGCCGTCTTTATTTTTCCTGATCCGGATAAACATATCGGGCTGCGACAGCATGGACTGCAACCATACTTGTGTTGATATGCCATCGGATAAAGCAATAGAGTACGGGAAAATATCAGCTAACCGGCTATCTGTATGCAGTGGTTGGGTAGGTAGAAAAGCTTGCAGGTGTTTATCTGTTTTATTACACAAAGCAAGACAAGCCCGTACTCGCTCTTCAAAAGACAAGCCTATAGGCAAAGCACGCTCACAGCGATACCAGCAATACGCCATGTCACTTAGTATTTTTCTATCTCTGCTGCCCAGTTTGGGATGCTGTTTGTAATGCTGTTTCAGGAAATGCGCCAGTGGCATACTTCCATTGTAGTTGTCAAGTATGGTAGTAATATGTTGGTATATGTACCGCAGAGTCTATTGTTTGAAACTTATTACAATGATAATGAAAGCTTGCTAAAGCATAAAGCCGCTCAATGAGCGGCTTTTCTATAATCTTAATGTGCTGATTATTTATACTCCCAATAATGCTTTTACAGGGCTTTGACCTATTAAAAGCAGTTCTGGGTTTTCGAGTAGTTCTTTTACACGTACTAAGAAGCTAACAGATTCGCGACCGTCAATAATACGATGGTCGTAGCTGAGAGCAACGTACATCATGGGGCGAGCTTCTATCTTGCCGTTTACCACCATCGGGCGTTCCTGTATTTTGTGCATACCCAGTATGGCCGATTGTGGTATATTGATGATAGGTGTTGACATGAGCGAACCGAATACGCCACCGTTTGTGATGGTAAATGTGCCGCCCGTCATTTCTTCCATGCTCAGTTTATTATAGCGCGCTTTGCCTGCCAGCTCCATCACTTTGGCCTCTATCTCTGCCATGCTCAGACTCTCTGCATTGCGAATAACAGGCACTACCAAACCTTTGGGTGCAGATACGGCAATGGAAATATCGGCATAGTCGTGGTAAACGATTTCTTCGCCGTCTATGTAAGCGTTTACAGCAGGCCATTCTGCCAAAGCATAGGTACACGCTTTGGTAAAGAAAGACATGAACCCGAGGTTGACACCATGTGCTTCTTTAAACTTGTCTTTGAAAGCCGCGCGTATCTCCATGATGCGAGTCATATCCACCTCGTTGAAAGTGGTGAGCATCGCGGTAGTGTTTTTAGCTTCAACCAGCCTGCGAGATACAGTCTTGCGTAGATTGCTCATTTTTTCACGACGATCGTTGCGGCTGAATGCATCTGCACCACCTTTCCTGCCGGGGTTCGCCAGGGCTTCCAGTACATCACTTTTCAAAATGCGTCCTTGCGGGCCGCTGCCTTTTACGTCGGTAGCTTTTACTTGTTTATCGGCCATGATGGCACTGGCTACGGGTGTAGCTTTTACATCAGCAGCCACAGCAGCAGCTTTGGGTGTTTCCGCTTTTTTAGTTTCCGTTTTGGCGGCAGGTTTTTCCTCTGCTTTAGCAGCAGGTGCGCCTGCGGGGCGGGCAGCCGTTTCGTCTATTTTACAAGCCAGTTCGCCTATTGCCAATGTAGCTCCTTCGGCTGCTACAATATGCAGTATGCCTGCCTGCTCGGCATTCAGCTCGAAAGTGGCTTTTTCAGATTCCAGTTCGCATAACAGTTCATCACGCTCTACCCACTCACCTTCTTTTTTCAGCCATTTTACAAGGGTTACTTCACTGATAGATTCCCCTACGGTAGGCACTTTTATTTCAATCATGAAAAAATCTCGTTGTACGGGGAGCTAAATTAGGAAAAAATGGGGCAATACGGTAATTATAACCATACACAGGATTCTAATGAACAGTTAGGGTTATATTATCGTTATATTTATAGTATAATACAGGCATATGGAATGGTACACGCATGAAGTAGAAAAGATATTGCTGGCTGCATTGCTGGGCATGATAATAGGGCTGGAAAGGGAGTGGAGTGGTAAGGCGGCAGGCTTCCGAACACTGATGCTGGTGAGTGTGGGCTCGGCATTATTTACCATCGTATCGAAACACATGGCAGAGCCGGGCATGGCAAGCGGCGATAGGATAGCATCTAACATCGTTACAGGTATTGGCTTTTTGGGTGCGGGCTTGATATTCAGAAGCGAAAAAGGGGTGCGCGGGCTGACGACTGCAGCTACGGTATGGGCTGCCGCTGCCATAGGTATGGCTGTGGGTGATGGCGAGTATTACATCGCTGTTTCGGCTACGGTATTGGTATGGTTGATATTAGTGGTCTTTTACCGTATACAGCTAAAATTTGACGCGATGATGGTAACCCGGGAATACCATATTACCTATGACGGCAGCACGGAGAACGTGCTGCATTACTACGATTTTTTTGAGGTGAGGCAACACAATGTATTGGAGAACAAACAGATAAAAACCACCAACGGGCTGCGTTATATATGGACCATCCGTGCGCCAAAGAAAAAACATGATGCTGCTATACAATTATTGCTGCATAATGCAAGGGTGATAGAGTTGGATTATTGATAACATACTAAGAGCTAAGTGTTATACCAACACGGCATAATAGAATACCCACCACAACTGAAGCAACTACATATAATAATGCTGTGATGCTCAATTGTCCTTTCATCAGGTTGACGTTTTCCAATGCAAATGCTGAAAAAGTAGTAAAGCCACCACAGAAGCCGGTAGCCAGCAGCAACCATATATCGCCTTGCTGATTATTGTTTTTCTGCACATAACCAAACAGCAAGCCGATAAGAAAACAACCTACGATATTGACGATAAAAGTAGCCAACGGGAAAGGCTTAGCGTATTGCTTGCTGATGAAAATGCTGACTACATACCGCAATATACTGCCTGCAGCACCACCAAGACCGACGAGTAGTAAACTTCGCAACATGTACCCAAAAATAGAAAAGCAAAAACTAATACGCTTAGTTTTTGCTTTTAAGATTGGAAAGTAAGAACTATTTACTCTACCCAATCGCAAATAAACAGGTTGGTTTCGTTTGTGCCGCCGTTGTTTCTGTTTGATGAGAAAATCAACTTCCTGCCATCTGGCGAAAACATAGGGAAGGCATCGAAACCGCCATCGTGCGATATTTTTTCAAGCCCCGTTCCGTCAAAATTAATAAGGTACATATTGAACGGGAAGCCACGCGGGTATTCGTGATTGGATGCGAAGATGATGCGCTTGCCATCTGCCGTAAAGTTGGGTGCCCAGTTGGCTTTGCCAAGTTTGGTTACCTGCTGCACATTGCTGCCGTCTGCATTGGCTATAAATACTTCCATATTGGTTGGTGCTACCAGCCCTTGTGCCAGCAGGCTTTTGTATTCTTTTATTTCTTCTTCTGTTTTGGGGCGAGAAGCACGCCATACTATCTTCTTTCCATCGGGCGAAAACCATGCACCGCCATCGTAGCCCAAGTCTGTAGTTATTTGCTTTACGTTTTTGCCGTCAATATCCATCACATACAGGTCGAGGTCGCCATTGCGGGTAGATGTAAAAATGATTTTATCGCCTTTGGGTGAAACAACGGCTTCTGCATCATAACCCGCTTCTGTAGTCAGTTGTTTGATGATATTGCCTTTCAGGTCGGCAACGAATATGTCGTAACTATCATAAATAGGCCAAACATATTTTTTCAACACTTTGCGGTCGGGTACTGGTGGGCAGGTATCGCCCCCCAAGTGGGTAGATGCATATACTACGCTTTTTCGGTCGGGCATAATATAGGCACAAGTAGTACGCCCTTTGCCTGTGCTTACTAAGGAATATTCAAATTTATCAGTGGCAGACTTGGGCAGCTTGGCATAAAATATCTGATCGCAGTTGAGCCCCTCTTTGGGGTTGGTACGCTGAAAGATGATGGCTTTACCATCGGGCCCGAAATATGCCTCTGCGTTATCGCCACCAAAAGTAAGCTGGCGAACGTTTTTAAAGTGCTTTTCGTCATCGTACACCAGTTTGCCCTCGTATTTGGCAGCACTGGTTTGTGTGCCGTGTTGTGCATTGGCTGTATGAAAGCCAATACCTGCAAGCAGTAAGGCAGGAAGTAAACGGGAAATCATCATCTCTGTTTTTCAGTTTGCGGGCAAAGGTACTGGCAGGGGGGAGTATATACTCACAAAAAGAGGAGAGGGATTGTCATAGAAATGTAATGTATAAACGAAGCGGCAGGAAACATCCTGCCGCTTTGCCTTTAGCCAACTAAACACATATTGCTAAAAGTCTTTTTTGGCAACACCGTCTTTGAGGGCCTGCATGGCTTTTGCCTCGCTCAGGATGGCAGCCATTTTATTGCCCTTGCCATCGTGGCCACTGGCCATATAGCCCCCGCGCGATGTTTTTGTAATAACAGCATCCTGCATCGGTACATTTTTTTCTTTTGTCTTCAGGCAGTATGCTTTTATCATTTTTGAGGTATCCATAATTCCAGATGTTTTTTAATGGTTAGCAATACCTGAAAGTACAATTAATATATGGGCTGTACTATATGCAAGCCACCCATAATCAATATAGTGGATATATTATGTTTTTTTGTGGATAAATTGAGCTGTTTATAATGATATGCTGTCTCCCATCTTCACCCTACCATTGTCGTTTACTAAAGTACAGACTTCTATTTTGGGGTCGTGTTCAAAAAATAGAAGCCAGTTGTTGTCTACGGCCTCTTGTAGTATAGTGCGTTTCTCATTTAGTGTATCGAGCGGCCGCATGTCATAAGCCATTACCCAAGGCATAGATATATGTGCTGCACTGGGTATCAGGTCGGCGCAGAAGAAAACGGTTTGCCCGTTGTAGTCTATTTGCGGCAGCATCATATTGTCTGTATGCCCCTGCACGTAGCGTATGCGTATGCATGGTAGCCATTCTTCACCATCAGCGGCTTCTACCCATTTCAGTTGGCCGCTTTCTTGTATAGGCAGTATATTTTCTTTCAGGAAAGAAGCTCGTTCGCGCTCGTTGGGGTTGGTAGCACTTGCCCAGTGTGCTTTATTGCTCCAATATGTAGCATTGGGGAAGGCAGGAATCAGTTTATCACCATCTCGCACGATGCTGCCGCCACAGTGGTCGAAGTGCAGGTGCGTGAGGAATACGTCTGTAATGTCTGCATGGGTAAAACCATGTTTAGCTAACGAACTTGCCAATGTTTCATCGCCATGCGGGTGATAGTGGCCAAAGAATTTGGCATCCTGTTTATCGCCCATGCCATTGTCTATCAATATTTTTCTGTCGCCCGTGTCTATCAGCAGGCAGCGCATAGCCCAACTACACATATTATTGTCGTCGGCGGGGTTTACTTTTTGCCACATGCTTTTGGGCACTACGCCGTGCATGGCACCACCATCCAATTTAAAATATCCGGCTATGATTGTATATAGTTTCATCTAAACAACAGTTGATTGTAAGTTTTGCTTTTTGGCACGCAGCAGCGTTACTACCAGCATAATGCCACCAAGTACGAAAAAGCTGAGTACCGCCAGTACAGAGTTGCGCATACTGCCCGTCAGTTCTTCTATAAAACCAAAAGAGAACATCCCAACTACGATGGCGAGTTTTTCAGTAACATCGTAAAAGCTGAAAAAAGACGCCGTATCTTTTGTTGCAGGCATCAGTTTGCTGTATGTAGAACGGCTGAGCGATTGTATGCCACCCATTACCATCCCTACAACAACCGCTATTCCATAAAAATGCATTTCTGTTTGCATGTAGTAGCCAAAGACACATACGCCAACCCATATACATACAACACCTATCAATACCTGAATATTGCCGAAAATACCCGAGAGTCTTGAGATAATCCATGCGCCTAAAATAGCCACTAGCTGAATGATTACAACAGTTACGATGAGTTTTACAGCAGGCAGTTGTAATACTTTGTCGCCAAAATCTACAGCTACAATCATGATGGTTTGTACGCCGATACTGTACAAGAAAAATGCGCCGAGATAATTACGCAAGACTTTCAACTGCTTTACTTGTTTCCATACTTTTTTCAATTCATGAAATCCGTTCAGGAATATATTGTATTCGGGATGCTGCTCCATAGCCTTGCCTTTGGGCAAACCCTTGAATGATATTTGTGCAAAACCTATCCACCACAAGCCCACTAATAGAAAAGTAATCAATACAGGTGTTGCACTTTCTTTATCGGGCCAAAAGGTGACTAATGCAAAGCCAATTAACTGCATTAATACACTACCAACATAACCATAAGAAAATCCTTTGGCACTTAGTTTATCTCTTTCTTTTTCATCTGCAATTTCGGGTAGGTAAGAGTTGTAAAAAACAAGGCTCGACCAAAAACCGATGGCAGCTAACATAAAGCACAGTAAACCATAGCCTATATTATCTTTATTAAAAAAGAACAACCCACAACAGGCAATGCTACCCATTGTGCAGAAGAATTGCATAAACTTCTTTTTATTACCACGATAGTCTGCAATTGACGATAGAATGGGAGATATAAATGCAATAATTAAGAAAGCAAAACCTAATACGTAATCCTTCAAAGCTGTATTGACAAACTTGCAGCCAAATAGCTCTACACCGTCGGGATAATTTTTAACGCCACTGACAGCATTGTAGTAAACAGGGAAAAAAGTAGTTGTTATAACAAGGTTATAAACGCTATTTGCCCAGTCGTACATAGCCCATGAGCGATGTACTCGTTTTTTATTTTGCTCCATGCTGTCAAATTACATAATTAGTTGACTTGTTGATTAGTTGACTTGTTGATTAGTTAATCAGTTATTGGTGTATATTACTAGTAAACCAATCAACTAATCAACAAGTCAACCAATCAACTAGCGCACAGCAAACTTCGCTTCATAATCGTTGATGCTATGCTGCAATATCTTTTTGGCAAGGCGTGCACCTTGAAACTCCTCAATCTTCACTACTTTGTTTTCCAGCTTTTTGTATTCTTCAAAAAAGTGGCGCAGTTCTTCTATAAAATAGCTGGGCAGTTCGTTGATGTCATTGATGTGCGCTACACTCATATCGGTGCTGCATACGGCTATCAGCTTATCATCCGCCTCGCCTTGATCCAGCATCCGCATTACGCCTATTATTTTGGCTTCTACAAGGCATAGGGGCTGCATTTCTATTTGTGACAGTACCAATATATCCAGCGGGTCTCTGTCATCGCAGTAGGTGCGGGGTATAAAACCATAATTGGCAGGGTAGTACACCGAAGAATAAAGTACCCTGTCCAGCTTCAGCAGGCCCGTTTCTTTGTCCAGTTCGTATTTAGCCCTCGAGTTTTTGGGGATTTCTATTATAGCATTTACTTTTTCAGGTACATTACTACCGTAGCTAACGGAGTGCCATGGGTTGAAATTCATCTGATTGTCATTTTTATGGCTAGCATCAGCATATTTACCAACAATTATTGCTTTTAGAGCAGTAGTCATCGCTTTGTAGTAGCAGCTGCCAGCCGTTTTATTAAACAGCACAAAGGTAAATGTTAAAATCATCGCTGCATATTGGCTATTGGCTCAAAAAAATAATATCTTGCCTGTCCTTTCGTTTTATGCAGATGCGGGAGCTTCTGAAAACGTTGCTTGTCATGGGTTTGTAACGAGTATTAAGTTTATGAGAAAAAATGAACCCCCAAGTTGTTTTTTTGAAGTGTACCTATATCTTTGCAGGCACACAAGGATGTATTAAAATAATTAATCAACCAAAGTAAAAACTAATAAAAATCAGCATTATGGCAGAAGTAAAAGCAGCCGCAAAACCGTCATCTCAAGCGGGCAAACCAAAGAATTCAAGCAACTTCATGACAAACCTGTTGGTAGTGGTAGCTTGTATTGCAGTAGCAGAACTGGTGTTCCACTTCGTATTCGGGGCAGCAGGTAATTTTAAAGATGCGGAAAAACACGTTCCTGCCAACGGTTTGGGAACCGTTTACTCTGGTGGATGGGTTGTTCCTATACTGATGTCGAGCACGCTGATATTGATAGCTTTCTGCGTAGAGCGCGCGCTGACTATCGTTAAAGCAAAAGGTAAAATAAGCCCTGCTGAGTTTGTACGTAAAGTACAGTATCATCTGGCTAACAAAAATATAGATGCAGCACTGTCTGAGTGCGATAAGCAAGCTGGTAGCGTAGGTAATGTAATGCGCGCAGGCCTGTTGAAATACCGCGAAATGACAAACAATAGCGAACTGGCTACAGAACAAAAAGTATTGAGCATACAGAAAGAAGTAGAAGAAGCTACAGCGTTGGAACTGCCTATGCTGGAGAAAAACCTCGTATTTCTTTCTACCATCGCTTCGGTAGCTACACTATTAGGTCTTTTCGGTACGGTATTGGGTATGATACGTTCATTTGCCGCTATGGCAACTGCTGGTGCACCTGATGCTGCTGCACTTGCGTCTGGTATCTCTGAAGCCCTGATTAATACGGCTATCGGTATCGGTACATCGTTCCTTGCTATCGTGTGCTACAACTTCTTCACTACATTGATAGATGGTATCACATTTGGTATAGACGAGAGCGGTTTCACTCTGACACAGAGCTTCGCTTCTAACTACAAGTAATCGAACGCTGTACAAGGTGGTTTTATGGAAAAGCTGCCATTGAGAGTCTTATTACTAACAGTTGAAGAAAAATATTAAGAGATGCCAAAAGTAAAAATGCCAAGGAAAGGTACCACCGTAGATATGACTGCGATGTGTGATGTGGCGTTCCTGCTGCTTACCTTCTTCATGCTGGCAACGAAATTCAAACCCGAGGAGCCAGTAATGGTTACCACGCCCAATTCGATTTCGGAAATTCCATTGCCCGATAAGGATATCATGATGATAACCATTGACCCTGCGGGCAGGTTGTTCTTTTCGATAGACAATCAGTTGGTGCGCAAAGACCTGATAACGGCGGTGAACGATGAGAAAAAACTGGGATTAAGCCAGCAAGAGATCAATGCTTTCGCATTGGGAGCTTCTGTTGGCGCGCCTTTCAATCAGTTGAAATCTTATCTGGCGGCAGACCCTGAGCAGCAAAAAAATTACGATAAGACTACTACGGGCATTCCAACGGATACTACTGTATCGTCTGACAAGAATGAACTGGGTGCTTGGATACGCCTTGCGAGGAATACAAACCCTCAGCTGCGTATTACCATCAAAGCTGACGGTAAGGCTGCTTATCCCGAAATCAAAAAAGTTATCAAAACGCTGGAAGGCTGGAAGATTTTTAAGTTCAACCTGATAACAGGTCTTAAAGCTGTTCCGCCGGGTACTGCCGCATTCGATATTAAGAACGGCGGAGGTGCACAGTAGTAATGATATGCTATAGTATATATGGTATGTCATAAAAAAATATTATTAACTAAATAAAAGATATTCCATGGCTGAAATGGATACCTCCAGTGGAGGAGGTCATAAGAAAGGCCCGGGGGTCAAGAAAGGTAAAAAACTTTCTACACGCGTTGACCTGACGCCGATGGTGGATTTAGGGTTTCTGTTGATAACATTCTTCATGTTTACAACAACCCTATCGAAGCCAAAGACGATGCAGATAAACATGCCTTATAAGGACGAGCAGATAAAAGAGGAAGAACAGACTAAGATTAAGGCAAGTACGGTAATATCTGTATTGTTAAGTAAAAACCACCGTATCTATTATTACGAGGGTATTGGCGATGATGCAACGAAGCCACCTGAGGTAAAAGTTACTTACTTCAAACCGAAAGACGGCATCCGAGATGTGCTGATTAATAAAAAGAAAATGGTTGAAGATTTGAAGCGCAGCGGTGCTTTAGGTGCTAAAGATCAGGCAACAATCATCATTAAACCGGATGTAACAAGTACGTACGAGGATCTTGTAAACATACTTGACGAGATGAGCATTAACGACATACGTGTGTATGCTATAGTTGATATTACAGATGTAGATAAAGAATTCATCACTGCAACGGAACAAGCTAACGGACTGTAAGCCTTGTTTTATGGAAAATGAAAAAAAATACATCTAACTAAAAAGAACTATTAAAATGGATATAAATAAAATACTCAAAAGCGACTATCTCGACATATTGTTCGAGGGACGTAACAAAGCTTACGGTGGCTATGAGTTGCGCAAGAAGTATCCTGAACGTATGCGCAATGCGGGTATCATAGTTATAGGCGTTGTGGGTTTGATTGTAGGTGGGTCTTTTATTGCCAGTGCTTTGAAAAACAGTGCTAAGAAAGAAGTGGCCATGATAAAAGAGGTAACACTGGCAGAGCCACCACCCATTGACCCTAAAAAGCCACCACCACCACCACCACCGCCACCGCCACCGCCAGTAAAGCCGACGGTGAAATTTACGCCGCCCGTCATTAAAAAAGACGAGGAGGTAAAAGAAGATGAGAAACCACCTGAACAACAGGAAATAACAAACGTGGGTCTCAAAACGCAAGAAGGAGACCCCAATGCGATTGATGCCCCTATAGTTGAAAATCCGGGTACGGGTGTTGTAGAAGCTCCTGCACAAGAGATATTTAAGTATGTAGAGCAAATGCCGGAAGCGCCATATAGCGTACCTGAATATCTGCAGAAAAATCTCCGCTACCCTGCTGCGGCACAAGAGAATAATATAGAAGGTACAGTAAACGTACAATTTATAGTTAGTGAAGATGGCAGCATTTCTGATGCCAAAGTAGTAGGCAAAAAAGTGATAGGTGCCGGTTGTGAAGAAGAGGCTGTTCGTGTAGTATCTGCCATGCCTAAATGGAAACCTGGTAAGCAAAATGGCCGCCCCGTTAAGGTATATTACACCCAACGTATCACATTCAGGTTAGAGTAGCAGTTTGCTATACCGATAATGATGGAAAGCTATGCTTATAAATAGGCATAGCTTTTTTGTTTGAATATGGATATTATCAAAGATTTATGAAAATGGAGTAGCACAAACTGCCGTTATAGATATTACTTTTGCTGCACAATAATTAATAACATACAACAATGAAAAATCTTTCAACCATATTTAGCATATTGGCATTGCTTGGCGTAGCCACTTTGTTCATAATGAAAAAAGGGGACAACAAGCCCGCTGCTAATAGTAAAATATCTGCTAATGCAGCTACCTCGCGTATTGCATATGTAAATATAGATACACTAGAGGCTAACTATGAATACCTGAAAGAGCAACGCAAAAAGTTTGAAGCAAGAGGTGAAGCTATGAAGGCAGAACTGGAACGCAGTGCGCAACAATTACAAAACGACTATGCCGCTGCACAACGCAAAGCACAGGCAGGTACGATGACAGAAGCCGAACAGCAGAGCATAGGCAAACGCCTGATGCAGATGGAGCAAAGTCTGAAAACAAGAGAAGAAGCACTGACTGTTCAGTTGATGAAAGAGCAGGAAGAGTTTAACAAGACACTACAGGAACAGCTAGATAAAGTGCTGACTGTGTATAATAAGGATAAGCGTTTTGACTACATACTGTCTTATACCAAAAATGGCACTATCATGTATGCTGACAAAGCATTGGACATTACTCAAGATGTAGTAAAAGCAATGAACGAAGCATCTGCAAGCCTGCCAAAAGACACAGAGAAGAAAAATAAATAGTATTTTTCTGAAAATAACTCTGCTTGGAAAATAAGTCTTCTTTTCAGCGATCGCTGACACTGACGGATGGAGCATTATTGGTAATAGGCTCCATGATAGGTTCAGGAATATTTATTGTTAGTGCCGATATAGCTCGCAATGTAGGCAGTGCGGGTTGGTTGGTTGTTGTGTGGTTAGTATCAGGGTTCATTACCTTGTCAGCAGCACTTAGCTATGGAGAATTGAGCGGTATGTATCCGCAAGCTGGCGGGCAGTACGTGTACCTGCGCGAAGCCTTTGGTAAGATGTACGGTTTCCTGTACGGTTGGGCTTTCTTTGCAGTTATACAAACGGGTACTATAGCGGCAGTAGGTGTAGGCTTTGGCAAGTTTACAGGCTACCTGATACCCGGTCTTGGAGAGGAAAACATATTCATTGGCCCGATGCAACTCGGCCCCATCAGCGATTTTAAGATTACAGCAGCACAACTTACCGGCCTTTCAACCATCATACTACTTACTTATATCAATACGCGCGGTGTTAAAAATGCCAAATGGATTCAGTTCATTTTTACAAGTGCTAAAATATTGGCTATGGCTGCCTTGGTGGTGTTTGGCTTTGCATTGGTAAAAGATGGCAGCATATGGACAGCCAACTGGAGTGATGCATGGTTTGCCAAAAAGATAACAACCGGTACAGATGTAATAAGCCACGAAAGCCTGAGTGGCATGGGGTTGGTTGCGGCATTGTGTGTGGCAATGGTAGGAGCATTATTCTCAAGCGATGCGTGGAACAATGTAACATTTATTGCAGGAGAGATTAAGAAACCGGAACGCAATATCGGCTTGAGTTTGTTTATAGGTACTGTAGTAGTAACGCTGCTATATGTATCTATGAACTTTATGTACCTGAATGTATTGAGCATCAGCGAGGTAGCTAATGCACCTTCTGATAGGGTAGCACTGGCCGCAGCACTCAAAATATTCGGCAGTGCAGGTACAGTTATTATTGCATTACTCATAATGGTTTCTACGTTCGGGTGCAACAATGGCCTGATACTATCCGGTGCAAGGGTGTATTATACAATGGCAAAAGACGGCTTGTTTCTACCTGCTGCTGGCAAGTTGAACGACAAAGGTGTTCCAGCAAAGGCACTATGGATGCAATGCATCTGGGCTTGTGTATTATGCCTTAGCGGACAGTATGGCAATCTGCTCGATTTTATCATCTTTACGGTACTCATGTTTTATGCGCTTACCATAGCAGGCATTTTCAGGCTACGCAAAACACAACCAGATATGCCAAGGCCATACAAGGCATTTGGCTATCCTGTCATACCATTGATATATATACTGCTGGCAACTTTTATCTGTGTAGTGTTGCTGCAATACAAGCCGCAATACACATGGCCGGGCTTAGTAATAGTATTATCAGGTATTCCTGTTTACTATTATCTGAACAACAAGAGTAAAAAAGAACATGGATAAACAAGCATTGCATAAGCTGTTTGATGATATGCAACAACTACACGTTGTTGTGATAGGAGATGTAATGCTTGATAACTACAGATGGGGTATAGTAGAACGTCAATCGCCTGAGGCGCCCGTGCCTGTTGTTACAGTAAAGAAACGGGACAACCGCTTAGGTGGCGCAGCCAATGTAGCACTCAATTGCATAGCGTTGGGCACGAAAGCAACACTTGCAAGTATAGTGGGCGATGACAATGACGGCGCAATACTGGAGCAGTTAGCAAACGATGCAGGTATAGACACTACACTATTGGTAAAGAGCCACTACAGACCTACAACCACCAAAACACGTGTGATAGTAGATGACAAGCATATGATGCGGCTGGATGAAGAAGTGTGCGAAGACCTGACTACAGAAGAAGAACACCCCTTTATAGATAGGGTGATGCGTTATCTGCAAATTGAGAAGCCACAGGTAGTAATATTTGAAGACTATAATAAAGGGGTACTGAAAGAAAACGTGATAGACAAAATAGTACAGCACTGTAAGCATTTGGGCATCATAACAGCCGTTGACCCGAAGAAGAAGAACTTTCTTGCTTATAATGGTGTAACCATCTTCAAACCCAACCTGAAAGAAGTAAGAGAAGGACTGGATATGCAGGTAGCTGAAGTGAACATCACTGAACTTGATGTGGCACATGAAGTGCTACACCAATCTTTGCAACATGATGTAACATTCATTACACTATCTGAAAAGGGTGTGTACTATAACGATGGCAATTCAGCTATTATACCTACACACAAAAGAGATATTAAAGATGTAAGCGGTGCTGGCGATACAGTGATTGCCACAGCATCTGTGATATTTGCCCTAACCAAAGACGCAAAGCTGATGGCAGAGGTATCGAATATTGCTGGCGGGCTGGTTTGTGAACAGGTAGGGGTAGTGCCGATTGATAAAAACAGGCTGATGGAAGGTTGTCAGTCTCATCTTTTTGTTATACAATAGACGGTATAATTATTTTTATTATATTGTGAACTATATTTCTTTACAATAAAAAAATGAACTTATGAAACTCGGAACAAAAATCGGAGTGATGTTATTGACAGCAGTTGTTTTCGTATCTGCATGTAAAAAAGACAAGGACGATAATAATAATGTTACCCCAGCGCCTGCAAAAACAAAAAAAGACTTTTTGGTTGAGGGTAAATGGCAGATAACGTCTATGCCTACTACTTATACTGTATTGGGCTTCACGCAAAGTGCCAATTTTTACGATTCATTAGATGCATGTGAAAAAGATGATTTTTCAACATTTGCTTCTTCTGGCAAGGTTATGACAGATCAAGGGCCTACAAAATGTTCTTCATCAGATCCTCAGGTAGATAGCACTGAGTCGTGGTCTTTGAATAGCGATTTCACAAAATTCACATACGGTACTTCTGGTGTATTTGATGTACAGGAATTGACAGAAACATCTATGAAATTGTATCAGGTAGTTGATTCAAGTTTTGGCGGATTTCCTATAAATGTTAAAACAACAATCATATTTAAGAATATAAAGTAATGAACGCTTTTTTAGCATAAAACAATAAAGGGGCTATTGCCCCTTTATTGTTTTAAAGGCAATCCGTATTTTCATGTTACATTCAGTACTTGCATGAAGCAATATCCCATTCACCGCGCATTAAAGCATTTCTTCGGTTACGATAATTTCCGACTCAATCAGCAAGCTATAATAGAAGCCGTGCTGAAAGGGCAAGACGTAATGGCTATCATGCCAACAGGTGGTGGCAAGTCTATCTGTTACCAATTGCCTGCCGTACTGATGGATGGGTTGACGATAGTAATATCGCCCCTAATAGCATTGATGAAAGATCAGGTGGATGCCTTGCATGCAAACGGTATTCGTGCTGCTTACCTAAATTCTACACTCAGCAATCAGGAACAAAATCAGGTAATAACCGCTGTGCGAAATGGTGAGGTGAAGCTATTGTATTTAGCCCCAGAGCGTTTGTTTGCTAATGGTATGCAGTTTATTAACTTCTTAGGTACGTTGCCATGCAGTTTGTTTGCCATAGACGAGGCGCACTGTATATCGCAATGGGGGCACGATTTTCGCCCCGAGTATTTAGGGCTTTCAGCTTTGAAGCAGCATTTTACAAAAGTGCCTGTAATAGCATTAACCGCCAGTGCCGATACCATTACGCAAAAAGACATTGTAGAAAAGCTGGCATTGCAACAGCCGCAGATATTCATATCGTCTTTCAACAGAGCTAATATTAATTATTATATACAGCCAAAACAAAAAGCATTTGAGCAAGTCATACATTACCTTGACAAGCACCGCAACGATAGCGGGATAATCTACACATTATCAAGAGCAAGTACAGAGAGCATTGCCGCCAAACTAAAAGCGGTAGGATATGATGTTGCATACTACCATGCTGGTATGGGCAGCGATGAGCGAGCCAAAGTGCAAGAGGCTTTTCAGAAAGACAATATCAAAATAATAGTAGCTACCATAGCGTTTGGTATGGGAATAGACAAACCCAACGTGCGCTTTGTCATGCACTACGATGTGCCCAAGAACATGGAAGGCTATTATCAGGAAACGGGGCGTGCGGGCAGGGATGGATTGAAAAGCGACGCAATACTCTATTACTCGTCGGGCGATATAGGCAAGCTGATGCGTTTTATTACAGTAGAAAATAATGATGCGCAAACGCAAATGATGAAGAAAAAGCTGCTGCAGATGAAAGAATTTGCAGAACACGATGGCTGCCGCAGACAATATATACTGGAGTATTTTGGCGAACGTGCCCCTGCCTATTGTGGTAGTTGTGATTATTGCCTCAGCAACCTCGAACGCCGTAATGCAACTATAGAAGCACAAAAAATCCTATCGGCTATTACAAGAACGGGTGAGCGTTTTGGCGCAGACTACCTGATAGATTTTCTGCGAGGCTCTAACAGTGCCAAGATTGTGCCTGCTCACAAAGAGATTAAGACCTACGGCATAGGTAAAGACATAAAAAAAGAGGTATGGCAGGCTATTGTAAAACAATTGCTACAGCAACGATTAGTAGATGTAGAAGATGCTGCATACCCCGCACTAAAGCTGAACGAAGCCAGCCGCCGCATACTGCGAGGAGAACTGGAAGTAACGCTGGTAATGAAGAAACTGAAAGAAGAGGCATCTATCATAACCGATGCACCGCAGCATCATGCCGATTTATTGCAGCAACTGAAAGAAGTAAGGCGAGAAATGGCGGAGCAGGAAAACGTACCGGCATATATAATAGTAGGCGATAACACACTGCTGGATATGGCAACCTACCTGCCGCTTAGTTTTGATGCATTGAGAAAAATATCCGGCTTTGGTGATTATAAGGTAGGTAAGTATGGCCCTGCTTTTATGAAAGTGCTGCAACAGTATGCATCTGCTAACGGGCTGGAAACGAAAATACAACTAAAAGTACCTAAGCGAGAGCGGGCCGTAAAACCAAATAAGCCAACAACCACCGCCACACAACGCGCCAGTTACGACTTGTTTAATGAGGGGTATGATATTCCGGACATCGCGGCTAAGCGTGGTATGGCAGTGAGTACGGTTGAAAACCATTTAATGCCATTTGTTACAAATGGAGAACTGAGTGCTGCTAAGCTGATAGGCAAAGAAAAACTGGATACAATAATAGCTCTCATAAAACAGACTGGCGAAACCTATGCATCCAAGCCTATTAAAGATTTACTGCCCGAAGAATATAGCTATGGAGATATACGCATTGCGCAGGCTCATTATCAATGGATGAAAGATGCTTAGCTGTTAGCTACTTTCTGTTTTTCCAGAAACTCTTCCCATTCTTTCAGCTTGCCGTTTTTCAGCACACGCGGAAATTTATTCATCGCGCCGTCTTTGCCAATGGCTTTCATATAGCTGTAAAAAGTGTCGTTGGGTAGCAACTCTACAAATACTTCTTTCAGTGCTGATGTTCGCTCTACAGCATAGTCATCATTTATCTCGCAAAGTGTTTCATCTATCAACGCGCGTACTTGTGCGGCATCTATCTTTGGGTTGTCGCAGCCTATATACCAACGGTGTGCAAACAGGTTTTCGTATTTAAAGCCGGCAACAGCAAATTCGCGAATGGTAATACCCATCTTGCGCGAAACGGTGTCAATGGCTTTATTCATATTGTCAACAGACAAGTGTTCGCCACATAGGCTCAGGAATTGTTTGGTACGCCCCACTATTGCTATCTCGCCTTCTTTGGCATCTGTAAAGCGCACTACATCACCTATATAGTATCTCCATGCACCAGAGCATGTACTAAGCATAACGGCATATTCCGTTTCCTCATCTACCTCGTGTATAAGGTACGAAGTCGGGTTTTGTTTCGGGTTACCATCTTCGTCAAAATGGTCTGATGTAAAGGGTACGAATTCGTAAAAAATACCCGCATTCAGCACCAGCTTAATGCCGTGATCTCCGGGCCTTGCTTTAAAGCCGAAAGAACCCTCTGATGCCATATAGGTTTCAATAAACTCAATAGGGCGACCAAGCAGCTTTTTAAAGCTCTCTTTATATGGTTCAAAAGATACGCCGCCATGTATATAGATACTCAGGTTGGGCCATATCTCGTGTATGTGTTTTACCTTATGGTATTTAATAACTTCTTCCAGTACTATCTGCACCCATGCAGGCACTCCACATACCGTACCCACATCCCATTGCGGTGCTTTGCGAATGATGAGTTTGATGCGGTCTTCCCACTTGGTGCGTTTAGAAATCTTTTGACCCGGTTTGTAAAAAAAGTTCGACATCCAGCGCGGCATATTCTTGGCACTGATACCACTCATATCACCCTCATAATAATCCCCTTTCTCAAATAGCGAAGTGGTGCCGCCGAGCATTAATATACCTTTCTGAAAAGCAACGGGCGGAATGTTGAAATCCGTCATGCTGTATAGCTGCTTGAAGCCTACTTTTTTGGTAGATTTCAGCATATCGTTGGTAACGGGGATGTGTTTGCTGGCAGATTCGGATGTACCCGAACTAAGGGCGAAGTATTTCACTTTACCCGGCCATGTTACATTTTCCTCGCCAAGCTGACAGCGATGCCACCAACGCTCGTGCATCTCGTTATAGGTATGTACGGGTACGCGCGTTTTGAAAGCTTTTACAAAATCTACTTCCTTGCTAAGTATATCGCCAAAACCATAATGTTTACCGAATGATGTGTATTGCCCCTTTTCAAGCAGTTGGCGCAGGGTATGCCTCTGGTATGAGTATGGGGAAGCTACCGGTAGTTTGAACTTTTTCCGAACCTCTAAAGACCGAGCAATAAGATTTCCCAACAATGCCATTTCTGAGCTATACCTATTAAAGTTTTTTTGCTTCCAATAAAAGGGATACAAAAGTAACCATTAGTTTCAGTTTTTCCTGATGATATATTGGTAAGTGTTAATGTGTTTGGGTGAATTTAACATTTCGCAGACTTAACAAACACGTTGTGATTTCTATATGCTATCTACCTATAAGACATTACCTTTGCGCCCACACAATGGATGTACAGATAGTTAATAAATCGCCGCACGAACTGCCCCAATACCAAACGGCTGGCTCGGCAGGGATGGATGTAAGGGCATGGTTAGCCGAACCTGTTACCCTGCAACCTATGGAGCGCAGGCTGATACCTACAGGTTTGTACATGGCATTGCCAATGGGCTACGAGGCGCAGATACGTCCGCGTAGTGGGTTGTCTATAAAACGAGGGCTGACATTAGTAAACACCCCCGGTACAATAGACAGCGACTACAGAGGAGAGGTAATGGTGCCGGTCATTAACCTGAGTACAGAACCCCAAACCATAGAAGACGGTGAACGCATAGCCCAGATGGTAATAGCGCGCTACGAACAGGTAATATGGACACCAACTGATGCGCTGGATGAAACAAACCGTGGTACGGGTGGCTTCGGGCATTCGGGTACTAAATAAATATTATTAAAAGACTTTCAATAAAGACGTATGAATATCATTATCCCGATGGCAGGTATGGGCAAAAGGATGCGCCCGCATACACTTACTACTGCTAAGCCACTGATACCCATTGCAGGCAAGCCCATCGTACAGCGACTTGTAGAAGACATCATTGCTACCAGTAACGAAAAAGTAGAAGAGATTGCTTTTATCATAGGCCCTTCTTTTGGCAAAGAAGTGGAAGACCATCTTTGCAAAGTGGCGGAGAGCCTCGGTGCCAAGGGTAAGATATGTTATCAGGAACAGGCATTGGGTACTGCGCACGCTATACTATGTGCCAAAGAAAGCCTGAAGGGTAATGTGTTTATCGCATTTGCAGATACATTATTCAAAGCCAGCTTTAGTATAGATAAGGAAAAAGATGCCATTGTGTGGACGCAAAAAGTAGAAGACCCGTCTGCCTTTGGTGTAGTGAAGCTGAATGAAAAAGACGAGATAGTGGCGTTTGTAGAAAAGCCCAAAGATTTTGTGTCAGACCTTGCCATCATCGGTGTGTACTACTTTAAAGACGGTGAAAACCTGCGCAAAGAACTGCAACGTCTGATAGACGAAGACATAAAGCTGAAAGGCGAATACCAGATAACAGACGCGATGGACCACATGCTGAACAAAGGCGTGAAGTTTTATACAGACCAAGTAGCAGAGTGGCTGGACTGCGGTAACAAAGATGCTACGGTATATACCAATAAGCGTATCTTGTCAATAAAAGCAGACAAGGAGCAATTGGTTTCAGAAACTGCTATCATAGAAAACTCGGTAGTAATACCACCTTGCTACATTGGCAATAACGTAGTGATTAAAAACTCCGTGATTGGTCCGTTTGTATCGTTGGAAGCTGGTGTGCAGGTAAAAGACAGCCGCATCAACAACAGTATTATACAAGCCCATAGCATTGTTAAAAATGCGCGCATCGAAAACTCCTTACTGGGGAAAAGCGTAAATTACAATGAAAAGCCCCGCGACCTGAGTATCGGGGATTTTTCGACACAAATATGAAGCTGAAACCCGCGAATATATTATTGACGGCATTGGTAGTATTGGCTGCCAATGCCTTGTTGTATGCACAAGAGAGTGCAAGGCCTGCTACACCTACATCGCCCAACATAAAGGCGCTTGAAGCGGATGCCATGTACTACGATGCAATCCGCGCGCGTGTAAAGGGAGATGATAAAGAAGAAGAAAAACTGCTGTTGCAAGTAGTTGGCATAAAGCCCGATGCTTCAGGTGCTTATTACGACCTTGCCCGCCTGTACTTTAAAGCCAACCGTAGCGATAAAGCAAGCGAATACATCAAAAAAGCCATAGCACTGGATGCGGATAATGTGTGGTATAAAACACAATATGCAGAGGTGCTGGTACAAGCCAAACAATACGAAGAAGCTGCTAAGCTATTTGACGACATTGCGAAGAGGGAGCGATATAATGAAGAGTACTTGCTGAAAGCGTTTAACCTGTATCAGCACATAGGCAAGTACGATGAAGCGTTGGCTACAATCAATAAGTATATCGAGAAAGACCCTGATAATGAAGAAGCAATAGACATGAAAAAGAAACTATTGCTGAAACGCAACGATGTGGACGGTGTGGTGAAAGTAATAGAGAAGCAAATAGAGCGTAACCCCAACGAGGGTAAGTATTATGCAGAGCTGGCAGATGTGTATGATAATAATAAGCTGACAGGTAAGGCAGCGGAGATGTACAAGAAAATGGAAACGCAGTTTGCAGACGATCCCAGTGTGCAGCTATCCCTTGCCGAATACTATCAGAAGAAGAATAATCAGCAGAAGTATGACGAATACATGAAGAAGCTGATAACCAATCGAAGTCTTGATGCGGATGTACAGTTGAGCCTCTTGGGGCCTATTATTGTAGAATCGGGCAATGATACAATGAAACGCAGGCAAGGATTGGAATTGATTTCTTTATTAGCCGTGCAGCATCCTGAAAACGCCCGTGTAGCAGCCTTCTATGGCGATGTGCTGGCTTTTAATAACCAACTGGGCGATGCGATAGTACAGTATAAAAAGTCGGTGCAGATAGACCCGTCTTCGTATAAAATATGGGAAAGCCTATTGCTTGCAAATACCGACAGAGAAAATGCAGACTCACTGATACGATACAGTGAAAAAGCATTGCGCCTGTTTCCTAACCAAGCCATGTTTCATTACCTGAACGGGGTAGGGCACATGAATAAAAAAGACTATAACAAAGCTGTCAAGTCCATCAACAGGGGCATAGATATGCAGCCCGATGATAATAAAGCTCAACTGGCACAGATGTACACCACGCTGGGCGATGTGTATAACTACATGAAACGATACAGCGCATCAGACAGTAGTTATGAACAAGCCTTGCAAGCAGACCCGATGAACGCGACGGTATTGAACAACTATGCATACTACTTGAGTGTAAGGGGAATGAGGCTGGACGATGCGGCAAAGATGTCGAAGAAGTCGCTGGATATACGAAAAGATGAGCCGAGTTTTTTAGATACCTATGGATGGATATTGTACAAACAAGGTAAATACGATGATGCCCGCACCTACATACAGAAAGCCATAGACATAAATGGTGAACAGGCAGACGGTACACTTTGGGAGCATTTGGGAGATGTGTATTACAAACAGGGAAATATAGATAAAGCTGTAGAGTGCTGGACGAAAGCCAAAGAGAAAGGAACAGATAACACAGACATTGACAAAAAAATCAAGGACAGAAAGCTGTATGAAATTTAATATAGCGTGGGTATCGGTAGTGTTGATTGCCATTACATCCGTTTTCACATCTTGCCAAACAAATAAGAAGCCTGTAGGCAAAAACCTATGGTTCGAGAAGAAGTATGCCATCAAAGAACGCTTTGGTGCCAATACGGTTGATACACCCAATGCTGTAAAGAAGGAAGAAGTAACTAAAGAGCCCAATAACGACAAGGTAATGCTGATGGCTAACCTTGCACCCTTGTTGCTGAATGAAATTAATTACAAAACATTCAGCGGTAAGGCAAAGATGCATTATGAATCCAACGAGCAGAAGCATGACTTAGTAGCCCATATACGCATTAATAAAGACAACGCGATATGGATAAACGTAACCGCCGCCGCAGGCATGGTGAGCGTAGCGCGTATATACATTACCCCCGATAGCCTGCTGCTGCTAAACCATCTGCAAAAAGAAATACATAAACTGGCTATAGCAGATGCCAACAAGCTTTTGCCCATCCCAGTCAACTTTTCGCTTTTACAAAACCTGCTGATAGGCAATTTGCTGCAAAAAGGTGGTACACCTATTGATGCAACAGACTTTGGCGGCACATGGACGCTTAGCACGGAAGATGCGGATATGTATCAGCAAATAGGCTTCAATAAAACGGACAGTACCATACGTACCATGCAAATGCGTACTAAAGATGATAGTACACAAGCTATGATGCAATACGGTGCCTACGAAAACACAAACGGTAAACAATTTGCTACAGAACGGGTATTGACAATTAGTAATAAAGGAGAGCCTCATTATCTGGATATGAACTTCAACAAAGCCGAATTTGACCAGCCAGTAGAAATGCCGTTCAACATTCCTAAAAACTATAAGTTAAAATAAATAATTGCGTTAAAATTGCCTGCCCCGCTTCAATAGCAGGGCTTTTTTTAGTTTCTTTACGATTATTTTTATTGCTGTAATTAACAAGAAACCATACTTCTGATGAAGGTTGTAATATTTGCAGGCGGGCGCGGCACACGTATATCCGAAGAGTCGTCGCTGCGGCCGAAGCCCATGATAGAAATTGGCGGTAAGCCCATCTTGTGGCATATCATGAAGATATATGCCGCTTACGGGCATACAGAGTTCATCATCTGCCTCGGCTACAAGGGCTGGATGATAAAAGAATACTTTGCCAACTATTTTCTGCACAACGCTGATATTACGGTTGACCTCACAAAAAACTCGCTGGAAGTACACAACAACAATGCAGAGCCGTTTAAGATAACGCTGATAGATACCGGTGTAGATACCATGACGGCAGGCAGGCTGAAGCGTGTGTTGCCATACATCGGCAACGAAACGTTTATGCTTACCTACGGAGACGGTGTGAGCGATGTAAATATGGATGAACTCGTAAAGTTTCACAAAACGAGTGGTAAAGTGTGCACGATGACAGCCATACAGGCCACCAGTCGCTTTGGTGTCATCAAGATGGAAGACAATGGTCTGATAGATAGCTTTGAAGAAAAACCTGCCGATAGCGGCACATGGATAAACGGCGGCTTCTTTGTGATAGAGCCATCAATTGCCAAGTATATGCCCGATGATGCAGACGACATTATGTGGGAGCGATACCCCATGGATAAACTGGCTGCCGATAAACAGATAACGGCATACAAGCACCATGCTTTTTGGAAATGTATGGATACCCTGCGCGATAAAGAAGAACTGGAACACCTTTGGCAAACAGAACCCCTATGGAAAAACTGGTAAAAGCCACATACCTGCGTACGGTATTTAAAGATAAGCGCGTATTTGTAACGGGCCATACAGGCTTTAAAGGTGCATGGCTTATACAGATATTGCAATGGCTGGGTGCCGATGTAAAAGGTTATGCACTTGCTCCTGAAAAAACCAACGATTTATACAACCTGATAGATGGCGATGAGCTTTGTTATAGCTCTGTAATAGGCGACCTGCGCGACTTGCAGAAGCTGCAAGGAGAGATGGTGCGCTTTGAGCCGCATTTTGTTTTTCATCTGGCTGCGCAATCATTGGTGCGTCGCAGTTACGATATGCCTGTTGATACGTTTATGGTAAATGCGCAGGGCACTTGCCATGTATTAGAGGCGGTGCGCAGTATGCAGCATCCATGTGTGGCGTTGATGATAACGACTGATAAGGTGTATGAAAATCCAGAACGCGGTACACCTTTCAGAGAAGATGATAAGTTGGGCGGCTACGACCCGTACTCTGCGAGCAAAGCGGCTGCGGAGATAGTCGTTGAATCTTATACACGTTCGTTCTTCAACCCCGATGATTATGGCAAGCACCAAAAAGCAGTTGCTTCCGTACGGGCAGGTAATGTAATAGGCGGCGGCGATTTTTCTGATGACAGAATAATACCCGATATAGTACGTGCGCTGGAGTTTGGAGAAACTGTAGGTCTGCGCAACCCGAAATCTGTACGCCCGTGGCAGCATGTATTAGAGCCGCTTGGTGCGTATTTGTTATTAGCAGCTAAGATGACGGAGCAGCCTGTACAACTCAGCACACCTTTCAACTTTGGTCCCGAAGTGCACGATACGCTGACGGTAGAAGATTTGACAAAAATATTTGTAGCACGTTATGGTACGGGCGGGTATCAAACCATTGTATCTGATAAGCCATTGCACGAAGCGAAATTGTTACTGCTTGATAGCAGCAAGGCATACAACCTGATAGGTTGGAAGCCTCAACTCAATGCCACGCAAGCCATAGAAATGACAGCCGATTGGTATGCCGACAAAGAAAATGCTGCACACAAAAAATGTATGCGACAGATAGAAAATTACTTTGGTAGTTTTTAAGCAGTAGCTAAGTTGTTGCTAAATATTTGCTGTGGTATCGTTTTCGCTTGCAATGCTTGCTCGTCTAAATAAAATTCTTTCTTAGCCATATTATATTGATACAGGGTTTTAATAAGTTCTCTGTTACTGATAACAAATTGAACCGCATCGGCAATATAATCTATTTCACTTTCCAGCATGGTAGGGTGCAGCGATATACGCACCCAGCCTATTCGCACTAATGGGTTGCCGCTTACTATTTCGTCTTTTATATGCAGCGATGCGTCATGGTCTAATCCGTATAAATGATGTCCGTATGTGCCGGCACAAGAACAGCCACCACGTGCCTGTATGCCAAACATATCGTTCAGTGCCTTCACCACCATGTGGTAGTGCATATCATCAAAGACCAGCGATAGAATTGCTTGCCTGTGTCTGATACCGGGTTCCAGTATTTTTACGCCATCCATTTTTTCAACCCGCTGCCAAAGCCTTTCCAGTAAAGCTTCTTCACGTTGCTGTATATTAGCAGTACCCATTTGTTCCTTCAGTTCTACAGCTTTGGCTACCCGTATAGTTTGTATAAAGCCTGGTGTGCCGCCATCTTCCCTGCTTTCAATATCTGTTTTGTAAACGTGCTTTTCGTAGGGGCTTGTCCATACTACAGTACCACCACCCGGGTGGTCGGGCGTTGAGTTTTGGTATAGCTCTTTTTTGAAAATAAGTATGCCACTGCTGCCAGGGCCTCCTAAAAATTTGTGCGGAGAAAAGAAAACAGCGTCAAGGTATTCATTGGGTGTTGTAGGGTTCATATTGATGTCAACATATGGCGCATTGCAAGCAAAATCCACAAAACAAAGCCCACAGTATTGATGGATAATAGCGGCTATTTTGTGGTAAGGTGTGTAAACACCTGTAACATTTGAGCAGGCGGTAACAGAGGCGATTTTCAATTTACGTTGTGCATAAGTTGCAAGCAGTTTTTCAAAAGCAACTAAGTCAACTTCATTTTGTTCGTTGGGTGGTATTACTACCACATCACAAATAGTTTCCAGCCATGTAGTATGGTTGCTATGGTGCTCCATGTGTGTGATGAATACAACGGGGCGTTCGTCTTCAGGTATCGTTATTTTGTTTTCAAAGTTTTCGTGCAAGCGCAAACCAAGCATACGCTGAAATTTATTGATAACACCCGTCATACCTGCATTACTCGATATGATAACTTCACCTGCACCCGCACCCACGTGTTGTTTTATTTTTTGCAGGCTTTGCTGGTATAGCTCCGTCATGTGAGATCCGGTGAACGTAGTGCGTGTATGTGTATTGGCAACATAGGGATACACCTCTTTCATCATATAGTCTTCTATAGGTTGGTACATACGCCCGCTGGCTGTCCAGTCGGCATAGAGTATTTTCTTTTTGCCAAATGGGGAAACAAAACTATGGTTGATACCAATAATGCCTTTGCGTATATCCTGAAAATGCTGCTGCATGTGCCTCAATGCTTAAAACGAATTGTAAAATTACCTTTTTCTTTAAGTTTTTTACCCTCAAACACCGTATTTTACATATTCTATGTACCATTTCGAAGCATTGCCGCTTGAGGGCGCATTTCTCATAACCATGCCACGTTTCGCCGACGAGCGGGGAGTGTTTATCAAACCATTTAACGATGCCACTTTTCAGCAAGCGGGTATAGGCTTTACATTGCACGAAAGCTATTTTTCTACTTCAAAAAAAGATGTGATACGTGGTATGCACTTTCAACTGCCACCACATCAGCACAGCAAAGTGGTGTATTGTCCGCAGGGGGAGATATTGGATGTGATTATAGACCTGCGCAAAGAATCGCCAACATACGGGCAGTATTATGCGCATGAATTATCGGCAGAAAACCACAAAGCCTACTTTATACCCGAAGGCTTTGCTCACGGCTTCAAGGCACTGACGGAAGACGCTATGACGTACTATTTAGTATCATCGGGCTACCACAAAGAAAGCGATACAGGGATATTGTATAATAGCTTCGGTTTTGACTGGGGAGTGGCTAACCCGATAGTTTCGGAACGAGATTTATCTTTTATCAGGTTAGAAGATTTTGATAGCCCGTTTGTAATGCTGTAACTTTGCACTTCTTTTAGTTTTTCACTTTTGAATTTTTGACTTCTCAATATGAAATCAGACAAAGTATTAAATACCCTTGGCATCAAAAAAAATAATGAAGGCGCAGGTACTGGCACTAAGTGGATAAAGGCTGGTGGTGATAAAATAGTGTCATACAGCCCTGTAGATGGTAAGGAAATAAGCTCTGTAAACGGGGTAACACGTAAAACATACGATGCTGTAGTAGCACAAGCAGATGCCGCTTTTGCAGAATGGCGTATGTGGCCTGCACCTAAGCGCGGCGAGGTAGTAAGGCAGGTAGGCGAAGCGTTGCGCAAGCACAAAGATGCATTGGGCAGATTGGTGTCTTACGAAATGGGTAAGAGCCTGCAAGAGGGCTTGGGCGAAGTGCAGGAGATGATAGATATTGCTGACTTTGCAGTAGGCTTGTCGCGCCAGTTGTATGGGCTTACCATGCATAGCGAGCGTCCTATGCACCGTATGTACGAGCAGTGGCATCCGTTGGGTGTGGTAGGCATCATCAGCGCCTTTAACTTTCCTGTTGCCGTTTGGAGCTGGAACAGTTTTATAGCATGGGTATGCGGCAATACCTGCGTATGGAAACCATCCGAAAAAACACCACTAACTGCCATAGCATGTCAAAACATAATAGCAGATGTGTTCAAAGCCAATAAAGTGCCCGAAGGTGTTTGTGGTTTGGTAGTGGGTGGTAGAGAAACAGGCGAATGGATGAGCAGTGATGTTCGCATACCATTGGTATCTGCAACAGGTAGCACCCGTATGGGCAAGGCGGTAAGTGCTGCCGTAGGCGGAAGATTAGGTCGTGCATTGCTTGAGTTGGGTGGTAATAATGCCATCATCGTTAGCGAACATGCGGATATGAATATTGCTATGCGTGCGGTCGTATTTGGCGCGGTAGGTACTGCGGGGCAACGATGCACTACTACACGCCGTGTTATAATACATGAAACTGTGTATGACGCGTTTAAGAAAAAACTGGTAGCAGCATACAAGCAACTTAATATCGGTGACCCGCTGAATGAGAAAAATCATGTAGGCCCGCTGATAGATACAGATGCGGTACAAAACTACCTGAACGCTATAGACGCACTGAAGAAACAAGGTGCGAAAGCAGTAGTAGCAGGCGGTGTGCTCAGTGGCAAAGGATATGAGAGCGGCTGCTATGTGAAGCCATGTATTTATGAAGTAAGCAACGATATGCCAATAGTGCAGCACGAAACATTTGCGCCATTGCTGTATATCATGAAGTATAAAACATTGGAAGAAGCCATTGCGTTGCAAAACAATGTGCCGCAAGGCTTATCATCTTCTATCATGACGCTGAACATGCGCGAAGCGGAAACTTTCCTCTCTCACAAGGGTAGCGATTGTGGTATTGCCAACGTAAACATAGGCACAAGCGGTGCTGAGATTGGCGGCGCGTTTGGTGGTGAAAAAGAAACGGGCGGTGGCCGCGAAAGTGGCTCTGATAGCTGGAAAGCGTATATGCGCAGGCAAACCAACACCATCAACTGGAGCGAGAACCTGCCACTAGCACAAGGCATTAAGTTTAATATCTGATAATGACGAATAGCTAATAGAAAAGGGGAGCAATTGCTCCCCTTTTCTATTAGAATGTTTTTGTGCTATTTATAATACCGTGCTTCAAAAATTGCCAGCAGGTAATTGTCGTTATATAGTAGCAGGTGTTTGTCGTTTATAAGGTATCTGTTTGCTTTTGATAGCGCTCTTAATACATACTGCTCAACATCTGTACGCTCTTCGCATGCCATCAATGTAGTCATAGCTTTAAATTCAATAGCACCTTTTCTGCCCTCGCTATGTGTGCCCTCTATCATATTGCAGCCTGTAAAGCCTTCCAACTTGCCCCGTCTTGTAATCAGCCTGATGAATACATCCCTTGCATCTGCAGGTGTTTCTACAGCTTTGCCATTCATTTCTGCCAATCGCCAATAGGTATTGGTAAGCTCAGCATCGCCTTTAGGTACATGGGGTTTCTTTTTACTGCTGCGGCAAGATGCAGCGAGTAATGAAAAGGACAAGAGCAATAATAACAATCGTTGTATCATATGCAAGGTTGTAATACAGACACCAAGATAGTAAAACGAACGAACATAAACACGTCAGCCACATGATATTTTCTTATATTGCAATGTATGGTAATGAAGGTATTAAGGGCTACTAAACGGTTGGCATTTATTTTATGCTTGCTTTTAGGCATAGATACATATGGGCAAAACATATTGCAGATTGAAATAACCAATGCAATCAGTCAGGGCAAATCTTTTAAAGAAGTTGAATTATTTAATTCGTCTGTTTCATCGGGTTACGAACATCTTGTTTCAGGCGCTTCCATCTTTAATGCCAATACCAGTAGCATCTCAAGCATCTTGAAAGTGCCATTACCTAATATCGTTCTCACCCTGCAAGTATCTTCAGGTAAAACTGTAAGATTAGTTTTGACCAGACGGGATATAGTGAGTAGTAGTTATAAGACAGGTATAATAGATAAGGCAGGCAGAAATACAATTGTTATGCCCAAAGGCATCTATTATCAGGGTGTAGTAGAAGGTCATGAAAAATCTTTTTCTGCAATAAGTATTGGTGCAAATGGCGAAATTATGGGATTATTCGGCACAGAGAATGGTAACTATGTTATTGGCAAACTGACAGATGGAAGCGAGCGGTATATCTTATATAGAGATGCAGATTTGTTGCACAAACCAAATGCTGCTTGCCGTGTTGATGATAAAATGTACAGCCAAATTTCTGATAATACAGGAGCAAAATCTACTGCAGCATATGGGTGTAATAAAGTAAGTCTGTATTGGGAGTGCGATTATGAGTTGTATCAAAACAAAGGCTCTGTAAGTGCTACAGAAACATACATGTTGGGCTTGTTCAACCAAATGCAGGCTTTATATAGAAATGAAGGTATAGCGATAGAACTGAAGTCGTTGTATGTATGGACGGTAGCAGACGGGTATAGAGACAATAATGCTTACAATGCGTTAATAGATTTTCAAAACAAATGGAATGCTGTGTCTGATACCTTTGACGGCGATATTGCACATCTGATAACAATGGATACCATCGCGAATGGCGGTATTGCATATGTAGATATATTGTGTAAGAAAAATCAGGCATATGCTTATAGCCCTATTAATGCAACGGTAGTACAACCAATACCCACCTACTCTTGGGATGTATTGGTATTGACACATGAAACAGGGCACAACTTAGGTTCAAACCATACGCACTGGTGCGGGTGGATGACGGCATCTGGAAATTGCGGCGCAATAGATAATTGTTCACAACCCTTAGAGCCATCACTTACTTGTGCATCCTGCAATAGTGTGCTATACGACGATGCATTGCCTACCAATGCATGGAGCGGCACTTTGATGAGTTATTGCAGTTTCGTAGCCAGAGGGGTGAATTTTGTAAATGGGTTTGGTTTGCTCCCCGGCAACAAAATAAGATCTGCCATAGCATCGGCTACCTGCCTCAAACCTATTATCAGCGCATATCTTACTACAATGCCCATATGCAAGTTCGACGGGGCTATTACCCTTCAATACTATAACAACAGTATCGGAACAACCAATTTCGGTGCTGCACCTTTTGCCTACCAGTGGAGCAACGGGGCTAAAACACAAAATCTATACAACCTCAGAAATTCGGGCCAATACACAGTTACTATCAGAGATTCAAACAACTGCTTTGCTACCTACACAACCAAGTTGGAGCATGATACATCGCAGGGTTGTTTCCCTGCTGATGTAGGTACTTTGAGCAGCAATGCTGTTTCATTCGTACTGTTTCCCAATCCAGCACACGAAACCGTCACTGCAAAGCTCGTAGCACATACAGCAGGGCAGGCCGACATAGTGATAACAGACCTCATGGGCCGTGTCATTCAATCAGTAGGGTTTACTTGCAAACTCGGCGAAAATTATATATTAATATCCGTTAGCGGATGGGCGAAAGGTGTTTATTTCATATCACTGCGCAGCAACACGGGCAACTATGTAAATACCAAGCTAACGGTTGACTAATAACTGTTTTCTATCACTACAAAGCCACGCATTGCGTGGCTTTGTAGTTTTTAGTCAAGGATATGACCATAGTCTTTTAGTACATAATGGTAGCCGTTAGAGTCGCTAACTACATCATATTGCAAATCGGTTATCTCTGCTCCGCTATATGATTGCCCTTTTGCTTGCCTCAGGTTTTCTAACTTTTGTGTATTACTTATGTCAAACACTCCAATAGCACATACGTTGCCGCCCTGTACATAGGTATAGAGATAAGATTTACCATTCTGTTCTTTATATTCCTTTATCCAGTAACGCAAATCCTTAGTTGCTGTCAGTTGTTTATGCAGGGTTTGCCTGTACTGCATATCATCGGGGCTGTACTTGTCAAAATCGGGCATAGTGTTCGTGCAATCGGGCCTTTCGCAGGCAGTAAGCAATGTACTTATACACAAAGCAAATAAGAATAGTCGTTTCATAATACCTGTTTAATGCACTATAACGTGCAGATAAATTATATATTATATGGTGATGGGGGTAAAAATGGGGGTTATTTTTCAGTTTTTACAACAGATATTGTACTTTTGCGCCCAGTTTCATCGTTTATATTTTCTATATATAATTAATATGTCGGGACAACTTAAAGAAGTTCGCAACCGTATCAAGTCAGTAACATCTACCCAGCAGATAACTAAAGCCATGAAAATGGTGAGTGCTGCCAAACTGCGCCGCGCACAAGATGCCATCATACAGATGCGTCCTTATGCACAGAAGTTGCAGGAAATGCTCAGCAACATAGCCAGTTCATCTACCGATATGGCTTTGCCATTGGCAGAGGAGCGTGCTGCAGAACGTGTGCTGCTGATACCTATTACCAGCGACCGTGGCTTGTGTGGTGCCTACAACTCGAATATAGTAAAAGCTACGCGCCAGTTGATAGCTGATAAATACACTGCACAACATGCTGCAGGCAATGTAACGATACTGCCAATCGGTAAAAAAGGATTTGAATACTTTACCAAAAACAACTACAAAGTTGTAGCCGATTTCTGGACCATATTTGCCGACCTTAGTTTTGACAATGTACGCAATGCCGCGGTATATGCACAAAAAGCATTTCTGAACAAAGAATATGACAGAGTAGAGCTTATATACAGCCAGTTTAAAAATGCAGCTACTCAGAAATTTGTAACAGAAGCTTACCTGCCTATACCCAAGGTTGAAAATGAAGGCGGCAGCAACAAAAACAGCGATTTCATTTATGAGCCATCTAAAGAAATATTGGTTCAGGAACTGATGCCTAAGATACTGAATACACAGGTGTACAAAGCAGTGCTGGATGCCAACGCATCTGAACATGGCGCTCGTATGACGGCTATGGATAAGGCAAGCGAAAACGCCAACGAATTGCTGAAAAACCTGAAAATCAGCTACAACCGCGCACGCCAGGCAGCTATTACTACCGAACTGACAGAGATTGTGAGCGGTGCGGCTGCATTACAAGGATAATCAGAAACGTATATAATAACCAAAACCGCCGCATACAGCTATGCGGCGGTTTTTTCGTATTTTTAAACAAATTAATGCTGCCATATGCGACAACTGATTTTAATAACATTGCTGATTGCAAACTATGTAGCAACCGCTCAAAATGCAAGAGTGAGACAGTATAGCGCCCCACTTGCAGGTACAGTAGTATTGAAAGAAGTAGATGATAAATATAATGCGCAAGTTGTAAACCTTGAGGCACCAGCCCCTGATGCAAATAAGCAACAACTGATTGATATCAAAAAACAAGTATCTGCACAGTTTCCGCATAAACGCTCCAACGCAGCATTTAAAACAACAGCCGCCGCAGCACCAGTAGTTGAAAAGGGATATGTTGCAGATTCTTTCAGCGGCATACCACCCGATAATGACATGGCTATATCAAAAGGGGGCAAAGCCGTATCGGTGATTAATAGTCTCATAGCCATTACAGACGATGTTACGGGTAAGATGACATTCCGCAGAGGGTTAAAATCGTTTTCAAACACAGTTGGGCTCAATGACTTCAACGATTACCGCTACGACCCAAAAGTTATATACGACCCCGAAGCAGATAGATTTATTTGTGTGATGCTGAATGCAACCAACGAACTGAATTATATCGTACTCGGTTTTTCAAAAACAAACGACCCTGCAGGGCAATGGAATTTTTACAAGTTTTACGGTAATTACAACAACGATACTACATGGTTCGATTATCCGAGTATAGCTATTACTAAGAATGAGTTTTTTCTTACAGGCAACAAAATAAAATTCAATACAAGCTGGCAGGCCGGTTTTGCGGGTACGGTTATTTATCAGGTCAATAAGCAAGATGGTTATAATGCAGTGCCTAACATAGGTTATCAGATATGGGACAGCATCAACCTGAACGGCATACAGATACGCAACCTGTACCCTGCAAAAGGGGGAAGTGCTATTCTTGGCCCTTCACAATACTTTTTATCAAACAGAAACTTTGATGTGCAGAACGATACCGTGTTTTTGGTAAAAGTGCCTGATGTTATCAGTAGCGGCAATACTGCTTTGGATATTAAAGTACTGACATCGCCCACAAAATACGGTGTACCACCAGATGGTCGCCAGCCCGATACGTCCGTTACACTTGCTACAAATGATGGCAGGGTATTAGGTGCATATATTGACGGGAATGAAATACAATTCGTTAGCACTACTATTGCCCCAGGCAGCGGTTCGGCAGGCATCTTTCACGGCATTATCAAAAACTATGCAACTTCACCGTCCTTGTCCCATACACAGATATTATCTGTAGATACCATGGACTTCGGTTACCCCAATATTACCTACACTGGCAATCCTTGGGGTTTAAGGCAATCGCTCATATCGTTCAACTATACAGGCCCTAACATTCATCCTGGCATGGGTGCTATGTTGTTCGATGGTGTTGGTTATTCGCCCATCACTTTAGTAAAAACAGGTACGGGCAGCATCAAACGCCTGACAAGCAAACAACAACGCTGGGGAGACTATATGGGCGCACAGGTAGATTGGAACAACATAGGAAGCGTATGGATAGAAGGTATTTTCGGGCGTAACGATAATGACTATGGCAACTGGATGGCAAAGCTCAATTCGCCCTTGCTGGGTGTTAGCAAGCAGCACGTGTTTACGGAAAGTAAAATATTCCCTAACCCTACTGTGAAACTGATACAAGTAGAGTTCAGGCTGCAAGAAGCTACCAACCTTACGTTTGCAATATATGATATGCAAGGCAAACAAGTGGACAAGGTATTGGAGCAAGCCTGCAAAACAGGTGCTAACAGGTTGCAGATGGATATTGCATCGCTACCTGCCGGCAATTATACTATACAGGCGAAGACTACACAAGGCAATACCGTGATGGCACACACATTCACAAAACAGTAAGCATCATATTGTGAGGGTAGTATTAACTTTGCCGATAGCATGATGCAATTATTGTTCAATCTCTCGTTGGCGTTCAGGGCTGTTCGCACCAACCGCCTTCGTACCGCACTCACCATAGCCATCATAGGCTTGGGCATCATGGCATTGGTAGGCATCCTCACGGCTATCGAGGTAATGAAGGCGAGTGTGTACACCAACTTCAGCAGCATGGGAGCTAATAGTTTTCAGCTAACCAGCGATGTGGTGAAAAAGAAAAAACGTGGCCGTCGCGGGGGCATGAGCATCAATATCAATGATGGTAAAAATATCCGTTACGAAGAAGCCATCGCTTTCAAGAAGCGTTACGGCTTTCCTGCCACTGTAGGGGTATCTATGTCTGGCAGCAGCATTGCTACTGTGCGTTATGGTTCGGTAAAGACAAACCCCAACATTTCGGTAATGGGTGTTGACGAAAATTATCTGGACATATCAGATACAAAGCTGGAAGCAGGCAGAAACTTCTCTGCATACGAGCAGGAATTCGGAACCTATGTATGCATACTGGGTAATGGCATGGCAAAAAAGCTGTTTGGTAAAAATTATCTGTCAGGTGTGGGCAAAACCATATCGCTCGGCGATGTAAAATATAAGGTGGCAGGTATAGCAGCATCCAAGGGCAGCAGCATGATAATGAACAGCGACAACCTGGTGCTGATACCCCTTGCTAACGGCAGAATGACATACGGCAACAACGAACGGTATGTGATAAACGTAAAAGTGGCCGACATCAATAAGAAAAGTATAGCTGCGCAGGAAGCTGAAGGCTTGTTCAGGGTGATACGCAAAGTGCCAGTGGGGGTAGAGAATGACTTTGCCGTAGAGCAAAACGATAATCTGGCAGAGATGGTGCTGGATAGTATCAAGTACATAAGCTGGGCAGCGTTGGTGATAGGTATCGTTACACTTTTAGGCTCTGTAGTGGGCTTGATGAACATCATGCTGGTATCTGTTGCCGAGCGCACACGAGAGATTGGTGTAAGCAAAGCATTGGGAGCGAAGGCATCTACCATCAAACAACAATTTCTTACAGAGTCTATTATGATAAGTGTTGCAGGCGGAGTGGCTGGTGTGATACTCGGTATGCTGGTAGGCAACCTCTTTGGGTTGATATTTGATACAGGGTTTATTGTACCATGGTTGTGGATAGGTGTAGGTGTGGGGCTTTGTGCTTTAGTTGGCATTGTATCTGGTATATACCCTGCACTGAAAGCCGCTAAACTGGACCCTATAGAGGCATTGAGGCATGAATAGAAACAACTGCAACAGCTAAGCAATGAGCGAACTGAAAGGACTGGTATATAAATCTACGGGCAGTTGGTACATCGTAAAAGATGAGGCAGGCAAATTGTGGAATGCAAGAGTTAAAGGCAAGCTGAAAATAGACGAAGACATATCATCTACCAACCCAATAGCCGTAGGTGATGTTGTAGTATGCAATGTGGAAGAAAAAGAAGAGGGAATTGCCACTATTAAAAGCATTGCACCACGCAACAATTACATAGTGCGTGTATCGCCACACAACAAAAATCAAAAGCATATCGTTGCATCCAATCTGGATGCTGCATTAGTTGTTGCTACCATTGCAGAGCCCAGAACATCATCAGGCTTTATTGATAGGTTTTTGATAACAGCAGAAGCGTATCATATACCCGCTATTATCGTCATTAATAAAACAGACTTGCTGCAATCCAAACACATGGAACAGTTACTGCATTGGCAGCAAGTATATACCGATGCAGGGTATGAAGTATATCCGATTATCGCATTGCAGCCGGATACTATTACAACTCTGTCTGACAGACTGAAGGGGCTCACCACCTTATTTAGTGGCCATTCGGGCGTGGGTAAGAGTACACTCATCAACCAACTGATACCCGGCGTATCGTTGCGTACGCAAGAGGTATCTGGCTGGAGCGGCAAGGGGCAGCATACCACTACTTTTGCAGAGATGTTTGATATGCCGGATGGAGGTAAGATTATTGATACACCTGGTGTAAAAGAATTCGGGTTGATAGATTTTGAAAAAGAAGAACTGGCACAATACTTTCCCGAAATGCGCCGTGTGATGCAGCAGTGCAGGTTTAATAACTGCCTGCACATCAACGAACCCGGCTGCGCTGTAAAGCAAGCGGTGAATGATGAAAGCATCAGCATAGACAGGTATGCCAGCTATATGACGATATTAGATACCATTGAAAAGAAATGGTAAGATCATAATCAATACAGCATGATAATCTACAACGTAACCATCAAGATAGATAACAGCATACACGATGCATGGCTGCAATGGATGAAAGAAGAGCATATGCCCGAGCTGATGCAGACAGGCTTGTTTGCAGAATACAAACTATGCCGTTTGCTGGAACAGGACGATAGCGAAGGCCCTACCTATGCAGCACAGTACTTTTGCCTGTCTTTAGAGGAATATAACGAATATATTTCAAAACATGCACCCTTGCTGCGCGAAAAAGGTTTGCAAAAATTCGGAGATAAATTCATCGCTTTCAGGACGGTAATGCAGGTGGTTAGCTGATTTTTCTCATCCGTCTAAAACCCTTTGTTAACAAGGGTTTTGCCTAAGCAAAATCCTTGCCAATATAAGGAAATACAATACAGGCGCGTATTTCGGCAATATTATTTTTTCGGCCAGATGGCATAAATGTGTATAAACTGTGGAAACCTGCTACTGGCAAGCATTTGGGGCTGCCAATTTTTTTTACGGGATATTTGGAAGTGTAGTAAACGTCTGTATATTTGCCCTATCCTCAAAAAAATTATTTTTTCACGACTAAACACACAACAATGAACAAAGCTGAATTGATTGACAAAATTGCCAAAGATGCAGACGTTACAAAAACACAAGCTAACGATGCACTGGATTCTTTCACAAACGCTGTAGTAGCTGCACTGAAAAAAGGCGACCGCGTTACTTTGGTAGGTTTTGGTACATTCTCAGTTTCTGAGCGTTCTGCCCGCAATGGCCGCAACCCTCAAACAGGTGAAGTTATCAAAATCAAAGCTCGCAAAGTGCCTAAGTTCAAGGCTGGTAAAGAGTTCTCTGCTAAAATTGCAAGCGGCAAGAAGTAATCAATCTTGTAGAACAAAAGAGAATAAAAAGCAGGAAACGTTAGTTTCCTGCTTTTTTATATATTTGCAGCCTAAAATTTTTAATCATGGGTAGAGGCGATAAACGCACTAAACGCGGTAAAATTTCATTAGGTAGCTTCGGCAAGAGCCGTCCTGCCAAAATCGCGAAGAAAGCTACAGCAAAAGCTGACAAGAAAGCGTAATCAGATACGTTACATTATTTAAGGCCCCTGCATAGGGGCTTTCTTGTGCCCTATGGCATGTAAACGAACTGTTATCTGCTGCTGCAGGCTTTCAGATGTCTGTTATTTACCATAAGTTTGCGCTGCCCGCAACGGGCTTTATTATTATGGCAGCATTTCATACAAAAGATATATCGGGTAGTAGTTTTTTAGTAACGGGTGGGGCAGGCTTCATTGGTTCGCACATCACCGAATACCTGCTCAAGAACGGTGCAGGCAGGGTGCGTGTATTAGATAATCTGGCTACGGGCTTTCAGAAAAATATTGACCTGTTTGCCGGTTATAGCAATTTTGAATTTCTGCAAGGCGATATTCGCGACTTTGAAACCTGCAAAAAAGCATGCGAAGGAATAGATTATGTAACGCATCAGGCTGCGTTGGGTTCTGTACCCCGTTCTGTAAAAGACCCGATAACAAGTAATGAAGTAAACGTAAGCGGCTTTATCAACATGATAACGGCTGCAAAAGATGCTGGAGTCAAAACATTTGTATATGCTTCTTCATCGTCTGTATATGGTGATGAGCCTAACTTGCCCAAAGTAGAAGCAAGGGTAGGTAATCCATTATCTCCATACGCGGTAACTAAAAAAACAAACGAACTATACGCCGATGTGTTTTCCAAGCTGTATGGCATGAAGATAGTAGGCCTTCGCTATTTCAACGTCTTTGGTCCGCGCCAAGACCCTGATGGGCCATATGCAGCTGTAATACCTTTGTTCGTTAGTGGTATCATTAATCAAACACCTGTGTACATCAACGGTGATGGCGAACAAACCCGCGATTTCACTTTTGTAGATAACGCAGTGCAAGCTAATATACGTGGTATGCTTACAGATAATGCAGATGCATTCGGAAAGGCATATAACGTAGCGGTGGGAGAAAACTTTTCTGTTAACCTGCTATACAGTGCTATAAGAGATATGCTGGGCATAGACCACGAAGCTACATACAGAGAGGAGCGTGCAGGCGACATTCGTAACTCACTGGCAGATATAAGCCTCGCACGTACATTGCTGGGCTATGAGCCTACCCAACGCTTTATGGACGGGTTAAAACAAACAGTGGCTTTCTTTAAGGAAATGTATAGCTAATTATCCGGCAACAACATCTGTAAATCTGAATTCCGTTCCGTCAAACAAACCCTTGTCGCTCAGTTTCAACGATGGTATTACCAACAAGGCCATAAAAGAGAGTGTCATAAACGGGGCTTTCAGTTTGGTGCCCAGTTCTTTGGCTTTGGCATCCAGTGCGGCATATTGTGCAGCTACTTCATAACCATCGGCATCTGTCATCAGTCCGGCAATAGGCAGTGGCATTACTTCTGTACCTACACCGTCGCAAACGGCTATGCCGCCTTTACAATCTATCAGCTCATTTACTGCCAGGCATATAGATGCATCGTCTGTGCCAACAGTTATAATGTTGTGGCAATCGTGTGCTACGGTAGATGCCAGCGCGCCTTTTTGCAAACCAAAGTTTTTGATGAATGATACAGCAACAGGTACATCGGGTGTATAACGGTTTACTACGGCTATTTTCAGTATGTCTTCGGCTATGTTGCTTATAATGTTGCCATCCTTAATAGTTTTGGGCAGTACCAACGCATTGGTAATAAGCTGTCCTTCCATGGCTTCTATTACCCTGATACTCGCCTTATCTGCAACATCGGGTACTGCAAAATCTGCAGGCGTTTTATGATTTGTGTTGAAGTTGTTGATAGGTTGTGTTGCAATATGCGGCAAGAGCGATTTGCCTTTTTCTGCTACCAGCTTGCCGCCTATATACGTACGCAATACATCAAACTGCTCTGTATTGTTCACGACGATGAAGTCTGCTGCATCGCCCGCCCGCAGTTGCCCCACAGGTATGTTGTAATGCGCAATTGGGTTGATAGAGGCTGCTCGCAGTACATCAAACATGTCGTACCCTTTTGCCAATGCACGTTTCACCAAGCCATTGATATGATGCAATACCAGATCGTCAGGATGTTTATCATCGCTGCAAAACATAATCCTGTGCGGGTGCGATAATATTAAAGGGTGCAATGCTTCAAAGTTTTTAGCAGCACTGCCTTCACGTATGATGATATGCATACCTGCGGCTATCTTATCTATTGCTTCATCAAGCGCAAAGCATTCGTGGTCGGTACTGATTCCTGCGTTCGCATATGCAGCAGCCTGTTCGCCACGCAACCCGGGTGCATGGCCGTCAACGGGTTTGTTGGCTTTGTGAGCTGCATCAATCTTCGCCATTACCTCAGCGTCTTTATACAATACACCCGGGTAGTTCATCATTTCTGCCAGATACCATATATCGGGGTTGGCAAGCAGTTGTGTTATAGCTTGTGCATCAATATGTGCACCAGCCGTTTCGAAAAAAGTAGCAGGCACACAAGAGGGTGCACCAAAGAAAAACTTGAAGGGTGTATGCTTACTGTTGTCTATCATGTATTGTACGCCTGCCGTGCCGCACACATTGGCAATCTCGTGCGGGTCCGATACGGTTGCTACAGTGCCATGTACTACTGCCATGCGTGCAAAAGCCGTTGGTACCAGCATTGAGCTTTCTATATGTACATGCGCATCAATAAAGCCGGGCAGTATATACTGCTCGTTTGCAATGTCCGCTTCTTCAATGGTTGTGATAATCCCATCGCTAACGGTAACAACAGCAGGGTATATATGCCTGTTGTGTAAATCTATCAACCTGCCCGATATAGTGAATGAATACATACCCCCTAAAATACTAATTGTTTATTGCCACTATTGAATGGCTTTTCCTTCTCTTGCCCATGTTACCTTCATGCTGATGAGTTGCAGCATCATCTTTGCACGTTCTTTTGCACGTTCGGCTATCTCACCTGCATACAAGTCATCTACGGTTGCAGTCCATAATTGTAGCCATCTGGTATAGTGCACCTCTTCCAGCCTTATTTGTTTATCAAGTGCTATGTGTTTGCGTACGGGGTTGCCTGTATAACCTGCCTCGCCAAGCAATACAGTATTCCAGAAACTATACATAATGGGCAGGTGTTTGCTCCAGTCGTCGCCAATAATCCGGTGAAAGATGTGACCTATGATAACGTCTTTCTTTACAGTGTCATAAAACGAATCTACCAGCTGTTGTATGTCTTGCAGGTTTTGTATATCGGGCATGAGAGTAGTTTTTTGTAATTAAGCAGTTTACTTTATATTTATACTGATACGCCAACTGGTGACAACCCTTAGCAAATATATAACTATCCTTCTTCTATCCGTTTTTTACATCGGGGTTTGTGGTGCGCAAATAAAGGAATACCAGCAATTAAATACAGACAATGGATTTCCTACCAATAATGTATATAGCTGTTTGCAAGATAAGTATGGCTACATATGGTATGCAACTGATAATGGTGTTGTGAGGATGAACGGTTACAACATCAGGATATTTACTAAAAACGATGGGCTGCCAACAAACGATATTTGGAAACTCTACGAAGATAGTAAAGGCAGAGTCTGGATATTATTTCATGGAAACGAAATCGGGTACATTAGCAATAATAAATACCATAGCATTAAGTACGAATCAAATATGGTTAGTTCCCCCTATTTCATAAGAGATATAAATGGTACTGTCTTTTTTTTATTCAGGGTTGGTTGGAAATACCATGCTATGCTGGTTAATATTGATGAAAGAGTATCATCATTTATAAAACTGCCGGACAGTATTCAATATTTAAACCTGACTCCTGATAACAGAATATTTTACAGTAGTAAAATAAACACGAATATTAAAGAACTATTGCCTGTCATTAACAAGGATAGGACAAGAAAATATTGCTCATCAGACTTTGTTAGTTTCATGGCGTCGGGACCACATTTTACAAATGGCATGTATGCATACGGATATGTAATGGGCGGAAGCAACTTATTGACTTGTAATTTACTAAACTGCAAAGTAGATACAATACATACTGATAAGTTAGTGAATAAAACCGGTGGTAAAATCTATATTACAAACAGTGTAAATGATACTGTTTATGTATACACCAGAGATAAGGTACTAACTTTTAGCAATCAATTTCAGTTAATAAACAGTTATGTAGTGCCAGATTATATCTGTAAGTACACGCAGGTCAGTTGGATGCACAAAGACGATATTGGTAGAAGTATATTTACCACAAAACATAATGGAGCGTATGTCTTACCAAAGAACTGCTTAAAGTTAGATAGACCTTTGTTTTCCGGTCAAAGCGAGCAATATACTTTTCTTTTGTATGGAAGAAACGGTCGTACGTACTGGCAAAATGGTAAGACGAACCAACTCATTGTGCTTGACAGTAATTACAATATAATAAACAGGAAAAATGAAACAAATAAAATTAATGCGCTGGCTTCATATAAGCCCGGTCATTTGATTTATAACATAGGTAGTGAATTCACTATCATGAATGACCGACTGTTTACTACTAAAAAATATTATGATAATAAAGTAGTTTTTATTGAAGGCCTTAATAAGCGCAACTATACATATGCTGTACAAAAAATGGTAACACAGACAAAAGCACAAATGAAGGATGAGTATAAAGACAGAAACCTGAACGGCTTGCTTAATATGTTTTATGATACTTTAGCTTCTGTATTACTTCTTAATGCACCTGAATATGCAGGCAAAGTGGTTGAAAATGCAGATTCATTAACTTTTTACAATGATGATTATGAAAGATTTAATCGTCTGTATTATTTCCCTTCGTTAAATGTTTACTTTCATTATAACGATAAGCATATCTCTATAAGGTATGGGGCATATGGTAAATATGTGAGATTGCCGGACTATTTTTTGTCTATGATTGGTGGACAAAGTATTGTAAGCATATTCTCAGACAGCAAGTACAATGTTTATATTCATACAAATCATAAGCTATTCGTTTTTTCTTTCCGTACGCTTGCGTTTAGAGAAATAAGAATGCCATTTAATATATCCAATGCCGCAATTAAATGGCACAAAGATTACCTGATTGTAGCAGGTAAACAAGGCATAGCATTTGCAAAAGTTGATGCTGATAAGTTAACATTATCTGGTTTCAGGTTTATTTCGCAGGGAACGCAGTCTGTTTTTAATTCTATATCAGATTTTTTTGTTGATAGCACTTCAGGAACTGTATTGCTGAATACGGATAAAGGTGTTTATACAACTCATGCTGACTCTATAATAAACAGTAGCAGTTACTATTTGCTTGAAGACAGTCGTTTTATGCGGTTGAATACATCCTTTCCCAAAACAAGAACAATTTTGCAGCAAGACACATTGTTTTTGGGAAAAGATGATAACACATTGAAATTTGATTTTGTAAACTTTTACGGCAAAGGCGAGCGTAAATATCGGTACAGAATTACAGAAAACAGTAAGTGGACCGAATCAACAACAGGAGAGGTGTTTTTGCCCAACATCAAACCTGAGAAATACTACAAGATGCAGTGCGTTGCAACTGATGATTGGTGGAATTCAGGTATCTATACCTTCTATATATACAAGGAGCCCTACTGGTGGCAGTCTTCAAAGTATGTACGCATATTCTGGATTGCCGGTTTTGTACTTTTAGGTTTATTGATATTCGGTATTGTATTGATAACACGTTATTATGTAAACAGAACCAATGAAAGGAAGAATCGTTTGTTAGACCTTGAGTTACGTGCAGTCTATTCACAAATCAATCCGCATTTTATATTCAATACACTCAGCTCTGCTTTGTTCTTTATCAATAAAAAGAATTTTGAAGAAGCATATACACATGTCAGCAAGTTTTCAAAACTGCTGCGCTCGTACCTCAATTCGTCTCAGGAACGATATGTTACCCTATCGCACGAAATTAGTATGCTGCGAAACTATATAGAACTGCAACAGATACGCTTTGAAGAAAAGTTTGCATATGACATAACTGTAGATAACAAAATACCTGCTGACAATATCAAGATACCATCGTTACTACTGCAACCATTAGTAGAAAATGCCATCAACCATGGCTTGTTTCATTTGAAAAGAAAGGGCGAACTGCATATCAGCTTTATGCAAGGCAAAAACAATAATGAGTTGATATGTACCATAGATGATGACGGCGTAGGCAGAGAACGTGCTGCCGAAATAAAGGAAGCCAGTACTGCCCAGCATACATCTTACGGTACTAAGCTAACCCGCAAATTGATTGATATTTTTGAGGAGTACGAGAATATGAATATACATCTTGAGTATATAGATAAAAAAGCACCTCAGACAGGTACAATCGTAAAGTTAACCATCAGAAACCTTAAATATGACGCGTAAATTCAATTACACTATTGTAGACGATGAACCCAATGCTATTGAACTGCTACAATCCCGGATGGCAATACTCTTTCCGGGCGGAGAGCTATCCGGCACATACACCCGTTGGGATGATGCCATGGCAGGGCTTACCAAACACAGCCCCGATATACTCTTCCTCGATATATCCATGCCCGAAAAAACAGGGATAGACTTTCTGAAACTGCTACCCGATTTCAGCTTTCAGGTGATATTCGTAACAGCACATGGCGAGTTTGCACTGCAAGCTATCAAGCTATCGGCTGCGGGATATATACTAAAGCCTGTTGACGACTACGAACTATCATTTGCCGTCAACAAAGCACTGGGCAATCTCAACAAAAGCTTATATAAACCCGATGCTGTTGGCAGCAAACATAAAATCGGTATCCCCAATACAAAAGGTATAGACTACCTGAACGCTGACGATATTCTATACTTTGAAAGCATTAATAAATATACCAAGGTAGTAACCAAAGAATACAGCATCATGAGCTCTTACAACCTGGGCGAGTTTAAAAAAGTAATTGGCGAAGACCACTTCTTTCAGGCACATAGGTCATATATCGTAAACCTGAACAAAATAAAACGCTACGAAACACAGGGGCTGCTGGTAATGGACGATAATATGCAGATACCCATTTCCAAAAACCTGCGGCAGGAATTCATAGATCATTTCAGCAAATTGAGCAAAACAGCAGGCTTTAAACACAATGGCTGATTTTCCGTTCGTCGGATGAAAACGACCATTCGTCGGATGAAACCGTCCATTCGTCAAATGGAGTGTGGTAGTGTGCTAATCGTTTCGGTATTTTACAACAGTTAAGGGAACGTTAGAAAATCTTAACTATCAATTAGTTGCGCTTTTACCAGCCCCTTTGTGCCCTTAATTGATATACCACATTACGATTCGCTATAAACATCTTTACAGAAACGGGACTCGGACAATAATACACCCCATTATTCCGTATCCCGTTTTCTCTTTTTTATGCATTTACCAGAAAGCAGAAAACCTCTCCGGGCCCGTGTACACCTACTACCAGTGTCTTTTCAATATCGGCGGTGCGGCTGGGGCCTGTGTTCAGGTTTATCATAGAGGGCAGGTTGTTGCCGTATTTCTTTGCCAATAGCTCAAAGCCATGCTGCACATCTGCCACTACCTGACTGGCATACGCTACGATGATGTGTACGGGGTAGAAGACCGTAGCCGTGCGCCCCATATACTGCTTGCTGCTTATGACAACAGAGCCGGTACGCGCCACAAGGCACTCGCAACCCGTGATGCAGGCATCTGCTTTGTCATTTTCTATATCTAAGGGTTCTACCGTGTTTATCTTATTGTTTTGGAATAGCTGCAACAGGCGGGGTTCTGCGCAGTATAGCTGTTGCCATCCGCGGCTATCGTACAGGTCGGCTATCTGCTCCAGTACCTGCTGCTCGTTATCGCAAAAGACGAACTTGCCGCCCAGCTTGATGAACGCCTCTGCAAAGGCTTCCTCGGTGCTGAGGCCAGCATCTGCATAGATGGGGCTATTGTCCTGCTCAGCTTCGGGGAATGGCATGGGTACAGGCTCTTTGCTCAGCGCCTTGCGGATTTTGCCCAGTATGTTTTCCCGCGCTTTGGATGTTTTGAACGTCTGCATGATTTCTTAGGTCAAAAGTAAAAAGTAAAATGCAAAAACCGGTGTTGAACCTCTAAATCCCCTAAAGGGGACTTTTGCATTAAAATAATATTGTTTTGTTGCTTTTTGTTGCCGTTTTTTAGAAACATCGTTTTTGCAACAAAATGCAACAATTTGATACCTACCTCCCCTTTCAGGGGGCTTTTTTTATGTTGCTGTATGTTGCCTGTTTGCGGGTGCATGGTGGTTAAATTATATTTTTTTTGCTCCCCTCCTATTATTAGGAGGGGTGTCCGCATAGCTTTGTGTGGCGGGTGGACGGGGTGGTTTACTCTGCACGAGCCTACCACCCCGATTGGCTTACCTCTCTCGTCCTTGTTTATAACGAGGATGTTATGTTGCAGCGTTTCAAACGCAGGTGTATTTGCGTCATAGACGCACTGCCTGTTTCATCCCCGTTTCAAACGGGGACGAGTGTAGGCTGCATTGCAAACTTTCAGGAGATCCCTCCTTTCGTCGGGATGACGGGTGGTAGATAAGTGTGGTTACATAGCTTGTATTATTACGAGGTTGCTTCGTGCGTATTTGCCTTCGCAAATACTACCTCGCAAAGACGGGGAGGAAAAAAATAAAAAGGGCAGCGTTAGCTGCCCTTAAAATATAATTTCATTATGCCCCCTTTAGGGGGTTTGGGGGTTAAGCCGTTTCTGTTGCGGGTGCTATAACGGGTGCGGGTGCTTCGTCTTCGCTGTTATCGGCAAAGGGGCGGGGGCCTATCAGGCGCACCAGGTCGTCTTTATACAGCACTTCTTTTTTCAGCAGTTCTTCGGCTATTATTTTTACAGCTTCTATCTTATCGTTCAGCAGTGCTTTGGTACGTACATAAATGCCATCTACCAGTTTGCGCACTTCTTCGTCTATCAGCTTGCCGGTTTCCTCGCTATATGGTTTAGAGAAATTGTTTTCGCTCTGCGGGTCGTAGAAGGATATGTTGCCTACTTTATCGTTCATGCCATATACGCTCACCATAGCATAAGCCATGCGGGTTACTTTCTGCAAGTCGCTGAGCGCGCCCGTGCTTATTTTACCAAACACTATTTCCTCTACCGCACGGCCGCCGAGGCTCATGCACATATCATCGGCCAGGTGGTCGGTGTTTTGTATATACATTTCTTTGGGCAGGTATTGCGCATAGCCCAGTGCTGCCACACCACGCGGCACGATGGTTACCTTTACCAACGGGTGGGCGTGCTCTAAGAACCATCCGCTAACGGCGTGACCAGCCTCGTGGTATGCTATTACTTTCTTCTCTTCCGGCGATATGATTTTGTTCTTCTTCTCCAGCCCGCCTATTACACGGTCTATGGCATCGTTAAAGTCGCTCAGTTCTACCTCGCTCTTGCCCTTGCGAGCGGCAATCAGCGCAGCCTCGTTGCATATATTGGCTATGTCGGCACCTGCAAAGCCGGGGGTTTGCACCGCCAGTTTGTGTATATCCAGGTCTTTGGCCCGCTTGATGGGCTTGAGGTGCACTTCAAATATTTTTTCGCGTCCCTTTACATCGGGTATGTCTATAGATATTTGCCTGTCGAAGCGGCCAGGGCGCAGCAGGGCAGTATCGAGTACATCGGGCCTGTTGGTAGCCGCCAGTATGATGATGCCGCTATCGCCGCCAAAGCCGTCCATCTCTACCAGTAGCTGGTTCAGCGTATTTTCGCGCTCGTCGTTGCTCATCACCATATTTTTGCCACGTGCACGGCCTATGGCATCTATCTCGTCTATAAACACAATACACGGTGCTTTTTCGCGTGCTTGCTTAAAGAGGTCTCTCACACGGCTGGCACCCACACCCACAAACAGCTCTACGAAATCGGAGCCCGACATGGAGAAGAAAGGTACTTGCGCCTCTCCCGCCATTGCCTTTGCCAGCAGGGTTTTACCCGTACCGGGGGGGCCTACCAGCAGCGCGCCTTTGGGTATCTTGCCACCGAGGGCGGTATATTTTTTAGGATTCTTGAGGAAGTCAACGATTTCCATTACTTCCACTTTGGCCTCGTCGAGCCCTGCTACATCGTTGAAGGTGATATTGACACGTGTACCTTTTTCAAACAACTGCGCTTTCGATTTGCCGATGTTGAAGATACCACCTGTGCCGCCACCACCACCTGCACCGCCGCTCATCTTGCGCATGATGAGGAACCATACGGCTATCATCAGTAACGCGGGGATGAGGAAGCCGCCTATCTCGCGGAAGAAGCTGACGCGGTCTTCGTACTTCACACGTACGCGCTGTCCTTCGGGTACGTTGGCTTGCGCTTCTCTCAGGTTATCTTCAAACTGCTCTACACTACCTATGGTGAAGCGTACTTTGGGCTCGCGGCTGCGGCTTGCAAAGGGCGATTTTTTGTCGGTAGATGGTGTGTTTTGTTTTACATATACTTCGGCTTCGCTCTTGTTTACAATCACTACTTCTTCTACAATGCCTTTATCCAGATAATCGCGTTTGAAATCCTGAAAACCGATGGCTTGTGTACCGGTAGACAGGTTGCTGCCGAATATCTGCAAGCCGAGCAGTATCAGCACCATGATGCCGTACACCCAGTATATATTGAACCTAGGGCCTTTTCTCGGTGCCTTTCCATCGCTGCCCGGTATTGGTCTTTTATTATTCTCTTCCATTGTTCTTATTAAATCTTAGGTAATCTCTGTTGTTAGTATATAAACGTTTTTATCAGCTATTATGTTCTTGTTGGTCGGCATCTGCCCATAGCCCCTCAAGGTCGTAAAACTTGCGGTAGTCTTTCTGAAACACGTGTACTACGATGTTTACATAATCTACCAGCGTCCACAAATCACTTTTTTCTACATGGTAGGGGCGTTCTTCACATTCCTTTCGCACTATATCTTCAACCGAATCTGCAATGGCATTTATTTGTATGTTCGACTGCGCTTCGCAAAGGATAAAGAAATCGGCAACGGCTTCGTCAATCTTTCTCAAATCGAGCGAAACGATGTTTTCTCCTTTTTTTTCCTGTATGGCTTTGATGACAGCTTTGAAAAGCTTGCTGTTTTTTGTGAGGCGCGTAGTGGATTTTTTCCTGCCCTGCAGTGCGTTTATTATTTTATCCAAATTGCTAAAAGTCTATTTTTGTTGGCAATATCCGTAATTCATTCAAAATTAAATAATCTTTTTGGCACTCAGCTTACCAACCGCATCAGATGCCCCGATCATAGAACTTGATACGATAGACAGTACCAATAACTATGCCATGCGCCTGATAGATGCCGATACGGCACAAGCAGGGCTGACAATCACCGCGCGGGAGCAGACGGACGGCAAGGGGCAGCGGGGCAGGGTGTGGCAAGACAGCCCCGGCGAAAGCCTGCTGATGAGCATAGTAGCCGTGCCGCTGCATGGGTTGGACAGGCAATTTCTCTTTAACGTAGCCGCCACGCTAGGCATAGCCGAGGTTTTGCAAAAATTGTGTGAAAACTGCGATATACGCATCAAATGGCCCAATGATATTATTGTTAATGACAAAAAGGCAGGGGGTGTATTGATAGAAAACGTGATACGTGGCAGCCATTGGGCATACAGCATTATAGGCTTGGGCTTGAATGTGTGGCAGGAAGCCATGCCTGCGGGACTGCCCTACGCTACATCGCTACGGATGGCGAGCGGCAAGGGCTACGACCTGAAAATGCTGGTAGATATGCTGCGCACGCAGATATTGCAACACATATACTATGCAGATGATACCACAATGATGCAGCAATACAACCAATACTTGTATCGCAAAGGACAGGTACAGCGTTTTGAAGAAGACGGACAGGAATGGGAAGCCATGATAAACGGGGTAACCGCAGACGGGCAGCTTGTAGTGCAGCGCACGGACGGCACCATGCAACGCCTGACGCATGGCGTGGTAAACTGGCAATGGCAATAGCCCGAAAAGGATTAGTTTTATAGCATAGAAAACGGATGAACGCATTACAACAACAAAAAACGGCGGCTGTATGGCAAATGCCTATACTATTGGTTGCAGTAGTATTGGTGTATATCAACATTCCGCAAGCGGCGTTTATTAGTTGGGACGATGCCGATTATGTAACCAACAACCCCGATATACACGGCTTTACATGGGCGCATATCAGCAAGTGGTTTTCATCGTTCTATATTGGCAACTACCATCCGCTAACGATGGCGTCTTTCGCGCTCGATTATAAGATAGGCGGCGCATCGCCCCAAACATACCATATTACCAACCTCGTGTTGCACGGCGCAACAACTTGCCTGCTGTATGCTTTTGTAAATAATATACAGGGCAACAGGTGGGTGGCTTTTTTTGTTGCCATGCTCTTTGCCATACACCCTGTGCAAACGGAGAGTGTATCGTGGGTAGCAGAGCGCAAGAATGTACTATCGGGCTTTTTCTTTGTGTGGGCTATGTACCTCTACACCCGCTATGCCGGCGAAGAAAAGAAGATAACCATGCTTTGGGTAACCTTGCTGGGTATAGCCGCCATGTTATCTAAAGCTACTGCGGTGGCATTGCCTGTATCGCTATTGGCGGTAGATGTGTGGCTGCACCGTCCGTTTAAACAATGGAAATTATGGGTAGAAAAATTGCCCTTGTTACTCATAGCATTTGCCATAGGTATGGTAGCCATCAAAGCGCAGGCTGCGGGAGAATTTCTGAACAGCCATCCTGCTAATAGCATAACCGAAACCATTGCTTTTGCTGGTTATGCGTATGTGCAGTATATCATTCAGCTAATAGTTCCAGTCAAGCTATCGGTACTCTATCCATACCCAGAACTAACAGCCCTGCAATGGGTATATACATTGATAGCCGTTTGCATAGTAGCATTGGCAGTAGTAGCCTACCGCAGGCAGTGGTATGTATTAAGTGGTGGTATTGTTTTCTACACGGTCAACATAGCATTGGTATTGCAGTTTGTACAGTTTGGCGATGTGCTGCGTGCAGATAGGTATTTGTATATAGCTTGTATAGGTGTGTGGATACCTGTTGTGCAATACACGTTTGACTGGCTTGGGCTGAAGCTGAAAGAATATACACCCGTTGTATTGCTGAGTATAGCCAGCATTGCACTGGCAGCACTTACTTATCAGCGCAATGATATATGGCTGTCGGAATTGGCTTTTTGGAAAGCGATAACGAATACCTTTCCCAATGCGGCGATAGCGCAGAGCAGTCTGGGTGGTGTGTACATGAAGCAGGGCGACTATGCCAGTGCGCAACCTTACATAGACGAAGCCGTAAGGCTGGATGCCGGCAGCTACAAAGCATGGTATAACAAAGGTGTGCTGCACCTGCGCAAAGGCGAACTGGCACAAGCCGCCGAAGCATTGGATAAGTGCATAGCCATACATGAATATCCCAAAGCATTATTTTCTCGCGCCTTACTGCATCAGCAGACGGGGCATCCGTTGCAGGCATTGGCAGATATTGAAAAAGTATTGTCAGCAGAACCGAATAATGCAAGGGCACATTTTATCAAGGCCAATTGTCTTGTACAAAACGGCAATTACGAAACGGCAATAGCCAGCTACAACAAAGCCATAACATACGGTGATGGCGACCCGCTTTTTTATCTGAAGCGTGGCGAAGCACATGTACAAACAAGGGCATTTGAAGCAGCTATACACGACTTCAGTCTGGTAATAGAAAAGAAAGCCGATAATGGCGAAGCATGGTACTGGCGCGGTATAGCCAAGCAACTGGCGGGGCAGATGCCATGCCACGACCTGAACAAAGCACGCAACTTAGGTTATAAAGATGCCGAACAAGCATTGGTGAAATTTTGTAATAGTTACTGATGGATAAGTTGACAAAGACACCGATACTGATAGCGGTAGCCGTTATTTTTCACCTGATAGGGTTTGTAGGCATAGGCATACTGCACAACGAAATGGTAAGCAGCCTCACACCGTTTCACCTGCTGCTTATGTTTGCGCTGTTGCTGCTCTCGTACAAAGACGATTTCAGGAATTTTATTGGCTGGGTAGGTATTGCCTACCTATATGGCTTGGGTATGGAAGCTGCGGGTGTGAATACAGGGCTGCTGTTTGGCAGGTATAGCTATGGCGACGCGCTGGGCATAAAAGCGGCGGGTGTGCCCCTGCTGATAGGTGTTAACTGGGTGCTGGTAGTAGCAGGTGCGTATGCCATAGCGTGTAAAATAAATACTAAACCGCTGATAAACAGTGCATTAACCGCAGCCATAGCCACGGGGTACGATTGGGTGTTGGAGCCTGTAGCTGTAAAGCTGAACTACTGGCAATGGGAAGGCGGGGTGATACCAGTTTATAATTATGTGTGCTGGTTTGGTGTGAGTATGCTGATAGGCTCGTACGCCAACAAAGCGCAAATAATCCCGAACAAATTCAGTTTGTGGTTGTTTATAATACAATTACTCTTTTTCATCCTGTTGAGAATTGTATTATGAACTGGGTAGCATACATACTGATTACCATTGCATCGTTCCTCGTTATGGAATTTGTAGCATGGTTTACGCATAAATATGTGATGCATGGTTTTTTGTGGTCTTTGCATGAAGACCATCACGATGGCGGTTATCATCCGTTTCAGAAAAACGACGCCTTCTTCCTGATTTTTGCCATACCCTGCTGGCTAAGTACCATGTTTGGTATGATGTATGAAATGTATTGGCTGGTATCTATTGGCGTGGGTATTTTCCTATACGGATGGTGTTATTTTCTGGTACATGATGTAATCATTCATCAACGCTTCAAATGGTTTACCCGCAGCAATAACCGCTACATAAAAGTAATGCGCTGGGCACATAAAATGCACCACAAGCACCGCAGCAAAGACGGTGCGGAGTCTTTCGGGCTGCTGATAGTACCCTACAGGTATTGGGACAAAGTGAAGCAAGACGAAATGAGGCAGGCACAACAAGCAGCCAATCAGGAGCAGGTACATACCGCTGCATAGTGTATATTTATGCCAGCCGATGGATAGCCGATACACTTACCTGCTGATAGATGTACTGACGGTACTCTTTCCCTTTTTATTGAGTTTCGATAAGAAAGTAGCTTTCTATAAGCAATGGAAAAACCTATGGGTAGGGCTTTTGATAACAGGGGTTGTATTCATAGCATGGGATGTTTGGTTTACCGCCATGGGCATCTGGCAATTCAACGACAAGTATATTTTGGGAGTAAAACCGGCGGGGCTGCCAATAGAGGAGTGGATGTTTTTCCTTGTAGTGCCGTATAGCTGCGTATTTATTTACGAGTGTTTGTTGTGTTATTTCCCCTTCAGGCAAAAGCGGGATTGGGGATGGAATGTATTACTTGCCATTGGTATAGCCGTGCTGATAGCGGGCTTTATGAACAGCTACAAAGCCTATACATTCAGCGCGTTCAGCCTATGCGGTTTTGCATTGATACTGTTATACGTATTGCGCCGCAAATTTCCGAGTTTTCATGCTGCTGCGTTTGTGTTGTGTTACCTTATCAGTTTATTACCATTCCTGATAGTAAACGGTTTCCTGACGGCATTGCCCGTAGTGATATACAACGATGCCGAAAATCTGGGCATACGCATTTATACCATTCCTTTTGAAGATTGTTTCTACGGTATGCTGCTGATGCTGGGCAACGTATGGGGTATGGAGTGGATGAGGGGCAGGCGTGCTAAAATAAATTAGCCCAATTCTTCAGTATCTGCAAGCCATCGGGTGTACCCACACTTTCGGGGTGAAACTGGATGCCTATACAAGGCAATGTTTCGTGCGCTAATGCCATGGTGCAACCATCATCGTCTGCCACGGCTATGCTTTGTAAACCTGTACCATCCAATTGATTGATAGCTAGTGAGTGATAACGCATAACGGTAAGCGGATTGGAAATACCCGCAAATATTGGGTGCGATGTGTGAGTGGTGTTGCTTGTTTTGCCGTGCATAGGGTAGGGAGCATGTACCAGCTTCGCACCAAAGTGCATGCCCAACGCCTGATGCCCGAGGCATACGCCCAATACGGGTATCTTATCTGCAAAATGCGCTACCGCCTGCATGGTAATACCTGCCTGCAAAGGCGTTTCGGGGCCGGGCGAAATGATGAGGCGAGATGGGTTGAGGGCTATCAGTTGTTCAAGCGTTATTTCATCATGACGATACACGGCACATTTACCACCTGCTTGCAACAGGTAGTGATGCAGTATGTAGGTAAACGAATCGTAATTATCTATGAGTACCCACATAACTGTTTACTTTATTGAAAAATGTATCGAGGTCTGTAAATACATCTTTGGCAACAGGCAGCAATGCGCCTATGTGTTGCAACACCCAAGGTGCCAGTTTGATGAAATGCGGATAGGTGATAGACGAGCTGATAGTAGCCGCACCTATCAATTGCATCTTGCCTGCAATCCACAACAAAGAGCTCCATGCCATAGCAACCATAAAGCTATATAATATTCCGCCTGCCAGTTTGTTCAGCCAGCCTATCATTACCAGATTGAAAGATGTTTCAATGGCTTTTGCCAATAAGCGCACTAATAACACCACCCCAAGAAAGATGGCGATATAACTAACGGGCATAGCCCATGCGGTGGTAACGATGTGCCTGTCGAGCAGGTAAGTGGCCAGTTTTTCAGATAGTCTCAATGCCAAGATAATACCCAGCATAACGGATATAACAGCAAACGCGGCTACGATGAAACCCTTCATGTAGCCGCGTACAAAAAATATAATCAGTAGTACGATACCTATTGCATCCAGTATCATCTTACTGCGCCAACAGTTGTTTTACCGTTTCAGAAATCAATTTGCCATCGGCCTTGCCTGCCAGTTGTTTGGTAGCCACGCCCATTACCTTGCCCATATCGGCAGGTGATGATGCGCCTGTTTGCGCAATGATTTCTTTAATCACTTTTTGCAATTCTTCCGCACTCATTTGTGCCGGCAGAAAACGCTCTATGATAGCCAGTTCCTCGCGCTCTTTTACGGCAAGGTCTTCGCGGTTTTGCTGCACGAATATATCTAATGAGTCGCGGCGTTGTTTAGCCATTTTTTGCAGCATCTTGGTTTCGTCTGCTTCGGTCATCTCTACGCCGCTGCCCGATGTTTTTTCAATCAGTATAGCCGCTTTGATGGCGCGCAAAGTGCGCAGGGCTGCTTCGTCTTTAGCACGCATAGCAGCTTTCATTTCTTCCATTACTTTTTGTTCGAGTGCCATATAAACCCCCAAACCCCCTAAAGGGGGCTTTTTATTTTAATTGTTATTGAAAATTTGTTTGTGCATAATTTATTGTAACGCTCGCCTTAAAGCCCCTTTAGGGGTTTGGGGTCTCCTCTTTTTCCAACGCATCACTGGCTTTCTTTAAAAACTCTTTTGCAAAAGTTTTCAGTTCATTGGCAAGCTCTGCATTTTTTGTAGCGCGTACATAGGTATCTGCCATGCCAAAGAGTGTTTGGTAGAAGAAGTCGTTCATTTCGTCCACCATCATCTTCTTCGTCCACAAGTCTATGCGCAGTGCCGATTTTTCCTGCCCGTCCCACAAGCCGAGCAATATGGCTTTTGCCTGCTGCATATCGTCAACCCCGCCGCCGGGGGCGTTCCATTCTATGATGTCAGGCATTTTTTCTTCGTCCAGTTCTACCTGTATGTTTATGTTCGATTTCATATACCCCAACCCCTAAAGGGCTTTTTATTGTTAAATAATTAAGTTGCAAAAGTATATAATAGAATTCATTGGGCAATCGAGCCATTCAGCCATTAGCTTTTAGCCCACTTGTTCAATTGATTGACACAGGCTGCCATGTCTTTGGGTATGGGGGCTTGTACATCTACCAATGTGCCGTCTTCCTTGTGCAATACCAGCCTGTAAGCGTGGAGTGCAAGCCTGCTAAGCAATGGGCGTTCCGTTTCTTCTTTATCAGACAGCTTGAATTTCTTTTTGATTCCCGATAACAAAAAAGGTTTGCCATCGCCATATAGCTCGTCGCACACAATGGGGTGGCCTATAGACTGCATGTGTACCCGTATCTGGTGGGTGCGCCCCGTATGTATCTGAAACTGCACCAGTGAATATAAAGACCACTGCTCGGCTACTTTATAGTCTGTAACCGATAGCTTTCCTTTTTTAGCAACGGTCATTTTGCCCTTCGCGCTTGGGTGCTCGGTAATGGGTGCTTCTATGCGCCCTTCTTCGGGTATTACCCTGCCAATAACGATGCCCGCATAATACTTGCCAACCTCGTGCGCCTCAAACAGCTTGGATAGGTAGCGGTGTGTTTGCTCGTTTTTGGCAAAGCATATCACGCCGCTGGTATCGCGGTCCAGACGGTGCACCACCCATATCTGCTGTCCCAGTTTGGCTTCCAGCATACGGTTCAGGGATGGCAGGTCGTTATTAAAGCGGTCGGGTATAACGAGTACGCCGGCAGGTTTGTTAACCACCACCATATCATCGTCTTGGTATAATATCTCTATTTGCATTCCTATCCTTTAAAATATTGTTGCAGGCACTGGTCTTCTTTGCGGCGCATGGCTTCGCGGTCTGTCGTGGTTTTGTCTTTAAAGCCGCAAAGGTGCAGCGCGCCATGAAATATAACACGGTGCAGTTCGTCTGCATACGCCTTGCCAAACTTGGTTGCATTCTCTGCCACTCGCTCGGTACTGATGTATATTTCGCCTGTCAGTATTTCAGGCGTTTCGCTCAGGTCGAAGGTAATTATGTCTGTAAGAGTATGATGATTCAGAAACTGCTGGTTGATTTGCAGCAGGTACGCATCGTTGCAAAATATATAGGTAAGCTGCGCTTTTTGCAGCTTTTTGCGGTGTTTATGCAGTAATACATCTAAGAAAGCACTCAGTTTGCGCTTGTCTTTCAGTTTGGCAGTAACTTCCTGTTCGTAAAATCGGGCAGGCATTGGCAGAATTTGTGCAAAGGTGCATATTTTTTAGGTGTAGCTGCTACTGTACCGTATTTTTGTGCCGATGAGTGTAGCAGATGCTAAAACAATACGCCTGTCGGAACTGCCTACAGGCACCCGTGCGGTGATAAAAGAACATGAGCAGACAGACTTCAAACTGACGCTGATGGAGATGGGCTGCATACCCGGCGAGCCTGTATGGATAGAGATGATAGCCCCTATGGGCGACCCGATGGCGATACAGATAGCCGGCTACTACCTCAGCATCCGCAAGCAGGATGCGGAAAGTATTTGGGTAGAGGTAACCCCAAACTACCCTAACCCCTAAATCCCTGAAGGGGACTTTCCTTTTGATAGCACAATACTACTAGATTGCAGAGGTAATATTGATATTGTTTCAGTTACACAAGAAGTTCCCTGCAAGGGGATTTAGGGGTGTACTCGCGAAATGCTTACAACAAATTATTAAAATGATAACAAGTACCCTTTAGGGGTTGGGTTATTCGTTTTGTTTACCTTTGCGCCCATGCATATCGGGTTGTATTTCGGCAGTTTTAATCCTATTCATATCGGGCACTTAATCGTAGCGAATCATGTTGTTGAAAATGTGGATATAGATAAAATATGGTTTGTGCTATCGCCACATAACCCATTAAAAGATGCCGACTCGCTGCTGAACGAATACGACAGGCTGCATCTGGTAGAACTTGCCATCAAAGACAATAATAAATTCCGCGCCAGCAATGTAGAGTTTCACCTGCCGAAGCCCTCTTATACCATAGATACGCTCACCTACCTGAAAGAGAAATTTCCGTTAGAGCAGTTTTCGGTTATCATGGGTTCGGATAGTTTCAGCAATATACAACGCTGGAAGAACTACGAAGCATTGCTGGCACAATACAGCATCATTGTGTACGACCGCCCCGGCTTTGATATAACTGGCACGCATGGCGCAAAGCTCACAAGGCTGCAAGCACCACTGTTAGAAATATCGTCCACATTTATACGCAAGCAGGTGAAAGCAGGCAAAAGCATCCAGTACCTTGTGCCCGATGCGGTATGGAAGTATATAGAAGACAACCGCTACTATAAGTAGTTGATTGGTTGACTCGCTGATTTTTTATTCTTGTCTTTCGGGAAATTCTACCCTGTAAATCTTTACCAGCAACAGCAGGTACGATACCAGCAACGGCCCGAATATTAGCCCCATAAATCCGAATAAGGGCAGGCCCACAATAATGCCGAGTGTGGTAATAATGGGGTGTACATCACCCAATCTTTTCAGTATAGTGAAGCGTAATACGTTATCAATACCACCTGTAAGTATGAAAGAATACAATGCCAGCCCGATGGCTGCTGCGGGGTGTGCCGTAGCAAACAGGTAAGCACATAAAGGCCCCCATATCAGCATACAACCCACAACGGGTACTAAGGATGCAACGCCGGTAAATATACCCCAGAGTATATACTCGTCTATACCGAAGATGGCATAGCCTATCATGGCTATAACAGCCTGACAGGCAGCTAATACGGGTATGCCTATAGCGTTTGATACTACCATGGTACGGGTAGCTTCCCATATATTATCTACATTGGTATCTTTCAGCGGCAGGTATTTATTGATAGCCACTTCCATCTTGCGGCCATCTACCAGCATAAAGTATAAGAGGAAAAATGCCAGCACTGCATTGGTAAGCATATTGGCGGTTGCACCCAGCACATCGGGGATGGCGGCCGTTATTTTTTGTATAGCCTGTGTTACCTGTTGCTGGTTTATCTGCATATAGGGTGGCAGACTATCCATTTTCCTTGCAAGCCCTTGCAGTGTTTGTGTTACAGCTTCCTGATTATCTATCACTGTGGTAAACTTTGGCAATATCACTTGCACCATGCCTATGATGGGCAATACACCAATTACCAATGCACCAAGTATAAACAATGCCGCCGTCAGCCCCTTGCGCCAGCGTTTTATCACCGTCAGTTTGAAGTAGTATTCGCGCATCAGAATGTAGAGCGTAACGGCACCCAGCAAGCCGGGGAAGAAGGCAAACAACTTAGTGCCGAGCGTATAGGCAAGGGCAAGGATAACGCCTATCAGTAAATATTGCTTTACGTTGGTATTGTTCATTGCCGTGCTATATAAAGTGAATGCAAGATGTCAATATTTTATTAAATTATAAAAATCGTGCCATACAATACGCTTTCAGGGGTTGATATTTAGTAATTTTGCAGCAGAAACAATTTGATAACTCGTATAAACAAGGATTTATGGCAAAAACAGGGAAAACAGTAGCAACATTGCTGATAGGCGCGGCCATCGGTGCGGCAGTTGGCTATTTGCTGGCTACAGACAAAGACAAGCGTCAGGAAGACATGGCAAAAATCAAAGACCGCTTCAACACGCTGAAGGACAAACTGGCGAAGAAGACCGAAGATTTTGAACACGAAATCTATAACAGCTAATCATTGCTGATGCTGGGTTTTATCAGTAAGTGGAAAGACAAACTGGCCGACTATGTGGACATGCGGGTGCGCATCGTGAAGCTGGACTTCATAGAGCGAACATCGCAAGTGCTTAGTTTTTTCACGTTTACCATCGTCTGCTTTTTATTGGTGCTGCCTATACTGTTGTTTATGGGTATAGGAGTGGCAGAGTTTTTTGCCGATTTGGTAGGCTCTCGTGCTGGCGGCTATCTCATCATCACCGGCATCTATATGCTGATGCTGGGCTTGTTATTTATATACAGAAAGACATTCATTGCTAAGTTTACAGGCCTCTTCATCAGGGTGATGACGGAAAATGAAGATGAAGAAGATGAGGACGAAAAACCTGCCAAAAAATAACGCACCGCATGAAGCTCTATAATAAACAACTTAACAGTATTGAAGAACTGCGCCGCGAAAAGCAACAGCTAAAAGCCGCGCTGCGACAGTCTGATAAAGAGGGTTTGTTTTCTGTAGATGATATATTGCCTGCTAAGAAAGATAAAACCAAAGCGGGTAATGATGAAAGCAACGGGATAGATATAGCAGGCATTGCTACGGCGCTGCTGTCTTCATTGGGAAACAAGGATACATTGCTATCGGTAGGCTTGCCATTGCTGAAAGTAGCAGGCAGCCAATTAGAAAAAGGTATGGTAAAGAAAATACTGAAAGAAGTAGGGCTGGGCTATGCCAAATGGAAGGCTATAGAACTGGCTTTCAAAGGTGTAAAGCATCTGGTAGATAAGAAAGTACAGGAACGCGCTAAGAACAGATAGCAGTTGCTAAAAAGATATTAAAGTAAAACACCCCTCGGCAGAGGGGTGTTTTGGTATCGTACAGTCTGTATTAGATTTTGTATTTGATGAGCCTCAGTATCTCCAGCATCATATCGGGGCTGAAGAGTTTCTTTTTGCAGTGCAGTATGCGGCTTAGTATCTGCTGGTCGGTTTTCAGGTGGTGAGCCAGTTCTGCCTGCGTTACTTTTTTAGCTTCCATATAGTCGGTAAGGCCTTCGGCTATCACCTCGTACATATTCTTTGGTGGCTTTTTGCTGGCAATTATTTCGTTGATGCTGCCGGAGCGTGCATACTTCAGAAACTTGTCGAGGAAAGCCTGCGTAAGCGGCGTTTCGCCGTTTATCACTTTAGAATAATAATAAGGGGTAACCTTTATTTTTTCAGCCATTTCGCCCTTAGTCGTCACACTGCGGCGCTTCATTAAAATGGCAGCAGCTTTTTTCAGTTCTGCAGGCTTTACGCTTTTGATGTGGTTTGCTTTTGGAGGCATGTTTTTTTAATTGAGCATTAAAGATAATGAAATATTGATGAAAGCAACATTTAATGTAAAATTGATGCTAAATGATAAATACGGTTCTTTTTACTTCTCGTAGCGTATTTCTGTAGTCTCCACCGTATTCTGCTGCGATGTGTTATTTTGCAGTTGTGCATCTTTTGTCAACTCTTTTTCTTGAGTCGGAGGCTGGGCAGCAGATGTCGTTTTTTTATTACCGACACATGCAGACAGTGTAATAATTGTAATTGTGCAAACTAATAAGTTCTTTATCATTCTTTCAGTATTTTTTTAGTGTATCCCGTAATTCTGATGTTTGCATTCATGGGTGTTGCGGTTTCCATATTGTGTATGGTCAGTTCTCCAACATCGCCTGTAAGCAGTGTGTATTTCAGCCCCCCACCAAAGGTGTAAGCACTGCCATTTTGCATATGAGGAAGCAGGTGTACCTGTTCTTTGCCATTTGCTTGTTTCAGTTTGAAGGCAACACCCGGGTTGGCAGCACTATCTATATGTACAACAATTGATTCTACATGATAAGAAATATTGCTGTCCGGTTTTAAGACTATCTGCGAGGCCACCGTATCTATAGTAATGCTGTTAAGAACAACTTGGGGTGGCAATGCAGGTATTGCAGATTGTTTTTTCGGAGCCATACAGCTAATCAGCAAGCAGGCTTGTGCAATATATAGCAGTGTGCGCATCCTTTAGTTTCTTACCATCATAAAATAGTAATCGCTTTGCGGAAACAAGGCCATGACGGTGTCTGTGCTTGCAGAAAAATAGTCGGGTGCCTTGCCAGTAGGCAGCCTGCCGCTTATCATAGAGCCAAGGGTTGTATCGCCTGCCATAAACTGGATGTATGCTTCGTTTGTGCGCATTACCTTAAAGCTGAGTGTTTGCTGGGCCGGTGTGCCGTTTGTGTTTTTATAATCGTGTGTGGCACTAAAGTTTTTATTAATGGTAACCTCGTGCAAGCGTTGTGCATCAGGCAAGCTCGACCAGAAGGACACATAACCTGTGGATGTGCTGAATAAATACGCATTCACTGCACGCCACTTGCTGGATGTACCACTGCCAGAAAGGAATACAATGCGCCCATTGCCGGTAAGTCCCTGCTCTATGTAATAGTCATTTTTGCCTGTTCCAGGTGTAAAAGCGACTTGCGCACCTTGCTGTGGATAGCTATCGTTAAACCAGTTGTTTTGGTAATAGTTATCAGTATGCCAATCCATATAATAGGCTTTGCCGGCAGTAAATGTGTTGCCTGCGATACGCTCTACCGTATTGGCTTTGATGACTTTGCGCAACATGGCATTGGTTGCTTTGGCATAGTCATCTGCAGATGCATATATAGTCAGTGTTACATCTTTGTCAATGCGGTTATTAAAACTTACTTCGTTATTATCTGCGTTTTTCTTTTTGCATGCCGATGCCAGCAACAAAACTGCGATAAAATATGCTAAGCGGTTTTTCATTATCAGGTATGAATTTTGAATGACTAAAGTACAAAATATTGAGTTGCATTCCTACTTATTGCCATGAGTTAATAAAGAGACAAAGGAGGTATATTTGCAGCTTTATGGCAAGGATATTAATTAGCTTGTGGTTATGTATGTGGCTACAGGCAACACGGGCTCAGGTGGTAGTGGAAGAAGACCTGCAAACTGGCGATTTGTTGTTTCAAAACCTGGATTGCGGTCCGCTTTGTGATGCTATTGAAACAGTAACGCATGGTTATAAGGGTATATCTTTTTCGCACATAGGGCTGGTAATAAAAAGAAATGATAGTCTTTACGTGCTGGAAGCAATAGGCAAAGATGTACATACTACACCATTGCCAATATTTGTGAAGCGCAGTACTCACCGGGTATATATAGGCAGGGTACGCAGCAAATACCGTTATATGGTAAACGATGCGGTAGCGTATGCAAACACTAAGGCGGGTATAGCGTATGATGATGTGTTTCTGTACGACAATGATAAATATTATTGTTCTGAACTGATATACGATGCTTTCAAATATGCCAATAGCGGTAAGCCGTTCTTTGCATTGCAGCCTATGACGTTTTGCAAGCCCGATACCCGCACGTTTTTTCCTGCTTGGGAAGCGTATTATAAAGATTTGGGGGTGCCGGTACCCGAGGGCAAGCCCGGCATTAACCCGGGAGGTATTTCATCATCGCGTAAAATAAAAATAATAGGCTGTTTGTAATATTAAAGGGGAGGCTATAGCCTCCCCTTTAATTAATCTGAGATGTATTGACAGTTTAATGTACAATGACAGTACGCTGCGTGTACGTTGCCTGTTGGTTTTGTACTTGAATCATGTATGTGCCAGGTGCCAAACGCGATGTGTTAAGCGAATACTTTTTCTGCACGTTGTCTGTAACTTGCTGCATCAGCGTGCGGCCGGCAAGGTCTTTCAACAATATTATGCCATTAGCAGCGTTTTGCAGCGATATAGTTAGCTCATTACTTGCAGGATTTGGATATACGGCAATACCATTATTGGCAGTTACGTTATCAATACCTGTAGCCCATGCATCGTATAAAAAGAAATCGTCTACTGCTGCTTCTACTACATTCTCGCCGTTGTTTGGCTGCGATGTAATAATTGCGTCGGTAGCTACAAAACGTACTTGTATGGTATTGCTCGTTTTCAGATAGTCGCGTACATTAAATATGCGCCTGCGCCAGTTATAGTCCGATTGGTAAGTAAAGTCCACATTCAGCCATAGCAAAGATGTCGCATCCCTAACCTGCACCTGCCACAAATCGCTACGCGGATTAGTGCTTCTGCCTCCCTGGTCATTGCCATACCATCTGTAATATTCTATTATTGGTGTGTTGAGACCGGTAATATCAATAATAGGAGAAACGGCAGTAGTTACGCCACCATCCACATCGGCAGATGAGTAGCTTGATGATAAACTGCTGGCATTACCGGTAACAAGACATTTGCCTGTGCCTGATGTATTATCATTGCCGGGCTGCTGTATGTATGGGCTAACGCCGGATGGTCTCCAGTAAGATGCTACGGGTACTGCATGTGTCCATTTGCCCGATGTTGCATTGTCTGACGCTGCCGAAGCAATAGCCCAGTCGGTAGGCGTAGCCTCAAAATCTGTACCGTATACCCTGCGCAGACCAACAGCAAATTGGTATGGAATGGTAACCTCTGTACGTGGCCCTATGGTGCTATATCCGTTGGGGAAACTGTATGCAGGGTTATCAAACATATCGTAGGTGAGGAAGAAGTAATCAACAACTGAGCCCGATGGTTGAGCTGGTATTTGTCCGCTGAAATCTACGCCGCCTGTAGCACCTGCACCATTGTTGCTCAATACGATTGTATCCCAATTAGTGGCAGTGCGGTTTTTGTATATCAGCTTCATGTTTTTAAAGTAAGCAGGCTCTGCCAGGCTGATGTTTGCTTTTACCTCAATCGGTTCCGATTCTACTTTTCTGTTTGCTATTTCTGTATGTGTCAACGCTGCATCCATCATCAGGAATATGCCATGTGCTGCAAATGCTTTGGTTATCTGTTGGAAATGCGGTGTGCCATTCGTCAGGTCGTTATCGTCATCATCATTTACAATGGCAGAAATTAATACTTCGTGGTACACCTCGCCTTCTGTACCTTCAGGTCCATCGGGTACATCGTACAAGGTTTTGGCAAAGAGTATAGACATACTGTCGGCGCTGCCTACTTCTGTACCATAGTCCCACCATGCACCAGCTACTATTTCGCCATTGGCGTGTACTTCGCTGTTGCGGTCTCTCGGATATACTTTAGCGGGCGTATTGTAAGTACGGATACTGCCGCCGGATTTGAACGCGCCGCCGCCCAATACCGGATTTTTGGTAAGACCCAGTGCCCATATATCTGCATAGCCTTCATTCAGCCCGCCATTTATCATACCGCCGCTACCCTTGATGTAGCCATAAAATCTGCCATTGATGCCGTGCCCGTATTCGTGATACACTACATCGTTTACATTAGCAAAAGAATTGCAAGCAGCATTTTCCTGAAAGAAATTGATAGATGTACCGTTGTAGAATGCATTGCAACCCGTAGTACTGGTAACATCTACAATGGTGGGTAATGATACATCCAAACCCGTAAAGCCGCTGCCTGTGGGGTAGAAGAGTTTCATAAAATCGTGCATACGATTGGTATGGTAGTATGCATTTACAAACTGGTCTCCGGATGGTGCGGTGTTGGGGTATGTGTATGTAGTACCATTGCTGGCAATGTTGTGAGAAAAAGATGGTATAGTGCCGCTTGCAGACCCGGTACGCACGGTAGACCATCTGCCCTGCAGGCGCAGTGTAGCTGTTTGTGCGGGGTTCAGCGCGTTGTTTACATAATAGCCGTTGTTATCTGTATACCCCGTATTGCTGCCTATGGTAACGGCTAAGTTTGCCAACGGCTCTATAGTAGCGGGTGTTGTAATATTAGTTTTGTAAACGCTGCCATTGATGGTCAGGTTTACTTCTTCTTTTACATTGTTTGTTCTGTACAGCACAGTACCGTCTATGGCATCTATATAACCTTCCAGTTCTACAGGCATGGCCTCGTCGTGCTTGTCTGTACCGCTGATGGTAAATGGCCAAGACGGACGCAACACATACCCATTTTGCGTAGGTACGGGAAACCATACCAAATTGGTAGCTATGGTTTTGCTGCTGATGTTAATGTCTTGCAAGCCATCAGTAAACGAAGCTGCATTTTCGGCCTGTGCTGCGGTTAATACGGGCTGTGTGCCAGGCTGCGGCTGGCCGTATGTTTTCAGCGTCAGGCGTTGCAAGTCGCCCGTTTTTGTATACCGAAAGCTCATTTGAGAGAAGACAACTTCCCTGCCGTCTATCACCTGCTTGTAGTGTGCAAAAGAGGCATGTGGCGCATTTACCACATTGGTGCGCTGCCATTGTGCGGCTTCTACACCCAATTGCTGCAGTTGGTTGGCCATCAGGTAGGCCGATTTGTCTGCTGCCGTAGTGCCGGGTACTTGCAGTGTTTTGCCATATATGATGCGTGGGGCACCCGTCAGCTTATCGGTTACTACATAGAAACCGGGAAACAATGCTTTGGCACGTTGTTGTGTCTGTGCGGCAACCAGCTTGCCCGCATGTGGCAGGCGGTCGTAACGGTCGTACACAGATACCCCAAAGTCGTGCTTGTGAGCAATGGCGGTAGTGGCAATACCCGCCACAATACCTAAACATGCAATAAACTTCTTCATCAGCAGATTTTAAAATTTTCGTAAAGAAGCAAGATACCTGCATTAAAGTTTAATTAAAAATATTATCTGTCTATATGATGATAATATGACAATAGGGGGATTGACAAAACCAATGGAAATGATTAAATAAAAACCTTTTCTATGCATTGATAAGCAGGTGTATAAAGGCTTTGGGGTGCAGGGGCAAAAAAAGCGGTAAAAAGATTTTGCAGAAAAACATACTTGTGTATCTTTGCGCTCCCTTAGGGGATGATCCTGTAGCTCAGTTGGTAGAGCAATACACTTTTAATGTATGGGTCTTGGGTTCGAGTCCCAACGGGATCACTCGAAAGAAACGCCACTCAATTTTAGTGGCGTTTTTATTTTATACATATTTTATAGTATGTACATCGACAAAGGCTACATTTTGATTGCTTGAAAACATTTGTCAATGACTAACTCACATTCTTTTGAAAATAAAATCAATAAATATAATCGTAGTTATATAATTATCCTGCTTTCTTAAAAAAATAATAATTTTTATAAATATTTAATTGTATCTTTGTGTTTTAATAACATTTTCAATTTTTTTTAATGCAAGAAGGTACAGTGAAGTTTTTTAATGACACCAAAGGATTTGGTTTTATTACTCCATCTACAGGTGGTCAAGACATTTTCGTCCATGTTTCAGGTCTTATTGATGAGATTCGTGAGAACGACAAAGTGTCTTATGAAGTACAAAATGGTCAGAAAGGTTTAAACGCTTTTAATGTAAGAATGGCTTAGTCATCAACATATTATCATTTCCAGCCCTGCAGACTGCAGGGCTTTTTTTGTATCAAAAATATTGGATTGTCTTTAATAAAAAATATCCCATGACCTATATAAACAAATGGAATGCCTGAATTGGTTTACACTACACTACACTACTCAATATCTAACTCTTCATTACGTCTGTCAATTGCATCTGCTTCTTGTACACCATAGTTGGTAAGGCTAACAGATACAATGGGGACTTTATGAATTAGGATAAGCCCTTTAGTCTGCAACTCGGTAAGAAATACCAGCAGCAGGTCTGATGGTATACATAATCCTTCTGCTATATCGCTTAGTGAAATACGATTCAAGGAGCCGAATGTACGTGTATTCAACTCTTTTATCTTTGCAAATACTTCTATACTTGTAATCATTATTGTATTTTTTTATGAAATTATCGGGTACTATATATTGTAAGTAGCATTAAAAAAGCCATCATAATACTATGATGGCTTTTTTAGTTGTCATCATACGATTATTTCATCTCAATAACAGTATCGAGCGAATGTACTACGCCATTAGAACCTACATTATCTCTAGCTTGAACTGTAGCGCCGTTTATGGTTACTTTGCCATCAGCAACTTTTACATTCAATTCCCGCCCGTTTGCAGTTACAAGTTTCTGATTGTCTTTCAGGTCGTTGAAGTTAGTCAAGCCCTCTACAACGTGATGGTTCAGCAGTTCTGTAAGTTTATCTTTATTAGCGGCTTGCATCAATTGTTCCATTTTCCCGGCTACCAATTTGCCAAATGCTATATCTGTAGGGGCAAATATGGTAAACGGGCCTTTTTGAGAAAGCACTGCATCCAATCCTACAGCTTTTACACTCCGCGACATAGTGGCTAAATTTTTGTCAGCCACAACAACTTCTACAACATTTGACATGATATTTTATTTACCTGCTAATAGAATAATCAGCAGTTCATGTAATCTAACCTTATTAATCGGATAAAAATTATTTATTATTCAAAGGAGCATAACTTTCCTATTTATACAATATAAGTGATTGCTTATATCAGACTTTAGTTATTCAGCCAATTGCGTTAAATCTACTAATATCCGGTTCGATATACGTCCAAAGAGGTTCACTCGAAAGAAACGCCACTCCATTTGAGTGGCGTTTTATTATGTTGCTTACCTTGCAATAAGGACATTGTTTAAAAGCAAGAAATCAGCCATCAAGATGAAGCCTGTATTACTATCAATATTTTTTGTGGTTTTATTATTTAGCCAATCCTCTGCCCAAAATTTTGACTTAGGTAGCTGGAATATCATCAATCTGAAATATAACGCATCCGCAAAATGGAGTGTATTTGGCGAGGCGCAATTGCGTTCTTTAAAGTTTTACGACCATTTTCACTACTACGAATACAAGGGCGGGTTTAATTACAAAGCCCACAAAAATGTTAAGGTATCGCTTGGTGCAGGTAGTTACCAAACATACAGGGAAGGCGGCGATTTCGTATTACCCAAAAACAATAATGAATTCAGGATATGGCCGCAAATAGTTTTGTTTCAATCTATTGGCAAGCTGAAAGTTGAGCAGCGTTACAGGGCCGAGTTCAGGTTTACCAGTAATGGTTATCGCAATCGTTTCAGGTATCGTCTGGGTTTGTCTTATCCGTTTGGCAAAGAAAGAAATGACTACAAACCTTTTCAGGTAAGTGCAAGCAACGAGTTGTTTTTTACAGACAAAGAACCATATTTTGAACGCAACAGGATGCTGATAGCTTTCAATTATAAACCATCTAAATCAACTACTTTGCAAATTGGTTATCTGCACCAGTTCGACTATAAAATAAATGACGAAACAGGGCGCGACTTTTTACAAGTTGGTTACTTCATAGAATTATTTAAACGACAATCGCCCAGCAGAAACTACGATACAGATCTGAAGGATAATTAGATACTGGGAAGATACTTTTTTCGCTTCATAAACAATATGCTGACGCACACAATGCACTTTTATAGAACAATCTGCTATTAAAACAGCTCATGCAAAATTCATTAAAAACCCTCCGTCTCTTAGTAGCGGGTTTTCATTTATATTCCATTCATCAGTGGCATTTAAAATACTCAAAGGGCTCTTTGCAGCTATTGCATTTGTAGAGGGCTTTGCAGGCAGTAGAGCCGTAGCGGCTTACAAGGGTGGTATCTGCAGCGTTGCATATAGGGCAGTTGATGTGCTTCTCGGCATCTGCCACACTGCCGCAAGACGAGCGCTTCGGCGGTGCTATGCCATAAGCATTCATCTTGGCGCGTGCCGCATCGTTTATCCAGTCGGTCGTCCATGCAGGTGTGTACACCATCGTTACCGTTACGGGTTCAATTCCATTCTCGTGCAGCAATGCTTTTATATCGGCCTCTATGATGCCCATAGCAGGGCAGCCCGTATAGGTAGGTGTCAGTATCACCTCGCAGCCTGCATCTGTTATCATCACATCGCGCAGCATCCCTATCTCGCTGATGCTCACAACGGGTATTTCTGGGTCTGCAATAGCAGATAGTAATTGCAGTATTTCTTCTTTACTGTATGTTGTTGCTACCATATCGCATCCGGATAAGCACGTTGTAAATATTGCATGTCTGATAGTAAATGCCCCAGATGCTCGGTATGTATGCCTTTGCGGCTGCCCGTCTGCATATAAGCATCCTGCGGTGTTTTTATCGTTGCCTTACTAAGTATATTCTCTATGTAGTTGCTCCACAATGGTTGCAATGCGTGCAGGTCTGCAGCAATGCCTTCGGCTATCAGCAGGTTGTCTGTTTCGTCCATTTCAAACTGCTCGCCTGTAAACATCCACAAGTCATTAACTGCCTGCTGCACCCTGTTGTGGCTTTCTGTAGTGCCATTGCCCAGCCTTATTATCCAGTCTTCTGCATGTGCAAGGTGGTAGCGTACTTCTTTCAATGTTTTGGCAGCCACGGCTGCAATGGTTGCATCCTTACTTTTTTGCAGTTCTGTAAACAAGTACAACTCAAACGCTGATATAAATAGCTGGCGCACCATTGTGCAGGCAAAGTCGCCATTGGGTTGTTCGGCAATCTGATTGTTGTAGTATTGCCTTTCCGAGCGGCGGAATGCCAGTATGTCTTCGCTTTTCTCCTTACCTTCTACCTCGCCGGCATACCTCAGTAATACCTGCGCACGGCCTATCATATCCAGTGCAAAGTTGGTAAGTGCCAGGTCTTCTTCTATAAAAGGTGCGTTGCTGCACCATTCCGAAAGCCGCTGCGATAGTATCAGCGCGTTATCGCCAAGGCGTAGTGTGTATTTAAATAATGCTTCTTGTTGTGTCATGTCTATATATTTTTTGCGCCTTCGGGCATGGTATAAAACGTAGGCATTCTGTAGATTTTATCGTTGGCGGGGTCAAAAAACATATCTGCCTCGTCGGGGCTCGATGCTGCTATCTCGTTTGTAGGCACCACCCATATACTGGTGCCCTCGCTACGGCGAGAGTAGGTGTCGCGGGCATTCTGCAATGCCATTTTTTTATCGGAAGCGTGTATGCTGCCCTGATGTGTAAAGTTGGCACCCGGGCGGCTTTGCATAAATACTTCCCATGAATCGAGTTGTGTATCTGCTGCCATAAAATAATCAGTTTATGTATGATTAATTGTTTTTTTGTTTTTGTTTATATGCCTCTGCCGCTTCTCGTACCCATGCACCTTCGTTGTGTACACGTATATGATGGCTGAGGCGTTGCTTGTTGCATGGTCCGTGTCCGTTGATGACACGGTTAAATTCTTCCCAGTCTATTTTACCATAGTCGTAGCCTTGCTTCGCTTCGTTCCATCGCAGGTCTTTGTCTGGTACGGTAAGCCCTATCAACTCTGCCTGCTGCACGGTCTTGTCAATAAACTTCTGGCGCAATTCGTCGTTGGTATGGCGTTTTATCTTCCACCTGAATGCATCTGCCGAATGCGGAGAATCCGTATCGTGCGGGCCAAACATCATGAGCGACGGCCACCACCAGCGGTTCATGGCATCTTGTGCCATTTCTCGCTGCTCTGCAGTACCCTTCATCATGGTGGCCATTATCTCATATCCCTGCCGCTGATGAAAGCTCTCTTCTTTGCAGATGCGTACCATAGCACGGCTATATGGCGCGTACGATGTGCGCTGCAACGATACCTGATTTACAATGGCGGCACCATCTACAAGCCAACCTATGGCTCCGATATCTGCCCACGTTAGCGATGGGTAGTTGAATATATTGGAATACTTTGCCTTGCCGCTGTGCAGTTGTTGTATCATCTCATCGCGTGTGATGCCCAGTGTTTCTGCCGCGCTGTAGAGGTATAGCCCGTGTCCGCCCTCGTCTTGTATCTTGGCAAGTAATATCTGCCTAGCACGCAGGCTGGGGGCGCGTGTTACCCAGTTGCCTTCGGGTTGCATACCTATTACTTCAGAGTGCGCGTGCTGAGACATCTGCCTGATGAGGTGCTTTCTGTATGCTTCGGGCATCCAGTCGCGTGGCTCGATGGCTTCGCCTGCTGCGGTTTTCTCTTCAAACTTTGCTAAAAGCATTTCTTCTTTCGGCAATGTGCTTTGTGCTGTTTCCATATCAAAATCTATAATGCTGTTGTATTAATAAATAATCAGAGTGTGCCCCTTCTTGCCTGTTCGGCCTCAATAGATTCAAACAGTGCTTTGAAATTCCCTTTGCCGAAGGACTTTGCACCCTTGCGCTGTATAATTTCAAAAAACAGTGTAGGCCTGTCTTCTACCGGTTTGGTAAATATCTGCAACAGATAACCTTCTTCGTCACGATCTACCATGATGCCGAGGCTTTTCAGCACATTCAGGTCTTCTGCTATTTCGCCCACACGGCCTTGTACGGTATCGTAGTAGTCGCCTGGTACATGCAGAAATTCAACGCCCCGCTTGCGCATTTCGGATACGGTAAATACGATATCATCTGTTGCAACGGCTATGTGCTGACAACCCGGGCCTTCATAAAAATCAAGGTATTCCTCTATCTGCGATTTTTTAATGCCATTCGCCGGCTCATTAATAGGAAATTTGATGCGGCCGTTTCCGTTGGTCATTACCTTGCTCATCAGCGCGGTGTATTGTGTCGAAATGTCTTTGTCATCAAATGTTACCAGATTGGCAAAGCCCATTACATTAGCGTAGAATTCGGCCCATTTATTCATGCCGCCCAGTTCTACATTGCCTACCATGTGGTCTATGTATTTCAGCCCTGTCCACCCGGGATTGTAGTCTGATGCCCATGCTGTAAAGCCCGGCATAAACAGGCCTTTATAGTTTTTACGCTCTACAAAAATGTGTACCGTATCGCCATAGGTGTGTATGCCGGCGCGCACTATCTCTCCGTGTTCGTCTTTTTCCATCATCGGTTCAAAATAGGATGTTGCGCCCCGCCTGATGGTTTCTTCGTAAGACTTGCGCGCGTCATCTACCCACAGGGCTATTACTTTAATGCCATCACCGTGCTTTCTGATATGCTCCGATACGGGGCTGGAAGATTTGAGCGGTGTAGTAAGCACAAGGCGTATCTTGTCTTGTTGCAGCACATACGATACCCTGTCGCGCAGCCCTGTTTCAAGACCCGCGTATGCCAGCGATTGAAAGCCGAATGCCGTTTTGTAAAAATGCGCTGCCTGCTTGGCGTTGCCCACGTACAGCTCTACATAGTCTGTGCCGTTGATGGGCAGAAAATCCTGCGCTTTGTCAAATATTTTTTCGAGCCCGTAGTTGTAATTCGTTACTTCTTTTAAAGTTTCTGTTGACATATATTGTAGCTTTTTTTGTTATCAATAAATAGCCCTGTCAATTACACTGCCATTTCATTGGGCAGCCACGACTTGAAATAGTCTTTCACTTCTATCTTCAATGCTTCCTGTGTTATCATCATAGGGGCAAAGGGGTCTATCATTACGGCAAGCTCTTGTGTTTCCTTTTGCCCTATGCTACGCTCTATAGCGCCGGGGTGCGGACCATGCGGTATACCGCCGGGATGCAGTGTCAGTTGCCCCTTCTGTATATTGTTACGGCTCATAAAATCGCCATCTACATAATACAATATCTCGTCAGAGTCTATGTTGCTGTGGTGGTATGGCGCGGGTATCGCATCGGGGTGATAATCGTAGAGGCGTGGCACGAACGAGCATACCACAAAGCCCGCGCTCTCAAAACACTGGTGTATGGGTGGCGGCATATGTATTCTGCCCGTCAGCGGCTCGAAGTTGAAGATGGAGAACGTGTACGGATAATGATAACCGTCCCAGCCTACAACATCAAAGGGGTGGTATAGGTACACATACGGAAAGATGTTGCCTTTCTTTTTTATCAGTATGTCAAACTCGCCCTGCTCATCGAATGTTTCCAGATTTTGCGGGCGTTTGATGTCTCTTTCGCAAAATGGGGAATGCTCCTGCATCTGCCCGAATTCGTTACGATAGCGTTTGGGCGTATAAACAGGGCTGAAAGATTCTACATACAGCAGGCGATTATCCGTACCGTCAAATTCTATTTTATATACCGTGCCGCGTGGTATCAGTATATAGTCGCCGTATGTAAAAGGCAACTGCCCGAACATAGTATGCACTATGCCGCTGCCTTTGTGCACAAACAACAGTTCATCGGCATCTGCATTTTTGAAAAAATAGGGTGTGGACGTAGTGGGCGCTGCAAGCCCGATGTGCAGCGAGCTGTTTACAAACAGCGTTTTGCGGCTTTCCAGATAATCGGCAGTAGGCTGTATATCAAAGCCTTTGAAGCTGAGAGCGTTCAGGCTGTTTTCTATGGCTATATCGGGGGCTACGGAGTAGGGCAGCCCTTTTTGCCGCACACAGGTGGGCGGGTGCAGATGATATACTAAAGATGACAGGCTGCTGAAGCCCTGTGTGCCAACCAGTTCTTCCTGATACAAATGCCCCGCGGGGCTGCGAAATACTACGTGGCGCTTATCGGGTATATTACCTAAAGAATGATAAAATGGCATCTATTATTTTTTTATGAAAACAATAGTACCAACATTAAAAACCAAAGAATATGATTTTTATCAGTCCCGTTCCTGACTGATATCAGGGTGTAGTGGCGGGTATTTTTCTTTCTATAATTCTATTTGCTAAGACCTTATTCTATTATATAGTGCCTACTTGGTTAGGTTTACAGCATTTACAATATATATTTGTACATACACATTATTTTGTATTGGATGCTACATGGCACTGAATTATGAAATTAGTATTGCCAACAAACTACAGTCTTTTTTTGAGCCGTATATAAAAGCAGACGCGACGGTATGGTCTGCTCTTGCAGAACGTATGTCTGTAAAAAGGTTTAATAAAAATGAACTCATAAAGGCAGCCAATAAAAAAGAATCACATTTATACCTCGTTACACAAGGTTCTGCAGGGCTTTTTGTTTCTAAAGACGGACACGATATTTGTATAGACCTTTGTTACGTTGGCCACTTTACCGGTGATTACTATAGTTTGCTGCAACAACAAATTCCTCAACAGCAAGATATAACTAATGAAGTTGCTGCACTGCTACTGCAAAATAGCCCTATATACGTTATGGCATTAGAAGCAACGGAAACACTTGCCATTACCAAAGCTGATTTATTCAGCTTGTATAACGAATCAGATATTGGAAGAATAATTGCAGGCAAAATAGCTGAACTTCTGTATATGCAGAAACAAAGTCAGCAAATTGAAATACTGACAATGACTGCCGAGCAACGATATATACAGATGCTGGCACAATATCCGGATATGCTGCAAAAAACAGCTGGCAAACATATCGCTTCCTATTTAGGTATATCGCCTGAAAGCCTTAGCAGAATAAAAAAGAAACTCGCTTCTTAGTTTATTACCGTACATCAAGTTTTTTGTCAACACCTTCAGAGAAATTTGCATTTCAATATTCTTATTTGAGATGCGAATACGTATAATCATCGGTATTGCTCTGCCCGCTATACTAATAATAATGTATCTGTTAGGTAGTTTTGGGATTAAAGAGCTTAATTGGATATGGATTGAAAATGCCTCTATCAATAGTATGCTGCAATTTCAGGTATATGGTTTATTACTAAGTGCCATATCTATTCTTATAACAGTTGCCGTATCGCGAAACAGTATCGCTTTGCTACGGGTAGGTAATTTATCATCACCTGCCAAGCCTGTTAAACTTTTGCTGATACGAGAAGGCGATAATTGGTATAAAACAGGGTTTTCATATTTAGTTGGTATTACAATCGTAACAACCTTGTTTATGTATGGCGGCTTGGCAGATAAGCTACAGTGGCATTTATTGACCGACATGTTGCCTTGGGTAATCTTGTTTTCTGTAACCAATTCATTCAACGAAGAAATAATTACAAGGTTTTCTACAGTAGGTATGTTGGACGGGGTATTGAAACCGTTGCACATTATTTGGATATCTGCAAGTGTGTTTGGATTGGTTCACTACTTCGGCAGTCCGGGCGGGCCGATTGGGGTATTAATGGCTGGCTTTTTGGGATGGTTGCTTGCCAAGTCTGTTGTAGAAACCAGAGGGATAGGCGTTGCATGGTTTATTCACTTTGTACAAGACATCGTTATTTTCGGGATGATACTGATAATGAAGTAACCCTTACTTCGTAAACAACAATTGCTCCTTTACTTTGGTGTAGTAAGGGCGCACTCTGGAGGGTGCAAAGTAGAGCAGGGTAGTGAAGAAGAGCGCGCCATACACATCGTATGTATAGTGTATGCGCATACTCAACACCATAAAGCTCATAACGAATGTTGCAGCAAACATCCATGCCTTCAGGTATCTGTGCTGCGCGCACAAAAAGTATATCCAGATGCTGGCCACATGCCCGCTGAAAAACAAGTCTTTTGTAAGGGGCGAGTTGTGCGGATAAACTGTGTTTTCAAGAAACACATCGCGTAGTACAATGATGCCTGTTGGTGGTTCTAATGCTATCAGCAATATACATACCTGCCTTACGATGGCTACCATAAAGTGCATCTCTATCAGCCGCATGATGGTTTTGGGCTTGTGCAGGTGCGTCAGTATCAGCGCGAAGAGTGAGGTGTATAAGAGAATGAAAATAATGGTAGAAAAATCGTAACTGGGAAAGAATGACAGCAATTTGTCTTCCAGCCTTACCCCTTTGCGTGTTTCTATATAGTTGCCCAAATGCTGGGTGATAGCCGAATAGATAAGAAACAGCCCCGGCACTACCAGCAGTTTCCATCTGAATACTTTATTCAGCAGTTCTGCCCGCCATGCCTGCACTATCTTTCCTATGTATGTTTGTAAGCCCCCGTATTGTTGCATATAGGTTTTCAAAAAATAAAGCCCCAAAGTAACGCAAATTTAATGTTGTGGTAATAAAATATTCACATTGGCTTAAGATTTTCTCTATACATGGCAGTATATGTCAGATTATTAAATGTAAATAGTCGCCATGCAATCAGATTGCAGTAGCGAGTTTAGCGGTATGACGCCCCTATATACTTAGCAATTAGTTAATGCTAACATAACACGTTACTAATCAACCGCAATGCCCTGTTATCTATTTTGGGTACTCTAAGCATGGCAAGTATGACAGAAGTAGTATTGGTATTAATAGCCGGATTGGTATTGTTTCTGTATGCAGTCAACAACCTGTCGGAAACGATTAAAAACGTATTGGGAGAGAATGCCAAAAAGTGGATATTGAGGTTTACGTCAAACACCTTTTCAGCCATCATCACAGGTACAGTAGTTACTACCCTGCTCGATTCTTCTTCGGCCGTTATCATCATCACCATCGTATTTGTCAATTCGGGGTTTTTAACCTTCAGGCAGGCTATGGGTATTGTACTGGGTGCCAACATCGGTACAACAGTCAGCAGCCAGATTATAGCAATGGACATCGGTAAGTATTCGCCCGTATTATTGCTGGCAGGCTTTGTTATGTTACTAATATCAAAATCGGGCAAGGTGAATAATACGGGTAAGGTATTGCTCTATTTCGGTGTCTTGTTTTTCGGGCTCTTTACTATGGAGAAGGCAGTAGAGCCACTGCGTAATTCGCCTGCTTTTACCAATGTATTGCTTTATACACAAACGCCGCTTGGCGGTGCAGCCATAGGTGCATTGGCTACGTTGATAATACAATCGTCATCGGCCACGGTAGGTATGGCCATCATACTTACCAAAAAAGGTATGCTGACGATTGGTGGTGCCATAGCGGTAATGCTGGGTGCAGAGTTGGGTACTTGCAGCGATACCTTACTGGCAACCATCAGGGGCAGCAGGCAGGCTTTAAAAACAGGTTTGTTTCATTTGTCTTTCAACCTGTTGTCTATTATTTTGGGGTTGATATTTTTTAAACCGTTCGCAGCACTGGTAACATACATCAGCCATGGCAGCAGCCCGCAGCGTGTGGTTGCCAACGCGCATATGTTATTCAATATTGGCGGGGTATTTTTTTTCGTATTTTCTCTTCCATTGTTTGAACTGGTATTGAACCGGTTATTGCCGGATAAGCCTATGCAGGCTGTAGATACCGGCAAATAAAAACAGGCAGCATAGCGCCGCCTGTTTTATTAAATTATATCAATACCCTTACTTTTTCTCAGGGGCTTTTTCTATCAGGTCCATAAACTGATCCAGCTTAGGTGTTACGATTATTTCGGTACGGCGGTTGCGGGTACGTCCTACTTCGTTGCTGTTATCTGCAATGGGGTTAAACTCGCCACGTCCACCAGCCGTCAGGCGTTTGGGGTCTATGCCATAGTTGTATTGCAATGCCTGCACTACCGATGATGCCCGCAGTGTACTCAGGTCCCAGTTGTTGCGTATGTTGGGTTTTGATATGGGTACATCGTCTGTATTGCCTTCTACCAGCACTTCATAGTCTTGATAGTCTTTGATGATTTTAGCGATTTTAGATAGTGTTTCGCCTGCACGTTCAGAAATCTGGTAGTCGCCAGATTTATATAGCATATTGTCTGACAGAGAAATATACACTACACCTTTCAGTACTTTCACGTCCACGTCTTTCAATTCCTCGCGGCTTAGTGAGCGTGTCAGGTTGTTGGTTAGTACCACATTCAGCGAGTCGCTCTTGTTTTTCAGGTTTACGAGGTGCTGTATGTATTTGTTAGATGCATTGATTTCGTCCACCAGTTTCGATATGTTGACATTGCCCTGACTACTGGATGTAAGACATTTATCCAGCGCGGCTTGCAACGATGCCAGGTTGGCGCGCTCTGCCAGCAGTTGTTCTTCCAACCCCGTAATACGAGTGCGGCTCGATGACAGTTCAGATTGGCAAGTATTGTTTTTGCTATTCAACTCATCATACCTCGACTGCGCACTATTGTATTTTGCCTGCAGGTCTTTGTATTTTTTAGAGCTTACACAACTTGTAAGCAGTGTAGCAAATGCTAAAGAAACGGTTAATATCAATTTCATGCCCGATGTTTTATGTTGAAACGAAATTAGCTTAATAATATTTTGTATAGTTTATAGAGATGTTAAAAATTGTGTTGCTATATCAAAGCTGGAAAATACGGAAAAAGAACCTCAAGCTTTCTTAGAGCGCATGGCTTTGGTATGTGCTAATTTTTTATCTGCCGATAGCTTTTTGTACTCTTTGCTATCTACCGCGTAGATGGCAACCCTGCCCTCGGCATCGCTATGCACACCCCAGCCATAGCGCTTGGTAAGCGGCGATGAGCGCAGGCATGGCTGCCCTTTACTAAACAATTTTTTGCGCTCTGCTTTTTGAGCTGCTGCTCCTATACCATTACGCAATGCATGTACTTTGAATATTACATCATCAGATGTGTATTTGTATGGGTTGTCAGCTATCATTTCAAACTGCAGGTTGGCTACCGTTTTGTTATCGCCTTTCACTGGTGGTACTTCGGCAGTTGTTACAGGGCAGTCTTCTGCTATGGCTATGAATGAATTGAAATAATTGGTAGTGTGCATGGTAGAGTGCTTATTGCTAAGTGATTGATTATCAGCGAAACCTGTTTCAGATTGTTGCGTTTTGTTGCGTTTTTTCATGTTTGCTTGTTTTTGCAACATTTTGCAACAACTTTTGTTTCTTTTTATTAGTACAAATATACGTTATTTATTTGTATTTTCACTTACAAATAAAAATTCTGAAAAATACTGTTATTACTCATATTTTTTGTTTGGCGCAACCTCTGACTACGTCATTGTAGTTGCAAATCTCATGATTTGCGTATTCAAGTATTCACGTAAAGACAGTATATTTATGTTGCTCGCAAATCGGGAGATTTTCTGTCGGTGCGACGTAGTCGGAGACTACACCGAGCGATATATAGCATTTTATTCAACTAAAAGGTATAAAAACAATGTTGTACGGCGGATGGATTGTTGGTGCAATTCTTGTAGGATTTGCTGGGGTTAATAAAAAAGGTGGATTTATTAAGGCGTTTATTTTGTCTTTATTACTAAGTCCTTTTGTCGGATTGTTATTAACGTTAGGTGCAGCTAAGAAAAATCCTATTGGTTGTAAGCATTGTGGCAATAAGGATAATGAGGCGGAGTATTGTGGCGTTTGCGGCAAAAATGAATAAGGCGATTTGCGTGAAGGGTGGGTAGAAAGAATGAAAAAAAATTAAGTGCCGCTGTTCAAAATGTTTTATAGGACATTCCAACCTGCTCCATAGGAGCAAAAGCTTTGTAGCAGAAATGTAATCCTCACCCATACCGTCCTGTAGAGACGGAACAAGATACGTACCATGTTTAGCCCCTACAGAGCTATGTGTGTTTTGTTGTATTTTTGGCTACAAAGCTTTCACCCTGATGGGGTTGTCCGCTTTTGTCGTGCTGAACGTAATATAGTGAAGTGAAGCATCTGCATCATCGGTGGTGCAAATGTTCAGGAGATACCTCTCTGCGTTCGGTATGACTGCAATGGTTGGAACTGAGTATGTTTAAGATGCCTTATGGAGCATATTAACACTCATTCCGCGAGATTGCTTCGTACGTGTTTACATTCGTAAATACTACCTCGCAAAGACGCGATGAATAATAATTTCACATAACACTCACCTCCCATCGGGGGAGGATGGGAGGGGCTAACTCAATCCATCAATCTCACCATTCACTAATTTGATGCGGAATGCTTGCGGGTCTTCAGGCAAGCCGGGCATACGCATGATGTCTCCGGCTACTGCTACGATAAAGCCTGCGCCTGCATTGATAACCAAATCGCGGATGTTGATGGTAAAACCTTCGGGGGCATTGATGCGGCTCTGGTCGTCTGTAAACGAGTATTGTGTTTTGGCAATGCAGATGGGCAGCTTGTCCCAACCGCGTTTGGCAAACGATTTCAATTTTGTTTCGGCAGCAGAGCCGAATGTTACGGCTGATGCACGGTATATTTTAGTGGCTATCTTCTCTATTTTGGTTTGGATGCTGTCTTCAATGTCGTACGTAAAGTTGATGTCTTTGGACGGATTGTTTTCTATGATGTCAACCAGTTTCTCTGCCAGTTCTGCAGCGCCCTCGCCACCTTTTGTAAAGGCATTGTTGATGGCAAAAGCCACACCTTGTTCGCCACACCAGTTGCGCAGGTAGCTTATTTCTTCTTCAGTATCAAAATGGAATTTGTTGAAAGACACCACCACACTCTGCCCGAAGTTTTTCATGTTTTGTATATGGCGTTGCAGGTTGGGTAGCCCTGCTATCATGGCTTGCAGGTTGGGTTTCGATATGTCTGCCGCAGGTACGCCGCCGTGCAGTTTCAATGCTTGTGTGGTTACTACAATGATGGTAGCCTTGGGGCGCAGCCCGCTTATACGGCATTTGATGTCGAGAAACTTCTCCGCACCCAAATCGCTGCCAAAACCACTTTCGGTTACCACATAATCATTACAACTCATAGCCATTTTGGTAGCCAGTATAGAGTTGCAGCCATGTGCTATATTGGCAAACGGGCCGCCGTGTATAAAGGCAGGTGTGTTCTCCGTTGTCTGCACCAGATTGGGCAGTACGGCATCTTTCAGCAATACAGTGATGGCCTCTGCCACGCCGAGGTCTTTGACGGTAAATGGTGTCTTGTCGTAACGGAAGCCGAGTACGATGCGCTCTATACGTGCCTGCAAATCGTCGAGGCTGGTAGCAAGGCATAGCAGTGCCATGATTTCGGATGCGGGTGTGATGTCGAAGCCAGCTTCTTGCGGTATGCCATTGGCATTGCCGCCAAGACCCGTTACTACATTGCGCAGCGAGCGGTCGTTTACATCCAGCACACGCCGCCACACTATGCGGTCAAGCACTTTGTCCGTACCACTGTTTTGAAACTGATAGTTGTCGAGCAGGGCACTTATCATATTATTGGCACAAGTAATGGCGTGGAAATCGCCCGTAAAGTGCAGGTTGATGTCTTCCATCGGCAGTACTTGTGCATAGCCACCACCTGCCGCGCCGCCCTTCATGCCGAAGCAGGGGCCGAGGCTTGGTTCGCGCAGGGCTACGGCTGCTTTTTTGCCTATATAATTAAGCCCCAGCGATGCTGATACGCTGGTAACCGTTTTGCCCACACCTGCTTTGTTGGGCGTGATGGCGGTAACCAATATCAGATGGCTTTTTTTTATTTTTTCTTCGTCGAGATAGGTGAGGGGTACTTTTGCTTTGGTACGTCCGTAGGGTATAATATCATCGGGGTTGATGCCGAGGTTGTTGGCAATCTCACTGATTGGTTTCAATTTGGCAGCCCTTGAAATTTCGATGTCCGAAAGCATAAACGTTTATTTTTTAGATACTTGAAGATAGAAAAATCTATCCGAAACATCTTATCGTTGGCGGATAAAAAAAGCCGCCCCGTATTCGGGGCGGCGATATGCTTGTAACGGGCAATGTATTATTGTATAGATACCGATGTGGTATGCATCTTGCCTGAAATCTGCACTTTTATTCTGTACACACCCGATGCCAGTTTGTTGCCAAGGTTTATCACATGTTCCAGTTTTTTATTAACTGGCTTGGCAGACTCTGTATGTACCAGCTTGCCATCTGAGCCAAAGATGTAGATGGGTACTTCCATATCGTCGTCTGTACCTGCTATCAGCGTGAATTTGCCCTTGTTGGGGTTGGGGTAGGTGTAGACGGTTTTGCCCGTTTGCTCGGGTTTTTCCTGAATATCTATTTTGATGCTGCTGGTAGCTTTGCAATCGGCAATGCTGGCAGTCACGCTGTATATGCCTGCCATGTTCAGCACTGTACCTGTAAGCACGGGCGATACAAAATCTGACAGGTAATTGTTTGGGCCACTCCATAAATAAGATACGCCTGTTTGCGGGTTTGTTATTTGCAGCCTTAGTATTTCGCCTACATACAGTGGCGTGTTGGCTGTCAATACAGGTGTATCGGGGCTTTGGTTTACAGTAACATTCGTTATGCCTTGTTTGGTGCAGCCATTCAGCGTTGCAGTTACCGTATATAAACCTGCTGCCTGTGTTGGTGTATTGCTCAGCAGCGGGTTTTGCTGTGTGCTGTTGAAGCCCGCAGGGCCTGCCCATGTATAGGTAGTGCCGGGCAGATTGTTGGTAGCCGTCAGTTGCAGGTTGCTTTTGCTGCACACGGGGCTGTTGTTGGACGCAAATACTGAGTCGGGCGATTGCTTGATGGTGATGGCGATGGTAGTATCTTCCGTGCAGCCAAACACATTGGTATTGGTTACGGTATAATTACCCGCATTAGATAGTTGTACTTTACTGATAACAGGCGATTTGGCATTGCTGCTAAAGCCTGTGGGGCCTATCCATTGGTAAGATGTAACGGTTGCCGTATCTGTTACATTCAGCTTCAGCGAATCGCCGGTGCAGAGTGCAGGTACGTCTGTAATAACAGGGCGAGGCAGCGGCCTGATGTGTACTATTACGGTATCTTCTTCGCCAGGGCAATTGGCCAACGTAGTAATGGCTGTAACCCTGTATCTGCCACGGTAGGACGTATCTACCGGTGCGGCAAAGAAAGTGTCGTTTTGCGGTACGGTCAGTTTGGGGTCTATCCATTGATAGAATATACCAGGGGTAACACAAGCCGCGGTAAGCAACAATGTATCGCCCGTACATACGGATGTATCGCCCGATATGAAAGTTTTGGCGGGGCTTTGCACCACACGCACATTCACGGTATCTTTTGCTTTGCAGCCAAAGTTGTCGCACTCCAGTATATAGTCGCCTGCTTTTGCCAGCGTAGCGGTGGTTACTACCGTATTGGGGAAGATGGCACTAAAGCCCGCAGGCCCCGTCCATGTAAAATTGCCGATAGACGGAAAGACGGCATCGCCGAGTGTGATGTTGGTGTTTTCGCATACAGGCTCTATAGCATATGCCTGTGGCTTGCGATATTGCGATATACGAATAGGTACATCGTAATTATAAAATGTATCTCTTGGCGCAGAACTTATGATGCGTATGCGGTAGCCAATACCATTGACAGTAGAGAGGGGCAGGTAACAAGCAATAGCGCCGCCCTGAGCCGCACTGACAGAACCTATATTTACAGGCGATGCAAAGCTGCCAGATATATTGGATAGCTGAACAGTAAATGTATTGCCGGTAGCAAACTTGTTAGTGGTATTATATTTTACATGCAACGTATCGCCCGCGCATAACATGGTGTCTGTGTACGGAAAATTGATGAATACATTGGTATCTGCCTGAAATTGTGCTAAATACCCTCTCAGCTCCACCGGCCCGCTCATTGTAGGTATAAAGCCATTAAGCGTACCGATGTCGGTTGTACTGTTGGTAGTACCGCCCAAATATATTTTTCCTTTGGTGTATGCGCCTGCTGCTGCATATTCTACACCGCCACCTCCAAAGTATGTGCCCCATTTGCGCTTGCCTTGCTGGTCGAAACGCATGAGGAAGCCATCACTTTCAAAGTACTGAACAGGAACAGGAACCGGGCTTGGTAAAGGGCCTGAGTTGAATGTTTTAAAATTGCCGGGGGTTGCGATTTTGTTATAGCTACCAGTGCGGCCAGAGCAATAGAGTGCACCGTCGGGTCCAAAGAAAATATGAGTTACACGGTCAGCGCCCAGCGAGTCGCCCAAATAAGTACCCCATTGGCGCACACCTGCTTTATTGAATTTTGCTATAAACGCATCCTGTGCAGCAGGTGGGTTGGGGCCGCTATATGTACTTTGGAAAGCGCCTGTAGTGGCTATGCCTGTTTGACTAAGCGTGATGCCACCGAGGTACACATTTCTAAAAGAGTCTGTAGATATGGTAAAAGCCTCTTCGTAGCCTATGCCGCCATAGTATGTACCCCACAAGCGAGTGCCTGCGGTATCGAACTTAGCAATAAATGCATCGCTGGCACCACCTGCAAATGAGGTAAGATGCGCACCTGTGCTGGCAATGCCTGCTGTAGCAGATGTGTAACCTGCAATCAACACATTGTTATCACCATCGCAAGTAACGGTATTGATGGCAGCAGGATAGTATGTACCCCACAAACGTGTACCAGAGGGGTTGAACTTGGTAAGAAACCCTATAGCAGGCGTTGTAAGCCACGCACCTGTAGTGCTGATGTTGTTGCTGCTGTTTGTATTGCCGCCTACATATACATTGCCACGTGCATCGCAGGCAATACCGTAGCCTTCGTCGTAATAATTACCGCCATAAAATGTACCCCATTGCAGTACGCCATTCATGTTGAATTTGGCAATGAAGGCATCAAAATCGTATCCGCCAGTAAGCAGGAAACTGCCATTATAAAATTGGTGGCTACCAGTAGATGCCAGCCCGAAATAACTGGTTGAGTGACCTGTTACAAATACATTGCCATCCCTATCGCAAGCAACAGCATTTATCTGGTCATTGCCAAGGCCGCCATAATAAGTAGCCCATGCGCGAGAACCATCTTCGAGCATACGAAGCACATAGCCATCATACAAGCCGCCACCATACAGTGGCTGATGCACTGTGGCAGTAGATGCTATAGCCGTTGAAGGCTCTGTATATCCGCATAGTACGGCATTGCCCAAGCTATCTGTAGCTACGCTGGTGCCAAGTGTTTTGAAAGGGTTGCCATAGTAAGTTCCCCAATTCAGTACAGGGTCTATAACCAGTGTTCCATCGTATGCGGGTGTTTCAAAACCAAAACCTTCAGCATTTTTTTTGAACTGTACCTTAACTGCTTGCTTTGTTTCGCCCACATAGCTATATGGTTTTTGTTCGGTAATGTTTCCCATTTCCGTACTTGCGCACAGCATGCCGCTTTTAAGCATGGCATTATCTGCACCTTCGTAAGTAAAGCGTATATCTGCCGGGTTGCCGCCCGGGTGTACCACAAAATCGTATTTAATGCTTTTATTGTTGTTAGTAGTATATATTACCCAGTCTATATTGTTGTAAATATTTCGGTAGGTAATTTTCTTGTAGCTCTCTGCACTAATACCTTGCGGGCAATGCTGCAAATAATATCTCTCTGTATATACCTGTTTGTTTTCGGCTATCAGTTCGGCATTGTTGTTTATATGCAGCAACCTCATGCGCATAGCACGATAAGATATGCTTGCAGCTATGGGTATACCTTGTTTATCAAGTTTATCGGACGCAGTTGTTTTCTTCCATTGGTATTGGATAAAGCCGTTGCCAATAAATATGTCTATATCATCTGCCGCCAGCCTGAAGTTGATATCATTACGCTTATTGTGGTTTTCATCCAGCAATTGACCCTTATTTTCTACAAAATACAGGGTTGTATTTGTTGGTTTTGAAGCAAGTGTTTTTGCAGTTGGGTTGGCAAAGGCTATCGTATGCAGCCATGCCAGCAGACAAGCTGTGTATAAGTGTTTCTTCACGAAGCAGAACTTTTATATAAATATAATGTAAACATGCCTTCTAAATGCATGTAACAGTAGAGATTATCTCATTAAAAAGCTATTAAAGCAGTTTTGGGGGTATGTGTAGTTTGTTAATAACCGGTTAACGGGTTGCAAAACAGGGGTTAACAGGGTGCGAAAATCATGTGTAAGACTCTATACCATTGCATATTTGTATCATCAAACAACGCAAACAAGCATCAAACAAACAACAAATGAAAAAGGTATTCATCGCATTGTTCATATTGGCTGCAGGGCTTAGTGCCCGGGCACAAGAGCCAAACAGTGCAGCAAACCAAACAGCTAACCTGAATTTGACAAATGCAATTGACATAACATTTGCAGCCAACACCAGTGCAACGGGAGCAGCAATCAATTTCAGCTTTAATACTGTAAATGATTACGCTAACGGGTTGGAAAGTGCCCCTGTAGAGGTAAAAGTAAGGTCGAACAGAAGGTTCAATGTATCTGTAAAATCGAGCAGTGCATATTTTACATATTCCGGCGCTACCAGCCCTGCACCGCAAATGTATGTGGGTAATGTGCTCTACTTCAAAATGACACAAAACAATACGGGCGGATGGTCTTGGGTAAATAACAGGTATGACTATATAGACCATTATAACTGGACATTTTTGTATAACGGTGTGAACGGCGGCAACCAAAACTTTACGATAGTATATAGGGTAACGCCAGGGTTTACATTCCCCGCAGGTACATATACTACTGATGTGGTGTACACTGCAACCCAGCAATAATAAGTATGGCATAAGATATTGCGGTGCAGGCTTTGGAAGCCTGCACCGTTTTTTTTAACATATATTATAGCAAAGCAATGCACGAAAACGATAGTATGACGAGTGGATTATTTATATTCGTACACTCAAAAAAATGGGCATACTATGCTGAATAGGGTTATCTTATCAATTGTAGCTGTGCTGTTTGCTGTGAATGCGAATAGTCAGGTAGTAAGAATAGATTCTTTTGAATCTGCGGCTGCTAATACGGCATTATCTACCAACGGCATGATGGCATATGCATATAATATTTCTGAAAATGGTAGAGGCAAATCGGCTGTGCTTGAAATTTTGTTTTGCTACGCAGACTATTCTAATGTAAAAAAGCTGAAAATAGACATCAATAAGGGGTCAAAAGTATTGGCAAGCCAGTTTGGCGATGAGGGTTTTGCATTTTTACTGGGCGATGCTGCTCGTCAGACACGCAGTTTGTTGATGATAAACGCAGAAGGAGCCATATATCAACAATATACCGAGCAACAGGTAGCGGCGGCAGACCTTGCAAATAGTGATAATTATTACCTGTATAGTGGTATGGGTACTACTTATATGATTGCGCCTGTATATTCAAAAAATGGCTATCGTGCGGTGATATTTGACGGCGAACTGAAACCGTTGCAAGACAAAACTTATACCGGTAAAGCTGGCATGGAGGTGTTATCCGTTAAGCTAATGATGGATAGGCTGCTGATACTGCGAAAAGAAACACTGAATACTAAAGACAGAAAATATGAATATACTATACAACAACTACTGGGTAATATGCCCGAAATGGCAAGTATAACTGAGTTGAAAGATGAGCAAGACTATTGCTTCCCGATGTTTATAAACGGTAAAGATGGTATGGTATTTACTGCCGGGCTGTTTTATAAAAACGGAAAATATGAAGAAGGCAAGGCAGGAGGTATTATGGTGTTTCAGCTATCGCCCGACGGGAATATACAGCGTAAGATAAAGTTGCCTATGAGCAGGATAAACCAGTTTTTGCCGGATGCAACGATTGCTGCACTAACTAAAAATGCGCACCTTGCCGTTCAGGATGCATATTATGGTATGGGTGGTGGTAGTGTTGTGGTTGCTGAACTGTTGCATAAAACGCAGAAAGGGAAAGATGCCGTATTAAAAGTAGCCGATATGATGGTGCTGCATACTAATATGGAAGATGACTTGGCTAAACTACAGTTTGTAGAAAGAGCGCCCGAAACGAGTATTGCCATGAGCGGCACAGGTGCCGCCAATAATATACTGAACAACAGCGAGTGGCTGATGACACACAATTTGTATAATTACAGATTTTCGATGATGCTGGTGGGACAACAACATATTTGTTATCAGGCTTCGGATACAAATCAGGTATCATCGAGCGTATGGCTGATACCTGCAGATAGTGCTATTGAGGCATTGGGGACAAGAATGCTGGTAAGTATGCTGCCAGACCCTAAGCGCCAAATGATGCGTAAGGCGCGTGTATCTGTAAATACCGAATCGCCAGATGATGCACGGAAAGCATTTTACCGATACTATGGTTTTTTACCAACACCTACCATGCAAATGTTTGTATACAATTACTCGACATCGGTACTGCAATGGTCTATAGAACCGATAAGAAAGTGATATAAAAAGCAAGAAGCCACCAGGAATGGTGGCATTCTTTTTTATCAAACAAAACAAACGAGGTGGTTATATATACCAGTAATTATATTGCGGTTGTAAACGGTATAAAATTAAGTATTGATAGCATACAATACAAAGATTGTATAAAAAAAGGAAGTATCGATTGTTGTATATACAGTGATGGGTAGCGGTGATGATGAGCGTCACCTGTTTCTGAAGGTAAGTACCCAGTAACCTGCTTCATAATCGTCTGGTAATAAGGTGTATTCAAAGTTTTTTCCGGCAAAGCTGACGGGGCTACCCATGGTACTCGATGTCATTATGCGCTCTGGTGTAAGGGATGAACTGAATAAGAAGTTATAAATATTGGTAACGACAGAAAGCTCTCCACTGATGCTTTGGTAGTTGACAACGGCTCTCTTGCCTCTACCTTCTTCATCGCCATCAGTCATATAAAAGCCATAGTCAACGCGCAGTGTTTCGTTTTTTTCGTTTTTATAGACATACCTCACAAAGTGGCGTTTTTCATTATCTACAAATGCCAATTTGTACCCCGGGGCAAATTCAACTATCTTTTCGGAAAAACGCTTTGCAATAATAACACTTGTATCCAACGCCAATACCCTGACAACCAGTGTCTCCTCTTCGGCCTGGCAGTATGCATTAGTGGCCAAACACATAGCTATAAGGAATACAAAAAGTTGCTTCAAAATACGCTGTTGTTTAATGCTAAAGTATAAAAAAACTCATAAATGCACATCATTCAAAAGGGCTGGGATACTATCTGCCCTTTTGTAATCAATTGATAATTAATTGATTGGCTATTTCGAAATGCTGAATTGGCGTACCATTGACTGTCCGCTTGCTGTATTGGCGACAACCGTATAGTTGCCAGAAGCTATACCATCCAGCTGAACGGTGGCTTGTAATTGAGAACCACTCTGCTGCCATTGCCTGATGACAGCACCACTCATACTACGGATGGTAAACATGACGGGCGATGTTTGTTGTTGGTTCAGATTGATATTGAGCACATTGGTAGCGGGTACAGGGTATAGTTGCATGCCAAAAGCATCGTGCTGTGCATATGCAATGGATGTAGGTGCAAAGTATTCGTAGTAAAAACGCATTTGTGTATTACCGCTTTGAAGTGCCCATGACGCGGTGGCATTGTTCCAACTGCGGATGGTAATACTTTCTATGAGGTCTGCAGCATTGTATGTGCAGGTTTCAAATGTATGATTGATATAAGCGTTACCAGTCCATAATTGCAGTATTTCCGATGTTTTTTTATTCAGGCTATTGTATGCGTAGGTATGTTTTCCGTACAGTTTCCAACTACCTGCATCCCAATAATACTCTAGACTTTCGTCAATGTTTTTTTGATAATAAGTGTACTCAAACTTGCGGATGAAAACCCATCGGCTATTTATATTGTCCCATTGCTCCAATGTATAAGAGTCTACTTCATTGTCTGTATTGTAGGTATATGTTTTGCGTTCGTTATTATACAAATTGCCAGTACCGTGCTGAGATATCTGGTCTGTGATAGAGATGATATTGTTATTGGCATCGTACATATATGTAGCACTATATGCGTTGGAACTGATGCTTACAACATTATTGCCTACATAGCTGAGGGTAGATGGCACGTTGTGAGACCATGTACCGCCAACCCATAGCTGAAAAAGAGATTCTTCAATTTTTTTAGTGCCAGCCATGTACTTGTACAAGTAACGGGCTGAGTCTTTCCATGCTTGTGTAGGAAGATGCCATATTGCATAGCGCAACGATGTTATTTTATTTTCAGCATCAAAAGTTTGCTTTCTGAAAAGCTTGTTATCGTAGATGGCTGATGAGTTGTTGTAGTAATATGTTACAGCATCATCAAACAAAAAAAGTTCGTCATAATTTGGTCTGTCAATATTAATCAAACCACTTCTGCCACCGCTGTATGCATACCTTACAGAGTCTGACGGGATGAACACGCCATTGCTAAACTTCAGGGCTACTTTTGCCACTACTCTATAGTTATTTACCGAGCCTGGTTTTTCGTTGCCGAATGTAGGGTCGAAATGCGGGAACCCACCACCACCTATTACCACGCCGGTAGTAAGGCCTTGCGGACCTTCGGCAGTATAAGCTGCTTTTGTAGTGCATAATGCTATTATGAAGAGTAATGCTTTTTTCATATTAAATAGCTTTATGAATGGTTAATGTTTTTAATGTAGCCTCAAGTTCTGTAATAAATTTACACATATTATTTTATAAGAATTGTCATATTTATATAGCGTGACAGATTTTTGACATATCTGTTACAATTACCACCATTTTTATGACAATTCTGTCGTCAGACTATGCTATCTGTTTACCGTCAGTACTTCTTCCATCAAGCTATTCCCTTTGATGGTTATTTTGTATTTGCCGTTAGGCAGTTGAGTTACATCAAGGGCATATTGGTAGCTTTTTCGCGTGCCTACTTTTATCTCAGTCAGTTGTGTATTGTATTGCATATCGTAAACGATAATGCTGAATGGCTGTGCCTGTACCCAATCTACATATATGTTGGTGTATGTTTTGGCCGGGTTGGGGTATAGCTTCAGGCTATTGGCTGTAGCCTGTTTGGTAGTTTTTATATTTTCTTTGGCTGCGGGTTGTGCCATTCCAATATGTGCCGCGAGCAATACCATGCATAATATGAGTAGGTGCTTGTACATGTCTTTCTAAGTTTTAGTATTATAAATATACTAAGAAAAAGATAAGTACATGAAGAAGTAAGAATAGCCTCGAAATCCTTTGCTGTATTGGTTTTTATTACTCGGTTAACAAATGCTTTGTAAACAGGTGGTTAACCGTTTACAGTTTTTTTCGTTAACTGATTTTAAAGCTGCCGTTAACTGCACCTTATTATTTGGTAAAGGGTGTGCGCGCGATGCATCTTTGTTTCATCAAAGCAAAAAATAAAAACACACAAAAATGAAAAACACTGCACGCATCAATCAAGCTGAAGTTTCAAAGAAAATCATGTTGTTTGTATCTATCATCACCTGTGTGGTGTTGGCAGTGAATTTCTAAAAAAACAGAAAGTACCACCTTTGCGATTACAGGTTTGGTACTTTCTGTTTTTCAATCACGCTCTCTCTTATTCTTTATATGTAGCAAAGCCCCTGAATAGGGGCTTTGTTATTGTTTATATACCATCTTTATAGTCCAGTTTGTCGGGGTCGGGTTCGTTCAGGGTAACGGTTTTTGATTTTTTGCCACGGCGCATACGCATATTCAGCAACTCTACAGTAAATGAGAATGCCATAGCGAAGTACACATAGTTTTTCAGGTGCAGTTCGTGTGCGCGTTCGCTATCCCATCCTTCAATTATCAGCACCACACCCACCAGTACGAGGAATGATAATGCCAGCATCTTGAGCGTAGGGTGCTTATGTATGAACGCTGCTATTTTGTGGCTGAACAGGAACATGATTATCATGGCTATGATAACGGCAATAATCATTACCTCTACATGCTTGGCAATACCAACGGCGGTTATCATACTATCGAAAGAGAAAATCATATCTACCAGTATCATCTCGCCAATGGCGGCAGCAAAGCCTATTGATACACCATTCTTTTTGCCGTTCAGTTCTTCTTCTTCACCTTCCAGCTTGGCGTGTATTTCTTTCACGGTTTTGTATAGCAGAAACAAGCCACCACCCAGCATTACAAGGCTTGCGAGGTCGAAGCCCTTATCGAACAGTGTAAATAATGGTTTGCCTTTTTGCTGTACCAGCCAGCTAAGCCCCATCAGCAAAATGACACGAACGGATATACCGGTCAGCATCCATATACGGCGTGCAGCCAATTGTTTTTCTTTGGGCAGCCTGCCCATGATGATGGATACGAAAATCACATTGTCTATACCCAAAATCACTTCGAGTATGGCCAGTGTCAGCAGGCTGATAAGCCCATCTACGGTTAATAATTCTTGCATTGTATTTATGAGATAAGTCCTTTACAAATATTAGATGCAGTAGCGGGGCCTTCGTACACAAAGCCTGTATATACCTGTACCAGTGATGCGCCTGCATCCAGTTTTTCTTTGGCATCGGCAGCGGTAAAAATGCCACCTACTGCTATAATGGGTATAGTGCCATTGCTCTTTTGGGTAATATAGCTAATCACTTCAGTAGCCCTGCAACGCACAGGTGCGCCGCTAAGGCCCCCTGCGCCAATAGCTTCTACCGCAGCTTTATCGGTTGTAAGATTGCTGCGGTCTATAGTGGTATTGGTAGCTACCAAGCCCTGTATCTCCGTTTCCTTCACAATGTTGATGATGTCATCCAGTTGTTCATTGGTCAGGTCGGGGGCTATTTTTAGTAGCAATGGTTTGGGCGTGCCGAGCGATTTGTTGAGTTGCGTGAGCGTATGCAGTATATGCATCAGTGGTTCTTTGTCTTGCAGGGCACGCAGGCCAGGGGTGTTGGGGCTGCTCACGTTTACCACAAAATAATCTACAACATCGTACAGGTGTCGGAAACTGGCTTCGTAGTCTTTAATGGCATCTTCATTAGGGGTATCCTTGTTCTTGCCTATGTTGCCGCCTATTATCAGTTTTTCCTTACGGTGTTTCAGCCTTTCGGCAGCTATTTCAGAGCCTTCGTTGTTAAAGCCCATACGGTTGATGAGTGCCCTGTCGGCAGGCAGACGAAACAGACGTGGTTTGGGGTTGCCCGATTGGGGGCGGGGTGTAAGTGTGCCAATTTCTACAAAGCCAAAGCCTAGAGCAGCCAATGCATCGGTGTATTTGGCATCTTTATCGAAACCAGCCGCCAGCCCTACCGGATTGGGGAAAGTGATGCCCCAAAGTGTACGTTGCAGGCTTGGATGCTTAAAATGGTACATATTCTTCAGCAAGGCGCGCAGCGGGGTTATGTTATAAGCCCATTGCAGGCGTTTCATCACCATATAATGCACCTTTTCGGGGTCGATGCTAAATAGAATTTTGCGAATAATACCGTACATGCGGGTGCAAAGATACATTATGCCTGTTGTATGTTTTTTAACATTTTGTAACAATCCCCGCAACCTGCTGTGGCGTATCTTAGCGCATAATGGGCCGTATTTTTACTCAGCTAAGTGTAGCAGGCATTTTGTTTGTCTGGATAGCCAGTAGTGTGGCATACGGCCAGACCATGCAGGGGCAGCTTACTGACTATGAAGGAAATAAGGCCGTACCCGAAGTTATCATTACCAATATACATACCAACGAAATTACTACCAGCGACAAGGATGGCAAGTTTTCGATAGCTGCAAACAGCGGGCAATTGCTGGAGTTTAAAAAAGACGGTTATAAAGTAGTACGCTTCAGAGTGCCGCAAGGGAATATGGCATCTTTTTATAAAGTAGGGATGCAACGCTACAATCCATCCGTACCGCAATTTGAAAACATGGCATCGCCCGATTATAAAACCGATAGCCTGAAGTATGCCATGCTGTATAAAAAAGAACTGGAGTTTCAGCAAATGACTACACTGCAAGCCATACAGCATCCGTTCTCTGCGCTCAGCAAACGCAGCAGGCAGATATGGGCCTTCCAGCAGGAGTATGCCATGTTTCAGGAGCAGAAGTATATTGACTATACCTTTAACGACAACCTGATAACATCGCTGACGGGACTTGCAGGCGATAGCCTGCGCGTGTATAAGCAAATCTTCCGCCCATCGTACACACAATTGCGCAGTATGGATGAGTATAACTACTTTAACTACATCAAACGCACAGTAGCCGCATACAGAAAGCGTGGTACTAAAGCGCGTACATCTCCTGTTCGTATTTCGCACTAATTATTGATTTCCAATAGTTTAATAGCCAATTCCTTTGCTACGGGCATTTTATGCTTGTTAATCCGTCGTTAACCGCTTGCTAAAACGGGGTTAACAAGCCCCGATTTTTTGGCTATCGGGGGCTGATGATAGCATCTTTGTGTCATCAAACAAACGAACAAGCAAAAACAAACATCAACAAACAAACAAAAATTTAAAAATGAAAAAGATCGTATTATTCGCCGTTATCCTTACTTGCATCAATGTAGCTGTTAAGGCACAAGCTCCTTCTTCTACTGCTACACAGACAGTTAATCTGAACCTTAGCAACGCAATCGAATTGACATTCACTGGGTCTGGTACTGCTACAGGTGCTGCTGTTAACTTAGCTTTCAATACAGTAAACGACTACGCTAACGGTGTAGCATCATCTGAACAAACACTGCGTGTGCGTTCTAACCGCCGTTTCGGTGTAACGGTTCGTACCAACAACGCTAACTTTACTTATACAGGTGCTGTAACTCCTGCTCCGGTAATGCCTGTAAGCGGTGTATTGAGCCTAAGGGTTGGTGGTAACACAACAGGTGGAACTATCGCTTCACCATTCAGCAATACTGCATATAGCGGCCTTAGTGCTACAGCAGCTAATCTGATAACGAATGCTGCAAATGGTGGCAACCAAACATTCGGTGTGCTTTATCAAGCTACTCCCGGCTTTGCTTACCCCGCTGGTACTTATACGGTAGATGTGGTTTATACCGCTACACAGCTGTAATAAAATAACAGATATTATTATAAATAAGGAAGGTGTACTACTTAGTACACCTTCCTTATTTTATGTGTTTCGTTTGTGCTTTACAGTAGTAATACTGACAGTACATAGTCGCCTAATAATATCAGTATGCAGCTTACCACAACCGATGTGGTAGATGCACGGCCAATTTCCAACGCACCACCTTTTACATAATAACCGTAGTAGGCAGGTATGATGGATATGATGAGCGAGAAAGTAAAAGCCTTTGCCATAGCAAAAAACAGATTGTACGGCAGAAAGCCTTGTGTTAGCCCCTGTACAAATTGCTCTTCGGTGATGATGCTGGAGAACATACCCGCTATATAGCCGCCCCATATACAAATGGCGATGGATAGTACGATGAGGCTGGGAACCATTATCATGGCAGCTACTATTTTGGGCAGTATCAGATAGGTTTTGGTATTGATGCCCATAATTTCAAGCGCGTCTATCTGTTCGCTTACACGCATATTGCCTAGTTCTGATGCTATTTTAGAGCCCACCACGCCTGCCAGTACGATGCATATAACGGTAGGGGATAGTTCCAGTATGGTAGAGTCGCGGATGATTTGTGCTATTACCGGCTTGGCTACTAATGGGCTGATGAGCTGATAAGCCGTTTGTATTGTAAGTACTGCACCGAGGAAGAAGGATATAACCACAACGATGGGTAGGGAACGTATGCCAATGTCGTTGCATTGCTCCATAAACTCCTTCCAGTAAACCCTTGTATTCTCAGGCCTGCCAATAGACTCCTTCAGCATAATGGTGATGCGCCCGAGGTGTTCTAAAAATTGTTTCAGCATAGATACAGCACAAATGTATAGTAATAATAGGTGAATTGCTAAGTAGCGGTATAGCAGGTAAATTGTTTTTTAACAAAAAAAATCCCGCTCTGTAATGAGCGGGATTTTGTATCGTTTACAGAAATGGCATTATGCCAGTTTCTTCAATTCTTCAATTTGTGCTTCCCTGTCTATTTCTTGCGACAGTTTTTCGCTCTTATCCATATCTACCAGGATAGGTGCGGCAACGAAGATAGAAGAGTAAGTACCTGTAATAACACCTATCAGCATAGCGAATGCGAAACCGCGTGTTACTTCTCCACCAAAGATAAAGAGTATCAGTACGGACAAGAATACAGTGAGCGACGTCATGATAGTACGGCTCAGCGTATCGTTGATGGCACGGTTGATAACACTATGTTTGCCCTCTTTAGGATTCTTGCGGAAGTATTCTCGAATACGGTCGAACACGATAACGGTATCGTTCATTGAGAAACCGATAACGGTAAGTACCGCAGCAATGAAGTGCTGGTCAATTTCTAATGCGAATGGTACTACGCCACGGAAGAAAGAGAACACGGCAAGCGTTACGCAAACGTCGTGCAACAAGGCTACGATAGTACCCAATGAATACTGCCATTTGCGGAAGCGTATCAGTATGTATATAAAGATAGCTATCAGAGAGAAGATAGTTGCTTTAACGGCACCTGCCTTCAAGTCGTCTGATATGGTTGGCAATACTGTTTGAGAGCTTTGTATGTATTTTGAAACAAACGTAGCTTCATCTACAGTTGCCGGAATAAAGCCACCTGACTTCAGACCTTCGTACAGTTTGTTTTGTACTTGGGCTTCTACTGCTTGTCCCGGTTCTTTAATGAGGTAAGCTGTAGTAATGTTCAGTTGGTTGTCTTGTCCTATTGTTTTTACTACAGGGTATTCACCATTAAAGCTGCCTTTCAGTTTTTCACGTATTTCACCTACTGTATATTTCTTATCGAACTTTACTGTATAGCTGCGTCCACCATCAAATTCCACACCGTAATCAAATCCATTCAAGAAAGAACCGATACCTGCCAGCAATACCAATACTGATATACCATAGGCTATCTTGCGCGCGCCAACGAAATTGAAATGCGCTTTGCGGAAGATGGCTTTTGAAAGACCAGTAAAGTATTTGAAGTGGCGTTCGCGCTTAGTATATATATCCGTTACCAAACGAGATACCAGAATACCGCAATATAAAGACAGCAGAATACTGATGATTTGCGTAGTAGCGAAACCAAGCACAGGGCCTAAACCGAATGCGAAAAGGATAATAGAAGTAATAAGGATTGTTACGTGACCGTCTAATACGGGTGCCAGTGAATTGTTATAACCCTTGCGTATGGCATCGTCGTAGGTGCTGCCACCAGCCAGTTCTTCTTTGATACGCTCAAAGATGATAACGTTGGTATCTACCGCCATACCAATACCCAGTACCAAACCTGCAATACCCGGCATAGTAAGCGTAGCGCCTAATGCAGACAGGAAGCCAATGGTAAAGAAGATATTCAGTATCAGCGATATGTTGGCTACAATACCACCTGTATTGTAGTAAACCAGCATCAGTACGAATATTACGAGGAAAGAGATAATCAACGAGTTCATACCTGCATCAATAGACTCTGCACCCAGTGTAGGGCCTACTACCTGCTCTTGTACTATACGTGCAGGTGCAGGTAACTTACCCGACTTCAGGATATTGGCAAGGTCGGTTGCATCTTCAACTGTAAAGTTGCCGCTGATAGAAGTATTACCGTTAGGTATTTCCCCGTTCACCAATGGAGCAGAATAAACTTTATCGTCGAGCACTACCGCTACGAATTTGCCTTTATTATCTCCTGTCATCTTCTTCCAGATACGTGAGCCAGTAATGTCCATGCTCATGGTTACTTCGGGCTTGCCTGTAAGCTGGTTATAATCCATACGTGCATCCGTAACATGATCGCCTTCCAGTTTCGATTCGCTTTCGCCAACTGCCGTTTTCAGTGCATACAGCATCAATGGAGCATTCGGGTTTTTGCTCTCTTTTTTATCTTGCGCACCGTATACGAATTTCACATTGTTAGGGAACTTATTCCTTACAGCATCCAATGCCAGATAACGGTTTAGCTTAGCAGTATCTTTTTTGGCAACGATACCTACTACCGGTCCTTGATTAATGTTGCCCTGCTGCGTGATGTTGGGATACCAAACGGCAAACAAAGGATTTTTCTTAACAGCATCTTTTTGTGCCAATGCAGTAGAGTCACCAATAGTTCCTGCTTTACTACTATCGGTTTTGCCACCAGCTAACAATGAAGACAGGCTTGCAGTATCTGATGCACTGTTGGCGGCATTGTTGCTAGCTACATCAGCAGTGGTGTCTGCAGCAGTAGTATCTTCTTTTGAGCCGGACAGGTATGCTGCCAATGCATCGTTAGCAGGTTGTATGCTGTTGATGATTTCTTCGTTGCTGTAAGTTTCAAAGAATTGCAGCTTGGCAGTAGATTGCAGGTAAGCACGTACACGCTCAGGGTCGCGAACACCTGCCAGTTCTACGGTAATGATACCTTTATTATCATCGAGATTGATATTTGGAGAAGCCACGCCGAATTTATCAATACGTGTCAGCAATACATTGTATGTACGCTTGATGGCATCTTTGGCTTCCTTATTTATTTTTTTCAGTACTTCTTCGTTGGTAGAGGTAATGGTTATCTCTTTTTCAGAAGGTTTAGAAAACAGAAAAGCTAATTTGCCACTTGGGTTGGCTTTGGCATATTCTTCGCCGAAGAGTGTAACGAAATTGGCCTGGCTGTTTGCTTTTGCTTTGTTGGCATCTGCAATAGCTTTGTTCAGCGCAGGGTCTTTCGGGTTGTTCGACATAGAGCGAACAAGCTCATCAAGGCTTACTTCCAGCGTTACGTTCATACCACCTTGCAGGTCAAGACCCAAATTGAGTTCTTGTTCTTTAGCTTCAAGCAGTGTGAATTTTTTCACCAGTGGTACACTCATTACGGTAGTACCTTGCATGCTATCAGTTATTTCCTGAAAGCGAGCATCTACCAATTTTTCCAGTTCTTGTCCTGTGGCAGATGGGTTAGCCAGTTTTACTTGTTTTTCAGCCTTAGCCCGTGCTTTCTTCTCTACATTGCGTACCACATACGTAAACGATAGCTGGTACAGAGAGATAAGGATAAGCGCTACGGTAAAAAATTTTACCAAACCTTTTAATTGCATAGGTTTTGTTGATTGATTCTTATTATAATTTTTAAAACAGAGTGGGCAAAGATAGGATTTAATACAAATAATAAAAGTGCCATTAACTGTATGTTAAAACCTATATGTATAGCGCTAAAATTTAATCTGTTATTTTGAAAATCTTTTAGTTTTTTATTAACGAAAATGTTATTTTTACCCATACAGTATTAGATATATAATAAAACACAGCAACAGATGATACGAAAAATTACGCTGTTATTCTTAGCGTTTCTGTTCATTAACCAATTTGCACAGGCTCAAAGAAGTTGTGGCTCGGATGTAGTGCATCAGCGCCAAATGGCTACTAACCCTGATTATGTGCAGGAGCAGGCAGCCCTCAGGGCAAAGTACCAGGCTTTTCTGGCAGCTAACTCCAGTATGCCACAAGCATTGAAAACGCTCGTGGGTAGTGGTCCTGATACGGTGTTTGAGATACCGGTAGTGGTTCACATCATTCACACGGGCGGTGCACCCGGTACTCAATACAACCCAAGCGATGCGATGGTGCAAGCTTATATCAATTATACCAATCAGGCGTTTGCAGCATCTTATACTGGCTATCCGGGCCCAACAACGGGCGGTACAAGGGTACCCTTGAGGTTTGTATTGGCAAGGAGAGATACCAACTGTAATGCTGCTACGGGTATAGTGCGTGTAAATGGTAACTCGCTGGCGGGTTATGGCTCAGATGGCATCAACTTGTCTGCATCGGGTGGTGCATCAGAAGCTGCTGTGAAAAACCTGAGCAGGTGGAACCCAACAGTTTACTATAACATATGGATAGTAAACAGAATAGACGCTGCTGATGGTTATGCCGGCGGTGGGCCTTTTACTGCTGGTTATGCATACTATCCCGGTTCAAGTGCTGCGGTAGATGGTACCGTTATATTAGCATCTAGGGTATATACAGGAACAGGTGCTACTGGTGGTGGCCCCGGCGATATTACATTGCCGCACGAATTAGGCCATGCTTTTAACCTGAAGCACGTTTTTGACCCATTCCCAGCTACGTCTGGTTGCCCATCTGCAACTAACTGCGCTACTACGGGCGATGAGGTGTGCGATACACAGCCTATAGCATCATCTGCATTTGGTTGCCCGGGTCCTCCTACACTTACTTGTAACGGCGTTGCTTATGATACCATGACATCTAAAAACTTCATGGATTATTCAAACTGCCAGGATAGGTTTACACCCGGGCAGAACGTGCGCATGATGTTTGCATTGAAGTCGGCAGTATCGCGCTCTACTTTTATTACTTCTCTTGGTGCTACAGTACCGCCAAGTTCAGCATTACCGGGTACATGTTCTATTACTGCGGCACCCAATGCCTTTAATATAGGTGTAAGGAATGTTGTGGTATCTACTAATAACGCCCCTTCGCCTGGTGCAGATACTTTGATGCATGTAACATCAGACGGTTATCAGGGCGATGGCAATCGTGGTTATATAGATTTTACTTGCCGCCACAGGGTAACACTTGTTGCAGGTCAAACATATAAGCTGGCTGTAAACGTAGGTCCAGGTACTACTACTTCTCGTGCTAAGGTTTTCCTTGATTACAACAACAACGGCGTATTTACATCTACTGAAATGATTATGCCAAGGACTGCGGCAGGCCCTGGTTACAAAACTGTTTCATTTACCGTACCTACTACTGGTGTCAGCTATTGTGTACCATTGCGTATGCGTGTAATAGTGGACGGTGGTAATGGTGTAAATGTAGATTCTTGCGGTACACTGCAATTTGGCCAGGCAGAAGACTACACGGCATACATAATAGGAAGCGGTGGTAGTACGGCATCTACAGTAGCTATCAGTAATCCGCCAATAGGCGGCAACCCGTCTTGTATTGGTACGGGATTGAAGTTTTATGCAGTACCAAGTAGCGGCACTACGGTGCTTACATACAGGTGGTTGCGCAATGGTACTATCATGTCTGGTTTTACTACAGATACGCTTTCTTCAAACATATTTGTAAATAACGACCAAGTAAAAGTGCGTATGCTGTTTACCAGCCCATGCGGTACGGATAGTGCAGAATCGAGCGTGGTAATAGTGAACAGGCAAATAACGATACCGCCTACTGTAACGATAGGCATACAGAGCGGTACTATACCTGGCTGTATTGATGATACTGTAACCTTCAACATAGCAGGTAATGTAAACCCGGGTGGAGCCCCTACATACAGATGGCAACAACGCATACCACCCGCAATTGTATTCTCAGACATACCCGGCGCAACAGGTACTACATTCAAATGTTTCAGCAAACCGGTTAATACACAGATAAGGGCTATCATGAGGTCTTCTGCAGGTGCACCTTGCGCAATACCCGATTCTGCCATATCCAATGCATTCACCCTTACATACAATAACCAAACGCCAACTGTCAGCATCGCATTAACAACAGGTACTAACCCGGGTTGCGCAGGGCAAACACTTACATTTACAGCTACCCCAACTATTGGTGGTACTGCCCCAACCTATGTATGGCGCGTAAACGGTGTAGTACAAACAGGTGTTACAGGGCCAACATTATCGGGTGTGCGTGCAAACGGAGATGTGGTGAATTGTACAATGACATCTAACTCTCCTTGCGCTGTGCCTAATACTGCTACTTCAAATAACATTACTATTATACATACGCAGATTACTGCAGATGTAAGCATCGGTCAGATAACGCCCAGCCCTTCTTGTAATGGTAAAAACATCAGTTTCTCTGCTACTACCATCAATAGCGGTACAGGGCCATTGTATCAGTGGTTTGTAAATGGCAGTGCTGTAGGCACCCCAATCGGGCCTAACTTTACTACTCCATTGGTAAACAATGATAAAGTAAGAGCAGTATTTATAGCTACAGACCCTTGCGTATTGAATGCAACAGATACATCAAATGAATTGACAGTATCAACAATTAAGAGCGATACGCCAACTGTGTCTGTAAAAATAACTAAGGGCAAAGACCCCGGTTGTATAGACTCATTGATTGAGTTTACTGCCAACCCTGTAAATATCGGCAACAGCCCGCAGATAGATTGGTTTGTAAATGGCTTCCCTGCTGCTACAGGAACTATATTTACTTCTACTGCTTTATTAACAGGCGATATAGTACAGGTAAGGGTACACCAAACAGATGGCAGGTGCTATTTGCCTGATACAGTATTCTCTGCTCCTGATACGATGCTGCGCTCTATCGTGTTAGACCCGCCAATCATACACCTGATAGGCAGTATGATAACAGTAGACAGGCCGGGTTCGTTTGTATGGTTCGGGCCAAGTGGCCAATTGAGTGGTGGTACGAATGGTCAGTACTATCCTAAAGTGATAGGGCCTTATTATGCTGTTACAGATAATAAAGGTTGCTGGTCTAGACCATCAAATATCCTTATTATTACTTTGTTGGATATCAATACAATTGACCTTGATGGTATGAAATTGTATCCGAACCCTAACAGCGGCAAACTGACGATAGACTGGGGAAGCAAAGTAGTAGATATGGAAATAGGCATCTACAATCCGTTAGGTCAGCAAGTGATGAAAGACGAAATGCGCAATGCTACTCGTAAAGTGATGAACCTTGAGTCTTTGCCCAATGGCGTATACTACCTGATGATAAAAGATAGTGAAGGGCATAGCGGTACAGTGAAAATACAAGTGCAGCGATAATCTGCACCAACTATAAGAAGAATAATAAAGGGGCTATTAAGCCCCTTTATTATTTGCACTATATCATCTTATCTATTGAACAGATAGGCGTGACTACCATTATTTGAAAGACTGTCTGCAAGTGTAAGGTGTTGTTTTATTTGATTTACTTTTTGGACTAATTCATCTTCTGCAATGCTTGTAAAGATAAAAGCACAAGGAACAGGTGCAGCCGTAGCAATGCTGTTATAGTCACTATCCCAGTTTAGCTTATTAGCATTTTTCAAGTTGTTCCACTCTTGTTGTTTGGGGTGGATGGTGGTGTAATAAATATACGCCGGTATTGCACCGTTGTGCAGGTACAGGTTTTTGCCGTTCATGTTGTTTTTATTGCAAAGTGCCATCGCATCGGTAATCTGCTCGCTATGCAGTGGCACTATAAAAAAGCGCAATGCGCTGAAGTTGATGATGCATACGGAACACGCAGCAACTACCATGGCTTTGAAATACTTGTTTCGCGCCAGCATCAGTTGGTTGAGCCCATGTGCTATGAGTATCAGCAGTATCGGCATCATAAACAGGACTACACGTGGTATAAGAGAAAATGAATGAATGGCAGATGCAATAACTGTAAGTATTAACGGAACTATAAGTAGAAAAAAATGAGGTTTATTACGCTTCAGCAATATGATACAAGCACCCACGATTAGGAGTGCGTGGAGGGCTTTGGCTAAAAAAGTAAAACCGCCTGCTTCGCCCAATAAATGCCCCAATAAATCAATGTTTTTATTCCAATCGTTAAGGGTAGTAGGGGTGGGATTGATAAAATATACTGAATGGAAATTTTGTAAGTAGTCTGAATTAGCTTGAGCTTTGAGTATCAGCCAGTAGTAAGCCGCAAATTGTGCCACCCAGCAAACAGCTGCGGCCATAATGGGAAGCGATTTATTTATCCTTCCTTGCTGCCAATGCAACAGCAGATAGTATGCGCCAACACCTGCCAACACAAATACAGATGGCATACTAAGCCATATAGCCACACTACCTGCTGCAAGCCATAATAAGAAAAAGCGAAAGGGCTTTGTCTTTTGGTTATCGGTACGAAGTGCCAGAAGAATAAGTGCGAGAGCTACGGTGGCATCCATCATGTATTGTTTCAACTCTGTACTATACCTGATGAAGATATAACCAGATGCCAATAGTATCAGCGCATACCAAGCAGACCTCAGTAAGTTTAATTGCTTTAGTATGGCATAGAGTAAGAATAGCGATGCTATGCCAGACAGGAAAGTAGGCAGCTTCAATGCCTGCTCGCCCATTCCAAATAGTGTGGATGAAGCCTTGACGAGCCATAGCCATAAGGGTGGGGCGTATTGCTCGTAGCTAAGGGGCAGCAATAATTGAAAGAAACCACGTTCAAAGATATTGCGTGCTACATTGGCCTCGTCTATCATCAGGTTGCGGTTTTGCAGATGCACCACTATGCGTATAGCAATACCTATACCAATGGCTGCATAAGCCAGCCATGCATATATCTTACCTTTATTGGTAGGCGGGTGGACAGATTGCATGTTCTACAAGATAATTACTTACACTCTATTAACGTACAAAATCATTTCTTGGTACATATGTAGAGTTTGATTCCGTGTATATAGTTTGTATCTACTTTGCAATATTTTGTGTATGCGTCATTATCTCTTTTTAATAAATCATCGGGGTACCATGCATATATAACGGCGTCTCTTGTAAAAGTTTGAGCTAATGAATCGTAATTGCCCCATATGGGTGCTATATGTGCATCTTTCAGGCTTGCCCATTCGTCTTTATTGGGGTGTATGTTTGTGTAATACATAAACACATTTTCGATTAAGCCGTTTACGTGAAAATGTTTGCCGTTAATTCCATTTTTTTGCACTAACCGCATACCATCTTTAAATTCTTCATGCAAAAGGGGTTGAGAAAAATAACGTACATATGCTGCGTTGTAGACAGATACGAGCATAATAGCTAATAGCGCTATTCTTATGGTTTTGTATTTCAGTTGCCATAGTGTGCTCAAACCAGCAGTCATGATAATGAGAGCTACTGGCATAATAAACAGGCTAACACGAGGTAACAGTGTGTACATCTGTAATCCGGAAGCTATGTGTAGCAATAAGATTGGTAGTAATAGAACTATCCCTTTTGAAGTATGTTTATACAGAAGGTATATTGTACCTGTTGCCAATAGTGTTAAATGAAATACAATTGCTAACGTAGTGTTACCACCAAGCTGCAATAGAAGGTCACCCCATAGATTTCCATTGTGTAGCCAGTCATCCTTACTTAATGGCACTAATATTGAAAAAAAGCGCTGATGGAAATCTTGCAGATATGGTGAATGTATTTGTGCATTCAGCATCAAAAAATAATAAGCACCAAACATGCCAAGCCATACTCCGCAAATACCAAGCAATGGCCAAAGCCTGCTGTAATTTTTAGAACACCATATAGTATATATAAAACTTAGCCCTATGCCCGCTAATATAAATACTGCAGGCATTGAGAAATAGATGGAAAATCCTGCAAGCATCCATCCAAGATAGAAACGCTTTGGGCTGGAAGGGTTTATTACATCAGCGCATAACCCAGCAATTATTAGTGCTATAGTGATGAGTATATCTGTACTATACTGTTTTACTGCTGTGCCATAATAAAGAAAAATATCGCCGGCAGCAAAGAGCGCCAAAGAATACCATGCAACAGTGTTTGCAGCAAATACCCTGTTGCTGTGGTATAACAACAATAATGATACTATGCCTGCCAGTAAGGCTACTATGCGAAATCCATACTCACTATATCCGAAAAATGTAGTGCTGCCTTTTAGTAACCATAAATAACCTGGTGGGGCAAACTGCTCGTAATCTAATGCGGAAAGCAATGAAAGGTATCCTTTGCTATGAATATTAAGTGCAAGATTAGCTTCGTCTAGTATCAGGCTACGGTTATCTGTAAAGACATTAATACGTAATACTATGCCTGCAAGAATAACGAAGTAGGGCAACCATTTGGTATTGGCTTTAATATATTTATAAACGACGCGCAAGTTGGGTTTTGAAAAGGATGGGGTAGAGATTATTCGTAAACAAGTTTATTTATGAAAGATACGTTATGTAGATTATCTTTTATGCTATAAAAGTACAAACCACTTTGTGGTAATTCTCCTATTGCAATACTTGATTGGTATTGTATGGGTTTGTTGATAATAACTTTGCCCAATATATTGCAGATGGTGAATGAGCCGGATTGTATAGTGGTTGGAAAAGTTATTACGGAATGTTGATTGGCAGGGTGGGGGGCTATTGAAAATTGCTTGATTTCAGTATTTGAATTTGATACGGATAGCTTACAGGTGTTGGCATTGATGTATTGACCTGCATTAATAGGATTATTGTTATTGCTGAAGCAAATAATACTTGTACTTGCACCGCCTTTAAAAAGTTTGAACATACGTTCTGTACCACTCATACAACCAATACTTTCAATGTAGTCAACCGAGACACCACTTTTTTGTTTTACTGTCCATACTTTATAGTAATAAGGATTAATAAATACAGAGTCAATGTTGGTGATATATGTCAAGATAGAATCTCCCTTGATTCGTTGGTTTAATAACGTATCACCTACTTTTGCTTTAAAATCGTATAAGAGAACATCTGAGGAGTCTAAGTATATATTAACCTTGTCACCAGCTCCCGTTGTATCTTCCCTTACAAGTAAGTTTCTCAACTTTTTGTATGTATGCCCTTTAAGAACTGTATCCCCGATGTAATAATCGTAACTAACACTGTATAGGTCCCAATAGGTAGTAAGGAGTGTCCATTTATTACTCGTATCAGTAAACCTTATCTTCTGCCCATAGGTTATTTGGGCGAAGAGAATAATAAAAATTAAGAGTAGCAGTTTTTTCATAGCAGTACCATAAAGTTAAGGAAACAATTAATGTGTAGAGCTGCAAAAAGAACTGATTATTGATAACGAACCCGGTGTATTGAGTATTATTACATAACCAGTTTTACAATGGTTAATTTTCCTGTTTTGTGATTTATTTTCAAACGACAAAATGTTTTGTTGAGAATAGATGCAGTAGCACCCGCAAACATTCCTCCCATATAATAAGCCATGTAGGCTTTATCCTTTTCTTCCTTAAAGATGTTTTCAATTGGAACTTTTATGTAATAGTCATTATTTATAAGTTGTGCTTCATAAAAGGCATTAAATGTATATACCCACCACCCATCATCGTACAAAGCATATATGCTATCTTTATTAATCAGGTCTCCGAGTTCGCCATCCGGCATCACTTGGTATATATCTATCTTTTTTTCAATAAAACGGCTCCATATTTCGGGTTTAAAATCTTTGATAGAAGGATTCAGTGTTGTCATCTGTTGGTAATTGAAATAGATACCTTTCGAGTGATTCGTAATGTTATATAATGGCAATGTTGATTTTTCAATACTTGGTAAGCTTACAGCATCATCCTTACTGTATATTTTTAAAGCCGCGCTATATAATGAGTCTTTTAGCGCAAGGTTGGATAGATAAGATATTTGTTCATTTATGGTAATGAACAGGCTTTTGGGTAGATTGTAAGGTAGTATATGAAGCGAATCTGCTTGAAAAACTAATTTGTATTGATTGTTTTTGCCCCTAAAGAAATCAATATTAATATATACAGTTCCTGCATCATTATTAGTAGGTCTTTGGTCTGCGTATAAGTCTCTGACAATACATAATACTGTATCACTACCGTTAGCATTGCTTATGAAATGTTTATTCATAAACAAAGCCAAAGATGTATCAAGTGAGCTTTCCGTTACAAGCTTGCATTTTCTGGTGCTGTAATCGTACACATAACCAATATCAGCTTTGTGGATGCGGACATCTATTACCCTGATATAGCCAATGCTATCGTTGGTTATTACACTTTTGTTTCGGAGCTTAAATTCGTGAATAGTTTTGTTTTGGGCGTTGCTAAGAGCAGGTATAAGAAATGCTATTAGGGTTAGCAGGTGTTTCGATAAGTGTTTCATAAATATACTTCAATACAAATATCGTAAATTACAGCCTCAAAACGCAGGATAATTATATGTCGGTAACACAACTGAAAAACTATGCCGAGGGCAAATGGGTAGCTGCAAAAGATGGTGATGCGCTCTACAATGCCGTAACGGGCGAAGCACTCTATACAGCCAGTAGCGAGGGCCTCGATTTCGGAGCCATGATGCACTATGCCCGCACGGTAGGTGGCCCTGCCTTGCGCAAGCTCACTTTTCATCAGCGTGGGCGTATGCTGAAGGCGTTGGCTTTTCATTTGCTGGAAAAGAAAGAATACTTCTATCAAATAAGCTCCTACACGGGTGCAACTCGCGTTGATAGTTGGGTGGACATTGAAGGCGGTATCGGCAACCTGTTTGCCAACGCCAGCCTGCGCCGCCAGTTTCCCGACGAGCGTTTTTATGTAGATGGCGATGCTGCCAAGCTGTCTAAAAACGGTACGTTCATAGGCCACCACATCATGGTGCCGAGAGAGGGTGTTGCCATACATATCAATGCGTTCAACTTTCCTGTATGGGGTATGCTGGAAAAGATAGCAGTCAACCTGCTGGCTGGTGTGCCAGCTATCGTAAAGCCCGCCACGCTAACATCCTTCCTTACCGAAGCTGTGTTTGAAGAAATCATCAAGTCGAACATATTGCCGGAAGGCTCGCTGCAACTGATATGTGGTAGCGCGCGTGGCATATTGGATACGATAGAAACGCAAGACGTAGTAACTTTTACGGGCAGTGCCTATACAGGGCAGCAACTGAAATCTCATCCGCGTATTGTATCAGAAGCGGTGCCTTTCAATCTGGAAGCCGACTCACTGAACTGTTGTGTGCTGGGTCCTGATGTCAAAACTACGATGCCCGAGTTTGACATCTTCATCAAAGAAGTAGTGCGCGAGATAACTACCAAAGCCGGGCAAAAATGTACAGCAGTGCGCCGCATTATGGTGCCTGCCAATATGGTAGAAGATGTGCAGATAGCGTTGGGCAAACGTTTGCAAAGCACCACCATCGGCGACCCGAGTGTAGAGGGGGTACGTATGGGTCCGTTAGCAGGTCAGTCGCAACGCAAAGAAGTGCGCGAAAAAGTAGCGCAACTTGCACAAAGCCAGCAAATCATCATTGGCGACTTAGAGAAATTTGAAGTAGTAGGTGCAGATAAAGAAAAGGGTGCATTTATATCGCCCATCGTATTCTTCAACGATAATCCTTTTACAAAAACCGACTGTCATAATATAGAAGCTTTCGGCCCTGTAAGCACCATCATGCCATACAATAGCATTGATGATGCCATCGCATTGGCGAGGATGGGCAAGGGATCGCTGGTGTGTTCCGTAGTAACTGCCGATGATGATGTGGCTACGGAATTTGTGTTGGGTGCTGCGAGTATGCACGGACGTATATTGGTGCTGAACGCAGACTGCGCCAAAGAAAGTACAGGGCACGGGTCGCCCATGCCACTGCTGGTGCATGGCGGGCCGGGGCGTGCAGGTGGTGGCGAGGAAATGGGTGGTAAGCGTGGTGTGTTGCATTATCTGCAACGTACGGCTATACAAGGTTCACCCACTACCATCAGCCGTATAACGAATGTGTATCAGCAAGGTGGTAAGCAAAACGAATCGGTGGTGCATCCGTTTCGCCAGCATTTCGAAGACCTGAAAGTGGGCGATACGCTGATAACGGCAAAGCATACGGTAAGCGAAACCGACATCACCAATTTTGCCAATGTAAGCGGAGATAATTTTTACGCCCACATGGATGCTACCTCTCTGGAAGGAACCATCTTTACAGGGCGTGTGGCGCATGGCTATTTTGTGCTATCGAAAGCGGCAGGTTTGTTTGTAGATGCCAAGAAAGGCCCTGTATTGCTGAACTATGGTATAGATGAAGCACGTTTTACCAAGCCCGTGTACCCAGGGATGACGATAGGTGTAAAGCTGACCGTAAAAGAAAAAGTAGATCAGGAAAAACGCGATGCGGAAGATATAGCCAAAGGCATAGTAAAATGGCTGGTAGATGTATATGACGAAACCGGCGAAACAGTAGCCATAGCAACGATACTGACGATGGTGAAGAAAAGGAATCAGGAGTAATATTAAAGGCAACAAAACGTTGCCTTTAATGTTTATGCGCTTTTAGCAAGTTTCTTTCTTGCTTTTATTAAATCATAACCGTTTTGTACGCGTAGCCAAAACTCTGCATCAATACTAAATAAGGCTTCAAGTTTCAAAGCAAGTAGGGCGCTAACGTGGCGTTTCTCTTTCAATAATTCAGAAAGGTGTCCGGGTAATATGCCTAGCTGTTTAGCTACATTTTGCTTTTTCAAGCCTCTTGCCTCAATTTCCATTTCAATAACATTGCCGGGATGTAGCGGAAATTCTTCATTTCGTACAACCTCACCATTTTTGCCAATAACTATGTAATTGTTTTTTGTCATTCGTAATGTTTGCTTAATTCAAGAATTAAAATTGCAATGCTGCCATTTTTCAATTCTTTAAAAATTATTCTATATTGCTTGTTCACTCTTATTGAAAAACAATCTTGATAAACTCTACCTTTTAATTTTTCAAAATTAAGTCCAGAGAACTTTTTTAAATCATTAATGTGGGCGACATATTTCATTATGTCAATTTTCTTTTTGAATTGTAAGACGACTTCTTTCGAATAAGCTGTTTTCCCTAATTCATCAAAAGGTAAAGCATACAAGTTTGTAAGCTTTACAGTTTTAAAATGGATTTCCATTAAGCTGATTTTAAATCGTGTGGTACCATGCTGTGTATTTTGTTAGTGTTGACAAATACCAATATGGTATTTATCTTATAATTACCAAAAATAGGTAATAAATATTAAATAACCAAAATTTGGTAATTATTATTGATGGGTATAATGTTAATGATTTTTATCTTTGCAGCCTTACCAGTTAAAAATAATATGCAGCACGCAGACGGTTATGTACGCAGTGAGATAGATCACGGTATTGCTACGATAGAGTTTTTTCACCCAAGCAGCAATTCTTTGCCGGGGGCTATTCTTAATGATTTAGCAAAGACGATTAACGACATTGGTATAGACCAAAACGTAAAAGTCATCATCCTGAAAAGTGCGGGCGAAAAAGCATTTTGCGCAGGTGCGTCTTTCGACGAATTAGTTGCCATCAGCAACGAGGCGCAGGGCAAGGAGTTTTTTAGTGGTTTTGCCAAGGTGATAAATGCCATGCGCAAGTGCCATAAGTTTATTATTGGCCGCATACATGGCAAGGCTGTTGGCGGTGGTGTAGGGCTGGCATCTGCTGTAGATTACGCAATAGCTACCGAAGAAGCATCTGTAAAATTGAGCGAGTTGGCAGTAGGCATTGGCCCATTTGTTGTAGGCCCTGCGGTAGAGCGTAAAGTTGGTTTGTCTTGTTTCAGCCAACTGGCTATTGATGCCAGTGAGTGGCGCAGTGCAGAATGGGCAAAGAAACATGGCTTGTACGCAGAGTTATATAGTAATACATCTGAAATGGATGATGCCATACAGGCATTGGCAGAAAGGTTGGCTCAAAGCAGCCCAGAAGCGATGGCTCAACTGAAGAAAATCTTTTGGCAGGGAACGGAGCATTGGGATACACTGCTGATGGAACGTGCAGGCATCAGCGGCAGATTGGTGCTGAGCGATTTTACACGTAATGCCATCAATAAATTCAAAGCTAAGAACGCGGCTGGTAAATAATCTTACCTGACTGCATCGAGCAATACCTGCTCATACAAATCTGTAATACGCGCCCAGCTATATTGGGTGCGTATTTTGTTTAGGTTGTTTTCTATCAACAAACTATATGCTGCCTTGTTACTATGCTTGCGGATGATGGTTGCTACATCTGCAGGGGTAGAGAAATAAAACGCATCTGTTTCCAATATTGCTTTATTAAAAACATTGTCGTGCGCGGCTATCAGGGCATGGCTGCTCATAGCCTCGAGCAACGACGGATTGGTGCCGCCAACCGAATGCCCGTGAAAATACATACTTGAATAATAGCGCAGGTTGTTTACAGCTTTGATGTCGTAAATACCACCTAAGAAACGTATGCCATTGTGCTGCCCGTAGCGGTTTACAAGCAAGGTGCCGAATTCATTATCCGTTTTGCCTACAATCAGCAACGAGTTTTCTGCCCCGCTTTCTATATAACCTTGTATGATGAGTTCAATATTATTTTCAGGTTCCATGCGCGCCATCAGCATATAGTATTGATGGGGTAGTATATTGTATGGTTGTATAAGGTTCGTATCCGGCGCATCAAACACATCGGCACCATAGGCTATGTAGTGAGATGGTTTGTTGTATGTTGCCATCAGGTGTTGTTGTATGCCCTTGCTATCAGCTATCAATACATCGCCGTGTTTGGCTGCCCATTTTTCGGCGTGTTTCAGAAACCACTGTACTTTTTTGCTGTATTTGCTGCGCTTCCATTCCAGCCCATCCATATTTACCACATTGGGGCAGTAAGATGGCCAGCGCCAATACCATATACTATTGCTGGTATAGCCCAGTTGCAACAGCACATCAAAGCCCCGCTTGCGTGCATCGTTTATGCAGTTTAGGTCGTACAGAAACTGCCCTGCAGTGCCTATTTTATCTTCAGGGTCGTTGCAATGAATAATCTGCACGCCATTCCATTCGCTGCCTTGGTATTCGTGTGTGTGAGAATTGTACACCCATACTTTGTGCCCTCGCTCTGTAAGCCCCAATGCAAGGTATTCGGCACATTGCTCAAAGCCGCCATAGCGGTTGGGTATGCCGCGCGTACCAAGTATGCCTATTTTCAGCGATTGCTTCATTCAGTGTGCAAAAGTGCATCAAAGTTTTAAAACATTCATATAGGCTTCGTAAGTTTCTTGTGCAGCGCGTTGCCAAGTATATCTATCCAATATTCGTTTTTTGAACTGTTGGCTATATGGAGCTTCAAAAGCCTTGTCTATTGCCTGTTTGATAGAGGCTACATCATCGGGTTCGCAATACCATGCATCGTCTTTAAAATAGTCGCGTGTATCGCCCTTGTCGGTTACAACAATATTGCAGCCCATCACTGCCGCTTCCAAAGATGACAAGCCCGTGGTTTCAAAATAGCTGGGCAATACATGCACTTTGGCATTGCTATAAGCAGTATATAGCATATCTTCATCTAAATGCCCGCCGATGTGTACGTTGGGTGCGGCCTCTTGCCGGCACTGTTCGTAATAAGCCATATTATTGGGCGATGGCTTGCCGTGTATGTATAGTTTGTATTGCGTATTGTTTAAAGCGCGTATCAGGTTCAGTTGGTTTTTGCGGCTTTCAATACGCCCCATACTGATGATGGCATTTTTGTAATCGGCGTTTTCGGGGTATTTTTTTTCAAGGTTTTTGGTGTTGATGCCATTGGGTACTACATGGTATGGTGTGCTGACGGGATATTTGGCTACAAACCTGCGGTATTCGCTTTCGGAGTTGGGTAGCAGCATTTTTGCATTACGGGCTACATACAGGGTAGATTTTGTATGCCCCCATAGCAGGTATTCTTTGCTTACTATCTGCTCGCCGTTTTTTACAGCGCGTGCTATGGTCTTAATGTATTCAAAACTGCTTTCGGGTATTAGCTTTTTGATAGTGCCAACTATGCCGCCACGCCCTTCTTCCTTTACACTGCCATACTCTACAAATATGGTAGAAATAACACAAGGCTTGCGCGAACGGCGCATGTGCGATATAACATCTGCTGGGCGAATGATATTGAAAAAATGCAACAGGTCGTATTGTGCATAATCTATAGCCTGATTAGCGAGGTACACATCTACCACTACACCCATACTACGCAAGCCTGCAGCAGTTTCTTCCAGTTGCTTGGTATCGCCACCCGGAGATGTATATAATGTAGCCCTAGAGATGTATGCAATTTTCATACTACGGATTAATGTTTTTTCAGTGCATTATATATAGCTACACGCAATGCGGAAGGCATAAAAGAAAACAGGTAGAGTATGTAAGGCTCTATATGCTTTGGGTAATGTTTGATGGCTTGGGCAAAATGCCAGCGCGCTTTAGCCCCATCGGGATTATTCCACAAATATTTTTTGCCTACCATAGCGTAGTAAGATGCGTTTTTATAGCTGCTCAGGTTTTGGCTGCTGATGAGTTCTTTTAGCTTTACAGCATCTTCATCGCTCACAAAACCTTGTTGCAAGGCTTTTTTGCGTATCTGAATAAACAATTCGCCACGCCATTTCTCGTCAATGGTTACAGACTCGGGGTTGAAGCGTGCTTTTAGTAGAGGGATATTAAGGTTGCAAACTTTGCCTTGTGCTAAGAGTTTTTTCCATAATAAATGGTCTTCAAATGTCAGTGCGTTTTTAGGATACATGCCCGCATTGATAACTGCATTTTTCCTAAACATAACCAAGGGGTGTATAAAAGGACACTTTAGGTCTATTCTATCCGTTATTTCCTGATGTGTATGCCCGATGGGTATCAAGCCCATCAAATAGTTGCCGTCCTTGTCTATCACGTCTGCCTCTGCACCTACTAATACATAGTCAGGGTTGTTCATCAGAAAATCGTATTCAATTTGCAATCTGTCGGGGAAACAAATATCGTCCGCATCCATACGCGCTATGATATCTGATTTTGCAATCTTAATTGCATCATTCAGCGTATCAATCAGTCCTTTATTAGGTTGGTCTATCAGCTTTATTCTATAGTCTGTATATTGTTTTATTACTTCTAAAGTGCCGTCTTTAGAACCATCGTTAATAATAATAAATTCAAAGTCTGTAAAACTTTGTTGCAATACGCTATCTATTGCTTCCTTTATATACGCTTCTGCATTGTATGCAGGCATTATGATGGATATTTTATGCGCCTGCATCATTTTCTTTTTTATTAATGTCTAATAATACTAACAGTTCGAATAAGATAGTTAGCGATAAAAACTCAAACCAATATTCAAAACCAAGATAGATGAAAAAGAACGGTGCTATAAACCAAGTGTAACTAAGTTTTTTATAGTTTTTCAATATGAACCCGATATAGAAAAGCATAAATAAAATCAGTCCGATGCCACCATATTCACCGGCAATTTGATTGTAGGTACTATTAGGCATATTGATGACTGAATGCTCTGATATAGGTAATGAGAATACATACAATAAAGTATATAGATGATACTTTAAAAAATCATCGCTAATGTATATGTATTTAATAGGATAGGAACCCTGCAAGCCAAGTCCAGTAGATTTGATGGCTTGTTTTGATGAAAAATTGCCAATGCCTGCACCAAAAAACAGCCTTTTCTTTGTTGACTTCAGATATGCAAGCGTTTGCTTGTAAGAATATATTTTGATAATACCGTGTTGCTTTGATAAAGGTGTTTCGCTTGGCTGTAACCCATACCAACGAATTAATAAGTTACTCAATTTATAAGGTTCCATCTTCAGATTACTGTTAGATTGAGACTTTAGCAGGTTGAGTTTCTGTATATATTTCAGGTCGTCTTTATAGCTAATAAGTAGTGTGTCATTTTTCTGTACATAATAATTGCTTTTAGAAAGCTGTGATTTATCAGTCTGTGCTAATTGAGAGTAGTCAAGATAATCGCGATTAGCACTTATTAATGGCTCAGTTTCCAACGCTTTTTCTTTTTTATCAGCTACTCCCGTATCGTACACGTTTTGTACATATTTTATGTTATTGTAGCTAAGAAACGGATAAACAATACCTATAGTCAACAATACGCCGGTAACATGAAGCCTAACCTGCTTTTTGTGTATCAGTAATAGCATGGCAAGCAAAAAAACAATCAATATTATGAGTGTAAGATTGCTGGTGCACAATAACAGTACGATAGTGCAAAGCAATGCTGGTTTAAGTTGTTTATTATACAAAAAGTATATCGCGCCGATAGCATTAATCCCGGCATTGTTGATAGATATATTTCCTGTTATGCCTTTGATATGGTCTCCTGTTGAGCCGCCATAATACTCTGTTGGCTCCCAATACCAATATGGTATTAGTTGGCCCGATTCAATTATCATGATCAGCAGCTCAGCGAAACTGACTAATGCATTACAAACAAAAAAAACTTTGATGGTATTTAGCAATGCTTGGTATGGTAATGCAGATATTGTCATGCCAACCATCTGTACCGAGAGTGCAGCTAATAACCATGTAAATATGGCCATGCTATACCCAAACCAATATCCATCAGTTCCGAAAGAATTGTATAATAAAGCAGCAATAGTGCCTGCAATTGGCATTAATAAATAGAATTTCGTAAAACCGTTAATAGAAGTAGACTTGTATCTTTTGTGTACTACATATATTGCATACATCGCTATTGTCAGTACTTTAACATATAGCTTTACGTTAGTTGCACCAATTAAAAATAACAGCAACGGTATGTCTGCATTGCCAAAGCTGCTTTTCTTATATTGGGTATCAATCATTAAGATTGTTTGTTTTTTAATAGCAGTATTGTTTGTAAAATATGTTGTTTACTTATCATTTTAGTAAGTAAGCACACGCTAACATATATTGCCACCGAAATTACAATTTGCAGTAAATAACTTCCGGTAATATATCTGGCTATCAAATAGCTAATTGCTGCAATGATAGTAAACTTAGCAATGGTAATAATATTCAAACGAGCTACATATTTTGCAGCCAATATTTGGTAGGCTATCAGCTGGGCAACTACTGTAATAAAAAATGCTATAGCTGCACCTGTCCCTTGCCAAATGGGTATGAATGCCAAGTTCAGCAATATATTCAGTACTGCTGTGGCTCCGATAATCGTACTTATTTGCCGGTATTTTCTGGCAGAGAAACACATGGTCCATAACAGGTTAATGTAAAACTGCAATGGAATACAAATAGAGAGAATTAAAAAAACCTGTGCATTTACAGTGCCGAATTTTTTGTCAAACATGCTGTCCAACAGGGGCGACCATAATATATTAAGCACTAATGGAATCATTGTAGACAGAAAACCTTCTAGCATTAGTATGTGTTGCAACTTAGCTTTAGTTTCCGTATCAGCAGTACTACTTAATGCAAACCTTCTTGACAATCTTGCTAACAATATAGGGCCAATTACCGTTAGTGGCAATTTAGTGATTTCATATGCTCTATAAGCCAATGTATATTCTGCAGTAATAGCATTGGTTGTGATAATGCCAATAAGTATCACATCTGCCCGTGCATGGATTGCATCGAATAATACGGCAATAAATTGCGCAGATGATTCTTTAATTAATTTTGTATATGCAATCCACTTAAATGCAAAGCTGAATTTTCGTTTAATGATTATATATAGCAATAGTGCTAAAAGCTCAAATAGGGAGCAAGCTATTAATGTTATGATGGCATTAGCGGTTGTCAAATTGCTGTAGTATATCAGTAATAAGCCAATAAACAATTTTGCTGTATTACTGATGATGGCTATGATAGCGTATGGTTTGAATTGTTGTTTCGCATTGAAGAAAAATTTTAATGGAGCAGCTATATATAGTAGTCCTTGCACTAAGAACATCCATGGAAGTAAGTTCATTCCACTGCCAAGGTTATTGGAGGCTACCAAGCTAATGCTGCTTAGTATGGCAAACGATATTATGTTAAGTATTAATAAATGAAAAAAATAGGCAGGTGCAGCCCAGTCCGACCTGTCTGATGCTGCTATTCTTCGTACTACAACCTGGTCCATGCCGAAACTTAGCGCCATTGTTAATACCAAAGCAACATTATTTGCCCATGCAATTGCACCAGACTCATCTTTTGGTAGAAATAATAATATGAGAATAAAGAATATGCCACCTAACACCTGTACTGCAATGGCCTGCAAGCCAGATGAGAATACTTTGCTGAGGAGGCTTTTTTTCACTAAGGTGTTAAATATATATTGCAAGCGTAAAAGTAGTGTTTAATCAGCTACTTTTGTAATCTATGCAATGGGCAGTCAAGATGCAGGCAATGCAGTATTATGCATTGTGCTTATTGGTTTTTTTCATACCATTTCCATTTCTGTTTGGTTCGTACACCATTGCATTATTAGTGCTATTGTGGTTATTGCAAGCGAAGTTTAAACAAACATTATTCAGGTTTTTACAGCGAAAATGGCTTTGGCCATGGGTGCTTTTTTTTATTGTAAATGCTTTTAGCTACTTGTATAGTAGCAACAAAGAACAATCTCTGTTTGATATAGGTGCAAAAGCCAGCCTGTTGCTTCTGCCGATTATAATAGGTGCAGGGCAGAATATAAGTCGCAAATGGCTGGAGCGCATATTTTTATCATTAAATTACAGTATATCATTTGTTGCTTTATTCTGTATAGTACATGCTGTAGTACGTTGCTATCAGGAAGGCTATATTTATGCGCCGTTCTTTTTTTATCACAAGTTGGTAGATGGGTTTGATGCAAGTGCAGTATACATGGCATTATATACGCTCTTTTCAATCAGCATCATGCTGCTGGCTACATGGAAACATTACTACATAGGTAAGTGGCGGGTACTGAAAGTTGTATTTATAGTTTGGCAACTTATCTTTTTTATAATGCTGTCGTCCAGATTACTAATACTATTGTTCTTTGCTTTATTAGTTCCTTTTTATATACGTAAGGCTTTTAAGCATAGAAAATGGGGTATTAGCAAATTATTAATAATAGGGACATTATTTCTTTCTGCAGGCATTGCGGTATTTGTAACAGACAACCCCGTGAAGCGGAGGTATCATGATATTTTCCAAAAGGATATGAGTGTAGCATGGTTGCCCGATTATAAAAATGTGCCGCAAGACTCATTTAATAATGTTACACTTCGTTTGATGCTTTGGCGTTTCGGGTATGAAATAATACAAGAAAATAACCTATGGCTATTGGGGGCTGGTAATGGGGATGCGACAGATTTGCAAAATGAGAAGCTGGCACAATATGGATTTGATACGGAGGTAAAAGACGACAACAAACGAAGCGAGTTTTATGACATAAACCTGCACAATATGTTCTTTGAGGCTTTATTAATGGTAGGTATTATTGGTTTGTTTATATATGTACTAATGGTTTTTCCCCCACTGTTTTTCTTGAAAACAATGGAATACAGACATGTGGTTTTTATTTTTCATGTGAGTATGCTTTTCTTTATGTTTCAAGAGGCTATACTACAAACTCAAGCTGGAATTGTTTTCTACACATTATTTAGTTCTATATTTTGGAATATTGTCTATAGCAATGATAATCAATTAGTTGAAAAATAATTTTTCATACATTTGTTACAGATTATAAAAAATCTAAAAAAATATTGCGAAATCTTAAAGTTTGACACGATTTTTGCTGTAAAATATTAGTCCGAATAGACTGATATTAGAGTAATTGTTAATGGAACACCCTTTTGTAGTTAAAATACCACAGATACAGCCCTCGCGAAAGCAGGTAGCACCGCAGTCTGATGTAGCTGATATTCGCGAGATGTTTCGCGAAATAAATCATCGTTATATGGTTTATCAGCCATCGGCTTACTATGCTGCCGTAAAACGCGGGTTGGATATATTTGTGTCAATGACATTCATTCTGCTGGTTATGTCTTGGGTGTATCCTATTGTTGCATTGCTCATAAAGCTGACATCTAAAGGCCCTGTTTTTTTCATACAGAAGCGCACAGGCTATAAGGGTATCGAGTTTGACTGCCTCAAGTTTCGTACCATGTATGTTAACGCCGACTCTGATACTAAACAAGCTACGGATGGCGATAAGCGCATCACGCCAATAGGCAAGTTTCTGCGTAAGACACACGTTGATGAAATACCTCAGTTTTTCAATGTGCTTTTGGGCGATATGACGATTGTTGGTCCCCGTCCACATATGCTGTATCATACAAAGTATTATTCGCAGTTTATACCATATTATAACCTCCGTCACGAGGCTGTTCCGGGCATCACCGGTATGGCACAGGTAAAAGGTTTTAAAGGTGAGATAACTGCTGAAAGAGAACTGCGCAAGCGCATACAGTGGGATATATATTATCTGAAAAACCGTAGCATCTGGCTGGATGTTAATATCATTTCTACCACGTTTGCGCAAGTAGTAGCTGAGGCTTTCCGCAGCATGCTAAAAAAATAACAGGATTGTTATTTCTCATTTAATTTTCCGTAATCGTAAACATACTACCCGTATTTAGGCTTAATTTTAAGTAACTAAATACGGGTTTTCTTATGCCACTTATCATTACAGCTACCGATTTTTCTGATGCAGCCAACTATGCGCTCGAATACAGTTGTATGCTAGCCAATGCCGTAAAGGCAGATGTAGTAGTGCTGCATAGCTACACCGTGCCGGTAAGCGTGGGAGATAACCCCATGCCTATGATGAGTGTGGAAGAATGCAGGCAGATAGCAGAGAAAGCCATGATGCAGCTTACTGATAAACTGACCGTAACATTTAATGATGTGCGCATAAACGGCATAGTAATGTTTGGCGATATTACCGAAGTAATACAAGACTATGCAGCCCAAAACAAACCTTGGCTTATAGTAATAGGTAATAGTATAAGCAATGAGGAAAGTGTATGGTATAGCGGCAATATGATGAGTATGCTGCGTAGCCTGCCGTATCCTGTATTGGCAGTGCCCGAAGGCTGCCTTTATAGCCCTGTTAGCAAAATATGCTTTGCCTGCGATTACAAGAAAGAAACAGAAGGGTTGCCATTAATAAGTATTGCAAATATGGCTACTACACTGGGTAGCCAACTACATGTATTAAACATAGACCATGACAATGCCAATTTCAATGCCGAAACACCTGAGATAAGCGAGATATTACACGAAAAGTTGAAAGCGGCTAACCCGCAATACCATTATGCCGATGCTAAAGAAACGGATACGGCTATTATAGATTTCGTAAATACAAACCACATCAACTGGCTGGTTGTAGCCCCGCACAAGCATAGTTTTATTGAGAGTCTCTTCCGAAAAAGCCACACAAAAGAATTGGCAAAGCATATTAATGTGCCGCTACTTGCCTTGCATGCCGATTTATAAGTTCGGTATGGTATTAAGTTTTTCTTTTACAACGCTAATAAGATGCGGTGCAGAAAATGGCTTAGTAATATATAATTCTGCACCTAGCGCTAGTCCATTATTTACATCATCCGCATCTGCAAATGCACTTAAAAAAATAAATGGAATACTAGCAGTAAAAGGATTGGCTTTTACTTGTGTTATTATTTTATCGCCATTAATATCTGGCAGCATATAATCACATATAATCATGTCTATGTTGCCGCTAGCAAGTAATTGCAAGCCGGCATATCCATTGCTGGCAAATACGGCATCAATATCATTCATAAGAAACAGTGTCCTTATAACCTCCGAAATTCCCTTGTCATCTTCTATTACTAGGACAGTTCTTTTATTGCTCATAGCTTATTTATTTAATGTTGGGTATAATAATTGTAAACGTTGTACCTCTTCCCGGTGTACTGTTTACAATTACTTGCCCGTTATGTGTTTTTACTGCATGTTGTACGACCATAAGCCCAATACCTGTACCAGAAATATTACCAACATTTGATGCTCTATAGAATGAATGAAATAGATTTTTTAGTTCCGTTTCGGGTATGCCTATGCCGAAGTCTGTAATTGATATGTGTATCTGATCTTCTTTTTTGAAAATACGCAGCTCTGGGTCAGGCTTTCCGGCTGAATATTTAAACGCATTGCTTAATATATTACTGATGGCATGGCGCATCAGGTTACTGTCTACAAAAATTGAACTTACATTATTGTCAATTTTCAAGTTCACACTTCTTCCATCACTAAAGGGTGAAAACTGCTCTTCTAACAAACTATTTATATAGCTAACTGTATTTACATGTTTGGGTGAGTATTTTATTTTGTTGTTCTCTATTCTACCTACTATCAGTAACTCATTTAGTATATCAGTAATCTTATTGACTTCTTTAACTATCCCGCTGGTGAATTTTCTTTTGTCAATTGTTACAGCTGTGTTTGGGTTGTTTTCATACATTTCCAATATTTCTGCTGACGACATGATTACAGATAGTGGTGTGCGCAGTTCGTGCGAAGTGATATGTATGAAGTTAGACTTCATATTGTTAAGTTCTTTTTCTCGGTCTATAAGTGTTACCATTTGTTGTTCCTTCTGTATGCGTTCTGTAATGTCTGAGAGCCTACCCGCAACTATATCGCCATCTTTATCTGTATGCCTGTACCAAATACAATAGTCAATATATCTGATTACTTCAGCTTTATTATCTATGATACGGAATATGCCCTTTTGAGGTTTTTGTTTTAATCTCAATTTGTCAAAAGAAGTGTATAGTGATTTTTTGTCTTGGGGATGAACGTGTTTCATGATATATGATTCATACTTGCCTGGTATGGTATTATCTTCAAGGTTCATAGCTTTCACAAATGAACTGTTATAGAACATGATATCACCATCAAAACTGATTTGAAAAACACCATCGTTCAATGTTTCCATAAGTGTTTTAAAGCGTTCTTTTTCTTCATTTGCCGCTATCTCATGCGTTTTTTGTTCGGTTATATTGATTCCATAGCCAATGACAAATTTTAATAGATTATTATCACCGAAATATGGATAGAAAATGCGTAATACATAGTCTTTTGTTCCGTCGGGTTTAATATTCTCATCTATCCATGATACACTTTTGCCGGTTCTTTTTGCCTCATTAAAGTATGCTCTGCGTTTATCAGCAATAGAAATATCTTTTTCCCTGAATCGGCAATACTCATAATCGTCCTTGCCAATTAACCAATTTCTTATTTCATCGTTTTTAATTGCGGTTTTATTAAGGTATAGGTACTTATGCTCTGCAGAAAATATAGCAATATCAGCAGGTAATTCGTTTAACATCGTGTGATAGAAGTTACGTTGGTTTATCAAATCAAGCTCTTTGTGCATTAATGATGTAACCTGTTCGTAATACCAAACATGGCCTGTTAGTTCTCCGTCTTTTAATAACGGGTGATACTTACGTTTAAAATGTCTGCCATCTGTGCTTTCAATAACATCTACACGTTCTGTAGCTGCTATAGGTATCTCTGTTACGTCTTCAATAAATTCATCCGGATTTTTAAAGAATGCTTTGGCAACCTGAGCTGCGCCCAGGCAGTTGTAGCCCTTCATATCTTCTGGTTTACCCGGTATGCCAAATATGTTAAGGAACTTATTATTCACAAATGAAATTGTCCTATCGGCAGTTTCTACTAGTATGCCAGAGTCAATTGTATTGAATACAGCTTGTATATTATGAGTAATGATGTCTTCTGCTTTTGCTATCATGGTTTAACGGGTTAAATAGTTAGCAATTAATTCAGAACGGGATTTTACATCCATTTTCACATATACATTTTTCAAGTGGTGGTTTACAGTATGGTAAGAGATATATAGCCTATCTGCAATGGCTTGATATGCCAACCCTTCTTTTATCAGTTGTACTATCTCATATTCCCTCTCAGTGAGAGCAAATTTTTCTTTAATGGAAACGACAGGCTCTTTTTTATTGAGCATGCCAATCAGTTTTGTCGCTGCAACAGGCGACAGATAGCTACCATTATTAACCAGCGCCTGCATCGTGCTGATAGTGTCGGTCATTGTAAAGGGTTTATACAGGTAGCCTTTTGCGCCTTTTTCAAATGCCTGCAGTATATGCTGTTCACTTTGGTCACCTGTCATGATAATTATAGATGTACCAGGAAATTTCTTGAGCAGTTTCGGAATAATATCTATGCCCAATGTTTCTTTAAGGTGAATATCTAATAATATAAAATCGGGTAAACAATCAATCTCTATATTTTCAATAGAATTATAACATGGAGCAGAAAATGCTATAAAATAATCCGGCATAGCATCTATATAGCAGCAAATATTATTACGCAACGCATCGTTGTCTTCAAGTATTCCTACAGCGTTTAATTTTATTTTTTTTAACATGATGTGTGTATATGTTTTTCGCAAATTTCGTAGCTAAATTTTCAGATTAAATATTTATCACTTTGAATAACATGCGAATAACAAGAAAGCAATTTTGATAACAATCAGTTAACTATATCATGTTCAGATAAGGTTATTTTATGTGTTGTTGATTGTTTTGCATACGCTCATTCTCAATACCAGATTTAGTAATTTCATTTACTTTTTTTGCAATACTTTTTGCATGAGGTATAATACAAAGGATTATACCAACTGTCATGTAGGAAAAAATGAATAGTACCAAATTGCTGCTTATTGTACTTGCGGACATATTGATATTTTATACATTAAAGAATGCTATTTTTTCAAATAGTTTAATAGTACTGACACATATTGAGATCAGTAAAAGAGACAGTACAAGAGAATAAAAAATAAGATTTACAGTGTTGCTGCTTTTATAATATTTTTTCAGTCTTAATTCTTCAGCCTTAACTATTTTTTTGCCATCGTAAAAGAAAAATGACTTTACTAATTTTTTCCCAAAGTATTTGTTTTGTCTAAATGCCAGCACCATAACGAACTTAATAACACTCATTAATAAAATGGCTGTAAAAAGGAATGTTATTATGCTAATCGGTTTCATATCAGTATTTTTTTCCTGACAAAAGTATTTATAGCATTTGAGGTGCTTATCACTATTATTAGTAGTTTTTTTTGAGCTTGTAATGTAGCTCGATTATTATTGTTTTTTTTCGATGCCATTTGATACCCTTATATTCGCCCATATTTTTGTGTAATGAACAAAGCGCGTATATATACAGCCATGCTGACATTGGCATTATTCGGTGCCTGTAAAGACGAACAGGCAACGAATAACGATACAACCGATGCTACACCCGTAAGCAATGTGCCTGCTCCCGTACAGATACCTTTTACCGTAATTGCTGAATACCCGCACAACCATACCGCTTTTACAGAAGGTTTGCAATATGCAGATGGCATTATGTATGAGAGTACGGGACTGCGCGGAAAATCTGTACTTACTAAAACGGATTTACAAACAGGCAAAGAGTTGCAACGCATACAACTGGATGGCAAATACTTTGGTGAAGGCATTACAGTGCTGAATGGAAAAATATACCAACTGACATACGAAGAGAAAACGGGCTTTGTATATGATGCAAAAACCCTGAAGCAGTTACAAACATTCAGTTTCCCGAATGATGAGGGGTGGGGTATGACCAATGACGGTACTAACCTGATATACAGCGATGGTACGGACGTATTGTATTTTATGAACCCTGCCGATTTTTCTCAAGTAAAGAAGATACAGGTAAAAGACCAGTATGGGCCTGTTACCGACATTAATGAATTGGAGTACATAAAAGGGTATATATATGCCAACCAGTGGCGTGCCGATATTATTTATAAAATAGACCCAGCAACAGGCAATGTAGTAGGTATAGCCGATATGAAAAACCTACGCAGGCAAACGGGCATACCCCCTATGGAACAGGCTACAGACGAAACCCAGCCCGAAGTAATGAATGGTATAGCCTACGATGCTGCCACAAATCGCATCTTTATAACAGGTAAAAACTGGCCTAAGATTTTTGAGGTGAAGTTGGATAACTAACGCTATCTACCGCGATTCCATTATATAAAATACCCAATTCGGGGTATATGAAAGGGCGGTAGCAGTTTGCATTTTTGTAAACTGCTATGGATAAGCACCTTACAGTTTACCCCATTTCTACCGGCGATCAGCTAAATGTGTTTGCCACCGAAGAGCTATCGTGCATCCGTGTGATGGATATGGGAGGTAATGTGCTGACTACGACTGATAATCTGCACGGCAAGCACGATACGATGGATATCGGCAGCCTGCCAAGTGCTACCTATATAGTAGAAGTTACTTTTCAGGATAAGCGCACCTGCCGTTCCGTATTCGTAAAAATGTAGGCATCAGAAAAATTTATTCCCATAATTTAGATAATTGCAAGTATTCATCGTAATATTGCAATTAATAGATAAAGAAATGGGCGCAACGAAAACGGATTTGTTTACCAAAAAGCAGAATGAGCTGGCAACGATGGCCAAAGCATTGGCTCACCCTGCACGTATAGCCATATTGCAGGTATTGATAAAAAGCAATGCTTGTGTATGTGGTAGTTTGGTAGATGAACTGGGGCTGGCACAAGCCACCATATCACAACACCTGAAAGAGCTGAAACAAGTAGGACTGATACAAGGCACCATAGATGGTACCAGTGTGTGCTATTGTATTAACCCCAAAGCGTGGCTGCAGTACAAAGAATTCTTCACGATGTTCTTCAAAGAGTTGCCCGAAAATCAAAGTTGCTGTTAAACCTTATTTTTTATCATTATTCATCGCAATATTGCAATAACACAATAAATGTACGTTATGAAAAACGAAATGCAGGCAAACAACTGCTGCGATACAACAAACGACTGCTGCGGCGGTAATACCGATTGTTGCGAAGGCATGGGTTGTTGCTAATCAACAAAGCAGGGTGCATCTATTGCACCCTGCTATATATTTTTTCATACACAAACAAAAAGAATATGCAGACAGAACAAGAACTGAAAGAATTAGTAAGGCAGAAGTATAGCGAGATAGCCTTGCAAGACAAAGAAACCAATATGAGTAGCTGCTGCGGCAGTGGTGGTTGCAGTACAGAGGTGTACAACATCATGAGCGACGACTATACCCGATTGGAAGGCTATAATGCAGATGCAGATTTGGGCTTGGGTTGCGGACTGCCTACAGAGTTTGCGCAGATAAAAGAAGGCGATACCGTAATAGACTTGGGTAGTGGTGCAGGGAATGATTGCTTTGTAGCACGCCGTGCAACGGGTGAGAAAGGAAAAGTAATAGGTATAGACTTTACCGAGGCTATGATTGAAAAAGCAAGGGCAAATGCAGAAAAAGCAGGGTACAATAATGTAGAGTTCAGACAGGGAGATATAGAGAAGATGCCTGTAACGGCTAATGTTGCAGATGTAGTGGTAAGCAACTGCGTACTGAACCTTGTACCCAATAAAAATGGTGTATTCAAAGAAATATTCAGGGTGTTGAAACCAAACGGGCATTTCAGTATTTCGGATGTAGTATTAGACGGTGCATTGCCGGATAAGTTGCGCAATGTAGCAGAGATGTATGCAGGCTGCATCAGTGGTGCTATACAAAAAGAAGAGTACATGGGGCTGATAAAAGCTAATGGTTTTACAGACATAACGCTGCAAAAAGAAAAAGCTATTGTAGTACCCGATGATATACTGAACCAATATCTGAATGCAGATGAGATTGCTGCATTTAAAAACAGCGGGATGGGTATATACAGCATCACTGTATTTGCAAAGAAACCTGTTGCTTGCTGCGAACCGGGTAGCGGCTGTTGCTAAACACAAAAACAAATCAACAATATGAAAATCGCATTATTTTCGGATATACATGCCAATCTGCCTGCCTTAAATGCCGTGCTGGCTGATATGGATAAACGCCAGCCAGATGCTATCTATTGCCTTGGCGATTTAGTAGGCTACAATATTTGGCCGAATGAAGTTATTGCTGCCATCAGAAAGCGCGGCATACCAACCATAGCAGGCAATTATGACTTCGGTATTGGCCGTAGCAGTGATGATTGCGGCTGCGCATATAAAACAGACGAAGACAAAGCACATGGCAAAGTGTCTATCAGCTATACCAACGAGGTAGTAGGAAGCGAGGAAAGGAAATACCTGCGCACGTTACCATCGCACATACGGGTAGAATACAAACTGAATGATGACCATGCTAATTTGTTGCTTGTGCATGGCAGCCCCAGAAAAATAAATGAATACCTGTTTGAAGACAGGGATGAAAAAAGCCTGCTGCGTATTATGAAAGATGCGGATGCTGCCATCATGTGTTTTGGCCATACACACAAACCATATCATAGAGTGTTGCAGGAATATGCGGATGGTATTGCCATATACAGGCATGCCATCAATATAGGTTCTGTTGGCAAACCCAAAGACGGCGATATACGAGCCTGCTATGCCATCTTGCATATAGACGAGCGATATGGTTTACATACAACACAAGGACTTGAAGTAGAATTTGTACGGGTAGAATATGATGTAGAAGCTGCCGCAAAAGCAGTAGAAAGTAGCCCATTGCCCGATGTATATGCAGATATGCTGCGCAAAGCCTATTAATAAAGTATGAAGAAAATATTGTTCTCTTTGACTTGCGTATTCAGCAGTATTATGATGAATGCGCAAAGCCTGAACCATGTGGGTTTTTTCCCGACGATAGACCATAGTGGCACTATTAACAATAAACTGGACTATAGCTTGTATTACTTTGCGCAGATACATGCTTATAATGATGAAATAAATAATCAAACGGAGCCAACTGGTTTATTTGTTTTTTATAGCGAACAGGCACTGCATTACAAACTAAACAATCGTATAGCGCTAACCGGTAGTTATGTGTACGAAAGGCAATACCCGTTTGAAAATAACTACCGCAACGAAAACCGTTTTTATGTGCAAGCCACTTACAAATACCCCTTATCTAAAGCTACTGTCAAACACAGGTTGCGCTTTGACGGGCGGTTTGTTGAAAACAGGCTGACAGGCGAAAACCCCTTCACACACAGAATACGTTATCTTACAGGTATCAGTACACCCATTGGCAAAAAGGATAAGTATTATTTTACAGCCTACAACGAGTTTTTCTTTAACACCTATAAAGGTGCTACTGTAAAATATGCTGAAAACTGGGCTGCAGCAGCAATAGGTATAAAGACAGGAAAAAACAGCAGCGTTGAAGCCGGACCGCTATATATCTTCTGGGTAAATGATAATATCGGTACACTGAATAATTTTTATTACTTACAATTGGCTTGGGTATCGCATATCAATTTTCAGAAAAAGCAACAACAATGAAAAAATACATAGCAGAATTAACAGGCACTTTCGCACTGGTGTTTTGCGGCACAGGTGCTATTATAATTAACCAGCAGTCTGGCGGGGCTATCACGCATGTTGGTATCGCCATCACTTTCGGGTTTATTGTGATGGCTATGATATATGCTTTGGGCAATGTATCGGGCGCACACCTGAACCCTGCTGTAAGCATCGCATTTGCCGTTGCCAAAAAATTCAATGCAAAGGAGTTGCTGCCCTATATCATCAGCCAATTGGTTGGGGCATTATTGGCAAGTGGGGTATTGAAAGCTCTGTTTCCAGATAATGCCACGTTGGGTGCTACACTGCCTGCAGGCAGCAATATGCAATCGTTTGTGTTGGAAGTATTGCTCACATTCTTCCTGATGCTGGTGATACTGAATGTAGCACATGGCAGCAAAGAGCAGGGTATGTTTGCCGGCTTGGCTATTGGTGGCGTAGTATTATTGGAAGCCATGTTTGCAGGGCCTATATGTGGCGCATCTATGAACCCAGCCCGCTCATTAGCGCCTGCATTAGTAAGCGGCAACATGCAATCGTTGTGGGTATATATAGCAGCACCTGTATTGGGTGCGGTGATGGCAGTGCCGTTGTATTATTATCTGAAGACTAAAGACTGAAATCAATTTTAAAGCCAGCTTACATAAAAGCAAAAGGCGCGCCTTACTCGGAAGGTGCGCCAATCGCTAAACGTATGAAACACTAAATCGTAGCCTGAAACGCCATTTGTAATGAAAGAGCCTGAAAGAAAACGCAAGGTTTTTCGATTTGTTCAGTAAGCTTTTCATAGTCTGTCTTTTTAACCATTATCAAATTCCTCATTGTCTGCTTCTGCTAATATAGACGCTGCAATTATCGTACCCGTTGGTATAGTTTTGTTATAGTAATGTAAAAGAAAAAAGCCCCGTTTAGAGGCTTTTTTCTTTATGTGTTATGTAGTAAAATCAATCACCTTCTGTAACGGGTATTATTATCTCGTAGCTCTGGTCAGCAGTAATAGTAACGGGTTTGCCTGCTTCTACTTTTTGCTGTATGTCGGGGTCATAACCAACACCATAAATGTAGTATTTACCTTTTTTCAATCCCGTAAAGTTGGCAGATGGTTTGCCGTCTGCAACAGTACACCTCAGCGAGTCGTCGTATTGCGACGGGCTGAATACGGGCGATGGCAAATCGTTGGTGTTGTACTTGATGTACATCGTACACTCGTTGATAAACTTGCCATGATGGCGTGGTACGGCAACGATATTGGCCTTGCCGCCTTTGCCCGCTATCTCTACAGGTTCTTTTCTTTCGCAAGAAGTAAAAGCAACAGTTGCCACTACAGACGCGAAGGCTATTATTTTACTGTAATTCATATTCCTTGTTTATTCTAAAACTATTGAACTGATGCTAAACATATTGGCATAATTATCTGCCACGGTTTTAGATGTAGTATTAACACCCATCAGGGTGCTATTAGCAGCTATGGTTACATTACCCGGTGCAAACCATTTCAGAACATCTGCTTTCAGTTTGATGCTCAGTTCTTTTGCAGATGAAACCTCCATAGGTTGCGGAAAAGTAATAGTAACGGTACGTAGAGAACTATTAGCACCGTTGAAGCCACCTATGTGGTGTACAAACTTTTTATCGGTAGTAGTAGCTGCCGGCGATGTGCCTTCCAGTTTAGCCATAATGTAGCCTGTAGTCCAAGACCAAAACATACCCTTAGCAGGGTCTAAAGCACCTGTTTGTGCACCTGATGTATTACGTGGCTCATCTACACCTATCATAAAGCTGGCACTTGTATAGGTTCCTTTGGTTACATTCTTTATGTGGAAATGCCTGCTGGCAGCTACATCACCCTCTACTAAATGATAGCTTTCAGGCTCGGCATATTCACTCCCATCCGCCTTTTTCAGCTTGATGTTAGTTATATAGTAATTGAATTTTGAAACGGTGAATGTTTCGCCTGCGGCATTTGTATATGAGCCTGTATTGAACACCAGTTCGCTGCCGCCTGCCATATTAGCAAATTCAAAGCCTACCTCGCCATTACCTGTAGTAGGTGTTGGTGTTGGTGTTGGAGTTGTAGCAGGGTCTGGTTTTTTCTCACATGCTGCCATGCCAATGCTGAAAATTGCTAATAATACTATTGATTTTATTCCTTTCATATAATTCATTTTTCTTGTGGTTAATAATAAAGACAATACTTATGCCATTTATGGTTGGCTTACCAGGTTAAGTTCTTTTGTCCCATTGTTGCCATCATGGTCTATCTCGCCGGTAATAACAAGAAACAGGTCAGTAGAATCAGCAAGTGTATTTACCCAACTTTTACTAAAAGGTACTTCATTACTATGTGTATGTTCATAATGTGTAAATAACTCTTTATTAAGCTGTTTGTTTTTCAATACAATACTATACCCGTGCAAACTACTTATGTAGCTTATTTTGCCATCTATGTGTATGGTATCGCCTTTTCTAAAAACCTGCCCATTATACAAAGAACTAACGCTTATCTGCACCTTATCCGGTTGTGGTTTGTTGTTATCTTTTTGGCAACCAACCAGCATAGTGCATACTAATATAACCGTAAATTGTTTTAAAAGTTTCATTTAATTGTAATAGAATAATCAAAAAAAGTATAATAATCCTGAATCAAACCTATGAGTCGCGCGTACATTGCCCTTAGCATACTGTTGCCATACTGGTAATGCGTAATTACATTGTAGGCCTATTCGCTTGTAGAAAAATTGCAGCCCTGCATTACTAAGCCCTATATAACCACCTGTACCTCTATCCAGCCATTTTTGACTGTAATTATCGTAGTCGTGTAATGCATAATCTAAGCGAATGCCTAACTGCGGCTGTAATACCCAATTGCCCCATTTATGCCAATAAAATCCGGCAATGCCTGCTGATAGCCTATTGCCATATTTGTAATTGTTGTTTGCAGTAGTTATAACATACTGTGCTTCCGTGTTAATACCTGCATTATTACTTCTGATAGTATAATTGACATTCGCAACGAAGTCCCAACTACCGCTGCCTGTTTGCAGGTTCATGGCATTACCGGTACCGGCATTGTCATTTCTATGGGCTGTTGGTGCTTTAATGCCGCCACCTGCTATCAATATATGCTTCAACCCTGCGGATGTATCGGGTGTACGAAGGAGCGTTGCCATTATTACCGTACTCACATCGCCTATGCCTTGGTATTGGGTGCTTTTTGTGCTTGTTACCTGTTTATTGTATTGGTAAGGCAAAAAACCGAATACTTGCCATTTGCTGCCAATGTTGGCCTTGCCCCATATTTGCATGGTTTGATAATACTCCTTGCTGCTTTCTGGTTGCATCCATTCAAAAACCGATGGATGTGTGCTGCTGAAACTTCTGTATTGGTATTGCAGCCCTACAAAATGTTTGTAAAACTGAGGTAAAATACCTAAGCCTTGGCTATTGCCGGCAGTACCGCATACATCACATGCACGCGTAGCAGTTTGTATTAGCAAAAAAAATGCTAATGCTATGCTCCTCATAGTATTGATTGATGATTGAGAGATAATTATACAGACGATAAACAGGGATAAATCCTGCTTTTTACGCCCGAGCCATTTGTTGGTTAGAATACCGACGGTGGATGGAAAATGCTCGACACGATATTACAACCAACTATTGGTTTGTAATTATCTGTATGATTAATGCTTGACGTGGGAAAAATGCCCGATAGCATAATATGACTGGCAGGAATAAAATCTAACCATTCAACACTTACTTTTTTAATCTGATTCTCCTGTTGAGTATTTTCAGTTTTGTTCAGTTGTTTTCTGAGGTAGCATTTGCCATTGCATTTCATTTGCGGGCGGGCTTTGTTTTCACAAAGTACATTGGCAACGTAGGTTTTGTTTGCTTCGTACCATGCTACAATACCCAACTTCAGCAGGCATTGGGTGCTCATACAGATTAAAAGGCATATGGCAAGTACTTGTTTCAATACATAGTAAAGTTACAAACGATTTCGATACTATTATTTAGATTTTCAATTTTTAATTCCTTGACTCAATATTGTCATAGAAAGCATAAAAAAAGCACTCAATGAGTGCTTTTAACTATTTAAAGAAACAGAAGATTAAATCTTGGGTACATTATTCACATCGTGCAGGTTCTGCAGGCTAATAAAAACTTTCTGTTCCTGCTGTATGGTATCTATAATAATAAACTTGGCTTCACCAAACAGGCTGTCCTTCGGGGGGTATAAACCTATGCTGCGGCCTTTTACATAAAAGAAATAGTTGCCACGTTTCAGGCTATCAAACACTACCATCGGCCTGCCGTTTTGCATTTTTATGTTGCCACTGTCATCAAATTTCATATCCATTGGCATCATGGTGCTGTTATACTTAATGTAAATAGTGCCGGTATCTACATCTTTCTGATAGTGCTGGGCTGTAACCATTAGTTTGGTAAGACCGCCCTTGCCGGCAACCGGTGCTGCTGGGTCTGCTATAAACTCATTTTTTCTTTGGCAACTCACCAACAAAGCTGTTGCAACCAGGCTGTAAAATATATGTTTGGTACGCATAATGTTTAAAGATATAATTTGTTTGGATTTTATAAAAGCTACACAACAAAAAAGTTTTCGTATTTATATAGGATTAATGTAAATTAACCTGATGGAAGCAGGAACGTATATGAATAGTGTGAAAAAAAGCCTGATTTTGCTAATAATGATTATGTCATCAGCAAAACTATTGGCACAAAAGCCAGAGGTAAGACTGATAGCAGAGAGTACATATGGTCATAATGGCACTACATTTTATGCTACGGATACTACTGCTTATGAATATAATGGTATAAGAGGCAGCAATATAGCTACACAAACACATTTATACGATACATGTACTTATTGGACTATTGCCGGAAGCAGCCTAACCCCCAAAACAAGAATACGCAGAACGTATGATGCATTTGATCGAATAGCTACACATACCGCAGAGGTTTTTGGTCTTAGCTTAGCATGGCATAATAGGGTAAGGTATGAGTATAAATATCAGACAGGCAATTTGTTTGATAGCGTGTTTGAGTGGCGTTGGGATACTTTGGCCAGTATCTGGAACCTGAAGCGAGTGCAGGTATATAGCTACAAAGCCGGTGTACTTGATACGATACATTGGTTTAGACCTATATCTAGCACTCTAGCAATTGAAGGTTATGATGTTTACACTTATATAGCGGGTAATATTGCATCACATACATTGCAGATAAGAAATGATAGTTTGCTGCAATGGGATGTTTGGGAAGAAGAACGATATCATTACAACACAACCGGCAGGTTAGATACTTATACCGTACATAGATTAAACTATACAACCCTGCAAACACTACCTGCAAACAGAGAAGTATATGAATATGGTTCAAACGGCAAGGTGTCCTCTCATTATTATTATGAATGGAATGAGCCTGCCCTGCGATGGGAGGGTGATTATTGGCATTACTTTTTTTACAACGCCAATAATACAATTGACATTGAAACAGTAAATTATTGGGACATAATAGCACAGCAATGGGGGCCGCAAAGCAGATATTATTATTACTACGATGCCAAACTGAACATTACAGACATTGCAGAAACAAGGTTTTTCTTTCCCAACTACGAGAACTTTAGTAAACAAACTTGGGTATATAACAGCAAGAACCACCCTACACGCTACAGCAAATATTACTGGATAGCGGCAACCGCTTTCTGGATGCCAGAACAAAGCACAAACTCACAGAAAAATTACTACTACGAATACGAAAATAGCCATATCGCATCTGCTACAGATACCTACAATGACTGGAACTTATACCCAAACCCCACAGGGGGTAGTATGGTAACACTCGCTGCTACTAATCATAATTACAATAGTGGTACCGTATGGCTGACTGATATCCAAGGCAGGTTGCTGCGAAACTACCAACTGCTCGCTGGTACAAATCAATTGCTGATTCCTGTGGGAGATTTGGTGCAAGGTATCTATATGCTGACTATAAAGTTTGCAGACAAAGAAATGACAAAAACATTAACTATAGCCCGTTAATAAACAGTAGCTTTGCAGCTTTCTATTAAGTGTTATGTTTAGCAGATTAACAGCAATAATTGTTTTAACGGTTTTGATTGCAGGATTGCAGGCATGTTGCAAAAAGAGGGTAGTGTGCAGCGACGAGGCATTGCAAGTTGTTTTTACGGGTTTTGACAGAAGTACCATCCGCACCATAGTGCTGAAGCGATATATGCGCGGAGATAAAGTAAGAAGCAAAGCAATAGACTCTGTACAATTGGTAAATAATAAACCATTAACAGTAAGTGCTAAGCCCGATACTTCATTCCTGTCAGACTATACAATCACTACTGCGGGTCCAACAGGCATACGGTATGGCAATGACTGGGCATTGCAGTTTACATCTAACGGCCAAACGTATATTATTGCCGACATATTTAACGGTGATAACCGGGATACAAAAGTGCCGTGCAGAGATGGTGATACAAAATGTACGAATAATATTAAGTCGTACTCAATAGATGGTTTTTGGGTAGAGAGTAATAGATTGTTTGTACGCAAATGATTGCTGAAGTCACGATACCTATTGTCCAAAGAAAATACTAACTACACTTGCTAAATCACCTTTTGCTACTATTGCAGTAATGTTGTTTTTTCTAATTATTAATGAGATTCATGTGAGCTGAGAGTATGGTTCACACTACAAAAAATCCACCGCATAACACGGTGGATTTTTTCTTAATCCTTACACAAAAGGGCTCTCTCGCATCAAATATGTTTTTACAAACAAATTATGCTCCCGCATGCTGTGCATCTTTCATTGTTGCAATGGCTATTCTTCTTTCGGCACGTTTGTTCTTTTGTTTTTGCATGTAAACCATTACAAATGCAAAAAGCAGATAAGTGCGAAGCAGTAAACCGATGGGAGCCAGCATGAGCGATTTCATTTTTGTTTGTTTTGTTTGATAATTAGTTTGTTTTGTTTGTACCGTGTTTTTCACTTTTTGTTTGTTTTCTTTGGTTTGTTCGTCTTATATGTTTACAGCAGTGATGATGCAAACCAGTATAGCTACGAACATTGATATCTTAGTCATTGTGTGTGTTTTATTGTTTGTTTTAAAAGGCTGTGTTTTTGTTTTGTTGTGCCGTTTGACAATGCAAATATGCAACCCGCAACAAGGGGTTGCCAAATAAAACGAGGCGTTTAACCCTTCGTTTAAAATCGGTTAACGACTGCCTTTGTTAAGCATTAACCAATCGTTAAGAAATGCTTTGGAGATAATAACAAAACCCGCTACTGTAGCGGGTTCTGAAATGAAATATAGTTTGGTGTATATTACTCCTTTACCACCTTCACCTGCAGCCTGTTGCCTTTATTGTCATCCAGCAATAAGATGTAGTTGCCTGGGATGAGGTTTTGCGTGTTCAGTGTTTCTGTTTGGTTGATGGCTGTTTTGCGTAGTAGTGTTTTGCCAGTAACATCATTCAATTGTATAATTGTGCCTGATTGTATGCCCTCTATTATCAGCAGGTTTTTCACTGGGTTTGGATAGATATTGGGTGCTTTGCCTGCCCATGCGCTTTTCACACCCGTACTTATCTTCAGCCTGATAGAGTTGCTCGTAACCTTGCTTGGTTGCGGACAGATGTAGCTGCTCGTTACCTCGCAGCTTATCCGGTCATTGTCCGTCAGGTTCGTTGCTCCCCATGTATTGCTCAATGCACCTGTCAGATTTTGGTTGTTGCGCTTCCACTGATAGGTCGGGTTATTGCCCGCGTTGGTGGCGGTAGCGGTGAAGGTGAGCAGCAGTCCATACCATGCTATGCTATCGGGGCTGACTGTTATCGTTACACTCGGGGTGATGTAGGGCATCACCGTCATTTGTATGCCATTGCTGTTCACAGGTGTAGTACATGCAGCACCTGTGCCGGGTATCAGTTTTACGCTATATACATCGCCCGTGCTGATGCCTGTGGCTGCGTAGGTGCTGTTGGTAGCTCCCGCTACGGAGTTGCCGTTTTTGTACCACTGGTAGCCAAAGCCTGTGCCTGCATTGGTGGGTACTGCCGTAAAACTGGCACTGCCCGTTGTATTGCCGCATACCGTATCGTTTGGGCTGGGGAAGATGTTGACGCTCGGACCTGTTACCATCGCTACGGTGGTGGTAGCAGGGCTGCCGTTGCAGCCGTTGACGGTGGCATATACGCTGTATGTACCTGCATAGGCAAGCGTGGCGGCGGGTATAACGGGGTTTCTTACATTGCTTGTAAAGCCATTAGGGCCGCTCCATGTATAGGTGGCGGCGGGTATGCTGCTGGCGCTCAGTTCTATATCGCTGCCTATGCAGTAGGGGCCGCTATTGCTTGCCATGGGTATGGCAGTAATAGCAAATACGGTAGCATTAGTGGTATCTCTGCGGCTGCAGCCGTTCAGGGTGGCTGTTACGATGTAGTTGCCCGCATCGGCAGTAGTTACACTTGTTCTGTTAGGGCTTTGGCTGGTGCTGCTAAAGCTGTTAGGCCCTGTCCACGACCATGAAACGCCCGATGTGGCGGTAGATGCACTCAGGTTGAGCGTTGCACCTGTACAGAGCGATGTATCGTTATTGGCAACGGGTTTCTGTGGCAGGGGTTTTACGGTTACCGTTGTGGTGTCTTTGCTTACGCATCCCTGGTTGGTTGTCATGGTTACGATATACTGCCCGCTATGGACGGTGGTGCTATTGCCTGTCTTGGGGTTTTGTAAAGTACTGGTGAACGACAATGGCCCTGCCCAACTGAATGTAGTGCCTGCGGTAGATGTATTGCTGAACAGTCTGACGGTATCGGGCTCGCAGAGGGGGCTGTTGCTGCTGACGGTGCGGTTGGCAGCCAGTGCTTTCACTTGTATGTTGCTGCCGTTATCAAAAGATATGCTGCTTGGGTTGCTGCTGACGATACGGATGCGGTAACCTGTACCACCCGCCGTAGTACGGG